>NZ_JACOPG010000001.1 GCF_014287435.1 Roseburia lenta
AGGTAGATAGGACAGAGGTGGAAGTGTAGTAATACATGTAGCTGACTGTTACTAATAGATCGAAGGCTTAACCAAGAAGGTTTGATTCAAAGAATCTGTATGAAATTTTGAAGGTGTTATAAAAATTTATATTTGCATTACATCCTATAATCTAGTATTATAGGTTTTGTGATATATAGGGGATTAGTTCATCGGTAGAATAAGAGTCTCCAAAACTCCAGAGCCGGGTTCGATTCCTGGATCCCCTGTCTTAGTAAAGCCTTGAGATATTGTGTTGCAATGTTTCAAGGCTTTTTGTTATGGCAATAGGAAAATTATAGTGAAAAAAGGAGAGAAATTCTATGAAAAACAGTAAGAGAGGTATTCGCATTGTTTTTAATTCACCGGTCATTTTAGGATTTGTATTGATCTGTTTTCTGGTAACACTCCTAAATGAACACACCGGCGGACGGAGCAATCAACTTCTATTTGTAACCTATCATTCTTCTTTCAAGGATCCATTGACTTATGTTAGATTTTTTACCCATGTCTTTGGACATTCCGGCTGGGATCATTTTCTGGGAAATATGACCTATATCCTTTTACTGGGACCGATGCTGGAGGAGAAATATTCATCTAAGAATATTTTAAAAGTGTTCCTGATTACAGCACTTGTGACAGCCATTATCAATTACATTTTTTTCCCTGGTGTTGGTTTGTGCGGAGCCAGTGGTATTGCCTTTGCTTTTATCGTAATGACCTCCTTTACCGGATTCCGCAGCGGAGACATTCCGCTTACTTTTCTGCTGGTTGCTGCAGTCTTTATCGGACAGCAGGTTTATGAGGGAATTACCCTGCAGGATAATATTTCTCATATGGCACATATTGTGGGCGGAATCATTGGTGCAATCGTTGGATTCAAATGGAATAAATAACAAAATGTTATAGAAGATACGGAATGACAGCATATTTTGCCTGTGATACATAACAGAATGGAATGACTATGAAATTGAAAAATTTGTCATATCGTTTATAATTTATTTATACGCATTATGAAATGCACATAAAGGAGGAGAATGAAATGGCATGTTTTTTAGTTCCAACAACAGAGGCAATTGTTACAACAATTGTTGAAAAAAATGTTGAGGCACATGAAAAAAAAGAAGATAAGGGACAAACACTTCAGAAACAGGGTAAGGTAACATTTTCAAGAAAATTAAAATGGTTAAACACGATGTTATGGGGCGGTGCGGCTTTATTAGCGTTTGAACATGTATGGCATGGAGAGGTAGTTCCGTTCTTTCCATTTTTGACAGCGGCTTCCAATCCATCCGATGCGGCAGAAATGCTTCATGAGATGAGTACGACAGGTGTACTTATGGCGGTATTAGTTACTGTAGTATGGATAGGTATGGTGGCAGTTTCTAATATTTTGGAAAAACGTGATACAGATGTCTTACTTACCAACAAAAGATAGGAGGATAGAATTATGACATTACTTGTGACTGTTTTTGCGGCAATAATTTCTACTATCCTTTGGTATCAAAAAGAAAACCGTAAGGAATTGCGTTTGGGAACATTGAGTTTAATGTACTGGGGTGCTTCTATTATGTGGTTTGTAGATGCTATCTTTGAATATGCAGAATTGCATGCAGCATACTTTACCCCGGATCCGATGGATATGCTCAACGATTTGTTCCTTGGGCTGTCTGTAGTTGCATTTGGTCTGATCATATGGTTGGTGATTTTATTGATCCAAGATCCTAAGAAGATTGTTAGAAATGCAATATTAAATCAGTAATTGGTAAAAAAGAAGCCTCTACTTTGAAAAGTAGAGGTTTCTTTTATGCAGATAATCTGTCAAGCATAGAAGATAACTGGACGGGATAGATTTTTGACGTTATAATAAAATCGAATACTTAAAGAGGAGATATGTTATCTATGCTGGAAGTGAAGGAGTTACAATATTTTGTGATCTGTGCAGATGTGAGATCTTTTAGCAAGGCCGCCAGGGTGCTTTATACGACCCAGCCCAATGTCAGCAAGGTGATCAAGAGTCTTGAAAGCAAACTGGGATTTCCTGTATTTCGCAGAGACAATAGAGGAATAACGCTTACCAATAAGGGGAGAAGAGCCTACGAATATGCAGTAAAAATCCTAGAGCAGGAAAAACATTTGGCAGAAATTTATCAGTTAGATGACAGGGAAGAGGTAAATATGTCCAGCAACCCGAGTTCGTGGATTGCGGAAACCTTTACTTCTTTTTATCAACAATTTGGCAAAAAACAGGTCCGCTACCAACTGATAGAAGCGAATCTGAATCATATTCTGGAGCGTGTGTCTAGTGGCGAGGATGATATTGGCTTCATTTTCTTTATGGAATCGCAGAGGGAACATCTGGATTACAAGTTACAAAGGGCACAATTAGAATTCCATGAATTGAAAAAAAGCGAGGCTGTTCTGTATTATGGACAAAATCCGGCTCCGGAAAAGGGCACTGACATCAAAGAGTATATGGCAGATAAACGGTTGGTACAGGCCTATGAGGATGAATTTGCACTGAATCATTACTGGGAAATGGTGAAAGGTCAGGAAGAAGATTTGTTTTCCGACAAAATTGGTGTGATCACCAATAGTGATTACGTCATGAATATGTTACTCAAAAATACAAATCTCTGTAATGTGAGCAGTAATCATCTGGAGAAGCGTTCTATGTTTCAGGGAAGCATACTCTATCATGGGGAAAAATGTGTTTCCTTTGGCTATGTAAAACGCAGTGGCGAGGACATTGTACCACTGGCACAGGAATTTCTTTCTTATATGGAAAAACGATTAAATCTGCCGTAAAAAATGACATATGCTATAACAAAATGGAATGCATAATGAGGCAATTCTCGTCATGCATTCCAATTTTTTTGTTATAATGTTAAACAGTGTTTGCATTGTCCGAAAAGGACATGAGTGCCAAGAAAGAGGATAGTAGCAGTGAAATATGTTTGCAGACGTTTGTTACAACTGATTCCCATTTTATTAGGTATTACCTTTTTATCATTTGCAATGATGCATGTTGCCGGATCAGATGTGGTCACGCAATTATATACAAATCGAGGTGTCGAAGTTTCACAGGAAATCATAGATGCCAAAAGAGCGGAGTTAGGCTTGGATAAGCCTTTTTTGACGCAGTATTTTACATGGCTGAAGGGTATGCTCACCGGCGATATGGGCATATCCTATGTGACCGGAAGAAATGTTTTAGACACATTTATGGAAAAACTACCGGCCACCTTATTATTGACGGTTTTATCCATATTGCTTACGGTACTGATTTCTATCCCGCTGGGGATTCTGGCTGCCATAAAGCAGGGAAAGTGGATGGATCATCTGCTTCGGATAAGCAGTTTTATCGGCAACGCCATGCCGAATTTCTTCGTTGCTATCCTGCTGATGGAATTGCTCAGCATCAAGTTGGGCTGGCTGCCGGTGATTGCCAGCGATGTGTCGTTCCAAAGTGCGATTATGCCGACCTTGACACTTGCTATTTCTATGTCGGCAAAATATATGCGGCAGGTGCGGGCGACTGTTCTGGAGGAATTGAACAAAGATTATGTCATAGGACTTAAGGCAAGAGGCGTGCGGAGCAGGGACATCCTGTGGAAAAATGTCATGAAGTCAGCCATGGTTACGATACTGACACTACTTGCCTTGTCTATTGGCAGTCTCTTAGGAGGAACTGCGATTATTGAGAGCATTTTTATGTGGGATGGTGTTGGTAAGTTGGCAGTGGATTCTATTAACATGAGAGATTATCCTATGATATTGGCTTATGTGGTTTGGATGGCGATCATTTATGTGCTGGTCAATCTTGTTACGGATCTTTTATACCGTGTGCTGGATCCAAGAATACGATTGGGGGAGAAGGCAAAGCAATGAAAAAAAGCAGGAAACAAAGAAATATCGTTAAATTCCGTCTCGTAGTATTTGCATCCCTGGCAGGACTTTTGATCCTTTTTTCTCTGTTCAGTGATAAGTTATGTCCGATGGATCCCTATCTACAGGATTTAAGTAATGCGAAAGCGGCACCCTCTTTTGTACACCCATTGGGAACCGATCGGTATGGACGCGATATGTTATCTCGCATCATTGTAGGAAGTAAGACCAGTATTTTCTCAACGTTACTTTTGGTAACTTTTATTAGCGTGTTTGGGAGCATGATCGGTTTGATCTGTGGTTGGTTTGAAAACACGATCGATGTCATTCTTATGCGTATTGCCGATATGTTTCTGGCCTTTCCGGGACTGGTTTTTGCCCTTGCAGTCGCAGCGGTTTTAGGCGGAGGTCTGCAAAATGCCATCATAGCACTGGCTGCGATCTCCTGGCCAAAATACGCACGTCTGGCGCGCAGCCAGACCTTGACACAAAAAAAGGCAACTTATATCAAGGCTGCCCGGTTAGCGGGAGATAGTGATTGGAAACTGATCGTAAGACACATTCTTCCCAATATTATGGGACCGATCTTGGTAACTGCCGTGCTGGATATCGGAACCATGATGATGGAACTGGCGGGGCTGTCTTTTTTAGGTTTGGGTGCAAAGCCTCCGATCGCGGAATGGGGCAGTATGATGAGCGAGACCAGAAATCTTTTGACGACACAGCCATGGGTCACGCTATCGCCGGGAATCGCTATTTTTATCTCGGTTGTTATCTTCAATCTGTTTGGTGAAGCAGTGCGTGATTGGTTGGATCCAAAGAATGGGAGGTCATGATGGCGGAATTATTAAGATATGACCATATAAATATCCGATATGGGCAATCTCTGGTCATAGAGGATGTGGATTTTAACTTGGCGAGCGGTGAGATCTTGGGAATCGTGGGGGAGAGCGGTTCCGGAAAATCCACACTTTTAAAGGCAGGTATGGGACTTTTGGGAAAAGAAGGGCAACTCTGCCGGGGAAAGATCTTGTATGATGGGAAAGATCTGGGGCAATGCAGTGAAAGAGAAATGCAAAAGATCCGTGGAAGGGAACTGGGCATGGTCTTTCAGATGGCAGGAAGCAGTTTTTGCCCGATTCGCACCTTAGGCGTGCAAATGCAGGAAGCCGTCAGGGCGCACAAAAGGATCAGTAAGGCAGAATTTATGGATGAGGCTTTAGACCTTCTGAATAAATTTGGATTTGACAAGCCAGATCGAATCCTAGAGTCCTATCCTTTTGAATTATCCGGCGGTATGCAACAGCGCGTAGGAATTGTTGCTGCCATGCTTTTGCATCCGCGCGTTTTGCTGGCAGATGAACCGACCTCTGCACTGGATGTATCGGTGCAAAAGCAGGTGGTAGAGCAGTTTCTGATGATCCGGGAAAAGTTTGGTACATCTATTTTGCTGGTATCCCACAATATCGGTGTGATCCGTGCCATGGCAGATGAGATTTTGGTCTTACATCAGGGAAAGACAGTTGATTATGGTAAGAAAGACGATATTCTGGCACAGCCGACATCGGAATATACTGAAAAATTATTGGAGGCAGTGCCGAGGTTTAGGAGATAGCATATGCGGACATTGTTGCGGGTAGAACATTTGACAAAAGATTTCTCAACGCATGGAGGAGAAACATACAGGGCAGTAGATGATGTGTCGTTTTCGCTAGGGTTTCATGAAAAAATGGCAGTGATTGGAGAAAGCGGCAGTGGAAAGACAACACTTGCCCGCATGATCACACGGCTGACGGAGGCGACAAGCGGTCAGATCTTTCTGGAAGAAGAAAATATTACGCGGGCAAAAGGACACAATTTAAGAAATATCTATCAGAAAATGCAGATGGTTTTTCAGATGCCGGTAGATTCTTTTGATTCCCGGCGACGGCTGGGCGACGGTATCGCGGAAAGCCTGATCAACCGGGGGATGAAAAAAGCAGAAGCATGGGAAGAAGCAGAACGCTTACTGGGGGAATGTGGACTAGGCAAAGAATTTTTGACCCGGTATCCGCATGAGGTGAGTGGTGGGCAGTGCCAGAGGGCAGCAATTGCGCGGGCACTGGCGATCCAACCTAAATTATTGATCTTGGACGAGGCGACCTCCGCACTTGATATGACCGTGCAAAAAGAGATTCTAGGCTTACTGGATAGTTTACAGGAAGATAGAGATATGTCTTATCTTTTTATCTGCCATGATCTTGCGCTCGTGCAGGCGTTTTGTGATCGCATGATCGTGATGCAAAAAGGAAAGATTGTGGAAGAGGGTACAACAGACCAGGTCATCCGACATCCAAAACATGCTTATACAAAAATGCTGATGGATAGTGTTTTATAGTAAAAAAATAAAAATTATATATAGAGTTAAGAAAGGATAAGGGAGTATGCAAAAGAAAAAGATGATGGCAGTGCTAATTGGCATCTGTCTGGCACTTGGGACTTTAAGTGGTTGTGGAAAGACGCAAAAAGAGGCAAGTGATGGGAAAAAGACGTTGGTCATAGGGGATGTCAGTTTTAACAGTGCCAATGAGGAGGCAGACATCAATCCGCATAATACTTATGCGGGCTGGGCTTGTATCCGTTATGGTATCGGGGAGACTCTGGTCAAGTATTCCGACGATATGGAGATTGAGCCATGGCTGGCAAAGGCATGGGAAAATGTCGATCCACTGACCTGGAAGATCACTTTACAGGACAATGTAAAATTTTCCAGCGGAAGGGATATGGATGCGGAGGCAGTCAAGGAGTGTCTGGAACACTTGCTTGCTGTGCACGATCGTGCGGCAGCAGATACCAAGATCGCCTCTATGGAAGCAGACGGTCAGGTCTTGACGATCAAGACATCCGAGCCTAAACCGGCACTTCTCAATTACCTGGGAGATCCTTATGCTTGTATTATAGATGTTAAAGCAGGATTTGATAATGGCATTGTTTCGGGAACAGGACCTTACATTGCGGTCGATCTAAAGACGGATGATTATTTAAAACTGGTAAAGAATGACAATTATTGGAATGGAGATCCAAAGATCGATGAGATCACGATCAAATCCATTACCGATGGCAATACCCTGGCAAAGGCTTTACAGGCAGATGAGGTACAGGCGGCTTACGGTATGGCATATGAGTCTTATCCTTTATTTGAAGGAGATGATTACCAGTTTTCACGGATCTCGACTTCACGCTGTTTTTTTGCCAAGATGAATTTTGATGAAAATTCGGTGTGTGCAGATCCTGCGGTCAGAAAGGCGATCGCTATGGGAATTGACAAAGAGAGTTTTGTAGATACGCTTTTAGAAGGCAACGGCTATGTGGCAAATGGTGTTTTCCCGGATCAGACTGCATTTGGCGGAGATAAGGTAACGACCGAATCCTATGATCCCAAGGGGGCAAAGAAGGTCTTGGAAGATGCCGGCTGGGTCGATACGGATGGCGATGGCATCCGGGAAAAAGATGGTAAGAAACTGGTCGTTAAATGGCTGACCTATCCGACGCGCCAGGAACTGCCACTTTTGGCGGAAGCCGCACAGGCAAGCCTGAAGGAGATCGGTATCGAGGTGGATATCAACAATACGCTGGATGTCAATGAGGTGGTTCAGGATGCATCCGCCTGGGATGTGTATGCCATGGCAAATGTGCAGGCACCGACCGGGGATCCGGAATACTGGTTCCGCGTGTTTGCACTTAGCGATTCCGCGAAAAACCAGGGCAAGTATTCCAATGCGCAGTTGGATGCACTGGATGAGCAGTTGAGTCAGGAATTTGATACGGCAAAACGTGCAGACCTTGCAGTGCAGATGCAACAGATCCTTTTGGATGACAATGCCTTTGTCTTTTGTTCCTTCCTCAAGATGAGCATGATCTCAAGATCCAATGTATCCAATTATACCTCGCACGCCTGTGATTACTACCAGATCACCGCAGATCTGGATATCGAATAGTGTCAATTTTGTGAAAAGAATGTGTTTTTGCACATTCTTTTTTCTTGCACTTTAGCAGACACTTCTTTACAATAAAATATGGGTTTTTCTAAATGGAGGACACGTTAGATGGAACAAAAGGAAATCATTGCAAAATCCATAGATCAGATCTGTGATATGATCCTTGCCTGTGATCAGACCGGCAGGATCATTTATATGAATGAGACAGCACAGAAACAACTGGAATATCCTGTGAGTGATCCTTCCATTTCTATTTTTGATATATTTCCCGGCATTTTTACTGAGGCAAAAGATCTGGCAGAGACCAGACAAAAGACCGAGGTTGATCGTTTGCCGGTGGATATCTATCGATACAACCGGACCTGTTTTCCGGTGTGGATGCGCCTTTTAGATACTGGGAATGCAGATTATATCTGCATTGCACACGACCGGACAAAGGAGATCTATCTGACGCGTAAGGTCGACCAGGTCGGAGAAGAAGCCAAGGCGGCAGCCAAAGTCAAATCAGAATTTGTGGCAAATATCACACATGAATTGCGGACTCCGGTCAATGGGATCTTGGGCAATATCATGTCCTTACGGGAGATCGAAGAAGATTCCAAGAAATTGCAGATCATATCTTTAGTGGAACGCGGTTGTGCTGATATGAATGCCATTATCAATAATATCCTGGATTTTTCCAAGTTGGAAGCAGGCAAGTTTACATTAGAGCAGCGGGAGTTTGATTTCCGCTCTATGATGGAATATGTCAAGGCGAACCATAAGAACAAGATCGCAGAAAAAGGCTTGCAGTTTAGTATGAGTATCTCCCCGGAGATACCGGAACATATCATTGGAGATGAACTCCGTATTGTGCAGGTGCTCAACAATCTCTTGTCCAATGCCTGCAAGTTTACATCGGTAGGACGTATTGCCGTGGAGGTCGTCAAGACTTCCCAGATCCACAATCGTATGGAACTCTTCTTTCTGGTCATCGATACCGGTATTGGCATCAGCAAAGAAGACCAGGACAAACTTTTTCAAAGTTTTTCCCAGGTGGATGCTTCTATATCCAGACGCTATGGCGGTACGGGATTAGGGCTGAATATCTGTAAGCAGTTAGTAGAACTGATGGATGGCTCGATCCATGTGGAGAGTACGCAGGGACAAGGTTCCATGTTCTCCTTTCAGATCTGGGTCGAGACACCACAGAGCGAGTTGCAGACCAGCCGGAGCCTGCAGGATCCAACGACTAAGTATGTTTCCTCTATCCATAGTCTTGCGGAGTTTACAGCGGAAAATGGTATGGATCATGTAAGGAAATATGGCACCCAGGAAAATAGAGAAGAATTAAAACGAGATTTAAATAAACTTATATTATCCGTGGAAATGGATAATTGGGTCAAGGCGGAAGAATTTGCAGCCACGGTGCGGGAATTGACCATGGATGCACCACAGGAAGTCAAAAGCGGTGTGCTCCGCCTTAAGATGGCAGTCCAGAAACAAAATTACGATACCGTCAACACCTATTATCAGGCGTTGAAAGAGATCTTGAAGAACTAGGGAGGCAGGAGATTATGGATCAGATTACGACACCTAAGATACTGGTGGTAGATGATGTAGAAGCAAATCGCTTTGCCTTGCGTGATATCATCCGGCAGGCGGGCTACACCCCGGTTCTGACGGAAAGCGGTATGCAGGCAATCAAGGTTTTGGAAAGAACGCAGATCGATCTTGTTATCTTAGATATTGCCATGCCGGAAATGGATGGCTTTGAAGTATGCCGGCAGATCAAGGAGAATGTGAGGACGAGAGAGATCCCGATCATCTTTACGTCCGCTTTGGACAATCCACAGGATATCAAACAGGGCTTTGCCTGCGGGGGAGCAGACTACATCACAAAACCTTTTGTACCGGATATTGTTAAAGCAAGAATTAACATCCATCTTAAATTATATGAGACGACACGCCAGTTACAGGATATGAACCACAAGTTGCAGTTATCTGTGATCGAACAACTGCGGCGTGTGGAAAATGAAAAAAGAAATGTTCTCTACGCCCTGCTGCGGGTTGCCAGAGAAAATGCTGCCTATGATGTGGCGCATATGGAACGCATCAGTAAGAATTGCCGTGTCCTGGCAGAAACCTTGCAACTGACCAAGGAATATGCAGACCTGATCTCGGATGCATATGTGGATACCATAGAACTGGCTGCCCCGGTGTGTGACATCGGAAACGTGGCAGTCCCGACAGAGATCTTACAAAAGACCGATCGCCTGACACCGGAGGAGAGCCGCATCATGCAGCGTCATACCGAAGTCGGGGAACGTATCCTGCAGGGGATCGATGACGAGGAGCAGGGAAATGATTTTATACAGATGTCGCGGGATATCGTAAAGTATCACCATGAGAGTTGGGATGGCAGCGGCTATCCTACCGGGATTGCGGGAGAGGAGATTCCTTTGTCGGCACAGATCGTAAATATTGTTACCGCCTACTGTGCGCTGACAGAAGATAGGTCATACCGTAGTGCTTTTTCCAAGGAGAAAGCCGTGGAGATTTTAGGAGAAGAAGCAGGTGTCAAGTTTAATCCGGCACTTTACGATGTGCTTTATATGATAAAACGACAGTTGGTATAGGGGAGAATACAAAAGAGAATGAGGACTATAGTACAATGAAGATGACAGAAGCAGAATTCCAACGTATCTACCGATACGTGAAGTTACATTATGGAATTGATATGTCAAAAAAGAAAGAGATCATGACCGGGCGTCTGGAAAACTATGTGGTCGCACATGGCTACGCTTCCTATGATGCCTTTATGAATGCCTTGGAGACAGATCCGACCGGTCATATGGAAAAGCGCCTGATTGGCATGCTTACGACCAATCATACATTTTTTATGCGGGAGTTTGAACACATGGAATATCTATCCCGCGTGGTCTTGCCGGAACTTTCCCAAAAAGAGGCAAAGACAAAAGATCTGGGAATCTGGTGTGCGGCGGCATCCAGTGGAGAAGAACCCTATATGTTAGCTATGCTGATCAAGGATTATTTCGGTCTGGATCATGCAAATTGGGATACAACGATCCTGGCAACGGATGTATCCGCTGAGATCCTGGAGCAGGCGACGCGGGGGATCTATACGGCAGATGCGATCGCATCCATGCCGGCGCAATGGAAACGGCGCTATTTTAAGGCATGTCCGGATGGCTTGCATTATCAGGTGACGGACGAGATCAAAAAGGAGATCCTTTTTAGGCGTTTTAACCTGATGAGTCCCTTTTTATTCAAGCATAAATTTCACATTGTCTTTTTACGCAATGTGATGATCTATTTTGATAACAAAACAAAGCAGGAACTGATCCGCAAGGTCTATCAGTATATGGAACCGGGTGGATACTTGTTTATAGGAAGGACGGAAACGATAGATCGTTCGGTAGCACCATTTCAAATGATACAGCCATCGATTTTTCGCAAATAGGAGGGGGCTTGATGCTTAGAAAGATTAGAGTGTTAGTTGTGGAGGATTCCCTGGTATTCCGGGAACTCCTGGTACAAAATTTGAATAAAGACGAAGGAATCGAAGTCGTGGCTGCGGCAAGGGATCCTTTTGAAGCGAGGGACATGATCCTCAAATATCAGCCGGATGTCATGACCCTGGATATTGAAATGCCGCGTATGGATGGCATAGAGTTCTTACAGAAACTTATGCCCCAGTATCCTATGCCGGTTGTTATGATAAGTTCGCTGAGTGACCGTGTCTTTGATGCCATGAACGCCGGAGCGGTTGACTTTGTTGCAAAGCCGACATCCACAGAACGAAGAGCAATCGAAGAATTTATCCGCACGGAGTTGCCGGTCAAGATCAAGATCGCGTCCATTGCAAAGATCCATCGCAGACGGACGCATGCAGAAGTTGTAAATGCCCTGCATATTCAAAAGCCGACCGGAAAATGCGACCTGATCGCTATCGGGGCATCGACCGGTGGCACGGAGGCGACCTTCGATGTCTTGCAGGGATTACATAAAGATGTGCCGGGAATCGTTGTGGTACAGCATATGCCGGCAGGCTTCACGGAACTGTATGCCAGCCGCCTGAACGAGCGGTGTGAATTGGAAGTGCGTGAGGCAAAGAGTGGAGATATTGTCAGACCGGGGCTGGTACTTTTGGCACCGGGCGGTGATCAACATATGGAGTTGATAAGACAGGACAATATGTATAAAATAGTACTCAAAAAGGCACCAAAGGTAAACGGTCACTGCCCGTCGGTAGATGTTTTGTTTTCTTCGGTAGCCAAGCATGCCAAGGAAAATGCCATGGGGGTGATCCTGACCGGCATGGGAGGCGATGGTGCCAAGGGGCTTTTGGAGATGCGCAAAAACGGATCCCATACGATCGGACAGGACGAGACGACCTGTATCGTCTACGGTATGCCCAAGGTCGCTTATGAGATCGGGGCAGTGGAATATCAGGAAAAATTACCGGATATTGCAAAAAGAATTTATAATGTTTTAAACAAATAAGGGATAAGGAGAGGGAATATGAGGATTTTACTGGCAGAAGACGATTTTGTAACGCGTAAGTTTATGATGAATTTTTTGTCATCTTATGGAGAATGTGATGCGGCTGTCGATGGGATGGAGGCAGTGGATGCCTATCTCATGGCATTGGAGGACGGAGAGCCATACGATCTGGCATGTCTGGATATCATGATGCCGGTGATGGACGGCTATCAGGTCTTGCGTAGCATCCGTGATCTGGAGGCTGATCACGGCATACCGGAGGAAGAACAGGTCAAGGTCATCATGACAACGGCGCTCAACGATGAAGAAAATGTAAAGATGGCATTTGATCTGGGATGCAGTGTGTATTCCGGAAAGCCGATCAACAAAGAAAAATTCGATCAGGCATTAAAGAAATTAGGCTTGATATAGAAAGGAGTCTTTCATGGCAGACGATTTTAATACTGGCGATATGCTCAGTGTTTATCTATTTGAAAACCAGCAGCTTCTGGAAAATCTGCAGAATATCGTAATGGAACAAAAAGATGCGGATGGCTTTGACGAAGATAGTATCAATGAGATCTTTCGTACCATGCACACGATCAAAGGATCTTCCGGTATTATGATGTTTGATGAGATCACAAAAGTATCTCATAAGTTGGAAGATGTCTTTTATTTTATCCGTGAGTCCCATCCGACCACAGTACCACATGTAGAACTGGTGGAACATGTGCTGGATGTCTCAGATTTTATCATGGCGGAGATGGACAAGTTATCGGATGGCGGTGATGCCGATGGCGACGCGACAGAACTGGTCGCAAGTCTGGATGCTTTTTTGCAAAAGATCAAGGGGGAGAATGGAGCCAAAGAAGCGGATACCAAACCGGTACAAAAGGAAGAAACACCAAAGCAGTTCTATATTGCGCCGGAAACCGGTGGCAACAGTCATTTTTTCCGTATCTATCTGACTTATAATCCTGAGATCCAGATGGCAAGTATGCATGCCTACAAGACGGTATTTGCCTTAAAGAAGATCGCCAAGGACATTTTATACTCGCCGGAGGATATCCTGACAAACGAGGCGACATCCGATGAGATTGTTAAAGATGGATTTAATATCCTGATCAAAACAGATGCGACCGAGGAGGATATCCGCGAGATCGTACAGCCGGGCTATGATCTGACTAAAGTTGAGGTCTATGAATGTACGGCACAGGAATTTCAACTAGGATTCGAGGCAGAGGAGGCACAGATTCTGATCGATCTGGATTCCTCCGTGGAGGAGATCGAAAAGCGGGCGGATGCCAAAGAGGGGCAGACAGATACTGCACCGAAAAAGAAGATCGCACCCGGTGATTTCGTCATTGCTTCCAAGGAACCGGGCAAGGGCAAGAACCTGGCAAAAGAGCGTCCGGCGAAAAAGGATAAGGCTTCCTTTATCAGTGTCGACATTGCCAAGATGGATCAACTCATGGATCTGATCGGTGAACTGGTCATTTCCCAGTCGGTTGTCTTACAAAACCCGGATTTGAAAGTGCCGGGACTGAATTTAGACAATTTCAACAAGGCAGCCGGGCAGATGAAAAAGATCTCGACCGATCTGCAAAATGTGATCATGAGCATGCGTATGGTGCCGCTGACCAATACCTTCCAGAAGATGAACCGTATCGTCTTTGAGATGTCACGGAAACTTGGCAAGGATGTAACTTTTGAAATGATTGGCGATACGACAGAAGTAGATAAGAACATCATCGAACATATTTCGGATCCGCTCATGCATCTGGTGCGCAATTCCATGGATCATGGTATCGAGACCAATGAGGAGAGATTGGCGAGCAGCAAGCAGGAAAAAGCCAAGGTCACACTTTCCGCCAAGACAGAATCCGGCAAGGTATGGATCTCTGTTGCGGATAACGGAAAAGGCTTAGACCGCGGGCAGATCATGGCAAAAGCCAGACAGCAGGGACTCTTGGAACCGGGCAGATCGGAGTCCTCTTATACAGATAAAGAGGTATATCAGTTCATTACCCTGCCGGGCTTTTCGACTAACAAGAAAGTGACGGAGTTCTCCGGCAGAGGCGTAGGTATGGATGTCGTTGTTTCCAACCTGCAAAAGATCGGAGGTACGTTAGAGATCGACAGCGTACCCGGTCAGGGAAGTACAATGAATTTAAAGATCCCATTGACACTTGCCATTATTGATGGCATTGTTATGGATGTAGGGGATTCTTCTTTCGTCATGGAGACAGGAGCCGTAAGGGAATTCGTCCATGTCACGGAGGATATGCTTATCCATGAGCCGGATGGCAGAGAGTCGGTCATGATTCGTGGGGCTTGCTACCCGGTCATCCGTCTGGGTGATTTTTATGAGTTACATGACTATGAGACCAAGATTGCAAATGGTATGATGGTTCTAGTAGAAATAGAAAAAAATGTAGTCTGTCTATTTGTAGACCGTTTGGTCGGCAAACAGGAGATCGTCGTCAAACCGATACCGAAGTACATAAAAAAGGTCAAAGGTTTGTCGGGATGCACACAACTGGGAGATGGAAGCATCGCATTGATATTGGATGCCGCCGGTCTGATGGAATACTAGGAAAGGACGAAAGAAGATGAGTGAGTTTGACACACAAAAAGACAAATATGTGACTTTCCAGTCGGGGAGTGAATATTTTGGACTTAAGATCGAATATGTCAATGAGATTATTGTTTTTCAAGAGATAACAGAGATTCCGGAAAGCCCGGAATATGTCAAGGGATTGATCAATCTGCGCGGCAAGATCATACCGGTCGTGGATGTCCGCCTGCGTTTTCATCAGGAACCGATTCCTTATACGGACAGGACCTGTATCATCGTGATCCGTTATGAGCAGATGGTCGTAGGTTTGATCGTTGAAAAAATCGCCGAGGTCGTAGAGATACCGGCAGAAAACATTTTACCTTCCCCTTCGATTGGCAAAAATGATAATGCCAAAAGCCGATTCGTATCCGGTATAGGTAAAGTTGGAAATGATGTCAAGTTGTTGTTAGATCCTGCCAAGTTACTTGGGGATGAAGAAGCCGCACTGGTAGGACATTTGAATAATGAAGATGAGAGTGAAGAAGGAGAAGAGTAACATGAAAGAGAAAAAAGCAATCAAGGTACACACATTATTGATCTTTGCGTTTATCGTGCCGGAGATCCTTTTGATCATTACGCAGATCTTTTCGTATAAGTCTGTGGCTAAGGCACAGCATGGTATGATGTCACCGAAATACTTACAGTCATACAATCTGTTTTTGTTTGTGGAATTGGTGATCTGCATTGCATTGATCACGACGGTCTGCATTACGATTTCCAGAAGCATCCGCACTTCATTGGCAAGCCTGAATGTGGCTGCAAGAGAGATTGCTAAGGGAAATGTGGATGTAGAATTAAAGAAAAAACGTAATGATGAGTTCGGCGAACTGGTAGATTCTTTCCAGATGGTCGTAGACAATATCCGTTATGAGTCACAGGTGGCAGGTCAGGTGGCAGAGGGTAATCTGATGATCGATGTCAAGCCATCTTCGGATAATGATGCACTGGGTGCAGCACTCAAGAACATGGTGGAGAAGAACCAGACAACCCTGTCTCATATTACCGATGCAGCCATGCAGGTATCGACCAGTTCTTCTGAGGTGGCAAATGCATCTGAGGCATTGGCACAGGGATCTACCGAGCAGGCAAGTGCGATCGAGGAGATCACAGCCTCTATCAGTGATGTAGCCGGCAAGACCAAGGAAAACGCCCAAGAAGCATCCAACGCAGCAGAGTTGGTAGAACATGCTTTAGATAACGTACATAGAGGCAATGACCAGATGAGCGAGATGATGAACGCTATGCGTGATATCAACGATTCTTCCGAGAGCATTTCAAAGATCATCAAGGTGATTGATGACATTGCATTCCAGACCAACATCCTTGCTTTAAATGCTGCAGTAGAGGCAGCAAGAGCCGGAGAAGCGGGAAAGGGATTTGCCGTTGTTGCGGAAGAAGTCAGAAACCTTGCAGCAAAGAGTGCTACCGCAGCATCCGAGACCGCAGAACTGATCGAAGATTCCATCCACAAAGTCAATGCAGGTTCCAAGATCGCATCCGAGACAGCCAATGCTTTAGCAGAGATCACAAGCGCCGTAGAGGAGAGCGAAGGCATTATCCTTGGCATTTCCGAGGCATCCAATTATCAGGCAACGGCGATCGCACAGATCAATCAGGCGATCGATCAGGTATCCCAGGTCGTACAGAACAACTCTGCGACCAGCGAGGAATGTGCCGCAGCCAGCATTGAACTTTCCAACCAGGCAAACCGTATGCAGGAACTTTTATCGACCTATCATCTGGGAGATATCAGCCATCACGAGTTGCCGGAAAGATCTTTTAACGAAGATGCTGCTGAGACACCATACATTCATTTAGATGATGGATTTGGAAAATACTAAGATGGAATCCTACGCAGAAAATGATCTGATCGATCATTTGATGGCGTTTTTGCACGAGACCTATGAAAAAGAACCTATGGGCATGGTCATCGACTGTGATGTCAATGTGCCCAAAAGACTGACAGGGGATCTGCAAACGACGCAGCAGGAGATTTTACAAAAGATACAAGAGGTCTTAAGTTATGGCAAGACCAGACTTTTGGTCATACGTCTGACTTATGAAAGAAGCCTTCCGACAGGTAATCTGTTAGTACTGATACAGACACATCCTGTTCGGGATCAGGGGCAGGCACCGCATGAAATGATGGGGAGAACCGAGACATTGGTTCTCCCTCAATTACTTGTAGAAGAAGGTCCGCTTGTCACCTGTAAAGAACCCTGCCAACTGATCGGTTATTATGAAAGACAACAAAATATGGATGCGGGGGAGCGACAGGCATATCTGATCACCCAGGAGCATCTGGCCAAGCAAATGGGACTGCCTTTTGTTCTCTGTGGCACCATACAGCATTTGCAGGCAGAACTGCAAAAGAAAAGAGAAGTCTGTCTTATGTTATCCATGGCGCAGTATGAGGTGCATCAGGCATACTTTTCCCATCTGCCGGAGCATGTGCGTCTGATCGTCTTTTGCCGGCAGGGACACAGGATAGAAGAACGCACGAATCAGAGCGCTCTCTATGTTCCTTTTAGCAGTCTGGAACTGGCAGATGCCATTGTCAGTCCTCTGCCTGAAAAAGAGGATGTCCTGCCTACGCTGGATGCATCCGTTGGACGGCTCTATTGCGGCAATGATGAGATCTACCATAAGATCTTAAAAGACTATGCTTTGCGGGGAAAACACAACTGGGTGCGGATAGAGGAACTTTTTGCCAAGCAGGATTGGGACAATTACAGGATCGAGGTACATGGAATCAAGAGTTCCATGAAGGCGATCGGTGCTATGGAACTGTCAGAGGAGGCAAAGGCTTTGGAAGCCGCCGGAAAAGAAGGCGACATCCCTTATATCCTGTCACACCACGAAAAAATGATGCAGTTTTTTATCCGGGATATTCATAGCATACAGGCATATTTTGATATGCCGCTTTCCCCTCGAAAAGATGTGGGAGCGGAAAACGAAGAAAGTGCATCTGTCAACTTATCCGAAGCAGAGAAAAAAGAACTTCTGACGCAGTTGGAAGATGCAGCATACGGGCTGGATGGACAGGAAATGTTAAAGATACTTCAGCCACTGGAGGCGTCCGGCGGTTTTGTGGGGCTTTTACAGGAAGTAGAGCGAAAGATAGACAGCGAAGATTATTTGTCCGCCTATGATCTGGTGGAAAAGAGATTTACCTAAAAGGAGAAATGGTATGGCATACGTGATCGGTGATTTTTCATTTGAAACAGAAGAAGATGCAAGAGAGGCACAAAAGGAAGTCCAGGCGATCTCCTATATTATGAAGCAGATCGATAACGAAGATCCCAAGGCAGTATTAGCAGCCTATCAGCAGATGGTAAAAAAAGATCTCTTTCATACAAAACTCGGGCTGGGATTTTTGGAAGACATGAGAAAACAACTGCTTGCCCTTCCGGAAATTGATGCGGCAGATCTGCCGCCGGTGCCAAGCCTTCCGCCAAAGCCACAGACCGAGCGGTTACTGATCAAGGAAGAAGAAGCACCGGCACCCAAAAGACCTGTAGAAAAGAAAGAAGGGGCAAAGCCGGCGCCTAAGCCAGGAGCAGAAGAAAAAAGAGCCGGGGGAAAGAGTGCATCCCGCCCGACCAGGCAGACAAAAGAAGAAAAAGTAGAAAAGGCTTCTCGTAAGGAAAAAAAGCAAAAAGAGAAAATAGAAGATCTGACGCCAGAAAAAATGACGGTGGCTTTGAAACGATATAAGAAATTATCCCGACTACTTCTGATCGCATGTATTACCATGCTCCTTATTATCATTGGCATGTTTGCCATCAATGCGACCAGCCAGAATCCGACGATCTTGAATTATGAAGAAAAGATCGTAGACAAGTATGCGTCATGGGAAGAAGAACTGGATGCCAGGGAACAGGAGTTAAACGAAAGAGAGCAGAAGTTGAACCAATAGGGACTTGGAGACGATAAGGTCACAATTTTGACATAATATATGTGTAGCATGAGAGAAAACAGTAGCAGAAAGGGTGTAGTGTAAGATGGCTGGAAAGAAGATATTGATCGCAGATGACGAGGCGAGATTGCGCAAACTGGTATCAGATTATCTGGTGCGTGAGGGATATGAGGTATTGGAAGCCGCAGATGGTGAGCAGGCACTGGATATCTTTTACCGGGAAAAAGATCTTTCCCTCATGATATTGGATGTGATGATGCCGGGCGTGGATGGATTTATGGTATGTAAGGAAGTCAGAGAGACCTCCCAGATCCCGATCGTCATGCTGACCGCAAAAAGTGAAGAAAATGACATTCTAAACGGTTATGAATATGGCGCGGATGAATATATTCCAAAGCCCTTCAGTCCAAAGATCTTGGTGGCACATGTCAATGCCATTATCCGCAGGACATCGGATGCAGATGACGGCAACAAAGACCTCTTGGAAGCAGGTGGTATTGTCATTGACCGCAAGGCACATATCGTTACCATTGACGGACAGGAGATCATCCTAAGCGTAAAGGAATTTGAACTGCTGACCTATTTTATGCAAAATGCGGGAATCGCCTTGTCGAGAGACCGGATCTTAAATGGCGTGTGGAATTATGATTATTTTGGGGATGCCAGAACCATCGATACCCATGTTAAGAAACTGCGGGCTAAATTAGGCGACAAGGGCAATTATATCAAGACCATTTGGGGAATGGGGTATAAGTTTGAAGTCGAAGAATAAAGTACAGAGTATCAACCGCCAGATGGCGGGCATTTACATAACGATCATTGCCCTGACGATCGTGGCACCACTCATCATCAATTTCTGCTTTTTGGGCTATTTTTATCAGCACGAAAAGGAAGAAGCCATGATCTCGACCTTTGATCTGGTCAATCGGGCGGCAGTCGCAGGCAGTTTTGATGACGAGAAATTTCTGGATGAATTGGAAAAGGCGCATGCTAATTACAGTATTTCCGTTGTCGTTGTAGATTCGGCGGCAAATGTCCTTTTGACGACGGCACATGACACGGAGGACATGAACTCCCAGTTGTATTACGCCATGTTTGGAAAACAGATGCAGGGCAGTTCGGGGGCAGAAAGAAGTGGTGACAACTATGTCATCAAACAGCAGATGGATCACCGGCTGGGCGAAGAATACCTTGTCCTTTGGGGAACACTTGACAACGGCAATATCATCATGCTCCGTTCTGCGATCGAGGGTATCCGTGAAAGTACCAACCTGACCAACCGCTTTTTGATCTGGATCGGTATTCTGGCACTGACGCTGAGTATTTTAGCGACTTTCTTTTTGACGAGAAGGATCACCAAGCCGATACTTGCCTTAACAGACCTTTCCAAGCGCATGATCGGTCTGGATTTTCAAGCCAAATATCACAGTCAGAAAAAGCGCAACGAGGTGGATGTTTTAGGTGAGCACATGAACGAACTGTCCGAAACGCTGGAAGAGACGATCGTGGAATTAAAGCAGGCAAACCATGAATTGCAGGCAGATATTGCCTTAAAAGAGGAAAATCAGAAACGGCAGCAGGAGTTTATCTCCAATGTTTCACACGAACTGAAAACGCCGATCGCTTTGATCCAGGGCTATGCGGAAGGGTTGGCAGAGGGTATTACGGATGATGAGGAAAGCCGTGAGTTTTACTGTGATGTTATTATTGATGAAGCCAAGAAAATGAACCGTATGGTCTGGTCCATGATCTCCCTCAACCAGATCGAGACCGGCAATAACGAGATGGAGTACGATCATTTCGACATCGTTGCCTTGCTGGAAGGCATGATCCAGTCCATGAAGATCCTCTTGCAGCAGAATGACATCAGCCTGTCTTTTGCACACGATCAGGAGATCTTTGTCTATGCCGATGAATATTCGGTGGAACAGGTCGTCAGCAATTATCTCAGCAATGCCATTCATTATGCCAAAAA
Organism: Roseburia lenta; assembly: GCF_014287435.1. Lineage (GTDB taxonomy): Bacteria > Bacillota > Clostridia > Lachnospirales > Lachnospiraceae > Pararoseburia > Pararoseburia lenta. The sequence goes on from NZ_JACOPG010000001.1 coordinate 20,883, forward strand.
TGAAAAGAAGATCGATATCAAACTGACAAAGAAAGAGCATGTACTGCGCGTCAGCGTATTTAATACGGGTGACCCGATCCCGCAGGAAAGCATGGAGCATATCTGGGACAAGTTTTACAAGGTGGATAAGGCGCGTACCAGAGAATATGGCGGCACCGGAATCGGGCTTTCCATCGTCAAGGCGATCATGGAGAGCATGGGGCAGGAATATGGTGTGCAAAATCATGAAAATGGCGTAGAATTCTGGTTTGAAGTCGAGTGCTGATTTCAGAAAAAGGACAAATTTTTGTTGAATATTGCCAATAAGAATGATAACATGATAGTATATATAGAACAATATCATGTGCAAGGAGCGCAATATGAAATACAAGAAACAGGTTCTTTGCGGGTTGATGTTGTGTTTCTGCTTATGCATGACCGGGTGCGGAAAATTATATGTCATGACCGATGATGAGGAAAATCAGGTCGTGCTTTATGCCGCCAAGATGGTTTCCAAGTACAACCGTGCACAGGACACAGGTTACTCTTATGTATCGGATGAGCATAAGGACAAGCAAAAGGATACCGACGTGGGACAATCAGACGATGCATCGGTGGATGAGACGCAACAGGAGCAAACGCAGATGACATTGTCGGATGTTATTGGTATATCTGGGATCAGTTTTTCATACCAGGGATATGATATATCTTCCTCATATGAAACGACAGATGTTGCCATACCGGATGCGGGAGAGGGCTATTCTTATCTGATCTTACATGTGCAGGTGGCAAATACGACAGATCAGGCTGTGACGGTCGATCTGATCAACCAGCCGGTCACTTATCAGGTCAAGATCAATGACGGGACGGCGATCGATGGTATCACGACACTTTCTATGGCAGATCTTTCTACCTATTACAACAAATCTTTGGAAGCACAGGCGACGCAGGATACGGTACTTCTTTTTCAGGTCAGCCAGACCGAGTTAGAGTCCATTGATACGCTTCAACTGCTGGTTACCAAGGATGGACAGACGAACACGATTGATTTAAACAATTAGCATACATTGCCTAGTAGGCATTTGGGAGGAAAAAGGTATGGACACTAATATTTTACTTGAGTCAGGGACAAACGAATTGGAGATTTTGGAGTTTAAGGTAGCGGATAATCACTATGGTATCAACGTAGCCAAGATCCGTGAGATCTTATTGTATCAACCGGTCACTCCACTTCCAAATTCACATCCGTGCGTAGAAGGTATTTTTATGCCGAGAGATACGATGATTTCTGTCATTAACCTTCGCAGATGCTTGAATATTACTGAGCCGGCTGAGACAGACGGATTATTTATCATCACCAACTTCAACAAGTTAAACACAGCATTCCATGTAGACGAGGTACTTGGTATCCACAGAGTATCCTGGGAAAATATCATCAAGCCGGATGCGACTATCAGTGCAGATGATTCTGCCGTATCTACCGGTGTTGTCAAGTTGGATGACAAGTTGGTCGTGATCTTAGACTTTGAGAAGATCGTGTCTGACATCAACCCGGAGACCGGACTTAAGGTTTCCGATATGGATAATTATGAGGAGAGAGACCGTAGTTCTTCTCCGATTCTCATTGCAGAAGATTCTCCACTCTTGAGCAAGTTGATCTGCGAATGTCTGCGCAAGGCAGGCTACACCAATCTGATCGTCAATATGAATGGTCAGGAAGCATGGGACAAGTTGTGTGAGATGAATGAGCGTGGCACAGTCTTAGATGATGTTCACTGTATCATTACAGATATCGAGATGCCACTGATGGATGGACACCGCCTGACCAAACTGGTTAAGGAAAATGATGTCATGAAGAAGATTCCGGTGGTTATCTTCTCATCTCTGATCAATGAAGAGATCAGACTTAAAGGAGAATCCCTTGGAGCGGATGCACAGTTGACAAAGCCGGAGATCGGTAAGTTGGTTTCAGCCATTGATGGATTGATCGAGAAATACGAAGCAAACCGCAAATAATATAAGGTTTAGAAGAGGGATGTGCTTTTGACACATCCCTTATCTGTATGTAAATAACCATTTTGGAGGTAACAATTTGGCTAATTCAGAAGATTACTTGGATAGTCTGTTGAATTCGGTACAGACCGTGCGCAAGGATGTTACGGATGCCCAAAAGCAGACAGAAGCAATCCTGAGAGAAAAACAGGAACAGAGAAACAGAATAAAGCCGGATGATGATTTTATGGAAGCCAGCGGGATCCGTGATTATAAGCCGGAACCGACCAGCCATGAAAATCTGCGCAAGGCATTGTCAGAAGATGATTTCCTCAAGATGTTCGAGGAAGAACTGGGCGAGGATCTTGATCAGTCGGATGACTTTATACGCGAATTTGAAGATGAGATCGCACAGGATGAACTGGAATACGAAAAGTCCTTCCAAGAGGAAGCATCGTTAGAAGAGACGCCGGAAGAAGAAATCTCAGTGCCGGAGGAAACTGTAACCGAGGAAGATACGGTAGAAGGACCAGCCGAGGATCAGGCATCTGATGTGCAGGCATCCGACGAAGACAGACCTGCGGATGATACGGCATCTTTTCTGGATAATATCGAAGAAGTCGTCAACAAGGCAAAAGAGCAGATCGAACAGGGCGATGATGACCTGCCGGCGCTGGATGGCTATGGCGAAGATGAGATGGATGCGGAATTTGCCGAGGATAAGGAAGAACCGGATGCGGAGGAGTCGATCGGTGAAGCGGGCGAGGACCTACTGGCAAAGTATCTACAGATGAACGATGCCGAGGCAGCAGATGCAGAAGAACCGTCTTTATTGGACGAAAACGATGAAGATATGGATCTCATGGGACTTTTGTCCGGGGATGAAGATCTGGATGATATAGGCGCTTTGTTACAGGCAGACGGCGAGGATCAGCCTTTAGAAGAAGCCCAGGAGACTTTTGAACAGTTGGCAGAACAGACAGACCCTTCTGCGGATGCGGACCCCGAAGGCAGTCCGGCAGAAGGAGACGGGGCACCGGGCAAAAAGGGTTTGGGAGCCTTGATCGATAAGATCAAATCCATCTTTAGCAAAAAGGATAAAGAGGAAGATCAGGTCTTAGATATCTCTCAGGCACCGCAGGAGGATCTGAATCAGGAAAATCTGGATATCTTGAAAGAACTTTCTGAGGCTGAACAGAAATCCAAAAAGGCAAAAAAGGAAAAGAAGCCGAAAAAAGAGAAAAAACCGAAAGAGCCAAAAGAAAAGAAGGTAAAAGTAAAGAAGGAAAAACCACCGAAGCCACCAAAGGAACCGGACAATTCTCCTAAGATCCCAGCCAAGGTCATTGTCATCTTCCTGGTACTGGCGGTTTCTATCGTTGCGCTGATCACACTCGCGCAGCATATGATGGGATATAAATTATCCTTAAGTGATGCGAGAACCGCATATAATGCAGGAGATTACTTTACTTCCTATGAAGATCTGATGGGTATGGATCTAAAAGAGGCAGATGAGGATCTTTTCAAGAAAGCGAGACTTTTGGGTGATCTGCAAAAACGGGATCAGGAATATCAGGTCTTTGTAAAAAGACAGAAGTATGATCTGGCATTGGATTCTCTGGTAATAGGTGTTGCCAGATATGAGGAGAATTTAGACGAGGCAAAAGAACTTGGTATCGAGGATGAATACACCAAGTTGGGAGATGCATTAGCAAAACTTTTGCAGGATCAATATGGCGTATCAAGCGAGGATGCGGTCGCTATGTATCAGTTGAACCGCGAGGATTATTCGCTCCGCATTGATGAGATCATTGCATCCTTGCATTTAGACGACTAAGAGGAAAAGGACAGGATATGATAGCAATACTCGATTATGATGCCGGCAATATCAAAAGTGTAGAAAAAGCCTTGAACCATCTGGGACAGGAAACCATTCTGACAAGGGATTTCCATGAGATCCTGCGGGCGGATAAGGTCATCCTGCCGGGTGTGGGTTCCTTTGGCGATGCGATGGCGCACCTCAAGAAATACGAATTAGATCGTGCCATCCGGGAAGTCGTTGCCGAGAAGAAGCCATTTCTTGGTATATGTCTGGGACTGCAGCTTTTGTTTGAAGCAAGTCAGGAGACAGAGGGCGTTGAGGGACTTGGCATTTTAAAGGGACAGTGCCTGCGGATCCCGGAAACAGAGGGACTGAAGATTCCACATATCGGGTGGAATTCTCTGGATTTTCCATCAGAGGGAAGACTCTTTTCCGGTATTTCAGAGGGGGCTTATGTTTATTTTGTTCACTCTTATTATCTTCAGGCAGAAGATCCTTCCATCGTAAAAGCAACCTGCCAGTATGGTGTGCAGATTCATGCATCGGTGGAAAAGGACAATGTGTTTGCCTGTCAGTTCCACCCGGAGAAAAGCGGGGAAGTCGGACTGGCGATCTTACAGAATTTTGCGGATTTATAAGAGATAGGAAGCGTGAGGATATATGTTTACCAAACGAATCATACCATGTCTGGACGTCAAGGACGGCAGAGTGGTCAAGGGTGTTAATTTTGTAGATTTAAAAGATGCCGGAGATCCGGTGGAGATCGCGGCTGCCTATGATAAGGCAGGGGCGGATGAAGTGGTCTTTTTGGATATTACGGCTTCCAGCGATCACCGGGCTACGGTGGTAGATATGGTGCGCAAGGTGGCAGCCAATGTCTTTATCCCTTTTACGGTAGGCGGCGGGATCCGCAGCGTAGAAGATTTCCGCGTTCTGCTTCGGGAGGGCGCAGATAAGATATCGATCAATTCTTCTGCCCTAAACCGTCCGGAACTTATCTCGGAAGCGGCAGACAAGTTTGGCAGCCAATGTGTAGTCGTTGCCATCGATGCCAGAAAGCGTGCGGACGGCAGTGGCTGGAATGTATATAAAAATGGTGGTCGTATTGATGTCGGTCTGGATGCTGTAGCATGGGCAAAAAAGGCAGAAGCCTTGGGGGCGGGAGAGATTCTTCTTACCAGCATGGACTGTGACGGCACCAAGTCCGGTTATGACATTGCACTCACCAGAAGCATTGCTGAGGCGGTTTCTATTCCGGTGATCGCTTCGGGTGGAGCGGGCACCAAGGAACATTTTTACGATGCTTTGACAGAGGGAAAAGCAGATGCGGCTCTGGCGGCATCCTTATTTCATTACAAAGAATTAGAGATCATGGATCTAAAAGCATATCTGGCAGAAAAAGGCGTATCTGTCAGAAGATAAAGGAGAGATGGCATATGCCTGCAATTTCAAATGATTGGCTGGCACCGCTCAGTCAGGAATTTTGTAAACCTTACTACAAAAAACTATATGAGACGGTTCTGGCAGAATACCAAAGAGGACCGGTATTCCCACCGGCGGACGATATTTTCAATGCCTTTCATCTGACACCGCTTTCAGATGTCAAGGTCGTGATCTTAGGACAGGATCCTTATCATAACTATAATCAGGCGCATGGCTTGTGCTTTTCCGTACGACCGGAGGTAGAGATTCCACCATCCCTTGTCAATATCTACAAAGAATTACAGGATGATCTGGGATGCTATATTCCAAATAACGGATACTTGGTTAAATGGGCAGAGCAAGGCGTTCTTCTTTTAAATACTGTACTTACCGTGCGGGCGCATCAGGCAAATTCCCATCAGAATATTGGCTGGGAGGAGTTTACGGATGCGGTGATCCGCATTGTAGATAAGCAGGAGCAGCCGATCGTTTTCCTGCTCTGGGGCAGACCGGCGCAGATGAAAAAGAAACTTCTGACGCCAAATCCCAATCATTTGATCCTGGAGGCTCCACATCCGAGTCCGCTTTCGGCTTATCGGGGCTTCTTTGGATGTAAGCATTTTTCCCAGACCAATGCCTTCTTGGAGGCGCATGGTGCAGCCCCTATTGACTGGCAGATCGAAAATATTGTATAATCTGTATAGGATTAGGTGAAAAAGGTTATGAAAGCAAGCCTTTTTGCCGAAAATAAGTATATAAGTAAGTAACGTACATGGATGTTTTTTTATCAAAGGAGTGATGAAAATGGGACTTACCGTATCAGGATATGATTCTTCCAGTATCAGCACATTGTTCTCCAGTTTGAACAGTTCGAGCAGCAGTGGTGGATCATCTCTTTCCTCTATGACCAGTCTTTTAGGGGAATACAATAGTATCCAATCAGGATCTTATTTTAAACTGCTTCGCTCTTATTACACACCAAAGAACGGAACAGATACAACGACAACGACCGATAAGGACAAGTTACAGACGACGGACAAGCAGATGGCAGAGTGGAAAAGCGATGCTACCGAACTGTCGGATGCGGCGAATACACTTTTGAAAAAGGGAACCGATTCCTTATTCAGCAAGGTTGAACAAAAGGATGCGGATGGCAAGACCACCTATGGTTATGATACAGACAAGATTTACTCAGCGGTCAAGAAGTTTGCTGATGCCTACAATGACATGATCGATAGTGGCGACGGTGCCAGTCTTTCCGGTGTACGCTCTGCGGTATCCGGCATGGAGGGATTGACTTCTGCCAATTCTTCTATCTTAAAGAGCATTGGTATCAGTGTAGGTAGCAATGGGCATTTGTCTGTGGATGAGGCGACTTTTAAAAAGTCAGATATGACGGTTGCCAAGTCTTTATTCCAGACATCCGGCGGCTATGGCTATCAGATTTCTGCAAAGGCTTCTATGGTCAGAAGCAGTGTACTTTCACAGGCTTCCGGCGGTTCTTATACCAGAACGGGTGCCATTTCCATGAATGACCTTATGTCGACCTATAGTTCTTATATTTAATATGATTGATGATAGAGCCGGACTCCGGAAAGGGGACTGGCTCTATTTTTTATGTAATAGGAAATTCCACTGATACTTATAAATGAAAGACGTGTGATAAGACAGACTAATCAATCACATTAGGAAAAGCGCATAGTAAAAAACGGCGCGATACGTTATAATCATCTTATGTAACAAGCCATATAGCATAGACTAGAAAATTTTAGGAGGTTATTTCATGGAAATGTTATCATTAGAAGCGGAATTACAGTCAAATGCCTACCCGGGCAGAGGTATCGTGATCGGTAAGACACCGGATGGCACGAAGGCAGTGACCGCCTATTTTATCATGGGCAGAAGTGAGAACAGCCGTAATCGTGTATTTGTAGAGGACGGAGAAGGCATTCGCACACAGGCATTTGATCCATCCAAGTTGAGTGATCCAAGTCTGATCATCTATGCGCCTGTCCGCGTGCTTGGCAACAAGACCATCGTTACCAATGGCGACCAGACAGATACGATCTATGAACTCATGGACAAGCAGATGACATTTGAGCAGTCCCTGCGTACCAGAGAGTTTGAGCCGGACGGACCAAACTACACTCCTAGAATTTCAGGTATCATGCATATCAAGGACGGAAAATACAATTACGCCATGTCTATTTTAAAGAGTAACAATGGCAATCCGGATGCCTGTAATCGTTATACCTTTGCCTATGAAAATCCGGTCGCAGGCGAGGGACATTTTATCCATACTTACAAGTGTGACGGCAATCCACTTCCGAGTTTTGAAGGAGAGCCGAAACTGGTTGCCATCGAAGACGATATGGATGCTTTTGCAGACAAGATCTGGAAGTCTTTAAATGAGGACAATAAAGTTTCTCTGTTTGTTCGTTATATCGATATTGCAACAGGAAAATATGAGTCAAAGATCATCAACAAGAACAAGTAGATAGTATTGATTATATAAAGGGGACGAAAATATGCAGGAATTAGAATTAAAATATGGATGCAATCCAAATCAGAAACCATCACGTATCTATATGGAAGAGGGCGAACTGCCGATCAAGGTGCTTTGCGGTAAGCCGGGATATATCAATTTCTTGGATGCTTTTAATGGCTGGCAGTTAGTCAGAGAATTAAAGCGTGCAACAGGTCTTGCTGCAGCAACATCTTTTAAACATGTTTCTCCGGCGGGCGCAGCCGTAGGACTGCCGCTTTCTGACGTAGAGCGAAAAATCTACTGGGTAGACGATATGGATATGGAATTTACCCCGCTTGCCAATGCCTATGCCAGAGCCAGAGGGGCTGACCGTATGTCATCTTTCGGTGATTTTATTTCATTGTCCGATGTATGTGACAAGGCAACCGCACTTTTGATCAAGCGAGAGGTGTCTGACGGTGTCATCGCACCGGGCTATACGGATGAGGCGTTGGAGATCTTAAAGCAAAAGAAAAAGGGCAATTATAATGTGATCGAGATCGACCCGGATTATGAGCCAAAGAAGATCGAGAGAAAAGAAGTCTTTGGCGTTACGTTTGAGCAGGGAAGAAATGAACTGGTCATTGATGACGATTTCTTCTCCAATATCGTGACCGAAAATAAGGAACTTCCGGAGCAGGCAAAGATCGATCTGGCACTTGCCATGATCACTTTGAAATACACGCAGTCCAACTCTGTATGCTACGCAAAGGACGGACAGGCAATCGGTATCGGAGCCGGTCAGCAGTCACGTATCCACTGCACACGTCTGGCAGGAAGCAAGGCAGATAACTGGTGGCTGCGCCAGTCTCCACAGGTGCTGGGACTGCAATTTGTAGACGGTATCCGTCGTGCAGATAGAGATAATGCCATTGATCTGTATATCGGCGAGGATTATATGGATGTGCTTGCGGATGGCGAATGGGAAAAGATCTTTAAGGTAAAACCGGAGGTCTTTACCAGAGAAGAAAAGAGAGCATGGCTGGATAAGAACACAGGCGTTGCTTTAGGATCCGACGCCTTCTTCCCATTTGGGGATAATATCGAAAGAGCCCATAAGAGCGGTGTGGCATATGTTGCACAGCCGGGCGGATCTATCCGCGACGATCATGTGATCGCAACCTGTAACAAATATGGTATGACGATGGCGTTTACCGGCATCCGTCTTTTCCATCACTAATCAGAAATTTTTCAGTGGGGACGTTCCTTTTGCCATAAGGAGTGTCCCCTTTTTATGAAAACTTTCTGGTATATTCATTTGGAAAAAACTGTCCGGTCTTATTGGAAAGCATCATGCGATAAACATCCGATGCAAAGATGTCCTTATCCAAAAGGTGCATGGCCTCCGGTGAGAGGAGTCCCTTGGCATTCTGGGGGCTTGTGATTAGAGGAACAGTTCCGTTTTTTTTGATCTGTTTTAATAAAGGACGACCATTATCTGAAAAACCTAAAATGCGTAGATATGGCGCCAGTTCTTTTGCATCGAGAGGGCAAGTATCGTTTGGCAGGAGCATATCCTGCTTTTTTATATCCAAAAGAATATGGCATAAAACGCGGGAGATCCTGCTATAGGCAAGATCTTTGGATTTTAACAGTTGACAGAAAGAATGAAAACTTGCAAATAAATGTCGATTCTGCAAGATTTTATTCGAAATATCAAAATTAGAATCGGCGATCTCTGTAAAGTCCTGCGTTTCCGTCAATGCATAGTGCAACAGAAGCGAAGTGTCATCTGCAAAAAGAAATTGTCCGTCATGGATCAATTCTTTCACAGAAGCATGCAAGGCTTCCGGAATCTGGTCTAAAAGCAGGGCAAGTTCCTGGTCGCTCATCTGCGGATGGTCTGCCAGAAAATGCCGGATGCCGGAGGCAGATGCCATGTCCTCATCCAGAGAGGTTTCGTGATAGCCGGCACCCTGTCTTTGCAGACAAAGGGGTGTCATGGAAGAATCTAAGCGGGAGAGAGCCCCTAGATATTCTATGGCTAAGATATTGTTGGGCTGGGCTAAGATCTCGGCATAGGCAGGATTTTCTATGGCTTTTGCGCGGGCAGCGGCATAGGAGGATCCCCCCTGCAAAGCCTGGCGCAGGAGCGCCTGATAGGCAGGGGATTCTTCAGATAGCCTGTCTGCGATATTTTTTAAAGCCGCAAGATCAGGACATTCGCTGCCGAATAAGAGGGTATCCACCAGCCCTGCATTTTGCAAAAGAGCCACACCGCCGGTAGCAAAGACCTGGGCACTGGCGGTCGCATAGACGACCGGAAGTTCCAAGACCAGGTCGGCACCGCAGGCAAGGGCATGGCCTGCCCGGCTGTACTTGTCAAAAAGTGCCGGCGTGCCACGCTGGGTAAAAGGACCGCTCATAGCAACGATCACATAGTCTGCGCCGAGCCTTTCTTTGGCATAGCGGATTTGGTATGCATGTCCTTTATGGAATGGATTGTATTCTGCAATGATGCCTACGACTTTCATGTATGGTCTCCTTGAAGATAAATGCAATATTGATATTAAAACGATAGCATAAAGGCGATCGGGCGACAAGCGACAAATCATATTCTGCCATGCAGATTGAACTTAAATAAATCCATACTGGTATCTTGTACCAAAAAATATTTGATAGTATAATAGATTTAAGTTTGGGCTTGTCCCAAGAAAAGGAAATAAGAAATGGAGAGATAAACGATGAATATTTTAGTTATCAACTGTGGAAGTTCTTCTTTGAAGTATCAGCTCATTGATTCTGAAAGCGAATCTGTACTTGCAAAGGGACTTTGTGAACGTATCGGTATTGACGGCAGACTTGTATATCAGAAGACCGGTCTGGATAAGGAGATCACTGAGACAGATATGCCAACACATAAGCAGGCAATCCAACTTGTGATCGAGGCACTTATCAACGACAAGACAGGCGCGATCAAGAGCCTGGAGGAGATTGATGCCGTTGGACACCGTGTCGTACATGGCGGAGAAAAGTTCGCATCTTCCGTTGTACTTACCGATGAAGTATTAAAGACCATCGAAGAGTGTAATGATCTTGCACCGCTGCATAATCCGGCAAACCTGATCGGTATCAATGCCTGCAAGGAACTTATGCCAAACGTACCTATGGTAGGTGTTTTTGATACTGCTTTCCATCAGACCATGCCGAGAAAGGCTTATCTGTACGGACTTCCATATGAATATTATGAGAAGTATGCAGTAAGACGTTATGGTTTCCACGGAACCAGCCATAGTTTCGTATCTAAGAGATGTGCAGAGTACTTAGACATGGATCTGAAAAATTCCAAGATCATCGTAGCACACCTTGGAAACGGCGCATCTATCAGTGCTGTTTTAAACGGCGAGTGTGTAGACACTTCCATGGGACTGACCCCGCTTGAAGGTCTTGTCATGGGAACCCGTTCTGGTGATATTGATCCGGCAATCATGGAGTTCATCGCAAAGAAAGAAAACTTAAACATCGAAGAGATGGTTACTGTATTAAATAAGAAGTCCGGTCTTTCCGGTATGACAAAGGGCGGATCCAGCGACTTCCGTGATCTGCAGGCTGAGATCAAGGCTGGCAACCAGTTGGCAGCAGACGCTGTTGAAGTATTCTGTTATCGTGTAGCAAAATACATCGGTTCTTATGTAGCAGCCATGAATGGTGTGGATGCCATCGCATTTACCGCCGGTATCGGTGAAAATGTTGCACTTGTCCGCCGCAAGGTATGCGAATACTTAGGTTATCTTGGTATCGCTATTGATGAGGAGACCAACCTTAAGACTTTCGGTGATGAAGTTACCTTATCTACACCGGACAGCAAGGTTAAGGTATGCGTGATCCCTACCAACGAAGAACTTGCTATTGCAAGAGAAACGGTAGCACTTGTAAAATAAGAAATAGGGCGAAAAAGTTGTTGACAAGCGCCTGACATCTATGTATAATAGTTTGAGTGTGAATAGGAGAGACTATGAAGTTTGATATTTTAGATGTCATTTCTACAGCCGATAAGAAACGGGAGATACCTGTTACAACAGAGATGTCAGAAGTTTCTGTGAGCGGAGGAAGATTTCCTATTACCGACATTAAGCCATTCAGTATATGTCTGACAAATGATAACAATAAGCAATTATTGATTTCAGGTGACACTACTCTGGATGTGGTAGTTCCGTGTGATCGATGTCTGTCGGATGTCGATGTTACACTCCGGATTGCCATTGATCGCAAGGTTATGCTTGCAGATGGTCATGTGCAATTTGCAGAGGACGAGGAAAATACCTTTCTGGAGGAACATGAGTTAGATGTTGACAGACTGATTTATGACGAAATCTTGGTGAACTGGCCGACAAAAGTCTTGTGTAAGGATGATTGCAAGGGTATTTGCCCGGTGTGTGGTCAGAATTTGAACCAGCAGGACTGCGGATGTGATCGTCAGGTAATAGATCCAAGAATGGCAAAGTTCCAAGATATCTTTAATGAATTTAAGGAGGTGTGACCCGATATGTCAATTTGTCCAAAGAATAAGTCTTCTAAGGGTAGAAGAGATAAGAGAAGAGCAAACTGGAAGATGACAGCTCCTACATTAGTAAAATGTAGCAAGTGTGGAGAGTTAATGGTTCCACATAGAGTTTGTAAGAACTGCGGTTCCTACAATAAGAAAGAGATCATCGCTCAGGACTAAGATGAAACAGGAGGCTTTCCGACTACGGAAAGCCTTATTTTTTTGCTCCTTTTCTGGGGAGATTTGGTGTTGATTTATAGGTACACTTATAGTATATTTTTCTTATGATGCATTTTTATGCATAGGAGGAAGGCGTATCATGGATAATATAAAAGTCGTAGCAGTAGATGCTATGGGTGGTGATAACGCGCCGGTAGAGATCGTCAAGGGATGTGTAGAGGCAGTCAAGGAGCGGGAAGACATCAAAGTCCTTTTGGTGGGGCTTGCAGATGTGGTTCAGGCAGAACTGACCAAATACACCTATCCGACAGACCGCATCGAGGTCGTGCCGGCAAGTCAGGTTATCGAGACAGCAGAACCACCGGTTATGGCAATACGCAAAAAGAAAGATTCATCGATCGTTGTGGCATTAAAACTGGTCAAGGAAGGCAAGGTGGATGGCTTTGTTTCCGCAGGCAGTTCCGGGGCGGTCTTAGTGGGCGGACAAGTGATCGTTGGTAAGATCAAGGGCGTAGAACGTGCACCTTTGGCACCATTGATACCGACCAAGAAAGGCGTATCGCTTCTGATCGATTGTGGAGCCAATGTGGATGCGAGATCTTCCCATCTGGTACAGTTTGCGCGTATGGGATCAATCTACATGGAGCATGTCGTAGGTATCCCGAATCCGAAAGTTGCCATTGTCAATATTGGCGCTGAGGAAGAAAAAGGAAATGCTTTAGTCAAGGAGACCTATCCTTTATTAAAAGAATGTAAGGACATCAATTTTATAGGAAGTATTGAGGCGAGAGATATTCCGTCGGGACAGGCGGATGTCATTGTCTGTGAGGCATTTGTGGGCAATGTGATCTTGAAATTATACGAGGGACTCAGTTCGACACTGATCGGTGTTATAAAGACAGGTTTGATGAGTACCTTAAGGAGCAAGATCGGAGCGGCACTGGCTTTGCCGGCTTTGAAGAACACCTTGAAGGCATTTGATGCATCCGCATATGGCGGAGCACCGCTTTTGGGTTTGAAGGGGCTGGTCGTTAAGACCCACGGCAGTTCCAAAGCAAAAGAGATCAAAAATTCAATTATTCAATGTGTGTCCTTTAAAGAACAGGATATTAGTGGTAAAATACAAGCAAACATTTGCGTGGGAGATAAGACAGAATAGAGGAGGTAATTCGAGATGGAATTAGAAATGCTGAGAAAGGTCATTGCCGAGGTCTTGAATGTAGATCAGGCAGAGATCACAATGGATACCACATTTGTGGATGATCTTGGAGCAGATTCACTTGATGTTTTCCAGATTATTATGGGAATTGAAGAAGAACTTGACATTGAAGTGAATGTAGAAGAGGCTGAAAAGATCGTGACCGTTGGCGATGCTGTAGAATTGATCAAAAAGACGGTTGGTTAATCGAACAGAATGTTAGATGACAAAAGCCCTTGGTTCAAGGGCTTTTGCTCTGTTAAGGAGAAAAAAGTGAAGACAATCAAAGAGTTTCAGGAAGTAATAGGATATGAGTTTGAAAACGAAAGTTTATTGCGCCAGGCACTGACCCACAGTTCTTATGCGAATGAAAAGCATATGAAAAAGTTATCCGACAACGAACGGTTGGAATTTTTGGGCGATGCTGTGCTTGAGGCTGTTTCCAGTGAATTTTTGTTTTTGAATTACAGGGATCTGCCGGAAGGAGATCTTACGAGACTTCGTGCAAGTATGGTCTGTGAACCGACTCTTGCCTATTGTACCAAAGAGATCGATCTGGGATCTTATATCTATCTGGGCAAAGGAGAGGACATGACAGGGGGCAGGACCCGCAAATCGGTCTTGTCAGATGCCTTGGAGGCAGTGATCGGTGCTATCTTTTTGGATGGCGGTTTTGACGCTGCCAAAGCCTTTGTGCTCCGTTATATCATGACGGATATTGAGCACAAGCGCATGTTTTATGACAGCAAGACCATTTTACAGGAAGTGTGTCAGGCAAAGTTCCACCAGAATGTGACCTATCATCTTCTGGGAGAGAGCGGACCGGATCACGCCAAAGTATTCCATGTGGATGTGACGGTGGGAGATCACAAATTGGGCGACGGCAGCGGCGGTACGAAAAAGGCAGCCGAGCAGGAAGCCGCTTATCATGGACTCTTGTATTTAAAGCGGCAGGAGAGTCAGAACAAATAGAAAGTTTTTGGGGAAGAATATGTATTTAAAAAGCATTGAAATGTATGGATTCAAGTCCTTCGCAAATAAGATCGTATTTGATTTTCATAACGGCATCACCGGCATTGTAGGACCGAATGGCAGTGGAAAGAGTAATGTTTCCGATGCGGTCCGCTGGGTACTTGGTGAACAAAGTGCCAAGCAGTTGCGTGGTGCGAGCATGCAGGACGTTATCTTTGCAGGAACAGAGAACCGTAAGCCGCTCAGTTACGCTTATGTAGCGATCACGATGGACAACTCGGATCATCTGCTTCCGATTGATTATGAGGAAGTGACGATCGCCAGACGTGTCTACCGTTCGGGTGAGAGTGAATATCTGCTCAACGGTTCGCCTTGCCGTCTGAAAGATGTCAATGAACTTTTCTATGATACCGGTATCGGTAAGGAAGGTTATTCCATCATTGGTCAGGGACAGATCGAGAGGATCCTGAGTGGCAAGCCGGAGGAACGCCGTGAACTTTTTGACGAGGCGGTCGGCATTGTTAAGTTTAAAAAGCGCAAAGCCGCAACAGTCAAAAAACTGGAACATGAGCGGGAAAATCTGGTGCGTGTCAATGATATTTTATCCGAATTGGAGCGTCAGGTAGGACCCTTGGAGCGTCAAGCAGAGAATGCCAAACTTTTCTTAAAGAAAAAAGAGGAGTTAAAGACCTTAGAAGTCAATATGTTTTTGCTTGAGATTCAAGATATGAACCGTCGTCTTTCCGAGATCGAGAAAAATTATCAGATCGCCGAAACGCAGATGACGGAAAATAAGGACAAGCAGGAAAAGATCAAAGACCAGTATGCATCTCTGGAAGAAGGATTAAATGCCATGGATGAGCAGATTCAGGGTATCCGTGAGGAACAGAGCAATACAACGCTTATGAAGGGCAAACTGGAAAACCAGATCCGCATTTTGGAAGAACAGATCCGTTTTGCGGAGAGTGCTGATGAGAATCTTTCGGAAAGAAAGGGTGCCTTAGAGGCGGAAAAGAAAGAATATATCCGTCAAAAAGATGCCTACGGGACTGAAAAAGCCCAGTTGCAGGAGCAGTTGGAAGAAGTAGAAAGACGTCTTGCTTCTGTGCGTAAGTTCAATGATGACTTGCAGGCAGACATCAAGAAATACACGGATGGGATCGAGCAGAACAATCAGGCTATGATGGAACTTTTAAATAGCAAGGGAACCATCCAATCCAAAGAGCAGCGTCTGGATACCATGTTAGAGCAGATCAATATCCGCAAGGCACAACTCAACCAGCGACTCTTACAGCGTAAGACAGAGGAAGAAGATCTGAATGAAAGACTAAAGTGTTGCCAGAAGGAATATGAAGACGCCAAGTCTGCCTTAGATGCCAGCAAGCATAAGGAAGAAGAATACGGACATAAGGCGGTTGAGTGGAAGAACAAGCGCAGGGAAGCCCAGAACCGTCTGACAAGCAGTCAGGATGACTATAATAAATTATCTTCCAAGTTGGAGGCTTTAAAGAATATTGCTGAGCGCTATGACGGCTACGGCAACAGTATCCGCAAGGTCATGGAGCAAAAGGACAGCAATCCGGGCATCATTGGTGTTGTTTCCGATCTGATCCATGTAGAGAAAAAGTATGAGATTGCCATTGAGACGGCACTTAGCGGTAATATCCAAAATATCGTGACCAAGGATGAGGCAACCGCCAAAAAGATGATCACTTATCTGAAAGAAAATCGTCTGGGACGTGCGACTTTCCTGCCACTGACCAGCGTTTCCGGCAAGGGCTTTGCCAAGGATAAGAGCATTTTATCCGATACGGGTGTGCTGGGGCTTGCCAACGAATTGGTGGAGGCAGATGCAGAGTATGCCAATGTTCTTTCTTATCTGTTGGGACGTGTGATCGTGGTCGATACGGTCGATCATGGTATCGCATTGGCAAAGAAGAATCATTATTCTTTACATATCGTTACACTCGAAGGCGAGTATTTCAGTCCGGGTGGATCTCTTTCCGGTGGACGTTTCAAGAACAACAGCAATCTCTTAGGAAGAAACCGTGAGATTGATGATCTGGAAAAGAAACTGGCATCCCTGCGGGATGAAAAAAAGGCAGCAAAGGACCGCATCGCAGAGATTGAGACCGCACAGGCGCTCTTGGAGGCAGACCGCGAAGAAAACCGCAGCGAGATGGAGAAAAATGCACTTGCCTGCAACACGGCGCAGATCCATTTGCAGCGTGTGCAGGAGCAGAAGTCCGAAAGCCAGAATGCTTTCTCCAGTCTGAATACCGAGAGCGAGGAGATGGAGCGTCAGTTGCGTGACATCGCTGCCGGCAAGAAAGAGATCGAGCGCGAGCGTAGCGAAGCTGCCCAAAAGGAACAATCCTTAAAAGAGCAGACCGAGGAATATCAGAAACTTTTGGATGAAAAGACCTATATGGAGACATCGGCAGCCCGCAATGTTTCCGAGGCACAGATCGAAGAAGCCAGTGCCAGACAAAAAGTTACTTTTGTCATGGAAAACTGCCAGCGTGTCGCAAGCGAGATCGAGAAGAAGGAAGCCGATATCGTTCGTCTGGTAGAAGAAGCCCAAAATGGCAAGGAAGATGCCAATAAAAAACGCGGCGATATTGAAGAAATCAAAAAGACCATGATCGCCAGCGATGACAACTTCGCAACACTGGAAAAACGTCTGAAAGAAGCCTTGGAACAAAAGGATGCTATGAACCAGGAATACAAGGGATTTTTCGGACAGAGAGAAGAGATCGCAGACCGCATTTCTGCTTTGGATAAAGAAATCTACCGCTTGAATTCACAGCGTGAAAAGTTGGAAGAAGCCATCAATTATCAGAACACCTATATGTGGGAAGAATATGAACTGACCCAGCGTGGGGCAGAAAAACTTCGCGATCCGGAATATGATAATTTGGATGAGATGCGAAGGGCAACATCCGGTGTCAAGGATGAGATCCGTCGCATGGGAAATGTTAATGTCAATGCGATCGAGGAATATAAGGAAGTATCGGAACGATACAATTTCTTAAAGGGACAGCATGACGATCTGGTTGAGGCAGAACAGACTTTGATGGGTATTATCGACGATCTGGACGAGGGTATGCGCAAACAGTTCACGGAAGGTTTTGCCGATATCCAAAGAGAGTTTGATAAGGCATTTAAAGAACTCTTTGGCGGAGGCAAGGGTACACTGGAATTGGTCGAGGGTGAGGATATCCTTGAGACTGGCATCCGTATCATCGCACAACCGCCAGGCAAGAAACTGCAGAATATGATGCAGTTATCCGGTGGAGAGAAGTCCCTGACGGCGATCGCGCTTCTTTTTGCCATCCAGAACTTAAAACCGTCACCATTCTGTCTCTTGGACGAGATCGAGGCGGCACTGGATGACTCGAATGTAGGACGTTTTGCAAATTATTTACATAAGTTGACGAAGAACACGCAGTTTATTATCATTACTCATAGAAGAGGTACGATGAATGCGGCAGACAGACTCTATGGTATTACCATGCAGGAAAAGGGTGTATCTGCACTGGTATCCGTCAACCTGATCGAAAATGATTTGGATGCATAAGGAGAGAAAAAATGGCAGAAGGCGGATTTTTCAAACGATTACTGGCAGGACTTACAAAGACCAGAGATAATTTTGTCAAAAACATGGACTATATTTTCCGGGGCTTTACCAATATTGATGATGAGTTTTATGAGGAACTCGAAGAGATCCTGATCATGGGTGATATTGGTGTTACCACAACGGAAAATATCTTAGAAGATTTAAAGCGCAAGGTCAAAGAACAAAAGATCAAAGAGCCGGCAGAGTGTAAGGAACTGCTTATAGAGAGCATCCGACAGCAGATGGATATCGGTGAGGCGGCATATGAATTTGAAAACCGTACATCGGTCGTTTTGGTGGTCGGTGTCAATGGTGTGGGCAAGACGACCACGATCGGTAAATTGGCAGCCAAGTTGCGCGCACAGAATAAAAAGGTTCTTCTGGCAGCAGCGGACACTTTCCGTGCGGCGGCAGGTCAGCAGTTGAAAGAATGGGCAAACCGTTCCCAGGTGGATATGATCGGCGGACAGGAAGGCTCTGATCCGGCCTCCGTTGTCTATGATGCTGTATCTGCGGCAAAGGCAAGAGGGTGTGATGTGCTCCTGATCGATACCGCAGGCAGACTTCATAATAAGAAAAATCTCATGGAAGAACTGCGGAAGATCAACAATATCGTTGACCGCGAGTTCCCGGAGGCTTATCGGGAGACTTTGGTTGTCTTAGATGGTACGACCGGACAAAATGCGCTCAATCAGGCAAAGGAGTTTTCGGAGGTCACTGATCTAAGCGGTATCGTGCTTACCAAGTTGGACGGTACAGCCAAGGGTGGTATCGCGGTGGCGATCCAGGCAGAACTTGGCATACCGGTCAAGTATATTGGTGTCGGTGAGTCGATTGAGGATTTAGAGAAGTTTAATGCAGAAGAATTTGTGAATGCATTGTTTTATACAGAAGAACAGTAAAGGAGAAAAAGATGTTGACATTAGACAAGTTTGAAGAAGCAAGTAAGATCGTCAGCGAAGTTACTTTGGAGACAAAGTTGATCTACAGTGATTTTCTGAGTGAAAAGTGTGGTAACAGCATTTATCTGAAACCGGAAAATATGCAGTTGACCGGGGCTTATAAGGTAAGAGGCGCTTATT
The DNA here is from genome assembly GCF_014287435.1 of Roseburia lenta. Taxonomy (GTDB): domain Bacteria; phylum Bacillota; class Clostridia; order Lachnospirales; family Lachnospiraceae; genus Pararoseburia; species Pararoseburia lenta. The sequence continues at coordinate 40,162 of NZ_JACOPG010000001.1, forward strand.
ATAAGATCAGCACACTGACAGCAGAGGAAAGAAAGAAGGGACTGATCACAGCGTCCGCAGGTAACCATGCGCAGGGTGTTGCATATGCCGCAAAGAAATTTGGAGCAAAGGCAACGATCGTTATGCCGACCACAACACCGCTCATCAAGGTAAACCGTACCAAGAATTTAGGGGCAGAAGTTGTCCTTTATGGCGATGTCTATGATGAGGCATGCGCAAAGGCTTACGAACTGGCAGATGAGCATGGATATACCTTTATCCATCCTTTTGATGATCTGGCAGTTGCAACAGGACAGGGTACGATCGCTATGGAGATTTTTAAGGAGTTACCGCTGGTAGAATATATCCTGGTTCCGATCGGTGGCGGCGGACTTGCTACCGGTGTATCAACACTGGCAAAACTTTTAAATCCAAAGATCAAGGTGATCGGTGTAGAGCCGGCAGGGGCAAATTGCATGCAGGCATCCATCAAAAACGGAAAAGTTACAACCCTTCCGACGGTCAATACGATCGCAGATGGTACAGCTGTAAAGACACCGGGAAGCAATATTTTCCCATATATCCAGAAAAATTTGGATGATATCATCACAGTTGAGGATGATGAACTGATCGCAGCCTTTCTGGATATGGTAGAAAACCACAAGATGGTCGTAGAAAATTCCGGACTGCTTACCGTGGCAGCCTTAAACAAATTAAATGTCAAAGGCAAGCGTGTGGTTTCTATCCTTAGTGGTGGTAATATGGATGTCATCACCATGTCATCTGTCGTTCAGCAGGGCTTGATCTTTAGAGACCGTATCTTTACTGTATCCGTACTGCTTCCGGACAAGCCGGGAGAACTTGCAAGAGTCGCAGAGACGATCGCAGGGGTACAGGGCAATGTCATCAAATTGGAGCATAACCAGTTTGTAACGACCAACCGTAACGCAGCCGTAGAACTTCGCATCACCTTGGAGGCATTTGGCACAGATCATAAGAACCAGATTTTAGATGCCCTTGAAAAGGGCGATTATCAGCCAAAGATTGTGAGAACGAGTTTGTAAGAGCAAAATATAAAAAATACAAGCAGGTGTCAAGAAAAAATACTTGACACCTGCTTTTTGCTATAGTATATTATACGAGGTGATGATATGAACGATAAGATTGAGCAGGGAGATCTTTATGATTTCTATGGTGAACTTTTAAACGATCATCAGAGAAGCATCTATGAAGATTTCGTACTAAATGACCTGTCTTTGGGAGAGATCGCAGCCGATCGAGGCATCAGTCGTCAGGCGGTGCATGATGTGATCAAGCGATCCACTCGAACATTAGAAGAATATGAGGACAAGTTACATCTGATTGAAAAGTTTGTTCATATCAGAGACAAAGTGAGGACGATCGATACTTTGGTTCACACTACCGATCAACATTCTGTGGAAGAGATCTTAGCACAGATCACAATCATATCCAACGATATCCTAGAGGAGTTATAAGATGGCATTTGAGAGTCTTTCAGACAAACTACAAAATGTATTCAAGAACCTTCGTGGTAAGGGACGTCTGAGCGAGGAAGATGTCAAGGCTGCTCTTAAGGAAGTCAAGATGGCACTCTTAGAAGCAGATGTCAATTTCAAAGTCGTAAAGAACTTTGTCAAGACAGTGCAGGAGCGTGCGATCGGTGCGGATGTCATGAACGGTCTGAATCCGGGACAGATGGTCATCAAGATCGTAAATGAAGAACTTACGAATCTGATGGGATCTGAGACGACGGAGATTGCTTATCGTCCGGGACAGCAGATTACAGTCATCATGATGGTAGGTCTGCAGGGCGCCGGTAAAACGACTACGACTGCCAAGTTAGCAGGTCATGTAAAGAAAAAAGGCAAGAAGCCGCTCTTGGTTGCTTGTGATGTATATCGTCCGGCTGCCATTACCCAGTTACAGATCAACGGGGAAAAGCAGGGTGTACCGGTATTTTCCATGGGAGACAAGAACAAGCCGGCAGATATCGCAAAGGCATCCATCGAGCATGCAAAGAAAAACGGCTTTAATGTTGTGATCCTCGATACTGCAGGTCGACTGCATATCGATGAGGGCATGATGGATGAGTTGGTAGAGATCAAGGAATCCGTAGATGTGGCACAGACGCTTTTGGTTGTCGATGCCATGACCGGACAGGATGCTGTCAATGTAGCAGGTACTTTCGATGAGAAGATCGGTATTGATGGCGTTGTTCTTACAAAGTTAGATGGTGATACCAGAGGTGGTGCGGCACTTTCCATTCGTGCCGTGACAGGCAAGCCGATCCTTTTCTGTGGTATGGGGGAGAAACTGGATGATCTGGAGCAGTTTTATCCGGATCGTATGGCATCCCGTATCCTTGGCATGGGTGATGTGCTTTCTCTGATCGAAAAGGCAGAGGCATCCATTGATGAGGAAAAGGCAAAGGACTTATCCCGCAAGATGCGCAAGGCAGAATTTGATTACAATGATTATCTCGACTCTATGGCGCAGATGAAGAAAATGGGCGGTATCGGCAGTGTGCTTGGTATGATGCCGGGGATGATCCCAGGCATGAACAGTGCGCAGGTTTCACAGTTAGAGGGCGCTATTGATGACAAAAAGATGGCACACATCGAGGCAATCATCCTTTCGATGACACCGGAGGAGAGAGCCAATCCAAAACTTATGAATCCGAGTCGTAAAAAGCGACTGGCAAGAGGTGCCGGCGTTGACATTGCAGAAGTCAACCGTTTCATCAAACAGTTCGATCAGACAAAAAAGATGATGAAAAAAATGCCGGGCATGATGGGTGGTAAAAGAGGAAGAATGAAATTTCCTTTTTAACAACATAAATTTATAATTTTTAATTTCTTAGGAGGAAAACAAAATGGCAGTAAAGATTAGATTAAGAAGAATGGGACAGAAGAAGAATCCTTTCTACAGAATCGTAGTAGCAGATTCCAGATCACCTAGAGATGGTAAGTGCATCGAGGAGATCGGAACATACGATCCAAATCAGGATCCTTCCGTATATCATGTAAACGAAGAGTTGGCAAAGAAGTGGCTCGCTAACGGAGCACAGCCAACAGAGACTGTAGCAAGAATTTTCAAGCAGGCTGGTATTGAGAAATAATCCATAAAAACAGGCATTGAAAGAACGAGGTATTAGGTGATGAAAGAATTAGTTGAAGTAATTGCAAAGTCACTGGTAGATTACCCGGAGGAAGTTGTTGTTACAGAAACAGAAAATGACAAGACCATTGTTGTTGAGTTACATGTGGCTTCATCAGATATGGGCAAGGTAATCGGCAAGCAGGGACGTATTGCAAAAGCAATCCGTTCCGTAGTGAAGGCAGCAGCCTCAAAGTCGGATAAAAAAGTCGTTGTAGATATTGTATAAGACTAAGATCCCTAATTGCCATGCGAATGTATGGCGGTTGGGGATTTCTTCTTATATAAAAGAATAATTTTGGGAGAGAAGTATGGATTTGTATCAGGTGGGCGCGATCACTCAGACGCATGGCGTCCGGGGCGAGGTCAAGGTATTTCCTTTGACGGATGATGTGATGCGCTTTAAAAATATGAAAGATCTGATCTTAGATACCGGTCGAGAGCAGATTACGCTGGAGGTGACCTCGGCGAGACCACAGAAAAATCTGGTGATCTTAAAGTTCAAGGGCTATGACAGCATCAATGATGTAGAAAAGTACAAGGGCGCCAAGTTGTATGTGACAAAAGAAAATCGTGTTGCATGTGATGAGGATGAGTATTTTATTGCAGATCTGATCGGACTTACAGTTGTGACGGATGATGGAAGTGTACTTGGTACACTGACAGATGTTATTACAACAGGGGCAAATGATGTCTATGCAGTAAAGATGGAGTCGGGAAAAGAACTTTTGATTCCTGCCATTCATGACTGTATTTTACAGGTAAATGATGACGAGAGAAAAATGACGGTTCATTTGCTGGATGGACTGTTGGATGAGGAGTAATCACGTGAAATTTTTCATTTTGACTTTATTCCCGGAGATGGTAATGCAGGGATTGCATACAAGTATTATCGGTCGCGCCGTTGAGAAGGGAAAAATATCCATCGAAGCAGTAAATATCAGAGATTTTACGACAGAAAAACATGGTAAAGTGGATGATTATCCTTATGGCGGCGGTGCGGGCATGGTCATGCAGGCGCAGCCGATCTACGATGCGTGGAAGTCTGTTGTCGATCGTGTGGAAGGCAGTGTACGCACCATTTATCTGACCCCCCAAGGAAAGACTTTTGTACAGAACGATGCAAAGGAACTGGCTAAGGAGGAAAATCTGATCCTGCTTTGCGGCCATTATGAAGGCGTCGATGAACGGGTATTAGAGGAGGTTGTTACCGATTATATGTCCATTGGGGATTTTGTCCTTACCGGTGGTGAACTTCCTGCCATGGTCATGGTCGATGCTATTTCCCGTATGGTTCCGGGCGTGCTTTCCAATGGAGACTCCAAAGAGACGGAGAGTTTTGAAAATAATCTCTTAGAGTATCCACAGTATTCCAGACCGGAAGAATGGAATGGCAAGAAGGTGCCTGCCATTCTTTTATCCGGAGATCATGCCAAGGTGGATGCCTGGCGGCATGAACAATCCCTGCTTCGTACAAAAGAGAGGCGACCGGATCTTCTGGCAGCAGCGGATCTTTCAAAACAAGATCGGGAATTTTTAGAAAAATGTAAGGAAATAGAATAAATACTTGCCTTTTGCACGGGTTTATGATATTATCAACGAGTTGTGAAAAGAGATGGTCCTCTGGTACGCATGTATTAAGAACGTCAAGATAATTTAATTAGGAGGTCACAAAATGAACGCAAATGAAATCATCAAGAACATTGAAGCAGAACAGTTAAAGTCTGAAGTAGACGAGTTCCACGTAGGTGATACTGTTAGGGTACACGCTAAGATCAAAGAGGGTAACCGTGAAAGAATCCAGGTATTCGAAGGTACTGTTTTAAAGAGACAGGGTGGAAGCAATCGTGAGACATTTACTGTTAGAAAGTTCTCTAACGGTGTTGGAGTAGAAAAGACATGGCCAGTGCATAGCCCTAACGTAGAGAAGATCGAAGTAGTACGTCGTGGTAAGGTAAGACGTGCTAAACTTAACTACTTAAGAGATCGTATCGGCAAGAAGGCTAAGGTTAAAGAATTAGTTCAGTAGTAAGACCAGAAGAGAGCAACCACAAATGTGGTTGTTCTTTTTTTTCATATCGTGTATAGTAATATAGGATTGTTATATATCCGATAAATGAGATATGATAATAGGATGAATTATGAATAAAAGACAGATTATACGCATGGCGAGGCAGGTAGGGAAAAAAATAGGCACTGGTAGAAGTGGGCTGAATTTCCGCCGCCGACGTCGCAAGATACAGGGTGAAAAAGTCCGCTATGTCAGTATTTGGATCGCAGAGATCTTAGCTGTTATCGCCTTAGCCTTTCTTGTTACCTTAGGCTATGGCAAAAGAATCTCCTGCTCGGGAGAATCCATGGCACCGGCAGTTGTGGAAAATGGCAGTGTGCTGGTCGATCGTGTGGCATATCACATCCGGTCACCGAAAAAAGGGGATGTCGTGGCTTTTACACCAAAGGGCAATACCAGTGCCAACGATAATGTCAAGCGTATCGTGGCGGTGCCGGGGGATACGGTGCAGATCAAAAGTGGTAGACTTTATGTCAACGGAACAGCCACAAACCTCAAACAGACCGGATTGTCTATTAAGGATGCCGGACGGGCTGAGACGGAGATCACCTTAGGGGATGATGAGTACTTTGTACTGGGTGACAATGTCAACAACAGTGAGGATAGCCGCTACGAATCCATTGGCAATGTGACGCGCAAGGAAATGATAGGAAAGGTATGGTTCTGTTTATCCCTCAAGGGATTCGGACCGGTAAACTAGGAGTAGATATGGAATTTCAATGGTACCCGGGTCATATGACCAAGGCAAAAAGACAGATGCAGGAGGACATAAAACTGATCGATCTGGTGATCGAACTGGTGGATGCAAGGATTCCCCTGAGCAGCCGCAATCCGGATATAGACGAACTGGGCAAGCAGAAGGCAAGACTGATCTTGCTGAATAAGGCAGATCTGGCAGACCCTAAGGTGACAGCAGGCTGGAAAACATATTTTCAGGATAAGGGATATTTTGTCGTAACCCTGGATTCCCGCAATCGCAAGGGCATGAAGGAAGTGACACAGGTCGTCATGGATGCCTGTGCCAAAAAGATCGAACGAGACCGGGCGAGAGGGATCAAGAACCGACCGGTGCGTGCTATGGTCGTAGGTATTCCAAATGTAGGAAAGTCGACCTTTATCAATTCTTATGCTGGAAAAGCCTGCGCCAAGACCGGCAATAAGCCGGGCGTTACCAAGGGCAAGCAGTGGATACGCCTCAATAAAAATGTCGAATTGCTCGATACACCGGGCATCTTATGGCCAAAGTTTGAAGATCAGACGGTCGGACTGCATTTAGCATGCATCGGCTCGATCAAAGATGAACTTTTGCAGACAGAAGAACTCGCCTTAGAACTCTGCAAGATCTTAAAGGACAAGTATCCGGGGGCTCTGGCAGGGCGTTATCAGATCGATGAGACAAAAGAAGTTCTTACTTTCTTAGAGCAGATCGCTGAAAATCGGAATTGCCGCTCTAAGGGAAACCAGTTGGATTACAGCAAGGCAGCCCTTCTGGTGATCGATGATTTCCGCAGCGGAACGATCGGCAAGATTTCTCTGGAATTTCCGGAGAAAATAAAAAAGGAAGAGACGGAAGTATAAAATGACACAAGAACAAAAAAGTACAAAAAAACCGGATCAGGCAGAGCAGACATCACCGGCACATGAGATCTTAAGTTTGCTTTTATATATCGTTATTGTTTTTGGAATCTGTTTTTTGATCATAACCTTTGTGGGACAGCGATCCCGCGTGAGTGGTTCTTCCATGGAACCGACACTTTCCGATGGGGACAATCTGATCGTGGATAAGATCTCTTACCGCTTACATGATCCTGAGCGTTTTGATATCATCATCTTCCCTTATCAATATGAAGAAAACACCTATTATATCAAGCGTATCATCGGTCTTCCGGGCGAGACGGTCTACATCAATGATGCCGGAGAGATCTATATCAACGGCACTCTTTTGAAAGAAAATTACGGACTGGAGACCATCCAGAATCCGGGACTGGCATCGGAACCCATCACACTGGGCGATGATGAATACTTTGTTATGGGTGACAATCGCAACAACAGTACCGACAGCCGTTTTGCCTCGGTAGGAGCGATCAAGCGTCAGGACATCATCGGTAAGGCATGGGTGCGTATCTATCCATTCAACAAGATCATGGTCATCAAACACCAGTAGCATTTAGGAGAAGTCGTGGATATGGAAAAAAAGATCAAAGATATCCAGCAGGAATACAAGGAAAAAGACGATCTGGAATTGCCGGATTTTATTGAAGAATACATAAGAGACGGTAGACCGGGTGTTGCCAAGATCATCGGGCAGGCGAAAAAAAGACTGGACCGGTTGGAACAGGAAAGGCAGCGTTTGGAGGTCTTGCGGACTTATGAGCACCGCTATGAAGATGCATACCCTATGATCTGTGGCATTGATGAGGTGGGCAGAGGACCGCTTGCCGGGCCGGTGTGTGCGGCGGCAGTCATTTTACCAAGGGATTGTGAGATCCTTTATATCAATGATTCCAAGAAATTATCGGAGGCAAGACGTGAGGCGCTCTATGATGAGATCATGGAAAAAGCAGTTGCAGTAGGTCTTGGTTTTGCTTCGCCGGAAAAGATCGATGAGGTCAATATTTTACAGGCGACTTATATTGCCATGCGTCAGGCAATCGCAGAACTTGCGGTTGCGCCGGATCTTTTGTTAAATGATGCCGTGACCATACCGGAGGTATCCGTCAAACAGGTGCCGATCATCAAGGGGGATGCCAAGAGCATTTCCATCGGGGCGGCAAGTATCATTGCAAAAGTGACCAGAGACCGACTGATGAAAGAATACGATGCCATCATGCCGGAGTATGGCTTTGCACAGAACAAGGGCTATGGCACGAAAGAACATATCGAAGCGTTACAGAAGTACGGACCAAGTCCTATCCACAGAAAGTCCTTTATCGGTCATTTTGTGGAATGTGAGTAACTTTTCTAAGGGGGAAGAGAAGTGCAGGTTTCTGATTTGCTGACACAGTATCAAAACAATTTATCTTCCGGCAGTGAGGTCTCCACCAAGACAAAGGGGATAGAGCAATTAGTCGAGACGGTAAAACAATTAAAGACAGGCAATATCTTTGAGGGAACCGTAAATAGCATACGCGGTACTCAGGTAATATTAGGGCTGAGCAGTGGACAGAATATTACAGCCAGATTGGACGCGGGCTTGTCTCTTTCTAAGGGGCAGTCTGTTTTTTTTCAGGTGAAATCCAATGACGGAGAACAGATCCGGATCAAGCCGATCTCCATGGGAGCAGGTCAGGGCAATCCGACACTGATGCAGGCACTGGATGCCGCAAGTCTGGCAGTGAGCGAGCGTAACTTAAACATGGTAAATGCCATGATGAAAGAAGGCATGTCGATCGATTCCAAAAGCCTGCAAAATATGGCAAGACAGATCGGCAGTGTCCCGGGCAGTCAGCCGGAGACCATTGTGCAGATGCAGAAATTACAACTTCCCATCGATGCCAACAGTGTCGAGCAGTTTGAAAATTATAAGGCGGACAGGCGTCAAGTCCTAAGTCAGGTGCAGGATCTGGTGGCGGTATTGGGAGAGTCTCTTTTAGATGATGCGGTAGATACCCAGACGATGGTCGGGCAGAACAACCGGCTGGTGGCATTTTTCGGAGATCCTTCCATGCAGGAGGCGTTTGCCACAGGCGAAGCGGTCTATGCAGAGGAAATGCTACCCGCAGAAGGGCAGGAGTCTGTGGATCTGGAATACTTATCCCAGAGGGCGGGGATCTTCTCGCAGACACTGGAGGATATGGATGCCTATGAAGCCGGAACACTTGGCAATAGTCTGGATCTGGGGACATTTGCAGACCTGCAAAATGTCTTGGGACAGATGCCGTCTTTTATCAAGGAACACGCCAACTTTTTTACGGCAGAGGGGCAACTTCTACCACAGACCAAGGTGGATGCTTTTTTGCAGGAAGTCTCTGTTTTTTTAGAGCAAAATGCCGGCGGGCTTTCCAAGGAGAGTGTGCAAGATCTTTTACGTTCCAGGGGCTATCAGAAGTTATTTTCTGATCTGGTGACAAAAGAGTGGACGGTTGCGCCGCAGGATTTGCCAAAAGAACACAGTATCAGCCACCTGTATGAGAAAATGTCGCAGCAGATCCATGATCTGGAACAACTGGCAGACAAATTTCCAAGTGCCAAAGAGACCATACAGGGGACAGCCAATTCCCTGTCACAAAATATAGAATTCATGAACCAGTTAAGCCAGATGTATTCCTATGTGCAGGTGCCGATACGCCTGCGCGGACAGAATGTCAACAGCGAACTTTTTGTTTATCGCAACGGGGGGCGCGACAAGGGGGCAGACGATGAACTGACGGCTTTTTTACATTTTGATATGGACAATCTGGGCGGTGTGGATATTTCGGTCAATATGCTCCAAAAAAATGTATCTGCCAACTGGTACTTAGAGGATGCAGACAGTCTGACGCTTTTGGAGGAGAATATGCATCTTTTGACGGAGCGCTTAGAAAAAAAGGGTTACACCTGTAGCATGAAATTGGAACAGGATGCCAAAAAGATCGATTTTGTGGAAGATTTTTTAAAGGCAGACCAGAAAAGCAGCGGCGAGGTGCATCGGTATTCCTTTGATGTGAGGGCATAAGTATGGAAAATAAAGAGTGGAAACCCCAGGATTTTTCAAAAGAAAAGACAGCAGTCGCCCTATTCTATGATCCAAATGATATTGCACCAAAGATCGTGGCAACGGGCAAGGGACATGTGGCGGAAAAGATCATTACCTCCGCCCAGGAAAATGATGTGCCTTTTTATCAGGATGGAAAACTGGCAGATACCTTATCCAAATTTGACATTGGAGAAGCCATTCCACCGGAATTATATGAGGTCGTTGCGGAGATACTGGTCTTTGTGGACGGCATGGAAAAGGTGAAAGCAAAACTGGACGGGAGGAAATAGGAACGAAAGCAAATAAAAGAAGTGTGGGGAGCAGGTATGAAAAAGAAGCGGCAGACTATTTAAGGCGTCAGGGCTATGAGATCCTTGTTATGAATTATCGCAACCGCAAGGGTGAGATCGATATCGTGGCGAGGGACGGGGTCTACCTTTGTTTTGTGGAGGTAAAGTACCGCAAGGATGCTGCCGCCGGAGATCCTTTGGAGGCGGTCGGCTGGCGAAAGCAGACGGTCATCTGTCGGGTGGCGGATCATTTCCTTTTGACGCACAGACAGTGGGCAGATCTACAGATCCGCTTTGATGTCGTTGCCATTTTAAAGGACGAGATCACACTTCTTACCAATGCCTTTCCTTATATCGGCTTATGATAGAAACAAGAAACTACAGATCAGAGGAAGGATATGTTCTGCCTTATCTTTCCTTTTCAAGCTATGAGGCACTGCCTTATATCCGGCATATGTTTACGACCAGAGAGGGCGGTGTCAGCAAGGATATCTATGAAAGCCTGAACCTAAGTTTTACCAGAGGGGATGACGAGACGGCAGTTTTGGAAAACTACCGAAGGGTGGCTCAGGCACTGGGGACGTCCATAGATCATATCGTGACGAGCGACCAGACCCACACGACCAATGTGAGACCTGTGGGAAAGGAAGATCTTGGCAAGGGGATCACGCGCCCACGCGATTATAAAGATGTGGACGGCATGATCACAGACCAGCCGGGTGTTTTGCTTGCCACTTTCTATGCAGACTGTGTCCCGCTTTATTTTGTGGATCCGGTGCATAAGGCGATCGGTCTGTCCCATTCCGGCTGGAGAGGGACGGTAGGACGTATGGGACAGGCGACGGTAGAAGCCATGGAAAGATCCTTTGGAAGTCAGCCGAAAGACCTGCTCTGTGCCATCGGTCCATCCATCTGCCAGGACTGCTATGAGGTGAGCCGGGATGTGGCAGAGGCATTTATATTTGCATTTCCGACCCATGAAAAGGAGATCTTACAGGCAGGAGCGCTCGGCAAATACCAGTTGGATCTGTGGAAAGCCAATGAGATCGTATTGACAGAGGCAGGTGTATTGAAAGAGCATATAGACCTTGCAGGGCTTTGTACCTGCTGCAACAGCAGTATATTATTTTCGCACAGAGCCAGCAAGGGGAAACGAGGAAATCTGGGAGCATTTTTGATGCTTACCGAGTGACGAGAAAGATGAGGATAGATTTATGAGCACATCACATCAGATTGCTTTTGTAAGATCCGGGAGTCCCGCGGCACTTGCAGGAGTGGAACCGATGGATATCATAAAAGAGATCAATGGTGTCGAACTGATCGATATCTTTGATTATTATTACTACGAGGATGAACCAGCATTTGAGATGCTGATCGAAAAGCCGGATCAGACAAGACATCTTGTGCATATCACAAAATCAGAGGGCGAAGATCTTGGTATCACCTTTGAAAATGGACTGATGGACGATTATCGGTCCTGCCACAATAAATGCATGTTCTGTTTCATTGACCAGATGCCGCCGGGCATGCGGGAAACCTTATATTTTAAGGATGACGATACCAGGCTTTCTTTTTTACAGGGCAACTATGTGACCCTGACCAACATGAAGGAGGAAGATCTCAAACGTATCATCCACTATCATCTGGCACCCATCAATATCTCTGTGCAGGCGACCAATCCCGAACTGCGCTGCAAAATGCTCCACAATCGTTTTGCCGGTGACATCTTAGACAAGATCAAGATGTTAGCGGATGCCGATATTGAGATGAATGCCCAGATCGTTTTGTGCAAGGGAGAAAATGATGGGGCAGAACTGGATCGTTCCATCGGAGATCTTTTATCTTTTTACCCGCAGATGCAGAGCATGTCTGTAGTGCCGGTAGGGTTGACCAAGTTTCGAGAGGGGCTGTACCCGCTGGAACCTTTTGAAAGAGAAGAAGCGCGCGAAGTGCTTGCTACCATCCACAAATGGCAGGACATCAGTTTTGAAAAGTACGGCACACATTTTGTGCAGGCATCGGATGAATGGTATCTGATCGCCGGTTATGACCTGCCGACGGAAGAACGCTATGACGGCTATACCCAGTTGGAAAACGGTGTCGGCATGATCCGGCTTTTGATGGACGAATTCCGGGAAGCCTTAGCCAAAGAGAAAAAGCATCCTTTTATGCGGAAAAAAGAATGTGCGATCGCGACCGGAAGGCTGGCAGCCCCTTTTATCCGCATGCTGTGTCAGGAATTCATGGAGAAATTTCCCAAGGTCACCGTGTATGTCTATGAGATCCGCAACGATTTCTTTGGCGAAAAGATCACGGTTTCTGGTCTGATCACAGGACAGGATCTGATGGCACAACTCAAGGGACAGCCGCTGGGAAGCCACCTGCTCTTACCGCAGAATATGGTGCGTGCCGAGGAACAGGATTTCTTGGATGATGTGACGGTCGCCCAGTTAAGTGACGCTTTACAAGTAAAGGTGGATATTGTAAAATCAAGCGGACAAGATCTCGTGAAACAATTAATTACATTATAAATAGATGGAGGAAAATATGAGTAAGCCTGTAGTTGCCATTGTAGGACGACCAAATGTAGGAAAGTCTACTTTGTTCAATGCCTTGGCAGGAGAGAGGATTTCGATTGTAAAAGATACGCCGGGAGTGACCCGAGACCGTATCTATGCAGATGTTACATGGTTGAAGCATGAATTTACCATGATCGATACCGGTGGTATTGAGCCGGAATCAAAAGATATTATCATCAGCCAGATGCGTGAGCAGGCGCAGATCGCCATTGATACGGCAGATGTCATCATCTTTATGACAGATGTCAGACAGGGACTGGTGGATGCGGATGCAAAAGTAGCGGATATGCTGCGCCGTTCCAAAAAACCGGTCGTTTTGGTAGTCAACAAGGTTGACAGTTTTGAAAAATACATGGCGGATGTCTATGAATTTTATAATCTGGGTATCGGGGATCCGATTCCAATCTCATCTTCCTCTATGTTAGGACTGGGGGATATGCTAGACCAGGTGATCGCACATTTCCCGGAAGATGCTGGCGCAGATGAGGATCAGGATATTCCTAAGATCGCGATCGTTGGCAAACCAAACGTAGGAAAATCATCCCTTGTCAACCGTCTGGTGGGAGAGAACCGTGTGATCGTTTCCAATGTGGCTGGAACTACCAGAGATGCGGTCGATACCAAGGTCAAGTTCCATGGCAAGGAATATATCTTTATCGACACGGCAGGATTGCGCCGCAAGAGCAAGATCAAGGAAGAATTGGAACGATTTAGTATCATTCGTGCCGTTGCTGCCGTAGAAAAGGCAGATGTCGTGATCGTGATGATCGATGCGACCGAGGGCGTGACAGAGCAGGATGCCAAGATCGCCGGGATCGCACATGAGCGCGGCAAGGGCATTATCATTGCAGTCAACAAGTGGGATGCCATCGAAAAGGATGACAAGACCATTTACAAGCATAAAGAAAAGATCAGACAGACCTTATCCTTTATGCCATATGCGCAGATCATGTTTATTTCCGTTTTGACGGGACAGCGTCTGCCAAAGATCTATGAGACCATCGATGCCGTGATCGAGAATAATTCTATGCGTGTTGCGACAGGTGTCTTAAATGAGATCGTGACCGAGGCTGTTGCTATGCAGCAACCGCCATCCGATAAGGGCAAGCGTCTCAAGATCTACTATGTGACCCAGGTGGCAGTCAAGCCGCCGACATTTGTTATCTTTGTCAATGACAAGGAATTGATGCATTTCTCCTACACCAGATATTTGGAGAACCGTATCCGTGATGCCTTTGGATTTGAGGGGACTTCCCTTAAGTTTATCATCAGGGAGAGAAAGGACGACTAATTATGGAATTGATGAGGCTCGTCGCACTTGCGATCGGTTATGCCTTTGGATTGATCTTATCGGGCTATCTTTTTGGCAAGAAAAAAGATGTGGATATCCGCAAACAGGGAAGCGGCAATATTGGTACGACCAACACCATGCGTATTTTAGGCATCAAGGTAGGTGCGCTGACACTGGTGTGTGACTGCTTAAAATGTGTGGCGGCAGTGGTAGTCGTCTGGCTTCTTTTTCGCACATCATACCCGGAGCATATTGTCTTGTTGGAATTATACGGGGCACTGGGTGCCATACTGGGGCATGATTTCCCTTTCTTTATGAAGTTTAAGGGGGGCAAGGGCATTGCCTGTAGTTTTGGTATGATCATAGCCCTCTTTCCGCAGTGTCTGCCACTTTGTGTTCTGATCTTTGTTCTGGCAGTGGCGATCACACGCTATGTGTCTCTGGGATCTATCCTGGCGGCGCTGGGACTCATGGTACAGATCTGGATCTTTGGGGCAAAGGGCTGGCTGGCATTTGCCACGTCGGATCTTTTAGAAGCCCAGATCTTAGTATCTTTTGCCTGTATCCTTGCCATTGTATTGCATCGGGGCAATATCAAGCGACTTTTGGCAGGTAATGAAAACAAGTTTTCTTTTAAATCAAAACGAGACTAGCAAATCAGTCAAGGAATCCTGCTTTTGGCAGGGTTCTTTTGCATGGAAGTAAAGGAGCAAAAAATGAAAGTTGGTGTCATCGGCGCAGGAAGTTGGGGATGTGCGCTGGCAATTTTATTACAGAATAACGGATGTCAGGTGAGTCTGTGGGGACATAGAAGGGAACAGATCGAAAAGATGCAGGCAAGCGGGGAGTGTGACAAACTGCCGGGAGTCATGCTTCCAAAGGAAATGAGCCTGACCTGGGATCTTTCTTCCTGTCTTTTGGGCAAGGATCTTCTGGTCTTAGCGGTTCCTTCTACGGCAACCAGAGAGACCGCAGAAAAGATCAAGCCTTATGTGGAAAAGAACCAGATCCTTTGCAGTGTTTCCAAGGGAATCGAGGAAGATAGCCTTTTGACCCAATGCGGTATTTTAGAAGATGTCTTGGGGAAGGATGCTAAGGTGGGCGTTCTAAGCGGTCCGTCTCATGCAGAAGAAGTCGTAAAAGGTCTGCCGACCGTTGTGGTTGCCGGTTCACGCGATATAGCCGTGGCAGAATTTTTACAGAATGCCTTTATGAATGAAAATTTCCGTGTCTATACCAGCACGGATGTGACCGGGATTGAGATCGGTGCCTCTTTAAAGAATGTCATCGCACTGGCTGCCGGTATGTCGGATGGTCTGGGCTATGGGGACAATACCAAGGCGGCACTGATCACACGCGGCATCAAGGAAATATCTTCCTTGGCACTTGCCATGGGAGGACTTCCGCAGACCCTCAGTGGTCTTGCAGGCACAGGGGATCTGATCGTGACCTGTTCCAGCCGTCACAGCAGAAACCGTAAGGCAGGTATGCTGATCGGTCAGGGCTTGCGTCCAAAGGATGCCATGGATCAGGTGCATATGGTCGTAGAAGGTGTTTATTCAGCCAAGGCGGCACTGGCGCTGGGAAAAAAATACCAGGTCAGTCTGCCCATCATAGAACAGGTCAATGAGGTCTTGTTTCATGACGTAGATCCCCGCCTTGCCGTGCGCAGTCTCATGGAACGTGACAAAAAATCAGAGATTGCTTAAAAATCTATTGACTGCCATTTCCTATGATGCTAGAATGTAGAAACGGAGCACAAGATATAGTATGTTGCAGGATGTGCTATATCGACATATAGATAAGAAAGGGAGCGTAAGCGTTGATAAAAGTAGTAAAAAAAGACGGAACATTAGAGGATTTTAACGTACAAAAAGTCGTGGATGCAGTCAACAAATCTGCATGCAGGGTATTGATCAATTTTACAGAAGAAGAAGAAAAGTTTATTTGCCAGTTTGTAGAAGAAAAAGTATTTGCTCTCGGTATCGACCGCATCGAGATCGCACAGATGCATAACATTGTAGAGGGCGCACTGGAAAGAGTCAATCCGGTGGTAGCCAAGAGTTATAGGGATTACCGTAATTATAAGCAGGACTTTGTGCAGATGTTAGACGATGTCTATACCAAGAGCCAGTCCATTATGTATATCGGTGACAAGGAAAATGCCAATACGGACTCTGCTTTGGTATCTACCAAGCGAAGCCTGATCTTTAACGAGTTCAACCGTGAATTATACAAGAAATTCTTCCTGACGACAGAGGAGATCCAAGCCATTCGTGACGGCTATATCTATATCCATGATATGTCAGCCAGACGTGATACCATGAACTGCTGCCTTTTTGATGTCAAAGCAGTCTTGGAGGGCGGATTTGAGATGGGAAATATCTGGTACAATGAGCCGAAATCCCTGGATGTTGCCTTTGACGTGATCGGAGATATCGTGCTGAGTGCTGCCAGCCAGCAGTATGGCGGCTTTACGGTGCCAAGCGCAGATCTGATCCTGGATAAATACGCAGAGATCTCTTTTGCCAAGTATGTGGAAAAATATACAGGTCTTGGACTTTCCCAAGAAAAGGCAGAAGCAACCGCTATGGCAGATGTAGAACGTGACTTTGAACAGGGCTTCCAGGGCTGGGAGTACAAGTTCAATACCGTTGCCAGCAGCCGTGGAGATTATCCGTTTATCACGGTGACCGCCGGAACCGGAACGACTCGTTTTGCCAAGATGGCGACCATCTGCATGCTCCGTGTCCGCATGAACGGACAGGGCAAAAAGGGACATAAGAAACCGGTACTTTTCCCGAAGATCGTATTTTTATATGATGAGAATTTACACGGACCGGGCAAGGAATTGGAAGATGTCTTTGAAGCAGGCATCGAATGTTCCAGAAAGACCATGTATCCGGATTGGCTGAGCCTGACCGGTAAGGGCTATATCGCCAGCATGTATAAGCAATACGGAGAGATCATCAGTCCGATGGGCTGTCGTGCCTTCCTTTCTCCTTGGTATGAAAGAGGCGGTATGTATCCGGCAGACGATCAGGATCGTCCGGTCTTTGTCGGCAGATTTAATATCGGAGCCGTCAGCCTGCATCTGCCAATGATCTTGGCAAAGGCAAGACAGGAGAGCCGCGACTTTTACGAAGTGTTGGATTACTATCTGGAACTTATCCGTAAACTCCATATCCGTACCTATGCTTATCTTGGTGAGATGCGTGCATCCACCAATCCACTGGCATATTGTGAAGGCGGATTTTATGGCGGACATCTGAAATACAATGACAAGATCAAACCAATCTTAAAGACAGCTACAGCTTCTTTCGGCATTACTGCATTCAACGAATTGCAGGAACTCTACAATGGCAAGTCCCTGGTAGAGGACGGACAGTTTGCGGTAGAGGTCTTGGAGCACATCAATGACAAGATCAATGAGTTTAAAAAAGAAGACGGCAATCTTTATGCGATCTACGGTACACCGGCAGAAAACCTCTGCGGTTTACAGGTAAAGCAGTTCCGCAAGAAATACGGTATCGTTGAAAATGTATCTGACCGTGAATATGTCAGCAACAGTTTTCATTGTCATGTCACAGAAGATATCACACCGATCCAGAAGCAGGATCTGGAATATCGTTTCTGGGAACTTTCCAATGGTGGCAAGATCCAGTATGTAAAATACCCGATCGGCTACAACAAAGAGGCAGTCAAGACCTTGGTACGCCGTGCTATGGAAATGGGATTTTACGAGGGCGTCAACCTTTCCCTTTCCTATTGTGATGATTGTGGTCATGAGGAATTGGATATGGATGTGTGTCCGGTCTGCGGCAGCAAGAATCTGACCAAGATCGAGCGTATGAATGGATATCTTTCTTACTCCAGAGTCAAGGGAGATACCAGATTGAATGATGCCAAGATGGCAGAAATAGCAGAAAGAAAGAGTATGTAGTATAGGTGGAATAAATGCGTTATCATAATATAACAAAAGACGATATGCTAAACGGCGACGGTCTGCGTGTGGTCTTATGGGTTGCCGGCTGCGATCATTGCTGCAAGGATTGCCAGAACCCGGTCACATGGGATCCCAATGGCGGTCTGGAGTTTGATGCAGAGGCAAAGGCAGAGTTATTTGAGGCACTGGATCATGATTATATTTCCGGTATCACTTTTAGCGGTGGAGATCCTCTTTTTTATGGCAACCGGGAAGATGTGACCCTGCTTGCCAAAGAGGTAAAGGATCGTTTTCCGGAAAAAACCATATGGCTTTATACCGGCTTTACCTACGAGACTATCCAGACGCTTCCTGTCATGGAATACGTGGATGTTTTGGTGGACGGAGAATTTGTCGTAGAAAAGAAAGATACCAGTCTTTACTGGCGCGGCAGCAGCAATCAGCGTGTGATCGATGTAGTTGCCACTAGAAAAACAAACGAAATCGTGTTACATTGTAAATAGCAATTCTTTTTTAGGAGTAGATGGAATGAAAATAGCATGGAAAAAACTGACATCTTCCGCAAAAATGCCGGAGAGAGGAAGTGCTTGGGCAGCGGGCTATGATCTGTTTGCAGATATTGCAGAGGAGACAAGGCTTGCACCGCACGAAACCAAAATGATCGGCACAGGTGTCGCACTGGCAGTGCCGGAAGGATATTTTGGCGGTGTTTTTGCCAGAAGCGGACTTTCTGCCAAGGAGGGACTTCGTCCTGCCAACTGTACCGGCGTGGTCGATGCAGACTATCGTGGTGAGGTCAAGGTGGCACTACATAACGACAGCGAGGAGGAGCGCGTCGTAGCGCCGGGACAAAAGATCGCACAACTGGTCATCATGCCATTTCTTTCCGTAGAATTTGAAGAGGTTGCAGACTTAGACGAGACAGAACGGGGCCAAGGTGGATTTGGATCTACCGGTAAAATGTAGGAGGTATGCATTATGGGAGAGGCAGTAAAGAGTATTCGGGATCGTATGGTCAAGTTTTATGCAAAGGATGACAATACCATTACGTTAAACGCGACACCGGGGCATTTTGCAACGAGTTCATCACACATCAACTTCTATATCGATGTGACGCGATTAAAGGTACGTGCCAATGAGGCGAGGGAAGCAGCAAGAAGCATCAAGAACAAGATGCTGCATCATGTGACGACAGTGGATACCATTGTCTGCATGGATGGTACGGAGGTACTGGGCGCTTATCTGGCAGAGGAATTAGAAAAAGGACATTTCGCAAATAACAACAAACATGAGACTGTTTATATCGTGTCTCCGGAAGTCAACAGCATCAACCAGTTGCTTTTCCGTGAAAATGTACGTCCGGCGATTGAGGGGAAAAATGTATTGCTTTTGCTGGCAACCATGACGACGGGCGAGACCGTGCGCAGGAGTCTGGAATGTATTGAGTATTACGGAGGTAATATCGTGGGTGTATCTTCCATCTTTGGTACCATGACCAAGGTTGGCAATACCGAGGTATTTCCACTCTTTACCACGGATGATCTGCCGGGCTATCAGACCTATGCACCGCATGAATGTCCGTATTGCAAGAAAGGCATACCGATCGAGGCCATGGTCAATGGCTTCGGCTATTCAAAGTTATAATAAGAGCAAAAGGATGCGCCAAGCATTGCTTCGGCGCATTTCTTTAGGCAATTTTTTAGTGAGGTTAGGAAATGGCGAAAAAGAACGTTTACGACGAGAGCAGTATTGCCGTATTAGAGGGACTTGAGGCAGTGCGCAAAAGACCGGGTATGTATATCGGAAGTGTATCCCGCAAGGGGCTGAACCATCTGGTGTATGAGATCGTGGACAACTCGGTAGATGAGCATTTGGCAGGAGCCTGTGATACGATCCGGGTGACACTGGAAGCCGATGGTTCTTGTACCGTAGAAGATAATGGACGAGGTATTCCGGTTGGTTTACATGCGACCGGTGCCTCTGCCGCGCGCGTGGTATTTACCACATTACATGCAGGTGGAAAATTTGATGACAGTGTCTATAAGACCAGTGGTGGCTTACACGGTGTAGGTTCTTCCGTGGTCAATGCCCTGTCTACCTATATGGATGTGGAGATCTCCCGCGATGGCTTTATCCATCACGACAGATATGAGCAGGGACATCCGGTGATCGCACTGGAAAATGGTCTGCTGCCGACCATCGGCAAGACTAAGAAGACCGGGACAAAGATCAATTTCCTGCCGGATCCCCAAATTTTTGAAAAGACCAATTTCAAAGAGGACGAGATCAAGAGCCGTATGCATGAGACGGCCTATCTGAATCCCAAACTGACCATCATTTATGAGGACAGAAGAAAAGAAGAAGTCGAGCATATCGAGTATCACGAACCGGACGGCATTATCGGCTTTGTCAAGGACATCAATAAAAATGCAGAAAAACTCCATGATGTCGTTTATTTTAGCGGAGAGTCTGATGGAATCAGCGTGGAGATCGCTTTTCAGTATTGCAACGAATTCCATGAAAATATTCTGGGATTTTGTAACAATATCTACAATGCAGAGGGGGGTACCCATATTACCGGATTTAAGACGGTCTTTACGACAGTCATCAATAATTACGCAAGGGAACTTGGCATTTTAAAGGATAAAGATGCCAATTTTAACGGGGCTGATGTCAGAAACGGTATGACGGCAGTTGTATCCATCAAGCACCCGGCACCGCGTTTTGAGGGACAGACCAAGACCAAACTGGATAACCAGGACGCTGCCAAGGCAACCGCTAAAGTGACCGGGGACGAGATCCAGTTGTATTTTGACCGAAATCTTGACACTTTAAAGACCGTGATCTCCTGTGCGGAAAAAGCAGCCAAGATCCGTAAGACAGAAGAACGTGCCAAGACCAATCTTCTGACCAAGCAGAAGTTTTCTTTTGACAGCAACGGAAAACTTGCCAACTGCGAGAGCAGGGATGCTTCCAAGTGCGAGATCTTTATCGTGGAGGGAGATTCTGCGGGCGGTTCTGCCAAGATGGCGAGAAACCGTATGTATCAGGCAATCATGCCGATCCGTGGAAAGATCCTGAACGTGGAAAAGGCAAGCATCGATAAGGTACTTGCCAATGCCGAGATCAAGACTATGATCAATGCTTTCGGTTGTGGTTTTTCCGAGGGCTACGGCAACGATTTTGATATTACCAAACTGCGTTACGACAAGATCATCATCATGGCGGATGCCGATGTGGACGGTGCCCACATTTCTACCTTGCTTTTGACCTTGTTCTATCGCTTTATGCCGGAACTCATTTATGAGGGACATGTCTATATTGCTATGCCGCCTCTTTATAAGGCAATCCCATCCAAGGGAAAGGAAGAATATCTCTATGATGATGCCGCCTTGGAAAAATACAGAAAGACCCATACGGGTAATTTTACCCTGCAAAGATATAAGGGACTGGGTGAGATGGATGCGGAACAGTTGTGGGAGACGACTTTGGATCCGGAACGCAGGATCTTGAAGAAGGTAGAGATCGAGGATGGACGTATGGCATCCGATGTGACCGAAATGTTGATGGGAAATGATGTGCCACCGCGCCGTGCCTTTATCTACGAACACGCGAGAGATGCGCAGCTTGACGTATAGACGTTTGAAATAGTAAGTAGGAGAGAAAGAACAGATGGCAGTAGAGGAAAAATTGATTCGCATGGAATATTCGGAGATCATGGAGAAATCCTATATCGATTATGCCATGAGCGTTATTATTGCAAGAGCCTTACCGGATGTCCGCGATGGATTAAAGCCGGTGCAGAGACGTACGCTTTATGATATGCACGAACTGGGGATCCGTTACGATAAGCCTTTCCGTAAGTCAGCCAGAATCGTCGGAGATACCATGGGTAAGTATCATCCACATGGTGATTCTTCCATTTATGACGCCCTGGTCGTTATGTCACAGGACTTTAAAAAGGGACTTCCTTTGGTGGAAGGGCATGGTAACTTTGGCTCGATCGAGGGTGACGGTGCAGCGGCAATGCGTTATACCGAGGCACGTCTGCACAAGGTGACCCAGGAGTGTTATCTGGCGGATCTGGATAAGGATGTCGTTGATTTTATTCCAAACTTTGACGAGACGGAAAAAGAGCCGGAAGTCCTTCCGGTCAAGGTGCCAAACCTTCTCATCAACGGTGCGGAAGGTATCGCCGTTGGTATGGCGACCAGTATTCCGCCACATAATTTTGGGGAAGTGGTCGACGGTGTCATTGCCTATATGAAAGACCCGGATATCAATACCCAGCAGATGATGGAATACATCAAGGGACCGGATTTTCCGACCGGCGGTATCGTGGTCAACAAGGATGATCTGCATGCCATTTATGCGACCGGTGTCGGTAAGATCAAGGTGCGTGGCAAGGTGGAGATCGAAAAGGTCAAGGGCGGCAAGGAACGTCTGATCATCACGGAGATCCCATATACCATGATCGGTGCCAATATCGGAAAGTTCTTAAATGACGTATATGGTCTGGTCGAGTCGAAAAAGACGACAGATATCGTTGATATTTCCAACCAGTCTTCCAAAGAAGGCATCCGTATCGTCATTGATCTGAAAAAGGGAGCCGATGCCGAAAATCTCTGCAATCTGCTCTACAAAAAGACAAGATTGGAAGATACCTTTGGCGTGAATATGCTTGCCGTTGCAGACGGCAGACCGGAGACCATGGGCATTGTCCCGATCATCCGCCATCATGTCAACTTCCAGTATGAATTGGCTACCAGAAAATATACGACCCTGCTTGCCAAGGAACGCCAGAAAAAGGAGATTCAGGAAGGTTTGATCAAGGCATGCGATGTCATTGATCTGATCATTGAGATCCTGCGCGGCAGTAAGGATATGAAAATGGCAAAAGCATGTCTGGTTGAGGGGATTACCGAAGGCATCCGCTTTAAGTCGGAAGTGTCAAAAAGAGACGCCGAAAAACTGCATTTTACAGAACGACAGGCAACTGCCATCTTGGAAATGCGTTTGTATAAACTGATCGGTCTGGAGATCCAGGCACTCATGAACGACTATGAAAAGACCATGAAAAATATTCAGGAATATTCTGATATCCTGGAAAACCGTGCTTCCATGGCAAAGGTCATCATGAAGGAATTAAAAGAGTTTAAGAAGGAATATGCCAAGGAGCGCCGCACGGTCATTGATAATGTGGCAGAAGTTGTGGTAGAAGAAAAGCCGATCGAGGAAGTGGATGTTGCTGTCATGATCGATCGTTTTGCCTACGGCCGTGTTGTGGATATGCCTACCTTTGAACGCAACAAAGAGGCGGCTGAGGCAGAGAGCCGCCAGATCATCTTCTGTAAAAATACGGATAAACTGGCACTTTTTACCGATAAGGGACAGATGCATCTGATCAAGGTCTTAGACCTGCCGTTTGGCAAGTTCCGCGATAAGGGACAGCCGCTGGATAATGTAAGTAACTTTGATGCGAGCAAGGAAGAAAGCCTTTTGATCGCGTCCGTTGCTGCATTAAAAGATAAAAAACTGGTATTTGCGACCAAGACATCCATGTTAAAGGTAGTCGATGGCGGCGAGTTTGATGTGGCAAAGAGAACGACGGCTGCCACCAAGTTAGCCCCGGATGATGGTCTGCTTTTAGTCGGAGTCTTAGAAGACCAGGATAGCATTGTCATGCAAAGCGAGAAGGAAATGTTCCTGCGCATTGATACGGCGGCCATACCGGAGAAAAAGAAGGGCGCGATTGGTGTCAGGGGCATGCGCTTAGCCGATAAGGATCTCTTGCAGGCTGTCTATCTCTTGCATACAGGTGATAGCAAGACGGTCAAAGTCAAGGGCAAGGATGTGGTCTTAAACCGCCTGCACATTGGCAATCGCGATACGAAAGGTGTCAAGAAATAATGACGTTTGATGATAAGACCCGTGCTTTTATGGATAAAATTGCAAAAAAAGGCAGTGTCTTAGGGCTGGATGCCATGTGCCTGCTTATGCAGGCTCTGGGCGATCCGCAGGAGCAATTACAGGTCATCCACGTGGCAGGAACCAATGGAAAGGGTTCTACCTGTGCTATGCTGCAGAGTATTTTATGCCTGCAGGGCTACCGGGTCGGGCTTTATACGTCCCCGGCAGTCTTTTGCTACGAGGAACGTTTTTCCATCGATGGCGCGTACATAGACGCAGCGACTTTTAATACCTATATGCACCGCATGGAGGATGCCTGGCAGGAAGTTGAAAGACAGCATGGTGTATGCGCGACCATTTTTGAAGTGGAGACGGCACTGGCATATCTTTATTTTTACGAAGCAGGCTGTGACTATGTCATCATGGAAGTTGGCATGGGCGGGGCGACCGATGCAAGCAATGTATTGAACCATAGCCTATGCAGCGTTTTTGCCGCAATCGGCAGAGACCATATGCAGTTCTTAGGACCGGATCTGGAAAGCATTGCCCGCATCAAGGCTGGCATTATGAAAGCAGGGGGACAGGCTGTTTCCACCTGGCAGGAGCCAAAGGCTGCCAAAGTCTTAGAGGATGTGGCTAAGGCTGGAAAGACCGGACTTACTTTTTGTGATGAGAGCAAGGTAAAGATAAAGCAAAGAAAGCCGCTCTGTTATGACTATAGGGAATTTTCGGATATAGAGGTACCCCTGGAGGGCTCCTATCAACTGCAAAACAGTGTCCTGGTCTTAGAGACCATTCGGACCTTGCGCAAACTGGGCGTTGTTATTTCGGATGCGGCGGTAAAAGAGGGCATGCAAAAGACCGTCTGGCATGGAAGGATGGAGTGCCTTTGTAAGGAACCGCTGATCTATATGGATGGGGCACACAACCTGCCCGCAGCCAAAAGATTATGGGAAACGCTGGAAAGTGATTTTACAAATAAATCCATAACCTATATAATGGGGGTACTTGCGGATAAGGAATACGAGGAAATGCTGGCACTGCTTCTGCCAAGAGCAGGGCATATCTATACGGTCACACCGGACAATGCCAGAGCCTTGCCGGCCGAAAAATTGCAAAAGACCATAGAGAATCTTTCCTATGCGGCGCTTGCCTGTCCTTCTTTAGAGGATGCACTTTATCAGGCACTGCAGGCGGGGGATGATATGATCTTAGCCTTTGGTTCCCTTTCTTATCTGGGAGACTTTAAGAAGATTGTAAAAGCATCTGTAAAGGAGTAAGAGATGTTTGATCACGAAAAAATAAAAGAGGGCGTGCGCCTGATCTTGGAGGGCGTGGGCGAAGACGTGGAGCGCGAGGGACTTTTAGAGACACCGGATCGTGTAGCACGCATGTATGAGGAGATCTTTGCCGGTATGTATCAGGATGCCGCAGAGCCGCTTTCCAAGCGTTTTCATGTGGCTGGAAATGAGATGGTCTTGGAAAAGGATATTGTATTTTACAGCACCTGCGAGCATCATCTGATGCCATTCTTTGGCAAGGCACATGTAGCCTATATCCCAAAGGGCGAGGTCGTGGGACTCAGCAAGATCGCCAGGACGGTTGAGGTCTTTGCAAAAAGACCCCAGCTGCAGGAGCAGTTGACGGCACAGATCGCGGATGCTATCAATGAACAACTGCATCCCATGGGCGTTATGGTCATGCTTGAGGCAGAGCATACCTGTATGACCATGCGCGGCGTCAAAAAGCCGGGCAGCAAGACAGTCAGTTATGTGACAAGGGGCATCTTTGCAGAGGATACGGCACTACAGGATCGTTTTTTTCAATTAGTAAAATAAAGTTTGGATACGGCATATGGACACAGTGACACAGGTTTTAGAACATCCCCAATATAAGGCATGCTGCGAGACGATCACGGACTACGAAGCAGATAGGACTTATTGCAGACATGATATGGAACATTTTCTTCGGGTAGGACAGATCGCTATTTTGTTGGCAAAAGAAAATGGGCTTTCGATCGATGCAGAGGAGATCATGCTTGCAGCCCTCTTTCATGATCTGGGGCGTGCCTTGCAGTATCAGAATGGAATCTCCCATGCAGAATCGTCAGCGATCCTTGCAGAGGAGATTTTGTTGTCTATTGGCTATGATCCTGCTAAGACAGACAGGATATGTGCAGCGGTGAAATGCCATAGCAAAAGGCAGGATGTCAAGATTCGTTATGCCAAGCGTGGCAGCCAAAAGACCTTGGAAGACTTGCTTTCCTTTGCCGATCATTTTTCGAGGGAATGCTTTGCCTGCCTAGCAAGCGATACCTGCAAATGGAAAGCAGAAGAAAGGATCGACAGACCCTATTTTGAGATAAAGGAAGATTATGATATAAGAAAGAGAGGCTTGCTATGATCATAGGAAATCAGGAATTTTTGGAAGAGGGACACACTTATGTCATGGGAATCTTAAATGTGACACCGGATTCCTTTTCGGATGGCGGCAGATATAATCATTTGGACGCTGCCTTAAAACATACTGAGCAGATGATAAAAGATGGTGCGGCTATCATTGATGTTGGTGGAGAGTCTACAAGACCGGGACATGAAAAGATCACAGACCAGGAGGAGATCGACCGCATCCTTCCGGTGATCGAAAAGATCAAGCAGGAATTTTCCGTCCCGGTATCCTTAGATACCTATAAGGCAGCCGTGGCAAAAGAGGGAATTCAGGCAGGAGCCGATCTTTTAAATGATATCTGGGGTTTACAGTATGATCCTGCCATGGGAAAGATCGTAGCAGACAGCGGTGTCGCTTATTGCCTCATGCACAATCGGGATAAGATCACGGAGGAGATGGACGCCGATCTTTTTATCGGGCAGATGAAAGAAGATGCAAAAAGGGCACTGGATGCCGGCATCAAGAAAGAGCGGATTATTTTGGATCCGGGGGTAGGCTTTGCCAAGACCCAGGAACAGAACCTTATGACTATCGCAAATCTGGACCGCCTCAAGGCACTGGGCTATCCGGTCTTACTGGGGACATCCAGAAAGTCTGTGATCGGTTATGTCTTAGATGTGCCGACCGACAAGCGTCTGGTGGGAACTCTGGCGACAAGTGCCGTAGCCGTACAGACAGGCTGTATGTTCGTGCGTGTGCATGATGTCAAAGAAAATGTGGAATTGATTCAGATGTTAGAACGCATCCGGGAAAGCAGGTAAAAATGGAACAGATCATAGTAGAAGGATTAGAAGTATTTGGATACCATGGCGTATATGAACAGGAAAAAGAGGAAGGACAGATCTTTGTCGTGAATTGCTGGATTGATACTTCCTTTGCCGGAGCGATTCATTCCGATGACCTGTCAAATACGGTGGACTATGGAAATGTATGTCTTTTTATCAAAAAATATTTTGCGGAAAATGCACATGATCTCTTGGAAAAGGTAGCAGATGAACTTGCAACATCCATCATGTATGCTTTTCCGGGCGTACAAAAGTTAGTTTTAGAGATCAAAAAACCGCATGCACCGATTCCTATGGAGTTTGCAAACGTGGGTGTCAAGGTAGAAAAGGCATGGCATCAGGTAGCCCTTGCGATCGGAAGCAATATGGGCGACAAGGAAAAGTATCTGACCGATGCCATGGAAGAGTTGATCAGTGATCCTAATGTCAGAAATGTCATTGTTTCAGACTATATAGAAACCGAGCCTTATGGATATGTGGATCAGGATAAGTTCTTAAATGGGGCAGCGACCATAGAGACCCTTTTATCACCGGAAGACCTGCTTGCCTTTTTACATAGGATCGAGGAGAAAGCAGACCGTAAGCGCGAGATCCACTGGGGACCACGGACACTGGATCTGGATATTCTTTTGTATGATGATTCCTGCATCCATACCAAAGACCTGATCGTGCCGCATATTGATATGTGCAACCGCATGTTTGTCTTAGAACCGCTCATGCAGATCGCACCGGGGCTGGTACATCCGGTCAGAAGACGTACCATCTATGATCTCTATTACATGTTGAAGGAAAAAGAAAATGCGTAAGTTTCGGACAAACAGACTCTGGCAGATCATTTATCCGATTGTGGTATATTATCTGCTATACAATGTATTTTTCGTGGCACTGCGCCTGCTTTTTGGCGCACACGCCAGTCATTTGTTTTTGCTGGGGATCGCCAGTCTTTTGACCATACCTTTTTGCTATGGTATTTACAAAAAAGCCCCGATCGTGCGGGCAGAAAAAGTCTGGGATAAAGAGACTTTCCCAAGAGAATGTCTGTATATCCTTGGTGTTGTGGCATTGGGACTGATCTTAAATTTCATCATTTCCCATACGCCGCTGGTGGCTTATTCTTCCGGCTATGCCCAGGCGAATGCCACGCTTTATGCGGGCGGTCTTTTGACCAAGATCTTTGCAAATTGCATCAGTATTCCGATTTTGGAGGAACTGGTCTACCGTGGGATCGTATGCGGGCAGTTGAGCCTCTGGTATGACGAAAAAATTGCAGTCATTATTTCTGCATTTTGTTTTGGTATCATGCACTTTAATGTGGTACAATTCTTATATGGATTTCTGGTAGGGCTTGCGATCGCAACGGTATATATCAAAACGCGCAAACTCTGGGTCGTTATCGTGGCTCATGGATTGACAAATTTTATCGTTGTCATATTGGCAAGCCTTGGATAGATAAGACATTTTTAAAAGAGACATAAGGAGGATCTGATTATGGACGACAGCAAGATCACACTTACCATTGGTAAGCAAAAGAACATTGCACTCATTGCACATGACGGAAAAAAGGCTGAGATCATTGCATGGTGTGAAGAACACAAAGAAGAATTAAAGAAGCACTTTTTATGCGGTACCGGCACGACCGCGCGTATGATCACAGATCGTACAGGACTTCCGGTACGCGGTTATAACAGCGGTCCTTTAGGCGGTGACCAGCAGGTAGGAGCCAAGGTCGTAGAGGGCAAGATCGATCTGATCATTTTCTTCTCCGATCCGCTTACGGCACAGCCGCATGACCCGGATGTAAAGGCACTGCTTCGTATCGCACAGGTCTATGACATTCCGATCGCCAACAACAAGGCGACGGCTGACTTTATCATCACATCGGATTTCATCGACAAGGAATACAATCATGATGTGATCAACTTCAAGAAGAACATTTCAGAGAGAGCAGAAACACTGTAAGACAGTGGGGAGGAATGGATGAGCAAACAGGATAATCCCAATGTTGTTGGAAATATTGCGATCGTCTTTATGTCGATCCTCTTGATCGCCGTGGGCTGCATCATGTTATTTACGGATGCGGTCAGGATGATCTATTTCTGCTACGGTGCCGGTGCCTGTCTTTTGGTATGGGGCATCTGGATGATCAGCCGTTACTTTTTACATAAGGAATTTCAGAGAACGACCAATTATGGCTTTTCGGTCGGCACGCTGGTCGTGATCTTGGGAGCCATTGATTTGATCCGTGCACAGGATATTGCGGACTCCATACCCAATTATCTGGGTATCCTGGTTCTGATCGAGGGCGTTGTCATGTTGCAGAACACCGTCCAGTTAAAGAACTTACATGGAGATCTTTGGATCGTCAGTCTGATCTTTTCCCTGCTTTCCGTAGCAGGATCGGTTGTCATATTACTGGATATTGGGAATATGATAACAAGGTATGAGACTGCCTTTTATGGTATCCTGATCATGGTTGGTGCATTTGCACTCTTATCCCTGTGTTTTGTTGGGGTGAGGACCAAGCATTATCACAAGGAAAGCAAACGGGAGTTGGAACGCAATATCGAAGAATCCGACCAGTGGTTTGAAGGCAAGCAGGAGACGACCACGGCTATTACGGAGGAAGTGGAAGAGGACCATGCCGATGAGACAGAAAGTGATCCACTGCCGGATACAGATCAAGCGGATTCTGCCTTGGTAGAGGAAGAAGTGTAGGATTTTTGAAAGGAGTTTGGCATGGCAAATATTTCGGATTATTTAGATTGGCGTGGTGATATTACCATGGAGATTGACCCCTTTAATGAAGTAGATAATCTGGTCTTAGCAGAACTGGCATACACAGATTTTGGCGGCATTGTCCCGGGCTTGAATCAAAAGGGACAATGGATCACGATCCGGGAGGCACACGATCGCTTCTTTTCTATGTATTCAGAAGAAGAGATCATGGCGAAGAACTCTACCACCAAGGTCGCACCTTTTTTGATGCACAAGATGGTAGCATCTGCACGTTTTCAAAATCTGCGGCTTATGAACTATGTCAATGAGATCGACGAAGAAAATCAGACCCAGTTTTCGGTTTTGTCTTTTCTTTTAGATGATGACAGGGTCTATGTGGCATTCCGCGGGACGGATAATACCATTGTCGGCTGGAAAGAAGACTTTAATATGTCTTTCCTTTATCAGACGGAGGGTCAGATCCGGGCAGCCCAGTATCTGAATGACTGCTATGGCGATACTTCTTATGAACTGCTTGTAGGAGGACATTCCAAGGGCGGCAACTTTGCCGTATATGCATCTGCATTTTGCCAGCCTGCCATTCAGGATCGCATTACTTGTGTTTATTCCAATGATGGTCCGGGCTTTTTAAAAGAGATCACGACGCAGGAGTCTTATGAGCGCATTATGCCCCGGGTCGTCAGTACCATACCGGAATCTTCCATTGTTGGCATGCTTTTGGAAAACGAGATGGATCATCGGGTGGTAAAGAGTTCACAGACCGGCGCCATGCAGCATGATGCCATGTCATGGGAAGTCCTTGGCAACCATTTTGTTTTTGCCGAAAATCTGTCAGAGTCTTCCGTGATGCTGGATCGTACTTTAAAAAACTGGATCTATGGTCTGAGTGCGGAGGAGAGGGAAGAATTTGTCAATATCTTATTTGGTACCCTGCAATCGACCGGAGCAACGACGCTGGACGAACTGACGGCAAACAAATTTTCCATGATGACCAATATCTCTAAGACCCTATCTGCCATGCCGGTGGAAAAGCAGCAGGTCTTAAAGGATGTCATCTGCCGTTTTGCCTATTCCAGCGGAGAGACCTTTGCAGATAATGTGCAGGAAAAACTCTTTCACAATCCGCTGTCAGAAAGGCTTATGAATACGACAAAAAGTATTGAGCGTAAGAAAAAGTGAGAAAATAAGAGTATACGTTAGATAAAGATAGGATTCTTGGAATTATTGGATGTGACTAAAGTTGCAACTTGGTTCTTAGAATCCTATTATATGAATTGTGGTTAGCACTCGTACAAAGTGAGTGCTAACAAAGAATGAGAGAAATATAAGGAGGCATATAGAAATGAAATTAGTACCATTAACAGATCGCGTTGTTTTAAAACAGTGTCAGGCAGAAGAAACGACAAAGTCAGGCATTATCCTGGCAAGTGCAGCACAGGAAAAGCCAATGGAGGCAGAGGTTATTGCCGTAGGTCCTGGCGGAATGGTAGATGGTAAAGAGGTTGTTATGCAGGTTAAGGCTGGTCAGAAGGTCATCTATTCCAAGTATGCCGGAACAGAAGTAAAGTTAGAAGGCGAAGATTATATCATCGTTCGTCAGAATGACATTCTTGCTGTAGTAGAGTAAAAATAGATATAAGAAAGAAGGATTAAATTATGGCTAAGGAAATTAAATATGGCGCAGAAGCTAGGAAAGCATTAGAAGCAGGTGTAGATCAGTTGGCAGACACTGTCAGAGTTACGATCGGACCAAAGGGACGCAACGTTGTTTTGGATAAGTCTTACGGTGCTCCACTCATCACAAACGATGGTGTTACCATTGCAAAAGAGATCGAATTGGAAGACCCGTTTGAGAACATGGGAGCACAACTTGTCAAGGAAGTTGCTACCAAGACCAATGATGTTGCCGGTGATGGTACAACAACCGCAACCGTATTGGCACAGGCTATGATCAAAGAAGGTATGAAGAACTTAGCAGCCGGAGCAAATCCGATCGTTCTTCGTAAAGGTATGAAGAAGGCTACAGATGCCGCAGTAGAATCTATTGTTTCCATGTCTGAAAAGGTCAACGGAAAAGAGCAGATCGCTAAGGTCGCTGCAATTTCAGCAGGTGATGAAGCCGTTGGTAACATGGTAGCAGATGCCATGGAAAAGGTTTCCAATGATGGCGTTATCACGATCGAGGAATCTAAGACCATGCAGACAGAACTTGACTTGGTAGAAGGTATGCAGTTTGACCGTGGTTATATTTCAGCATATATGGCAACCGATATGGATAAGATGGAAGCCGTTCTGGATGATCCATATATCCTGATCACAGACAAGAAGATCAGCAATATTCAGGAGATCCTGCCACTCTTAGAGCAGATCGTGCAGTCAGGATCCCGCCTTCTTATCATTGCAGAGGATGTAGAGGGTGAAGCCCTTACAACCCTGATCCTGAACAAGTTGAGAGGTACTTTCAATGTTGTTGCTGTTAAGGCACCTGGTTATGGCGACCGCAGAAAAGAAATGTTACAGGATATCGCTATCCTTACCGGTGGTCAGGTAATCTCTGAAGAAGTAGGTCTGGAATTAAAGGATGCTACCATGGATCAACTTGGTCGTGCAAAATCAGTTAAGGTTCAGAAAGAGTCTACCGTTATCGTTGACGGCGAGGGTGATAAGGATGCCATTGCAGCCAGAGTATCACAGATCCGTGGACAGATCGAAGAGACAACTTCTGAGTTCGATAAAGAGAAATTACAGGAGCGTCTGGCTAAACTTGCCGGTGGCGTTGCCGTTATCCGTGTAGGTGCTGCTACCGAGACAGAAATGAAAGAAAGCAAACTCCGTATGGAAGATGCCTTAAACGCAACACGTGCTGCTGTAGAGGAAGGTATCATCGCAGGTGGCGGATCTGCTTACATCCACGCTTCCAAGGAAGTTGCAAAACTGGTTGATTCTCTGGAAGGTGATGAAAAGACAGGTGCCAAGGTTGTATTAAAGGCGCTGGAGGCTCCGCTTTTCCATATTTCAGCAAATGCCGGATTGGAAGGAAGCGTTATCATCAATAAGGTAAGAGAAGCACAGCCGGGATTTGGCTTTGATGCTTATAATGAGACTTATGTCAATATGGTAGAGGCAGGTATCCTGGATCCTGTCAAGGTAACACGTAGCGCATTACAGAATGCATGCTCTGTTGCATCTACCTTGCTTACAACAGAATCTGTTGTTGCAGACATCAAGGAACCGGCACCGGAAATGCCAGCAAATCCGGGTATGGGAATGATGTAAGATCTTTAAAAAGGACGGCGGAAACGCCGCCCTTTTTTTGTGCAAAACGCATTTGCCAGTACCTATAAAGTATGGTATGATAAACCATGTGTGTGAAGACATGCACAAGATGGATAAAAACGAAATGAGGACCATATGAGTAAAGTAGCGATTTTAACAGACAGTAACAGCGGAATCACACAGGAAGAAGCCGAGCAGGCAGGGATTTACGTCTTCCCGACACCGGTCTATATCAATGACGAGGTCTTTTATGAAGGCGTGGATCTTACGACAGACCAGTTCTTTGCAAGACAGGCAGAGGGGGCAGAGATCAAAACTTCCATGCCGGTCGTAGGTGATGTGATCGACAAGTGGGAAAGTCTGCTTGAGGAATATGATGAGGTCGTATATATTCCTTTGTCCAGCGGACTCAGCAGTTCCTGTGAGACAGCCATCATGTTGGCTGAGGATTACGATGGTAAGGTGCAGGTTGTCAACAATCAGCGTATTTCCGTTACCATGAAGTTATCCGTTTATGATGCCAAGAAACTTGCAGATGCAGGAAAGTCTGCCACAGAGATCAAAGAGATATTAGAGGCGATGAAGTTTGAGTCAACCATCTACATCATGGTAGATACGCTGGAGTATCTCAAAAAGGGTGGAAGGATCACACCGGCTGCTGCGGCTATTGGTTCTTTGCTTAAGATAAAACCGGTATTGCAGATCCGCGGAGAAAAGTTAGACAGTTTTGCTAAGGCGAGAACGGTCAAACAGGCAAAGCAGATCATGATGGATGCCATTGCCAAGGATATGGACGAAGTGCTCCATGATCCGACCGGCGAGAATACTATCATTGCTATGGCACATACCCAGAATGAGGAAGAGATCGCCAAGTTCAAGGCAGAAGTGGAAGAACGCTTCCCGGGACATGATATTTTTGTGGATCCTTTATCTTTGGTCGTATCCAGTCATATTGGACCGGGTGCACTTGCAGTGACTTGTACAAAGAAATTAACATCATTTTAATAAATTTTTTAGGAGGAACAAGAGCATGGTAAAAGCAGTTGTTGGTGCCAATTGGGGTGACGAAGGAAAGGGTAAGATCACAGATATGCTTGCGCAGAATGCAGATATCATTGTGAGATTTCAGGGAGGAGCGAATGCAGGACATACCATCGTCAATAATTATGGTAAGTTTGCCCTTCATACCTTGCCATCCGGCGTATTTTATGATCACACAACAAGCGTTATTGGTAATGGGGTAGCCTTAAACATTCCTGTCTTGTTTGACGAGATCAAGTCTATTACAGACAAAAATGTGCCAATGCCAAAGATCAAGGTATCAGATCGTGCACAGATCGTTATGCCGTATCATATTTTATTTGATCAGTATGAAGAGGAGCGTTTAGGAAAGGCTTCCTTCGGCTCTACCAAATCCGGCATTGCACCATTTTATTCTGATAAGTATGCAAAGGTTGGATATCAGGTCAGCGAACTCTTTGATGATGAACTTTTAAAGGAAAAGGTTGCACGTACCTGTGAGTCCAAGAATGTATTGTTAGAGCACCTTTATCACAAGCCACTCATTGACCCGGATGATTTGTTGGAGACTTTACATAGTTACCGCGATATGATCGCACCTTATGTCTGCGATGTTTCTTCTTATTTGTGGAATGCCTTAAAGGAAGGCAAGACTATTCTTTTGGAAGGTCAGCTTGGTACTTTAAAGGATCCGGATCATGGTATCTATCCGATGGTAACATCTTCCTCTACCTTGGCTGCTTACGGTGCCATTGGTGCAGGTATTCCGGCACAGTCTATCGAGCAGGTCGTTACCGTATGTAAGGCTTATTCTTCCGCAGTTGGAGCCGGTGCTTTTGTCAGCGAGATCTTTGGTGATGAAGCAGACGAACTCCGCAGACGCGGTGGTGATGGCGGTGAGTTTGGTGCCACAACAGGTCGTCCAAGACGTATGGGATGGTTTGACTGTGTTGCCAGCAAATACGGTTGCCGTATGCAGGGCACGACGGATGTAGCCTTTACCGTGCTTGATGTATTGGGCTATCTGGATGAGATCCCGGTATGTGTGGGCTATGAAATCGATGGTCAGGTTACGACCGACTTTCCGGTTACCCATTTACTGGAAAAGGCAAAACCTGTCTATAAGACTCTTCCGGGCTGGAAATGTGATATCCGCGGTATCAGAAAGTATGAAGATCTTCCGGAGAACTGCCGCAACTATATTGAGTTTGTAGAAAAAGAGATCGGCTTCCCGATCACTATGATCTCTAATGGACCGGGAAGAGAAGATATTATTTATCGCGATGTAAACTAATATGAGATAAGATAAAGACAAGACGAAAGAGAGCACTTGGTGGAGGGCTCTCTTTTTTCGTGGTACGCCTTATCTTATTCACAGAATTGACACAATTCTAACACCTTATCAGCACATAGGTGAAATACAATAATCAATGTGTGATTTTGGAAAAATTAGGGAGGAAATCAATTTGATAGAAGTAGAACATCTGGTAAAAAAATACGGCTCACTTACGGCTGTGGATAATCTGAGCATGAAGATTGAACCGGGGCATATTTATGGCTTGCTTGGAAAGAATGGTGCAGGCAAGACAACGACAATGAATATGGTCACAGGTTATATCGGTGCGACATCCGGCAGTGTCAAAGTGTGTGGGCATGACATTTTCAAAGAGGCAGAGGCTGCCAAAAAGGAGATCGGCTATCTGCCGGAGATCCCGCCCCTTTATACGGATATGAGCGTATATGAATATCTGGACTTTTGCGCAGAGTTAAAAGGCATCGGTAAAAAAGAGCGCGACGAACATATCGTGGATGTCATGGAAAAAGCCGGCATCTCTGAGATGGAGCATCGCCTGATCCGCAATTTGTCAAAAGGTTACAAACAGCGTGTCGGATTGGCACAGGCAATCCTAGGCAACCCATCCATTATCATTTTGGATGAGCCTACCGTTGGTCTGGATCCGGTGCAGATGATCGAAATGCGTGATCTGATCAAGGAACTTGGCAAAGACCATACCGTGATCTTAAGTTCCCATATCTTATCCGAGGTCAGTGCCGTATGTGACTACATTTATATCATTGATCATGGAAAATTAGTGGCAGATTTTGCCATGGATGAAGAGAAAGCAGCATCCTTGGAAGAAATATTTATCGAACTGACAGGAAAGGAGGACAAAGAATAATGCTTGCAATTTTTAAACGAGAATTTAAATCCTTATTCTGGAACATTACCGGATGGCTGTTCATCGGTATTACCTTAGCACTATTTGGACTCTATTTCTTTGTCTATAATCTGTCCTATGGTTATCCTTATATATCTTATTCTTTGTCAGCCATCGCCTTTTTATTTATGGTGACCGTGCCGATCCTTACCATGCGTGTTTTGGCAGAGGAAAAACATGCCAAGATCGACCAGTTGCTCTTGACGGCACCGATATCCGTAGGAAAGATCGTACTTGGTAAGTTTTTGGCGCTTGCCCTTGTCTATACGATCTGTATCGGCGTTATCTGTGTGGCACCTTTGGTACTTATGATCTTTGGTGAGGTGCCGCTGGCAGAGACCTATGTGGGTATTTTAGGCTTCTGGCTCTATGGTCTGGCAACGATCGCCATCGGTACCTTTGTATCTTCACTCACAGAGAGCCAGGTCATTTCCGCTGTTGTATCCTTTGGCTTGATCTTTGTTGGCTATATGATGTCATCCATCTGCAGCGTGATCTCATCATCCGGTAATCTTTTGACCAAGATCTTAGGATGTTATGACCTTTATACGCCATTGGATGATTTCTTCAATGGAACCCTTTCTGTTACCGGTATCGTCTATTATCTTTCTGTGATCGCACTGGCACTCTTTTTGACAGAGCAGATGATCCAGAAGCGTAGATGGACGATCAGCCGCAACATGATCTCTACCTCCGTATTTAGTACCGGTATGATCGCTATTGTCGTGGCACTGACGGTGGTTGTCAATCTGATCGCATCCGCTTTGCCGGAGACTTATACGCAGATCGATGCAACATCCCAGAAACTTTATTCCATTACGAAAGACACGGAGAAGTATCTGGATACCTTAAAAGATGATGTGACACTTTATGTCATGGTAAATAAAAACAGCAAAGATGATAATGTAGACCGCACCTTGCAGAAATATGCATCTGCATCCAAGCATGTCAAGGTAAAATATGTGGATCCGAATGTCAGTCCGACTTTTGCATCCAAGTATACGGACAATGATGTGACCAGTAATTCCATTATTGTTGTCTGTGGAGACCGCTCTAAGGTCATTGACTACAATTCCGATATTTATGAGTATTCTTATGACTCCAGTTACAATTATTCCGTGACAGGATATGATTGTGAGGGACAGGTGACAGCAGCCATCCAGTATGTGACATCCGAGTCTACGACTAATGTATATGAACTGACAGGGCATGATGAGTCAACGCTTTCCGGTGACTTTTCAGAAGTATTCCAGAAGCGTTTCATGAATGTAGGATCACTCAGCCTTTTGACCGTAGATGCGATCCCGGAGGATTGTCAGGCAATCTTTATCACAGCACCGCAGTCGGATCTGTCTGAGGATGATCTGAGCAAATTGAGCCAGTATCTGGGAAATGGCGGAAAGATCTATCTGTCGATCGATTATTCCAAGTGGAATGATCTGACAAACTTTAAGAAATTACTTTCTGATAATAACATTGAGACAACTGAGAGTCTTTTGGCAGAGACAGATCGTTCTTATTATTATCAGAGTCCATTTTATCTTTTGCCAAATGTAGAAAATACGGAAGTGTCTTCTTCTGTGGCTGGTATGACACAGGTCTTTGTGCCTTACAGTGTGGGACTTACCTATACGGGAGAGGATGACAGCAATGTGACATCATTTATGACGACTTCAGACACTACGATTGCTAAAGCAGCGGCCAATATTGCTGCCGTTCAGTCACAGGCGGATGCGGCCAATATAGCGAGTGCTCAGGATGGCGATACCCAGGGCCAATATAGTCTGGGCATGATGGTCACAAATGAAAATGGCGGCGAACTCTGTGTGCTTGGTTCAGCTATGATGTGTACAGATAGTGCCAATCAGATCGTATCCGGTCATAATGCAACGCTTTTCAATGGAATCGTAAATGCACTTGTGACAACAGATGATGGAAACAGTGATAATGCGGTAGTGATCGCAGCCAAGGATTATACTGTATCCAACCTGACAGTTTCAGCAAATGCCATGCTTGTCTATGGTATTCTTTGGGGCATCTTTATGCCGATCGCACTTATCATTATCGGTATCATTGTCTGGGCAAGAAGGAGAAAACGTTAGATGGATAAGCAAAAAAAGACCCTGCTCATTCTGGCAGTGCTATTGGGTGTAGCACTGCTGGGATTGCTGGGGGCTAAGAAATTGGCAGATAAAAAAGAGAAGGCAGATGCCATTGACTCTGCGGAGGAAAGTATTCAGGTATATTCTGTGGATGCAGATGATGTGACAAAGGTAGCCTATTATAACAATGGTGCGCAGGTGACACTGACGAAAACGGATGATCAGTGGCAGGATGCGGACGGTGTGATCTTAGATGATGACAAGGTCAAGACCATGTTATCTTATCTTACCACCATCAAAGCCAGTGATGTCATTGAGGACACAGACGATATCAGCCAGTATGGATTTTCGTCAGCCACCAATGAAGTGACCGTCACAACCAAAGATAGTGAGACGACCTTTACGATCGGTATGCAAAACGCCATCACCGATAAATATTATCTCATGGTAAATTATGATGAGAGCAAGGTCTATGTGATCGATTCTTCTATGTTGACGGCATGCGGCTATAGCACTTCCGACTTAATGCCGGATGAGTCTTAGTGCTCCTTTTTTTCGTCCTGATCTTTCTTTTTGTTCTGGATCATGATATTTAACAGCCATAGGGTAAATGGCACGAGAATGGTTGCCGCAATGGAGGCTGTCAGATAAGACATGGTCTTGGTATTGTCAAAGACGGCGGCAAAGATGGTGAGGACATACATGCCGACCAATAAGATAATGCCGATGATGGCAAGGATCTGTCGTAAACGTTGCATAAGGGTTCTCCTTCATAATTGATAAGGACATGATACCACATATAAAGGGATTGTGCTAGAGGACGGTGGAGAGAGCGCGAGCCGTCCTTGCCCTCTGGCAAAATTATGTTTTGCTTTTTTTTATGGTCTGTGGTATCGTATATGTGCTACAAAAGTGATAAAGGATGGAAAAAGATATGGCATTATTACAGGAATGGCAGAAAATCTCCTACAACCAGGAGCAGGATCGTGCCACATTACAGAGATTTTGGCAGAATTATTTCTTGATCGAGAAGGGTATCTATGAAAAATTACTGGACAATCCGGATGAAGAAGTTTCCGGCACCGTCAAGGAATTGGCTGATAAGTATGAGATCGACATTATGGCTATGACCGGATTTTTGGATGGTATCAATGACAGTCTGATCACACCGAACCCGATCGAGACCATGGAAGAGGATACCGTAGTTTCTCTGGCTTTTGATAAGGAGAAGTTATATGAGAATATGGTAGATGCTAAGGCTGACTGGCTCTATGAACTTCCACAGTGGGATGAAATCTTTGATGCAGACAAGAAAAAAACCTTGTATCGTGAGGCAAAGAATGCACACACGATCCGTAATACCGTTAAGGTTGGACGTAATGATCCTTGTCCATGTGGATCTGGTCGCAAGTACAAGCAGTGCTGCGGCAAGAAAAATAAATAAGAAATACAAAAAAGCCTCTGACTTAGGATGTAATGCATCTTAAGCCAGAGGTTTTTTTATGTGCGAAAGATCGATCTACGATGAGATCTTTTGTAAAGTGTCATAAAAGTTTGGATAGGAGATGACAACGCAATCCGGGTCATCAAAAGTTGTTACGCCATCCGCGGCAAGTCCGGCAATGGCAAAGGACATAGCAATGCGGTGATCTGCATAGGTCTTGATCTGAGTTCCATGCATGGATCGTCCGCCATGAATGATCATGCCGTCCTCTGTTCCGATGGCATCAGCCCCCATGGCATTGAGGTTTTCTACAACTGAGGTAACACGGTCAGACTCTTTGACACGGAGTTCTTTGGCATCCCGGATAATGGTATCGCCCTCTGCAAATGCAGCCATGACAGCAATGACCGGGATCTCGTCGATCAGCGTCGGGATCAGGTCTCCCTCAATGGTCGTACCGTGTAAAGAAGAAGAACGGACGATCAGATCGCAGACCTCCTCACCGGATACCTTGCGTCTGTTTTCGTAAGTGATATCTGCACCCATCTGTTCGGCAACTTTTAGGATACCGTCGCGTGTAGGGTTACAGTTGACATTGTAGATCATAAGTTCTGCATTCGGAACGATAGAAGCGGCTGCA
Organism: Roseburia lenta; assembly: GCF_014287435.1. GTDB lineage: Bacteria > Bacillota > Clostridia > Lachnospirales > Lachnospiraceae > Pararoseburia > Pararoseburia lenta. The sequence goes on from NZ_JACOPG010000001.1 coordinate 80,750, forward strand.
ATAAAATAAGCAGCGGAAGAAATGTCGCCCGGAATCTGAATCTTTTGTCCGACCAGGTGCGGATTGCCCTCAATGCTTGCAGTTCTTCCGGATGAGGTCACATTCGCACCAAAACCACTCAACATAAGTTCGGTGTGGTTACGGGATAAGACCGGCTCTGTGACAGAAGTCGTGCCATCGCAGTAAAGTCCAGCCAAAAGGATGGCGGATTTGACCTGGGCGGAAGCCACAGGAGAGTCATAGTGGATGGCATGCAGATCACCACCTTTGATCTCTAAAGGCGCGCAGTCATTGCCACGCAGGGAGGTGATTCTTGCCCCCATCATAGAAAGTGGCTTGATGATACGCTGCATAGGTCTTTTCTGGATGGATGCATCCCCATTTAAGGTAGAGGTAAAAGGACAGCCGGATAGGATACCGCTGATCAGTCTTGTCGTGGTGCCGCTGTTGCCAACGTCCAAAATGTTCCTTGGCTCCGTCAGACCATGTAAGCCTTTTCCTTGGATCACGACGTGATCGGCATCCTGTTTAATGGCAATGCCCATTTTTTGAAAGCAGGCGATCGTGGAACGACAGTCTGCCCCATCCAAAAAGCCGGTCAGTTCGGTCGTGCCATCGGCAATGGCACCGAACATGACACCGCGGTGGGATATGGATTTATCACCGGGAATGTGGATCTGACCTTTGATATGATTTGCTTTTTTGATTTCCATTTTCTTACCTCGGATAGTCTAGGATTCGTGAATCGTGTAATGCTTGCTGAGAACAAGTTCTGCTGCATCCATGGCAGCCTGATCGTATAACTCGATACGCAGGACACCTTTTTCAAATTCTCGGTTGTGCACAATACCAATATTCTTGATACTGATGCCGTTGGCTGCCAGTGTTGTCGCGATCGTGGCAATGGCACCGGCTTCATCTGCAAGATCCAGATAAAACTCGTAGGACGAAGGAAGTACCCCTTGTTTTTTGAGGGGAAGATCATCCCGGTAATCTTTTGCCGAAGAAAAGAGCCTTATCACAGCATCGTCCTTTTGGTCTGTGATAGATGTGATAAAGTCCTGCAGGCTTTTCTGGTAAAGGGCAGCAGCCTTTAAGATCTCATCCCGATTGGTGGCACAGATGTGCTGCCACATGACAGGAGAGGAGGATGCGATCCTTGTAATGTCGCGAAAACCGCCGGCGGCGATCGTCTTCATGGTCTCATCCACAAAATCATTCTCTGCAACAAAATTGACTAAAGATGCTGCAATGACGTGAGGCAGATGACTGATGCAAGCCGTTGCAAAATCGTGTTTTTCCGGGCTCATGATCAGTGTGAGCGCACCAAGAGAAGTGATAAAGGCAGAAAAGTCTGCCAGTCTTTCACTAGAAAAATCATCTGTTACCGTAAGGATATAATAAGCATTTTCCAGAAGGTATGGACTGGAGTGGTCGTAACCGATGGCTTCTGAACCTGCCATTGGGTGACCGCCGATAAAGCGGGAGGTCAGTCCCAGATCAGCAACGGCTTTTGTGATATCCCCCTTGACGCTTCCTACATCTGTAATGATACAGTGAGCCGGCAGAATATTCGCCAGACGGGTAAGGTAATCGACATTGACCCTGACCGGACCGCATAAAAATAAAAGGTCACAATCCGCAAAAGCCTCCAAATCCAGCATAGTATCGTTTGTGATGATGCCATCGGCATAGGCAGCCTGTATGGTGCTTTCGCGTGAGGCGATCGCAATCATTTCCGTTTCTGGGTATTTTTCTTTGATAATCTTAGCGATGGATCCACCGATCAATCCCAGACCGATAAATCCGATTTTTGGGTATAACATAATGATTCTCCTTATGTAACTATAATGTCCGACCTGCAAGTGAAATATAAGGCTTTAAGCCTTCCATCACAGAAGCAAACAGGTCAAAATCAAGCGACTGCGGACCGTCGGACAGGGCATGTGCCGGATCATTGTGGACTTCGATCATAAGACCGTCAGCACCGCAGGCGATGGCTGCTTTTGCCAAAGGTTCTACGAAAGAGCGCACGCCGGTAGCATGGCTTGGATCGACGATGACCGGAAGGTGTGTGCGTTCCTTTAAGACGCAGACAGCAGACAAATCCAAGGTATTTCTGGTGGAAGTCTCATAGGTGCGGATACCGCGCTCGCATAAGGCTACCTTGGAACTGCCGGAAGACATGATATATTCTGCTGCATTTAACCATTCATCGATCGTAGCGCAAAGTCCCCGCTTTAGAAGTACCGGCATACCGGTTTTTCCGACTTCTTTTAAGAGTTCAAAGTTCTGCATATTGCGAGCACCAACCTGTAACATATCTACATATTTAAAAGCAGATGCTACGGCGTGAGCAGAAGTGACTTCACAGATGGTAGCCAGACCGGTCTCTTTGGATGCGGTCTGCATATAGCGGAGACCGTCTTCTTCCAAGCCCTGAAAAGAGTATGGGGAAGTACGTGGCTTGTAGGCACCGCCGCGCAAGATGGTCGCACCCTCTTTCTTTACGGCTCTGGCGATCGTAAGCAGTTGTTCTTCGGATTCCACGGCACAAGGACCGGACATGATCGTGATGTTGTCTGGACCGATTTTGGTGTCTTTGACAGCAAATTCGGTTGGCTGTGGATGAAACTTTTTGTTGGCAAGTTTGTAACTTTCCGTGACCGGGATCATCTTGTCGACGATCGGGTTGGACTCGATGGCAGTCAGGTCGATCTTGGTCTTATCACCGATCAGACCGATGATCGTGACTTCCTCGCCACGGGACAGGTGTGTATGTAATCCGGTGGCTTCGATATCTTTTATAAGGTGATGCAGGGCATCCTCAGGTGTTTGTGGTTTGACTACTAAGATCATAGTGCATTACTCCTTTTCATATTAAATACAGATTTTATCATAGTCACTTTTATTCTTAAAGTCAACACTTTAAAGCGTAAAAGTTTAAAGTACGAAAAATAATCAAATCCATAAAATTGGGAAGACTACTTTTATGAAAGTAAAAGAAACGTGTATCATTGCCTGTTTTGTGATCGCCTTGCTTGGCATGCGGCAGACATTAGAGGCAAAATGGGGATTGGAAGATGTCATAGAAAAAGGACAGATCCTTTATGAACTGGGCGGCGGGAGCAATTCTATCTTAAACCCGGAGTCTGTAACAGAAGATGAACTGCCTATCCTTTTAAAAAATCCAAAAAGAGAGGGATATCTCTTTGGCGGCTGGTATCTGGACGAAAATTGGGAAGAACGGATCTATCGCATAGAGGATACCGGGGGCAAACGGTTGTATGCCAAATGGAATCTTTGCATCGAACCCAACCGCAATGTGCAGGAATATCCTTACAAGGCAAAGGATGGCGATCTTTTGCTCAAAGACCTGACCTACAGTTTTTTATATGAACTGGAAACGCCGGGCAATCCCGGAACCCGGATCCAGGATCTTTTGCAGCAAAAGTATGCCTCAGAGTATCAGTGTCCGCAGGGGCTTTGCATCACACCGGACTATATCATCGTATCGTCCTATGCACTGGAAGAAGATAAACTGGGCGCCCTGACCTTGTATGACCGGACAAGTCATACCTATATCATGTCTTTTGGCATGGAGGCAGACAGCCATCTTGGCGGGATCGCTTATGACGGCAAGGCACTCTGGATCTGTCATTCCAATAGCAAAGAAGTGGAGCGGATCTCCTATGCCTTTATCAAAAAACTGGCGGGGGTGAGCCGGCAGAATTTTATCGACATCACTTCCTGCTTTGAACGTTATCCGGTCGACAATACCCCGTCTGCCATTGCCTGTATGGATGGTCAGATCTATGTCGCAACCCATCATGTTTATACGCCCGGGATCCTGTGTGCTTATACTTATGATGGCAAAAGCCTTACAGCAGACAAAAAGTGTTTGCTGCCGCCCAAGGTGCAGGGGATCTGCCGGGATGAGACTGGACGTATTTTTTTAAGCCTGTCCTATGGGCGCAATCAGTCTTCCTATTTAAATATTTATTCCGACGTGGACCATTTACAGAAAAATTTCTGGACGCCTTCTGCACGGGTGGAAATGCCGCCGGGATCGGAGGCGATCGCTGTGGAAAACGGGCTTTGCTATGTTTTGTTTGAAACGGCTTCCTATAAATATTTTGAGGGGAGCGACGGCAAGGGAACCTGCAAGTATCCGCTGGATAAAATCCTCCTGCTTTCCGAGGAGAGCATTTTTTATGATTGAAGCGTGTAAAAGCCAGTTTTATAAGCTCTGCTGCTGACAGATGAATAAGATTTCTTTATTGACAAATAGTAGTGATATGCTAAAATATATTACGAATTGCATTCGTGATATATGATATTGCTATCGTGAATGTACAAATGAAATCGACTAGGAAAGGTATCTGTATCATACGAAATAGAGTGGTACCACGGAGTAAGATACTTCGCCTCTAATTAGATGATTCTAGTTAGGGGCTTGTTTTTTAGGAGGAAAAGAAAATGTCAAAACCTTACAATCACAAAGTCGTTGAGAAGAAATGGCAGAAGGTCTGGGATGATGAGAAGGCTTTCGCCGCAACAGATGATTATTCAAAACCAAAATATTATGCATTGGTGGAGTTCCCATATCCATCCGGACAGGGACTTCATGTAGGTCATCCGAGACCATATACCGCATTAGATATTGTGGCAAGAAAAAGAAGAATGCAGGGATACAATGTACTTTATCCGATGGGCTGGGATGCGTTCGGACTTCCAACCGAGAACTATGCCATCAAAAATAAAGTACATCCAAAGATCGTAACTGCAAACAATGTGGCACATTTTAAGGATCAGTTACATTCCCTTGGATATTCTTTTGACTGGGATAGAGAGATCAACACAACAGATCCGAATTATTACAAATGGACACAGTGGATCTTCTTAAAATTATTCAAAGCTGGACTTGCATACAAGAAAGAGATGCCGATCAACTGGTGTACTTCCTGTAAAGTAGGTCTTGCAAACGAGGAAGTTGTCAACGGACGTTGTGAGAGATGTGGTTCTGAGGTTGTCCGCAAGGTAAAGAGCGAGTGGATGCTTAAGATTACAGAATACGCTGACAAATTGATCGAAGGCTTGAATGATGTCGACTACATTGAGCGTGTCAAAGTATCCCAGAGGAACTGGATCGGAAAATCAACCGGAGCAGAAGTTGATTTTTCTATCAAGGGAAAAGAAGACAAACTCCGCATTTATACAACAAGATGTGATACCTTATTCGGTGTCACTTACATGGTAGTATCTCCGGAGCACCCATATCTTGACAAATACAAGGCAGAGATCAAAAACTGGTCTGAGATCGAAGCATACCGTGAGGCTGCTTCCAAGAAATCCGATTTTGAGCGTGCAGAACTTGCAAAAGATAAGACAGGCGTTCAGATCGATGGCCTTGTTGCCGTAAATCCTGTCAATGGAAAAGAAGTGCCGATCTGGGTTTCTGATTATGTACTGATGAGTTATGGAACAGGAGCCATTATGGCGGTCCCGGCACATGATGAGAGAGACTGGGAATTTGCAAAGAAATTCAATCTTCCGATTATTCAGGTAGTCGCAAAAAATGGCGAGGCTGTTGATGTCAATGAGGCAGCATTTACAGATGTTGCAACAGGAGTTTTGATCAATTCCGATTTCTTAAACGGATTGGAAGTAAAAGATGCAAAAGAAAAGATGATCTCTTACTTAGAGGAAAAAGGAATCGGTACTGCAAAGACAAACTACAAATTACGTGACTGGGTGTTCTCACGCCAGCGTTACTGGGGCGAGCCGATCCCGATTGTAGAATGTGAGAAATGCGGTTATGTGCCGATTGATGAAAGCGAACTTCCATTGATGCTTCCGGAAGTAGAGAGTTATATGCCTACCGATAACGGAGAATCACCGCTTGCTGCCATGACAGACTGGGTAAATACCACCTGTCCATGTTGTGGAGGACCTGCAAAACGTGAGACAGATACCATGCCGCAGTGGGCAGGATCTTCATGGTATTTCCTAAGATACTGTGATCCGCATAATGATAAGGCACTTGCCAGTCCGGAGTCGTTAAAATACTGGCTTCCGGTTGACTGGTACAATGGCGGTATGGAGCATACGACCCTGCATTTGCTTTATTCAAGATTCTGGCATAAATTCCTCTATGATCAGAAGGTCGTTCCGACACCGGAACCATATCAGAAGAGAACATCCCACGGAATGATCCTCGGTGAGAATGGCGAAAAGATGTCTAAGTCAAGAGGAAACGTCGTAAATCCGGATGACATTGTAAGAGAGTACGGGGCTGATACCTTAAGAACTTATGAAATGTTTATCGGTGCCTTTGACTTGGCAGCATCCTGGTCAGAAGATGGCGTAAAAGGCTGCCGCCGTTTCTTAGAGCGTGTCTGGAAATTACAGGATATCATGACAGATGAGGAAGGTTATTCTGCGGATTTAGAGACAAAGATGCATCAGACCATCAAGAAGGTCAGCAATGACTTTGAAAACTTAAAATACAACACAGCAATTGCAGCAATGATGGCATTGATCAATGACTTCTATAAGAAGAATGCCGTTACCAAGGGCGAATATAAGACCCTGATCACCTTATTGAATCCGGTTGCACCTCATATTACAGAAGAGTTATGGCAGATCGTTGGTGGAGAGGGATACCTTTACCAGACGACATGGCCGGAATATGATGAAGCAAAGACCGTTGAGTCAACCGTTGAGATCGCAGTACAGATCAACGGAAAGACAAAAGGAACGATCACCATTGGTAAAGACGATGCAAAAGATGATGTTATTGCAAAAGCAAAAGAATCTATTGCAGATAAGTTGACCGGTAACATTGTAAAAGAGATCTATGTACCGGGACGCATTGTCAACATCGTAGCAAAATAAGAGCAAGATATACATAAGGACGACTCATGTGGGTCGTCCTTATTGTCTGTCTTAATGTGGGCGGAAAGTATGTACCAGTTGGATGATACGATCCGCCTTTTTTTGTTCTTCCGGTGACATGTTCTGCTTTAACATACCGATGAGCAGTGTCGTCTCAGAATCGGTAAAAGTCAGTCCCTTGGATCTTGCCTCCATTGCGGCACTGGATAACTGGCTTGCCAGTTCATTGGCTGTCCCCGTGTGGGATCTGGCGGCAAAAGCCTGCAAAAACTGTTGCTTTTCTTTGGGAATGGATTGGAAGATCGGGTTGTTCAGAAAAGAAGGATCCATTAGTCGTTGCCTCCGTTAAATAGGATTTCGTAGGTGGATAACATCTGCATGGCGTTTAATACCTGATCGATCTGTCTTTTTTCATTGTCGTTACAATAGACCTTGATGGCATTTAAGATGTCAGATGTTGAATTCTTTTTTTCCATGGCACTGATCTGCATGGTATTTTCCGGATTTTCAAAATATTCCATCGTCTTTTGCATTTGCAGATAGGAGATCATCATGGAGATATTCTTTTGTGCCGTCGATCCCAGGTAAGGCAGGATCGTTTTTAATATGTTTATTTCCTTATTTTGTAAACGGTTGTCATAAAGAGAAAGAGATTCATTTTCCATAAGCGTTTTTTATTTACTATATGACGGATTTTAAAAGTTAGAATAAGATAATAAGAAAATACTTGTAGGAAAATAGAAATATGAGACGATTGATCCTGCGTGGAAATGAATGTTTTGAAGTGGATGAGGAATGCCTGCGGAAAAAGAAAATGCAGGGAGAAGAATGTATGCACTGTAAAAAGAACGAAAAAGGAAAAGACGATCGTTGGAATGCCAGGAAAAAGAGAGGAAGATAGCATAATAAAAAGGCGCCCTAAATAAGGACGCCTTTTTCGATGAAGGTTTTTAGAAGAAACTTCCGCAGCCGCCGCCATCGTTACAGCAGCAAAGAAGTAAGAGGATGATCCAGATGCTGTTTCCACATCCACATCCGTCATTTGAGAAAGATGATCCATTACCGCATAATGCTAAGATCAGGATGATCCAGATCAAAGAAGAGCAGCATCCGTTATTGTTGTCATTTCCACATCCACAATTTGTTGCTACAAGGTCACTCATAAGAAACCCTCCTAAATATTTACACTGTATCTTATGCTGGTTTTTAAAAACGGTTACAGAAATAATCAAAAAGTAAAATAAACGATAATAAAGAAAAGAAAAAAATATAAAGAACCATTTTTTCCATTTATACTAATGCTAGAAACGATTTGTCAGAAAGGGAGTTATTTTTATGAGAGCAGTAAGACTTAGAACTTCATATTTAAAAAATCCCATGGGGATGGATATTACAAAGCCGCGTTTTTATTGGAATTGCGAGGGTGGTGAGAAACAGACTGCCTATGAAATCATGGCAGAATGCAATGGAAAAGAAATCTTTCATACCGGCAAGGTGGTCTCTGATGCCATGACACATATTCCATACGCCGGAGAGACTTTGCAGAGTAGAGACATAGTGACATGGAAGGTCAGACTTTGGGATGAAAAAGATCAACCAGGAGCGTGGAACAGTGCCAGCTTTGAGATGGGACTTTTGGAAGAAAGTGACTGGCTGGCAAAATGGATCAGCGGAGACTACAAGCCTAAGAAAAAGGAACGCTATCCTGTGGATTGTTTCAAAAAGGATTTTCAGACGAAAAAAGAGATAAAAAAGGCCAGACTTTATGCGAGTGCGCGGGGGCTCTATGATGTCTGTATCAATGGAAGCCGCCTGACGGACTTTATTTTAGCACCGGGTATGACGGATTACAGAAAACGCATACAGTATCAGACTTATGATGTGACCGGACTTTTGCAGGACAAGAATACTTTAGAACTACGTCTGGCAGATGGTTGGTATCGGGGTAGCAGTGCAGCCTATGGCGTAACGGAGGTCTATGGAAACCAGACCAGTCTGATCGCACAACTGGAAGTGATCTATACCGATGGAAGTAAAGATGTCATTGCAACGGACGGTTCATTTGCATGGAGCAATGATGGACCAATCCGTTTTGCAGATTTAAAGGATGGAGAAATCTATGATGCCGAGAAAAAGCCGTCTTATCAGGGAAAAGCAGTTGAGATCATGGATTCTGCAAAAAACAAGCCACATTTACAGGCATCCAACAATGTAGCAGTACAGGAAAAAGAAACCTTTCAGCCAAAACTTCTGATCGCAAAAGATGGCACAAAAGTCTTGGATTTTGAGCAGAACATGGCCGGATATATTGCATTTTCTATCCATGGAGAAAAAGGGCAGAAACTTGTTCTGAAATGTGGCGAGGTATTAGATGAAGAGGGAAGAGTTGATTTGTCCGGTATTCAGGAGACCAGACCGGCAAAGGGGTGGAGCCAGATGGATCTGATAAAGAAATTGATGGGAGCACCGATCAAGGGAGCGACAGAGGTCACACCAAAGCAGGAGATCAACTTTGTTTGTAGTGGAAGTGAGGATTCCTACAAGACATCCTTTGCTGTATTTGGTTTCCGTTATGCTGAAGTGGAGACAGATATTGCCATCAAGCCGGAGAATTTTACCGCCATTGCAGTATATTCGGATATGGAAACCGTAGGAGAATTTAACTGCTCTAATCCAATGATCAATCAGTTGTATCAAAATACACTTTGGAGTATGAAAGGAAACTTCTTAGATCTTCCGACGGATTGTCCGACGAGAGAACGTCTGGGCTGGACAGGGGATGCGCAGATTTTCTTTTATACAGGTGCTTATATGATGGATACAGCGGCTTTCTTCAAAAAGTGGCTTTTGGATATGCAGGATGCTCAGTATAAAAATGGAACCATTCCGGCGGTTCTTCCATATCAGGGTGTAGACATGATGTACAAGGCGACAGGTGTTTCTGTGGGCTGGGCGGATGCTGTTTATCTGATCCCTTATCGTTATTATAAGCGTTATGGTGATCTGTCCGTGTTGGAAGATTGCTGGGATATGATAGAAAAGTATGCCGCATATCTATGGAAACATCTGGGCATGACAGACAAGAAGGCTGCAAAAGAGAATCCATACAATGCCTACACGTATGAAAAAGGCGTGCATCTGGGCGAGTGGCTGGAGCCGGAGAAGTTTAGGGACAAGGAATATGGAGCACAGGCAAAGCATCCGGAAGAATGTACGGCTTATTTCTATCTGTCTATGACGACGATTGGAGAGATTGCCGGACTCCTTGGCAAAAAAGAAATCGAGGCAAAGTGTCAGGAATATGCAAAGGGTGCAAAGAAAGCCTATCATAGCCTAATCGTGGAAAGTGGAAAACTGCGTACCAACCGTCAGGCAAAATTAGTACGTCCGCTGGCGCTTGGACTCTTGGATGGGGCAGAAAAAGAAGATGCCGAGAAGGAATTGGTTGAGGCAGTAAAAGGCTATGCGTATTGTGTTGGAACGGGCTTTTTATCTACCCCATTTATTCTTCCTGTATTAGCAGATGCCGGAGAAGTAGAGACTGCCTATAAGATGTTGGAGAATACAAAAAAACCAGGCTGGCTTGGGGAGGTGGCAGATGGAGCAACAACAATCTGGGAAAACTGGGAAGGTGACGTCAGTCACAATCATTATTCACCGGGCGCTGTCTGTGAATGGCTTTTTAGCGGCGTTTGCGGTATTCAGGTAGAAGGGGAAAATCATTTCGTGATCGCACCTTTACCGGGTGGCAGTCTGACCGATGCCAGTGCATCTTATCAGAGTATTTATGGAAAAGTGTCGGTTGCATGGAAAAAAGAGGAGAAAAACATCTCTTATGAGATTGAAATTCCAGCGAATACGTCAGCATTGGTACGTTTTCCAGATGGAAGAAAGCAGACACTTGGCGCCGGAAAATATCATTTATAGATAGGCTTAGAGCGAAAGGTTTTGCCTTTTTTATATGTGTCATATCTTGAGAAAAACGGATGAATGCTTTAGTATAGCAATCAGAGAGGTATGAAAGCAGATGAAAGATGTAAAGATGGATGATGTGCGCTTTGTCTTGGAACGTTTTTTCTATGGGTGGAAAATGAATGCTATCGTTTTTGATGCCGATGGCAAACTTGTGGACTTTGTTATGGGAACCAGGGAAAAGGTGGATTTTTCAAAAAAAGAGGAACTGGAAGGTAGCATAGATGTCGAGGATAATGACTTATATGATACGATCCATAGCAAAGCAGAGAAGGCAAATGCGCCAATTATCTATGTGGGGCAGGATGGAATTTACTATCTGGCATTTTGGGATGATGAGAAACGATTCTTTCTTTTTGGCCCGGCGGCAATTGAGGAATTATCTTTTGCCCAACAAATCGCCTATCGAAGAAGACATCAGATAAAAAAACAGGGCTATCTGGTGCCAAAGATACCGCTGGCATCCTCCTTGAACGGTGTAGCACTTGTCTATTACACGCTGACAGGAAGACAGGTGACGGAGAGACATATCTTTGAAGCAAGTCATCTGAAAGAAGGGGATATTGATCTGAAACAGGATATGATGGTCTATGAGACAAAAAATACTGTGGAAGAGAAGCAGCACCTTGCATATCAGGAAGAATTAAACTGGCTGAGTCGGATTGAAAATGGTACTTTAAAGACACTGGATGATCAGATGACACCGGAAAATCTGGAAAAGATGGAACGCATTGGTACACTGACTGGCGGAAATTCTATGAAACAGTATGAGTACATGGCAGTGACATCGGTTACGCTCGCTTCCCGTGCAGCCATTCGTGGCGGTGTTAATGCTTATGAGTCTTATCGGTTGAGTGAACTATATATGCAGAAAATCTCAATTTGTACCAACGCTATGGAGATATTGCAGATTCATATGCAGGCGGTTTTAAAATTCGCGGAATTGGTGCGTCAGTCAAAAGAAAACCGCAATTATGACTGTGTGGAGCAATGTAAGGATTATATTGCAAGACATCGTACCCAGAAGTTTTCTCTGGAAAAGGTATCCGAGGCGGTTGGAAAGAATGCCAGTTATCTCTCTCGTCTGTTTTCTGAGCAGACAGGCATGACTATGCAGGATTATGCCATGAATGTGCGCCTGGAAAATGCTGCCAACCTGCTTCAATATTCCAATGAGTCGATCGGCGAGATCGCGGAGTATTTGAACTTTTCATCGCAGAGTTATTTCGGCGAAAAGTTTAAGAAAAAATATGGACAGACGCCGGTGTGTTATCGACGTGAGCACAAGATACGTGATTTCGTGGAATAAAAGTAGTTTTTATATTTTGGAAAAATAAAAGATAAAAAAGCAAATATAACGATAACTATATAGGGGTTCCTTTGTTAACATTAGTTTAACAAAAGGGATTCCTATTTTATTTCAAAGGAAGAAGGAGAAAAAGTTTATGGGTAAAATGATGACAAAACTCTTTGCAAAGCCGCTTTTTGATTCTAAGATCAAATCGGCAAACACAGAGGGCAAAGAAAAAGTTTGGGGTTATTTTGTAGGACCAATGTTTATGTGTATGGCGTATTATGGTATTGCCGGTACTTATCTGACACAGTTCTATACGGATGTCTTGGGCTTGAGTGGTGTGGTACTTACCATGATGCCAGTCTTTTCTAAGATCTTTGATGCCATTACCAATATCATCATGGGGCGTATCATTGATAAGACAAAGACCAGACAGGGAAAGGCAAGACCTTGGATTTTAATATCCGGTGTGCTGATCATGCTTACCGGTATTATGCTTTACAATGTGCCAAGGGCAAGCCAAAGTGTACAGTTGGTATGGATTGTCATTAGTTACAATCTTTTCTTTGCCTTTGCCTATACCATCTACAATATGTCACATACGTTGATGGTGCCATTGGCAACAAGAAATACAAGACAGCGTGACAGTCTTGCTATGCTGACATCCACTGGAACATCTATGATTCCGGGAATGCTGGTTACTATCATTATGCCGATTCTGGTTGCCAAGATGGGCGTTGGACTGTCTGCACAGGGCAATTGGGCAAAAGTTATGAGTATTATTTCTATCTTTGCCCTTCCTGCGGTATTGGTGGAATACTACTTTACAAAGGAACGTGTAACAGAAGAAAACATCAGCGATGATGGTGAGAATACCATGCAGATTGCTGCCATGAAAGATCAGATCAAGGCATGTGTGACCAACAAGTACTTCTGGATGGTTATGGCATTCTGGGCAATTTTCCAGTTGACACAGAATCTGCAGACAAATGTTATGCTTTATTTCTGTAACTGGGTATTGGGAAGTTCGGTTACGCAGGGCGCGACCAATCAGATTCTGGTAAATGCTGTCGGTCAGGCACCGCTTGGCTTTGGTATCTTTATTCTCTGGCCGTTGATCCATAAGTTTGGTAAGCGCTGGGTTACCCAGATTGGTTTTGTAATCGCTGCTGTCGGATGTCTGATCATTTTCCTGAATCCACACAGTCTTGGTACGGTTTTGGGTGGATGTGTCCTGAAATCCTTTGGTATGCTTCCAACTTATGCCATGGCAGCATTTTTGGCAGAGGCAATGGATCATATCGAGTGGAAGAATCACTATCGTGCAGATGGTTTTATCGCTTCTATGAACACGATCATTATTACAATCTCCGCAGGTATTGCGCAGACTTTGATTTTGGGTGGACTTAACGCATCTGGATACATATCACCGGCATCGATCGGAGCTACATCAGATACCATTATCAACCAGCCGGCTTCTACACAGTCCTTTATCATCTGGATGTTTGTAGGTGTCGAAATGATCGGATATCTGATCATTTCCCTGATCTTTACCTTCTATGATCTGGAAGCAAAGATTCCGCAGATTTCTGCTGATATCACAGCCCGTCATAAGGCAGAGGCAGAAGCACGCGGTGAAGTATGGATTTCACCGGAAGAAAAGCAGGCAATGGAACAGGAAGAACAGGAGCGTAAAGCAGAAGAGAAGCGTATTGAAGAATTAAAGGAAAAATGTGCTAAGAAGGGGCTGAATTTTGACGAAGAAGAAGCAAAGTATCAGGCAAAATTAGCCGAGGCAAAAGCAAAAGCAGAGGCAAAGGCTGCTAAGAAGAAAAAGAAATAATAGGAGAAGATCATGGTTCAAAGTATGAATGACGGATGGCTGTTTTATAAGGAGGGAGATAAGCAGAAACAATCAGTGATGCTTCCCCATGATGCCATGCTGCATGAAAAAAGAGATCCAAAAGCAGAAAGTGGAAGTGCCGGTGCTTTTTTCCCGGGCGGCGTGTTCTGCTATGAAAGAAAAATAATGTTGACGGAGGATCAGGTGCAAATGCACCTGACCCTTGAATTTGAAGGTGCATATAAAAATGCTGAAGTTTTCGTAAATGGTCAAGAGGTTTATCAGGCTGCTTACGGTTATAGTCCGTTTTTCGTCATCTTGGATGGGCACATCAAGGCAGGAGAAAATACAATTCTTGTTAAGACGGACAATAGCCAACAACCGGACAGTCGTTGGTACAGTGGTGCCGGAATCTATCGTCCGGTCTGGCTACATATCCAACCCAAAGATCATATTGCCATCGAAGGCATCCGTGTAAAAACGGTGTCTATAGATCCTACCGTGATGGAAGTATCTGTAGAGCGCACCGCCGGCAAGGTGCAAGTAGAAATTATCGATGCAGAGGGCAAGCAGGCCGCTACTGCTTTATTAGAAAAGGATTCTGTACAGATTCCGCTACCAAAGGCACATCTTTGGTCGGAGGAGACTCCCTATCTGTATGGTATAAGAGCATCCCTTCTGGGGGCAGATAGCTCTATCCTGGATCAGGCGAAGGACACCTTTGGTGTTCGCCTGATTACATGGAGCCCTAAGGGATTTTTTGTAAATGGAAAAGAAACGCTTTTGCGAGGTGGATGTATTCATCATGACAATGGCGTTTTAGGGGCTTGCACCTATGATGAGAGCGAAATGCGCCGAATCCGTATTTTAAAAGAGAATGGCTATAATGCCATTCGTTGTGCACATAATCCTTGTTCTAAGGCGCTTCTTCGTGCTTGTGATGCGCTTGGCGTCTACATTATGGATGAAACCTGGGATATGTGGTATAGCCACAAGTCCAAATATGATTATGCGACAGAGTTTATGAGTCATTACAAAGAAGATTTGGAGGCTATGGTCAGACGGGATTATAACCATCCATCTGTTGTCATGTATTCCATTGGCAATGAGGTCAGCGAACCGGCAAGTCAAAAGGGAGTTGCCCTATCACAGGAGATGGCAGACTATCTCAGAAATCTGGATGAAACGAGAGCCGTTACGGCAGGATTTAACCTTATGATTATCAAGTCTTCCGCAGAAGGTAAAGGCGTCTATAAGGAAGAGGGTGGAAGAAACGACAGTAATGAGGCAAAAGCCGCCGGTATGAGCAGTACCATGTTTAACATGATCACGTCCATGGTTGGAACAGGTATGAACAAGGCTGCCAATGGGAGAAAGGCAGATGAAGTGACCAGTCCGGGATGTGCGATACTTGATATTTGCGGATATAATTATGCATCTGGGCGCTATGCAAAGGAAGGACAGATTCATCCGGATCGTATTGTGGTAGGTAGCGAGACTTTTCCGCAGGATATCGCCAGAAACTGGGCTATGGTCAAAAAATATCCATATCTGATCGGTGATTTTATGTGGACAGCATGGGATTATATCGGAGAAGCAGGCGTTGGCACTTGGTCTTACGAGGCGGATGCAAAAGGTTTTGACAAGCCTTATCCATGGCTTTTAGCAGATACAGGTGCATTTGATCTTTTGGGAAATCCGACCGGAGAGGCAATGTGGGCAAAGGCAGTCTGGGGCTATGCCAAGCAGCCTCTGATCGGTGTGCAGCCATGCAATCATCCAAATGAAAAGATTATTAAGGCTACTTGGCGTGGTACAAATGCCATCCCTAGTTGGTCATGGAAAAACTGTGATGGCAATAAGGTGATGGTTGAGGTCTATGCAGATGCTGCCAAAGTAGAACTTCTTGTCAATGGAAAATCCTTGGGATGCAAGAAAGTAAAGGATGCAAGAGCCATCTTTAAGACTACCTATGTCACCGGTAATGTGGAGGCGGTGTCTTATGATGCAGCCGGCAAGGAAATCGGCAGAAGTCGCCTACAGTCGGCAAAGAACGCATCGCTTCATCTACTGCCGGAAAAGAAAGAGGTATCTGTGGGAGAAATTGTTTATGTCAAGGCAGTGCTCGCGGATGATTCCGGCAATGTGGAATCCAATCAGGATAGCAAGGTACAAGTTACCGTCGAAGGCGGAAAATTGCTTGGCTTTGGCAGTGCCAATCCAAGAACGGAAGATCGCTTTGATGCCGGGGAATATACGACATACTACGGTAATGCACTGGCGGTCATCCGGGTGACGGATGCCAATGTTGTCACGGTTCAGGCTAAGACAGAAGATGGCTCATGGGTAGAATGTCGGATACCAGTTATATAAACAAAGTGATAACATATGTAAGTGTAAAATAGAAAAACAGTTTGTGATCAGACATGATAGATTGTCTTCACAAACTGCTTTTTACTGTCTATAAATAGAAGGGGCTTATTTAGGCCTGTGTCCGCTTACGGATGACGCGATACATATACTTGATATTCTGGCGAAGTCGATTTTCGCTAATTGTGCCATTTTTAATACCTTCGATAATCGGACTTACATAGGTATCGTCCGTAGTGCCTGGTGTCATCCAGCAGTTGCCTGCGGCAATGGCTTTGGCAACATCGGCGGTATCGTAACTGTTCCAGTCTGTCATTACATAGCCATTGAAGCCGAATTCATTTCGGAAGATGCCCTGGATCATCTCTTCGTCCTCGGCTGTAAAGACACCATTACATGCATTGTAACCGGTCATGATAGAATCCGGTATGTGGATGTCAAAGGCTACCTCAAAGGTGCGCAGATAGAGTTCGCGGAGGGCACGCTGTGAGACGATGGAATGATTACGCTTTCTGGATGATTCTGCATTGTTACAGCAAACATGTTTAATGGATGCAGATACGCCATTTTCTTCCAATCCCTTGCATTGATTTCCTGCCATGATGCCGCCCAGCAGCGGATCCTCAGAAAAATACTCCGGATGACGGCCGCAGAGTGGATTCCTATGCAGGTTCATGGCCGGCGCCAGAATCATCTGCACATTGTTTTCTCTGGCTTCTTCGGCAATCACGCGACCGACTTGGTAAGCCAGATCAGGATTCCAACTAGCACAGACCAGATTAGAGGTAGGCATACCAATATTTGGTTTGTTGATATTGACACCATTATTGCCGTCTGCAACAGCAAAGTAAGGAATATCTCGTCCTTCCAATTGATAGATGCGTCCGGCAACGCCGACATCCTGCATACCCCAGCCGGAACTTGCACAGACAGAGAAGCGGGCTAGTTCCTCGACAGACCAGTCATCGATAAAGGAATCGTCGATGGCTTCTGTATCCGGAATGTTTGCACGGATGGTCTTATGCTGAAGTTCATGCACGTCTGCGATGATACCACTCTTTTTGCCGCTAGGATACGTGTTTTCATCCTTTTTGGAAAGGCGGGTAAAGTCTACCGGTGGTTTCATATAATCACCAACAATTTTGATGGTCTGGGTTTCTGTTGCTGTAATGGAAGCCACTTCTGTGAGGGCATGGATGTCATCCCCGCAATAGAAATGATATTCGCCAGCCTCTGTGATAAAGGCATGCCTTTCTTCATCGTAGGAAGCAAGGTTTTCTACAGGAACGTCCAGTGTTAAAATCTCGGAGGCTCCGGCAGCAAGCAGTGATGTTTTGGCAAAGGCAACCAGACGCAGTGCCGGTTGCTCCAGTTTCCCATCCGGGATGGTGGCATAGATCTCAACGACTTCTTTTCCGCTTACCTTTCCTGTATTGGTGACAGTGGCAGAAATGGAAATATGAGATAAGTCCTGTCCCGTGCATAAAGATTGGATGGCAAAGTTGGTGTAGGACAGACCGTGTCCAAATGCATAGGCGACATCTTTTTTGAACGTTTCAAAATAACGATAGCCTACATAGATATCTTCCTCATACACGGTATCGATCCAGATATCATCATCTGCGCCAACGGATTCTTCTGCACTTGGTGCAACATAGAAGTTATGTGCAGAAGGAATATCAAAGTAATCGAGACTCCAACTATCCGGAAGTTTACCGGATGGATTGGTCGTTCCGTTTAAGATATTTACCAGTGCCTTACCGCCAAGCATGCCGGAAAATCCGGTCCAGATAACAGCCTCAACTGCCACGTCCAGTGTCCAGCGGACATCCATAGGATAGCCGGAATTGATGATAGCAATTATGTGGGCATATTTTTTCTTGGCTTCGCAAATCTGTTTTTCTTCCGCATCGGTCAGATAAAACTCCCCCTGAAAAGTTCCGTTGTCAAAGTTCTCTCCGGATGCGCGTGAGATTACAAAAAGACAGGTGTCGGCATCTTCAGTGAGGATAAAGTTACTGTCTGCCAATGCCTGTCCAAGGCGTACATGGTAGCGCGGATTGATCTTTCCGGCACCGACAGCACCGTCACGGAAATTTTCCTCACCGATCACGGCGAGTTTAGCATCTTTGACAAGGGGAAGCAGTCCATTATCATTCTTTAAGAGAACCATGCCTTCCTCAGCAGCCTTTTGCGCGATGGCTTCGTGGGTAGCGTAGGCAGGATCCGGCAGATTTTTAGCAACCGTGGAAATGATATAATCCTGTGGATCCATAACATTACCGTCGGTATCAGTAAATCCTTCAAAGTGGAAGGTATAGTCTGTGCCGTATTGGGTGCAGATGTCGCGAACATAGACGCCCATTAACTGCACACCGCCCGCAATAGACATGGTGGAAAGAATGTATTTGACAGGAATTCCATCGTAAGTGACCTGACCTTTGATATGTTCATCTATCGGTTTGGAAAAGGAAAGGATGAAACAACCGGAAAAGGCATGATTGAGCATATACATCTTGCCATCGACATCATCAATGTCATATTGTGCCACGGTTGAACCTCCCTTTAGGAAGGGCTTCTTCTTACTTGGATCCAAAGGCGTCAGATCCACGTCCGCTCCATTTGCCAGCGCGAGTATGGCATCAGCAAGTTGTGCAGATTCCGGTTGTGCGACTTTTAACTGTGCCAGTGTAAGGGGTGTCAGGTAGCCCTTGGCAGGACCGCTAACCATCTGTGGTGCGGCTTTTTCCAGAAGTGCCATGACCTGGGGCAACTCTAAGAGTTCTCCTATGCTTGTGTTTTCTGTGTACATAAAAACCTCCTTGAATAAATAAATTCTACCTAAAGCATATTGCAGAAAAAGAAAAAAAGGAATAGGATAAAATGACAGAAAAATATGCAGAAAGTGACATGTATATCAACAGAGGTAGAAAACATGAATGCATTTGACGAAGGGGAAAAAGAATCGGAAAGCAGGGACGACTATATGAGACAGAAAGAGGAAATGCAAAAGGAGTATGGGAGGATCTTTCGCAGTCTATGTTCCGGGGATTGCGAGATTTTGGAGAACGATGACTATATTGCCTGCATGATACGGACAGCCCAATGTCTGAAAGAGGAGAATGACAGGGAATATCGCTGGCAGGCATTTGAAACAGTCAGCGAATTGCCACAAAGTTATAGGACACCCTTGGCACAATTGTTTCTGGAAGTACAAAGTGAACCTGATCAGGATGCGCAAAAGCGTCTGCAGGAGATCTTCCGTGTACAGCAGGAAGAAATTTTTTTACAAAATGATAGCAGTATTTCATCTGCCTTTTTGCAGCCGGGCATGCTTCCACACTGGCATAAGAATGATTATTTCGATATTATTTATGTTATGGAGGGAAAAAGTCAGTGCTTTTTCCGTCAGGAGAAACTAGAACTCGTTGAGGGGGATGTGCTGATCGTGCCGCCGGATATTGAGCATGGAGAAGGCGTGCGAGATCTCGATGGCAGGACGATGACATCAGCGATCCGCAAGCGGACCTTTTTAGAGATTTTCTTTCGGGTATTTTCCGGCAATCACTTGCTGTATTCTTTCTTTCAGCGCATATTACAAGGGGATGAAGATGTGAGTTATATTCTGTTTCATACGGCAGAAAAGGATAAGCCGGATATGACGGTTGCACGTTTGTTTGATCATCTTTGGGAGGAACAGAAATGCAAGGAAAAATACCACAGTGAGATGTGTGAGACTATCATGAATGCGATTTTTGTGCACTTGCTTCGCTATTATGAACAGAATCTGGTTTTGCCACAGGACTGTAAAGCCAACTGGAAAAAGGAATATGCTAAGATTTTTTGGTATATTAGTGAGAATTATCGCAGTGTGACTCTGGAAGAACTGGAGGATAGGTTTCATTATAGCAGACGCCAGTTGATCCGCATTGTGCAGAATGCAACAGGGAAAAATTTTAAAGATGTGATTCGCAATATGAAGATGGAACGAGCAAAGATGCTTTTGCGGGATACCACACTGCCCGTGGAAAGAATCGCAATGGAGTGTGGATACGAGAATGCATCCAGTTTTACCAGAATTTTCAAGCAAACAGTGGGGGTAAGCCCCCACGCTTACCGACATGGAATATTCGTGACTTTACCACAGTAAAAAGTTTTGCTATACTAAAGTACAATAGTGAAAATGCTAAGGAGGCAAATGACATGAGCAAGATTATGATGAAGACACCACTGGTTGAGATGGATGGTGATGAGATGACAAGGATCCTTTGGAAGATGATCAAGGATGAATTGTTACTGCCGTTTATAGATTTAAAGACAGAATACTATGATCTCGGTCTTGAATATCGTAATGAGACAAATGATCAGGTGACAATCGATTCAGCAGAGGCAACAAAGAAATACGGCGTTGCTGTAAAATGTGCCACAATCACACCAAACGCAGCGCGTATGCGTGAATATGATCTGAAAGAGATGTGGAAGAGTCCAAACGGAACCATCCGTGCCATCTTGGACGGAACGGTATTCCGCGCACCGATCATCGTAAAAGGAATTGAGCCTTGCGTAAAGAATTGGAAGAAACCGATCACGATCGCGCGTCATGCATATGGAGATGTCTACAAAAATACAGAGATGATTGTTCCGGGACCGGGAAAAGTAGAACTTGTTTATACGGCTGAAGACGGCAGTGAGACGAGAGAAGTGGTACATAACTTTACCGGCACCGGTGTCGTTCAGGGACAGCATAATCTTAATAATTCTATCGAAAGTTTTGCAAAGGCTTGCTTTAACTATGCCTTGGATACAAAGCAGGATCTTTGGTTTGCGACCAAGGATACCATCTCTAAGAAATACGATCATACCTTTAAGGATATTTTTCAGGAGATTTATGAGGAGTCTTATAAGGATAAGTTTGCCGAGGCAGGCATTACTTATTTCTATACCCTGATCGATGATGCCGTAGCTCGTGTGATGAAGTCTGAGGGCGGTTACATCTGGGCTTGTAAGAACTACGATGGCGATGTCATGAGTGACATGGTATCGTCTGCTTTTGGATCTCTTGCCATGATGACCTCTGTTCTGGTATCTCCACAGGGCGTCTATGAGTATGAGGCGGCTCATGGAACCGTACAGAGACATTATTACAAGCACTTAAAGGGAGAGGAGACATCCACGAACTCTGTTGCTACAATCTTTGCATGGACAGGCGCACTGAGAAAACGCGGTGAGTTGGATGGCACACCGGAACTTTGCGATTTTGCAGACAAATTGGAACAGGCATGCATCAAGACGATTGAGGATGGAAAGATGACAAAAGATCTTGCTCTGATCACAAGTATTCCAAATCCAGTCGTTTTGAATAGTGAGGAATTTATCAAAGCCATCAGAACAAGGCTTGAGGGCATGTTATAGGAGGAAGCCATGATTTTATCCTGCCAGAATCTTTCGAAATCTTTCGGAAGTGATGACATCATAAAGAATGTCTCTTTTCAGATCAATGAAGGAGACAAGGTAGCCATTGTCGGAAATAATGGTGCAGGAAAATCAACACTGCTAAAGATGATAACGGGTGAGTTGGATACCGATGCAGGAACGGTTGTTTTTGCCAAGGATACCACCATCGGTTATCTGGCGCAGTATCAGAATATGGAAGGAAATGAGACGGTCTATCAGACCGTCTATTCTTCGCGTACAGATATTTTGGAAATGCAGACAAACCTGCAAAAAATGGAAGAACAGATGACAAAACTGACAGACCATGCCTTAGATGTACTGCTTGTCCGCTATCATGAGATGCATGATGTTTTTGATCATATGAACGGTTATGCGTATGAATCGGAAGTACAGGGCGTGCTTCGTGGACTTGGTTTTTCCGAAGAGGATTTTTCAAAGACGATGGATATGCTTTCCGGTGGACAAAAAACCCGTGTATCTCTCGGAAGACTCCTTGTTATGAAACCGGACATCCTGCTTTTAGATGAGCCGATCAACCATTTGGATCTGAATTCTATTGAGTGGTTAGAGAACTTCCTTATGAATTATAAGGGAACCGTTGTTATTGTAGCACATGATCGTTATTTTCTGGATCGTATCGTTACAAAGGTTATTGATATCAGCATGCATACTGCACATGTTTACAAAGGGAATTATTCTGCCTTTGCCATGCAAAAAGAAGAGATCCGTAAGACCATGATGCGTGAATATGAAAAACAGCAGGCATCCATTGCCCATCAGCAGGAAGTCATTGATAAGTTAAAACAGTTTAACCGTGAAAAATCCATCAAACGTGCAGAGAGCCGTCAGAAAGCCCTCGATAAAATGGATGTTATGGAAAAACCGATCGATGCGCAGGAACATATGAAATTGTCCTTGCAACCAGATGTGACAAGCGGCAATGATGTACTGGAACTGATCGGACTTTCAAAATCCTATGATGGCATGCCGCTCTTTTCTAACGTAGATTTCCTTTTGCAAAGAGGTGAGCACGTTGCCATCCTTGGTGATAACGGTACAGGAAAGACAACATTGCTTAAGATCATCAATGAGATTGTGACCGCAGATTCCGGCTCTTTCCGGCTCGGCGCAAATGTTACGATTGGTTATTACGATCAGGAACAACAGGTTTTGGATGATGACAAAACACTCTTTGAAGAAATGAGCGATGCCTATCCAAACTTAAACAATACAAAGATTCGCAATGTGCTTGCGGCATTCATGTTTTTAGGGGATGACTGCTACAAGAGGATCGGCGATCTGAGCGGTGGAGAGCGTGGACGTATCTCCCTTGCCAAACTCATGTTGTCCGGTGCCAACTTTTTGATCTTAGATGAGCCGACTAACCATTTGGACATGGAGTCCAAGGAGATCCTGGAAAATGCCATCAATGCCTATGAGGGAACGGTGCTTTATGTGTCACATGACCGTTATTTTGTCAACCAGACTGCAGACAAGATTTTAGAACTTGAAAACCATCAGTTCAGCGTATATCTGGGTAATTATGATTATTTCATCCAAAAGAAAACAGAGCGTATGGCACAGGAAAAAGCAGTACAAGATGCAAAGCGTGGTGATACAGAATCGATTTCCGGACAATCTGAAGGAAAGACGGATTGGAAGCAGCAAAAGAAGATCCAGAGCGAAAAGCGCAAGGTAGAAAATCGTCTGGCAGAGGTGGAAGACCGCATTGCCTCCTGCGAAGAAGACCTGCGTCAGATCGAGGAAGAATTTGCCAAGGACGATGTGGCGACAAATTCGGCAAAGCTTAATGAATTATCACAAAAACAGGAAAAGTTACAGGAAGAATTGGATGCCCTCTATGAAAGTTGGGAAGAATTGTCGGAGACACTGACAAATGACTTCGCATAGGATAGGCGGATTCTGTTAAAAATTTGACATATATATTTAAAATATTTATAATTTTTATATAAATATGATATACATGTCATCATTGACAGTGGAAGTAGGGGGAATTTAACGTGGAAAAGGAAATATCCCAGGCAGTCATTCGTCGTATGCCAAGATATTACAGATATTTAGGAGAATTGCTTGATGCAGGAGTGGAGCGCATTTCGTCCAACGAACTCAGCAGTTGTATGCATGTGACGGCATCCCAGATCCGGCAGGATCTCAACAATTTTGGTGGTTTCGGTCAGCAGGGCTATGGCTATAATGTTCAGTACTTATATGATGAAATCGGCAAGATCTTAGGATTGAATGAGACACACAATGTGATCGTGATCGGTATCGGTAACTTGGGGCAGGCAATCGCCAATTATGTTAAGTTTGAAAAATTAGGTTTTAAGATCGTCGGTCTGTTTGATGTCAATCCGGCATTGAAGGGGAAAGAGGTAAGAGATATCCCAATCCGTATGTTGGAGGAATTACCAGAATTTGTAAAGACAACACGTGTGGATATTGCGGCACTGACCCTGCCAAAGCAGAATGCAGAAGCGACCGCGGCACAGTTATCTTCCCTGGGCGTACATGCCATCTGGAATTTTGCCCATGTCGATCTGGATGATGTGGAGGATATGGTCGTAGAGAATGTGCATCTATCCGATAGTCTGATGCAGCTTTCTTACAATATTGCCAACCACAAAAAATAGTTTTCAAAAGAAGGTGAGCGTATGGAACGACAGGCGTTTACAGAAGCACTGGCGAAAACAAAAATACCCATTCTGGTCTTGGATCAGAAATGGCACCGGCTTTTTGCCTTAGATGGCAAGCCCAAAGAGGTGCAGGAACTGGAAAGCCAGTTGAAGGAGATCTTGGAGCGGCAGGGACGCCTGACGCAGGAGTTAAAGGATTTAAAGAAGGTCAAGTCATCCCTTATGCAGAATATCGTAGAGCATATGGACGCAGAGGAGGACAAGGAGACGCACAGCCGGCAGATGGACGAGAACAAACGGCTGATCGAGGAAGTCAAGGAAAAGATCGCAGCCAACGAGGATGCCCTTTTGGAGATCCCAAAGGAGATACAGACCTGCAATGACGCGCTGATGATGGAGACCATGACCTTTTGTTATGATCGTCTGCGCACCAATTGCAAAGAAGCCGAGGAGATTGCGGAATGGATCAAAAAGGTCCGGGTAGAATTAAAAAAGAACATCATCCGCAAACAGAATCGGGAGATCAACAATAAAGAAATCTATGCATATATGCATGATATATTTGGAAAAGATATCATCAATCTTTTTGATGTACAAAATGATGATGTGGATCTGATCACAGGAGAGGATCGCCCGTCCGGTGATACGACCCAGGACAAACAGTTATCAAAAGATGTACAAAAAGGAGACGTATGAAATATATTTTAAACAGTCGCGAAATGAAACAATGCGATAGCCGCACGATCGAGCATTATGGTCTGCCTTCCATGGTGCTGATGGAGAGAGCCGCGTTATCGGTTGTTTCATTTTTGCATGAAAGAGATTTGTGGCAAAAGAAGATCGTCATACTATGTGGAAGTGGCAACAATGGTGGGGATGGACTCGCCATTGCAAGGCTTTTATACTTAGAGGGGGGTCAGGTGTCGGTATTCCTGGTGGGCGATTTTTCCAAGGCTTCGCCGGAAAACATGGCGCAGCAAAAGATCTGTCGGCAGTATGGCATGGAATTGTCTAGTTCTACGGATACACTTGCAGACGCCCAGGTGATCGTGGATGCCCTGTTTGGTATCGGGCTTTCCAGAGAATTGGGCGGTGACTATCCTGCACTTTTGCAAGAGGTCAATGCCATGGATGCCTACCGGCTGGCGGTGGATATACCATCCGGTGTATCTGCGGATGACGGACAGATCATGGGGCAGGCATTTTTGGCGGATGCGACCATAACCTTTGCTTTTGCCAAGGTCGGACAGATGCTTTATCCGGGGAAAAAATACTGTGGTGAATTGATCGTATCTGCAATCGGAATCGAATCATGCAGTCTGGCAGATCAGGTTCTTCCTTGTAAGAGCCTGGAAAAAGAAGATCTAAAACAACTACCGCAGGCAAGCCCGGATGATCACAAGGGAAGCCGGGGAAAGGTGCTTGTGATCGCAGGCAGTGAGGATATGGCAGGCGCGGCTTATCTTGCATCGAAAAGTGCTCTGACGAGTGGTGCCGGCATGGTCAAGGTCTATACACCAAGATGCAATCGTGACATCATTTTGACACGATTCCCGGAAGCCATTCTTGTTACCTATGATAAATGGAATGAAAAGCAGTTGTTGGAAGAACTTGCTTGGGCGGATGCCATAGCCATAGGACCGGGGCTTGGAAAGTCTAATCTGGCGGAGAACCTGGTCCGCACGACTTTAGAAAATGCTGCAGTGCCGATGGTGGTGGATGCGGATGCGTTGGGGATTCTGGCAGAACATTTACAGTGGCTGAAAAAGCCGCATACAGAGACCGTCATCACTCCGCATCTGGGTGAAATGGCACGCCTGATGGGCAGTCCGCTTATGTATGTGACTGACCATAAATTATCCATAGCACAGGATTTTGCAAGAGATTATCAGGTCATTTGTGCACTTAAGGATGCGGCTACGATCGTATCCGTGCCTTATGCCACGACTTATATCAATGCGAGCGGCTGCAGCGGTATGGCGACAGCCGGCAGTGGTGATGTCTTGACCGGTGTGATCGCAGGATTGATCGCGCAGGGCTTAAGACCGGAAGATGCGGCATCACTGGGCGTTTACCTGCATGGACTTGCGGGAGAGGAAGCCGCAAGGACAGAGGCTAATCTTTGCATGCAGGCAGGTGACATCATAAAAGGAATAAAAACGATCTATCAGAAAGAAGGAAGATGACAGTGGAAATAGAAAAAAGGCGTGTTTACGCCATCGTAGATTTTGATGCCTTAGATCAAAATGTGCAGGCAATGGAAGAAAAACTGCCGCAGGACGTCGGCATGATGGCTGTTATCAAGACCAATGCCTACGGGCATGGTGCTAAGGCAATTGCTAAGCATTTAGAGGACAATGACCGCATCAGCGGTTATGCGGTTGCAACGGCAGAAGAAGCCTTGGAACTGCGAAAAGCAGGCATTGGGAAGATGATTCTGATCTTAGGCTATGTCTTTGAAAAAGATTATGAAGATCTGATTCTGCAGGATATCCGTTTTGGGATTTACCGCAAGGATGTGGCGCAAGCCTTGGATGCGGCAGCGGAAAAATGTCATAAAAAGGCACTGATCCACATCAAGATCGATACCGGTATGCACAGGATCGGCTATCCGGTCTGTCAGGAATCGGTAGAAGAGATCAAAGAGATTGCAGGGCTCAAACATCTTTGCCTGGAAGGTATCTTTACCCATTTTGCCCGAGCGGATGAAGCGGATAAATCTTATGCAAAAAAGGCATATAGCTTATTCAAGGATATGATAGGAGCACTGCAAAAAGAGGACATTACGTTTCCGATATGCCATTGCTGCAACAGTGCCGCTATCTTAGAACTGCCGGGCTATCATGAAAATATGGTGCGTGCAGGCATTACTTTATACGGTCTGTGGCCGTCAGAGGAGATGGATCATGCCTTTCCTTTGCATCCGATTTTATCTCTTTACAGTCATATCGTACACATCAAGACCCTTCCGGCGGGAAGTGCGATCAGTTATGGCGGCACCTATGTCACTGAAAGAGAAAGCCGGATCGCGACGATCCCGGTAGGATATGGCGACGGCTATCCTCGTTCTTTATCCAGCAAGGGCTATGTGCTTGTGCGCGGCAAGCCTGCACCGATCGTGGGCAGGGTCTGCATGGATCAGATGATGGTGGATGTAACGGATATCCCGGATGCAGAATATCTGGACCGCGTGACCTTGATCGGTCAGGATGGGAACGCAGTCATTTCTATGGAGACACTGGGAGAAATGTCCGGGCGTTTTAACTATGAACTGGCATGTAATCTGGGAGACCGCATTCCACGTTTTTATCAGAAGGACGGCGCATGCGTTGACGAAATGAATTATTTTGCATAATCTAATATGAATAGCTTTTGAAATTGTGGAAATACTATTTATAAATTCAATTTTGGAGAGTGTAGTATGACAATTAAAAGAGGCGATATTTATTATGCAGACTTGCGACCGGTCGTCGGCTCGGAACAAGGCGGGATCCGACCGGTACTGATTATTCAAAATGATGTCGGAAATATCCATTCTCCGACCGTGATCTGTGCAGCGATCACATCACAGTTGCACAAGGCAAAATTGCCGACACACGTTTCATTGGATAGTGGTAAATATGATCTGGTCAAGGATTCGGTCGTACTGTTGGAGCAGCTTCGCACCATCGATAAGACCAGACTTAAGGATAAGATATGTCATCTGGATAATCAGGTTTTATTTGAGATTGATAAAGCATTAGAGATCAGTCTGGAATTGCTTACATAGCAGTTTCAAAGATTTTCACATAAGAAAGGAAATGAGGGAATAGAATACCATGGATGAAGGAGTCAGGTGTTTGATCTGCATGATCGTATTTTGCCTATGTGCTATCATGCAGATCATCATTAGTAGTTTTAAGATCGCGATCGATCATATCAACGACAGTGATCTGGAGGAGTTACAAAAAGGGGATCCTGCCAAGGCAGGGTGCTTAGAGCGTTATCACAGTGATGATCATTTGCTGGTCATCAGCAGTTCCTTTTTGCGGATTTTTTCCGGGATCGGCATTGTAGCAAGTTCTTTTTACCTGCTTTACAATGGACTGTCGGACATTGCAGAAAATACATGGGAAAGGGTCTTATTTGCAATTCTTGTGTATGTGGTCTTTGTCGTATTATATGCGGTTTTCTTTTTTGGAACTCTTTATCGTATCAGTTCCAAAAAGCATTGTAAGATCGCACTGCGCTATCTGGGAGCCTATGAGACCTTGCGAAAAGTTTTTCGACCTCTGATCCTTTTGTATGATCTTCTCAGCAAGAAGATCAGCGGTCTTTTTGGGGTAGATCCCAAGGAGGAAGTGGATGATGTCACGGAAGATGAGATCATTTCCATTGTCAATGAGGGACATGAGCATGGGGTGCTGTTAGCCAGTGAAGCCGCCATGATACATAACATCTTTGAATTCGGCGACAAGGACGCCAAGGATATCATGGTCCACCGCAGGCAGATCATTGCCCTGGATGGCGAAATGACCTTTGGCGAGGCGCTTACCTTTATGCAGGATGCACCTTTTTCCCGTTATCCGGTTTATTTGAACGATCTGGATAATATCATCGGTCTTTTACATATTAAAGATGCACTAGTCTTTGCCAAAGACCATAAGACTTACGGGCAGAAACTGCGGGATTTTGACAAACTACTGCACTCACCGGAATTTGTGCCGGAGACCCACAGTTTAAATACCTTATTTGCCAAGATGCAGTCCAAGAAAAAGCACATGATGATCGTGGTGGATGAGTATGGGCAGACCAGCGGTATTATTTCTATGGAGGATATCTTAGAGGAGATCGTGGGCAATATCCAGGACGAACACGACAAGGAGGAAGCGTCCATCGAACAGGTCGCACCGAATTTTTACCGCATGGATGGCGGCACTTCCCTAGAAGAAGCGGCAGAGGTTCTGGGGATTACCTTCCCAGAGGACTACGAGACCTTAAATGGTTTCTTGATCTCCCATATTGACAAGATCCCGGAGGAACATGAGACTTTTGAAGTGCAATACAAGGGCTACCGCTTCAAAGTGCTGGATGTAGAAGGAAAAATGATCCGGCAGGTACAGGTGTTTGCCATATAAAACAAAAAATGATACACTGGATAAGAATACTTTAGAAAAGAGGATATAATTTTATGTCAGGACATTCAAAATTTGCTAACATTAAGCATAAGAAAGAGAAAAATGATGCTGCAAAGGGTAAGGTATTTACCATTATCGGACGTGAGATCGCAGTAGCGGTCAAGGAAGGCGGACCGGATCCTGACAATAACAGCAGACTTCGTGATGTTATTGCCAAGGCAAAGGCCAACAATATGCCAAACGATACCATTGAAAGAGGTATCAAGAAAGCTGCCGGTGATGCAAATGCAGTCAATTATGAATCGGTTACATATGAAGGCTATGGACCAAACGGTACAGCCATCATCGTTGATGCTTTGACCGATAACAAGAATCGTACCGCTGCCAATGTGCGCAGCGCTTTCACCAAGGGCAAGGGCAGTCTTGGAACCCAGGGCTGTGTATCTTACATGTTTGATAAAAAGGGACAGATCATCATTGACAAGGAAGAGTGTGATCTGGATGCAGATGATCTGATGATGATGGCACTGGATGCAGGTGCAGAGGATTTCACAGAGGAAGAAGATTCCTTCATCGTGCTGACAGATCCGGATGATTTTTCTGTTGTCCGTGAAGCATTGGAGCAGGAGAAGATCGCTATGGCAGATGCACAGGTGACCATGATCCCGCAGACCTATGTAGAACTTACAGATGAGCAGGATCTTTACAACATCAACAAGATCTTATCTTTGCTGGATGAAGATGATGACGTTCAAGAAGTATATCATAACTGGGACGAGTAGTATTTTGATTCATTAGGAGGGGTTACTATGAAGAAAGTACTTTTTGCGGCAAGCGAGTGTGTGCCATTTGTCAAGACCGGGGGATTGGCTGACGTGGTAGGAGCCTTGCCAAAAGAATTTGACAGATCAGAATGGGATATCCGTGTGGTCCTGCCGGACTATACCTGTATCCCGCCACAATACCGTGATTCCTTTCAGTATGTGTGTCATTTCCAGATGGGGATGGGATCTTATATCGGCGAGCGCTATGTAGGCGTCATGCAGTATGAGTATCAGGGAATCACATACTATTTTATCGATAATCTGGAGTACTTTGAGTGCTTTTATCCTTATGGGGATACGCGCTACGATATCGAGAAATTTATTTTCTTTGACAAGGCAGTACTTTCCATGTTACCGCTCATTGACTTTCAGCCGGATATCATCCACTGCCATGATTGGCAGACAGGATTGATCCCTGTTTATTTAAAGACAGAATTTGCCGGTAATCCTTTCTTCTGGGGCATGAAGTCAGTCATGACTATACATAACCTCAAGTTCCAGGGTGTCTGGGATATCGAGACCATTCAGGGGATCTCCGGTCTGCCGATGGAACTCTTTACACCGGACAAATTGGAGTTCAAAAAGGGTGCCAATATGTTAAAGGGCGGTCTGGTCTATGCAGACTATATTACGACCGTCAGTGATACCTATGCAGGGGAGATCCAGACCCCTTATTATGGCGAGGGCTTGGACGGACTTCTGTCAGCCAGACATTTTGACATGCGCGGTATCGTCAATGGTATTGACTATGCTATGTATGATCCGGCAAAGGATGATTTGATCTTCAAAAATTACAGTGCATCCAATTTTAGAACAAACAAAAAGGTCAACAAGGAGAAGTTACAGGAGTTGCTTGGGCTTGTCGTAGACAAGAAAAAGTACATGATCGGGCTGATCTCACGTCTGACAGACCAAAAGGGACTGGATCTGGTCAATTACTGTATCGAGCGTCTGGTGGATGACAACACCCAACTGGTCGTAATCGGTACCGGCGAAGCCCAGTACGAGAATATGTTCCGTCACTTTGCATGGAAATACCCGGATCGAATATCCGCAAACATCTGTTATTCCGAGGATCTGGCTCACAAGTTATACGCAGCGGCAGATGCCTTTTTGATGCCGTCGCGCTTTGAACCGTGTGGTCTGACCCAGTTGATCTCTTTCCGCTATGGTACCGTGCCGATCGTGCGCGAGACAGGCGGCTTAAAGGATACGGTCATCCCTTACAATGAATATGAGCATACCGGGGATGGTTTCTCCTTTGCCAATTATAATGGGGATGAACTTTTGAACACTGTCAATTATTCCAAGTATGTTTTCTTTGAAAAGAAGGCAGAGTGGAACAAGATGGTAGACCGTGGCATGCAAAAAGATTATTCATGGAAAAACTCTAAAGCCAATTATGAGGGACTTTACTCCTATCTGATGGGCGAGTCGTAATAGATACAAAAAGATGCGTCAGTTCTTAGGAACGGGCGCTTTTTGTATTTTTTCATATTCTTTGATGCACACTAAAAAGAAAAAGGAAGATTAAAATGGATAGTGTGAAGGAATATGGACAGGAAGTCATTACAACAGAAAAGGGACACAGGATCGGAATTGTGACCATCATAGGCGAGATCGAAGGACACACGCTTCTGGCTGCAAATGCTAAGACAACTAAATATGAACATATGATACCGCTTCTGATCGGCATGGAAAATGATGCCTCTGTAGACGGCATTCTTTTTGTCTTAAATACCATTGGCGGGGATGTGGAGTGCGGTCTGGCGATGGCAGAATTGATTGCTGCCATACAAAAGCCAACGATCTCTCTTGTGATCGGCGGCAGCCATTCCATCGGCATCCCACTGGCAGTCGCAACGGATTGTTCTTTTATCGTGCCGTCCGCGACTATGCTGGCACATCCGGTACGGATGAGTGGAACCGTACTGGGAGCACCCCAGACCTATTATCAATTCAACCAGATGCAGGAGCGGATCATTGGTTTTATCTGTAGGCATGCGGCGATCAAAAAGACACGTCTGGAAGAACTCATGCTTGCTAAAGATACCATGGCAAAGGATCTGGGAACTATTCTGGTAGGCGAAGAAGCAGTCAATGAAGGTTTGATCTCTCATGTGGGCAGTCTGGGGGATGCCATGCTGACCTTGGAAAGAATGATAGCAGGCAAAAAGACGGTGCAAAAAGGCGTGTAATCTGTAGAAAAGTAATAATGACAGCTTCTGGAAAATATGGTAATATTAAAAAGTTGGTAAAATCACATATATGGAGGTCATTATGTCATTATTGCAATCTATTTTCATGGGGCTGATTCAAGGATTAACGGAGTTCCTGCCGGTCAGCAGTTCCGGGCATCTTGCACTTTTTAAGGCATTATTTCATGTGCAGACAGATACCGGGATTATGTTTGACGTTTTACTGCATTTAGGGACTCTGGTTGCTATTTTTGCTGTTTACTATAAAGATATCTGGGAGTTGATCTGTGAGGGCGTATCTATTGTGATCGACTTTCTTGCCAATGTTGGCATCGCGATCGGCAATCTTTCTTCTTCCAGGAAAAAGAAGTACCGCAAGATGGTGGATACACCGTATCGCCGCTTTGTTATGTTGATCATTGTCTCGACTATCCCTACCGGTATCATGGGTGTTCTGGGACAGAACCTGATCGAAGCAGCATCTGCGACGGTATTGGTTCCGGGCATCTGTCTGATCATCACAAGTATTTTGCTCTTTATTTCCGATCGTGTGAAAACCGGTAAAAAGACCGAAGAAAACGCAAGTTATGGCAATGCGGTTGTGATCGGCGTATGTCAGGGCTTTGCTACACTTCCGGGCTTATCCCGCTCAGGAACAACGATCACGGCATGTCTTTTGAGCGGCTTCGATCGCACTTTCGCAGTAAAATACTCCTTTATCATGTCCATTCCGGCAGTGCTTGGGGCAGCCGTTTTGGAACTGAAGGATTTGAGTCTTGCAACAACAGCATCTTCTGAGATCGTCAATTATGTTGTCGGTATGGTGGTTGCCGCTGTCGTAGGATATATTTGTATCAAGACCATGCTTCTTGTTGTCCGCAAGAAGAAATTTACCATCTTTTCTGTATATTGCATGATCGTTGGTGTGATTGCAGTGATCGTAGGATGTATGTGATTATAAGATTAGGGGATTCGTAAATTATGGCTAATAAAACGACAAGTGCAAAACGGAATACGACCAAGACTTCCGCAAGCAAAAAGTCTACAGCCACAAAGAAACAGACGACGAAAAAGGGGACAAAACCGAAAACAACTGCCAAAAATGTCACAGTCGAGGCGGAAGTGGTCGATGTTGCAAAGGCAGAAGCCATCAAAGAGATCTTTTTGTGGATCTTCCTTGCGGTCTGTGTTCTCTTGTTTTTGAGTAATCTGGGGATCGGTGGGATCGTAGGTAATGCTGTCAGTAGTTTCTTCTTTGGCATTTTCGGCTTGGTTGCCTATCTGTTTCCCATCCTGCTTCTGGTGGCTACTTTCTTTGGCATTTCCAATCAGGGAAACCGGATCGCCACGATCAAACTGATCGCCGGTGGCGTGCTTACGGTTTTTCTTAGTGTTTTGGTGGAATTGTTTGCCCACGGGGATGCTCCTTATGCAGCCATGCGTGCTTTTTACTATGGACGAGAGAGCAAGGCTGGCGGCGGGCTTTTGGGAGGAATGATTGCATCCGGGCTGGTGGAAGGTTTTGGGCTGATCAGTGCTTATGTGCTTACCTTTGTCATCATGATCGTTTGCCTGATTCTCATTACGGAACGCTCTTTGCTACAGCAGGCAGGCAGTCGCAGACGTAGAAAGAAAAGACGCTATGCAGATCCAAATGAAGACCGCGAGGCAAGACTGGCAAGGATCCGGGCCGATAAGAAACGGCAGGCGGCTGCCGGTCAGGTAGATGAAAACGCGCCGCGCAGAGATCGGAAGATCTCAGGTGTGGCATTTGATACCAAGATGGAACCGGAGATCCAGGCGGTGCAGGCATCCTCGGATGAGGTGGAACAGGTACATATGGCACCGCAAAAGGATGTCGAGGTTAAGAATGTTAAGCGTGTGCCTTTATCTTCCAAGTGCACCGGATCTGCGTCTGTCATTGGGCTGGATGAGGAAAAGCCGGTAGAAACTGTTAAGGCAGAATCGGTACGTCCAAGCCGACGCATTAAGTTATCGACCCCACCTGTCGCCAATGTGACCACGGAAGCGCCTAAGGCAGAAAATGATCCGGTAAGACCGACTTCTCCGGTACAGCCACAAAGGCAGGCAGTTATGCCTTCTACGCCGGAATTTGTCAGGGCTGAGGAAAAGGAGACGGCAGCACCCACAGCGGCTGAGGCTGTGGCACCCCCGGAAAAACGTCCACGCAAGACAGCGGCAAGCATGCAGGAGACCCGAAAGAGTGCAGATCAGGTGGCAGATGAGATCGCCAAGAGCAAGCAGGAGACAAAGCCGGCGGCAGCCTATAAATTTCCAACCCTGTCACTTTTGAAAAAGAAGGCGGCGAGCGGAAACGGAAATTCCAAGGCAGAATTGGAAGCCACGGCAGACAAACTGGAACAGACCCTCCGCAATTTTGGCATCAATGTAGAGGTGACAGATGTCACCTGTGGACCGACGGTTACCCGTTATGAGTTGCAGCCGGAAGTGGGTGTACGCGTCAACCGTATCACCAATCTGGCAGACGACATCAAGTTGAATCTGGCGGTTACGGATATCCGTATCGAAGCGCCGATCCCGGGAAAGGCAGCCGTTGGTATCGAAGTGCCAAACAAAAATAAAGTCATGGTATCCTTTGAGGAAATGGCTTCCTCCGCAGAATTTAAAAAGGCAGAGTCCAAGGTGACTTTCTGTGCAGGGCGGGATATTGCGGGCAATGTCATTACGGCAAATATTGCCAAGATGCCCCACCTTTTGATCGCCGGTACGACAGGTTCCGGTAAATCCGTCTGCATCAATACGATCATCATGAGTATCTTATATAAGGCAAGACCGGACGAGGTCAAGTTTATCATGATCGATCCAAAGGTCGTTGAACTTAGTATTTACAATGGCATACCCCATCTGTTGATCCCGGTCGTTACCGATCCCAAAAAGGCGGCTGGGGCATTGCACTGGGCGGTTACGGAAATGGATGACCGCTATCAGAAATTTGCGGATGCCAGTGTGCGTGACATCAAATCTTACAATAAAAAACTGGAAGAACATAATTATCAGTTACCGATCAATTCCAATGGAGAATTGGGTACCTTTGAAAAGATGCCGGAAATGGTCGTGATCGTAGACGAGTTGGCAGACCTTATGATGGTTGCCGCCAAGGAAGTCGAGGAATCCATCTGTCGTCTGGCACAAAAGGCCAGAGCCGCCGGTATTTATTTGATCTTAGCAACCCAGCGACCATCTGTTGATGTCGTGACCGGTCTGATCAAGGCGAATATGCCGTCCCGTATCGCATTTGCGGTCAACAGTGGTGTGGATTCCAGAACCATTCTGGATATGTTCGGGGCTGAAAAACTCTTAGGAAACGGAGATATGCTTTATTATCCACAGGGCTATACCAAGCCGCTGCGTGTGCAGGGTGCCTTTGTCTCAGATGAGGAAGTGCAGGATGTAGTCGACTATATCAAGGGTAACAATGAAGAGGCTTCCTATGATGAAAATGTGACCAAGCATATTGAGTCCGGCGCGGACGGCAGTGATGGTGCTACCGCTATCGGAGGCGGCAGTGGTTTTGAAGATACGAGGGATTCCTATTTCGCAGAGGCAGGTCGTCTGATCGTATCCAAGGAAAAGGGCTCCATCGGCATGTTACAGCGCAACTTCAAGATCGGCTTTAACAGAGCAGCCCGCATTATGGATCAGTTGGAGGAGGCCGGAGTCGTGGGACCGGAAATGGGAACCAAACCTAGAACGGTACATATGACACCGACCCAGTTTGAGCAATTCTTAAATCCA
The DNA here is from genome assembly GCF_014287435.1 of Roseburia lenta. GTDB lineage: Bacteria > Bacillota > Clostridia > Lachnospirales > Lachnospiraceae > Pararoseburia > Pararoseburia lenta. Next base: position 117,150 of record NZ_JACOPG010000001.1, read on the forward strand.
TCAGCAGTTTCAGCGGTGGAAGAGGAATATCCGGTCAGCGATGACTTTTAGGATAGAGGTTACTAGAGACCAGACAACATTTTACTTATGTAAGGAGAGAGAACATGAAAACAGACATCCAAATAGCACAGGAAGCGACCATGCTTCCGATCACCGAAATTGCAGAACAGGTAGGACTTACGCCAGATGACTTGGAAATGTATGGAAAATACAAGGCTAAGTTGTCAGATGAGTGTATGGAGCGCTTGGCAAAGGAAGAAGATGGCAAACTGGTACTTGTCACTGCAATCAATCCGACACCGGCAGGCGAGGGAAAGACGACGACCAGTGTAGGCCTTGGACAGGCTTTTGCAAAGTTAGGAAAAAAGGCAGTCCTTGCACTTCGTGAGCCTTCCTTAGGACCTTGCTTTGGTATCAAAGGTGGTGCTGCGGGCGGTGGCTATGCCCAGGTCGTTCCTATGGAAGATCTCAATCTGCATTTCACCGGAGATTTTCATGCGATTACTTCTGCAAATAACCTGCTGGCAGCCCTTTTAGACAATCATATCCAGCAGGGAAACGAACTTGGCATTGATCCAAGACAGATCAAATGGAAACGCTGTCTGGACATGAATGACCGAGTGCTCCGTAATATTGTCGTTGGCTTGGGCAGCAAGATGGACGGTATGGTAAGAGAGGATCATTTTGTCATTACCGTTGCATCTGAGATCATGGCGATCCTTTGTCTGTCAGATGATATGGCAGACTTAAAGAGAAGACTCGGCCGCATTATCGTGGCTTACAACTTTAAGGGAGAACCGGTTACGGCAGCAGACCTGCAGGCAGTCGGTTCCATGGCAGCCCTGCTAAAGGATGCTTTGAAGCCAAATATGATCCAGACTTTAGAGCATACACCGGCACTGGTGCATGGTGGTCCGTTTGCCAATATCGCACATGGATGCAACAGTGTGCGCGCGACAAAGATGGCACTGAAAATGGGAGATATCTGTGTGACAGAGGCAGGTTTTGGTGCTGATCTGGGCGCAGAGAAGTTCTTTGACATCAAGTCCCGCATGGCAGGTTTACACCCGGATGCCGTTGTTCTGGTAGCAACGATCCGTGCCCTCAAATACAATGGCGGCGTGGCAAAGGATGCCTTGTCAGAGGAAAATATGGATGCTTTGAAAAAGGGCATTGTCAATTTGGAAAAGCATATTGAAAACTTACAGAAATTTGATGTGCCGGTCGTAGTGACCCTCAATTCCTTTATTACAGATACCGAGGAGGAGACAGCCTTTGTCCGTGACTTCTGTGAGAAACGCGGCTGTGCCTTCGCTTTATCCGAAGTATGGGAAAAAGGCGGTCAGGGCGGCGTTGCCTTGGCAGAGACCATTTTGGATGTCCTAGATCATAAGGAAAGTCATTTCGCACCGATCTATCCGTCTGAAATGTCATTAAAGGACAAGATCGCTACGATCGCCAAGGAGATCTATGGTGCCGCAGATGTTTCTTATGCACCGGCTGCGGAAAAAGAACTGGCTCATATTACGGAACTAGGGATGGGAGATTTCCCTGTCTGTATGGCAAAGACCCAGTATTCCCTTTCTGATGATGCAAAGAAACTGGGAAGACCGGAAGGCTTTACCTTGAATGTAAGAGAAGTCTATGCAAGTGCCGGTGCAGGCTTTGTGGTGGTTGTTACAGGAGCCATCATGACTATGCCGGGCTTGCCAAAGAAGCCGGCAGCATTTGGAATTGATGTTTCAGATGACGGTGTGATCACCGGATTATTTTAAAAAAGACTGGAAAGCGAGAAGATACAATGGCAGAAATCATTGATGGAAAGAAGATTTCACAGGAGATCAAGGACGAGTTAAAGGAAAAAGTAGCCGCTATGCATGCGCAGGGGCAGGAAGTGACCTTAGCAGTGGTTCTGGTAGGACAGGATCCGGCATCCTGCGTTTATGTGCGCAATAAGAAAAGAGCCTGTGAGTACATCGGCATCCGCTCTTTGTCCTATGAACTGGCAGAGGATACCAGCGAAGAAGAGGTGCTGGCGCTCATTGACAAATTAAATGGCGACAAGGATGTAAATGGTATTTTGGTACAACTGCCGCTCCCGAAACATATGGACGAGGACAAGATCACCAGAGCCATTGATCCGCTTAAGGATGTCGATGGTTTTCATCCGCAGAATGTCGGTGCACTTTCCATCGGTCTGCCGGGCTTTGTATCCTGCACACCGGCAGGCATTATCCAGTTGTTAAAGCGCAGTCATATTGACATGGAAGGCAAGCATTGTGTGATCGTAGGACGCAGCAATATCGTTGGAAAACCGATGGCACTTTTGATGCTGCGCGAAAATGCTACGGTCACTGTGACCCATTCCAAGACCAAAGATCTTGCTTCTGTGACCAGACAGGCAGATATCCTGATCGTTGCGATCGGCAAGAAGCAGTTTATTACGGCAGACTATGTCAAAGAGGGAGTCGTTGTCATTGATGTTGGTATGCATCGGGATGAGAACAACCATTTGTGTGGGGATGTGGCATATGATGAGGTAGCATCGCATTGTTCCGCCATTACACCGGTTCCGGGGGGTGTTGGACCGATGACGATCGCTATGCTCATGCATAATTGTCTGGAATCCGTTGATCTGCAAAAATAGGAGATTGCTATGAAATGTAGTAAATGTGGAGCCGAGATTGATGCCGGCAGTGTTTTTTGTAAAAAATGTGGGGAACCGGTGCAGATGGTGCCGGACTACAATATCTTAGAGGATGATTTTCTGATATCCCTTCTGGAAGAAGAAAAATCAGCCGGAAAAACGGAAGAAAATCAGCCGGAGACAGCTGGACAAAATGTCCAGTCGGATAAGAAGACTTCCGCCGGTGGCAAGAGTGCTTCTACCGCTAAAAAGGCAGTAGAAGAAAATCCGGAAAAGAAAAAGGGCTTTGCGGGGCTTTGGGCAAATAAGAAGGCAAGAGCTGGTTTGATCGGTGGGATCATTGCCCTGTGTCTTGTGCTGGTCTTTTTGACCGTTTATATGACATCTTACGACCATTATGTCGCCAAGGGCAAGACTTTGGATACAAAAGAGGATTATACAGGTGCTTTGGTCTATTACAATCGTGCCATAGAAAAGAACGATACCAAGACAAAGGCGAAGATACTTGCAGCCAATGACTATATCAAGTTGGAAGAATATGATACAGCGGAAAGTTTATTATTAGAGGTGATCGCTCAAGATGATGATAACGTTTCTGCCTACAAATCGCTGATCGTTCTATATCTGACCACAGGCGATTATGATAAGTTGACCAATTTACAGACACAGGCTTCCAGCCAGAAACTACTGGATCTCTTTAATGACAACCTCTTGTCCGCACCGGTCTTTTCCGTAGACGGAGGAAAATATGATGATGATGTCACCATCGAACTTTCCTGCAAGACAGGCAAGATCTATTATACCTTAGATGGCAGTGATCCGACTGAGGGCGGCATTCTTTATACGGAAGCCTTTACTTTAGAGGAGGGCACGACGACGGTCAAGGCGGTATGTGAAAATGACGACAAGACCAGTCAGGTAGTTGAAAAGAATTATAAGATCACCTATGCTGACCCGGATTATCCGGTTGTCACCCCATCCGGCGGCAGTTTCACGACGCCAACGACGATCACTGTGGAAGTGCCGGAAGGTGCAAGTGTCTATTATACCTGGGACGGTACGACACCGACACAGGCTTCTGCCAAGTACACAGGACCGATCGAGATGATGGAGGGCAACAATATCTTATCTCTGATCCTTGTAGATAAGCATGGCAAGACCAGTGACGTTTTAGAGTGTAATTACAAATATATACCACAATAGTAAGAAAGAAGCATTAAGACCGCAGGAATTTCCTGTGGCTTTAATGCTTTGCTTATATGGAGGAAATTAAGGTATGAATATTACCATCTTGTGTGTCGGACAGATCAAGGAAAAATATTTTCGTGATGCGATCGCAGAATACCAAAAGCGTCTGAGCCGCTACTGCAAATTGCAGATGATCGAAGTTGCCGATGAAAAGACCAAGGAAAATGCATCCGAGGCGGAAAACGATCTGATCCGCAAAAAGGAAGGTGAGCGTCTGCTCAAACACATCAAAGACAGCGATTATTGTATCACCTTAGAAATCGATGGAAGGATGCTGACATCGGAAGGCTTATCCAAGGAAATCGACCGTCTGGGACTGGCGGGTAAGTCCAGTCTGGTCTTTGTGATCGGTGGTTCGATCGGTTTGGATACCGCTGTTTTAAAACGCAGTGACTATGCCTTGAGTTTTTCAAAGATGACCTTTCCACATCAGTTGATGCGGGTCATTCTTTTGGAGCAGATCTACCGGTCTTACCGCATTATGCGTGGCGAGCCATATCACAAGTAAAAAGACCTTTTGAGGCATATGTTTCTGGCATGACTCATATACTGCATTATGATGAAAAATGATAAGAGGACGATCGGCAATCTTTTAGAGCGGGAGGAACCGCTGGAAAATCCTTTGATGATCGGTATGATCCAATTGACCCTTCTGGGAAACCGCAGCGCCTTGATCGAAAATTACAAGGGTCTGATCGAGTATCATGACAAACTGATCATTGTGCAGTCCAAGGAGGAGGAAGTCAGCATTTTGGGAGATCATCTGCGGATCTGCTATTATACCAGGACCGAGATGCAGATTGCCGGAAACATTGAAAAAATAGAGGTAAAGGAAAAGAATCATTGATCTTATTTCGTTTTCTTAAAGGCTATGTGTGCGTAGCATTTACAGGAGATGATCTTCCCCGTCTGATCAGAATATGTATTAGCCGGGGGATTTTTTTATGGGATGTAAAGAGTCAGGATCCTTATCATATGCAGGCTATGCTCTACGGAAACGATGTCTGGAAATTGCATGACATACTGCATAAGACCAAATCTAGGGTGCGGATACAAAAGAAGATCGGTCTGCCCTTTTCTTTGCACAGATACCGTCACAAGGCTGGCTATGTCCTGGGCATCTTCGCCATGCTTGCCCTTCTTTTTTATGTCTCAGGTTATATCTGGATGATCCGGGTGTCGGGCAATTCCTTTGTGACGGAGGAAATGCTGGAATCCTATCTGAGCCGGAAAGGACAGGGAATCGGCAGCAAAAAGAAAGACATGGATTGCGAGATTCTGGAAAAAGAAATCCTTGCAGATTTTCCGGAGGTCATCTGGGTATCGGTTTCCATGGAAGGTTCCTCCTTACAGATCGCTATGAAAGAAAAGATGGCGGCAGCCGAAGAAGCGCAGACGGAAGAAAAAAGCGGCATGGACCTGCTTGCACCATGCGATGGTAAGGTCACGTCTCTTTATGTACGCGATGGAACGGCGGCAGTGGAAAAGGGAAGCGATGTCAAAAAGGGGGATGTCCTGATCTATGGCTGGATCGCCATCACCAACGATGCCGGAGACCAGACTTTGGCATATGCTCCCAAAAATGCGGACGGGGATGTTTTGATCGAGGGCGTCTATGCCTTTTCCTTTGCGGAAGAAATGACCTATCAGAAAAGGATCGAGATGGGGCAGCGTAGGGAATACCTTGTCTTTGGCACCAATGGTTCTTATTTTAATGTCGTTCCCTATATGTTGGGAAAAACACAGCATACGACCTTAAGAGAGATCCATCCGATCTCTCTGGGAGGCGTTTGGGATCTTCCAATCTATTGCAACTATTTGACAGAAAAATCCTATAAATTGCAGAAAACGTCACATAGTAAAAAAGAAATGCAGGAAATCATGCAAATACATCTTGACGACTTGCAAAAAAACTTTGAGGAAAAAGGTATTCAAATAATGGATAAAAATGTTATTATGGAATACAGTAATGATTTGTGCACCATGCACGGAGAATTGCTTTTGCAATCTCCGGCGACCGAAAAGAAACAAACGGACCTGCCGGAAATATCCGATATAAAGGAAAGCATTTATGAGTGAAAAAGAATGTATTCTTGATATACCAGTAGAACATCTGGAGAATATCTTTGGGCAGTTTGATGCCAATATTAAACTGATCGAACAGACACTTTCGGTTACCTTTATCGCACGCGACGACCGCTTAAAGGTAATCGGAGAGGAAGACAAGATCAAAAGTGCAGCTGATATCATGCAGCGTCTTTATGCACTTTCAAAAAAGGGAGAGACGATCACCAAGCAGGAAGTCAATTATCTGCTGGGACTGACCGAACAGAAACTGCCGACCAAGGCGGTGGAAGATCTGGCAGACGACTGTATCTGTCATACGACCTCCGGTAAGCCGATCAAGCCCAAGACGATCGGACAAAAAGCCTATGTGGATGCGATCCGGGATCAGATGATCACTTTTGGTATCGGTCCGGCAGGTACCGGTAAGACATATCTTGCCATGGCAATGGCGATCACGGCCTTTCAGCGGGAAGAAGTCAGCCGTATCATCCTGACACGACCGGCGATCGAAGCCGGAGAGAAACTTGGCTTTTTGCCGGGGGATATGCAGAGCAAGGTAGATCCTTATCTGCGTCCTTTGTATGATGCCCTTTATCAGATCATGGGGGCAGAGAGTTTTGCACGCAATATGGAAAAAGGTCTGATTGAGGTGGCACCGCTTGCCTATATGCGAGGCAGGACTCTGGATAATGCCTTTATCATCCTAGACGAGGCACAGAATACGACACCGGCGCAGATGAAGATGTTTCTGACCCGTATCGGTTTTGGATCCAAGGCGGTCATTACGGGAGATGCGACACAAAAGGATCTTCCGGCAAGTGCCAGATCCGGTCTGGATGTGGCTGTGGATGTCCTTAGCAGTGTAGATGAGATCAGTATCTGTAAATTGAGCGGTGCGGATGTTGTCCGACATCCTCTGGTACAAAAGATCGTACACGCATACGAGGTCTACGAGAAGAAAGAAGATACGAAAAACAAAAAGAAAAAGGTTGGAAAGACACATGGAAAAGACCGTGGAAGAAAATAATATTTCCAGCAAAAGACTGACATACTGTCTGGGTATGGGACTTCTTTTCCTGGCGGGGCAGGTCTTACTTTGCCTAGGACAAGAGATCCTTTTGGATCAACTTTTATGCCTTGTAACTTTAGACATCAGTTTCTTTCTGATCTTTATGCTTGCCCTGATGAAGCACCGTTTATTAGGAGAACTTCCCCAGAAGCAGTCCGCTTCTTATCAAAAGGTATTTTTATCGGTCTTGCCGGCGTGGGCAGTCCTGCTTGCAGGATCCTTTTGTCCGCATTTTTTTACACCGGTCTTGCTGATCGGCATACTTTTGTTTCCGGCAATGGATGATGTGCTTGCCTTAGGACTTGGACTTTATATGGTCTTACTCTTAGGTATCACACAAAGTCTCAGCCTGTATGAGATCGTCTGCTATAGCCTTTTGGTCATCTGTGGTATTTTATTGACCCCTTATTTGCAGGGCAGGGAAAAGACGTCGTTTTTTGGCATTCATTTGCTTTATTTTGTTCTGGGATTTTTACTGCCGATCGTATTTTATTATCTTTCCCATCACACACTGGGGATCCGACAGGTCTTGTGGGGATTGGGGGATGGCATAGCCTACGCTTTTGTAGTTCTTGCCCTGGTTCCCTGGCTTCTACAAAAAAATCAGACAGAACTGGAAGGATCATATCGGCTTTTTTTGGAAGATACCTATCCGCTGGTCATGGATATCCGACGGTTTTCTATGGCAGAATACAATCACGGCAGGCGGGTTTCGCGTTTAGCGGGGATCTGCGCGGGTGAGATCGGTGCAGATGCACCCTGTGCTATGATGGCAGGATTTTATTACCGACTGGGCAAGATGGAAGGCGAGCCGGAGATTGACAATGCACTGCGGCTGGCAAACAACCATTGTTTTCCGACTGATGTCATGGCGGTCATGGAGGAATACGGGGGTATTTTGCGCCTGCCACAGACACCGGAATCGGCGATCGTGCACATGGTAGATGCTCTGGTGACCAAGATCGAACTTTTGGATCAGGATACTATGTCTAGCACATGGAACCAAGATATGGTAATATATCAGACGTTGAATGAATTATCGCAAAAGGGGATCTATGACGAGTCGGGGATCAGCATCAATCAGTTTTTGAAGATCCGTGAGAAATTAGTCCGGGAGGATTCTTTGTTATGACATTATTATTAGAAGAAGAGGTGGATATCCCATTTTCCTTTGACTACCGCAAGGTGGCAGAGGATGTCATTGATAAGGCTTTGGAAGTGGAAGAATTTCCATACGAAGTCGAGGTGAGCCTGGTACTTACCGATGACGCGGCGATCCATGAATTAAACCAGCAATTCCGGGAAATGGACCGGTCTACGGATGTATTGTCTTTTCCTATGATGGATTATCCGGCACCGGGAGACTTTTCTTTGCTTGATCTGTCGGCAACATCAGAAAATGATGAACTGATCTTAGGAGATATTGTGATCTCTGTAGATCATGTTTTGGCGCAGGCAAAAGAATACGGACATTCCCGGAAGAGGGAATATGCTTTTTTGATCGCACACAGTATGCTGCATCTGATGGGCTATGATCATATGACCCCGGATGAGGCAACCCTTATGGAAGAAAAACAGTCTTATATCTTAGATTTATTACATATTACGAGGGAGGAAGAAAAGAATGTCTAAGAAAGCATTGATCGGCATTATCTGTGCCGTTGTAGTGGCGCTCGCAGGAGGCACTGCTGCATTTGTTGTCACCCATCAGAAAAAAGATGATGGGCAGACCAAAGAGGTCGTTGAAAAAGAGGAAGAAGTCAACCATGACGGACAGGTCAAATCTTATCTGACCGGAGAATGGGTAGATCAGTCGATCGGCCGCAGTCGTGCCGTTGCCGTCATGACAGAGAATACCAAAGCGGCTCTGCCACAGTATGGTATCAATTCTGCCGGTGTTTTGTATGAGGCTCCGGTTGAAGGCTCGATCACCAGAATGATGGCGATCTACGAAGATTATGCCGATCTGACACAGATGGGAAATGTGCGTAGTTGTCGTCCGTATTATGCCCAGTTTGCTGCAGAGTTTGATGCCATTTATGTGCATTTCGGACAGAGCGTACAGGGCGAGCAACTGCTTGCTACCGGTATCGTGGATAATCTGAGCGGCTTGGACGGATCTTTGGGAGATACATTCTACCGTACCAGCGAACATGCTGCACCACACAACGCATATACGAGTGCAGAGGGTATCGCCAGCGGTATTGCAAAGAAGGGGTACGACACACAGTATGATGCATCTTATGACGGACACTATATCTTTGCAGAGGATGACAGTCCAAATACCTTATCCGCAGGCACAGACTGTGTGGTTGTAAAGCCGTATTATTTCTACAACCATCCGTATTTTATTTACAATAAGGATAGCCAGACCTATGCCAGATACCAGTTTGGCGCTGAGCAGATCGACGCTGTGGACGGTAAGCAGGTAGAGGTTTCGAATATTATTTTCCAGAACGTCAATAATAGTATCTATGAGGGAACCCAGTACTTAAATATTACCGTTTCCGGTTCCGGAGAAGGTAAGTTCTTTACCCAGGGTAAGATGATCGACATCACATGGCGCAAGGGCGATGACGGTATCACACATTACTATGACAACGACGGCAATGAGATCGTTTTAAATCAGGGTAAGACATGGGTATGCATCATCCAGAGTCAGTATGCAGATGACTCCGCATTCTATGCGACCGAAGAGGAATTCTCATCAGCACAGTAAGAGTTAAGAGGTAAAAATTGGGTAAGTCAAAGAACAGTGATGCCAGTTTTATTATGCAGGGATCCATCCTTGCCATTGCATCCATTATCAGCCGTATCGTGGGACTTATTTATCGTATCCCGTTGACGGCGATCATTGGAAAGACGGGTAATGATTATTATGGAACGGCATACAGTATATACAATATTATATTGATCATGTCATCATTCAGTCTGCCGCTGGCGGTCTCCAAACTGGTCGCATCCAGAATGGGAAATGGCAGAGCAAAAGATGCTTTCCGGGTATTTAAGGGAGCGCTTGGATTTGCTATCGTTAGTGGCGGGCTTGGTGCTTTGCTCTTGTATTTTGGTGCCGATTACTTTACCGGGACACTGCTAAAGACACCTTTGAGTGCAATCGCTCTTAAGGTTCTGGCACCGACCGTATTTGTCGTGGCTCTGCTCGGTGTATTCCGAGGATTTTTCCAGGGCTTAAATACCATGATGCCGAGTGCCTTTTCCCAGGTAGCGGAGCAGATCTTAAATGCCATCGTCAGTGTGGTTGCCGCTTATATGCTTTATTCCTACGGAAAGAGGGTAGGAGCGGTATTAGGTGATGCGGATGCTTACGCGGCAGCCTATGGTGCTGCGGGTGGAACCCTTGGTACGGCGGCAGGTGCCTTTCTGGCTTTCCTATTTGTGCTCTTTGTTTATCTGGTCTATCGGAAACGCTTTAAAAAGCGTATGCGGCGCGACCATCATCGCGAGCAGGAGTCCTATGGACATGTATTAAAGATGCTTTTACTGACCATTTTCCCGATCCTGCTCAGCACGATCGTTTACAATGTCAGCACCCTTATTGACCAGGGGGTATTTAAAAATATCGCATCTTTACAAGGCTATTCCGCAAAGCAGATTTCGGAATGGTGGGGTGTATATTCCGGTCAGTTTATTGTTCTGACCAATGTGCCGATCTCCATTGCATCTTCTTTGGCGGCATCCAGTGTACCGAGTCTTTCTACAGCATACCATGCCAAAGATTTTGATACGGTAAATCGACAGATCTCTCTGGCGACACGTTTTATTATGGTCATTGCAATTCCGTCAACGATTGGCATGGCAATCTTGGGCAGACCGCTCAACCTGCTTTTATTCCATGATGGAGACAAGACGACTATGATGATCATGCTGCTGGGAACCATTTCCATTGCACTCTTTGGACTATCGACCCTGACCAATGGACTTTTGCAGGGGATCGACCGCATGAAGACACCGGTTATCAATGCTGTGATCTCTTTGTTGGTACATGTCATAGCCTTATTCCTTTTGATGGAACTGTTTGATCTGAATATCTATGCGGTCGTGATCGCTAATAATATTTACGGACTGTGTGTCTGCATCTTAAATGATCTGGCACTGCGCCGTTATAGTGGAGCAAGCGTGAATCTGCAAAAGACCTATATCATTCCGCTGTTTGCGTCCATCGTGATGGGAATCGGAGTTTTCCTGTCCTATGAACTGGTGCACAAGATCATCAATTCCAATGCAATTGCAACGATTCTTAGTATCTGTGTCGGTGTTCTGATCTACTTTGTTCTGCTTTTGCTGATGAAGGGACTGACAGAATCCGAACTGGCGCGTATGCCAAAAGGCAATACTATCATTGCGCTGGCAAAGAAAATGCACTTGTTGCAGGAATCATGAATATATTTTTTTGAAATGCAAATACTGTTTGTGGTGATGAAAATGAAACGAACAAACAGTATTTGTATTTTTTTATGTATTGGACTGGTGGCTCTGGCACTCATCTTTTTTGCCATTGCAAAAACAAGTGAAAAAGACCAGAGAGAGGCGGAGGAAGAAGACAGGATGCTTCTGACCGAAAATTCCAGCATACCAAGTGCCAGTGAAAACCAGGCAAAGTATATGGTGCTCTTAGAAAATGACACGGTCGTAGTTTATGAGATCGTTGACTGGAAAAAGTATCTGACGACGGATATCGCAAAGGAGCGCCTGCCGGAAGATGTGGTCGAAGACTTAAGAGACGGCATGGATTTTTCCAGCGAAAAAGATCTCTTTGCCTTTTTGGAAAATTACAGCAGTTAGTTATATAAAACTGCCTCGCCAGTGTTGAGAATTGACAGGGCTTATGCTACAATGACATGTGGTGATTTTTATGAAGAATACTAGTAGTAGGGGATATGATGTCATTGTGGCAGGCGGTGGAGCCGCAGGTATGATGGCGGCTATTTTTGCAGCCAGAGCCGGTGCATCTGTCCTTGTGATCGAATTTAATGATAGACTTGGAAAAAAGATTTTGGCGACCGGAAACGGCAAGTGTAATTACACCAACCGGGCTATAGACCTGCACAATTATTATGGAGCCGACAGGGCTTTCTTAGAGCAGGTCTTTGCTGCCTTTTCAGAGCAGGATACGGAAGATTTCTTTCGAGGGCTTGGCATTGAGCCCTATGAACAGGAGGGGCTTTTGTATCCGCGGAGCAAGCAGGCAAAGAGTGTTCAGGAGGCTTTATTACAAGAGATCCAAAGGCTGTCTGTGACGCTGGTCATGGAAAAACAGGTCAAGCGTATCGAAATGACAGATCCGGGATTTCTCGTTACTACGGCGGATAAAGAGACCTTTACGGCAGGAAGCGTCATTCTTGCCTGTGGCGGCAAGGCATCTGCTATCCGTGGCAGCCGAGGGGACGGTTATTATCTGGCGTCCTGTCTGGGGCATGAGATCGCAGAGCCGGTACCGGCACTTGTGCAACTGCATGCGGCGGATCCTTTGGTAAAAATGGCTGCGGGTGTTCGGGCAGATGCCGGGATCACGACCTGGATCGACGATAAGAAGACCGCTTTCTGGCGGGGAGAATTACAGATCACTGATTATGGGCTTTCAGGCATTGTAGTCTTTCAGTCCAGCCGGCTGGCGGCATATGGACTCTTGGAGAAAAAAGATGTCTGTCTGGAAGTGGACTTTTTGCCAGAGTATGCTAAGACAGAGGCGGAAGGACTCTTACAGAGACGTTTGCAGATGCGGGAAGGAAACCTGACCTTGGAGCAGAGTTTACAGGGACTCTTGCACGACAAACTGATCGCCCCGATCTTAAAAAGAGCCGGGCTTTCGGCAGAAAAACTGGCAGGAGATTGTGACAAAGAGGATGTGACCCGCCTCTTGGCAGCCCTGCGTCATTATGTAGTAAAGATCACGGATACCCATGGATTTTCCAATGCGCAGGTTACGGCAGGCGGCGTAAAGACCGACAGGATCGATCCAAAGACTATGGAATCTGAACTTGTGCCGGGACTTTTCTTTGCAGGAGAAGTCCTTGATGTGGACGGTATCTGTGGAGGCTATAATCTGCAATGGGCCTGGTCCAGCGGAGCCCTTGCAGGCATGCATTGTATAGGAAAAAGAAAATGATCTTAATCAGACAGTTAAAGGTTGCCGTGTCGGAGCAGGAGACAGAAGGCATACGGCAGGCGGTCGCAAAGAAAATACATATTACGGTGGCATCGATCTACGAGATAGAGATCTTGAAGCGTTCGATCGACGCAAGGAAAAAGCCGGATCTTTTTTATATTTATACCGTGGCGGTTCGTCTGGACATCCATCAGGAAAAGAAGTTACTAAAGAAATGCGCAAAGGATACGGACATTTCCCTGTATCAACCGATGACTTTTCAGATGCCAAAGAGCGGAGAACAGCCACTCTCTAAGCGCCCGGTTATTGTCGGTATGGGACCGGCAGGGCTTTTTTGCGGGCTTTTGCTGGCACGCGCCGGTTTTTCACCCATCCTTTTGGAAAGAGGACGCGCAGTCGAAGATAGACAGGCGGATGTGGAAAAATTCTGGCAGACCGGATTGCTTGATACAGAGTCCAACGTGCAGTTTGGTGAGGGCGGAGCCGGAACCTTTTCGGATGGTAAATTAAATACATTGACTAAGGACAAGACCGGCAGAAATCAATTTGTTTTGCAGACTTTTGTGGAATTTGGGGCACCAAGGCAGATCCTTTGGGATGCAAAGCCACATATCGGTACGGACATCCTGCAGGAAGTCGTAAAGAATATGCGACAGGAGATCCGGCGCCTTGGTGGACTTGTCTATTTTGAGACAAAGTTTGAGGATTTCGAGGTCAAGGATGGCGTTTTGTCTGCCTTAAAGATCCGACAGGCAGGTCTAAATGAGAGCATTAGGCTGGATGCCGGAGTGGCGGTGCTTGCCTTAGGACACAGTGCCAGAGATTCCTTTCAGATGCTTTATGAGGGCGGACTCTCCATGAGTGCTAAGGAATTTGCGGTCGGACTGCGCATTGAACATCCACAGACCATGATCCAGGAGGCGCAATACGGTAAGGATGCGCCGGGCTTTTTGGCGGCAGCCCCTTATAAGATGGCAACCAAATTAAAAAACGGACGTGGTGTCTATTCCTTTTGTATGTGTCCGGGTGGCTATGTCGTCAATGCATCTTCCATGCAGGAACATCTGGCGGTCAACGGTATGAGTTATTCCAAGCGGGATTCTGCCAATGCCAACAGTGCCATTGTGGTTTCCGTGGGGGCGGGCGAGTATGCCCTAGATGATCCCATGGGAGCGATCGCTTATCAGATGGCACTGGAAAAGAAGGCTTATACCCTGGCAAAGGGAGCCGTTCCCCAGCAGTTATACGGTGATTTTTGCAGCAATGTCAAAAGTTCTTCCTATGGCGATTTTGCTTCGCTTACCAAGGGAAAGACAGATTTTGCCAATCTGCGGGAACTTTTTTCTGAGGAGATCAATGCATCTTTTGTGGAGGGCATGACCTTGTTCGGACATAAAATGACAGGCTTTGACCGAAAAGATGCCATATTATCTGGCATTGAAAGCAGGACATCTTCGCCTATCCGCATCCATAGAGACGGATCCTTTGTCGGCAGTGTGGAGGGGATATATCCTTGCGGAGAAGGTGCCGGTTATGCAGGCGGGATCACGTCTGCTGCCATGGATGGCATGAAAGTTGCAGAAGAGATTATAAAGAGATATCAGGTGAATTATGAATCATAAAAGTGTAGATTTTGAACAATTAACGCCCATGATGCAGCATTACATACAGACTAAGGATGCCAATCCGGACTGTATCCTGTTTTATCGTCTGGGTGATTTCTATGAAATGTTCTTTGAGGATGCTGAGATCGTATCCAAGGAACTGGAACTGACTTTGACCGGAAAAAGTTGTGGGCTTGAGGAACGTGCTCCCATGTGTGGCGTGCCATATCACGCAGCAGAGACCTATCTGACACGCCTGGTACAAAGAGGTTATAAAGTGGCTGTCTGCGAACAGATCGAGGATCCAAAAGAAGCCAAGGGCATGGTAAAGCGTGCCGTGACCCGTATCGTAACACCGGGCACCAATATGGATGCTATGTCTTTGGACGAGTCCAAGAACAATTATATTATGGGCATCTTTTTCGACGGTGACAAATACGGTCTGTCGATCGCAGATGTGACGACGGCGGATTTCTTTGTTACAGAAGTGGATTCCAACCGTTCCTGTCTGGACGAGATCAATAAATATGTGCCATCGGAGATCATCTGCAATGAGAATTTTACCATCAGCGGTATCGATATTGCGGATCTCAAAGAACGCATGCAGATCTCCATCGCAAAATTGGATGTTCATTATTTTGATGACCGTCTGGCTGTGGCTGTCTTGCTGGAACATTTCCACACCAGTCGGCTGTCTGCCCTTGGTCTGGAAGAGTTTCCTATGGGAAGTATTTCTGCCGGCGCTTTGATGAAGTATCTGACCGAGATCCAGAAGTCATCCTTGGAACAGTTCAACCATGTGCAGCCTTATCTCAATGGCAATTTTATGCTCTTGGATTCTTCGACCAGACGCAATCTGGAATTGGTCGAGACCTTGCGGGAAAAGCAAAAAAGAGGTTCCCTGCTCTGGGTCTTGGATAAGACCAAGACTGCCATGGGAGCAAGAATGCTCCGTTCTGATGTCGAACAGCCCCTGACCAATGCCGACTTGATCACTAACCGGCTGGATGCCGTGGACGAACTTTTACATAATATGATGGCAAGAGAAGAATTGCGGGAATACTTAAATCCGATCTATGATCTGGAACGTTTGAACACCCGTATCGTATATCAGACGGCAAATCCGCGTGATCTTCTGGCATTTAAAAATTCGGTTGCCATGCTGCCGGCGATCAAGACCGTGCTGGCAGACTTTAAGTCAAAAAATCTGGTGGAACTTTCTGAAAATATCGATAGTTTATCGGATATCTGTGCAGATATTGATGCGGCAATCTGTGAAGAACCACCGATATCTTCCAGAGACGGCGGCATCTTAAAGGATGGTTACAATGAGGAAGTAGACCGCCTCAGAAAAGCCAAGACCGAGGGCAAAAAGTGGCTGGCAGAACTGGAAGTGAAAGAAAGAGAGCGTACCGGGATCAAAAATCTAAAGATCAAATACAACAAGGTTTTTGGCTATTATCTGGAAGTGACCAATTCCTATAAGGATCTGGTACCAGCGGATTATCAGAGAAAACAGACGCTTGCCAATGCAGAACGTTTCTTTACCCCGGAATTAAAAGAGTTGGAAGATACCATTTTGGGAGCGGAAGATAAACTGATCTCCTTGGAATACGAATTGTTCCGGCAGTTGCGCAACCGCATTGCGTCGGAGGTGTCCCGTATTCAGACAACGGCAAAAGCCATTGCCAGACTGGATGTCTATGCATCCCTTGCCTATGTGGCAGAAAAGAACCATTATTGCAGACCAAAGATCAATACGCGCGGCCTGATTGACATCAAGGGTGGTAGACATCCGGTGGTCGAGCAGATGATGGATCAGCAGCTCTTTATTGATAACGACACCTATTTAGACAACAAAAAGCAGCGTGTTTCCATCATTACCGGTCCAAATATGGCAGGAAAATCTACCTATATGCGCCAGAGTGCATTGATCGTACTCATGGCACAGATCGGATGCTTTGTTCCGGCAAAGTCAGCAAATATCGGTATTGTAGACCGTATCTTTACCCGTGTAGGTGCATCGGACGATCTGGCGAGCGGACAGTCCACCTTTATGGTAGAGATGAATGAGGTAGCAAACATTTTGCGCAACGCTACCAAGGACTCCCTTTTGATCTTGGATGAGATCGGACGGGGAACAAGTACCTTTGACGGACTCAGCATTGCCTGGGCAGTAGTCGAGCATATCAGCAATGTCAAACTGATCGGAGCCAAGACCTTATTTGCCACCCATTATCACGAATTGACGGAGTTGGAAGGCAAATTAGAGGGTGTACATAATTACTGCATTGCCGTAAAAGAAAACGGTGATGATATTGTATTTTTACGAAAGATCGTCCCGGGCGGCGCGGACAAGAGTTATGGTATCGCGGTTGCCAAATTGGCAGGTCTGCCGGATGAGGTCATTGATCGTGCCAACCGCATTGTGACCCAGCTTTGTGAAAATGATATTGTAGACCTGGCAAAAAATATTGCGGTCGAAGGGCAGACGACAGGCGGCAAAAAACAGACCAAGCCACTGGATGATGTAGACAAGGCACAGATGTCCTTTTTGGATACGGTCAGTGATGATGCGATCATTGACGAACTCCGCAATCTGGACATCAGTCATATGACACCACTGGAAGCAATGAATGCGCTCAATGAACTACAGGTAAAGGTAAGAAATCGATGGTAAGAAATAAGATAGCGGTTCTGGAAAAATCGACAATAGATAAGATCGCGGCAGGAGAGGTCGTTGAAAGACCTTCCTCTGTCGTAAAGGAACTTGTGGAAAATGCGATCGATGCAGGGGCATCTGCCATCACGGTCGAGATCAAGGATGGCGGCAAATCCTATATCCGCATTACAGACAACGGCTGTGGCATCCCGGAGGACGAATTGTCTGTCGCTTTTATGCGCCATTCTACGTCAAAACTCCGGGACGCATCCGAACTGGCGGATATCCATACCCTAGGCTTTCGCGGTGAGGCGCTTTCCAGCATCAGTGCGGTCTCCAGGGTAGAAATGATCACCAAACCGGCAGATACCCTTATGGGCGTGCGCTATGTGATCGAGGGCTCTAAGGAAGTATCTTTGGATAAGATCGGGGCACCGGATGGAACGACGATCATGGTCTATCAGTTGTTCTTTAACACCCCGGCACGCAAGAAATTTTTAAAGACAGACACGACGGAAGCCTCCTATATTTCCGAACTGATGGAGCGGCTGGCACTGTCGCACCCGGATATTTCTTTCTGCTTTATTTCCAATAAAAAAGAAAAGATACATACCTCCGGCAATGGCAATCTCATGGATACCATTTATCAGATCTACGGCAGACAGATCGCATCCAACCTGCTTGCGGTAGAAAAGGAGACCGACCTTTTAAAAGTCAGCGGTTTTATCGGTAATTCCAATGTGGCGCGCGGCAACCGCAGTCTGGAGAATTTTTATATCAACGGCAGATATATCAAGAGTCCCCTGCTTTCCAAGTCTGTGGAAGAAGGTTATGTAGGCTATCTGATGCAGCATCAGTATCCTTTCTGTGTACTAATGATCACGACCAAGGAAGCATCTGTGGATGTGAATGTACATCCGACCAAGCAGGAAGTCCGCTTTGATGATGAGATGGCAATCGCGGACATCTTTAAGTCGCTGATCTTTGAACGTCTGTATCAAAGAGAGGACATTGCAGAGGTGACCTTAGATGAAAATGTGCAGGCTGCTTCTTTGCGTAAGACGACAGAGAACGATGCGACAGATCCGGGGAGTGAGTCTATAACATGCGAACCGGAGAGCAAAAAAGAAGAAACCATAATAGAAGTGGCACCGGAACCTTTTGAAAAGTCCCGTCTGGAAAAAATGCGCCAGAAGATCACGGCACAGATCCATGCGGACACGCCATACGAAAGAAAGTACCAGGAGTATTATCAGGAAAAGGAAAAAGAGCAGGACCAGAGCCGGGAGGAAAAGGTTACTTATGAGCAGACCTCGTTTTTATCCGAGCAGGCGCGTGCCAAGCACCGTATCATCGGACAGGTCTTTGATACCTACTGGCTGATCGAGCATGACAATAAGTTGTATATCATCGACCAGCATGCCGCCCATGAAAAAGTCTTATTTGAGCGCATGATGAAGCAGTTGCAGGATAAGGAGATGACGACACAATACGTCAGCCCGCCGATCATTGTATCACTGACCAGAGCAGAGCAGGATATCCTGAAACGCTACGAGGAAGTCTTTTCGGAATTGGGCTATGTCATTTCCTCTTTTGGTGGCAATGAATTTGCCATTGAGGGTGTGCCGGGCAATCTCTTTTCCTTTGATGTCAAAGAATTTTTTATGGAACTGCTGGCTTCCTGCGGCGAATTAAAAGGCAATGACGGTCACGATATGATCGTAGAAAAAGTGGCTTCCATGTCCTGCAAGGCGGCGGTCAAGGGAAACAACCGCCTGTCTTATCCGGAGATCGAGGAATTGCTGGATGAATTGTTATCCTTGGAAAATCCTTACCATTGCCCACATGGCAGACCGACGATCATAGCCATGACCAAATATGAATTAGAGAAGAAATTTAAGAGGATCGTATAATTATGAGCAAGAAACCACCTTTGATCATCCTTGCCGGACCAACGGCAGTAGGAAAGACAGAACTTTCTATCTCTCTTGCAAAAGCAATCGGAGGCGAGATCATTTCCTGTGATTCTATGCAGGTCTACAAATATATGGATATCGGTTCCGCCAAGATCCGGCCGGAGGAAATGGATGGCATCAGGCATTATCTGGTAGATGAGTTGTTGCCGGATGAGGAATTTCATGTGGCGCGCTTTGTCGCTATGGCAAAAGAGGCTATGGCAGAGATCTATGAGCGCGGGCATATTCCCATTGCAGTCGGCGGTACGGGCTTTTATATTCAGGCACTTTTGTATGATACGGATTTTTCCAAAGAAGACAGTGACGGAAAGATCCGGGCGGAATTAGAAGCCTTTGCAAAGGCGGAGGGTGCACTTGCCTTGCACGATCGTCTGCGACAGGTTGATCCCGCCAGCGCGGATGCCATCCATCCCAATAATATCAAACGTGTGATAAGGGCACTGGAATATTACCGGATGCACGGCAAGCCGATCTCCCTACATAATCAGGAACAAAGACAAAAAGAATCACCTTATGATTTCCGTTATTTTGTTTTAAATGACGACAGGGAAAATCTTTACAGACGCATTGATAAGCGAGTGGATCAGATGATGGAAGAAGGACTTTTGGATGAGGTCGATCATTTGCAGAAAATGGGCTATACCAAGGATATGGTGTCTATGCAGGGACTGGGTTACAAGGAACTCTTTGATGTTTTAGATGGAAGTTGCAGTCTGGAGGAAGGTATCTACCGCATCAAAAGAGATACCAGACATTTTGCCAAACGGCAGTTGACCTGGTTTCACAGCAAACCGGAAGTTATCTGGATCAATAAGGCGGATTTTTCCTATGACAATGCCGCTATTTTGACCTACATGATAAAAAATATGCAAAAAGAAAACTAGGAGAATAGATCAGATATGAAAGAAATGTATAAAAACTTTGGGATCGCGGATGCCGTTTCAGATTTTTGTCTGGAGGTGGAGGCATCCCTCAAAGATAGATTTGAAAAACTGGATGAGGTTGCAGAGTACAATCAGATGAAGGTGCTGGCAGCCATGCAGAAACACCGCGTGAGTGCCGAGTGCTTTAACGGAACCACCGGCTATGGCTATAACGATCTGGGGCGTGATACCTTAGAGGAGGTTTATGCGACCTGCTTTAAAGGAGAAGCCGCACTGGTACGTCCGCAGATCACCTGTGGGACACATGCGCTGGCATTGGCACTGATGTCAAATGTCCGTCCGGGTGACGAGATCTTATCCCCGGTCGGAAAACCATACGATACTTTAGAAGAGGTGATCGGTATCCGCCCGTCTAAGGGATCTTTGGCAGAATATGGTGTGACCTATGCCCAGGTCGATCTGCTTGCCGATGGCGGATTTGATTTTGATGGGATCAGAAATGCCATCAATGACCGCACAAAACTCGTGACCATCCAGCGTTCTAAGGGCTACGCTTCCAGACCAACATTATCGGTAGAACGCATTGGTCAGTTGATCTCCTTTATCAAGGAGGTCAAGCCGGATGTCATCTGTATGGTCGATAACTGTTATGGCGAATTTGTAGAAAAGAGAGAGCCACTGGAAGTCGGCGCTGATATGATCGTCGGTTCCCTCATCAAAAACCCGGGCGGTGGACTGGCACCGATCGGCGGCTATATTGTCGGAAAGAAAGAATGTGTCGAAAATGCGGCATACCGTCTGACCTCACCGGGACTGGGCAAGGAAGTCGGTGCATCCCTTGGCATGATGCAGTCTTTCTTCCAGGGATTTTTCCTGGCTCCAACGGTGGTAAACGCAGCCTTAAAGAGTGCCATCTTTGCGGCAAATGTATTTGAACGACTGGGCTTTGCCGTCATCCCGAACGGTAGTGCGTCCAGACATGACATCATTCAGGCAGTGACTTTTGAAAAGCCGGAAGGATTGATCGCTTTTTGCCAGGGGATCCAGGCAGCAGCACCGGTAGATTCCTATGTGACACCGGAGCCGTGGGATATGCCGGGCTATGACAGTCAGGTCATCATGGCGGCAGGTGCTTTTGTCCAGGGATCTTCCATCGAACTCAGCGCAGACGGACCGCTCCGCCCGCCATATACAGCCTTTTTCCAGGGCGGACTTACCTGGTATCACGGCAAACTCGGTATCATGATGGCACTGCAAAAACTTTATGATGCCAATCTTGTTAAGGGTATTTAATTATGCTAATATAAAATAATGTAGCCAAGAACGTTTTGACAAAGGCAACGGAGGAAGAACAAATGAGCAATTCATATGGAATTGATATGGGAACCAATAACCTTAAAATTTATAGCAGCAACAGCAGTGAGATCATCAATGTGAAAAATACCATCGCCATTGTAGACAAAGATCAGATGTATGCCTATGGCGATGATGCATATTCTATGTATGAGAAGGCACCGGAGACGATCGCTGTCTCATTTCCGATCGTATCTGGTGTGATCGCTGATTTTGATAATATGCAGACCATGTTATTTGAGGTCTTAGAAAAGAAAGCAAAGGCAAGGATCAAGGGATCGGACATCGTGGTTGCCGTTCCTACCGACATCACAGAGGTAGAAAAAAAGGCATTTTACGATATGTTTGCCCGTTCCAAGACCAAGCCACACAGTGTGCTTTTATGTGAAAAGCCACTGGCAGATGCCATTGGTATGGATCTGGATATCACAGAACCGACCGGTGTCATGGTCGTTGATTTTGGCGCCGATACGACAGAGATCTCTGTGATTTCCCTGGGCGGACTGGTACTGACAGAATTATTGCCATTTGGCGGCAATCATCTGGATGATGCCATCGTGACACACATGAAGCGCAAGTTTAATCTTTTGATCGGACGCAAGACAGCCTGTCAGTTAAAAGAGAATATCGGCAGTGCAATGCCTGGCAAAGAGGCTTCTATGACGGTAGTCGGACGTGATGTGGTAAGCGGTCTGCCGATCGAAATGGAAGTGCAGGCATCTACCGTTTATGACGGTATCAAGTCTGATCTGGAAAATCTTTGCAATTCCATCAAGATGATCTTGGAGAAGGTTCCGCCGGAACTCGCAAAAGATATCGTGTATTCCGGTATTTATCTGACCGGTGGCAGTGCAGCCATCGCAGATCTTTCCGATCTGTTCACAGAAGTGACAAACATTAAGGTTAATGTTAGTGAGCATGCAAAAGAGACAACGGCTCTGGGACTGGAAAAAGTTTTGACAGATGCCAAATACAAACGCTTTGGCTATAGTATGCGAACAAGAATTTTTAAATAAAGGTAGGATTTTATGAAGCGCAGAGGAAAATCTTCTTTTCCAAGTAAATATATTTTATTGCTTTTGACGGTGATCTGTATCATGCTGCTCTTTGCCGGCTATGCGACCGGTTATGCGGGAGAACCGATACGGACCATCTGTAACTATGTCTTTGTGCCAATGCAAAAGGGCTTGGACTATGTGGGTGAATCTATCTCCATCAACAGTGATGATACCAAGACCAAGGAGCAGTTGATCGCAGAGAATGCGCAGTTACAGGAGCAGATAGACGAACTTTCCACACAACTGACCAATACCAGATTGCAGCAATCCGAACTGGATACTTTGCGGGAGTTGTATGATCTGGATCAGACTTATGCAGACTACAAGACGACCGGGGCACACGTGATCGGCAAGGGAACCAGCAACTGGTTTAATACCTTTACGATCGACAAAGGCTCCAAGGATGGGATCAAGGTAGATATGAACGTCATCGCAGGAAGCGGACTGGTCGGCATCGTGACAGACGTGGGCAAGAATTATGCGGTAGTACGTGCTATTATCGATGATACCAGCAATGTCAGCGGTATGATCTTATCCAACAATGACAACTGTATCGTATCCGGTAATCTCAAGTCCATGACGGAATCCAACATGATCACTTTTTCTAATTTAGAAGACAGTGAGGATAAGGTTTCCACAGGAGATTCTGTTGTTACCAGCAACATCAGTGACAAGTATCTGCCAGGACTTTTGATCGGCTATGTGACAGATATCACAGAGGACAATAACAATCTGACCAAATCGGGCGAGATCACACCGGTGGTCGATTTTAAACATTTACAGGATGTGCTTGTGATCATGCAGTTAAAGGAGACAGGTAAGTAGTCATGGAGATCAAGGGTATCATAAAATATATTCTTGTGGTTCTTGCTATCGTCATTGTAGGATTTTTATTGCAGACGACCGTGTTCCCACACATGGAACTGGGAGGTGTCACACCCAATATCATGGTCATCATCATCACTTCTTACGGATTGATGCGAGGACGCAAACAAGGGATGATCATAGGCTTTTGCAGTGGACTGATTTTGGATTTCTTTAGCGGTACGACTTTTGGATTATATGCGATCCTCTATCTTTATCTGGGATTTTTGTGTGGTCTGTTCAAGAAGATCTTCTTTGGTGATGATATCAAATTACCGCTTGCCCTGATCGGTCTGAGTGACCTGATCTATGGGATTGCAGTCTTTGTCGTTCTGTTTTTATTCCGTGGAAGATACGACTTCCTCTTTTATCTGACCAACCTTATTTTACCGGAGGTCACTTATACGATTTTGGTTGCCATCCCGATTTATTATGTCATCTTAAAGATCAATCAGCGATTGGACAAAGATAATAAAAGGAGTTCTAGAAAACTTGTTTGAGCAAATAAAAGATTTTTTGACGAATCGAATATTTACGTCGCGTTTGCGTGTATTGACGGCTGTTATGGTTTTGCTTGCGGGCATACTGATCACCCGTCTTTTTGTCTTGCAGATCGTCCGCGGTGCCGATTATCAGGAAAATTATGACCTGACTGTAGAAAAGGATGAGACGATCGCAGCGACCCGTGGCAACATATACGACTGCAATGGCAAACTCCTTGCCTACAATGAACTTGCCTACGCCATTACCATTGAAGACAACGGCACTTATGAGAACAGAAAAGACCGCAATAAAAAGATGAACCAGGAGATTTCTGACATCATCACCCATATCGAGGCGAACGGTGACAGTATTGACAATAATTTTGGTATTACGCGGTCTTCTTCCGGTCAATATTCCTTTGTCAATGACAGCGGCACAGCATTACAGCGTTTCCGTGCGGATGTTTTTGGACATGCAAGCATTGATGATCTGGAATACAATGACAAACTGGGATTTGATGAAGCGGAAGCCACACCGGATCAGATCATGGACTATCTGATGGGAGAGGAACGCTACAACATTTCCGACAAATATGATGGAGAAATGCGCTATAAGATCTGTATCGTGCGTTACAATATCGGACAGAATTCTTATCAGAAATATATTGCTACGACCATAGCCAGCAATGTCAGTGATGAGTCTGTTGCCTATATCAAGGAAAACAGCAATGAACTGACCGGCGTAGACATCAAGGAAACTTCGATCCGTAAATATGTAGACAGCGAGTATTTTGCACATATCATCGGTTATACCGGTACCATTTCTACTGATGAATACAACGAAAAAAAGAAGGATGACGATTCCGTCGAACTGACGGATGTAGTTGGTAAATCCGGCATCGAACAGGTCATGAACGATTATCTGTCCGGTACCAAGGGCAAACAAAAACTTTATGTAGACAGTGTCGGTAATCTGATCCAGGTATCGGATTATGAGGAGCCGGAATCCGGGGATGATGTCTATCTGTCGATCGACAAGGATCTACAGGAGGCGACCTATCGCGCTCTGGAAAAAGAGATCGCAAGTATTGTCTATTCCAAGATCGCCAATATCAAGACCTATCATACGACAGGAGAAGAATCGGATATCATGATCCCGGTCTATGATGTCTATCATTCCTTTATCAATAACAACCTGATCGATACCTCAAAGTTTTCCGATGCGGATGCAACGGATACAGAGAGGGCAGTAAAGTCTGCTTATGATAAAAAGACAGCGGATGTATTCAGCCAGTTGCAAAGCCAGCTTAAGCCGACCACCGGTACGGTCTATAAGGATCTGTCCGAGGAATATCAGGATTATGCGACTTACATTGTGACCTATCTGAAAAAACAGGGCATTTTTGATAAAGATGCGATCGACGCCTCGGATGAGATGCAGACCAAATGGACCAGTGAGTCTTTGAGTGTCAACGAATACTTACTCTATGCGATCGAGCAGAACTGGATCGACATTACAAAATATGCAAAAGATACCAAGTATGTGGATACGGATGAATTGTACGGTCTTTTGATTGACTATGTCTTGGATCAGTTGCAGACCGATGCATCTTTTGAAAAACTGGTCTACAAATATGCTATTCAGCAGGATATGATATCCGGCAACCAGTTGTGTGCTCTTTTATATGAGCAGGGCGTTCTGCCGGAGGATGATACGACACACGATGCACTCTTGTCTGGTCGTATCTCTGCTTACAGTTTTGTCTTGGATAAGATCAAGAACCTTGAGATCACACCGGGGCAGTTGGGACTGGATCCTTGTTCCGGATCTGCTGTCGTCATTGATTCAAAGACCGGCGAGGTTCTGGCTTGTGTCTCTTATCCGGGCTATGACAACAACAAACTGGCAAATTCGGTGGATTCTACCTATTATGCTTATCTGACCAACAGTAAGTCGGAACCGCTTTATAACCATGCGACCCAGCAGAAGACGGCACCGGGTTCTACCTACAAGGTCGTCAGTGCGACCGCCGGGCTTGCAGAAAATGTCATTACGACTTCAACCCAGATCCTGGATCAGGGTAAGTTTGAAAAAGTCAGCAATAAACCGGAATGTTGGATCTATCCGCGAAGTACACATGGTCTGATCAATGTGGCTGAGGCATTGCGTTTTTCCTGCAACTATTTCTTTTATGAAGTGGGGTATGATCTGGCTGGTGGCAACAGCAATAATTATAATGACAGTCAGGGTATTGAAAAACTTGCCAAATATGCATCTATGTATGGCTTGGATTCCAAGACGGGCGTAGAGATCGATGAGTCTACGCCGACACCGGCAACGGAATTCCCAGTCATGGCTGCCATCGGTCAGTCTGATAACAACTTTACGACGATCTCATTGGCACGTTATATCACGGCAGTTTCCAACCGCGGAACTGTCTACGATCTGACACTTTTAGACCATGTGGAGGATCCGGCGAGCGGAGAGACCGTTGCAACATACAGTCCATCTGTGAAAAATCAGATCACGGCATTGACGGACAGTGAATGGTCGACCTTAAATTCCGGCCTTCGTATGGTCGTAGAAGACCTGTCGGCATTTAAGGGAACCAGCGTTGCGGCAGCCGGAAAAACAGGTACGGCGCAGGAGTCCCTGCTTCGACCAAACCACGCTCTTTTTGTAGGATATGCACCATATACAGATCCGGAGATCGCGGTTGCGACCCGTATCGCACATGGATATGGATCCAGCAATGCATCCGTTGTTGCGGCTGAGATCATGTCTTATTACTTCGGCGAAAAGACGCTGGAAAACATTGCGCAGAGTGGTGCCAACACAGAGACTACCACCAACAGTGTGACAGATTAAAAGGGAGGCGCTTATGGTTAAAAAAGATTCTGTAGTGATCAAGAGCAGTCCTTATGGACTGACACTGGTTTTGGATCGGGAGATTTCTTTTGAACAATTAGTGCGGGAGATCTGCAAAAAATTTGCCACATCGCGCAGTTTCTTTGGAACTGCCACACTTGTGCTTTCCATTGAGGGGCGTCCGGTCAGTGCTGAGGAAGCCGCGGTCATCGTGGAGGCGATCCAGTTAAATTCGGACATTACGATTTCTTTGATCGAGGAAGATAACGAATTAAAGAATATCGAAATGAAAGAAAAAATCGACAGATTCTACTATGAAAATATTTATGAGAATGCTAAAATTATTATGGGTAGTGTGACAAAGAAGGATGTCGTGACGTCAGACGGAAGCATTGTGATCCTTGGTGATGTCAAGTCAAAGGCGATTGTTCAGGCCGCCGGCAATGTCATCGTTATGGGCAGCCTGGAAGGCAGTGTTTATGCCGGTTATCCTGAGGATGACAAATGCTATATCGCTGCCAATCAGATCAATGCCGCTCACATGCAGATCGGCAAGGTCGCAGGCGATGTCAAGGTGGCGAGTAAATGGTCTTTCCGCTCCAGAAAGAGTGAGAGCGAGCCATATGCGGTCGTTGTCTGGGAACAGGAACTTCTGGCGGAGCCACTTCGGAGTGGACTATTAAAACATTTATAAGGAGATTTGTTGTGGGCGATGTGTTTATGGTCGCTTCGGGCAAGGGTGGCGTTGGAAAGACGACACTGTGTGCCATGTTTGGAAGCCAATTCGCACGCATGGATAAGACCGTTGTCATGTTGGATACAGACTTCGGACTAAGGAACCTCGACTTATATTTTCATTTGGAAAATAAGATCATATATAATCTGGTGGATGTATTAAAGGGCGTTTGTTCCTATCGGCAGGCTCTTTTACCACTGGATTCCAATCGTACATTTTATATTATGCCGGGCAGCAGGAATTATGATTTTTCCTTACCGGAAGATGCCTTTTCCTGCCTGATCGAAAAATTAAAGGCGCAGTTTGATATTGTCTTGATCGATACGCCGGCAGGGATCACGCCGATACATCAGGCTATGTTTCCCTATGTAGATCAGGCACTTGTGGTCGTGACCATGAGTCAGGCCTCTCTGGCTGATGCCTTATCCTTTTGCCATGTTCTGCAAAAGCAAGGACTTCCAGCCCGTCTTATTTTTAATCAGATGGGACCTGATATGGCAAAAAGACGCAACCGCAGCAGGCTGCAGGAGATGGCAAGACATGCCTTTCATGCAGAGTATTTGGGCAGTCTGCCCGATATGCATAAGAAATGCGCTATGCCGTCAGATTTTCTGACCCGGGGCAAGGAGATCCTACCGATCTGTCGGACCATCCTGATGCCGGCAAAAGAGACAGAATAGAAGAGAGTAGTTTATGTTTCGAACTTACAAATTAAAAAATCTGAATATAAAATTGATCATCGGGATTCTGGCACTCACAATCCTGGGGATCTTGATCATCGGCTCTGCTGATGCGGACTACCAGAACAAGCAGATCTTAGGTATGATCCTTGGTATTATCGTCATGGGGATCGTGGCACTGATTGATTATGATTTTGTCCTACAGTTCTCGCGGCTTTACTATGTTGCCGTGATCGGACTTTTGGCTCTGGTTCTTTTGGTAGGAGATAGTTCCAAGGGCGCGACCCGTTGGATCGATGTTGGTATCCGTTTCCAGCCTTCGGAACTTGGAAAGGTTCTGCTGATCCTTTTCTTTGCCTCTTATCTGATGCGTAATGAGGATGAGATCAATAATCCTAAGTTTATCATCCAGACAGCGATCTTAGCAGCCATTCCACTGGCACTGATCGTAAAAGAGCCGGATCTGTCGACGACTATCGTTACCTTTTTGATCATTGCATCCCTTATGTTTGTGACCGGACTTAGTTACAAGTTGGTCGGCATTGTACTGGGGATCACGATCCCTGCCATTGCCATTTTACTTCTTGTCATTGTAAACAAGGGAAGTTCCATTTTACAGGGCTACCAGAGCCTGCGTATCTTGGCTTGGCTCAAACCGGAGGAATATCCCGAGACGGCTTACCAGCAGCAGAATTCCATCATGGCGATCGGATCCGGTCAGTTTTTTGGCAAGGGACTTTACAATAACAGTGTAGATTCCGTCAAGAACGGTAATTATATATCAGAGCCCCACACCGACTTTATCTTTTCGGTTGCCGGTGAGGAAATGGGATTTCTGGGCTCGGTCTTGATCATTTTATTACTTCTTTTTATTGTTTATGAATGTATCCAGACGGCAAAGGTGGCAAAAGATCTTTCCGGTAAGTTGATCTGCTCCGGTATGGCAGCCCTGGTCGGTTTCCAGTCTTTTGTAAATATCTGCGTTGTTACGGGACTTTTTCCAAATACCGGATTACCACTGCCTTTTGTCAGTTATGGTCTGACATCCCTGGTGACCATGTATTTTGGTATGGGATTTGTATTAAATGTTGGATTACAAGCGAAAAAATATTAAATTAGGGGGATTTGCATTATGAACATCGGTTTAGTAGCACATGATTCAAAGAAAAAATTAATGCAGAACTTTTGTATTGCCTATCGTGGGATTTTATCCAAAAATGACCTGTATGCCACAGGCACGACCGGAAGATTGATCGAAGAGGTGACCAATCTTTCCGTACATAAATATCTGGCAGGACATCTGGGAGGAACCCAGCAGTTGGCTGCACAGATCGAGCACAACGAGATCGACCTTGTGATCTTTTTGCGCGATCCGCTCACTGCCAAATCCCATGAGCCGGATGTCAACACGATCGCACGCTGTTGTGATGCCAACAATATCCCATTGGCAACGAATCTTGCGACAGCGGAACTTCTAATCAAATCCTTAGATAGAGGAGATCTTGAGTGGCGTGAAATGTATCGATAAACTGCTTTCCCTATTGTTAGTCGCCTGTCTTGGATTGGGGCTTGTCTCCTGCGGGAGTGAGAGCACTGATCAGACATCATATGATCTGGAGACGACTTCCTATCAATACGGGATCACAAAGGTCAATAATATATCGGATGTATCTTTTTACGGTAGCAATCTGTGTGTGACCGATCAGGACAATTTCGGGATCGATCAGGTGGATTCCCATGTTGCCGGAGCCGGAGGCGTCTTTAATCTGGCGACCGGTCAGTGTACCTACGGACAGAATTTATTTGGCAAAATGTATCCGGCAAGCACGACCAAGATACTGACCTGTCTGGTTGCGATCGAGCAGGCAGACTTAGATACGCAGGTGACGGTCAGTGCCCATGCAGCCGACCAGACATCGGATTCTTCCGTAGCCAATCTGGCGGAAGGGGATGCCATGACACTAAAAGACCTATTATATGGTCTGATGCTCCGCAGCGGTAATGATGCCGCTATCGCCATAGCAGAGACGATCGGTGGCAGTGAAGAAGGCTTTGCAAAGTTAATGAACGAAAAGGCAGCCGCACTTGGGGCAACACATTCCCATTTTGTGACACCGCACGGCTTACATGAGGACGATCATTATACGACCGTTTATGATATGTATCTGATTTTTCAGGCAGCCGTACAGAATGAGACTTTTTTACAGGTCATCAGTACGCCGTCCTATGATGTCTCTTATACCGGGGCAGACGGGCAGGCAAAGTCACAGACCTGGGTTTCGACCAATCGTTATCTAAATGGCAAGGAGAGCGCACCGGCAGGGTTTACCGTAGTTGGCGGCAAGACCGGTACGACCTACGAAGCTGGCTATTGTCTGGTTCTTTACTCTTATAACGACCAGAACCAGCCGATCATTTCTATTGTATATAATTCAGATTGTACGCTGAATTTATATTATCTCATGAATGAATTGTTATATACATTCGGAGAAGCACCATCGTAAAGCACAGATAAGGAGTGGACGCTATGGTAGAGATTATTGTTGGAGAAAAAGGAACGGGAAAGACAAAGCACATGTTGGAGCGCGTCAATCAGGAGATCAAAACAGTGCTGGGGACACTTGTTTACATTGATAAGAGTCCCAAATATATGTACCAGTTGGATTCTCGTGTGCGCATGATCAATATGCCGGATTATCCGATCAATGATACGGATGAACTGATCGGATTTTTATGTGGTGTGATCTCGCAGAACAATAGCATTGAGAAGATCTTTATTGATAGTTTTCTCACACTGGCATACATTGACACCTCAGAAGGACTTCGTCTGGCGATCGACAAGTTATCCGTGATCAGCAAGACATTCCATGTGAATTTTGTCCTCAGCATTTCACAAAAAGAGGAAAAATTGCCGGAAGAATTAAATGCAAAGATTTGTTTATCACTTTAGATAAAGGTATCAAAAAAGGTGTTCGTTATATGAGAACACCTTTTTACATGATAAAAGTTTAATTGGATCGGATTCTGCCATAGGCACTGATCATGTATAGTCCGCTCAGACCGACAAGGGCATATATGATACGTGATAGCCATGACATATTGCCAAAGATAAAGGCCACGAGGTCAAATTGGAAGAAGCCGATCAGCCCCCAGTTGATTGCACCGATGATTACAAGAGTGAGTAATGTATAATCTAAACCTTTCATGATAACCTCCTTTTTAGATAGTATGGGACAGGTAAGGCGCGATTATACATGCCAAGGAGCAGTTTTTTGAAAAGAAATGATAATATTATAAAATTTCATAAGCAGATACAGATCAATATCGGACTGATCATTTTTGGTATTATCTTTATTTATGTACTTTTCCATATCTTCAGTTATATGACTTCGGATAATATCACGGTCTACGAGGTACAGGAGGGGACGATCGCACAGAATTACATCTATCAGGCGCTGGCAATCCGTCAGGAGCAGGTTGTCAACGCGGATAGTTCCGGAGATATTTTTTATTATGCATCCAATCTGGATCAGGTAGGAGTCAAATCCAATATTTACTCTATTGACACTTCGGGAGAGATTACCAAGCAGTTAAAGAGCCATGCCACGGATACGACAGCACTGACGGATAATGATATGAGCCGCCTACAAAAGCAGATCGGTGATTTTGTCTATGATTATGACAGCAATCAGTTCCAGAAGGTCTATTCCTTTAAGTCAGATCTTTCTTCCAATCTGCAACAGTATTATAGCAATAGTCTCATGTCAGAGATTGCACCGCAGATCGAACAGGCGACGCAGGAAGGAAAATTTTCCATTTATACGGCACCGACCTCCGGTGTGGTCGTCTACCAGACGGATGGCTATGAGGGGCTGACATTGGATCAGGTCACATCAGAATCTTTTGATACGGGCAATCTTTCCGTGACCAATCTAAAGACGCAGGAGAGTGTAGAAGCAGGGAAACCGGCATATAAACTCATCACCTCCGACGACTGGAATATGATCATGCCGATCGACGAAGACCTGGTCAAGATCATCCAGGACGAGAAGATGGAATATATCGAGATCCGTTTTGCCGCGGACAATGCGACGACCTGGGCGGCATGCAGCATCACGGAAAAGGCAGGCGATTACTATCTGGTGCTGAGTCTGGATGATAGCGTTGCCCGTTATGGGGATTCCCGTTTTATCCCGATCGAACTTTTGTTAAATGAGGAGTCGGGGCTCAAGATTCCAAACAGTGCTATCGTGGAAAAAGAATTTTTCACTGTTCCGAAGGCTTATTTCTTTATGGGAAATGATTCCGATTCTTCCGGTCTGATGGTGCGGGATAAGAAGGGCGATTCGCAGTTCGTAGCACCAACGATCTATTATGAGACGGACGATTATTACTATATTGATTCCGAGGATGTCAAAAAGGATACCGTTATTTTAAAACCGGATTCGCAGGAAACCTACACCATCGGTTCTGAGACAGCATCTTTACAGGGCGTGTATAATATCAATAAGGGCTATGCGGTATTTAAGCAGATCAATATCTTATATCAGAACGAGGATTATGCCATTATCAGTACCGGCACGACCTATGGACTTTCCCTGTACGACCACATTGTGTTGCAGGGAGATCTGGTAAAGGAAAATCAGATCATTCGTTGATCAATCCATACATTTATTTTGAGGAGGAAAGGCATGTTAAAAGAAAATCTAAGAGAAGTTGAAGGACGCGTTGAGGCAGCATGTAAAAGAGCCGGACGCGATGTGAGTGAGGTTACACTGATCGCTGTAAGCAAGACCAAACCGGTAGAAGACTTACAGGAGATCTATGATGCCGGCAAACGTGATTTTGGCGAAAATAAAGTACAGGAATTGTGTGCAAAGATGGAAGTTATGCCACAGGACATCAAGTGGCATATGATCGGCCATTTGCAGCGTAACAAGGTCAAATATATCGTTGGCAATGTTGCCCTGATCCATTCGGTTGACAGTTTCCGCTTGGCGGAAGAAATCAATATCCAGGCAAAGAAAAAGGGTATTGTCGTACCGATCCTGGTAGAGGTCAACATCGCAGAAGAAGAAAGCAAGTTTGGTGTTACCAGAGAAGATGCCATGGAATTAGTCAGACAGATCGCAACACTGGATGCGATCGAGATCAAGGGTCTCATGACAATAGCACCATATGTTGTAGAGGCCGAGGAAAATCGTCCTTATTTTCGCAAAATAAAGGAGTTATCTGTTGACATAGCAAAACAAAACATTGATAATGTATCTATGGATATTCTGTCTATGGGAATGACGGGTGACTTTGAAGTTGCGATCGAAGAGGGAGCGACCATGGTGCGCGTCGGGACAGGAATCTTTGGCAAAAGAAATTATCAAAACACCTAAAGGATATTAGTTAAGGAGAGATAAATCATGGCTTTTTTTGATCGTATGCTTGATGTGATGAAATTAGGCGAAGATGAAGACGATTACTACGACGATGATGAGATGTATGATGACGACGATTATGATGATTACGATGATTACGATGATCATTCTATCTTCCATCTGTTCGGCAAGAAAGACGATGACGAGGATGAGGAAGAAGATGAGCAGCCTCGTGTAGTCAAGGCAAAGCCGACACCAAGTGTCAAGGAGAAACCGGCAGCCAAGGCTTCGTCAAAGATCACACCAATGCGCGCTAGTAGAAAGGGTAATAGTACAAATATGGAAGTATGTGTTATAAAGCCGTCTTCATTTGAAGATGCAAGAGAGATATCCGAAACATTATTGGCAGATCGTACCGTGATCTTAAATATGGAAGGTCTGGATCTTGGACTTGCCCAGCGTATCATTGACTTTACCTCAGGATGCTGCTATGCGATCGATGGCAACCTGCAAAAGGTAAGCAATTATATCTTTATCATTACCCCGGCAGCCGTTGATATTTCGGGTGATCTGCAGGGAATCGTGGATGCCTTTGATTTTTCCGGCATTCAGACAGGATTTTAGATCATGAGTAAATGTGACAATCCGGATGAGATCCTACATCGCTTTTTAGATCTCGCCAATCAGGCAGACCGAAAAGGGATCGTATTATTTAGTAATTTCCTCAATATGTATGAAATTAACCTTTTACATCAGAATGAGAACCTTTTTTATACCGGGTTCTCATTATATGGAGGTTATCAGGAAGCAGAGCGTCAGATGGTAGCATTCCAGCCTGATGCTCTTTATTATAATTGGGAATATCCGATTTCCTGCGTGCAGGTAGAGCCACTCAACCATCGTTTTTCCGAGGATCTGTCCCATAGGGATATATTAGGGGCTTTGATGCACTTGGGTATCGACCGGTCTTTGATCGGAGATATCCTTATAAAGGACAAGTCGGCTTATATTTTCTGTGTAGAGAAGATGGCTGATTTTATCGCAAAGGAACTATACAAGATCAAACATACCCAGGTCATGACCCAGCGCGTAAAGCCTGTGGATCTGCATATTGAGATGCAGTACCGTACAGAAGAGGGCTTTATTGCCTCCAATCGTCTGGATGCTTTTGTGGCACAGGCATGCAAATTGTCCCGGGCGCAGGCAGCACAATTTATCCTGGGAGAGAATGTCTTTATTAACGGCGCACTTGTGACGAATCATAATCAGGGTTTAGCAGAGGGAGATGTCGTTTCCCTGCGTGGTCATGGCAAGTTACGTTTCGAGGCATTTTTAAATACAACAAAAAAGGGCAGACTGCATATAAGGTATGCCTGGTATGTATAAAAAGGAGAGACAGATATGGCACGACAGGTTCAGGTAAATTATCAGGAGAAACCCTGCTATAAGATCATTTTAAACCATTCTTTTGACGGATTTTTGGATGCGTTAGAGCAGGAAGGCATTGCCAGAGATCGGAAAATATGCATTGTCACAGACACTAACGTGGCAAAACTATACTTAAATGAAGTGACAGAGATCTGCAAAAATGCATTTCCAGTCGTCGAATACTTTGTATTTGATGCTGGCGAATCCTCTAAAAACATGGCTACAGTAGAGAAATTATATGAATATTTAATAAAACGCCACTTTGATCGCAAGGATTTGCTTCTGGCTTTGGGCGGTGGTGTTGTCGGTGACCTGACCGGATTTGCAGCCGCTACCTATTTACGTGGTATTGATTTTATCCAGATGCCAACGACCCTGCTTTCGCAGGTTGACAGCAGTATCGGAGGTAAGACCGGTGTAGACTTTTTACAATATAAAAATATGGTCGGTGCCTTTTATATGCCGCGTATGGTCTATATCAACATCCATAGTCTTTTGTCTCTGCCAAACTTACAATTTGCTTCCGGGATGGGAGAGATCATCAAACATGGACTGATCCGGGATGCATCTTATTATCAGTGGCTCAAAGATCATCAGGCTGCCATCCAGGCGCATGATGAGGATATTCTGGAAGAAATGGTCTACGGTTCTTGTCTGATCAAGAAGAATGTGGTTGAGACTGATCCAAAGGAACAGGGCATACGTGCCTATTTGAATTTTGGCCATACCATAGGACATGCCATTGAAAAGATGTCTGATTTTTCTTTGTATCATGGGCAATGCGTGGCAATCGGTATGCACAGTGGAGCATATCTGTCTTTCAAACGGGGACATATCACAAAAGACCAGTATGAGGATATTTTGGCGATGATTCAAGGCTTTGATCTGCCGGTCAGTGTATCCGACTATGATGCAGGGGAGATCCTTGCCAACACCAAGTCCGATAAAAAGATGGTGGGCGATAAGATCAAATTTATTGTATTGGAAAAAATCGGGCAGGCTGCTATCGACATGACCTTTAGTGATCAGGAATTATTAGAGGGCATTCAGGTTCTGCTTACAGATGAATGAGGTAACAGGATGAAAAGATCACTTGCGAAAAAATATATTTTGGCACTCATCGGCTTTGCAATTTTGGTATTTCTTGATCAGTGGACCAAGCAGTTGGCAGTCAGTCATCTGATGGATCAGGGGAATATCATATTGATCCCCGGCGTATTGCAGTTACATTATCTGGAAAATACGGGAGCAGCCTTTTCCATTATGGAGAATAAGACAATCTTCTTTTGCATCATTACGCCGATCTTATGTGCTCTGATGATCTGTCTTTTTATCAAATTGCCGGATAAAAAAGAATATGGCTCTCTGCGTCTGATCCTGGTCTTTTTATTAGCCGGAGCCATTGGCAATTTTATCGATCGGATCTCTTATCACTATGTGATTGACTTTATTTATTTTTCACTGATCAATTTTCCGGTCTTTAATGTAGCGGATATCTATGTGACCTGTGGGGTGATCTGCCTCTTCTTTTTGATCCTCTTTGTCTATTCGGACAAGGAGTTTGATGAGATCTCTGCGGCAGCACTTGGCAGGAAAAAGGAGCGCAAGTAGTTATGGCAGAGTATCATGTGACAGAGCAGGACCAGGGCATGCGCATCGATCAATTTTTATGTAAGTGTCAGCCGGATGTTTCCAGAAGTGCCATACAAAAATGGATCAAAGACGGCAATGTCCTTGTCCAAGGGAAAGCCTGCAAGGCAAATTATCGCATCAACAAAGGAGATACGATCGCTTTATTTGTACCGGAACCGGTAGAAGCATCCATCCAGCCACAGGATATCCCTTTGGATATCTTATATGAAGATAAAGACCTTCTGATCGTCAATAAGCCAAAGGGCATGGTCGTGCATCCGGCACCGGGGCATCCCGATGGTACACTGGTTAATGCCATTATGTATCACTGTAAGGAGTCGCTGTCCGGCATCAATGGAGAGATCCGTCCGGGCATTGTCCACCGAATCGATCAGGATACGACCGGATCTCTGATCGTATGTAAGAATGATCAGGCGCATATCAAGATCGCAGAACAGATCAAGGTACATTCGATCAACCGTATTTATCGGGGAATCGTGATCGGTCATCCGGCAGAGGATGAGGGACTGGTACACGCACCGATCGGGCGCAATCCTAATGATCGAAAGAAAATGGCGATCAATGAGAAGAATGGTAAAGATGCCATTACACATTACCGCCTGCTCAAGCGTTTTAAAGATTATTCCTATATGGAATTTAAGTTAGAAACCGGTCGGACACATCAGATCCGTGTGCATATGGCGTCCATTGGACATCCTTTATTGGGAGACGTCCTATATGGTCCAAAGAAGTGTCCTTACAAATTACAGGGACAGACACTGCATGCCGCGGTCATTGGCTTTGTGCATCCAACCAGCGGGGAATATCTGGAGGTCGAGGCGCCATTACCGGATTATTTCAAATATTTACTGGAGATATTGCCGGAATAGAAGGCTAATCTAAAAAAGAATACAGATGTTTTAAAAGAAAACGGACACCGCTTGGTCTGTATGGAAATCCTACATGACAAGGCAATGTCCGTTTTATGCTTTTATATAATTCCTGGTACAGGAAAACGGGCAAAGCCCTGTAAATAAATATGCCATGCAAAAATCAGAAGAAGCGGAAGACACCAAATACAACGCCGAGGATCTGGCAATCCGGGACGATGATCGGATCCATGTTGTCGTTTTCCGGCTGCAGGCGTATGTGTCCGTCTTCTTTATAGAAAGTCTTTACCGTAGCAGAATCATCCACCAGGGCAGCGACCATATCACCGTTGGAAGCCGTATTCTGCTGCTTGACAATGATCACATCACCATCACAGATACCGGCATTGATCATGCTTTCGCCCTTGACACGGAGCATAAAGGTATCCTGATTTGGCATGTATTCTGCAGGGATCGGGAAATAATTTTCGATATTCTGAATGGCTAATAGCGGCTGACCTGCGGCAATAGAACCGATGATCGGAACGTTGACCATCTCACGCCGGGTCAGATTAAAACTGTCATCCACGATCTCGATCGCACGCGGCTTGGACGGGTCTCTGCGGATATAGCCGTTTTTCTCCAGGGATTCCAGATGAGAGTGGATAGAAGATGTAGACTTTAAATGTACTGCATCGCATAACTCTCTGACGGTAGGCGGATAGCCTCTATTTAAGATCTCCTGCTTGATGTATTCTAAGATTTCACGCTGCTTTGGTGTAATGCGTCCGTATTCCATAGAAAGCTCCCTTCGTAAACAAATAGATAAATGATTTATTCAGATTATAGCATAGGAAAGTATAAAAAGCAAACATACATTCCGAAAATTTGTTCGAAAAACTTCTTGACAAACATCTGTTCGCGTTGTATTCTAATACCAGAACAAAGGTTCGTTCTGATACATTTTGAGAAAGAGGATGAGAGATATGACAAAGAGAATCCAGCAAAAGCAGTGTATTTTATTTTATTTGTTGATGGCAATCGCTATTATGGTTACCGTTATCTGTGCCTTTGCTATGACATCCAATGCCAAGCAAGACCACAATATGTACAAGTATTATACCAGCGTCCAGGTAGAGGATGGGGATTCCCTTTGGTCTATCGCCAAGGAGTACTCTGATGTAGACTCTTACGCATCTTATACCGATTATATTGATGAGGTGAAGCAGATCAACCATATCTCCGGGGATGACATTCATGCAGGAGAGTATCTGACGATACCTTATTATTCCGCACAAGTACAGTAGTTTGCTTGTCTTTTCCCACTATTACCAGTATAATATAGATTGTAGTTAAATTATATTTACCTACAGGATAGAGGGAGAAATTGAATTTATGTTACGATTTATTTTAGTAGTACTTGCCAATGTAAAGCGTGGACCATATCTGATTCCCAAGATGCGAAAGATGTTCCATCATCCGGAGCGTTATTCCGAGCAGGTACGTTATGCATTTGCACAGAAACTGATCAATTACATGAAATCTTCCGGCAAGATCAAGACGGAAGTCTATGGCACCGAGAATTTACCTTTAGAGGGCGGTTATGTGATGTATCCCAACCACCAGGGCAAGTATGATGCATTAGGGATTATATATGCTCACAAGCAGCCCTGTTCCTTTGTTATGGACAAGGCAAAGTCCAATTCCTTTTTGGTCAAGGAACTGGTCGATATGTTGGGTGCCAAGCGTCTGGAACTGGATAATGTCAGACAAAATCTTACCGTTATCAATGAGATCACAGAGGAAGTCAAGCAGGGCAAGAAATACATCCTGTTTTCAGAAGGTGGTTATGATAGGAATCGCAACAAGGTACAGCAATTTAAGCCGGGAAGTTTTAAATGTGCGGTTCGTTCCAAAACACCGATCGTACCGGTTGCATTGATCGATTCCTACAAGCCTTTCAACAGTTTGGAATTTGGAACAGTTACGACCAAGGTTGTTTTTTTACCAGCCATCTATTATGACGAGTATAAAGATATGAAGACACCGGAAATTGCCAAACTGGTTCGCCAGCGCATCATTGCCCGCATGGCAGACTTTGCTGTGGATGCCGGCTGACAGGCATCGATCTGATCGGTATAAGGTAATACAACAATTATGATCCGATGAAGGGCAATCAAGTTTTCTTCGGATGTATAAGAAACTGCTATGGTATCTATGATTATAAATTTGAATGAGAATAAATAGGTGACATAGCAGTATTTGTTTGAAAATGTATCGTGCGGATAAATATCTGTTTTTCCGAAAGATGTTGTGCCAAAAGACAGAAGATGATATACTTATATATAGAAACGCACCCAAAGACTTTTATGCATGCTATGCGTTTTCTTATGAGTTCCTAATGTTTTTATATATGGATGAGGATTTATTATGGGAAAAGATTCTGCTTATTACAAATCAAAAACAAGATCACAGAAAGTCAAACTGCGCGGTCTTATCGACCAGTTGCCGAGTTTGGCTGCAGATTATATCTACAGTAAAGAACTTACCACACAGCCCAGCACCTTGATATCTTATTGTTACGATCTGCTGACGTTTTTTCGCTTTTTACAGACGCATAATTCAACTTTAAAGGATCTTTCTTTGACAGAAATCCCTTTGTCCGTCCTGGATCACTTACAATCAGAAGATATTGTGGAATACCAACGTTATCTGGAGTTAAATTTAGATGGTGAAATGCATGAAAACGGTAAGAAAGCCATCGCACGGAAAATGTCGCCTTTGCGAGGTTTATTTCAGTATCATTATGAACGCAAGAATATTTCAGATAATCCGATGATACTGGTCAAATTGCCAAAGTTAAAAAAGGATAAAAACATTGTCCGCATGAACAATTATGAGGTGCAGGCACTTTTAAATGTCATTGAAAATAATGCCGGCGTGCCTATGACCGAAAGACAAAGAAAATATGCCGCCAAGACCCAGAAAAGAGATCTTGCTATCATGACCCTTATGCTTGGCACCGGCATCCGTGTTTCGGAATGTCGTGGTCTGGATTTAAACGATCTGGATTTTAATGTCAATTCTATGACCATTGTCCGCAAAGGTGGTGGGCAGGATGTCTTGTATTTTAGTGATGAAATCCATCAGGTCTTAGATGACTATATCTGTTCGGAACGCGCCCTGATCACGCCATATGAGGCGGATGCTCCTGCCCTCTTCTACTCTATCCAAGGACGGCGCATGAGCGTAGATTCCATCGAACGTCTGGTAAAGCGTTATGCACAGATGGCGGTGCCCAACAAAAAGATCACACCGCACAAACTGCGCAGTACCTATGGCACAGCCCTTTACCGTGAGACAGGCGATATCCGTCTGGTAGCCGATGTTTTAGGGCATGAAAATATCAATACCACCATTGATTATTATGCTGCCATGGAGGATGAACACAAGCGTCAGGCAGCAAATGCCGTAAATTATAAACGCAAGGATCTATGATCGGATCCTTGCGTTTTCTTATACCTTACGACTTATCATTTTATAAATTATCCAGTTCTTCTGCAGAGAGAACACGTCCATCCTGCCAGATCTTTTCCAAATTATAGAAAAGCCGGTCATCCTGTGAAAACAGATGCACGATCACATCTTCGTAGTCCATCAGGATCCAGGTAGAAGAACGATTTCCTTCAACCTGCTTTGCGTGGATCCCATGCTCATACATTTCCTTGTCTACTTCATTTTGCATAGCAAGCAACTGGTTCTGACTTCCGCCACTGGCAACGATAAAGTAGTCAGCCATAACGGAAAGTCCCTTAATATCAATTACTTTGATGTCTTCTGCTTTCTTTTCGTCCAAAGCATGACATACCAATTTCACCATTTCCTTGATTTCCATAAATTTTGCTCCTTTTTTTATTTTTGCAAGTTTTTATAGTATTCATATGTTTCTAAAGTCATCGGATCCATATCGGATGGACTCTGACTTAAATATTGGACAGAATCCTCCAAGATCATAAAAAGTCCGGCATCGATATCTGCAAAAGATTTACGGCGTATCTCTTCCAAATGTGGCGCTTTGTCACGGTGCGGCTCTATATAATCCGCAATATAAATGATCTTATCCAGAAGATTCATATCCGGACAGCCGGTCGTATGCACAGCAATTGCATGCAGGACCTGTGGATCTGTAATATCATATTTCTTTTTTGCAAGGTAAGCACCGACTTTTCCGTGTAATAAATGCGGATGCCGGTTCTCGATATCTGTAACCGTAATTTTTTGCTTATGACAGATGTCTAATCGCTTTTCGTCGCTGAGACATTTAGCACAATCATGCAGCAAACCGGCAACCATGGCCTTTATCTGCGGATAGCCATGGACGGATGCCAGATTGCCTGCCGTATACATGACTCCCAAGGTATGTTCAAAACGTTCCGGTTTTAACTCCCTTTTGACCTTTTTTTGTAAAGTATCGATCAAAGAAAGCGGATAGTCTGCCTGATATAATTGATGCTCAGCAATATAAGAAAGCACCGCATCCGGTAGCATGGATAAATTCGTTTCCATTTCCCCTGCTTGCAGACATTTGCGGATATAGGAAGAAGAAATATCCATCACCTCTACCGGCATCTCAATAAATTCCGTCGAGAATTTCTGCCGATATGTCTCTATACGCTCGTTAAATGCCATTGGATGGGCTTTTTTGATAGCAGCCTTATCCAGTGGACGTTTGGCGACGACAATTTTACAGACGGCACAGATGCGCTCCGGATGCACCCATTGATCGAACATGGCAAAAGAATCTTCGCCAATGATAAAATAAAAATCTGCATTTTGACCATACTGCGCATGTAATTCTTCCAAGGTCTCCCAGGAATAACACGGTGTCTTTTTTTCTAATTCAATATCACAGAGCAAAAATGCCCGTTCAGACGCGATCGCAGCATTTACCATATTCTTACGGTGCCAGGCAGACACATGTTCTGCAACATCCTTGTGTGGCGGTGTTCCCGCCGGCAAAAACCAGACTTCATCCAGGGAAAGAAAATCTCTGGCACATCTTGCAATATTCAAATGTCCTTCGTGAATGGGATTGAAGGTCCCACCTAAAATTCCAATTTTTTTCACAGCAAGCAACCTTTTTTTATTTTGGAAGTTCGATCTTTGGCTTTTTCGCCGCACGGTAAAGAACGATCTTTCTACCGATCACACGGACTACCTGGCTGTGGGTACGCTCTGCCATGGTCTCTGCAATGGCTCTTGGATCATCAAAACAATTCTTGAGCACGGATATCTTGATCAGTTCTCTTGCTTCTAAGGCTTCATCTACGGCAGTAATGATCTCCGGTGTCAGAGAAGATTTTCCAATCTGTAAAATCGGTGTCATTTTGCTTGCCAAACCTGATAAATAGGCTCTTTGTTTGTTATTCATCATTCTTTTGCTCCTTACTTATAATAATCGAACATCAGACCATACATGCGAACAGTATCGCCTTCCTCAATGCCAAGTTCCTCTAATTGCTTTAAAATGCCCTGCTCTTTCAAGAAACGCTGGAAGAAAAGGAATCCCTTTTCGGAATCAATATTGGTATAGCCCAGCATCTTCTCGATACGAGGTCCCTCTACCACATATTCGCCTTCTTCGTTGACTTCAACGGTAAACGGTTCTTCGCTAAAGAAACGCAGCGCCGGATCAAATTCAGGCTCATAGACGGTCACTTCCTCCGGACAAGTCTTTAAGAGTTCCTGTACGTGATACAAAAGTTCCTTTACACCCTGCCCGCTGACGGCGGAAATGGAAAAGACTTCGATGCCCTTTGGTTCAAATTCCTTGCGGAGTTTTTCGATGATCTCCTCACTGCCTTCCATGCAGACATCCATCTTGTTGGCTGCGATCACCTGTGGCTTTT
Source organism: Roseburia lenta (assembly GCF_014287435.1). Classification (GTDB taxonomy): domain Bacteria; phylum Bacillota; class Clostridia; order Lachnospirales; family Lachnospiraceae; genus Pararoseburia; species Pararoseburia lenta. The sequence goes on from NZ_JACOPG010000001.1 coordinate 160,683, forward strand.
CCAAGATCGCCGGATCATAGGCCTCTAATTCCTTATTGATCGCCTTGATGTCCTCAAGAGGATCCCTACCCTCAACAGAAGCACCGTCTACCATATGGATGATAACCTTGGTACGCTCAATGTGACGTAAGAATTCATGCCCCAGACCAATGCCTTCAGAGGCACCCTCGATCAATCCCGGAATATCCGCGATCACAAAGCCGTTGCCATCTAAATCTACCACACCAAGGTTTGGATTTAAGGTAGTAAAGTGGTAATTTGCGATCTTTGGCTTGGCATTTGTCACGCGGGAAAGGAAGGTGGATTTGCCGACATTTGGAAATCCGACCAGTCCGACATCAGCAATGACCTTCAACTCCAGTTGTACCTCGATCTCAATGGATTCGCCACCCGGCTGGGCATACTTTGGCGCCTGCATGGTGGAAGTCGCATAATGCTGATTGCCGAGGCCGCCACGTCCGCCGGTCAAAATGATCTGGCGTTTGTTGTCGCCGGACATGTCTGCAATGACTTTGCCGGACTCTGCATCCTTGATCACGGTGCCTTCCGGTACTTTTAATATAAGATCGGCTCCATTTTTACCGTGGCAGTTCTTTTTACCGCCCTCTTCGCCTGCCTGTGCGGCAAATTTCCTGCGATGGCGATAGTCTGTCAAGGTATTTAAGCCCTCGTCAACTTCAAATATGATATCGCCGCCCTTTCCACCGTCACCGCCGTCCGGACCGCCATTTGGTACAAATTTCTCGCGACGGAAACTGACATGTCCGTCGCCGCCTTTTCCTGATTTGATTATAATTCGTGCACGATCTGCAAACATATGATTACACCTTTCAAAAAATACTTGGTATACATTACTTTGTTATATAGTAGTATCCGCTTTCTAAATACTATTATATAACAAAGTAGACTCGGCTAAACAATAGTCGAGTCTACCAAAATGTTCTTAGTTTTCGCTTGCTACTGGATAAACACTAGCCTGCTTCTTGTCGCGGCCCTTTCTTTCGAAACGAAGAATACCATCTGCTGTTGCAAATAATGTATCATCACCACCGATACCTACGTTAGTACCTGGATGAATCTTTGTTCCACGCTGTCTGTAAAGAATATTTCCAGCCTTAACGAACTGTCCGTCCGCTCTCTTTGCGCCTAATCTCTTAGACTCTGAATCACGTCCGTTCTTAGTAGAACCAACTCCCTTTTTGTGGGCGAAAAATTGAAGATTCAACTTTAACATGTCTACACCTCCTCAAATTTTAGTGTAAGATACGAATCACCGTATTGCTTATAAATCTCTGTTAAGCCTAAGACCAGAACATCCATAAGTAAGTTCGATTCCTTGGAAACGGCCTCCGTAAATCGGAAATCAATCAGATTATCGGATTCCTCTTTCCCGGGAAAAAATCTTTTCTTTTTCGATGTCTTGGTATCGTCCTCTTTGCTATCCAAAGCATATGCATCCTCTGTGAATTGATCGATCCCATTGATGGTATTGATCACCAGCATGGATACTGCCGCGCAGACAATGTCTTTGCCGGCTTGTTCAAATCCTGCATGTCCACTGCAACGGATGCCCCGATACTGCTCCTGATCTTTGAAAATCGTTATCGAAATCATAACAATTCCTATCGATTATCCATTAATCTTATTGATCTGTACTTGTGTGAACGCCTGTCTATGACCGTTCTTATTGTGATAGCCAGTCTTTCTCTTGTACTTGTAAACGATTACCTTTTTACCTCTGCCTTCTTTAACGACAGAAGCTTCTACAGTTGCGCCTTCAACGGTCGGATTACCAATCTTTAATCCGTTATCGCTGATAGCCAGAACCTGATCAAATGTAACCTTTTCACCAGCTTCTACTCCAAGCTTTTCAATGGTAATGATATCGCCTTCAGATACTTTGTACTGCTTACCACCTGTTGCTATAATTGCGTACATATGGCACCTCCTATTATCATTACTCGCCAACTACGGTGTGCAAAATGCAACTTAAACCTCGTTGTGCGGCATACCTTGATATATTAGCATAGGAATCTGCTTTCGTCAATCGTTTGTCGGAAATTATGTCGATATTTTGTATTTTATTGCGTACAATATGAAAGTGCTTGCTGCAAGGACTGATATTTCTTGGCGCGTGTGATCTCCATAAGGTCTAAGCGGGTAAAATCCACAACATTCGCCTTGACATAATCCTCTTTTAAGAGGGACTTCATATAAGTAGTCAGTGCGTCTTTTTGCTCCTTATTTTTCAAATTGATAAAATCGACCACAATGATGCCGCTGATATTGCGCAGACGCACTTGTCTGGCGATCTCCTTGGCAGCTTCCATATTGTTGGAGAGGTAATAATCATCCTTCTTTTTCTTTTTGGTATTGTTGCCACTGTTGACATCAATGACCGTCAGTGCCTCCGTCGGCTCAATGACAAGGTAGCCACCGGAAGAAAGATAGACCTTTTGGGCAAGCGCCTGGGTCAGCATCTGCTCTATGCCGTAAAGCTGTTTGAGGGAATAGGCAGGATCTGCATACAGGCGTACCGGTATGCCCTCGGTATCAGTTTCTTTTAACCGGTCATACCAGACAGGATCATCGGTTACGATCTCTGTCAGACCTTCTCTTTGAAAACGATCTATATGCTCAAAAAAAGGATGCCTTTGTCCCGACACCGAAAGAAGTGATCCAGCGACAAGGTGCTTCGCTCTTGAAAGCAGGTCACTCACGCTATCCTGCAGCATCCGGTATTCGGCATATAAGAGATCCTCGTCACATTCCATCGCATTGGTTCGCACAACGATCCCTAAATTTTCGTCTGCAACCCGGTCCAGAAAACCACTCTGGATCTGTTTTCGCCTTTCCCCAGAGATCTTCTTGGAGATCCCATGTAAGCGGTTGCCTGTCGTGAGCAAGAGATGCGCGGAAGAAAAGGAAAGGTTGGTCGAAACGCAGATTTCCTTGGATTTGATTGCATCACGGATGACCTGTACGAGCAATTCATCCCCCTCCACTAAGGCATCCTTCTTTCCGTTCTTTCCGGTAAAGATGATATTTTCCATAGCGGTATCTTCCATAGGATAAAAGAAGGTCAGGTCATCTGCCTTCAAAAAGGCGGCATGTATCTGGGGCATCACCCGATCGACCCTTGCAACATAAATATTGCCGATCAAGGATGGTGAACTTGCATCATATGGATGGATCTCGATGGGATGATCGTGCGCGTCCAGATAGAGCAAAAGTTCCATCTGCTTTTGCCCGCTTGTCCATTCTGTAATAAAGCAACGATTATTCTTTGTCATGACCGATCTCTCCCAAAGATACAAAGTCCGGAGCCTGACCGGTCAGCATATCCTCTCTATGGATAAAGAAGTCATATCTGCCTAAGTCGGTCTTTCCCATGCTTCTAAAAAAGTGATCCAGCACCAGTTCCGGCTTGATATTATCCGTACTGCCGGTGGAGACTAAAAGCGAAAAGATAATACCGCTGTCTCCGCAGGAATTGCAGACCTCAGAGATGGTAAAGTCATAGATCAAAGGTTTCAGATCCAATTCGCGCTCTCCCTTTTTGGTCTTTTTGATGATGGGAATGGTCCCTGCATCATCAAAAAAGGCTTTTTTGGCAGCCTGCAACTCTGTAATCGTATAAGGAAACTTCTCCGGGTGCTTATAGGATAAAATATAAGAGGCGGCGCTCACGGAGGACATGGCATTTTGCGCATTGTCCGGCAAATAGCGGAAAGACGTCACTTCCATGCCGTCTACCATAGCAGCCTGCAAACGCTGCAAGGCTTCCTGGCTTGGCACAAACTCTTTTAATTCAATATCCATATATTCGCCCGAACTGCTCAGACCAACGCCCAGCGGAGCCGCGAAAGACATGATCTGATGCGGGTTAAAACCTTCGGAATACTTGATCGGCAGTCCGCTTCTGCGGATGGCTTTCTGGAAATACCGCATGATGTCCAGATGACCGATATAGACCATACTGCCGCTCTTGCTAAATTTAATTCTTACCTTCAAAACAAATGCCTCCTCCAAATGATGCTGCACCGCAACCGGAGCATTGCATTTTACAGTTTGGTGTTACCACCTGATCGATGGTCGCACGCTTCCATTCGCGTACAAAAAATTCCTTGCGCACACCAACATCAATAAAATCCCATGGCAGAACTTCATCCAAAGGACGCTGGCGATAGACATAAAAATCAAGAGAGATACCGTTTCGCTCCAAGATCTCATGCCATTTATCGACATCAAAATAATCCGACCAGGCATCAAACATACAGCCTTCTTCATAGGCTTCGTAAATGGCTTTGGCAAGTCTGCGGTCGCCTCTGGCAAAAAGTCCCTCTAATACCGTCACATCCGCTTCATGCCAGTTATAACGCAGGCTTTTGTGGTTTAACTGCTCCTTCATCGTATCGTTGACAATTTTGGCGCGGCGGAGATATTCGCCTTTTTCATACATAGGTGCCCATTGAAATGGGGTAAAAGGCTTTGGTACAAAAAAGGAAGTGCTCATCGTGATCTGGCACTTGCCGTTGCGCTTGTCCTTTGGGATCTCATAATAGCGGGCCGCAATTTCATTGGCGAGTTCCGGGATGGCACGCATATCTTCTTCGGTCTCGGTCGGAAGGCCAAGCATAAAGTAAAGTTTTACCTTCTGCCAGCCGCCCTCAAATGCCATACCGGCACCGTTTAAAATGTCATCCTTGGTCAGTCCCTTATTGATGACATTGCGGAGCCGTTGGGAACCGGCTTCCGGGGCAAAGGTCAGACTGCTCTTTCTGACATCCTGTACCTTGCTCATGACATCCAAAGAAAAGGCGTCGATACGCAGGGATGGCAGGGAGATATTGACACCATCTCCACAGCAGTCGTCGATCAGGAAATTGATCAGTTCCGGCAACTGGGTATAATCACTGGAACTCAAGGAACTCAAAGAGATCTCCTCGTGTCCGGTCGAGTCTAACATTTCCTTGGCATAGGTCTTTAAAAGATCCAGACTCTTTTCACGGTTGGGACGATAGACCATACCTGCCTGACAGAAACGACAACCACGGATGCAGCCACGCTGGATCTCTAAGACCACGCGGTCCTGTGTGGCACGCACAAACGGAACCAAAGGCTTGGTCGGATAGGCGCCCTCATCCATATTAACCAGTACCTGACGCTTTACCTTTTCCGGGACATCCGCAAAACGCGGTGTCATGGCTGCGATCGTTCCGTCTTCCTGATAAGTCACTTCATACAAAGATGGCACATAGATGCCCGGGATCTGAGCAGCCTTGCGAAGAAATTCCGCTCTGGTGTAGTTTCCGACATGCTTCATATCTTTATATAGACTCAAGAGCGCATCATAAGAGATCTCGCCCTCACCGATATAGCACAGATCACAAAAGTCAGCAATCGGCTCCGGATTGTAGGTACAAGGTCCTCCGCATAAAATGATCGGATCCTGATCCGAACGGTCTTTCTGCCACAAAGGGATCTGGGCAAGGTCTAAGATCTGCAGGATATTGGTATAGCACATCTCGTACTGCAAGGTGATGCCAACAAAGTCAAAATCCTTGATGGGATCTTGTGTTTCTAACGCAAAAAGAGGGATATCCTCCTCTTTCATGATCTTATGCAGATCCGGCCAGGGAGAATATACTCTCTCACAGTAAACATCATCTCTTCTGTTAAACATTTCATAAAGGATCTGGATGCCAAGATGAGACATACCGATCTCATAGACATCCGGGAAACACATGGCAAAACGGATATCGACCTTGGAGGGATCCTTCTTTACCATGTTCAGTTCATTGCCGATGTATCTTGCAGGCTTATCGAGTTGCATTAAGATATCATCTGACAGTGCTAGTTTATTCATATATTGTATAATTCCTCTCGCTTTTATCTCTGGGAAAGTTCGCGTGTAATGTCTTCCCAAGTCAGTCCTTTTTCCACCATCAAGACCATCATGTGATAGAGGAAATCAGACATTTCATACTTGACTTCTTCGTTGTCCGGGTTCTTGGCAGCGATCACGATCTCCGTCGCTTCCTCTCCGACTTTCTTTAAAATCTTGTCGATACCTTTATCGAACAGATAATTGGTATAGGAACCTTCCTTTGGATGCTCCCTGCGGTCAGCAATCACCTGGTAAACGGACTCAAAGACCTTGAGTGGATTGCGCTCTGTGTACTCTTTTTTGATGATCTCATTGAAAAAGCAGCTTGGTGCGCCGGTGTGGCAGGCAATACCGCCCACCTGGGATACCTTGGCTAAAATAGTATCATAATCGCAGTCAGCGGTTAACGACTTGACATATTGGGTGTGTCCGCTTGTCAAACCCTTGATCCAGAGTTCCTGTCTGCTTCTGCTGTAATAGGTCATCTTGCCGATACGGATCGTCGTGTTAAAGGCTTCCTCATTCATATAGGCAAGCATGAGAACCTCGCCGGTCTGATAATCCTGCGCAATCACAGGCACCAGTCCGTCTGCATTTACTTTCAGATCGCTCCAGGCAAGTTTTGGCTCAAAATTGTCCATCTTGATGCCGGCATCGGAAAGTTCACATTTGACCTGCATGATATCGGTCTGGGTATCGTTGATAAAGGAACCGCAGATACCACGGATCTTGTCAGACTTTAAAAGGTCGATCACATCTTTAAAGTTGTAAGAATCTACATCAACAATGTAAGGTACATTGGTAATGCTCTCAATGCTGTTTAAAAGTGTGCGATCATAGATCACAAGTTCATGGACATGGTCTTCCAGGACATCCTTGGTCTTAAAGAGAAAATCCACATTTGTCAGGGATACCAGCATTTTCTCCGCTCCAAAGCGGGCACTGGCTTCCTTTAAGATCTCGATCGCGGATGGCTTGGAGCCGTTTAAAATGACTTCCACACAGCCGGCATAAAGAAATTTCTTAACATCTTCCAGTCGCTTAATGTTGCCGCCGCCACAGGTCTTGATCTCGATATTACGGTTGATCTCACGGATGGCTAAAATGTTTTTCTCATGTTCTTCATCTTCCGAAGAAAGATCATAACAAATGATCTTGTCAATACCACTGTCGTTGTAGAGGCGTGCCAATTCTAAGACATCCTGCTTTTCGTCGGTATGCTTTGGATCACGCACTGCCATCCCATCTTTTAAATAGATTGTTGCTACGATATTTTTGTGTTCCATCTTAGTATGTTCACTTTCTATTGATTTTAAGCCAGACTTCCCTTGGTGGAAAGAATGTCTGCGATTCTCGGATCCTTGGTCGTTGCCGCATCCAGAGCCTTTGCAAAAGCCTTGAACATGGCTTCCGCCATATGATGATTGTTGCCGGATTTTAATACCTGTATATGCAGGTTCATGCCTGCACTATAGGAAATGGCATAGAAAAATTCGCGGATCATCTCCGTATCCATATAGCCGATCCGATCGGTGGTAAATTCTGCATCAAAAGACAGATAAGGTCTGCCGGACAAGTCTATGGCACAAAGCACTAAAGTCTCATCCATAGGTAAGATACAGGAGCCATAGCGACAGATTCCCTTTTTATCGCCCAGTGCCTGCTTGATAGCCTCACCCAGAACAATGCCACAGTCTTCGATCGTATGGTGGCAGTCCACGATCAGGTCTCCCTTGATCTTTACATCCAGATCAAAAAGTCCGTGTCTGGCAAAGCCCTCCAACATATGGTCGAAAAAGCCGATATCCGTGGAGATCATCGATTTGCCACTGCCGTCGATCGTAAATGTCAGATCGATATCTGTTTCCTTTGTTGTGCGCACACAGTGGGCGCGTCTTACATCACTCACCCTTTATCCCTACTTTCTACATAATCTTAAACATCTTCAAATCTTACTTTAATCGAATTTGCATGCGCCGTCAACTGCTCACACTCTGCAAACTGCACAATGTCACGGTAGACATCTTCCAGCGCCTCTCTGGAATAAGAAATGATGCTGGATTTCTTGATAAAATCATCAACACTGAGGGCAGAGAAGAATTTGGCGGTTCCATTGGTAGGAAGTACATGGTTTGGACCTGCAAAGTAGTCGCCAAGCGGTTCACTGCTGTATTCGCCAAGGAAGATAGCACCTGCATTTTTTACCCTTGTCATGGTATCAAACGGATTCTTGGTCACGATCTCCAAATGCTCGGATGCGATCTCATTTACCGTATCAATGGCAGTCTCCATATCCGGTGCGATCAGGATATAACCGTAGTTTTCCAAAGATTTTTCAATGATCGTCTTGCGGGATAATCTTGCCACAAAATAATCGATCTCCTTGGAAACCTGATCTGCCAGAGCACGGCTGGTCGTGATCAGGATAGCAGATGCCATTTCATCATGTTCTGCCTGTGACAAAAGGTCTGCCGCTACATATTCTGGATTTGCAGTCTCATCGGCTAAAACCAGAATTTCACTCGGACCGGCGATAGAGTCGATGCTGACATGACCGAACACTGCCTTTTTTGCCAATGCCACATAAATATTGCCGGGACCAACGATCTTGTCTACTTTCGGAATGGATTCCGTACCAAAAGCAAGGGCTGCGATCGCCTGGGCGCCACCAACTTTATAAATAGTATCAACACCGGCTTCTTTGGCAGCCACTAAGGTAGAGGCAGCAATCTTGCCATCAGCCCCAGGTGGTGTTGTCATATAAATATGAGGAACGCCCGCTACTTTTGCCGGAACGACATTCATCAGAACGGAAGACGGATAAACAGCCTTTCCGCCAGGAACATAAACGCCCACCTTATCCAAAGGTGTGACTTTCTGACCTAAGATCGTGCCGTTTTCGCCACTGGTGAACCAGGAATTCTGCAACTGCTTGCTGTGAAAAGCGCGAATATTGACCAAGGACTTGCGGATCACATCCAAAAGTTCTGGTGCAACTGTCGCATATGCCTCATTGATCTCCTCATCGGTCACAACGATATTGTCTGCATTGATCTCGGCACGGTCAAACTGCTTGGTGTAGGAAAAAACCGCCGCATCGCGATTCTTTCGCACTTCCTCGATGATGGCAGCCACGCGTGATTCGTATTCGCCATAACTGTTGGGACTTCTCTTTAAGAGAGATTCCAAAATATTGCTTGTTGTTTCTTTATTTAAGTCTAAGATCCTCATATCCCATACCTACCCTTCGATTGATAATGCCTGTTTTAACTCACCGATCAATTTGGTGATGCGTTCATATTCCATTTTCATGCTGACCTGGTTGACGACCATCCGCGCGGACAAAGGACAAACTTCCTCTAAGACTTCCAGTCCGTTTTCCCGCAGGGTCGAGCCAGTTTCTACGATATCTACGATCACTTCGGACAGTCCCACGATCGGTGCCAGTTCGATCGAACCGTTTAACTTGATGATCTCAACCGTCTGATGTTTTTCGTTATAAAAATAATTCTTAGCGATCCTCGGATATTTGGTAGCAACGCGGATCAATTCCTGGTGCTGCAGGAGTTCCTTGGATTCCTTTGGTCCGCAGACGCACATGCGGCATTTACCAAAGCCAAGATCTAAAACCTCATAAATATTTCGGGCTTCCTCTAAGATCGTATCCTCTCCAACAATACCGATGTCAGCCGCGCCGTATTCGACATAGGTCGGCACATCCGGTCCTTTTGCCAGGAAAAAGCGGAGTTTTAAATCTTCATTGACAAAAATGAGTTTTCTGGTGCCCGGATCTTTCATCTCCTCACAGGTAATGCCGATCTTTTCAAAAGTGGCAAGCGTCTGCTTTGCCAAACGTCCCTTTCCCAGGGCAAAAGTCAGATATCTTTGTTCTTCCATCTTATTCGTCCTCCAATACAATGATCTTTTGTCCCTGATACCGCTGGCGGTAATCCGCTATGCTGTGGCTGTCCAGATCCATCAGATGCAGGCGGACAATCTTGCCTGCATTTCGCAGTTCCTCTGCAGTCGTGGCAGCGATCTTTCTCTGCTGCGGTGTGTATAGGATGATCTCTGCTTCCTGTCCTGCCGAAATGGCGATCTTTTGCCGCTCCAATGCCAGTAAAAGTTGGTCTACCATAAGGGCAAAGCCGATCGCCGGAGCCTCTTTTCCAAAGTAGGACAAAAGCCCGTCATAGCGTCCACCCTTTACGATCGGTTCGCCGCTTCCGAAGGTATAGCCGCTAAATAGGATACCGGTATAATAACTGTAAGAACTGATCAATCCCAGTTCAAAGGAAACATATTTTGTCACATCATACACTTCAAGAAGTTCATAAAGTTCCTGAAGATAAGAAAGGGCATCCGCTACACCCGGGAAACGAAGGGCGATTTCTTTCATCCCTGCCCATTCTTTTGGACTGGCATACATCTTTCCCAACATGGAAAAGAGGCTGCGCAGATCATCTGTTACCTGATGACGCTCCAAGAATTCATCCACGCCGAAGAAGTTTTTATTTAAGATCAGGTCGCGTAAGGTTTCTTCTGCCTCTGCATCAAAATCTGCTGCTTTCATGAGTTGACGGAAAAGATCTGCATGACCGATACTAATCTGGAACTGTTCTAAGCCGGCAGCCTTTAAGTTATTGACGACAAGGGCTATGATCTCGCCGTCAGCATCGACTGAATTTTCTCCGATGAACTCGACACCCAACTGGGTGCTTTCCTTGAGCCTGCCCTGATAACTGTTGTTATTGATAAAGACATTGCCCTCATAGCAAAGGCGCACCGGCTCGGTCTCGATCGGAAAATACTTGGATGCTGCCCTTGCGATGGACGGGGTCATATCCGGACGCAGGACCAAGGTATTGCCCTCACGATCAAAAAATTTATAGAGATCTTTTGACGGCGTAGTACCCACTTCTTGTCCGAAGATATCAAAGAACTCAAAAGTCGGTGTCTCAATGAAACGATAGCCGTAAGATTGTATGACCTGTCGCATCCGGTCTAAGATATAATGCTTTTTCTCACATTCATCATTATAAATATCGCGAACACCTTCCGGGGTATGTAATCTCTTATTTTGCATAGTTTATGGCTCCTTTAAACTTTATCATGGTGCAGTGGTAAACAACTAAACTATCCATATTATAGGAAAAGACAGAACAACTGTCAAGCATCTCGCATAGATAAATCTTTTTGCAAAGGATCCAGATAAGGAACAAAGATACCGGGCTTTGCATGAAAGAAGAAATCGGGATCCAGTTCTTCGTAGCGGAAACTCTTGCGTCCACCCTCCTGCCCGCGCTTCCAATAGCGCATGACTTCTTCTAAGCGCAGATAATAAAATTCGTCGCGCTGGGTAAAGTAGAGCAGAAAAAATGCCATGCCCTGCTGCTTTTCAAAAGTCTGCATAAAGTTGATCTGGTGGTCATGGATGTTCTGCAAGGGAAAAAGGTCGCTGTGACATTCCTTGGCGTCAAAGCAGACAGGAATCCCCTGTACTACCCCGATATAATCGACGGTACTTTTTTTGTCAAAATATGCCAAAGTAATGTGTCTGGTATCCTTATCAATGTTGATCGGCGTGATGGGTGTCGGTACTTTTTGAATCAGACAAAGATTACTATTCTCGTAAATATCATTTGTGCGGTTGATCAAGTCCTCAAAGGTCGATCCACGCAATCCTCTGGAATGCCATGTTGCCATAATTATCCTCTCATGATCTGTGAAAAAATCTCCGGTTCGTCTGCAATAAAGGTACGTCCATCCGGCAAGGTGATGGAATAAGCATGGAGCAGTTGGGATCTGACAGAAAAGTCCTGACGGAGTTTTTTGTTCCAGACCATATCTCCATACTTTGGATCTCCGGCGATCGGGTGTCCGATAGATGCCAGGTGTGCCCGGATCTGGTGACTGCGCCCTGTAATCAGATGCACTTCCAAAAGCGTGGCATCCGGTCCTACGACAAGCGGACGATAGGCTGTCTCGATCGGTTTGGCATCTTGTGTTTCATCGGAAAATATCTGCACCTGATTGGATCGTTCGTCTTTTAGCAGATAGCCTTTTAAATGCATCTCTTCTTCTACTTTGCCGCGAACGATACAATGGTAGATCTTTTTGGCACTGCGATCCCGCAGAATATCCGATAAGAACTGCTGCCCTGCTAAGGTCTTTCCGGCAAGCACGATCCCGGAGGTGTTGCGGTCCAGCCGGTTGGCAACCGACGGGTGAAAGACGGCATAAGTCTCCTCTGATAAGAACCCTTCATGGATCAGATAAGAAAGGATGCTCTCGTTTAAAGAAATATCCGACTCGCTTGCCTTCTGTGACAGCATTCCACTCGGCTTATTGACGATCAGCATAAGGTCATCCTCATAGACCACTTGAAGCTCATGAGGTACTTGAAGTAGTTTCTGATATTCTGAAGAAACCGCCTCCTGCCCCCGCATCTTGGAAAAGGTCTCATCGGAGAAAAACACCTGGATCATATCGCCTGCCTGTAAGATCTCGGATCCGTCCGCCTTTTTCTTGTTGAGGGTAATGTTCTTTTTGCGCAGCATCTTATATAAAAATCCGCCACTGGCAGCCTTAAAGTATTTCTTTAAGAACTTATCAAAACGTTGTTTTTCCTGACCGGAAGTAATCTGAATTTCTGTCATAAGACCTATCGTTTTCCTTTCCTGTTTGCGCGTGGTCGCTGCGTGGCTTTTTTACTATGCTGCCGCATATCTTTGGATTGATATTTACTATCCTGCTTTTTCTTACGGCTCTGCCCTTGCCTTTCTTCCGCTAATTTGCGCGGGCGGATCAGACAGTGCTTATCAAAACCGATCAGATCTTCCCGATGTTCTTTCTTAAGTGCTTCATAGACCAGATCATAATTCTTTGGATTTCGGTACTGGATGAGGGCACGCTGCATGGCTTTTTCATGCGGATTGTGCGCCACATAGACCGGTTCCATGGTCGCCGGATCCAGCCCCGTATAGTACATACAGGTCGATATGGTCGACGGTGTCGGGTAAAAATCCTGTACCTGTTCCGGCATATAACCAAGATCCCGCAGATATTCTGCCAGAGCAATGGCATCCTTTAAGGTAGATCCCGGATGCGACGACATCAGATATGGCACCAGGTATTGCTTCTTTCCGATCTTTTCATTGATCTTGCGGTATTTATCCTTAAAGCGATCATAGACGGCTACCGGCGGCTTTCCCATATATTTTAAGACATTGTCACTGATATGCTCCGGTGCCACTTTTAACTGGCCGCTGACATGATATTGGCACAATTCCCGGAAAAAGGACTCATCCGGATCTTCCAGCAAATAATCAAAACGGATACCGGATCGCACAAAGACCTTTTTTACGCCCGGCAAAGCACGCAGTTTGCGGAGCAGTTTTAAATAATCCTTGTGGTCGACCGTCAGGTTTTTGCAAGGCTTTGGAAAAAGACACTGGCGGTTCATGCAGACACCCTTGGTCAGTTGCTTTTGGCAGGATGGGTGCCGGAAATTGGCGGTCGGGCCTCCAACATCATGAATATAGCCCTTGAAATCCTTATCCTTTATCATACACTCTGCCTCTGCAAGAATGGAAGCATGACTGCGCGTTTGCACAATGCGTCCCTGATGGAAAGTCAGGGCACAGAAATTACAGCCGCCAAAACAGCCGCGGTTACTGATCAGGCTGAACTTGACCTCGGAAATAGCCGGGATCCCGCCATCTTTTTCATAGATCGGGTGATAGGTGCGCATATAAGGCAAGGCATAAACATCATCCATTTCCTGCATGGAAAGCGGCTTTTGCGGTGGATTTTGCACCACATAGACACCGTGCGGATAAGCTTCTGCCATCTTTTTGGCACTAAAGGCATCTGTATTCTGATACTGGGTATAAAAACTCTTGGCATATGCCTCTTTATTGGTCGAAATCTCCTCATAAGACGGCAAAAGGATGGCATCTTCGATAAAGGAAGTGTCTTGTGTCCGAAAGACTGTCCCGCGGATATAGGTGATATCCTTAACGTCGATGCCGGCGGCAAGTGCCTCTGCGATCTCAATGATCGAACGCTCGCCCATACCATAGGAGATCAGGTCTGCACCGGAATCCATCAGAATGGACCGTTTGACCTTATTTGACCAGTAGTCATAATGTGCCAGACGGCGCAGACTGCCTTCGATCCCACCTATGATGATCGGTGTGTGCTTGTAAGTCCGGCGGATCAGGTTGCAATATACGATGGATGCATAATCCGGACGTTTTCCCATGACACCGCCCGGAGAAAAGGCATCAGTCTGTCGTCTCTTTTTGGATACCGAATAATGGTTGACCATAGAGTCCATATTGCCACCGGAAACCAAAAAGCCAAGACGCGGTTCTCCCAGAACAGAAATAGACGCATCGTCTTTCCAGTCCGGCTGGGCAATGATCCCCACGCTATAGCCATAGGATTCCAAGAGACGTGTGATAATGGCATGCCCAAAGGAAGGATGATCCACATAGGCATCCCCACATACATAGACAAAATCCAACCGGTCTATGCCGCGTCTTTTCATATCTTCTTTTGAAATCGGTAAAAAATCATGTATTGCTTCCATACTAACGTCCTGTTCTAGTCGATCTGCCTGTAATCTGTAATGTAATAGTCTGCCAGGGTCTTCTTCTCTGCCGTGATGTCCTTGGAATAGTCATCATAGACCGCGCAGACCTTCATCCCGGCATTTTTTGCCGCCATGATGCCCGGACAGATGTCTTCAAATACCAGACAGTCATTGGGCTGCACGCCTAAATGCTCTGCCACTTTTAAATAGATATCCGGTGCCGGTTTGCCGCGTTCTACTTCATTTCCGGTCAAAAAATAATCAATATAGTCCTGCATTCCCAGTGCATCTGCGACTGCCTGTAACAATTCCTTGGAATTGCTGGTCGCAATGCCTGTGGCGATGCCATCCCTGCGCAGTCTTTGTAAAAATGCCTCTGCCCCAGGCTTCCAAGTCACATGATTGGCATAGGCATCCATTGCCATGGCATTCCACTCTGCCATCATGGTATCAATATCATCTGTGATGCCAAACTGTTTTTGAAAAAAGCAGGCGGTCTCCCGCATACTCATCCCCTCAATATCCTTTTGTAGGCTTTTAGGCATTTGCAGATGCCGCTTTCCCAGATAATCCAGATCGATCTGCCTCCAGACCCACATGGAGTCGACCAGTGTGCCGTCCAGATCAAAGAGTACTGCCTTTATATTCTCTAACATAATTCATTTCCTTTTCTGTCAATGTGCGATAAGCACCCTTGTCCAAAGTATCTTCTAAACTAAACTCGCCCATAGATAAACGTTTCAAATAAAGGACTTCCTTGCCGCATGCGTGCACCATGCGTTTCACTTGATGATACATCCCCTCCGAGATCGTGATATAGACGTGTGTCGGATCATTTTGGTCTATGACAAGTTCTGCCGGCTTGGTTGGTCTTTTTTCGCCGATATCGATCCCCTCCGCAAAAAGCCGGATATCTGCTGGATCTGCCGGCGCATCTAAATAGGCAAGATAAGTCTTTTTTACGTGTTTTTTGGGACTGAGCAAAGCGTGGGATAAGGCACCGTCATTAGTGATCAGTAAAAGCCCTTCCGTATCCAGATCCAGTCGTCCTACCGTAAAAAGATCTTGCTTTGCATTCATGGGTACATAGTTAAAAACCGTCGGATGCAGGGCATCCCTGGCGGCGCAGACACAGCCTGCCGGTTTGTGGAAGGCATAATAGACAAAAGTCTCATATTCCACTTTCTTTCCCTGATATAAGACCTGATCTGCAGTTTCATCGATCTGTAATTTACCGTCACTGACGACATTTCCATTGACGCGGACCGCGCCCTTTTTTAGTATTTTCTTGATCTCAGACCGGGAAGCAATCCCTGCATTGCTCAAAAATTTATCTAATCGCATCATATTTTCTGTATCACTTTCATAGATTAACTATATGAAGTTTGGACTTGTTTTCGTAATCATTGCCATCCTGATCGCCCTGTGTCAGCCCCAGATCACCTTTTCCGGAGCCGTTAGCGGTCTCAATATCTGGTTTTTTCAGTTGTTGCCGACCCTACTTCCCTTTATGATCCTATCCAATATCCTCTTGTCGGATCCTGTGCAGGAATATATCTTTGCCCGGATGTCACCCCTGCGTGCGAAAAAAATCCGCATCCTTTTTGCTGTCTTAGCGGGACTGACCTTTGGACTACCGATCGGTGCAAAAATGGCAAAAGACCTCTATCAAAAAAATCTCATCGACGCCAGGGAAGGACAGATCCTTTTAAACCACTGTAATCTGATCGGACCGTCCTTCGTCGGCTCTTATGTCCTGACGAAAAAACTGGACCTTCCCGACCTCTTTGGCATCAGCCTTTTGCTCTTATACCTGCCCCATATCCTTTGTCTTGTATGTTTTTTCTCTAAAAAAGAGGCAACTACAGAACAAAAAATACATATCACATCCTATGGCAAAACGACAAGAAAAGCGACACCAAGACTTCGAAACTGCTTTCAAATCTTAAATGTCGCTATCATGAATGGATTTGAAACCATAACCATTCTTGGCGGTTATCTGATCCTTTTTGGTATCTTTTGTGCCTTTGTTAAAGAAATCCAATTTCTGCCGACCGGGCTTCGGGCATGCATACTTGCTTTTTTGGAGATCACAATCGGTATACATGAGATATCCATACTAGAAATATCCGGTATGGTCAAATACCTGTGTGCCATCCCCTTGCTTTCCTTTGGCGGCTTATGTACGGCTATGCAGACCTGGTCCGTTTGCATGGGCGCCCCCTTTTCTATGAGAAATTATATCAAAGAACGCCTGCTCTTTGCCCTCATAAGTGGTCTGCTCACCATCTTGTATTTTTTTATTCTTTATTGAAGAAGGATTCCGGGATGTCGAGTGCCGGTACATTGTCCTCAGAAGCCGTCTCCTCTGCCTTTGGTTCTGGTGTCTGCGGCTGGTCTGCCGGTGCTTCCGGCTCTTTTACTTCCTGCGGTGCCAGTTCCTGACGGTTGGCAACAACGATATCCAGATAGCCCTGCATAGTCTGCATGAAGGTCTCTGTTCTTGCCTGTGTTGTCTCCATGGAATTGGAGATCACGCTCTCGATGGTATTTAACATATCATCGGTATAGGCAATGGCTCCCATACGGATGCTGTTGGCATCCTCTGTTGCCTTGTCCAGCATATCCTGCGCATTCTTGGTCGCCAGCATAATGATCTCATTGGCTTTGGCATATGCCTGTTGCATGATCTGATGCTCGCTGACCAGTTCGTTGGTCTGAATCTGTGCCTGTGCGATGATGGCATCTGCCTTGTTCTGTGCATCTGCCAAAATGGCTTCCTTATTGCTGATGATCTTCTGGTAACGCTTGATCTCTTCCGGCGTCTTGGTGCGCAGTTCTTCCAAAAGACTCTCTAACTCGTCTCTGTTGACGATGATCTTGGATGGAGAAAATGCAGATGGCTTGCATCCGTCTACATATTCTTCAATTTCTTCGATGATTTCTTCAATACCACTTGACATAATAGAATCTCCTTTTATGAATTATACTTTGCCTGAATCAGCGGAATGATCTCCGCAGGTACAAATCTACTAATATCTCCACCATAAGAAGCAAATTCTCTTACAATGGTCGAACTCAGATAAGAATAGTGCAATCCGGTCGTCAAAAAGATTGTCTCAAGTTCAGGATACTCGACTTTGTTGGTCTGTGCAATCTGAATTTCATATTCAAAGTCGGTCACGGCACGCAGTCCACGGATGATGACTGCAGCCTCTTTTTTCTTGGCATAGTCGACCAGAAGTCCGTCAAAAGAATCCACGGTCACATTTGGATACTGCCTAACCAGATCTTCGATCATGGCAACCCTTTCTTCGACAGTAAACAATGCATTTTTGGCACTGTTGTTGAGAACACCGATGATCACTTCGTCAAAGATCTTTGCAGACCGCTCAATGATGTCTAAATGTCCGAAAGTGACCGGATCAAAACTTCCCGGATAAATTGCTCTTTTCATTTGTCTCTACTCATCCTTTGCTAAAAAGACATGCTTGTTTGTCTTGTAATCCTTTTCGTTTAAGATCTGATAGCCCAGATCCGTGACAAAGGTAAAATCCGTGTGCAGATCTGCTTCTACGATCACATATCCATCCTCTGCCAGGAGATCACATTGTGCAATCGTCTCTAATACGTCATGCTCATATCCACCATGATAAGGCGGGTCTATAAAAATAATATCAAACTGCATCCGCCCCTCTAAATTGCGGAGTTCATAAATCACATCCCCCGGCAATACAAAGGCTTCATCATCAAAACGTGTATGCGTGATATTGTGATGGATGCAGTCTAAGGCTAATTTGTTGTTCTCAATAAAATAAGCACATGCCGCGCCCCGGCTGAGCGCCTCGATCCCCATCTGACCGCTTCCTGCAAAAACGTCCAGAAACTGTGCATCACACAGGTCATTCTGGATCATATTAAAAAGGGTCTCTTTGATGCGGTCCTGGGTTGGTCTGGTATGCATGCCTGATACCGTATGTAACTGCAAACGTTTTCTCGTACCGGAAATCACTCTCATCTTAGCAATTTAACTCCTTGATACATGTAAGTAATAATTGCAGGACCATTTCTGTCGCCTGCCTGCGCACGCATTGCCTGCAACCGGAAAAATGACATTCTTTGACAAGTGTTTTCTTGCTGCCGGCACACGCAATATATACCAGTCCGACCGGCTTGTCCTCTGTCCCACCATCCGGTCCTGCGATGCCTGTGGTGGCAAGTCCGTAAGTGGCTCCAGCCCGTTTTCGCACGCCCTCTGCCATCTGCTCTGCAGTCTGCCTGCTGACGGCGCCGTAGGCTTCTAAAGTCGTATGTAAGACACCGAGATTTTTCTCTTTTGCCTCATTGGAATAAGTGACATAGCCTTCTTTAAAACAGGCGGAAACGCCCGGATAATCGACCAGACTGGCACTGACCATTCCGCCGGTGCAGGACTCTGCAACTGCAACAGTTGCCTGCGCTTTTTCTAATTCTTTTACGATTTTTTCTATGATATCCTGCATTAGTTCTGCTCTTTTAATACGTCTTTATTCTTTACGATATAATCGATCAAAGATACGATGGTAAGCACAAGTGCTACATAGATAAGGATCGTACCTAAAACCGTAAAGAAAGGCATCTGGATATTGGCAATCAAAACAATAATCATAAGCATCTGGAATACGGTCTTGAACTTGCCCCAATAACTTGCGGCAATAACGATACCGTTATCGGATGCGATCAGACGGAAGCCACTGATGATAAACTCACGGCTGATAATAACGATCACGATCCAGGCAGCCAGTTGTCCTGTTGCGATCAGGCAGATCATAGCCGCACTGACTAATAATTTATCTGCAAGCGGATCCATAAATTTGCCGAAATTTGTCACTAAATTGTATTTTCTTGCGATCTTGCCATCCAACATATCCGTCAGACTTGCAATGATAAAGATCGCATCTGCAATATAGCGATAGGTCTGGTTGGACGGATCCAAGAGCAAAAATACAACAAAAAACGGAATTAAAATTACTCTGAAAATGGTTAATTTATTTGGTAAATTCATGCTAATTCTCCTATCAAATCATATTCATACGAACCTGTCACATGAACCGATACGATATCACCTGTCATGAGTTCTCTGGTCGTCTGAATAAAAACATAACCGTCTACATCCGGTGCATCCCGGTAGGTTCTGGCAACATAGACATTCTCGTCTGCAACCTTGCCTTCCACAAAGGCATCTAAGGTCATGCCGATATAGGTCTCATTGCAGGCAGCCGAGATATCCTGCTGTAATTCCATGATCTCTGCCACACGCACCTGCTTGATCTCCTCCGGTACCTGATCCGGGAAAGTATCTGCCGGTGTGCCTTCCTGTCTGGAATAAGCAAAGCAGCCCAGACGGTCAAACTTCATATCACTGACAAACGTTTTGAGTTCCTCATGTGCCTGTTCGGTCTCACCAGGAAATCCACAGATCAAAGTCGTGCGGATACAGATGTCCGGCATAGCCTGGCGCAGTGCGCCAACGATCCGGCGCAGGTCAGCCTGCGAAGTCTTTCGTCCCATGCGTTTTAAGACTTCATCATTGGCATGCTGGATGGGAATATCAATATAGTGGCATACTTTTGGGTTGTCTGCCATCATCCTGATCAATTCGTCTGTGATCTCCTCCGGATAGCAATATTGTAAACGGATCCAGCGGATCCCCTCGATCTCGCTTAACTTTTTTAATAAGGTCGGCAGTGTTTTTTTGCCATAAAGATCCACGCCATAAAGCGTTGTCTCTTGGGCAACTAAGATCAGTTCCTTGACACCGTCTGCCGCAAGTGATGCAGCCTCCGCCAGAATATCTTCCATCGGTACGGAACGATAATTGCCACGGACAGATGGGATCACGCAATAGGTACAGTGCTTATCACAGCCCTCGGCGATCTTTAGGTGGGCAAAATGTCCGCCGGTCGTAAGTGTCCTGCCGGCATAGTTTTTTGGCAAGCCGTTCAAAGGCTTTTTGACACTGGTCTTATGACCTTCCATGACCTCATGTATGACAGATACGATCTCATCATAAGCATTAGTGCCGATCACGGCATCCACTTCAGGGATCTGCTCTGCGATCTCTTTAGCGTAACGCTCTGCCAGACAGCCGGTCACGATCAAAGCTTTGAGATTTGCGGTTTCTTTGAGACTGCCCATGTCGATCAGGGTCTGGATACTTTCTTCCATGGCATCACTGATAAAACAACAGGAATTGACAACGATGACATCTGCCTCATTCTCATCATTGGTGATGGTAATGCCATCTTTTGTGATCATAGAAAGCATATGCTCGGTATCGACCAGGTTCTTATCACAGCCAAGCGATATAAAAAGAAGTTTCATTATGCTTCCTCTTCCTGCTCCTCATCATCCTCAGAGATGATCTGTAATTCTCCGCGATAGAGTTCATCTACTGCGATAGAAAGTGGCTTTTCTCCCTTAGATACGCGGATCAGCGGCTCTTGTCCGTCGATGATCTGTCTTGCTCTTTTTGCGGTAGCGCAAACGATGCTGTAACGGCTGTTTACTACCGGTTCTTCACCGATCTCGTCGCTGTTCTTGTTTACTACTTTCATTAATTCTACATATGATGGATGTAACATGTTTCCTATCTCCCTTCAAACTTCTTTAAATCTTTTTGGATCATGTCTATTGTATCTTCATTTCTCGCTGTCTTAAAATGCTCGCAAGAAATAATAGCATGCACTTGTTCTACACTATTTTCGATCTGATCGTTGATGACCAGATAATCATAGCCATTCATGTATTGTGACTCCTTGGAAGAGATCGCCAAACGCTGTGCGATCACATCCGGTGTCTCGGTTCCTCTGCCGACCAGACGCTCCTTTAAGGCATCTGCAGATGGCGGCATCACAAAGAGAAGCAGGGCTTCCGGGTATAATTTTTTGACCTGAAGCGCTCCCTGAATCTCAATCTCTAAGATAACATCCTTGCCCTCGTTTACCAACTGCTCCACATAAGAACGCGGTGTTCCATAAGAATTGCCATTGAAGGTGGCGTATTCCAGTAACTGATTATCTGCGATCATCTGATCGAATTCTTCCCTGGTCTTAAAGAAATATTCCCTGCCATCTTCTTCGCCCTGACGCTTTTGTCTGGTCGTTGCAGAAATAGACAGGTGATACTGACCGGGATGTGCTTTTAACAGGTTCTTCATGATCGTGCCTTTACCGGCGCCTGAAAAACCAGATAAAACAATGATCATTCCCTTCCTTGTCATAAAACATCAGCCTCCTTCTTTTTTGTTGCTGCTTCTTTGGATCTTGTCGCGATCGTGTCCGGCAAAAGCGCGGAAAGCACGATGTGTTGGTCTGTAATGATGATTCCTCTGGTGCGGCGCCCCTGCGTCGCATCAATGATATTGCCTTCCTCCTTGGCACGTTGCACCAGGCGTTTGGCAGGCGCGGAATCCGGTGTCACGATAGACACCACTTTATCTGTATTGATGATATTGCCAAATCCGATATTGATAAATGCCATATTCTTGTCTGTCCTATTCTAAATTCTGGATCTGTTCTCTTACTTTTTCGATCAGGGTCTTGAGAGAAATCCCAATGCCTGCGATCTCTACGTCTGTAGACTTGGAAAGAATCGTATTGGCTTCGCGGTTCATCTCCTGGGCGATAAAGTCCAGTTTACGACCGACTTCGCCACCATCTGCTAACATGTGCTTGGTTTCTTCCACATGGCTGCGCAAACGTACCATTTCTTCGTCGATACAAACCTTATCTGCATACAAGACAACTTCGGATGCGATCCGGGTCTCATCTATGGCATGATCTCCTAAGAGATCTGTGATCTTGGTCTGTAAACGCTCCCGGTATTCCTCGATGATCTGCGGGGAACGTTCTTCTAAGGTCGTCACATAAGACGACATCTCATCCATTTTGGCAAGCATATCCTGACGCAGGCGCATGCCCTCCTGGGAACGGTTCTCAACGAACTGGTCTGTTGCAGTGGTCAGTGCATCCATAAGGAATAAGTGAAGCATCTCATCATCATCCTCTGCATCCGTCATCTCCAAGACATCCGGGAAACGCGCCAGCGAAGTCGCTGTGACATCAAAAGGAATACCGTAATCCTGCGACATCTTGCGGATGTTTTCCATATACATATCGGCGATATGTGTGTTGTAATGCAGGATATCGGATGCTTCTTTGGTCTCTTCCAAGGTGATATAAACATCAACCTTGCCGCGCACAATACGGGATTTGATAAAATTGCGTATCTCCACTTCAAAAGCGTTTAATTTTCTAGGGAGTTTCACATTCAAGTCCAGGTAACGATGATTTACGGATTTGATCTCCACAACTATTTTTCTTGTTTCATCACCGGCTTCGCCTCTCCCGAAACCTGTCATGCTCTTTATCATGCCATCGGCACCTCCCATTTGCATAAATACCTATGCATAGATGTCTATATTATATTAAATCCATGGCAAAAGGTCAAATTATTTGTATTTGTTTTTTTAATATAAACATTTATAATAAATAGAAAAAGATAAGAAGAAAAAGGAGATCATCTCATGGCATTTGACGGGATCACGACAAATTGCATTATGCAGGAATTAAATCATCTACTGGCAGGACAGCGTATTAGCAAGATTGCCCAGCCGGAGCGCGAGGAACTGCTTTTTACCTTTAAAGCATTAAATGAAGGCAGCAACCGCCTTCTGATCTCTGCCAATGCTTCCCTGCCCTTTTTATATATGACAAAAGAAAACAAGACCAGCCCTTTGAATGCGCCTAATTTTTGTATGCTCCTTCGCAAATATATCGGAAACGGACGCATCAGTGCGATCAGCCAGCCTTCTATGGAACGTGTGCTCTGCTTTACCATCGAGCATTTGGATGAAATGGGCGATCCTGCGGTAAAATATCTCTATGTGGAGATCATGGGCAAGCACAGCAATATTATTTTTTGTGATAAAGATGGGCAGATCATCGACAGCATCAAGCATGTATCCGGGCAGATGAGTTCCATCCGTGAAGTCCTTCCGGGACGACCTTATTTTATCCCGGCACAGCAGGATCGCTTCGATCCTTGGCAGATTGCAAAAGAACAATTCGTCGAGCAGATCTTAAAGAAACCTTGCTCTGTGACAAAGGCTATCTATACGTCCTTAGTCGGTTTTTCACCGTTCATAGCAACCGAACTTGCCTATCGTAGCGGCTTGGATGCCGATGATTCTACCGCCGCACTGACGCAGGCAGATGTAGAGCGCTTGTATGATGTCTTTCGTTCTTTATTACAGGATCTGTCCGACGGGAATTTTTCTTATGGTATTTACTACGATCCCGTCACCGGCGCGCCAAAAGAATTTGCCCCGATCCCACTGACTATCTATTCCGACATGGAATATAAGACATTTTCTTCTATATCCGAGGTCTTGGAAGCCTTTTATGCTCAGCGCAACAAGCACACTGTGATCCATCAGAAGTCCACAGACCTACGCAAGATCGTCAGCATTCATTTAGAGCGTGACCGCAAGAAATATCTTTTGCAGAAAAAGCAGTTGGCTGATACAGAGAAGAAGGATAAATACCGTATTTACGGGGAAATGCTCCACACCTACGGCTATGCCGCAAGCCCCGGTGATAAATCCATCGAGGTCACAAATTATTATACCAACGAGCCTTTCGTCATCCCTTTGGATCCGACACTGGATGCCATGGAAAATGCCAAGAAATATTTTGATAAATATGCCAAGTTAAAAAGAACCGGAAATGCCCTCTCCTCTTATATTCTAGAAACTGAAAACGAGATCAAACATTTAGAGTCGATCGAGACTTCCCTTTCCATTGCTGAAACAGAGGGCGATCTTGCCGCCATCAAGGAAGAATTGCAGGAATACGGTTTTATCAAAAAACACAGTGGAAAGAAAACGAACCGGATTTCCAAAAGTCAGCCCCTTCACTTTGTGGATGACAACGGTTTTCATATCTATGTCGGGAAGAACAATTATCAGAACGATCAGTTGACTTTTAAATTTGCGACCGGCAATGATTGGTGGTTCCATGCCAAGCAGATGACAGGCTCGCATGTGATCGTCAAATCCGAAAACAAAGAATTGCCGGATTCCACTTATGAGTACGCCGCTGCGCTTGCAGCCTACTACTCCAGTGGCAGGGATAACGAAAAAGTGGAGATCGATTATCTGCAAAAGAAAAACGTCAAAAAGCCAAACGGCAGCGCGCCGGGATTTGTTGTCTATTACACCAATTATTCCCTAGTGGCAACGCCATCTCTGGCGCACGTCACTTTGGTCAGTGATAAATAAGACTTTTGTTTTTTCTAGTAAATTGTGCTAGGATGATATGATTTTTTGCTCATATACTATGATTGTAACCATAGTCCTGCAACAAGGAGCACAAATGAAAAGAAAGCCCGAGACCAAACGACTGGATCCTGCGGCAAAAGAGGCTTTGCAACAGTTCAAATGCGAATTATCCCAAGAACTCGGCACGGTTCTTCATTCGAAAACCAAGGTACAACGTGCAAAAGACTCACAATCCATCGGCTCTTATATGGTGCAGCAGATGATCCGGTCCCAGAAAAACAAAATAGACCCCTAAGAAAAAACTACCTGTGAAAAATCACAGGTAGTTTTTTATAAGATCATATTGTTATCACTTGCAAAAGAGGACAGATTTTTTCGGATGGCAGGATAATTTTCCAGACTCTCATCTTCCTTCAAAAAATCTGCCACATCCTGGGATGCCTTTTGCAGCAAGTCTGCATCTCCTATGATGTCCGCCAGTCGAAAACCAAGTTCGCCACTCTGGCGGATGCCAAAAAAGTCTCCCGGTCCGCGCAGACGCAGGTCTTCCTGGGCGATAAAAAATCCATCGTTGGACTTGTGCATGACTTCCAGACGATCGGTCTTTTTCTTTTCCTTGGACTTGTCCATTAGTATGCAATAGGACTGCCATTTTCCACGTCCGACACGACCGCGCAACTGATGCAGTTGTGCCAGTCCGAATCGATTGGCATCTTCGATCATGATCAGAGTCGCATTCGGGACATTGACCCCGACTTCAACAACGGTCGTAGATACAAGGATCTGCGTCTTTCCCTCGGCGAATGCCTGCATGATCGCATTTTTCTCCTTGGGCGGCATTTTTCCGTGTAAGGCTGCG
Organism: Roseburia lenta; assembly: GCF_014287435.1. Taxonomy (GTDB): domain Bacteria; phylum Bacillota; class Clostridia; order Lachnospirales; family Lachnospiraceae; genus Pararoseburia; species Pararoseburia lenta. The sequence continues at coordinate 186,352 of NZ_JACOPG010000001.1, forward strand.
ATGGAAACCTGTGCGCCAAAGATCGGACGGATCCGCTCCACGTAGTCGGTCACATTTTCCGCCTCCGTCTGCTCGCTTGCTTCCACCAGTGGACAGATAATATACGCCTGATGCCCGCCTGCCAGTTCCCGCCCGATCATTTCATAGGCTTTTTGCCGCAGATCTTCTTTGATAACACAGGTCTTGATCGGAATACGGTCTGCAGGCAATTCATGGATGGCAGATATCTGCATATTCCCATATAAGATCATGGCAAGGGTTCGCGGGATCGGTGTCGCACTCATGACAAGCATATGGGGTGTCATACCCTTCTTTGAAAGGCTCTCCCTTTGCTTGACACCGAAACGATGCTGTTCATCCGTTACCACCAATGCCAGATTCAGATAATCGACCTTTTCCTGGATCAAGGCGTGCGTGCCTACCACAAAGATCTGTGGTCTGGTCGCTATGATCTCATATGCCTTTTTCTTCTGGGATGCCGTCATGGAACCAGTCAGGCAGACAACCTGATAAGGCAGCCCATAATCTGCGCACATCTCCCGGAAACCAGCCGCATGCTGCATAGCAAGTACCTCTGTCGGTGCCATGATGGCAGCCTGATAGCCGCTGGCAACCACATCCAGCATGGCAAGAAAGGCAACAATCGTCTTACCGGAACCGACATCCCCCTGTATCAGACGCTGGGACACATAAGGTCCCTGCAAGTCGCTGCGGATCTGTGATAGTGTATCCATCTGCCCTTTGGTAAGGGTGTAAGGTAACTTTTGGATGGTCTCATCCGTCAGTGCGGTCTCTGTAAAATGCCAGGGATTTTCAATGCCTGTCGTCCCTGCTTCTAAGATCCTGCTATGTAAGATAAAGTAGAAGAACTCCTGATATACGAGCCGTCGGCGCCCTTCTGCCAATGCCTCAAAATGCATAGGAAAATGGACTTGGCGTATCGCCTGCATATAGGAAGGAAAGCCCTCTCTTTGTTCTACAAAATCCGGCAGGTTTTCCTCAGAATAATCCGCCAGACTATCGCATGCCGCCAGGGTAAGTTTGCGCACCATCTGTTGTGTCATACCCTTGGTAAGGCTATAGATCGGCTGTAAGCTGTCCCGAAGCGTAAGATATTTTTCCGGTGTAAATATAGCCGGTTGTTCCATCTTGTAGCCCTGTTTTTCTTTCAAAAGCCGCCCATAAAAAATATAGGGCTGTCCCACCTGCAACTGTTTGGCAATGTAAGGCATATGAAACCAGACACATTCTACGACCTGATTCTTACAAAAGAGGCTTGCCAAAGTAATATCCATGCGTTTTCCCCTACGAAAGATGGCTGGGGTGCGAAGGGAACCGCAGACAGCCACGATCTGCCCTATATTTTCCTCATCCGGGTCTTCCGGCTGCGGATATTCCTGATAAGTTCTGGGAAAATGAAGGAGTATATCCCCAAGGGTATATACTCCTATCTTTTGAAATAATTGTTCAGTTTTTTCTCCCACGCCCTTGATCTCGCGTAATGAAGAATGTAAATCCATAATGCTCCTATTCTACTGATGCAATGTAATAGTAAACCGGCTGTCCACCCATCTGTAACTCTACTTCCAGATCAGCAAACTTCTCGCCAACAGCAGCGGCAAGTGCCTCTGCATCTTCCTCTGTCACATCTGCACCATAATAAATGCTAACGATAGCAGAATCTTCGTCTATCATTTCAGCGATCATATCAAGGAATACGGTCTGGATGTCAGTATTCACGGCAAGGATGCCGGCATCACCGATACCCATATAATCTCCCTCATGGATCTCCTTGTCGTCGATCACGGTATCACGCACTGCATAAGTGACCTGACCGGTCTTGACATTGGAAAGTTCCTCGATCATACGATCTTCATTTTCCTTGGCACTCTGCTCCGGAATGAAGTTGATCAATGCTGTAATTCCCTGTGGGATCGTCTTGGTCGGAAGAACGATGACTTCCTTATCCTCACACAAAGAAGCCGCCTGATTTGCAGCCAGTATGATATTTTTATTGTTTGGCAATACAAAAACGGTCTTGGCAGGTACTTTAGCAATCGCACCCAAGACATCCTCTGTGCTAGGATTCATGGTCTGACCGCCTTCGATCATGTGATCTACGCCCAGTTCCTTAAAGATCTCATTGAGACCTTCGCCGATCGATACGGCAACAAATCCCATTTCCTTTTCCGGTTCTGCGATGGCAGGTGTCTCTTCTTCAGTTTTCTTTTCCTCAGCCTGCTGTGCAACCGCCTTCTCTGCATCCTTGAGCAGACGCTCCTGATGCTCCTCACGCATATTGTCAATCTTGATCTTGCTAAGAGAACCATGTGTCAGGGCTTTTTGAATGGCAAGTCCCGGATCATTGGTATGTACATGGGTCTTAACAATCTCATCATCTGCAACAACGACGATAGAATCACCGATGGATTCGAGATAGCCCTTGTACTCCTGCTCTTGTGCCTCAGTCAATGGTTTATCTAAAACAATAATAAATTCTGTACAATAACCATACTTGATCTCTGCCTCAGCCTCCGGAGCAGTCTTTGCCACATTGCCGGATCCGGATTCTGTTTCGATCGTATAGTCTACTTCTTTGCCAAGCAGACAGTCATAAGCACCCTGCATAACAACGACAAGTCCCTGTCCGCCGGAATCTACAACGCCGGCCTGCTTTAATACGGGAAGCATATCCGGTGTCTTTCCAAGGACATAATCAGCCTCTTTGATCACTTCATCAATAAAGTAAACAATATCATCTGTCGTATCGACTAATTCCAATGCCTTGTCCGCAGCGCCCTTGGCAACAGTAAGGATCGTACCTTCCTTTGGCTTCATAACAGCCTTATAAGCGGTCTCAACGGCGCGCTGCAACGCTTCACACAAAACATCGACATCTACCTGATCTACCTCTTTGATAGCCTTTGTAAATCCACGTAAAAGCTGTGAAAGAATAACGCCGGAATTTCCGCGTGCACCGCGAAGGGAACCGGATGAGATTGCCTTGGCAAGAGTCTTCATATCGACCTGCTCCAATGCACTGACTTCCTTGGCTGCTGACATGATCGTCATTGTCATATTAGTTCCGGTATCTCCGTCCGGTACCGGGAATACATTCAGTTCATTGATCCATTCTTTTTTAGACTCTAAGTTCTTTGCACCTGCTAAAAACATCTTGGCTAATGTAGATGCGTTAATTGTATTGGCTTCCACTATCGTATATCCTCCTTAGTCAATTACTCTTACGCCTTCAACGTAGATATTCATTGCCTTGACTGTCATACCGGTAAATGATTCTACTTTGTACTTGACAGTCTCCATCAAATTGTCAGCAACGGTAGCCACGCTGACACCATAAGAAATAATCACATGGAAATCAAGTGTGATCTCATTGTTTTCATCAATAGAGACAGCGATTCCATGATTCAGATAATCCTTCTTTAATAACTTTACAAGACCATCCTTCATATTGACAGCAGCCATGCCTACAATACCGAAGCACTCTACTGCTACAGATCCTGCATAAGTTGCGATAACGTCTGATTCGATCACGATCTTACCCAAATTGGTTTCCATTTGACCTTGCATATATATACCTCCACAATAATCGTCCATAATATAAATGACATAATATGTATTTATTATAAACGTTTTTCCATAAAATACAATCTAATTTTTGGCTTTCCCTATATTTTTTGAAAAAAAGAAGCAAAAAAACGTTGCTTTTTAGAAAATGCTCTGATATAATATGCGTGTTGCGATTTTGTATCGAATACAGAAATTACAAAACCATAATCCAAGGAGGTGCAGTCATGGCTAAGTGTGCAGTTTGTGGAAAAGGCGCTCATTTCGGAAATAATGTGAGCCATTCTCATAGAAGATCAAACAGAATGTGGAAATCAAACATCAAGTCTGTTAAGTGTAACGTAAACGGAACACCTAAGAAGTTGTACGTATGTGCTTCTTGCTTACGTTCTGGTAAAGTTGAGCGAGTTTAATATTTCGTCAATCAGGGAATTGTCTTTTAGACAGTTCCTTTTTTTGTTACCAAAATACTCCTCACGCTCTCCCCTTCTACTCAGTCACAACAAAAGAGTTTAAATCCGACACACAAAAGTCCTATCGTCAGTAAAATACAGATGCATCCGTTTCCGATGCAATTTCCGATAAAAATCCCCACGCCTGTAAAAAACATGCCGAAGCCGATTACTTTTTTCATAATAAAAAAGACATATAAAATATGTGATCTTACATATATTATATGCCTTTTCTTTTACATTATTGCATGAAAAAAACCTTTACCAGGCGCCGCCACCGCCACCGCCGGATCCACCACCGGCAGAACCTCCGCCGCCGGAAGAACTCGGGCTGTTTGCTATTGTCTATCAGTGACAACAGCCCCCGCAAGTGGAGCCGCAGGAACTTTCTCCGCCGCAGCAACTTCCCGCGCCATGATCACAGTCACAATTCGGTGCATTTTCGATCAAAAGGCTTCCCTGCATAAAAGCCTCGATCGCATCATCTGCCAAGCCTTCTACATTCGGACACACGGCAATGCCATAGGCGGAAAGTGCCTGCATGGCTCCGTCACCGATGTTCTGACAGATGACCAAAGATACCGAATAATCATCCATGGTACTTGCCACTGCTTCATGTCCCTGTCCAAAAGGGGCTACCACTGCCGAATCCATGATCCTGCCATTTTCGATTTCATACAATTTGAAGAAATCAGCATGACCAAAGTGCTGCCCTACATTTCCTGTTTCCTTGTCATAAGTAATTGCTACTACCATTTTTGTCTCCTCTATTTATAAAATTATTTTGTACTTTCCAATCCTATCTCTACGCTGCATATAATTCCACCACCTGGCCTACATCAATCAGATCTGTTTGTCTGACTTGCTCTGGATCCAAATAAAGTTAACTTTCGCAGCTCTGTCTAAACCTACTCCTCTACCGTAGCATTATTGACAGCATCACTTAAAATATCTTCCATCTCCTCATGGGCAGCCTTTCTTGCCTCAGGATCCTGCTCGGCTCCTTCCTTCTTGCTCACGAACTTGTCTACAAAGTCAGGCACCATATCCAGGATCTTTTCGATACCGGAATTGCGCTCCACACTGATCATGCGGGTAATGCCATTATGGATCACCAGCACAGCGCTCGGTGTAAGTTTTCCGCCCATACCACCACCGGAGTTATTTTTCTTTTCTGCACGAAATGCCCCCGCAGCCACGCCAAAGGTTACATTGACAAGCGGTACGATGATCGTATCGCCGATATGGATGGCATCACCGACAACGGTCTTGGTGGAAATAAAACCATCCATCCCCTGAAAGAGTGTATTGACTGTCTCATTAAATACTTCATTATTCTTTTCCATATTACCTCTCCTTTATGATCTCTGCATCCCTGTACATCTTTATAAATGAAATAATTTTTTACAATCTTTATTAAAATATACGCTAACTATAAGATAAACGAAATGCCATAAAAATACAATTCCCTTTAAGGAAATACTGCCCAGAAGATATAGTTCAGTGCTTTCAAAGTCCGGAATGATACGACATTTCTTTCCATAACATACCGGGCAAAGGCTGATGACTCCGGTCGCCCCGCCGGTCAGTGCCGGATCTCCCAGCGAAAAATCGACATCCGCTTCCATGATCGTCGGCTTGACGCGCCCTAAAATCCAGAGTGCCTTTTGCAGCAGAAAGAATACGGCATTCTTATTATGCTCATCCGTCACATTTTTATGAAATGTCTGCCATTTTTCTTTCAGACCGCCACTCGGCTTTTTTGTTTTGGACTTGTTCTTCTTTTTTGCAGCAGTCTTTTTCGTCTGTTTTTCCTGCGCCCCTGCCTGATTTCCGGCATCCTCCGCAGACTCATTATCTGCCTGAGCAGATGTCGCCTTTGTCGCAGATGCCGTCTTGCTCGACTCTGCCATACGTTTTACATCTGCTTTCGATACGGTTTTATCTTCTAAAATCTCCGCTATATCATCCTCATCCAGAGTATCCTCCGCCGGCATATCCTCGGCAAAATCCTCTGCATCCGCCTCATCATCTGAAACAGCCTTCGCCTTTTTCTTCCAAGGATAGATCTGCAACATCCCCCAGAAAGCATAGATCCGCACTTCGTATTCCTCTGCAAACTTGGCAAAGCGCAACTGCCAGAAATGCAAAAAGCCGGCGAAATATACCTGTCCTTCCCAGCCGTCCTCTATGCTATGACTGCCGGAGAGTTCATAGTGGAAAGGCAAAAACAAGAGGTACAAAAGGATGAAAACGACCAAGCCCAGCAGGATAAGAAGAATCATGCCGATTACTTTTAAAATGGATAAGATAATTGTTAATACACCCATTTACGCACGCTCCTCTTTCTCAAATTTCTGCCGGAAATACGCTTTCACCTGACAGTCTCCGGTCTGACTGTACACATCCCCATAAATGCGTTCTACCAGACTTCTTGCATGATAATAGCCCTTTGCCACGCCAATGATATCATAAGACTTATGGCGAAAAATCGGGATTTTTAAGGTTGCAACCGGAATGATCTCTAATTGTCCGTCACTGATCTCAGACAGGACGATCAGATATAAGGGTCTGACCTGCAAGCCATGATCGACCATAAACTGTATATACTTTAGGCTTCCTGTGATATTTTCACTGACATATAAATCCTTGTACCATCTCATATAGTATTACCCATTTATCCAGAATTTACCGGTTTTATTTCTAATATGCGCCAAAATAAGCATCAAAGATCTTTTTGGTCGCCGGTACGGCATAATGTCCGCCGGATTCCACACCCTCCATGACAACAGCCACGGCGATCTGCTTGCCTTCCGCATTCTTGGCAAAGCCTACAAACCAGGAGTGATCCTCATTTTTGTTGGATGAAAATTCAGCCGTTCCTGTCTTTCCGTATGCTTCATACAGGTCACTGTTCAAGACACTGCCGGTTCCGTTCGTGACAACAAAACGCATATATTCCTGCAAAGTCGCAGCATCCGAAGATGACAAAAGTTCGCCGTAAGAAGTCGCATCAAACTGCTTGACGATCGTTCCACTCTCGTTTTGTGTATGATCGATGATATATGGTTCCATCAAAGTACCGTTATTTGCGATCGCACTGGCGACCATTGACATATGCAGCGGCGAAACCATGGTATCTCCCTGACCGATGGCTGTCTGCATGATCAAAGAAGATGATGCTCCATCCTCCAAGGTCATTTTGCTGACGGCGGTATTTTTTAAGGCTGTCGGCAAGTCCTGGTTAAAGAGCATCTTCTGGCACAACTTATGGTAAGCATCCAGATCCAGAGACAGCCCGATATTGGAAAAAGCACAATTGCAGGAATTGCCAAAGGCATCCATGAGGTTCTCACTGCCGTGTGCCTTATTATTATAGCAATGCATGGCATAATTGTTGTATTCAAAAGTGCCGTTACAATCATAGGAAAATGCATTCGGATCATTGCCCTGCTTTAAATAAGAAAGCAAGGTAAAGATCTTAAAGGTCGATCCCGGTGCATACAAGCCCTGTGTCGCACGGTTCAAAAGCACAGTAGAATCGGAATCTGCCGCCACATAAGAATCCCAGTTCTGTGCGATGGTATTGGGATCATAGTCCGGTTTGGAGACCATGGCAAGGATCTTGCCTGTTGCAGGATCAATGACAATCGCCGCACCATCCTGGGAACCCATGGCATCATAACATGCCTGCTGTAAGGACACATCCAGGGTTGTAACGACATCATCCCCCGGATTCTTCTCGTCACGGATCTCGTTAAAAATACGGGTCAAGATAAAGGCATTGGAACGGAGCAGATTGTAGTTGGCATCCAGTTCCACCCCGGACATACCGTTGACCGAATAACCGACGGCATGGGCAAAAACACTGCCATAAGGATATTTTCGGGTCTCGTTGCCCGCTTCATCCACATTTGTCGTAGCAAGCACCGTACCGTCATTTGCAAGGATATCGCCCCGCACGGTATAATCGGAAAGTTTTGCCAGTCTCGCATTGTAGGAATTATTGATAAAATCTTCGCTTTTAAACTGCATAAAATAAATGATCCAGCCCGTCATACAGATAAAGAGTGCCAAAAATACATAGGTGACGATCGCATATTCCTTATTGCGTGTCGTCGTCCGCCGCTCATTCTTTGCCTTTCTCGGTGTCTGCATCTGACGAGACTGCTCGTACTTTGCCCCTCTTGTACTTGTCTTTGTTTTATCTCTGCGCTTCTTTTTCTGCTTATCGTTGAAATCTAGGATCTCAACTTCTTTATCTTCGTTTCTTTCGTGCGCGTTCCATTCTTTCATCAGACTCTCCTTTATCCACCTGCATTACATACAAGCCCTGAATAATCGCAAATAATATGATCGTGCTGAGCAGGGAACTACCACCATAACTTACCAGTGGCAGGGTGACTCCTGTAGACGGTATGAACTTTGTCACGCCGCCCAGTGCCAAAAAGACCTGCGTGCCATACAAGGTACCGATCCCCAGAGCAATCAATTTATAAAAGATGTCCTTTACCTGCATTGAGATATTGAAAAACATGAGGAAACAGGAAATGCAGATAAAGATGATACAGATTGCAAATACCACGCCGAATTCCTCAGCGATCGCTGAAAAGACAAAGTCCGTTTTTACGACCGGGATCTTATCCGGCATCCCCTGACCCAGACCGACGCCAAACCAGCCGCCAGAACCAATGGCAAAGAGGGATTGTGAGATCTGATAGCCCTGGTCGTCGATCACGCTTAAAGGATCTTTCCAGGCGATCACACGGTCTCTGACATGGGCAAACAAGTGATATGCCACAACAGAGGCTAATGCCCCGGAGCCAAGTCCCAAGACCATATAGATGGGCTTTCGGCTCGCCACATAGAGCATGACCAGATAGGTGATCAGATAGATCAGCGCCCCACCCAGATCACGCGATGCCACCAGGATCAAAACATGCAATGCCGCTAGGATCGTCACCTTTACCACATGATGAAACTCCGTCGATTTGTAAAGCATGCATGCGGAGAAAAAGATAAATAAGATCTTGATAAACTCCGATGGCTGCAAAACGACCGGTCCGATGCTGATGCTGAGTTTGGCACCGTAAGTCGTCGATGCTGCAAGGCATACAAAAGCCAGTCCACCGATACCGATCAGACCATACAAAAAGCCCAGTTTATCCCAGACCTTTAACTTGGCAACCAGAATCGGCACAAAACAGGTGATCACGACCGCTACGCCCGCAAAGGCAAACTGCTTGATCGCCTTATCGATATCCAGTCTTGTCAGGATCAAAAAACTGATTGCCAGCAGCATGCACATATTATTTACCAATGCCTTGGAGGCATGGGCATAGATCTTCTGATAGATCAAAAGCGTGATGGCAAACAAAAGGATCTCACACAGGCAAAGCCCTAAGACCCGGATATCCTGCATGACCAGATACAATACCAGATTGGCATTGATCAAAAGCCCATACATCAGGGTCGTCTGTTTTTTGTATAGCCTCGTCTGTCTGCGCTCCGAAATATTCTTTTTCAGTGTTGCAAAACAATAATAGGTATAGATCGCTATCATAAAAAGCATGGAAAAGCGACTCACCGAAACGATCAAATGAACCATTATTCTACTCCTCGTTTAAAATGGCCTTTGGTATAGTTACCGTCATCTTTGGCATCCTCTGTGCCAAAACCCTTATGATAAAAGGCATTCTCATATCGCGCTAAGACCTGCTTCATCTCCTCTTTTGTCTCAAAAGAAAAGTCCATGCGATATCCGAAAAAGCCCAGACTCTCTAAGGTCTTGTTTTCAGAAATGGTCTGATAGATCTTGCTGTTGTATATCTCATTATAACAAAAAGCACAGCAGTTTTTAACTGGAAATCTCTCTTTGTAGCGGTCTTGCAGATAATATGTCCGCGGCCTATGATCGCAGCCTCTTGCATTTGCATTCTGACAGTTTGCCGTGATCATGAGCGGTATCCTGCCATAGAGTAACATATAAGATGCTGCATTGTAGCGGTGGCGCAGTTCTTTGGCATTGAGTTCCAATGGTGCTGTATTGCGTGGATAGCCCATCTGCGCAAAAGCCTGCTGGCTCCGGTCAGAAAACGTATAGAGCCTGTGATCTAAGATCACGCGGTCCCTAGGATATGCTATGCTTTCCAAAAATCCCAGTCCATCATAGGAGGCTACGATCATGCCGTCAAAATAGGAATCCGCAAAAAGAAAATCCCATGCCCGCAAAAGATCTGTCTCCTTTTTGCGACAGATCGGTGGCATTAGCAGATAGATCTCTTTATTCTTTGCGTGAGCGTTTTCGCAGATCCTTGTTACCTTTTCAAGACATGCATCTTTAGAAAGTCTCTTATCCTGCTCCCATATAAAGAAGGCAAGCGGCAGACCGATTGTTTTTACCAGATTGTCCTCTAAGGCAAGCACATACTGGTCTTTGGTCTGACAGGTGACAAGCAGATGCAGCAAAGCGTCCGCCTTTTTTCCATTTTCCTCCATTTCCAACTTTTCAAAGTCAAGTGCCGGTTCTCTCTTGCCTGATCCTTTTTCTATTTGTTCCAGTAAGGCATCTAAAGCATTCCGGCGGATTTCATTGATACGCCCCATCGGAAGAAAGGCGCCCGATTCCAATGTGATCTCCAGATCTGAAAAAGTAAAAGGTGTGTTTCCCGTTTTTTTTAATTTCACCTCTACCTGTTCCTCTGTGATCGGCGTTTTACCGGCAGTCTCTACCACATCTCCAAAGACTTCTACACTTGCCGCACGTTTTCCATCCTGATATGACACACAGAGTCTGGCAGGACAGCCGATCTGTAAGTAACATCTGCCGGATACGCCTAATTTTTCTGCCACAGGCTCCGTGGCTGCAAGGTCTGCCTTCTCATGGGACGGCTTGGTATAGGTGATCATATCCGGGTCATTTTGCCTGGTAAAATAGGCGTTGGTAAAGCCCTTGCGATTGCCAAGATCAAAGATCCGCTGACGGTCTGCCTTGCTGACAGGCAGGTCTCTGCCCTCCAGATAAGCATCCATATACCTTCGATATAAACTAACCACACCTGTTGCATATTCCTTTTGTTTCATGCGTCCTTCGATCTTAAAGGAGTAAACGCCCGCCTCTGCCAGTGCCTTGATATAATCTATGCCACAGAGGTCTTTTGGACTGAGCAGATACTGCCCCGGCATGCTGGATTTTTTTCCATGTTCATCCAGCAGATCATAAGGCAGACGGCATGGCTGTGCACAGCGACCACGATTACCACTGCGCCCGCCCAGCATACTGCTCATCAGACATTGACCGGAATAACAGACACAGAGCGCCCCATGGATAAAGGTCTCGATCTCGATGCCAGTCTTTTGGTAGATCTCTGCGATCTCCGCAATAGACAACTCACGCGAAGTGACAATACGGCTGGCTCCCTGCTTTTGTAAAAGGGCAGCTCCGTCTGCTCCCGCAAGTGTCATCTGGGTGCTGGCGTGGAGTACCAGATCCGGAAAATAAGATCGGAGCATAGCAAAAACGCCCATATCCTGCACGATGACCGCATCCAGTCCCGCCTCATAATAGGCACGTATATACTTGTATAAATCCCGTTCGATCTCTAGATTTTTTAAAAGGGTATTGACCGTCAGATATGCCTGTCTGCCATACAAATGCGCATAGCGGATAGCCTCTGTTCCTTCCTCTATACTGAAATTCTTTGCATAGGCTCTGGCACCAAAGAGATCGCCCCCAAAATAGACCGCATCCGCCCCGGCATCGATCGCACTTTTAAAGATCTCAATATTCCCCGCCGGAGACAATAGTTCCAGTTCTTTTGCTCTCATACATCCTCTTTCCTATTATACAAAAAGGACAGTTTACACTGTCCTTACTTATCTTCCGCTATATCTCCAAGCAATGCATCTTCAAGCGATGCCTCCAACTTGGACTTCTGGACCAGCAATTCCTGCTTATCCGCTTCTAAAGCCTTGATCTTTTCCTCGTAGTTTTCGAGTTTGATCTGATCTGCGATCAAGTCATGCTTAAGATCATAGATCTCTTTTTCTTTTTGATCCATATCCATCTGATATTTGTCGACAGATTCCTTTGCCTTAAAATAATCGTCTGCAATATTGAGGGCAAGAAGCGTACTCCGGGTATCCGCAGATAATCTACGGAACTCCTCCATCTCATTAAACTCGTTTATTTTATTGTTGATGTAGGTACCTACTTTTTGCAGATAATCTTCTTCTTCGTATCCACTTAAGGTATATACCTTACCATCAATAATGACTTCCGCGCTTTTTTTCGCAGCCATAAAACGCTTCCTCCTACTGTCTACAATATATCTATTATATCGGGTTATTTTTAGAATTACAAGACTATTCCCTTATTTTTCCAATCCCAACTGCTGATATGCCAGATCGGTCGCCACACGTCCCTTTGGCGTCCGCATGATCAGTCCGTTCATGACCAGATATGGCTCGATCACATCCTCGATCGTTCCCGAATCCTCGCCGATCGTCGCTGCCAAGGTTTCAAGACCTACCGGGCCACCGGAAAAATTATGAATGATGGTCTCTAAGATCCTTCTGTCATTGCGATCTAAGCCCATAGAGTCCACATCCAAAAGGTCAAGTGCCGCCGCAGCCACTTCCTTTGTCACCACGCCGTCATAACGTACCTCCGCAAAATCACGCACACGGCGCAAAAAGCGGTTGGCGATACGTGGCGTTCCTCTGGATCGTCTTGCCAGTTCGTAGGCACCTTCCTCATCAATCTTGACATTTAATTTTCCCGCCGACTGTAAGACAATGGTCTGCAACTCCTTTGCGTTGTAGTATTCCAGATGATGTACCACGCCAAAACGGTCACGCAGCGGTGCCGACAAAAGTCCTGCTCTTGTCGTCGCTCCCACCAGCGTATAGCGAGGCAGTTCGATACGCACGGATTTGGCTGAATTTTCTTTGCCGATCAAAACGTCCATGGCATAATCTTCCATGGCGGTATATAAAAATTCCTCTACCTGCTTGTTCAAACGATGGATCTCGTCAATAAATAAGACATCCCCCTCGCGCAGGTTGGATAGGATCGATGCCATGTCCCCTGTCTTTGCAATGGCAGGGCCGGATGTGATCTTGATGTTGGAGCCCATCTCACTTGCAATGATGCAGGCAAGAGTGGTCTTACCAAGTCCCGGCGGTCCGTAGAAAAGCACATGATCCAGTGCCTCTCCACGGTTCTTTGCCGCTTCGATATATACTTTTAAATTATCCTTGATGCGATCCTGCCCGACATATTCCGCCAATTTGACCGGACGAAGGGAGGATTCCACACTGCGTTCTTCTGTCAGAACTTCTGTTGATATAACACGCTTTTCCATATCCTGCTCCTATAAAAAAGACATTTTCTTTAAGACTTCTTTCAAGACCACTTCCACGGTATCGTCCTCCGTGATCTCCATATCTTCCATGGCACGCAGTGCCTGGGATGCCGAGTAACCGAGTGAGGTCATGGCATCGATCACATCCGTCTTGATCGCAGAGGCAGCATCATTTACCGGCATGCCGCTGGCACTGCCCGCCGGTGCGATCTTATCAATCTTGTCTTTGAGGTCAATGATAACACGCTGGGCTGTCTTAGAACCGATCCCCGGTGCTGCCGCGATCGCCTTGGCATCCTCTGCTAATATGGCAAAGCGCAGATCCTGCGCACTTAAGACACCAAGGACTGCCAAAGCCCCCTTGGGCCCGATCCCATTGACACCGATCAAGAGTTTAAACAGAGCCAGTTCTTCCTTGGTGCGGAAACCAAAAAACTGCATAGCATCTTCTCTTACATACAAATAGGTATAGATCTTGACATTGCCGCCCACATTTGGCAACTGGTAGACCACAGATTTTGGTATAAAAAATTCATAGCCAATCCCATGATTATCCACCACAATCGTTTCTTCATTTACTTCAACCAACTGACCTGAAATATAGGAATACATAATCTCTCCATCATCTTATAAAATGTTTTGTTCTCGTATAGATTTCCTGGGCTAAAAGTCCGATCAAAAGTCCCGTGATCCAGCCACCGACAAAAAGGAAGGGAAAATAGCCGAAGATATAGTAATTCTTAACGACCACCATAGCCACCAAGATCTGCCCCAGATTATGGGTTATCCCTCCACAGATACTGACGGCGATCATATGAAACCAGCCTGTCTTTTTTAAAAGTGTCATGACAAACAAACTGAGCAGTCCGCCCGCCAGACTATAGAGGATACTAAAGGCATTTCCAAACATAAAACCGGCAAGCAAAATACGCATGAAAGATACCGCCAGTGCCTCTTTTGTCCCATAAAAGTAAAGAAGAAGCACAACGACAATATTGGTCAGTCCCAGTTTCATGCCCGGCACCCCGAAATAAAAAGGGATCAGGGATTCAATATAACTACAGATCAATGCCAGTGCTAAAAAAACACCCAGCAATGCGACTTTTTTTCTCATATCCACCTCTAGTTTGCCACCGAGTCGATCCCGGATGTATCCGCAGAGACCACGGTAACCACTACCTTATTGGGAAGGCAGACGATGGTCTCCTTATCGTGGCTCTTTTTCCCCTGCTTTTCACAGAGTTTGTCCGGACAAGTGGCATCCTGCATAAAGATCTCTCCATCCTGAATACAAAGGACATTGCATACAGAATCATCCTTTTTGATTTCGATCGTCTGGTCTCTTTTCAGATCATAAGTACCATAGGTTTCACCATCCAGCGTGACAATGGCTTTTTCTGCACTTTCCTTTTGCCAAAAACTCGTATAGCCCCAGATAGCGATAGCAATGATTGCTAAGACTCCCAACAGAATCCAATCTCTCTTACCAAAGTGCTGTCTCATCAAACCCGCTCTCCAATATAGTAAAATCCTTTACACTCTACCAGTTTTATCGGAAGGATCTGCCCGATCAGATCGGCTTCTCCCGGGAAATGTACGGTAGAGTTATTGCTCATACGTCCGGTCATCAGGCTGGCATCATGCTGGTTGATTTCTTCTACCAAAACATCTACAGTCTTGCCTTCATAGACCTTTGCCTTTTCTGCGGAGATCGCCTGCACACGGCTAAGCAAGCGGTCAAAACGGTCTTTTACCACATCTGACGGGATCTGATCGTCCATGGATGCAGCAGGCGTACCGGTTCTCTTGGAATAGATAAATGTAAAGGCACTGTCATAGCGCACTTTTTCTACGACGTCTAAAGTCTCCAAGAAATCTTCCTCGGTCTCGCCCGGGAAACCGACAATGATATCGGTTGTGATCGCCATATCCGGCACTGCCGCGCGGATCTTATCTACCAGAGTCAAATAATCTTCCTTGGTGTAATGGCGGTTCATCTTTTGCAAGATCTTGCTGCTGCCGGATTGCAGTGGCAGGTGTAAGTGCTTGCAGACCTTTTTGGATTTTCCCAGAACCTCGATCAGTTCATCGGATAAATCCTTTGGATGGGATGTCATAAAACGGATACGTTCCAAGCCCTCGATCTGCTCCACCTGCTCCAACAACTGGGCAAAAGTCACCGGCTCGTCCAAATTCTTTCCGTAGGAATTGACATTCTGTCCCAAGAGCATGACTTCTACCACGCCGTCTGCGACCAGTTTTTCAATCTCACGGATAATATCGATCGGCTTACGGCTGCGCTCCCTGCCCCGGACATAAGGTACAATACAATAACTGCAAAAATTATTGCAACCGAACATGATATTGACACCGGATTTGAAACTGTATTTTCTCTCAATCGGCAGGTCTTCTACGATCTGGTCGGTATCTTTCCAGATGTCTACGATCATAGACTCGGATAAAAGCGACCGCACCAAAAGTTCTGCGAATTTGTAAATATTATGTGTACCAAAGACCAGATCGACAAAACGATATTTCTTGCGGATGGTCTCAACCACATGCTCTTCCTGCATCATACAACCGCACAGGGCGATCATCATATGAGGATTTTTCTTTTTCTTATTGTGCAGATAGCCCAAATGTCCATAGACCTTGTTGTTGGCATTTTCACGCACGGTACAGGTATTGTAGAGCACAAAATCCGCATCCTCGGAATCCGCCTGCACATAGCCGACCTGCTCTAAGATACCGATCAGTTTCTCAGAATCTCTGGCATTCATCTGGCACCCGAAAGTATTGACACAAAAGGTCAGTTTGCGTCCGGCTTCCTTTTCCTTATCTTCCAGGATCTGCTTTGCTACGTCAATAAAATAATACTGTCTTTCTACTTCGGTAGCAGGAATCTTGTCTTCCGAAAGCACATCTTCTAATCTCATCATAAAGTTATTCTCCTTCAAAAGGCTATGGACGGATCTGTCCATTTCCGTAAATAATATATTTTGTGCTGGTAAGCGCTTCTAAGCCCATCGGACCTCTGGCATGCAGTTTTTGTGTGCTGATGCCGATCTCTGCGCCAAATCCAAATTCAAAGCCATCCGTAAAGCGGGTAGACGCATTGACATAGACGCATGCTGCATCAATCTCATTTAAGAATTTCCGGGCATGGTTATAGTCCTGCGTGATAATGGCTTCCGAATGTCCGGTATTATACTTGTTGATATGATTGATCGCCTGATCAATATCCGATACGATCTTGACGGAGATCTTGTAATCCAGATATTCCGTTCCCCAATCCTCATCATTTGCCATAGAAATATCCGGGCAGATATTCTTTGCTCTGGCATCCCCTCGGATCTCGACATTGTGGGCAAATAATCTCGTCTTTATCATAGGAAGGACTTTTTCTGCCACATCCTTATGGATCACAAGGGATTCGCAGGCATTGCAGACCCCAATACGCTGTGTCTTGGCATTTTCGATGATGTCTACCGCCATGGAAAGGTCAGCGGTCTCATCGACATAGATATGACAATTTCCGGTACCGGTCTCAATGACAGGGACGGTCGCATTGTTCACCACGGCACGGATGAGTCCTGCTCCCCCACGCGGAATGAGAACATCCAGATATTCGTTCATCTTCATAAACCGGTTGGTAACCTCGCGATCCGTATCAGTAATGAGTTCTAATGCATGTTCTGTCACGCCCGCCTTTTTCAGGCTTCGTTTGATGCTGGCAACCATTGCCATATTAGAGTAAAGAGCATCACTGCCGCCTTTTAAGATCACGGCATTTCCGGTCTTAAAGCAGAGTCCGAAAGCATCTGCCGTGACATTTGGCCTTGCCTCATAGATCATGCCGACCACACCGATCGGTACACGTTTTTTTCCGATGGTCAGACCATTCGGACGATTTTTCATGGAAAGTACTTCTCCGATCGGGTCATCCAAAGCGACGACCTGACGTAAGCCCTCTGCCATCTGCCTGATACGGGACGGGGTCAGGAGCAGACGGTCCAAAAGTCCCTCCGGCATGCCTCCCTCTCTGCCTTTTTCCATATCTTTTTCATTTTCTGCTAAGATCTCAGCTGCATCCGCTTCCAGACCATCTGCAACCATTGTCAGTGCATGGTTCTTCTCATTTGTTCCCATGGTCGCTAAGACTCTGGATGCCTCTTTTGCCAGACTTCCTAACTGTTTTAAATCACTCATGCTCTCTCCTCATTTCCCTTGCACACCAAAAGACCGGATGGCATCATCAGATAATCCATGGATATATCCTGCGCCTCTTTTGGGATCTTTTCTACTAACTGTTCCTCAAAGCAGCATCCGATGCGTATCAGCCCCGGAAATGCCTGTAGATATCTGTCATAATAGCCCTTGCCATAGCCGATCCTGCCGCCTGCGGCATCAAATCCCAGTCCCGGGACCAAGCATATGCCCCGATTGTCTGTCAAAAGATCTTTTTCGTCCGCCTGCGGTTCTAAGATACCAAAGGCTCCTTTTTTTAGATCTAACAGTTGCCGGATAACATAAAAATCCATGGTATCACCAAAGACCTTGGGCATGCCTATCCTGCTATGTCTCTCCAAAGCATCTTCAATCAGTATCTGCAAAGACACCTCGGATCTGGTGGCACTATATGCATAGATAATATCTGTCTCTTTTACCATAGGCAGATCCAACAGATTTTGACAGATCTGTCTGCTGTAAGTCTCCCGCACATCTTGTAGCAGGGCATCCCGCCTTTTTTTGAGTTCTTTTCGCAGTTCCTGCTTATTCATGCTTCTTGCCGTATTTTTCTCCCAGGTTGACGATCGTTCCGTCTGCTTCTTTGACATCAATATTGTTTAACTGACTTCTCAGATTCTTTCTTACACTATCCAGATATTCCTGACGGAGTGCATGTTGTTCCTTTGCTTCTTCCTCTGTCAGCCCCTCTGCCTTGGACTTTTTATATAATTCATTGATCCTTGCAATCTTTTCCTCTGTCATTAGTTCATATTCTCCTCTATAAAATCTGCGATGAAAAAGTCATCCTTTTTGTCTGCTTTAAAGACGGTTCCCACAAAATCATCCTCTAAAATCTGATGCAGGACACCCACCTCCTTACCATTGGCGATGATCATATCCGCGCCGGAATAAGTAGCGATCCGCGCAGCATTGAGTTTAGTCGTCATGCCGCCGGTGCCCACATCACTGCCTGCCTTAGAACTTGCCATATGCAGATACCTTTCATCCAACTGTTCTACCACGTCAACCAGTTTTGCCTCCGGATCTGTCTTGGGATCTGCCGTAAACAGACCGTCAATATCGGAAAGCAGGATCAGAAGATCCGCCCCGATCAAAGAGGCAACGATCGCTGCCAGTGAGTCATTGTCACCAAACTGGATCTCATAGGTGTTTACCGTATCGTTTTCATTGACGACCGGGATCACGCCCAGACGAAAGAGTTCTTCAAACGTATTCTGTGCATTTTTGCGGGATACGTTATCGATCATGGTCTTTTTGGTCATCAGGACCTGACCGCACTGCTGGTGGTATTCTGCGAAAAGTTTCTGATAGGTCATCATGAGACTGGCCTGTCCTACCGCAGCACATGCCTGTTTGGTCGAAAGGTTCTTGGGACGCTTGGTGATACCGAGCATCTTTCGTCCGACGGCGATGGCACCGGAAGATACCAGGCAGACATCGATATCCTGATTTTTCAAGTCACAAAGTTCCCTGACCAGTTTTTCCAGTTTGATAAAATCCAGCTGGCCTGTTTTTTTATGTTGTAAAGAAGAAGACCCGATCTTGACAACGATCCGCTTCTTATTTTTAAATCTATTTTTCTTCATAAGATCTTATCCTTCCAAATCCCTAATAAACCAATGTAATTATAGCGAATATCTCTTTTTTATGCAATTCATTTATGCTATCATAATAGGACGATAAAAATGAGGTGTTTACCATGAAAAAAATACATGCACTCGGCTTATCTTTTTGCCTCTTTTTGACCTTGCTCTCACTGGGCGGGTGTGGAAAGACGACAGAGCCGATCTCAAAGACAGGCTTTTATTTTGATACGGTCATAACCATTACCTTATATGACGCATCCTATGAAAAGGAACTGGATCACTGCTTTTCTATGGCAGAAAAATATGAGAATCTTTTCAGTACCCAAAAGGAAGGTACAGATATCTGGAAGATCAATCACAGCCAAGGACAAGCCGTGGAAGTCAGTGATGAGACAATCGACATCCTAAATGCCGGTATTGCTTACAGCAAGTCCAGCAATGGCAAGTTTGATATCACGGTCGGAAAATTATCTTCCCTTTGGGATTTCTCCGAATCGTCTTCCAAGGAAATCCCATCCGTAGAAGCCATCCAGGAAGCCCTTGCCACTATCAACTACCAAAATATTGTCATTGACGGCAATATGGTCAGCCTGACAGATCCGAATGCTGCCATAGATCTTGGCGGTATCGCCAAAGGCTACATCGCCGATCAGATGAAAGCCTACCTGAATGACCAGGGCGTTCAAAGTGGGCTGATCAATCTGGGGGGCAATGTCTTATGTGTCGGTCCGAAGGACGGCGATGAAAAATCTTATAAGATAGCCATTCAAAAACCATTTTCCGAGGACGGTACGGCACTTGCCACAGTAAAGGTGGCTGACGACTCGGTCGTCACCTCCGGCACCTACCAAAGATACTTTGAAATAGATGGCAAGCGTTACCATCACATCCTGGATCTTTCCACCGGTTATCCATGTGACAATGATCTGGATTCCGTAACGATCATCAGCCATGACTCTCTTACCTGTGATGCCTTAAGCACGACGGTCTTTCTCATGGGGCTTGACGATGGTCTTGCCTATGTAGAAAGTCTTTCCGATGTAGAAGCCATCTTTGTGACAAGCGACGGATCCATCCAATACACTTCCGGCATCGGAAAAACCATCCCTTTTGAATTATTAGATAAGGATTATAATATAGTAGTAAAGTAAAAAACGGATAGGAAAGACATTTACGATCTCTCCTATCCGTTTTATTATTTTCCAAAACTCTTTTAAAAAGATGATCTTACTTGGAAAGAATGATCTTCTTCGGACACTTCTGTGCACAGACACCACAGCCTACGCACTTCTCCTGATCGATGTATGCCACATTGTCAATGACATGTACGGCATCATGCTCACAGTTCTTCTCACAAAGATGACATCCGATACATCCAACCGAACATGCCTTCATGACATCTTTACCCTTGTCCTTAGAACTACACTGTACTAATGTGGTAGCCTCGTAAGGAACCAGTTCGATCAAATGCTTCGGACAGGTGCTCACGCACTTACCACAAGCCTTACATGCTTCCGGATCAACCTTTGCAATACCGTCTACGATATGGATAGCGTCAAAAGGACAAGCCTTTACGCAGGAACCAAATCCCATACATCCATAGTTACAAGACTTTGGACCGCCGCCCGGTACGAATGCCATTGCCTGGCAGTCTTCTACACCGGCATACTCATAGTCCTTGCCAGCCTTTTCACAAGTACCGGCACACTTTACAAAAGCAACCTGCCTAACGCTGTCTTCAGCAGCAACTCCCATGATCTCGCCAACCTTGGCTCCAACCGCAGCGCCACCGACCGGACAACCATTGACCGGTGCTTCTCCCTTGACGATGGCAGCAGCCAGACCGGAACATCCGGCATAACCACATCCACCACAGTTATTTCCCGGCAGAACACCAATAATTGCTTCTTCTCTTTCGTCTACTTCAACCTTGAACTTTTCTGATGCAAAGCATAAGAAAAATCCCATCAAACATCCTGTGCAGCCGACAATGACAGCGGCTACAATAACTCCTGTTACGCTCATCTGTCAGCCCTCCTACTTAATAATTCCTGAGAATCCAAAGAATGCGATCGCCATAAGTCCTGCTGTAACAACAACGATGGCAGATCCCTTAAATGGCTTTGGAATATCATTGAATTCGATCTTCTCACGGATACCAGCCATGATCACGATAGCGATGGTGAAGCCTACTGCTGTACCAAATCCGTTGATCACGCCCTCTAAGATATTGTATCCCTTGGTTACGTTCTTAAGTGCGATACCAAGTACAGCACAGTTTGTTGTGATCAGCGGCAGATATACACCAAGTGACCGATACAGTGCAGGGATCTGCTTCTTTAAGAACATCTCAACAAACTGAACCAATGCAGCGATCACAAGGATGAATACGATCGTCTGCAAATAAGAAAATCCAGTCGGCTCCAAAATAAACTTGTAAATAAGTCCTGTTACAAAACTTGAAATGGTAATAACGAAAATAATGGCACCGCCCATACCGGCAGCTGTCTCAATCTTCTTGGAAACGCCAAGGAAAGGACACAGTCCAAGGAACTGGCTAAGCACAACGTTATTTACGATTGCAGATGCAACCAATATCAAAAGTAATTCTTTCATTGCTCTTCCTCCTATTCCTTATCCTTTGCTTCTGTCTTTGTTTCTGCCTTTGCTACGCTGACATTAGACTTGCCTGAGCAAGATCCCATACCACAAGACTCGCAGTCTCCTGCAAGACATCCGGTAGCCGGTGTGATATGTTTGCCCTTCTTCTCTGCATTTGCACGGATCACATTCATCAGTGCGATCAAGAATGCCAGTACGAAGAATGCTCCAGGAGCAAGAACAAAAATAGTGATCGGTGTATAACCTGCTTTTCCTGTTGCAGCATCTGCAAGCGGAAGGATCTGGAAACCAAAGATCTGACCTGCTCCCAGGATCTCACGTACGATACCGATAGAGGTAAGACCTACGGTAAATCCAAGTCCCATACCAAGTCCATCAAAGATAGACGGAATGACAGGATTCTTAGAAGCATATGACTCTGCTCTTCCTAAGATGATACAGTTTACTACGATAAGCGGAATATAGATACCAAGTGCTGAGTAAAGACTTGGAATAAATCCCTGTACCAGGAACTGTACGATCGTTACGAAAGATGCAACGATAACGATAAATGCCGGCACACGTACACGGTCCGGAATAATATGTCTCAACAAGGAAATCATTAAGTTGGACATAACAAGTACAACGGTTGTGGAAAGTCCCATACCAAGTCCGTTGATCGCAGATGTGGTAACAGCAAGTGTCGGACACATACCAAGCATCAGGACGAAGGTAGGATTTTCTTTGATAATACCGTTCTGTAAACGTTCTACGATCTTATTCATTTGACGCACCTCCTACAAGGCTGTTGTAATAAGTAAGACCAGCATCGACACCATAGGTAACTGCCTTAGATGTGATCGTTGCACCACTGATGGCTTCGATCTCTGTATCGGCTGTCTTGCCAGACTTGGTAACTTCCAAGATCTGCGCAGGGATCCCGGCGAACTGGCTCATAAAGCCATCTTCTTTTGCCTTCATACCAAGACCTGCTGTCTCACTAATATCTGTAATGGAATAACCATTTAAAGTACCATCGTTTGTCACACCCATAGAGAATGTGATGTCTCCGCCGTATCCGGCATGAGATGTGATCGTGATGACATAACCGATCGCCTGCCCTGCATCATCTTTTGCAACCACGCAATTTGTAATATCATCATCTGTATAACCTGCATCAGCAGCGATCTTTGTTGCTGCGTCAGCATCAAATCCTTCCAAATCTTCAAAGGAAGCAGCATCTGCAAATACAGCCTTGTAAGACTCCTGGGTTGCAGACTCCTGTGCCTTTGCGATCGGATCCTTTGTGATCTCATATACACCACCAAGGCAGACACCGGCAATAAGAGTAATTGCAGTAAGGACTAATGCGTCTTTTACTAATTTATTCATTATTTGTTGCCTCCCTTCTCCTTGACAACGCCAAAGGCTCTTGGTATTGTGATGCGCTCGATCAAAGGAACCAAAAGGTTACTGAAGATGATCGCATAGGAAACACCTTCTGCGGATGCACCATAGATACGGAAGATACCGGTCAAAATACCAAGAACGATACCGTAAAGGATCTTGCCGTTTGGTGTGATCGGTGAAGTCACGTAGTCGGTTGCCATAAAGAAGGCACCAAGCATAAGTCCACCACCACATAACTGTGCAACCAGATAGTTCATATCAAATCCATGTCCACCAAAGATCAATACAAAGATGGCAAAAGTAATGATATAAGATCCCGGAATACGAAGATCGATAACCCCGAATAAGATCAGGATGATCGCACCGATCAAAAGTGCGATAACAGATGTCTCACCGATGGTTCCGGCTGTCGTACCAAGAAGCATTGACATGGTATCTACGCTCTCACCAGCCTTTAAAGCAGCAAGTGGTGTTGCACCTGTCACGCCGTCATAAGTAAAACTTGTCATAGATCCGGTAAAGGAGATCAAAAGGAAACATCTTGCTCCCAGTGCCGGGTTCATGAAGTTCTGTCCCAGTCCTCCAAATAACATCTTGACGATAACAATAGCAAATACACCGCCAAGGACTGCCTGCCACCATGGTAATGTTGGTGGTAAGTTGAGTGCTAACAGAAGTCCTGTAACAACTGCACTCAGATCATTGATTGTGCTCTTTTTATGTACGATCTTCTCGTAGATCCATTCAGAAGCCACACAGGATGCGATAGTCACAAGGATCAATACCAGTGCATGCAATCCAAAATTGCAGATACCAAAGATAGATGCCGGAAGCAAAGAGATCACTACCAATGCCATGATCTTCTGGGTATCCATTTTATCTCTAACGTGTGGCGAAGATGTAACGTTTAATAAATCACTCACAAGATTCACCCCTTCCTAATTTTTCTTTCTCTTTTCAGCAAGAACAAACTTTTTCATTGTCTTGACTGACTGTGCCAAAGGTCTGCGTGCCGGGCATACATAACTGCAACTGCCACATTCTACACACTCAAGACCATACCATTCTTCAAATTTATCCATCTGCTTGTGCTCAGAGTAATCAGCAAGTCTGGATGGAACCAATGCCTCAGGACAAGCCTCCACACAACGTCCACAGTTGATGCAGGCGGTTGTCTCATACTTAGAAGCCTCATCCTCTGTCATACAAAGCAGGGCTGACGTTGTCTTTGTTGTAGGAACATCTACGCCAAATAAAGCAAATCCCATCATAGGACCACCGGCGATCATCTTTTTCGCTGGTGCTACCAGTCCGCCTGCTGCCTCTAACAACTGGCTGTAACTTGTACCAATGCTGATATAGAAGTTTCTCGGCTCACATACCGCATCACCGGTAACTGTGAAAATACGGTTGGTCAGCGGACGACCAAAACGTACTGCATTATAAATAGCGACCATGGTCTCTACGTTATCAACGATACAGCCTGCGTCTGCCGGCAACATCTTGGAGTTGATGCTTCTGCCTGTGGTAGCAAAGATCAACTGACGCTCACCACCCTGTGGATACTTTGTCTGCAACGGACAAACTTCCATACGGGCCTCTCCTGCAACCAGTGCCTGTAACTTTTCGATACAATCCGGCTTGTTGTCCTCGACACCAAAGATACCCTTGGCATGTGGGAACAACTGCAAGATAATCTTCATACCTTCGACCAACTTTTCCGGTTCCTCGATCATTCTACGATAATCGGATGTCAAATATGGTTCACACTCTGCGCAGTTTGCAATAATATACTCGATTTTGTCCGGCTCCTTCGGAGACAACTTGACATGGGTTGGGAAACCTGCACCACCCATACCGACAACGCCGGCTTCCTTGATCTTTCCAATGATCTCTTCATTAGAAAGTTTGGTCACATCTTCTGTCTCTTCGTAGGTAACCTCATTGAACTCACCGTCACTCTCGATAATAATGGAATTGACCATATCACCAACAGTTACACGTCTAGGCTCGATCGCCTTGACCGTTCCTGAAACAGATGAGTAGATTGGAGATGACACAAAGCCACCTGCCTCTGCGATCTTCTGTCCTTTTAATACAGCATCGCCAACAGCAACGATAGGTGTTGCTGGAGCACCAATATGCTGAGATAAAGGAAAGACTAAGTCTCCTTCCGGCAGCAATTCTTTAATCGGCTTGGACTTGGATAAGTCTTTGCCATCCTTAGGATGAACGCCGCCCTTAAATGTCTTTAGGCCCATGAACTGTACCCCTCTTTCTTTCGATACTTATGTGATTACACACTTTGAATACATTATATCACTTTTGTAAACAAATCAAGACATACAGACGCATCTTTTTGTATCTTTTTGAGTACCTTTTCCATATGTGTTATACTATGGAATATACAGGCTTTGTCTGTTAAATTTTTAACCAAAAGGAGGCTCTCATGCTTACATTTACGGACACCTATACTTATACGCCCCGCTATCAAGAACTGGACTTTTGGCAGGAAGATCAACTCCTGTTTGACATCGAGACCACCGGTCTTTCTGCAAAATATAACACCATATATCTGATCGGCTGTGCCTATCACAAAGGCAGGAAGATTACCTTACTGCAATACCTTGCCGAGACACCCGCCGAGGAATCTGAGGTCTTAGGAGCCTTTTTGGAACTGTGTAAAGATTTTCAAGGTCTTCTTTCCTTTAACGGCATCCGTTTTGATGAAAGATTTATCCTTGACCGCTGCCAGAAACTGCAAATTCCTACCGACGCTCTGCCCGATCAGCATTTTGACATCTATAAGGCATGCCGCGGCATGAAATCCATCTTAAATCTGCCATCCTACCGTCAAAAAGCCATCGAATCCTTCCTTGGTATCCACCGGGAGGACAAATACTCCGGCGGCGAGTTGATCGCTGTCTACCAGTCCTACTGCAATGAGCCGGATGACGAGGCTTTGACACTTTTGAAACTACATAACTACGAAGATGTGGCTGGCATGGTCGAGATCCTGCCCATCCTATCCTATGCCCACTTAAAGGACATGCAGATAAGGATTACAGATCTCTCCCTGTCCTCCTATACCGATTATCAGGGCATACAAAATCAGGAACTCACTTTTACCGCTTCCACTTCTTTTCGTCTGCCCGCACCCCTGCGTCTGCACACGGATGATTATTACATCATCTTAGAAGACGATAGCATCAAAGGCACGATTTCACTTTATCACGAGAAAATGTATCATTTCCTGCCGGATGTAAAGTCCTATGTCTACCTGCCGGAAGAAGACATGGTCATCCCCAAAGAACTGGCATCCCATATTGCCAAAGAAAAAAAGCAGAAAGCCACCCCGGCGACATGTTACATTGCCAAAGTCGACACCTATCTCATGGTGCCGGATGCTTTAGAATGCAGTGATGACATCTATTTCTTTGCCAGAGCATACAAGGATAAGAAATCTTTCATCCCTTACAAGAAATCCTATGTGGATGAGACTTTCATCGCCCGCTACATTTCCTGTCTCCTAAATTGAGTATTCTTAATACAAAAAGATCCTAACCTCCCAAAGGAAGTTAGGATCCTTATTTTATTCCTGACCTTTTTCGTAGTAGAAAGAATATCTACGCTTATAGCCCATGCCCTTGTAATCTGTCACCTGCTCTGTACTGCCGATAAAGAGGATACCGCCATCTTTGAGAGCTTTTGCGAATTTCTCGTAAACCTCATTCTTGGCTTCTTCTGTAAAGTAGATCAATACATTGCGGCACACGATCATGTGGCAGTCTCTCGGATACGGATCAGATAATAAGTTGTGTTCTCTGAAATCCACGCACTTCTTGATCTGTTCCGAGATCTGGTATGAATTTCCTACCTTGGTAAAATATTTACGTTTGAACTCATCCGGCACATTGGCAATACTCTTTTCGGAATACAGACCAACCTTGGCTGTCGCGATCACCTGCTTGTCAATATCCGTTGCCGTGATCTTGATCTTGCTCAGATCTAAATGCTTGGATAAAGCCATGACCAGCGAATACGGCTCATCGCCTGTAGAACAGGCTGCTGACCAGATATGCAAATTGGTCCCGAATTTCTTAATGAGTTCCGGTACAAATTCCCGCACCAGTAAATCCCATTGTTCCGGATTACGATAAAACTCTGACACATTGATCGTCAGGAAGTTGACAAACTCCTCAAAGACGACCGGATCTGACTTCAATAACTTGACATAAGCATCATAAGATGCGCATTTGCGCTTTCGCACCAGAGAATCGATACGTCTGCGCATCTGCTTTTCTTTATAGGAACTGAGGTCGATCTTTGTCAGCGAATATACCGCTTTCTTGAAAGATTCATAATCATCCATACTTATATGTCCCCAAGTGGAAAAGAATTATTCTTCTGTCTCTTCCATTTCATTTGCTACTGCATCGATGTCAACATCAGCGAACTCCGCATCATCAGCAGCCTTGTCTTCTTCCGGTGTTGTAAGAAGTGCTTTCATGCTCAGGCTGATCTTCTTGTCTTCCTCACGGAACTCTACGATCTTTGCTTCTACTTCCTGTCCTACAGAAAGAACATCTGAAGGCTTGTCGATGTGTTCCTTTGCGATCTGTGATACATGAAGAAGTGCATCTACACCAGGAGCAAGTTCAACGAATGCACCGAAGTCTGTCATTCTTGCAACCTTACCAGTTACAATTGTTCCTACTGCAAAACGCTCAGAAGCATCCTTCCATGGGTTCTCATCATCAAACTTCATAGAAAGTGCGATCTTCTTGTCGTTGATATCCTTGATGAATACCTTGACCTGATCTCCTACATGGAATACCTTCTTAGGGTTCTCAACTCTGCCCCAAGACATCTCAGAGATATGTAAAAGTCCGTCTGCTCCACCGAGATCGATGAATGCGCCGAAATCTGTCACGTTCTTGACAGTACCTTCTACAACATCACCAACATGGATTCTTGCGAATAATTCTTCTGCAAGTTTTTCCTTTTCAGCAACCAATAACTGTTTTCTATCACCGATAATACGTCTTCTTCTAGGATTAAACTCTGTAATAACGAATGAGATTTCCTGACCATTGTACTTGTTCAGATCCTTCTCGTAGGTGTCTGATACAAGGCTGGCTGGGATAAAGATCTTTGCTTCGTCGATAACAACGCTAAGACCACCGTTTAATACCTGTGCCACCTTAGCGGTAAGTACTTCATGATTCTCAAATGCTTCTTCCAGACGCTTGTTGCCCTTTTCAGCAGCAAGTCTCTTGTAAGAAAGTGCAACCTGTCCTTCGCCATCGTTTACCTTGATGACCATAGCGTCGATCTTGTCACCAACAGATACAAGCTGTGTCAGGTCAACGTTTGATTCGTTTGTGTATTCGCTACGATGGATGATTCCGTCTGATTTGTATCCAATGTCTACAGCGATCTCATCAGGCTTAACATTGATAACGGTACCTTCAACTACCTCTCCATTTCTTATTGTTTTAAATGATTCTTCTAACATTTGTTCAAAACTCATTTCTGACATATCTTTTGAACCTCCTCAATAATTTTGTTTGGGGTAGAAGCCCCTGCGGTAATACCTACGTTGCTAATGGATTGAAGTACCGACAAATCGAGATCTTCTTTTGTCTGTATATAGTAAGTATCTTGGCATTCTTTTTTGCATATTTCAAATAACTTCTGTGTGTTGGAACTGTGCTTGCCGCCGATCACGATCATGGCATCTACATCTCTTGCGATCGTAGCCGCCTCGCTCTGGCGCTCCTCAGTAGCATTACAGATAGTATTCAAAACAAGTATATCATACCCTTTTTTTCGGATAATTTCAACTAATTCTTGAAATTTATTGTAGTTAAATGTCGTTTGTGAGACAATACAGATTTTTTCTCCAGCCAAAGCCAGATCCTCAAGATCCTGCGGCGTAGAAATAACGGCATAAGAATCGTTTGGCATCCAGCCGACGATCCCCTGTACTTCCGGGTGGCTCTCGCTTCCGACGATCAGGACGAAATAACCTTCTTCGGCATATTTTGCCACATATCTGTGGATCTTTTGCACAAAGGGACAGGTGGCATCTACAATGGTAAAGCCTGCATTTTCCAAGTCTTCCTTGACCTTGCGTCCCACGCCGTGAGACCGGATGATGACTGTCCCCGGTTCCAGCCCATGCAGATCTTCATCCTCCGCAATGACCCGAACACCTTTTTCGGCAAGTTCCTTTACCACTTCTTCATTGTGGATGATAGGACCATAGGTATAGATAGGTCCTTCTTTTGCATCCTCGATCTGCTCATAGACCATATCCACAGCCCTTTTTACACCAAAGCAAAAACCTGCACTCTTTGCCAATGTCACCTTCATGCCATACGCTCCTTTGCAAGGTCTGTGATCTTTGCTACCACTTCCTCGATCGTCATATCCGATGAATCTACCAGAATGGCATCCTCTGCCTGTGCAAGCGGGGAAATCTCGCGATGCATATCCCGGTAATCACGGTCTTCGATATCCTTCATGATCTCGGTCAGATCACAGGTCTGTCCCTTTTCCTGCAATTCCTGATAACGTCTCTTTGCCCTTGTCTCAACACTTGCGGTCAGATATATCTTAAGCGGTGCATCCGGCAGGACACAGGTGCCGATATCCCTGCCATCCATGATGACATCCTCACGCGCCGCCAAATCCTGTTGCAAAGACAAAAGTTTTTGACGCACACAAGGATAAACGCTTGTTACGGATGCCATATTGCCGACTTCTTCCTTACGAATCTCTGTAGATACATCTTCTCCGCACAAAAGAACCATCTGGTTGCCATCCACATAGCGCAGTGCCACGTCGATCCGATCGCAGACTGCAGCAACCGCACTCTCTTCTTTTTCATTGACACCGTGGCGCAAAATGTAGAGTGCCATAGCACGGTACATTGCCCCGGTATCGACATAGATAAATCCCAATTCTTTTGCCACTCTCTTTGCGATCGTGCTTTTTCCGGCACCTGCCGGTCCGTCAATTGCAATATTCATACTCATAATCTTTCCACCTTTATTTTATACTGATCCCAGCCAAATATCCCGTTGACCAGGCAATTTGTAAATTGTAACCTCCGGTCAGTGCATCAAGATCCAGCAGTTCTCCGACCAGATATAGATCCTTGATCCGCTTGGATTCCATGGTCGCCGGATCGATATCCTTGACCGAAACACCGCCCTGGGTAATGATGGCTTCCTTAAAGCCCCGCGTACCGGTGATGGTAAAAGGAAATGCCTTAAAAAGTCCGACCAGACGCCTGCGCTCCTCTTTTGTGATCGCATTGACCGGTTTGTCCATGGATATCTGACTCAATTCTATCATAACCGGTATCATTTTTGCAGGTAGTAATTGCTGGAAAACTGCCTTGATATGCTGATTTGGACGTTCCGAAAATTCACGCAGCAAGCGTTCATTCAAAACTTCCTCGGAAAGCGCCGGTTTCAGGTCGATATAAGCCTGGTATTCTCTCGGGAAATGCCGGCTCAATACAGAACTCGCAGATAAGACCAGAGGTCCGCTCACACCAAAATGCGTAAAAAGCATCTCACCAAAAGCATCATAAATAACTCTTTTTTCATCCTTGATCTTTAGGGAAACATTTTTTAAGGAAAGTCCCTGCATCCGCAGGATGTATTCTTCTTTCGTCGTCAGCGGCACCAGTGCCGGTCTCGGTGTGACGATTTTGTGCCCACTATTTTTTGCCATAGTATGACCATCGCCGGTCGATCCTGTCGTCGGATAAGACAGTCCGCCGGTCGCAAGGATCAGGCTGTCTGCCATGATCTTACCCCCATCTGTCAAAAGAACCCCAGTCGCCTTATCATCCTCTATAAGAAGTTCACGCACCTGGGTATGCAAACGGATGCGCACGTCCTGTTCTTTCATGGCACGCTCCAGCGCACGGATGACATCAGATGCATGATCCGATACCGGAAAGGCACGGTTGCCCCTTTCTATTTTATAGGGCATGCCCTGATTTTCAAAGAAATCCATGACCGCATCATTGGAAAAGGTATAAAAGGCACTGTACAAAAACTTGGGATTGGAAACCACTGCCTGCATGATCTCTTCTAATGGCGAGGCATTGGTAAAATTGCATCTGCCCTTTCCCGTAATGTAGATCTTTTTGCCTAATTTTTCATTCTGCTCTAAGAGGGTCACCTCATGACCGCACATACCTGCCGCATAAGCCGCCATCATTCCGGCAGCGCCGCCACCGATCACAAGAACCTTACTCATCCCCATCTCCTATCTTTGCATAGCGCATCTTCAGCGAGTCGTCCACCTGGTCGATCTCGTCATTTTCATAGACCTGATACTCGTCCCAGATATCCTCTAAGGCTTCTAAGGTCTCTGCGACCGAATCCTGTTTTTTCATGCAAAGGGCAACGATCAGGGCATTGATCACGCTCAGCGGTGCCACCAGGGAATCCACAATAGATGCCATATCACTGCTGGCGATCAGATTACAGGAGGAATAGAGGTTCATCGGGGAATGTACGCTGTCTGTCAAGGTAATGACCTTGGCACTGCGGTTGTTGGCAAATTCCATCGCCTTTAAGGTACGCATGGAATAGCGCGGAAAACTGATGCCAATGATGACATCAGACTCATTCATATGTATCATCTGTTCAAAGATCTCACTGGAATTGTTGGTCTGCAAAAGGATGACATTATCAAACATCAGATTGAGGTAAAAAGCCAGAAAAGATGCCAGCGGTGCGCAGCTGCGAATACCGATCACATAGATCTTTCTTGCATTTAAAATGGTATCAACCGCCTGTTCAAAGACATCCTCATCCATAGACTCCATGGTCTCCCGGATCTTGTCCGCATCAGAGGACAAAACAGAACTGAGTACAGCATTTTTTTCGATCCTGCCATAGGTAACTTCCATACGCTGCACGGAATTTAATTTATTGCGGACAGTCTCCTCCAATGCCTTTTGAAACTCCGGATAACCCTTGTAGCCTAAGAACATGGCAAATCGCACCACGGTAGATTCACTGACGCCGACGGTCTCACCCAATTTTGCTGCCGTAAGAAATGCCGCTTTATCATAATTGTCCGTGATGTAATTTGTCAGAAGTTTCTGACCCTTGCTCATGGACTTGTAGAGTTCGTTCATCTTTGTATTCAGATCACTTTTATTTGACATAATAACGATTCCTTCTAAACATAAAAAATCCACTGGCATGTCGCAAAACACACCAATGGATTTTATTATACTACTTTTCTTTTAAAAATTAAACTGGATAAGCACCATTTTTTGTATCAGCAACAGCCGGATCAACACCTGTCTGCTGTGCTTCACGATACTTGAAGAACTCGGTAGCAACCTTTGGGAAGAGTGCATAGGAAAGAACATCCTCATCCTGCTGCTTCCACTGCTTCATTTCTTCCTCAAACTTAGCCAGTCCCGGCTCTAAAAGATCAGCCGGACGACAAGTGATCGCCTGATCCTTCTCATCGCCAAGAACCTTTTCTACCACTTCCGGATTGAACGGACGAACGGTCTGTCCATACTTTCCGAGAAGCATATCCTTGGTCTCTTTGGTAGCAACCTTGTATCTCTCGCCCATGAGGACATTGAATACAGCCTGTGTACCAACGATCTGGGAAGAAGGTGTTACCAGTGGCGGCTCACCAAGGTCTTTACGAACACGTGGTACTTCTGCAAGTACTTCTTCGTATTTGTCTTCCTTGCCCTGCTCCTTCAACTGGGAGATCAGGTTAGAAAGCATACCACCAGGTACCTGATAACGTAAGGTGTTGATGTTTACGCCAAGTACCTTTGGATTCATAAGACCGGATGCCAATGCTTCCTCTCTCATCGGACGGAAGTAATCAGCGATCTCAGCCAGTTGGTTCTGATCTAATCCGGTATCAAACTCTGTACCCTTGAAGGTCTCAACCATAACTTCTGTTGCCGGCTGACTGGTTCCCAGTGCAAATGGAGAGATTGCGGTATCAATGATATCGCAGCCTGCCTCTACAGCCTTTAAGTAAGTCATAGAAGCAACACCGGAAGTATAGTGTGTATGCAGGTCGATCGGAAGTGAAGTTGCTTCCTTTAAGGTACGGACAAGTTCGTCAGCCTTCTGTGGAACTAAAAGTCCTGCCATATCTTTGATACACAAAGAATCAGCGCCCATATCCTCAACACGCTTTGCCATTTCTTTCCAGTAATCCAGTGTGTAAGCATCACCTAAGGTATAAGAAAGGGCAACCTGTGCATGTCCTTTTTCCTTCTTGCAGGCATCTACTGCTGTCTGTAAGTTGCGGACATCATTCAGACAGTCAAAGATACGAATGATATCAATACCATTAGCGATAGACTTCTGAACGAAATATTCTACAACATCATCCGGATAATGGCTGTATCCTAAGATGTTCTGTCCTCTGAAAAGCATCTGTAACTTCGTATTCTTGAAGCCATCACGAAGTTTTCTCAAACGCTCCCATGGATCCTCTTTCAAGAAACGCAGGGAAGCGTCGAAGGTAGCACCACCCCAGCACTCTACTGCGTGGTATCCAACCTTATCCATTTTATCAATGATTGGTAACATCTGCTCTGTCGTCATTCTGGTAGCGATCAGAGACTGATGTGCATCTCTTAATATTGTTTCTGTAATCTTTACAGGTTTTTTAACTACTTCTGCCATGTCATCCTCCTTATATTATACACCGAAAATAGCCATGAATACACCAGCGGCAACTGCTGTACCGATAACTCCGGCAACGTTTGGTCCCATTGCATGCATCAACAGGAAGTTGGTAGGATCTTCTTCTGCACCGACCTTCTGTGATACACGTGCTGCCATAGGTACTGCCGATACACCTGCGGAACCGATGAGCGGATTGATCTTGCCCTTAGTAAGGAAGCAAAGCAACTTACCAAAGAGTACACCTGCAGCGGTACCAACCGCAAAGGCAACCAGACCCAAAACAACGATCTTGATCGTTGTGATGTTCAGGAAGGCTTCTGCACTTGTAGAAGCACCTACAGAGGTTCCCAGCAAGATAACAACGATATACATAAGAGCATTGGATGCAGTCTCGGTCAACTGACGAACCACGCCTGACTCGCGGAAAAGGTTACCTAACATCAGCATACCAACCAGTGGTGCTGTGGTAGGAAGCAGTAAACATACGATAATGGTTACTACGATCGGGAATAAGATCTTTTCCAACTTGGAAACCGGACGCAGGTTCTCCATATGGATCGCACGTTCCTTTTTCGTTGTAAATAACTTCATGATCGGTGGCTGGATAATCGGCACAAGTGCCATGTAAGAATATGCCGCCACCGCGATCGGTCCCATCAGACTACTCTGTCCTAACTTACCGGCAAGGAAGATAGATGTCGGACCATCGGCACCACCAATGATGGAAACCGCTGCTGCTGCCTGATCACTGAATCCGAGCAGGATAGCCAGAAGATATGCGGTAAAGATACCGAACTGAGCTGCCGCGCCGAGCAGGAAACTGATCGGATTGGCGATCAAAGGACCGAAGTCGGTCATCGCACCAACACCAAGGAAAATAAGGGATGGCAGGATGGACCACTCGTCCAATGTATAAAAGTAATAAAGCAAACCGCCTACACCGTTAGACGTTTCCTCCGGGCTTGCAATAATATCCGGGTAGATATTAACAAGAAGCATACCGAAAGCGATCGGAACCAGAAGTAATGGCTCAAATCCCTTGCGGATAGCCAGATACAAGAACACGCATGCAACTGCGATCATGATAAAGTTCTTGTAGTCCAAATTTGCAAACGCCGTCTGGGATAGAAGGTTACTTAACGTTTCTGTAACGTAACTCATGAATTGTTCCTCCTAATAATACCTGTTGCCTGTTACTCGTTCATTGTTGCAAGCAGATCGCCTGATTCTACAGCCTGTCCTTCTGCTACATCAATTGTTGCAACCACACCATCCTTAGGTGCAACAACAGGAGTCTCCATCTTCATAACTTCAAGAACTAATACGGTATCGCCAGCCTTAACCTTTGTACCAGGAGTTGCCTCCAACTTGAATACCTTTCCGGCTGCGCCTGCTTCGATCTTGATGCTTCCGGCGCCTGTAGCAGCCTTAGGTGCTGCTGCCTTTGGTGCAGGTGCGCTTGCAGCGACCGGTGCTGCTCCTGTGCTTCCCTTTTCTTCTACAGTAACATCATAAACATTTCCATTTACAGTAATTGTATAATTCTTCATTTATAATTCCTCCTAAATTAATATCTTCTCTTGATGGAACGTACTACAAAGTCATCTGTAGAACTTCCTGTGCTTGCAGCGATTGCTGCAGCAATAACTGCGATCAATTCTGTATCATCCGTCTCCTCTGCGGCAACTGGTGCAGCCGGGGCAACCTTGACTGCCGGAGCACTTTCTTCCTTGGAGAACTTCGCCTGAATGACCGGGATCACCTTAAACGCACTGATGACCAGTGAGATCAGGATCAGGATCACAAATACGATGGAGATTGACATGACCGTATTAAGTCCTGCCTTTGCCATCGTCTCTCCCAGAGAATAAACGATCTCAACATTGATCGCTGTCGTCTCCAGACTGTTGGCGTTGATAACATAAGTAAGTTTGATGTCTCGCTTGGTATAAGAGATCGTCTCTACCGCAGAAATTGTCTTTCCTGCCTTCGTCACGCTAAAGTCCTTATATCCAACGAAATCTCCGATCTGTGGCTGTACGTCAATCCACTGTTCCATCAGATCGGCATAGATCTTACCATCATCCTGTGATGCATAGTAAGAATAGTACTGTTCGCTCTCGTTTGCATCGAGTCCTTCCAAAACTCCTGCTGTCTGCTCACATGCGCTTTGTAACTGAGTCTCAGATAAACCGTTCAGATCTACCTGACTCTTACCGCAGGAGCATAACGCGAGCATACATACTAAAGTACTGACCATTAATATGATTTTCTTTTTCATATGCTCACCTTTCTATTTTGTTCCGTGTTTCTTGTATGGGCCATCTACCCTCTTTGTAAAGAGCATCTCAAATCCGGCGATCAGATACTTTCTGGCATCTGCCGGCTCTACAATGCGATCTACATAACCACGTCTTGCCGCATTTGCCACACCGCAATTCGTGTTTGCATATTCCTCAGCCTTTGCAGCGATCACATCTGCGGAAGCATCTGCGTACATGATCTTGGCTGCAAGTTCAGCATCCATCGGTGCAACATCTGCATCAGCAAAAGCAAATACAAGATCTGCGCCGAGTGATTTTGCGTTCATGGTCACATAAGCACTACCAAGTGCCTGTCCACAGAGGAAAGAGATCTTTGGTACTGTGGCATTTGCGAATGCATATACCATCTTGCCAAGTGCCTTTGCCAGATGCTTTTCAGCACATACGGAAGCCTCGTAACCTGTTGTATTGGTAAGTGAAAGTACCGGGATATCAAAAGCATCACAGAAAGAAACGAAATCTGCTGCCTTTTCGCATCCGTCAGACGTAAGTTTGGTTCCAAGATCTACGACTTCATCACCTGCCATAGTCTCCTCACGGTTGCCTACCACGCCAACGGTAATACCGTTTAACTTGATAAAACCGGTAAGCATTTCTTTTGCAAATCCAGCCTTGGTCTCAACAAAGAGATGATTGTCTGAGATCTCCTCTGCAAAAAGTGCAAGATTTTTAACCTTGCCATCTAAGCCTTCTGCGGCACGGTTGAGATCATCCATACATTCCTCAACACAGCCTTCTTCGACATTGCATCCCGGAAGGATGGTAACGAAACGACGGATCTCTTCCATGACCTCTGCCTCATCACCGACAAAATCAACATTGCCAGCCTCTGCATACTGGAAGTCTGCGCTTGCTGTGTCAAGTTTGTCTGCACGATTGCCGGAAATAGCATCTGCGGAATTGACAAATAACTTGGCATCCTTTGTCATAAGTGCGAAATCGCTGACAGAAGTAAGTACGCTGAGTCCACCGCCACAAGAGCCGAAAACACCCATGATCTGTGGGATCACGCCGGATGCGGAAACTGCCTTTGCATAAATGGCTCCGATGCTCTCAAGTGCGTCTACAGATTCCTGTAATCTGACACCTGTGGAATCCAAAAGTCCAATGACCGGTGCTCCCATCTTCATAGCCATATCATACACAGACATGATCTTCTTTGCATGCATCTCACCAATGCTTCCGTTTAATACAGAAGCATCCTGACTGAATACGAATACCAGATTGCCATCGATCAGACCATGTCCGATCACTACACCATCAGAAGGTGTCTGCTGCTGGTTCAGATCAAAATCTGTGTTTCTTGATGTTACCAGCGCGCCTAATTCGACAAAACTGTGCTCATCAAGTAATTCATTCATCCTCTGAATAGCAGGATTGTTTGTTACATTACTCATGCTACTTTTCCTCCATATATATAAATTCAAAATTTCTCTACCGTAATAATAACGTTTTGTCCTTCCTTTTTCAACCACTTTTGTTAATTATTTCACTATATTTTTACAAAGTTATTTTGCTATCTTTTGTTAGAAAAACATAGCCCATTTTTTCAGGATCGCCTGGAAGAACCATGGCATATTTTTTACTGCAAGACTATCCTCCAAAAGGATGTCACAGGTATCTATGACCACATCATCCACCAGAAGTTCTGCGTTTCCGATCGCTCGAAGTCCCTTGCCTGTCGCTTCGATACTGCGCGGATAATGTAAGCGGATCGCCATGGTCTCCCAGTCTGCCAGAAGTACTTCCTTTCGCATATCCGTCAGTTGTGGCATGGCAGACTTTTGGGCTTTGAGATCATAGTCCGGGTTCTGGGCTCTTTGGAGCCTTACGCTTTGTAATCCCTCTGCCGGATCCATGACCTTGCGCATCTGATAATAGGTCGTGGCATATTGGTAGATCTTATTGCAGTCCTGCCATTTGTAGGTCTTATTGTTTGGCCAGCCGCTCGCCAGCAAGGCAATGACAAATTTCCGCCCGCCGGAAGAAAGTGAAGTCACATAGCAGTATCCGGCATCCGCGGTAAATCCTGTCTTTCCCGACAGGCAGTCAGGGTTCTGGCTCAAATAGGCGTTGTGGTTGGTACAGGAAAAGTTCCGTGTCCCCGGGATCATACTGCCGTCTGCCTGCTCCGTCAGCGACGTAAAAGAATAAGCATTTGTCTGCGTGATCTCTAAAAAGCGCTCCGCCCGGGGCGACTGCCAGCTACAGTAACGCATGATAAGCGCCAGATCATGTGCCGTCGTACCATGGGTATCTTCTCCAACCGAAGCATCCAGACCGTTTGGTGTCAAAAAACAGGTATTGCTGCAGCCCAGTTCTTTTGCCTTTTCATTCATCAGGGCAGAAAAGCCCTCCACACTCCCGCCAATGTGTTCTGCGATCGCAACGGCAGAATCATTATGGGATTCCAACATAAGAGAATACAAAAGGTCTTTGAGGTAATACTGCTCGCCTTCCTCGATATTTAACTGCACATTGGGCATGGATGCCGCATAGGCAGATACCGTGACGATATCATCTTCCTTTCCGTTTTCCAGTGCCAGAATACAGGTCATGATCTTGGTCGTGCTGGCATTGGCACGCTTGCACTCACCCTCTTTTTCATAAAGCACCCTGCCGCTGTCTCCATCTAAAAGTACCGCAGACAAGGCATGGATAGAATTTGCATCGATCGTTTGCTTTTCTGCTGCGCAGATGGTTTGCGGCTGCCATAACAGGATGACAAAAAGGACAATAAAAAAAGACCGCATCTTTTTTATAAAAAGCAAGGCAAAATCCTCCCAAACAGACTTTATAAAAAACTATGAGATCTTCTTTCTTTTATGACATTTTCGGTAGAAAAACTATTCTCCGCCTACATCCAGTTTAATTTCCTGCTCAGCCTCCTGCTTAAAGGTCTCCACCTGGTCGGTCGTCGGCGTCGGCAGTTCATCAATGGACGATACGCCAAAGGAACGTAGGAATTCTTCCGTGGTTCCAAAAAGCATCGGTCTTCCTGGTGCATCCAGACGTCCAA
Organism: Roseburia lenta; assembly: GCF_014287435.1. Taxonomy (GTDB): domain Bacteria; phylum Bacillota; class Clostridia; order Lachnospirales; family Lachnospiraceae; genus Pararoseburia; species Pararoseburia lenta. Next base: position 225,657 of record NZ_JACOPG010000001.1, read on the forward strand.
GTTCGGTCACCAGGGAATATTCCACCAGTTTGCTGACGGCATGATCGCTGGATACGCCTCGGATCTTTTCGATCTCCGATTTGGTGATCGGCTGCTTGTAGGCAATGATGGATAAGGTTTCCAAAAGGACATCCGTCAACACCTGCTTGCGTGGCTGCTTTGCCATGCGGATCAGGTATTCATAGAGTTCCGGCTTCGTGCACATCTGGTAAGAACCGTCCAGTTCCGTCAGTTGCACCCCGCGTCCTTCTTCTGCCCATGTTTCTTTCATATGTTCCAATGCCTTTACGACATCTTTTGTCTCTACTTCCAGTGCCTTTGCGATACGTGACGGTTCCACCGCCTCGCCAAAGGTAAAAAGAATCCCTTCTATGATGGACTCCATCTGTTTTTGATCCATAACGTCACTCCTATTCTATGCCGCGATCTTCGACTCGATCAGAATATCATCAAAGGTATGCTCCTGCGAGATCAGAATCTTTCCCGATTTCATCAATTCCAATATCGCCAAGAAAGTCACGATCACTTCCATCTTACTGCTCTGTTTTTCCAATAACTGACGAAAACTAAAGTTTTTATGCTGGCCGGCGTACTCTGACAAATAGCCCATCTTGTCCTCCAGTGATACTTCTTCCTTGCGGATCTCTCCGAATTTGGAACGGATGGGATCGATCTTGTCCTTCTGTCGTTTCAATACGGATTTAAAAATATCGTTCAACTGGTTCAAGGTCAGGTCTGATACCAGTTCCTTGGTATCAATGGGCGGTGTGTATGCCAGGACCTCCTCCGGAACGGTCGGCTCTTTGTAAAAAATATGGGAGGCATCCACCTGGCGATCCTTTAATTCAAACGCCATGCATTTATATAATTTGTATTCCAGCAACTGTTGCACCAATTCTGCCCGCGGATCTTCCTCATCCTCTTCCTCGGAAGGATCTGCCGGAAGCAGCATCTTGGACTTGATATCCAGAAGTGTTGCAGCCATGACCATAAATTCACTGACGACATTCAGATCATGTTTTTGCATCTGTCGGATATATTCCATATATTGATTTGTAATCTCCACGATGGGAATATCATAAATGCTGACTTTATTCTTATCTAGCAGGTGTAAAAGAAGATCCAGAGGTCCTTCAAACACCTGTAACTTGAATTCTAATTCCATATGCCTACCTCTTTGCAAAATCTTTTCTATTATACTGGGTTTTCCCATGAATTTCAAGTTTTTGGCATAGGAGACATTTCTTTTTATATACTAGGTAATAATGTAATTTCCTGAGGTATTTTATGAAATCCTATAAATCCCTCTTATGTCTGCTTCTATCGCTTCTTTTGCTCCTGCCTCTTTTTTGTATGCCCGCACTTGCAGAAGAAGCAGACGAGACGCAGGATACTGCCCTGACCTTGTCCTGTCCTTCCGCGGTTTTGATGGAAGCCTCGACCGGCTGTATCCTATACGAAAAGGATGCGGTCGCAAGACTTCCCATGGCAAGTGTGACCAAGGTCATGACCCTGCTTTTGATCTTTGAAGCCATCGAAAACGGACAGATCTCTCCGGAAACCCAGGTCAGCGTTTCGGAACACGCTGCCTCCATGGGCGGATCACAGGTCTTTTTGGAAGCCGGCGAGATACAGACCGTAGAGACACTGATCAAATGTATCAGCATCGCCTCTGCCAACGATGCAGCCGTTGCCATGGCAGAGACTGTCGCCGGCTCGGAAGAAGCCTTTGTTGCCCTTATGAACGAAAAAGCCGCCGCCCTTTCCATGGAAAACACGCATTTTGTAAACTGCTGCGGTCTGGATGACACCGACCATTACTCCTGTGCCAAGGATCTTGCCCTTTTAAGCCGCCAGTTGATCCTGCGTTTTCCAGCCATCTACGACTATTGCCAGATCTGGCAGGAAGATATTACCCATACGACCAAGAAAGGACAGACTCCTTTTACACTGACCAACACCAATAAACTGCTCAAATCCTATCCTTATGCCACAGGTCTTAAGACCGGTTCGACCAGTCTTGCCAAATTCTGTCTGTCCGCCACAGCCAGCAAAGATAATATCGATCTGATCGCTGTGATCATGGCGGCACCGACCTCCAAAGACCGTATTCGGGATGCCCAGTCACTGTTTGCCTATGGCTTTGCCAACACTGCCATCTATCAGGACAAAACGACCGAAAAGATCCTGCAGATTCCGGTCAAAAAAGGAGTCGCCGATACCCTGCATGCAGTTGCCAAGCAGGATTTTTCCTATCTGGATCAAAAGAAGGCAGATCTCAGCCAGATCACCAGTAAACAAAACCTGCCTGAAAACCTCACGGCTCCCATCAAAAAAGGTGATACCGTCGGCTCCATCGACTATTACCTGGGTGACAAGCAGATCGGATCCATCCCGGTCGTAGCCAAGGAGTCCATTGCAGCCGCCGGTTATGGAGATATTTTACAGGAACTGTTCTGCTATTACTGCTTTGTATCCAAGAGTGTCGGCAGGTAAATGGTGCCCCAGTTGCCACCACCGTCCATATGCCCCCGCTTCGCCCGTTCATAGAGGCGGAGTTTGACATCGACCGGGCTAAGATATGGTTCCTGTTGTAAGAGCAAGGCAATGGCTCCCGTTACAACAGGAACTGACATGGAAGTGCCGGTCTTTTTTACATACCAGCCCTGCTTGCTGCAACTGGTGATATTACTTCCCGGTGCATAGATTTCCGGTTTTTTGACGCAATCCGCTGTCGGTCCGCGCCCGCTGTAATCGCTTGGAGAAAAAGTACCCTGCCGGTAATCTGCACTGCCTACCGTTATGACCTTGGGCTGGGTGCCCGGTATGGTGACACTCCCCTTGCCCGGTCCATTGTTGCCTGCCGCGCATACCGTGACAATCCCTTTGTCCCAGGCGGCTTCCACTGCGCCTAACAGGTCTCTCTGCCAGTCTTTGGCAACACTTTTGATCAGACCGACCGAAATATTTAAAATGCGAATGTGGAATTTTTCCTGCATCTGCATACACCAATAAATTGCCGCGATAAAGTCCTCAATACGTCCGTCGCCCTGGTGATTTAGGACCTTTCCTATGATCAGATTGCTATGTGCCGCAATTCCGCGATACCTGCCCTTGGAACGCAGTCCGCTGCCGGAACTGATGCCCGCAATATGGGTGCCATGTCCGTAATCGTCATATAAACCCTGACGTTCCTCTACAAAATCCCGGAACAAAACAATACGTTTTCCAAAATCAGGGTGTGCTTCCACACCGCTATCTAAAATACAAACACCAACCGGCTGTTCTCTATCCCCCAGCCGATCCATGTTTTCTTCAAATCCTATCCAATGCCTTACCTGATTCATCTGTATTTTTTCGCTTTTTTTCAGTATATGAAAAAAACTCCCATCGGTTCAAACCGATGAGAGTTCCTGTGTTTATAGATTATTTTACATCCTTGATAGAGAAGGAAATTCTTCCCATCTTGTCCTTGCCAAGGCATACAACCTTAACAACATCGCCAAGGGTAAGTACATCTTCTACATGCTCGATTCTCTCTTTGGAGATCTTAGAAATGTGAACCATGCCTTCCTTGCCAGGTGCGAACTCGATGAATGCACCGAATTCTTTGATACTTACGACCTTACCGGTAAAGATCTGTCCCTGTTCAAAGTCGGTTGTGATGATCTTGATCATCTCTACGGCTTCGTCCATCTTTTCCTTGTCCGTACCGCAAACAGATACGTTACCTTCATCTGTGATGTCGATCTTAACGCCGGTACGCTCAATGATCTCATTGATGGTCTTCCCACGCTGACCTACAACATCGCCGATCTTTGCCGGATCGATCTGGATCTGGATGATCTTTGGTGCATACTTGCCAACGCTCTCTCTAGGTGCAGAGATTGCCTTTGACATACACTCATCCATGATGAAGAATCTTGCTTCTCTGGTTCTGCGGATCGCTTCTTCTACGATCGGTCTGGTCAGACCATGGATCTTGATATCCATCTGGATGGCTGTAATACCGTCTTTGGTTCCTGTAACCTTAAAGTCCATATCACCAAAGAAATCTTCCAAGCCCTGGATATCGGTAAGTACGATATAATCATCATCTGTCTCTCCTGTAACAAGACCACAGGAAATACCTGCAACCATCTTCTTGATCGGTACACCGGCTGCCATAAGTGCCATACAAGATGCACAGGTAGATGCCATAGATGTAGAACCATTGGACTCAAATGTCTCAGAGACCGCACGGATCGCATATGGGAACTCCTCTGTAGAAGGAAGTACCGGGATCAAGGCTCTTTCAGCCAATGCTCCATGCCCGATCTCACGACGTCCCGGTCCACGGGATGGCTTTGTCTCGCCGACAGAGTATGACGGGAAGTTGTAATGATGCATGTAACGCTTTACGGTAATGTTCTCATCCAAACCGTCAACCTTCTGAACTTCAGAAAGCGGCGCTAAAGTAACAACGTCACAGATCTGTGTTTGTCCACGTGTGAACATAGCAGATCCATGTACTCTAGGGATCAGATCTACTTCTGCGGAAAGTGGACGGATCTGGTCGATACGTCTGCCATCCGGACGCTTGTGATCCTTCAAGATCATCTTGCGGACAGTCTTCTTCTGATACTGATATACAGCCTCACCTAAGACTTCCAGCCAATCTTCTTTATCTGCAAATGCTTCTTCAAATTTCTCGGTAACCTGACGGATATTCTCCTCACGTACCTGCTTCTGGTCTGTAAATACAGCCTCTTCCATTTCTTCCGGTGTCACGATCTTGCGCATTTCTGCGAACATCTCTTCCGGAATGGCACAAGAGGTGTAAGAATGTTTTGGCTTACCAACTTCAGCAACCATCCGGTTGATAAATGCGATGATGGTCTGGTTGACATCATGTGCCTTGTAGATAGCCTCGATCATCTTGTCTTCCGGGATCTCATTGGCACCGGCTTCGATCATGATGACCTTCTGTGCTGTAGATGCAACGGTCAGTTTCAGATCTCCGTTGTCCCACTGTGCCTGTGATGGGTTGATGATGAACTCGCCATCGACCATACCTACCTGTGTCATAGCACAAGGTCCGTCAAATGGGATATCGGAAATACAGGTTGAAATTGCTGCACCAAGCATGGCAACAAGTTCCGGACGAGCCTCCGGGTCAACACTCATGACCATGTTGTTCAAAGTAACGTCATTGCGGTAATCCTTTGGGAAAAGCGGACGCATCGGACGGTCGATCACACGTGCGGTAAGCACAGAATTCTCAGATGCCTTGCCCTCTCTCTTATTAAATCCACCAGGGATCTTTCCTACGGAATATAATTTTTCTTCAAATTCCACACTCAGTGGGAAGAAATCAATACCTTCTCTTGGCTTCTCTGATGCTGTAGCCGTTGAAAGTACGGTTGTCTCACCATACTGGATGAATGCTGCACCATTTGCCTGTGCTGCCACACGACCAACATCAACACGCAGGGTTCTTCCTGCAAGTTCCATTGTAAATGTCTTTGTCATTTCTTATCTCCTTATATTATATTTGTTAAGACAGAAACCCGAAACTACTGATAAATCCCAAGCCAGCCTGACACTTATCAGTGGTCTCGGATCATCCTCCTGTCTGATAACCGGTAACTTATGGGCAATCCCATACGAAAAATTGGGCGGAATAGAAAACTACCCCGCCCATGCAAGCAAATTATTTTCTTAAACCTAAACGCTCGATCAAAGAACGATATCTCTCGATATCAACGTCCTTAAGATATGCTAAGAGATTACGTCTCTTACCGATCATCTTTAACATACCACGTCTAGAATGGTGATCCTTTGGGTTTTCCTTTAAATGCTCGGTCAACTCCTGGATTCTTGCTGTAAGAACTGCTACCTGAACTTCCGGTGAACCTGTATCACCAGGTGTTCTAGCGTATTCTTCCATAATTGCTGTTTTCTTTTCCTTTGAAATCATGTTTCTACCTCCTAAAATTTCATACGCCTGTACTCAGCATAAGGTCGGAGTTTCCAAATACCGAATACGGGTAAAATCATACCAAAAGAGTATAACACAGGTTGTATATCCTGTAAAGATATTTATTGTATCAATCTAACAATCTTGTGCAGCAGATCGGTGATCTGTTGAAGGCACTGGAAATAATGATACCGGTACGTTCGGTGCTGGCATGCACGATCTGTCCGCCGCCGATATAAATAGCCACATGGCTGATACTCTTGCCACTGCCGTAAAATATCAGATCTCCCGGCATCAATTCGGAAGTGCTGACTCTGGTACCGTAATTTGCCTGTGCACGGGAAGAATGTGGCAGACTGTAACCGTATTTTGCAAAAATGGAAAGGACAAAACCGGAACAATCCGCACCATTGGTCAGGCTGGTGCCGCCCCAGACATAAGGATTGCCTACAAACTGGGTCGCATAGTTGACAAGATCCACACGGACATCCGATACACCCTGTCCGTATCTTGCCTCTGACATAGTCATGGCATCTGCAAGAGTCGTTGCACATGTCACATAGTCACCGCTGACATAGCCATATTCGCCATCAATATTGACCTGCACCCATCCATCGGTCTCCGATACGATCTCTAACTCCTCGCCCTCCGGCATGGTCGCTAAGATCTCAGATGTGGTATTTGGCTCTAAGCGTACACGCAAAGAGTCAGTATTGACTGTGGCAGTATAACGTGCCACCTCGTTTGCCTTGGTGATCGCTGCATCACCGGTCAGAAGATATTCGGATAAGACATAGCCTTCTACCTCACCGGAAGAAATATGTGTCCAGTCTCCCTCTGTGCCTAAGATCTCACATCCGGCGTTTTCCGGTAACTTGCCTACCATAGAAGCATCGGTTGAGGCTGCTTCTCTGATATTGATATTGCCCTCTACATTGGCTAGTCCTAAATTAGCATAGCCAAAGGTATCTAACTGTGCCGTACCGGTGGTCTCCACATCCGCATCCGATACCTGCGGCATGGCTGCCGCTTCCTCTACATTGACTGCAGCAGATGCCACGATACCTGCAGTCAATCCCTGCGACTGCATCTGTTTGCTGCTATAGCAAAAAGAAAATATAAGGCATCCTGCACATGCCACCGAAATTGCACTAATCAATCGATTCTTCACAATGTCCTCCCAAATCCAATCTGAATTTCCCAAAATTTCCACTAAAAAAACAGCAGCAAACACTGCTGTCTTTTTGCATTATAGCAAGACATATTTCATCTGTCAACAAATTTGTAACAATTATGTAACAAACTAATGATTAAAGTAAGAAAGTGCCGTTTTCTTATCCCTCTCCATCTGTGCAAAGAGTTCCTCTACGGAGTCGAACTTCTTTTCATCACGGATATGGGAAAGAAATACCACACGCGCGTCCTTTTCATAGACATCCTGATCAAAATCCAAAATATGTGTCTCGATCCCCATTTGATTTTCCCCGGTCACCGTCGGCTTGACACCAACATTGGTCACACCGTGATATATATGATGCTCGATCTCGATCTTGGTCACATAAACGCCGTTTTTCGGCAGTAACTTGTCCTCCGGCGGGATCAGATTGATCGTCGGCATCCCCATCTTGCTTCCCAGATGATAGCCATGCACGATCTCGCCCCAGACAAAGTATTCATAGCCCAGAAGTTCGTTGCCCTTTTCTATATTACCAGCAGCGATCTCTTCACGGACATAGGTAGAACTGATATCCCTGTGATCCTTTTGCAGTTTTTCCACGACCTCCAAGGTAAAACCATAGGTCTTGGAAAGTTCCTCCAGCATCTTGGCATTGCCCCGTCCCATCCTGCCAAAGGAAAAGTCGGTGCCGCAGACTAAGTATTTCATGTGAAAATTCTCAACCAATAGGCGGATAAATTCTTCCGGTTCCAACTGCATGATCTCCTTTTCAAAAGAACACTGCGCCAGATAATCGATTTTTTCTTCTTCCAGAATATGTGCCCGCTCTGCATTTGTAATCAAGAGTTTGGTCATATCCTTTTTCAGACGGATCCGCGGTGATACATCAAAAGTCAGGACACAGGATGCCAACCCCTTTTCTTTTTGCCCACGCAGTTTTTCCGTTAAAAGTTCATGCCCCTTATGTATACCGTCAAACTTACCTACCGTGACGGCTGTATTTTCTGAAATCGTCTCATTTACCAGCGAAGTAATTATCTTCATGTCGTCTCCAAAAACATCTTTTTTAGTTTGAACTGATGCTCATTTAAGTGATATATCCCAACAAATCTGCCATCTGACAGATATATGCGTACCAGATCTCCCTCATCGATCGCCTCGTCTGCCCTTGCCTGCATCTGCTCGATCGCGTTGCCGTTTACCAGTCTCTTATCTGCTTCCTCTGATGCATATACCTTGGGATAAGCAGAAAAGACCTGATCGATCGGCAGCAGGATCTGATCCAGCCGGTCTTCCTTTTTGGCTTCCTCGATCTGGGCTAAGGTCAGACTGTCTGCCACGGCAAAAGAAGCCACCTGCGTACGCACCAGACTCTCCATACAGCCTCCGCATCCCAAAGCCTGTCCGATATCCTGACAAAGGGTACGGATATAAGTTCCCTTGGAACAATGCACTTCCATGGTAACCAGAGGCAGTGCAATATTTTTTATTCGGATCTCATAAATGGTGACCGGTCGGGGCTTTCTCTCCACCTCGATCCCTTTTCTCGCCAGATTACAGAGTTTCTGTCCTCCTACTTTAAGAGCCGAGTACATAGGCGGAACTTGCTCGATCTGCCCCACAAACTGCCCGACTGCCCGCCGGACCGCATCCTCTGTCACAGTAACAGCATGCTCCTCTAAGACCTGCCCTGTCATATCCTGCGTATCGGTAACGACCCCCAGCCGCATGACCGCCTCATAGGTCTTGTCCTTGTCTGTCAAAAGATCACAGACCTTGGTCGCCTTTCCGATACAGACCGGAAGCACCCCTGTGGCATCCGGATCCAGCGTACCGGTATGCCCTATCTTTTTTATACCAAGGATGCCGCGCATCTTCGCGACCACATCGAACGAAGTATACCCGGCTTCCTTGTAAACGTTTATAATTCCACTTTTCATATGCTACCTATTGTGCTAACTGTTCCTTGACATCCGTCACGATACCATCGATCAATGCCCATGGATCATCCCCTTCGACTGTAAAGCCTGCGGCCTTTTTATGTCCGCCGCCATGGTATTTCATAGCGATCTGTGACAGGTCGACCCGGTCTCCCTTGCAGCGTGTGCTGACCTTATAAGCCCCCGGTTCCAGACCGTAAAGAAAGATCGCCACCTCGGCTTCCTTTGTCATACGGAGTTGGCTGACAATGCCGTCCAAATGCTTTGGCAGGACTGAAAATTCTGCCATTTCCTCCTGTGTGATCACAGAAGCGATACACTCTGCATCTTCATAGAGCCGGCTCTTTAAGAGTGCCTGCCCTAAGATCTTGTTCTGGGCAAAGGTCTTTTCATAAAAAGTCTTATCTACGATGGTCGGATAATCTATCCCCAGGTCCATCAGACACCCCGCAACTTCCATGGTATGACTGGAAGTACAGGAATACTGAAAGACACCGGTATCATGGATCATGCCTGTGTATATGCACTCAGCGATCTCCTTTGTGATCTTAGCCGGATCCATGCTATCGTAGACAAGTTCACTGGCAGAAGATGCATCTGCCACGATCTTATTCTTATCCGCAAATGCCTGATTACTGACATGGTGGTCAATGCAGATCGTCCTTTTTGCTGTCTCAAAAAATTTGACCGCATCCCCAAGTCTTGTCGCATCCCCACAATCTAAGACAATGCAAAGGTCAAACGACTCCTCGCTATCCTTTGCCTCCAAGATCTTGTCTGCGCCCTGTAAAAACTGAAAGATCCTTGGGATCGGCTCTAAGAACACACAGACCTTAACTTGTGGGTAATAGGTGGTGATGTAATTGTAGGTTGCCAGGCAGGAGCCCACGCAATCTCCATCCGGGCGGATATGTCCGGCGATCGCCACACTTGATACATTTTGCAGTTCCTGATCTAATTGCATAAGATCCTCCTTAGTTGCCCTGATTCAGATCATCGATCATCTTTGACATTCTGACGCCATATTCAATCGACTGATCCAAAATAAACTGAATCTCCGGTGTATTGCGCAAATTGATATTGGATGCCAAGAGTTTGCGGATATAGCCCGCAGAACTGCGCAAGCCCTCCATCGTATCAGCCTGAGCTTTTTCATCGCCCAAGACACTGATATAGGCTTTTGCCGTCTTTAAATCCGGTGCCACCTCTACAGCCACAACACTGCAAAGGGAACTGACACGCGGATCCTTGATCTCACCGCGGATGATGTTGCTCAATTCGCGGTGAACCTCCTCGTTGATCCTTGTATTTTTAATACTTCTTTTTTTCATATCCTACCTCGGTACTTCTACCATAATATATGCTTCGATCACATCATCTTCAGCGATGTCATTAAATCCGTCTAATACAAGACCACATTCAAATCCTGCCTTAACTTCCTTCACGTCATCCTTGAAACGCTTGAGTGATGCCAGATCACCTTCAAAGATCTGCTCGCCCTCACGGGATACGCGGACTTTACATCCACGCTGGAAGTAACCGTCCAAGACATAAGATCCGGCGATATTTCCGACATCAGATGCCTTGAAGATCTGACGTACCTGTGCATGACCGATAACCTTTTCCTCATAAACAGGATCCAGCATACCCTTCATGGCTGCTTCCACATCCTCGATGGCATTGTAGATGACCTTGTAAAGTCTGACGTCTACGCCTTCTCTGTCCGCGGTAGCCTTAGCCATGGCATCCGGTCTGACGTTAAAACCGATGATGATGGCATTGGATGCAGATGCTAAGATAACATCACTTTCATTGATGGCACCAACACCGCCATGAATGATCTTAACCACAACTTCGTCGTTGGAAAGTTTTACCAGAGACTGCTTCACTGCCTCGACAGAACCCTGTACGTCTGCCTTGACGATGATATTGAGTTCCTTCACATTACCGGACTGGATCTGTGAGAAGAGATCGTCTAATGACATTCTGGTCTTAGTATCTTCAATTAACTTATTCTTACTCTCGGAAATAAATGTCTCCGCAAAGTTTCTTGCTTCTTTTTCAGAATCCATGGAAACAAAGATCTCACCTGCATTCGGTACATCACTCAGTCCTAAGATCTCTACCGGTGTAGATGGTGTTGCTACCTTGACTCTGCGTCCGTTTTCATCGATCATGGCACGGACTTTACCATAAGAACTTCCGGCTGCGATCGGATCTCCCACATGCAGGGTACCCTTCTGTACCAAAACGGTTGCAACTGCACCGCGGCCCTTATCCAACTGTGCCTCAATGACAAGACCTCTTGCCGTACGCTTTGGATTTGCCTTTAATTCCAAGACTTCTGCGGTCAAAAGGATCATTTCCAGTAATTCATCGATACCTTCGTGTGTATGTGCAGATACCGGTACGAAGATGGTACTTCCGCCCCAATCTTCCGGGATCAGTTCATACTCGGATAATTCCTGCTTTACACGTTCTACATTTGCGTTTGGCTTATCGATCTTGTTGATCGCAACGATGATCTCAATGCCTGCTGCCTTTGCATGGTTGATCGCCTCAACCGTCTGTGGCATAACGCCATCATCGGCTGCAACAACTAGAATTGCAATATCGGTAGAATTGGCACCACGCATACGCATAGCGGTAAATGCCTCATGTCCCGGTGTATCTAAGAAGGTGATCTTCTGTCCATTGACTGATACCATGTAAGCACCAATGTGCTGTGTGATACCGCCTGCCTCGCGGTCTGTCACCTTAGTGTCACGGATAGCATCCAAAAGGGATGTCTTACCATGGTCAACGTGTCCCATAACGCAGACAACCGGTGGACGGGCAACCATATCTTCTTCTGACTCTTCATCCTCGCGAAGAAGTTCCTCGATCACATCTACCTTGACTTCCGGCTCACAGATGCAGTTGAACTCAAGTGCGATCTCTTCTGCCTGCTCGTAGTCGATATCCTGGTTTACGGTAACCATGATGCCCTTCATAAAGAGTTTCTTAACGATCACAGATGCCTGCACTTTCATCTTGTCAGCCAATTCCTTGATCGTAATATGCTCAGGCAGGGTCAGTGTAATGATCTCGTTCGGATCCTTTTCTGCCGGCTTTGGCTGTGGCGCCTTATTCTTCTTCTTGCCACCGTTCTTCTCCAAGTTTACATAGCGTTCCTGCTTCTTAGAGCCAAACTGATCGTGCTCATGTTTCTTTTTATTGTTGCGGTTGTTGTCGCGGCTTCCCTTTGCATTCATATCTGCAGCTGGCGCAGCCGGAGCAGCATTGTTTCTGCGGTTGTCACCGGCAAATCCACCACCGTTTGGACGGTTGCCGTTTGGTCTGTTGCCACGATTGCCGTCGTTATTGCGCGGTCTGCGGTTGTCGCCTGCGTTTACGCGGCTGCTCGGACGGTCATTTTCTGACATTTGGCGTGGACGGATCGGACGATTACCGTTTGGTCTGTCACCACGGTTGCCATTCTCACGTCTGTCCTGGCGTTCCTGTCTGTCCTGACGCTCCTTGCGCTCCAATCTCTCCTGACGTTCCTTCTCCTCCTGTACGCGGTGGGAAGGTCTGACGGTACGCTCACTCTCCGGACGGATTGTGATTCTTCCCTGTGCCGGACGTCCGGAACCGGAACGGTCACCACGATTGCCATTTTGTCTGTCACCATCCGGTCTTCTTCTCGGACGGTCACCATCACGGCGAGGTCTCTGCTGCTTGCTGTACTGGGCATTAAAGACAGCGGAAATGCTTGATTTCTTCTTCGGACGTGCATTTTCTTCCTTATGCTCTGCCTTCTTTTCCCCGGTCTTTGCCCCTTCTTTTGCAGGTTCTTCTTTTACCACTGCCTCTTTCTTTGCTTCTGTCTTCTTCTCCGGTGCTTCTTTTACTTCTTTTTTGACCGGTTCTGCCTTTTTAAACTTCTTTTCTACGATCGCGATCGCAGCATCCTCAATGCTGTTTTGGCTCTTTACTTCTATTCCGTTTGCAGCAAGTGTTGCAACAACTTCTTTTGTTTCTACACCTAACTGTTTTGCTAATTCATATACTCTAACTTTTGCCATACTATATCCTCCATTATTCAGTTGTTATACCAGTGTGATTTTCTTTTTTACAGCCTGTGCCAGATTTTCATCTGTGATCGCAACGGATGCCCGGAACTCTTTGCCGATTGCATGCCCCAGATTCTCTTTTTTGCCATAAAAAACAAGGTCGCACTCATAAAATTCACACATGTTCGTAAAACTCTTTTTGGTATTGTCAGATGCATCTTCTGCAACCAGCACCAGCCATGCCTTGCCTTCTTTGACAGCCTTTTCCACGGAAAATTCTCCGCTGACTACTTTTCCCGCTTTTGTTGCCATACCAAGCATCGCCAAAGCCTTATCCTGCATTTAGATCATCTCCTCTTCCAATCGTTTTACAATATCTTCTGGTATCTTACACTTCAATGAACGTTCCAATCCCTTATTCTTCATCGCCTTGTGAAAACATTCGATGTCTTTACAAATGTAAGCCCCTCTGCCATTGGCTCTGCCGCTGGCATCCACAAGAAAGGTATCCTCCGGTGTCTTTACCACGCGGACTAAAAGGGATTTGTCTTTCATTTCATTACATCCCACACACTTGCGCTGTGGAATTTTTTTGCCATTCATTTTATTCTTCACTTTCTGATGCTGCATCATCATCGTAGTCATCTTCTACATAATCATCTTCAGACTCGTCATACTCATCATCATAGTATTCATCGTCGTCATAATACTCATCATCATACTCGTTTTCATAATCCAGGAAATCGCCTGCTTCTCTTGCCTGCGTCTCGCTCTTGATGTCGATCTTAAATCCTGTCAGACGGGCTGCAAGTCTTGCATTCTGTCCCTCCTTACCAATGGCAAGTGACAACTGATAATCCGGAACAACAACTTTTGCTGTCTTTTCATCTGCATCTGCGATAACAGAAATGACCTTTGCCGGACTTAAGGCATGCTCAATGAGCATAGCCGGATTTTCATTCCATTCGATGATGTCGATCTTTTCTCCGCGGAGTTCATCTACGATCGCATTGACACGGCTGCCGTTCATACCGACACATGCGCCAACCGGATCCACATTTTCATCCTCTGCCCATACAGCCATCTTTGTTCTGCTGCCTGCTTCACGCGCGATCGCCTTGATCTCTACAACGCCGTCACGTACTTCTGCGACTTCCTCTTCAAACAGACGCTTTACCAGTTCCGGGTGGGTTCTGGAAACTAAGACCTTCGGTCCTCTTGTCGTATCCTTTACTTCTAAGATCAATACCTTGATACGCTCTGTCGGCTCAAAGTGCTCACCTCTGACCTGCTCATTCTCTGCCAAGAAAGCATCGGTCTTACCAAGATTTACACTGATGTTCTTGCCGATGTAACGCTGTACGATACCGGTCACAACCGTTCTTTCCAACTGATAATACTCGTCAAATACCATCTTTCTTTCTTCTTCACGGATCTTCTGTAAGATCGTGTTCTTTGCACTCTGTGCTGCGATACGTCCAAAGTTGGTTGACTTGATCTCAACATTGACCACATCGCCGATAGTGTAAGATCCGTCCATCGCCTGTGCGTCCTCCAAACTGATCTGCTCTACCGGATCTTCCACATCTTCTACAACCGTCTTGGCTGCTAAAACATGATATTCACATGTTTCCGGATTGATGTTCACGGTAATGTTATCATTCTTTCCAAAATGATTTTTGCAGGCAACCTGAAGCGAATTCTCGATCGCTTCCAAAAGGACATCTTTGCTGATATTCTTTTCAGCCTCCAACACATTTAACGCTTCTAACAATTCATTGTTCTTCATTTCTTGTTCATCCTCCTAAAATTCTTGTTATAGTACGCTAAAAATCAAATGCCAGACGGATCAATGCAATGTCTGACTTATTAAATGTAACTTCTTCATCGTCTTCGGATAAGACAGTGACACTATCATCATCATAGGCATGCAGGATACCGTAGAATTCTTTGGAACCGTCGATTGCTTTATAAGTGCGGATCTCTACTTCCTGTCCCAGACTGCGTTCAAAATCCCGCGCTTTCTTGAGCGGTCGTCCCAATCCCGGTGAACTCACCTCAAAGGTATAGGCCCCCTCTACATAATCCAGTTCATCCAGCAGGACATTCATCTCTCTGCTGACCGCAACGCAGTCATCAATGGTAATACCTCCCGGTTTGTCAATATATGCCCGAAGGAAATAATCCTGACCTTCCTTGACATATTCCACGTCCACCAATTCAAAGCCTTTTTCGTCCAGAATCGGAAGGATCAATTCTTCTGTCTTCTTTTCGTACTGCTCCCTTTGTGACATGTGTCCACCACCTTTCTTTTTTTAAAAAATTGAGAGTGGACAAAATGTCCACTCTCAATTCTAGCAACATATCTACTTGCGCTCAACAGTTCGTAGGGGAATCGAACCCCTGATTCCGCCGTGAGAGGGCGGCGTCTTAACCGCTTGACCAACGAACCATGATGTCTTGTTACCGCATCGCGACAACAAGACAATGATATATCAAATACTCTTCCTCGTCAAGTACTTTTTTCAATTTTTTTGAAAAAATTGAAATTCAAGAAAATTCTTAGTCTTCATAGCCGTTTGGATTGTTCTTCTGCCATCTCCAGGAGTCTGCACACATTTCCTTGATACCATACTTTGCAGTCCATCCAAGTTCTTCCTTTGCCTTGGTCGCATCGGAATAACAGGTTGCGATATCGCCGGCTCTTCTCGGCTTGATCACATAAGGGATCTTGACGCCGGTCGCCTCCTCAAAGTTCTTTACAATATCCAGAACGCTATAGCCGACACCCGTACCCAGATTGTAGATACAAAGTCCGGCATTCTCCTCGATCTTCTTTAATGCCTTGACATGACCGATCGCAAGATCGACTACATGGATGTAGTCTCTGACACCGGTACCATCCGGTGTATCATAGTCGTTACCAAAAACGCCAAGTTCTTTCAACTTACCAACTGCCACCTGTGTGATATATGGCATGAGGTTGTTCGGGATACCGTTTGGATTTTCACCCATGGTTCCGCTTGGATGCGCACCGATCGGATTAAAATAACGAAGTAAGATCACATTCCACTCCGGATCTGCCTTTTGCATATCGGTAAGGATCTGCTCCAACATAGACTTTGTCCATCCGTATGGGTTGGTACACTGTCCCTTTGGGCACTCCTCTGTGATCGGGATCTGTGCAGGATTGCCGTAAACTGTTGCAGATGATGAAAAGATGATGTTCTTTACGCCATGCTGTCTCATCACATCCACCAGTGTTAATGTTCCTGCGATATTGTTGTTATAATATTCCCAAGGCTTCTCAACAGATTCACCTACCGCCTTTAAGCCGGCAAAATGAATACATGAGTCGATCTGCTCCTTGTCCATGATCTCATTTAAGATGTCACGATCCAAGATGTCTCCCTTGTAGAAAGTAACCTCTTTGCCTGTGATCGCCTTAACACGATCCAATGACTTTTCACTGGCATTGGATAAGTTATCCAAAACAACCACGTCATATCCTGCCTGCAAAAGTTCTACACAAGTATGACTTCCAATGTAGCCTGCACCACCGGTAACTAAAATTGCCATCTGTCATTCCTCCTAATTAAAATATTCTTCACTCACCAAAGGGCATTATAGCATAAGTGCCTTTATAAAAAAACCTTTATTTGGTTAAAAAATTGACAAAAAAGGACTCCGAATACGTTCGGAGTCCTGCATTATCTTTAGGCAACCTTTGTCTTTGCCAATTCAACTAATTCAGCAAATGCTGCGGCGTCATTTACAGCCATCTCTGCTAACATCTTGCGGTTCATTTCAACACCTGCAAGTTTCAGTCCATACATGAACTTGCTGTATGAAAGACCATGGATTCTTGCTGCTGCGTTGATACGAGCGATCCAGAGCTGACGCATCTGTCTCTTTCTCTGCTTTCTACCAGCATAAGAACTTGTAAGTGCTCTCATTACTGACTGCTTTGCTACACGATACTGCTTAGATCTAGCACCTCTGTAGCCCTTTGCCATCTTTAATACTCTATTATGCTTCTTCTTAGCGTTCATTCCGCCTTTAATTCTTGCCATTTTGATATCCTCCTTAACCTATTTATTAGCAGTAAGGTAAAACCTTCTTCATATTCTTAACATTTGTAGCATCTGTCATTGCTGCTTTTCTAAGATTTCTCTTTCTCTTAGTTGTCTTCTTGGTTAAGATATGGCTCTTGTAAGCTTTATTTCTCTTTAACTTTCCTGTTCCTGTTGTAGAAAAACGCTTTGCAGCTGCTCTTTTTGTCTTAATTTTTGGCATGTTATTTTCCTCCTTAAATTATCTCTTTTCTGCCAACACCATGCTGATGCTTCTGCCTTCTTGCTTTGGTGCTTTCTCCACTACTGCCATATCTTCGACTTCCTTTGCAAAGTCATCTAAGATATGTTTACTCTGTGCGATATGCGCCATCTCACGACCACGGAAACGAAGTGTGATCTTTACCTTATTGCCCTTGGAAAGGAACTTCTTGGCTGCATTGACCTTTGTGTTCAGATCGTTGGTATCAATATTCGGTGACAGGCGGATCTCTTTGACTTCAACTGTCTTCTGCTTCTTCTTCGCTTCTTTTTCCTTGCGTGCAAGTTCGTAACGATACTTACCGTAATCAATGATCTTGCATACCGGTGGCTTAGCATTCGGGGCAATCTTGACAAGATCAAGTTCTGCTTCCTCTGCCAATTTCATTGCTTCTCTTGCTGACATAATGCCAAGCTGTTCTCCGTTTGAACCAATCAGACGAATTTCTCTGTCTCTGATCTGCTCGTTAATCATTAAATCGCTAATGGTCTTATACCTCCAGATTAAAATAAAAAAAGTGGATAGACAGACTATCCACAATCAAACTCACAACACTTCAAAAAGTCGGAATATAAACGCTGAGTCACCTCTGTGCTCAGGTGAGAGTGGATACTCTACTTTGTTTTCACAACATTGGTACTTTATCACAGATTCTATGGGGCGTCAATACTTTTTTCGGATTTTTCTGCTAAATTCGCACAAAAGGAAAACGACAGAAATCCTGCCGTCTTCCCCCTTGTCCTTAGACCTTGCCTGTCTCTTGTTTTAATTCATCACAGGCGACTCTGAATATGTTTCCGAATTCACCAGAAGACTCCCTTCTTCTAGTATGCCATATCAGTCGTCCTTGTCCGGAATCTTCGGAACCGGAATACTCGACTACCGCCGATACCTTAAAATACTCATCTAAACCGATTGCTTTGATCCCCTCCTCGGTGCATATTTTAAGTGGTTCCTAAGTATCCTCTTCAATACTTGTATATACCATACCATGCTTTTGTACCTTGTGCAAGGCAAAAGCACTATATATTGTGTTTTTCGGACAATTTTGTACAATTTAAATCTAACAATAAAATCTTAGGCTTCATGTTCTTCTTCATCAAAGGCCCAGATCGGTATAAAGCGTCTGCCTTTCCAAACTGTGGTCTCCTCCTTCGCTCCTTCCATTGCCTCACGACAGAATGTCATCTGGGCGCCGATCGCCTGTTTGCCGCGTCGGCTCATCTTTGCATAAGTGCCATCCGAAAGCATGGCATATGCCTTTAAATTATCGCGCAGGAGAACATCTAAGATATGCTTGATCCGATCCTTGATCACATCATCTTCCACCGGGAATACGATCTCCACACGCCGATCCAGATTTCTAGGCATCCAGTCCGCACTTCCCATATATATATCTTCCTGTCCATTATTATAGAAATAAAAGATACGGCTATGTTCCAAAAAAGTCCCCACGATCGAGGTCACATGGATATGTTCGCTTACGCCCGGTATCCCGGTACGAAGGCAGCAGATTCCGCGGATCACCAGGTAGATCTCTACACCGACAGAGGATGCCTCGTATAATTTTTCAATGATCTGCCGGTCGCACAAGGAATTCATCTTGGCAACGATATATGCCTCTTTTCCTTCCTTGGCATGAGCGATCTCCCGATCGATCAGGGCGATAAAGCGGTCACGCAGCCAGATCGGTGCCACGACCAGTTTATTCCATCTTGCCGGCTCCGAATAACCGGATAACATGTTAAAGACAGCCGTTGCGTCTTCTCCATAATTTTCATTGCAGGTAAAGATACCGCAATCTGTGTAAAGTTTGGCGGTCGAGTCATTGTAATTGCCGGTACCAAGATGCACATAACGTGTGATGGCATCCTCTTCCCTGCGGACGACCAGTGCGATCTTACAATGGGTCTTTAAGCCCACCAGTCCATAGATAACATGACAGCCCGCCTTCTCTAACTTTTGTGCCCAGACAATATTGTTTTCCTCGTCAAAACGTGCCTTTAATTCTACCAAGACCGTGACCTGCTTTCCGTTTTCCGCCGCCTTGGCAAGCGCTGCGATGATCGGTGAATTGCCACTGACACGATACAGGGTCTGTTTGATGGCAAGTACATCCGGGTCAACTGCTGCCTGCTTGATAAAATCAACGACCGGATCAAAGGTCTCATAGGGATGGGTCAGGAAAATATCTCCTTTTTTGATCTCATCAAAAATGCTCTCTCCAGGAAGGATTCTTGGATTTTTCTGCGGTACAAA
This sequence comes from Roseburia lenta, assembly GCF_014287435.1. Taxonomy (GTDB): domain Bacteria; phylum Bacillota; class Clostridia; order Lachnospirales; family Lachnospiraceae; genus Pararoseburia; species Pararoseburia lenta. The sequence goes on from NZ_JACOPG010000001.1 coordinate 245,382, forward strand.
AAGTTTCTCCCGCAGATCATCACAGCCGGACAGCCCATACATCTTCATCAAGAAGGTAAGATCCAAAGGTCCTGCGATCTCATAGACATCCTTACCGCTAACAGCCAGTTGTTCTTTTAAGACCTGCAAAAGGCGTTTATCCGCCTTATGTTCGATCTCCAGACGGATCACCTCACCCCACTGCCTTTTGACAAGCTGCTTCTGGATCTCTTTTAAAAGATCGCTCGCCTCATCCTCATCAAAGGACAGATCGGCATTTCGCATGATACGATAAGGATAGGCACACACAAGGTCATAGTTCAAAAAGAGTTGTGCCATATTCTTTTCTATGATCTGTTCCAAGAGTGTAAAAGTATAACGGTCGTCCTCGCCCGGGATCGGCACCAGTCGTGGCAGAACAGACGGCACCTGCACGGTAGCAAATTCCAGTTCCTGCTTACTTCCCTGCTGTAATTTTGAATTTGGATGCTTGGACTTGATGAGTGCCGCAATATTTAAGGACTTGTTGCGCACCAGAGGAAAAGGTCGGGAAGCATCTACCGCCATAGGGGTCAGCACCGGATAGACATGCTCCATAAAGTATTTATCTACATAGGTTGCCTGCTTTTCGTTGAGTTCCTCATAAGCGCCTATGATCCGAATGCCCTCCTTGCGCAGAATCGGCATTAGGGAACGATTGTAGGTGTTGTACTGCTTTTCAACAAGCGCATGGACTTCCTTTCCTATTGCACACAACTGTTCCGTTGGATCCATGCCGGCAATATCTTTTTTGGTATAGCCTGCATGCTCCATGTCCTTTAAGGAAGCAACACGTACCATAAAGAACTCATCCAGATTGGAAGATGTGATGCTGACAAATTTCAGGCGATCCAGAATCGGTATCTCCTTATCCTTTGCCTCGTTTAGTACACGGTGCTCAAATTTGATCCAACTCAATTCTCGGTTATCATAATATTTTGGATTTTTGAATTCTTCTGCCTTGCTCATTTTTTGATCCCCCTCTATTCAAACACGCGCAATTCCCGCAAGATCGGACGGATGGAAAATACACTTTCAAAGAAGTCTGCCTTTTCTTCAAACATGCCTTTTTCCAATGCGATGGAATCCGTCGCCTCAATGGTGATGTGCAAACGATTGCCCCGCACCGCCATCTTGATGTTCTTGAACTTCTGCCTGTGGCTGCGGTCGAGCGCATTAGCCACTTTTAAGATAGCAAGCAGTTTGACGATCGTCATATACTCATCCACGCTAAAACGATCCGCCATGCTGTCATAAGATTCCAGACTTTTACGGTTCAAAGATACGACCGTAGCAACCATCTCACGTTCCTTGTGGGATAGACCCAGGATCTCCGATGACATGATAATGATATAGGAACAATCGGACGCATCCGAGATACTGATGTATTTTCCACAGTCATGCAAGATCGCGACCAGACGCATCAATAATCTTTGCCTTTTATCCAGCCCGTGAAACTTCTTTGTCGCATCAAAGATCTGGGTCGAGATCTTATCCAGTGCCTTTAAGTGCGGCTGGTAACTGCCGTAGCGCTTGGCGATCGACCATGCCGCAGAGATGATATCCTGGTCAAAGTCATGTTCTACCTGCAGATAATGTTTTGGTGCAAAATAGTGATATGCCATACCGTCATTGACAGATACGCCCGGCACATAGACATATTTTGCCGGCAGTTTTTCTGCAATGGCATGATGCAGCATCAAAAAGGGTTCGATCAGTTCCTCATGATCGTTTAAGACATCAAATTCCCGGATGATGCTCTGCAAGGTCTTATCCCGCATATTCTCCAGAAGTTCCATGTAATGCTCCATCCTGATCGGTTCCCTGGTCGCATCATCTACGGCGCGTTCCATCAAAGTCGATACATGGTCGCCTAAGATGATCAAATATTTTAACTTGACATCCTGCATATGCATGGTGACAAAGGCATCCAGTTCCTTATACATCATCTGAGCGATCTGCTCTTTATGGTTGGTCATATAGGATAAACGTTTCATATTCTCGCTCATGATGACCGTTCCCAAACCGATATGCTGTGTCGTTCTGACCTTTCCATGATAAAAGAGGGTGATCTGTAAACTGGCACCGCCGATATCCACGATTGCTGCACTCTCCGATACCATGGCATCAAAATTATCCTGGGATGCCACCGCGCGATAACTCATAAACCTATGCTCGGAATTGCTGAGCGCCAGCACCTTCATACCGGTGCGCAGTTTGATCTGTTCCATGGCAAAGAGGCGGTTGCCTGCCGCCGTAAAGGTAGAGCCGGCATAGATCTGATAGTCCTCCGTCAGCCGATACAGGGCAAGGGTGCGTTTCATATCTTCCAGCACATTGCAGATCCTATCTACAGTCTCCTTTTTCAACTGACCGCTGGCATAGATATCCTGTGCCGTATCGATCGGCGTACGCAGGCAATCCAGTTCCTTCAAGCGTTTCTTTTGTGTGATCTGAAATACTTTTAGAATAATCTCATAAGATCCAATATAGATCGATGCATATAACTTCATAATATCCCCCTTTACATAATCTCCACCTTAACATATCCATGTAAAATCCCCATAAAATTTTTGAAAAATCTAATTTTCCTTTGCAAAAGACTGGTAATTCCCCAAAATGCGGAAAGAAGATGTCTCCTCCTTTAAGCCTCGCAGAGCATTGACGACCGCTTCCTGTCTCAGATTCCCCTCAAAATCGATAAAGAATTGGTAGCCCCAGGAGCCGCCCTTGCTCGGACGGGATTCGATACGGGTCAGGTTGATCCCATTAAAGATAAAATGTGACATGATGCGATACAAGGCACCAGCCTCATCATCCGGGAGTGCAAAGCACAGGCTGACCTTATCCGCAGATTGCAGATAGGTCTTATCCTTTGCCACAATGATAAAGCGTGTCTCATTTTCTTTATTATCCTGAATGGCTTGGTCTAAAACATCCAGATCATAAATACCGGCATTATGTATGCCTGCAATGGCAGCCTGGTTTTTCAGACCGTCCTCTTTGACCTTCTGGGCTGCAAGGGCTGTATTCTTCAATGCCTTGCGCTCCATTTTTGCATGGTCATCCAGATAGTCCGCACACTGCATCAGGGCTTGTGGATGGGAATATACCACGGTAATATCCTCGATCTTTGCCCCCTTGACACCTAAGAGTGCATGGTCGATCTTAATGATCTGCTCGCCCACGATCGTCACGTCATATTCCATCAAAAGATCATAATTTTCCGCCACAATACCGGCGGATGAGTTTTCGATCGGCAGGACCGCATAATCCACGCATCCGCTCTGGATCGCCTCCATAGCATCCCGCCAGGTCGCTACTGCCTCACCCGGACATTCCTTGCCAAAGAACTGTTGCATTGCCATCTGGGCATAAGCCCCTTCGACTCCCTGATAAACGATCCGCTTATCCTTGGCATCCAGAGCATCGATCGCCCGAAATCCCAACGGCTCGATCTGTCCTGCTTCCGCTAACATCTGGTATTGCTTTTTGCGGCTGGTCGACATGATCTGTTCAAAAAGTTCGACCACGCCCTGCTTTAAAAATTCATCCGGCACCAGCCCCGCCAAGGTCTTTAATTTGTCATCCTCGCGTGCCTTGTCATAGACATTTTTATGGTTGGCGATCTTGTATTCTGCCACTTCCGCAGCAAGTCCCATTCTCTGTTCATACAACGATACGATCTGACGGTCAATCGCGTCAATATCACATCGGATCTCACTTAAATCTTTCATGTAATTCCTCTCATAATCATCTCTTTTTATAAATAGGAAAATCCGTGGAATTTCCCAAACTGCTTCATCCTACGCCGTAAAGTCGAAGAAGGATAACTGGTTGGATTCCGGCAGATCCGAAATAATATCCAGATCGGATAAAAGTTCAATGATCGATTTACTTACCTTGCCACGCTCCCGCAGGTCATCCTTGGATAAGAACTTGCCGCCACTGGCTGCAATGGCAAGCGACTCTGCCGCCTTGTCTCCCATGCCGTCGATCGAGTTGAAAGGCGGTAATAATTTACCGTCGACGATCTGGAAATATCTGGCATCTGACTTATACAGATCCAGTGGTAAAAATTCAAAACCTCGCGCATACATTTCCTGTACGATACGCATATCACGGAGAGTTCCTTCTTCTTTTGCCGACAACTTGTCTTTTTTCTTGTATTCTGCAATATAAAATTCCAGTTTATCCTTACCCTGACACATGAGTTCATAACTGAAGGATGTCGCGCGGATACTAAAGAATGCCGCGTAGTAAGCCAGGGGATAAAAGACCTTACAATAGGCGATACGCCATGCCATCATAACGTATGCCGCCGCATGTGCCTTCGGGAACATATATTTGATCTTTTCACAGGACCAGGTGTACCATTCCGGCACGCCATGATCCAGCATATCCTGTTTCCACTCCGGCCACTGCTTGCATTTGCCCTTGGCAATGATACCCTTTCTGGTCTTTTCCATGATATCAAAGGCTTCCGCACTATCCAGTCCCATATGGATCAAATAGGTCATGATATCATCACGCGTACAGATACAGGTAGAAATCGTAGCCGTACCATTTTCGATCAAAGTCTGGGCATTACCCAGCCATACGTCCGTACCATGGGACAAGCCGGAAATACGGATCAGATCCGTAAACTCCTGCGGCTTTGCATCCCGGAGCATCCCCATGGCAAAATCGGTACCAAACTCAGGGATACCCAGCGTTCCCATCGGACAGCCGTTCAACTCCTCCGGTGTGACCCCAAGGGCTGAGGTATTTTTAAAGAGTGACATGACCGTCTTATCATCCAGCGGAATCTCCTGCGCATGCAGTCCGGTCAGATCTTCCAACATACGGATCATAGTCGGATCATCGTGTCCCAGAATATCCAGCTTCAAAAGGTTGGCATCGATGGAGTGATAATCAAAGTGGGTCGTAATGATGTCGGATGTCATATCGTTTGCCGGGTGCTGGACCGGTGTAAAGGAAAAAATGTCCTCTCCTACCGGAAGTACGATGATACCGCCCGGATGCTGTCCGGTCGTTCTTCGCACGCCCACACAACCCTGTACGATACGGTCGATCTCACAATTTCTCTTGTGTATGCCACGTTCTTCATAATAATTCTTGATGTAGCCAAAAGCGGTCTTATCAGCAAGCGTACCGATCGTACCCGCCTTAAAGGTCTGGCCTTCCCCAAAGATAACCTCGGTGTATTTATGCGCCTTTGACTGATAATCCCCGGAGAAGTTCAGATCGATATCCGGCTCCTTATTTCCCTTGAATCCCAGGAAAGTTTCAAACGGAATATCAAATCCCTCTTTTTTCAGATCCTTGCCACAGACCGGACACTTGCGGTCCGGCATATCACAACCTGCACGCCCGGAATAAGCCTTGACCTCTTCGGAATCAAAATCAACAAAATGACAATATTCACATAGATAATGCGGACTGAGCGGATTTACCTCGGTAATACCTGCCATGGTGGCGACAAAGGAAGATCCTACCGATCCACGGGAACCTACCAGATAGCCGTCCTCATTGGACTTCCACACCAGTTTCTGTGCGATGATATACATCACGGCATAACCATTGCCGATGATGGATTTGAGTTCTCTTTCCAGTCTCTCTTCTACGACAGGCGGCAGATCATCGCCATAGAGCGCATGCGCCCTATCATAGCAGATCTTTCTCAGCATGCCGTCTGAGTTTTCAATGACCGGTGGACATTTGTCCGGTCGCACCGGCGAGATCGGCTCACACATATCGGCGATCCGGTTGGTGTTGGTGATAACGACTTCCTCCGCCTTGGCAGAACCAAGATAGGAAAACTCCTCCAACATCTCCTCGGTAGTACGCAGATACAAAGGTGCCTGATCGTCGGCATCCGAAAAGCCCTTGCCCGCCATAATGATACGGCGATATACTTCATCCTGCGGATCCAGAAAATGCACATCACAGGTCGCAACAACCGGCTTTTTAAAGATTTCTCCTAAGGAGACAATCCTGCGGTTGATATTGCGCAGGTCTTCTTCGCTCTTGATCAGTCCGTCATCCTTACGGAGCATAAAGGCATTGTTTCCGAGCGGCTGGATCTCCAGATAATCGTAAAAATTCACGATACGCGTGATCTCTTCTTCCGGTCGGCTGTTTAGGATGGCGCGGTATAATTCTCCCGCCTCACATGCCGAGCCGATGATCAGACCCTCCCGATATTTCTGCAACTGGCTCTTTGGGATCTTTGGTCTTCTGTAATAATACTGTAAGTGTGACATGGAGATCAAACGATAGAGATTGATACGTCCAATGTCATTTTTTGCTAAGACGATACAGTGGTAAGACGGCATCTTGCGGATGGTCTCATCAGATGCCATACCGTCCTTGTTGACATCATCCAGTGTCTCAAAGCCACGGTCTTTTAACATTTCCAAGAACTTGACGTAGATCTCTGCGGTACAGCCCGCATCATCTACTGCCCTATGATGGTGTTCCAAAGATACACCCACTGCCTTTGCCACATTGTCCAGTTTGAACTTGCTGAGTGACGGAAGCAGATAACGCGCCAGAGCCACCGTATCCACATAGGTAAAGTCACAGGGCAGTCCCAGTCGTTCGCAATTTGCCTTGATAAAACTCATATCAAAGTCTGCATTATGGGCAACCATGATAGCACCCTTGCAAAAATCCATAAAACGTGGCAGGATCTTTGTAATATCCTCCGCATCAATGACATCCTCATCACGGATGCTGGTCAGTTCGGTAATACGGAAAGGAATTGGTTCTTTCGGATTGACAAACTCGGAAAAACGTTCCGTGATCTGCCCGCCAACGACCTTGACCGCTCCGATCTCTATGATGTTATTATTTTTTGCATGAAATCCTGTCGTCTCCAAGTCAAAGACCACATAGGTATCATCCAGACTCTGGTTCTTGGAATCCGTCACAATACCCTTGGTATCATCCACCAGATAGATCTCACAGCCATAGATCACCTTGAAGTCCGTATCCAGATCATGCACGGTATGGTCTGCATCCGGGAAAGCCTGTACGGCTCCATGGTCGGTAATTGCGATCGCCTGATGTCCCCAACCGGCTGCCCGCTTGATGATATCCTTGACATCCGATACCCCATCCATATCACTCATCTTGGTATGGCAGTGTAACTCTACACGCTTATCCGGGGCATGATCATGACGGGAAGTCGTAAAGTCCGGGATACGCATAATGCCAAAGACCGAACTCATGGTAAGGTCATGGTCAAATTTATCGATCATCGGTGCGCCTTTTAACTTGATAAAAGCACCGTTCTTGATTCCCTGACAGACTTCGTCCACCTGATCATTTGACACAAAGATCTTGCTGACGATCGTATCCGTAAAGTCCGTGATGGCAAACATTAAAATCGTACGCTCATTGCGGATCTCTCGACTTTCAAAACTGATGATCTGTCCGCGGATGGTTACCTCGCCGATCTCACCGGAAATCTCCTGAATTGGAATCGGTTCATCATCAAATTCACGTCCATAAATAACATCCGGATTGTTGGATTTTTTCGCTGCAAAGCCACCGCGTCTGCCACCGCCTTTGCCAAAGGACTTCTTTTCGTTTCCGACATCTTTGCCGGCAGGCTTGGCTGGCTTCTCGCTGCCGGTATCCTGCTCGCCCTCCTCTGCATTCAGCAGTTCCTTCTGCTGCTGGCGCATGCGGTTTTGTCTTGTAATCTCCGCGATCTGGTTGTCGATCAGTATCTGTGAATTTTCACGATACTTGCTTGCAACCGGTTCTTTATAGGAAAAATCAATGATGAGTTTCTGCCCGCAGCGCTGACAAAAGATCTTATCTAAGATATCGTGCAGTTCCTGCTCATAGCCATGTGCGATGACCGTATCTTCCAGAGTGACCAGAAGATGATCCTCTGAAAAGGTAAAATCCGCTTTTTTGAATACGCCAAATAAAAGGGCACTATAGGCATTGATCTCCTCTAAAATACTGTCCTTATAAATATCGTATAATTTTTCCGGCGTATATAATGCAGATAATGAAAAAGACTCTATGATATGTATCGTTACATTTTCTTTTGCAAAGCACTGTTTCTTGATCGCATCTTCCATCTTCCAGATACGGCGCTTGGGAACAAGGGAATCACAATGAAGGTAAATACGAATGGCACTTCTGTCCCGGTTCGTACTTACCTTCTGAATCATTGCTCCCTGCATGATCTGCATTAAGTCATTATCTAATTGTAAGGATGGAAAAACTTCCTGAAAACTTTTATCCAATCTGCTTCACTCCAACTAAGGGGCTACTCGCCCCAATGATCTAATTCGTATTTTAATGCCGGGAGTAATTCTTCTTCCGGCATTTTCTTGACTACCTGACCATGTTTGATCAAAAGACCTTCGCCAATGCCACCCGCAACACCAAGGTCTGCCTCTTTTGCCTCGCCCGGTCCGTTGACCACACAGCCCATGACGGCAACCTTGATATCCAAAGGATAACCTGCCACAAGATTTTCTACGCGGTTCGCCAGTCCGATCAGATCGATCTGTGTACGTCCACAAGTCGGACAGGATACGACCTCAATGCCGCCCTTGCGCAGCCCCAGAGTGCGCAGGATCAACTTGGCAGACTTGATCTCCTCGATCGGATCTCCGGTCAGAGAAACGCGGATGGTATCGCCAATGCCCTGGTGTAAGATCAGTCCCAGACCGATCGATGACTTGATGTTGCCACTGGTCAGTGTCCCCGATTCCGTGATACCGACATGGAGCGGATAATCCGTCTGGCTGGAGATCAGTTCATGTGCCTTGACACACATGAGAACATCAGATGATTTGATGCTGATGACCAGATTATCATAGCCCAGATCCTCGATGATATGCACCTTATCCAGTGCGCTCTCCACAATGCCTTCCGCCGTAACGCCGTGGTATTTTTCTACCAGTTCTTTTTCCAGGGAACCACTGTTTACCCCAACACGAATCGGGATGTTGCGCTCTTTTGCCACATCCACGACTGCCTTGATACGATCCAGTGACCCTATGTTGCCTGGATTGATACGGATCTTGTCCGCACCATGCTCCATGGCTGCGATCGCAAGACGATAGTCAAAATGAATGTCTGCAACGACCGGGATCTCCACCTGCTTTTTTATTTCTTCCAAAGCACATGCCGCTTCCATAGTCGGAACAGCACAACGGATAATATCACAGCCCGCCTGTGTCAACTGCCGGATCTGTGCGACTGTTGCATCGACATCTTCTGTTTTTGTATTGGTCATAGACTGGATCAGGATCGGATTGCCTCCACCGATCACACGATCTCCAATATGGATCTCTTTTGTTATCTTTCGCTCCATAGCAAAAACCTCCTAGACGAACAATTTCTGAATATCGTTAAACATGACGACGACCATCAATACCATAAGCAGCATAAAGCCGACTAGATGGATCCTTCCCTCGATCTCCTCATTCATCTGCCTGCCCCGGATAGCCTCGATCAAAAAGAAGAGAAGCCGTCCGCCATCCAGTGCCGGGATCGGGAGAAGGTTCATCACGCCCAGATTGGCGGATAAGAGGATGGCAATATTGATCATATTCATGGCAACATAAAAAGCACCGGAAGATACGGACTCGTCATAGGTATCGCCGATCGTCTTGACGATCCCAACCGGACCGGACATATCATTTACAGATAACTGCCCTGTCACCAGCATTTTCAGACTTTCAAAAGTCGCATAGATCTGGTATTTCATCTCGTAAAATCCATAGGCAAGTGTCGTCGGTATGTTGCCCTTGATCCTGGTGTAGTCCCCCTGTAAGCCCAAGAGGTATCTGCCCGCTTCCTCGTTATACTGCGGAGTTACCTGAACACTATATTCCTTACCGTCTCTTTCATAAGTCACATCCATGGTCTTTCCCGGATGAAAAAAGGAATAAACACTGATCTCCTGATAGAAATGAACACGGTAACCGTCCAGCGCAAGAATGGTATCTCCAGCCGCAAGTCCCTCTTCTTCTGCGGATGAGCCTTCCATGACACCGGCAAGTTTCGGCACATCATAGCCGATAGCCCCGATCAAAATAACAGACAGAACATATGCCAGAATAAAGTTAAAGAAAGGTCCTGCCGCTACGATCGCCGCCCTCTGCCAAAGGGGCTTATGGTTAAAAGCACGGTCATCCTGACTGTCCTCGTCCTCACCCTCCATCATACAGGCTCCGCCAAAAGGCAGAAGTTTTAAGGAGTATGTTGTCTCTCCCTTGGTAAAATGAAGGAGTGTCGGTCCAAGTCCCAGACAGAATTCATTGACCTTGACATCGCATTTCTTGGCAACCAGAAAATGCCCCAATTCATGAAATATTATGATAAAACTAAAAATGATAATTGCAAGAATAATACTCAATTTACCACCGACTCTCTATATATTCATAGGTTGCTGCTTCTGTATCTAAGATCTCCTCCAAGGTCGGATCTTCCTTGTAGTAAATTTCTTCCATGCTGGCTGCAATGATCTCCGGTATCTCGATAAAGGAGATCTTGCCGTCCAGGAACTTGGCTACCGCACGCTCATTTGCCGCATTAAAGACAGTCGGCACATTGCCGCCGGCATCTAATGCATCATATGCAAGGGACAGACCATAAAATGTCTCGCGATCCGGTCTTTCAAAAGTCAGACTGCCTACCTTGAAAAGATCCAGTTCCTCTGCATAAAGCATACGACGATTTGGATAAAATAATGCATAAAGAATTGGAAGTCGCATATCCGGTGTTCCCATCTGTCCGATCACAGCACCATCTTCATACATGACTGCGGAATGTAAAATACTCTGCGGATGTACGACGACCTCGATCTGGGAAGGCTTTACACCAAAGAGCCACTTTGCCTCCATGACCTCCAGTCCCTTGTTGACCATGGTTGCAGAATCAATGGTGATCTTCTTTCCCATGCTCCAATTCGGGTGCTTTAGGGCATCTTCTAATGTCACATGTTCCAATTCCTCGTATGTCTTTCCACGGAAAGGCCCGCCGGATGCTGTCAGTAAGATCTTTTTGATCTTATTGTGTGCATTGCCCTGCAAAGACTGGAAAATGGCACTGTGTTCACTGTCGACCGGCAAAATAGATACTCCGCATTTTTTTGCCAAAGGCATAATAATATGACCAGCCGTTACCAGGGTCTCTTTATTGGCAAGTGCAATATCCTTTCCTGCCTCGATCGCCGCGATCGTCGGACGGATGCCAAGCATGCCAACGATAGCCGTCACTAAGATCTCGGATGCCGGATGAGTCGCTACTGCCAAAAGTCCGTCCATGCCGGATACAACAGAGATCTCTGTGTCCTTTAAATTTTCTTTTAATTCTTTGGCACACGCCTGGTCCCAGACCGCAACCAAAGTCGGCCGATACTTTCTCGCCTGCTTTTCAAGTAAAGTAATATTGCTGCCAGCCGCAAGGGCTACCACCTGTAAGTCTTCTTTATTTTGATCTACAATATCCAGTGTCTGAGTTCCGATCGAACCCGTGGAACCAAGAATTGCAATATTTTTCATCTTATCTTCTCCTACAAAACTCTTGATGCTAAAAAGAATATGATCGGTGCGGTAATGATCACGCTGTCAAAACGATCCAAAATACCGCCATGTCCCGGGATCAGTTTTCCATAGTCCTTGATATCGTAATTACGTTTGATCGCAGAAGCCGCCAGATCTCCCACCATAGAGATCAACGCTCCAATGGCAGAAACGCCTGCCAAGAGCCAGACTTCTGTCATCGTAATGCCGAGTTGGCTGCGGAAGATCGATACATAAAGTGCAGTTAAAAGTGCGGCTCCAACCACACCGCCCACGGCACCTTCTACAGATTTCTTCGGGCTTAAGACCGGTGACATCTTGTGTTTTCCGAAAAGCATACCCACACAGTAAGCACAGGTATCACTTCCCCAGGAACAGAGAAAGATCAGCCATACCAGATACTCTCCACCGTCCAACATTCTGGTCTGGTAAATAAAGGAAAGCATCATTGCCACATAAAACAGGGCGAAAAAACAAGCCATGATCTGATCTGCCTTATATTTGGGGTAAGAGAACACATAGACCGCCAAAAGCAGGATCAAAAACAGCATAGGCAAGATCATAGGATCCGTAAAAAAGCCAAAATATAAATTCAGATAAAAAGCAATGGCTGCCAGATAGCCAACGACTGCCGCCAATGACTTTTCCATTTGAAATACACGGTATAACTCAAACATACCAATGAGGGAAATGATCCCCATAACAGAAAGCAGGACATTGCCCCCTGTGATAATTACTACCAGGGCGATCGCAACCAATACGATACCACTGATCAATCTAGTCTTAAACATTGTAAAACCTCTTAAACCTTTCCATATCTTCGATCTCTATTTTCATATGCTTCCACAGCTTTTCTTAATTCCTCTCCATGGAAATCCGGCCATGCGACCGGAGTAAAATAGAATTCTGCATACGCTAACTGCCACAATAAGTAATTGGATAAGCGCTGCTCTCCACTGGTGCGGATCATCAGATCCGGGTCCGGCAGGTCCGCGGTATCCAGATATTTGCTGACAGTATCCTCACTAATGGCATCAGCATCTAATTTATGTTCTTCTACATCCTGATACATCCGCTTGATGCCACGGACGATCTCATCCCGGCTACCGTAATTGATAGCGATGGTCAGGTTGAGTCCGGTATAGGATGCGGATTCTTTTTCCAAAAGGCAGATCTTTTCCTGCATGGATGGATCGAGTCTTGAAATATCCCCGATCACGCGGATACGCATATTATTCTTCTTTGCTGTCTTTAAACAGTTCTTCAAATACTGGTTCAGCAGATTCATCAGGGCTGTAACCTCTTCCTTGGAGCGGTTCCAGTTCTCTGTCGAAAACGCATAGAGAGTCAGGTACTCGATTCCCATATTGTATGCTTCCTCGCAGACAACCTCTACATTTTTTGCTCCTGCGGTGTGTCCTGCCGTCCTCGGCAGACCTTTCGCCTTTGCCCATCTGCCATTTCCATCTAAAATAATGGCAACATGTCTTGGAACACTCATATTGTCTCCTTTCTGCTTGTAAAAAAAGGACACTTACGCAAGTGTCCCCTTTTCGTCAAAAGACTATACCGTTAAGATCTCCTGTGTCTTAGCCTCAATGGCCTTGTCCACTTCAGCAATATACTTGTCTGTAAGCTTTTGTGCCTGATTTTCCAATTCTTTTACTTCATCTTCAGACACATCTGCTTCCTTGCCATATTTCTTAAAGGAATCATTTGCATCTCTACGGATATTGCGGATAGCAACCTTGGCATTTTCGCCATGCTTCTTGACATCCTTTGCCAATTCCTTACGACGTTCCTCTGTCAGTTCCGGGAATACCAGACGGATGACCTTACCATCGTTGGTCGGGTTCAGTCCAAGATCTGCAACTAAGATCGCCTTCTCAATATCCTTTAACAAAGAAGACTCCCAAGGCTGGATCTGGATCATACGTGCTTCCGGCACACTGATATTTGCCACCTGCTGTAATGGTGTTGGTGCACCGTAATAGTCAACTACGACCTTGTCTAAAACATGAGGATTGGCTCTACCAGCACGAATGGTGGTGTACTCCTCAAGCAGATTGTTGTAAGACTTTTGCATCTTATCTTCAAATACTTTTAATTTTTCGTCCATCATTATCCTCCATTATACGGTCACTTTTGTGCCGTTAAAGTCGCCTGAGATTGCTTTTACAATACTATTTTCGTCCTGTAATGCAAAAACATACATTGGCATTTTATTTTCCATACACATGATAGAAGCCGTCAGATCTACCACTGCAAGTTTCTGGTCGATCACATCCTGAATCGGCAGGACATCATAACGCTTGGCATTTGGATTGGTCTTTGGATCACTGTCATACACACCATCCACTGCCTTTGCAAGCAGGATCACATCTGCCTCGATCTCGATCGCACGCAAAACGGTCGCTGTATCTGTAGAGAAATACGGATGTCCCGTACCACCTGCAAAAAATGCTACCTTTCCTGCTTTGAAGCATGCATTGGCTGCATCCTTAGAAAACAAGGTTGTAAAAGCACCACAGGTAAATGGTGTCAGTACCTCGGTATCCATCCCAACATAACGGAAGATCTCAGATACATAGATACAGTTCATGATCGTTGCAAGCATACCGATCTGGTCTGCCTTGGTACGGTCGATCGTCTCTGAAGTACGTCCACGCCAGAAATTACCGCCACCGATCACGATACCGACTTCTGTACCGGCATCTACCAACTGCTTGACCTGCTTGGCCACCTGAATACAGGTTGCCTCATCAAATCCAGTCTTCTTCTCACCTGCTAAGGCTTCGCCACTTAATTTTAATAAAACTCTCTTCATCGTTCTACCTTCTTATCTCTTATGCAAACAAGCCTTCTACATCAACATCTGCATAGCACTGTGAACAGAAACCTTCGATAACAGCACCATTGTTGATCTGAACAGAACGTGACTTGATATTACCCATAACAACTGCGGAAGTATCTACAACAACCGGTCCCTGCACATCGATATCACCCTTTACGGCTCCGGCGATAACGGCTGATGTTGCTGTGATATTGCCAATGATAACAGAACCAACACCGATCTTGGCTGTACCGGATGTATTGACCTCTCCCTCGATCTTGGCTGCATCTGCAAAGAACTCAGAAGATGTGCTGTTTCCATGAACGACACCGGTAACAACCAACTTGCCGTTGCAGGTAATGTTGCCTTCGATGCCACCCTTGACATCTACAGAACCGGTAGACTCGATATCACCCTTGATGGTCATGCCTGCGGTGATCACTGCTGTCTCATCATCAACAGGTGTGCTCGGTGCTACGACCGGATTTGGTGTCACATTGACTGCTGGTGCCACCTCGCGAACTGGCTCATTTACTACTTCTCTTGTTTCCATTGTCACTGTATCCTCCACTGTGTTTTCTTGTTTTGCTGTAGCCGGTGCCGCCTCTTCCGGTGTGCCGTCTACTCTCTTTGTAACCTGCTCCAATAAACCGTCCAGTTTTGACAATTCGGATTGCACATCGATCTCTTCATCCAATGTATCTGTTGCAGTGTCTTCTGTATCTAATTCCTCTGCTCCAGGGACAAGATCGTTGACTGCCTCTGAAAAGTCATCCTTAAAATCCTTGAAAAATCCCATTTTCATTCCTCCGTATATTATTGTTGGATACTGACATGTTGTATGACCGTTGTATCCTCATCAATCGGTAAAAGCATGGCTCCGGATTGCTGTAATGCCTCAATCATTGCCGGTAAAGCCTGTACCGTTGTTGTCTTTGCTGTTGCATCATGTAATAAAACAACCGACGTTTTGTATTTTACCACATCCGACATGACATTTTCAACTAATTCATCTGCAGTAAATGCATGTGATGTTGCATCACCGCTGGAAACATTCCAGTCGAAATAAGTAATCCCCTGATCATTCAGATAAGAAATAAATTCTGACATATCGGTATTGCTGACTTTATTGCTGCTGCCACCCGGAAATCTGTAATATCTGCACTCCACTCCAGTCGTGTCATAGATCAGATTCTGTATGCGCTCAAAGTCATTTTGAAAGGCCTCCTTGGATGCATAAATATCACTGTATTTGTGTGAATAAGAATGCATAGCGATCGTATGTCCCTCGTCTACGATACGCTTGTAGGCTGCCTTTGATGCCTCGTCTTCTTTGCCTGTCACAAAAAAGGTTGCCTTGACGTTATAGTCATCCAGAACATCCAAAATTGCATTGGTATTATCACTTGGTCCGTCATCAAAGGTCAGATAGACCTTATGCAGATCTTCTGCAGTCGCCAAATTTTCTTTGTCTGATGTATTCTGGGTCAGTTTTATATCTGCCGTATCCGATGCACTCTGGTTGACCTTGGCTGATACTGCCGTGGACGAATCGTAGTCCCCGGTCAGGATGTTGATCTGCTTTTGCAGTGATACAACCTTGGCGCAAAGAATACAGGTGATCACGATCGAAAGGATCATCCAGACAGAGATCACGGTAATGATCCCTATTCTGATATGTTGCACACGCTTTCTGCGATTCCTTTGCTCTTTCAGGACTTTATGTTCCTGTTCGCTCATATTAGTTTTCTCCGTCTTCTTTTTCTTCCAGTTTGAACCTGCTAACTACGCCAGTCAGTTCTCTTGCGATGACATCCTCTTTCTCTGCCATCTCAGAAACATTGTCCACATGATCTGCCACAACTACAACCTTTTCCGTCATATTGCCGCTGACCTCTGTGGTATCCTGCGTCGCTTCTGCTATGCTCTGTACTGCGGCAGTGACCTCCTGCATGATCTGCTTGATATTGTCTGACATATTGGAGATATTTTCTGCCGTACGTTCGATGGATGCTGCATCCTCGCCGTATTGCTTTGCCACCTCTACAAAATTGCTGTAATCCGGTGTAACATCATTTACCACAAAGCCCAGCATATTTTGTGCATCATTGGTCAGGGAATCAAAGGCATTCTGTACCTGTGAGATCGTATTCTGGATCTGTCCGACAGCCTCTGCCGTGCTGGTTGCCAAAGATCCGATCTCTGATGCAACGACGGCAAATCCCTTACCTGCCTCTCCGGCGCGGGCTGCTTCAATAGATGCATTTAAGGATAAGAGGTTGATCTGCTCTGCAATTTCAGAAATGACATTTGCCATTTCCTCGATACTGCTGACAACCTTTGCATTCTCAATACTCTCAGCCAGACGTTCTTCAAATTGCTTTGCCAATGTGCTTGCTGACTCAAAGGACTTGCGGCTGGTCTCGCCGACCTCTTTGGCACGTCCACGGATCTCCTGTGCCATTGCCGTACTGTTCTGCGTCTCTTCGGTCAAAAGATTGACATTAGAAAGCACTTCTTCGGTAGAAGCATTGACTTCCTCTGTCGCAGCACTGGTCGTCATCATCGCATTGTTGACTTCTTCTATATTCTTCTTGATCTCTGCAAAGTTCTCGGATAATTCAGTCGTAGCACTACGCAATTTCGTACTTGCTTCGTCAATATCTGTCGCATGCTCCGCAATATTGCTGATTACGTCTTTGTTGCTGTCATACATGGCATTCAAAGAGCCGCCCATGACGCCAAGTTCATCCTGGGTCTTTACCTGTATCGGATCCACGGTAAAGTCACCTTCTGCCAAAGATCCCGCAAAGGCTTTGACACGGTTCAGTCCCTTGGAAATGGAATTAACACTGAAAATAATAACCAGGGCTACCACGATCAGGGCAACAATACAGATACCAAACAGTTTTGCCAAAAGTTGCATGATCGGCTGGGTCAGTTCAGAGTTCGGCATAGTGATAATCAGTATCCATCCTGTAGCATCCACACGGGAATAATACAGATTGATCTGTCCGTCACTGCCTTTATAACTTGTCTCTCCACTATCACCGGCTAAGATCTTTTCTGCTGCCTTTGCCAGTGCCGGCGCATCCTTGTCCTCTGTGATCACAACGCTATTCTGAATCTTGTCACCCGCTGCACCGCCGATATAGACACCCTCTGCGGTAAGGAGCATGCCCCTGCCTGCATCGCCTACTTTTATATTGTCAACCAATGTCGTGATCGCATCCAACTGGATATCTACGGTCACACAGCCGATAAACTGATCATTGACTAAGATCGGCATCGCACAGGTCGACATAATACTATCAGAAGTTTCATCATAATAAGGATCGGTAAATACCGGTTCGGTAGACGCCTTGGCAAGTTCGTAATATTCCTGGGCGAAATAATTGTATTCCGCATTGCTGTAATCATAGGTCGTCGCCAACTGGTCGCCATCCTTATATACATAAGGTCCCATATACTCAGCATCTGCCTGATAAGCATAAGGCTCAAACCAGAGTCCACTGCCGGATACCATATCATTGTCCTGGATCAGTTCTCCTAACATCTTCTCATAGGTATCCATCGATGTCGTCTGGTAGGTAGTCGCTACCACACGAGAGATCGACTGTGCCATAGAAGAAACTGTGTGCAGATCTTCGCCCATGACGCCGCTCTGCGCAGACAACTCCTCCTGCATCCTGCTGTCGATCTGGTCGTTTATGATATCACGACTGGAAAAACCGATGACGGCTGTCAAAAGAAGCATTGCCAGAATCACAACCGGCAAAATAACAACTAACATTTTTGTCCCGATCTTCTTAAACTTCATAGAGACTTCCTCCGTAAAAATATATAATATTTCACGTTTATTCTATCATAATTTTCCAGGATGTATATACTGATTCTGCATAATTTCTACATTTTTCGTCTATTTTCGACAATTAAAAAAATATCAGTCGCATCTCATTTGAGAACTGACCGATATTTTTTGATCTTTTAAAGAAAAAGCACCACGATTGGAATGGTAATGATGGAAAAAAGTGTCGTCATCAAAACGCCCTTGCTGCATATGTCCTCTTCTTCTGTCTTTCCGCCATATTCCCGGACGATCATGGCAATAATACTGCCCGACGGCATGGCAAGCATAAGGATAAAGATAACAAAGAGCATGGTATCCCTCTTGAGTGGGCGCAGCAGAATGGCACAAAGAATTGGGATGACCAAAAGTTTGATAGCACTAAAAATATAAAGTTTTACATGCCCGAAGATCTCTTTCCAAGGCATCTGCGCAATGGATATGCCAATGATGATCATGGAAAACGGAATCACGGCATTGCCGACATAATCAAAGAAGGTCACGGCTCCCTGCGGGATGTTTGGATGGAATACAAAAATCAGTATGGCAAAAACAGCAGAGACCGTCCCCGGATTGATCATCTCTTTGACTGCATTTTTCCGCTCCTCTTTTGGCAGACTTCTCTGGGCAAAGGCGATCCCCAGCGTATAGATTAAAATATTATAGATCAGGATATAAAAGGTAATATAGATCACACAGCCATTTCCAAAAATGGAACGTAACACCGGAATGCCCATAAATCCTACATTAGAAAAGATCAGCATCAACTGGTAACGATTTTCCATCTTCCCCACCCGCAAGACTTTAGCGATTGGAAAAGAAAGTCCGATCAAAAGCACAAAATAAAGGAAGATATAGAAAAGATTTTCCAGCAAGAGGTCTTTTTTTGCCACGACTGTCTTATCTAAGACGCCATTGATCAAGAGTGCAGGATTTAGGATGTTGACCAGTAACTTTGACAAACGGTCGGACGTATCCTGCGTCACCCAGTGCACCTTATATGCATAAAATCCGATAAAGATCATGGCAAACAATGCCAGCATCTGTTGTAAAACTACAAAAAAATTCATCTTTTTTCCTACTTTTCTTTCGCCCATGCCCCGCTGTCATCGGAAATACCAAATTTTGCCGGGTCAAATACCGGGCGCTTTTTCTCTTTTTTTTGCACTTCGTAATCTTTTAAAATGGCAGAAGCCTGTTTGGATAACAATAAAATGGCAATGATATTTGCCCATGCCATCAGTCCATAACCGATATCTCCCAACGCCCACATGGCATCTGCGCTGACCAGACAGCCCATAAAGGATGCCAGCACAAAGATCATGCGGCATAAGGTGATGGCACGCTCGTTGCCCCCGGTCAGATAACGGATATTCGCCTCAGCCTGGTAACAATAGCCTGTCATGGAGGTAAAGACAAACAAAACGATAATAACCGCTAAAAGTTTACCGCTCCAGGAACCATAAGAAGACATCAGGGCGTGCTGGGTCCACTTGATTCCAGCCTCTATGCCTCCGGTCTGGTCTAAGAGCAGGTTTCCCGCGCCGTCCGTCACATCATAAGTACCGGTCAAAAGGATGATCAGTGCCGTAGATGTACCGACCAGAAGGGTATCTACATAGATGGAAAATGCCTGCACCAATCCCTGCTTTGCCGGGTGGGAACACTCTGCCGCTGCCGATACGATGGCGCCACAGCCCATACCCGCCTCATTGGAATAAATGCCGCGCTTGACGCCCCAGGCAATAGCTGATCCCAGGATACCGCCAAACAAAGGCTGTAAACCAAAGGCTGACTGAAAGATCATAGCAAAGGTTGCCGGAACCCTTGTGATATTCATGCCCAGAATGACAATGGCAAGCCCCATATAGATGGCGCACATCAGGGGTGCCAAAAGTTCTGCGATCCTTGCAATGCGCTTGATACTGCCAAAGACAACAATCGCAAGCACAATACAGCAGATGACACCGACAATGACTTTATCAACCGAAAAAGCCTCCTCAAAAACCGTTACCAAAGAGTTGATCTGGACTCCCGGCATCAAAACGCCCGGTCCCAAGAATGCGACCACGGCAAAAAGAATGGCATAAGGCTTGCATTTTAAGCCACGTTCTATGTAATATGCCGGACCGCCGACAAACTCACCACCGGCATGGCGCACTTTATATGCCTGCGCCAGCGTCGATTCCGTAAATGCAGATGCCGCGCCGATAATGGCAATGATCCACATCCAGAAGATCGCGCCCGGACCGCCATAAAAAATTGCCGATGCAACACCGGCAATATTTCCCATCCCTACTCTTGCTCCAACAGTGGTTGCAAATGCCTGAAAAGGCGTGATGCCATTTCCGTCTTCCTCGCCGTTTTTAAGGACACGGCCCATCTCTTTTAAAAGGCGCAGTTGTGGAAAACGCATGCGCAATGATAAAAAGAGCCCCACGCCCAGACACAGTGCCACCAAAAGCATACTCCAGATGGCATCATCCATCCGGGTAACGATTGCAGAAAATCTATCCATCTTTTCTTATTCCTAACCTAATAATTTTTCGATCATAAGCGGGTCAAAGACGACCTGCTTCTTCTGATCCACCTCAATCTGATACAGGGCATTTGCGGCGATATGTTCTGCCGCCTGTTCCAGATCACGAATACCTGAGGTATTGGCGTAAAGTTCGATCACCTTATCCAGTGCTTCCTCAGACAAGACACATTCCTCCTGCCGCATGCCGATACGCTTTAATACTTTTGGCAGTGCAAAACGTGAGAAAATGATCTTCTTTTCTTCGTCGGTATAGTCCGGGATCTCGATCACGGCAAAGCGCGACATCAATGGTGCACTGATCTGATCTTTGTCGTTTGCCGTTGCGATCGGATAGACGCCATTGGTCGGGATCATACATTCCATGTAATTGTCGGTAAAGCCCAGATTATCCAAAAGGGTCAAAAGCACATCTGCCGGATTGCCGTTGCCCTTGCCGGATGCCGCCTTATCCAACTCGTTGATGATAAAGACCAGATTGGATTCTCCTGCCATGGAAAAAGCATCCATGATGATACCCGGTTTTGCGTTGGCATAAATGCGGGAACTTCCGGTCAACTGCTCCGGATCATTGATGGAAGACATATCCAGTGTCGTCCAAGGCATGCGAAGGATCCTTGCCACAGCATAGGCGATCTGGGATTTTCCCGTACCTGCCGGTCCGATCAGAAGCAACCCATAGGCAGGCAGTGTATGGGTACGGTTGATCTGGATGATCGTCTCGATAATTCTTTGTTTTACCCGCTCCATCCCATACAATTCTTCATCCAGAATACGTCTGGCTTCTACCGGATCGATGGCTTCAAAATATTGGTTCTTCCATTGAATATTCATCATAATGGAAAGAGCGCGCTGCGCGTGTCTGCGCTCCTCGGGTGAGACTTCATGGGATTTGGCAACTGCCAGATTTCTCCTTGCCCAAAGCCGGATATGATCCGGCAGAGTCTTGCCCGCACAGGTCATAAAATCCGTGATGCTCTGGATGCTGGTCAGTTTCATATCATCCCCGGACTCATCCTTCTCATCATCCTCAGTCAGATCTACCGGTGCCTGACTTGCAAAAAGCCTCTCCATCATAAACTGTAAAAAACCGTCCTCCGCAGATAACTTGGTGCCACCACCAAAAGCCATTTCGCGAATGCGGTAAACTGCATAGCCCTCGGTCGTATTGACTCCCGATAACTGCACCTGAATGTGGTTTTCTCCCAGCCATTTTAAAAGGCTTACAAAACGGGCATCCACGCGCAGAATATCGGCATTTATCGTCATCCCATCCACATCAAAGGCAAAGGCTGTCTGCGTATTCTGGTTCAGAAACGTACCGTTGGAATGATGCTTCCACTCCTGTCTGCTATGATCGAGGATCAGGATCGGATGCTTTTCATCCGCGTACGGTTCATTGGATGAAAAGACCGTATAGGTACATTGGCTCTTTTTGTCTTCCTTTGGTTTATCTACAAAATCAAACACCGGCATGTGTTTTTCCTCCTTGCTTATCTTATGTCTGCAATAATTATTTTATTATAGCACAAAATAGAAGGATCATGCTCGCTTTGTACCATATCTGCCAAAAATTTTGTAAGTACTATTTTTCAGATATTTTCCATATATCTTCTTTATGATATTTTCTTTGCATGGCA
Source organism: Roseburia lenta (assembly GCF_014287435.1). Classification (GTDB taxonomy): domain Bacteria; phylum Bacillota; class Clostridia; order Lachnospirales; family Lachnospiraceae; genus Pararoseburia; species Pararoseburia lenta. Next base: position 267,823 of record NZ_JACOPG010000001.1, read on the forward strand.
AAAGTATGCTCTGTTCAATATTATTTTCTGAATATTTAACAACAAAAAATAACCCCTACGAACCGTGTCACCACCATTCGTAAGGGTTAAAATCATTTCAATATTTAAGAAAAGATCCGATTATGCGTTCATCTGTGCAGCAACTTCTGCAGCAAAATCTTCTTCCTTCTTCTCGATTCCTTCGCCTGTCTCGAAACGAACAAATCCTTTGATCTTGATGTTAGCGTTGTTAGCCTTAGCAACTTCATCTACATACTTAGAAACGATCTGCTTGCCATCTTCAGCCTTAACATATACCTGATCAAGAAGTACAACTTCTTTTAATTCCTTGTTGATACGTCCCTTGATCATGCCTTCGATAACCTTCTCAGGCTTCTGAGACTCCTTAGGATCGTTAGCGATCTGTGCACGAAGGATCTCTTCTTCGTGAGCAAGATATTCATCACTTACTTCAGATCTGTCTGTGTACTTAGGATTTAATGCTGCAACCTGCATAGCAAGATTTCTAGCCATTTCCTTTACAGCATCGTTGATAACGTCTGTCTCAACGTCAACAAGAACACCAATCTTACCACCCATGTGAACATAGTCAGCAACAAAACCGTTGTTCTCTTCTACCTGAGCGAAACGACGAATCTTTAAGTTCTCGCCGATAACAGCAATCTGGCTTGCAAGTTCTTCGTTTACAGTCTTTGTTGTATCAAGAGACCATGTCTCAGCCAGAAATCCTTCGATATCTGTAGCCTTTGTATCCATTGCCTGCGCAGCAACCTGTGCTACATAGTTCTGGAACTTCTCGTTCTTAGCAACGAAGTCTGTCTCAGAGTTTACTTCTACGGCGACTGCCTTCTTTGCATCATCAGATACCTTTAATGCAACGATACCTTCTGCTGCGATACGACCAGCCTTCTTCTCAGCCTTTGCAAGACCTTTCTTTGCAAGGTACTCTACTGCAGCGTCCATGTCGCCATCAGTCTCGCCAAGTGCCTTCTTACAATCCATCATACCTGCGCCTGTAAGTTCGCGCAGTTCCTTAACCATAGCTGCTGTAATAGCCATTGTCATGTCCTCCAAATAATAAAATTATGCTTCTTCGTTCTCTTCTACTTCTTCTGCGTTATCTACATCAACAGTTCCCTGCTTTGCTTCGATAACAGCATCAGCCATCTTACCAACGATAAGTTTTACGGCACGGATAGCATCGTCGTTACCCGGGATCACATAATCAAGTTCATCCGGATCACAGTTTGTATCTGCAATACCGATAAGTGGAATACCAAGTGCATGTGCTTCCTGTACGCAGATTCTTTCCTTCTTAGGGTCTACGATAAAGATAGCATCTGGGATTCTTCCCATATCCTTGATACCACCAAGGTTCTTCTGTAACTTCTCTAATTCCTTCTTGAGGTTTGTAACTTCCTTCTTAGGAAGAACATCAAATGTTCCATCTTCAGCCATTGCTTCGATCTCTTTTAATCTAGCAATTCTGCTCTCGATTGTCTTGAAGTTTGTAAGCATACCTCCAAGCCATCTCTCGTTTACATAGTACATACCGCAACGCTCAGCCTCCTGCTTGATCGCATCCTGTGCCTGCTTCTTTGTACCAACAAAAAGAATTGTTCCACCCTGCTCTGCAATATCAAATACTGCATCGTAAGCTTCATCTACTTTACCTACAGACTTCTGCAAGTCAATGATATAGATACCATTTCTCTCTGTGTAGATGTAAGGAGCCATTTTAGGGTTCCATCTTCTTGTCTGATGTCCGAAATGAACACCTGCCTCTAATAACTGCTTCATTGAAATAACACTCATTTTCTTACCTCCTGGTTATTTACTTCCACATAATTCATCTTGGTAAAAGACCCGTATTTTGGGCACCGATCTACCAATCCTTATGTGTGATTAATTTTGAGCCGTTGACAATTATATCACAGCCCCCATGGCATTGCAAGGACTTTTTCTACTGTGCCTGCTTGGTCGTCAGCAATTCTCCGATCTCAAGAAAAGTGGCTCCCTCCGGGATCTGATAGGTCCCCGGCAAAAGTTGATTGTCCAGATCCTGGTCTGAAAGATAGAGATCAAACGACTTGGCATTATCGACAAGTCCTACCTCCTGCAAATGCTGTGCGATCGTAGCCGATGTATCGCCGGATGCGATCGTAAATTCTATGACATTCTTTTGACCGCCATCTTCTGATGTCGTTGCATCATCCGTATTGCTGTCACTTGCATCGGCATCATCCTTTTGATCCTTTGCTGTCTTTGTATCTTTTTTATCTGCACTGTCGCTATCATCCGCCGGCATTTCCATGCCCAGTGCCTCTGCCTTTTGCATGATCTCATCATCCGAAAGCGTCGGCTTATAAACGGCAAATGCGATCGTAAAGATCAGGGTCGTCAGGATCACGCCAATTCCGGCTCCCCGTAAATAATATTTAAACCTCATGTGCCTGCTCCTCACCAAACAATCCCAAGACCAGTTTGACCTCGCCCAGACCTCTGCCCAACTGCTTGGCGATCTCCACCTCACTCATGCCTTCTTTATACATAGAAAGGATCTGTGCATTCTTCTTGGGTTCCGTCGTCTGTTCTTTTTCATCCTCTGTGACTACCTGTGAACGGAAAGCATCTTCTAAAGAAGTCTGCTTTTCTTCCTGCGACGCCATTTCTTCCTCTAAGGTCTCTGCCTCCGCGTCCATAGAAACACCGGTCACCTGCAACTTGTCATCCAGTGTCTCCTCCATCTGTGCGACCGCAGACTGCATCAGGGTCAGTTCCTTCATGAGTTCTGTCACCCGCTCCTGCTTGTCATTTAGCATATCGTACAAAAAGACGATCTCATCATGCGACTTGTTCATGGATGTAAGCACCGTATCCGAATACTCGCTGATGGCTAAGATCTTTTCATTGGTCTCCTTTTCTCCGCCACGCTCGATCTGTGCCACGGCATCCTCGACCTTATCCTGGATCTTTTCATCGATCTGTGCCGAAGCGTCCTGCATTCTGGCATCCAAGATCACTTTGATCTCCTGCTCGCTCATTTTCTTCATTTCTTCCAGATCTGCTTTCGATAACTTTTCCGAAACAAAAAAACTACCGATCAGGCAGACCATGCCAATCACGATCATGGCAATCTGTAACCCTGTCATTTCCTGTGCTCCTTATATCTTGATATCAAACGAAGGCTGTCCCGTCTTGATGCGCACGACACCATCGCTATCCATGTGTTTTTTCTTTCTGGCTCTCTTTCGCCCCTTGGCATCATAGCCTCTGCCATTGCCCTCGCCGTCTTCATAATTATACTCATGCTGCTGGGATTTTTCCATCTGTTGCACCATAGAACTGGCATTCTGCTCCTCGTGCATGACCGCGACCTGCACATTCTGCTGTTGCAGATTGGCTTTGTTATCTTCATTCGCCTTTGCCTGAGAAACCTCATGCGTATTCTGAATCATTCCGTTGAAATCCACCGGTCGAATTGACATAAGACATCACTCCTTATTACATGTTGTTGATGACGATCTCGCCGTTTTTGCGTTCCAGACAACAGAAAGATCGTTTTTCCTGCATCACGCAGGAGGCATCTGAAATGCTGATCTGCGTTCCCGGATAAATATCCTTTTTGACCACCACTTTTGCATGCGTTCCCGTCATCATCTCACGCTGCAAGGCTTCGTATTCTGTCTGATTTGCCTCCAGTTGCCGCTTGGCTTCATTGACCGTCGCAAGGATCTGTGTAAAGTAGATTTTATGTTTTGCATCTAAAGGCTGACCTGTCTTGACATAGGCAACGTACTTTTCCATGACCGGGCGATATTTTTCCAAGGTCTTTTTGTCTTCTGCAATATCCTTTTGCAACTGGTTGAATCGTTCCTTTTTCTCCGGCGGCATACCGACCTCGATCACGGTATGTGCTCCCATGGAAGAACCGATGCTGTTTGCCTCGACCTTTCCACCGGCGCGGATCACACCGCCATTGATAAATCCTTTTTTTTCTGCCACAATGACATCTTCACCGGCAGAAACTTCACTATAGATAATGGAACCGGTCTCCACATAACCACCGGCAAAGACCTTGGCGTTTTCAATGTATTTGGTGATGACATTGCCTTTTGCCTCTAGCAGTCCGCGCTGCATCCCCTGGATACCGCACTGGACGATGATGTCACCACCTGCCTGTAACATGGCATCTTCCACACTGCCGTCAACCACGATATCGCCCCGCGAGGTCACGACAAATCCACCACGTACGCTTCCATGGATATGCACACTTCCGGCATAATTGATATCACCTGTAGAGGTATCTACATCCGCCTGCACTTCATACACATCCGATACAAAGACCTTGCCGCCCGTCAAAGATACATGTCCGGTCACATCGGAAAACAGATGCAGTCCGTCCTCGGAGATAGAAATATTTCTTCCGTATTCCAAGACTTTATTTTTGACCGATCTCGGCGGCAGCGCCTTGCCAAAGACATCCATGCCCGGCTCGCCCTCGTCCACCGGATGAAGTGTCGCCAGTTTGTCTCCCTTTTCGACCGCACAGATCGTATTTAAGGCATGATAATCGACCGAGCCATCCTCATTGTGCTTTGGTTTTAAGGATGGATTGATGTTAAAAAAGTATTCTATCTTTGCGTCATGTCCGTGGCGCGGCTGCTTGCCCTCTGCGACCACGATCTGTGTGCAATAGATGGGATTTGCCAGAAAATCTGCAATATTTTCCTGACAGATGCCAAAGCGTATCCCCATCCCCTTAAGATAAGCAAGAATATCCTGCTCATTTAAGGAAGCGCCGCCCTGTGACGGCGGATAAAAGGTTGCCGTGATCTTCATCTTATCCAAAGAGCAATGCATATGCATGGTCTCCGCAAACTCCAGTCCGTCTCCACTACCTACCGGCACCACGCAATCGCTTCCCATAGCGATTGCCTCCGCCAGTTCGCGCTCCCTGTAGCCGCTGATCCCATGATCGTCCAAAAAAGAAGCCAGTTCCTTATAAGAAACTGGCACACCTTCTGCTTTTGGCGCAAAGAGATGGCATACGGCTAATTGCTCTTTCCAAGTAATTCTAAAATACCCATTCCGTTGCTCCATAAAAGCCCCCTATTCAATATTTGTCAGGATCCCCAGATAATTGCCCATGCGCTTGCGCAGCTTTGCGATCGCTTTTGTATGTAATTGGGACACTCTGGACTCTGATACCTCAAGTACCATACTGATTTCCTTTAAGGTAAGATCCTCATAATAATACATCAACACAACTTTGCGTTCTTTTTCTGTCAAGGTCTCCAATGCCTCAGAAAGCATCTGCTTTAATTCCTGCTTGGAGATCATTTCCTCCGGCTGGATGAAATGCGAATTGCGATGCGTATCCATCGCCGGTTCTGTGCCTTGCTCGACAAATTCGTTCAAAGACACCACATTGGTCACTTTTAACTGTGACTGCCAGTCTACAAGTTCATCCTCGGATAAGCCAAGTTCTGCGGCGATCTCCTCATCTGTAGCGGTCTTTCCGGTACGCATCTCCACCACCTTGACGGCTTCGTCGATCTTTTTTTGCTTTTGTCTTACCGTTCTCGGTATCCAATCCATCTTTCGAATCTGATCTAAGATAGATCCCCGGATACGCAGGCTGGCATAGGTCTCAAACTTTACATCCTTGCCAAGATCGAACTTGTCGATCGCATCGATCAAGCCAAAAACACCATAACTGACCAGATCGTCAAACTCCACGTTATTGCCCAGATACATGCTAAGACGTCCGGCAACGACTTTTACAAGCGGCGCATATTCGATTATAATCTGCTCTCTTATCTCCGGTGTGGGCTTTTTTTGAAAAGCTTCCCACAACTTCTCTTTGTCAACCGTCTTCATCTATGTGTCTGCCCCCGACGTTTATTCTTCTTCCTGGTCTGTCTTATCCTCCGAGTCTGCGCTATCATCCTCTGCCGCTTCCCCGGACTCGCTATCCTCTGTATCTTCTTCCATGACACGGAAGGAACGATCCAGAAGTACCTTGATCCCTGTACCGATCAATGCAAAACATATCACAGCAATGAACAGTCTTTTGGTATAAACAGAAAAGGATACATCCTGGATGGCAGAAACCAAACATGTGATTCCAGCCGCTAATAGAGTTATAATGATCGGAATCTGTTTTGTTTTCATAGGTCCTCCATCAGATGTATTTTTCCTGTCTACCGACGGACTTGATCAAGAACTGTCCTGTCTCACTGTATAATTCTACGGTCCGTCCAAAATTCAATCCGGTATCTTCCGCGATCAGCGGAATCCCCAGTGCCTTTAACTTGGCTCTGGATGCAATGGCATTTTTCTCTCCGATATTGGTTCCCGGCGAACTGGCATTGCTGAGTTCAAACATCTTGGCACCACCGGCGATCTTGGCTACTAATTTGCTGCGGTTTGCTCCCGCCTTTATCATATCATCGTATAACTTTTGTATTCCCGTATCGGCAAATTTGGCAATATTGGAATTATTTCTGATCTGTGTACTATCCGGTAACATGATATGTGCTAGTCCACTGATCTTTGTCGTCGGGTCATACAGGGCAATCCCGATACATGACCCAAGTCCAATGGTGGTAAGCACATCCGGCGACTTACAGATATTCAGATCTGCCATACCGACTTTTATAACTTGTCCCATAGACTCCCCCTATAATGGCAATCCAAGTGAAGATAAGATCTTCTCGTAGGATTCTTCTTCCGGCATCAAAATGAAATAGCCGTTGATCTGCAGTTCATCGCTGAACTCCGTCTTAATCATAAGGGCGTTGTCTCCAAACATACCAAACTGAATGGCTGGCACACTCAAGATGGCTGCTGCCATATCCACCGCTACGAAAGGTACGGTCGGTGTGATCGTAAGCCCGGTCAGACCGGACAAAGCAGAAAGATAAGATCCTGCTATGATGTTACCGACTTCTTTGACTGCGGACAGATCCATTTCGTCAAAATCTTCCATGTAATCATCCGGACGCATCATCAGGCGGTTGACAATATGATGTGCAGACTCCATGTCCATCAAAAACATCATGCTGCCATCAATATCACTGCCAACACCAAGCATGATGCCGACGATGACCTCGTCCTCTGCTCCGATCGATGTTCCGATCTCTTCCACCGGCAAAAACTGTACCTGTGGAACACTCATATCAATACGAAGTCCAAGCATATCAGCAACAGCGGTCGTTGCATTGCCTGCACCGATGTTACCGATCTCTGCTAAGACATCACGGTATTTTTCATTTACTTCCTGTAAACTAATCATGTATTCCTCCCGCTTTATGAAGCATCTACTTCATCTAAGATAGATGAGATTTCAAGGATAGAGATCAGTTCATCTCCATTCTTTCCAATGCCGTTGATGTACTGTGTCTTGTCTGACTGCGAGTTCTGTGTATTGCGGTCGATCTCATCCTCTGCAAGAGCAATGACTTCCTTGACCTCATCCACAACGATACCGACCAGTCCCTGCTCCTCTGTCTTTAAGATGATGATACGGGTAATGTCTGTAAAGACATCATCCTCCAGGTTCATCTTGCGACGCAGACTCATCAGTGGAACGATCTCACCACGCAGGTTGATAACGCCGATATAATGTGCCGGAGCCTTTGGCACACGTGTGATCTTGCACATGCGCACGATATTATCTACATAGGAAATATCCAGACCATACTGCTCATTTCCGATGGATACAACTATATATTGTACAGTTTCTTTTTCTACAACATCTAATCCGTTTTCGTCTTTCATGTCCTTCTACCCCCTATTAAAAGATTGCGTTTACATCAATGATCAGTGCGACTTCGCCATCGCCAAGGATGGTAGCACCATTGATGATCTTATTGTTGTCAATACATTTGCCAAGTGACTTGATAACGATTTCCTGCTGTCCGATGAGATCATCTACGACAAGACCTGCGTAATTGTCGCCCTTGCGGACAATTACAACGGTCAAGTTGTCCGGCTCTTCCTCGGATGGTGCAGAGTCTAACATCTGATCCAGACGGATCAATGGAATGACCATGCCTCTCAAGTGGATCACTTCTTCTGCCTGCACATACTTGATATCGCTGACAGGAATATTCTCGATATTCTGGATAGATCCCAAAGCGATCGCATACTTCTCGTCTCTGACCTCAACCATGAGTGCCTGGATGATGGCAAGTGTCAGTGGCAGGCGGACAATAAAGGTTGTACCGGTTCCCTTGACACTCTTGACCGTAACATCACCGCCCAAAGCCTCGATATTGGATTTAACGACATCCAGTCCAACACCTCTGCCTGAGATGTCTGTGATCTTCTTTGCCATAGAAAAACTTGGCATAAAGAGGAAATCGATGATCTCTTTCTGGGTTAGATTTTCTGCCTGTTCCGGTGTGACAAGACCTCTTTCGATCGCCTTTTCCTTAACCTTTTCTGTATCAATACCGGCACCGTCATCCTTAACCTCAATGATGACATTGTTGCCTTCCTGAAATGCGTTTAAGATGATGCTTCCTGTCTCAGGCTTGCCTGCCTTCTTTCTTTCTTCCGGTGACTCGATACCATGATCTGCAGAATTACGGAGCAAATGCTGCAAAGGATCGCCGATCTGATCGACTACGGTTCGATCCAACTCTGTCTCTTCACCGGACATGTAAAGTTCCATTGGCTTGTTGAGTTTACGGCTCAAATCACGGATCATACGAGGGAACTTGTTGACAACGCTCTCGATTGGAACCATTCGCACTTTCATGACTGACTCATGCAGATTGGTCGTAATACGTTCCAGATACTCGATCTGATCATGGAAGGACTGGTTGTTGCCCTCGCCGTTTTGCTCGGAATCACTCAGAGATACCAGACTGTTCTTTGCGATGATAAGTTCGCTGACCTGATTCATCAGAGCGTCTAACTTTTCAATATCCACACGCACGGTTCTTGCTGTCACCGGCTTGTTGTTGTTTGCCTTAGCAGACTTGGCAGATGTCTTTGTTGCCTTGGCTGCCTTCGGTGCCTCAGCAGGCTTGCCCTCTGTCTTTGTCTCTTCCTGCTTGGTCTCCGGTGCTGCTTCCGGTTCTTCTTCCTGCATAAATTCTTCGTGGCTGGACTCCTTGGCATCCACACCCTCGATCTCGGAAACTGCCTTGATCGCATCTACGATCGGCTGTAATTCCTGACTGGATGCAACAACCAGACTGAAATCCAGATCAAACTTTTCATCCTCAATATCCTGTGAACTTGGGTTGTAAGCAAGAATCTCGCCGAAATCCTCTACTGCCTTAAATACCAAGAAAGCTCTTGCCGCCTTTAAGAGGCAGTCTTTTTGGATATGTACGGTAAATTCATAGATATGGAGTCCGGATTCCTGTGCTTCCTTGATCTTGCTATAGGTCACATCATCCACTTCCATATGAGAAAGTCCATCTGATGCAGCCTCTTCTTTGGCAGGTGCAGCCTTGGTCTCTACTGCTTCCTCTGCCGGTGCTGCTGTGGCACCGCCGTTTAAGTAATCATTTAACTGCTGGATCAGGGCTTCGTTGCCGTTGTCTCCCTCATCCGAAGTAGCCTTGACCGTCTCAAGGTATTCCTCGATCGCATCCAGACAACTGAATAAGATATCGATCAGGTTGCTGTTGACCTTGATATTGTCATTGCGGATCTCCTGAAATACATTTTCCATATCATGGGTGAGTCGCTGCATCTTCTTGAAGCCCATGGTTCCAGCCATACCCTTTAAAGAGTGTGCTGCACGGAAAATCTCATTGATGACGTCTTTATTCTCCGGCTCTTTTTCCAGAATCATAATATTGTCATTGAGTGCTTGAATATGACCATTTGTTTCGTCGATAAAAATGTCGAGATATTGACTTACATCCATCTTTTAATCCCCCAGTTTCTTAATAATTGCATCTGCTATTTGGTTTATAGGAACTACTTTATCACTCAGACCCTGTTGTTCGATGGATCTGGGCATGCCATAGACAACACATGTGTCCTGACTTTCTGAAATCACATAAATCTTCTTGTGCTTTTTGAGCATCTGGATCCCCTTGGTACCGTCTGCACCCATGCCTGTAAGGACAACGCAGAGGATCTCCTTGTAATCCGAATGGCAAAGGGACTCATACATAAGATCTGCACAAGGCTTGAGGCTGCCGATCGGCGGTTTGTCATTGAGGCTTACCATAGGGCGACCGCTTCTGTCCTTGCCGATCTCCATATGCTTGCCGCCGGGTGCAATGTAGACCCAGCCAGCCCTCAGTACCTCCTGATCTTCTGCCTGCTTGACATGGATGGCACTTGTCTGATCCAGTCGTCTGGCAAGAGAATCCGTAAATCCTGCCGGCATATGCTGTACCAAAACCAGCGGAACCGGAAGATCTGCCGGAAGCATAGGAATCAATACCTGCAATGCCTGCGGACCTCCTGTAGAACAAGCCAGAGCGATCAGGGTATCCTTCCGCATACCGGAAGATGTTGCGGTCGCATCCTTGTCCACATCCCGGTGCACTGTCGTATCTACGGAGCGATCCAGTTTCTGAGATACGCGCTGGACCATCTCCCGTACACGCTTGGTAGCCTCATAAGGATCCACCGGCTGTGCATGCTTTGGTGCCGGCAGACCACGGGATGCATTGTGCAGTGAACGAAGGAGTTCACTTGCTACCTTATCTGTCATACCATGCAGGCGATTCTCCCGATATACATAATCATAAGCCCCCAGGCTCATCGCCTGACGGATGGTCTGCATATCTTCCGCAATGGAAGACGTCAAAAAGATGACGCGCGGGCGGTTCTCCAAAGTCTGTAACTGTCGCATAAAGGTAAGTACATCCATGCGCGCCGACAGACCGATGACAACGATCGCATAGGCATTCTCTACTATTTTGTTGTAAGCATCTTGTGTGTTCATGCTCATCTCAGACACTTGAAAATCTTTGTCTGTATTGATTATATCACAGATTTTCCTTCTCATGAGTGCAGAGTTATCAACAATCAATACCTTTTGCATTATATTTCCTGTTCCTTCTTTCTGATCCTACGTTCTTCCTGAAAAACATAGCCGATCAACTGCTCTTTCATGCGTGGATCCTTAAAATAGAATTTCACACGATGCGTATATTTATCCTTGGCATCTGTCTGCTTGGAATCGATCACTTTTGCAACCACATCGATGTCCAAAGATGTTTTTTTGTTCTCCTGCGGCAACTGGAATTCTAAAAGGAGATATTTTACATTGGCTAAAGAGTTGCTGGATGTAAACCTTGCGCCACCGCCGCTGATATCTAAGATGGTTCCGATGCCGCGTATCGTCATCTCATTGCCTGCGGCCATTTTTTCTCTCACGGCATCGATCGTGCCCTCCATAGCCGCCTCTTCCGTCACGCCCATAAAGATCATCGGCACCATACAGGTGATCCGATAGTATTCCCGGCGCTGAAATTTTTCCAAAGGACTGGTCAGTACGATCTTTAACAAATAAAAATGCTGTTTTTTGATATGATCTGTCACCGTCCCCTGCGCCTTGTAAAGTCCCATCGGTGCGGAGAAGATAAACTCATAGCGGATGTTCTTTGGTAAAAGCTGCAGCCTGCCGCCGACCATAGGCATTTGCAGTTCTATGCTGTCTTTTGTCACATCAAATATACTTGTATAATAGATGCCCTGTGCTGCGTCTACATCCTCTTTTTCCATCAACTGGGTAATGCGGATATCAACCTTGCAGCCCGGCATTAAGTCTTCCATTCTCATATGATACTCCCGAACGCTCCCTGTCTTTTAAGAACGCCCCATAAAATTATTAAATAATTGCGTGATACCCCAGCGGTAGCGGTTCTTGTCATCGCCGGTCAAAAGATTCTGAGCGATGATCTCAAATGCCTTGGTAGACTTTGCGTTTGGCGCGACCGTCGATACAGTCTTTTGGTTGCGCACCGCCTTTTCCAGGGACGGATCGACCGGTATCATGCCCAGATAATGCAATTTTCCATCCAGAAATTTTTCCACGACAGAATTTAATTTCTGATAAACGGCATTGCCTTCCGCCTCCGAGGTTACCTTATTGGCAACCAGATGCACATTGGTGCCATTGCGGATAAACTTTGGATTTTTGTAAAGTGCCTTCATCAGGGAGTAGGAATCAGTGATGGAACTTGGCTCAGGTGTCGTCACAAGGATCACTTCCGGACTAGCAAGCACAAACTCCAAGACACTGTCCGCCACACCTGCTCCGGTATCTATGATCAAAACATCACATAGATCATTTAAAAGCGACAGGCTGTGCACCAGATAGGAGATCTGTTCTTTTGTCAGATTGTTGAGTCCGACAATGCCGGATCCACCCGAGATAAAACCGATATCCATAGGTCCTGTCGTGATGATCTCACGGATGCTTTTCCCGCCAAAGATCAGATCACTCAGATTGTATTTTGGTACCGTTCCAAACATGACCTCGACATTGGCGAGTCCAAAATCCGCGTCCAGGATAATGACACGCTGCCCCATCTTACGGAACATAATCGCCAGGTTTACCGCCATATTGGATTTGCCAACGCCCCCCTTGCCACTGGTGATCGTGATCACGCGGGCATTGCCAATATTATTTTGATTTTTTTGTTTGATAACATTTCTTAATTGTTCGGCCTGATCCATATTTATCTGCCTCCCAACAAGAGTTTTACCAGTTTTTGTGTATCGACGACCTCAATGTCATCCGGCACATTCTGGCCTGTTGTCACATAGGAAAGCTGCGCTCCCGTGTGCAACTTGATATTTAATATATTACCATATGCACTGGTTTCGTCCAACTTGGTAAAGATCAGATGGAAATCGCAGAATTCATCATAGATATCTGTGATCTCGATGAGGTCTTTGTACTTTGTGGTCGCACTTAAGACCAGATAGATCTGTCTTTCGTATTGTGCCGGAAGATTTTTCAGCAGACGTTTCATATCTTCTCTCTGCCCATCATTCTTGTGTGAAAATCCTGCGGTATCCACCAGTACCAGATCATAATCTGCAAATTTTTCGATCTCTTTTCCAATATCTTCCGGTGTATAGATAATGGATAAAGGAGTATCCAGGATATTGGCATAGGTGCGCAACTGCTCCGCCGCCGCGATACGATAGGTATCGGCGGTAAGAAGTGCCACCTTTTTTTCCTGCTCTACTTTAAAACGCGATGCGATCTTAGCAATGGTCGTTGTCTTGCCTACACCTGTCGGTCCGATAAAAAATACGACCTTGGGCTTGTTCTTGGTCAACGAGATCACTTCCGGCTGTCCCAACTTTAAGATCATCTTCTGGTAGACACTGGAGATCAGATAGTCCAGCCCGTTGGTGCTGTGGGACACACGATCCAGATCATCCATGAACTGATTGATGTAGATCTCATCCACTTCATTATCCAATAAAACCTTATATAAGACTTTAAAGAACTGATGGCTCTGCTCGTCTCTCTCTGATCCTAAATCTTCTACAAATTCCACGGAAGAAAGCGGACGGAATTCCTCTGCCTTTGGCTCGGCTACCATTTGCGCCGCCTGTGATTCACGAAGCGGAGCGATCGGTTTGTGTCCGTTCTTTTCCATGACCTCGTTGACAGCGGCAAATGCCTCTTTTAATGCCATGGTATCACCGGACAAGTCTTTTTGAACCGGTTCTGCCTTTGCTGCACGCAGACTTGCCTTTGGTGTCTCCATACGATTGTCAGCCGTTTCCTGACTTTCCAGATCGCGTAGGGAGATCTCCTCATCTGCAACGGCATCAAAGCCATGGGATGCCGGTCTGGCTGACGGTGCCGGCGGTATGCTAAAGGAAGGCTGTGGCATGACATCATCTTCCAGTGCGGCTGTCACCTCGTACATGCTGCCCTTGAAAATGCCAAGAAAGCCCTTTTGCCGCACTTCCTTTACATTCATGATCACAACCGATGCGCCCATTTCCTCTTTTGCCAGAGCGATCGCTTCTTCTTTTGTTTTTCCCTGAAACTTTTTAATGGTCATCTTATCCTGTCACCATCCCCACTGATTGTAATTCAACATCGGAGTCGATCTCATTATATGAAACCACGATCAGATCCTTTACATAATCTTCTGTCATTTTCTTAAAATACATACGCACGATTGGTGATGTCACAACAATCGGTGTCTTGCCGGTCTCCTCGAACTTTGCGATCTCTGCCTGCAAAGAATCCATAATGGCACGGATGCGTTCCGGATCTAAGGTCAGATATGCTCCCTGCTCCGTCTGCTTGATGGATGCCATGATATCCTGCTCTACCTTTGGATCCAGCGTAATGCAGGAGGTCACTTCATTCGGCACAAAGTAACGGCTGGAGATTGCACGTTTTAAGCCCTGACGGACATATTCTGTCAGGACATCGGTATCTCTGGTTGTCGCTGCATGGTCAGCAAGCACTTCAAAAATAGAAAGCAGGTCGCGGATGGAAATCCCCTCTTTTAAGAGATTCTGCAAGACCTTCTGGATCTCGCCAAGACCCAGCAGTTTTGGTGTAAGTTCGTCCACCAGTGCCGGATTGCTCTCTTTGAGATTGTTGACCAGATTCTGTACATCCTGACGGCTCAAAAGTTCTGCGATGTGGCTGCGGATCACCTCTGTCAGATGTGTTGCAATGATAGACGGCGGATCGACTACGGTATAGCCCAGACTTTCCGCACGTTCTCTCTGGCTGTCTGTGATCCAGATCGCCGGCAGATGGAAGGACGGCTCAAAAGTCGGAATTCCGTTGATCTCCTCCTCCACAAAACCCGGATTCATCGCCATATAGTGGTCAAAAAGGATTTCGCCCTCTGCCACCTGAATACCTTTAATCTTGATGATATATTGATTCGGATTGAGTTGGATGTTATCGCGCAGACGGATGATCGGCACAACCGTGCCAAGTTCCAGCGCGATCTGTCTTCGGATCATAACGACACGATCCAGAAGATCCCCGCCCTGATTGACATCCGCAAGCGGTATGATTCCATAGCCAAATTCCAGTTCAATCGGATCCACCTGCAAAAGGGAAACGACATTCTCCGGTCTGCGGATCTCCTCTGCCTCGGACTCCTCTGCCGCGACTTCTTCCTCGATGCTCTCCTCGCCGATACTCTTGGAGATCGAATAGCCGGAGATCAAAAATGCTGCACCAAAGGCACCGAACAAGACCGGGTTCAGCGGTGTTACCAGACCCAAAAAGATCATAGATGCACCAACAATATAAAGTACCTTTGGAATACCAAATAACTGTTTGATCAAAACGCCGCTGAAATCGGCTTCTTTGGATCCCTTGGTAACTAAGATACCGGTTGCCAATGAGATCAAAAGCGATGGAATCTGGGAGCAAAGTCCGTCACCGATCGTCAACAGACCATATTGCTGGATGGCACTCGTAAAATCCATACCACTTCGCATGACTCCCATTAAGGTTCCTCCGATCAGATTGATAAAAGTGATCAAAAGACCTGCTGTCGCATCTCCCTTGACATACTTTGTCGCACCATCCATAGAGCCAAAGAAGGAGGATTCATCCTGTAACTTCTGTCTTCTCTCGCGTGCTTCCTTTTCGGTAATGGCTCCGGTATTTAAGTCTGCATCGATCGCCATCTGTTTACCCGGCATAGCATCCAGCGTAAATCTGGCAGAAACCTCAGCAACACGTTCAGAACCCTTATTGATAACCATGAACTGCACAATGATAAGGACAATAAAGATGATGGCACCGATCACCAGATCGCCTCCACCAACGAACTGTCCGAACGTCTCAACGACATTTCCCGGCGAACCCGTACTTAGGATCAGACGGGTAGATGAAACGTTTAGGGAAATACGAAAGATCGTCGTAAACAAAAGCAGGGTCGGGAAAAAGGACATATCCAAAACTTCCCGCACAAACAAGACATTCATCAGAACGATCAATGCGACGGAAATATTGAGCGCCAGCATAACATCCAATAATATAGAAGGAATCGGAACAATGAAGAAAATAATTGCCGCCAATAGATATGCTGCAACGCCGATATCGGTTTTTTTAACACCGGATAGATCCATTCCGTTTCCTCCTTTCCATCGTATATCTCATCTCATCTTATCTTAAACTATTTATCTTTTACTGTAAACCAGCGCAAGGATCTCTGCCACTGCCTGATACAACTCCGGTGGAATCTGCTCTCCCACCTCGACCGTCGCATAAAGCGCTCTGGCAAGCGGTTTGTTTTCCATGATCTCCACACCGTTTTCCTTGGCGGTTTCTTTGATCTTTGCCGCCAGATAATCCTCACCTTTTGCGACCACCGTCGGTGCATTTTCAATCTCTGCATCATAGCGGATGGCTACCGCAATATGGGTCGGGTTGGTGATAACGACATCCGCCTTGGGAACATCCTGCATCATACGACGCTGGGATGCTTCACGCATCCTTTGCCTCTGCTGCCCCTTGATCTGCGGATCACCTTCGGTATTTTTATATTCATCCTTGACTTCCTGTTTGGTCATCTTCATGTCTTCGTTAAAACGATGGCGCTGGTAAATATAATCAGCCAGCCCTACCACCAGATAGCAAAGACTGATACGGAGTCCTGTATCTATGATGATATCGCCGATCAAAGAGATCGCCTGGTTGAGCGGTATCTCGTATAAGATGAATAAATTATTTGCCTGTCCCTTGATGCAGGTATATGCCACATAAAAGACCAGTACGATCTTTAGGATGGACATCAAAAGGTTAAAAAGCGAATCTTTGGAAAAAAT
Organism: Roseburia lenta; assembly: GCF_014287435.1. GTDB lineage: Bacteria > Bacillota > Clostridia > Lachnospirales > Lachnospiraceae > Pararoseburia > Pararoseburia lenta. The sequence goes on from NZ_JACOPG010000001.1 coordinate 284,593, forward strand.
ACGCTTGAAACCATTGACCGGATTAAACTTATCCAGTTTGGGCTCTAAAGGCTTGGTCGATACCTGCCAGCCGACCTGTACGATACTGATCACAATGGCAACCACAAGGCCTGCCGCCAAAAAAGGGGCTGCCAGACGGAGCAGCTGCAGATAGCCCTGGTTCAAAAGTCCGCTCGCCGCCTGTACAGTCATGCCATCCCGCTGGGTATCGACGACATCCGGTATCATCCCATAAAAGAGGTGAAAGACACTGATAAAGCCCTCACCCAGATAGGACACAAAGATACGCAGAGACAGGAATAAAGCGATCAGCATTGCCGCCGAGTTTAATTCCTGGCTTCGGGCAACCTTACCCTCTTCACGGGCATCTTTTAATTTTTTTGAAGTCGCCGGCTCTGTCTTTTCTCCGCCCGGTCCGTCCTGCGCGAACCATTGCAGGTCATAAGACAGAAGTAACACTTTGTCTTCCTTCAAGTTAATACATTCCTTCTATAAATGACACTGTCATGACTTTGATCTCTTTAAAAATAAAATTGGCAATGTCCGGTAATAAAAACGTCGTGATGAACAAAACTGCCAGACCAAGCAGGAGTTTCAACTGGACACCAACGGCGAACATATTCATCTGTGGTGCCACCTTTGCCATGATACCCAAGATACTGTTGAGAATCATCATGCAGGCAAAGACCGGCAAAACAATACGAAATCCAATGACAAAAAGATCCGTACAATACTGCACCATGGAGGCAAGCAAGGAGTCCATCTGAAACTGTGCTCCTCCCAGCGGAAACAACTGAAACGAATCGATCAGCGCACGCAGGATATACTGATGCATATTGGAAACGATCAAAAGCAAGAGGATAAAGTAAGAATATAAATTTCCCGTGATACTGACCTGGCTGCCTGTCGTCGGGTCAAATACCATAGCCATGGAAAGCCCGATATCCATATCAATGATCGTACCTGCAAATAAAATAATGGAATTACAAATATATGCCGCGAAACCGATCAGCAATCCTGTAATTCCCTCTTTGAGCACCAATATGGCATAACCGACTTCCGAGGTGTATGCTGTATGTTCTACCGGGACGGCATAAAAAACAAGAATTGCCACAAATGCAGATAATCCGATCTTTACCCTCCCCGGTACTTCCTTCGCGCCAAAAAAAGGTGCTACAAACACAAAGCAGGAAATCCGTACCAATATCAGTAAAAAATATTCAAATGTACTTATATCAAATGTATATTGTAACATACCAAAACTAGCCTAAAAACGTGCTGAAGTTTGTCCACAATTCCGTCATGTAATCTGTCAATGTTGTCAATATAAAAGCACCAAAGATCAGCATTCCCAGGAATACGGCAACGATCTTTGGTACAAAGGTCAGCGTCTGTTCCTGAATGGAGGTAACGGTCTGAAAAATACTGACGATCAGACCGACGATCAAAGAGATCAAAAGCAGCGGTGCCGCACATATGATGATATTGTAGATCGCATCTCTGACAATATCCAATACCTGTCCTTCTGTCACAAAAATCACGCTCTCTTTCTATTTATCAGTAAAATGTCTTGACCAGTCCGCCAATGACAAGATTCCATCCATCTGCCAGCACAAATAAAAGTATCTTAAACGGCAGGGAGATGGTCGTCGGCGGCAGCATCATCATACCCATGGACATCAACACGGACGAAACGACCATGTCGATCACGATAAACGGGATATAGATCACAACACCGATAATAAAGGCTGTACGCAGTTCGCTTAAGATAAAACTCGGAACCAATACAACAAATGGGATATCATCATAATCTTCATAGGTCGTATCTGAGATCTCACAAAAGAGTTTGAGATCCTTTTCCTGCGTCTGTCCGTACATGAAATTACGGATCGGCTCCACGGCACGATCCAGTGCCTCTTCCTGTGTGATCTCTCCATTGTCCAGCGGTGTAATGGCATTTTCATTGATCTGCGTAAAGGTCGGCCACATGATAAAGAATGTCAAAAACAATGCCAGCCCGATCAAAATCTGGTTGGGTGGCGATGTCTGCGTACCGATCGCGGATCGAACAAAATGCAGGACAATGATGATCCTGGTAAAAGAGGTCAACATGATCAGTATGGACGGTGCTAAAGCCAGAATCGTTATGACCAGTAAAATACGCACATTTGCGGATAAAGATCCGGAATCTGAATCCAGGGTCAATGATACCCCGCCCTTGCCTGTGACCCAGTCACTGGAATTTGGTGCATTGTCCGTTGCTCCGTAGGAAGACGCATAGACTGTACTGCCACTGGCATACCAGACGCTGACACAGATGGCAAAGGTTGCCAGGATCAGACTAAAGATACAATATCCTTTTTTTAATTTGTTTTTCATATTCATGTCTACTTCTTCGGTAAATGTTCTTTGAACTTTTGTAAGGCATCGGCAAAATCGCCCTTAGCCGTCGGGATCGTCATATTCTGGGAAGGCATTTCTTTTAACTGCTCTCCGCTGAGTTGTCCCAAGACTGTGATCTCGTCCTTGCCGATGGCAATGACATAATAGGTGTCCTTGCCTGCCTGTATCAACTGTATGTACTTATTGGTCGTCAGTTTCAAGGTCTCAACAACCGAAAGGTTCTTGCTGATGCTCTGGCTTTTCTGGTAACCAGCAATCCATCGAGTCACATAGTAAGTCAATGCCAGAACGATTAAAAAACAAAAAAGTACAATGATCAGTTGAAAGATATTCTCACCTGTCGATGATAGTAAAATCATTCTTAACCAATAACCTTCTTTACGGCTTCAAGAACACGCTCTGCCTGGAACGGCTTTACGATAAAGTCCTTGGCACCTGACTGAATTGCCTCGATAACCATTGCCTGCTGACCCATTGCAGAACACATGATAACGCAAGCATTTGGATCCTTTGCACGGATTGCCTTTAAGGATTCGATACCATCCATCTCCGGCATGGTAATATCCATAAGCACCAGATCCGGCTTCAACTCCATGTACTTGTCAACTGCTACCTTACCGTTTTCAGCTTCGCCTACAACGTTGTAACCATTCTTTGTCAAGATATCCTTGATCATCATTCTCATAAACGCAGCATCATCACTAATTAAAATATTTTTTGCCATCTCTTACTCTCCTTTTTATCTCTTATTTCATTATCTCGGTAATACGAATACCGAAAGATTCTTCAATGACTACTACTTCACCTTTTGCAACGTATTTACCATTGACCAATACGTCGATCGGTTCGCCGGCGATCTTGTTTAATTCTATGATCGTTCCCGGTGCAAAATCCAAAATATCCTGAATGGATTTGTGTGTCCTGCCTAACTCGACAGTCACTTCCAATGGAACGTCCATGATCAGATCTATATTTTCCGGCTGGTATGGTGCCTGATAATTGCCGGCAAAAGGTTGGAATTGTGCAGGCTGCACATTGACCTGCTGTTGTGGTGGATATGGTTGCTGCATATATGGCTGTTGCATATATGGCTGTTGCATATATGGCTGTCCGCCTGACGTTCCCATATCCGGCATTGGTTGCGGCGGTGGGGTCTGCCCTAGCATGGCTTGTTCCTGCATCTGCCCCTGCGCTTGCGGTGGGGTCTGTGGTGCCGCCTGTGGCTGTGATGCCGGTTCCGGCTGCGGTGTCGGCATGTCATCATCCACGGTCGATGCCGTATCGCTCTCCATATTCGACATGATGTTACTGCACATCTCCTTGGCAAGTGATACCGGATACAACTGCATAATCTCACTATCCACCAAATCACCAATCAGCATTTTAAAGGTAATCTTAACGAATCTTCCCTCCAGGAAATCTTCGATTTCTCCTCCATCGGTTGTATCCTGCAGATCCATCAAGGTTGAGGATGGTGGGCTGATATCAATCATGGTATTTAGCATGGATGACATCGATGTTGCAGAAGATCCCATCATCTGGTTCATAGCTTCACTGATTGCACTCAAATGCAGTTCTGTAATCTCACCATCTGTGTTTGAGCCATCGCCTCCCATCATCAGATCCGTAATGATTTTTACATCATTTTCCCGTAAGACTAAGATATTGCTTCCATCTAATCCTTTGGTATAAGCGATTCGTACCAAAACACATGGTTTTTCATATTTATCTACAATCTCATCCCACGTTCCCATGGAAACAACGGGCGTTGAAATTTCGACTTTTTTATTTACTAAGGAAAACAGTGTTGTCGCTGCCGTTCCCATGCTGATATTGGCAATCTCACCAATGGTATCAACTTCATCCGGTGTGAGTTCTTCACCTGCTGCCGCGTCAGACGTGTCAGCATCCGGTATCCCACCACTCAGGAGGGCGTTGATCTCTTCCTGGGATAATACGCCGTCACTCATCTATTCCTGCTCCTCTCTTATGACTGATGTTATTCTAACTGCATAATCTTCTCCGGCTGCGCCGGGAAGTGCAGTAAATTTCTTGATATCTCCGACATAGACATCCAATTCCTGGTTGACCTTGGTATTCAGGCGGATGATGTCTCCCACCTGCAAACCCGAAAAATCGTTAACGGAGATCACGCTTTTGCCAAGGATCGCCTTGACCGGAACGATCGCTTTTGCGATCAAAGACTCGATGGTGTCTGCATACTCCATCTCCACCCGCTCCTGCATGTTGGAATACCAGAACTTGGTGTTTAACTTGTCCATGACAGGCTCTAGGGTAATATACGGAAGACAGATGTTCATAAAACCTTCCACATCCCCGATCTTGATGCTGATCGTCACAATCGCGATCATTTCCGATGGAGAAATGATCTGCGCAAACTGGGAGTTGGTCTCAATACGCTCCAAGCGCGGATGTACATCCAAAACATTGGTCCAAGGCTCACGCAATAACTGTACGCAGGCAGTCATGATACGTTCAATGATCAGAAGTTCGATCTCGGAAAACTCTCGTACTTTATCAAGCGGTTCTCCCTCGCCTCCTAACATACGATCCACGATCGCATATCCCAACTTGGATGCCATTTCTACAATGATATTTCCCTCTAAGGGTTCAAAGTTGACAATACCAAGCAAGACCGGATTGGAAAGGGAATTGGAAAATTCCATATAGGTAACTGCCTCCGAATTCATCACCTCTACCTGTATGTTCTTGCGCAAGTAGACCGGAAGGTTGGTAGACAGTAATCTGCCATAATGTTCAAAAATAATCTCAAGGGTTCGTAAATGTTCTTTGGAAAACTTGGATGGTCTGGAGAAGTCATAGTTCTTGACCTGCTTCTCGCTGCTTGCCTTGATCTCTTCAGCATCTACTTCACCACTGCTCAGTGCCTGTAATAAGTTGTCTATTTCATTTTGGGAAAGTATATCGCTCAAGTATTCTCACCACCCACTGCAAATTTCTCCTTTTTACTGATATTGTGCCGTTGGGAATCCTACCGCTACAATAAAATCAGACCCAAACATCTTTTGAAGATCTTTCAAGATCTCATCCTGAACTGCTGACTGATTATTCTTGATCTCGTCTATCGTATATTGTGAAACAATGTTGTTGATGTCGCCCTTGATCAGATTGACCTTTTCTTCGACCTGTGGCTTAAGATCCTTATAATCACTGTTCTTGGTATCCATGGAGATAGATACGGTGAGCATAGCGAAATGATCCTTGCCGTCCCCATCCTGCTTAAGGTTGATGGTCTGTTCATCATCAATATTATAAACCTCGATCTGGTCGATCGGGATATTGGCGTTGCTGGTCGCACTGCCGGACTCCAGATCCAGATCAATGGCGCTGCATACCTTAGTGATCAGTTCATTTGCTTTTTGTGTCTCCGGCAAAATCGTGATCGTCAGGATCACGGTGAGTACCAAATTGACAACCACGAGTGCTAATGTAATAACAGTAATAAGATTTTTCTTCATGATTGACCTCTCTAATTATTTAAAGATTCTGAATTAAGCGAATTGTAGATCTTGATCTCTACCCTTCGGTTCTTTGCTCGTCCTTCTGCTGTCGAATTGTCTGCGATCGGCACGTAAGATCCTCTGCCGGATGACTTGATATGTGCCGGATCCAGTGTCGTATTGTCCCGGATATAATTTGCCACATTCAAGGCACGGTACATGGAAAGGATATCATTGTCACTATACTGCTCTCCTGCCGCCGGTGGCACATTATCCGTGTGGCCTTCGATCTCGATCAGATTATTGGTGTAGTTATTAAGGATCACGGCGATCTTTTCCATGACCGGAAGAACTTCCTCCCGGATAGTCGCCTCACCGGAATTAAAGAGCAGGGCTCCGTTTAAATTGATCAGCGTGTAGTATTCATTGAACTCTACATCCACCTGATTCTCAAGACCATAGGATTGCAAAAGACGGCTGACCTGTTCTGCCATCTGCTCACTTTCCGTAAGCCCGGCATTTTCCAGTGTCTCCTGCGCTTCTTCTGTCGTCACCGTCGTATCCGGATTCGTAACCGAATCATCCGGTTCCTCGTCTCCCTTAGGAAGGGCTGAGGATGAATTGAAATAAATATCAAACTTTTCCAGCATGCTCACACCGGAAGATATCAATTCGCCATCTCCGATCGTCGAACCGCCCGACGGTAAAATACTAAAGGTACTCTGCAAAGACTGCACGACCATTTCAAACTTTTCTGTATCGACTGTTGACATAGAAAAGAGCAATACAAAGAAGCATAACAGCAAGTTCATCAGATCACTAAAGGTCGACATCCACGCTGGGGAGCCCTTTGGTGGATCCTCCTGTTTACGCTTTGCCACTATGCCTCACCTCCGTCTTCACTACCGGCATTATCTCGGTCAGATGGTGCTAGGAATGACTTGAGCTTTTCTTCGATAACACGAGGGTTCTCTCCTGCCTGAATAGATAAAAGACCTTCTACGGTAATCTCTCGCATCATGATTTCCATATCATTGTTCACTTTTAACTTTGCTGCTGTCGGACCTGCCAGCCAGTTTGCAATCAAGGAACCATACAATGTTGTCAAAAGTGCTACCGCCATATTCGGTCCGATTGAAGATGAATCTGTTAAGTTCTTCAACATATTTACCAGACCAATCAACGTACCAATCATACCCCAGGCTGGACCAAGTTCTGCCCATTTCTCCCAGAAACCAATAACCTTTTTATGTCTTGCTTCCAGATTAATCAAATCTGTTTCCAAAATACCACGCACAAGATCCGGATCCGTACCATCAACAACCAGATTGATACCTTTTTTTAAGAATTCATCATCCATATCGTGTGTCGCTTCTTCCAATGCCAGAAGGCCTTCTTTTCGAGATATATTGGATAAATTGATAATATTGGATATGACTTCCGATGCATCACCTACGGATGGTTCTTTCATCGCCAGTCCAATACTCTTTAGGCCGCTGATAAAATCCGCCAGCTTATGGGATGCCAGGGTACCCGCTAAGGAACCACCAATCGTAATAATAACAGATGGAAGATCCATAAAGTCTTCGACAATATTACCGCCGGACGACAAAATACCAAAGACAACCATGACCGCGCCTAAGATCAGACCGACTAACGATGCTATATCCAAACTATTCACCGCCTTACATATAAAATACTATATCTTGTGTTTTTCACACAAAAACCCATAGTTACACGTTTATTTAATCTTACTAAATTTTATCTATCTTGTCTACTTGTAATTCCATTTATTTATCATATTTCTACACAAATTGCGAAAATTTAAATAAAAAAAAGCCCACTTTATAGCAGGCTATTTTTTATACATTATCGTTTCAGATTAACCAGTTCTTCCAGCAATGTATCCGAAGTTGTAATAATTCGTGAATTTGCCTGGAAACCTCTCTGTGTCGTAATCATATCTGTAAACTGCTCAGAAAGATCAACATTAGACATTTCCAACTGTCCTGTTGTCATGCTGCCGCCATCTGCTGTAACCTCAACACCAATACCATCGAAATCACCGGAGTTTAATGTTGTTCCATAACAGTTATTACCAAGACTTTCCAGACCGGATGCATTTGCAAACTGCGCTACCGGAATCTGTCCCAAAAGAACAGTATTACCGTTATCATAAGAACCATAAATCTTTCCGGTTCCATCAATTGATACTCCTGTTAACTGTCCGAGTTTCTTTCCGGTTCCGTCGGTTGCCTTTTCTGCAGCGCCTTTTTCAAACTCTGCTGTAGAACTTCCACCATGATTCTGGTTTAAAAGATGGCTGAAGTCAATGGAAATATCCTCAAAGTTATCACCCAGAAGTGACATATTTAATGAAACAGATGTCGTTCCTGCGGAATCGATAAAACGGAAAGTTCCGTCGCTGGTATTAAACTGCAAAGTATAATTTGTCGTATCATAGGTCAGGTTCAACATACCGGTTGTCGTATCTACTGCCAGTGTTCCGGATGCTGCCGTATCTGCATCGATACCATAGATATCTGCAATGGAACGGAAGGTCTGCTTGCCGGCGCCATCCGTAAAGTTGTAGCCCAGTTCACCGCCTACGGTGACCGGTGCGCCGTCTGCACTTGTGACCATGGTATAGGTCGTACCATTTTCCGTATAGGTAATGCTTGCCGGATTGGTAGAGTTGTCCAAGGTATAATTCTTGCTTACGGAGAAGGATTTTACCGCTGTGGTGTCGTTACCGAAGATCTGGTCAAGGGCATCACTGCCGGCTGCGTCCACCCCCTGCTTATCCAGCCACTCAGCAAGGATATCATTGTTATCACTGTCATAAATATTGGTCAGTTCCACGGAATATGTACCGGCATCCGTATCAACTGCCTTGTATGCAAATTTTGCAGTATAAGAATATCCCAGATTATCAAAGAAAGATAAGGTACGGACATAACCTGCATCGCTGGTCACGTTGGTATCGTTCTTATCGATCAATCCGGAAACGTTTGCCTTTGTTGTTGCCTCAGGTGCGCTTGTCATATTATCTGCCTGCATGATACGAAGGGCAGATACAGTATCCTTGCGGATATCCCCTGTCAGAGGATCAACCTGCCATCCCATGACAGTATAACCTGTAGATGTCATTGCAAGGTTTCCCGCACCATCTAAGTAGAAAGATCCTGCTCTTGTAAAAAGATTTTCTGTTCCATTATTTACGATAAAGAAATTGGTAGAACTTCCGTTGGTCAGGCGGATATCCAGGGCATCGCCTGTGGATTGTGCTGCACCGGGAGAAGTGATGCTGACCTTTGTTGCTGCTGTTGATACACCAAGACCTATCTGCATGGCATTTTTTCCACCCGTTGTTGCTGTGGCTGCCGTAGCCCCTGATGTTGTCTGATACATAATATCAGCAAACGTCGTAGATGACGCTTTAAAGCCAACTGTGTTGACGTTTGAGATGTTGTTACCAATAACATCCATCTTTGTCTGGTGTGTTTTTAATCCTGATACACCAGAATACATTGCTCTCATCATAATAAATGACCTCCTAAATTGCTGTGTTGCCGTATCTGTCAGTCAACGGCATTAGCCTCCATAAGGTCCGGCTAAATAATTACAGCTCCGTCTATATTTGTAAATACATTTTCGTCAGACTCTGTCTGATCCATTGCGGTTACTACTGTCTGATTCGGGACATTTACAATAAATGCCAAAGAATCAACGATAACCAAGGATTCTTTTATTCCTTTTTCACTGGCTTTTGCCACTCCTGCTTCCAAGCGCTGGCTCTGGTCTGCGGATAAAGCGATATCTCTTTGTTCTAGGCGCATATTGGCATGCTTGGAAAACTTGAGTTCTGATGTCGACTCTGCCGTGCCACCCATCTGCTGTCGTAAGACATCTTCAAAGGAAAGTCCTGTGGTCTTTTCTTTTGTCTTATTATCCTGCGTCTTGAGATACTGACCGGTGACCTGCTCGATCGAGGTAAAGGAATTGTTGATCGGATTCATTTGCATCACGCTCCTTACTCTGTTGCAGTAGTTGTATCATCGGATGTGGTCGTATCATCTGTACTGTCCTTACCGACTTCTGCTTCTGCATCTTTGAGTGCCCGTAAACGTTCTTCCAGTTTCTCCAGTGACTTGACCGTGTCAGCAGAAACAAATGATTTCTGTGAATCTGTCATTGCATCATAGAACTGTCTTGCTTCCTTGATCTTGTCCTCATCCGCTGTCGTAAGTGTGTAGACCGTCGGCAGTTTCTTGATCATATCGGCAAAAGTCTGTGCACTGAGCACGCCTTCATAATAATCGTCATCGCAAACACTATCCAGTTTATCGATACTGTATAATTTGTTGTTCACAGATAAGAACATCTTATTGTCTTCCGTCATCACATAATCTACTTTTCCGGAAATGTACTGATCGTCATCCAGTAAGATAACATACTTTCCGACCAGTGAGTTTGCCTCGATCGTAGACATCTGACTCTGTACGGACTGTACGGCTTCGATCTGTGAAAAAGATGCAAGTTCGGATACATACTCTGTATTACTTGTCGGTTCCAGTGGATCCTGATACTGCATTTCAGCAACCAGTAACTTTAAAAACATCTCCTTGTCATAGGTGTTGGACTTGCTGTCCGTGTCTGTCTTTTTTGACTGACTTGCGCTGCTATCGACCACTTTACCATCTTTAATCTCCTGTACAAGTGCCATAAATCTCCTCCTTTCTCATATTCCTATGCGGTGTAATTGACGGTGTTACCCTGATCCCGCATCATCTTTGTTACTAATTCTTCCTCTTGTGTCATGAGTCCCTGTAGATCATCCAGATCATTCATATTCAGGTTTCTCATCTTTTTCGGACGTTGATTCTGTCCTTCCTGTCCCTGTTCCTGATTCTGCTGACCGGCTTCCAGATTTCTCTCAAATTCATGGGTTCCCACGGAAATCTCTACAGACTGTACCTTGGTCTGTGACTGGTTCATCTGCTCTTTTAACTGGAACATCTGATTTTCCAAGGCTTCCTTGACCTGCTCATTCTGTGTGTAGATATGAGCCTTGACCTGACCATTTTCCTCGGTCACTTCCATCAAGACCTTTCCCAGCCCCTCCGGGTGCAAAAGCATCTCAACCGTCGTCTTATCGCCATCCATCGTTGTGCGGCTTGCCTCAACGATCTGGTCGATGATGGACTGAACGGAAACGCTTTCTCCTGTAGGCAGTTCTACGGTCGGTTCCATGTGCGAGGCAAATTCCGTAATCGGACTTTCTGCCTGCATCGGTGTCAGATCCTGGGTCGGATGGATCTCAGTTTTTGTCTGCTGTTTTAAAAAAGCATCTGTGTCCTGATCTGTGGCATCTTCCTGCCCCTGATCGGTCTGCTTTTCGGTCGTCACATCCTTGGAACCTGCTGTTACAAGTTCGTCTGTCTCGTCCGTCTTAGTCGGTTCGATCGTTTCCTCTGTCGGGATCTCTACCTGCTCGGTCGCCTCTTCGGCTACCACCGTATCTTTGACGTCCTCTGTCTTTTGCATGGTTTCTTCTGTCCCCTCTGTTGCCTTGGCAGGTTCATGCAGATTGTCTGTCGTTCCTGCTTCCTCCACATCGGTCGTTACCAGTTCTGCCATCTGCTGTAAGTCTTCCATAGATATTCCAAGATCTTCCTGCAGTCCACCAGCCAGATCATTCACTTTTAAAACGATCTGTGGGAAAGCATCGCTTACAAGAAGACTTGCGGAATCCTCACTGCCGGACAACTTTGTTACCAATGCAGCCAGATTCGACTGATCTGTCAGATCAAGAAATTGTAATCCCAGATCTTCCATGGCTTTTTCAATCTGCTCATCTGTCACATCCAATTCGTCCTTGATAGCATCTTTGACATCCTTTGCAAAAGCATCGGTCTTGTCTTTGACGTCCTTTGTCTGGGCCATGCCTTTATCATCCTGCTTTGCAAGTGATACATCAGACCGCTTGTTTTCCATCTGCGGAGCACGTTCAATCTTACCGGCATTGCCTGCACTTTGTACTACCTGTGGTGCTATTGCAGAACTTTTTTGCATCTGCATCATCTGCCGGAAATCTCCACCGGATGTGTCTTTTGCACTCGTCTGCTTGGCATTTGCCACCGTAGCCGTCGGCATCAGGATATTTGCTATTCCTGTGCTTGTCATGGCATCTTCCTCCTTCCATATGCAGTTATCAATGTACCTGTCTCATAAGATGAGACTATATATTCTTAAGGCTCCATCAACTTGGTCACAGCCGCAGCCGTATCCGCATTCATGGCTCCCAGAATATCACCTCTGGATTGGGCATCCATAGCCCAAAGTATCTTGCCTACCAATGGCAGATCATCTGTCATTGTATCAAAAATAGCAGCTGCCTGTTTGGCTTTCATGGAAGAATACGTCGATGCATAAGACTTGATCTGTTCATCTTCCTGCAACTGTTCTACCACCTGCTTGTATATCTCTTCTGCCTTTTCCGGCTCGATACTCTCATAATATTCCTTATATGCACTTATATCGGGTGCATTGTCCGAAAAAACAACCTCTTGATAGAATTTTTCTTTTTCTTCTTCAAAAGCGGCTTCGTTTTCTTTATAGTTCTGCAGTTCCTGTGACTGCGCCTCTAAATCTGCCACATGGGCATCCGAGTCATCCTTGCTTGCCTTGACATCCGCCAGTTCCTTTTCCAGTTCCTTGATGCGCTTTACCGCATCCTCAACAGAATCATAGGCATAGGCCTCGTCCTCTTTTGCATATTCCTGCACATCCGGCAGGATCTTATTGATCACAGGTACATCCTTTAGAACCGGATATAAGACGGTCGAGCCAAAACCGCCGACATCCATCTTTACCAGCAATCCCAAGATCAAAAGCCACAATAATACGATAAAGACAGCCACAACGCCGATCAGGACTTTGCCGCCTAAGGTTTCTTCTTCCTCTTCGCCGTTTTCTTCTTTCTTTTCTTTCTTACGGGCGCGCTTTGCTTCCTTTGCCGCCTGTCTCTTTGCCTTCTTGTCTTCCTTTTCGTCTGCCATTCTTTTACTCCTGTTCTTCTTTGCTGTGATAGGTGTAACTTACCAGTTCATCCGTCATCTTGCCTTCTTCTGCCGCCAATTCTTCTTTGAAGGCTTCAAATGCTTTTTCCTTGAGGTTTTCATGGGTCTTTCTCTCTTTCATGACCTCATTCAAACGCTTTCTTGCCATCTCCAGATTTCGCTGTGCCGTGTGTACCGCGATCATCTGGTCGCGGATCATGGATTTAACGGAATCGCTTGCCCGCTTACAGGTCTGGATCTCTACGATGTCAAGTTTTGCACTTGTTAGTTCTTTTAATCTGGCTTCATAACCGGCTTTGCGGACAAAAAGTTTTTGCAGTTTTTCCTGTTCCTCCAAAAGCCTTGCATTGGCGATACCGTAAGCCACTTTTTCCTGTTCTTCCATCTTTTCTTTGATTTCCAGAATATTCTGCATGCGATATCTGAATTTTGCCATCTGCCGTCACTTCCTATATCTATGCACTCTCGCCGAACATCTGCTCCAGTGCGCCAACTACCTCGTCAAAATCAAACTTATCCTCTGTACTCTGGCAAAGGAAAGCATTGACCTGATCTATCTTTTCGATCGCATAATCGATATTGTTGTTGGATCCTGCCTTGTAAGCCCCGATATTAATCAGATCTTCCGCTTCCTGATAGGTTGCCATGACATTCTTTAATTTGCCCGCCATGGTCTTATGTTCCTTGGTCGCAATCGAACTCATGACACGGGAAATGCTTGCTAAGACATCGATCGCCGGATAATGGTTTTTCTGTGCCAGTTTTCTGGAAAGGACAATATGTCCGTCCAAAATACCACGCGCCGTATCCGTAATCGGTTCATTGAAATCATCGCCGTCAACAAGCACCGTATAAAGACCGGTGATCGATCCCTTATCGGAATTGCCGGCACGCTCTAAGAGTTTTGGCATCTCCGAATAAACGCTCGGCGGATAACCTCTTGTTACCGGCGGTTCTCCTGCCGCAAGACCGATTTCTCTTTGCGCCATGGAAAAACGGGTCAGCGAATCCATCATCAAAAGGACATCCTTGCCCTGGTCGCGGAAATATTCTGCGATCGCTGTTGCCGTCTTTGCCGCACATTTACGGATGGACGCCGGTTTGTCTGATGTCGCCACCACAACGACACTGCGCTTCATGCCTTCCGATCCCAAGTCCCTCTCGATGAACTCACGTACCTCACGGCCACGCTCGCCGATCAGGGCGATCACATTGATATCTGCCTTGGTGTTTCGTGCAAACATACCCATCAGGGTAGATTTTCCAACACCGGATCCTGCAAAGATACCGATTCTCTGTCCTTTGCCGACCGTGATCAGTCCGTCCACTGCCTTTACGCCCAGCGGCAATACCTGTGAAATGATCTCACGGTTCATAGGCTCCGGCGGCGTTGCGTCGACCGGATAATGCTGGGGCAGATGGAGGTCCTCTGCATCCGTCGGTCGTCCGATGCCGTCTAGGGTGTGCCCTAGAAGTTCGTCCCCGACCGGAATGGAAAGCGGTGCCTTGGTATTTTCAACAACCGCACCAATACCGATGCCATCAACACTGTCAAAGGGTGTCAGAAGCAGATGCTTATCACGAAATCCAACCACCTGTGCCATGACAGCCTGCGAACGGTCGCCTCCTACAAAAATACGGCATAGATCGTTCAACTTAGCATCCGGTCCGACAGACTCAATTGTGAGCCCCACCACTTTCGTGACGCGGCCCAGACAGTCAAAATATGTTTCATTTGTAAGTGCTAAATATTTGTTACGATCAATTTCCACCTTATATCTCCATTAACTAAGGGATTTTATATCCTTGATCAGATTGCGCATCTGGGTATCCATACCACAATCAAAAAGTCCACCATCGGTCTCGATCATGCATTGCGTCTCATCCAAAAGCGGATCTAAGACAATATCTAAAGTCATGTCCTGCCCTACTTTTGCCTGTAACTCCTCTTTATGCGCACGTAAAAATTCCAGATTGGCTTCGCCGACACGGATCATAAACTCCTTACTGCCTTCTATGTTGGCAAGGGCCTGATCGACGGCATGCCAGATGATCTCTTTTTTATCTCCAAACTGCACCAGAAAAACTTTTTCTACCACATCACAGACCACATCCACCAACTCGTGCTCCATGTTCTTTTGTTTCTGGTCGTAGTCCGCCTGCAACTGCTCTTTTTCTGCCTGCATTCGGCTTTCTAATTCCCGCTGTCTGGCAGCGGCTTCCTGTAAGCCCTGCTCATAGCCCTCTTTTTGTCCTTCGGCTTCGGCATGGGACCGCATGGCATCTGCCTGTTCTCCTGCCTCTGCCAGGATAGCATCTGCCTGCTCTCTCGCCTCAGAAAGAATGGCATCCGCCTCTTCTTTTGCCTGTGCGACATAGTCTATCTCCGGCTCCGCTTCCTCTGCCTCCTCCGGCATCTGCTGGCCAAGACATTCTGTATCTTCATCCAGTGACTCCCCATCCATAGGTACAAAGGCATCCTCAGAATTCAGTGCCTGCATCTGACGTTTTTTTTCTTCGCGTCGTCTCTCCTCGATCTTTTCTCCGACCAGTTCATTGGAGTCGATGACGCAGGTCTTTTGTTCTCCCTGTGGTGCCATCTGCACACGATATAATATATTAGACAACGAGTTCGTCACCTCCACCTCTGGAGATTACGATCTCAGCAGAATCCTCTAACTTGCGGATAATACCAACGATCTTCTGCTGTGCTTCCTCGACATCCTTCATACGGACAGGACCCATGAATTCCATATCTTCCTTGATCATGGTAGCCATACGTGAAGACATATTCTTGAAGATTGCAGCCTGCACTTCTTCGTTGGCACCCTTTAGGGCAACACTCAGATCACTGTTATCCACATCACGCATAACACGCTGAATGGCTCTGTCGTCCAGAAGCAGGATATCTTCGAATACAAACATCTTCTTGCGGATCTCGTCGGCAAGTTCCGGTTCTTCGATCTCGAGGGACTCCATGATACGCTTTTCTGTACCACGGTCTACGGTATTTAAGATTGCTACGATGGCATCCACGCCACCCGCGATCGTGTAATCCTGATTGATGAGGGATGATAACTTTCGCTCCAAGACGCGCTCCACCTCCTTGATGACTTCCGGTGAAGTACGATCCATGGTCGCAATACGTTTTGCCACATCTGCCTGCTTGTCCGGATCCAAAGCACCCAAGATCATGGATGCCTGTCCCGGTGACAGGTAAGATAAGATCATGGCTATGGTCTGTGGATGTTCATCCTGGATAAAGTTGAGCACCTGTGAAGGCTCTGTCTTTCGTATAAACTCAAACGGTCTTACCTGCAAAGAAGCCGTCAACTTGGTGATGACACGTGTTGCCTCATCAGCACCCAGTGCCTTCTCCAAAAGTTCTTTGGCATAACCGATACCACCTTCTGCGATATACTGCTGTGCCAGACAGACCTGATAAAATTCGTTGATCACGTCCTCTTTTAATTTTGGAGATACACTCTGTGTATTGGCAATCTCTAAGGTAAGTTCTTCGATTTCATCTTCTTTTAAATGTTTAAAAATGTCCGCAGATTTTTCTGGTCCTAATGTGATCAATAAGATTGCCGCTTTTTGCACACCGGATAATTCTTCATTTGCCATAATTAACCCCAATCATCATTTAACCAGTTGCGGAGCAAGGATGCTACCGCCTCCGGATTTTCATCTACAAATTTTTCTATCAGAACTCTCGCCTCAGACTTTTCATTGAAACCGATATCATCCAACTGGTCTTCCTGTGCCTCCAATAAAGATTCCACGGTAACTTCCTCGGCAAGGGCTTCTTCCTGCTGTGGGCGCATACTTCTGAATACCACAAAAGCAAGCATTGCAAAGATCAGCACTGCCAAGATGATCTGTAAATAATCCGTCCAGTCTCTGCCACTGCCCTCAGAATACTGGAACATCGGGATCTCATAGGCAACAATGGAAATATTGTCGGTAGAGATACCGGTCGCTTTGGATACCATATCATAAAAATCCTGATCCACATCCGTCTTTACACGGTCAGAATTCTGTGCCACAAATTCATCGAAGGTCATATTATCAAGCGTTCCGTCTGCCTTTAACTTGTCCTCGTTGTAGATCACCCGGTTGGTTGCAACAACGGTCAGGGAAGAATTGTCCAGATCGATCGTTCCGACTGCCTTTTCCGTTGTCGTGATCGTCTCGCTCGGCAGATAGTCCTCTGTAATGTCCGAAGTCGTAGAGGAAGTAATCGTACCGTCTTCCAAGACATAGGTCGTATCATCATCATTGGTATCGGTACCCGGTGTACCGCCGGCACCCGAGGTCGATTCGGAAGTAGACTCGGTACGGCTGTCCAGATAGCCCTGTGTCTGTCCGTCGTCAACATAGTAATGATAGTCCTCAACCTTTTGCTGATCGAAATTCATATCCAGATTCATACCCACTTCTACATTGTCATAGACATTGGTACCCAAGATAACGCTCTTGACCGCACTTGTCACATTGGCTTCTGCCTTTTGCTGGACTGTCAGATTGGAAGATGCCTTTCCCGCAGTCGAGGATTCATCTCCGCCGGAGAAAAGCGTATTGCCGTCTCCATCAATGATCTCGATATTTTCAGTCGACTTGTTGCCCAAAGCCGTTGCCACATAACGGGCGATACCTGCCGCCTGCTCCTCGCTCATATCATCACTCAGTTGCAGATTGATGCTGGCGTATGCCTCCTCATCCTTGGAAAGGATGGTGCCGTCATCTGATGGCAGGGACAAGGTCACATATGCCTTGGATACATTGGAAATGGTCTCCAGATCATCCGCCATCTTTTCCTCTAAATATAACTGGTACTTTTTGTTCTTGTCCGCCTCAGTCGTACTAAAACTTCCATCGATGGCATCACTGATGCTGTAGCCGTCCGATGGGATGTCATTGCTTCCCAGGAGGATGGTCGCATTGGCACGGTCTTCCTGCTTGACCGTGTAGGTAAGACCGTCATCCGAAACTTCATAAGTGATACTGTTACTGTCTAAAAGATCCTTGACAGAAGATGCCTGTTTTGCCGAATCACAAGTGATCAGATTGACCATGGTCGGTCTTGTCATGACAAATCCCAAGATGGAAAATGCCACGACAACGACAGCCGCGATACTGATAATCAGCGCCTTTTGTCTGGTGCTAAAATTCTTCCACCACTCCACTATTCGATTTAATATCTGTTGTATTCTCTCAGGCATGACTTACTTCCTTCTATTCTTTAGATCTGCATATTCATAATCGTATTGTAACCGGAAATGAACTGGTTACGGACCGCAACTGTATATTGCAGTGCCAGATTCGCCTTCCGCTCTGCGATCAAAAGATCGTGCACATTGTCCGATTCTCCCAAAGCAAAGGATACCGCCTCAGCAGAGGCATTGTTCTGCAGACTGTTGGTATCATCCACCATTTTCATGGCATTGCTCAAAATAGTGTCAAAACTGCCGTCCGTAGCCGAAGTCTGGTTTGCCTGCCGGACCGAAGATTGATTGTTGGTTGTCTTGTAAAGCCCGTTTAAGGCTGCTGCTGATGTAACGTCCATTGTTTTCTCCTAATGCATTATGACTGACCGATGTTAAGTCCCGCCTGTACCATAGACTTCATGGCATTAAAAGCGGTCGTGTTTGCCTCATAGGCGCGGCTGCTGTCGATCAGATTGGTCATCTCGGTTACCGTATTGACATTTGGATAAGAGACATAGCCATTCTCATCCGCATCCGGATGGGACGGATCATACTCCATGGTAAAATCAGTCTCATAATCCTCTGTCACGGAAGCGACCTTGACACCATTGCCCTGAAACTTCTTGGTATCTGATAAGATATCTGAAAAAGACGGCGTGATCTCCTTTTCCTGAAAAGTGACGATCTTACGCCTGTAAGGCGTCCCGTCCTCGGTCCTTGTTGTATTTACATTTGCGATATTCTCTGCGATCGTATCCATACGGAAACGCTGTGCACTCATGCCGGATGCGCAGATGTCAAATGATTGAAATAATCCCATGGTCTACCTCCTTATGGTGTCTGCATTGCCGTGTTCATGCGGGTAAATTCATTGCTGACCGCAGACGTCAATGTCTGATAGCGTAACTGTTCCGATGCCAGTTCCACATTTTCTGTATCAATATCTACATTGTTGCCATCCAAGCGGTAGGAATAAGACGCATAATCAGTATAAGTCCTGCCTTCCAACTTGTTTAAGGGCACATTGTCCACGGCTTTTTGCAGGGTATCATACTTAGAACTTTTGAGTTCTCTCTTTAAGACATCTTCAAATGCAACATCCTGTCTCTTGTAGCCGGGCGTGTCAACATTAGCGATATTGTTGCCGATCACCGTCTCGCGCGTCCAACTGGCATCTGCTGCCCGATCTAGCACATTGATATAACTAAAGGCATTTGAATTGATCATGCTCCTACCTCCTTTTGGTACATACTTAGCCTAATCTTATTATATTATAAATTATATCTATGAAAACACAAGTGTTTTTTACATGATATTGTGTCATTTTCTAAAGGCCGACACAAGTATTTGTAAAAAAAGAAAAGGAACCTACGGTCGTCCATAAGTCCCTTTTACTATCATCCATCCTTGTTCTATGCAGTTTAACTATTGCGTCTGACCTTGTCCAACTCATCAAACACAGCATCATTTAATACCTTGATGTAGGTTCCCTTCATACCGGATGACCGGGATTCGATCACGCCGGCGCTCTCAAACTTGCGGAGTGCATTGACAATCACTGATCTTGTGATTCCTACACGATCTGCAATCTTGGAGGCTACCAGGATTCCTTCCTCTCCCTCCAGTTCATCAAAGATATGAATGATGGCTTCCAATTCAGAAAATGAAAGCGTACTGATCGCTGACTTCACGATCTGTATCTTGCGGTTCTCCTCTGCATTCTCTTCATTGACAGACCGCATCATTTCCAGTCCGACAACGGTCGTTCCATACTCGCATAAAATGATATCGTCGATATCATATGGCTTGTCATAACGATATACAAAAAGTGTTCCCAATCGCTCACCCGCAATATCCAGCGGTGCGATGATGGCAGAATAACGATTGATATCTGCCCCCTCAAAGCCCAGAGTCTGTAAGTTGACATTCTCCTTGGTGGATAAGATGCCGAGCAGACGCTCGTTCAACATCGGATCAATAAAACCGCCTACCTCATCAACAATGAGTTCGGTGATGTCCGGTGTAGACTTGCTGTGGCTGACACCTAAGACCTTGCCCTTTTTACTGATAACCAGAATACAGGAGTCCAGGATCTCGGTCAGAACCTGACAGATATCGTTAAATACTACTTTTGAGGAATTGTTGTTATGCAATAATTTGCCGATCTTCCTCGTCTTATCTAATAATTGAACGCTCATGTTCTTCCTCCTCGCGCAACATACTACATTTCCTAATAACTAAAGAGATTTTAGCACAATAGCATAACAATTACAAGAGTATTCTGAAAATTCCATATACTTATACGAATTGTGTCACACGAGAGAATATTTTAAATTAAGCCTCTTCTTTATCCGCTGTCTCGACATGCCGACATTCCTCATTGGCACATACGAGTTTGCTGCCCTTGCGTACCATATAGGAACCGCACTCCGGACATGGCTTTGCCACCGGACGTGCCCATGACATGAAATCACAGTTTGGATTGTCCTCACATCCGTAAAATCTTCTTCCCTTTTTGGTCTTTTTCATAACGATGTCTTTGCCACACTTCGGACATGCCACACCGATCTTTTCCAGATACGGCTTGGTATTGCGGCAATCCGGGAATCCCGGGCAGGCTAAGAACTTGCCATGCGGTCCGTATTTTACAACCATATTTCTGCCACATTCCTCGCAGACAACATCCGTTACTTCATCCTCGATCTTGACCTTTTGTAACTGGCTTTCCGCGATCTCAACAGCTTCCTCCAGATCCGGATAGAAGTTGCTGATGACTGACTTCCAGTTGACAGTTCCCTCTTCTACCTCATCCAAAAGTCCTTCCATATTGGCGGTAAAGTGTTCATCCACGATGGATGGGAAAGATTCTTTCATAATGCCGTTGACCACTTCACCAAGTTCTGTCACAAAGATATTCTTTGCTTCCTTTGTGATATAGCGACGCTTCAAAAGGGTCGAAATGATCGGCGAATAAGTACTTGGTCGTCCAATGCCAAGTTCCTCTAAGGTGTGTACCAGCGATGCCTCTGTAAAATGTGGTGCCGGCTGGGTAAAATGCTGCTTTTCTTCAAAGGACGAAAATCCCAATTTTGTATCTTCATGTAATCCGTGCGCACTGAGTTTCTTGTCGTCCTTCTCCTCATCGGAAGCCGTATATACTAACATAAAGCCGTCAAAAACGCGCTTGGAATCTGCTACGGTAAAACGATAATCGCCTGCTGCGATCTTTACATTGACAGTCTCATAGACAGCACTGCTCATCTGGCTTGCCACAAAACGCTTCCAGATCAACTGGTAGAGACGGAACTGGTCTCTGGATAAGGAGTCCTTGATCTCGGACGGCAGTCTTGTGATATCGGAAGGACGGATCGCCTCATGGGCATCCTGTACTTTTGTCCCGTTTGCCTTTGCCTTGGCAGCCCCTTCCTGCAAATAATCCTCTCCATAATTCTGTGAGATAAAGTCAACCGCTGCGCTCTTTGCCTCATCCGATACACGGGTGGAATCCGTACGCAGATAGGTGATCAGACCAACTGTGCCGTTGCCCTTGACGTCCACACCTTCGTATAACTGCTGGGCGATGCGCATGGTCTTCTGGATAGAAAAGTTCAGTGCCTTGGAAGCCTCCTGCTGTAAGGTAGAGGTCGTAAATGGCAGAGGTGCCTTTTTCTCTCGCTTGCCCGTCTTTACAGACTCTACCCGGTAACTTGCCGACTGCAGTTGGTCCATGATCTTGTCTAAGGACGCCTTGTCGCCGATATCCAGTTTGCCATTCTTGTCGCCATAGAACTTTGCCACAAATTGCTTCTTGGCATCCAGATTATCCAAAACGACATCTAGGGTATAATACTCCTGTGGGATAAATGCCTCGATCTCCGCCTCACGGTCGCAGATAATACGCAGTGCTACCGACTGCACACGTCCGGCTGAAAGCCCTCTTTTGACCTTTGCCCAAAGCAGGGGACTGATCTTGTAGCCCACCATACGGTCTAACATTCTTCTTGCCTGCTGTGCATCCACCAGATTCATATCGATCTGACGCGGATTCTTCAAAGAATTTTTGACCGCCGTCTTTGTGATCTCATTAAAGGTGATACGCTCTACATCTTTGCCCTCTAATTTCAAGGCTTTTGTCAAGTGCCAAGAAATGGCTTCTCCCTCGCGGTCCGGGTCAGTTGCCAGATAGATGCGGTCTGCTTTTTTTGCTTCTTTTCTAAGTCCTGCTAAAAGTTCCCCTTTTCCTCGGATCGTGATGTATTTTGGTTCATAGTCATTGGACGGGTCAAAGCCCAGTTGTGACTTTGGAAGATCTCTGACATGTCCATTGGATGCCATGACCTCATAATTTTTCCCCAAAAATTTCTTGATGGTTTTTACTTTTGCCGGTGATTCCACGATCACAAGATATTTTGCCATTACTCTCTCCTTATATGTAATCCGCTATCGTAAGCGGACGTATTGATTCTTAAAACATTCCTGTAACATCTTCTTGTCACACAAGCGCATGATGACAGACAATAGATACAGGAGTTCCAATCCACTCTCCGCAAGCACCGTCTCAATGCTTTTGGGATAGAAATCAAAGCAACTATACACCAACAATTCATCTTTTTCAAGGATAATTTCATTTGCCTCAAAGGCATTGCCACAGGTCAGATCGCTAAAATGTGACTCCTCGATTTCCTCAATAAAGCCACTCAGCGAGGTGATGATCCCCGCTCCCTGTGCGATCAGACGGTTGCATCCAGCACTCATGACATCCGTGATCCGCCCGGGGATCACATAGATATCCTTGCCCTGTTCCAAGGCAAAATCCGTCGTGATCAAAGACCCGCTCTTTTCCTTTGCCTCTACAACGACCACATATTTTGCGATTCCACTGATCAGGCGGTTGCGCGGCGGGAACTGCTTGGCGATCGGCTGGCTGCCCATGGCATATTCCGACAAAAGGCAGCCGTTTTCCATGATGCGTCCATACAGGCTTCTGTTTTCTGTCGGATAACACACATCCACGCCACAGCCGAAGACCGCCATGGTCTTTTGTCCCGCCTGCAGACAGCCCTCATGGGCATAGGCATCAATCCCTCTTGCCATACCGCTGATCACCACATAGCCCTGCTTTCCCA
The DNA here is from genome assembly GCF_014287435.1 of Roseburia lenta. Classification (GTDB taxonomy): domain Bacteria; phylum Bacillota; class Clostridia; order Lachnospirales; family Lachnospiraceae; genus Pararoseburia; species Pararoseburia lenta. The sequence continues at coordinate 307,896 of NZ_JACOPG010000001.1, forward strand.
AAAGATACGCCAGTTCCTGCGCCATCTTTTTGCCATAGGCACTACAACGTCTGGCACCGACGATGGCAACGATCTTTTTTGTCTGCGGGATCTGTCCCTTGACATACATGCCATAGGGCGCATCAAAGACCTCTTTTAAATAGTAGGGATATTCCGTGTCCTCAAGTGTCACAAAAGATGCCCCTGTCTGTAAAAATGTCTGATATGCCGTGTCAAGATCTGCCTTTTTCCTTTCCCTTAAAAAGATGTCCGCCTGCCTGACGTCTAAAAGTCCGTCCTGGCGCAGGCATTTTTCGGACAGATCATATATGGCATGTGCACTCTTGTATCTTTCTAATAGGTTACGCTTTGTCCGGTTGCTCAAGCCCTGCAGACACATCCACCAATATTTATATTTCATATCCCACTCTCCCAATAATTCTTTTGAATTCCACGATAACAGACCGCCTCCTGCAAATGGCTGACCGTGATCTTCTCACTGCCCTCCATATCCGCTATGGTCCTTGCGACACGCAGAAGTTTGTGATAGGTTCTTGCCGTTAATGCCAACTGCTCAAAGACAAGTTCCATATAGGCTTCCTCCTCCGTGCCCAGTACACAATACTCCTCCATCTTTTCTGCCGGGATCTGGCTGTTGAAACGGATGGCTGTCCCTGCAAAACGTTCTCTTTGTAAGGCATGGATCCGACAGACCCTCTGGCGTATGGCAGCGGAAGACTCCTCACTATGATCGCTTTTTTGCAGATCATGAAAACCGACGCCCGCCGCCTCCACGCACAGATCGATGCGGTCTAAGAGGGGCTGGCTGAGTTTGCTATGGTAGCGCAACAAAGATTGTCTGGAGCAATGACATTTTGCCAGATCCGGGTAATAACCGCAGTTGCAGGGGTTCATGGCTGCCACAAGGACAAAATCCGCTGGAAAGCAATAATTTCCGCTGACGCGCGCCACACATACCTGCTTGTCCTCCAGCGGCTGACGCAGGACTTCCAGCGTACTCTTTTTAAACTCTGTTAATTCATCTAAAAAAAGGACACCGCCATGCGCTAAAGAGATCTCCCCCGGATGCACCATACTGCCGCCACCGATCAGCCCCTGTTCCGTGATCGTATGATGGGGACTGCGGAAAGGGCGTTTTTGTATCAGCTGATCCATCCCCTTTAGGGCACCACACACACTGTAGATCTTGGATACTTCTAATTGTTCTTCCTGACTCATGGGCGGCAGGATGGTCGGGATGCATTTGGCGATCATGGTCTTGCCTGCCCCCGGCGGTCCTACCATAAGCATATTGTGCATACCGGAAATGGCAACCTCGCAGGCTCTTTTTAAGAGTCTCTGCCCATGGATCTGGGCAAAATCATAGGCCTTTTCCATAGTCTCTTTCTTGATCTCTTCCTTATTTTCTTCCTTATCTACGCTAACCTCTGCATCCCCACGCAGACAGGCTAATACCTCCTGCAAATGGGACAGACCAATCACCTGCATGCCCGGCACCAAGGATGCCTCCTTGACATTTTCTTTGGCAACGATACAGGTCTTTAAGCCTGCCTCCTTGGCACAGATGACCATGGGAAGAACTCCATTTATCCCAATGATCCTCCCTTCCAAGGAGATCTCCCCCGCAAAAAACATATCCTCTAATATGTCCGTCGGAAATACCTCCATGGCAGCCAGCACCGCAACGGCAACCGGCAGATCAAATCCGGATCCAGACTTTCTTATATTTGCCGGTGCCAGGTTGACCGTGATCCGCTTAATGGGCAGTTCGTATTGACAATTTTTCAGGGCGGTGCGCACCCGCTCCTTGGACTCACGAACTTCTGACGCTAACAGCCCCACCATTTCAAACATGGGCATACCATTGCTGATATCCGCCTCCACTGACACCAGACAGGCATCAATGCCGGACAAAACAGCCGTATGAACTACACTATACATAGACTCCTCCCTTTGTATTCTTCTCACTTGGAAAAACACCGCGAATCACGGTATAACGAAAAAAGATGAAATTATCATAACATAAATTTCACCTTTTTCAAGAAATAATTATGAATTTTTCAAAAGAGCCCCGCGTAATTTTTCCAAGGCTCTTTTTTCTATCCTCGATACATAAGAACGGGAAATCCCTAACTGTCCAGCGATCTCTTTTTGCGTCGCCGCACTTAGTCTGCCAATGCCATAGCGCTTGCAGATGATCTCCTGTTCTCTGGCGTTTAAGACCTGTGGCAGGATGTCACGCAGGCGAAGCAGATCATTTTGCTGATCCATCATGGCTGCGATATCCATAGGCTCCTGCTCTAAGACATCATACAAACTGATCTGGTTGCCTTCCTTATCGCTTCCGATCGGTTCAAAGAGGGAAACATCCTTTGCCTGTTTCTTACGCCCGCGGAAATACATCAGCAACTCATTATCGATGCACCTTGCTGCATAGGTGACCAGTTTGTATCCCTTGGTCCCATCGTAGGTATCGACTGCTTTCAACAGTCCGATCGTCCCAATGGATACCAGATCCTCGGGATCTTCGCCCGAACCATAGTATTTCTTAGCGACATGTGCGACCAAACGCATATTGTGCTCAATCAGACTGGACTTTGCCGTCAGATCTCCATCCGCCATCTGTCGCAAAAGTTTTGCTTCCTCTTCTGTGCTCAGGGGGGATAAAAATGTTTTCATGTCGCCTCAGAAAATCATTTTTTATATTGTATGTGCGCATCCCCCTGCAAGTGCCTTTCCACTCCAAAATTTAGCGGATCAATCCGGTTAAGCCAATCTTTTTATGCACCTTGCGCAAGGTCTTATTGGCAAAATATGCTGCTTTCGCATCATTTTCCTTGATACAGCCGTCAATGTAAGCCTTATCCTTTAAGAGTTCCTCATAACGCTTTTGCAGTGGTGCCAATTCATCTGCAACCGTCTCACCGACTGCCAGTTTGAAGTCTCCATAACCTTTTCCGGAAAATTCTGCACTGATCTCGTCATAGGTCTTTCCGGTAATGCAGCCGTAGATCTCCATCAGGTTGCTGATGCCCGGCTTGTCCTCTCCATAGCGGACTTCTGCCTCTGAATCAGTCACGGCACGTTTGAACTTTCGGATAATGGTGTCCTTGTCGTCCAAAAGCAAAATAGTCGCATTGACATTTTCATCGGACTTTGACATCTTCTTGGTCGGATCCTGCAAACTCATGACCTTGGCACTGTTCTGTCCAAAATATGCCTCAGGAATGGTAAATACCTCACCATATAAATTATTGAAACGTTCTGCAATATCCCTGGTGATTTCCAGATGCTGTTTCTGATCAACACCGACTGGTACAACATCTGCCTGATACAAAAGGATATCTGCTGCCATCAGTACCGGATAGGTATAAAGTCCGGCATTGATGTTGTCCGCATGTTTGGCTGCCTTATCCTTAAACTGGGTCATACGGTTCAACTCGCCCATATAGGTAAAGCAGTCCAGAACCCATGCCAACTGTGCATGTGCCGGCACATGGGACTGATAATAGATGCAGTTCTTCTCCGGATCAAGACCGGCTGCCACATAGAGGGCATATAATTTTCTGGCATTCTGACGAAATTCTGTCGGATTCTGACGTACCGTCAAAGAATGCAGATCCATGACACCATAAAAACATTCGTAATCATCGCAAAGGCTGACCCAGTTCTTGAGTGCTCCCAAGTAGTTGCCCAAAGTCAAAGTTCCTGTTGCCTGCATTCCACTGTATAATACCTTTTTCTCTTTTTCCATTTTGTCCTTCCTCTCTTTTCTATAAAATCTATGCATTATGCAAAACTTGATATCTCACATAAGAAAATGTTTCTTCCTCGCCCTTTTCTGCTAGCATGACAAGCAGTTGTTCCAATAATTCCGCTGTCTTTGGATGCATGATGTATTTATGGCATCCCTTCTTATAATACTCCAGTGCACTGGCATCCGTATAGGCATCTTTCATATAATTGCGGCTGGCAGCAATCCGGTCGACAAACATCTCAACGACATACTGTGTCGGCATTTCCATACCGACCATGCCTTCCCCGGGATTTAGGCTATAGTCGATCCAGTATTCAAAATGATGTTTGTTGCGTCCTTTGTGATGCAGCCATGCCATCGATACGCCTGTGGCTTCCCGCTCCGCATTGTTGGGACTGCGGTCGCCCTGATAGTAGCGGCAGCCGACTAAAAACTCGACCGGGGCATACTTGGACAGATCATGCAAAAGTCCCTGTTTATATAAACCTAATTTAAAACAATAGCCCATGACCAGATGTCTGTGATGGGTGATCGTCTTAAAGTGCTCTAACGCTTTCATTATACTCCTTTCCCTGCTCCGCGCAAGAAATCAAAATACTGATGGATTGCGGTGCCACCTCCACATGTCCCTGCTCCTCTAAAGCGACCGGCTCAAAGGTCTGCCCTATATGATCAGCCGTATTCATGACCTGCATCCAGCGTTTTTCCTGCGACAGACGCGGCAAGGCGATCCTTGCCCTTTCATAATGAAAATTATATGCCACATAGACATCTTCTGCTTCCCCTGCATAGGCTCCGGCATAAAGGATGCCAATGGCTTTTTGCTCATCCCCGACCTGCATGAGCCATGGTTCTGCACCATGATAAGACAGATCCGGCATGCCCAGATGCTTGTAATCGTTAAAACACATGGCATTTTCCTGTCGCAGCACGCGGTGTTCTTTTCGGAAAGCGATCAGATTTTTTACAAAAATGCCTAACGCCTTGGCATCCGAAGACCGGTTCTGATACTGTACCCAGCCAATGCGATTGTCCTGACAATAAGGATTGTTATTGCCCTCCTGGGAATTAAGGCACTCATCCCCGCCCACAAGAAGCGGTACTGCCTGTGATAAAAAGGTCATACATAATCCGTTTTTGACCTGTTGGAAGCGCATCTTCTGGATCTGTTTGTTCTTGGTCGCACCCTCTGCGCCGTAATTAAAACTACAATTAAAATTGTTGCCGTCTCGGTTTTCCTCGCCGTTGTCCCGGTTGTGCTTTTCCCCATAACTGTAGGAATCCAGCAGGGTAAAACCTGTCGTATTCGCCATATAATTGACAAATCCATAGGAGACATTCTGTCTGCGCAAATAATTGGTAAACTGCACCATAGACCCCTGCATGTGATTTTGTAATTGACGGCCTACATATTGAAAATCATCTTTATACAAAAAGATGTGTTTTTTCCCTTTTTGTTCCTGCAAGATCTCCTCCGGCAGGTTTTCGCAAAAGATCTTGGTATGACGGAAACGATAGGATCCTGCGATCCGCTTGATCGGGATATTACAGCCCAGCAGGTGGAAACCATCCGCGCCATAATATCTTACCCAATACCAGAGACAATCCAGCATCATGTCCTGGGGAACCTCTGATGCAAATGCCATTTCCAGAATCACTTCCATGCCCGCTTCGTGGATCTTTTGGATCATAACCCGGCACCGCTCTACGGCATGACGACCGCCAAAATAGGATGCCTTTGGTGCAAAATAATAAGCATTGCCATAGCCCCAGTAATTGGTCTTATCCAATGTCTGCCACCGGGTGTGGCTGATTCCCTTTTCGTCCAGAAGCGTTTTCTTTTCACAAAAGACTTCTTCAAATTCGTAGATGGGCTGAAATTCTATGGATGTCACTCCAAGTCTCTGCAGATAAGGAAGTCCGGCGATCAGTCCGGCATCATTGCCCTTTTCGGATGCCTTATAGCCATGCTGCATGGTAAAGCCACGCATATGTAACTTATACATGACCATATCCCCCGCCTCAATAAAATGCCGGGGTGCTGCAATCTCCTGCCCACCGGATACAAAGCCGCCATATAGACCGTCATCTGCTCCGATGCGCGATGCATCCTTCCACTTTTCACGCCCTACAATGCTTCTGGCATAGGCATCAACAAAAAAGTGCTCCCCACACCGGATCCGATAACAGCAGCGTTCCCAATGCTTACCCAAGATCTCTACCGAATAGACCTGTCCGATCCGATATGCCTCGGACAAATCTATTGTTTGGATCAGTTTCTTGGATCTACGGTCATACAAACAGATGGCGCAAGGCTGGTCCTCTCTTACAAAAAAGGTAAACATCATGCCGTCTGCTGTTTCTTTTGTACCATAACTTTCAAAATCTCCGATTCTTATTTTCATATGCCCCTTCTTACGCTTGCTTAAAACTCTCAAAAATCTCTATTCATTATACTTGAAATGTTGCTTTTTTCCAAATCCTTTCGTATAATCTTGTTTGTTTCTATAAGATATCATACAAAAAACAAGAAAAGGAGACGGTTATGGCAAAAGACGAAGTTTTTCCGGTAGATGAAAATGATGATGATGTGGTAGTGACCATCGAAATGGATGACGGTTCTGAGGTGACCTGTGAGATCCTGACCATCTTTGATGTCAAGGATCAGGATTACATCGCCCTTCTTCCTTATGAGGAAAACGGCAAGGAAGTCACAGACGATACTGTTTATATCTATCGTTATCACGAAGCAGAAGATGGTACACCTGCCTTAGAAAATATCCAATCTGATGAGGAGTACGAGGCTGTGGAAGAACGCTTCGACGAACTCTTAGATGAGGCTGAATTTGACGACATGGACTAAGTTATGTCTGCACCTTTTCTATTTCCTTTAGGAAACGGGAAGGGTGCATTTTTTTGCCCTGTTCCTGCCGGATGGCAAGCAGATAGAGGTTTTCTTTTGCCCGGGTCATCCCCACATAAAAAAGTCTGCGCTCCTCCTCGATCTTTTCCCTGCTATCCGCCTTTTTGGACGGCAGGATGGTCTCGTTGCAATCTAAAATAAAAACCGTATCAAACTCTAAGCCCTTGGCTCCGTGCAGGGTGTATAGTCCTACCTTTCCCTCTTTATCCAGAGATTTCTCCTGATTGATGCGGTCTATGGCGTCTCTTTCTATCTCCCACTGCTCTATGATCTGCCCGGTCGTTTTCGCATTTTTTGCTGTCTCTTTTAATAGTCCAATGCTCTCCTGCCACTTTTGGTATTCCGCATCATCCCTCGCCTGCTTTTTAAGAAAAGCCTCATAGCCCAGCCTTTTGCAGATGAAGGTGATCGCCGCCGGACCGGACAGGCTGCGCAGGAAGTTGATGTCCCCTTCCAGTTTTTCTATTGTCCTCTGCATTCCGGGCTGATCCTGATAAAAATGCTTCCATGCCTCAAAGGTCGTCCATTCCCGCGTCACACTTGCCCGCTGTAAAAAACGATCCGGCCGATTCATGATGCGGAACAGATCCGGGCGGTGCAAAAGCGGGGAGCCCAAACGCAGATAGGCGATCAGGTCTAACATAACAAAGTGCTTGTAGGGATTTGGCACAGCATCCTTGACATAAAAAGGAATCTTTTCATCCTGCAATGCCTCGATGACGGATCCAATCTGGGCGTGATTGCGATATAAGACCGCCATATCTTCCCAGTTTTTCCCTCCTGTTCTCTGCTGCTTTAGTATTTGCACCAGGTATGCGGTCTCCGCCTTTTTATCCGCAAGCGACACGACCTCTAAATTGCCCTTTTCCTCCTTCTGTCCCAGGATCTCTTTTGTAAAACGAATTTCATTGTGGGAGATCAGGGCAAGGGATGCCTGTAAGATTCGGGCTTTGCACCGGTAATTATCCCGTAATTGTAAGATCTTTACCCCCGGATAATAGTTTTCAAAAGAAAACATGAGATCCGGTCTGGCACCGCGAAATCCGTAAATGGACTGGTCATCATCCCCGACAGCAAAAAGGTTATTGTCCGGCAGTGCTAAAAGACGGATGATCTCAAATTGCAGGGCATTCATATCCTGCACTTCATCCAGCAAAAGATAGGAAAAACGCTTCTGCCATTTGGAAAGGAAAGATGGATCTTTGTAAAGAAGTTCTCTGGTCTTTACCAAAAGGTCATCATAATCCAAAAGGTGATAAACCTCTTTTCTCGCTTCATAATGTTCATACAATTTTATGATCTTTTCATTGGGAAAATAGGGGGATGCATACTCGGCTAAAGCGACCATGGTATTTTTGATATAGGAGATCTCCTGTTCCATATGCAAAAGATCGTCTTCTGCACAGGACATCTTCACCACATAAGCCGTCTCTTTTAAGATTGCCTGCTTGCTCTTATGATCCAGCAGGCGATATGTCCGAAAGCCCGGTTCCCGCCTGAGCATGCCGTAAAAAACAGAATGGAACGTTCCAAAGACGACCGGGTACTCCTGCCCCATCAATCCTATGAAACGTTCCTTCATTTCCAGTGCTGCGGCCTTGGTAAAAGTGATCACAAGGATCTGTTCCGGTGGAACGCCTCCTTTTGTAATAAGATGTTGGATACGTCTGGTAAGCACATAGGTCTTGCCACTGCCCGGACCGGCCAGGGTCAGACAGGGACCGCTACCATGACATACTGCTTCCTCTTGCGATGGACTCAGCATATAGACTCCTTACTACTCTTCTTTACTTTTCCTCAGACCTTATATAGATTTTAGATTTCTCTCTGCAACTTTTCGATCGCTACACGGATCCTTGCTAATGATTCCTCTTTGCCGATGACTTCCATGATCTCGGTTGCGCCACCCGGAGTCATCTGTTTGCCGGAAACCGCTGTACGGATCGGCCATAATACATAACCATTTTTGTAGCCCTTCTCCGCTACGAAATCACGGATGCATGCATAGATTGCATCATTGGAATAATCATCCAATGCTTCCAATACCGGAAGGATCTCCTGCAAGACCGTAAGGGAAGATTCCGGGCTTGTCTTCATTTTCTTGTGAGCGTACATGGAAATATCGTATTCCGGTACTGCCTCAAAGAAATCGATATGATCTGCGATATCCGGGAATACCTCGATCCTTGTCTTTACCATGGCTGCGATCTTCTTAAGATCATAGTCCTTGGTGATGACCTGACGGATATACGGCTCAGCCATCTCGTAGAACTTGTCAAAATCCATGGCTTTCAAATACTCGCCATTCATCCAGCGCAGTTTTACCGTATCAAAAACAGCCGGGGACTTGCTCATATGGTGATAATCAAATACCTTTACCAGTTCCTCTAAAGAGAAGATCTCCTGATTGTCTACCGGGCTCCAGCCCAAAAGTGCCACAAAGTTGATGATGGCTTCGGTCAAAAATCCCTGGTCTAAAAGATCCTCATAAGAAGAATGACCGCTTCGCTTGCTGAGTTTCTGATGTTCCTCATTGGTGATCAGCGGACAGTGCACATAGATTGGCACTTCCCAGCCAAATGCCTCATACAGGCGGTTATACTTCGGAGAAGATGATAAATACTCATTTCCGCGAACTACATGGGTGATCCCCATCAGATGATCGTCTACAACATTGGCAAAATTGTAGGTTGGATAGCCGTCCGACTTGATCAGGATCATGTCGTCCAATTCTGCATTGTCTACGGTAATGTCGCCATAGATCTCATCTTCAAAAGTGGTTGTGCCTGTTCTCGGGTTGTTCTGACGGATGACATATGGCTTACCGGCAGCCAGATTGGCCTCGATCTCTTCCTTTGATAATGACAGGCAATGCTTGTCATAAATGGAGATCTCTTTGCCGGCAACCGTCTGCTTTAAACTGTCTAATCTCTCCTGATCGCAGAAACAGTAATATGCCTCGCCCTTGTCGATCAGTTCCTTGGCATACTTTAAATAAATACCCTGTGCCTGACGTTCGCTCTGGACATATGGTCCAACGCCGCCATCCTTGTCCGGTCCCTCGTCATGGATCAGTCCGGTACTTTTCAAGGTACGATAGATGATATCTACCGCTCCCTCTACATATCTCTCCTGATCTGTATCTTCAATACGGAGAATAAAATCTCCGCCCTCATGCTTTGCGATCAAATATGCATATAATGCGGTACGAAGATTGCCCACATGCATGCGTCCTGTCGGACTCGGTGCAAATCTTGTTCTTACTTTGCTCATTTTAAAACCTTCCTCATCTAACAATTTCTATCTAATACATCATAGGAAAGTTGGCAGGTTTTGTCAAACAGGAGATGGCAAAACCTGCAATTTATTTTATCCGATCTGCACTTGGATCTCTGCGCTGAAATCTTCTCCGATACTTTCTGTCCATCTTTATAACTGATCGCTGTGAGTATTCCCAGATGGTATGGGAGTTCAAACAATACAGCATTTAGCATTTTCTGACTGCGTGTTGCACGATCGACTCTTTTCGGGCAACCGCTTGTCCATTACATACCAGTTCTACTTCCTCTGCTTGGGAAAATACCAGCACTTCTACCATCTGCCCTTCTCTTACATCAAAATTCCAATTCTTTGAGACTGCAAGAAATCCCCATGAACTAATGACCTCTCGCTTTCCATAAGTACTTGGATCATAGGAATACAGATAGGACAACAAAAACAATGCAAAGTGCTGTTTTATTTCTCGGTCTATCATTCACAACTGCTAAAAAAATACCGTGGTCTGTCTTTTCGAGATTATGTGCAGGAACTGCGCATGGAACAGGCACGCCATTATCTTTCTGAAACCAATATGCCCATACGTCAGATTGCCCTACCGTGCGGTTACGAAAATACAAACTTTTTCTATCACTTGTTTCATCGTACCTTTGGCATACATCCCATGGATTATCGTATGAGTTCACGCTATGATTCTGATCCAATCTAGCACCTTTTCTTAATTATTTCATATGCTAAAGAATGAATCATGCAGAAAGGATTTGCGAATGAAGCAAAGACAAAATCAAGATCATCCCTCCTGCCGTGCAAAGATGCATCCCGGCAGTCTGGAGAACTTCGCTGTTGCCATGGGCTACGTTCCCTGGCAATATCTGTCCACCTTGTACGAACCAGATAAGGCACTGAAGATCGGTACCATCTTTCCGGAACTCAACAAACCATTTGACGGAAGGAGAATACGCTCATGATGCAAAATCGCAGTCAGGAACAACTGCTCTATTGGATCGACATGGTCAGCATGATGCTCGTGGATCTGACCGAGTATTTAGATACGCATCCTTTCGACGAGGCGGCAATGGATCATTTTAACCATTACCAGTCTCTCTATCAAAAGGCCCTAAAAGAATACGCTGAGGCCTACGAGCCACTGACACTGTCTACAGCACATCCTGAGAATATGTGGACTTGGGGACTGTCAAAAAATCCATGGGAAAGGAGTGCCAACTAATGTTTCAATACGAGAAAAGATTACAATATCCCATTCATATCAAGCAGACAAACCCGCAGGCTGCCGCCATCATCATCAGCCAGTATGGTGGTCTGTTTCACAATAACTTATAATATTCTTACTTCGGATCTTCTTATTGTACATTTTTTCTATTTCTTTTTTATGCTGCTCTATAATTTCAGACATGACAACATAGTCATCCTTATAATTATAAGGGGTAACTATGGGTTTGTAATAAATAAATGACTCATTATTCTCAAAATGCATTAACATATACATACTTGAAGGTGGTTGTTCAAACTTCATATTTCTAATTATCCTTAATTGCTTTGACATTTCCTTCTTTTTTGAGGATATCTTTATCCATCCTATTTTCTTTTTTAAGGTATTGATCACTAATTGCTGCATATTGCGTAATCCTATTCCAGATTGATCTATGTGCATACTATCTTCCATCTGTCTTATGATAGGTTTTAGTAGTTCCAATTCATATACAATTATTTCTTTAGAATATATTCCTAATTGACCTCGTTTAGAGAAGTAGAACACAATCAACCCCAATACTACAACTATGATGCAGACAATAACCACTTTCGTAGTGATATTTGTAAAAAAAGTGTCAAATACTTTTTCCAGTCCCATTCCAGATAATACAACTGGTATTGCCCAAAATATAAAATTCATACCTACAGAAACGCTCTGTGATATTTCACTATAGATTTTATGTTGTAAATAATCTTGCCGAGTTAATAATCGTTCTATTTCGCCTTTTTCAATTAAAGATTGCATCTCATCACTTTCATGATAGTAATAATTGAGTACTGCAAATATTTCCATATTCGTTTTGCTATTACGGTTTTTTTCTATATAATCAATCTTGTCAAATAATCTGTCATTACATGTCATTCGTATTTCTATCGCCTGTTTTCCCCATTGTAAAATACTTGATACAATTATCCATACTGCGTATATCGCCGGAATAATACATAGCAATAATCCAATTTCACATATCCATTCCAAAGGTTGGAATCCTGTCTTGCTATACAAAAATATCAATGCAAATTCACCATAGGCTATTATTATTGCAAGAAATTGCCACCTATTTTGACGAAACTCTTTGTCAATTTCTTTTTCTTCATCTGCACTCATTCTGATACCTCCATTTTTATTTAGGATAGCATCTCATAATCAATTCAGCAAGTAGTAGCAAGTCATTCTCTCTGTCCCTATAATTTCTGTAATCTCTCCCTAATTCTATCTACCAAAGACTTTTCCGGTGTTTGCTGACGTTTCATCAATTCATGTAGACGGCGCATATCATTGGTACTCATGGACGGCTCTGCTAAAGCATTGATGTCGCTATAATTCTCTCCTCTTTCCAGCAAGGATAACAAGTAATCCTTTTGCTCATCACTGTAGGTATCGTTCAGCAATACATCATGTTTAAATGCCTCTAAGGACAATATATGCTTATTAACACTTGTTTTCTGTTCTTCTACCGCATTTACCTGTTTGTCCTTCTTTTCTCCAGCTGTTTCTTTTGTACCGACGGTCGGTACATTTTTTATTTTATCCTGTAGCTGCCGTATCAACTGATCTTTTGTCGTAACTGTCTGTTTCATGTTCTTCAAGTCTAGTTTTGCCTTATTCAAATCACGCAACGTATTTTCATATTTCTCGTGTTCTACGGAATTATTACTGACCTTCTCCTGCAGATCGACCAATGCCTGATAGACCTGATCCCGATCGCGCAATCTGGCAGCAAGCTCATCCAACATCCACTGATCGATCTCTGCCTTATTCTTTGGCTGCCCCTTTTCCAAATATCCGGCAACTGTTTGAACGTCCATCCCTACAATAAAGCAGCGTAGCAATGACCAATATATCCCACCATCTGTATGATCAGATAAAAATTGAAACTTTACGTCTGCCTCCGGCTGATCCGCCAAGATCAATTTTGAAAATTCTAGTGCCTGTTCCTTTGTAAGCATATATCATCACCTCATGTCTTCCTATTTAATAACTATCTCTTGCTTCTCTACTTTTTCCTGCCGCAGCGCAACTTCCTTTAATTCTCCAACCTCTTTTATATCCTTGCGTATGCGCTTTAAGATCAGCCGTTCTTCCTTTAATGCCTGCATCTGCATACTATCCGGAACAGTTTCTAACTGCACATTTGCATATGCCACTACATCCGGATGCTTCAACTCCATAGTCTCGATCTGCTCTAAAACATCCTCAAACGCTTCATCAGAAAGTTCCTGGTTCTTTGCCTGCTCCTGCAGATCCTGATACCTCTGGATCAGTATTCTTTCTTCCGGAGCAAAGGATGCTAACACTGTACTATTCGCCTGTTGTCTGTTCTGCTCCGTGCGTATGGTCTCATTTATCTTTTTTAATCGTGCTTCCAGATCTTTCTCCCCCTTGATCGGATGCTTCATCAGATACTCACATTCCTCCTCCAACTGATGGATATGTAGTAAATCCTTGCGCACACGAACCTGATCTAATTCTTCCTGACGAAATATCTGATACATAGTTGCCTGTCTGATACGCAAGACCATAAATGCCTGATAGGTATTATCTGTTTTAATCTCTGCCATTTTAGAAACATAGACCTGACTTGCTTTTTCTTCCTCATGATGCATGATTTTTCGATCAATGTCTGCTGGCCGATATCCCACTCCCAGATTGTAATCTCGTCTGGCTTTTTTCGAACCTGGTGGCGTATATGCCAGGTATAAACCATGCTTTGCAGAATTTCCTTGCCGCACTTGATACCCCATCTTTTTCATTTCACTCATAAATTCTTCCCGACTATAGGATCTGGATGCAGCGGCATCGATGTCCGCCCGGATAATATCCGACCATACAATCTTTCCATCTTTTTGTGCCATATGTTCAACATAGGATTTTCCGATACGCTCACTTTTATCGTAAACCAGTTCTGATAGTCCATATTCTCTGCACAAACGATCCGTCACCGGCTGGATTCTTTTTTCCCAATCTCCATTTACATATCGATACTTATTTCCAACAATCCGATCAACAGAATTAAAAATAATATGACAGTGCAAATGATCATGATCGTTATGCACTGCGAAACAATACTCATAATTATCCTTTAAATATTCCTGACAAAATTGTTTTCCAAATTCATAGACTATTTTTTCGTCCACATCTTCATCTGGTGGAAACGAGATTACAAAATGATATCCTTGTCTGCCCCATTCTTTTTCAAACTGACTTTTTGTATCAATCATGGTCTGATAGATTTCTTTTTCATTATTTCCACAGTTAGAACCTGTCCAAAGACCACCTTCTGTTTTTTCCGGATTCATAATATAATGAATCGCATGTTGCAAATGTGCTGCTTTGTTTGTTCCTTTGCTCTCTTTCATATGTCTAAGAACAGTTACCGCCATTCATGATCTCCTTTTGTAATTCATCCAATTTTTCATTGCACTTTTCCATTTCCTGTTGCGCTTCTGTTAGAAAATCCTTTTGATAAAGTTTTATCGCATGTCCAATTTCTGCTCGCACCTGACGAAGCAAAAATAAAATTTCTCGATGTTCCGATTTTTCTTTTTGTTCTGCAAAAATTTTATCCCGAATAAAGGCAGATACATTTTTTCTTTCATCTAAAGCACCAATCATTTCAATCAATTTTTCATATTCATTTTCTGTAAAACGCACTGGAACAATCTTCTCTCTTCTCATAAATTTTTCTCACTAACTCAGAAAATATCCGTGTGATGCAACGCCTCTTTTGTGTCCAACTCATTCAAAAATTTTTGAAAAGATTCTTCATCAAATTTTCCAAAACGTTGTTCCATTTCTGCAACTACTTTTGCATTAAAGGCAACCTCTTCCTGCTCCATCATCCGATTTAGTTGATCTGTTAATAATTGTAATTCTGATTTTTTCTTTTTCAGTTTTGTTTTCATATTTTCAATCTCATCTTTTTTCTTTTCGATTTTATTTTTTAAAATTTCTGCTTCACTCATTCTTCCTTCTTCCTTTCATTTTGAAATAATTCTGTAAACATATCCCCCGCATTTCCGTTTTCATTTTTTTGCCTCTCGTTACTTTGACTTTTATTAAATTCGGATGCAGGTTTTTCGGAAAGCATCTCCAAAATCTTTTGCAATTTTTCCGACACATCCCTCTGTACTTCCATCGCTCTGGATTGATTTTCCACAAGCAGATCAAAGTATTGCCCCTGTGTCATACCCGGTGGCTTTTCCTTACACATCTTGGCGTAAGTCTGATCCGATACGCGAACCAAATGTGACATTTCATTCATCTCCTTTTCCTAATTAAATTGCGTACAAAAAAACCGCATCTCCTAACACTTTTTATGTGTTAAGTGACACGGTTTCTTATCTACTTATTTGTCTCTTCTAACATAACAGTATCTCATTATATAATCCAGTAGCATTTAGTAGCATTTCTCTCGCCTGTTACGCCCCTTGTTTACAACTCTGTTTACAGTTTTATCCTTTATTATCGCTATTTCGCACGTATCCTGTTTACAGAAGCATTTACAGATCTGTTTACAACTTTTTTGCCTTATATACCTGTTTACAGTTTTTAGGCTATTCTGTTGCGTCCTGAAAGCCACTATTTTAGCGTATTAGAACCAGTTTTTATCTCTGCATTGTTACATCTGCCTGTTTACAGCAAGATTTCCCCTTGTAATATTGCAAGATACGCATTTTGTAATACAAAATGCAACCTTGTTAGGGCGCACCCTAAGACCCCTTTCACACACAAACACACAGCATTTTCACATAAAAAATACTGCCAGGACCTGCACGGATCCTGACAGTAACTGTCTGTCCTATATAAAAATTATGACGTGGTTTTTATAGCGAAAATAGAATTTTAAGAGTTGCGTCCTTGATGCTTAACTCTGGATGATCGGATGCATAACGAAAGCCGGATTCCATGAGATTATCCGTATAAAGCATCTTCTTTACCAACGCTGTATCATCAAATTTCGGATTCGTTTTTACTTCGTTCCGCAAGATATTTTGAATCGCTTTTTTCGTCTCAATCTCACCACTGTTGGCAAATAAATTTTCCTTGGATGTGCGCATCATATCCTGAAAAAAACATTCATACTCCGCATCCAGTTTTTCAATAATTTTCTCTTTCATTTCTTCCATTATTGTTTCTCCTCCTCATACCATACCTCATCTTTTATTTCCTCACGGCTATACATACATGGTTTTATTTCTACATGTCTTTTTCCGGATTTTTCATCCTTTCCATATGCAAGCGTAAGGATCGTCTTATCCTGATCATCTAACTGAAAAAAGATGTCATATATCACATCTGCAGTATCTAAATCTTCATATTTATAATTCAAGGCAACCGCATTATCACAAAAAATATTGTGATCCATCAGATAATTATCTATCTCATTTTCGATCAAAAACGGATCCAAATCTGTTTTTGATGAGACTGCAGATAGATCTATATCCGGCGTGATAACCTCCTGTTTTTGTTCCACTGTATCTCTTTTATTTAAAAGATTTATGAGAAAAATTGCTCCCACACATATACCTATAATAAGAAGAACTTTCATCTTCATATGCTCACCTACTTTCCTTCGTTTGTATATTTTTCAAATACTTTCTGCGCCATTTGTTTACGATACGACAGGTTTGATTTTTCATAGTTAGGTCTGACAAATTTTGCCTGGAACACTTCCGCCGCCTTCTGTGGATCCTGCAGTTGTTTGAACTCTTCAAACGAAATATTGTCCGAAGGATCGTATTTACTTTTTGCATAACTTGTCCACTTCCACTGTGCGCCGCCATTTGCCTCCTGAAGCAAATATTCAATCTGTACAGATAAATCCTTCCAGTCTGTATTTCGATTTCTTCCTAGCGATTCTAACGCCTCTCGGCGCCCTTTCGTCCACTGTAGCAATCCAATACTTCCATCCTTTGACTCTGCAGAAGGACGAAGATCCGGAGCACCATGTGACGATTCCTGATACATATTTCCGATCACGCCTGCAGCCGCTGCGTCAGAAAATCCTGCCTGTTTCAAGTTCAGCCAGACAGATTCCTCATTGGTTCCACCTGTTAAATATGTACTGCTATATGCCGGAAAGATCCAGATATGTTTTGCCTCTTCAAATACAACGCCCCATTCGCCACCATCACTGTCTATCGTTGCCTGGTACTTTGCCCTGGATCCCGGATCATAAACAAAAACGCCATTGGATCCGGCACCGTAAAGCGCTATGTAATGACCGCCTCCTGCCGGATTATAATATCCACCACTAACGCTGACGATCACCGGTGATCCCTCTTGTATTTTCTTCTTAATATATTCCAAATCATATTTTTTTTTGCGACAACAGTTCTTATTCGGTCCTGCCATTTCCTCCACCGCACCCAGTTCATAATATTCAGCAAATTTATTAATTGCCTTATGTGAATTTACGGTATTATAGGATGCATCCAGATTTGCCATATCTGCCAGAATATTGGGCGTGATTGTTTCATTTTTAAAAAGGGACACAACCATTGCCATTGATGTAATACCACATCCATCTGACTTGATTGTACCGCCATTAAACGGTGTTGTTGCATAATCTGCCTGCGCATAATAGGGCATAATCCCGACATTCTTTGAATACTGTTGAGGAATACATACGACGGCTGATATAACCGACAGAATAATAACCGCAATCAAAGCCACAAGAAGAAAAGGAACTCCCAGCTGCGCCATCACAATCGCACCCAGCCGGACTATGAACAATGACTTTTCTTTTGCATTGGATAAAATAGCCGATTCATTTTCCCCTCCTGCTCCAACGGCAGCTTGATTCACACCCTTTACAATCCAAATAGTTTCTGCGGCAACCATGACGGCTTTTTTTACCGCCTGTTTTCCGTTTTTTTCAACAATCTCTTTTGCCTCTTTGGAAGACACTTTACTACCGGCTTCCTTATCCTCGATGGATGTGATTTTTTCAGGCATATTTTCAGAAGTCCCCTTCCCCACCGACGATGCGTTCTTGCCGTTTCCTGATTCCGTTTTACTACCTGCCTTATGCTTCTTTACTGTCTCATACCCCTTTGTGGCTGCAAGCATGGCACATGCCTGAATGAATTCCTTATATTCCGCCGTTGACCTGATTTGACGAAGTAAACGACTCTTTTCTGCTACAGGAAGATTTTTCCATACCTTATAGTCTTTGGAATCCATTTGATTCTCCATCTTAATCGCCGGCATTTCTTCTTCTAATTCTACGGCATCGATGCCGGATATATGCTGCAGATCATATAAAAGTGGTTCTTCCTTTTCCAGATCCTGATCTGAAAAAATTTCATCGCCAACAGCAAGTTCCGGTTCCATCAAGTTAAGTTCTGTCTCATCCTGTAATGCTAATTTCATGCATCTTCCTCTTTTAATCTGAAATACTCTACACCTGCAGAACTCTCTTGTAGAAGAATCCCTTCATGACACATTTCCAAAAGTAGTTCACGCGCCTCTTTTGCTGTGATATCTAATGCACCTGCAACATCTGCACTGGAGACGGCCACGATTTCTACAAGCGATCTTATCTTTGCTTTATCTCGTTCCCGAATACCTACCGCTGGTTCAAAGATTTCTCCTGTTGGCTGTTCAGTCTCCTCAATTTCCCTACTCTGTTCACTTTTCTCATGGAAATCTGTATTAAATGGTTCATAAAGCACGTTGTCCCGGTTCATCTTACAATCCAGTAAAATGACATTATTATTCCACACCATAACAGCATTTCCTTTTCCCTTGTTTGCTAGAGACTGATATTCTACCCTGGATAGCTTCTGTATCTCTGCCAATTTGTCAGCTTCAACACCTCCCTGGTCAAAGAATACCTTCATACCACTGTTCTGCAGCATATCACGCAAATCCGAATTTTCTAAGACACGTACCAGATTTTGCACTGCCAAGGTATTAATGCCACCGAACTTACGAAATGTAACAAATGCATTTAATAGGATTTTTGCAGATCCTTCATGGTCTGCGACCACCTGACCTTCATCCACGATAAAACGTGTAGCTCTCTGCAGCGTCTTGTTATATTCCATACGCATAGATAAATAATGCATTATCGTTGTCATAATGGTTTCCCAAAGGTCTTTCTTAATATTCTTTAGTCCGAACACGACAAATCTGTTATTGATCTCGACATTGGTGTCATGTGCAAACATGTCATAAGATCCTTCTGTAAATTCCTCCATGGAATTATAAATACTAAGCAGTCGCTGCTTATCCTGCTCATACTCCGCCTTTTGTAATTTATCCTGGATTCTTGCACGAATATCCACGATTGACGGCTGCTTTTTCAGTTTCTTTTGTGCAAATATTTCTTCATATATCTGGCGTACCACACGATCAATATCAGACCTGTGTTCCTGGGTAAACGTAATATTTGACATCATAGACTCGATTAGAGAACACGCCCATTCACTTTGCGAAGCAACAAACATTTCATGATCTTTCGCATTACCCTCCCATACTTCTTCCGATATCTCCATCGGATTCAGATGCATCGGACATCTGGGGGTAAAGTCAATAAATTGTCCTCCAAAGTAAGAACATACATACTCCATCTCATTCTGCGGATCGATCATCATAATATCATCATCTGTTTCCAATAATGGTTGTACGATCTCTGTCATTTTTATAAAGAAAGATTTTCCTGCACCGGTAGGCCCTACAATAAGACCATGTGGTGAGGTTAATTTTTTACGATTACCAAACACCAAATGTTTTGTCGTCTGATTCAGACCAAAGAACTGTCCTCCCGGTTCTACCAGATCCACCGCATAAAAAGGCTGCAGTCCCACCAGTGAAGACGTCAGAAAAGATCGCATATATGCTACTCTTCTGCATCCGGTCGGCAGCACGGTGTTAAATGCATGACGCTGCACATAATTCATCGTCTCCAGATAGATTTTCTCGCGCCTGCCCTTACTGATCATCTCATCCACTCGATCCGCCAAGATATCCTCCGTCGGCGCCGTGATCAGAATAAGCATCCCCATCAAAAGACAACTTTCATCATTATTATCTATCTGATTCAGATATCCTTCCAACTCCTCACGCTTTTTCGTCTTATCATAAGAAATGCCAGTAGCGATCTGATTCTTTTGTGTCTTCGCATCCACTTCCTGCGAAATAGCACGCTCATTATTGGCATTTGTTGATTGCAGTTTTGCATCCAGTACTTCCTTTTCCACCGGCGCATAATCAAGCGTCAATAGTGAAGGATAAGATACATCCGTAAGTGTATGAATAGCCGTCTCCTCGTTAATGGAAGATCCATATTTTCTTGCAAATAGGACCGAGACATATAACTTTTCATTTAAGACCATGAAGTTTTTATCCGTATCCATAGAATGTGGCAAAACATCCAAAAGTGTATCTTTTCCCGAAAAGAACTCCACCGGCTCCGTATCTTCATCCATATAGATCAGTCGTCTAATACTGGCTAGCCGTTGATATCCATCTAATGGCAGAAGTAAACTTCCCAGTTTTGTAAACAGATCTTCCAACTGTGTGTCCATCAGTTTAAAATAATTTCTCGCCTCCTCATAGCGATTTGCCCTGCAGGTGACCGTCAGATACATAACTTTCTCTACATCGTACATGTTTCCATCCCGGATCTTTTGCGTGATCAACTGTCGTATGCCTTCACTGATGTTCTGATATTCTCCCGCATTCTTATTTGAAAATATTTTAGAAATGAACTCATACATATTACGATACTCACTGGCTATCGTGATCTTGTAGTCCACCGTCATAAAACTAAAGAATGTGATCAGTTCCAGCAAAATGCTGTTCTTTTCACTTTTATCCTTTTTCTTATAGTTGATATCCGAAAATACGTAAACACGATCATATAGAGCTTCCCCCGGTCTGTTCTCAATCTTAAAGATACCTTCTGCATTAACATCTGTAATATCAAAGGCTTCTCTGACATTTTTCGGGAATCCTTTCACAAATGGATCCGTTTTTCTTGCACTGTCAGAAAATGCTTTACTAGGATTTAACCAAGGTCTCATCTTCTTTTTCCTCCCTTTCTTTTGTGCCGACGGTCGGCACGTTCTTCATGATGCTGCAAAAAAAAGATACGTTTCTTTTCGTACTGTTCTCCGGCAAAACACAAATCTCTACACATGTACGTATCATAAATAGCTTTTGCATATGCTATTACCGTAAGGTTATCCTGAAATTTGACAAACCCCATGGCAAGGGGAGGTATCATAATCGGAATGCCAAGATATACCGCTTTATCTGGTGCAATATGCAAATATTTCCACAACAGATACGTGCATCCAAGATTACATGCCAGTGCTGTACAAATGCTTACGATTTCAGGAATAGAAAATCCTTTCCATGCATCATTTTTATATTCATGCAAAAAATCCTTATTTAGTTTAAGTTTCATCGTTCTCCTTTCCGTGCCGACGGTCGGCACATAGTTTATCTAAGATCAAATGCCTTTCTCAAAAGTTCATCTGAATTTTTTATGAGTGATGTCATAAAAATCATGCAAATCATGTTATTAAGAGCCTGATAAAATCCATCAAACAGACCGCTATCATTGGTTTGTGAAATGATGAGACCAGAAATACCAGATGCCATAAGTGTTCCTATACGCAACCAAAAGGCTATTACAACAATCTGAAAACAATACGTAAAGAATGTTTTTATTGCTGCACGCCCAGTATTTGCCATCTCTCTGTCTCCTACAAAGGTAACTGCAGCCACCGGTACAGCGATAATGCAAAACAGAATATATGCCACACGCTTTAACACTGTTAGCAGGTTATTTCCAGCACATACTGCGCTTGCAATAAAATAAATGATACCAAGAACAAAATAAAATAACACTGTCCCTACATCTAATGTCGGATTGACGATTTTTAATGGCTCTGTACCCATGACAAATTTCGTTGCCATCGTTGCAAGGTTTATAAAATCTTCCATGATTGTCT
The DNA here is from genome assembly GCF_014287435.1 of Roseburia lenta. Lineage (GTDB taxonomy): Bacteria > Bacillota > Clostridia > Lachnospirales > Lachnospiraceae > Pararoseburia > Pararoseburia lenta. The sequence continues at coordinate 330,092 of NZ_JACOPG010000001.1, forward strand.
GACTATATATCAAAAGTGTATTTGCGATAATAATTCGTATACCACCCTCTACAAATACTTCCAACGTCAGATTTTCTCTAAAATTGGTCGTCTGTTTCATAAAGCCGATCATAAAAATCATGTTAATGCAGGCTGCCCCGGCTCCTATGAACCAGGGCAGAATTATTTCTGTTGTCACCTGCCATGCATCCGGAAAAATTTCTTGCGGCGTCATGGTTATAATCGACTGTATCACTGTCATAAGGATATTCCATGTGGCACTGCCTCCGCTCCAGGCAATATCAATAGAATTTCCTAAAATTTGATCCATACCACCACTCCCCTCTGCTATGCTGTCAATCCGGCAACAATGGATGGAGCGATGGTCATAACAAGCCCTCCGACAATCCTCTTAAATCCCTGGGTCTGCTCCGTTCCATTTGGAGATTGAATTGCTGTACCAAATTCAAACACGCCCCACAAAAGGATGATAGAGCCAAATGATGAAATCAAGGCGACAATCATCGATTGAAAATTACCCATTGTCTGATTGACCGCCTGGGCACCTGCATTTTCTGCAGCTTTGGAAATAAGCGGTGCTGTCTGAAAAAAAACTCCTGTAATCATATACACTGTAGTCACTGCACGCTTCTTGATTTTTTCTATCAATCTTTTCATCCTATCTTCTGCCTCCTCTTTTTTTGTTACCTAATAATTTTCCAGTCAGAAATGCCCCTGGAACAGCAATTGCCAAAAAAATCATCCAGAAAAACAGTGACGACCATTTTGTATCTGGGATAACAAAGTTATTGATCAAAAATGATATGATAAGTGCTCCAATACCTACCAGTACGAGCACAACAACTGCTACCGGGTTTACTTCTTTCTTTCTCATATTTCATTTCCTCCGTTTATCTGTAGTTTTAATAGTTTCATCTTTTCTGCAGTCAGTTTCTGATTGGTCAACTGCAACTCTGCGTTCTGTGCTTCCAGTTCGGTTATCTTGGAAAGAGCCTCCTGCAAGCGCTGCTCCGTATCTGCCAATGTCTTTTCTGCATTGGCTTTTTCTCCCTCCATGATCTGCATTTTCAGAAATGCCGTATTCTGCTTACTCGATGCGCTGGATAACCGTTCTTCCAGATCCGTCTTTTGTTTCATATGTTCCCGGATGGATTTTTCCATGCGCACGACATTCTGCGCACGTTCGGCTAATTCATTCTGTACCGTTTGCAACTGCATTTCCTTTTCTGCTAATGCCGTTGATCGTGCAGACCATGCGGACTGTAAGCGCTCCATTACATCCAAAAGTTCCTTACCAAGACCATCTAATTCTTCCTGATTGTCTGCCATATTTTACTTCTCCTTCTTTTTCTTCTTTGGATAGAGATTCTCTACAACGATTGTTTCTCCCTTATCCTTGATCTCATAGCCGACCAGGACGTTACGCTTATCTTCCATACGTCTTCCTCCTTTCGCGCATAAAAAAAGGAAGCGCCCCACGCTTTTACACGTAGGGTGCTTCCCTATTACTATTTTGTCTCTTTTAACATAGCATCTCTTATAACTGATATCTAGTAGCATTTAGTAGCATTTGGTAGCATCTGGTAGCATTACCATCACTTTGCTTATACTACCTCTGAAACTTCTGCTCCATTCGTGCCCGATATAACATTAGTCGTAAGGTATATGCTGGCATATGACATTCTCCCTTTTCCCAAGCTTTGACTGTTCGTACTGGTACACCATAATATGCCCCAAACTCTGCCTGTGTCATCCCCATCTCCTTACGCATCTGTTTCACAGTCTTACAGATATCCTCTTTCGTCAATTCTATATCCTGATCTAAACATTGATATATACTTTCCATATGCGCCTCCTAATGAATCATTCTCCATATGTTTTTGGTACATATCATGTACCTTTTGTGTTTTAAAAATAGCACGAACAGGTTAACTTGTCAATTAGGTTAATTTACACTACCGGGTGTCGTTGGATGTTTGACAAATTCCATTTTCGATGTATAATAAAGATACAAAAAGGTGCTACCGATAGACGGTATGCCCTTAGGAATGTTTAAAAAAAGAAGTAATTCCTTTGGACGGGCGATTACTTCTTTTTCTTATGTGTTTTTCCGTAGGCAACGCCTAACTCAAAACAAGTAATTCCAAATGTCACAACGGACATAAAATCAATTACTGACATAAGCATCACCCTCCTTTGTATGTATTCTCTCATTAGAGAGGTTGCATTCAGAGGGTTTCCCCTCTTATATAGTTATGAAGAGGGCATAACCGCCTACCGCTTGCTTGGTAGCACCTAAAGAATTATAACACATAACGGAACATTCAACACCCAAAAGTGAGTTTTTATCTATCCCTAAATTTTTACGTATATTTGACTTTTGGATGCATACAATATATGATTCCATTAGGCAAAGAAAATATTATGTAGTTCAACGTTACATACGAACCCCACGATCTGAACCATCGTGGGGTTTTCTATTCCCGGGAGTTTAACAATTGAATATTGAATATTTGACAATCTCCATTTTCGATGTATAATAAAGATACAAAAGGGTGCTACCGATAGACGGTTGCCCTAAATTAATTGTGACGAGTGATCGCCAGTCTGGCAGGACTAATGGCGGTCACTTTTGAATTTCTCAAAAATTCTGCCGACCGTAAAGCCAGCAGAAAAAATCCCACCCATAAATGTGATGAGTGTCATGATTTCAAATACTGTCATTACGTTTATCCTCCGATACAATTATTTCTGCTCTAACACAGATTATGTAAACAGAGGGTCACAGTCCCTCTGAATGAGGGCATAACCGCCTACCGCTTGGTAGCACCTATAATATTATAGCATATAACTCAATATACAACACAAAAAGTAGGTTTTTATCCATTCCTATATTTTTAAGAATATTCGACTTTTGGATTCATACGATATATAATACTATTAGGCAAAGAAAATATTATGTAGTTCAAAGTTACATACGAACCCCACGTTCTGAACCATCGTGGGGTTTTCTATTCCTAGGAGTTTGACAATTGAATATTTGACAATCTCCATTTTCAATGTATAATAAAAGTACAAAAAGGTGCTACCGATAGACGGTATGCCTGATAATTTATTTGGTTATGATAACCGTCCAAAACTATGCAGGTTCATGGGCGGTTATCTTTTTGTCTTGGTGTTGCAACCAATCGCATAACCAAGACCCAAAAATGTAGCACAAAGCCCTATAACAGTCATTAGTGTTTCGATTGTCAACATATGTACGTCTCTCCTATTCGTCAGATTTCCACTTATGGATTTCTATTCGAAAAAGGCTAAAACTCCTTAACAAAAGCATACCGCCTACCGCTTGGTAGCACCTAAAGGATTATAACACATAACGGAAGATACAACACAAAAAGTGAATTTTTATCCACCTATAGCAAACAATATAATATTAATCGCCTTATAAATTAGCGACAATATAATCACACTACCGACTCCAAATGATATTTTAATTTCTAGCTTCTTCTTTTTCACTACTACCCTGGTTTTTCTTTTTCCAATCTTGACTTTTATTTTTCTCATTGACCATACCCATCCTTTCCTTTTATTGCTAATATGATGAAATCTGCAAAAAAACATTGCTCTCATAGTTAAATATGGGTATAGCCTGTGCAAAGCATGTCTCATCTGTTCTTCCGGTTGACAAAGCACCTATTAGGATGTATATTAAACACATCAAAAGGTACATGATATGTACCTAACGTCGGTACAATACGAAGGGAGTTATCTAACATGAAAAACAAACTTAAACTTATTACATTTACAATGATAGGCATTATGCTTTTTTCTGGATGTGGAACAACAAAGAACGCGACCAAAAGCGAAAAAACATATAATTACAATAAAGAATACCAGACAGCAGCAAATCATTTCGAGGATTGCATCCTTGATGATGATACATATGTTTCTTTAAAAAAGGATCTTTCTACCTACGAAGATAAGAATTTAAAGAAGCTATCCAAAAAGGATGCTAAAGCACTTAAATCTACGATAAAAGATATTGAGGAATACTACGAAGCCAGCGCCGAAACCATTCAGAATACCTTGGCACAGATTGGCCAAGTCTATCCAACGGATGAAGGATTCTATGATGATAATTTCAAGTCAACCACAACTGCTCTCTTTCAGGAGTTTAACACCTTATTTGAAGCCGGCCACTACAAAAAAGCTGCAGATAAGTTAAATGAAATCACATCATCTTATACATCCTACGTAGAAAGTAAAGGCACTACCGTGTCAGCTGATGTAACAGTAGATGCTAACAAAACAGCTTCTATCAAGGTTGTCATTGCATCAAATAAAAATTCGACTAAGGACAGTGCTAATAAAGGTACATCTGGTTCTACTTATACTGAAAATCCTGTTGCAAATGCCGGCAATAATGGGAATACAAATAATGCGTCTACCAGTAATAACAACGCTAGTAGTAATGGCACAATCGCCAACACTAATACTACTTCTAATGCTAATACTGCATCTACTAACAACAAAAACAACACTCCTTCTAGCAACACTGGTAGCAGCAATTCTTCTGGCAATATTAACAACAGTAACCATAATAGTAATACCTCTACTCCTGCACCTACACGTATCCCTTATTCTTGGACTTGTCCGGAATGCGGTGCAGTCATCACTGGCTATAAAGGCGAAGATGACAACGTCAATGAACATGCTCACATGCATACCGACGAAGAGGCAAATGCACAGTTATATCGCAGTCAAGCCCAGGCAGCATATGGGCAGGCGCAAGCCGATGCATTAGATGCAGGGCAACCTTGGAATACCAACATGCATGACTGGTGTCTAGCAAACGGCTGGGATGTTGATCGCATGAATGCAGATGCAATTAAATACGGTTGGGGAACTCTCTAATCTCCTTGATATTAAAAAGCCTATGGCATTGGTTTTACCCTCTGCCATAGGCTCTTTCTCTGTTCTTATAAATCTATCTTTGTATTATTCTTCTGGTTCTTCATAATCCTCATAGTCTTCCGGATCAATTGAGTTATTCAACTCTTTGCTGCTTCGATAGCCGGTATCAAACACCTTGCAATGCTCAAACTTCTTCAACCACGCCTCCCAGTGGGCTGCAGTCGGATAAGTTCCGTTTTCCATTGCCTCTGTCTCAAATGCCTGGGCTTCTCGGATATCTTTACAGGAGAAATGATAGCGTACAATAGCTTCTCCGTTGTCTAACCGATCAAATGCATCTAAGATTGTCTTCTTATAGGTTGGAATTGTGTACCATACCGAATCTTCCATCAATCCACCTTCTTCGTGGCTTTTCTTATTATAGTTCTCCCGGTCAATCATACGTACATAAGCTGGATTTGGATCGTAGAACTCGCCCTGCACAATACCAGACTGCACTACAACAACCTTAATCAGTTTATATGATACATTGCCAGCACCATCCGTTGCCTTATAACGAACCGACATCCAGCCGTACTCTCCCAGATGCAGAAACTTTTCAATGTCAAAATCTTCCACTTCCAGTGTCACATCTGTTCCATCTTCCTTATCCTTTGCTGATGCAGTGCGAAGTAAATCTTCCTTATTCAACTTTCCGGCACGAATAGCATCTGTATTCCAGTATTTATTCTTCGCCGTAATCTTTGGTGGCTCATCCCATACGGCATAAAGGGTAACGTTATTGATATAGCCTTCCTCACTGACACTTTCCTGCCCATTATTGATCATTTCAAGGATTCTCGGTGTCAAGTCAAAAGTCTCACCACATTTACCTACACCACTGTCTTTATACATTGCCTGGTCAGAATACGACCAGCCATGATGAGAATAGATAGTCTTGTATGGGATATCTTTTTCTAAATTTTCATCGTACTCTATGCCGCTGTATATTTTTTCAAATGTATTATCTGGCAAGGCGGTCTCATTGCTGACAAAACCATATATCACATAATTATCCCCGGCGGTCTGGGTATTTCCATTGATAGAAAGATCAGCTGCGGTTGTATATTGAGCATACAGTATCTGGTCTTTCGTTACTTCGTTGGCACTAAAATGCATTGTCTGTCCGATTTTACAACTTGTACCTTTGCCATCGGCAGTCTTACTATAACCAACATTTCGCAGAGTCTGAAATACTCTGCCATCATAATAGACCGTTGTGCCGACTGTCGGCACATCAACATCCTCCTTCCAATAAATAGTCTGGCGTTCCGGAAGTTTAAATGTCACATGTACATTTTGCACGTTGCCATCATAGGTCACATAGTATTCTTCCGATAGTATGATATTTCCTACAGTTCCATTGGTTCCTGTAGCAGAACGCAAGACTGCTTTTCGATTTCCCTGCGTATATTTGTTGCCACCTGTTGTATTTAATGTAAACTTCTTCAACATAGCATCCGCATTATTTTTATTCATGCCATAGGTACAACTTGCCACAATTCTTCCCGCAACATCATATGGCTTTTCTATTGTCACTTTGATTGCACCATCCGCGCAGGTCAGAGCTCCGGTGATCTCTATCATTTTGCCCTTTGTCAGATATACTCCATTACTATAGGTGCTGGCACTTCCTGACATCTTATAGTTGCCATTCTGATATACGTCATATCCGACATTTCCTCCGGATGCACCTCCGGCATAATTCATAGTTGCCTTATTATATGTACCGTAACGCTGATTATCCTTAATTGTTCCACCTGTGATCGTTGCATTTCCACTATAATTGTAAATACCATCTTGTGTATTTGATTGAATCACGCCACCAGACATATTCATCGTTCCACTTTTAAGTATACTATCCTCATCATAGAATCCATTTTCAATACCATATTTATTATTTTTTATCGTTCCACCAGAAATATTAAAGGTTCCGGCATTTCTAATACCATCATGCGTATTAGAATAAATTGTTCCGCCCCTTAAATATGCTGTTCCTTCATTGTAAAAACCGTAATTATTGCTATAAATAGAGCCATTATTCATTGTAAAGGTGTTAGAATTAAACACTCCATAGTTTGTGTTATTATGGATATCTCCAGAGATCATGGTTACTGTGCCATTGTTGGAAATGCCATACTTATTCGAATATATGTTGCAGTTGGAGACGGCGGCGGTACCTGTATTAACCTTTATTCCGGTGTCGCATCCATGTATGGTACTATTTGAGATAGATGCTTTAGTCAAATTTGTCTTGGCATCATTATTATCAATTCTGATGCCTTCCATTCCGGCATTATAGACATTGCAGTTATCAATCGTAATGGATTGTCCAGACTGCGCTCCTCCATATATAATACCAACATCTTCGCTGCTTGTATTCTTATTGACATTGATCGTTGTGTTTTTAATTGTCACATTACCAGAGCATCCGATAGCCGTATTCCAACCGCCATAATTATTTATGGTACATCCATCAATATACATGGAACCACGGCAATCCAGTCCGCCTCCTAATAATCCGGAGTATGTAATTGCACGCGACAAAGCCACGCTACCGTTCCCACTAAATGTACAATTTGTACAAGTTAAGTATTTCCATGATGCAATAGCACCAACATTATGATTGTGTCCCCATGTATTATCAAAGGTACATTTATTAAATGTTCCATTAGATGTTCCTACACTCCACCAATGATTCTCTGAAAAGAAAGAACAACTCTCAGCATAAATATCTGGAGATGATACAGCACCCGGAGTATCTCCAAAACTTACAACGGTTGATGTATTATCCCATATATTTACAGTGTGCAATTCAATTTTTGTATGTTCGTTATATGCTAATCCGAACGAAACACCATTATCACTCGTTGCACCACCAATAACAGGGCTATCGCCTCCACTTCCGATACGTTGCCATGTTTTTTGTCCGGCAGAAAATATACTTTCCCCATATATCGTTAGTTTCATATTTATTGGGACAAAGACACTATCGTATGTCTGAACATTTCCCATCATACAAACTTCTAGTTCATCGCATCCTGCTCCACGAAACCATGCTAGAGCAACATTAAGTCCTTGAGCCGGTGATCCATTCGGATGTGCATTATCAAAGCCACCTGCACTCCAATTATTATCATCATTAAATCCCCACCAATGGTTTTGGTCGATGAAAATTGTCTTTTTTGTTGCCACTTCTATTTTCTGGTTCCTATCATCTTCGGTTTCATCCGCATCCGTCTCTTTATCCTGATCTTCTACATCGCTTTTCAAGAACACAAGATTTTCCTTTGCCAGAAATCCGTTACCAAAATATGTGTGATTAACGGTTCCGTCAAAATCATCCGCAGAAGCAATCAAAGACTCCATGACATCAGACTCTGATACAGGACTTACCACACCATCAACAGTAGAGTTGATTTGCTTTAACAGTGCTACATACGCAGCTACGTGAGCCGAAGCAATAGATGTTCCTCGCAGCTCTGTCTCAAGCGTTGTTTTTTCTTTTATAACAACTAACTTATATGTACCAAGTGCAGCAAAATCAATGTTTTCTCCATGATTGGTATATGATGCTGATACAATTTTTCCGTCTGCATCCTCTTCCGCTGCGGCAATGTTAATAGCTGCATCTACATTGCCTGGAATGTATTCCATTGCATCTGCATTATCATTTCCGGCTGCTGTCACCACAGTAATGCCGTTGTTATAACAATCATTGATAGCATTTGTTAAGATGTTGGACTGTCCGACACCAGAAAGAGAAAGATTGATAACATCTGCTCCATGCTCCTTTGCATACTTGATTGCAAGGGCTACAGATAACACAGTTCCCTTACCATCTTTATCTAAGGCTTTAATTGGTAAAAGCATGACATTTTCATCTGCTGTATCTTCGGCAATAATCTTCGCCATAGCAGTTCCATGTCCGTTATCATCTACATAAGTGTCAGAAATCGTAGACGTTCCTTCGATGATACGATCTTTAAATGTATCATCATTTGTTACATCTGAGATGCCGGTATCAATCACTGCTACGATTGTTTTATGTTCTTCTACCGTCTCTGCAACAGGTTGAGCTTCTGCAGAAGTATCTTCTACAACATCTGTCACTTCCGTATCAGTTACTTCTTTTGCCACCTTATCTTCTGGCACTTCATCCTCTTTGATAGCATCTACAGATGCATCTTTTTCTACGGTAATGCCATTTGCCACAAAAGAGTTATAAGCACTGTCTGTTTCTTCTACACTCTTATATGCAAGCACATAGATGTTATCATAGTGATCTACCGTTACAGCACCATAAAACTCTGTAAGTTCTACATCTGAGGTAACGATAAGTCTCGTAGCAGCTACCTTAGAAGAGTTATCTCCATCCGAAAGGACTTCATCCGCAGAAGTATGGTCTGTTACGCTAACGCTCTCGGATGAGGTGTTTGTGTCTTCCGTAGTAGCCTCGGAAGAGTCTTTCGTTATTTCAGTCGTTTCCTCTTCTGTCTTCTCTTCTAATTCAAGCTCGCCATTTTCAATTTTCTTTTTTACCTCTTCTTGAACTTGATCTACAAGGGCTTGGTCGTTAATGTCGCCTCCCCTTGCCTGTATTGCTTCAATAACAGCTTGTTCGATTAAATCACTGTTTTCAGTTAAAACAGATGTAATCTGATCGGTTGTATCGCTTACCTGTTCTCCGACTTCGGCAGCATATGCCGTTCCCGGAAACAAGGTAGTTAAAACAACTCCTATCGCAAGCATCTGTGCCATTACTTTTTTTGCATTAAACTTCTTCATGCTCTTTTTCCTCCTGTATAAAATCAAGAAATGTGCCGACCGTCGGCACGCGTTTTCCTTTACCGGAAAATGGCATAGTAGACTTCATCCTCTGTCACATGTGCCGGAAAGTTTACTGGCTCCTGTGATGCAGGGTCTTTCGTCCATCCAACAAATATCTGTCCTTCCTTGAATGGTGCCTCCGGCTCTACAAATGTCTCTTTCTCTGTAATCTCATAAGTCAGCCACAAAGCATCATCTACATAAAAGGTCACATCATGCCTCTTGGATGTTTTCTTTTCATCAAATGTTGCCGTTGCATCACATTTTACCTCTCCAATTTTTCCATTTGGCTTTGTATACTTTTCTTCCACATGAATTGCCAGGATACCTTTTTCCGTATCAATGCCTGCAATATCAACCTGCAGATCAAAGTTGGGATCCTCGTTTCCTTCTTTCCCAGCATTGATCCTTTGCAGTAAAGATTCATAAAAAGATGCCATCAATGCATCTTCGTTGGTAATATCCAAATCCTGCGTCTGTACCACTTCATCCAAAGCACTTTTCACAACATCTGCCAAAGAGTTCTCCATCTCGCTTTCTCTTAGTGTTCGATGCGACATAGTAAGTATTCCTAAGATAATCACGACAATAATGGCAACTCCAGACAAAACAAATGCAATCTGTTTCACACGCTTTTTCTCCTTTCTTCGTGCCGATTGTCGGCACATTATTTTCATTCATTACAAGTTATATAGACTTGGCATATATTCGATACCCCCATCTGATCCGTAACCCGAACTTTCAAACGATATGTTCCACTTTGCTCAAATGTCAGTCTCGTACCATCAAAAACACTTGCAGTAACATTTTCACCTTCATAAAATGCATTTAAAACCGCCACGTCTGCGCGTTGCCCATCTGCATCTGTCGCACTAAACAACTCTTCCGCACTGTAAGAATTACCTGCAAAAGTTTCCTGCGCCACCACCTCAGGACGTTTTCTTTCCTGCAGTCTTTTAACCTCTGTAAGACTTGTATCAGACACTTCTTGTCTACTTGTTTGTTCTGCAACCGTTTGTCCCATGATAGGAAGAATCCCTGTCTTTCCACCAAAAACAATGCCACCAAAAATCAATGTTAACAAAGCTATACCTATGATTGTATAAAGAAAAGCATTGCCTAAATTTTGAGATAATTTCTCCATTTCAGCCTCCTTTACATAACCCATTCCATCAATTTAACGATGCCTTCACTCAAAGGATTTTGAAATAAATACACTACCAGAGGCATTAAAGCAAGTGCAACAACTATTCCTGTTGCTAGATGACCCACATGTTCTGTTGTCTCTTCCATTTTTCATCCTCCATTCTGTGCCGACTGTCGGCACAATTTTTCTATCACATTGCCTGTACGACCCACCAAAGTAGTCCTGCGATTGCGCTTCCGGTTAGGACATAAAAAAAAGCAAATCCTAAATGATCAATAATTATCCTCATAAAGACCTCCTAGTTAAGATCCGTCTTAACAGTTCTTTCTGTTGCAATCTGTAAAAGCGGTACTTTAAATTCATACAAAAGTGTCGCCTGACCATAAGTATTACGATTACTTCCCTGCGCCTTATATCCTGTCACACTAAGCTCATATCCTGCTTGATTTGCATCCTCCTGACAAGCATTAATCACACTAGGCGCATAATCTGACGATTCAATACGTGTAACACAATCTGACAAGAAAGCGTCCGCATTACGCGCATCAATAGCAGCAGAAAATAGTCCATACCCGCTAAAAGTCAAAAGCAACAACAGAAAACACCCCAAAAAACCTTTTATAATTGTTTCCATTGAAAAACTCCTTTCCGTGCCGACTGTCGGCACAACTTTTCGCAATCTCTAAAAGTTTGTGATTTTTTCCACCATCTGCATAAACATAACCACCATTTCAACCATCATCTTGGCTCCAATCACACCCATTACACGATATCCCATTTCATCTAGTGGTCGTAATGCCTCCTCATTCTTTGCTTTCTCCGCCTCATCCATAAGATAGTTATTACGTTCTACCATATCCATGATTGCTGTCTGCTCCTGTGCACTAGTTCCAGCATAAACGCTGTAAATTTTTCGCATAAAAGAATCCACGCCTCGGATTGGAAAGTTTTTCAGGAAATTCAGATATGGATCGATACTCTCTGGGTGTTTCTTTAAATCTTCATAAAAAAGATCCAGTTCCGGTTTTAAGACCGTGGGTGCTGTTTCATAAGAGCCATACAAGGCAACCTGCACACTGTCTGTCTGCATCCGGAGTGCCACATCCAAGATCCACGTGGGGAATGCCCTGCGCATTTCCTTGACGGTGTCCTGATAAGACAGCAAATATCCGACTTTCCATGAAAATAAAACAAAGACCGTCAGTGCTGCCATAATAACGATGATGGCAACAGAGGCATGTCTTGCAATACTAATAATTAGAAATACTGCCGGAATGACCGTCCAACGAAGTGACGTCGCCATTTCTTTTTTCTTATCAAAATGCACGACCTGTTCATAATTGGCTAAGATCTTCTCATCGGATAGGGTGTTTTTTCGATCCATCCAATCAACCGATGCCTTCCGATCCGTAGCACGCACAAGCAACAGACTTGCCACCCACTCAATGACACCACAGATCTGCACCAATGGTTCATGCATCAGATCCATGCCATAAAAGTAAAACGCCCATAGGATGACAAGTTCCAAGAAAACGCAGCCTCCCAGGATGCCATATACGACATTTCTCGCAGAAACACGCTGCATCTGTGCTTCCTGCTGACGCAGTTCCCAGTTGCGCAGATCATCCTGCAGTATCTTGATGGCATCCGTAACATCACCACCTAGGGTCTGCACATTCGCCATATATCTATGTATGTTCTTCATACGCAGACATCCGTAATCTGTCTCGATCATCTGATAGGCTTCCTGTTGGGCATCTGCACTCGTACTTGTGAGCATATGTTTCTCTGCCTTATCCAGACAGTCATACATAGGACTCTCTGCAAAGGAACTCTTGATCTCTGCTAAGGATGGCTGATACCTTTTCTTATCCCGGAAGACTGTCAGTATCTGATCCATGTAGGAAACAGCGTCCCAGAACTTCGACTGGTTCGATTTATTTCTATAAGTACTCAAGACCATGCCAGGGACAAATACAATCCCCAGCAGCAACATGATGATGATATAAACCGGCTGCAAGCGAAAGGCACAGCCAGCCAATGCTCCACATCCCAGATAGATGCCATAATTACGCAATGCCTTTCCTATACTGTACTCATATCCATATCCCTCGATTTCCGAGCATATATGTCTGGGATGCAGATAATATAAGGATCCTTTTTTCTTCACTCTGTTTCCTCCTTCCAACTTGTATGCATGATATCTGCAACAACAGGATCGATCGATACATGCTGCTGTTTTTCAAAGAATGATGTTTCCGTGCCGACTGTCGGCACATATTGGTAAAATTCCCCTGCCGGCATTTGAGATCTTTTCTGGATCTCATCCGTGTTCCAGACATCGCCTATATTTTCTCTTTTCATATGGTAAAGCACCTTTTCCGGTAACTGCTCTGTGACAAGCATGCCATTTTCATATACCACATGCACATATTTCCGGTCACCCATGCGATAGAAAAAGGCTACCTGATCGATAAACCTGACCTTCCTCTCCGGATTATCCGGATCCTGCTTCTGAGACACCAACACACCTACATTCAGATAAGAATACACATCTGTTTCCATACGGTCTCTGGCTGCCGGAGAATCGCACATATTGCACATGCGATCCGGTATATTTCTGACATCATCCACATGGATGGTCGTGATTCCTTTCATGCCCCCGGAGATATTTTTCATATAAGGCTGCACCTCTGCGCCACGCAATTCTGACACATTCAGCCATTTTGGATTCTGCCTGAGGCATGCCGTGATGGCATCATCGATCGTAAAATACTTTCCGGTCTGCAAAGATACACAATCAGCATCCGGACGGATATCCTGATAGTGCCATTCCAATGAGTCCTCGATCGTAATAACTCTTTCCTCCGCCGGGATAAACTGGGATAAGAACTTTGCAAGTTCCGTCTTTCCTGCGCCCGGTTCTCCACCGATCATAATGACCTGATGTGCCTTGATGCAGTGATACAAAAGTGATAAGCACTTGGCATCGGCATAACCACTTTTTAAGGCATCCCCCACAGAAATACGCACATATGGCGGTGTCTTACGAATGCAAATGGATCTGCCGGTCACTGCGGCTGATTCATGGATAATGGACAGCCTTAATTTTGGTGTTTCTGCTTCAAGTTTCGGGTTCTGCACATTCAGTTCCTTTGATACATAATTGGAAATGCGCTGGGTAAACTGCGCCACCCATGCATCTGTGATCTCTACATCTATTTTTCTTTTATAGTTATTACAATCACGCACCCACACATCTTTTCCGTTGTAATCAATGTCCGTGATCTTTTCATCCTTGACATACGGATATAGCACACCATACAGATCTTCTGATTCTTCGATTGCAATAATACTTTCTTGTTCCATATTTTTCTCCTACTTTGTGCCGACTGTCGGCACGCTTTTGTTATTTCCCGGACAGATTCAACTTGTCTGTCCGGGATTATTCTTCTTGTTGCTACGCAGCCCAATTTACTAACTTTTGGATTAACTGCGTAAATGCCTGTCCGACAATGCTGGTATTATCGGTTCCGATCATAAACAATGCTAATGCACCCAATGCAATAATGATAAGAATGATCATTCCGCTATCTCCTAGTTTTTCAAAGATTTTCTTCATCTGTTATTTCTCCTCCTTTCCTTTTGTGCCGACTGTCGGCACATTTTCTATAAAATGAACGGATTTCTCCGGTCATATCTCCTTTAAAGGCAATAGCGCCTTTTCAAGAAATCCAGGACACTGCCATCAAATGTCATTTCTCTATGACATTCTTCTGTCATGATCTCCATTGCCAGACGTGGTTCCATCGCATTTCTATAACATCGTTCCGATGTCATGGCATGAAATGCATCAAAGGTATAGATCATTCTTGCCTTCGTTAAGACCTCGTCGCTTCCCATAGGAATATCTTGCAAGTGCAAAGGCGATCTTCCATGATGGAAAAGAACGATCTGTGCCACCTCATCAGGCACACCATATTCCTTCGCCGTAAGCCATCCCATGTATGGATGCAGTCTTACGATCTGCATTTCTGCCAGGCTAAGACCGCTTTCCTTTTGCAGGATCCTGGACGATACATACATCTTTCCTACATCACAGATAGATGCCGCCTGCACCAGTTCCGGCGAGTCACGCCCCGCATACGCTAAGTATTCTTCTGTCAATAGCCGGACACATTGACAATTCAACATGGTTTCCTTATCAAGTGTCTGCACCAATTCCCTAAGTCCATCGATAGACATTACTTTCCCCTTTCCGTATCGTGCCGACAGTCGGCACGTTATTTTAAAAGTCACAGTATCAGCACCAGGATGATCACAAAGAGAAACAGATAAACGCTGCCAACTGTCTCCCAAAGTCCATCCGGTTTGACATAGGACTTTGCCCTATATGCCTTTTCTGACTTTTTAGTCTGCACGACATATGCCTGTTCCTTAATCCTTCGCTTTTCTGTATACATGCACAGATCTGCCGTATGCTGCAGGTCGCCCATCGACTGCGTTGGCTGTCCTCTGGCAACACCGCAGGAGACAACAACGGGAAAAGGGATGGATGCGTTACTGTCTCTTACTGTTTTCTGAAATACTTCCAATCGACGTTCCACCTCCTCATCCGTAACATCACGCAAATAGACCAGGAATTCATCGCCTCCCATCCGAAAAACGTCTTTTGTTTCCATACAACTTACCAGGGTCTTTGCTACATGGCGAATGAGTTCATCCCCAACATCATGTCCATAATGGTCATTTGCAATCTTGAGATCATTAACATCCAATGCCAGCAAGAATACATGAGAAATATCAAAATCCGGCTTTTCAAAGCCTTCCTCCTCACACCTTTTAGAAAATCCCATACGGTTATAAAGACCGGTAAGCCCATCATGGTATGCCAGCCAGAGGGTCTTATCCTGCTCCTTTTCTCTGGCAAGTTGTTCTTCCTTTGTCCTTCGTATTACCTGCTCTTTTTCACGCAATTTTAGCAATCCCTGCACATAAAACTGCATTACTTCATCCATACATCCACCTCCTTTGTCTCTGTACCGACTGTCGGCACATTTTCATCTGTTACCTGCACCGGGTTTTCTATTTCATCTGATGTATGATCGTAGTGCTTGATCTGGTAAGCAAGGCTGATAACAAGCAGGCAAACAAGCCACACGCACCAGACTTTGGCAACGACTTTTATACCCTTTCGCAAAATTCTCATAAAACTCCCTCCGCTGTTGTGAATAGCACTCGCTCCGTTGTAGGACTTGTACTGATGATGTTATGGATGATTTCTTTTCCATCCAAACTCTCGTCCTCTGTAATGCCAACCATCTGTCCTTTTTCATTTACGACAAGGTCTCCTGCTTGCAGATTTCTCCAACATCTCGTTGCAATCACAAAATCCAACTTGTCGGCATTCCCGATTGCATATACCGGAAACAGTTTTGTAGTCAGACCTATCGCAAAAGCCAGACATACCGCACCCAGCACGCTCGATAATATTTGTTTTGCATTTGATGACATAACCTCTCCTCACTTTCTTTTGTGCCGTCTGTCGGCACAAAAAAAGGAAGTACCCTGGCGCTTTACACAGGTTACTTCCTTAGTTACTATTTTGTCTCTTTTAGCATAACAGTATATTTTTGTATTATCTAGTAGCATTTAGTAGCATTTGGTAGCGTTTAGTAGCATCTGATAGCGGCCAATAGTTTAGCTTCCTTCCTGCATATCTGCTGTGTGCCGACCATCGGCACAGATTGTGGCATATTCCTCCATTTCTTTTTCTTCCATCAAAAACATTCTCTTCAAATTATCCTCTGTCACTCCATTTTCAGACGCTCTCAATATGATCTGTTTTTCCCGATCAGAGAGTTCCTTAGAATAGCGCAACCAGACATCAATAAAGTCACCTGTGACATCTCGTTTCTTTCTTGTGCCGACGGTCGGCACATTTTCATCATCCATCGCATCATTTTCTGCCAGCTGTTTTAATGCCTTTTGCAAGGTGTTCTTATTCTTATCTCTAAGATCCGCATGCAAAAACTCCGGATTATCAATGTCTGCAAATTCTTTTGGCTCACTATCCGGCAAAACTGTGATATAGCGATATTCCTTTTCGTTCCACACAACTTCTACCGGATGAATATACCCTCCGTCTTCGCTTGCCTTATTCAGTTCCATCGCACGATGATATGGAGAATCCGGATTTTCCCATGGTCTTTCTTTTTCATCATAGATTGGGAACTCTCCTTCCATAAAAATAATACAATCTGAATTTGGCATACGTTTCACTGCCGCAGGAGAGATCAGATTGCCACCGGCTTCTCCAAAATCCGTCCGATCCTTTTGCATGACTGCTGTATCAAAGGTCATATCGCCTGTCAGCTTGGAAATCCACTCATGCGTTTCATCCGCTGCCGGAGCCGCCCCATAAAATGCCATCACTGCACAGTTATCTAAAAAAATTTTCCATTTATCATTCGGATAAAGTACCATTAATTGTGCTTTGGACTGCAATACCGGAACCATGTAAATATTTCTGCTTCGTATTGTTCCAAGCAATACCTCCGCATCTGCTGGTCGGGCACCGGCATAAAACTCATCCATCAAAAATCCAACCGGTATTGGGAGTGCTCCACCATTTCTCTTAAAATCACGATCTGCAATATTACATAGCGTATTGACAGCCAATGTATAGAAAATAGAGAATACGAAATTTAAGGAAGAGTCTGTATCATCTGCCCCTAAGAAAATTGCAACCTTTTTGTCGGTTGGGTGGTCCTTCGTTCCTCCAACACCATATGCCAGATCCTGCAGGTGCATATCATCGTCTTCAAAAATACGTTTCAACTCTGGCAACTCCAACAACTTAAATTTTGCGTTTACTATAATAACGATACTCTTTACCGTGTCTGCAGCACCACCTATAAACTTAAAGTAGTCTCGTACAGCCGGGTGGTTTGGTCCGTACTTTTCTCGCATTTTCATCATCTTCACTTCCAAAATGGAAGGTGGTGGCGCGCCTTTTTTCTTTGGCGGCTGATCCGATAACTGCACCTGCTCATTACAGAGTGCCGTAATGTTATTGATATTGCCATATCTCCCCTCCTCCTTTGCGCAGAACCATTCATAATAAAATATTGCCTGTATATATAGTTTAGGTCCATCTTCCCAGAAAGGATCATTTTTTATAGCATCCGGCGGATCAAGTGAATCGTAGATATTTTCGACTAATCTGATCAGATCCTGATCACGATAAATATAAACAAACGGGTTAAACCGATCACTCTTATCTGGCTCCTTCATATTCAGACTTCTTATCGTATAGCCTTTTTTCTGCAGATACAATCCATACTTAAATTGCAGATCAAGTTTGACATCCAACGGTATGAAATGATCGTGTGCTCGCAAGATGTTTGGCACCATATAACCAGTTGTCTTACCCTTTCCAGAAGATGCAATAATCAACGTGTTATTATTTGACATACTCTTTTCTCCACAAGTATCAACGGCAATATTCTTTGACAATATCATATTATCGTCTTCCACCTTACTCCGTCGTCTACGGTTCACATCCTTGATATCTGCCCATTCTTCTGTTCCGTGGCTGCCTTCCTGATAATTTCTGTAATAGAGCATAAAATAGTAAATAATAAAAACCCAACCTAGAAATCCAAGCCCCATAATGGGTATCGTCTTATCATTATACCAGCGTGTCACCTGCCAGAAATGCAGAGCAATATAAACAAGATAATCCTGCATGTTATTCATGGAAAGATCATCGAAAGTAAACAGCCCACTGACGTAATATGACAGAATCATAAGGATAACTCCAAGGGTCACATAAAGCCCCACCGGCGTTTTTCTTTTCTGTAACATATTTCCTCCTGTATGAAATCAGGAAGCGTGCCGACCGTCGGCACGCTTCCATCCATTTATATTTTCATGGTTGGTGTTGCGATTGATGGTGCAAGATCAGGTGCATTTCTTTGATAATCAAATTTATCCATCAAGTTTTCCACACTTGTCAAATCTCCCTTTATAGGCTTTCCTGCAGCGTCTAGCACCATCTGTTTCTTATCTTTCTCCAAAAACGCAACATACCTTGTTCTATTAGCATGTGTGTCTTTAAATACCTGATCCTTTGGAATAACTAGGAACTGCGTCGGGGAATTTTTATATCCGGTTCCTGGAACCTTGCATGCAAACATCATAGATGCCACAGAATCTTCACCATTGCTTTTCACGAACTGTGTAGCACCGCTTTGTGCTACTAGCGTTTGTTCATCAATGGATATCTGTTCATAAGCATCGTTATTCATATAGTCCACAGATGATCTTGATCCTAAAGGTTCATAGCGGTCTGTCACTTCTTCCCATGTCTTACTATCTTCATTGATAAAAGAATCACTGACTTCCCTATGTGTCTCGTCGCATCGTTCTACAAAATCTTGATCATCCTTACAAATTGCCGTTGCATTCAGTTCTTCCTGAGTCATTTCTTCCATATCTCCCGGATCATCCATACCATCTGCAATCAAACCATCCCTGATTTCCTGATAGAGTTGCTTGACAATCTGTAACTGGTGATTAGGTATATACATCTGCTTTTTTCCATCCGCAAGATTAAGATCCTTGATTTTTGCGAAAGACACATCCACTGCCTCCATAGCATCCTGCAGTTTTTCTTCCAATGCATCAGGAACAGAAATGATAGAAGTCTTTTCTCCCATCATTCTCTTTAGTTCATCCTTTTCCATCTCGCCGGAAACCAGGTGTTCCTTAATATAATTTCCAAGAAAATCTTCCATACGTGCCTTATCAGACTTCTTGTAATAAATTTTCATATGGTCTACATCAAAATCATTTTCTAGCATACAATAATGGATTCCCATATCATCCAGTTTCTCTCGGATTCCTTCTTTGACTAGTTCTTTTGCTTTCAGTTGCCTATGTTCCTCTGTAATAGAACCTTGATTCATAAATCGTTCCAATTCTTTATCTACACGCTCACGAACTTCTGCCATGTCCTGTTCTGACAGAGGTATGTTTGCCACTTCCACGTTATAGTCGCAAAATTTCATAAACTTATCAAAGTTCTCCCAATCCGTCTTTTTCAAAAGATTAGCTTTATGCATTCTGGCAACAAATTGTACAATCAGAATCGTTGCATACAGCGCCGGTGCCATAATCATACGCTGCGCCAGTTGACGACCTCTTTCTATGGAATTCAAGAGATCTTTTTCTTCATTTAAACTCATATTCGTTTCCTCCACATCTTGTGCCGACAGTCGGCACACTTTTTCTGCTACATTCTCGGCGCATGTTCTTCCGGATTGTCCAGCATGATATCTTCTGACATTACATTTTCGTTTTCTGTCTGAATCTCTTTTGAAATCTCCTTACGGTTTCCTACCACCCTATACTCCTCCGGAATATTTTCAGACGTACCATCATAAATCAATGTCATTTCACTACTGCCACAGGTCAAATAGCCGTAGGCTGTAAATGAGCCTGTGTCATTTAAACTTGCATCTCTCCCCAATCCCTCATAGTCAATGTAATCTTCCAGTCCATCAGGAATCTCATAATTTTCAGCAACTGCCTTTCCTAAATCATATTCATCCTCTATATCCGACAGTAAGATATAATTATCCAGATTATTGGTCAGATTAATTAAATCCTTGATGCTGGAAAAACCATCTGCTTCCATCACTGCCATAAAGACACTTAGTTCCCCTTCATCCAATTCATCAATCTGCTTTGCGAGATAATTCAACTCATTCAAAGACGGATACTCCCCGGCAATATAACCAATGTTCTGAGCTCCGACATGATCTTCAAAATCCGTAATGAAGTATTCTTCATACACAACTCCATCTCTTTCTTTTCCAATATCAATCGACTCTAATACGTGCTGCATTTCCTCTGCGGTAAGTGGAAATCCTACCCATTTCCCATTAAACTTTCCTTCTACATATTCTCCAAGATTGGTTATAAATGCTTCAAATGGATATCTACTATCATTTTCATACATATTGTTCATCCTTTCTGTGCCGACCGTCGGCACATCCATTTTTACTTTTTATTGCATTTTTGGTTGTTTTTCTGTTTCTTCTACAGGTGCTATATCATATTCATCAGATATATCATTTTTAACGACATGATCACTAGTGCGTATAACAATATCGTAGTCAAGATTATTAAAGCCTTCAGGGAATTGAAGCCCGAGCAAACTAAATAATTCTTGGCTCTTATTTTTGTCATAAAACAATACCTTTTGTTGTTCCAACACTAATTTTAAAAGATTTTCTATATTATTTTTTTCATAAATACTGGTGGCAATATTTGATGAAACAATCTGAGCCTGATAAGATCCGGTTCCATTTGCACATATTGAAATCATTACAGGACTATTACTAGCATCAATTTCATCTGTTAAAATCATAATGCTATCGTCTCGCGTCAAAGAGTCATATAACATGACCGGCTTTTCAATTTTGCTATAAATATTTTTCACTTGATCCACTGACAAGCCATACCCATGTTTTTTCTCATCTTTTACCTCCAATGCTTTCTTTAGATGCCCCTGTGTATACAGAATTGGCAGTTGCTCACACCCTATATCAAGCAATATCTTTGGTGTATCACCTACCTTAAGAGCATCATAACGCGGATATTTACCCTCAATTACTTCATCAATCTGCTCCGCAAAGGTCTTCTCTGGCTTCAGACCTGATATTTGCCTATTGATATCCTGCAACCGCTCCCGGATTTCATCATCACTTAGTGCATCCTTACGCACTCCCTGGATCATTGCCTCTTTGGATATACGAAAAATATTAGCGCAGATGTTAAGACGCACATCGCTTAATTCTGTTTTTCCTGTCTCAACCTCATCCAGTTCTTTCTCTGACAGAAGTAGAATATTTGCCAGGACATTTGCTTGCATATTATTTTTTAGTCTCTCCTGCCAGATGATTCCTCCATATTTCTGCATAAATGTATTTCTCCTTCCTTTTGTGCCGACTGTCGGCACATTTTCTTTTATGAAAAGTTAGGATGTATCACATCTTCAATAATATTTTTTGCGACTTCATCCACCATCACCTGTGGTGTCTGATTTTCTACATCCATTTTTTTCTGCGTAGTAGAAAGAGCATGATCTATATGCAACAGTGCCTCTGAGGCGATGGATATTTCCTTTCTTTCTGCATCGTAATAATAGGCATGGTCAGACAATCTGTCTTCTGGAGATACAAATGTTTCATTGATTTCTTGTATCATTTTTTCTACATCTGTAACCATGTCTTTGTTTAGTCCATCCTCCATCATTGACGGTGGCAGGATTAATACCTCATGCACACTACTCGGAATAATTAGATAAGAACCGCCTACCCGATCTGCCAATTCATCCATAATCCCTGGCAAAAATAGGTTTGCTGCACCATGATTCTGGGATTGATTCCTTACAACTAACAGTGGTATATCATTCTCAAAATCCATATTTACAGCTGGCGACATTTCTTTTAACAGCTGATCCATTGGCTCAATAACAGTTGGTAAAATTTTTGACATATTCTTGGTCGCTTCTTCATAAACCTCATCAAAACCTTTTTCCCAATTCTTCAGAAGTTCCTCATTGACAACAATAGATGCGTTTACAGCTTCGTTTTGCGTCCACATCTGCCCGATCATAATACGTACCTGTACCTGCAAATCTCCTACCTGTTTATGAAGATCTGAAAGATTACTCTCTTTTCGTGGCATAGAGGCCATGGAAAGAAACAATTTCCCTTTTGCATACTCGTAATCATCTCTCACTCGAATAGCATCTTGTCTCATATTTTCGACCCGAATTTTATCCTCACTTTCATAAATTTCCGTCACATCATTTGCAACTGCCATCAGCATTTCCAGTTCCTCATACAAACCGTATTTTTCATACATCTCATCCAGGTTAATGACTGGTGCAATATTCTCTTCTTCTGTTCGAAGTACCAAGCCGGTATACTCACCTGTCTGGTTAATTCCAGACACTAACTCTGGTGTATAGTTGGCAAATTGTTCTGGCAGCATACCAGTAATAAACTGTTCGATTGTTTGATAAAATTCTCCTTTTGTCATCTTGTTTCCTCCTTGATTTTGGCAACAAAAAAACCGCATGTGAAAAAATCACATACGGTTTTACTTGTTATTTTATTTTGTCACACTTAGCATAGCATCTCTTATAATTGATATCTAGTAGTATTTAGTATCACTTTGTGCCGACAGTCGGCGCACTACATTCTTGGTGCTCTCTCATCAATTTCTGGTTCTAAATCCTCAGTATATGGTGCAAGAACTATATTACATACTCTTTCAATTTGCTTTATATCATCGTGTGATGTCTCCCATAATACTTCCGCATCAATATGACCATAATCGTGAACTATCATATTTCTCATGCCACTGATCGCGCGCCATGGCAGGTCATACTGACTTTTAAATTCATCTGACAATTTCTTAGTCAACTCGCAAATCTGCATTACATCAAATGCAATCGTTCTTTCGTAGGTAGATTCTGTTACAAAAGTATCGTATGAACCTTCAAACTTAGCGTGTGTATGACTAATATCTTCGCAATAATCATTAATGTGATTTATCAACCCCAAATCTCTAACTTCGCTATTTAGCATAAATCAATACCTCATCCCTTCCTATTTTCCCCAAAAATTCATCTGATAAACTTTGCGTGGTAACTACATCAATCTCTGCATTCAATGCATCTTCTAAATCTGCGTAAAATGCACCCAATCGTATGCCAGAGCACACATTTCCGCGATCAATCCGGAAATCAATATCACTTTCCTCTGTTTGCTCTCCTCTTGCATAGGATCCAAACAGCCATACTTTATCTATATCATATGTTTTCGCTATAGGTTCCGTAATTTTTTTTATTTCATTGATATTATACATAAATCAACACCTCTGTTCTTGTACAATCAACTATACTTTGATTATATTATACAAAATTCATCTGATTTCTTCAACAAAACCTTATTCGTTGACACAATGAATCATGTCATTGCTCGCGTCCTGCCTTACTATATCCTTTCGGAATTATATGTACTTTATTCCTTCCCTCTACCATTTCCTTAACTTTCAGTTGTCCATATGTAAGTCCCAGCTCTCTTGCCCTAATAGCCTCACCGGTCAACCTGTCCATTTCTGCCGGCACGATATGTTTTAAGCATCGGCTATATTTTTCTGTATTTCCCATATGTTCTCCAATCCGTGCCGACTATCGGCACAATTACATCATTGGTCTGTGTTCTGCTTGTAGATCAAACATATCATGCATATGCCATCTTGACATCTCATCTATGCTCAGATCAACCGCCTCATCCAACGCTGCAAAGTTTAATTCTGGTTCCTCCTGTAACAATAGATCAATAGCTGCATCCGCAATCTCCGATAACCTGTTGTAGGACATCTTCTGTTCATCACGATGTTGTTGTGGAAGTTTATCCTCCACAGCCTTGCCTTCTAGCACATAATCCACAATCATATCTGCCAGTTCATCTGCAGAATGTTCAATGGAAATCCTGCTTTTTTGCCAGGTGCCTTTTGTACCATTGATACCATTCAACAATTTCAGCCCCTTTGCCGGTGGCTCCCACGCATTCAAATTGACTGTATAATCATCTAGTAACACATCCTCTTCCAGTATCTTGTTCGGAACATACATTGTCTTATCCTCACCGCATGGCACAAATATTCGATGCCTTTCATCAATCTCCGGAAGATAAATATTTAACCATTCGTTCTTTTCTACCTGCGCATACTTGCTATCTGTCAAAACTGCAGATAGCACAAACACCTCTATCTCATCTCTTGCCTGTACCATACGCACAGCGTCCACTACATTTACTTGTGGTGTCAGATTGGCAAAATATCCCTGCTCGTACAACGTTTCGAGTTTATCAATCTGATTGAATACTGCCAATGTTCCATCCATGTCAACAAACAACCTTGGTTTTCTTTCGTTCATCATATGCATTATCCTCCCTGAGTACCGGCAGTCGGCGCATTATTTTCATGCTGTTCATGCCTTTTTGTTTCCTGTTTTTGTTTCTGTGCTCCCAGCTCCATATCATGCATCGTCCAATTGTGATAATAGATCTTCATGGAATCCGGTGCATTATAAAGTGATGTACGCAAATATGCCCTGATATTTGCAATCTTACTGGTAGTTCCTTCGACACAATCCAGCACATAACCTACATGCTCCATGGTCAGTTTGGCAAATCTAAGTTGCACTATACTGACCGGTCGTTCTCTGGATCCGACATGAATCACGGAATCCGTTGGCATCAACATAACATCCATGATGGTGTCTACAATCGTATCAATCAATCCAATCTCATCCGGTCGATCACATAAAAGGGCATCATAGTCAATGCTATCTTTCACCTTCTCAACCATATGCTCATAAAATTCAACATACGCCTTATCATCTTTCGGATAGATAGATTGATTATTAGATATATTAGTATTTTGTTTATTTAGTATTTTATTAGCGTCACAAGAATCCGTATCCCGTGTTTCCGTATACGGTTTTTTGTGACACGGTTCAAGTCCGCTATTTATCAGTGTTTCCACCGTGTCACAATTTTTGTGACACGGTGATATATCTTCCATTTGCGCATCCTTTTTTTCTTCGTGTTCTAATATGTATTGCTCACATTCCTCCGGTGACTCAAAAATAATATAATCAATATCTCCAAATCTTCCTGCCGTCCCCCGGATCTGTTGTCTAATGATATAACCATGCTCTATCAATTCATTCACGATACCCGAAATTGTATTAATTGATTCCTTATTGATTGCAGCCAATCCACGCAAGGTATAATCCCAATCATCTGGCAAAGACAACATAAGCGACAACAATCCCTTTGCCTTTAAAGATAATTCTTTATCACGCAAATGCATATTAGACATCACTGTGTAATTTTTGTTCTTTTCTACGCGAAATACTCCCATAGCTTCTCCTGCATTTTAAAAATTTAACCCTTAATCATAGGTCAATATTTTTTCAACGAATCTCGTTTATATTCTTTATTATGAGATTATTAGGCTTTACCTTCTGCCATCCTACAATTTCTTGCAATTCTGCATTAGGAATTTGCAAAAAAGCTGATTGTGGGGTAAAACATATATATAGTTCATCAATTAGATTGCTTTTCATCAAGTTTTGTAAATCTAAACATTGAATACAAGGCATTGTTGCTTCCGGAACAAACGAATGATCCAAACATAATTTATGTGACACAATTCTAATTTCACTTGGACAATACATTTCATCATAATATATACTTGTTTTCATACTTGATATGGAGGTGCTTTATGCAATACAAATTCACTCATTTAAGACCCATATGCTCCAGCATGAGAAGAAATCGAAAAAGTCTGGAACAATTTGACTTTGTATATAATGACATAAAATTCGACTGCATTATTGACATTGATGCTCATCCTTTTGAAATCATGGTAGGAGCACTAAAATATAATTTTGCTTTTATCTTATATGTTTATCCTGGCTTTGTTACAGAGATGAAAGATGAAGACTATTATAAATTATGTCAAATTCTTAATCTGAATTACAAAGAGCACCATTTTTCCTCCTTTGCCTTTCTTACATTAATTGACAACAATATTCCTTCCGAGAGCAGTCCATCACCAGTTCCTCTAAAATATATTTATCCGTTCAGGAAAAATACTCTTTCAAAAGCAGAGCGAGAAGAAGGATTTATTTTCTGTGGCTGGCTACCACATAAAGGCAGACATAATGGTCACGTTCAAAACCTTGCCAAAACAGAAAAACTTCTAGGAAAGTCTATTGCTGCATATTGTGAGAAAAATGATATTAGTTCTAAATGGACTACCGATATAACTAAGGAAAAAGACATTAGTTTTCCCTGGGATAATCCATAAATATCCCCTTTCCGCCCCCGGTATAAACCGGAGGCAACATCATGGCTTATTTTTCGTGATATATAAAATAAATCCACATGAACTCCTTCTTTTCTGCATAGAAGGACTATGCAGCGGTGTTTCAACCAATTTGTAGTTATTTTGGGCATTCTCCCAATGTCATAAAACCCCTTAGGGCAGTATAACCATCTAACATTCCCCCATATACCACTTCATTTCTATGCGTCCTCCGGAAACTTTGGGGAATATCCGGAGGACAAAGCAATATATGCCCGGCTGACACAACCGGGAGTCCTTCCACGCCTTTTGACAGCCACAACTTATAGTTGGATGGAAGGATATATGGATCAATCCTCTTTTTTATACAGGGTTCTGATTAGAATAACCCCCATGATGATCACACATGTCATTCTAAGAACAGTTCCTACAATCCCCGGAATATGTAACGCATTTATCACAATAAAAGCCACTGCATCAATCAGGCATATGCCAAGGCGTTTAAGCAACACCCTGCTTTTACGATCCTCCATTGTTCGTTGCAAGCGTTCCTGCAGTCTTTCTTTCCAACTCTGATTCATAATCTTATCCTCCTTACATATCAAATTTATTTTGCACACTTATGATATTATCTGCATCAATCCAAATCTGGCGTCCTAATGATGATATTTGTTGCCATTCTTTAGCAGATAAAGCCTGCGTTAATTCATTCAAGTATCGCTCTATTTTCTCCTGTGTCTCCTCCACAAAAACCTCCATACCCAGTTGTGGGTTTGAAACTTTTTCCTGCTTCATCTGCTCCGGCAAAACTTCTGGATAATCTGCAACATTCATCTGTCCTGCTAACTGGTCTTCCTCACCATTGTCATTCTGTGTTGGTTCAACGACTTGCTGCGTCACCTGTTTCCCTTGAATATAAGGACAACATTCCTTGATTAATGCAACCAGGCGCTTCCATGTGATTTCATTCATCCCGCCAAGACTTACACCCCGGTAGGATCCTTTATAGGAATACTTTGGCTCCCGACCGGATCCGAAAGCATTTTTACATGCATGGCGTAATGCCTCTGCCCACTTATCCTCTTCCGTATCTTTCAGAATGGATTTTACATACGCAGCAAAATGTCGGATCTGCTCTGCAGAAGGTTCCTGCGCCTGGTTCTTCTCCAGCATATATCCCTTGATCTCTTCGCGTTTTGTCAGTCCCTGCTCTATGATCTCGTCCTGCTCCTTCTCCGGCATAGACGCCAGTGTAACTGCTGCTGATTTATCCAGTCTGCCATCCTTAAAGGCTTCCATCCCTTTTCCGCCTAGGTTACGTGATATATTCTTATAATCTGATACCACGGATCTTGACATTTGCAGTTGTGACGCCAATTTTTCCACCAATCTGCCTTTTCCGGCAAACTCCGGGAACTCCTCTGGATGCTCTGTCAGTAGCCGGCTCATACCCTCTATTTCGCGCATAATCTCATATGGTGTTTTCTCGTCATAACCATTAGACGAATAAACAGCAAATTCAGCCCTTACATCCGTCATATCCTCTTCAATGCATGGAATCATTGCAAACTGTTCCATCCCCTCCTGCTCTGCCAGGTAAACACATGCACGCCGTCTCTTATGTCCGGCAATCAATTCATATGTGTCTCCACCGGCTTTTCGCACAATACATGGTTCTAAGACTTTACCATCTGCCTTGATCAGATCAGCCAGTGCCTCTACAACATCATTCTGACGATCACGATATTGAAACACTGATTCCATGATCTTACTGTAATGGATCCGTTTGATTTTCTGCGTCACCGGTCTTTTTTCACTTGGTTTTTGTTCCGTAAAAACATCTGCAAATTTTGGCATCTTACTCTACCTCCTCCCGGATTAGATCGACCATATCTCGTATATCCTGTGCTACCGTTGCATGACTACGATGCAAATATACCGGTTTCTTCATACTATTTGCAGTTGCCACCGTCGTAGTTTCACTGATGCAAATGTCAAGCATCGGATAATCATGCTTATATACAAGATCTGTAAAGGTTTCCTTTTGGTTTTTACGATTTGCAACACGATTGACAACAATAGACCATGGAATATCTACCATAAAATCTTCTTCATCAACTTCCATTTCATTTAATTCCTTGGCTTGTCTCACGGATTCAATTGAAGTACTAACTAAATTAAGGTTATCCTTGGAAAAGGCATCTAATCCAATTGGCACTAATACAAAATCTGCAGCATATATTGCACTCTGAACAATATGCGAAAAGCTTGCTGGACAATCAATAATGACGTAATCATAGTCTCTTAATGACTTCAAACCCTCATATAATCCATTGATTGTCTGAACATAAGCTTTTGCATGAGAGCCACGTATATAATCAACATTTTTCCCTTTATACACAGCCTTTTTCATATCCTTAAAATTATCTTTTGCCAACTTGACAATATCTGCTTTCGTTCTGCCTGTCCCTTTTTCTAGCATCAAAGAAAAATTCTTTTGCTCGTCCAAATCAATACCAAGTACTTTTTTCTGATGCTCCGTAGCTAAGCAAGATGCTAAATTAAATGACAGTGTAGTCTTTCCTACTCCACCTTTTCTGTTCCATACAGTTATCGTTTTCATATATTGCTCCTTTCCGTGCATTTCGCACACCGCTTTCCCCATCAGCGGTATTTTTCTTTATTTGTTAGACAAACAGCATCCTGTGTTCTCATATGCAAGATTTCTGTCTGTGTAAGGTCACTTTTATAAAAAGACATGATTTTTTCCATGGTCTTTCTGCGAATCCGGTATATCGTCTGCGGATGCAGATTGTAATCAGTCCCCATCTGTTGTACGGCGTCATGTATTTTTTCAGCAGCACTATGTAAATACAACCTATCTAAGACACAACGCTCTTTTTCATCTAAAATCTCATAAATTGCCATAATACGATTCATACTTTCCTGTTCTTCAATAATGTCACGCATCAGGCTCTTTATATCATCCACACGCTGTTTAGATAACTCTATGTATCTCGTGTAAATTTCATCAATATCGCTATCCATCTGATGCCTAGCCTCTGATGGGCTATAAATCGGATATGCAGTTGCCTGCAGCAATTCATCATCTAGTGTTTGCGTATTTAAAAGGGTATATTGTGTTGACATTTCCCTACGCAATTCTATTGTTCTAGCATCATACGTTCTCAGTGTTCGTATGATAAACTCCTGGTCTATCTCTTTGTACATGAATATATTTCTCCTATTGTTTATCCATATCTTCCCTTGGAACTGGCACTCCTCCTAATCCTCTGCATATGCGATCAAAAGCTTCGACTCCTACTTCTTTTTGGATATCCTCAGGAAGATCCTTCAAATTTGCCAATAGTCCTTCTGAAGAGTTCCATAAACGTATATTCCAGCCCTCATCTAGTAAGGCCTGTACTCTCGGTCCAACATGTACCCAGTAATTAAAAGTCGCCTGTTTTGGATATCTTGCCATTTCTAGTACCTCCTCTCTCGTTCATCTTATGTATGAATGGTTGTACATAATGATTCACTGTATGTTAGTTTCACTAACGGCTGTCAAATTTTATCTGTTCTATAGGAATTCCAAAAAAAGACGCTATTTTTAAAGCATTATGCAAAGATGGATTTCTTTTCCCAGTCTCCCACATACCAACCAAACTTGGACTAACACCAACTTGAAGGGCAAACATTTTCTGTGATAATTCTTTCTCATTTCGCAATGCCGCCAATGTTTTCTTTTTATTAGGCATAATATGTCATCTCCTTTACACTCACTCTATGTAAGTGTTATAACACACTAAAAGTGAGTATGTCAACATATAATGAGTAAATACATAAAAACAGAGTCTAACGGGGTTCTTTTTTGTTAGTTTTGTATTACAAGATTTTGTTGAAGGGAGATCGTTATATGCAGATTGGTCATGTAATAGCACAATTAAGAACAGAAAAAGGAATTAGCCAAAAAAAATTGGCAGAAGAATTACATGTAAGTCCTGGTCTTGTCGGCATGTGGGAAACGAACAAAAGACTTCCCTCCATTGATTGTCTAATATCCTTAATAGATTATTTTAAAATCAGTGCAGATGTACTATTAGATGGCGAAAGAAAAATCAAGCCATCCGAATACTCATCTCTCAAACCTGCTATAGACTCAGATGAAAAAAAATTACTAGACACTTTTTACCAACTAGATATTGATGGCAAGGACATTCTCATCGGAGAAGCAAAAAAACTATTAAGAGGTCAACGTTCAGAAGAAAAAAGACGTATAAACACGTTACAAAATGCGCAATAATACCGTTCTCAAGAGATGGATTCTTATAAAATTACTAAAGAACTACTAGATCGAACACTCGGTATCTAAACACATTTACAGAAATGCGCAAAACAATTTGCAGATAATTAGGAAGTCATCAAAGTAAGGTTAGATGATGTAAATACAATGTTATCTGTTCACAAGGAGAACAATTATGAAATTACTACTTAATGCTTCATACGATGATAAAGATATGGTTAAAAAACTTGGAGCCTATTGGAATCCCACCTTAAAAAAATGGTATGTCCAAAACGAGCAAGATTACGAGAAATTTATTCCCTGGATACTTCAAGGACAAGAAGAAACCTATATTATTAAGGACTATTTCTATTTAATATTTGGTACAAAAACATGCTACAGATGCAATCAGCCAACAAGTGTCATTGGATTTGGTATTGAAAATTATGCCGAAGTAATTGATCCCAATGTATATGATACCGACTCGCCAATATCTTGGCACTCAGGAACTATTCACATTGTTCCGTTTATTGATAATCTTCCAAATGGTATCTATAAATATTTACAAGAAAAATTTCATTTTTATAATAGTTACTCAAAAACCATCGACGATTATTATTTTGCAAATCACTGTGAGCATTGCAATGCCCTTCAGGGTAGTTATTTTCTGTTTGATGAGGTTGATTCTCCATTTTTTATTAACTCTGTAGCCGATGCACAGCAATTAGATTTATATCAAGTACAATTAAAATACGATATTATCACTGATTTAGATCTGAGATGCTGTTCTACTGATTATCTCATCAAAAAGTCGGCAAATATTCATCAGATTATAATAAAGGATTCCAAATAATAAGCTCAAACTAATATGTAAAGAATTTTCAGTTAATGAGGTATGGCTGCGATCTGGAACTGGAGATATGTTTCTTCAAGAAAACAAAGATGCACAGATTTCTCAGATGCTTGATGAAGTCATTAAGGCTAATGAATCAGACTTTAAACGACGTCTTATTTCCGCTTTATCCAAGTTAGATGATGATGGTTGGGACTGTTTAGAAAAACTGGTAGAAAACATTACTGCCACAGATAAAGAAAAATAATGATAATAGATTTTCTCGCATATTTGACATTTCATGTGCATATGCTATAATGCCAATAGGCAAAGAAATGATGTGAGTATCCAAGTAGATACGCAAAAAACCTCGGAGGTTGCAACTCCGAGGTTTTTCTATTCCGTTTTGGCAAGGTGGCTTATACCCTAGGCTGGCTACCGCTTAGTTATCTCTGTCCAACCATTTGCAGATGTAGTAGGCAACTACACCCGCCAAGACAGAGCAGAAAAATGATGTAAATAAATCCAAGTAGAGCACCCCCTTTCTGCACCTGTATAGGGGTGGTAGCATTGCCAATTATAACACAATGGTCGGAATAATAAACCTTTTCCATTGAATAATAGATGCTATTTTATTTCCGCTTTATCCAAGTTAGATGTTGATGGTTGGGACTATTTAGAAAAACTGATGGAGAACATTTCTGCCACAAATAAAGAAAAATAATGATAATAGATCTTGTCGCATATTTGACATTTCATGTGCATATGCTACAATGCCAATAGGCAAAAAGATATGAGTGACTTCTATAAATCAGCAAAACCCCCACGAGTTCGCACCTCGTGGGGGTTTCTATTCCATTTTTTGCAGGGTGGCTTAAGCCCTAAGCTAGTTGCCTTCTACCTCTCTCTATCCAACCATTTGCAAATATAGTGGCAAAACCAATGGGCACTCACTTTTCACTATTTAGCTCCATATACCACTCTATATGTCGCACCTAATTCCTGCAAATGCATAATGCGTGCATCCTTATCTGGATGACTGCTTTCCAAACTCGCAAATAGCCCTTTCGCAGTTGATCCTCCAAGTGAATCAAGCATCGCACACAATGCATTACCATATCCCAGACGATACGAAAACTCATCTGCTTCATATTCATTAGATCTACTTGACTTCATAACAAGCCAAATTCCAATTTTAGTCCATAACCACATAATCCCGGTAACAAATAATGTAATAAAGAAATGATATATTGCATTACAAATTGCCATAATCACTCCTTCTGTCCCGCCAAGAATTGCTGCAAAAATACTTGTTGTAATATGACCAATATCTATCACCAATTTAAAACCTAGCACAAAGGCACTCACGATCAAATTTCCCACTGATACCAACAATATCAAATCTGTGTCTTTGTGTGCCAAATGTCCAAATTCATGTCCTAACGTAGCCTTAATCTGATCTTGAGGCATATATAACAATCCTTCTGTAATACATATTGTCTTTCTTCCAGTTGCAAAAGCATTCGGTTCCGAATCTCCATTAATATACAATTTAACTTTATTTGGAATATGCGGATCAAGTTTCTTTGCATCTTCATATACTTCTTGAAAAATCGATTCAATAAACTCTTTTTGCTCGGCTCGCTTAATTTTTTTGCAACCTGTCTGTAACCGCAAGATCCACTCTCCAAATGGTGACATTGCAATAAATAGTGAAATCATATACAAAATCAGTGCCAAAGCAAATTCCTGCCAAAATGTTATTCCTGTAAAGCCGATTAATAGTAATGCAATAATTCCTGTAATCACGAACACATTAATAACTAAATATATAAGTGTTGGGATATTGGTCTTGTGAACTAATCGTTTAATCAAATCGAAAACATACATAACTCTTCCTCCTATATGCATTTATTGTTTTAAATCTTTATAATATATAATACCAATATACTTCCATTCTGTACACCATCCATAGACGGAAAATGATAAAGACTCCTATCATAAATTCTTTACCTGATAATATCTTTTTCGGAAGTTTGACAAATACTTATACCTTTTGTCCTCAAAAATAAAGCTAATGAATCAGACTTTAAACGCCGTCTTATTTCCGCTTTATCCAAGTTAGATGATGATGGTTGGGACTGTTTAGAAAAACTGGTAGAGAACATTACTGCCACTGATAAAGAAAAATAATGATAATAGATTTTCTCGCATATTTGACATTTCATGTGCATATGCTATAATGCCAATAGGCAAAGTTAAGAGTGACTTCTATAAGTCAGCAAAACCCCCACGAGGTGCGAACTCGTGGGGGTTTCTATTCCATTTTTTGCAGGGTGGCTTAAGCCCTAGGCTGATTGCCTTCCTAATCATTTCTATCCAACCATTTGCAAATATAGTAGGCAACTATACTTGCCATAATAGAAATGACAAATGCTAAGAGTGTATCTATAGGTCAGCCCCCCTTTCCTTGCCAGTATAGGGGTGGCAACGTTTATCAGTATATCACACTAACCACATCTTTCCAATCGTTCTAATATCTATATTTACTGTATATCTATCAGTGCAAATATAATAGGCGATTATATCATTTGACCCCCTAATATGCCTCATGTATAATTTTACTAGGTTTAATATATTATTTTACGCGATATTGCGAAAGGATTTACCATGAAAAAAACAGGTGCAATTTATATTAGAGTATCAACTGGACGCCAGGAAGAACTTTCTCCGGATGCACAATTACGCCTCTTGAAAGAATATGCGGAAAGAAATGATATCTACATTCCATCAGAATATATATTTCAGGACAATGGTATCTCTGGTCGTAAGGTATCAAAACGCCCTGCTTTTCAGCAGATGATTGGACTTGCAAAATCCCAGGAACATCCTATTGATGTAATTATTGTATGGAAATTTTCTCGATTTGCTCGTAACCAGGAAGAATCTATCGTTTATAAATCTTTACTAAGGAAAAGTAATGTAGATGTTATTTCCATTTCTGAAAATGTTGAAGGAGATTTCGGTTCACTAATTGAGCGTATTATTGAATGGATGGATGAATACTACTCCATCCGTCTTGGTGAAGAAGTTGTTAGAGGTATGACTGAAAAAGCATTACGTGGTCAAACGTTAAGCGCTCCGCCTATTGGTTATATTTTACAAGATGGCACAATAGAAATTGATTCAGCCACCTCTGTAATACCTCTTACAATTAAAGATATGTATTTATCCGGATATTCCTTACGACAAATAAGTGATTATTTAAATGAACACGGCTATCGAACGAAACGTGGAAATCCTTTTGATACCCGCGGTATTCTATATATTATTGAAAATCCCTTTTACTGTGGTATTTTACGATGGAATTATTCTGATCGACAACGCGTTCTTAAACCAGCAGATGAAGTTATCTATGCCAAAGGAACATGGGAACCACTATGGGATGAAGAAACTTACAATAAAATGCAAACATTACGCCAAAACACAAAAAAAGAATTTAAGACACGCGATCATTCAACCACACGCCATTGGCTTACTGGCCTCGTAAAATGCAGTACTTGTGGCGGTAATCTAACAGCAGCCAAAGGCACCAATGGATTTCAATGTTGGAAATATGCAAAGGGAATCTGTCATGATTCTCATTATATCTCTGTCAAAAACATGGAAGCTAACATCATAAGTGGTTTAGAGGGATTTCTTGACACTGGCATTGTGTATTATACTGTTATTTCTACAGAATCGAATGATAATGCACAGCGTATAGACTTCTTACAACATCAACTCAATAAACTTGATCAAAGAGAACGTCGTGCTAAAGAAGCGTATTTAAATGGTATTGATACAATTGATGAATATAAGAAAAACAAATTATCTATTCAAGATGATCGCAACACGATACAACTAGAAATTGATTCACTCTCTCAAATAAAAAAGTATGCAAAGGAAGAATTAGACGCCCTTATGCTCTCTCGTATTCAGGATGTTGTTACCACCTTAAAAGACGAAAACATAGGAGATATTGAAAAAGGAAATTCTATTCGCACGATTGTTAGCCAGATTGTATTTGATCGGCAAAACACATCCTTTGATTTCGTTCTCCATCTGAACATATAATCAATAGTATAAGTTATTGCGAGATGGTGGTCCCGACGGCGAACTCGGAGCCTCCCTCCGTTATCTGTCCCAGCGATATACCATGCCTTATCGTGAGGTTGCGGGGCTTTTGACTGATATCGCGGTAGAAGAACTCGGCCATCTGGAAATGGTCTCCACCATCGTCTACCAGTTGACTGACGGTCTGTCCCCGGAGGAGATCAAGGCCAGCGGTTATGATAAATACTTTGTAGACCATACCTTAGGTGTCTATCCGCAGGCTGCCTCCGGCACACCATTTTCCGCAGATACCTTCCAATCGACCGGCGATACCATTGCCGATCTATACGAAGACATGGCGGCGGAGCAAAAAGCCCGCACCACCTATGATAATATTCTTCGTATGGTAAAAGATCCCGATATTGTAGATCCGATCCGCTTCCTGCGTGCCCGTGAGATCGTTCACTTCCAGCGTTTCGGTGAAGCCATGCGCATCGTCTGCGATCATCTGGACTCCAAAAACTACTATATGTTCAATCCGTCTTTCGACTCTTAATTGGTCTTGGCATCCTGTGGAGGCTGCATATTGCCGCCTCCCTGGGCAGGACCGCCCTGTCCCATCTGTGGCATATCGCCATTCTGGCTCATATCACCCTGTGGTCCGCCACCCATATCGCCGTTCATATCCTGTCCGTCCATAGGTCCGCAGCCCATGGTACCAACGCTTCCTCCGGCAGAGATCACCATAGAATCTACCGTAAAGGTCTGGTCTTCTGTGCCGTCCACAGTCACAGTGTAAGTCTCTCCACTGGTCCATGCCATATTTTGAAAATGATGTATTGTAAATGCCATATTTGGATAAAAGATCCACGAACCATTTTGGCATGGCATCTGAGATCTTTCCTTCCATCAGATAATAGCCCGGTGTCAGCAAAAGTGTCGTGTTCTCGTCACTTTGCAGAGTCAGATTATCGGTGCGGCTGCGGATTGCCACATCAAAGGTAACGCGGAAATCCGGGTCGTCCTTTCCAAACATTGCCAGCCTGTCATAAGCGATATAGCGCTTTGGTCGGATCCCATAATGGGTAAAAAAGTAATCCACTTCCCAATAGATCTGACCGGTTTCTTTTGGCGCATCTCCTTCTTCCAGATACTTTTTGGCTTCTTTCCTAGATAAGGGGATCCGTCTTTTATTGACCAGTCCGTTATATTTTTTCTTGATCTCCAAAAAATAGGTAGAATCCTCTGCCATATAGACATCCAGTTCCTTTTTTTAGACCTCATATGTCTTTTGATCCAGCAGATATTTCTTTTCGTAACGGTTAAAAACTTTTTGGATCATATGCCCTACCTCCTTATCTGCTTTTATTCTAAAAAGGAAAAGTGATGGCTATGTGAAGATGACCTGAACACTAAAAGAAGTCTTACGACAACAGGTTTTCTGCTGTCATAAGACTTCTCATTTTCTGCTATTTTTCTACATCTGATAAAAATTCAGATTTTCACGGAGTTCTGGTGTGATCGTACCACCCTCGCGTTTATACTTTTCATATAAGCCTTGCAGGCGTTTGTAATTTCTGGCATTGTTTGTTTCCAATTTACCTATCGCATCCGCAAACATAGGATTGGTCTTTAGGTCTGCACGATATGCCTTGGAAAACGGACAATAGGTAAACATGATCTGGCGCACATAACGGTTGAGACGGAAGCCGCCCTTTGCCTCATATTTGATCCAGTTCTGATAATCCTTGACAAAGATCTCCCGGAAATTGTTCTTTGCCCTGGCCAAAGCCCCCTTGATCTGGTCTTTGGTCTCTGCGGACAATTCCCGGTTCTTGCGGTAGAACTGCAGATAATCATAGTAATCGCTTGTCAGCGACCGTTCGCGGATATCATTCCAGCGCACACCCTGGATCTTTCGGCACATCTCCCAGCGGTATCTGCCACAATTTTCTAAGATAGCCTCCTGTAGATCCACTGCGGTAAAGATCGGTATCATAAAGCGCGCCGGTGTATCGTTCCTGACACTTGCCGTCTCCTGCCACATCATGGCTCTGGTGCCGGCATTTGGCATGAGGATGACATCCGGCAGGATCTCCTCCATGACCATCTCATTTTTGATGAGATCACTTGTCCCGGTCCTTGGCAGCATCGGACGGTAAAAGAGGGAATAATCTATCTTTCGTACCGTGTTAAAGGCATCCTCGATCCGATCTGCCGTCACGACCATTTTATCTAAGCTGTTAAAGAGATCTTTTTCGCAAAGAACCGGTGAGAACATGGTGATATTACCATAGGTCACACGGTTGACGGATGTAAACATATTTTCCAGTTCATAGCGTGCCTTTGCCTTTTGATCCTGCTTTCTCCTTGCCACTTCCTCTTTTGTCCACTCGCCCCGGCGCAGACCATCATTGAGATAAGCCGTATAGTCCATATCAAACTCGTTCTTGGACGGCTCCTTTTCTCCCTCGTAGACTGCCCGCAGCCAACGGAAAATGGTAAAGACATGGTCGGAAGCACACATATCCAGATGGGCTGACAACTGGTAAAGTTCGCTGGTCTTGTCCTCGCCTAAAAAGCCCTGATCAATATAGGCAAAATTGAAAAACATCTCCATGACCGGCGTGATCTTTTTCCTGCCCTCCACTGCCTGTAAAAAGCAGTCCCAGTACAGTTCATAAAAGACTTTTCCCACCTGCTTGCGCAGACGATAGGCTGCCTCATCCTTATTGTCTGCATCTTTGACTTTTTCGTATGCCACAAAGAGTTCCTGCATTTCCTGATACTTGTCTCCCTCGTATCCGGCAAACTGCAAGATATACTCCAGATCTGTCTTGCACTCCTGGTCCACAGCCGTCTCTTTTTCTGTATTGGACGCATATTCTTTTGCGCAGGAAACCAGCAGTTCCTCCTGAAAAATGCCCAGTTCCTTGGCATAGCCCAACTGCTTTTCGATCAGTTTCTTGATCTCACCATCATCCCCGCCTCTTGCCTTTACTCCGCTTTGCAGTAAAAGGGAAGCATGAAAAAGATCGCTTCGTACTTGACTAAAGAGAGCATCCCGGTTGTTGCGCAGATAATTTGTCATCTCCCGGATACCTCTGGCGATTCGATGCATCTGGGCGGATGCCTCCATGATCGAGCCAATGCAAAGATCCTCGTCCGTCTCCATAAGGTTCAGATATGCATCCAGTGCCCCACGGATCAGGCTGTTGCTATTGTTGATCTCCCAGTTTTCTGCCTTATGCTGCATCTCCAGTGGCGTGATATTTGCCACATCCAGAGATTGCTTTGCCTCGACCTTACTGCGGGCACACAAATAAACATACTCCTCATACAAAGTATCCGAAAGATTTTGAAACTGCCGGACCTTGTGATACATGTCCGCATAGGCACAGAACAACTGGTGCCTTTGCAAGAGGGCACTGCGCAAAAAGATCCTGCGCATCTTTGGCTCTGCCGCCAGAAACTGCTTGAGATCATTGACCCCCTCACAAGGAAAGACATAAAGTGTAACATCCGTACTGGCATAATAGTCACAGATAAACCAGTCCTGCTCCAAAATACCTATGATAGCATTTGGTCCCAGTGTCGTCTCCTCAAATTCGTGTCGTAAGGTAACATTTCCCTCCTGTACGATATACCAGGCACTTACCTTATCTTTTCTCTTTGCTACATTCTCCCCTGCTTTCAGATGAATGACTTCCATCCTCCGCTCCTTTCCACAGTCCAAACCACAAACTACTCCTGCTTCAGACCGCACAATTTATCCACGGAGGAAATGATCTCTATGATCTCCGGTACATAATGTTCATGTTCCGTCATCAGACGATCAATCTCATTTCTCTCACTCTGCACGATCTTCCGGTTATCCTCGATGTGTCCCCTGATCTTTTGTCTTCGTTTTACCAGATTGTGTTTGATCTCCACCATCTCGTCTTCATCTATGAGTGCTTTGGTCTGATCCAGCCAGATCTTTCGATCATACAGATCGATCCTTTGTAAAAGTCGGATGAGGCGGCCGTTGAAATATTCCAGATCGTCATTGTTGCGCAGGAATTTTTCCTTTTCTTTGACAGCCGTCACATACTGTTCCCAAGTGTAATTGAGTTCGGTCGAATTGTGTACGCCGTACTTATCCTTTGTATATTCCACCGCTTTTGTCACATTGGCATATTTCATGCATACGACATTTAAGAGGTTGA
The DNA here is from genome assembly GCF_014287435.1 of Roseburia lenta. Lineage (GTDB taxonomy): Bacteria > Bacillota > Clostridia > Lachnospirales > Lachnospiraceae > Pararoseburia > Pararoseburia lenta. The sequence continues at coordinate 370,408 of NZ_JACOPG010000001.1, forward strand.
TCGCCTGATTTTCATTGCGGGTCGCCTGCCGCATCTGTTTTTGCAGATAAATGCTGCGGAAATAAATGATAAAGCCGCCCAGAGCACCCACGATAAAAAGTACCAAAAAGGCAACCGTCATATCCATCTTTGTCGCAAACTGTATGACAAATAAGAGGATCAAAAGCGTTGCATAAAGCAAAAATACTAAGAGAGATGCCCGCTTGATGATCTTGCGTTCCTGGGTAATGTCCTCGCGCTCGATCTCCCACTGGTTCTTCTGTGCCTCTAGGATATTTTTGTCCCGCCGCACCTTGTCCTGATAACGCTCGTTTTCCAACATCCGGTGGATGGTCTGCGGTACATCATCCTCATTCTGCTCCATCAAAAGGAACTGGCTGTCCGAAATATTGTAAGAGGCATTCTCATAAGCCTGACGCGCAGCATTCAACTGCTCGATATTGGATGCCGCTTCCCGGATTGCCTGTCTGGTCTCATCCGGCAGCCCCTCAATGGTCTGGATATCCGTCAGATAGGAAGTGACAACACGGTATTCTGCCTTTTCTTCCTCGATCTCTTTGGTCAAGGCAATGATCTGCTCGCAGGAATCCAAAATGTAGTGTTCCAACTTCTTGGGATCATTCCAGTTGTCGATGGTCTCGATCTCCTGATATACCTTGGCAAAAGCCTCATCGATCTCCTGTTCTTTTTTTCGTTTCTTTCCAAAAAATAACATGCCTTTCTCCCAACTGCTGTCTTTTTAAATGCGACACAAGTGATTGTAATCGACTTTCCAACTGCTCAAAATAGATCCGATCACCTGTGATCTGCCCGTTTCGGTCGCAAGTGCCTTTTGTATTTTTTCATCGAAAACATGGATCTCTTCGAGGGTACTGAGCATGGTGACTTCCTCGCAGATCTCATCTACCATATCCTGCGGGATAAAGTATTTGTCTACCAGTTCGTCGAAATGCTTCTGATCCTTGTTGCAGCGCAGTGCCGCCAGCATAGACCGGAGCGACTGCGTTTTGTGGTTGCGCTTGTAAGCCTCCTCAAAGCAGAGGGATGCCTCGCCAAAGAAAAACAACCTTCCGTAGGCAACGCCCAAGTTATGCCAGATATCTCCTTCAAAAGCGGTCGGTCCATGTGTGACCGCCGGGTCATCTAACATCTTTTCATATTCAAAAATAGCATCCACAATCTTATCTTTTTCCATCAGGCGGTCTGCCCGCATTTTCTGGCACTCTGTCGGACTCTTGTTCTCAAAAGACGCTATCGCCTGCAGCAGGTCACGGATCTCCACACTGGTCAGATAACCACTGTAATTTAGAATCTGTCCGATAAAAATATGCAACGGTGCCTGATTGGATAAGGTATCCAATAACTGCTTTTCCAGATCGCGTGCCCCCAGTTCCCCGCCGATCCACAGACAGAGTTCCTTGGATGCAAATTCTGCATTTAAAAGATAAACATTGTGTGCAATATAATAACTCAATTCTTCCAAAGAATAGACATTCAGCGCGCCATCCTCGATAAAATAAGGATTGGCTGCTATGGATTGTCTACATAAAATCAATTCACCCATCGGATGCCTCCTTATTCTTCCAGACAGACGGTATGCTCCCATGTACGGTTGGACGATGGTGCGATCTCCCCAAAGCCTAAGTCACGGATCGTGATCTTGATCTTACGGTCAGAGATCGGTTCTGCCGTAATACGAAGCCTGCTGGTCCTGCGTTCTCTTTCCACCATGTCCGTCAATTCCAAAAGTTCTACGTGAGCCTCCCTGCTCTCCGGCCGCTGGATCCAGACCTCGATCTCCGGTGTTCCGTCCAAAATGACCTCACATTCGCCCACCTCGTCAAACCAGGACTGTCCAGCTGTGATCAGAGTAAAAAACTGCATTTCATTGCCCACCAAGACCTTGAGGTAGAGATTTAACTTGAGTTCATTGTCTCCGATATAGACAAAAGGCCAATCCCGCTTCCCATCCTTGATAAAGCCTGCATAACAGGCGCCCTTGGAGTAAAGATTCTTTCCCACAAAGACCTTTCTGGTATGGCAAAGATACTGCAAAGATGCCTTCATCCAGTCTCCGTCAAAACCATCTCCGATCAGATAAACCGCCGAAACGACCTGTCCGTCGATCACATTCTGGGCGATCTTTTGAAACTCGCCGTCCTTTTGGTCTAAGAGTTTGCCATGATTTTTCTGATCTAAGTTGATGACCTGAGGTGTCGTATGCATATTACGCCGCAAGCGGCAGGACACCATATCCGACTCAGTATAGTCAAACATGACTACATCATGTAAAAAGGTCTCCGGTCCCTGGCTCAGTGCATAATAGTAAAAACTTTCCCTGCGGTCGATCAGAAGCAGTTTGTCTGTCTCGATCCCCAGTTTTACCATGATAGCCGAAAAGAGTTCCATGTATTCCACACTGACCTTGTCCAGACAGATGACAAGTTTTGTTAAAGGCATCATGGCTTGGGCGCTTCCTGCCAAAGAGAGGACACGCTTTAAAAAGATGGCAAGCAGATCACTCGCCGCGTACTTTTCATGCTCCAAAAAGACTTCTTCCCCAGTTCTCGCCTTATCAAGAAGATCTTCTACGCCAAGCGCTTCCCCGGATTTAACACGCACTTTTGCTTCGCGTCCGAAGAACCACTGACCAACGCCCTTTTTCTTGGCAAGGGCGGTCGGGATCTGATAGGACTCGCTGCCCATGATCGTGCTGATCGTCTGTGGCTCTTTCATATGCTGTTGGTAAATGCTGATCATGGTATATTTTTCACTGATATCCATACCAAGATACAAGCCCACATTCTCCTGTTCCATAAGTGCCTCTTATACTGTCGTAAATAGTTCCTTTGTCACCTGATCCAAGCCCTGATACTGCTTCATCAGTTCCAACAACTGCCCGTCTTCATGATAGAGGTAGGCATTTTGCATGGCATTCAATAGATCGTAGCGATCCAGATTGCCCTCCTGCAGATCACTGGAAATCGTCAGGTCATCCGCACATACCGGCAGGTCTGCTACCGCATCTGCATACAGGGCATAATGAATGGTCTCTCCGAAAAAGACAACGAACTGCTTGACGAAGATTCCCTCGTACATCTCGATCATTTCTTCCGTGATCGGCTGCCCATCATCAAAACGATAGGTGATGGTGATCCGCTCTCCCGGATTGCCCCGGTATTCCACAAAATGTTTATCATACAGATGATACTTGATGATCAGTTTATGATCGACATTCTTGTAGAACTGGAAATAGACATTCCGCAAGATGTAATACTGCAAGAGTTGATCCAAAAGGGCAAACTCTTTTTCATCCAAGGTATCCTTGCCGGATAGATATTTCATGTATGCCAGATTGCAACTTTCCTTTAACTCGATGCCTTTTGCAAAATAATAGGAAAGATAGTCAAACAACTTGTCTGGCACATGTTCCTTTGAGAGCATATATGCATGCGCCCAGTAATTCAGATAAGCCTCGATCAGCATGCGGTCTTTGACACGCGCCAGATAGGAATCATAAATAGCCGCCGTTTCCTCCATGCAGTTTTCCGCATACAAGGTCTGGAATAAAATATTTTCTTCCAGCGCCACCACGGACATTTCTTCTGCTTTTGCCGCCTGCCAGAGATAGATCATATCCGGGCTTGGTCCCACATAGTTTTCTGCCAGATAGGATACCGTTGCCGGTGAAGTCTGCTTCTGTCCCAATAAATAGCCACACAAAGAAAGTAAAAATTCATCTTCTGCAAATTCAGTCGTCAACAGCCTTTCGGTGCACATCTGTAAGAGCAGGCGGTCATCCACCTGCAATCCGTAATAGTCCTGCATGAGGGCATAGGCTCTCTCATAGTCCTGCCGCTGGATGAATAAGGAGATCACAAAACCTCTGGTCCTTGCATCCAACTGCCCAAAGTCCACATGCTTTGCAAAATGTTCTTCTAAGACTTCTTCCCTGCAATGATCCTGTAAAAAGCCAATAAATGCACTGTATTTTTCCTGTTTATAACGCTTGGAAACCAGCGAAGAATCCAAAAATACCTGCATGCGTTTTACATCATCCAAGGTATAGTCTTCCGCTTCTTTTTTCTCCGCAAAATCCGCAAGGATAAAAGGAAGGGAAAGCGGTGACAATTGTTCCAGCCTCTTGATAAAACGCTCCGGGTACATAAGCCTTTGTAGGGTGTATGCCTTGTGATCGCTGATCAGGGTGCCATTCCCCGTCTCAAGCAGTAACCGGTACTGTCCCGGCAGGATCGGAATACATGCCTGATGGTCTTGTACCGGGATCACGATCGGCATTTCATACTGCTCCTGATAGATAAATGCACGGGTGATGTCCGGATAAAGGCAGACCAGTTTTTTCATAAAGACCATGCCCGAGATCAGATGCGCCATCTCCTCATCGACTACGCCCATCTCCAGAACATTCTGATAGATGATCGCCAGATTGTCATTCATGCGATTGGCTTTCATCTGCTCGATCGCAAAAGTTTCGATGTTGCGCAGATACTGCTCATAAAGCCCCGGTGCCTTGCGTCTTTCCGAAATGATATTGGCATAAAGAAGTGCCTTCTTTTGATATGGCAGATTGCAACTATAGCGGAAGTACATAGTCACCATCTGCGGCAGTTCTTCCGTACTGTTGTCCGGCATGGAAAGCATATAAGCCTCATACAAGCCGCTCAGACGCAGATCCAGACGGATTGCCTCGCGATACCAGTCCAGATACTTTTCCTGAAACATCTGGTTGCGCAACAAATAAGATACCAGAACAGAAAAGGCTTCCTCGCTATGCTCCACCTCGTATGCCTTCTGTGCGATCAAGAAAATGTGCGGATCAAAATCTTTGACCTTTTCCATCACATGCAAGACCTGCATTGCCACATCTTTGGTAAAGGTCACATGTCTTGCTGCCCAGTATAAGATCTTGGTCGCATGCGCATCAAAGGCATGCAAAAGATAAGGATCCTGCACATACATGGCATATGCCTCAATATATAAAAACGGTGTATCGTTATCTGCTTCGATCCATTGTAAAATGGCTTTGAGTTTCCGCGCCGGATTTTCCATATATTCTTCCCGCAAAAAAGATAAAAACCAGAAGAGTCTGACATCCTCCGGGTGCTCTCGAAAGATAGTCTCGATCTCTTTTGTCAGGCGGTCGACATAGGACTTTTCCTGCTCGATCAGGGTGCAGAGATACAAAAGATATGCCCAGAGAACGCTCTGCTTGTCTGCGATCTCCCGCTTCATATCGGAAATGATCCAAAGTGCCTCCTGCCGCTTTTTGCCCACGATCAGGCACTGCGCCTTCATCAGGCGATACCATGCATTATTCGGGCGGCGCTCTAACAGTTCATCTAAGATCTGTACCGAGCCATCACACCACTCGCCTGTCGTGATCTGGCGGAAACGATACGCTTTATAGGTATCCGTCAAATCTGCCAGACACTCTTTATCCCTGCGCCATGGAAATTCCTTTTTTTCATCTTCCTGATCAAAGGTCGCCATGATGTCAATGACACGCACCGTTCCCTTGCAGGAGAATGTGATCCGCGCACGGTTAATGCCCGCGTGCATGCGGTTCTTGTGTATATAATAATTGAGAAGCATGGTAGAACCAAGAAAATAGTCTGTCGTAATCAGATCTTTTTCCACAGTGACAAAAGGACTGTCACTCTCCACTGTGATCTCAATATAGCCCCATGTATTCTTGGCAACCACTAAGGTCTCCTTGCGATTTTCGCTCACGCGGTAAAATTCTTCCTTGCGCTCGCGCACCGTAAAATCGACGGCATCTTTTAAGCCCACCGCCACTAAAAATTCTTCTAAATTGGCTGAAGACGGTAAAGCCTTACGATAGCCGGTATAGACCATGCGGACTGCCTTTTCCTGTCTTGCAATGAACTTTTCAAAAGCCTGCGAATAAAACAACTGCATGGCTTCTGCCCAATGTCCCTGTGCAAGACTTGCAAAATCGGATAAACTTGCGATCTCGCCTGTAGATGCATACAGGCGGTCTGCCTCAAATTGCACATCAAAAGGAAGGCGACACTCCCTCTGGTTACATACAATGGTAAAATAACCGGTAAGCCTGTCCCCTTCTTGATAATCCTGACCCAGCACTTCAAAACGGATCGTTGCTTCCATCCCGTCAAACTGCGGCTTTACGATGCGCACATATGGATTGGAAGAATAGACGATTCCCCGGATAGAGACCTCATTGGTAGAGTGCATGAAAAACTCACCCTGTAAGCGTTCTCCCTGCCTGCCACGCACGGTAACTGTCTCCTCTGAAAATGCTATCTGCGGCCTTCTGTTGTCAAATTTATCTTCTGACATCCGCCAGATTCGTTTTCGCAAAATATGACACCCTTTTCCTGCCGTTTTGTCTTCTGTCGGTTGCAATTTTCGACGCAAAAAGACTATAATGGATTATAAACTATTTAAGAAGGACATGCAATAAACTTTGTCCTTTGCAGGAGGAAAGCATGCTTACACATAAAGACCATTTCCATGGCAGCGACTTAGAAAAAATAGAGCAGATCTACGGTATCCGCAAGGAAGATATTGTAAGTTTTTCAGCCAATGTCAATCCCCTGGGTATCTCACCGAAGTTGCGGGAGCATCTGGCAAAACATATCGACTGTATCACGACCTATCCTGACCGGGAATATTCTTCCCTGCGTCAGTGCATGGCAGATTATGTCGGCACAGAAAAAGAAAACATCATTGTCGGCAACGGCTCTACCGAACTGATCTCCCTTTTTATACAGATCGAGCATCCAAAGAAAGCCATGATCTTAGGACCTACCTATTCCGAATATGAAAGAGAAGTTTCTCTCGGTGGAGGGACGACCGTCTACTATCCGCTCAAGGAGGAAAGCGGTTTTAAACTGGATACCACCCACTTTACCTCAAAACTGGATGATTCCATTGATCTTTTGATCCTCTGCAATCCAAACAATCCTACCTCCAGCTGCATTTCCCTGGATGATATGCGTACCATCCTAGATGTCTGCAAGGAGCATGGTATCTATGTCATGGTCGATGAGACCTATATCGAGTTCGTTGAAGATGTAGTTCATACCAGTGCCGTCTCACTGACTGCCTACTACAACAATATCATCATCCTGCGCGGCACCAGCAAATTCTTTGCTGCACCGGGTCTTCGTCTCGGCTATGCCATTACCGGCAACGAAGACCTGCTCCGTAATATGAACCAGCGCAAAAATCCATGGATGATCAATTCACTTGCTGCGATCGCCGGGGAACTCATGTTTCAGGATGACGAATATATACAGGCGACCAGAGATCTGATCAGCACGGAACGCGCCCGCTGTTATCAGACAATGCTAAATTCCAAGCGTTTCCATCCATACAAGCCGACTGCGAATTTTATGCTCATGCGCATTATGGATGAAGACTTAAACAGCGGTATCCTGTTTGACCGCGCCATCCGCGAAGGGCTTATGATCCGGGATTGCTCGACTTTCCCATTCTTAAATGACAAGTATATCCGCTTCTGCTTTATGGATCCTGCGGATAACGACCGGCTTTTGGATTGTCTCTTACGTTAGATCACTTATTTCATATGATGCAAAAAAGAGAAAGGCGAATGCAAAAGATGCAAACGCCTTTCTCTTTTATTCTGTTCTCATAAATTATTTATTCTGGAAGTATTCGTGAATACCCTTTGCAGCAGCCTTTCCTGCACCCATGGCAAGGATAACTGTTGCTGCGCCTGTCACGGCATCACCGCCTGCGTAAACAGCTTCTTTTGAAGTTGTGCCATCGTCCTCACAGATGATGCATCCTCTCTTATTCACATCAAGTCCTCTTGTCGTAGAAGAAATGAGTGGATTTGGAGAAGTACCAAGTGACATGATGACGGTATCTGCCTCGATCTCATACTCAGATCCAGGAATTTCCACCGGTCTTCTTCTTCCGGATTCATCCGGCTCACCCAGTTCCATCTTGATGACGCGAACGCCCTTGACACAACCGTTTTCATCTACTAAGATCTCGGTCGGATTCTGCAATAGATCAAAGATAACGCCTTCCTCTTTTGCATGATGTACTTCTTCCACTCGTGCAGGAAGTTCTGCTTCACTACGACGGTAAACGATATGTACTTCTGCGCCCAGACGGAGTGCTGTTCTTGCAGCATCCATAGCAACGTTACCACCACCGACAACAACGACTTTCTTGCCGCGTGCGATCGGTGTATCATAACCTTCCTTAAATGCTTTCATCAGGTTATTTCTGGTAAGGAATTCATTGGCAGAGAATACGCCCTTTGCCTGCTCGCCCGGGATTCCCATAAATCTAGGAAGACCTGCACCGGAGCCGATAAAGACTGCCTCAAATCCTTCTTTTTCCATCAACTCATCAATCGTTACGGAACGACCGATGATAACATTTGTCTCAATCTTAACACCAAGAGACTTTACATTTTCTACTTCTGCGGCAACAACCTTGCTCTTCGGCAGACGGAACTCAGGAATACCGTAAACCAGTACACCACCTGCTTCGTGCAGTGCCTCAAAAATAGTAACATCATAGCCAAGTTTTGCCAGATCACCGGCACAGGTAAGTCCTGCAGGACCGGAGCCGATCACTGCGACCTTGTGACCATTCTTTTCGCTAGCGCCCTGTGGCTTGATGCCATTTTCTCTTGCCCAGTCAGCCGTGAAACGCTCCAGTTTTCCGATGGAAACGGCTTCGCCCTTGATTCCACGGATACACTTGCCTTCACACTGGCTCTCCTGTGGGCAGACACGTCCACAAACGGCTGGAAGTGCAGAAGACTCGCTGATCACTTCATATGCCTTTTCGATGTCGCCATCTTTTACAGCTGCGATGAAATCCGGGATCTGAATGGAAACCGGGCATCCCTTGATACACTGTGCATTCTTGCAGTTCAAGCAACGGGATGCTTCTTCCATAGCCTCTTCTTTATTGTATCCTAAACATACTTCTTCAAAGTTAGTGGCACGAACCTTTGGATCCTGCTCACTGACCGGAACTTTTACTAAAACATCACCCATTACTTGTCACCTCCACAATGTCCGCATCCGCCGTGGTGTGTATCACCTTCCTGTAAAGCAAGCATCGCGCGACCTTCTTCTGTCTTATACTGCTGCTGTCTGGACATAGCCTGATCAAAATCAACCAAGTGACCGTCAAACTCCGGTCCGTCCACACATGCAAATTTTACCTGATCTCCAACAACCAGACGACAAGCACCGCACATTCCGGTACCGTCTACCATGATCGGGTTCATAGATACGATCGTCGGGATACCAAGTTCTTTGGTAAGTTTGCAGACGAATTTCATCATGATCATAGGTCCGATGGCTACACACCAGTTGAACTCCTGACCTTCGTCTACCAATGCCTGCAACTGATTGGTTCCCATTCCATGGAAGCCATAAGAACCGTCATCTGTTGTAACACAAAGTTGTGTGGCAACTTCACGCATTTCATCCACATAGAACAAAAGATCCTTGGTACGGGATCCCATGATCACGGTCGTTTCTACGCCATGCTCTTTCAGCCATTTTACCTGTGGATAGATCGGTGCGGTCCCCACGCCGCCCGCGATAAAGACGATCTTTTTCTTCTTTGTCTCCTCGAGGTTCTCCTCTACACACAGTTCTGACGGCTGTCCCAGCGGACCTACAAAGTCCATAAAGGCATCTCCCACAGCAAGGTGTGACATTCTCTCTGTGGATGCTCCTACGGTCTGGAATACGATCGTGATCGTACCAGCCTCTCTGTCATAATCGCAGATCGTCAGTGGAATTCTCTCTCCCACTTCATCGATCTTGGCGATGATGAACTGTCCCGGCAGACAATTATCTGCCACTCTCGGTGCCTTCACATCCATCAAGAAAATCTTGTCAGCAAGTTTTTCTTTTTTTACGATTGGATACATAGTTTTCCTCCCATTTTCTTATTTTCTATTTGATATGCCAATCCTTAGCGGATTTCTCGCCTCCTAAGTGGAATGCACAGCATATAAAATACGATTCTTCTGTTAACCCTGTGTTAAGCCTGTCTTTAACTAAAGTAAACCAACTCGTCCTGTGGTTTTTCTGCCGGTTTCATCTCGATCGGATAAAGGATCGGACCCTTGCCCTTATATTCTCTTGCAAATTCAACCTTGATACGTGCGGTAAGGTCGATCCAGGAGCGATGCTCCGGTGTATTTTCCATGCCGGTCTTGCACATCATGCCAAGGAAGGTAATGTCCTCCACGCAACAAGTCATGGCAAAACGTCCCGGCACGATAACGCCGCGCTTTAACTTACCATCCTTTGGATTGTAGACCAAACCTAAGAAATGCACTTTCTTGCCATCGTATTTCTTTGGATTTTCCATGCAGTCCATAAACCAGAGGGCATAATCTGCATCGGAAATCTCGATCACATCTGCATTGATGTCAAAAGGAAGTTCTTCCTCACGATCGTCGATCGTACCATCTGCTCTCTCATAAACGATCTGCGCCGGACGGTTGACTGCCTTGATATTGCCACGGAACTTGCTCTTTGGCGTGTTGTCATCACAGCGGTTGAAGATAACAACTTCTGCCTGAAAGAATTGTTCCATCATCATGGAACGCATATTTGCCATATACATCTCAAAAGTCGTTGCATCCACAGTAGCGAGGGACTGCACGATCACCCAATTCTTTGGAAGCTCCATCTCATAGACTTCGCCTACGCCCCAGGTTCCATTGTATTCAACGAAAACGACATCCGGACGGTACTGGTCTGCAATTTCCTGTAAATGCTCTGTATTAAACTCTGCTTCTGTATCAATGGTTGCGACAGATGCGTTGATCGTCTTTAACTTTTCGGTGTCATACTCCACATCGCCGTCTTCACAGGCAATGATGAGAATACGGTCATCATCTTCAGCAAAGCCATTTTCAAATAGGGTTTCCTGGATCAAAGTGGTCTTACCACTATCCATAAAACCAGTGAAAAAATATACCGGTATTTCTGCCATAATCTTTCCTCTTTCTTATAATTCTATGTCCTATCAGAAGATAGGGTATCGCCATATTTAGGCGATACCGAAGAGTTCCTCTAACTGATGTTCGTCAATATCTGTACCGATAACTACCAGACGTCCTGTGTAATCCGGCTCACCGGTACGCAGTTCGTACTCGCCATCTACCAGATCAAAGTAGATCCATGTGCCGTCAGTAGACTGTACCATACCCTTGGAACGGATGACGGTTCCGTAGTCTTCTGTCTCAGCAAATGCCTTCAGAGCATTCTCGATCGTTGCACGTTCAAAGATGTGCGGTGTCTCCTTGCCCCAACTTGTGAATACATCATCTGCATGATGATGGTGATGCTCATGATCGTGGTCATGACATCCGCAGGTGCAACCCTCGCCATGGTCGTGATGATGCTCGTGTTCTTCGTGGTCATGATCATGATGATGCTCATGTTCTTCGTGATCATGATCATGGTGGTGTTCGTGTTCCTCGTGGTCATGCTCGTGATGATGTTCGTGTTCATGCGCCTCGTGTGCTGCCTCTGCCAAAGTCTTCATTTCAAGATTATCCTGTCCTTCGATAACCTTTAAAATCTGACTTCCCTGAATTTCATCCCAAGGTGTTGTAATAATCGCAGCTTTTGGATTGAACTTTTGAATCTGTTTTACGCAAAACTCCAGCTGTTCCGGTGTAGCCTTCTGACTTCTGCTCAATACAACCGTTGTTGCATATTCAATCTGGTTGTTAAAGAATTCGCCAAAGGCTTTCATCTGCTTCGATGCCTTTAATGCATTTACAACCGTAACAAGTGCGTTTACCTTAACATCATGTGTCTTTTCTAAATCAATCACAGACGCCATAACATCTGATAATTTGCCTACACCTGATGGCTCTATCAAAATACGGTCTGGTGAAAATTTATCTAAAACTTCCTGTAAATTCTTTGCAAAATCTCCTACCAATGAGCAGCAGATGCAGCCAGAGTTCATCTCTGAAATCTCAATACCGGAATCTTTTAAAAATCCACCATCAATACCAACTTCACCGAACTCATTCTCTATTAATACAAGTTTCTCACCAGTGTAAACTTCATCAATCATTTTCTTGATAAATGTTGTCTTACCTGCTCCTAAAAATCCAGAAATAATGTCAATTTTTGTCATAATTTCATCCTTCTTTCTCTTGACTTTCTGCTTATAAATATAGCAACATATATTATAGCATAAATCCATTTGTGTACAATGGTCGAAATTTTCCTTTTGTGGAAAAAAAGATTATGCAAAAACCACAAAATATTTTTTTAAAATGGAGGGTAATTCTATGGATCCAAAGAGAGAACATCACAAAATATTAGCCAATCAGTTGATTAAAAATCTGGCAAAACGTCATATGGAAGGATTTTACTGTGAAACACCAGAAGAGGCATGTAGCCTTGCTTCTTCGCTTATGAAACAAGGTTCTTCTGTATCCTGGGGTGGTACGATGACCATGAAAGAAATTGGTTTGGACAAAGTAATTGCCAACCGCTCTGATTTGATTGTCTATGACCGTGCTAACGCAAACTCGCAGGAAGAAATTGATGAAATCTATCGCAAAACTTTTTCTGCAGACAATTTTATCATGAGTACAAATGCCATTTCCCTTGATGGACAACTCGTAAACATTGATGGCACAGGAAATCGTGTTGCTGCACTTATCTTCGGACCAAAGCAGGTCATTGTTATTGCCGGCATGAACAAGGTCTGCCATGACTTAGATAGTGCTATGGTGCGCGCAAGAAATATCGCATCCCCACCAAATGCTCTTCGATTTGACAAAAAAACACCTTGTACCGCAAATGGAAGTTGCGGTGACTGCCTTTCTAATGATTGCATCTGTAATCAGATTGTAATCACCAGAAACAGTCGCGACGAAAACAGAATCAAAGTAATCCTTGTAGAAGGTGAATGGGGTTACTAAAATAACCCACAAAATGCCTGTCTTTCCTGTTCTCACACAGAAAAGGCAGGCACTTTTTATCTGTATCCTAAATATTCTAAGAACCCTTCGCATCCAGCCACAATATCGCGATATGTTGCTTCGAAGTCTCCCGTATACCAGGGGCCCGCCACATCATCTGTTTCCTGCAAGCACTGATTTTTCTTATAATCTGCAAAAGAAAGGTTGAAATCCGTGAAGAGCAAATCAACATTTCCGATGCTTCTCCCAGAATGCGACTGCATCCCGCAGCCAGCCATCTGCCGCAGTATCTATCCCCAGGCCAAAGCCATGACCCAGCTTATCATACATGACGATATCGACATTTTCCTGCCCCAGCGCTTTCCTGATGTCCGGGATGATTTTCTCCACGGCCGCAAAACCGGTAGGGTCATCCCGCCCGACCCTGGAAAATACAGCAAGCCCCTTGTCCTTCTCGTGAACCTTAAGCTCCCAGTGCAGGCCATAGATGGGGAAGATGGCGGCGGGCCTTGGCAGATTATGTTTATGGCAGCAGTCCTTATAATCAGAAAATGCGTAGGCTGTCGTCATCAGGCCTCCAGCGGAGAACCCGAACATACCAAAGCCGTCCATCGTATAGCCGTACTCTGCCTGATGCCCTATCAGATACCTTACCGCCGGCAGCACATCCTTGGATGCCTCCTCGCCCTTGGCCTGCGGTTCGGTTTCATGCAGCTCCACATTCACACGGTAGACCAGCACAAACACACTGTATCCCCTCCTGTGCAGCTCCATGGCTGCCGGGATGCTCTCCAAATAAGAGGCTACGCCGTCAAACCCGCCGCCCGCAATCTGCACAGCCACGGGCTTCCCTGGCTTCCCCTGGAACAGGATCCCCTGTACCTTTCCCTTGTCGGGATCACGCCTTACCTCATCCTCCGCATAAAGCCCGCTGATGAAATGCACCTTTTTCAGCCCTTTCTGCTCCACGACATAGTTGAAACCATCCACGATGCTCTGCGCCTGTGCGGGCTGCCCGATAAGATTGCACAAACCATGGACGCTCATGCCTGACATGGCATATATTTCCTTTGGCGACCCGGTCTTCATAAAAAGCTCCGGCCTGCCCTCCCATACGGGATGCTGCAGGAAGAACGCCATCTTGTCATTGATCGTAGCCCTGCGGAACCCTCCCGCGTCATTGTAAAACTCCGATTCCTTTACCTTCGGCATATGCTTGACGCCTAAGATTGCCGGCCAGAACAGCCCTTTGTACTTACCCATGTTTTTTCCCTCCTTATCTATTTCAGAACGGTCTCGGAAACTCCATAAAGCCCGAATCTCCGCTCTTTTTGTACTTGTTACTTTTTTCGTTTCCTCCCATTTTCAGAGAAGGATTTTAAATTTTTTCAGCAATTTTTCAAAAAACTATTGACATTTCTCGTGAATTGTGAGTTTCTTTATCCTGTTTTTTCTGCTCATTTCTATGGGACTTACTCCACCCTCTCTTACTCTTTGGAAAGCTCAGGAAATAAAGCCTAAAATTACGGAGGTTCTTGTAAACCGCCTGCTTAACGGAAAAATTATTCATTTTAATTTCGAGGCTACCCTTCAACATCTCTTTTATTCCGTTGCTGTTCTTCCCTCCGTTCAATGCGGTCTGATTTCTTCTGAAAACCTTACGGTTTCCGGCGACGGTACCGCTGTCCATACTCATGCCACCCCGAGGGGACACCGTTTAAATCCTGACCCCGATAAACCATACAACCCGGATGTTCCTCGCCATTTTTCAGCCCCCGATGCCTCATGGGGATGGGACAGCGATATGGAAAAATACTATTACGGATATACCCTCTTTCAGCTGTCCTGCCATAACCATTCACTACACGTTGATATTCCACTCCTTTTGCGGTTTACCAGTGCCAAAAGACATGATTCTGTCAGTTTTCTGGTAGCTTTCCATGAATTTGAAAAACACATGCCCGACCTGCACATATCAAATATGTGCCTTGATTCTGCCATGGATAACTATCCAACATATAACCTGTTAAAAGATCGGCATATTCATGCTTTTATTGACCTTAACGCTAAGTGTGGTCGCCCGAAATCTATTCCGGATAACATTCATATTGATAAGGACGGAACTCCTATCTGCCAACAGGGAGAACGCATGGCTCCCAATGGCTATGACAAAGCCTGTGGTTGTCTTTTATGGCGATGTCCTTATGGTAAAAACCACTGTTCTAAATGTGAGCACCATAGTTGGGGGGCTTTTGACCCCAACATCTTTTAAAAAGGTCAAATGTTTTATAATTTTATAAAACACTTGACCTCTCAAAGTTCACTCTTCCTGTTCTTGAAAAAATTATTTCCGATGTGCCTCCCAGAATTCCACTGCCTCTTCAAGCCAATGAGGTACTATGGTATTGGAACCAATACCAAATCCATGTCCGAGATTATCGTAAATCCGTACAGACACATTGTCCTCACCCAACACGGATTTCAATTGCGGAAGTCTCTTCTCTACATTTCCGAATCCGTATTCGTCCTCGCGCCCTGCGATGGAAAATACCGCCAGTCCCTTATCCTGCTCAAGCGCTTTCACATTCCAGTCCAGACCATACATCGGGAAAATCACTTTTGGTCTCGGCAGTTTTACTTTGTGACAGCAGTCCTCGTAATTTGCGAAGGAATATGCCGTAGTCATCATGCCGCCTGCCGAGAAACCGAATATCGCATAGTCATCCATATCCACAGACAGTTCCTGCTCATGCTCCTTTAGATAACGGATTACCTGCACCAACTCCCTGACCGCTGCCTGCCCCTGTTTTTCCTGCTCCGTTTCTCCCAGCTGTTTGCCAATCGGGTAACTGATTACCAATACGGAGTACCCCAACTTGTGTAATTTCATTGCCACGGGATATCCCTCGCAATCCGTCACATTACTGATAAATCCACCTCCGGGAACGACCACCGCCAACGGTTTTCCTTGCTTTCCTTTGTAAAACATTCCGGTCAAATGAGACTGATATGGATTCTGTTCTATCATTTCCTTCGGGTTAATATCGGAAATCAACTGCGCCTCTCCACTTTCCACAAGCCGGGTCAGGTAATGAAAAGCCTCCAGTGCATTTTCCATCTGATCACTTCTGCCCTGCGCTTTTAGAAAATCTGCATATTTTGCCGGGGCAATCGCTTTTAACACGTTATCCTCAACATTAAAAAACATATGCTTATAGCCGCCAAACACCGGATGCTGCATAAAAAATGCCATTTTATCATCTTTTTCCGCTTTCCGGAATGTTCCGTCTGCCTGATAATAATCTTCCTTTTTTATATTCGGAAAACCGCCGATGCCAAACAGTGCCGGCAGAAACATCGCATTTTTCTTATAAACATACCCCACGAAGCCGACTGCCAAAATGAGCAGCACGAGTATTATCATTGCCAGAATTTTCATATGTTCTTTCACTCCTTATCTCTTGTCAGTTCCATCGCATTCTCCTTCAATATGTTACTTATTGCTGCGCGCTGCGATTGCCGTGTTCATTTCCTCTACTGCTTTTTTATCCAACGTATACTGTGTACCAAAAAGAATCGCCCCTGCGGAAGTCAGGATAATCGGAAGTATCAGTACGCAGAGGATAATTCCTGTATTGATACTCTCCGGCTGGACAGCCGAGCCGGTAACAAAACCTGTAGCTGCCAATACATACCCCGGAATCGCTCCTCCGATTCCCTGCGCCACTTTTGTAATAAAAGATGTAAACGATGCGATTGCCGCTTCTGCACGTTTTCCGGTTTTATACTGCACGTAAGTAGTATTATCTGCCTGTATACTGGTTGTCAGCGGTACTATACATCCGCCTGCCACACCTCCTGCCACTGTACTAATATAGATCAAAAGCATAGATCTCACATCAATCAAACGCAGTGCGGTAAACAGGATGGATACGACGATTGCCATTACATAAATCTTTTTCTTTCCAAACCGGTTTGCCAGAATTGGTCCAAGGAAAATTCCCACCAGAGCAGTTATCATTGAAACAAGTGACACCCCTGACATAAGCGTCATATCACCCATTATATATGTGTAAAAATAAGCGCCGGCTCCTCCTGCTATATTACTGCCCACCCCGGCTACCAGTGCCATTACAAACATTGCCCAGACAGGTTTATACCGCATAAACTGTAACAATTCCCTGAATGTATAACTTTCTTCTTTTTTTCCTTCAAAAGCTACTCTTTCCTTTACACAAAGAGCCCCTGCAATAGATAAAACCAACACCATGGCCATGGAACCGAAAATTAACACGTAATAGTTCTGTAACGTTCCTTCCGCCACAAGAATCGGTGCTGCCACAGCCAGTACCGCGCCACCTATCATTGTTCCCAACGCGTTGAAAAGTGACAAACTGTTTCTCTCCTTGTCATCCGCGCTCATGACCGGGAGCAGACTGTTCTTGGAGATATCCATAATATCAAACGTCCAGCCCAGCAGCAGATACGTCACATACACAATCACATATTTTCCGACCGGAATCCAGACTGCGCCAAACCACAGTAAAATATAATTTATAACACAGATGATTGTTCCCAGAATAATCATAGGGCGAAATTTTCCCATTTTTGTGACTGGAAATTTGTCCAGCAAATATCCCATAATCGGGTCGCTGATTCCATCCACCACCTTGGATATTAAAAACAGGGTCGCCAGTGCTGCCGGTTCCAGACCAACCACAGTCGTATAGTAAATCATAAAGAATCCTGACAATAATCCCATCAGTGGAATATTTCCCGCACATACCATGAATAAGCCCATTTTTTCCACGATACTAACCTTTTGTTCTTTACTCTTCCCACTCATTTGTTCTCTCCTCCTTAAAATTGTGATAATGCTGTATTCAACATCTCTGCCTGTCCTTCATCCATCGGTCCGGAAAACATCTCCGCCACCTGCCGAAACGACAATCCATAGACCGCATCCGGTATCATATCCACCTCGGTCATCGTCGACAAAAATGCCCGTATCTGCGGATGGTTCAGCAAATCCTCCAGCTTTGACTCCACGCTGTATATTTTCTTTAACTTCTCAGTTGCCTCATATACGACTTCATAGTTTCCTGCAGTGATATAACAAATACCGTTCACCACTGTTGCGAATAGTGGATTTGTCTTATCTTCAAACAGAATCTCCGGAGCATGCGGCAATCGCACCTCGCCTTCTCCACCAAACGGAATCGTAATTTTGATTCTAATCCTGTTATCCTCCATAATTTCCCAGCCGCACTCATACCGTCCGCTTGCCGAGTCATACACGGTCTTTACCTGTCTCAGGTCATAATGGACATTCGGACAAATTGCAACCCTTCTGCCTCCCGGAGATTCTTCCAAAAGATGGATTCCTCCCACATGGCGGAACATCCATTCCAGAATCGCCCCGTAAGAATAATGGTTGAGACTGTTCATTCCGGTACTGGATATCTTACCGTCTTCATCCAGTGAATTCCATCGCTCCCAGACTGTGGTGGCTCCCAGTTTCACTTCGTGCAGCCACCCCGGATACTCCTCGTTCAAAAGCAGGCGGTAGGCGGTATCCGTCATTCCGTTATCGGTCAACACATTACACAAAAGAGAGGTTCCCACAAATCCGGTATTCAATTTGTTTCTGCTCTCGCGGAAAAGTTTCTTTAACATCTCTCTGGTCAGCTCTTCGTCCTCTGACAAATGATATTTCAAAGCCAGCAGAAGTCCCGTCTGTGTCTTTACCGCGCATCTTCCGGTCGGGGTAAAATATTCTTCTTTTACCACACGCCATTGTTTTTCGGCGATTTCCCGATATTGTTTTTCCTCTTCCTTTCGCCCGAGAACCGCCGCTGCCTTCGCTATAAGCTCCGCGCTTGCCGCATAATAAATATCCGCAATATAGCCTTCATCGGTCGCTCCGTATACATTTCCCGCCGCGGCTCCCACCCGGTCAAGCGCCAGCCAGTCTCCGTAATGGAAGGAATGTCTCCATCCGTGGTGCTCTCCGTCCACCTTACGGATATAGTCCACCCAAGCCTTCATACTGTCAAACTGCTGTTCCAATATGGCAGCATCCCCGCTGAACAGATAGACATTCCACGGAACGATACAGGCCGCATCGCCCCATGCACAGGAACATTTCGACGGACCGAAGGTCGGCACCACCTCCGGAACCATCCCTCCGGCAATCAGCTGTTCCTTATACAAATCGTACAGATATTTTCTGTAAAATGCATAGGTATCCGCCAGATAACATGCCGTACCCGAAAACACCTGTGTGTCGCCTGTCCATCCCATGCGCTCATCTCTCTGCGGACAGTCTGTCGGCACATCTAAGAAGTTATCCTTCATGCCCCATTCCACATTGGAAATCAACTGATTTACCAGTTCATTTCCTGTCTGTATACTGCCGGTACCTTCGTAATCACTGTAGAGTGTCATTCCCGTAAAATCTTCACAGGAGAGATTGGTTACCCCGCTGATTTTTACATACCGGTATCCGTAAAATGTAAAATGTGGGATAATGTCTTTTTCTTCTCCGTCAGAGATATACACATATTCTGATAAAGCGGTTCTTAAGTTTTCGTTATAAAAGCATCCGTCCTGCAGGATTTCGCCTGTCTGGATTCTGATCTCCTTACCTTTCGGCTCATGGACATGTAGTTTGAAAATCCCGGTAATCTCCTGTCCCAAGTCAAACACCCACTCATCCTTCGGGGTGTGGATCAGTTCCTTCGGTGTGAACTGCTCATGCGCTGTCACCGGCAGGGACAGCCGCTCCGTCAGATGACCCTTCGGTGCATCTGCAAGCTGCGCGCTGACAGGTGCGACAGGTTCCAGCGTATCATCCCGTTTCTCTCCGTCATAAATATTGGAAAAAAACAGATTGCTTCTTGTCACTTCCCATGTGTCATCCGTGCCGATTATCTCTTGTGTGCCATCCTCATATTCCAGATGCACCTCTGCCAGCAGTTTCCACTCGTCGCCGTAAAATCCTTTCTGTTCTGTCTGATTGAACCCGAACCTCCCTTTGTACCAGCCATTCCCCAAAAGAACGGACAACACACCTTCGCGCTGCATCTGCGCGGTCACATCATACGTCTGATACTGTAACCACTGATTGTAGTTATTGCAGTACGGGGTCAGATACTCCTCACCGATTTTTGCGGATTGAGGAATGTCTGTTTGGTCTTTGTCTCCATCCGTAAAATATGCCTCATAAAGACCCAGTCCACAGATATAAAGACGGGCTTTTTTCACCTTCTTCCGGAGAGTGATCTGCTTTGAAAAAATCGGATGGCGCGCCTCCCTGCTGTCGCAGGTAATCCATTTCCCCGCCCATGGCTCGTCCCTCTTTGCCGTCTCAAAGAACTGTACTTCGGACTCCAGCACTTCGTCTGCGTCCGTAGTAACGATTACCTTCCAGTAATATCTGGTACAAGGCTCCAGATTCATCTCCGCTTTTACAGCCAGACTGTCGAGCTTTGCCTCCCCGGTGTCCCAAAGAACATCCGCGAAGGTTTCATCCTTTGCCACAAGGATTCTGGCACATCTCTGGTTCTTTCCCCTGCAGTCTCTGACCTTCCACGAAAAAACCACCGGATTCAGTAAAAATCCCACCGGATTCGTGATATGATTTGTTTTTGCTGCGTAAATCTGATTCATATTGCCGTTTTCCAAGCTCCTTCCTTTTTTCATTGTGTCCACTGTAATTTGAGTATAATGGATTTCCCAAATAAAATCATTTACGGTATTTAATCATTTTACCTACCAAACTTAAGATTTATATTGATACATCCGCAAATGTTTTCTATAATGATAAAAATGCAAAGTGCCAAAGAGCATACCTTTGCATTTGCATGAAAGCCATGACTTTGAAACCTGAAAAACATGCGAAGGTAGCCGATGAAGGCGGATTTTTAAATATTTTTAAAAATATGGGAGGATATACCAATGTTGACGGATTCCGGACTGGATACTTATCTGCGAAAACACACTGCACAGGAAGAACAGAATCTCTTGGGAGCTACCAATGATTATCCCGGTATCGAGACAATCACTACGGCGTCGGGGGAACTCTGCTACTGTTTCACGCCTACCCCGCTCAGTATGCAGATGGCGCTCTCGGAGAACAAGGTTCTGGCCAATTACCAAAATTTTGCAGTCATCAAGCAGGACCGCTTTGAGACGGTTCCCCTGCATATTCACAAATGGCTGGAGCTTTGCTATGTCTATTCTGGTAGCTGTACATTTACGCTCAATGACGTATCCCTCACTTTATCTGCCGGAGAGATTCTTTTAATCAGCCCGAATACGCCTCACCGCACGACAAAATGTAATGAAGAAGATATTATGATTAATTTTTTGATTACCAAAAAATATTTAAACAACTTCTTTGAGAAACACGCAAAAAAGAATTTTATCACGCAATTTCTCATTGAGGCGCTCAACAGCCAGTCCCGACGGGATAACTATATCCTGTTTTCCGCCCAAAAAAGAAACCGGCTGACATTATTTGCCAACCAGTTTCTGTGTGAATTCTACTCGCCCTCCGTTACGTCCGTCGCCATCCTTGACGCACAGATGACTTTATTGATTTGCGAGTTAATCAATTACTTCCAGCACAACATGGCGCTGGCAAGCCTCTCTTCCTCCAACCATATTTACTCCATCCTGCGTTATATAGAAACCAACTGCGCAGACTGTACGCTGGAATCGACCGCGGCTTTCTTCCATATGCATCCGAACTATCTCTCTTCGTATATCAAAAAGCATACAAACTATACATATAAACAACTCATCCAGAACCAGCGGTTATCACAGGCCGCCATGCTGCTGCGTACCACCACGCTGCCGACCTGCGACATCAGCATTGCCGTGGGATATGAGAATACTGGGTTCTTCTTCAAAAAATTTGAAGAAAAATACGGATGCACGCCAAAGGAATACCGCTGCCGGCAAACCATGTGATTCGCCATTGTCCGGATTATAACTTATTGATGTCGCTCTGTGTCACCATCACAATCTCATTTTCACAAAGCAATTCCGCGATTTTCGCTCTTTCCATCTCATCGGATTTCAGCCGCAGCACCATAAGCGCCTTGTTTCCGATAATGTAATTGAGTGAATACATGTACTCAATCGAAATATTATTTTCTTCGATAACCGCAAGCGCTTTGTCAAGACCTGCCGGCTGGTTCGGCACCGCAATACAGATGACATGATTCGTTTTTGCCATTAACAGTGCCTGACACCACTGTGGTCAACTTAATCCACAAAGCTTGATTTTAAAGGGCACTGAAAAAGTCTGATTCTAAAAAAAGAATTATCTGTACCCTAAATATTCCAAGAGGCCTTCACACCCCGCCACAATATCGCGATATGTTGCTTCAAAGTCTCCCGTATACCATGGATCTGCCACATCATTTGCTTCCTTTAAACACTGATTATTCTTATAATCTGCAAAAGAAAGCATTTTATAAATTTTTTCACCGTTCACTGCATTCCCTGCAATCCGCTTCATATTACGGATATTTGCAGAATCCATTCCAATCAGATAGTCATAATACTCGTAATCCTTTTGTGTCATCTGACGTGCACGATGGGGCACAACTGGGATTCCCACCTGCGCAAGTTTCGCGCGCGTACCATAATGTGGTGCATTGCCTATCTCTTCTCGGCTGGTAGCCGCCGAATCTATTTCAAATTGTGATACTACGCCAAGCTTGTCTACCATGTCGGTAAAAACACTCTCGGCCATTGTGCTGCGGCAGATGTTGCCGTGGCAGATGAATAGTACTTTTATCATTGTTTTGTTTCTCCTTGAATTGCCCTGGAATGCCCTTGTTTTGCGAGGGTTTCCGGGGGTATTGTGATATGCTCTGAAATTACAGGTTATGGCAAATCAGAGCAGAATTGAGCATGTTGTTACTACCTGTTAGTAGTAAAATTGGTAGTAAAATGGAAAGAGTTACTACTAAAGGTTTTGCCGTTCCTTCTGCATCTGCTCAAATACTTCATCCCATTCTTTCTCGTCACGCCACTCATCATTTTCTGATATTACTGCTTTTCCGTCATCATTATACTTGGTGTTATCTGATGCCATTTTATAAGATTTTTCACTGTATTGAGTCATTATCTGTTTCTCCTTTTTGTCCTAGTATGCCTTAGTTCCTAATATTTCGTGGTAATCTTGGTTTTGCTCTAAAGTTACAAATTGCGGCAGATAAGGGCAGAATTGAGCAAGTTTTTACTACTTGTTAGTGTTAGTTGTAAAGTTGGTAGTAAAAAAAGAAGGGGCTACTAACACAGTTAGAAAATGAATTTGCTTATGTAATTCACTACAATACCTAAAACAGTTCCAATAACAACTGTTCCCACTATAAAATTTCTTTTAGAAGCATTTTTCTCCTCAATAAGTGCATTCTGCCCTATTTTAAATTCGATACACGGAAATAAATTTCTTTTAATTCGTGTAAATACTGGAAATACTACAATGCTGAAACTTCCCACTATCCATATACCAGTTATCATCCATTGTATAGTCCCAGGAAAAATTATGTTTTTTATATCCGTGTACACACAAATACATATAAACACAATTGTTAGTAGCATAGGCATGATTGGCAATCTAGATAAAATTCGATAACTCAATTTAAAATTATTTAAACATAGTTCTATCTTGTTTTTAAGTAATAAATAGTCATCTCCGTTGTCAAACCGAAATCTCAATTCTGTTAACGGCTTATCTCCATTATCAAAAGATAATTTTATCTGGTTACTATTATATTCCGTTCCAAACATCACTGAAATTTCCATTTTTATTATCCGATAAGGTTTCTTATCAAAAAACTCAAAACACTCATCAACATTATCGAATACATAACTTGCATTGTTATTACACCCTACACGAATTTCCAAAACCGATTTTTCACTATATTGTTCAAATATATCTTTTAAACTTAACAGTAGTTGTTTATCAATCTTGTAGCCAACAGAATATCTATGTATTTGAAATATTTCTTCTTTCATAAGGCAACATCTCCCATTTAATACTTTTTTATATATTTTACCATTAAAATTGCTATTTTTCCACAAAAAGCGCCCCAGCCTAAGCCGGAGCGTCATCTCTTTTCCATATTAAACTACTTTGAACATTTTCTGCGACATTAGTTTCTCTTTCTTCTGCTCAACCTCCGCCTGTGCCTTCCTAAACTCTTCCATTCGTTTCAATTCTTCCTCAGCGTCATCGAATCCGATATGCGTGTACACATTCATTGTGACTGATATATCCGAATGCCCCATGAGGTACTGCAACGTCTTAGGATTCATTCCCGATTTTGCCATATTCGAACAATAGGTGTGTCGGCATACATGAGGTGTAATATTTGGCATCTGTACTCGGTAAATGTCATTGTATCTGCCGACCATACGATTAAAGCGGTGTTGCCAATGCATTGCAACAAGTGGCATTCCATTATCATCGTAAAATAGAAATCCACTATATCCATCTATGGTTTTCTCCACTTTCGGTGCATTTCTGTCCTCGATGATTGCCTGAAACATCTGTGCCACATCCTCTGTGATTGGCAATACTCTTGTTCCGGCATCCGTCTTTGTAGTTTCTATTTCTTCCCGGGCTTCTCCAGCAAATGTCTTTCCTTTCTCCGGCACATGCAAGCCCTGTTCCCTGCTCTGTTCGTTGCACCGTTCCTTTAAGTCTTTAAGGTCGTGCTTACTCCATTGGAGCTTATGACCGTTCTCATAATTTACGGAATTGACTATAAAGTGCGTATGTATATGCCCCTTGTCTATATGCGTGGCTATCAGAACTTCATGCCCTTTCCATGCCTTTGTATGCTCCGCCAGCTCGATAGCGTTCTTGTGAGCCTGCTCCGGGGTTATTTCCTCGTCCTCATGGTAGGACTGCACATAATGCTTATAGGTTCTTCCGTCTGTCTTGCCCCACAGCTCCTTTGTGGCTTGCATTTCTTCCTTGACTGTCTCCGGCTCACAATGCAGACCACTGACAAGCTTCTCCTCTGTCTTTTCTTTTTTCGTCACATAATCTATGGCGTGCCCTATGCCCGCCTTTGAAGATACCGCCTTAATGACTGCCATACTTTGTTCAGCTCCTCTCCATGCTTCCGCACTTCCGCTTCACTCGGCAACATTCCCCCCTCATTACACCGCTTTGCTATTTGGTTGAGGTTGTTCCCTATCCGTTTCAGTTCCGGGATAAGTTCCTTGATACCGTCCGTATTCACAATCTGCTTCTCCAGCACACAGGAAAGGATATACTCCTGCTGGTTCTTTCCGCTCTTTGAAATCTTCTCCTGTAACTGCTGGTATTCTTCTTCACTTACTCGGAATGATAACTGCTTAGGTCTGCTTTTATTCGCCATTATTCTTCCTCCAAATAAATGCACAACTCGACTTTATACATTCCACCGCCAATGATATTAAAATGGTCTACTTGCTTGTTTGCTATCTTCTTGAATGTATCAGATGCAAGAATATCCTCTTGTGCTGCTTCCTCGAAGTACGTCTTTACATATCCATGCTTTTCATGGTCGTATGGTTCTTGCTGGATTGATACGCAAGCCACACCGCCCTCATGCAATTTCAAAAAATTTCTTACTGTCACTTTTGTTTCCCTCCTGTTAATCAATTTCGGACAACTGTACTAACATGCTATCGCCGGTCTTGTCCGTTACCTTTATCGCATTTGCTCCGTCAAATTCCCACTTTACAGAACCTTCAACAAAATGGCTATCAATCCATTTCTGAATTTTCTTGGCTCTGATTTCTTTGTATTCCGCTATTGTTTTTGCTCCGCTGATTTTCATTTGCGACCTCACTTTCTTCGGTGCTACCACCGTCACATTATGAGCCTTTCGGCTCTGCTTCAAGGGGGATTGAAGGGGGGCTTGCCACCCTCACAAGTTCTAAAGTGGTAACACTTTAGGGAACTTGCAATATATCCGCTACACATATTATAGTATGGTGGTAGCACTTTTGTCAAGCGGATATATTCGTACGTATATTCTGCCAAGAATATAGTGAAGCTTACTTCCTCTTGGGCGGCTTTGGAAGTGTAGGAGGGAGACAGTCAAGGGCTTGTTTTTTATCTGCAATATGAGCTTCGGCTTGCCGATCAGCGAATGCAGCAGATAAAAAATGGTCGCAGACCACCCTTTACTTTCTTCCGCCGGAACGGACAATGAAGCACAGGGGGAAGTAACGGAACGGACGGACAGCCGTTTTCCCCTCCAGCATGATTGCCAACAAAAAAGAGTATCAAGGGTAAACGCTGCGGTCTATGACCGCCCTTGACACTCTTTTCCTTATGGCTTTGATGATAAACAAGGGGAAATGGCTTCTTGTGGCATTTCTGCCCCTGTGATATAATATCTAGCGTTGTCGCGCCCATTCTGGCAACAGAAAGGGGGTGTGTCTACGTGTCAGAAATTATATCTTTTCTTGTTTCCGTACTGGCAAGTGTAGTTGGCTACTATATTTGCAAATGGTTAGACGGAGATAGGAAACATATAAATATCAATATGCTGAATAAATAATTAAAAAAAAAAAAATTGTATAAAATACACAAAAATAAAAATTGCGGAGAAAATAGAGTGATACGTATAAAAAATATAATAATTGCGTAAACTTGATTTGCCTGAGAGCATATGCTATAATGGCAATAGCTAAGAAAAGATATAATGTGTCACGTAGACACAAAACGAACCCCCAGTAGCAGCCACTACTGGGGGTTCTTCTCATTTTACGGTTGAGCCTCCGTTAGGTTAGTTGTCGCTGTTATATCTAATAATTTATCTCCATTCCCTTTAGTAACGTGTAACTTTCCAAATTTACAAAAGCGACTCATAGAATTATTTCCTCCCGTTAAATAATAGATAACTATTAAAAATAGACAATACTTGCTCATAAGTAATGGTACTTAAATTGTTTACTTTGGCGTGTTTCATTGCTTGATGAAATTGATTTTTAGTAAACAGTTGACGATATTCTCGATTGACCCATTTTGAAACAAAGTACGTATATAGCTTCCAATATTTATCTGGAACATCTGTGGTATGGCGGGTAAGTTTTATTAAGACACTGTTTACTTTTGGTTTAGGATGAAAGCATTCCGCTGGCAGCTTAAGCAATTGCTGAATCGAGACTTGAGTGTGCAAGAGCAACCCTAGTGTTCGGTGAATATCCAAGGTACGCTTGTAGAATCCTTCTTCAACAATCAGATAGATGTCAGACGCACGGCTTTCAAAAACCACTTTTTTAATAATTTGTGTGCTTAAATGGTAAGGAATATTCCCAACAATTTTATACCTCTGTTTGTTAGGGAATTGAAACTGTAGAATATCTTGGTGAATTAAAGTGACACGAGTATTCAGTTTTAATTTTTCTGACGATAAGTTGAATAGATGACTGTCTAATTCAATAGACGTTACCTGTTTACTTATTTTAGCCAGTTTCGTCGTTAAATGCCCTTTACCTGTTCCAATTTCGTAAACGGTATCGGTTTCTTTTAAATTCAATTGTTTTATTATTTGGTTGAGTACTTTTTCACTCGTTAAAAAGTTTTGAGAATATTTTATATTTTTGTTCATGTAATCACTCCTGAAGTGATTACATCTGTAAATAAATACAGAAGTTAAACGATTTGTTTGTAATTTTAGTTATCTGTTTAAAAAGTCATAAGATTAGTCACTGGTAGGAATTAATCTAACGTATTTATTTATCTGCGTAATCACTGTTTTTAGTCTGTTTCAAAACAGTAGATGTTTTATCTACATTACGCATTTGGAATACCAACATGACGAATCCCTCCTTCTTAATTACAAATTTTTAGCATCTAATTTAACTTCAATTCCTATTATACAAAATTTTAGAGACCGTTTCAAGTTTTGTGTAAACGTTAAAAACTGATATAAGATTTGTGAATAGTTACAATGGGCAGAGCCGATTTTCCGGATTCTGCCCATATCTGCATTATACAGTAGTTTTTAGGCATGTCAATAAAACCTGCCTAAAATTGACTGCTTTACAGGTTCCGCCCTGCCAGACGTTCTTCAAAATAAATTTCAAGCTGGGAATGGATCTGTCCCCAGTCCTGCCTGTGTCCGGTCCATTTTTTCGTGATATCCATGGTTGCCAGATACAGCATTTTCAAAAGGCTGTCATCCGACGGAAATACCGCCTTGCTTTTAGTCACTTTCCGGAGCTGGCGGTTGAATCCTTCAATGGCATTTGTGGTATAAATCAGCCGTCTTACTGCCTCCGGATATTTGAAATAAGTGGACAGGGTTGCCCAATTATCATGCCAGGATTTATAGATTTTTGGGTACTTGGAATCCCATTTATCCTTGAACAGTTCCAGTTCATTTAAAGCGGTTTCTTCCGTCGGAGCTGCATATACAAGCTTCAGATCAGCCATCAGTTTTTTGATGTCTTTGTATGAAACAAACTTCGTTGAATTACGGATCTGATGGATGATACACTGCTGAATCTCTGTTTTTGGATAAACAGCCTCGATTGCCTGTGGAAATCCATTTAAACCATCAACGCATGCAATCAGGATATCCTCAACGCCTCTGTTTTTTAATCCATAATCAATCAACCTTACGAAAAAAACATAATAAAATTTTTATGTTGAATATTGTTATTCCATATGGATCTGCGTTTCTTTTAGGAACGTCTCTTGCAACACTATTTATAAAAAAAATATTGCCTATTAGCATCATTATTGGAATAATAACCTTGGCTTTAATATATTTGATAAATTATCTTTTTTTATCAAAATTCCTTCATTTTTCCTCAAATCTTCAGCAATAGACAATAGGGAAAAAGGAGTTATTAAATAACTCCTTTTTCCCTATATATTTTCATTGTTTATATCTTTCCACCACTTATAAACGGTATGCTTTGCAAGTCCTGTCTCTCGGATGCAGTCCGCTTTCTTTCCTGTCGGGTGGCTCTCCTGCCATTCTCTGACTGTCCGCTCTGCTGTTGGTCTGCCCTCTTTTACTACTTCGCCTATAACTTTCATATCCTCTTTTTTTCGCCTTGCAAGATATAAATGAGCCTCTTGTTTTCTGTAATTTCGCTTATTTGCTGGTATCGTAACCTTTGTGTTGTCCTCTATCCATTCCCGGCTTGCTATCGTTGACAGCCTTTTTCTGTCCCCTTTCAATGCCCGGAGAGCGTCTTTTACATCTGCCCGGCTGAAATGGTTGTCCTCGTCCTCGGTAAGGCTCTCTAAATGGTCCAGGAACGCATAGGCGTCTCTCCGTATCTTCGATATACCGCATATCTGATGTTCTCTGCAACTGATGGTCGATATTCACAGTTCTGTTCTCAAAATCAATATCCTTTAGTGTCAGTCCACAAAATTCCGATATTCGCATTCCCGTATGAAAGAGTATGTACACCACTTCATAGTATTTACAGTACACCACATCGTCATGCACAAACTTTAGAAACTTCCGCATATTTCTGCCTTCTGTCATCAAAATGCACCGGAAGTTTTGTAATATCACACTGACCAATAATATGAATCCCTTTGCCACTTGGAGATACTTCTGCATAGGAAGAAAACCGAGATAACATAAGCCGTGCAAATGGATCTGAAATATCCTTATGGTCTATATCTAATAAGAAGAAGCCTTTCGGAATCTTCAAGCCAAGCCCCGATGCCTGAAACTGATTTCTGGCTGATTCTGCATCATCAAAAGATACCCATGTACCCTTATGTGCATCATCTGTTCCTGTAGCTCCTCCGTTTGCTGCGAATGGAACTTTGGTAACTTTCCCATTCCTGCCGGGTTTTGCTGACCATAAAAACCACAGCTTTTTATCCTTTAATTCATCCACTGTCATATCTCCCATCCTGTTCACCTCCTTCTTCTTGATTCTCCTGTTATTTATTTAAGGAACTTCTGACAAGCCATTCTTTATAGGCTTCAATCGGAATTAAGATTCTTGCTCCGATTCTGATAGTTGGAAATCCCGGTTCCTTTACAAGCTCATATGCTTTCGGAAGCGAAATCCCCATCTGTGCAGACAATTCCTGAACACTCATGGTTGTCTTTTCCATTACGATTCCTCCAATCTTAGTTATTTTTGTGTCCGTCTCATCACAATGCAGTTTCGATACAACCGCTCTTGGCAGGTTACCAGTCCCGGCAGTTAGCACCGACTTACGAAGTGGGAACGGGATGAAGTTTTCAAGGTGCGATTTCAAAAATCTGTTGTACTGTTTTGTAAAGATTTTTGTTGTTTTCAAGAGTATTTTAGTATATAATGTAACCGAAGTCCAAAAACTGACGGTAACGATAACAGTTACAGATTAACGATAGGTTTGTGAGGTGAGAAGATGCCATTTAATCGGAACGGAGACTATATTCCGTCTAAGGCAGATAAGACAACCGACATATTGGGTTCAAAAGAAATAGGTGGTATCGGACAACTCATATACCACCCATTCAAATTTGCAAGTTATGATATCAGTTATGACGGAAAAGATTACTGTGCCTATCCCGTATGCAAGAAGGGGCAAGAGCCAATATTTCCTAATAATGATACTCTGACAGGTAAAGGAATCCTTGTAACCCTGTGTAATCTTGCAAAGGTAATAGACAGTTTTGAGAACAAGATTCCTAAGGAACAACTTATAGTCCGATGGTGCATGGAAAATATGCACCCTTACAGTATTGACTTTATCTACTCAGAACTTGTAGAAAATTTTGATATCAATACCATTGACGCAGAAATGGTCGAGCATGATGGCATCTTTAAGATTGACAGGTTTATGGATGATTTAGGAAAGCTTTATAATGCCGTCCGATTCTATGTTGCACTTGAAGGAATCCTCTTTGCCGAAGATGATATAGCATATAATCTTTATGGAGAAGGAAAATATTTTGAAGGTTACTCCTATTTTGAGAAATACAAACATGCAGTTCCCGAAGTTCCGGATGATATAGTAGGTGAACCAACCCCCCCGCAAGAACTGTTAGAAAGCATGATGCGTACTAATCAGTACATAGAAGATCATCCTGTAGAACAACCACCGGAAGGTTCGTTTGATTTTAATAATAATCACTATGATGATTATGACGAACTTCGGAAAACGCTTGCAGACTTTATTCCGGAATTCAATATGAAATTAAAACTAAATTCTGCTACTGGAAAATACGAATTTTCTGCTGATATTGATTCTGTGTTTGATATAGCATGGTACACTCTCGCAAGAATGATTTCAGAAGATCCAACTCTTGAAAACAGAGCCAATAATGATTCAAGACCAGAAGGCATTATGATATGCTGCCGTAACTGTGGCAAATTTATAATAAGGAAAAGTAACAGACAGGAATTTTGTGATTCTGAAGAATGTCAGAAAGTCAGAAATGCTCGAAAGCAGAAAGCCTATCGAGAACGAAAAGCATCTGAAAAGGCCCATTTGGCACAGAAAAAGAGACAAAAATCAAAACAATCTGACACAAGACCAGATTAATGTGCATTATTCTCTATAAGTTATTTGTATGTGGTTATAGAGAATTATAAGAAAATAGCCTTTTATCTTGGCTGGCGGAATACCCCCTATGCAATTTCGCGGAAATATGCGTTTGAGGTGGCATCGGTCTCCGGGCAAAAGATAACAGAGATAATTACTCCCCCATGGGGATAAAGGAGGATAAGAAAAATGGCAGATTTAGAAATACAAGAGAAAGACGGAAAAATATACTGTCCTTTAAAAAAAGCATGGCATGTTTCAACTCCAGAGGAGCGTGTTCGCCAATATTATATTACTATTCTGGCAAATAAGTACGGTTATTCGCTTGAACAAATGGAACAAGAATTGAAGGTAAATAATTCAAAGCGAGGTCAAGGTAAAGCTCGTGCAGATATTGTTATTTGGAAAAGTGAACAGGACAAAATTGACAGAAAGGCTGCTTTTATTGTTGTTGAATGTAAGGCAGAAAATGTTAAAGTTAGAGTCGAGGACTATTACCAAGGATTCAATTATGCATCATGGGCTCATGCGGATTTTTTTGTTACCACCAATGAAAAAGAAACAAAGTATTTCAATGTAGACCCTGCTTATCTTCCACAGAAACTTGAAGAAGTTGTTGCTATACCTACTGCAAAAGAAGTTAACGATGCAGTGAGAATTGAGCAGATAAAAAATCAAACAAAATTATTTACACGTGATGAATTCACCAAAACATTACGTGCTTGCCATAATATTATACGTAATAACGATAAATTATCCCCTGAAGCAGCATTTGATGAAATAAGTAAACTGCTTTTTATGAAGATTAGATTTGAGCGCGATAACAAGGGTATGAAAGTTTTTACTAAGCAAGAATATATTGATGCTGCTCAAAATCACGAAAAAAATGTACGTCCAGGATTAAAGGGAACTGATTTATATTCTCTTTCCTATATGCAGTTTTTGTTTAGAACAACAAAAGAGTTCTTCAAAGATGATAAGTTATTTGATGATAAGGACGAAATTAATATTAGAGAAAACAGTTTTATTCAAATACTTGAGAAGTTAGAAGCATTTAATTTATCTGATACTCAAGACGATGTTAAAGGTATCGCATTTGAAGAATTTCTCGGTACAACATTCAGAGGGGAATTGGGACAATTCTTCACTCCTCGTACTGTAGTTGATTTCATGACAGAAATACTTGACCCCCAGGAAGGTGAGGTTATATGTGACCCCACCTGCGGTTCTGGTGGATTTCTTATAAAAGCCTTCGAATATGTAAGAGAAAAAATAGAATCAGACGTTCGATTTCATAAAGATGCACTAAGAATGGAAATGGAAGGCGATGACTATGACAGTCTTTCTGAAGATGAACAGATAAAAATTAGCCAAGCTATCGATGATATGCAGGCTGCATTAAATACTGAACTCGATACAAGTGTTGAAGGAAGCAGAATGTATCAACTTTCAAGGAACTGCATATATGGTACGGACGCGAATCCACGAATGGCACGTACTTCTAAAATGAATATGATTATGCACGGTGACGGTCATGGTGGGGTACACCATCACGATGGATTACTTAATGTTAATGGTATTTTTGAAGAACGTTTTGACGTAATTCTAACAAATCCCCCATTCGGCCAGAACATTGACAGAAATCAACTTGTATCCGAAGCTGATAAATTTACTAACGAAGAAATGAAAAAAAAATATCAAGGAAAATATGGTAGTGCCTATGACGAAGCATTAAGACAAGTTGAAGATCACATAGGAGAATCTTTACTTTCTTTATATGATTTAGGCTCATCCTCTACTCTTACAGAAGTTTTATTTATGGAACGATGCTTACGACTCCTAAAAAAAGGTGGACGCATGGGCATGGTTCTTCCAGAAGGTGTATTAAATAATAAAAATCTTCAATCCGTACGTGAATATTTTGAAGGTAGAGCAAAAATTATTCTTATTTGTTCAATCCCACAAGACGTATTCATCGCTGCAGGAGCAACAGTTAAACCTAGTCTTGTGTTTATGAAGAAATTTACTACTGAAGAAGAGAAGCAGTATGCAAAATGCAAGGAGGAGGCAATTAATGAAGTTACTGCACTTCATCAATCTGAAATAGATGCACTTGAAAATAAAATTTCAAAATGTGATACACTTGTAGAATCCTTAAAAGATGATTTGAAAGATGCCCGAGAAAGACTTAAGAAAGCTAAAAAGGCTAATACTAACATATCAGCTATTGAAAAAGAAATAGTCACTATTCAACAGGAGCAAAGAGACAATAAGGAAAATCGAAAGAAAGCAATAAAGGAACTTGAAGAACTTCATAAGATCATCGCAGAAGAAGTTAAGCCGGTTATAAAGAAGAAATTTGATTATGAAATTCCTATTGCCAAAATAGATGATGCTGGAATCACAACTACGGGAGCTGCATCTGACGAGAACCAACTACCTACGTTAGTTACTGAGTATAGAGAATATTGTTCAGATAAACAGTTATGGGATACTAAGATTGTTAATTTTTCATATGTAAAAAAAGTTGATGGCTTTTATAGAGTCGAAGCTAATAGGGAGGTGAATTTAAATGGATGAGTCACCTTCTCTTTTGAAAACAATGCATTTTCGAAAACTAGATAAATGGTATGTTGAGTTTTATCTTAATTCTAAAGAATTAGACTCAAAATACACAATGGAAAAAATCAGCACACTTATATCCCCTATAAAAAGACGCATTAAGAAAAAAGACTATGATGGCAAATTGCCTGTGGTCTCAAAAATAGTATTTAAAACGGGTACTATCGTTTTCAGAAAAGAAAATAAAACAGGGATGGATTTATTGCAAGTTAAGCAGGGAGATTTACTAGTATCAAGTATCAATTTTCACCAGGGTGCTGTTGCCTTAAATACAATTGGAGATTTCGTATGCTCTACGCATTATCAAACATTTACCATTGACGAAAGCAAAGTTATTCCAGAATATTTATTACGAGTATTACGATCTGATTCTTTTCTATCAATGGTTTCTGGATTAAAAGCAAATGGCATCAAAAATGAATCTGGATATGATTTCATTGGAAGCTTTGAAATCCCATTGCCATCTCTGCCTGAGCAAAAAGAAATACTTAAGGATTACCACCATGCCTTAGATGAATCAGAAAAAAATGTACAAGCTGGTGATAATTTTGGGGCAAGCCTTCTTTATGATATTCAATCAAGGGTGTCAGATTTAAAGATAAGTGATTTAAAGTTTAAAGCATCTTCTTCAATTATGCAAACTATTCCTTTTTCGTCAACAAGACGATGGGAAGTTGGATATATTCTCAAAGAAGGACGTCTAGAAAGAATTTACAACAGTTTTAAATTCACGGAATATAGCATCTCAGAGTTACAAACAAAATCCTTGTTTGGTTTATCTGTAAAAGCCTCCGTAAAACAAAAAAAAGACATGATTCCAGTTTTGAGAATGTCTAATATAATAAATGGAGATTTAGATTTTTCAGAATTAAAGTATTTACCTAAAAAATGTGTTGGAACGAGCAAAGAACCGGATAAATGGTTACTCAAAGATGGTGATTTTCTGATTACAAGAACAAATGGAAGCAAAGATTTGGTAGGGAAGTCGGCTGTTTTTCATGAAACAGAAATGTATACCTATGCTTCATATTTAATCCGCTATCGTTTTGAACCAAGTATTGTTATTCCTGAATATGTGAATATTCTTTTTATGACACCTCTCGTCAGAGAACAAATTGCAGTAATGAGAAGACAAGGTGGTGGGCAATATAATCTGAACAGCGATGAAATTGGTGCTATTCGCATTCCAGTTCCTTCAATACCTGAACAGCAAACCATAATTAATTTCTATAACGCTACAAAAGATGGTTCAAATAAATTCTACGAGGAAGCAAAAGAATTAAAGGATAAAGCAAAATTAGATTTTGAGCAAACTATCTTCTCTTTATAATAGTTACTCTATATGAAAAAGCCGCAATTCTGTGACTTGAAACAATTGTGGCTATTAACATTCATATACTATTCCTTAGTAGTCCCTTACTACTAAGGAATCCTCCCAACACCTTTTCCTTTATCCCACTTCCAGCCATGAGCCTTAGTAGTCTAAACCGTAGTAATTCCAAGGCTTTCCGCCCTATTATGCCGTACTCTGTCCCAGTCTGCGAAGGTATGCATTATCATAAAACTGGAGTGCCATGGCAGATGAAAAGTATTTTTATCATTGTCTGATGCTTTATGTAAAAATGATATGAAAGTCATCTTTTTATCGATAAAACTTCCTGCAATAGCAACACCTTTTCCCATGATAAACGCAGCAGCAACGGTTCCTATACCAAGTCCCAAAATCCTGCCCAGTGCAAAATAGGTCAGACACGCCGTAACAAGCAGACAAGTAACATCAAAAGTTATCTTTACCCTTGCATATGGCTTTTGGATGATCTCTGCCAAATCTCTCGGAAACAGATCTGTTGGTATGATTGGAAGTTTACATCTGTTTGACAATGCTATGCCGATGCAAAGTATCGATTGTAGTCCCATTTGTTTAGGATGGCAAGACAAAATCCTCCTCATGCGAATATTTTCCTAAATGCCGTTCAGAATCAATCCTTACCTCTCCACTTCATGCTTCCGGCTCAGTTCCTCTTTCAACTTCTTCCATTCCGCGCCCACCAGCGGATAGGCTTTCATGGCAATGGCAGAAATGATAAAGAGCAATGCCGGCAGCGCCATCCAGGCAACCTTAACACCAAACTTTGCCATAGCATCCTGCGCCCCTGCCTTGACGGCATTGTCATAGCCAAACCATCCAATGATCATGACAAATGCTGCATTTGCAAAACTGATCGCCGGTTTCGTGATCAGACTATTCACACCTGCATACATGCCCTCTCTACGAAATCCGGTCTTGGCTTCATCATAATCAATCACTTCGCCGTTCATCAGCGGCACCAGATACATACCACCGGAAAAGCCCAAACCAATAATAAAGAAAGCGATCATGGCAGGAATGACATATTGTCCGGCAAAAATAACCAAGGTTGCACCTGCCGCAAAGGCAACACTCATCACGATAATACACTTGGCAACACCGATCTTTCCCATGCTCTTGATCCAAAGAATGATGCCGCACACCGCACCAACGCCAAGACTGGCATAAGCCAAAGGCATCGGAACCGTGAACTCATCAAAATAATAGACCACGCCCTGCATCAAAATGGTCTGCACAAAAATAACCGTAAAACTAATGACTTCATACACCAGAAATGCCCTGTTTTTAAAGCACTGACAGATAGACTCCCAGAGTCCCGGTGCTTCCTCAGCATCAGACGTATATTTTTCTTTATAAAAAAATGTGGAAAAAAAGATTACCAGAGTCGTAACCACGCCAAGCATGATCATAATGGTCTGAAAACGACTTGCGCTCTCTCCTACATCCGGTCTGACCAGAGGAAAGAGTACCAGCGGTGCTGCCAGCGACAAGAGCGTAAAGAAGATCTTCCAGACAAAGATCCCACTCCTTGCCTGATTACTCTCTGCCATTGTATAAGGAAGCACATACAAAGAAGTTGCGATTGCCGTATAAAACGTATCAAAAAAGAAAAGTGATACTAACATCTGCACAAAGAGAGCCGTCTGGCTGCCGCCCAGAGGCCACAAGAACCAACTTAAGATAAAGATCACGCCATAGAGTAGCGCACCATAACGGATATAAGGGATCCGTCGTCCCAATTTTGATTTCGTCCGGTCCGAAATATAGCCAAATAAAGGATCATTCAAAGCATTCCAGACAGCGAAGATCATCCAGACGATACTTGCCAGTCCCTCATCCAATCCCAGATATTTGGTATAAAAATAGGTCATGCCTCCCCCTGTGATCAGACCGGACAGTGTTCCACACAAACAGTCTGCACTGCACAACCAAAACTTACTGCTTACGCTTACCTTCTCTTCTTTCATCATTTTACCCCCATTTTCTTACAATACCTTTGCTACAAAATCTCTCAAAATGTCCTCATAACGTTCTACATCGGAATCCAGTGACTGCGCATGATCCGCTTTTGGAAATGTATGTAGTTCACTATAGCCTTTATTTATCTTATACATTCTTTGACTCTGGCTGCACGGAATGAAATTATCATCTTCCCCATGGATAAAACAAACCGGAATCTCATTGTCATACAAGGACTCCTCCGGACTGACTTTTGCCAAAGAAAATCCATACAAGATCCTGCACACCCAGGATGCCGGATAAGCAAAAAACCCCGGCAAATGAAAGATTTCTTTGACCTTTCCACACAAGACCTCCAACAATCTGCCGTAACCGCAGTCCGCTACCAAAAACTTAACTTTCGGCTTGTACTGCAAAGCCATAAGACTCAACCCTGAGCCCATAGATTCGCCATGCAGCCCCAAAAGAATGTCATCCCCAAACCGCTTGTAAGTATCATCGATCATTGCTAAAAGATCTTTGGACTCACGGATGCCAAACATGCAGCGACACCTCTTGTTCTCGCCATGCCCCCTGTCATCATAGATAATGCAGTTGAATCCCAACTTCTGGAATAGATAGACATACTTATAAGATCCATATCTGGTATAAGTATAGCCATGACTGATAATCACAAATTTTTTCGACTGCGGGTCTGTCTCAATATACTCCGCATGCAAGACATAATCATCATAAGACCGTACCGTGTAGGTTTCTTTTGCCGGAAAATCCATCCCCTTTAAATATGGCTTTCCCAGTTCAATTTTCCTGGTTTCTTCCAGACCAAACCTTTTCGGAAAAACTGCATAGGTACAAAGACCGACAGACACCAAAAACAGCAGTACGACCAGCACGATCACAATGATAAGTAAGATATGTAATGCCCCCATTTTACCCCCTCCTTCTCGTAAAGCGGCATATTCTTTCGTCTATTCTCGCGCCAACTAAAAATGACATTAGCCGGCACATGCTAACTAATGTCATTTTAACATACTCTTATAAGAAAATAACGGATTATTTTATGAAACGCTTATGTCCGTCTCGACCGGTTCCAAGCCCTCTCCAGAAACTTTCACATGAATACAGCCCGTTTCATATCCAGCGCGGATAACAGCAAGGGATTTGCCAAGGAAAGTCTTGTGCTGATCGGACACAAAATCATCTGCAATATTTGGTCTCGCAGAGCCATATCCCTGCAAGCACCCGGCACCTGTGACTTCCACCTTTAAGACCTGATCGACAGATGATTTGGTAATACCGTTTTCGCCCACCAGATCAATGTTTAAAAAGCAAAGATCCTGCCCGTTAGCCCGTAGACTCTGACATTCCGGTCTTAAAGAAATCTTTGTCTTTCCGCTGGCAGAGACCAATTTACTTCTTCCTGTCTCCTTGCCGGAAGCATCGTATGCCACTGCCTCGATCTGCCCCTCTTGATAGGTCACTTTCTTAAACTTCGCCATATCCTGCTTGGTCTTTTTCTTGCCCAGACTCTGACCGTTTACCAAAAGTTCTACCACCGGCGCATCGGAATAGACGGTTGCCATCGTGCGCTTTCCTTCACAGCCTTCCCAGGACCAACTCTCCACGGCATCCGTGGTACGCCACATGGAAAGCGACTGGAAATGATCTGCATGGGTCAGCGGATCTACCCCAATCGTCGGCACATCCTGCAAGCCCCAGATGATCTTGCCCCAGCCCACTTCCGGACGCATCTTTCCGCAGATATCAATGATACCGGGACCGCCTGTCATAATAAGACCCGGATCAATGTTTTCTTTTGTCTTCTTATCAACATAACGCACGGTTCCTATACCGGACTCGCCCAGATAATCCCAGCCCGTCCACATGAAATCGCCTGTCATGGTTGGCAATTTCTTTACCAGTTGCCAGTTTTCATACAAAGATTGTGGCAGGGTCTCGGATCCGGTCGTTGCTTGATTTGGACAATCTCTGGCATCTTTTTCATAGCGGCTGGTCGCATAATTATATCCCGGAATATCAAAGATCTCACGCATCTTGACAGCCACGGCATTTGCCTTTTTGGAAGACGCAGCCTTAGTCATCAGTTTTCCCATCTTATTCATGAGCAGATTAAAGAAATCAGAGGTTGGCATAGCATCCATGCCACCAGTTCCACTGTCCTTGACCTGTCCCTTGTCATCCGTTCCGTAAATGCTCTTTTTGCCGCCAGCCATCATAGCAAGCATCAGGTTGATACCTGCGGTCACCGGACGCGTCTTATCTTTTTCATGGCAAAAATCTACCATGACTTTCGCCTGCTTCTGTCCATCTTCCATACCGAGTTCTGTGATCTCATTTCCGATCGAATACATGACAACGGATGGATGGTTGTAGTCTTTGGAGATCATAGCCTCCGTATCCGCTTTCCACCATTCCTTGAATTTATCACCTGCATAGTCATATGGATTTTTGTGGATCAGCCACATATCAAAAGTCTCATCCATCACATACATACCCATAACATCGCAGGCATCTAACATTGCCTTTGAGATCGGGTTGTGTGCAGACCGGATGGCATTAAATCCTGCTTCTTTTAAAATGCGCACACGCCGGGTCTCAGCATCTGCAAACCCACAGGCGCCCAGCACGCCATTGTCGTGGTGGATACATGCACCGCGAAAGAGGACTTCTTTTCCATTTACAAGAAATCCCTCTTTTCCCCATGCAAGAGTACGCATACCAAAATGACTTTCATCACAATCAAGCACACTGCCGTCCTGCACAAGTTCTGCTCTTACCCGGTAAAGATGCGGATCTTCGGCAGACCATGGTTTCGCATTCGGTATCATGATCGTAATACCCTCGGTTTCCAAGTGTGTCAGATCTTCCACGACCATATCCGTCACGACCACATTTTGATCCAGAATCGTGATCTTTGCCTGGGCATTTTCCGCCACACAGGCAAGGCGCAGGCAGATACATTCCTGATCCAATACCTGTACCTTGATTCCTTCCGGCTTGATATAAGATGATCCCGCCGTATAAAGTGACACCGGGCGATAAATACCACTGCCGGAATACCATCTGCTGTTTGGCACATCTGCATTATCCGCGATCACCTGAATCTCATTCTGACCGACCGTCAAAAGATCTGTCAGATCTACATAAAAATTCGTATAACCATAAGGTCTTTCCGCGATCTGCTTTCCATTGAGGCTGATGCGCGCATTCTGGTAAACTCCCTCAAACTCCAAGATATTGGTCTGCTCTGCTGTCTGGGCATCCACATCCCAAATCTTCTTATAAATGTACTTGCCACCCTCAAAATAAGCACTGGCGCTGGCTGTCTTATTTTCTTTCGCCCTTTTTTCATAGAGCATGGCATCATGCGGCAGATTAACGTGTTCTACCCTCTCCTGCCCTTCTTTTTGCACCGTCCAGTCCCGGTTAAAATCGATTTTTCTCATAGACGCTCCTCTTTTCCTCTGTTTTCACGCTAGTATATTTTCATATCTTACAAGTATTATATCTGTTGTCTTCTATCGTGAAAATATCATAAAGCGTCCTATTTATGTCATTTTTTATCATATCCGATGATTCTATCCCCAGAAGTCCCCGCTTTTTCATCCAGAGTAAAATTTATTTCTATATGCGATAACGGTTAAAGCAGGCATAGATCTCCTGTTTTCTTGGGATTGCCAAGCCTCCGGAAAGCGTACCGCG
Organism: Roseburia lenta; assembly: GCF_014287435.1. GTDB lineage: Bacteria > Bacillota > Clostridia > Lachnospirales > Lachnospiraceae > Pararoseburia > Pararoseburia lenta. Next base: position 411,595 of record NZ_JACOPG010000001.1, read on the forward strand.
CCCTGCGGTAAATTGCATGCCCTCCTGCTCCAGTTTGACTTGCAGATATTCCACGACATCCGCAATACTTCTTTTCCCGTCCACCAGATTTTCTACGGCATATTTTAAGAGTTGTCCCAGCGCCGCTGTCTGTTCGCTGTCAATCAGTTGTTCTAAATAACGCAGATCCACGTTTTGTTTTCCCAGTGCAAAACCATCTACACCCAATATCTTTACCTTAAGATGATCGCCGGCATCTTTGATCGCACCGGTCCGATAATCTCTGCGCTTGACGGCTCCATTTTTATCTTTTTCCATGATACGATGGAACACCGGATTTTCAAAAGGCTTTGCCACATCCTCTGCTATCGGAAATTCCCTGCACAAATCTTTTGCCTTTTGGGTGATGTCCACCGGCTCATACTGATCCATCTGGATCACGGTGTCCGCAATATGGAAAAATGCTCCCGAACTCCCGGCAACCAGAATGGTCGAAATATCCATCTTTTCATAGAGTTCCCTTGCTCTTGCCAAAAATGGCGTGATCGGCTCCTGATCCGGACTAACAACCTTTTGCATAAAAGCATCCCGCACCATAAAATTCGTTGCAGAGGTATCTTCATCCAGCAAAAACAGTTGACTGCCTGCCTCGATTCCTTCTACGATTCCTGCCGCCTGGGATGTACTGCCGCTGGCGTCTTTTGTAGAAAAATCATGGGTATCCCTGCCATTTGGCAGATCATTGATAAACATAGAGATATCTACATTTTTGATGAATCTTCCATCTTCAGCACACAATTTGAGCGCCGTATCATCTGCAATGACATACTCTCTGCCATCGCCTGCAATATGATCGTAGACACCAAGTTCCAAAGCATTTAACAGAGTGGACTTGCCGTGATAACCGCCACCGACGATCAGGGTGATTCCCTCTTTCACGCCCATGCCCTTGAACTTTCCTTTATGTGGTAAATCCAAGGTGACCTGTAAAGACTCCGGCGATACAAATGCTTTAGCCCCCTTCATAGGGCGTGAAGAAATTCCGCTTTCTCTTGGCAGAATAGAACCATTGGCAACAAAAGCAACCAGACCTTTCTCTTTTAACTGCTGCCGGATTGCTCTCTGGTCTTCTGCCAGGTCAATCGCTTCTTTTATCCGCGTCGCATCCAGATTTTCATAATACAGAGCCTTTTCCACGCAGACCGGCAGAAAATCAAAGAGGATCTTATCCAGTTCTCTGGCATTGATAGTTCTGCCATTTGCCGGAAAACCAATGGAAAAGCGCACGATGATCTCATTGGTCCTGACTTGGCATGCCGTCCGTCGCAAAACTTCCTGTCCCGGATGAGAAACCGAGATCAGCCCACTCTTACCGGATCCTTTTGCCTTAAAAGAAAAGGCATTGACCTGTCTTGCAAACTCCCGCACTAAAAGATCTGCCAGCCGATCTCTCGTCAAGCCATCTTTCATGGCAAAATCGGGAAATCCTGCCTTTGTTGCATCGATGGTCACACGCACATCGGACGGTGCCGCAAAAGGGTCGCCCTGCACATGATCGATATGTAAGGTGTATTTTGGAAATCGATAACTGCCCTTTAAAGACTTATACTGCGGATAGGACTTGTGATCGATATTTCGTAATTGCTCTCTTAGTTCTCTGTCTGACTGCATGGCTGCTCCTTACTTTACCCGATTGAATTTATCCATCTCAACTTCCACTTCCGGGATCTTCTTGACCTGCGGATGGTCGTAGATAACGCCATCTTTTACTACCATCTCTACATGACGCAGAACAGAAAGATTCTCCAGCGGATTACCCTTGGTCACGATCATATCTGCACATTTGCCGACCTCAATAGAACCTGTGACATCACCAACCCCGGCAAGTGTCGCATTCAAAAGTGTTCCGGTATAAAGAGCAAAGGCATTGGATACCCCACAATATTTTCCATAAAAATCCAGTTCTCTCCACATATCATACTGGGTCACAAACGGGCAAGCCGTGTCCGTACCAAGTCCCACCGGAACCCCTTGTGCCAGATTTTCTTTTGCCATTTCAATGACACCGTCAAAGACGACCTTACCATTTGCCTTCTGTTCCTTGGTCGCATGCGATACCTGGCAATCAAAAAGACCATATGGCAGAGCCGGACAAAGTGTTGCCACCTGAAAAGCACCGTTTTCTTTAAATAATGCTGCAATGTGCGCATCCGGTTTTGCCCCATGCTCGATCGAATCCACACCGTTTTCCAGTGCTACGGCAACGCCCTTTGGACTCTCCACATGGGCAGCCACCTGAAAGCCCAGTTCATGTGCCCGGTCACAGGCAGCCTTTACATACTCCGGTGGCATACGAAGTACACCCGGTTCTCCGACCACTTCTGCATCCATGACGCCACCTGTGATCATCAGTTTGATCAGATCCGGTTTATCCTTTGCAATCACATCCACATAATCTCTTGCCTCCTCGGCACTATGCGCTATGTATGCCAGCGATCCCGCCATATGTCCGCCCGGAACCGAAATCGCCATACCACTGGCAAGAATACGCGGTCCGATACGTTTACCCGCATTAATCTCATCACGGATCCTTGTATCAAAATCAGCAATACCTCCCACGGTACGGATCGTCGTCGTTCCACTCAAGAGTTGGGTCTTGGCAAAATTTGCCACCATAGCATGACCGACCGCACGCATAAGCCCTGAGGATGTGATCTGCTTGACAGATTTGACCGGGTCGATCGGCTTCTTTTTGGGTTTACCTGATCCTGCTAAATGCACATGCAGATTGACCAGTCCCGGCATAAGATATGCACCTTGCAGATCAATGATCTGAAAGTCCTGATACGCTTCCTTATCCTCTTTATCTACAATTCCTGTGATCTTGCCATCCTCCACCAAGACCACTCGATCTTTCTGTGGTGCCATGTCCTGTCTGCCATCCAAAAGAACTCCACCTACAAATGCTTCTTTCATCATGCTCACCTCGTATTTATTAAATCTAAAGTTTATTTCTATAAACCACACAAAATATATCTGTCTTGTATTGTAGCACTTTTTTGCTAAAATCTCATCCTATTTCACAATGACTGTGGTAAGATAGCCTGCATCCCCCTCCAAGACATCCAGACCGATCATGACCTTTTCGTTTTCCATACCACAATTTGCCACGGCATATACCTCCAGAGTTTTCCCGCTTTCCACTTCTCTTTGCAGTCCTGCCTTTAAGTGAGCCAGACTTTTTCCTGCTTTCATATAGATGCGGGTACCCGGATAATCTTTTGCATCTTCCGTATCATAGGATCCCGGGATCACATGGATCTGCTGATCCCGGTCTGCCAGTGAGATACCAAGTCTTGCCGCCACTGCCAGAAAAGAAGGAATCCCGCTGATGATCTTCGCCTCATAGCCCTGCGCCACCACACGTCTGTGGATATAATGATAGGTCGCATAAATACTTGGATCTCCGATCGTGACAAAGACAATATTTTTATTTTTCTTTAACCACGATATAATTTCCTTGGTATTTTGATCCATCTGTGCATCCAGAGCCTTCTGATCTTTTATCATAGGAAAATCCATATAAAGACAGGCTTTCTCTGCCAGTTGTGGTACTGCCTGCACTGCGATCTGATAGGCATAGCATTTCTCCTTTGTCTTTGCTGGCAAAACCAAAAGATCACATGCTTTTAATGCCCTACATGCTTTTATCGTTAACAGTTCCGGATCTCCCGGGCCGACGCCCACACCAGCTAATATTCCTGCCATGCTTTTTCCCTTCGACACTCTTCTATAAAATGCTGCACAAAGACCGGATTAGATGGATAATACAAATGTGCAAAACCTAAAAACTGCTTTTGGTTTTCATGCACACATTCCCAGGAACGACCGCCCACCGGTTTTTTTGCTATACAATCCCTTCCATTATCACTGCTATCATAATAGTGAAATTCATGTCCACGGATCTGGTCTGCTTCCGACAAAAAATTGGTCTCTTTTTCTGTGATCCCCACATAGCCAAACCGTACCAGATGCCCTGTATAATGGCAGTCGCCGTCTACGACTCCTACCATCTTGTATCTTTCCCCCTCCTTGGTTTCCAATGTCTTATGCAGATACATAAATCCACCACATTCTGCCAGAATCGGCATACCCTGCGTCACTGCCTGTCGGATGTCCTGACGCATAGAAAGGTTTTCCGATAATTCCTTAGCATAAAGTTCCGGGTAGCCTCCCCCCAAGAGCAGCCCTTGGATTCCCTTTGGCAGATGCCCATCATCCATTGGAGAAAAATAGCAAAGTTCTGCACCCGCGGCTTCTAACAAACGCAGGTTGTCGGCATAATAAAAACAAAACGCCGCGTCTCGGGCAACCCCGATCTTTACTTTTGGAATAGCAGTATCTTGTCCTCCCATGCAGATATGTCCTATTTTCTCTCCCTCCAGATCAGCGGCTTGTCCTGCGATTCCCAGTAACGTCTCCAGATCGATCGTCTCTTTCATCTGATCTGCAATCCGTTCTAAGACCTCTTGCAGATCCCGGATTTCATCCGGCAACTGTAAGCCCAGGTGCCGGCTCTGAAATTGCAGATCTTTCCGCACAGGGAAGTATCCCAATACCGCCAGCCCCACTTCTTTTTCAATCATCCCTTTCAACTGCTCATAAAAGTTTACAGAACAGCGGTTTAAAATGAGTCCTTGGATCAGGTGGCCTGTATCCATTGCCAGAAACCCCTTCACTTCTGCCAGAACAGACCTCCCCATGCCATGCACATCAATGACTAAAATAATGGGTGTCTGCAAGACCTTTGCCAGATGATAGGCGCTTGCTCTTTCCTCAATGCCACCCAGTCCGTCATACAGCCCCATGACACCTTCCACCACAGAGATCTGGCTTTCATTTTCTGCCAGAAAAAGCCCCCGTGTTGTCTTCTCATCCGTAAAATACAGATCCAGATTTTTGGATGGCACACCCAAGACACGCTCATGAAACAGGGGATCGATATAATCCGGTCCACACTTAAAAGCCGCCACGCTCTTGCCGCTATCCAAAAGCGCCTGCAAAAGTCCACAGGTGATCAGGGTCTTACCACTGCCACTGTGTGGGGCTGCGATCATAATACGATTGTGAGGATTGTTTTGTATTTCTTTCATATATTAAATCATCCTTTAATTACTCGTAAATTGAAAAGATACTATAGTGACCGGATTCTGTCCCATCATCATATGATAGTCTCCCAGAGTCTTGGCTTTGCTGATCTGTACCTGGGTAATGTCCAGATCCGTCACTTTCCATGTCTTCAGACAGCCCATAATCTCACTCAAGGTCTCCAGACTGATAGCATTGATGACAACACGCATAGATGGATTTTTTGCATACAAGTTTTTTAGGATGGCTGCCATATTTCCACGACTGCCCCCGATGAAAGCATGGGTTGGTTCCGGGAAATTCTCCATCCCTTCCGGTGCCATACCCTGCACCACCTGCACGTTTTTCAGTCCAAAACGATCCGAATTCTTCCTCGTCAAAGCAACCGCTTCTTCCACCGAATCTATGGCATAGACCCGGATCCCCGGCGACAACATTGCCATTTCCACGGAAATGCTGCCACTGCCACAACCGATATCGTAGCAGACTGCCTCCGGTGTCAGACGCAATTTTGCCACGGATAAATGCCGGATCTCCTCCTTTGTCATAGGCACCTTGGTACGCAGCATCCACTCATCCGAAAGACCTGCGCCCGAATAGATCGTCTGCGGCATATCATTATAAAGCATGCCCACATAAAGTCCCTCTTTTTCCAGAAGCAGACACTCTCTCGGTGTCAGACATAAGACATCTTCCTCTGCATAGGACAACTGATAGCCCAGATATATCTTTAACTGCGGTGCGTAGCGCATAAAAAGGCTTCCGATCTTTCTGACATCTTCCAGTCCCGAAGTCAGAAAGAATACTTTTTTCTCGTGCAGACCGATCCATAAAAGACGGCTGATCCATTTATCTTCCGCGACACCATGGGTAGAAATGATCTTGGCATCCTCCCATGAAGTCGGGATCTTGGATGCCAGATAGACCAAAGAGGAAATCCCCGGAATGATCTCCACAGAAAGCCCCTCTATATTCTGCAAAGCCTCATAGAGTTTCTTACAGCCACTGTAAAATCCGGTATCACCGGAAAATAGGATTGCAATATTTCCCCTCTTTTTTTCTGCAAGAAGTTCCTTTATTTTCGGCACAATATCCGCAGCCAGATAATAAGGATATTTTTCCACGCCTGCCGAAAAAGGCTCGATTATACGGCTTGCACCAAAAATATAATCTGCATTTAAAATCGCACCTTTTCCGCGACAGGTCAGATAATCTTCTGCCCCCATCCCGATGCCGACAAGAGCCACATGCATTTGCCCGTATGCCTTATCTGCTTCCGACAAAACCTCTGCCTCATTTTCCTCTGTCAGACCATCATCTGCTTGGAGCCTACAGCCCAGCAAATCTTCCAAGGCTGCTAAGATTTCTTTCTCATCATAGATCTGCCAGTTACCTGTATCAGTTTTCGGACGCGCGATCACATAAGACCTGATCCCCATTTTTCTAGCAGCCGAAAGTTTCTCTTCCATGCCACCAATAGAGCCACTCTCCTTTGTCACCATATGTCGAATGTCGTACTGCCTATAAATGGCAGTATTGATCTCCTCGGAAAAAGGTCCCTGCATGGCGATGATCTGATTGCCCTCCAGACCATTCTCATAGCAGAGGGACAGACTCTCCATCCCCGGCAGGACACGCACGATCAAACGTTTTCTCAGCCTTTCATCCCGGCAAAAAATATGCAGTTCTTTACTTCCTGTCGTAAGCAAAATATTCCCTTGCCTAGCAAGCAGTGCCTGACAGACCGCCTGACTGTCCGCAAAGACTTCTTCCTTTCCAAAGTCTTCCTCCGCATCCAGCCGTCGCTCCAGACGCACATAAGGAATCCCACGGTTTTGCAGACTCTCTCTTATGTTTTCCGAAACGATCTTTGCAAAAGGATGGGTCGCATCGATCACCACATCCGGTCTGATGTCTGCGTATAATTCCTTCATGGCATCGACATCCAATCGCCCCATATGCACCTGCATAAGTTCCGATGACTCCATGACCTGTACACCATATTCAGTCGCCACACAGACATGGCAAAAAATCCCATTTTTCACTAAAGTTTCTGCCAACCGGCGTCCTTCCGTTGTCCCGGAAAAAATCAAGACATTCTTCATAGCCTATATCCTCTCGGTGTGACCAAATGGTCCCCATCTATCCTTGTTTTTTCATTTCCCACAAAGACTGTGGTAAACATATTGACCTGACACTCCCGCAATTCCGCCAGCGTACATACATGACTCTGGCATCCCTCACGTCCAATATTTTCTACATAGCCACAAGCGCGCATAGGATCGGCTTCAGCCGCCAACATGATATCGCAGGCACGTTTCAGATAATCTTTCCGTTTATGACTGGACGGATTGTAGATGGCAATGGCAAAATCCCCCTGGATCGCCGCCACCAGTCTTGCCTCGATCTTTTCCCAAGGTGTTAAAAGATCACTCAGACTGATCACACAATAGTCATGGTTTAAGGGTGCTCCCAGTACCGCCGCCCCACTGTTTGCCGCTGTCACGCCCGGAATGACCACCAGTTCAACCTCAGGATAGCCTTCTGCCATTTCAAACATAGGTGCCGCCATCCCATAGACACCGGCATCCCCGCTACAGATCATAGCTACCTGCTTTTCTTCCATGGCATAGTCGAAACATATGCGACAGCGTTCGATCTCCTGACGCATAGGGGTCGTCTTAAATTCCTTATCTGGGAAATGCTGGCGCACCAGATCCACATAGACCGTATAACCGATAATCATGTCGCTCTTGTGCAATGCCTCCACAGCGTCACCACTCATGCCGCTGATACTGCCCGGTCCCATACCTACAATATAGATCACTTTCTTATTCTCGCTCATGTCTTGCCTTTCTTCTTACTTTGATACGTTCGTCTGCCAAGTCTGGATCCGCGGGATCTGCTTTGCCAAAGCAAAAGTCATACCATCCTTTGCCTGTTTTTTTACCAAAAGCCGTCCCCCCTGCCCTGCACATGCCAGTGCAGCCCGCTCACAGACATTGGATACACCTGTCACATGTGAGACAAAGGCAGACTCGGAAAACTGCCCTTCCACCTCTTGTAAGTCATCTGCCCCATAGGTATAAAAGGGCAGATGATAAAAACAAGCCAAGGTCTCCAAGCCCATTTCTCCCTGCTTTAAGTCAATACTTGCAAGGGCAGCCACCTGATCCATGGCAATTCCTTCCTTTTGCAATTCTTCCAAGGCAAACGTCTGCAAGGCTTCAAAAGACTTTCCCTTCTTACAGCCCATGCCAAGGACATAGGGTTTATGGATCAGTTGCAGGTCTGTTTCCTGGTCCAAGGGATTGCACCCGATCCACAGATCAACATTTCCATCACTTGCCTCTACCAGATGCAGCCCTTCCGGCAGATCCTCTTTGAAAAAGGTAATCGCAGGATCAATGGCAAGCCGGATTTTTTCACCTTCCAGCAGCCTTTGGGAGATCCGGCGGATGCCAGCCCGGTCACAAATGCAAAAACCGTTTCTCCTTGCAAAGACATCCACGGCAAAGAGATCTTCCACGTCGGTCGCCGTCGTCAAAATAACCTCTGTCCCAACCCGGTCTGCTAAATTCCTCGCGATCTCATTGGCGCCGCCCATATGACCGGACAAGAGGGGAATGACGTGTCTGCCTCTCTGATCCATGACGATCACCGCACTGTCCCGCAATTTATCCTCGACAAAGGGCGCGATCAGACGCACGGCAATCCCCGTGGCTCCCACAAAAAGAAGCGGTATGTGATAGGAGAACTTGTCCCTGATCCATGCCTCCCGCGGCATATCCCCATCATAATACAAAGGACTGATCTCCTTGCATTTTTCAAAAAGATCTTCTGCCGTCTTTTGCCCCCGCTTAGAAAAGGTCATCACCCCTAAGATCATTGTTTTTTCCTCCGATATTCGGTTTCAAAGTCCGGCGCATAAAGGCGGGATCTGGCATAATTGCTGTGTGCAATGACCTGTCCCACCAATACCATGGCGGTCTTTGAGATATGATTTTCCTTTGCTACCAGTGGCAGGGTATCCACGGTACAGACAAAAGATCTTTCCTCCGGCCAGGTCGCCTTATAGATCAGCGCCGCAGGCGTATCTGCAGAATAGCCACCGGCGATCAGATTTTCCCGCAGAGTATCTAACATACCGGCACTCAGATAGATTGCCATGCTCGCCTGATGCGCCGCAAGACTCCGGATCTTTTCTTTGTCCGGCACGCCTGTCTTTCCCTCCTGCCTTGTGATAATGAGGGTCTGAGACACTTCCGGCAGGGTAAATTCCAGATTCAGACCTGCCGCCGCTCCAAAGCAGGCACTGACTCCCGGACAGGACTCATAGGCAATCCCCAGATCATCCAATCGATCCATCTGCTCCCGCACAGCGCCGTAAATGCTGGGTTCTCCGGTGTGCAGACGCACCGTGTTAAGCCCCTCTTTCTCGGCATCCTCGATCACGGCAAGCACTTCCTCTAAAGTCATATAGGCGCTGTTATAGACCTTTGCGTCTTTTCTGGCATAACCTAAAAGTTCCGGGTTTACAAGCGATCCGGCATAAATGATCACATCTGCCTGCTCCAATAGATTTTTTCCGCGCACCGTGATCAGGTCCGGTGCACCGCATCCTGCTCCCACAAAATAAACCATTCTTCTATCCTTTCAGTTCCTGTAAAAGACTCTGTGCTCCGGGACTTTCTGCCAAGAGCCCATAATCTGTCGCATACATCATACATTCGATCTGCATCCCATCACCGGCACGCTTTCTCAAGTAAAATAAGATCCGCTCCATGGCACGCTCCATGGTCGCCTCCAAGATGCCTGCCTCCGACAGGAGTTTGACGCCTTCCTCCGTCGTGACTGCATCCAGAAGATCTTTTGCCGTCTTGGCATGACAGCCCGCATAAATGGCAGCCGCCGCTAAGAGTTCCATACGACAGTCGCCCTCTTTGGAATGGGTATTCATCATGCCGCCGGAAAGTTTAATGAGTTTGCCGATGTGCCCGGTCAAAAGCATTGCCTCAAATCCCATCTGCTTTGCCATATCTATAGTATCTCCGATAAAATTCGAGCACTTGACACTGCGATCCAGATCATAGTCATAGGTCTTTTTCATAAAATCCAAACCGTAATTTCCCGGCGAGACTGCCACGGCTTTTTGTCCCAAAGCCTTTTTCTGCCGCAGTTCGACCGCAATAGTGTCTTTGAGTGCCTGCGCACTCATAGGCTCTACGACACCGCTGGTTCCTAAGATAGATATACCGCCTAGGATCCCCAGTCTGGGATTAAAGGTGGATTCTGCCAGTTTCTGACCCTCCGGCACGGAGATTTCCACCGCAAGGTCTTCGTGATAATCCAAAACATGACAGACCTCACGCATTTCCCTTTCGATCATCTCTCTTGGCACATGATTGATCGCCGCATTTCCGACCGGCTGATCCAGTCCCGGCTTGGTCACACGACCGACGCCGATCCCGCCATCGATCAGTATCCTGCCCCCTGTGCTTGCCTCTTGCCCCTCCAAAAAAGAAACTTTTGCCACCACATGTGCCCCGGTCGTAATGTCGGGATCATCCCCACCATCTTTTATGACTGCACACTGCACTGCCCTCTCACCGCGCAAAATATCCACAATACTCGCATGAAAGGTAATGCCCTTTGGCGTAATGATATCGATCTTTTCTTTTTTTCTCCCGGTCAAAAGCATATAGCAGGCCGCCTTCGCCGCGGCTGCCGCGCAGGAGCCTGTTGTAAATCCGTTTCGCAGTTTTTCTTCCAAAGACCTACCCTCTAATCTCTGATATTGTTGCTTGCCAGATAAAGCAAGGCATTGCAGATGGCAGCCGCAATGTTGCTTCCACCCTTGCGCCCCCGGTTAATGATATATGGCACATCGCCGTCAAGGAACAATTCTTTTGCCGCCTCCACATTGACGAAGCCGACCGGAACTCCAATGATAAATGCCGGAACATAGGCTCCCTGCTCAATCATCTCGTGCAGTTCGATCAATGCCGTCGGCGCATTACCTATAGCAAAAATGACAGGTCCGGGCAGTCTTGCCGCCGTCTCCATGCTGACGACCGCGCGCGTCACGCCGCGTTCCTTTGCCTCTTTTGCCACGGCTTCATCTGCCATAAAGCAGTGTACCTGTCCGCCCAAACGAGCCAGAGTCTTCTTATTGATGCCAGCCTTAGCCATATTGGTATCGGTCACAATATGTGCACCACCTTTGATCAGTTCCAGCGCCTGCTCAATGGCTCCCGGCGAGTAGGTCATGGTCTCGGCATAGGAAAAATCGGCACTGGTATGGATAACACGTTTGGTGATCGGCACTTCTTTTTCCGGCAGAACGATTCCCCGCTCCTTCAATTCTTCCTCAATGATCTCAAAACTCCGCTTCTCGATCTCCTGCGGTTTTACGATTTCTATTTCCATCTGACTTTCTCTCCCTTTTTGACTGCCTGCATGGTCTCCACCAGGACCTGGTTTTCTTCCCGCCTGCGGATCGCTATGCGATAAAATCCCTTGGAGAGCCCGGCATAATCACTGCAATCCCGGATCAGTATCTTTTGTTTTAATAAGGCGGCATACCAGTCTATGCTGTCTTCATAAAACAAAAGGAAATTGGCTGTCCCCGGATAGACTTTTGCGCCGATTTCCTGCAAACTCTGCGTAAGATACGCTCTTTCCCTTTCCAGAAGTTGCCTTGTCTGCGACAGATAAGTTCCATCTGCCAAGACCTGCATGCCCGCAATGCCCGCCCTCTGCGCAATAACAGAAACATTCCATTCACTCACCTGTTCCTGCACCTTTTTTGCATCCTGCTCCTTAGGACAGAACAGATAGCCCAAACGGATACCCGGGATCGCCATGCTCTTTGTCAGTGCCTGTAAAATAAAGATATTCTTTGTCCCGGAAGATGCCTTTAAGAAAGAATTGTCTTTACCTTCTCCGGTCAGTTCGATAAAGCACTCATCGATCAAAAGCCGAATATTCATGTGCCGGCAGAGCCATGCCACTTTTGTTAAAAATTCTTGTGACAGCAGATGTCCACTGGGATTGCCGGGATTGGTCAGGATCACCAGATCCGGTGCTTCCGATCTAATGCGATCCAAAAAGGCCTCGGACAGGGCAAAATCCTCGTCCTCTTTGGTATCAAATAATGCAACATGACATCCAATACTTTTTAGGGCATAGGCATAGCCCGAAAATCCCGGTACCGGCAGGAGTGCCTTCTTTGGCATAAAAGCACGGGCAAAAGCAAGCAGCAGGTCAGATGCCCCATTGCCACAGACAATACATGCTGCGTCCTTTTGATAGACTCTGCCGATTGCCTGACGCAGTGCCTGACACTGAGGATCCGGATAGACCATGGCTTGCGTCAGCGACTGCTGCATGGCATCTGCTATCTCCTCCGGTATGCCCAGCGGATTGACATTGATTGAAAAATCCATATTCACTTCATTGCGATAACAATCTCCTCCGTGCATGCTGTTCCTTCCTATCATCTGCTATGTTCTTAAAATGCCAGGATCAGTCCCATGATCCCAAGGCACAGGAGCAGGCAAAAAACAGCCGCCCCATATGCCAGCCGGTTCATGCGCAGAATATCCTCATAGACGATCGCGCGTGTCGCATCCCCAAGTGTTGGCTTATTTACGATTTTTCCAAAATAAGAAGCGTCTCCCGCAAGCCGGATACCAAGGGATCCCGCTGCCATGGCTTCTGTCTGTGCCGAATTGGGACTGGCGTGCTGGTAACGGTCTCGTCGATAGATCCGCCATGCCCTTTTTGCATCATAGTCCTTGCCTAAGAAAACCGATGCCACCCAGAGGCATAAAGCACTGATCCTTGCCGGCAGAAAATTGACCAGATCATCCAGTTTTGCTGCGCATCTGCCAAAATCTGAATAGCGGTCATTCTTATAGCCCACCATGGAATCCATAGTATTGATTGCCTTGTAGGTAAGTCCCAGAATAGGACCGCCCAATGCCAGATATAGCATCGGTGCGATCTCTCCATCCGAAGTATTCTCCGCAACCGTCTCAATGGCAGCCTTGGCAACCCCGGTCGGGCTTAAATTCTGGGTATCCCTGCCAACGATCATAGATACTGCATATCTGGCATCTTCTAAGGTTTTATCCCGCAGGCATATATATACTTTTTTGCTCTCCTTGCAAAGACAGCGGAGTGCCAATGTCTGATAGGTCAAAAACATTTCCACCAGACATCCTGCCATAGGATGGATCCCATATGCCAAAAGCAGAACAAAAGCCGTCACCAGAATAGTTGTCCCACAGACTAGTAGGACCAGTCTGCGCCCACATCTTCTTTTTTGCTCTCCCGATAAAGCCTTGGTATCTTCCTCGCCCAGATCATGCTTTTCGATGGCAGAGATCAGGCGGCCGATCCAGCGGACCGGATGGGGAAAATTGTAGGGATCTCCCATGATCAGGTCGAGGAAAAAGCCACCCACAAAGGCAATCATATGATAGATCAATCTTCCAACTCCTCTAAGGCATCCTGCATGCAGTTATCTTCTTTTAAGAGCGGCTTGAGATCCAGCAGTTTGCCGTCGTCATCCAGCGTCAGACGAAATCCTGCGCCATTGTTTACCATATATTTATAGTAGTCGTCATCAGCCAGTTGGGAAACGATGGACATGATCGTACCGCCATGAGCCACGACTGCCGATCTTTTGATCCCCTCTGCCTGCATATCGCCAAGTACCTGTATGAAAGCATCCATGGTACGTTTTCCAAAATCCTTCATGGACTCGCCCCCCGGTATGCTGATCTTTCCGCGGGTCGCCACCCATAAAATATAAGATGGTCTGTTCTTTAATTCGGCATGGTTCTTTCCCTCAAAGACACCCATATCCATCTCGCGCAGACCGTCAACGAGTTCCGATGCCTGTCCCGGATAGATCAGTTCTGCGGTCTGTCTGGTGCGCTTCATTGGGCTGGCATAGACCTTTTCCACGGATGGATACCGCCCCAGGTTCTCTTTGATACCGGCGATTCCCTCCTCGGAAAGCGGCTGGTCTGTCCTGCCGATATAGCGCTTCTCCTTATTTCCTTCTGTTTTTCCATGACGGATCAATACGATCTCTACTTGATTTGTTGTGGTATCTGACATATGATTCTATCCACCCTTTCTGCTTTACTTGCAATCCCGATCAAAAGATTTCCGACCAGATCCCGATAGACGCGGTCTCCTTTTTGCAATGGCACGATGCCATTTCCCACCTCATCGCTGATGATGACAAGATGCCTGCATGCCCTGCAGATCGCCTCTATCCTATCCTGCATCTCATCCATCGTCATGCCCGCCTGCTGCCAGTTCCTGACACACAGATGAAAATGATCCCATAGGATGATATCCTGCGTCTGATCCCCGACCGGCAGTCTGCCACCCTCTGTAAGATCCTTTTCATCCAGACAGACGGCGTGCGGGTACTTTTTTTTGACATATGCACTTTTTCCCTGCGCCCTGCCACCAATGACAAGTTCCAGCCTTCCTTCCATTGCATTCTCCTTTTACTTTAACACAAGATAGATGCCGACCACAATCACGGACCACAATTCTGCCATACAGACAAAATAGCCCGCCAGATCTCCCGTGATCCCGCCAAACTGTCGACGGCTCATAAGATAATAATATAAAAACATCAATAGACAGGCTGCCGTGACCAAAATGCCATTCATACCGCTATAGATAAAAAGTGCGGTCACGACAAGAAGCATCTGTATCACCAGCCCGATGGATACGACCTTTGCACCGGAGGTATCTGCCTCGGTATAAAGGCTGCCCTCCTTTTTTGCTCCCGGAAAATGGATAACGGAAAGCCCACTGAGACATCGGCTGAGAAAAAAGGCAGCACTGACTGCGACCACAGCCTTTGTTCCCTCAATGACAGAAGCAAATCCAAGGGCAAGCAAGAGATATGATAGCAAGTGGATAACGGCAAAGGCACCGATATGAGGATCTTTTAAGATCTCCAGTTTTTTCTCTTTTCCCTGATAGGAACTTAGAGCATCCTTGGTATCCATAAAGCCATCCATATGAAAGCCCCCGGTCACAAAGAGCGGCAAAAAAACAGCCAGCGCCACAGAAAGGATCTTTCCCACTCCCAGATAGCCTGCCAGATGATACCAGGCGATCTCCAGTCCCCCGATCACAGCACCGATCCAAGGAAAAAAGAGCAGATGGTAGCGCATATCTTCCGACGCCCATACGAAATGCGGCATGGGTATCTTGGAATACATGGAAAAGGCTACACCTATGGCTTTTGCTATTTTTCGCATATCTGTCCGCCCTCACTTTCCTCCTGCTGGCTCTTTAATGTGACCGGAATACCGACCACCACTTCTATGACTTCATCTGCCATGGCTGCCAATGCCTGATTGATACCCCCCAGTGCCTTGATATAAGATGCCATGGCATCATCATAGTTTTCTCCATCTTCAAAGATATTATTGCTGACGATCACGCCATCTGCAGTCTGCTCTATCAGACTGCCTATATCCTTTAAAATCTTGTCTACCGTTTCTTTTTCATCCCTTATGCCCTCTTCCGTAAACATTTCATTTGCCAGAAGATTGGAGACACATTCCAGCATCCAGGCATCCCCCGCATCCAGAGCAATCTCTCCTAAGTCTATCGGCTTTTCTATGGTAAGAAAGCCCTTTTCCCTGCGCATGGTCCGATGCTTTTCTACACGCTTTTTCCCTTCTTCGTCAAAGACGCGCATCGTCGCAATATAATGTTTCTTTTCTGCCTCCATTGCAAGCAGACGCTTTTCGGCATATGCCGACTTACCGCTTCCGCTTCCACCAATGACGAATACGATCATATCTTATCTCCGTATCTATGATAGGTCTCTACCCCTGCATCCGAAAAAGAATTAGTCTCATCATAGACCGCCTTTGCCATGGCAAGCATAGGTAACAGCATCATGGCTCCGGTGCCCTCTCCCAGTGCCATATCCGCATAAATGACCGGTGCCAGGGCAAGTTCTTTTATAAGCGCTATCGTTGCCGGCTCCCGGCTGGCATGGGACGCGATCAAAAAGTCTTTACTTCCGGGCAATAACCTTTCTGCTGCCAGGGCGGCTACCATGCTGATCAAACCATCTAAGATCAGCGGGATCTCATAGATGGCTGCCCCCATACAGGCTCCTGCCATGGCTGCAATGTCAAATCCGCCCACTTTGGCTAAGACTTCTGTAGCAGACGCCTGATAAAGATCACATCTTTCGATGGTCTCCTGAATGACCCGGATCTTTTTTTGTAACTTTACATCATCCAGCCCTGCCCCGCGACCTGTCACCTCCTCTGCCTTTTTCTGTAAAAGGGCGGCTGCGACCGCACTGGAAGTCGTCGTATTGCCGATGCCCATTTCCCCGATGCAGACATAGTCAAGATTATCGCACTTGCAGGCATAGACCGCATCCAATCCGCATTGCAGAGCCTGCCGCATCTGCGTCTCATCCATCGCCGGCTCTTTGTAAAAGTCTCTTGTGCCGTGGGCTACTTTTTCATCAATGACATTGCAAAGCGTCTCCCTTGTATTGATCCCAACATCATAGACCCGGATCTGACAGCCCGCAAGGCTTGCCATACGACCGACCGCCGTCTGCCCTGCGGCAATATTTTTAGCGCAGGTCGCCGTCACTTCCTGTGGGGACTGGCTGATCCCCTCCGCAACAACGCCGTTATCCGCGCAAAAGACAAGTAAGCGTCCCATGTCAAACCTTGGCTCAAGCGTCTTTTGTATAGCGCCTATCTTTGCAAGCATGGGTTCAAACTGTCCCATGCCATCCAAAGGCTTTGCAATGCCATCCCAATGCTCCATGACCTTATGAAAGATGTCATGATCCCAAGACGTCAATTTATACTCTTTTTCTAAGACCTCATCGATCCTTACCTTTTCTGTCTGCATCTTTTCTTTCTCTCTAAATAGCGGCATCCTGTAACATGGCATAGACGGCATCCATATCCATGCTCTTTCTTATGCCCTCTGCCAGCAGATCATACTGACTCTCCTTAAATGACTGATAATCCGTGTCAGCCTCTGCCTGAAGGGTCAATCCCTTTTTCTCTGCCAAAAGCCTGCACAAATCATATGCCACATCCTTATCATCAAAAATACCATGCACATATGTGCCGTAGACATTGTCTCTCTGCCCGCCGTCTCTTTCCTGGCAGACCACATCATTCTTCTGATCCAGATGGCATAAAGGCTTGATGGCATCGACTGCCATGGTCTCTCCCATATGGATCTCATAGCCATGGATCCGGTGAGAAGAAAATCCTGCCAGCGCGCCTTCCGTGATCTCCATACTGCCGCTGGTCTGTGTGCGGACTTTTTCCGGCTTTAAGACTGTCTCCATCGGAAGCAGTTCCAAGCCCCGCAGTCCTTCTGATCCGTCTGCTTTGATGACATTCTCAATCCCCTCCGGATCAGCGATCCTTTGTCCCAGCATCTGATAACCGCCGCAGATGCCAAAGACCGGTCCGTACTGGGCAAATTTCTTGACCGCACTTTCCATGCCGCTTTCCCGCATCCATGCCAGATCTCCCATGGTATTCTTGGTTCCCGGCAAAATGACCATATCCATCTTCTCGATCTCATACGGATCTCGCACATAATGAACGCTGACGCCTGCGATCTGGTCTAAGGCTGAAAAATCTGTAAAATTGGACAGGCGTGGCAGGCGTACAACCCCGATATTGATCAGATCCATGTCCTTTGGTAAAAGGCTCTCTGCAAGGCTGTCCTCGTCATCCAAGGTCACTGACATATAAGGAACGACACCGACCACCGGCACTTCTGCTTTTTCTTCCAGCATAGTAATGCCCGGCTCCAGAATCGTGACATCCCCGCGAAATTTATTGATGACCAGTCCCTTGACCCGCTTCTTTTCTTTCTCAGTCAAAAGCATCATCGTGCCAAGCAACTGGGCAAAGACACCACCCCGGTCGATATCTCCCACCAAAAGTACCGGAGCATCCACCAGATGTGCCAGTCCCATATTGACGATATCGTTTTCTTTCAAATTGATCTCCGCCGGACTTCCGGCACCCTCGATCACGATGATATCCGCCTTTTCTTCCAAACGTCCAAAGGCTGCCACGATATCCGGCACCAGATTTTTTTTGTAAGAAAAATAGTCTCTCGCTTCCATATTGCCAAGGACTTTTCCCGCCACGATGACTTGTGAGCCATGGTCGTTGGTCGGCTTTAGGAGGATAGGATTCATGTCTACGCTCGGCTCTATGCCTGCTGCCTCCGCCTGCATGACCTGGGCGCGTCCCATCTCCAGTCCCTCCTTGGTAATAAAGGAATTGAGTGCCATATTCTGTGACTTAAAGGGAGCTACCCGGTAGCCATCCTGGGCAAAGACACGGCAAAGCCCTGCGACCAGTAAACTTTTTCCCGCATTTGACATGGTTCCCTGCACCATAATTACTTTTGCCATGGTTTTTCTCCCTCTCTGATCCATTTGCCCTGCTCTTTTGCATAGGAAAGCAGCTCCTTATTTGCCTGATTGAGTGGTCCAAAAGCATCCAGCGTACAGATGCAATAGTCGCAGTCATCGATCCATTTGCGCGCCTGCGCCATCTGCCGGATCTCGATCGGATAAAAGGCAGGCGTTGTCACAAGCGCACTTGCCAGTGCCTTTGCCGCCTTATACTCGACATCCCCCTCGGATAAGATGCCTGCCGCAAAGGGGATCTGGTCTCGCTGTAAGGTATAGTAGGCTGCAATCCCACTGCCGCCGCCCCCGATCACAAAGACCTTTGGCTCTCCTTTTGCCTTCTGCAAAAACATACTGCCGGATACGACATCATAAGCCTGAGCGCTGACCCCATATAGGCATGCAATGGTATCTCCGCAAAAGATCTCCTCCGGTCTGCCGATCTTTGCTATTGTCTCTCCATCCACACAGGCAACCAGATCTGAAACTTTTTGTGCCAGATCCAGTTCATGCAAAGACATAACGACCGCCAGGTTTTCTTCTTTTACCATATTTCGTATGGACTGCAGGATCTCTAATTTATAATGCATATCCAGATAAGACGTAGGCTCGTCCAAAATCAATATCTTTGGTTCCTGACAGATCGCCCTGGCAAGCATGACGCGCTGTCTTTGTCCGTCGCTGACCTTGGCAAAAAGCCGGTCTGCCACCTCAAGTGCATGCAGACTTTCCAAAGCTTTCTGGACTTTTTCCTCGTCTTCCTTTCCCAATACCCCAAATCTGCCGGTATAGGGATAGCGTCCGGTTGCGACCACATCACGACAGGTCATCAGTTCCGGCGAGATCCGCTCTGTGGTCACCATGGCCATCTGTTTTGCCAGCGCGGCATCTGTATAGGCATCCATCGTCCCCTCTGCCAGATAGACCTGACCTGCGATCGTCTTTAATTGTCTCGTGATACTTTTTAAAAGGGTCGATTTGCCGGATCCATTGGGTCCGATCAAAGTCAGGATCTGTCCCGGGCGCACCCAAAAGTTTACATCTTTTAAGACACTCTTTCCCTCATAACCGACAACCAGATCACTGGCCCTGATGCCTTGCATTTTTTCTTCCATATATACCTCGTTTCTATGCCCGCGCATCCTCTCTTTTGACCATCATGACGATGACGACCGGCACCAAAAGCACAGCCGTCACCGAACTGATACTGATCTCTGTCGGGGCGAACAGGCTTCTGGCAATGCCATCACAAAAAAGGGTCACGGCCGCTCCTCCCAAAAAACAACCCGGGATCAGATAAAGCGGTCTTGCCGTTTTCATCGCCTGCTTGACCAGATGCGGAACGGCAATCCCCACAAAGGAGATAGGTCCCGCAAAGGCTGTCACACAGCCGGACAAAAGGCTGGATAAAAGAATCAAAAGGATGCGGAGCAGACGAATGTTGACGCCCATGTTTCTGGCGTATGCTTCTCCCATCTGATAAGCTCCGATCGGTTTTGCCATAAAAAAGGTGGCTAAGACCGTAAGTGTGACTAAGACGACGATCATGCCTACATCCTTCCAGTCCGTACCGGAAAAACTGCCCATAGACCAGTTGTGGAGGTTGACGATATTGGAATCTGACGCGAAAGTCACCATAAAGTCTGTGATAGCGGAACAGATATAACCGATCATAATACCACACACGACCAAAAGCGACATCTTCTGTACGCGCATGGATAAGAGCAGGACAAAGCCCATGGCAAGCAAGGAGCCGATAAAGGCTGCCGCCACCATGCCAAGGGAGGATATCTGCATGCCTCTTTCCAAACACAGGATCATTGCCACGGCGACCAACATTTTCGCTCCGGAAGAAATACCAAGCACATAAGGACCTGCAATAGGATTTTGGAAAAAGGTCTGGAGCAGGAAGCCGGATACCGCCAAGGCTCCTCCCAAAAAGAGAGCCGCCAGAAGGCGGGGCATGCGAATATCCCACACAATATGATAAAAGGTGCCTTCTCTTGTCTGGCGGAGCAATACCTGCCACATCTGCATGCCATCCACCGACACACTGCCGGAAGTGACATTCCAGATCACCAGCAAAAGCAAGGCTATGATAAGACCTGTCATTGTCACGATAAATCGTTTCATCTGTCTTTTCCTCAGTTCAATTTCTTTAAATAGGTCAGGTCTGCATCCGCATCCCCAAGGACATTATGCATGTCCTCCACAAACTCTGCCATACCGGTCGACTCTTGGAAAAAGTTCTTGCCGGTGCAATAGACATTGCCTTTTTTTACGGCGTCAAACTGCGCAAACAGGCTGTTTTTTGCCAAAAGTTCGTCTATGCTTGTGATCTCTCCTTCGATCGCACTGTTGTAGATCAGAATATCTGCACTCTGTGCGGCATTATAAAAATCTTCCATCTGCATATTCATGGTCGAAAGTGCATTTTCTTCCTCGGGAACCACATCTGCCAAAGCATAATTGCCGCCCGCCATGGTGATCATCTGGGTAATGTAATCTCCGGGCTTTCTGACATTGATGGCTCCACTGGAATTGACCGAGAAAAAGGCGACTGTCTTACCGGTATTTGCCTGATCAAGCAGTGGCGTGATCTGTTCCACCTGGCTGTCAAAATAAGCGTTTGCCTCATCCAGAGCATCAAACAAAAGACCATAGAGTTTGATCCACTCCAACCTTCCCAAAGGATGCGTTTCATAGGACGACCGCTCGACCAGCACCGGAATGCCCAGTTCTTCCAGTTTTTCTTTTACTTCCGGTGTGTGATAGATCATGGTATTTTCGATGGCAAGATTGCAGCCTTCATTTAAGATGCACTCATAATCCGGGGCACTGTACTTGCCGGCATAGATCATATTGCCTGCCTCGATCGCCTCTTTTGCCTCTGTGATATACCAGTCCTTTGCCTTGGAGCCGGACAAGCGGATATAAGATATGCAGTCTAACTGACGGATCAGGTCCATGACCGAGGTCGACACCAGATAGGTCTTATCCAGTGGCTGCTGCAAAGCCACGACATCTTCCGGCAGATTCTTTGGTAGGTCTTTGCCCTCCGGCACCAACAGAAAGTGCTGGTCCTCTCCTATGGTGATCAGGGAATAATCTCCATAATATTCCACCTGATACTGGGTCGCATACGCCAGCGTCATCTGACCTGTCTTCTCTAAACTATCAAAGGCTATCTTGTCCGTAGTATCAGACTGACTCTGCACGCCACATGCGCCCAGAGTCAGCATCATAACCACAGCAAGCAGCAAACTGATCCATCTTTTATATCTCAATCTCATCTTGCAACGGTTCCTATTCTTCAATGTCTATTAACGAAAAATTCAAGGTATATTCAATCTCGTGTGGCTGGCTCATAGCCGTCGTATCACCCACAACAGATAATGGCTGATCCAGATCGTCTACCGGTATCGTAAAGGTTGAACCCTCTCCGTCTGCCGCCTCGTTTAAATACTTTTCTCCACCGACCAGCATATAGTCATAATGACTGCTGCTCCAGATGATCGTTGCGGTGATCTTACCGTTCTTGACCGTGATCTGTGTCGGGGAAACGACCGTTGCCCGTCCAGTGCCGCCTTCTAATGTCACTTCCACATTGTAAGTGCCATCCGCC
This sequence comes from Roseburia lenta, assembly GCF_014287435.1. Classification (GTDB taxonomy): domain Bacteria; phylum Bacillota; class Clostridia; order Lachnospirales; family Lachnospiraceae; genus Pararoseburia; species Pararoseburia lenta. The sequence goes on from NZ_JACOPG010000001.1 coordinate 433,824, forward strand.
AGGCTATCGTCTTTTTTTGTGCCACATCCCCATAAGGAAAGCAGTAAAAAGACAGATAAGAGAGAGACTGCCAGTCCTTGTTTTATATGTCCTTGTTTTCTCTGTACTTCCATGATGTCTTACTTCCTTATATCAAGTAATGTCTACTGTGGACTTGCAACGCTGACCTTGTGATCGTACCAGGTACCCTTGGTTCCAAGAAGTGCCAGATCAAATTCCTTGTCCAGATATGGTACCGGAACATCAAATCCATTAACTTCTTCGGTAGATCCGTCGCTATAAGTAACGGTATCACTTGTTGGCTGCAATACGTTCTTGCTGTCTTTTTCGGCATCTGCTGCCAGACCTTCATACAGGTTGACAATCTTCTTTGATGTCAAAGAAATGTGAATGGTCATCTTGCCATTTTTTACGGTAAGTTCTCCCATACCATTGTTTGCTTCATTTACATGAAACATACTGCTGTCGGTTGTAAACTTTACCTGATAAGTACCGTCAGCAAGCGCAGATGTGCCGGCAGACGCATTGTCTGCTGGCTCAACTACTACACCTGAAGATGTAACGGCATCTTTAGTATGCTCTACATAGATCTGCTGGATGGCTTCGATCTCACCCAGTCCTGCGATCTGACATTCTACAGAATCAAACGCCTTAGAAGCCTCAAACTGGCTCTTCCAAGAATCATCATCATCCCCTGCCATATCGTTATTTGCATGATCTCCGGCTACCACCATCAGTGGGCGAAGGATAACTTTCTTGTAACCTGCTTCCTTTACAGCCTCGATCACGCTTTCACAAGCGGTCTCTTCCGGCTCGCCCTCTACGGTTCCGATAAATACATTATCATAACCAAGGTCTGCCATCTGAGAAGCCATCTGGGAATAAGAGACCTTTGCTGTATGAGAAGTACCATGTCCCATAAATACAAATGCAACGCCGTCTTCCTTTGCAGCCTCTAAAGAATCATACTCAGCCGTCTTTACAGCCTCTGCTGTGATTGCTTCTGCAACTGCCTTCTTGTCAGCATTGACAGTTGCTGTATCCTCTCCAACCTCACCAAGAAGTGGCTCTGCAACCGTTACGGAATCAAACTTATCCTTGTATTCATTTACTGCTTCTACTAACTCATCATACTCTGCACCATGCATAAGGTGTGTCGGCTGAACAACTAAGTTCTTAACGCCATTGTCTACAGCACGCTCTAATGCCTGATCCATATTGTCGATCTTTTCGCCATCTCTTGCCTGCACATGGTTGATGATGATCTGTGCTGTAAAGGCACGTCTTACTGACCAGCCCGGATTTGCCTCTGCGATCGCCTTTTCTACACCACCGATGTCTGCGACACGGCTATCGTTAAAGGATGTACCAAAACTTACAACGAGGATTTCATTTGCGCCGATGTCATCCTGGTTCAAAGGATCATCCTTAGATGCATCCCCGGTATCTCTTCCAAAATAATCCGGATCTGCATTCTCACCACTGACAAGTTCTTTCTGTGCATCTGTCAAAGCATCCCATGCCTTCTTGGCAGCCTCGCACTGCTCGTCTGTCTTGTCTGTTCTCTCCTGCACATAAATGGCATCGATCAGATCTGCAACCTTATCTGCTGCTTCCTGATCGCTTGTGGTATTGTCTGTCTTTGCGGTATCTTTGTTACCACAGCCAGTCATCATACTAAAGGCCAGCATACATACCATCACGAGTGATACTACTTTTTTCTTCATTGTCTTCCTCCTAATTTTTATCGCTTTTCCATAGGTAGGACGCAGGGCATACAGATCTGAAAAAGCGACACTAAAAGAAAAACTCTGTCCTATTAATAATTAAGAACAGAGTAATCATCAAATATTATGTAAACAAATAAATCCGCACACAAAAAGATATGCAACTTGCTTGCGTTACATAAAACAGTACGACCAATTACTCGTGATCCGGAATGACTCCTGTACCAAACAACTGGCAGGTTTCCTGGCTGAAAGATCATCACACGGCTTTTACCTTCCCAATGCAAGGCATCAGTGGCATAAACAAAAGCCGCACTCCCTAATCACAGTGACGAGATCGTACAGGAATCACACCTGTTTCCCTTTTAACCCTTTCTCAAGCATAAAGATCCTTGGAAGGGCACCAATTATTTCTCTATGAAATTCGATTTATTCTATCACATTCTACCCTGTATTTCAATCCAAAAGTCACGATCCGTCTCCGTCGCCTGCCCCATAGCCGGTAAAGTCGATCAGACCATCAGAGATCTTCTTGAGGCTGTCCGGTGCCTGATACTCGCTGTCTTCGTAAAGTTCCTGATGCAGTAGCACGACATTGGACTCTAAACTGCAAGGAACAACTGCATCCCCTATGCTGTCGCCAAAGCGGTCTGTAGTCTTGGAAAATGGGAATCCCTTGGTCTCGCCCAGATCGTAATCCATCATATTCTTAGCAAGATAAAGGAGTTGATCCATGTCTATGCTGGTATCGACATCCGGGAAGACACCCGTGATCAAAGATGCCAGTTGTGTCGGACTGGCGCTCTTTGCCTTGGCAATGATCTGGGTCAAAACAGTACGCTGCCGCTCCGTACGCCTAAAGTCATCGCCTGCGGTAGAACGGATCCTGCAATATGCTGTCGCCTGCACACCATCTAAATGCTGGCTTCCGGCAGAGACCGGATTGGCGTCCTTTCCCACGATGGCTCCGACTTCTCCGATATAGCCACCGTTCATGGCTTCCGCTTCTGCATCGGTCAGTTCGATATCAATGCCATCCACCGCATCGACCGCGGCTACCAGCGCCATAAAATCGACTGCTACATAATCCGTGATGTTCAGATCCAGATTGCGGTTTAACATGGCAAGAGCACTGTCAATGCCGCCATGATTGAAAGCATAATTACATTTGCGGAAGGTCTCCTCGCCATCAACATCCATCAAGGTATCGCGATATACTGAGACCAGTTCCACCTGCTTGGTATAATTATTGATGTTGCAAAGCATGATCGTATCGCTGTTGCCGCTGTCAAAATTGCCGTTGGAACGGTTGTCCACGCCGAAAAAGGCAATGGTCGTATAGCCGTCTAACATGGCATCCGTTTTTTCATCCTTTCCGCTGTTGCCAAGAAAGAGATAGGCGATCAAAAGAGTGATCGCTGCTAAGAGGGCGATCACAATGATCGCGATCCGCTTTTTGTAGGACATTTTCTTCTTTTTCTTTTTGTTTTTTCTCTCTTCCATCCAAACCTCCCGTATCCTGCAATTTTTTTCTATAGTTTATCACATCTACTATGGAAAAAAAATGAAAAAGTGTATAAAATATAAGCGTTACATATAGAAAAGGAGTTCTTGATTTACCATGAAACACAAAATACAAAGCCTTATCATGATCACCCTGAGTACCTTTATCATGGCGGTCGGCGTTTACTTTTTTAAATTCCCGGACAATTTCTGTTTTGGCGGTATCACAGGTTTTGCTACCGTGGTCGCCAAGGTCACGCCCATCAGCGCATCCAATTTTACCTTTATCGCCAATACCATCCTGTTAGTCATCGGCTTTATCTTTTTGGGAAAATCCTTTGCCCTAAAGACGACCTATGCCAGTATGCTCTTATCCGTCTTATTGGTCTTTTTTGAAAAATGGATGCCTCTGACAAAGCCCTTATCCAATGAGCCTATGCTGGATCTGATCTTTGCCATTGCCCTTCCCGCCATCGCATCTGCCCTTCTCTTTAATATCGGCGCTTCCAGCGGTGGAACGGATGTGATCGCCATGCTTTTGAAAAAGTATACCAATATGAAAGACATCGGTATCGCCCTTTTTGCCACAGACCTCGTCATGATCCTGGTTGCCTGCTTTGTCTTTGATCTAAAGACCGCCCTTTACTCTTTTGTCGGTCTTGCCGTCAAGTCCTTCATGATCGATGACATCATCACCACGATCAACCTGCGCAAATCCATTACCATCGTCTGTGATGACAAGGAGCCGATCTGTAGTTTCATCACCGCTAAACTCAACCGCAGTGCCACCATCACAGAAGGCGTCGGTGCTTATACCAATGAAAAAAAATATATCATCTTTACTTCCCTCTCCCGCACCCAGGCTGTGGAACTGCGAAATTTCATCCACGATCAGGATCTGCAGGCATTTATGTCTGTTTCCAGCACCAGTGAAGTATTTGGAAAGGGTTTCCATTCTCTTTAAGCATCTTCACGTAAAAACGGATTGTTTTTTACGTGCATTTTTCTTGATTTTGTGAGGGATTATTGTATAATATGATGAGGGTACTTTGAAATGTCTATTTTTTAACAAAGTACATCTACTATTTTCAAATCATACAGAAAAGAGGTTAAAAGAAATGGCAGAAATCAATTTAAGCAAGTATGGTATTTCCGGAACCACAGAAATCGTTCACAACCCTTCTTATGAAGAATTATTCAAAGAAGAGACCAAGCCGGAATTGGAAGGTTACGAAAAGGGTCAGGTCAGCGAACTTGGCGCTGTAAACGTAATGACAGGTGTTTACACCGGACGTTCTCCTAAAGACAAATATATCGTTGTTGATGAGAACTCTAAGGACACTGTATGGTGGACAAGCGATGAGTACAAGAACGACAACCATCCAATGGATGAAAAGACATGGGAAGCTGTTAAAGATATCGCTAAGAAGGAACTTTGCAACAAGAGATTATTTGTTGTAGATGCATTCTGCGGTGCCAACAAGGACACCCGTATGGCTATCCGTTTCATCGTTGAGGTTGCTTGGCAGGCTCACTTTGTTACAAATATGTTCATCAAGCCAACCGCTGAAGAATTAGAAAACTTCGAGCCTGATTTCGTTGTTTACAACGCTTCTAAGGCTAAGGTTACAAACTACAAAGAATTAGGACTCAACTCTGAGACATGTGTAGCCTTCAACATCACAAGCCGTGAGCAGGTTATCATCAACACATGGTACGGCGGAGAAATGAAGAAGGGTATGTTCTCTATGATGAACTACTATCTTCCACTTAAGGGCATGGCTTCTATGCATTGCTCAGCAAACACCGACTTAAATGGTGAAAACACTGCTATCTTCTTCGGTCTTTCCGGAACAGGTAAGACAACACTTTCTACCGATCCTAAGCGTCTTTTAATCGGTGATGATGAGCACGGTTGGGATGACAACGGTGTATTCAACTTTGAAGGCGGATGCTATGCAAAAGTTATCAACCTCGACAAGGAATCTGAGCCGGACATCTACAATGCGATCAAGCGTAACGCTCTTCTTGAGAACGTAACACTGGATGCGGATGGAAAGATCGATTTCGCAGACAAGAGCGTTACAGAGAACACTCGTGTTTCTTATCCGATCAACCACATTGAGAACATTGTACGTCCTATCTCTTCTGCTCCTGCAGCAAAGAATGTTATCTTCCTGTCAGCAGATGCATTTGGCGTACTTCCTCCAGTATCTATCCTGACTCCGGAGCAGACACAGTACTACTTCTTATCAGGATTTACTGCAAAACTTGCCGGTACAGAGCGTGGTATCACAGAGCCTACTCCTACATTCTCAGCTTGCTTCGGACAGGCTTTCTTGGAGTTACACCCAACCAAGTATGCAGAAGAACTTGTTAAGAAGATGGAAAAGAGCGGCGCTAAGGCTTATCTTGTAAATACAGGATGGAACGGCACAGGCAAGAGAATCTCTATCAAGGATACTCGTGGTATCATCGATGCTATCTTAAACGGTGACATCAAGGATGCTCCTACAAAGACAATTCCTTACTTCAACTTTGAAGTACCTACAGAACTTCCGGGTGTTGATCCAGCGATCTTAGATCCTAGAGACACATACGCTGATGCTTCTGAATGGGAAGAAAAGGCAAAAGACCTTGCTACAAGATTTAACAAGAACTTTGCTAAGTATGAAGGTAACGATGCTGGTAAGGCACTTGTTTCTGCAGGTCCTCAGTTATAATTTCTTTAACCGATCAAATACAGCAAAAAGGATGTAAGCGAAATGCTTACATCCTTTTTTATATGAGGGACGTTCCTTTTTCCATAAGGAGTGTCCCCACTGTGAAATTTATTCGTATCTGAGTGCATCGATCGGCGACATGTTTGCTGCCCTCTTTGCCGGATAATAGCCAAAGACTACACCGATCAGCATAGAGAATACAACCGATATGATAATGGCTGTGATCGATGGACTGACCGTCACATGCAGCATGCTGCCCAATTCCTGCTCGTAAGAAGATACCAGCATACCTGCCACCTGTGACAAAAGAAATCCGTTTAAAATACCGATCACGATACCAATGACACCGCCCATAAGGCAGATCACGACCGCTTCCGTCATAAACTGTCTGCGGATGCTCTTATTCTTGGCGCCCAGCGCCTTTCGGATACCGATCTCTCTGGTTCTTTCCACCACGCTGACCAGCATGATATTCATAACACCGACACCGCCAACGATAAGGGATATGGCAGCGATAACAGAAATGGCGATCGTCAGTACATTTAAGACCTGATCGATCTGTCCCAGTTCCGATGCCATGTCGTAGCATTGCAGTTCAAAGGTACCATTGGCGCTGAAATACTTCTGGTCGAAATAAGTTGCGATATCCTGTGACAAGGCTGTTGCATCTACACCATCTTTTGCCATGATATTAAAAGATTGCAGATCATTCTCCATACCATTCGCCTGATTTGTCTGGGCTGCATAGGTATAAGGGACTAAAATAGGCGTGACCGTATCCTTTTCCGGTGTCTTGGTATCGATTCCACTGCCCTGCTTTCTGGCATCATAATGATAAACGCCAACAACGTAGAACTTCTGTACCGTACCATCCTCATCGGACTGCACCAAGATCTGTCTGCCGATGGGATTCTGTCCGCCCCAGGCATACTTGACATAGAGATCTGATACAAGAGCAGTTGCTTTTGCCTGTTTATTATCCGCGTCACTGATATCACGTCCGGCAATCAAAGTCAACTTGGAGGATGAAAGATAGCCCGGTGTCACTCCGTTGACGGATACTTTCGCACTGCTCTTATCCCCTGTACTGCTGGCAGCAGAAATCAGCATTTCCTCCACAACCACAGCCTCTACCCTATCAGCAAAGTCCGTCTGAAACTCTGACAATCTTTCATATGTCAACTGCTCATCTTTCGTCATTTCCGGATATTGCCAGGCTTCCCACTCTGCATCCGTTTCAAATTCCGGCGTGATCGCATTGACATATGCATAGATCAGATTCGTACCACCAAGTTCGCGCATCGTTGACGCAATCGTTTTTTGCAAAGAGTTTCCGATCGTTGTAATCGTAATCACGGCACTGATGCCAATAATGATACCCAGCATAGTCAAAAAGGAACGCAGTTTGTTGGATTTCAAACTTTCAAAGGAAAGACGTATACTTTCTGTTATATTCATTCCATCTCACCTCCCAGTTCCTTATCTGCGATAATGCGGCCATCTGAAATCGTAATCATCCGCTCTGTTTCATGTGCCAGTTCCTGACTGTGGGTGATGAGCACGATCGTCTTATCCTGTTCCTCATGCAGACGATGGAAAATATCCATGACCAGATGTCCGGTCTTGGAATCCAGCGCTCCCGTCGGTTCATCTGCTAAAAGTATATGGGGATCATTTGCCATAGCACGTGCGATTGCCACACGCTGGTTCTGTCCACCGGACAATTCATTGGGTTTGTGATCCGCTCTTTCTTCCATACCAACCAGTGCCAAAAGTTCCATCGCACGCTCTCTGCGCTGCTTTGGCGGCATGTTGGCATACATGAGCGGAATCTCTACATTGCGCACCGCGCTCATGCGGGGAATCAGGCAAAAGTTCTGAAAGACAAAGCCGATCTCCTGATTGCGGATATCGCTCAGTTCTTCATCCTGTAACTTGCTGATATCCCGTCCGCCCAGAAAATACTGTCCTTCCGTCGGTCGATCCAAAGCACCGATCATGTTCATCAGAGTGGATTTACCGGAACCGGATTCCCCGACGATCGATACAAATTCGCCCTGAAAGACTTTCAGATCGATCCCATGCAGAATCTCCAACTCATTGGGCTCCCCCTCATAATAACGTTTCACGATGCCTTGCATATCAATGACGTTTGTTCTTTCCATAAATACGCCAGCCCCTTTCTAATTTGATGTAGAGAACGTCGTCACTGCGCCATCATCGGACATTCCAAGATCTGTCTGTTTCTCAGGGAAATACAGATCATAAGATTCTCCTTCCGATACATCATATGGATAATTGATAATACTGTCTCCTTCCTTTAGTTCATCGGAAGAAACAGCCGTATAATAATCATTGGAGATACCGGTTGTCACGATCACTTTCTTAATCTTATATTTTCCGTCTTTTCCTTCTTTACCAACGAATACATAAGAATTCCCGTCATCGTCTGTTGCGATAGAATCATAAGGAACCGCCAACTGCTCTCCTTCTTCATTCAGCATGATCTCCACATTGACTGACATTCCAAGTAAAAGTGGTGTTCCAGGCTCCAGCGTGATCGTCGCACTGTAGCCGCCGGAAGATGATGAAGATCCATCGCTTCCTGCATTCTTGGAGGCAAAATTGACGACCTTATCTACTGTACCGCTAAAGACCTGATCGCTGCCGATCGCATCCGAAGTGATAGATGCCTTCTGACCCTGTGCCAGTTTCAAAATGTCTTTTTCCTTGATATTGACATTGACCATCAAAGAACTGTCATCCTCAATCCGCATCAAAGATCCGTTGGTCGGAATACTTCCCTTGGATACATTTAACTGGGTGATGACACCTGACTGCTCTGCCACTACGGTCAGATTGTTCAACTGCTGATATAACTTGGTCAGGTCGGAGGATCCGGTGTCTGCTGTTGTGCCAGCCGCGTCCTCCAAAGCCTCCTGTGCAGATGCCACGGCTGACTGTGCGGCATCATATTCACTCTGGGCACTTTGTAAGTTTGCCTGTGCCTGTGCTAAGGCACTTGCCTTTTCCTCGGCTGACTGGTCTGATGAGCCCAAAAGATTCTGGATGGTCTGATAATCATTTTGTGCTACTGCGACCGCTGCTGCCTTTGCATTTGCCTGTGCCTGCGCGGTCTCTACGGCACGCTGTGCTTTTTGCTTCGTGCTGTCACTGGCTTTTTTTGCAGCGGAATTCTGCTTTTCCAAGTCTGCAATCTGCTGGCGGATCTGCTCATCATCAAAGGTGCAGAGCACCTGTCCCTTTTCCACATGATCTCCCAGAGATACGTTGAGTTCCTTGATGGCACTGGAAACCTCTGTCGTAACCTCTGTCACGTTGCTACTCTCCACCGTTCCACTGGTACTTACGGAACTTGACATGTCCTGCTTTTGCAGGGTAAATGCCTGTATGCCACTGTCCACCTGCGTGATCTCACTGGCACTCTGTCTCATACGGTGCACAAGAATCCCGATCACGATGGCAATAATCACGATCACTACAATCGCAATCATTAGTTTCTTATGCTTTTTGATTTTCTCTAACATAGCCCACTCCTTATGTATGAATCTAATTTTGAAAATGCCCCGCATTTCCTATTCTTGTTTTTCATTATAACGTTTTAGAAGTACAAACGAAATATAGAAATCCTTTATTATTTCTTAAATTTTCTTAAGAAATGGGCAAACCAAAAGGGACGCTCCTTGTGTCAAAAGGAACGTCCCTCAAATCATCTGCTATGCTATTTGCCGGCGGTCGCTTTCAGACGAGCCATGGCTCTTGCCAAAGATGCGCGTGAGTGATAATACTCATGGATGCTCTGCTTCTGACGAAGTTGCTCCTCAGCTCTTTCCTTGGCTTCTCGGGCTCTTGCCACATCGATCTCCTCCGGTCTTTCTGCTGTCTCCACCAAAAGGGTCACACGGTTGTTGACGATCTCAACAAAGCCCATGCCGACAACTGCATATTCCCAGTTCTCACTGCCCTCCGGCTGAAAACGCATCTCGCCATCATCGATCGCGATGACCATGTCCTCATGATGGGCTAAGATTTCCTTTTGTCCATCATATTCCGGCACGATCAAAGAGCGGCATCTGCCCGAATAAAAAACACGGTTTGCAGATATGATCTTTAAATAAAATGTATTACTTGCAGCCATAACATTTCACCTTTCTGCCAGCAGAAAAACTACTGCATTGTCTTTGCTTTCTCAATGACATCCTCGATCGTACCGACATTGAAGAATGCATTCTCAGGATACTCATCCATCTCGCCATCGATGATCGCCTTAAAACCACGAACAGTCTCTTTCAAAGGCACATAAACACCCTTGACACCGGTAAAGTTCTCTGCTACATGGAATGGCTGAGATAAGAACTTCTGGATCTTTCTGGCACGGAATACCGTAAGTTTATCCTCGTCTGCCAGTTCTTCCATACCAAGGATCGCAATGATATCCTGCAATTCCTTGTACTTCTGTAAGATCTCCTGTACCTTTCTTGCTACCTCATAATGCTCCTCACCGACAATATCCGGCTCCAGAATACGAGAGGTAGATTCCAATGGATCTACGGCAGGATAAATACCTTGCTCTACGATCTTTCTGGAAAGTACGGTCGTTGCATCCAAGTGTGCGAATGTAGTTGCAGGTGCCGGGTCTGTCAAGTCATCTGCCGGTACATAGACCGCCTGCACGGATGTAACGGAACCATTCTTGGTAGAGGCGATTCTTTCCTGTAATTCACCCATTTCTGTAGCCAATGTCGGCTGATAACCTACGGCTGACGGCATACGTCCTAAGAGGGCGGATACCTCAGATCCAGCCTGTGTGAAACGGAAGATATTATCAATGAACAAAAGCACATTCTGATGCTTTTCATCACGGAAATACTCTGCCATGGTAAGTCCTGTCTCTGCAACTCTCATACGTGCTCCAGGTGGTTCGTTCATCTGTCCGAACACTAGGGCTGTCTTTTCCAGAACACCGGATTCCTTCATTTCTGTCCAAAGATCGTTACCTTCACGGGAACGCTCTCCAACACCGGTAAAGATAGAATATCCGCCATGCTCGGTTGCGATATTGCTGATCAACTCCTGGATCAGTACCGTCTTACCTACACCGGCGCCACCGAACAGACCGATCTTACCACCCTTTGCATAAGGAGCAAGCAGGTCAATGACCTTGATACCGGTCTCTAAGATCTCCTCTGCCGGGTTCTGTTCTTCAAATGTTGGCGGCTCTCTGTGGATCTCCCATTTTTCGCCACCATCTAACTGCTCGCCACCGTCGATCGTCTCGCCCAAGACATTGAACAAACGTCCCAAGGTCTGCTCGCCAACCGGTGTCTTAATGCCACTGCCTGTAGCAATAACCTCCATATCACGGGAAAGTCCCTCGCTGGATGCTAGCATAATACAGCGGACAGTTTTATTGCCAATATGCTGTGCGACTTCCATCACACACTTCTTGTCACCATTTTGTACTTCAAGTGCGTCTCTGATTGCCGGCAGATCTTCATCCTGAAATTCTACATCGACAACAGGTCCCATCACCTGAACGATTTTTCCTGTCTTCATCAAAAAGCCTCCTTAATCTTAGCTTTTCCCTTATTTTTTACGTTTTCGCTTCTGTGACTTTGCACCAGCGATCACTTCTGTAATTTCTTGTGTAATTGCAGCCTGTCTTGCTCTGTTGTAAAGGATATCCAATTCATGCAGCATATCCTTTGCACTCTTAGATGCTGCTTCCATCGCCATCATACGGGCATTCTGCTCGCAGGAATAGGACTCTACCAGCGCACCATATACGAAGCCAACGACATAGTCAGGAACAATACGATCCATCACTGCCTCAGCAGAAGGACGAAGTGCCAGTTCCTCATGCGGGATATCGATCGGCAACTTCATATTAAAGTCCGTCTTTTTCAGCGGTAAAAGCTGCAGGATCTGGGTTTCTTCCTGCACTGCATTGACCATGGTCGTGTATATGATATAGACCTCATCCAACTTTTCTTCCTGATACATCTCGATGATCTCTTCGGCAATATTTCTCGCACGGTTCAGCGTTGGATTTTGCACGGTATAATGGAACTGCTTTTCAATTTCAATCCCACGCTGTTCAAAATAATGACGTCCCAGTTCTCCCAGTACGAAAAGTTCGTGGTTTGGATACGAAAGCAAATGCTCCTCTGCCAGTTTCAAGACATTGTGATTATAGGAACCTGCCAAACCCTTATCCGCCGTGATAACGATATAACCGACCTTTCTTTCTTCCATCGGCTTATCTTCGTTGGACTTAAAGTAGATATCCTCCATGTCCGGAAGATGTCGCAGGATTCGGCTCATTTCCGACTGCAACGTAAAGAAATAGGGTTCCGTATCTGCCAGCATCTTCTTTGCCTTCTTCAACTTGGAAGAAGATATCATATACATGGCATTTGTGATTTTTAATGTATCATTGATACTTTTGATACGATCCTGTATCTCCTTCGTATTTGCCATAACAACACCTACTATCCTACAAATTCTTTTGCTGCATCAAGCATCTTCTCTACCAGTTCCTCATTGATGGCTTTGCTTGTCTCGATCTCCTCGCCAATCTCAGGATGCTTTAAGTCCATAAAGGAAAGAACATCCTTCTGATACTGCTTTACCTGCTTTGTCTCTACGGTATCAAAGAAACCGTGGTTGGCAAGACATAAGGTCATGACCTGCTCATGCAGAGAAAGCGGCTGGCAAAGTGGCTGTTTCAAAAGTTCCATCAAAGCCTTACCATGGGTAAGTTGTGCTTTGGTCGCATCATCCAGATCAGATGCAAACTGGGTAAATACTTCCATTTCACGATACTGTGCCAGATCGATACGGATACTTCCGGATGCCTTCTTCATAGCCTTGGTCTGTGCAGCACCACCAACACGGGATACGGAAAGACCTACATTGACAGCCGGTCTCATACCGGAGTTGAAAAGGTTACTCTCCAAAAAGATCTGTCCATCAGTGATGGAAATAACGTTGGTAGGAATGTATGCAGATACATCGCCTGCCTGTGTCTCGATGATCGGAAGTGCTGTGATAGAACCTCCGCCAAGTTCCTCTGACAAACGACTGCTTCGCTCCAAAAGTCTGGAATGTAAGTAGAATACATCACCCGGATATGCCTCACGTCCCGGAGAACGCTCCAAAAGTAAGGACAAGGCACGGTAAGCCACCGCATGCTTGGAAAGATCATCATATACGATCAGAACATCTTTGCCCTGATGCATGAAATATTCTGCTAATGCTGTTCCGGCATAAGGTGCTACATACTGCAAAGATGCCGGATCACTTGCGGTAGATGAAAGTACGATGGAATAATCCATAGCACCATGTTTTGTCAATGTAGATACGATCTTTGCTACGGTAGATGCTTTCTGACCGATAGCAACATAAATACAGATGACATCTTTCCCCTTCTGGTTGATGATCGTATCGGTTGCGATAGATGTCTTACCGGTCTGACGGTCTCCGATGATAAGTTCACGCTGTCCACGACCGATCGGGAACATGGAATCAATGGAAAGAATACCTGTTTCCATTGGTGTATCAACGGACTTTCTGTCTACGATTCCCGGTGCATCTTCCTCCATCGGACGATAGCCATCTGCCTTGATCTCGCCGTTTCCGTCGATCGGCTCACCCAAAGCATTGACGATTCTTCCGATAAAGGCATCGCCTACAGGAATACCTGCTTTTTTCTTGGTTCTAACAACCTTTGTTCCTTCTTTGATTCCGGTATCTCTGCCAAATAAGATAACGCCGATCTCATTTGCACGGATATCCTGAACCATTCCTTTGACTCCATTATCAAAGATTACGATCTCGCCATACATTGCATGATCAATGCCGTAGATCGTTGCGATCCCGTCGCCTACCCAGATGACTTGACCTGTTTCCTTGCTCTCGTCATCCCAGTTGGCATTTTCGATCTCTTCCTGAATAATGGAGATAATATCTGTTGCACTTATTGCGCCCACAGGGGTCACCTCCCGGTTAATTTTCTTTCTAGTTGACGGAGTCTGCCCTCGTAACTTCTGTCAAATTCCTCATGGAAGCCGCGGATCAGATAACCGCCCAAAAGCGACTCATCGACACTCTCCGTCATTTCTATTTTATAATCTGGATACTTCTCTTGTAACAGTTGTTCTGCCTCATGGCGTGTCGCCTCATCCGGCTGGTCTGCAAAAATGATCTGCACCCGCATGATGTGATTCTGCTCATCCCAATACTGGTAATAAGCATCAAAGATCTGACGCATCATATCACAGTTTCCCAGATGGCTCATCATTTTCAGGAAATTGACCATGATCTGCGGGATCTCTTCCAGCGCACATACACGTTCGATGATCTCCTGCTTTTTCTTTTCGTCAATGGTCGGATTTTCCAGAACCTCTAATAGTTCCGGTGTCAAAAAGATGAGTGCATCCGTTTTTTCTACAACCGCACGCTCTACAGACAACTGGTACAAAACTTTTGCATTATTTACTGCTGCCTGCGTCATGAGCATCACCTGTCTTTACAATTTTTCTTGCTGCAATGAGCGCTAACTTCGCAATGTCTGCTTCCGCTGCCTTCGTTGCCTTTTCCTGCTCATTTGCAATATCACTTTTTGCTTTTTCAAGCATGGCATCTGCCTCAACTCTGGTCTTTTCCAAAGTTCTCTCGTGCTCCTTTTGTGCACGGTCTCTTGCCTCCAGAATAATCTGGTCTGCTTCTGTCTTTGCACTCTCCAACTTATCCTGATATTCAGCCTTCAATGCCTTGGCATCTTCCTGCTCTTTTTTTGCATCTGCGAACTGGCTCTTGACCATTTCATCTCTGGCATTGATCACATTCATGACCGGCTGATATAAAAACTTTTTAAAGATAGCATAAAGGACTAACAGATTGACTACCGTCCACAGGATGTTCCATGGATCTATACTCAGCATAACTGTGCCTTCCTTTCGTCTTTATTATTTCAGGAAAAGAATGATCAAAAGTGCGATAACGAAACCGTAAATAGCGGTTGCCTCGGCAAGGGCACATCCTAAAAGAAGTGACTTAGAGATCTTGCTTTCTGCTTCCGGCTGTCTTGCGATCGCATCTACTGCGGAAGATGTTGCCTTACCAATACCAAGACCTGCTCCAATACCTGTTAATACTGCAATACCTGCTCCAATGGCTACTAATAATGTTGATGACATAATGTTTTCTCCTTTTTCTTTCAAATTTTATTTTGTTTATTCGGTTGCTTCCTTTATGAACAACCCGGTCAGGAATACAAATACATACGCTTGTATCAGACCATCAAAAATATCAAAGTAGCAGCTAAACACTGCCGGTACCACTGCCGGCACGACCATCTTTAAGAGTTCCATGATAACAAAGGAACCTAAGACGTTACCAAACAGTCGCATACATAGGGACAATGGCTTGATAAAAAGTTCCAGGATATTGATCGGTAAGACGACCGGCATAGGTTCGGCAAAACTTTTCAGCCAACCTTTCGTACCCTTGGCACGAACGCTGGAAGCCTGGATCAATACGATACTCATCAGTGCCAATGCCGCTGTGACATTCATATCCTTCGTTGGTGGCTTGAATCCCAGAAGTCCTATCAGATTCGCCACACCAATGTAGATGGCTACAGCAGAGAGATACGGAATATATGCTTTTCCCTTCTCTCCTACGGTCTCATCAAAGAAGTCATGTAAGAACTTTACACCAGTCTCCACTACGATCTGCCTGCGTCCGGGGTGTTCTACACTTAAATTTCTGCCCAAGAGAAAGAACACGATCGCCAGTGCCGCCATGATGATCCATGTAACGACTACAGACTCATAAATGGGGATTCCACCAAAGAGAGGAATGGTAAAGACAGTCTCACAATTCAACTCTTCCATCAGACCATTTACCAGAGCATCCATCTGTATACCTCCTTTCTTAATTTGTAATAATTTTCTTATTTACGATACGATTTTAGTCTTGCAAAAATTTAATGTCAATCATTGATTTTTCGGGCTTTAAAGGACTTTTTCCTGCTTATTTTTCATGTATCTTTCCCCTGTCATTTGGATTTTTCCGCTCTCTTTTTGTGCAAATTGCACATTGTTTTTTTCTTGAAACAAGAGGTGGTCTGGGCAAAAAAAATTTTCGTCAAAAAATTGACAAAAATTTCTCATTTTTTCCACATATTTACTTATATTTTGGCATATACAAAGGTCTGTCTGTGTCATAAAATTTATACACATCCCACCATGTGTCTAAAGTCAGGGACGTTCCTTTTGCCATAAGGAGCGTCCCCTTTGGTCTTTTTTACTAACAGGTAGCCAGATCTAGCGGCTGGCGATCTCACGCTGCAAGGCGTTCCATACGCGCTTCTTGTCCGCACTCCATAAAGGTGCAAGCAGGGTCTTCTTATCCCCATCGCCTGTCATGCGGTGGATAACCATACCTTTTGGCAAAAGACTGATACAATCTGCCACTAAACCAACATACTCTTCCATGCTAAAGACCGGGCATCTTCCTGCCTCATATTCTTTTTCCAGATCTGTCCCCTTTAATATATGAAGTAACTGTAACTTGATCCCATCAGCGCCAGACACTCCCACATAAGAGACCGTCTCCTTCATCATATCTGTGGTCTCGCCCGGCAGTCCTAAGATCACATGCACGATAACTTCCAATCCTCTCTTTTTTAGTCGGCCGACCGCCGCATCATATACAGAAAGCGGATAGCCGCGCCGGATGTATTCCGCCGTCGCCGGGTGGATGGTCTGCAGTCCCAGTTCCACCCATACCGGCTTTTTCGCATTAAGTTCTTCTAACAGATCCAGCACCGCATCATCCAGACAATCCGGCCGGGTAGCCACCGATAGGGCAAGTACATCTTCCGGCTCTATGGCTGCCTCAAAGATCGGGCGCAAATAAGAAACAGGCGCATACGTGCCTGTATACGCCTGAAAATAGGCAATGTACTTGCCTGCTTTATTCTTTTTTTCCACTCTCGCTTTGCCTGCGATCAACTGCTTTTGCACAGCCTGACGTAAGGCACTTTGGTCTGCCTCTGTCAGTATCTCTCCCCGTCTGGTCTTTTGCAGGATCTTTTGCATGTCCAGATGCTCTGCGAAATCGCCACTCCCGGATGCCGAGCAAAAGATACAGCCTCTGGTATCCAAAAGTCCGTCACGGTTGGGGCAGGAACAGCCTGCATCCAAAGAGATCTTGTATGCCTTTGTGCCAAAGGTATGGCGCAGGTACTCATTCAGTGAATAATATTTCATCTTACATTCTTTCCGGTGCAGAAAATCCCAGCAGATCAATACAGATTTCAAGGACTTCCTTGGTCAGTTCCAACAAGCGGATGTAGCCTGCCTGCTTTTTCTCATCTTCCTCCGTCATGATCTTGGTCTCATGGTAGAAGTGATTAAATGCATTGGCAAGATCATAAATGTATGCGCAGATCCTGTGTGGTGCATTTTCTTCGTATGCTCCACGCATAGCACTGTTGAACTTGGCAAGTTCCAGCATCAAAGACTTCTCACTCTCGGATGCTGCGGTCAGGATCTTTGCATCTGCAACCTTTTTGCCACTCTCCTCATACTTGTGCAAAATAGACTTCATACGAACGATCGTGTAAAGGATGTATGGACCTGTGTTACCCTCGAAAGAAGTAAAGCGGTCAATATCGAAAATATAATCCTTAGACGCCTGGTTGGAAAGATCTCCATACTTGATCGCAGAAAGTGCAACGATCTGGGCTGTCTTTCTCGCCTCGTCCTCTTCCATGGTCTTGTTATCCATGATCTTTTCGTACATCTTTTCATTGATCTCAGAAACCAGAGTCTCCAGACGCATAACGCCGCCTTCTCTTGTCTTGAAAGGCTTGCCGTCCTTGCCGTTCATGGTACCAAAACCGATGAACTTGAGTTCTGTCGTATCCGGTACGATACCGGTCTTTCTTGCACAGCGGAATACCTGGACAAAGTGTAACTCCTGACGCTTGTCTGCCAGATAGATCACACTCGCCGGATGATAATCTTCCATACGCCAGATCAACGTAGCAAGATCCGTTGTATCATAAAGGGATGCCCCGTCTGATTTTAAGATCATGCAAGGCGGGATTTCCTTGGTATCGGTGTCTTCCTTAACATCAACAACCAGTGCCCCATCACTGACATAGGCGTAACCATCTTTTTTCATCTTCTCTACCATGTCAGGAATGTATGGCTGTGCATCGGATTCCCCTTTCCACAACTCAAAGGACACATTCAGGTTCTCATAATTCTTTTTCAGATCACTGACTGACACATCTAAAATATGTTTTAAAAGTGCCTGATATCCGCGATTTCCCTGCTGTAATTCAAAGGTAGCCGTCATGGCTTCCTCTTTGTAAGCAGCATCTTCTTTTGACTTTGCACTGGCGGTCGGATAGATTTCTTCCAACTCGCTAATCGTAAATGGAGGTTCGCTCGGATACTCTCCTGTATAATCCGGATCAAAATAGCAAAGATCCGGCTGGCGCAGACGAAGTTCTGTGATGATAAGTCCCATCTGTAAGCCCCAGTCTCCTAAATGCACATCGCCGATCATATTATCACCCATGAACTTGCCGATGCGCTTCACGCTCTCACCAATCACGGCAGAACGAAGATGTCCGACATGCAGTGGCTTTGCCACATTTGGTCCGCCGTAATCAACGATCACGGTCTTTGGCTCTGCAACCTTATCTACACCTTTTCTGTCATCTTCTGCCATGGCATTGACATAGTCTGTCACATAGCCAGGTGCAAGGATAAGATTCAAAAATCCCGGTGGGCAGGCGATGACACTTTCAAACATCGGGTTATCCTGTAGTTTCTCACTGACCTCTGTAGCGATCGCGATCGGCGCCTTCTTGTATTCCTTGGCTGCCGCCATAGCACCATTACACTGGTATTCACACAGATCCGATCTGTTTGATAAAGATACTCTGCCATATTTTTCATCGTAGCCACACGCCACGAAAGCATCTGTAATTTCTTTTCGGATCAAGTCCAAGATTTCTTTCATATTCTTATCCCTTCCTACTAATTATAAATCCATGTACGAGACAGGTGTCGGATTACTCTTCTGTCTTAAAGATCTTGAAGCGATGTTTCCATAAGGCTTTCTTTAGGATCATGCCCAGAACACAGATAGAAAGCACTTCACCAATGCCGACTGTCAGCATCAGATACCATACCGCATCCTCTAAGCCGTACACATTGCGGAGTACGAGCGGTACAATGATGGTATTAGCGATCACCGGCGGCAAGGTAAAGGCAAACTTGGTCTTTCTTAAAAGATAAGTGCCAATCGCACCGATCAGGGTTGCCAGACTGCCAAATATCACGTCGAGTGCCATGCATCCGGTCAAGATGTTGCTGAGCAAACATCCAACAAAAAGTCCCGGAATCGCTGCCGGCGTAAAGATCGGTAAGATAGTCAGAGCCTCTGAGATCCTTACCTGGATCGCACCGTTTGCGAGTCCAAAGGCACTGATAAAATAAGTCAGTACCACATAAATAGCCGCAATCATTGCGGCCTGGGTCAATCGTAACGCACTTGTTTTTTTCATATGTAATTCTCCTTAGTTTTGTTTTACGTGTGGATGGTTTCGAACACACGTTGTAAATCCTTATGATTTTATCATAATTTGCGGAGTTTGGAAAGATGATAAATGGTACAAAGTAACAAACATCCCAGCAGACATCCCGCACTATCTAACATGACATCCGTCACTTGCCCGCTCCGTCCCGGGACAAATAGCTGATGGATCTCATCGGTTGCCGCATAGCCTGTCCCAAGGAGCCAGCCCCAAAGTCCATAATGTCTTTTTTCAAAGGATGACAAAGTGGCTGTAAGTAAAATACCAAGAATGGCATACTCCGTCGCATGGGCGGTCTTTCGCACCGGGAACTCGATGCTCTCGGCATACTTTGTCCGGTCAATTTCTGACATGGAAGAAAAATCCGGTACTAAGACACTTCCTACCGTCATGCCGACGCGTAGACTTGTCTTGGTCGATTCCGTCGCCGGCTGCGCCGAGAAGGAAAAAATCAGGAGTATCCAGAGGATGGA
This sequence comes from Roseburia lenta, assembly GCF_014287435.1. GTDB lineage: Bacteria > Bacillota > Clostridia > Lachnospirales > Lachnospiraceae > Pararoseburia > Pararoseburia lenta. Next base: position 453,895 of record NZ_JACOPG010000001.1, read on the forward strand.
AAGGATGAGGTATGCAGTTGGTTTATATTTGTGGGATTTTCGTGGGTTGGTATTCATGGTTTGCTTGTGATCTCTTTCGATTATTTTCTATAATTTCAACAGATTCATTATCAATTTTACCATCACATCTTTCTCTTCGGCTTTTGATTCAGCAATCATCAATGTAATTGCTACTAACATTCCATCACTAAGTCTCTTTTCTCCATCCTGTACTTTTGTCGGAAAAACCGACAGAAGTCTCATTCAATTCTCCATTCACGTCACCATCTGTAAACAGTACAATTTCATTCTTCATCTTTTAGTCCCTCTTACATAATTAAATGTACTTTTTTATCCTTTGATATAATTCATACATCCTATCTATAACCATGAACTCTGACCAGACCATCCACGATATGTGCTACTTCAGGGAACGTGCTATAATCGAGGAAAAATATCGGAATGATCTGATCAAGAAACAAGAATAGCCGTACCATCTGCTACTAGGCATTTGGTATGGCTGTTCTATTTCGTGAGTTCTCTATCAATATCATATATTTGCATTTATTATCAATCACACATCATCGCTTCCCCGCAACACCACCGGAACCGTCATCAAAATTATCTTGAGATCCAGCATCAGGGAATGATTTTCAATATACATGAGATCCCATTTTAATTTATCTAAAAATTCTGTATGATAATCTCCATGCACCTGCGCATAGCCTGTGAGCCCGGCTGGCACTGTCGCGCGGAAGGTGTACTCCGGCACATCTTCTACAATCTCTGCAATGATCTCCGGTCGTTCCGGACGCGGTCCCACAAAACTCATATCTCCCCTGAAGATATTGATCAGTTGCGGCAATTCATCAATCTTAAATTTACGCAAGACATATCCTACGCGCGTCATGCGTTCATCCTTTTTGCCGGCAATCTGTGGTCCGGATTTTTCCTCCGCTCCCATGATCATGCTGCGAAACTTAATGATCTCAAAATTTCGCATATCTTTCGTACAGCGTGTCTGCCTGTAAAAGACATCTCCCCCATCAGATCCACTACCAATACGATGGCAAAATACAGCACCATATACAGGGGCGGCACAATAGACATACGGATCAGTTGTATCCCCAATAGGACTGCCACTATGCTCTGTAATGCAATGAGAAAAATATCAATTTTATATATGACTCTTTTCTTTGCTTCCTGCTTCATTTCCTCTTACCTGTTGAATAACTTTCTATACATAACAAATGACGTGTCACAGTTTCCTACGCACGCCACAACTCCAAGATCTATAAAACAAGGGTTGAGCACTCAGTACACCCCCAGGAAATTTTTAAGTTTAGTTTTAATTTTTTCTGCTTTTTCATAATCTTTGCTAATACACTTCATAACTCTCGTTTCACACTATAGTTGTAATTTTTCAATCATACATAACTGGCAATATTATCCATTACTCATTAAGGTTTCTTATAATATACGCCTGTTCGGATATTCATTATACCCCTTTATCATCCTTTTGTCTATATTTATTTCGCTATTAGCGATTTAGTATTTCTCTTAGTTTGTTCCTATTTAGAGGTCTACAAAATATGATTAAGATAATTTCTGGAAACGTATGAAATCATTAGTGTTTCCGAAAGTGGGGAACCGAGTAAATTTTATGTAAAGGGGGAATGACCTGTGAATTACATGACATCTGCCACAGAAATCGGACAGCGTATTCGATCCTGTAGAAAGTCCATTGGACTGACACAGGCCGAGATTGCAGAAAAGATGGATCTCTCCATCAATTATGTTTCCGATTTGGAAAACGGAAAGAAGAATATGTCAATACTGACGATGGCAAGTCTTTGCAAATGCTTTGACAAGTCCGCAGATTATTTTTTGTATGGCACGGAAGACAAAAATGCCGGCATAGATATGGAAAAAGTAATCGAATTCGTCTCGACACTTTCCAATCAGCAGTTAGATCATTTACAGACCTATGTAAATTCATTGATCCAATTGAAAAGTGAGGCATAAAAAAGAGGTCAGGATGTTTTTCATCCTGACCTCTTTATACTTTACAAATGTCTTATTTAGATTCTTTTTCTACAGCATCTTCCGGCTTTTCTACTGCTGAGATAGCAGCCTTCTGCATTGGGATACGGCAGTTCTTGTTGCTGCCGAACTCAACGATCACAGTATCCTCTGCGATGTCGATGACAACACCATAAAAACCACTTGTGGTAAGAACGGTATCTCCTACAGCAAGGGATGACATCATAGCATTTTTCTGCTTGGTCTCCTTCTGCTGTGGACGGATCATAAAGAAATACATAAATGCAAATAAGATTACGATCCAGATGATTGGCATCAAAGCATTACCGCCTGCTGATGAACTCATTAAAATATTCATGATAAAAATTCCTCCTAATCATGAGACTTTATGCCTCAAACTCTATTTATTGTACTAAATCCCTATACATTTCGCAAGGTTTTGTCCATAATTTCCCATCAGTTTATAAAACTTTAATATTTATTCTCCGGCTTCCATGCCCTCTAATTTGCGCTTCTTGTAACCGGCGAAATCTCCGGCATCCAAAGCATCCCTGATCTCTTCCATCATGTGATTGTAGAAATACAGGTTATGCAATACGCAAAGACGCATGCCCAGCATCTCTTTTGCCTTGAGCAGATGACGGATATAGGCACGGGAGTAGGTACGGCATGCCGGACAGCCACAGCCTTCTTCGATCGGTCGCATGTCCTTTTCATACTTTTGATTAAAGAGGTTTAATTTTCCATGATCGGTATAAACATGACCATGTCTGCCGTTTCTGCTAGGGTAAACACAGTCAAAGAAATCAATGCCTCGCTCTACCCCCTCTAGGATATTCGCCGGAGTTCCGACTCCCATCAGATATGTCGGCTTATCCTGCGGCAGATATGGAACGGTCTCCTCTAAGATATGATACATCTCCTCGTGGCTCTCGCCTACAGCAAGTCCACCAACGGCATAACCATCCAAGTCCATCTCAGCGATACGTTTGGCATGCTCAATACGGATATCCTCATAAATCGCCCCCTGATTGATACCAAAAAGCAACTGGTTCTTATTGATCGTATCTTCCAGACCATTCAGCCTTGCCATCTCTGTCTTGCATCTGGCAAGCCAGCGCGTGGTACGATTGACAGAGTCGGTCACATACTTACGGTCTGCCTTACTGCTTGGGCACTCATCAAATGCCATGGCGATGGTCGATCCCAGATTGGACTGGATCTGCATACTTTCTTCCGGTCCCATAAAGATCTTATGCCCGTCAATATGTGACTGGAAGTAAACACCTTCTTCCTTGATCTTGCGCAGCCCTCTGAGGGAGAACACCTGAAATCCGCCGGAATCGGTAAGGATCGGACGATCCCATACCATAAACTTATGCAGACCACCAAGTTCCTTGATTGTCTTATCCCCCGTTCTCACATGCAGATGATAGGTATTGGACAACTGCACCTGTGTACCGATATCATGCAGATCATCGGTGGATACAGCCCCTTTGATCGCAGCCACCGTTCCTACATTCATAAAAACCGGTGTCTGAATCGTTCCATGTACGGTCTCCATGACCGCTCTTTTTGCTCTTCCTTCTGTTTTTAAAACTTTGTACATTTTCCTGTTCTTTCTATATATAATAACAATTATTTTTTCTGATAAAAATCAACGATACGATCCATGCGCGCACTCATATTTGAAAAAAGTGCATCGACAAGTGTGATCGCTGCCATACTCTCCACAACCACCACTGCCCGGGGTACGATGACAGGATCATGTCTGCCATGGATCTCAATTGTCTGCTCCTCGCCATGCACATTCACGGTCTTTTGTGGCTGGCTGATCGATGGTGTCGGTTTGACTGCCACACGAAAGATAATCTCATCGCCATCGCTCATGCCACCGAGCACGCCGCCTGCATGATTGGTCTCCTTTTTAACAGTCCCATCCTGCATACAAAAAGCATCGTTATTGACAGATCCATTGTTTGCTGCAACCGCAAAACCATCTCCGATCTCAAAGCCTTTTACCGCTCCGATGGATAGCATTGCCTTCGCCAAAGAGGCATCTAACTTATCAAAAACAGGCTCACCAACGCCTGCCGGCATCCCCTTGACCCGACACTCAATCACACCGCCTGCTGAATCCTGTCTACCGATGCAATCCTCCAGATAAGCCTGCGCTTTCTTTGCAGCCTCAGCATCCGGCATGGCAAGTGGATTTTTTCTGATCTCATCTGCATCAAAAGAAGCGATAGCAACCGGTCCGATTGCCTTTGTATATGCGCACATCTCAACGCCAAGTTCCTCTAAAATCTGTATGGCGATCGCCCCTGCCGCGACCCTGCCAATCGTCTCTCTGCCGCTGGATCTGCCGCCGCCGCGATAATCTCGGATTCCATATTTTTCATAAAAAGTGTAATCCGCATGCCCCGGTCTGAAGATCTCCGCAATATTGGAATAATCCTTGGAATGTTGGTCTGCATTCCTTACCATCATAGAGATCGGCGTTCCTGTTGTCTTTCCCTCAAAAACACCGGATAAGATCTCAATGGCATCTGCTTCCTTTCGCGCCGTTGTAAACTTGGACTGTCCCGGTTTTCTTCTGTCCATAAATTCCTGTATTCTGTTTGTATCCAGCCTCAGTCCTGCCGGAACGCCATCCACGACAACGCCAAGTGCCGCGCCATGGGATTCCCCCCAGGTGCTGATGCGAAATGCTTCACCAAAACTTGATCCAGCCATACGCTTTTATCTCCTATCAATGCCAGATTATCCCATGAAAAGCGAACTCTCCACAGGATAACCAGACGAAAACTATACTAATTTGTGTACCACTATACTATTCGGCTTATCTACCTTAACGGGTGGATTTTTCATCAAAACACATTTCTTTTCATGATCTACGGTAAAGGTACGGATTTCATTGGAATCATGGTTCAAAGAGACCAGTGTCTTATTGTCCGGCAAAATAGTGATGCACTTCGGATAATCCCCGCTGATCTTGGTCGTTTCCTCAATGGAAATCAGACCATCCTCACCTACGGCAAGGCAGACCACCTCGTTGGCTCCGTCCAAAGATACATACAGATACTTACCATCCGGTGCAAACTCAAGCGCAGAACCGGATGCCAGTGAATCCTCTTTTTCCAGAACGGAGGTCGTCTTGATCTTTTCAAATACCGGTTTGCCTTCACGCAAGTCATAGGTATATATATCAACCATATTCGTTGTCTCTTCCAATACATAGGCAAACTTGCCATCCTTGGAAAAACGGATACGACGCGGTGCACTATTGAATGGGAAACGCAAAATATCATATAAATGCAGTTTGCCCTCTTCATAATCAACCTCATAGATCTTGATCTGGTTGAGTCCCCAATCTACTGCACAAAGATACTTCTCATCCGGTGTCAATTTGGTGCAGGACACTCTCGGATCCATACGCTTTTCTACTGAACTTTTACCGACGCCCTGATGAAAGACACCATCTGCGATACCGGCAATGCTTCCATCCTCATTCAGGCGCATCATGGTCACCTTGCCATCATGAAATCCCGCCAAAAACAGATAGCGGTCATTGGAATCGATTTCTACATAGCAGGCACGCATGCCACCGATCCATGCCTGATTGATCTTGGTCAGATCCCCATTTTCATCAATAGAAAAGGAAGCAACACCCTCATCCTCAATGGAATACAGATATTTGCCGCTGTGTGCAACGGCAATATTGGATGGATTACTGATCGGTGCGACACTGCGCTCTGTCAGTTTTCCCTTTTCCATGTCAATGTCATACACATGAATACCAATACTATTCTCATGCGTATAAGTTCCTACATATGCTACATACTTCTCCTGTGCCATAATCCTTAGTCCTCCTCTTTTCTCCTTAAGATGTCAAACTGATCTAACGGCTGTCCTAAGTCAATCCATAATTTTTGTTTTGGATGCGGTGCGCTCGGCATATCTTCCCCATCCTCATTTACAATACGTCTTACGACTACTTCTATATTATCGCCATTTGGCTTCATAATTTCAATAGTCTCTCCTACAGAAAACTTGTTGCGCTGCTCGATTGCATACAAGCCCTCGGCATTACATTCCCCAACAATGCCAAGATAAGTATATTCCTTAATGTAGGTGTTGCTATCATAGATCTGTGCCTCCTCAGAAGGCTTTCCAAAGAAAAATCCTGTGGTAAACTGGCGGTAAGTACAATTTGAGATCTGCTCCTGATACCATGGCATATTGGCATGGTATTTTTCCTCGGATTCCAGATAATCGTCGATCGCCTTGCGATAGGTTCTCGCAACCGTCGCCACATAAAGGGCTGTCTTCATACGACCTTCGATCTTAAAACTATCAATCCCCGCATCAATCAGTTCCGGGATATGCTCGATCATGCAAAGATCTTTGGAATTAAAGATATAAGTTCCTCTCTCATTCTCATAGACCGGCAGATACTCGCCCGGCCGCTGTTCCTCTACCACCGCGTATTTCCAGCGGCAAGGATGGGTACAGGCACCACGGTTGGCATCTCGTCCGGTAAAATAATTGCTGAGCAGGCATCTGCCGGAATAGGAAATGCACATAGCCCCATGGATAAAAGTCTCGATCTCCAGATCATCCGGGATATTCTGACGAATTTCCTTGATCTCCTTCAAAGATAACTCCCTCGCTGATACCACACGGGTAGCGCCAAGTCCATGCCAGAAATTGTAAGTGCCATAATTGGTATTGTTCGCCTGCGTGCTGATATGGACATCAATCTCCGGGCAGACCTCGCGCGCGATCGTAAAGACCGCCGGATCCGCAATGATGAGTGCATCCGGTTTTAATTCCTTTAATTCTTCAAAGTAGCGGCGCACGCCGGGCAGATCTCCGTTATGTGCCAGGATGTTGGCTGTCACATAAACCTTAACCCCATGCGCATGAGCAAAAGCGATGCCCTCTGCCATGTCATCTTTTGAAAAATTCTTGGCTTTGGCGCGCAGCCCGTAGACCTCGCCACCGATATATACCGCGTCCGCTCCAAAGATCACGGCTACTTTTAATACTTCCAGACTGCTGGCTGGCACCAGCAACTCAATGTTTCTCATGTATGACTCCAATTTTAAAATTCTATTCTATCCCACTCGTTCTTATTTCATGGTACAGACGGCAAGTCCGTCACCGACCGGCAGAATACTGCATACCAGATCCTCGTCATGCGTCAGGCTGTAAAGATATTCCCGCATCCGCTTATGGATGGTGCGGTTGCGCCGTTCGATCGCATAGTGGGACTCGATCAGATCTCCGTCCTGCAAAACATTGTCCGTCACCAGAACACTGCCGGAATGCATCAGCCTCTTGATCTCCGGCAAAAAAATGGGATACTGTCCCTTGGCTGCATCCATAAAGATAAAATCATAGGAACCTGTCAGGGTCGGCAGAACCTCCTGCGCATCCCCCTCGATCAGATGGATACACTCCTCTTTTTTTGCCCGCGCAAAATTCGCCCGCGCGATCGGTATCCGCGGCGGATAATTCTCGATCGTCGTGATCTGGCAATCGGCGGGATCATATGCCTCCATCAAAAGCGCAGAAAACCCGACTGCCGTACCGACTTCTAGGATCTGCTCAGGACGCAGGGTCTGCATTAAGAACTTCATAAAAGTCTGCGTATCTTTGCGGATGATAGGCACATAGGTTTCCAATGCCTCTTTTTCTATTGCAGCAATATAATCAATCTCCTGACCTTCTAAGGATCTTAGATAGGTCAGGAAACGTTCATCTACTATCATCTTACACTTCCATAATGATCGGCATGATCATCGGACGTCTCTGTGTCTCTTTCCATACGAAATCTCCCAGAGAATCCTTGATCTCGCTCTTGATCTTTGTCCAGTCTGTCACATTCTTATCCTGCAGGCGATCCATGGTCTCATTCAATACGGCTCTTGCGCTGTCCATGAGATCTTCTGCGCCACGCACATAGACAAATCCACGGGACACGATATCCGGTCCTGCCAGGACACGTCCGCTGCCGGACTCTAAGGTAAGCACTACGATAATGATACCATCCTCTGCTAAATGCTGGCGGTCACGCAATACGATATTGCCGACATCACCAACGCCGAGTCCATCGACCATGATCGCACCTGTGTGCACATGACCTGCCACCTTTGCACTGTTTTCATCCAGTTCCAGAACATCGCCGGAAGATAAGATAAAGATATTGTCCTTATCCATGCCAAGATTTTCTGCGATCTTTGCCTGTGCGATCAGATGCTTGTACTCTCCGTGTACCGGGATCGCATACTTCGGATGTACCAAAGAATAGATCAGTTTGATCTCTTCTTCGCAGGCATGTCCGGAAACATGCACATCCTGGAAGATCACGTTGGCTCCCTTTTTGCAGAGTTCATTGATGACATTGGTCACCGCCTTTTCATTTCCCGGGATCGGATGGGAACTGAAAATGATGGTATCGTTTGGCTTGATGGATACCTTGCGGTGGGTGCCATTTGCCATACGCGACAAAGCTGCCATAGACTCGCCCTGGCTGCCGGTCGTGATCAGTACCGTCTTTTCATCCGGGTAATTCTTTAACATCTCAATATCGACCAAAGTGTTGTCCGGCACCTTCAGATAACCGAGTTCTGATGCCGTGGCAATGATATTGACCATACTGCGTCCTTCCACCACTACCTTTCGGTCAAACTTGTGGGCAATATTGATGATCTGCTGCACACGGTCTACATTGGACGCAAACGTCGCGATGATGATGCGGGAATTTGTGTGTTCCGCAAAAAGCGCCTCAATCGTCTTTCCTACAGTACGCTCTGACTGGGTAAAGCCCTTGCGCTCTGCATTGGTACTATCACACATGAGTGCCAGAACTCCCTTTTTGCCAAGTTCTCCGAAACGCTGCAAGTCGATCGCATCACCATAAACCGGTGTGTAATCCACTTTAAAGTCACCGGTGTGTACCACAATACCTGCCGGTGAGTAGATAGCAAGTGCCGCTGCATCCTGGATACTATGGTTGGTACGGATAAACTCTACACGGAAATCGCCCAGATTGATATGCTGTCCGTACTTTACGACCTTGCGTTTTACTTTTGTCAAAAGATTGTGCTCTTTTAACTTGTTCTCAATCAGACCATTGGTCAGTTTGGTTGCGTAGATCGGCACATTGAGTTCCTTCATAACATAAGGAATAGCACCGATATGATCCTCGTGACCATGGGTGATAAAGAAACCTTTGACCTTGTCCTCGTTCTCTTTCAGGTAAGAAATGTCAGGGATAACCAAGTCGATTCCCAGCATGTCATCCTCTGGGAATGCAAGTCCGCAATCCACGACAATAATGCTTTCGCCATATTCGAAAGCAGTGATGTTCATTCCAATCTGTTCCAGTCCGCCCAATGGAATGATCTTTAATTTCCCTGTATTCTGTTGTTGTTTTTTGTTCAAAATATACCTCCTGTTGTTTTGTTTTCTTTACATCTCAAAGTCAGTATCTTCCACCAACTCTTGAAAAATCTTTACGACCGCTTCAAACTCCACATCGTCCTCTACCACTTCATAAGTGGAGTCTGTGTCATCTGCTGCAACTTCTTTTAAAATAAAAGCGTCTGTATCTCCCTGACTGTCCTCGGTCACCAGTAAATACTTTTGCTGATTTAAAGTCGTCTCCTCTAACACATAAACAGTAATCTCCTCTGCTGTATCCGGGGCAACTAATGTAATGCTTTCCATATGATCTTCCTTCCACTTATACCTGTAGCGAGTCCAAATAGCTCTGCAAGATCACCATGGCTGCGATCTCGTCTACATATTCTTTCCGATGTTCTCTGCGGATGCCTGTCTCCATCATCGTCTTGTCCGCGGTGACGGTCGACAATCTTTCGTCCCATAGGATAACCTCAAGGTGTGTGCGGTTCTCCAGCATCTCCTTGAAAGCGAGCGTCTCTTCACAACGCTTTCCCTCTGTGCCATTCATATTCTTGGGGTATCCCAACACGATCTTATCTGCCTGATAAGATGCAATTAGCTCATCAATCCTTGCCAAGGTCTTACGAAGTTTACTCGGTTTTTCCCTTCGAATGATCTCAAGACCCTGGGCAGTCAAAAGTAAAGGGTCACTGATAGCGACCCCTACCGTTTTTGTTCCATAATCTAATCCAAGTACTCTACTCAATCTAACGCCTACCGCTTCCTAATGTTCCCATGCTTTTCCTGCGATGTACTCCTTGAGAAGCTCCTCTACGAGTTCGTCGCGTTCTACCTTCATAATGAGACTACGCGCATTCTTATGACTGGTGATGAAAGTCGGATCGCCGGACATGATATAACCTACGATCTGGTTGACCGGATTGTATCCCTTTTCATCCAATGCTTCATAGACAATACGAAGGATCTCCTTAACGGAAGTCGGTGTCTCCTTTTCAACTCTGAAATACTGTGTGTTACTTAAATTCTGCATAATAAATCCGCACCTATCTGCTCTTTTGTTATCAAGCTAATTAACTACATTTTAGTATATTGTAACAAATTTGTAAAGAACTCTGCGTCTTTCCCTTGTATTATTCCCGCAAAAGATAAATATTCTCCGCGATCTGCTCGCCTAAAATACCTTTTTTGATCTGGTTGGAAAGATCCTCATTTGTCGGATAAGCCACGCGGATGTATTCTCTCGTATATCCTGTATAATAGGATCTGCCATCCCACTCCCATGGGGTCTCGAACAGAACTTCTACCTCCCGCCCCACATAGGACTGGCGGTAAGCATGTGACATGACATCTTCCAAGGTCAGCAGGATGTCACTGCGCCTGGCCTTGATCTTCTCATCCACCTGATCCGGCATGACTGCCGCCTTTGTGCCTTTGCGTTTGGAATATTTGAAAATATGCATTTCATAAAAGCCAATATGGTCTACATATTCTTTTGTGGTCTCAAATTCTTCTTCTGTCTCGCCCGGAAATCCCACGATCACATCGGTCGTGATCGCCGGCGCATCAAAATACTTGCGAAGCATGGCACATCCTGCCTCATACTCTGCCGCCGTATATTTGCGGTTCATGCGCTTTAAGGTCGCATCGCATCCACTCTGTAAAGAAAGATGAAAATGCGGGCAGATCTTGTCCACCTTTGCCAGGCGGGACGCAAATGCTTCCGTGATGATCTGCGGCTCCAAAGAACCCAGACGGATGCGATCAATGCCCTGCACTTTTGCAACCGCTTCAATCAATTCCAATAAGTGATTGTGCTCAAATCCACTGTTATAATTTTCTGTCAGACCATAGGAACTCAGATGGATCCCGGTCAGAACCACTTCGCGGTAGCCGCTTTTTGCAAGCCCTTCCACTTCCTTTACCACGTCCTCGATCGCGCGGCTACGCACACGTCCTCTGGCATAAGGGATGATGCAATAAGAACAGAACTGATTGCAACCATCCTGCACCTTGATGAAGGCTCTGGTATGTTCGGCAGTCTTATTGACCAGAAAATACTCATAATCCTGCCCATCCTGATTGATGTCCACGCAGTCGACGACCTTTTCTTCCACCGCTCCGGCATCTGCCGATTTCTCGGCGCCCTCTGCAAGATTGATTGGATTTTTGGCTTCAAATTCTGCGATGCGCTCCACCAGATGATTTTTCTGGTTGTTGCCGATGACGATATCCACTGCCAGATCTGCCAAGACTTCTTCTGTGCTTGTCTGCACATAGCAGCCTGCCGCCACGACAATAGCGTGGGGATTTTTCTTTTTTGCCCGGTGGATCATCTGGCGCGACTTGCGGTCTGCCATATTCGTTACCGAACAGGTATTGATCACATACACATCTGCCACATCTGTAAAGGCTACGATCTCATATCCGGCATGCTCCAATAACTCCTGCATCGCGTCCGTCTCATATGCATTTACCTTGCACCCCAAATTGTGAAGCGCGGCTCTTTTTCTTGTTGTCATTGTCCTTTTCCCTGCTAAGATCACCCGTTCCTTTTGTGCATGTTTTTCATTGACTTTTCCCATGCAATGAATTACGATAAGCGTATAAAATCAATACATTGAAGGAGGCATATGACATGCAAAAAGTTGTGATTTCTTTAAATTCAATTGATAAAGTTAAATCTTTCGTAAATACGATCAGCCAGTATGATTTCGATTTCGACCTCATCTCCGGCAGATACGTGATCGATGCCAAGTCTATCATGGGTATCTTCAGTTTAGACCTCTCTAAGCCGATCGATCTTACCATCCATACCGATGAAGACACGACAGAAGTTATGGCAGCACTTGAGCCATACATCATCAAATAATTCATTTGACTACTTTTAAAAGCATCCTGCATATAGCAGGATGCTTTTTTCTATGCTTCTACATGGATCGTCTCGACGGTACTGATCGCCTGATCCATCAGATCGTCGATCACATCCGCCAGTTTCTCCTCTGACTTTTTGATCACATTCACATTCGGCTTTGTCACCGGATGCTTTGCCACAAAGATCGTACAGCAATCTTCATACGGCAGGATGGATGTCTCATAAGTACCGATCTTCTCGGACACCTCTACGATCTCCTGCTTGTCAAATCCGATCAGCGGACGATATACCGGCATGGTACACACTTCGTTGGTCGCCATCAAAGACTGCATGGTCTGGGATGCCACCTGTCCGATACTCTCGCCTGTGATCAATCCTAAACAGCCATCTTCTTTTGCAAAATGTTCTGCGATCTTCATCATGTATCTGCGCATAATGATCGTCAATTCCTCATGCGGGCATTTTTCATAGATAGCCAACTGGATATCTGTGAAGTTGACCACATGCAGATCGATCGGACCCGTATAGGCTGAAATCTCCTTTGCCAGATCAACGACCTTTTGCTTTGCACGCTCGGAAGTGTAAGGCGGTGCATGGAAATAAGTCGCATCAATGGCAACACCACGTTTGGAGATCATATAGCCTGCAACCGGACTGTCGATACCACCGGATAAAAGGAGCATTGCCTTTCCGCCTGTGCCGACCGGCATACCGCCCGGTCCCGGGATCTCCTCGGAATAAAAACTGATCTGCTCACGGATTTCCACATAAAGCATCACATTCGGATCGTGCACATCCACGCTCATATCCGGGAACGCATCCAGAATCTTTTCGCCCAAGGCTGCATTGAGTTCCATGGAATCCATCGGATAATTCTTTCTGGCACGACGTGCCTTTACCTTAAAAGTCATGTGCTTATCCGGGTAGATCTGATCCATATAGGAAACAACCTGTTCTGCCAATTTATCAAAGCCCTCGTCCTCGACCATGACAGCCGGACAGATGCCTGTGATACCAAAAACATGGCTGAGTGCTTCTATGGTCTCCTCATAATCATAGTCACCTTCGGTTTCCACAAACACACGTCCCTGCTGCTTGTGCACATGAAAAGTGCCATCCACACTGCGCAGAGCATAACAGATCTGGCGCACCAGTGCATCCTCAAAAAGATGGCGGTTCTTGCCCTTGATACCGATCTCTGCATATTTGATCAAAAATGCCTTATACATAATTTTCTCCTTTTTAACTTCTTCTGTATTTTGCCAGCATTGGAACCAGTTCTGCCATAGCCTCCAATGCATAATCAATTTCTTCCTTTGTTGTGTGTACGGAAAAACTGAACCGTACCGTAGACTCCAACAACTCGCGTTTCAATCCGATCGACTGCAAAGTCCTGCTGACCGCCGGCTTGTTGGAAGAACATGCGCTTCCGGCAGAGACATAGATTTCTCTGTCCTCAAGGGCATGCAGGAGCACTTCACTGCGCACACCGGATACGCTGACACTGACGATATGCGGTGCGTTACTGTGATCCTTGTGACCATTGACACTGACGCCGTCAATCTTTTCTACTTCTGCGATAAAATAATCACGCAGACGATACATTTGCATGATCTTGGCATCAAAATTCTGATAGATCTCCATGGCTGCCTGCCCCAGACCTGCGATTGCCGGTACATTTTCCGTACCGGAACGGAGTCCTCTCTCCTGACCACCGCCAAGGATCAATGGATGCACCTTGACCTTATCTCTTACAAATAAAAATCCGCTGCCCTTTGGTCCGTGGATCTTGTGCCCACTGACGGATAAAAGATCGATTCCCATGCGCTTCGGATAAATGCGGAATTTGCCATAAGACTGGATGGCATCCACATGAAAGAGACAGTTTGGATTGGTCTGCTTGATCAGACGCGCCGCTTCCTCCACCGGCTGTACGGCTCCGATCTCATTATTTACATGCATGATGGATACCAGAATGGTATCGCTACACATGGCATCTTTTAGATCCTGTAAGGAAATACAGCCATAAGCATCCACCGGCAGATAAGTAACGGCAAATCCCTGTTCTTCCAAATAGGCAAAAGGATTTGCCACCGAAGGATGTTCGATCGCCGTCGTGATCACATGCATGCCGGATCTTTTATTGGCAAGCGCACTTCCCACGATCGCCAGATTATTGCTCTCGCTCCCCCCGGAGGTAAAATAAATTTCTTTTTCATTTACCTTGAGTGTCTGCGCGATCCGTTTTCTTGCTTCTTTTACATAGTTTTCGGCTTCCATACCACAGTTATGCAGAGAGGATGGATTGCCGTAATCCACCCGGAGCAGGCGCATCATCAGATCTGCTGCTTCCTGTGAGCACTGCGTGGTCGCTGAGTTGTCTAAATATGCTTCCATCTTTTTTCCTATTCTATCATTCTATTACTCTTAGTTTATTCATATACCTGCCAGAATCCACAGGCATTTTATTGCATTTCTGTCGCAAGCATGACCATGGACATGGTCGTGATCGCCGCTGTGTCGGTGCGCAGGATCCTGCTTCCCAAAGAGACGACCTGCATGCAATCTTTTACTGCATCGATCTCTTCTTTTGCAAATCCACCTTCCGGTCCGATCATGATGCTGATCGTCTTTGCATCCCGGATCTTTGTCAGAGCATCTTTTGTCGCCTCCATGCCCTTAGCACATTCATAAGGCACCAGACATAGATCACACTCTTTTGCGTAAGCCATGGCATCACGGTAAGTCATGAAATCATGTACGACCGGGATGCGGCTGCGTTTGGACTGCTTTGCCGCAGATTCTGCGATCGCCTGATAACGTTTGAGGCGCGCAGCCTTTTTCTTGGCATCCAGTTTTACCACACAATATTTCATCTCCACCGGGATGATCTCATAAACACCAAGTTCCACCGCCTTTTCGATCACCGTTTCCATACGGTCACCCTTTGGCACTGCCTGAAAAAGATAAATACGTTTTTCTAATTCGGTGGATGCCACTTCTTCCAAGACCCGAAGCGTGACCTGTCCTTTGTCCGCCGACTCTATCTGACACAGATAATTGTCGCCCTCATGCGTGCTGACACGAAGCTGCTCTCCCTGGCGCATACGGAGCACCTGTAGCAAATGTCTGGCATCCTCGCCCTCTACCATAAATGTATCATCGATCTTGACCGACTGATCCACAAAAATCTGTTGCATCCTAACTCCTTATTCTCATAACATCGGCTCTATTTACAAGCCGTGATGTTGCGCCATTCTCCCTGCGCATTGCTTTCTACCACCTGTAGTCCTGCCGCAATCAGCGCATCCGCTACTTCCTGCTCCTTGAAATCAATAATACCGGAAGTGATCAGTTTTGCCCCCGGCTTCATGCTTGCTGCCAGTGCCGGAGCCATCGGGATAATGATGTCTGCCAAAATATTGGCTACCACGACATCATACTTTTCCTTTCCCACCTTATCCTGCAATGCCTCATCATCAATGAGATTTCCTACATAAAAATCGCCCAGAGACTTGTCTAAGTGATTGACTGCAAAATTATCATAAGAGGATGCAATGCAATCCTCATCAATATCTGTGCCTACCACATGCTGTGCGCCGAGTTTTAATGCCACGATAGAAAGGATACCACTGCCACATCCTACATCAAGGACTTGATCGCCTTCTTGCAGATATTTTTGTAACTGGCGAATCACCAGTTGGGTACTCTCGTGCTTTCCCGTACCAAAGGATACGCCCGGATCAATCTCCACAAGTGTCATGTCCGATTTGTCCTCCGGCATGTCTTCCCAGGTAGGTTTAATAAAAATATTGCCGATGGAAAAAGAAGAAAAATAGGCTTTCCAGTTGTCACGCCAATCCGCCTCGTCTGAGATTTCAGTCGTGATCGTACCCTCGCCGATCTGGGCATACGTTGACATATCGTCCAAAGCCTGTCTTACTTTTTCCAAGATCTCGGATGCGTCTGCCTCATCTTCTTCCAGATAAAAACTAATGCGTGAAGATCCATCGTCCTCCGGCAGATCCGGTTGCAGTTCTTCAAATACACCGCCCTGTCTGTCCGCATCCGGAACCGGGATAAGGTTATCGATCTCTACACTGGTAATGCCCAGTTCCGATAGCATGGCACAGACCAATTCCTCTGCATCCGTTCTTGTATTTATCGTGTATTTATTCCACCGCATATCTATTCTCCATTTTCTATAACATATAGCCTTGCTAAACTAATGTATTGTACCATGGATTGCCCGTTTTGACAATGCGTGAATACGCGCAAAAAATGCGGTCACCACACCGGGCAACCGCATTTTACTAAAGTTCTTTTATTCTTCTCTACCATGATCCTTAAGATCAAATCTCTTAACCAGTTCCTCCAATGTAGCCGCCTGTGCTGCCAACTCCTGAGAAGTTGCTGATGTCTCCTCGGCAGATGCGGAATTGTCCTCAACGCCCTTGGAAATATCTTCAATGCCGACACGGATCTGCTCCATGCTCTGGTTCTGTGCTTCGTTGTTCTCTGCACTCTTACCGATCATGCCATTGACTTCTTCGACGGCATCCAGTACATCCTGCATAGACTGCACAACATTCTGTGCCAGACTGGAACCACGATCAATCTGCTGCAAGGAGATCTCGATCAGATCCCTGGTATTATTTGCAGCCTTAGAACTGTCATCCGCAAGAGATCCGATCTCAGATGCAACGACTGCAAAACCTTTGCCTGCCTCTCCGGCTCTGGCAGCCTCAATAGAAGCATTGAGTGCCAAAAGGTTGGTCTGGTCTGCAATATCTTCGATCGTCTTGATGATACTGACAACCTCATTGGATGTCTCCGTGATCTTGTTCATTGCCTCCATCATCTGATTCATCTGTTCTCTGCTATCCTGCATCATATGGGTAACACGGGATGTCTCTGTTGCAGACTTCTGCGCATCCTCGGTATTTTCCTCTACCTGCTGTGATACGGATTCGGTTGTTGCAACAAGTTCCTGCACAGATGCAGCCTGCGTCATAGCACCCTCTGCGATATTCTGTGCAGCCTTGGAAAGTTCATCCGCACCGATAGATACCTGCGTAGAACTGTCAATGATATCTTCGATCATCTGCTCAAAGGATCCTGAGATATGAAGCAGGGCGGTCTTAACCTTTGCAAACTCTCCTGCATAATCATACTTCAAGGTAAACTTCAACTTACCATCTGCCAGTCGATCCAATACCGAAGAAATCTCATCGATGTAATTGATATATTCTTTCAGACGATCTACTGTCTTTTGAATAGAATCTGCAAGTTCCCCGATCTCATTTTCAGATGCGATATCAAGAGTCACATCCAGATTGCCTTCTGCCAGTTCCTGTGCCACATCATTCAAAGCAACGATCGGCTTAGTCAACTGGGTTGCCAGATGACGGATCGTGATGATGATAACGACAATACCTGCAATGACAAGCAACAATACAATGATGATACAACGGATCAGACTTGCAAAATATTCACTTGCCGGTAAGCAGGAAATGGTCAGATAATCGGTCGAACCAATTCTTCCGACATAACCGTATTTGCTCTTTCCATCTGCGGAATAATGTACGGAAGTATCTTTACCTCCCTCAACTGTCTGGATCAAGGTCTTGTCTACATTCAACTCGCTCAAACTCTTCTGCTGGTTGTCCGTGTTCGGATGATAGATCACATTGCCTTCAGAAGTAACCAGAATAACAAATCCATTGTTTCCGATCTTGTATGCCGGTAAAAGTTCATCGATATGATCCAGTGCCACATCCACCCCTGCAACACCGATGATATTTTGTCCGCTCTGGTCATATACCGGAGTAGCCGCACTCAGGATCACATTACCTGTGCTGGCATCTACATATGCATCCGTAAGGATGGTCTTTTCTTCTTCTACTGCCTTATACCATGCACGCTCTGTGATCTCAAAATCACTGCCACTGGTATAGCCGTCTGACTGTGTCAGAACATTGGCATCAATATCGCCGACCCAGACTGCCTGAATGTTGTCACTGTCTGCTGCCGCGGTCTTTTTCATAGTATTGAATACGGTTGCATAACGCTCTGACTCTGTAATATTGGCTCCCGGTCCGGTCTCCTCCAATAAAGTCTGCACATCTGTGTTCAGTGCCATCTGTTCTGCGACCGTCGTGTATTCCTCAAAGAATATCTCCAACTGGTATGCTGCTGCTTTGGATTGCATCTCCAGGTCGTTCTTCTGGGCACTCAGACTGATGTTGCCCACCATAAAGGTAACCACTGCCGCAACGATAACAAATACGATGACTACCTTTGACAAGATACTGACCTGTATCTCCTCCGCGATTCCTCTTTTCCTCTGTTGTTTTTTCTTTTTCATAGGACTCCGTTCCTCCTTTACTTTTTCCATCATAGCACTTTTTCGACATATCACACAAGATTTTTCTGAAAATTATGCATAATTTCTGATTTTCTTTGCCTTTTCGGCAAAATTGTCCTCACCATTTTACACAGGTCGAAAAAAGTCCCCTTGCAGAAATCTGCAAGAGGATTTTTCCTAATGGTATTATTTATTTTGTTGCCATACTTCCAAGAAGATAAAGACTTTCTTTTGCGGTACGCTTCATATTGCTGCGGTCTACTGCGATCAGACCGAACTGCATAGAGAAACCTTTCTGCCACTCAAAGTTATCCATGAGTGACCAGTGCATATAGCCCTTGAGTGGAATACCGTCTGCGATACACTCCTGAAGACCTGCCGTTGCTGTTTTGATATATTCCTGACGTCTGCTGTCGTCAGCGGTTGCCATACCATTTTCTGTGACAATGATGTCTCCCTTGAAATCTTTTGCAACGGCACGCACTACATTGGCGATCGCCTGTGGATAGAACTCATATCCCATCTGGGTCAATTCCACGCCGTCCGGTGTATATTTGTTGCCCTCAGCATCAAAGCACTGTCTGGTGTAAGACTGTGCGCCAAAGAAATCATCATCTGCAATATATGGAAGATAATGACGGAATTCTTCATCCCATTCTTTTGCTGCTGCATCTTCGCCGCCTGCTTCCGGCTGCATATCATGCAAAGATAAAGTGATACCGACCTTGATGTCCGGATATAATTCCTTGATGACCTTCTTGGCTGCCTGATGCGCCTTCATGACCAGAATATCCCCTTGTGGTGTGCACATGGAAACAAAAGTATGGATGCCTCTTGGATCCTGCAAGCCAAATGCCTTTGCACATTCCATCATGCCCATCATCATGGTATTCATACCCTGTCCAAGGTTGAGTCCAACCTGCACATCGCCTTCCTTTGGTGCATCCTGCTTTGGAGCCTCAGCCATTTTCTTCATGGCATCTGCATTTGCTGCATCTTTTGCTCCGCCGCCCATGCTGCCCATGTACTTTTTCATGATGGCAGCCAACTGTAAGCGCATGTTTGCCTCGTTGATGGTGCAAATATAGTTAAGTTCGCTTCCCAGACGTTCTACGACATATTTTACATAATTCGCAAAGAGATCAACGACTTCTTCATTTTCCCAGCCGCCCATGGAAATGAGCCATGCCGGAGAAGTAAAGTGATGCATGGTCACGATCGGCTCGATGCCGTTTTCCTTGCAGCAGGCGATGACCTTGCGATAATGCTCGATCTCCTTGTCATCAAACTCGCCTTTCTTTGGCTCGATCCTTGCCCACTCGATGGAAAAACGATATGCCGTCAGCCCTGCTTCTGCCATCATCCTGATGTCTTCTTCATAGCGGTTGTAATGATCGACTGCATCGCCGGATGGCTCGACGAACTGTGAATGTTCTACATTCTCCTGTACCCAGTAATCACTGTGAATATTGTTACCTTCTACCTGGTGTGCTGCGGTAGAAGCACCTACCATAAATCCCTGTGGAAATTTACTCATTTTTTGTATCCTCCTTGTCTGGTAGGGACGTTCCTTTTGCCACATGGAGTGTCCCTTTTGGCTCTTTTATTCTGTCTACAGTATAACGTAAAAGAGCGAATTCCCACGATAGGAAATTCGCTTTTTTGTTATTTTTTTAGATTGATTTTAAGTTTTTTTCCATAAATCACAGATCATATTCCCCAGCAGGAAGCGTCTGCGCCTTGCAGCCCGGCAGGCTCACCTCCGCCGTTGTATTGGGTGGAACAAGAATGTGATAGGCATACGTTCCATCCGCGTACTTTTTCCAAGAGCATCCCACCTTACCGTAGACGCTGTCATAAGTCATACCGGCATGACTGAAATGTCCGCCCGGCACAGGTGCGATCTTAAAACGATTCTCTCCTGCCATCTTGATACCACACATCTCATCAAATACCCATTCACAGACAGCTCCCTTAGAATAATGATTCAAAGACGCAATACCGCCGCCTTTTCCATTATCTGAATTTGGACCCTCCCAGTCTTCCCAGATGGTCGTTGCACCTGCCTTTGGCATACAAAGCCATCCTGGTTTTTCTTCATTTTCCAACAATCGATAGGCATATTCCGGATCTATCTCTGCCAGTACATATAAGATAAATGGAGTAGAAAGGAATCCTGTACCTACGCGCCAATGATAATTGTCCAACGCCTGAATCAACCGTTTTTTAGCAAATGCCGTACCTTTCTCATCTAACAGATCAAAATACAATGGTCGGACTAATCTTGCCTGCCGGTCCGTATCAAGTGAAAACTCCGCTTGCTGCATTAATTTACGATATGTATTTTTGGCACCATCACGATATTCTGCATAAAGTGGAATATCTTCTGTATGGCCTAATACCTCGGCAATCTCTACCATAATTCCCATGATATATGAAAGATATGCTGTTGCTTCTTCTGGACGTGACGTTGCAAAGTCCTTCCAACACATTTTATGCACATCTGATGGTTCTGCCCACTCACCATAATGCTGACCAAAATTATATAAATACTTTTTATCTGCCTTTGATAATCCCGTCTTTACTGAAATAAATGGCTCTGTTTTGCCTGTGCGGCTTATCATATATTTGGCATAACGACGCATTGGTTCATAATAGGTTTCAATTATGCGCTGATCCTCATATTTTTTCCACAAAAGATACGGAAGCAACACTCCTGCATCAGACCAACCCACAGAACCATTCATTGGACGCATATAAGGATCCGTTCCACCTTCTGGTGCAATCTGTGGAAAATTACCATTTGCTTTCTGCCAATCACAAAGATCATTTTCATACTTTAAAGCAAATGGTGCATAATTAACCATGTAAGATGCTGTATTTACAAAAATCTGTGCATCGCCAGACCATCCGTGACGTTCTCTCGTCGGACAATCTGTAGGAATATCTGCTGAATTGTTTTTCAAAGACCAAAGTGTATTTTTCACAAATTGGTTCAGCAATTCATTTGAGGAGTCAAACGTAAATGTTGTCTCAAAATCAGAGTATACTGCGATTGCCTTGAAATCAGCCGGGTTTATTTCCATATCTGCTTCCACTTCAATATACTGAAAACCAAAGATTGCAAATGTGGTTTTGTAATCATTTTTTCCATCCTTACAGAAATACGTGATTTCCTGCAAAGGCGTTATCAGATTTTTTCTCGCGCACTGAATATTTTTCTGCGTAAACTCTCCATCTTTCATAAGCTCACCCATGCGAAGATAGATGCGTTGTCTCGCTTTCGCATTTACCGAAAAAGCTACAATACCTGCTATATTCTGTCCAAAATCGAGCACTGTTTTTCCAGATGGTGTCGTGATAAGCCTTGGATTCGAGAAAACTTCCTGTTCTTTCATGATAAAATTATCTGATGCTGTTGGAACAACAGGATGTTTTGTCACCTTCGCCTTTTTCCACTGGGCATGCAAAAAATCCTGCTTGGTGGCATCATAAATTTCACCATCTTTATTATCAGCAAAACGAATTGGGCCATCATTTGTCCAGACAAAACGATCATCTGTGGCAACAACATCCATGCTGCCATCTTCGTAGGTAATCTCCAGCTGTGCCAGCAATTTCGTTTCAGAGCCATAATAATTCTTCATACCCCATGCCCCAACAGAACCACGATACCATCCATCTGCAAGCATAAAAGACAGTTCATTATCCCCTGTTGCAAGCAAAGACGTCACATCAACCGTCTGATACTGTACACGTTTTCTATAATCCGTAATTCCAGGCGCGAGAATACATTCGCCTATCTTTTTTCCATTGATTTTTCCCTCATAAACACCACAGGCACTCATGTATGCTCTGGCTTTTTTTATCTTTTTATCGCCTGTAACGCAAAATGATTTTTTGAAGCAATCCACCGGGTAACGTTCTTTTTTCTTCGGAACATAATCACCTGTAATCCATTTTGCCTTCCAGTCGCTTCCATGCAGTAGCCCTATTTCGAAATAGGCTTCTTCCGATGTCTCTGGGATATCATTATCGTCCCATATCGTCACACTCCAGATTACACGAGCACGACTTGTAAGATCATCTGCTCCCCACGGAATTAGATGCATCTGCTCTGATGCAACCTTTCCGGAATCCCACAACAGATTGCCCAAATCATCTTTTGCAATGATTTGATACGCCGTTTGCTTTGTCCCCTGTTCAAATATCCAGCTAAAACGTGGGCATACATAATCTATACCTATCGGATTCGTCATATATTCTACTCTTAAATTTGTCGCTTTCATATTTTTCCTACCTTTGCCAAAACTATGTCTACCTGTTTCCTATTTTCACTTAACAATGCCAATCAATTTACCAAGTCCACGGAAGACGTGCCCATTTGCCATATCCAGAAGTCCATAAAACAGACCTCCTTTCATATCAGAACTAATCATCATAGAACGCAGCGGACTTCCTACCGAAGATGAAAGCATCATTCGATAATCCGCCTCATTATCCTCTGTAATCTTTCCACCCACGCCTTTTTTTATAACCATTGCAGACGCGTTATACATGAGTTTCATAACAAATGACTCATTTTTCATCTCCTCAACGGTATCTTCCATCGTAAATTCACCCTTATGATGCTGCTTACAGGTATAGGAATAACCTATCATTTTTTCAAACGTTGTCTGCTGTGGTTCTCCCACAAGAGTCTCGTACCAGGAATCTTTTTGCCACTTTGGACTCTTAAGTTCCATACCATCAACAGAAATCGTCTGCATCAATTCTATTTTTTGACTACTGCTACCAATCATGATGTTATAACGACCCTTTGGCACATACCATCCTTCCGCTAAAACTTGTCCCGCATCCATTGCATCCATATATGTTTTTCCAAGATAAATCGCAAAACTGCGCTCATTCAACACAAACGCCACCTGTTTTGTCTGCCCCGGTTCCAAATCAATCTTCGCAAATGCTTTTAATTCTTTTGCCGGACGAAAGATCTCAGAATTTACTGCCGCAACATAGGTCTGTACGACTTCCTTTCCAGCAATATTTCCTGTATTGGTAACATCACAAATAACCTGATACATTCCATCTGCAAGTGGCTGCACCTGCAAATGGTCATAAGAAAAGGTGGTATACGACAATCCGTAACCAAAAGGAAAACGGACTTTTACTTCAGCACTTTCATAATAACGATATCCTACATAAACACTTTCCTTATAAAGAGCATCCCTCTGGTTTGCATACTCTTTTGCAGAAATACAATCTTCGTACCGCATCGGCCAGGATTCTGCCAGTTTTCCACTCGGATTTATTTTTCCATATAAGATATCTGCTATCGCTTCTGCTCCTGCCTGACCAGACAATCCTGCATATAAGATTCCTTTCACATTGTCTGCCCAAGGACACTCCACTGCACTACCACACATCAATACCACAATGGTATTTGGATTTGCAGATGCAACTGCCTCAATCATGCGCACATGCCCTTCTGGCATTTTCATATCTTTGCGGTCAAATCCTTCCGATTCATAAACCTCTGTCAGTCCTGCAAAAACAATGGCAACATCTGCCGTATGTGCTACATGCTCTGCTTCCTTTAGCATTTCCTCACTTGTATTTCCACGCTCATCACATCCCACTGCAAATGCCGTATGAGAAATCACATTCTTTGGCTGTGTCAATTTTGTAGGATTGATATGACTACTTCCTGCTCCCTGATAACGGATTTTTTCTGCCATCTTACCAACCAATGCAACCTTTGTTCCTTCTTGCAAAGGTAGGATGTTGTCCTTATTTTTCAAAAGTACAATACCTTCTCCTGCCGCAGCTTTTGCCAGCTCATGATGTGCTTTCTGATCAAATGCCGCATCCTTTTGCAAACGCGCTGCACTTTGTAAAATCAAATCAATCATGCGATCTACATTTTCATCAATGACAGCTTCCTCTAAAGCACCGGAACGAACTGCGTTTGCGACATCCGCTTCCATATAGTCACTTCCTCCAGGCATAGACAAATCGCATCCCGCCTTAAATCCTTCGATGCGGTCATTCATAGCACCCCAATCTGTCACTACAATTCCCTGATGTCCCCATTCATCACGTAATACATCCGTCAACAGTTTCTTATGATCACTACAATGAATACCATTTAGTTTGTTATAAGCGCACATAACTGTCTTTGGTCTTCCCTCTTTGACAGCAATTTCAAATGCTGTGAGATAAATTTCACGCAATGTTCTCTCATCAATGACACTATCTGATGTAAAACGCTTTGTTTCCTGCGAATTTCCCGCAAAGTGTTTCAGCGATGTTGCAACACCTTTCTCTTCTGCACCGCGAATAAAATCTGCCGCCATTTTACCTGCCAAATATGGGTCTTCACTGATATATTCAAAATTACGTCCGCACAATGGATTCCGCTTGATATTTACACCAGGACCTAAAACAATAGAAACCTGATAGGCAATGGCCTCCTCTGCGATTGCCTGTCCAATTTTATGCATCAATGCAACATTCCATGAACTGCCCGTTGTCACTGCCGTTGGAAAGCAAGTGGCTGGTACAGACGCATTCACGCCTAACATATCTGCCTCCGCTTCCTGTTTACGAAGCCCATGTGGTCCATCGCTCATCATGATGGATGGAAGACCGTATTGTGGCATATCCTTTGTATGCCAGAAATCCTTACCACTGCAAAGCGCAATCTTGTCCTCTAGTGTCATTTTTTTGATGATATCCTGATGCTTCATATTTTCTCCTTGTATCCCGTTTACTTATTTGCATTCTTCGCTTCTCTACGAGCTGCAATTTCTTCCTGTTTTTCCTGCAAGCCCTTTTCTACATTAACGAAAGACAGCAGAACAACCACAATAATAGAAGTTATTATTTCCAATCCTACAAAACAAAAAGTCAGCATATTCTTTACCGAATCAGCCTGCGTTGCTGCTACCGTCACGCCATCAACAAGGCTTGGTGCAACATATCCTGATGTTGACAACAACAAATTAAACACACCTGTACAAACACCTGACATTGTCACTGTAATAATCGAATAAATAGACATTGCTGCACCATCCACACGGAATCCATTCTTCCATTCCAGATGATCGTAGGTATCTGCCATCAATGCCATAAATACATAAGCGCAAGGAAGTCCACCGATATTCTTTACAAACTGTCCAACAAGTACAATAACCATATTGGTTGGAGCCAGACAGCAAATTGCGCTTCCAATACCATATAAAACAAAACCTGCCATCGTCAGATTTCTCTTACCAAACTTTTTTGCCAATGGCCATACAGCAAAAATACCGATTCCCATTGGGATACCGCCAATCACAGATACCATTGTCTGCGTAATTCCGTCATTGTAAGATCCCAATACATAATTGCAGTAGTACACAAGGGATATGTTTTTCATCGTTGATCCAACGGTATATACAAGGAAATAAAATAATAAACAGAACATATAACGATCCGCAAACACGGCTCTCATTTGTTCCTTAAATGTGACCGTACTTACTTCTTCATCCACAGCACTTTCTTCTGTAACACGTTCTTTTGTGTAGTAATATTCCAAAAGTGTTAATGGCAAAGCAAGAATCGACAAAATAACTGCCATATGAATCCAGTTGCTCTTATCGACACCCAATCTTGGCAAAATCAGCATTGGAAAAATCAATGCTACAATGATTCCTGAAATCATAATGGTTGCAACATTGTTAAACACTGCCAAAACGCCACGTTGTTCTGAATTTCTTGTAGACAATGGAACCATCAGATTGTGACTCATATTGTAAATGGTAAATGCAAATGAATAAAAAAGGTTGTAAGAAAGCATTACCCAGATTACTTCTAATGTTTCATTGGATTCCGGAACGGTAAAAAGCAGAATTCCGGTAATTGGAAGCAGTACCCCTGCAAGAAGCAGATATGGTCTTGCTTTTCCTTGTTTCGTTTTTGTGTGGTCAATGATATATCCCATCAAAACGTTTGTGATGGCATCAATAATCTTTGATAAAATCGGGAATACCATAAGAAACATTCCGCCCCACACAGTCGTCAGTTTCAATACATCCGTGTAGTATACATTCAGGTATGATGCCATAACTGCATTCAAAAGTAGTGCTCCTGCTGGTCCTATCAGATACCCCATCCATTTTTCTTTCTTTTCCATATCCGGTGATTTAATCCGGCTATTGCATGCACTCGCATCCATAAATTTTGCTCTAATTGTTTTCATTCGTTCTTCTCCTTCATTAAAAAACCCTTGTTTTAAAAAATACCTATAGATTTTTTTATTCTATAGGTATTATATTCGTCCATATGCTATTTTTCTTGTAATTATGTATGATATTTTGTAAAATCATAAAGAGATTGCTACAGTTATATGTACATCTGTCATTGGAGGTTGTTATGAGAAAAATTGATTATGATTATATTGCAAAAAATATTTCTTCATTATCGTTGATTGCCATACGCGTTTACAAAAATAACAAAGAAATCATTCATTATGACTTATCTAATTTTCCAAAAGATCCCGCGTCACCCTATATTGATACACTTTTACAGGTAAACGAAGGGGTTAACTACTATATTTCACCCTATGAACATTTTTATGGCATCATAAAACATGATGAATACACCCTCATTTTAGGTCCTACTTTTCAGATTACGCCGCCTAAAAATCAGATTCGGGAATTCATGTTTTCGCTTGATTTAAAAATGAATTACATGGAACAATATCAACAATTGCTCAGCAGTATAACTCCTATGCCGCTTGAACTATTTTTACACGAACTTTGCCTGATTTATTACTATATCAGTGACAAAAAACTAGAATTATCCGATGTTGCTATATATGATTCCTATAGCAATATTTCCAAACAAAATATTGATAACCAGACAGCGATTGAAACAAATGCGCAAATAACAAATATTTCTCCTATGGAAAAGCGCCCTATGAGCGAAAACGACATCCACAGCATTCACGACATTGCAAATGCACATGCTTCTATTGATGACTATAACGTTGCTATATTACCTGAACACACGGCCTATCTTTTTGAAAAAGAACTGTTTTCCTGCGTCCGTGATGGCGATCTCGACCGTCTCAACGAACTTTTTAAGCTAAATTCAGCTGGTCGTGCTGGCAAAGTAGCACCAACTTACTTGCGACAGTTAAAAAATATTTTCATATCATCTGCTACACTTTTATCACGTGCTGCCATTGATGGTGGACTTCCTGTAGAAGAAGCTCTAACCTTAAGCGACAAGTATATCCAACACGCAGAGAGTTACAACAATCCGGAACAAGTCATGAATTTGCAGTATCACATGGTCATTGACTACACCACACTTGTAAATGAAATCCGCCAGGGAGATCGTTATGACAAATTTATGCGTTCTGTAACGGGATATATCCGGGAGCATTTAACGGAAGAATTTTCTGTGGATCAAATGGCTCAGGATCTTTTTTTAAGTCGCAGTTATCTGTCAACCAAATTCAAAAAAGAAACCGGTATGACCTTGTCACAGTATATTCAAGAACAAAAAATCGAAAAAGCGAAGTCTCTGTTAAAAACGACTGATCGCTCTATTTTAGAGATAGCAACTTATTTAGGCTTTTCCTCACAGGGGTATTTTCAGAATGTATTTAAGAAATTGACCGGTATGACGCCGAAAGAATACCGAAATCAATAGAAGACGCCGCTCTGCACCTGTCGGTATGCCAAAAGGGACGCTCCTTGTGGCAAAAGGAACGTCCCTACAAACTACAACTCGTATTTTCTAATTTCACAATTTTGTGGTCTTGGTCTCCACTTGATTCCATTTCTACGGTTTTCAAGAACTCCACAAAGAGCCCGGATAATGCCACCGTGACAGACCACAAGCACGTTTTCATAGTCCTCTTTTTTGAGATCTTCGATAAAAGAACGACTTCTTTTCACCATAGATGAAACAGGCTCCACCGTCTTAGGTGCCGGTATGATTTCCGGAAGCATCCAGTATAAGGTCATAAATGGTCCTAATTTTTTATAACTCTTTTTTTCGTATTTTCCAAAGTTTACCTCGATGATACGCGGATCCACGATCAATTCCTCTTCGGATACACCTCCGATGATCATGGCTGTTTTCTTTGCTCGCTTCAATGGGCTGCAGTAAACAGCGTCGAACTTCATATCACCAATCTTTTTCCGTGTTTCCTCTGCCTGCGCAATTCCTGTTTCGTTCAGTGGTTCGTCATAAACGCCCTGCATCAACTGCTTTTTGTTGAGATCTGTCTGCCCATGTCTTGTAATCCAAACTTTCATGTATGTTATCCTCTTTCTCTTATACGCAAAAATGCGATGGGATATATTTCTATACCAAGCCATCGCTTCTTCGCATTTTATAAATCGTCTACGGCATCCTTAAGTTTGCCCATAAATCCTTTTTTCTTCTTTTCTTCCTTAACCGCTGTTCCTCCGGCTTTCAAGGTCTTTCCTGTCTCATCATCAAACTTACGCAAAGTTTCTTTTGCTTCATGACTAAGAGAAGTCGGAACCTGTACCACCAAAGTAACATAATGGTCACCACGCATATTCTTATTACGCAAGGACGGAATACCTTTTCCACGCAAGCGGATCCTGGTATCGGTCTGTGTGCCGGGCTTCACTTCATATACGACCTTTCCGTCCAAGGTATCGATCATGACTTCACCGCCCAGTGCTGCCTGTGCAAATGAGATCGGAGCAGAAGAATAAATATCGTATTCGCTTCTCTGGAAGATCGCATGCGGGGCCACACGAACCTCAACCAAAAGGTCTCCTCTAGGTCCTCCGTTGATGCCCGGCTCTCCCTTTTCACGGATACGAACACTCTGACCGTTATCAATACCAGCAGGAATAGATACAGAAATTCTCTTTTTACGGGAAATGTATCCGGTACCATGGCAATCACTACATTTTTCTTTGATGATCTGCCCTGTTCCCTGACATTCCGGACAAGACGTTACATTCTGTACGGTTCCAAAGAATGATTGCTGTGTAACTACGATCTTTCCCTTACCGCCACACTTCGGACAGGTATCCTTTGTAGTTCCAGGCTTTGCACCGGATCCATGACAAGTTGCACACTCATCTTTTAATACCAGTTCGATCTCTTTTTCACAACCAAATGCTGCCTCTTCAAACTTGATATTGACTCTTGCACGGACATTCTGCCCTTTCATCGGTCCATTGTTGGTACGTCTGCTGCCGCCACCGCCAAAGAAATCACCGAAGATATCTCCAAAGATATCTCCAAAATCCATGCCTGAGAAATCAAATCCGCCGCCACCGGCACCGCCGTCAAAAGCAGCATGACCAAACTGATCATATTGTCTTCTCTTATCCGGATCACTCAAAACAGCATAGGCTTCAGAGGCTTCTTTGAACTTTACCTCTGCTTCTTTATCACCCGGATTCATATCCGGGTGATATTTCTTTGCCAACTGTCTGTATGCTTTTTTGATCGTTGCGTCATCGGCATTTTTATCTACGCCAAGGACTTCATAATAATCTCGCTTCTGTTCTGCCATGTTTTTTATACTTCCTTGAAGTCTGCATCTACGACATCATCATCTGCCGCATTGTAAGTGGTGTTTGCTCCCATATCAGGGCCTGCACCGGCACCCATGTCAGGACCTGCACCCTGTGCGCCTGCTGCCTGAGCCTGCTGTTCATACATCTTGGTGAATACCTTCTGTGCACTCTCCTGCAATTTCTCCTGTGCAGCCTTTAATTCTGCTACGGTTGCATCATCCATAGCCTCTGCTTCCGGATGTGCCTCGAGGATTGTCTTGATCGCTGCGATATCAGCCTCAACTGCTGACTTATCTGCCGCATCGATCTTGTCGCCAACTTCTTCCAAAGCCTTCTCTGTCTGGAATACAAATGCATCAGCATCGTTTCTGGTGTCGATGGCTTCCTTACGCTTCTTATCCTGTGCTTCAAACTCAGCAGCTTCCTTAACAGCCTTCTCAATGTCTTCATCAGACATGTTAGATCCTGCTGTAATGGTGATGTGCTGTTCCTTACCTGTACCAAGATCCTTAGCGGATACATTTACGATACCATTGGCATCGATATCGAAAGTAACCTCGATCTGTGGAACACCACGACGTGCTGGAGGAATACCATCCAGGCGGAACTGTCCTAAGGACTTGTTGTCTCTAGCAAACTGTCTCTCACCCTGTACTACGTTGATATCAACGGCTGTCTGGTTATCAGCAGCAGTAGAGAAGATCTGGCTCTTCTTGGTAGGGATCGTTGTATTTCTCTCGATCAACTTGGTTGCAATACCACCCATAGTCTCGATAGAAAGAGAAAGTGGTGTAACATCCAAAAGCAAGATCTCACCGGCACCGGCATCACCTGCTAACTTACCGCCCTGAATAGAAGCACCGATGGCTACACATTCATCCGGGTTCAAAGACTTGCTTGGCTCATGTCCTGTAAGTGCCTTTACCTTATCCTGTACGGCTGGGATACGGGTTGATCCACCAACAAGGAGAACCTTTGAAAGTTCACTTGCTGTAAGACCTGCATCCTTTAATGCGTTCTGTACCGGAATGGCTGTTCTTTCTACAAGGTCATGTGTTAATTCATCGAATTTAGCACGTGTTAAGTTCATATCAAAATGCTTTGGTCCTTCTGCTGTTGCAGTGATGAAAGGCAAGTTGATGTTTGTTGTTGTTGCAGCGGAAAGTTCTTTCTTAGCCTTCTCTGCTGCTTCTTTTAATCTCTGGAGAGCCATCTTGTCAGTAGAAAGGTCAACGCCTTCTGCCTTCTTGAACTCATCCAGCATCCAATCTGTGATCTTCTGGTCGAAGTCATCGCCACCAAGACGGTTATCACCACTTGTTGCAAGAACTTCGATAACGCCATCACCGATCTCAATGATAGATACATCAAATGTACCACCACCTAAATCATAAACCATGATCTTCTGCTCATTTTCATTGTCAAGACCATAAGCAAGTGCTGCTGCTGTAGGCTCGTTGATGATACGCTTTACATCAAGACCAGCGATCTTTCCGGCATCCTTTGTTGCCTGACGCTGCGCATCATTGAAATATGCAGGAACTGTGATAACTGCTTCTGTGACAGGCTCACCCAGATAGTTCTCTGCATCGCTCTTTAACTTCTGTAAGATCATTGCTGAGATCTGCTGTGGAGAATACTTCTTACCATCGATGGTACGACCATTGTCTGTACCCATATCTCTCTTAATAGAAGAAATTGTCTTTTCTGCATTTGTAACTGCCTGACGCTTTGCAGGCTCACCGATCAATCTCTCTCCTGTCTTTGTAAATGCTACAACAGACGGTGTTGTTCTTGCACCTTCCTGGTTGGCGATAACGGTTGGCTTACCACCTTCCATAACTGCTACACAAGAGTTTGTTGTACCTAAATCAATACCAATAATTTTTCCCATGATTTTTTCCTCCTATTTATCATCACATTGTTATTGTCTTTATTTTAAATTAGCATTGCTACCAATTTGACTAGTTTGCAACCTTGACCATGCTATGACGAAGCACTGTATCGTGATACATATAGCCCTTTTGGAACTCTTCTACGATCTCGCTCTCGCCGGCTTCTTCATCCTCCACATGCATCACTGCGTTGTGGAAATTCGGATCAAATTCATTGCCGAGCGCCTCGATCGGACTCACGCCTGCTTCCTCCAAGGAAGTCATCAGTTGTTTGTAGATCATCTGCATACCTTGTGCAAATGGATCTTCGCTCTCTTCCATGCCCTTAAGACCTCTTTCAAAGTTGTCAACGACCGGAAGGATCTTTTCCAAGATGCTCTTTGCTCCCACTTCATACATCTGTGATTTTTCTTTCTCAGAACGTTTGCGGAAGTTCTCGAACTCGGCCATCTGGCGTCTGACCTTGTCGGTCAGTTCTTCGATCTGTGCATCCTTTTTGTCTTTCTTTTCTTTCTTTTTGAAAAAGCCTCCATTTCCTTTTTCTTCCTCAGCTTCTTCTGCGGATTCTTCTTTTTCCTCCGCCTCCTCTTTGGTAGCAGCGGCTTCTCCTGCCTCTGTACTTTCTGTATCTTTTTCTTCGGAAGTCTCTGTCTCGACGGTCTCGTCTACTTTGACTTCTTCCCTATCTTCCTGCTTCTTTTCCTCTGCCACTTTTACATCTCCTTCCTATGTCATTCCCTTTTCATGATCTTGTCAAGCTGCGACTTAAGATTTTTCAGGTTATCCATGACATTTTCGTAATCCATACGCTTTGGTCCGATAATTCCTATCGTGCCCTTCACGCCCTCACCTAATTCATAGGTGGCTGTCACGACGCTGCAATCTTTCATTGTCTGGATCGGTGACTCATTTCCTATATATACCTGAATGCCGGTTTCTTCATCTCCCTGTGTCTCAGAGATCAGATCTGCCAGCGCCTGCTTTTCTTCAAAAGCACTGATCAACTCACTCGCTCTCTGGGAATCGGAAAGTTCCGGATATTTGAAAATATTCGTTGCTCCACTCGTGTAAATCTCCAGATCGTCGTCTTCGTGAATCGTCTCAGCCACGGTATTTAAGACTTGTGCAATGATCTCTTCGTGAATACCCGCCTGCTCTTTTAACTTGGTGATGAGCCCTAAGTTGATCTCATCGACGGTAAGTCCGTTTAAGTTGGTGTTCAAGAGCATGTTGAGTTTCAACATAGTCTCATTGCTCAGAGGTTCCTCAACCGGAATGATCTTGTTCTTTACGATGTTGCCTTCCATAACGACCACCGATAAGATCTGGTGTTCATCTACGGCAGATAACTGTACGAACTTGAGACGGTTGCGCTGGACACTCGGTGCAGATATCATCGTGGCGTACTGCGTATTGTTGGCAAGTACCTTGACGACCTGTTTTAAGAGTTGTTCCATCTTCTCCGTCTTTTCGATCATCAGATCCTTCATCTCGGTCACTTCCCGATCCTTGACTTCCATCAAGTGATCTACATAGAAACGGTAACCCTTATCGGAAGGAATACGCCCTGAAGAAGTATGCGGCTGTACGATGTAGCCCAGTTCCTCAAGATCCGACATCTCATTACGAATCGTAGCAGAACTCAGATTCAGATCTGACATCTTGGAAATGGTACGGGAACCAACCGGCTCTCCGGTTTCCAGATAGTTCTGTATGATGGCGTTTAAAATTTTCTCTTTTCTCTCACCTAATTCGTCCATCGGATACCTCATCTGATTTCCTTGTTTCTAAGATTGTTAGCACTCATTAACTTAGAGTGCTAATATCTTTAAACCTAATGTATCACTGCCCTTTTGCTTTGTCAACACTTCTCACAATTTTTTTTATTTATTTTTGTGAATTTTTTGTGGTGCAGGGACGCTCCTTTTGCCACATGGACTGTCCCCTTTGGCGCAGATGATCTTACAGGAGGAACTGTGCCAGGGCATAATTGCTCAGATCCATTCCCTTGTCGGTCAAAAAGATCCGCCCCTCTGCCACTTCTAGCAAAGCCTCCTGCCGCAAATGTTTGATGGTCTCGCCATAGACGGACTCTATCGAGCAGGAAAAGCACTTGGCAAAATCCTCTCTGGTAACTCCTGCATTCATGCGCAGTCCCAAAAACATAAATTCTTCCATGGCATCTTTTTTAGAAAGACTCGTTACTTCCTGCCATAAAGGCGACGTCAGATTTTCTGTTTCTTCTATATTATTAGAAGACAATTTGTCCGCACACAGATCCATATACTGATAGATGTCCCGCACATTTGCCATACGACGGTCGCCTACCATGGAGGCTGCTCCAATGCCAAGTCCCAGATAGTCGCCCCGCCGCCAATAAACGGTATTGTGATAGCAGGCATAACCTTCCCTGGCATAGTTGGATATCTCATATTGCTGATAGCCGTGTGCGATCAAAACGCTTTGTGCCATCTTGGACAGGCGGTATTCCTCGTCCTCGTCCGGCAAAAATTCTGTTTTCATCCCAGCATGCTGCTTGACCGCATCAAATTTATAGCGATCATAAAAAGGGGTTCCTTCTTCCACGATCAAAGAGTAGGCAGAGACATGTTCCGGTCGCAGGGCAATGACCTGCTCTAAAGTATGCATCAATTTTTCCGGGGTCTGTCTCGGCAATCCTGTCATAATATCCACGTTCAGATTGTAAAATCCGTTTTTGCGTGCCATGTCAAAAGTCCGCAAAAACTGTTCGTAACTATGGATCCGTCCCAAGAGACGCAGTTCGTCATCATTAGCCGATTGCAGACCGATGCTTAAACGATTGATCCCCATCTTACGGTATGCACTAAATTTTTCCATCGTTACCGTTCCCGGATTACATTCCATGGAAATCTCAGCATCCTGACCGATAGTAAAATTTTTATGTAGGGCATCCATGATCTTTCCCATGTCCGATGCATCCAGCCAGGATGGGGTACCGCCACCAATATATATAGAAGAAACAGCAACTGATCGCAGTTGCTGTCCCATGTAAGCGATTTCTTTACAGAGGCTTTCGGCATATCTTTTTTGTATGTCATTATCATAGGCTCCTGATAAAAAATCGCAGTAATCACATTTTTTTACACAGAATGGAATGTGTAGATAAAGACTGACCTCTTTCATATTTACTAATCCTCGTCCAATTTTAACACGCTCATAAACGCCTCCTGCGGGATCTCTACATTGCCCACCTGGCGCATACGCTTCTTTCCTTCCTTCTGTTTTTCAAGCAATTTCTTCTTTCTGGAAATATCACCGCCATAACACTTGGCAAGCACATCTTTTCGCATAGCCTTGACCGTCTCTCTGGCAATGACCTTACTGCCGACCGCTGCCTGGATCGGGATCTCGAACAAATGACGCGGGATCTCTTCTTTTAATTTTTCACACATCTTGCGCCCACGTTCGTATGCCGTTCCACTGAATACGATAAAGGAAAGGGCATCCACTTCTTCCTTATTGATGAGGATATCCAGTTTGACCAGATCAGACTTGACATAGCCCTTCATCTCATAGTCAAAAGATGCATAGCCGCGGGATCTGGATTTTAAGGCATCAAAGAAATCATAGATGATCTCATTCAAAGGCAGGGTGTACTTGAGCAGGGCACGCGTTTCTTCCATATACTCCATACTGATGTAAGTTCCGCGCCGCTCCTGACACAGATCCATAATGGCTCCGATATACTCGCTCGTCACCATGATCTCCGCCTCTACGACAGGTTCTTCCATGTATTCGATCTCTGACGGATCCGGCAGATTGGATGGATTGGTCAACTCGATCATGGTGCCATCCGTCTTATACACACGATAAACAACGCCCGGTGCCGTTGTCACCAGATCCAGATTATACTCTCTTTCCAGTCTCTCCTGGATGATTTCCAGATGCAAAAGTCCAAGGAAACCACAGCGGAAACCAAAACCAAGGGCTACCGATGTCTCCGGTTCAAATTGTAAAGATGCATCATTTAACTGCAATTTTTCCAATGCGTCTCTTAGATCCGGGTACTTGGCTCCATCCGCCGGATACAGACCACAGTAGACCATAGGATTGACCTTTTTATAGCCCGGCAAAGGTTCCTTGCACGGATGCTTCTTGTGTGTGATCGTATCGCCCACGCGGGTATCTTTGACGTTCTTGATGCTGGCTGTCATATAGCCGACCATGCCAGCAGAAAGTTCATCACAAGGGATAAATTGTCCGGCTCCAAAATAACCGACTTCTACAACATCCGCTGTCGCGCCTGTTGCCATCATCAGCACCTGATCTCCGGGACGAAGCGTTCCCTCCTTGATACGGCAAAAAACGATCACGCCCTTGTATGCATCATACAAAGAGTCAAAGATCAATGCCTGCAGCGGTGCCTTTGGATCACCGGTCGGTGCCGGCAATTTGCTAACGATCTGCTCTAAGACTTCCTCTACATTCAGACCGGTCTTGGCAGAGATCAGCGGTGCATCCTGCGCCTCTAAGCCGATCACATCCTCGATCTCGTCTTTGACACGCTGCGGCTCCGCACTTGGCAGATCGATCTTGTTGATGACCGGAAGGACATCCAGATCGTGATCCAATGCCAGATAGACATTTGCCAGCGTCTGTGCCTCGATTCCCTGTGCCGCATCCACCACCAGAATAGCGCCGTCACATGCCGCCAGACTACGCGATACCTCATAGTTGAAATCCACGTGTCCCGGTGTGTCGATCAAGTTGAAAATATATTCTTCCCCGTCTTTTGCCTTGTAGATGATACGCACCGCCTGAGACTTGATCGTGATACCACGCTCACGCTCCAGATCCATATTATCCAAGACCTGTGCCTGCATCTCACGATCGGTAAGCAGGCCCGTCATCTCAATGATACGGTCTGCCAGTGTTGACTTGCCGTGATCGATATGGGCTACAATACAAAAGTTACGAATTTTGCTCTGATCTATTGCCATGAAAATTTATCCTCCGCATTTCCTATCGAAAATTTGCTCATTTGGTAAGATTATACCATAGGAATACGCGTCTTCTCAAGTGTGCGATTGTCCCAATAGTACATAGGCAAGGATATTGGCGAGCGGATCCATGGCATTATAGACCTCCTCAAAGGTGTTGGTCTGCGCCCCCACCTCGATCAGCATGGACTTGGGGCACATATGCATATTATAACGATAGCCCTTCAAAAAGACCGGTCTGGTAAAGCCCGGATACAGTTCTGCCGCCGCGATCTGCATTTGCAGAGAAGTTGCCAGATTATCCTGCAGATTCGGATTTTGCAGATAATCGATCGGACCGGTCGATGTCGTTCTGCTCAGCCCATTGAAGAACATGATCTTTGCCGTCTGCTTGCCACCTATATCCGTCACCAGATGGACATCATCCCCCACACCATCTCTATGTAGATCGATCACAACCTGTATGGTCGGATTGTCCGCCAAGACCTGCCTGATCTCCGGTTCCGCGTTGGAATAGGCATAATCGCGCCCATCCACGTCATATTTGCCCCGATGATGCAAGACAGGAATCCCATAGGTATCCTGCAAAAGGCTTGTCAGGCGATCCCCCAGCCCCATGACCGTCATCCCTTCCGATCCATCCGAGTCCACAAATCCTTCCTGTGAATGTGTATGATAGATCAAAATGACCGGTCCTCCCACATTTGTATCAATGGTCAGGTCTTTTGCTAAAAGTTGCCCCGGATTCAGTTCCGAGGAATCGATCGTCGTTGTGCGGTCAATCCGATAAAAGTTTTTGACCAGATAATCAAAGTCCAGCAGTTTATCCCGATTAACCTCTGCCTGCTTTGTCCAAACCGGTGTCGCTGTAGCAGCCACATTTTCTGCCCCGGCCGCAGCGATCGGATCCTGTGTCTCCTCCTCATCCCCATTTGCCTTTTGCGCATCCGCACTGATTTCTATGTCGGCATTTTTTGTATCTTCTTGCTTGCCGGAATTTTCTATGGCAGCCAGCAGAGTCAGTTCATCTTTTGCCTCATCTTCCCCATAGACATATGCCATGACCGGTGTTGCCAATTCCATCTGCTGTAAGAGCAGGTCTGACAAAGATGCCTCTGTCGTTTGAAAGCAGAACACCGGCACACATAATTTTAATAATTGATAATACAAAGACCACTTGGCACTCACAAATCTCTCCTTTTCCCCACGCACCAATATATGCGTTTTTTTTCGAGATATGCCTGCCTATGCCAAAGGGGACGCTCCTTATGGCAAAAGGAACGTCCCTGTGACTAGACTCTTGGGACAAAAGTCATGTTGAGTCCTTCCGATATCGTAAAACTCAGGCGGTTGACCGCCTCGTCAATGTCTTTGGATGTCACATACATGGTATTTAACTTGGGCGAGATCAGGCTACGCACAGAGGCTTCCATCTCCTCCGGTTCTGATTTGTTTTCCTCCATGAGCCCCATACAAAAATCCGCAATGATGGTCGCTGCATCAACGACTGTCGGAATGCCGATCGCGATCACAGGGATGCCCAGATGCTCCTCGGTAATGGCATTACGGTAATTGCCAACACCGGATCCCGGAATGATGCCTGTATCTGTGATCTGGATCGTCCGGTTGAGCCTTTTGATGCTGCGCGCAGCAAGCGCATCCACTGCAATGACCAGATCCGGCTTGGTTTCGGCAACAATTCCACGCAGGATCTCCACGGTCTCCATGCCTGTCTGCGCCATGACCCCCGGCACAATGCCACTGATACTGCAGCACTGATCCAGTTCCACCAGATATTTTCCGAACTCCTCCAACAAATGTCTGGTGATAAACAGATGATCGATCACTTTCGGACCCAGGGCATCCGGCGTGACCTCCCGGTTTCCCAAACCAATGACTAAGATCTTGGCATTTCTATAATCTTTTGGCAAAAAGGTCTTCAACTGCTCGGAAAAGATTTCCGAGATTTCCCGATGGTAGCCGCTGTCTTCTTCCATCATCTGATCCGCTTCGATACTGACATAAGTCCCCCGCGGCTTTCCCAATGTCTTTGCCGCCTTTTGTGTGTCAATGCATACTTTTGTGATGACCACATCCTCGCCTCTCTTTTTCTTCTCCACCCGGATCCCGGATACTTCCTTCCCATCCGGTCGTTTTTCCGATGTTTCCACCGCAAGGTCTGTTCGAATCTGAAACATCCCGCATCATGCCCTCGTTTCTTCAAATCTTTTCCTTATTGTTTGCACTTTTTTATGAAATATGTATTGACAGACAAGGCTTACTGCTCTAAAATAATCTAGTATGTTTGTAACAGACTGTCCGTGTCCGGCTTTGTTACAACAGAGTTACTATTATTTTTATATCAAGACATTGGAGGTGTACAGATTGGCTAACATTAAATCTGCTAAGAAGAGAGTATTAGTTACAGAGATCAAGACTGCTAGAAATAAAGCAATCAAGTCTAAGGTTAAGACTTGTATCAAAAAGGTAGAAGCAGCCGTTGCTAACAAGGATAAGGAAGCTGCTAATGAAGCACTCATCGTTGCTATTTCTGAGATCAACAAGGCAACAAGCAAGGGTCTCTACCACAAGAACAATGCAGCAAGAAAGGTATCTCGTCTTACCAAGGCTGTTAATTCTATTGCTTAATTTTTTTGAACATAAACAAAAAGAAACACCAGTACCGTCATACTGGTGTTTTTCTTTACGCATTTTCCCGGTTCAACCCGCCCATTTGATCATCAGCATCTCGACTGCCAACTGGTCGTTGATCCGTCCTGTCTTTGCTCTCTCATCCAGATCTGCCGCATCTTCCAATAAAGCCCGGATCTGTTCCATGGTAAAATTCCTTGCAAGTCCCAGATTCTTTCGCACAATAAAATCACGGATGCCCATCTTGCCTGCGATCGTCTGTACATTCATCCCCTGCGATGCCATATCCTTCATGACGTACATCTGGTCAAACTGTCGGATGATCAGCGCCAGAATACGGATCGGCGGTTCCTTTGTTGCCAGCATATCATGATATAGATCCAATACCTTTGGCAGATTCTTGGATGCCACAAAAGAGATCATGTCA
The DNA here is from genome assembly GCF_014287435.1 of Roseburia lenta. Taxonomy (GTDB): domain Bacteria; phylum Bacillota; class Clostridia; order Lachnospirales; family Lachnospiraceae; genus Pararoseburia; species Pararoseburia lenta. The sequence goes on from NZ_JACOPG010000001.1 coordinate 494,110, forward strand.
AAGACCTTGGTGTGCACCTGTTTGGTACAGATCGCCTCCACATCTTCCAAAGTGATTCCATCCTTATCATATACATAAGAAAGAAGTTTTTCCATTTCCATATCCATGTGATCCATGGAATCATTGCTGCGCTCAAAAAACTCATTCCAAGCATCCCGCGTCATCGTCTTTCCCGCCGCCTTGACACGCGCCATCATCCAGGAAGTCAGCATCCTCTCATCCGGCATGGAAAAATCCACCGCACTGCCTGCCTTTGCGATCGCTTTGTAAGCCTTGGAACGTTTATCCACGTCACTCTCCACAAAGACCATGCAGGTCGTCTCCGGGATATTGGAAAAATAATCTGCCAAAGTCTCCTGTGAAGACTTAAAGAAACCGGAATCCTCAACCAGTACCACTCGTCTGTCTGCAAAAAAAGGCATAGTATCCGCAAAACTGATGATCTCCTCTATGGATGAATCCTTGCCCTCATACTTGGCAAAGTTCATGGTATCGCCCTGCCCCATGAGGGCTTTGGTTAATTTGTCCCGATATTGCTTCTTAAGATAATCCTCATCTCCGTATAAAAGATAGGCTGCTTTAAATTGTCCTGTTTTGATATCTTCATCGATTGTTTTCATGATTATTATTATACCCGATAACGCTCGAAAAAAAAAGAGATGTGACTTGCATCACATCTCTTACTAAACGCAATTTCAATTTTAGTTGTATTTACGTTTTCTAGCAGCTTCAGACTTCTTCTTACGCTTTACGCTTGGCTTTTCATAGTGCTCTCTCTTGCGGATCTCCTGCTGGATACCTGCCTTAGCACAATTGCGCTTAAATCTACGTAATGCGCTATCTAAAGATTCGTTCTCTTTAACTGTTACACTTGACATAGTCTTACACCTAACCTCCCTCCAGTTGGGTATTGTGCATATTCAACTGTTTGGGTAAATATCTTTGCACAGTAAAATATTATAGCATAAAATAGCGACACGTCAACAGTTTTCTTCAGAAACTGTCAATTTCTTCAACAGCAGATCAGCCTTAACCCAACTGCCCTGCAAGTGCATCTGCTACTGCTGCGATAGCATCCGGAATGCCTGCCGGATTCTTACCGCCTGCCTGGGCCATATTTGGACGACCGCCGCCGCCACCGCCTACAAGACCTGCGATCGACTTGATCAGGTTTCCTGCATGAGCACCGGCTTTCATGGCACCGTCGGTTGCCATAGCAACGAGATTGACCTTGCCGTCCTTTGCAGATGCAAGTACAATCACGCCCTCGCCCAGTTTATTCTTAAGATCATCGCCCAGATCACGCAGACCATTCATATCTACACCGTCAACAGATGTTGCTAAAAGTTTCACACCGGATACTTCTACCACGGAATCCATAACATCACCAAGAGCACTCTGTGCTGCCTTTGCCTTTAAGGATTCGTTTTCGCTCTGGAGTTCCTTGACCTCAGCCATAAGTTTTTCCAGACGCTCTACCAGATTTGCAGGAGTCGCCTTTACGGTCTTGGCAGCCTTTTGCATCTCTGCTTCCATATTTGCATAGTAAGCAAGTACATTATCTCCGGTCAGTGCCTCGATACGTCTGACACCGGCAGCAACGCCATTTTCAGAAAGAATCTTGAATGCCATGATATCTCCGGTATTGGCAACATGAGTACCACCGCAGAATTCCTTGGAGAAATCGCCCATGGAAACCACACGGACCTTCTCGCCGTACTTTTCGCCAAAGAGTGCCATAGCACCGGTCTTTTTGGCTTCTTCCTGTGTCATGATCTCTGTTACGACCGGCAGATGCTCTGCGATCTTGGCATTTACCATATCCTCGACCTGTTGTAATTCCTCCGCTGTCATAGCAGAGAAATGCGTAAAGTCAAATCTGGTGCGCTCACCGTCCTGGAAAGAACCGGACTGTGCTACATGGTTGCCCAATACCTCCTGCAAAGCCTTCTGCAATAAGTGTGTTGCAGAATGGTTGCGGCAGATATTCATACGATTGGTCTTGTCCACAGACAGGGTCACTTCCTGTCCAACCTCGATCATGCCCTGTTCCATATGTCCGACATGACCATACTTGCCTCCGACAAGTTTTACGGTGTCATCTACGATGAACTTGCCGCCATCTGTATAGATCACGCCCTTGTCACCTTGCTGACCACCCATGGTAGCGTAAAATGGTGTCACATCACATACGATGGTTCCATTCTCGCCCTCAGCGATGCGGTCTGCAAGTTCAGATACCACCTTGCCCTCGGCATCTTCTTTTGCCGTAGCCAGTACTGTCACCTTACCGATATCCTCCAACTTGTCGTATCCGGTAAATTCGGATGTGATGGAAAGGTCTACATTTTCAAATACAGATGCGTCTGCGCCCATATAGTTGGTTGCTTTACGAGCGGCTCTTGCCTTCTGACGCTGTTCTTCCATACAGGCCTGAAATCCTGCTTCATCATAAGAGAATCCCTTTTCTTCCAGGATCTCCTGTGTCAGATCTACCGGGAATCCATAAGTGTCATACAACTTGAAAGTATTCTCGCCGGAAAGTTCCTTGGATCCCGCTGCGACCATGTCCTGCTCCATCTGTGCTAAGATGGCAAGACCCTGATCGATCGTTTTATTGAACTTTTCTTCTTCTTCGGTCAGTACCTTGAAGATGAACTCTTTTCTTTCTTCTAATTCCGGATAACCGTCCTTACATTCCTCAATAACCGTATTGGAAAGATTTGCAAGGAAAGAATCCTTGATGCCAAGCATTCTGCCGTGACGTGCTGCACGACGGATCAGACGACGGAGCACATAGCCGCGTCCCTCATTGGATGGCATAACACCGTCAGATACCAAAAATGTTGAGGAACGGATGTGGTCTGTGATCAGACGGATGGAAACATCATCCAAGGCATCTACCTGATATTTCTTGCCGCAGAGTTCGCAGATGCGGTCACGGATAGCCTTCATGGTATCAATATCAAATACGGAATCTACATCCTGCATAACAACTGCCAGACGCTCCAGTCCCATACCGGTATCAATATTCTTCTGCTCTAACTCGCTGTAGCCACCCTTGCCATCGCCGTAGAACTGTGTAAATACGTTGTTCCATACTTCCATGAAACGGTCACATTCACAGCCGACCTTACAATCCGGTTTGCCACAGCCGTATTTTTCTCCACGATCATAATAGATTTCAGAACACGGTCCGCAAGGTCCTGCACCATGCTCCCAGAAGTTATCACATTCTCCGGTCTCCGGGTCACGATAAAAACGAGTGATCTTTTCTGCAGGTACACCGATCTTTTTGTTCCAGATTTCAAATGCCTCGTCATCCTCTCCATAGATAGATGGGTAGAGACGGTCCGGCTCCATGCCGAGAACCTCTGTCAAGAACTCCCATGACCATGTGATCGCTTCTTCCTTAAAGTAATCCCCAAAAGAGAAATTACCAAGCATCTCAAAAAATGTCAGATGGCGTGCTGTCTTACCAACATTTTCAATATCTCCTGTTCTTACACACTTCTGACATGTTGTCACACGACGTCTTGGTGGGATCTCCTGTCCTGTAAAATATGGCTTAAGTGGTGCCATACCGGCATTGATCAGTAATAAACTATTGTCATTGTGTGGTACTAGGGAAAAACTCTTCATGGCAAGATGTCCCTTGCTCTCGAAGAACTCCAAGTACATTCTTCTTAATTCGTTTACTCCATACTTCTTCAACGTATCTTCCTCCGAAACTCTATTCTTGAGCAGTTGTATCTTCTGCTACTGTATTTTGCTGCGCATTCTTCGCATTTTTTCTCTTGGCTAACTTAACGCCAAGCATCGCTCCACATACAGCGATGGCTACCAATATAACGAATAATATCAGATAAGACAAAAAACTGCTTACGATCATATCTTATGCCTCCTTATGACATGGTATTTGTAACATTACTATTATATAGAAATCATATCTTCATTTCAAGATGCTCTATCCATTATTTTACTTCTGCCAACTTGGTCTTTGCCATTTTTTCTATCGCATCAAAATTCCTTGACATAAGTACGAAATCGGACTATGATCTTCCAAGTACGAAATCAGACTTAAGGAGTGATCTACGATGCAAAATTCATCTATAACCATGAATACTGCTCTCAAAGAATACAATCGCATCTTTCGGGAGATCAATTTAATTTATCAGGAAACTGCGCAAAGCCTTGGACTTTCCCACAGTGCCTTTGATATCTATTATGCCATCTGCCAGTTGGGCGACGGCTGCCGTCAAAAAGATATTGCAGACCATACCTTCCTTTCCAAACAGACCATCAACTCCACCATTCATCAGATGGAAAAAGACGGACTGATTACCCTGCGTCCGGGCAAGGGACGTAGTAGAAACATCTATCTCACCCCACTCGGTCAGGACATCATTTATGCAAAAATACGTCCTGTCATCGACTGTGAGAACCGCTCCTTCGATACCATGACACCCGCGGACGCAGAAGTCCTGCTCCAATCAAGTAACACCTATATTTCGCATCTGCGCGCCGCTTTTTCAGATCTATTAGGAAAGGACACGAAACAATGAAGATTCAACTTTCAGAACATTTTACTTATAGCAAATTACTCCGTTTTACATTTCCATCCATCATCATGATGATCTTTACCTCTATCTATAGTGTCATTGATGGATTATTTGTATCAAACTTTGCCGGCAAGACCGCCCTTGCCGCCATCAATATCATCTATCCTTTTATCATGGCTGTCGGGGCACTCGGCTTCATGATGGGAACCGGCGGCAGCGCTCTCGTCGGCAGACTGCTTGGTGAGGGAGAAAAAGAAAAAGCCAACAAGACCTTCTCCCTCATTGTATATACGACAGCCATAGCAGGCATTCTCCTGTCCGCTCTGGCTTTTCTTCTGGTTCCAACAGTATCCAGACTCTTTGGAGCCTCCGGACAGTTACTGGATTACTGCATTTTATATGGAAGAATCTGCTTTCTCTCCATGCCCTGCTTTATGTTGCAGAATGTTTTCCAGTGTTTCTTTATTACTGCTGAAAAGCCGCGACTCGGACTAGACGTCGTCCTGTCTGCCGGCATCACCAACATGGTTTTAGACTTTTTGTTTGTCGCTGTTTTCGGACTTGGTTTAAAAGGTGCTGCGATTGCAACCGTCTGCGGCGAGATTATTGGCGGACTGGTTCCTATCCTGTATTTTGCTGGAAGAAATCACAGTCTTCTACGCTTGGGACGGACTTCTTTTGATGCCGGATCCATTCTAAAGACCTGCACCAATGGTTCCTCCGAACTTATGACAGAACTCTCCTCCTCCGTCGTTACTGTACTCTACAATACGCAGTTGATGAAGATTGCCGGAGAAAATGGTGTTGCTGCTTATAGTACGATCATGTATGTCAACTTCATCTTTGTAGCCATATTTTTAGGATACTCCCTCGGCAGTGCGCCGATCATCAGTTTCCATTATGGTGCCGGTAATCACGACGAACTCAAAAATATGCGCAAAAAAAGCCTGCGTCTCATCGCAGTCTGGGGCATCGGCATGACCATTATTTCCCATATCTTCGCCCTGCCTTTTGCCCGCTTCTTCGTAGGTTACGACTCCGAACTTTTAGCCATGACTATACACGGATTCCGCATCTATGCCTTTGTATATCTGCTTAACGGCTTTAACATATTCGGATCTTCCTTCTTCACAGCGCTGAACAACGGCATGGTCTCTGCTACTATATCCTTTCTGCGCACGCTTGTATTTGAAGTCATCTGCATTCTGCTTTTGCCGGTCTACTTTGGCATCGACGGTATCTGGTCTGCCGTATTAGTCGCCGAAGCACTTGCTTTGTGTGTGACCAGTTTCTTTCTTATCACAAAAAGATCCCGCTATCACTACTGATAGCAGGATCTTTTCTTTAAAATGGCAGAGCCATCTGTTTTTCATCTGCAGCAATGAGTGGCACATCATCTAATAAATATGCTTCCGGCTGGTCTGCCGCACTGGTTGCGAGTTGATCGCACCGCTCATTCTCCGGATGTCCGTCATGACCTTTGACCCAGACAAATTGCACCTGATGTGGTGCTTTTGCCTCTAAAAGAGTTTTCCAAAGATCGACATTTTTGACCGGCTTCTTATCTGATTTCACCCAGTTCTTTTTCAGCCAATTGTCGACCCAATGCTGGTTAAAGGCATCCACAACATACTTGGAATCAGAATAAATGGTCACCTGACAAGGCTTGTTGAGTGCCTGCAAAGCACGGATAACGCCCAGAAGTTCCATTCGGTTATTGGTTGTCTTCTTGTAGCCACAGGACAATTCCTTTTCATGCAGATTTCCCGCACTGTCTCTCACCTGTAAGATCGCACCATAGCCTCCCGGTCCATCAGGATTGCCTCTTGCTGCGCCGTCTGTAAAAATTGTAACATGCATTTTCTTTTCTCCTAATTCAAGTCAAATATGATATTCTCCCGGTCAATATCCACAACCTTTTGTGAAAGTCCTACCAGTTCCGGTCTGCGCTTGAAGCGGTCGATCAGGTCATACTGCTTCCACATATGCATCGGGAATACCAGATCCACATCCATATTTTTAAGGAAATATTCCATGCCCAGATAATAGGCATCCCCCAGACGCGGATCCAAAACCACAAATGCCAGATCAATGTGACGGTTCTTGATGCGGTTCAGCTCACGCTTGTAGGCATCCCCGTAAGTCTTGGTGTAAAGTTCGCCTTCCATACCGGAATTCCACCAGTGCAGATCGCCTGCATGATAAATACTAAGTCCTTCTGCCTGCACCAGATATGCCACGCCTGCATCCGTCGAGCGCAGCGTCTCTACCACCAGATCGCCGATCTCATACTTCTCGATAACCGATACAAAATGGATCTGCTTTTTGATCTCCGGGTCAAAGCCATTTCGTAAAAGATATGCTCGTCCCAAGCGGATATCCTTGGAAAAAATATAACTGATCTGCGAATATTTTTCCCGCCAGCGCAAGACCTCCAGAGAAAAATGATCCTTGTGGCTGTGGCTGGCAAAGACATAAATATGCTTATTCGCATCCAGTTCCGGCATCTTTCCCTCAAAGTGCACTGTCTCTACGGCTTCCTTGGGGAAATAGTCAAAGACCAGAATGCTCTTATCCAGTTCCACTACAAAACACGAGTGCCAAACATAAGTAACCCGTAACATAATCTGTCCTCTTTCTTCTTTATTTCATACGCCCGATAACGGCATTCGCCTTGGCGTAGATCTCTTTTGGATCAAAACCAATCTCAAACTGTCCGTTTTCATAAAGAATCCGTCCGTTTACCATAGTCATGATCACATTCTGCTTGCTGCCACTGTAAACGATATTCTTTGCAATATCATTTTCCGGCTGCATATTAGGCTGCATCAGATCGATCATGATAATGTCTGCCTTCTTGCCCACGGCAAGACTATCGCAATCCGCCAGTCCCATACACTGCGCGCCTGCCGCCGTTGCCATATAAAGTACCTCTTCTGCCGGGACACAAGCCGCATCCTGCTCCTTTACCTTGGCAAGTGCTGTTGTAAGGAACATTTCCCGGAACATATCCAGACAATTATTGCTTGCCGGACCATCTGTTCCGATGGCAAGCGCGATCCCCTCATCCAGATAACGCTTGATCGGTGCAATGCCGCTGGCAAGTTTTAGGTTGGATGCCGGATTGGTCACCGCGGTCAGCTGCCGCTTCTTAAAGATCTCAAAATCGCCATCCTCCATATGGATGCAATGATAGCCGCCACCGCCGTAAGTATACATACCCAGGGCATCCGTCAGACCGGTCGGTGTCATGCCCCATCTTTCCTTACATTCTTTTACCTCAAGTGCCGTCTCGGCATTGTGTAAAAAGACAGGAGATTTGACCTTATTGGCAAGTGCCGCCAGTCCCTCCATACGGTCTCTTGAAGTCGTATATTCCGCATGAAAACCAAGGATAAAGGAAGCCAGTTCTCCCATCTCATTTACGCGGTAATAGTCTTCTTCCAGTTCTTCCAGACTGCTGGAAAAGTTATTAAAGCCCGAGGTCTGCACCGTCCGGAAACCGCAATCGATCGAAGCCTTGGCATTTGACTCCGGGAAGAAATACATATCAAAATTCGCGGTGATTCCGCTCGTCAGATATTCCATGATACCCAAAATATCCAGCCAGTAAATATCATCTGCCGTCAGTTGTCCCTCCCTTGGAAAAACTGCCTCATTTAACCAGCGCTGTAAGGGCAGGTCGTCTGCATAAGAGCGCAGGAAGGTCATTGCCGTATGCGTATGCGCATCCTTAAATCCCGGCATCAAAAGATTGCCTTTGGCATCGATCTCACGATCCCAGATCACGATCTCGTCCCCTGAAAAGACATGCGACAGATCCTTGCCATCCCCAATATAGCAGATTGCATTGTCCCTGACCCACAATTCCCCTTCTTTGATCTCAAAGCCGTGCCCCTGTCCCGGCAAGAGCATCTTTGCATTGTAAAAACGTATATTCATTCCCCTAAATATCCTTTCTCCTATTTTATCGGATCCTTAAATCCCCACCGGATCCGTCCTTATTTACCCGCTTCATGCATATGACCGATGGCACAGGTCACAAGTGCAGAAAAATCACGCTCAACCATCTTACCGGCTTCAATCACTTCTTCCTCTGTCAGAGGGTGTGGTGAAATCCCTGCCGCCAGATTGGAAATGCAGGAGATTCCAGCGATCTTCATGCCCATATGATTGGCAGCGACGGCTTCGCAAGCTGTACTCATACCTACAGCATCTGCCCCCAAAACGCGACACATACCGATCTCCTGCGGCGACTCATAATTTGGTCCCGGCAACTGGATATAAGTACCCTCCCGCAAAGGAATATCCAACTGACAGGCGGACTTGCGGATGATCTGCTGCAAGTCTTCATCATAGATATGGCTCATATCCGGGAAGCGATTTCCCAATTCTGCGATATTGGCACCGCGCAGCGGCGATGGCACAAAGGTCGCGATCTGCCCGGTGATCATCATCAGATCTCCCGCAGAAAATCCCTGTCTGATACCGCCTGCTGCATTGGTCAAAAATAAGATTTCTGCCCCCATCATCTTCATCAGACGGATCGGCAGCACCACATCCGTCATATCATAGCCCTCGTAATAATGCACACGTCCTTGCATGGCAACGATCGGCACCCCCTCAACATAGCCAAAGACAAACTGTCCGACATGTCCCGGTGCTGTCGATACCGGAAATCCCGCAATATCCCCATAAGGGATCTGCTCGACCACTTCCATTTTGCTGGCATAATTACCTAGCCCGGAGCCAAGTACCAATGCTATTTCCGGGGTAAACGGAATACGCGCACGGATACTTTCATAGCAGGCACATAGTTTTTCATATACTGGATTCATCCCTTCTCCTCCGCTTTCCATCTTCTTCAAATTTACTTCTAAGTCTAACATAAAAAAAGAAGCCGGGCAATACTGCCCGACCTCTCGTCATACTTATCGTATCTTATACAAAGTAAATTACTTTGCTGCTCTTGCCATAGCCTGCTCGTAATCTCTTGTACCAACCCAGATATCGTTCTTGTATGGGTTCTTCTTCTGCTCGATAGATCTCTTGATGATAACAGAGATGCAGATTACGTTTGCTACAAGTGCAAGGATTGAGACAACACCCTGTGCTGTTGGGTTTGCTGTGATTCCCATGTCAGCGATAACTTCGTTAGAAGTATTTACGCCACTGTTGTAAACAGCGATTGCCTTGTCATAAAGATCAAGTGCTGAGTAACCCTTTGCTGCTGCTCCACCGTAAACAGATGGAAGAACTGAGAAAGTCTTGCTCAACTGGAACAATGGGAATACCTGAGCGAACATACACCAGATTGCAAGTGTGTTAGCACGGTTCTGAATCCAACCACCCTTGTTCCAAAGTGCGTTAGCAAATGTAGGAGCAAGAAGAAGTGCAACACCACAATACCATGTATGTGTAGGTAAGTTAGCATATGTATACTGGAAGTTCCAAATATCGTATGCAACGATGAACCATACAGTCATATCAGGCCACAACATATCTTCTGTGTTCTTGTCCTTTGATGAGTAGATTCCCCACCAGCCTGTCATACAGAAGATGTTGATGAGACCAGCGATAGCGTTGAGTACGTTCCACCATCCACCATAAAGGAATACACCTTCGTTGGATGCCCACCAAGCACCTGAAAGGTCGCCTGTGATTGCGAAAGCATGTACTGCTGACTCAAGGTCAGAAACAACTGCGATCATGATGTTGGCTGCTACGATCAACCATGGGAATGGCTTGAACCAATCTTTGGCACCAATGCCCCACTTGTACTTGATCATCATGAAGCCGACACATCCGATATCTGCTGCATAGAGTTTGAAGTAATGGAACCATCCATCCATGTACTCCATAGTTGTATTGGATGCACCGCCAAATGCGCCTAAATGCATACCAATAAAGTAAACTGTCAGAATGATTGGAATGATAACGAAAATTAAAATTCCGCCGGCCTTTGTACGACGACCAATCTCATTCATGATAATGAGTCCTGCAAACACAAGTACCCAGCCTAAAAGCTGTGTAGCAGATGTGCTGCCGTAAATCTGAAACAACATAATTACATTCCTCCCTTACTTGTATTTATACGTTGTTCTATCTTGAGGACTTATCCCTCATTTCGTTATGATTTTAACACTTAGTTTATATAATTTCAAACTTTTTTAATAAATATAAACAATCTTCCTCATTCGTTTAGAATTGTGTAATAATTTGTCGAATTTTGTACGACACGCGGGGTTTTATGTCTAATTTTTGCACACATAAGCGATGGGTGCGTATCGCAATTTCAGCCACATTTTACGATCATGCACCCCTTTTCCAAAAAATCCTGCTTTCTCCAATGTCACATCTGCACTCTTAGGCAGTACCAATGTCTTTACACGACCGGCATCCGAAAATGCATCCTTTCCAATCAGCGATCCACTCTGCACATAATATCTTTGCCGTCTCCATGGACTCCTGTTCAAGGGGACGGAAGATCCTTGTGATAAATTCATGGTTCATACCGATGCCGGTGTCATGAACGCGGATCATCAGATCCATCTTGTCATCCTCCTGCGCAATCTTTTGCACAAGAGAACGCATTTTTCATTTGTATTCCGTATCATAAAGTATATATTAAATCCGTATTACCACAAAAGTTGGAATTTGTACCTATATAATAATGCAAATCAATCCACCATTGTTGTCATTGACGATTTTTTGCATGGTATCCTGCAACTTCAACTGACATTCATCATCCATGGCGGCGATCTTACTGCGCATACCGTCCTCCATCAGTTCACCAACCGACTTACCAAAAATATTGGTCTCAAAGACACCTTCCTTGGTCTTTTGTCCCTCCTTGATATAGTCGATCAGATCCTGCGCCTGCTGTTCACTGCCGACGATCGGCGCGATCTCTGTCTCAATGTTGGCACGGATCATATGAATGGACGGCGATAAGGCTTTCATCTTGACCCCAAACTTATTACCATGGCGAATCAGCACCGGTTCTTCCATGGTGATATCAGACAGTTCCGGCGATACCACCCCGTAGCCCTTTTGCTCCACGGACTGCATGGCATCTGCCACCTTTTCATAGGATCTGCGCAGGTTTGACAGATTGCCAATGTAGGATAAGAGTTGATATTCGCCTGTGATCGGCATGCCCGCTAACTGCGAGATATTTTCATAGTAGAAAGACTCCTCCAGACTGATGGAAATGGAGATCCGTCCGGTTGCCAGATCCACACCCGTCAATGTTGTCTTTTCTATGTAGTCCTCCGGCTGGGAAAAATCAATGGCAAAAATATCCCGCACTTTTGTCGTATCGGCTAAGATCCTCTTTGCATAAGAAGCAATGCTCTGCTTGATCTCATGATCTGCCGGCAGCATTTCCACCCATTTTGGAATGGAAAAAGAGATGCCACTGACCGGAAATTCATATAAGACACGCGACAAAAGTTCTTCAAAATCTTTTTTGACCATCTGCTGACAATTCATAGGAAGCACACTGCACCGGTATTCCGCTTCCAGATCTTCTGCTAGTTTTTTGGTCTCCTCGCTGTGGGGATGCCCGGAATTGATGATCATAACATAGGGCTTTCCGATGGCACGCAGTTTTTCCACCGTGCGTCTTTCTGCCTCCACAAATGCCTCGCGATCCAACTCTCCAAAGGTGCCGTCACAGGTGATGACCACCCCGATCGTTGCATGATCCGAAATGACCTTTTCTGTCCCGATCGTAGCCGCTTTTTCAAAAGGGATCTCGCGGGTTGACCATGGCGTTTTTACCATACGCTCCTTATCGCCCTCCATGGCCCCCTTGGCTCCCTGGATCAAAAATCCCACACAATCGATCAGGCGGATCTTGCAGGTCAGGTCATGCTCCAGTTCGATCTCTACCTGCTCTTTTGGCACAAACTTAGGCTCCGTCGTCATGATGGTACGCCCCTGTGCTGATTGTGGCAATTCATCCACCGTGCGTCGCAGGGCATTTTCCTCTTTGATATTCGGAAGCACCATCTGCTCCATGAACTGTTTGATAAAGGTAGACTTACCGGTACGCACCGGTCCTACAACTCCTATGTATATCTCTCCGTTTGTCCTGCTCTGTATATCGTTATATAAAGAAAACCTTGTTTCTCCCATAAGAAAAAGCCCCTCCCATATTTACTCTAATATATGGGATGAGGCTTATATTTATGAATCAATCTTGTAATTATTCTTGCCGCTGCGCTTGACATCATAAAGCGCACGGTCTGCTCTGGCGAGAAGTTGGTCGTAAGACTCCATGGTATCGTCCGTCGCACGGCGGATGGCGATACCCACACTACAGGAAAACGGCTGTCTGCCATCCGGTGCACGCATGGCTCTGGTCTGCTCCATGACACGCTCCACGCTCATCAAGGCATCCGTAATATCTTTCTTCTTGAAAAACAAAAAAAACTCATCGCCGCCAAAACGTCCGGCGATATCATCTGTCCCGATCGAATGGCGCAGGATCTTGCCAAAACTGCGTAAGACCTCATCCCCTGCCTGATGTCCGTAAGTATCATTGACCATTTTAAAATTGTCAAAATCCAAAATCAGCATAACACAATCCGACTGCGGATGAGAACGCATAAACTCCTTGCAAAGGAACTCTGTACTTGCCTTGTTGTAGGTCGAGGTCAGGCGATCCATCATACCCATACGGCGGATCCGCTGTTTTGCCTCATTCTCGCTGGCGCGATAAGAATACAAGATCTTTGCCACATAGCCTGCAAGAACAATACCAAAAATACAACTAAAGAGGTCAACCGAAAAGACCTCGATCGATTTGGTCAAAAAGGACGCCAGCACATAGACTGCCATCTCTAAAAGTACCAGTCCCAGCGCCTGATAAAAGGTATAAGTAAATGCCACGACAAATGCTACTGCCATCGGCATATAGTAGACTGCCGGCTGGTTCATCTCGATCGGCACGATACTCATGATCCCGGCAAAGGTCATCACATACAACTGAAAGACCTTGCAGACGATCGAAACTTCCTTATAGGATCTCGTCTTTTTCCGATAACGGATGATAACGATCGGCAGTACAACAAGATGTACGGCTACGGCTCTGGCATAAACGCCTGTAACCTGCCATTCTGAAAATACGGTCAGTGATGCCAGAAGATATCCGACAACGACCACGAAATAAATAATATTCAGTGCAAACAGGGTCTTTTGGTTGTTCTTGACAACACTGGATCTGTTTTCCTCAATGTAATCAATGCTCTCCTGCTGCACACGATCCTTGATCTTATATAGTAATTCCATCAAATTCCCCCTATTGATGTCATTTTCCCTTATTCTTATACCATACATCTAAAGATGTCTTTTGTCATGTAAAACTAATCTAAATGTGGCATGTGAAGTGCTCCGGGCAGACAGCGGAAAGTCACATCTGTCTGGTCACCGCAGTCCTCACCGTCCGCATGCACCACCATAGGCTTGTCAAAAACGACATGCAACTCCTCCGCTTCTACGATCTCAAAGCCGCGGATATTTTCATGCTTGCCTGCGATCAGAAATGGAAAGGCACACAGACAAAGAAATCTTGGTATGCCATAGACCAGACAGGCAGATAACTTACCGTCATGCGCATCCGCAGAAGGTGCCATGGGAACACCGCCTCCCTCGCAAGGGAAGTTCATGGCTGCCGTAAAAATGATATTCTTCATATGAAACTCTCTGCCGTCCGTCAGTTCTACCTTACCGGATACAAAAGGCGCACGGAAAAGTTCTGCTACGGTAAGCAGTCCATAGGTCAGTTTACCCAGATGAAAACGGTTCAAAAAGACCTTGAGCCTTGAGGTCAGTGCTTCCCTGCAGACCGCGGCATCAATGCCTGCGCCTGCACTGATGGCAAAGCGTCTCGTCTGTCCGCCACAGCAGACCTGCCCCAGATCATAGGCATCCTCTGTCTCCGATGCCAGAATCTGTCTTAAGATCACTTCCGGTTCTGCCGTAATATGTAAGCCTCTGGCAAAATCATTGGCAGAGCCAAGCGGCAGATAGCCAAAACTGACCTTTGAAAGATCGCGGATACCGTTTAAGACCTCATTGATCGTGCCGTCCCCTCCGGCAACCACCAGAAAATGATATGCATCATCTGCGGTCAGATCTTCGGCGATCTTTGTCGCATGACCGACATATTCTGTAATGTGGACCCGGTAGGAAACCCCATCTTTGGTTAAGATCTCCTCTAAAGACTCCCAGATCTCCTTTGCCTTTCCTGTCCTGGAATGTAAATTGACAATAAAATCGTATGTTTTATCCATTTGTATTCCTCTTATATCTTCTCATTTGAATTATAGTGCCAGACGTGATAACATACATATGCATCTTCGCATCCGCAAGTTGCTTTGTTACTATCATTTTACTATAAATAAGTTAGGAATAAAACTATGTTTAATAAATCACTTTTCTTTCAAAAATCCGAGCACAATGTCAGACGTTTCAACTCTACTTTGCGTTGGCTCTTAGTCTCTGTGCTCATTGGGATCGTTGTCGGTCTGATCAGCGGATCCTTCGGCTATCTCTTACAGGCAGTGACGGCTTTTCGTCTCAGCCATGCCTATCTCTTGTTCGGACTGCCTTTCGGTGCCATGGCGATCGTTGCCATGTACCATCTGATCCTGCACGAAAAAGATCCCGGAACCAACCTTGTCATCTCTGCGATCCATTCCGATGACCGTATTCCCCTTCGCATGGCTCCCCTCATCTATATCAGCACCATTTTGACCCATTTGGTCGGTGGTTCTGCCGGACGAGAGGGTGCTGCCCTGCAGCTGGGTGGCAGTATCGGAAATGCCTTTGGTGAATATCTGGGATTTCGTGAAAAAGAAGACCGCAACATTATGATCATGTGCGGCATGAGTGCTGCCTTTTCTGCTCTTTTCGGAACACCAATCGCAGCCGCTGTCTTTTCCATGGAAGTCGTCAGCGTCGGAATCATGCATTATGCAGCCCTGCTTCCTTGCGCGATCTCCTCGCTCATTGCGCGCGCCATTGCCCTGTATGTCTTTGGCATTGCATCGCCGTCCTATGAAATCTTGGAACTGCCAGCCTTTGACTTAAATACCGGACTTATCATTTCCGGTTTTTCCATCCTTTGCGGATTGCTGAGTATCTTTTTCTGTGTCTCTTTGCATAAGACCAGCGCCCTCTATCAGAAATTGTTTGCCAATCCTTACCTGCGTGCCTTTGTCGGTGGCTGTGCGGTATTGGCACTGTCCTTTGCCGTTGGCGGCATTGACAACCAGACCTATAACGGCACCGGTACATCCATGATCACCTTTTGTATGGCGGGAGACATTTCCTCCCTCGCCTTTTTGCTAAAGATCCTCTTTACAGCATTGACCCTTGGATGCGGTTACAAGGGCGGCGAGATCGTACCGACCTTTTTCATCGGAGCTTCCTTTGGATCTATGTTTGGCAACCTGATCGGCTTTTCTCCATCTTTGTGTGCGGCTGTCGGTATGGGCGCACTCTTCTGCGGTGTGACCAACAGTCCGATCACATCCCTGCTCATATGCTTTGAGTTGTTTGGATTTGAAGGGACACCTTTCTTCCTGCTTGCCATCGGCTTTAGTTATACCGTATCCGGTTACTACAGCCTTTACAGCAGCCAGAAGATCGTCTACTCCAAGTACAAATCCAACTTCATCGACAAGAGTGCCAAGTAGACAAGGGCAGACGCGGGATGCATGCAGATTTCGTAGGGGCACTCCGGTTGGTTCAGGCACGTAACAGCAGACATTCAGCACGGCACATTTTATCATATAAAAAGTCGCGCAATTCTGCGTCTCTAAGAAAGAGGCATTTGTTTTTCTATATTAGAACTGTCTTTGCAAGGTTAGACAACCGTCTAGGATGATGTTCGCCTGCTGACAGATATGAATGCAAAACGCATTAGAGGTTCTTAGAACCTCTTATAAGTGGCGCCCCTGAATATCTGGCACAGGCGGACACATCCTGCCGGCTGTCGAAGCCGTGCAAGAGACAGTTCCTATTCAAACAAATTGCCTCTTTCAGAGACGCGACGAATTGGCTCCCAATTTTTTACATGATAAAATGTGCCGTGCCTCTATCTCCTGTTACGTGCCTGCGCCAACCGGAGTGCCTCCCGCCTTCTTACCATATCCCACATCTGTCCTGCCGCGTTTACTCCTCTGTCATGAAGTAGAGTCTTGACGCATAGTCCGGGAAGTGACGGACTTCATCACTGTAGCCGGTTCCCACAAAGGACTGCTTCAGTTTCACACCATCGTACATGATGGAATCTCCACTGCACAGATAGTCTTCTGTCTCTCCATCCATCTTGACAAACTTAGCAAGCACATTGTGTACCAGTGAATCCGGTTTTACATGGATCGGCGCTGCCGTATTGACCAGATCGCCAAATTCCTTGATATTATACTTGCGCGGCAGCCCGACAAAATGATAGGTCTTTGCCGGATCTAATCCTCTTGCCTGATATTTCTTGAACATGGTATTTGGCTGCACTTCTCTTTGCATGATCATACCGATAGCCGTCTTTTTATCCTGGGATACCACATTCCACTGGTAATGATTTCCGCTTTCTACCCGGTAAAAATCGCCAAACTGCCATACCTTTCTGTATTCCTTATAAAGTGCGATCTGCGCCTTGATGCTCTCCAGATCTTCTTTTGACATATCACACAGATTGCACTCGTAGCCCAGTACCCCAAAGGATGCCACTGCAAAACGGGATTCCAGCGGTGTCACACGCAGGGTCTGATGGTTCGGACATGCCGATACATGGGCAGATACACAGGACATCGGATAGCCATAGGAATAGCCATTCTGGATGTTCAGACGGCATACGGCATCCGTATTGTCACTCGCCCAGATCTGTGGGAAATAGCAGAGCATCCCCAGATCAAAACGGTTGCCGCCTGCTGCACAACCCTCAAACAGGACCTCCGGGAATGCCTGTGTCAGTTCTTTTGCCAGACGATAGACGCCCTGAATATAGCGATGTGCTACTTCCTGCTGTCTGTCCTTCGGCAGATACTGCGAATAATAATCCGAGATAATACGGTTCATATCCCATTTTACATAAGCAATATTTGCAGAACCGATCACCTGCTTCATCTGCTCGATCATATGATCTACCACTGCCGGATTGGCAAAATCAAGTACACGCTGATTACGTCCTTCGGAATGGTCCTTTCCCGGGATCTCCATGCTCCACTCCGGGTGTGCACGGTAAAGGTCGCTATCCGTGTTGACCATTTCCGGCTCGATCCAGATACCGAAAGCCAGTCCCAGATCATTTACCTTTTTGCAAAGTCCTGCCACACCATTTGGCAGTTTCTTGGTATTTGGTGTCCAATCACCCAGAGCACGTGTATCGTTGTTACGCTCGCCGAACCAGCCGTCATCCATGACAAAGAGTTCCACGCCAACGTCTTTTCCCATCTTTGCCAGACGAAGCAAACTGGACTCTGAAATATCAAAATAAGAAGCCTCCCAACTGTTGAGCAGTACCGGACGTTCCTTGTGCTGCCAACTTCCTCTTACCACATGCTCTCTGACAAAAGGATGCATATGCGCGCTCACGCCGGAAAATCCCTCGTGTGAAAATGTCATGACCGCCTCAGGTGACTCAAAAGACTCTCCCGGTGCCAGCAAAAAGGCAAAGTTGGTCGGATTGATGCCGGTAACGATACGGGTCTTTTCAAAACTGTTGACCTCGACAGCCTCATAGTGGTTTCCACTGTAAACCAGGTTAAATCCATAGCAATCGCCCATGGTCTCTGACGTATCCGGCTCGCTTACCATGATAAAGGGATTGCAACGGTTAGAAGAAGATCCCGTATAGGACGCATTGACGAACTTACCGATATTGACGGTCGTATCATAGCGGTTCATCTCCTTTGTCCAGCCGCCATGGAAAGAGGTGACGACATAACCGGACTGGTTGAGATCTAACTGCATACTCATAAGACGCGTCAGGCGTACCGGCTTATCTGATTTATTGATGAACTTGGCGGAACGCGTGATGACATCTTCCTTTGGAAATACGCTATAGACCAGTTCCAGCAAAAAGCCCTCGTTCTTATCGCGCAGATGCACCACGAGTTGTTCCGCTTCTTTGGAAACGTCATAGGTACTCGGCAGGGTCTCAAGTGCCGCTTTTCCCTTCTTTTCTGCCGCATCTACAAAGACAAAATCCGTTGTAGAACTGCCATTGTCACAGATCACCTCAACAAAAGGTTCGCGGATATCGCCCTTGCCGTAGCCGGAAACTTCCAGGCACATATCTTCCAGTGTAAAATTCAAGTGTTCCTGATCGTAGGCAATCGTATTTCCCGGAGCAAAGGCATGCTTTTCTACAAGGCTGCTGCCATCCCCCAAGGAAATCTTTCTGCCATAATACAAATGTTCTAACTGTCCTGTCTCCATCACACGAAAGGCATAGGTCGTATGCAGGGTGTGCAGGGCATAAAAACCATCCCGAATTTCTATCATAGTTCTCCTACCTCCTAATCCTTTTAGTCCAAAACGACTCTCCTATCATTATAATAGGAAAGCCGCTCGGATTGCAAAAATTTAATTATTTTTTTTCGTTTTATGCCTGCTTTTTCGCCTCTAATTCCTGGGTGATCTCTTCCAGTTTCTCATCGGTCAACTTGTAATTCTTCTTATATACGATATAACCGATGATCAGAACAACGATCGGAAGCAGGGTCATACAGCCACGGAGTCCTACTCTCTGACCGCTGGCAAGTTGTGTCAGTGTACCGGTTTCATTCTTCTTGATGTTAAATACGGCAAGAACGATAGATGCTACCAATGCTGACAGACCGGATGCTAATTTTACAACGAATGTCTGCATAGAAAAGATAACGGATTCATCTCTACGATCATTCTTTAACTCACCGTAATCCACTGTGTTTGCAAGGAAGATCGTGATAATGACATTCAACATACCGATGGCAGCCATGATAAGGAATGCCGGGATCAGTAACAGATATACATTGCTGGATCCGCTTGCAGAAATTCCAAGGATGATCACGTAACCTGCAAGTGCCATAGCAAAACTCAGTGTAAAGATCTTCATTGTGTTCATGAACTTACGGAACAATGGGAAGAGGATCATCATTGCCAGGATCTGGAATGCTCCACCACAGGTATTGAACAATGTATAGTTTGCTTCCCAGTTTGCCGGGCTGAAATCATACTTAAAGAAGTAGATCAAAAGATTCTGGGTAATGTAAAGTGCCGTGTTGATCATAACGATCGCAACAACGACGGTCATTGCCTGATCGTTCTGGATCAGAGCCTTGAACATATCTTTAACAGATGCGGACTGCATTTCTACAGAGGACTTTTCCTTGATCGTCACACAGGTAATCGTGATGAATACAACAAACAGGACTGCAACGATAAGTGCCATGTACTTGTAACCTACCTGCTCATAATTTGCATCTGTACCAAAAGCATGACCAAGGGCAGATACTGCCATAACTGTCACGATAGAGATCAATGCGGAACCAACACCGGCGCAAGATCTTGCGAGTGCTGATAAACCTTCACGTTCCTTTCCTGCTTCGGTGAAAGCCGGGATCATAGACCAGTAAGGAATATCCATCATGGTGTATGTCATTCCCCATAAGATATATGTAACGGCTGCATATGCTACGAGTCCACCACCATTCAATGCAGGCGGTGCTGCAAACATCAGATATAGCATGATGGCATTGGTAAGGGTTCCGATCATCAGCCACGGACGGAATTTGCCCCATTTTGTTTTGGTCTTTGCAACGATAACGCCCATGATCGGATCGTTAAAGGCATCAAACACACGAGCCACCAGCAAAATGATACCCATGGCAATGGCACTTACGCCCATGATATCCTGATAGTAATAAAGGATATAAGCCGCGGACAGCATATAGACCATGTCTTTTCCAACGGCACCGATACCGTAAGCAAATTTCTCTTTGCCATTCAAGTTCTTCTTTTCTTCCATTTTAGAAAACCTCCTTAAAAACCCCTTTGATTATTTATTCTTCTCTTTTAAGCCCATAGCGATCTCTACTACTTTATATGCACCGTCATAAAGACCAACGGACTTGTTCAACCTGATACTGTCGCACATTTCTCCCAGCAGTTTGTCATCCTTCATAAAGATGTCGATCATCTGCAAAGTATGTGGGATATCGCGACATTCGAGTGTTCCGTCACCCATCTCTGCAGAATGGATAGCTCCCCACATTTCATGCTTTCCGACACGCTTGATAAAAAGTTTTGGCACCGGATAAAAAGCAAGTTCACTTGGCTTTGTCACAAGCACATCCGCACTGCGCATCAAAAGGTTGGTGCAATATACGGCTTCAAAAATGTTTTCATGATAGAAAGCATGGATGCCTGTCACCTCACCGGTCAGTGCCTCTTCTGCAAACTTTGTTGTTGCCTCAAACTCATTAAAGTGCTCGGTTGCCACGCCTGCCATTTCCGGGATATCCTTGGAAAGATCATCCCAGACATTCTTGTAATCTCCGACATTGACATAAAGGGCTGCCTTGTTGTCCTTGATCATCGGAAGCAGATATTTGATAATGGCTGCAAAGATCTCTTTCTGTGCGCCTGCACCACCGATGGTAAGAAGAAAACGCATTGGTGCTCCCTTTGCCTTTCTTGCCATTCTCGCATCGCAATCTGCCTCGATATTCGATACCAGTTCATGATCGATATAATGTCCGGTGTAGACCAGATCTTCATTTGGCATCTCCTTGCAGACCTCATCGCCGTTCATGCCGTTACAGATAAGGTAGCCCATGTAAGCATTTTTACACTGGATGGTATGTACACTTCCCTCTGCGAAATGCAGTGCCATTGGCCAATTGTCAGGAATGGCATTGACAACGTTTTTCATGCCTGCATGAATGGCTGCCTGTGCCGGCCATACGTGTGTACCGATCACCGGGATATCCTTTGGCACATTGCGGTAAACCGGAGCCATCAGTTCTGCATTCTTCTGATCGGATGCATTGTACTTCAACTGACGGAAGGTCTCATAGTTGGTCGGCTCCCAGACCAGTTTGTTAAAGAGTGCATTTTTTGAAAGACGTGATCCCAAAGAATAGAGATCGTTCTGTGCACTGATCACCTTGGTACAGGTGGTCTGTGGATAGCCGTTGAGATCCATCCAGTACGGGGTATATCCCATAGCTTTTGCAGCGGATGCCATTGCCATAGAAATACGGTAATGGCCGAATCCCATACGGATATTCCCAACAATGATACCCTTTTCATGATCAAATTCTTCAGGGCTGTCCCCCTCTTTTAAAAGGATGTCATAGACACCAAGTGAATCGCCGATATGCTCATTCTTCTGAATGTAGATTGGGTAATCTACATTGGAGTCATCTCCAAACTTCTTGATAAACTTTTTCTTAGATTTAACAGCGCTCTTGTAAACCTTGTCGCTCATGACATTGCCAAAGATTACTTTTGATTTTTCTTCCATATTAATTATCCTCCCTTGTGCTTTGCACTTCTAATTTGATCGTGACCGGATCCAAGCCTGCACACGCTATCGTGACAGATGCTTCTCCCGGCTCCCCCATGGATTTTATATAAAGCCCTGTGGCTCCTCCGCGAAGTGGCACTGCATTTGGACCGATCAGTTCGACCGGACCGCTTATTGTGACAGAAAGTGATTCCTGCATATAATAAAGTTGATTGCCATATTCATCGACGGCTCGCACGCGCGCCTCTATGACATCATAGGTAATATCTTCCACCAGTGTCGTTGCCGACAGGCTAACCGCCAAAGATGCTTTTTTCATCGGTGTCTTGATCAGAGAACGGACAACCTTGCCATCCTTGATCGCGTCAAAGCGATACTGCTTGGACTCGCCTCCCCAATCGCCTACATATTTATTGTAAAGACCTACCGCATCGTTTGGGTTCATATGGTAGATACAAATCAACTGAAAAGCATTCCAGACAAGTTTTGGTGTGATCTGCATACCATGCATTGCCACATGGTTCATACAATCCTTGACGATCTTTGCCTGTCTCTTGGAATAGCCTTCTTCTTTTGCAATGGCATCCCCCACATAATCATTGATCAGGATCGGTCCATGTTTTAAATTCTGATACTTAGAATCACTCTGTTTGTATTCCTTGATCAGGATGTTGTTCTTATACATCCGTACACTGTCTGCATTGGAGATCAGATAGGTATCGCCCCGGTTACAAGCCGGATGCTCGCCGATATCCATAGTCGATGACAGTTCCAAGACCGGATTCCTGTCTTCTTGGCTTGCATAAACAGCAGCTGCCGGTTTTGGATTTCGGAACATATCCAAAACGCCGTGATAACAAATGCGGTCTCCGCTGCCAAAGTCCTTGTGGGTGTTGTAGTCAAACATGCACCAGCCAAAGGAACCTGCGATATCTTCCTGTCCTGCAACAGCATCGAGGACATTTGCATGGCGGATCATATGCTCGCGTCTGTGTTCTTCCCAATCAAACATCTTGGTCGGATACATGTGTCCGTTGTACTCTGTGATCAGATAAGGCTTTTCTACATCGGAAGTGACCTTTTCCTTTGGTTCACAACCGGCATTGGCACCACTGTGGACAAAATCGTTGTAGGTGTAAACGTCTTCCAGAAGATGACTCTTTTTCATAGCACGGACACCGCCGGTCTGTCTCGTATCATCCAAGGCATGTGCCGTGGCATTGGTTCTCTCGTAAAAAGCATCATTGTCCTGCGACTCGTTGATGCGCACGCCCCAAAGGATAATGGACGGATGATTGCGATACTGCACGATCATGTCTTTGATATTTTCCACTGCCTGATCCTGCCAAGCCTGACCACCGATATGCTGCCAGCCCGGCATTTCCGTAAAGACTAAAAGTCCCAGTCTGTCGCAGGCATCCATAAAGTAGTGCGACTGCGGATAGTGTGATGTACGCACGGCATTGACGGCAAGTTCTTCCTTTAAAATCTTGGCATCCAGCCGCTGCATGGATTCCGGCATAGCATATCCGACATAGGCATAAGACTGGTGGCGGTTGAGACCACGGATCCTGACCTTTCTGCCATTTAGGTAAAAGCCGTCTTTTCGAAACAGGGCTTCCCGAAATCCGACCGTCACCCTCTTTTCATCCACGACCTGTCCCTGGTAGAGCAACTGGGTGGTCACCTCATAGACCTTTGGGCTTTCAATATCCCAGAGCATGACATCCGCAACTGGTGTGCTAAAGGATGTCGTTGCGATCGGGGCTTCCAAAACGACCTGATCATCCACGATCTGACGGATACCGACCTGACCGGCACTGATCGCTTCCTGTGCTTTGACCGAGTAAGTAACTTCCGATGCCAAGATACCGGATACCTGCATCTGTGCGATTGCCTTGGCATCCATACCCTTGGTCGTTACAGTCTCTGCAAACTTTGGTTTTAAGAAAATATCTTCTATATAAATAGAATTCTTTACTTCCAGATAAACGTCACGATAAATACCGCCATAGGTCATATAGTCGATCACAAATCCAAACGGCGGCTGATCCAATGTCTCATTGGAGTCTACCCGCACCGTCAAAAGATTGTCGGCACCATAATTCAAGGCTTCTGATATATCGATCGTAAAGGCGGTGTAGCCACAATGGTGTTCTGCCATCTTTTTGCCATTGACATAAACCTCTGCCTCATGTCCTACCGCCTCAAAAGTCAAAAGCAGGCGTTTGCCCTGCCAGCCTTCCGGTGCGTATAAGATCTTTTGATAGCAGGATACCATCTGATAGGTATGCTCATCAAAATAATGATAAGGTGTTTCCTTACAGGTGTGTGGCAGAGAAACGGTCTGTGCCAGGGAAACATCCATGGTATCGACGATCATGTCTTCTGTAAATTCTTCGGTAAAAAACCAATCCCTCATCAAATAGATGCGATCTTTCATATTTGCCATCCTCTTTCTATCTGTGTACCACAATTCCATCAACCATAATGGTCACAAGTTCTTCTAATGCCTGCATGTAGTCGATTTCCTCGCGTTCAAGTTCGTCTCCCATAATGAAGCGCTCTACCGCAGACTCAAATACCAACTGGAAAACCCGGAAATCGACCGAACGGATCAAGCCTTCCTCTACGCCTTGTTCCAATAGGCGGTTGGTCATCTCCCATCCGCTCTCCAAACGCTGTCTGACGCGTTCATAGACTTCCGGGTGCTTATCCCGCAAAACATAAAACTGGGTGAAATCAAAATCCGTATAATTCTCCGGCATCACACCTAAGATCTTGCGAATCTTCTGTAAGAGGGATAAGTGCTTATCCTCCATGACCAAAGCTTCGCTTTCCTTAATATAATCAAAGACGTAATCGACCATTGCTATCAAAAGTTCGTTCTTGTCTCGAAAAACGGTATAGATCGTTTTCTTGCTCATGCCGAGTTCCGATGCCAACTCGTCCATGGTAAATTTGACCCCCTGCTTTTCTACAATATGTAAAGCGCCTTCTATAATACGTTTCTCCATCCCGCGTCCTCCCTTTTCCTCTTTAGGAAACCAGAAAACTAAAATCAGTTTCTTCGTTTCCTATATTGTAACACCGGTCTGCTCCTGCCGCAACATAGCATATATTACAAATTTAACGCCCCTTTTTTGGCAATTATTTCAAAGAATAAATTTTTATGCAAAATGTACGAATTCCTCGTTTTCTTTTTCACAGCCTTTCCGGTTTTCGTATCTATTATTGTGTTTATGCACAATTTATGCACTACTATATTGTGCATTTTTACCACAGTGATTTTTCCCCCACTTGTTATCTTGCTTGTAAACGCTCCTATTTTTATGCACATTACACAATTTTAACATAAAGTTTTTGTTGACATTACCTATAGACGGTGCTATAGTAAGGTCATCAAAGGAAAGCACCTTTGAAAAAGAAAAAACGAAAGGAGAGAAAAGATATGTATAACGAATTTGATGCATTCGGTGAATTGTTCAGCCAGTACAACACATACGCTAACAAAACAAGCGCAAATGGTCAGAAGCCAGTTTCACTCTTAAAATTTGCTTTAGGACAGTTCTAAGAGATACGAAAAGTTACAGTATGATTTGATTCAATTTTAAAAGCATGATTTGAAAGGAGATATGAATTATGGAATTCTCAAATAGTCTTGGATATGTAGTTTACAATTACAATAAGTATGTAGAGGCACAGGAAAAGAACGGCGAAGATGCAGTATCATTCTTCAAGTATGCTTTTGGTAATATGTAATTTACCAAAAGCACCTACTTTAGAAAACAATCGGCGCAAGCCGTTCATCTGATAAACCTAAGAAGACCCGGCAGATCGCCAGGTCTATTTTTGTGCGTAAAAAGTGCGTGAGGGACGTTCCTTTTGCCACAAGGAGTGTCCCTCACTCTATCCTAAAGAACAGCAATAAATCTACGGAATTCTTCCAGTCCTTTTTCATCACATTTGAAGACACCGGCATCTTCCAGAACCTGACAGAAGACCTTGCCAACTTCCTGTTCCAAAATGCCATCAACATTGGTCGCATCAATATTAATGCCCTGCTTCTCATATGCGGCAGTAAATTCATCTACCCAGTCTGCATGCTTTTTCAAGGTCTCATCTGCACGGATATCCTTACCATTTACGATCGCATCCGCAAGGGCTTCCATCTCCCCTTTCAGACGGGAAGGAAGTACAGCAAGACCCATGACTTCGATCAGACCGATATTTTCCTTTTTGATATGGTGCAACTTGGCATGAGGATGATAAACCCCAAGCGGATGTTCCTCTGTCGTAATGTTATTGCGCAGAGCCAGATCCAGTTCAAACATATCACCGCGTTTTCTGGCGATCGGTGTGATCGTATTATGTAACTCTCCGTCAGTCTCGGCAAAAATGAAAGCATCTTCGTCAGTATAAGTTCTCCAGCATCCCAAGATATGATCTGCCAGATCAATGATACGCTTTTCATCCTTGCAGGAAAGCCGGATCACGGAAAGCGGCCATTTCACAATGCCTGCCTTGACATCTTCAAAACCTTTTACCATAAATTCTTCAATGATCGGTGCCTTTTCCATAGCAAAGGTATAGTGACCGCCCTGGAAATGGTCATGGCTGAGAATGGATCCGCCTACGATCGGCAGGTCTGCATTGGAGCCCAAGAAGTAATGTGGAAATGTCTTTACAAAATCAAACAATTTCACAAAAGTCGCACGCTCAATCTTCATCGGTGTATGCTGACCGTTGAAAACGATGCAGTGCTCATTGTAATACACGTATGGAGAATACTGGAATCCCCATCTGCTGCCGTTCATAGTCAGCGGGATGATACGGTGGTTCTCTCTGGCAGGATGATTGGCGCGTCCTGCATATCCCTCATTTTCTATGCAAAGCAGGCACTTGGGATAAGCAGACTGCTTGGCATTCTTAGCTGCCGCGATCGCCTTTGGATCCTTTTCCGGCTTGGAAAGATTGATGGTGATATCCAGAGTGCCGTACTTGGTATCCACGGTCCACTTCTTATCTTTCTTTACACGGTAACGACGGATATAATCACTGTCCTGGCTGAGTTTAAAGAAATAGTCGGTGGCTGCCTGTGGTGACTTTTTGTATTCTTCGGCAAATTTTGCCTGCACAGTCGCCGGACGTGGCATCAGACAATTCATCAGACGTGTATCAAAAAGGTCGCGGTAAACAACGCTATCCTCGATCAGTCCCTTTTCTACTGCCGCATCCAGAAGATCTTTTAAGACATCCTCCAATACAATGTCAGACAGATCACAATCCGGATCCGTGTACTCATCCTCCTTCATGACATCCAAAAGCAGGTTGGTCGTGTAAATGCGCTCGCACTCCGGGGTCAATCCTGTGTTGATGCCGTATTGTACCAACTTTTTAATACTTTCTTGTAACATATTTATTCCTCCTCCTTTTTATTGCTTAGATAACAATGTATTTTGACGTGTATTGGGTAAATTAGATTACTTTATGATTGCCAACAAGAAACTAAATCCTAAAATTTCGTTTCCATATGCTTAACTATACTTAAATCCTACGAATTTTGCAAGAGCAGATTCTGAAGTTCTGCGACGGAATCCACGATATAGGTGGCACCTGCATCTGCAAGTTCTGCCCGGTCTCCATAGCCAAAGGTCACCCCAATGCTGTCCAGTCCATTGGCGATCGCTCCGTCAACATCATGATGTCTGTCTCCGACCATGACGATATTTTCCTTTGCCACACCCGGGATCTGCTCCATCGCATAGGCGATCACTTCGCTCTTTGCCGTCCTGGTCTCATCCATCGTTGCCCCCGCAACATAGGTAAAATACGGACGTATCCCATAATGGGATATGATCTGCTCACTAAAGAACTCCGGCTTGCTTGTCGCAACCAGTAACTGCTTTCCTGCACTTTTTAAGGTAAGCAGAAGTTCCGGTATGCCGTCGATCAGTTTGTTTTCAAACAAGCCCTTGGTGCTGTAATACTCTCTATAATAGGAAACAGCCTGAACTGCCTGCACCTCATCTAATCCATAATATTTCTGAAAAGACTCGATCAATGGTGGTCCCACGAAGCACAAAAGGTCATTTTTGTCTTCTACATGTATTCCAAATTTTTCCAAGGCATGCGCCGCCGAATTGACAATCCCCGGTGCCGACTCTGTCAGCGTGCCGTCCAGATCAAAAAGCACTGTTGTATATTGCATCTTATTCCCTTTCATTTCTATATTTGCGCGCATCCTGTCCCAACTTGCGCGAGCTATCATGTATAATTTTCCATCATTGGTAACAAATTAACCATATGTAGTCTTAGTATAACACAAATCACAGATTTTTTTGGAGGATAATCAAATGGATCAAGAAAATATTTCACAGGATAGCATCGAACTCTTACATGAATGTGACAAAGGCATACAGATGGGGCTTTCTGCCATGCATCAGGTGGCAGATAAGATCAGTGACGACCAGTTTCGCTCCGTCTTAGAAAAAAGCAGAAATACGCATGAGAACCTGAAGGATAAAATACAGTCCCTCTTGCAAAAATACGGGCAGGAAAGCGACGCGCCGAATCCCCTCCTCTCCGGCATGTCCTACCTTTCCACCAATCTCAAGATTGCACTGGATGCCGAGGACACCACCATCGCCGACCTGCTCACAGACGGTTGTGACATGGGCATCAAGTCCCTGCGCAAATATTTGAACGAATATGAACGCGCCGGGGACGAGATCAAAGATCTTTGCCGCAAGATCATTTCTGCCGAGGAAGAACTGCGCAATCAGTTGAAGGCATTTTTGTAAAATGATTGTTTTTTCCTCTTTTTTTTGATAGTCTGTTTTTAGCAAAGAAATTGTAAAATGTTCATAACAGGAGGAACAAAAGATATCATGAACTTTTTAGAAGAACGAATCGTGAAAGACGGAATTGTAAAAGAAGGCAATGTCCTAAAGGTTGACAGTTTTTTGAATCACCAGATGGACATTGCCCTCTTTGATGAAATGGGTGCTGAATTCAAGAAACGCTTTGCCGACGCAAATATCAATAAGATCGTGACCATCGAGGCATCCGGTATCGGTATCGCCTGTATTGTTGCAAGACATTTTAACGTACCGGTCGTATTTGCGAAAAAATCCAAGAGCATCAACATCGACGGCGACGTCTATAAGGCAGAGGTCGAATCTTTCACACATAAATGTAAGAACAACGTCATTGTTTCCCGCAAGTTTTTGGGGCCGGATGACCATGTGCTGATCATCGACGACTTTTTGGCAAATGGCTGTGCCCTGCAGGGACTCATCTCCATTGTCAACGAAGCCGGCGGAACCGTAGAAGGCATCGGTATCGCTGTTGAAAAGGGCTTCCAGAACGGCGGACGCATCATTCGCAATCTCGGTTTCCATCTGGAATCCCTCGCCATCGTGGAGAGCATGGACGCTACAAGCGGAGAGATCGTCTTTCGTCAGCAGTAGGATAAGCAAACAAATACACTAAGAGAAAGGACTTGTATGGAATTGTTCCATATATAATAAGAAATGACATCTACAAAAGAAACCCCGTCTATTGAAAATTTATACCATCTTGATGGCAAGATTTCCGTAAAGCAGGCAGTACCATTTGGTCTGCAACACATTCTTGCCATGTTTGTATCCAATATCGCACCGATCTTTATCGTTGCCGGAGCCAGCGGACTTTCTTCCCAGGATACCGCCATGCTCATCCAGTCAGCCATGCTGATCGCCGGTATTGGTACACTGATCCAGTTGTTCCCGATCTTCCACAAGGTTGGATCCGGTCTTCCGATCGTCATGGGGATCAGTTTTACCTTTGTTTCTGTCTTTACCTATCTGGGCGTCGCCTATGGCTATAATGCCATTGTCGGAGCCGTCATTGTCGGCGGTATCATCGAAGGAATTCTCGGACTGCTGGCAAAATACTGGATCAAACTGATCACACCGATCGTATCTTCGACCGTCGTGACCGCTATCGGCTTTTCCCTGCTTTCTGTCGGAGCATCTTCTTTCGGCGGTGGCAGTGGCAGCGAAACATTCGGTTCCGCTACAAACTGGATCTTAGGAAGCATCACACTTTTATGTTGTATCCTATTTAATATTTTTGCAAAATCTTATTTCAAACAGTTATCTGTTTTGTTCGGACTTGTGGTTGGTTATCTGATTGCCATTGCTATGGGCGCAGTTGATTTTTCTTCTCTGCAGAACACAGCGATCATTGCTTTCCCGTCACTCATGCCAT
Organism: Roseburia lenta; assembly: GCF_014287435.1. GTDB lineage: Bacteria > Bacillota > Clostridia > Lachnospirales > Lachnospiraceae > Pararoseburia > Pararoseburia lenta. Next base: position 524,452 of record NZ_JACOPG010000001.1, read on the forward strand.
TCAAACCGGAGTTTAATATCAACGCCATTATTTCAACGACCCTGATCTTTTTGGTGTCCGCTACCGAGACGATCGGCGATACCTCCGCACTTGCCGCTTCCGGTCTGAACCGCGAAGCCACTTTAAAAGAGACCTCCGGCTCCATCGCCTGCGACGGGTTCATCAGCGCACTCTCCGGTCTTTTCGGCTGTATGCCAATCACATCTTTCAGCCAGAACGTTGGTCTGGTCGCTATGACAAAAGTTGTCAACCGCTTTGCCATTGCTACCGGTGCTGTGATCATGATCCTTGCCGGTATCTTCCCGATCTTTGGTTCTGTGCTTGCCACACTGCCAGATGCCGTACTTGGCGGTTGTACCCTGATGATGTTTGGTAACATTGTCATCAGCGGTCTGCAAATGATGGGCAAAGCCGGTTTTACACAGCGAAATATCACGATCGCCGCACTCTCACTCAGTGTCGGCATCGGCTTTACACAGGTACCGGAAATCTTTGCTATTTTCCCGCAGATCATCCAGACCGTGTTTGCAGAAAACTGCGTTGCCGTCGTATTTATCGTTTCCATCATTTTAAATCTTGTTTTGCCAAAGAATATGGAAGCCCATACCGAGGCGTAAAAATTATGTATAAAAAGAATGTGCTTTGGCACATTCTTTTTTATTGCGGTGCGAAAAATGCCAGCGCGATCGCTCCCGGTCCTACATGGGTACCGATCGCCGCCCCGACGGAAACGATCGGCAATTCCTCTTTTGTGTGTGCCTTTTCCCAAAGCATACGACTATCCTCGATATACTTGCAGATCAACTTATCCGAAAGCCCGGTATATCCTAAATAAAAAGGACGTGAAAAATCAATTCCTCCCGCCTGCTTGGTCCGCTGCATCAGCAGGTTCTTTCCATTCTTTGATCCGTGCGCTTTTCCAAGTACAAGGATTTCTCCTGCACCTACTCCCACAACCGGCTTGATCGATAATGCATTACCAAGTGCAGCAGATGCTGCCGAGATCCGTCCACCCTTTTTCAGGTATTCCAGTGTATCCAATAATGCGATCAGTTGGATCTGTTTCTTTTCCTCCTCCAAAATCCCTACGATCTCATCTATCCCATAATCAGCCTCGACCAGTTCTACCGCACGCATGACAAGGCATTTTTGTCCCACCGTGACGTTTTCACTGTCTACGACATAGACCTGACCTTCAAATTCCTCTGCCGCGATACAGGCGCTCTGGTAAGTACCGGATAACCTGGAGGAAAGCGTGATAACAAGGATCTGCTTGTCGCTCATCTGTCCCCCTCCTGCCGATGCATCAGCATCCAGTTCCTGCCGATAAGCCTCCATAAATTCATAAGGACTGATCTGGCTGGTCTTTGGCAAAACATCAGTCTCGATCAGTTTTTCATAAAAGGTCTCGTGTAAAAGATCAACGCCATCACGGTAATGTTCATCTCCGAAAGAAACATGTAATGGAAGGACCCGCACCTTGTCACATTCTTCCTGTAAAATATCCGATCCGGAATCTGTAATTATCTTAATCATGGTATTTATACCTCACTTTTGATATTTTGTGTATCACTCGTGCTAGTATAACCAAAGGAGATGAGGCTGTCAAGTCGATGACATAAATATGGCGGTAAGGAAAGCGAGGAAGGGGGGGAGGTGATAGGGGGCAGACCGGCTAATGCCTCCCCCTTCCTCGCTTTCCCTTCTACACTCAAAAAGTCCCGAGTGAGATACCTCACTCGGGACTGCCCCTCAAAAAAGATTTATTAATTTTCCTGCTCTCTGCGCTTTGCAAGTTCTGCGTAGACATCAACCAGTTTTTCTTTTGAAAGTTTATAGCCAAATGTCAGTAATAAGAACATAACCAAAAGCACGATCGCCGGAACCAGTGTTGCCATATCATATAATTTTGCAACAACTTCTGCTGACTGCTTGCTTGCATCTACATTGTAGCCGATCACTGCAAGTAAGATCGGTACACCAACACCTGCTAAGGTCTGACCTAACTTTCTGGTGAAAGAATACAATGCATAAGATGTACCTTCTTCACGTCTGCCGGAAAGAAGTTCATGGTAATCGATAACATCCATAACCAATGCCCATACTTCCAGTGTCAGGAATGTCTGTCCTGCACCTGAGAAGAATAGGAGGATCATAAAGACATATGGGTTGTTTACCATCGGTGTAAACTTGAGGAAATACATGATAAAGTTTACAACAGCGGCAAAAGCAAGACCAAATGCACAGATCTCCTTTTTACCAAACTTGCGGACTAACTTACCAATGATCGGTAAGAACAATGCCATCGGTACATAAGTACAAACGGTCACAAAACTGTAAAGTCCCGGCTTCTCATAGAAGTTCAGGAAGAGGTAGTTGTAAGTCGTCTGTGTGTACATCTGGAATGCGATCAAAAGCATGGATACCAGACATAGAAAAATGAACGGCGGGTTCTTAAAAAGATCCCCAACGGTACGGAATACATGCATACCTTCCTGCTTCTGCTTTGGCGGAACTGTGATACGTTCCTTTACATTTCTAAAATGTAGGCTGTAAATACCAATAGATACCACTGCGATACAAAGTACGGCAAATCCTAACTTGGTCGGATCTAAGACCTTTGTTTCGGTACCATCTGCACCGATCACAGTAGAATATACCAAAAGCGGCAGTAAGATCATGGATGGGATATTACCAAATCCTGCACCTACGGAACGCCATACAGAAAGAGACGAACGCTCCATCGGATCATCGGTCATAACGGATGCCAAAGATCCGTAAGGGATGTTGACACCTGTATACATCATACCATATAAGATGTAAGTCACATATGCGTAGATCAGATACTGGTTGGTCGTCAGTCCGGGAATCTTGACAAACATCAGTACCGCTGCTACTGCCAGTGGGATGGATGCCCACATAACATAAGGACGGAAGCGCCCCCACTTTGTCGGCTTTCTGGAATCGATAAAGCCCCCCCAGAGTGGATCATTGATTGCATCCCAAATTCTTGCCACAAACATCAGAATGGTAATCTGTGCCAACGGAATATGTAGGCAATCCGTATAAAACATTGTTAAAAAAGATGAAATCAGAGAAAAAGTCAAAACCCCGCCAAAGTCACCGCAGGCATATGCCATTTTCTCCTTGGTCGTCAGACCATGTGTTTTTTGTTCCCCCATTATAACTCTCCTTTTTTGTAATAATATAATGTCGCGAGTTGTATTATTTAACTCATTTAATTTATTACATTTTACTACGTTTCTTTCCATATGGCAAGTTACTTTGTGCAATTTTTTAACATTTTTTAATTCTTTTAAAAAATCCTGTCCGCACTGGGCTTTTCGTGCTAGAATACAGACAGATCCAAATTTAGGAGTATAAATAAGGAGACGATTATGGAGAACTTTATCACAACCCAGACCAAATGCGGTCAGATCCGTGGCATCCACTGCGACGGCTACGATAAATACCTTGGTATCCGCTACGCAAGCGCCGAGCGTTTTGCCTATGCCGAGCCGGTAGAACACTGGGACGACGTTTACGATGCCACCCATTACGGCAATGTATGTCCGCAGAACCGCACTTTTTACGAACATTTAGAAATCCCGGAACGGCTTTTCTATCACAATGAATTCCGTCAGGGGCAGACCTTCCACTATGACGAGGATTGCCTGAACCTCAACATCTTTTCCCCTGCCGGCGACGGACCTTTCCCGGTACTGGTCTTTATCCACGGAGGCGGCTTTGATTCCGGTGCCAATTATGACAGTGCGATCGACGGTGCTGCCTATGCCAGACGCGGCATTGTTTTTGTATCGATCCACTACCGTGTCAGCATCTTCGGTTATCTGACGCATCCGGACATCCGGGAAAAATACGGACGTGACGGCAACTTTGGACTCGACGATCAGTTCACCGCCCTGCAATGGATCAAGGCAAACATCGCTGATTACAAGGGCAATGCCAACAACATCACTGTCATGGGACAGAGTGCCGGTGCTATTTCCATCCAGTACTTAAGCCTCAGTCCAAAATGCCAGGGACTTTACCAGCGTGCCATCATGTTATCCGGTGGCGGCATGTTCCCGAAATTTGCCCTGCCACGCCCATCGGAAAACACCCATGAATACTGGGAAGATCTGATGGCGACCGCCGGTGTTTCAACCTTAGATGAACTAAAGGTCTTAGATACCAAGACCATCTTTACCGCGATCGAGGAACTGAAATCCCGTCGCAAGGACAACACCTACAACACCATGCCGGTCGTGGACGGCTATCTGATCAGCGCACCTGTGGATACTCTGATCGATCACCCTCTGCCGATCGACTACATGCTGGGCTACACCAATAATGATATGTATGCCATCATCATGGGACATATCTCCCACAAATATGCCAAGACAAATCACGCCTATCTTTACTACTTTGACATTGATGCTCCCGGCAATGACCATAATGGTGCTTTCCATTCCAGCGACCTTCGTTATGTCTTTGGAACCCTGAACGCATCCCACCGACCTTACGACGCCGAGGATACCAAGGTCTCTGAGGCAATGATCTCCTATATCGTTGCTTTTGCCAAAACAGGCGATCCAAATACAGACCATCTTCCAACCTGGAAGCCTGCCGGTCGTCATGCGCTGCATATCAAAAAACCGGCAGGTGCTATTGCCATGGGTCCGACCAACTGGTTCAAATTATTGCATAATACATTAACAAAAGGCGATCCCAAATAAGGGATCGCCTCCTTTTTGTCAGAAACTACTCTGTTATCCAACGTCCTACTTTATAATTATTCTTGCCGTCTTTTTTGACCTGATACAGGAGTTTGTCCGCCGTTGCCAGATAATCCCACAAACGGTTCTTTGTCTCCGGCACGCAGTGACAACATCCTTGCGATAAGGTGATATAATCTACGCCCACAGGGCTTGTGCCCGGCAGTGCGATACGCTCCATGTTGCTTTTGAGATGTGCCATCATCTGACAGATCTCCTCGTCTGTCTTGCCGGTATAGACAAGGACAAATTCATCCCCGCCGTAACGTGCGGCAAATACATCCTCATTTTCCTGCACCAGACTGCTGAGAGCATCTGCCACATGCACCAGATAATGATCGCCATCGATATGTCCGTAAGTATCATTGACCGATTTGAAGAAATCAATATCCAAGATCTCAACGCCAAAAGTCGTACCATTGCGGATCGCCTTTGCCAACGCATCTTCTGCATAACTGTGCCAATAAGCACGGTTGGGCAGTCCAGTCAGGGCATCATGGTTGGACTTGATCATGAGTTTTTCATTCTGCTCTGTGATCTCCTTTTGCATATGCATGATGCGCTTGTGCTCATTGTGCGCACTCTCCGCCTGCACGACGGCTTCCAGATTGTAGATGCCACGCTCCCAGTAACTTTCCAGAAAACACTTGGTATATTCCAGATAGCCGACCTGGTCCTTTAGGATAGCGGCACAACGAATACGTTTTTCCATAAACATACTATAGATAAAGAAAGACGCATTGTCCTGCTCGCACTTTTTGATGAAATAATTGAGGATCCTTGTCACTTCATCGTACTGTTCCAGATCCATATATACCTGAATATAGGCGCGGATATCATCCAGATAATCCGTGTAATTATCACTCTGGTGGAAATCCTTTTGCGCCATGCCAAGATGAAACTCTGCCTTGCTCCGCTCATCACGCGCCAGATAGAGAGTCGCCAAAAAGGTGTGTACGCCAAACTGGACATAAGGAATATCCGGGTTCTTGTAAATATTGTCTATGATGCGCTCACCGCATTCAGTCGCCTCATCGATCTTGCCGATGTTCAAAAGGCAGTAGCCCTTATTACAAAGCATGCAGTTCATATTATTAAAGGTCGTTTCCTTGGTCTCCGCTTCCCCGCTCTTTATGATGTACTCCTCAGCCTCTGCATAATAGAACATGGCTCTCTCGTAGACATTGTTGTAGCGGAAAAGATCTGCCAGATTGGATGCTGCCATCCCATGGATCTGCGCGAAACGATATTCCTTGCTGTAATCAATGCTGGATAAATAATAATCGACCGCCTTGGTAAAATTTCCCATGACAAAATTGCATACACCAAGTACATTGTATGTCCGTGCCACCAACTCATACTCTTGCGTTGCCAACTGGTATTTGATACCCTCATGCCCACAACTGATCGCGTTGACACAGTCATTGTCCGAGGCATAATACTCCATCATGTAAAAATACGCAAGCGCGAAGAGATAATCAGACTGTTCTCTCGCCGCATACTCAAACAACTTTTCGCAATATCTGCGAAACTGCCGATACAAAGGGGTAAAGATCATTGGAAATCTCTCTTTTACCTCTGCAACGCATGCCTCGATTTCCGGTTCAAACCTTTCCATGATACCGTTTGTTTCCTTCCTCATCTTATGTAAAAATAGTACGAAAACAGCAGGAACACCCAAAGACCGCCCATGATCTCACATATTCCTGCTGCTCCTAATCCATTTCCCCCCGAATTAGTCATCTATAGCTATGATAACACTATTTTCACATTTTTCAAGGATTTCTCTACTCTATTGGATCGTAATCATTTTGCCGATAAATATGCGGTTGCAGAGAAGATCCAGGCAGAACTTTTTGCAAATTTTACCGAATTTATGGAAGAAAAAGTGCCTGCGACCTTCCTGATATACTATAGTTCGTCCTCCTCCACGACCAGATTGCCGTTCAAAAAGCCCCCGGGGTAAGCAAAGGTCTTGTTGATGCCATCAAAAGACACACGGATCTTTCCTGATTTTTCCAAAAGGGCTCCAACCTCGCCCCTGCCGTATTTGCTATGGAGCACGATGTCGCCCGGATGCACGGTAGGGACGATGCCCTGCTTGGAATAGGACTCTCTGCTGGACGCAAAACGCGCCAGTGCCTTTTGTCCATCTGCCTGTAGACTTGTTTTCTTTGGATTGGGTCTTTTGGCTATATGTTCTGCCTCCGCCTCACTTCCACGCAGATCCGGCAGAAACTGCTCTAAAAAAGTCGATTTCGTCTTTGCATGAAAGAGGATCAGATTTTCTTTTGCCCGCGTGACCCCCACATAAAAGAGCCTTCTTTCTTCCTCATACGCCGCAATCTCCTCTTTGTCAGCACTGCGGTAAGATGTCAGGACTGTCTCCGGGAAGATCCCATCCGCCACATCCAGAAGATAGACAGTGTCATATTCCAAGCCCTTGCTGGAGTGTATCGTGGATAAGACCAGTTTTGCCTCTTTATCATCTTCCTTATTGCGCAGGATCTCTGCCAATGCATCCAGCCGTTCTACCAATGCCAAAGGTGATCTTTCTCCCTGTGCTAGCATCTGTAAGATCTCCGTCTTGGTATTTTTTAATCCGGAACGCTCGACATAGTCCAGATATCCCATGGGATTTAGGATACGGAACAGTGCCTTATCTGCGGGCTCCCGCATCATATTTGCCATATGGGTGCGCATAGCTTTGACTTTTCCTGCCGTCCAATCGCCCTCGCCATAATAAGAAAGTGCCGCATCAAAGACACTGATCTCCTCTCTTTTTGCCTGGGCGCAGATGGCTTCCGCATCCGCCTTTTTGATAAAGAACTGTAATTTATAGTAAATCTGCAAAAAGAGTTCCGCATTGGTCGTATCTGCGGCAAAGAGGATGATATTTCTGATATCATTTACAATGCGGTGAGAGAAAAAAGAGATCTCAGCATTCTTGATGCGGTAAGGGATCTCCTGCTTTTCCAAAAGATCGATCAGAGGCAGTGCGCTCTCATTATCGCGATAAAGTACCGCCGTCGTTTTTTGATCCCCCGCATCCTTTTCCATCAGGTTCCGTGCCACTTTGAGCAGATATCCATACTGCCCTTTTCTGCGGGCTATGTCGATCGTACGGATCGTGCCTGCCTCCTGATGCCAAGGACGCATATGTTTTTCGTGACGCAGTGAATTCTGCCGGATAAAGGCATCCGCCGCCGCGACAATACCGGCATCCGACCGGTAATTGGTCTCCATCAAAAGGACACGCGCCCCCGGATAGCGATCTTCAAAGGAAAGCAGTGCCTCCGGATAGGCGGCACGAAATCCATAGATACTCTGATCTTCATCCCCTACCATAAAGAGATGATGCTCCCTGCCTGCCAGAAGTTCTATGATGGCATGCTGGATCTTGGAGGTATCCTGGGCTTCATCCACCATGATATAAGAATAACGATCCCAGAAGGCATCCAAGAGTGCCGGGGCACTGCGAAACATGGTGTAGGCATAGACCAACTGGTCGTCAAAATCCATGAGACTGCGTGCGCGCATTTCCCGCCGGTATGCCTCATAGATCTTGGCAAGATCATAGTCGCACTCTGCATTCAGACGGGCAATTTCTTCCTTAGACAGCATGCGGTTCTTGATATAGGTGATGCGGGTTGCCAGATCTGACAAGTCATTCTCACTTGGAAAATCGTGTTCGATCCGCTGATAGATCCCTGCAAGGATCCGCGCCTTTTCTCCCTCATCACTCAGCAGTTCAAATGCCTGCTTCCCTACCATACGGCTATACATGGCAATCGCCTTTGCACAAATGCCATTGATGGTACGAAATTCCACGCGCATGGATAAATCCTCACCAAACATCTTTTTACAGCGTCTTTGCATGTCGCTCTTGGCGGCAACGTTGTAGGTAACGACCAATATTTCTTCCGGTGCGATCCCCTTGCAGTAGACCATATAACCGATGCGGGTCACAAGGACTGTCGTCTTGCCCGATCCCGGAACCGCCAGGAGCAGGGTCGGTTCTTCTATGGCTTGCACCGCCGCCAGTTGCTGGTCATTTAACATAATATGAAATTCTTTGATAAATTCGTCTAGTGTAAGCATATTTTTGAATTATAGCATACTTCTCACTAAATGAAAAAGCATGCATTTGCACATAAAAATACCGCCCGGGGAGTTTCATTCTGCCCCGGGCGATATCTAATGCACTGTGTCTGATTATGCCTCTACAAAGTCAGCCAAAATCTTTGCGTCCTCCTCAGAGCATTCAATGCTGCTTCTCAAGAGAATCTCAGGCTTTGCAACCATTGCCACACATACATACTGAGATAATGTAGATTTTAAGTTCAACTTATCCCCCTCACCTGTATGAAGAATGACTTCACCGGCACACTCCTTTGTCTTTTTGATCAACTGCACAATATCAGCGCCATCTTTTAAATCATGCATCTTTTTTCCTCCTCTGCACTTCGTTTTCTATATCATAATGCAGGCAAATAAAATACAAGTACACATTTTCTACATTTCGTATAAAAATTCACCTTTTTTCTGATAAATCTTCGTTTTCTGTCTTTGAAATCATGAAAGAAAGTGTCAATGATTTTTTCTCACGATCAGGCATGCCAGATAATAAGCCATGCGCTCCTCACCCAACTCCAGATCAGCCTGCAGCAATTCCTTGATCTTGCTCATACGGTAAACGATGGTATTTTTGTGAATGAACATCTCATCCGCGACCGCTTTCACACTACCATTATTTTTCAGATAACAAAAGAGTGTCTCCACAAGATCTGCATGATGTCCTGCATCATAGTCCAAAAGAGGCTGTAATGTCTGACTCCCCATCTGCTGCATGAGTAGTTCATCCGTTACCGAATACAGGATCCGCTCGACGCCCAGTTTGTCAAATTGTAAAAAGGTCTGTTTTCTTTGCATGGCTGATCTTAGGGCATATTCCGCTCTGTCGAAGGAAATATGCACATTTGCCACATCCAAAACGGCAGATCCTTCCCCACAATAAATCGTTTTATCCGGCATACGGTGTCTCGTCCGCATGAGAAAGCCCTGTATGATGTCTTCTTTCTGCGTTTCGCTAACTTCGTTCATGATGACGGCAAAATAGCCGTTGTAGTAAAAGAAATGCGCATTATGTGATACATTTTCCATATAAATCTGCAAACGGTAGCCAATTCTCTTGCGATCCAGCGTATCCATGCTGTCCAAGCCCTCCGTTGTAATGAGCACGACTTGAAATTTCCCGTCTACATCAAAGGATGCCGATAATCTTTCACGATATTCTTCGATGCGCTGTGGACTCTCGATGGATTTGATAAAGGCAGACGAAATCTGTTCATCTGTCTCCGTCTGCAAAAAGATCCGCACCGTCAGATCCTTGATCATCTCGGACATCTCGATCACCCAGGGAACCTGTAGCAAAGGCAGATCATGGGCATTGCAGTAGGCGCGCACACTTGCCGGTATTTCCTTTACATAATATCCGGTATTTACCACAAGTCCTGCTGCATGATGCCTGTCCAAGATCTCCACGAGGGAAAGCAGATCTTGCTCCGTGCGAAAGCCCGCCCCCATGGTAACCGCCAATTCCTTGCCTTTAAAATTCTCCATAATGGTCGTATCTTCTACCATCAAGAGCCAGGAGATCGAATTTGCCCAGCCATTTTGCCCTGCCACCAATTCCATTTTATACTTGTCTCTGGCAATGATCAGCATATCTTCCACTGTAAATCCCATTTGTGTTCTCCCAAAGATCGTCTCTTTTGTCCTGCGTTTTCCTACTTCTTGCTATAGTATAGCACCTTTTTGTGCCATCGTCACAAAATTCTTGCTTTTTTTCAAGATTTCAACCCATGGTCTTCTCTATTTCTTGTGCTACAATATAGATGTAAACAGAAAAGAGGTTCAACGAAAGTTGAAGGAAGATCGATGGAGGTGTTTGGTATGCTTACTGTAGGTTACATTGATAGTTTGTCAGAACTTGGATTTCGTACTCCTACTCCTGAGTGGGTAAAAACTGAGCGCTATGATTATTGCGATCAGTTGATAGCAAAAAAGGAGAATTTTATGCAGATGCTATCGGCGTTCTTTTCTAAATTATTTCGCTAATTTCACATCTTTTTAATATTTTTTCCTTTAATAAAAACGCCTGACGGATAAACCGTCAGGCGTTTTGCATTGTCTTCTTATAACATATGTGCACGTAATTCTTCTGCAGAAAGTGGGCTCAGATATGCCGGAGCAATATCAAATACGGTCTTACATCCGCTTCCCCCTTCTTCTGACAAACGATAGATGGCTCTGGCAAATGCCAGGATAACAGAAGATGTAAATTCCGGATTGGAATCCAATTTCAAACTATATTCGATTACATGCTTGTGCTCTTTTTCAAGCCCTGTCACACCTGTGCGGAAGACAAATCCACCGTGTGGGATGCCTGCATGATCTCTTGCAAATTCCTCCTCCGTGATAAAATGTACCGTGGTATCATAATCTGCAAAATAGTTTGGCATCGTCTTGATCTCTTCTTCGATTTTTGCAAGATCTGCCCCTTCTTCCGGTACGACAAAACATTCTCTGGTATGTTTTTCGCGTGTGGAGAGTTCCGGATTCTTGCCTGCACGAACCGCCTCTAAAGCACTCTCTACCGGGATCGTGTACTGTTTGCCGTTTTTTACACCTGCAACACGACGGATCGCATCAGAGTGTCCCTGGCTAACGCCCTTGCCCCAGAAAGTATAGTCCTGACCTTCCGGTAAGACGCTGGCACCATATAAGCGCATCAAAGAGAACATGCCTGGATCCCAGCCACAAGAGATCAATGCCACATGTCCATTTTCTTTTGCCACTTTATCAACTGCTGCAAAATGTTCCGGGATTCTTGCATGTGTATCAAAACTGTCGATCACGTTAAAATACTTTGCATATTCCGGTGTCTGTTTTGGCAGGTCTGTTGCGGAACCACCACAGAGCACCAGTACATCGATCTGGTCTTTTAAATCTTCGATCTCGTCTACAGAATATACTTTTACTCCCTCCGTTGCGGGTGTGATGGACTTTGGATCTCGTCTTGTAATGATACAGGTCAACTCCATGTCATCATTCTGACGGATCGCACTTTCTACACCACGTCCCAGATTACCATAACCTAAAATTCCTACTTTCATGTTGTTACCTCCGTATTCTATTTCTATCTATGCTATCTTTGTCTTAGGCAAGTTCTGCGATCACATCAAGGATCACTTCAATGCCGACCTGTGCTGCCTTTTCTGCAAAAGTAGCATAGTCCATTTCTGCGCCTTTTCCATCTGAAATACTGCGCAAAATAGCAAATGGCACTTGATTGACATAACATACTTGTCCGATACTTCCGCCTTCCATCTCTCCTGCAATGGCACCAAACTGCTCGTGCAGATGGTTCTTGGTGCTTTCCTTTGATAAGAAAAGATCACCGGTTGCTATTGTGCCGACTTTATGATTGATGCCCTTGGCTGCCACACATTTTTCAATAACAGAATAAATCTTTTCGTCTGCCGACAGATATACTTCATTTAAACCGGATAAAAGTCCAACCGGATCTCCAAGTGCTGATGTGTTCATGTCATGCTGCACAACCCGGCTTGCAATGGCAACATCCATAACACCCAGTTCATCACACAAAGTTCCTGCTACACCAATGTTGATCACACAGTCCACATGATAAGTCAGGATCATTGCCTCTGCACAGATGGCTGCAAATACTTTTCCAACGCCGCAGACCGCCGCGATCACTTCTTTTCCACCGATCGTACCCTTAGTAAAAGTAACACCACTGACAACTTCCTCTGACACATCTTCCATATGTGCTTTTAAATTGTCAACTTCGATCTGCATTGCTCCGATAATACCAATTTTCATATTGCCTTTACTCCATTTCTCTTGTTTTCCTATTGTGGATAGGTAAATTCCATATTTGTCTGCTTTTTCAGAACTTCCAGATAAGTCCTGCACTCCTCCTTGGCTGCTGCAAGCTCAAGATTGCGGTAATTTCCACATTCTACAGCTGATGCGCCAAAGACCGGTCCTTCATGGTCAAGGATCTCCTGCAAGACCTTTTTGGTGATCTCAAAGACCTGCTTATCATCCGCATTACGGATCAGCAGATAAAAGCCGGTCTGACATCCCATAGGTCCAAAATAGACCACATCATCCGCGATCTCGGAATTACGAATATATGTGGCAAACATATGCTCCACAGAATGCATGGTCAGATCTGACATATAATTGCCCATATTGGGTCGTCTGGTCCGCATATCGTATGTGGTAATGTCGCCATCGACACGGGAAATATAAAATCCCGGCATCAAAATATCATGATTTATGGTAAAACTCTTGATTCTTTCCATTTTTCCATCCTTTCTACTACATTTTATCCGTGAATGATTATAACACGATTTGTATAGATATCCTACTTTTTTTGTATATTTTTTCACAAAGACAGTTAGCAATAAAAAAGCAGGGATAGATCTTTAAAGATCCATCCCTGCTTCTCCTATTCTTATCATAAACCAAAATACGCGTCTATCCCGTCTGCGATTCCCTGCACCATGCGTGCCTGATAGGCTGGATCTTCCATGTTGACATCATCTGTCGGATTTGTCATGTAGCCCATCTCCAGTATCGTAACCGGAACTGTACTCCAGTTGATGCCCGTCATGGTATCACTGGTGCTGACACCTTGATTTCGCATGCCGGTAGCAGCACAATAGGCATCCAAAATGCACTTACTCAGATTCCAACTACTGTCTGATAAATATGCAATATAAGGATTAGAAGACGATGGTGCTAGTGCTAAAGCCCCACTGACAGAAGCGTTATCCACCCCATTGGCATGGATGCGAACTGCAATCTCACCACCTACACTTGTTGCGTACTGCGCACGCTCCATATTGCTGATATTGACATCATGGGATGTGCGTGTCATATAGACCGTATAGCCCCGGTTTTCCAGTTCCGCCTGCAACTGCTGGGAGATAACAAGGGTCAACTGATACTCATAGACACCTGTGGTCGTACCATGTGTACCGCCTGTCACACGCGCCTTCATCGTGGATGAGCCCGGTCCATTTGGCTCTGTGGAAGAATCACCTCTGCCCTGGTGTCCCGGATCGATCACAACCACATGGGAATTGGCGGCAGGTTCTTCGGTCGTCATGTCAGATGCCATATCGTCCTGTTTTTGCTCCTTATCGGTATCCGTTTGGTCTGATGTTGTCTTATCCTCTTCTGTTACAGAATCATCTGCCTGTTCGGAGGTATCCTCTTCCGGCAATATCCCCTTATACTTTTTATAGGCAAAGCCAGCCAGCAGTATCGCACATACAATGGCAAGCAATATAACTAACGGGATCCATCGTTTTTTCTTTATCATCATTTTCACATTTTCTAGTTCTTAAAACTATGTACCGGTGCCGGAATGCGTCCTTTGCGGTTTACAAAGGCATCACATCCATACGGATTGACCGGCATAATCGGTGCATATCCCAAAAGTCCACCAAACTCTACGGTCTCGCCTACGCCCTTGCCAATAACCGGGATCAGACGAACAGCGGTCGTCTTCTGGTTGATCATACCGATCGCCATCTCATCTGCGATGATACCAGAGATCGTCGTTGCCTTGGTATCGCCCGGAATGGCGATCATATCAAGTCCTACGGAGCAGACACAGGTCATTGCTTCCAACTTCTCTAATGTAAGCGCACCTGCGGTAACTGCATCGATCATACCCTGATCTTCGCTAACCGGAATAAAGGCACCACTCAAACCACCAACGTATGAAGATGCCATGATACCCCCCTTCTTGACCTGATCATTTAAAAGAGCAAGCGCTGCTGTTGTTCCCGGTGCTCCTGCATACTCCAGACCGATCTCCTCTAAAATCCCTGCTACACTGTCACCGATCGCCGGTGTCGGTGCTAAGGACAGGTCGATAATACCAAACGGAATACCCAGACGCTTGGATGCCTCCTGTGCGACCAACTGTCCTACACGCGTCACCTTAAAAGCTGTCTTTTTGATGGTCTCACAAAGGACTTCAAAACTCTCGCCACGCACAGCTTCCAAGGCTGTCTTTACAACGCCCGGTCCACTGACACCGACATTGATGATAGCATCTGCCTCGGTCACACCATGGAAAGCCCCTGCCATAAATGGATTGTCATCCGGTGCATTACAAAATACCACCAGTTTGGCACAACCAAGAGAATCCTGTTCCTTGGTATATTGTGCGGTTTCTTTTACCATCTGTCCCATCAGACGGACAGCATCCATATTGATACCGGTCTTAGTAGATCCCACATTCACGGAACTACACACGAAATCTGTGCATGCCAATGCCTGTGGAATAGAACGGATCATATTTTCCTCTGCAGGCGTCATCCCCTTGGATACCAGTGCGGAATAGCCACCGATAAAGTTCACGCCCACGGTCTTTGCCGCGCGATCCAAGGTCTTTGCGATCGTCACATAATCTTCCGGGCTCTTACATGCTGCGGAACCAACCAGTGCGATCGGGGTAACGGAAATACGCTTGTTTACGATCGGAATGCAATAATCGTTCTCGATCTCCTTACCGACTTTGACCAGATCCTTTGCTACGGTCGTGATCTTATTGTAGATGTTGGTATTTAACTGATCCAGATCCGAATCCATACAATCTAAAAGGCTGATACCAATGGTAATCGTACGCACATCCAGATTTTCCTGTTCTACCATTTTGTTTGTCTCGTTGACTTCACCAAAATTAATCATGATACTCTCCTTTAGATTCTATGCATTTTTTCAAAAATCTCTTCACGCTGGCATTTTACATCAACGCCAATCTTTTCTCCCAATTCACGCAGATCTGCCTGGCACTCTGCAAAAGGTTTTTGACATGCAGCAAAATCCACGATCATCATCATATTAAAATAATCCTGTACGATGGTCTGTGAAATATCCAGTACGTTGATGCCATTCTCTGCCAAGTATGTGCAGATTCCTGCAATAATGCCTACGGTATCTTTGCCTACTACTGTGATAATTGTTTTCTGTGTGTTTTTCTCCATGTCAATTCTCCTTTTATTTTTGATCTATGATTATAGTTGTATAAACTATAACATCAATTTCAGTTTCTGCCAAATAAAATCTGTCTTTATCTAAAGCCGGATCAGACTGGATGGTCTGTCCCTCTTTGCCACCTCGATAGGGAAATCATTGCCCCGGTACGGATTATCCCCTAAGGAGATCTCTAAGCGGACAGTCTCATATGCCAGTTCATCATAATTATTTTCTTTGGACAGATGTCCCAATAAAATATGCTGCATGCCATCGTGAAGGATCTGTCCCAATAACTGTCCGCTGGTCTCATTGGACAGATGTCCCCGCTCACCCAGGATGCGCTGCTTTAAAGGATAGGGATAAGCCCCCACCTGCAACATATGGATATCATGATTTGCCTCAAGCAGCAGGGCATCCAAGCCCTCCATATGTGAGACAATATCAGCATCATAATAGCCCAGATCTGTCACAACGCCCACACGATGTCTGCCATCTGAGACAAGATAGGCGACCGGATCTGCTGCATCGTGTGAGATCGACATAGGATAGATCTCCAGATTTCCAATGAAAAAGGTCTTGCCCGCCTCGATCACATGAAATAAAGACGGATCGATCTTTCCAACCGATGATGATTGCAGGATGGCATCTGCCGTCCCCTTTGTCGCATAGATCGGCAGTCCGTATTTGCGCGCGACCACGCCCAAGCCCTGTATATGGTCACTATGTTCATGTGTGATCAGCACCCCATCCATATCCGATGTGGTGTAATCATATGTATTCATTCCCTCCTCAATACGCTTGCCGCTGATCCCGGCATCTATCATCACGTGGCACTGATCGCTTCCCAGACAGATGCAGTTGCCACTGCTGCCACTGGCTACACTAAAAAAATCCATCTTATGACTCTTTCCAATAAACTAAGATATCATCCCCCTCGTGAAGTTCGTCTGAATATCCGCACGGCGCGCCATTGATCGTCGTTACGATCGGTCTGCCGCCACCCGCGTGCACATCAAAATCGATCACATTGAAGATGTCTACAAAAATATAACTGCTCTTGCCACTCAAATATACCGGTTCATGGTTGACTGTTACATGCAGCCCGGCTTCTTCAGGTGCTTTTTCCTCTGCGACGGTTTCCTTTGCCGGACTATCTCCGCCGGATGCACCTGCGCCCGCCTGCTTTGCCTCGTCAGGGGCTTCTGCCTGCGTGCCGCCATCTGCCTGTGCCTCAGAACCAAAGCCGTATTTGCTGGCATGTTTTAACTGATCTAAGATATTGCTCGCCTGGCTTCCTGTCTCCTTTGCCTGTACCGGCGCTGCACCAAAAGCAAGTACCGTCCAGTCGATCGAGAAATTCTCATAGATCAAAGACTCCAGCGTAGCCGGTCGGTTGTTGACCAGGATCTCACGATCCGGGTCGACCTCCACATCCATAAACTCTGCCAACTGACCTACGGTATAAAAACTACGGGTCTCGATCACATCACCCTCCTGGATCTCATAAGAGCCCGGCTCTAATGAACCATTGACCTCCATGAACTTCGGACACATCACATGTTTGCCACAGACTTCAAATGCCATGGTATTGCCGGCATACTCGTCCAATTCCTCGATCGTGCAGACTGCTTCCTCTCCTGCCGTTGACGGCTCTATGGTAATAAAACAGTTAAACTCAAGCGGCGTATTCATACCGACAGTCACATCATTCATCTTGACCACAGCAGACTCGCCCTCGCCGCCACGCACCATACGAGGCGTTCCATTGACCGTAAAATGGATTTCACGGCCACGGCGCGGGAATAGTTCCTCTGTCGTAAATCCTGCCTGCATAGCGGCATCTACGACTGTCAAATGACCATTGTCATATAACTTCATCATTTCTCCGTTGAAATGGATCATGATAAAGTTGTTTTTCTGCTCATAATAGTTGAGGCAGATACCGATCGGTGTCACAAGCAGCGGATCCTTTTTGATGCCTTCCTGCTCAAAAATGATATTCTTCATGACTTCCTCGCCACGGAGGGCAACACGCTCCGGTACGATATCCAGTTTCTTGGCAAGGGACTCTGTATAGCCGTGGATCTTGCCACCACCACCAACGATAAATGCCGCACTAACAGACTTATCGCCATTCAGTTCGCGGATCTTGTTTGCTACTTCTGTCGTCATTTTCTCACGCACGACCTCAGTCAGTTTCCATACTTCCTCTGCAGATACAGTATGGGAGATCCCCATGATGTCCTCATAGGTCACTTCGTCTAAAGTACTGGAATCCAACTTGATCTGCTCTGCGGTAGCAAAGTCGACCAGATATGCCTGTACGATCACTTCCGTCAACTCATCACCCGCAAACGGGATCATGCCATAGGCGATGATGCTTCCGTCTCTGGTGATACAGATATCGGAAGTACCGGCGCCCACATCCACCAGTGCGATATTTAACATCCTAAAATTCTCTGGGATTGCCACATTGATAGCAGCAATAGGCTCGAGGGTCAGGTTTGCCACCTGTAGTCCTGCACGCTCTACCGCAGAATACAATCCATCTACAACATCTTCCGGCAGGAAAGTCACAATGATGATCTCGTCGATCTTGTTTGCCTTATGCCCTTCCAGACTGGAGAACAATTCATCATTCAGATAATATTTCATGACAGAATAACCGACACAATAGAATTTGTATCTGTTATCGCCCTCAGCAAGCAGTTCCTGCTGCGCCTGATCGATCCCCATCAGATCCAAGGTATGTAAGTCTTCGCCCGTAACAACCGTTTCTTCCGGATATTCATAGGTCACCTGTGTTGTCACCGTACGCAGGACACGACCAGCCGCCGCGATACATACCTGTGTCAGGCTTGTCCCGATCGCTTCTTCCAAGACCTCCTTGACCTCACGGATGGTATCTCCCACGCGCCCGATGTCATGGATTTGTCCGTCCAACATGGATCTTGTCTGGTGTTCCCTCACACACTGGGCGATCACATGAAAGCCGTCGTCCGCCTGATAGCCCACCGTTCCGACGACATTTCGCGTTCCGATATCCAGTCCAAAAATGATATCTTCCAATGGATTCTTTTCATTCATAAATCTGCTCTCCTCTATCACTTTCCTATCCTAAGATCTGCCGTACCTGTGCCTGCGTCCCTTCCATACTTCCACTGCTGTCGATCACATGGGCACATGCCTGCCGAAAGGCTTTCTCCGGCATCTGGCTGGCGAAGATCTGATCTATCTTTTCGTCCGTGTAACCTCTGTCACGTTTCAGACGCATCCTCCGCTCGTCCTCTGAAGCATAGATATACCACAATTCATCACAGACTTCCTCGTAATGATCCTCTAAAAGAAGCGCTGCCTCGAAGAAAAAATAGTCCAACCTGCCTTGATTTCTCGCCTCTTTGACCTGTGCCAATACACATTCCTTGACCGCAGGATGGACAATGGCATTGACCTGTGCGCGCACCTCTTCTTTTGAAAAAAGCAGGCGCGCCATGCTCTCTTTTTCTATCCGTCCGGCTCCATCAAAGACCTGATAAGGACTTAGCAGGTCTACCAGCGCACCGTAGCAGATGCTCCCTGGCTCCATCAATGACTTCGCCAGATCATCTGCTAAAGCAATGTGACATTTGTAATTTTCCTTCAAATACGCCAGTACCGTCGACTTTCCGGCACCGACACCTCCGGTGATCCCTATAAACTTCATAATCTACTCCATTGTATCATTTTCTACAGGCAAAACAAAGTTATTTTGCATCATACCATGTATAGCCGGTATGCATATCGATCGTCAACGGCACTACCAGTTTTGCAGCACCTTCCATCTCTTCCTGCAGGATCTTTTTTACCACCGGCAACTCTTCCTCTTTTGCCTCGATCAAAAGTTCATCATGCACCTGCAAAAGAAGTCTGGATGCCAAGCCTTCTTTTTGTAAACGGTCATGCACATGCACCATGGCGATCTTGATGATATCCGCCGCAGTTCCCTGGATTGGAGAGTTCATCGCGATACGTTCACCAAACTGGCGCTGCATAAAATTGCTGGATGAAAGTTCCGGAATCGGCCGGATACGCCCATACATGGTCTTGACCTCTCCTGCTTCCTTGCCCTCTGCTACCAGCCCATCCAAAAATTCTTTCATGCGCGGATAAGCCAGAAAATAATCATCGATATACTTGCCAGCCTCTTTCTTGCTGATACCGAGATCCCGGCTCAGTCCAAAGGCACTGATCCCATAGACGATACCAAAGTTGACCGCCTTGGCATTGCGTCTTTGTAATTCTGTGACATCCTCAAAGGCTGTGTGGAATACCAGTGACGCTGTAGACCTGTGGATATCCTGTCCCTGCAAAAAGGCATGGATCAGGTTCTGATCCCCTGACATATGGGATAAGACACGCAGTTCGATCTGGGAATAATCTGCATCCACAAAGACAAAACCATCCTTTGGATGAAAGACCTTGCGGATCAACTTGCCTAGTTCCATGCGGATCGGTATATTCTGTAAATTTGGCTCCGTACTGCTGATACGGCCGGTTGCCGTAACGGTCTGCTGGAAGGAAGAATGGATCCGTCCGTCCGGCGCAATACAATTTGAAAGTCCTTCTGCATAAGTCGATTTCAGTTTTGCCAGTTGGCGGTATTCTAAAATGTCTGCCACGATCGGATAGTCCGGTGCCAGATTTTCTAAGACATCTGCCGCCGTAGAATAGCCAGTCTTTGTCTTCTTGCCACCCGGCATCCCCATCTTTTCAAAAAGGATAAGTCCCAACTGCTTTGGCGAATTGATGTTGAACTCTTCTCCGGCTTCGTCATAGATCTTTTGCTCTAATTCCACCAGACGTCCCATCAGCCGTCCGCCATATTCTTCCAAGGCTTTAGCATCAATCACAATGCCTTCCAGTTCCATATCTGCCAGTGTAAAGATCAGCGGCAGTTCGACATCCCGATACAGATCATCCATCTGCTTTTCTTTCAGGCTTTCCCACTGCATACCAGCCACACGGCTGCAGATATATGCCTCATAGCAGGCATAGGAGCAAAATTCCTTTGGCATTTCTTCCAATGCCTGCGCCAGACTTCTCTTGCCAAAGGTCTCCCCATAGCCCGGCACACTGATACCCAGATATTCGCTCGCCAGATCTTCTGCTACATAGGTATTCTTGAGCGGCTGCAACAGATACTCTGCCACTGCCACATCATAGACATTCTCATAATGTAAAAACCGCTCCTGCAAATGCGGTGTACAGATCTTTATGGCTTCCTTGACATTCATACATGCCAGACGCTTTCCCTGTGCTATCAGATGCTCTAAGACCTGCGTTATGCAGGAAATATCATCCATCGGTGCCCACAGACTCTTTTCTCCATCTGAAAGTGCTATACCGTAAATCTCGTATTCCTGACAGGCATCTTCCGATATTTTCTGACTTGTAAAGAGGGATAACTGCCCATCGCCGTCCTTGGCAAGTGACGCATCCTCCCACTCCTTGGCACTGCGCTGTCTCCATGCCAGATACAGACCAATATAAGATGCCTGCCCCTTCGCCAATTCCTCTGCAAAAGCAGTCAGGCTCTGTGTATCCTCTGCCTGTGAGAAGGCATCTTCCGCTACATTCCTTGGTGCCTGGATCTGAAATCTGCCTAAAAGATTCTTGAACTCCCATTCCTTGCACAGCGCATATGCCTCCGGGGTAAAGATATCCGTAAGTCTTGCCGCTTGCAAATCATAGGTGATGTCCGCGTGCACCTCAATGGTCGCCAATTCCTTTGACATGACCGCCTGATCGTAAAACTCCACGATATTCTTGGCGGCACGCGGCGGGCGTAACTGATCTGCTGCCTCATGTGCTGCCTCGATCGAATGATACTGGGAAATGATGGCTGTTGCCGTCTTTTCACCGATCCCCGGTACGCCAGGGATGTTATCCGCAGTATCTCCCATCAAAGCCTTGACATCGATAAACTCCGTCGGTGTCACCAGATAACGCTCTGCCACATCGGCTGCATAATAATTCTCAATCTCCGTACCCGTCTTTTTGGTCTTTGGAATACTGATCTTGGTATGGTCTGTTGCCAGTTGCAGAAGATCCCTATCGCCGGAGACGATCGTGACTTCCATGCCCTGATCTTCAGCAAGGCGCGCCATAGTACCCAGAAGGTCGTCCGCTTCCAGTCCCTCTTTGGAGATCACCGTGATCCCCATTGCGGTAAGCATCTGCTTCATCATAGGAACCTGTTGACGCAGTTCATCTGCCATAGGCTTTCTCGTGCCCTTGTATTCTGCAAACATCTTGTGACGAAAAGTCGGTGCATGCTCATCAAAGGCTACGGTCAGATAGGACGGCTTTTCCGTGTCCATGATCTTGAACATGATATTTAAAAATCCATAGACCGCATTGGTATGCTGTCCTGCTGCATTGGTCAGATCCGGCAGTCCAAAAAAAGCACGGTTTAAAATGCTGTGTCCATCTATGAGTAATAACTTATTAGATTGCTCTTGTTTCATACTGTAGCCATTCCTTTTCCTTGTCATCTAAATATGGACTCAGGGTATCATAGACCTGTCTGTGATAAGTATTGAGCCAGTCTCTCTCTTTGTCTGTCATCATGTCCGGCAGTACTGCATCCAGATCGATCGGGGCAAAGGTCAGGTTCTGGAACTGATAATACTGACCATACTCTGTCTTTTCTGCCTCGACACAAAGAAGTTCGTTCTCGATGCGGATACCATAACCGCCTTCTTCATAGAAGCCCGGCTCATCCGTTGTGATCATGCCCGGGATCAACTCCTGGGATGGGAACATATCAGTCGTGCGCCAACGGAATGCATTTGGTCCTTCATGCACATTTAAGATATGGCCTACGCCATGTCCGGTTCCACAACGGTAATCTAAGCCCAAATCCCAGAGCGGTCCTCTGGCGATCGCATCCAGATTGGTCCCAGATACGCCCTTTGGAAATTTTGCATGTGCCAGACGCAGGTGTCCCTTTAATACCAGCGTATACATCTTTTTGATCTCATCGGAAATCGGTCCTAAGACGATGGTTCTGGTAATATCAGTCGTACCCCCCAGATAATGTCCGCCGGAATCCACAAGCAGCATGCCTTCCGGTGCAAGTGTTGCATGATCTTCCGGTGTTGCTGAATAATGCATCATGGCAGCATTGGCACCATATGCACTGATGGTATCGAAACTCAGATCCAAAAATCCCGGCTGTTCCTCTCTGCGCTCCTGCAGATAATCAGACGCACTGATCTCTGTCATTGGTTCGCTGCCGACATTGGTCTTGAGATAATGAATAAACTTAGTCACGGCAAGACCATCATAAATATGGGCCTCGATCGTGTTTGCAACCTCTGTCTCATTCTTGATGGCACGCATCAGTTCTGATGGATCATGTCCCTCAAGGATCTGATCCTGACTGACAAGGCTCATAAGTTTGGCATTGATAGTTCCCGGATTTAAGAGAACCTTTCCTCCTGCTTCCTGCACGCGCTGAGGCAACTCATCATAAACTGCATCATACGGACGCAGTGTAAAACCACATTCTGCCAGATAATCTCTGACTTCCTCCGGCCACTTCTCATAGAAGGCATACAGGATAGCATCCTGTCCCGTCAAAAAGAGGAAAGACAAAAATACAGGTACATGCGAAATATCACCGCCACGCAAGTTGGTGATCCATGCAATATCATAAAGGCTGCCGACCAGATGGCTGTCTGCTCCCTTTTTCTTTAATTCTGCACGGATACGCGCCAATTTATCCTGGGTAGACTCCCCTGCATACTGCTGACGTAAAACAAAGACCGGCTCCTGTGGAAGGGCAGGACGATTCTCCCAGATCTCGGCGATCAGATTCTCATCCATGGCGATCTTGCCGGACTTTTTCTCAGCGATCCCACGCAACTCCTTGGCTTCTCCCGCTGCCATGCAGGCACCGTCAAAACCGATCGTAGCGCCCTCTTTCAGATGCTCCTCTACAAACTCCATGACGGTCGGCACTTCCGGCTCTCCTATACGGTATAAGGTCACATCACTGCCTGCCACCTGTGCAGCCGCCTGCACAAAATAACGTCCGTCTGTCCATACACCGGCTTCCTCTAAAGTGATCACCGCCGTACCAGCAGATCCTGTGAAACCTGTGATATAAGCACGACACTTATAGTGTTCTCCGACATACTCGGAAATATGATCATCGGAAGTCGGAACGACATAGACCATGATCCCCTTTTCCTGCATCAGGCGGCGCAGAGCACGCAGTCTTTCATTGATGACCTGTGGATCGATTTTTTTGCTCATAATACATACATCTCCTTTTCTATTGCACTAGGCAAACATGACACTTCTGCCATGTTCCACTCATAAAATCTAACTGATGTATTATACCACAACTAAGCCGCCTCTTCCATAAATTCGTAGTAATCCGCCTCACTTGCAAATAAAATGTATTCCCCATCTACATATCCCATAAATCCGCTTCCTACTGTGTATCCTTTCATTGTGCTGCCTCCTCTTTTCGATCAACCTGTCTTTTTTGTTGACCTTAGGGTAGCACATAGCATGTACCATTATTGTCTCATTGCATATAGTATTTTATTTTCCAAAGTTCCGTTTAAAATCCAAATATGATATGATGCTTGCAGAAAAGGAGATCACGACATATGCATGTTTTATTGTTTTTTATAGGAATCCTATTTTGTATCTGGTTTCTCATGCCCTTTTTTACCAAAAGAATCTTAAATCCCGGCAATGTGACCGGACTTATCTTTTCCGTCCTGCTGATGATTTACGGAATTTTTCCAAGGCAGATCCGGCAGGGCATGACCGCGGCGCTCGCGCAGCCCGGATTTTCTCGCCTGCTCTGCGCCCTTTTTCTCGCCCTGCTTGCTCTTACCTGCCTTCTGTTTCTTATCAATGCCTGCCGCATCTTATCCGCCATAAAGGCGCATCCCCGGCAGTCATGCACGCTCATTGTTTTAGGCTGCAAGGTCTACGGCACAAAGGCAAGCCTTATGCTAGAAGAACGCATGGATGCCGCCATCGCCTATCTGCGTGCCAATCCGGACAGCAAATGCATTGTTTCCGGCGGCAAGGGGGAGGATGAAGGCATTTCCGAGGCTGCCTGTATGCAGCAATATCTGATCTGTCATGGCATCCCCAAAAGCCGTATTTTTATGGAGGACCGGTCACGGACCACGCAGGAAAATCTCTTGTTTTCCTCCGCCATCATAAAAAAACAAGGGCTCGATCCACATCTCGCCCTTGTCTCAAATGAATTTCATCTTTACCGCAGTCTCTGCATTGCCAAAAGACTCGGCTTTTCTGCCTACGGGATCCCTGCCAAGACTGCCTGGTGGCTCTTTCCCACCTACTTTACAAGAGAGATCCTTGCTATCGTAAATGAAGACCTCGGGCTGCTTCGTCCAAAATCTCCATAGCCAGCGCTTCCTTGCTCATCAGGGGCAGGGATCGCATGCCCTCTCCTGTGATCAAAGTTGCTACATTTGTATCACCGCCGAATCCGGCACCGCTCTGGCGGATGCTGTTGGCAACGATCATATCGACCTTCTTTTTCTCCCGTTTGGCTTTTGCATTTTCCAGCAAATGCTCCGTCTCCATGGCAAAACCGCAGATAAACTGATCTTCGCGCTTTTTTTCGCCTAATGCCGCTAAAATATCCTTTGTACGGACAAGCGGGATCACAGCGTTGCCTTGTGCTTTTTTGATCTTTTCCTGACTGACCTCAGCCGGTGCATAATCTGCCACAGCCGCAGATTTGATGATGATATCCGCATCATCCGCCTCTGCCATCACGGCTTCATACATCTCCTGTGCACTTTCCACCGCGACCGTCTTTACAAACATAGGCGGTTCCAATGCTACCGGACCGCTGACCAATGTCACGTCCGCCCCGCGCAGCATAGCCATTTTGGCGATGGCATAGCCCATTCTGCCGGTCGAATGATTGGAGATAAAACGCACCGGATCAATGGCTTCTCTGGTCGGTCCCGCTGTCACCAAAAGATGCTTTCCGGCAAGGTCTTTTTCGTATGCGACCTCACGCAGGATATACTGCAAGAGCACTTCCGGTTCCGGCATCTTTCCGGCACCGGAGTCGCCACAGGCAAGGTAGCCACTGGCCGGCTCGATCACCTGCATGCCATATTTTTTCAGGGTCTTTAAGTTATCCTGTACGATCTGATTTTCAAACATACCGGTGTTCATCGCCGGGGAAATGATCTTTGGGCATTTGCATGCCAGGATCGTTGTTGTCAGCATATCATCTGCGATACCATGTGCCATTTTGGCGATGACATTGGCAGATGCCGGTGCCACAAGAAACAGATCTGCTTTTTTGGCGATCGCAATATGCTCCACCGAAAAAGAAAAATTGCGGTCAAAGGTATCTACCAGACATTTATTTCCTGTCAGCGTTTCAAACGTGATCGGATTGATAAAATTTGTTGCATTCTTTGTCATGATGACTTCCACATCCGCATGCTGTTTTTTCAGCATACTTGCCAGATTTGCGATCTTATAGGCTGCAATGCTTCCCGTCACGCCAAGCACAATACACTTTCCCTCTAACATATCCATTTCCTACCTAATCAAATATTTTTCTTTACTATACCGCATCTGTCCGAGAAAGAAAAGCCCCGCCCGTTACAGATTATCGGACAAAAGCCCATGTTTTTCATAGCGGGAGGTCCGCTGGATCCGGTTTGCATCATCCACAAAAACAACATGCGGCTTGTGGTCTTTTGCCTCCTCCGGGCTCATGGATGCATAAGACATGATGATGACATGATCGCCGACCATGACCTGTCTGGCTGCTGCACCATTGAGACAGATCATGCCACTGCCCGCCTCTCCTGCAATCGTGTAGGTTTCAAAACGGTTTCCGTTCTCCACATCGACGATCTGCACATACTCGTATTCCATAATGCCTGCCGCTTCCAAAAGTTCGGTATCGACCGTAATGCTCCCCACATAATTCAATTCTGCCTGGGTCA
Organism: Roseburia lenta; assembly: GCF_014287435.1. GTDB lineage: Bacteria > Bacillota > Clostridia > Lachnospirales > Lachnospiraceae > Pararoseburia > Pararoseburia lenta. The sequence goes on from NZ_JACOPG010000001.1 coordinate 551,333, forward strand.
CGGTAGCACGATGGATCTTTCCTTTTAACATTGTGATTTCCATTTTTTTGCCTTTCTTATGCCTCAACAATAAAATTATCGATCAGTCTAGTCTTTCCGATATAGACCGCAATGGCAACCAGTGTCTCTCCTGCGATCTGATCGATCGGCGTGATCGTAGCAAAATCAACGACATCGACATAATCGATCTTTGCCAAAGGTTCGGTTTCGATCTTGTCTGCGATTGCCTTTTTGATGGTAGCCGCGTCCTTTTCGCCCTCAGCGATCATCTGTTTTCCAAGCGCAAGACTCTTTGATAAGATCAGGGCAGCCTGTCTTTCTTCTTCATTTAAATAGGTATTTCTGGAACTCTTTGCCAGCCCATCCTGCTCGCGGATGATCGGGCAGCCGTGAATGGTGATATCCACGCTCAGATCCTTGACCATACGCTTGATGACTGCCAACTGCTGTGCATCCTTTTGTCCGAAATATGCATTGTCCGGGCAGACAATGTGAAAGAGTTTTAAAACAACGGTCTGCACTCCGCGGAAGTGGATTGGGCGGCTCTTGCCACAGAGTTCGGTGGTCAGTCCGTTCATATCCACATAAGAGCAGAAACCCTCCGGATACATTTCTTCCGGTTCCGGGTGAAAGATCAGATCGACGCCAACCTCTTTGCAAAGAGCCGCATCCTTTTTCAAATCTCTCGGATAAGACTCCAGATCCTCTGTCGGTCCAAACTGCATCGGATTGACAAAAATGCTGACAACGACCTTATCGTTTTCCTTGCGGGCTTCTTCCATCAGACTTTTGTGTCCCTCATGCAGATATCCCATGGTCGGTACAAAACCGATCGTCAATCCCTCTTTTTTCCATTCTTTTACTTGTTTTCTGACCTCCGCTACGGTATAACAAATTTCCATTTTTCTTTCCTTCCTTATATTAATATAATTTTTCAATAATACTGTCGTCGATCTTGTAGGTATGTTCTGCTGCCGGGAATTCTCCTGCCTTGACCTCGGCATCATAAGCCTTGAAAGCCTCTGTCATGATCTGCCCTACATTTGCAAAATGTTTGACAAACTTTGGCTTAAAATCCGTAAACATGCCCAGCATATCCTGATAGACCAGCACCTGTCCGTCGCAGTCTGCGCCTGCACCGATGCCGATCGTCGGGATGGAGATCTCCTCTGTCACACGCTTTGCCAATGCTGCCGGAACACACTCCAGGACAACAGCAAATGCTCCTGCACGCTCTACGGCTCTGGCATCATCCAGAAGTTTTTGCGCTGCCGCCTCGCCCTTTCCCTGTACCTTAAAGCCACCGAAAGCATTGATGGATTGCGGGGTCAGACCAATATGTCCGCAGACCGGAATGGAGGCATTTACAATGGCACGGATGGTCTCTTCCATCTCTACACCGCCCTCCAGTTTGACGGCATGCGCACGTCCTTCTTTCATGAGGCGTCCTGCGTTTACAACAGCATCGTAAACACTTGCCTGATAGGACATAAATGGCATGTCACAAATCAAAAGTGTATCTTTGATACCGCGGCTGACCGCTGCACAGTGGTGAATCATATCTTCCATGGTCACTGAGATCGTGTCAGGATAGCCCAAAACTACATTTCCCAGAGAATCCCCCACTAAGATGGAATTGATGCCTGCGCCATCGACCAACTTTGCTGTAGAATAATCATAGGCAGTGAGCATGGTGAGTTTTTCGCCCTTTGCCTTTGCTTCCTTAAATGTTACGACCGTATTCTTCATTGTTTTGTCTCCTTCTCTTTTCATCCGCCAACAGACATTCCATGTCTGTATAATCCCTGTGCGGATTTTTCTTTTTTGCGAGCCTGATCTGCTCCCTTGCCAAAGCCATATACATCTCTTTCCCCTGCGCAGGAATGACCTGCAAGTGCTTTTCTACCGTGACAAGATCTCCGCGCTCTATGGGTCCTGTCAAAGCCTGCACACAGCCAGACGCTATGACATTTTCCACATTACCCCGCACCAGTGCCGCTGATGCCCGGCGCGCATTTTCTGTGTCAAAGCCGCAGGCTTCCAGCATCTCATAACCGCTCGCCAGAAGTGCCACGACCTGATTGCTCAGTGTTGCTGCCGCCGTATGATACAATGCCTTTTGCTCCGGCGCGATCCTCTGCACGGGGTTTCCCATTTTTTGCAATAAAGGCTCCATGACTGCAAGTGCCTGCGCATGACCTTCTAAGGTAAAAAATGCATTCTGTAATTGTTTGTAGGATGTATATTTGTCGCTGAACGCTAACATTGGATGAATCGACAGACCATAAGCCCTCGTCTTTTCGATTCCCTGAAATTGATCGGATGATAATGAGCCACTAAAATGACAAATGATTTTTCCTTGAATAGACAGATGCCGAATGCAATCCCATACGTTTGCTATCTCACCATCAGAAGTGGTAAGAAAAAGGGTATCGCTTGCTGCTACCAGGTCTTCGATCCTATCGAAGCTGTCCGTACCTGTAAATTGTGCCGCATCAAGTGCGCGCTCCCGGTGCCGGTCATAAAATCCCGTCACCCTGATCCCGTGATCCTGCATGTACTTTCCCATGGAATAGCCTACACGACCGGAACCAATAATTCCTATCTTCATGTCATCACCTTCCTTTAAAACGAACCCGTCGTTTTGATGTTTCTCGCTTTGGTGCCACCGGCTACCTTTGTTTCTCACATCACTTGTGATAACACACTATCATCTGATGCAGTTTCATACCATGAATACCGCTCAAAGGAAAATGTAGCATACTGGGTATAAAAAAACAAGAACCATGTTAAACATTTCACATAGTTCTTGTTTTTCTTTTCATACATTATAATTTACGATACATCTTTCATGGAATGCAATCCAATCAATAAGGTCGATGTATTGTGCAAAAGTGCGGATGTGGTCGGTTGCAAGATACCAAGGATACCAAGGACAATTTTGCCCATCCTTTACCTGCGCTCATAATCATATACCTCTCTTTCTTATTTTCCTGCCATATAATGCTCTTTATATGGCACATTGCATTTTTATTTATGAACTATCCTAGCACTTATTTTTTGCCTATCAACGTCAAAAAAAGGGGGTTTTTGTACCTTCTCTCATACAATCCCATCATTTCACAAAAATGCCACAAACCAGCGTGGTTACTGGGTTCTAACGCTTGTCAGCCCACGCTATTTATGGTTAGTCACAACGCAATAATCCTCCCGGCCACACTCCGGAAGGATTATTTACACATAAGTATTAAGAAAAGGGAGTCTTCCATTACCTATGGAAGAACTATATATAAATGAATAGCGGAAACTATCCATTTATGACAAATTAAATCTGCCTATTTCAGGCATCTGACTATGCCAATGCTGCACCGAGTGCCTCGCACTGCATCAGTCCTTCATCATCTGGGGTGTTATTGCAGATCACACTGTCACAGACAAGACTTGCACCTGCGCCCTTGCAGTCATTTTCCCAGTTTTCCATCCATTCGCCTGTGCCCCAGCCATAGGAGCCAAACAAAGCGATCTTTTTGCCGCCGAGTGCTGCACTTACTTCATCAAACATCGGCTGGAATTCACTTTCTTCCAAAACCTCTGCTCCCATTACAGGGCAGCCAAAGGCGATGGCATCATAATCAGCTACTTTACTTGCCGAAAAATCGTTGCAATAGATCAATTCTGCGTCTGCGCCTTTATCCTGCGCACCCTTTACAACTGCTTTTGCCATTTCCTCTGTATTGCCAGAGCCACTCCAATATACGACTGCTACTTTGCTCATCTCATATCCTCCATTCTGATCTCGTGCCAAGTCTGCCCTTTACGCTGAAACTGTCAGTTTATTGATGCTGCGCCCCTGCATCCACAATTCCATGTAGATCCGGGTGCATTTTTTATAGCGGGCAAATGTCTCCAAGGCATCTTCTTCATTCTGATATACTTTCCAACAGCCACTGCACTTACAATTACATCCCTGATTTTCGATAAACCCGATCACGTCAGCCAAGGGATAATCCAGGAAAATACCAATCTCATGTGGGAAACCATCACTGGCTGCAATCCGCTTTTGCAAATGTTCCAATGCCTTCTCCACACACAGATCAACATATCCATATTGTTCTAAGAAACAGGAAACGCCCGGTTTTTGTAAATCCTTTTGTAATTGTGCCATACGATACACATAGACCAATGCCCAATTCGGTTTCTGCTGTAAAACCGTGACTGCAATTCCCTTGGGATGCATCTGCTTGTTCCAGTAGGCGATACATTCCGCGAAGTCCTCCTGCCTCTCAAAGGAACAGGAAAATAAATTTGCCGTCTTGATCGATGCCAGTGTCGGAGAACAGTGGCAAATCAGATATTGTTCCATCTCTTTCATGTGCTTAGTATGTGCTCCATTTCGTCGGATTATGCAGTTAGTTGTCTCTAACTCGTATGCCATAAAAAAAGCAGTCCGCACGAGAGGAGAAAAAGTTGGCATACGATTTCAAATGGATTCTGCGCGATATCCTGCTGTTTTTTATTTTCATGGTTAGTTCTTACTAACTACTGATAGTATAATCTTACCGAAGTGTTTCGTCAAGTACTTTTTTATATTTTTTTAAATTATTTATATGTAATCCTCAACCCTTTCGGATAATGATTTTTCATGGTCGTTCCGGTTAGTTTGCCCCAACCGAGCGCATAACCATCCACTGTGATCAGATGCCATCCCGGCTCGCCGTCTGCCGTAAAAGTCTCTCCCCGCAGATAAGCATAGACCGTCTCGTCCTTTGACGAAAGATCCGTCACGTGCCGAACATCTTCCTTATATAAAGTAAGTGCCCATGCATGTGATGGTTCAAAGCGGTTTTTCTTTAATGTTCCCAAATGCAGTCCCGGGCGCAAAACTTTCAATCCTTTTAAAGCCGGCATATCCTTTGGCACAAGATATAACTGCTCGCCAAAAGTAAGATACTGTCCCTGCGCAAGTGTCTCCATCCAGTCCTTTGCCAAACAATCCTTTGCAAATTTCTGCAATTCTTTCTGTTCTTTGTATGTAGCCGTCTTTTCCCATTTATAGTCTATGAGCGGACACGCTCCGTCCTTCTCCATCACTGCCACGAAATGTCCTTCTCCATGTAAAAGATGTGGCCAAAGACGGATCGAACGCTCCAGATGCTCTGCCACCGGAAGTACTTCCTCGGGATCCGGTGCAAACGCGCTCTCGCGGATAGCAAAATCCTCGTACCAGTCTGCCCGTCCCGGGCTCATGCCTTCATACTTTGGCACCTCCACCAGATGCATGTCGCTGTGTATCGCTAAAAAGCGGCTGATACTGCCCTCGTTTTCATCCGGTGCAAAGGTACAGGTCGAATAGACCATCCGCCCACCCGGCAGCAACATAGCGTATGCTTCCTCCAGGATCTCGTCCTGCCGCGCTGCGCAGGTCCTCACATTTTCCAAAGACCACTCATCTACCGCCATCTCCTGCTTGCGGAACATGCCCTCACCGGAGCAAGGCGCATCCACCATGATCCGATGGAAAAACATACCAAAATGCCTGCGCAGGTCTGCCGGAGCCGCATTGGTGACAAGGGCATTTCTCACACCCATGCGTTCCACATTCTCGGATAAGATCCTAGCTCTTGCCGGATGGATCTCATTGGTCACGAGCAGTCCTTCCCCTCGCATCTGTGCCGCGATCTGCGTTGTCTTACCACCGGGCGCTGCGCAAAGATCCAGCACTCGCTCACCCGGTCTGGCTTGCAGATAAGCCGCCGGTGCCATAGCACTCGGCTCCTGTATATAATAGACACCCGCCTCATGGTAAGCATGCTTGCCCGGTGCAGCCTCCGCACCATAATAAAATCCATGCTCTGCCCACGGGATCTTTTCCAGAGAAAACGCATCCTCTGCTAATGCCAGAAAATCCTCCTGTTTTCCCTTTCCTATATTAAAGCGCAAGCCCTGGTATTTATTCTCATCATAACTTTTCAAAAAAGCTTCATACTCTGCCTGCCCTAACATTCTCCTCATTCTCTCACAAAATGCAAGTGGTAACATAATCTGCTCCTATCCCAACAAGCCCTATATCACATTTAAAAGCAAACGATTGCGATCCATACGATCCAACTGCGAAATACTGCGTCTCGCCCTGCCGTACAGATTGCGGTTGATCGAAAAGACACAGATCTGATCCGCACCTCGATATTCCTCGCGTTTGTAAAAAGGGATCCGCTTCCAGTTCTTGGTAAAAGGAATCGCATCCTGCAATAAAATATCTGTCGTGTGATTACTCACGCGTCGGTTCGTCGTGCTGCATAAAACAACATCCTTGTCTACATGCTTATCCAATTTTGGTGCTCTCTGTCTCATGTAAATATCCTCTACTCATCCTCTATTGTGATCGTAACCTGCTTCCCCATGCTGGCAGCCACCCGTACCATAAAATCCAAAGAAGGATTGTATCGGCCGCTCTCCATCCGGGAAATATTGGATTTCTTCGTGCCGACACGATCTGCCAAGACCTGCTGCGTCAAATGCTGACTCTGTCGGATCGCACGGATCTGTCTGGCAAAATCTGCTCGAATATCCTGATTCATCTGTGGCACTATGCCATCTTCGTATCTCTTTTTCATTTCATCACCAGCCTCTTTTATATTATCATATATGATAACATTCTGTCAATAAAAAAGATAGAGAAAACGGCGGTGTTTTCGCCATTTCTCCACCTCTTATCATGCATTATAAACGAGCCAATGTCTCGACCGCATTTTCCTTGCAAAGTATGTTTCCATGCTCAGCGATCACGGCTCCACCATGATCATCCGTCAGGATCTCCTTGCCATACTCTGACACCACCAGAATCACACCTGCCACCTGATGTTCTTCCTCTGAAAACTGAAAACGCAGATAATATGTATCTTTATATTTGTATGCAGCACTGGAAAGCCCCTTTTGTGACTGTAAATGATGACAGGCACTAATACAATCATCTAAATTAGAAAAAGCGACCCAGATCGGTGTATTTAAGACCGTCCTCTCCTTTTTCGCCTCTTGTGGTGCCTGCTCCTGCGGGCTGGTCTCTGTTGTTTTTTCTTCCTCTGCTGTCAGCCCGGCTTCCTCTGTCTCAACACCTTCGAGCGCATCTGCTTCTTTTTGCAGTTTTTCCTTTTTCGCATCTAACTTTCGTTTGGCTTCTTCCATGATCTCCTTGAAATCCTGCAGACGTTTGCCGAACTCTGTCAGCGTCTCCTCGGTGCTACCGTGATCTTCGCCACTAATGACAAGCGAAACATCACCTTCCGGCATAACCGCCATCTGAACACTAAAACAGCGTCCCATATCCTCATCAAGGTTCAGTTCATATTTAGCCTCTGCAAGAATCTCACGCAAGAACGCCTCTGTCTTGTCTCGATGATCTAGGAAATCTTCAATCTGGATGCCCTTTTGGCTCATCTCTTCCTGCGAAATTATGCAATGGATCTTGTGTTCATCAATCTTGCGAAACTGCATATGCTCACCTACTTTCCTGTCTCTTCAAATAACAATATAATAATTGATATGTATAAAAAATGCAATATATAACACTCTTGTCTTCGGATCATAGAGTTTACCGCAAAAATTCCACTGAAATTCCAGCCCCTTATAGAAAAAAAGCCCCGAACCCATTTGGATTCGAGGTTTCTATAATACAATGCCGGCGGTGGGCAGAACACACTTTCTCCTAAACCCTAGTAAAATCAATGGTTTCAGCGATTTTATTGTTCACTTTTTTTCGAAATGGGGCAAAAATGGGGCAAATTATATTTTTTATATCACTAAACTTAAAGATGGAATCCGCTATTACAACCAATAATATTGCAACCTGGTTGACATCTCATATCATGGCAAAAACTGTGCAGATTACTACCTCTGTGAATCCGTACTCTTTCAAGGAAGTTACGATTTCGCTTGGCATTACAGGAAACTACATTGTAATCAGTATTGAGCCTTATGTTGTCGGTGAGGCACTGGCACATATTACTAATCATTTCTTGGATGGTAATGGCAATGTGAAAATAGATGTGACTAATGCACACCCCACTGACACAAATACCTTGTACGTTGGTGCACGGATAAGATATATAAAGTTGTAGACATCCTATATATTTATTTTGTACGTTCCCAAATATACACAGCCTTGTATGGCGGCATATTGTTGTGTGCATTTCCGCTGCCATTGGCGGATGTAATACCACTATTTCCACCTGTGGTGCTTTGGTTTGTGACTACCTTGTGATTATGATTTCCGGCTATATGCATTATATCCATTATGTCCGCAAGGCATAGATTAGCTGCACTACCACCACTAACACTGATGATACCTCTCGTACCATTTCCAGAATTAAATGTATAGTAATCTTTAGAATTGTGAACATGGCTACCTGCGGCACTCGTTGAACCACTCAACTCAGGAATGCTATGAGTATGTCCATTTAATCCATGTGTATGCGATGGCATTTCAGCCGTTGTTAAAGTGTGCGCGGCTTCACCTCCGATAGAATTGACAGCATAGGAAGATGAAGTGCCAAGCAGAAATCTCCCCTCGACCTTAGACCAGGATGTACCGCCATAAATGGCGATTACCTTGGCTTCGGTATCAAGAGTAGTAGATTGGACTATCATGCCAACATGGGATCTGACTAATTCCATCTTTAAGTTTAGTAATGAAAAAGAGAGGACCGAAGCCCTCTCCTGTATCTTACACAAAACACAAATACACTCCATCAATAGGTTTGCCATAGGTTCCGGCATAACCATCTTGTTTCTTTCCATCTGGGGAAATTCCTGTTTCATTGTCGTACTGCCACGAGTAAAAGTTGCTGTTCTTATCAACTGATACGCTGTACTTTGCTTTTTTATAGCCTCCGATTGCTCTATGTAATGCATCTGGTGTAACGTAATACATCATCACTGCATCAATTTCGTTCACTAGATCTCCGGCAAAGCCATTTTTTCTATCATTGACATCATAACCAGTAACCACTGAGTACCAGCCTTTACCTCTGACATGTGCCTGCACACGTATCTGACCTTGTGATGCTTTTGCCATAATACCTACAATAATTTTCTTTTCATTAAGCCCTGCATAATCCTCCAGGTTCTTAACTTCCGGAAGCCATGAGACCTTTCCTGTTGCTTTGTCCTTTACAGCAACACGATAAAAAGCATCTACTGATGTATTTGTTGCTGGTAAGACCTCTGGCTGCTGCACCGGTGCAACTGATGGCAATTCAAAATAGCATTCGTTCACATCTACTGATCCTGCTACTCCCGGAACAGTTCCACGGCTAGAATACTGCCACATATCTACCTTTTCAAGCGCCGGCTGATCGTGTGCCGTTCCATCGTTTACTCCGTACTTAGCCGCCCAAATCAAATTGCCTTTTATCATCTCATAATGAAGCCTTGTCTTAAACCAACTTTCAGACGCATAAACACCTGCCTGCAATCCATGTGAACGTACCTGTTTACAGAAAGTTCTTACAACTGCTGTTCTCTGATCCTGTGATAATCCATCTGCACGTACTTCCCTTGCAGTACCATCACCATCCTCTGAATCAATAAAAATAGGAAGGGTTGCTCCATATGCTGTTGCCATGCTTACCGCATAATCAGCTTCCTCTCTCGCTTCATCTTCTGTTATAGCCTGTGACATGAAATACACACCAAACGGAACTCCTGCAGCCTTACACTGTTCTGCATACATTCTAAACTTGTTATCTTCTGAAATCACACCAACCACATATCCTCTGTAGCCACATCTGATAATAACACCTGATACATTCTGCGCCACAGCGCTCCAATCTGTCACAGTGTTGTATTTTGATAAATCAATCACTCTCATTCTTTTTTCCTCCTTCTGCTTTTGTCTCTAAAATATCAATTGCTTTTATGATTACCGGTGGCATAGGGACACCCATTAGTCCTGCGTTTTCAACTATTGAAATCGTCTCGTTCGCGATAAACGCTATAATCACCGCGTCTCGTATGTAGTTTGTCCCAATCACTAGATCCAACCTATAAGCCACCAGCACCAGTGCAAGTGTTGCACATTTTCGACACAAGCCCTTCCAACCTGCCTTGCTCTCCAAGGCTCCGGTCTTTGTCTTGGTTGACTGTTTGAAAACTCCAGCAACGATTAACCCGGTGATATAGTCGATTGCCATAAAAATGATAAGTGTCTTGATTCCAGCATCCAAACCTCCAAAGGCTGTGCTGATTGCTGCGCCCACGATTCCCGCGGCTGTACATATAATTCCTTTCATAAGTACTTCTCTCCTTTTCTATTTTTTATCTATTCGATCAAACCTATTTTTCAAGGCATTATGTTTTTTATTTGCTTTTCCTCCTTTTTTATTCACTAAACTTAAAGATGGAATCCGCTATTACAACCAATAATATTGCAACCTGGTTGACATCTCATATCATGGCAAAAACTGTGCAGATTACTACCTCTGTGAATCCGTACTCTTTCAAGGAAGTTACGATTTCGCTTGGCATTACAGGAAACTACATTGTAATCAGTATTGAGCCTTATGTTGTCGGTGAGGCACTGGCACATATTACTAATCATTTCTTGGATGGTAATGGCAATGTGAAAATAGATGTGACTAATGCACACCCCACTGACACAAATACCTTGTACGTTGGTGCACGGATAAGATATATAAAGTTGTAGACATCCTATATATTTATTTTGTACGTTCCCAAATATACACAGCCTTGTATGGCGGCATATTGTTGTGTGCATTTCCGCTGCCATTGGCGGATGTACTACCACTATTTCCACCTGTGGTGCTTTGGTTTGTGACTACCTTGTGATTATGATTTCCGGCTATATGCATTATATCCATTATGTCCGCAAGGCATAGATTAGCTGCACTACCACCACTAACACTGATGATACCTCTCGTACCATTTCCAGAATTAAATGTATAGTAATCTTTAGAATTGTGAACATGGCTACCTGCGGCACTCGTTGAACCACTCAACTCAGGAATGCTATGAGTATGTCCATTTAATCCATGTGTATGCGATGGCATTTCAGCCGTTGTTAAAGTGTGCGCGGCTTCACCTCCGATAGAATTGACAGCATAGGAAGATGAAGTGCCAAGCAGAAATCTCCCCTCGACCTTAGACCAGGATGTACCGCCATAAATGGCGATTACCTTGGCTTCGGTATCAAGAGTAGTAGATTGGACTATCATGCCAACATGGGATCTGACTAATTCCATCTTTAAGTTTAGTGAATTAACATCCTGCTCATGCTTTGCCACAGCACCTTTGATTGTTCCGTCAGATATGCCAGCTATACTTGTCGTTCCTATGTCTGAACTAATTGAATCAATCTGTTCTTGCAAGTGTGCCGCCTCTGTTTGATTAATTGCTCTTTGAATCAGCTCGATGTTTTCATTTACCTGTGCCTGTAATTGGTCAAACAATGCTGTTGTATCAAACTCCTGTACTGGCATAGCATAGCCACAGCGTTCTGTGACCAGTCGTGTATCGGTAATACGTTCAGTTGTGATTGTTGATGAATTTGCAGAGACATAGAGATTGGCAAGACCTATTTCGTAAATTCCACCTGTTCTAGTCAATTGCGGCGGCTCTGTAGAAGAGTTACCTTTAACGACATACAAGTCGATATCACGAAAATCAATATTGTCATTTAAACGAAGTACAACACTATCTATTCTGTCTGTAGTACCTGCAGCTTGAACAACCATCGTTCTACTCTCTGTTTCATAGCCTGTTGCACCTTCAATAAGGCATGCGCCAGGTTTAACAACAACCTGCATACCCTCGTCTGCTACCACTTGAAAATTTGTGGATGGGTTTGGAAATACCCCATTAGAATAATAATTTTTGAATAAATTTCTAAGAATATCAGAATCTACTGCCCTATCATATTCTGGATATCCTGCTTCATCATATGTTACCTGTGATGTAAATGGAAATGATTGCATTGTGATTACCTCCTTAAAATTTTCTATATACTTTCGGAACTTTTGTTCCAAAGGTAGGTACAGCGGTATGTTGACCTTCCTTAAATACTTCATTCACTTCTATGATTCTGGTCGCCAGATTTGTCTGCAATGCATCTACCACAATCTCAACCTTATCGCCCAGATCATAGTCTTCCAGATATTTAATTCCTCGATCGACTGTTTCAACCGATATGCTGGTAACTTGGCTGTATGATTTCTGCATCGTTTCAAGTCCGGCCAGCGCCAATGATTGCTTGTACTCCTCAAGCGTCTGACTATCTGAATCGTATTTCATTGATGTCTTATCCAGATACACCTTATTTTTATAGCCGCCATTCGATTGGTCGATGATTACCTCGATCTGGTTACCATCCTCATACTGTCCGTTTCCTACAACAACGGCATAGTTCTTGGCAGCCGAATTATCAATTGTAATCTTCTCATTCTTTATATTACGAAGTTGACCAGAGAAGACAGCAAACGGATTGATCGTCTGGTCCATTGTCCGCTCTAATCCCTGCCACACCTCAAACCGGATCTGATTATTTTCGTAGTCATACCGGGTGCGGAATGACATATCCTGCGTCTGCAACATCTCATACAATTGGGATGCCAGATTCTTCCCGGTGGATTGAATCGATATGGTATCACCGCGATGTTCACCATCCGACACCTGGAGCAAAGGAATATCTTCCTTGAACTTTGTAACCATATCTACCGCTACATCCTCCAGTTTTCCGCTTTTGATGTAGCGAGGATAGATAATCTTGTCATTCAATTTGTACTCGAGGAAGTACCCTGACACTTGCATATACGCACCTTGATAATCTGTCTTGTACTCCGATTTTTGAACAATCCCAGTCTCCGGCCGTTCATTGGTGTATATGTATGCCATATTCGGTTTATAGTATTTAATTGGAATCTGAACACTGTACTCACCCGGCTCATAATACCTACGAATCCATTGAAGATTCAGATATTTGATATATCCAATTGGATTAAAATCTGCATCTAAAGCCAACAACTGCATGATCATACCCCCAAGTACAATTTGTTATAATATATCGTTACCGACATATTTGCATCTCCTGTATCGGCCGCAAATCCGATTTGAGATGTTCCAACATCCAAATTCATAGATGTGAATGTAGATTGCCGATCAATCTTCTGTATGATGTTCTCTCCATTCTTACGAATTGTAGCGTTGGAAAAATCAATCTCCAGAATATCTCCAGCGACAAAACTGTCGATTACTCGGACAAAATAATCATCTTTCACAATCTTTGGGTTGGTAGCATCGCCATTGAATTTCACTCTTGCCGTGCAATAGGTACCAACATCTCCATCATTGCTGATCTGTACCAACTTGGCAAAGTTATATGCAGATGCAACTGTCTTAATCTTTGCCGTTTGAATAAACGGAAAACCAAACATTTTCGTCTCACTTGCAATATCGTTGCCGAAGTTGTCCTCTGATCTAAAGTACGGATCAGCGCAATAGAATTTGACCTTCATTGTCATATTCCGGTATACATTCCCGGCCGGAATGGAGAAACCTTCTATTTTCCCCTCAATCCACCTTGTTACCCCTTGATATGTCACATGTATCTTATAGGTATACTTCGGATTGAAAAACCGCACTGCTCTGGAACGCAGTTCTTCATTTCTCATGGGAAAACGTGACTTCGCTTCAACATAAATATCGCGATCATCAACTCGATCTCCTGATACGATTGCTCCATCACCCACCGCATTCTTATCTGAAAATATAGATATGTTCGGTGCATCAACGCCCTCTAATTTGGTTATCTTCCAATCAGAAAGACCTATAGTAAATTCTTTATTGTCACTTCTAACGCATCGTACCGTTGTTGTCTTCATCAAATTCCACCTGCCAATCCAAATGTCATTGTATTTTCAAACGTGCGCCGGATAGCATCCGGGCTTGTCTGTGTATCATAAAAGTTAAACGTTTGGCTATTTCCATATCCCATCATGGATCTGCCTGTCACATTGGCTTTTAATGTTCCAAGGCTTGCCTGTGCTGTATTTACGATGGAATCTCCAAAACCTTCCATACCATCATCCATACCAGCCACGCACATCTTACCAATGTATTTGAACTCTCTTGATGGCGAATGGATACCAAAGACTCCTTTGACCTTGCTGATCACATTTCCCATGAGATCACCCACGCTTTTTAGCAAGATACCTCCCATTCCTAGGATTCCATCAATAAATCCTTGGATCACGTTCTTGCCTATATCTTTTAACGAGACACTGCCAAATGTCTGGACCATATATATCAATAACGTCCCAACTGTATTCAGTAAGGTTGACAGCATTCCCATAAAGCCACTGATCATACTCTTGATGCCGTTGGCTGCAATGTTCTTTAAGGTCTGTGGTAATGACTTTATCGCCCCTTCTACAGCCTCAAAAATCATTGTTCCGGCACCTTTCAATGCTGATACCATACCGACAATACCATTTTTTAGAAGTGTGATTGCCTTGCTCCCCAGTTCCAACCAGTTGAACGCCGACCACACTGCCACAATAGCTTCTATGATCTTGGGTATATTTTCTATCAGCACCGGTATAGACTGGATAATCCCCTCTATCAGCATCATGAGGATCTGCACACCTGCCATAAGGATCGTCGGCATATTATCATTGATAACATTAGCAATCGTCGTGATAATGGTCGGCAGCATCTCTATAATAGTTGGCAGACTCTTTACTATCCCCTCCGCCAATGCCAGCATCAACTTGATACCCACATCGATCAGTATCGGTGCATTCTCTGCTATGGTCGTTGCCAGATCTTGTATCAATGTAAGCATCTGCTCTATAAAAACCGGCAACTGTTCTGGCAGGCTCTCTGCAATCTGAAGCATAATACTAGCCAGTGCCTCAACAAGCATAGGTATCGTTTGTGTAATGCCCTGTATCAGTGTCGGCACACCCTGTACTATAATGGTCGCGATTCCACTCAAAACACTCGGTATCACATTGATCACCGCCTGCAATAATGCTGGCAGTATAGAAACAAGGCTATTGATCAGACTAACTGCACCGTCAACTAATGCTGGAAGCAGACTAGATATGATCGGTGGTAGTTTAGGTAACAGGTTTGCCGCCAGTTCCGTGATTCCTACTGATAACTTGGGTAGAATATTTTCAATCACAGGCAACAGATTGGATAGCATTGTTTCTGTAGAGGTCGTAAATTCACTAACCAATCTCTCAATATCCGAATTGGAATCACCTAAGCCGGTAACCAGATTCTCCCAGGATGCTTTCGTCATGTTGATGGAACCTTCGACAGTCGTTGCCGCTTCTTTCGCAGTAGTGCCTGTTATATCCAATTCGGTCTGGATCACATGAATGGCATCCGTTATATCTGCAAAGGAAGATATATCATAATGAATGCCTGTGATCTTCTCCGCATCAGCAAGCAACCTCTCCATTTCTTCCTTCGTGCCGCCATAACCTAATTTTAGGTTATCCAGCATAGTATAATTCTGCTTGGCAAATCCCTGATAAGCATTCTGGATGGATTCCATAGCGGTACCCATCTTATTTGCATTATCCGCCATATCGGTAATGGCACCGTTTGCCTTTTCTGCTGCCTCAGCAGTATCACCATCTAATGATGCAATCAGCGATGCACTAAAGGATGTCACCGTATCCATGTAGGCATTCGCCGATAATCCGGCTGTCTTATATGCATTATTTGCATATTGCATAACCTGATCATATGCCGTCTTGAATAGTGTATCTACACCACCTGTCAACTGTTCATATGCTGAATAAGCACTCACAGCCTGCTTGGTCAATATTCCCAATCCGGTTGCTGCTGCACCTACTGCCGCTCCGACTGCCACCATACCGGTCGTAGCAACACTGCCGATCTTCTTTAAGCCGGTAGTAACTCCGTCTGTATTTAATTTTGTATCAAATAATAATGATCCATCAGCCCTTCTCTTTACCCTCCGAAGGTCTTACTAAACTCGTCTAATTCTTCTTGCTCCTCTTCCGTAAGTGGTGGTATGATTTCCCAGGTTCTTTTCAATTCCTCATAAACATCAATATCTTTCCTATCTTCCTTTTTATAGGACCGGTACTGCATGATATCTCGTAATTGAATTGTCAGGCCTCTCATAAGCGCCAGAAATACGTGCCAATGCAAATATTCTATACTCGTCAAGTCAATCTGATAGTGTTCCCAGAAACCTGCGACGATAAAATCTGAATCTATCCTATAGTCCAAAATAATTTCGTCTGATCCACTACCTCTTGGTACCTCATTATGAGGCGATGCAAATTCCATAAGTGATGCGACATCGCATCGAATTGGCATATCATTCTTAAACAGATACGACACATCAACCAACTGCCCGCTTCTCATCGTTTTTACATCCTCAAAAAACCTCAGCCACATCCGGAAGTCTGTGTGTATGGAATAAGCCCTGCCATTCACTGTAACTGTGTTTGGCAGGGTCTTTCTTGTTAAATCAATCATCGGCTAAATGGGGTAACATTGCCCTGCGCAATGCCACTTCTTGCAATGCTGTCAAGTGCATGTGTAATTCCTGCCATTTGTTCAACTGGAATGCGTCGCATGTGATCTTCCATCTGCTGTGTCTGATACTCTTCGAGAGGCTTGTCATAGGCATCCATAATCTTTTTGAATGTCAATGTCACCTCACACAAATCTACCTCATCAATGTTATCTGAACCAAGAATTTCATTAGCATTCTCTGTCCCAACAAGACCAACGATAAATCCATACAATTTCTTGTACTTTTCTCGGATGCTCAATCCTTTCTGCTCGTCAATCCTTGACACTCTTTCCATTTCTTCAACAACTTTTAACGTCTTACTCGGCAAATCATACGACCGATCATTGATAATAACTGTATAAACCATCGCTTACTCCTTTTTTGCAAACACCGGTGTCCCTTCTGACACGGTACATGTTCCTCTCTCGATTTCGTAGATACTGAATTTGAAATAAATCTTTTCTGCAACAGAATCAAAATGATCCAAAATCAAGGTAGATTTTGTATTCCATGCATTGAATTTCTCGGCATCTGTTGTTCCAACATTGCCGGCAAACACAATCAAAAGATTTTTCTTTACATCTTCGCCTGTTGGCAAATTCATAAACATATCATACAAATAGTCGAATGCAGCATCTCCTTTGTTACACTGTAATTCCTGCGCCAATTCTGGTTTGTAGTACTGCACATCTGTTGTAGGCATTTCATTTTCAATAAAATCATTTTCCTCTGTCTGTGCATTCAAAACCAAATCAAAAATGGTTGATTTTCCAATTCTTGCATACTCTGGAGCAACATCTGTTGCTGTATTTAAGAATGGAATTGTTTTATACTTCTTTAATCTCTCTAAAGCCCTTGTCTTATACCTCTCTTTCTCGTTCATAAGTGACAGATAATGATAACTGATATAACGTGTCCTTTGAATCTGTTTCCATCGGATATGGATTGCCAGTGATCTCTATCCGAAGAATACGTCTGTTTCCATCAATACTTGGAAATGCATATGTAGTACCCAAGTCATCAGCCCAATAGGTCAACTCTTCCAGGAACTCATCCACTTCCATGCGTTCTGATTTCGATGTTGTTGATTGCCTTACGAAAAACTGATAACCCTCTGTGATTTCATAAGAGCCATCATTATTTTCTTGCACATCCCTATTTGGACTACGAAACAGACCATATTTGTCTGAACCATCTGCCACATGGTTGATGTCTATCTGCATCTTGCCATATTCTTTGAGCAGATCTACGATATACTTTGCTATTGTCACGCTTTTCCCTCCGCTAATTTTTGTGCGCCTGCCAGAATCTGTTTTTTATACTTTTGCTTCATTCGCTCAAACCAGTAATTGCCTCTTTCTGGTGCTTCCTGAAAATTAGCCGGCATATAATACCAACGTCTCGCATATGGTGTCCGGTATCGCAACTCTCCGCTCCCAACGATGGTATTTGTCTCAGCTGACTTAATCAGGATATTGGCATTTTTTGGCACCATAGGCTTACAGAGTCGCAGGCACTCATTATCTACATACTGCTGCACTCGCTCATATTCTCCCAATCCATGCTTATGGATAATCTCTGTTGGATTGCACTGGACTGCCTTCAATCTAAATAAATCTGCCGCCCTAGAAAAGCACCACCTTTACATTTTGTAAAAACCTACGATTAGAATTGTCATTAACACTCTTAATTGCTCCGCTTCTCGAAAATTGCTTTCTCAAATCAGAAATACGGCTGCCCTTAACATCCTGCACATCAAAGGCTATCTCGCCATATACAATGCAATCCTCTTCGTTAGTTGCATCTAGTACAATATCTTCATACGTCCCCTTTGGAAATGTAATAGTTACAGTTCGTGCCACATTTACAACTCCATTGGAATCTACCGTCTTTTCCGTATGTTCAGACCATTGCACACCATGAATAACTATCCTTTTCCATTCGATGTCTGACACCTTATGGAACAATGTGATTACATCTTCAAACATCAATACGCACCTACTAACCCTGTCCCAGACAGCCACGCACATATCGACCCTCGCAACTCTTCTCTTAGCTGCTCTGCCGTCTGAATCACGTAACTTTCTGAATATCCATCATTACTAACGGATGCCAAGCCTTGCCCTTTGACACTCTTGGCATCGTCCGCCATCTTATCAATGACATTACAGATGCACTCCTGCAACTGACTATATCCGTATGTTTCCTCAGTGATCTGTCCCCACCGAATAATACCGATAACACGTTGCACTTCATTTTCCGCAATGGCTTCGGCGATATCAAACTCTTCCTCGCTCACAATATGATGAAGGGAGCGATACTGCTCCCATGTTACTTTTGCCATCTCGCTCCCTCCTTTCTTTTACTTCTTAGGCTGCAACTTCTCATTCTCCTCTTTGAGTGCGACATTTTCTGCCTGTAACTTCTTATTTTCCTCTTTGAGTGTGGCATTTTCTGCCTGCAATTGCTCATTCAAAGCCTTAAGATCCTTAATTTCCTTTTTCAGTTTTGCATCTGTACTCTTTTTCTCCGGCTTTTCAGCCCCTACACCTACTCTTCTCATGTGCCACCTCCTACGCTTTGCTGTTCATGTAAATACCTGCGCGCTTGTTGACGTAACCGTCTACGATCCCATACTTACGATACTTAACAATATCTGCATCTGCATCTGGGTTGCTTGAAGCAAGAATGATATTGCTGGCCGTATGCTTGTCAAACTTGATAATTGCCGGCTTATGCACGATCATAAAGTTGATGTCTGCACCATTACTAGCCTTCTTATAATGACCTGCTTCCTCTCCTAAGGTCTTACCATCAAGCAAATCAATGGCTGTATAGAATCGTGCCTGCGGAACGACCTTCTTTACAGCAAATTTTCCAAGAACCTCTCTTGATTTTGTCGTATCGAGAGACATAACACTGTTAAGCAGTGTCGCGGTTGCATAAAGGATACGACTCTCCTGCGGCACCTCGTCTTCGTCCATCTTAGACCATGCAGTAAGCAGAGCGTCCAAGAACTGTGAAGCATTGTCAATCGTCCCTGTGTCCTTTGAAATGCTTTCCAAAGATGCCAGTGTGGCAAACGTGAACGCATCCGCCTCCGGCGCCACCTTCTCGCGCATAAGCGTTGCACCTGCCATTCCAAAGGCAAGGTTTCTGGATTCCTCATTGTCCATAACATCAACAGAGATCTTTGTACCTCTGTCATAGTTGAATGTGGCGGTCTTCCACTTGAGGTCTACTGCCCCTGTGGTATAGCCGCTGTTACGATCATACTCGCCAAGACCAGTGACGCTGATCTGCGGATATACGATTTCATTTGCATTGGCACCAGCCCTTGACATAGTCGCGTCAGAAGTCAAATCCGCTGTTACGGATGCACTTCTGTATACCTCATCAAGCAAACTGGTATAGTTTTTTGCTAAAGCGATTGTGTTTGGCATTTAGTTTTCCTCCTATTTCTGTTCTGTTGTTACAGGCGGCAATCCCATAGCGGCGCGCATAGCAGCATCGCTGTCCTGATTACCCGTCTTGGTTACTGATCCGATCGGATCTCCTTTGCCTAAAACATTAGGCTCCGGTTCCCCGAACAGCATCTTACTATCCTCCGCTTCTGTCAGTGCCTTAAGCGCTGCGGTGATATCCTCTTTCTGATTCTTTGATGCCTTAAGGGTATCAATATCGAGAAGTGCCGTAATTGCTTTTGCATTCTTTCCATTGGCAGATGTGATAGCCTCTCTCAGAATGTCGTTGAAGTCTCTGTCAGCGATTTCTTTCTGGTGATTCTCATCCTTTTCTTTGATGTCCTGCTCCAGATCAGCAATCTTCTGCTTCATACCGCTGACATCTGCGTCCTTGAACTCTTCAAGGTCCTTTTTCAAATCCTTAATGGTGGTTGACTGCGTGGAAGTCTTTTCCTTTTCAGATTTCAAATCTTCCTGCGCCTGCTCCAGATCCTTTTTGACTGGATCATACTCTTCGTGGTGCAAATCAAGCACCTTGTCAATTTGTTCCTTGGACAATCCAAGTGCTTCTAAGTCTTCTCTCTTCATTCTCTTATCTCCTTTAACGATGATTTATTTAACGTGGGGGAATCACCCACAGATAATTGCGGACGGCGGACTTGAACCACCATAGTCGGCTTAGGAGGCCGATATGCTACCTTTGCATCAATCCGCGGCAATAAAAAAGAGCCAAATAACAAATTCTCATATCAAGAATTCACTATTTGGCTCTTAGGCTCTATTGTAACTATGCTTTCCCGCTTGCAATATTTGCAATATGCTGGGAAATTTTTTAATTGAGTGTCCGACCTCAATCGAATCATCTTTGGATTCCCACAGTGTGGACACTCTTTCCACAAGTATGTATATTTCACTAGAATGACTCCTCTTTATTATTGTAATACCGTGGAATATACAATGCAATAAAAATCTATTTTTGTATGTTGACAAAGAAAAAGCCACCGCATTCCTGCGATGGCATTATATCAGTTAACTTTCTC
Source organism: Roseburia lenta (assembly GCF_014287435.1). GTDB lineage: Bacteria > Bacillota > Clostridia > Lachnospirales > Lachnospiraceae > Pararoseburia > Pararoseburia lenta. The sequence goes on from NZ_JACOPG010000001.1 coordinate 572,410, forward strand.
AATAGATTGAATATCACTTTGATAAAACTCTATGAGTTTACCATCTGACAATATGGTAATCCCATCTTCTGCTTTTTCGTCATCTGAGCGTTCGCTCTCATCTGTAATCTCCTGCGCTTCTCCAGTGAACTCATTACCATCTATATCAACAATCTTCACTTTTCCACAATACTCAAAATTCCATATATTAATCATAGTTATTTCCCCTTATTGGAACGATATGAGCACCACGCTTTGAATAATGAATCACGGCTTTCTTTGTCTCAATATAATCTCCTTTGCAATAATATCTACCGATAACATTATCGCAAGTGATTTGCTCCTGTGGTCTTGGATTTCCATTTCTATCTACCTTTATTATACCAGTTCCAGCCTTATTATCAATGATATTTTGTGCTTCTTCTAGGCTAATTGTTAAAATGCTCTGTGGATTTCCACCTTTGGACGTTCTAGTCTCTAAATACTCTTTATATTTAACTGTTCCATATACGTGTTTTTGATATTCCTGTTGTTTGAGTTTTGTTGAATATTCTCCTATCTCAATCTTTTTCGTAATGCTACTTGCCGGAATTTGCGGTATTCTTGTCAGTCCTTTATTACTTTTTACCTTATCGAACCCTTTTATTTGTTTGTTAAGGTCGCTACTTCCACTTGCAATTCTAAGCCTATTATTCTTAGTCTTAACACCGGCCGCCGCGCTGAACTGCTTATAATCCGAATTCTGTTTCCGTAATTTGCTCTGTAACTCCGCGGTTTCACCACCGATGGCTTTCTGCGCTTCAATCTCACGCTTGGTAGCCCGGATGCCGCGCTCCATCTTCCGCTGTTGCTGTGATACCTGGTAATAGTCATACTCTCTGCCATTGATTTTGACCGGATCAGGCTCTTCCAAATCATCCGGTATAATTGATGCGCCCTCCCAGAACGGATAGAAGTCATGCGTACAGTTTACCCCCTTAAGACCGGTAGCCATCCCATATCCTGTCTCTTTGAAGAAATCCGGGTACTTCTTGCTCTTACCAGAATACGAAAAAACCTTATTCTGCCAAACAGCGTGCTCCGGTCGGCTTCCCATGTGCTGTGAGGTAATGACAAGATCCTGCCCGGATGATTTAAGGTTCTCCTCCATAATCTTACCGGACAACTGACTTAACCCTGTCCGCACTGACATTCTGGCAGCCGTGTCAAGTTGATAAGAGCGGCCATTCGCATAATCAATAGACCGCAATCCACTTTGAGCGAGTCGGTGGACACAATCATTTACTGCCTGATCATATGAGAATGTCCCTGTTGCTACCTTAAGAAGTGCCAGATCCATCTCTCGCTGATACGCATTTAGAACTCCAGTCGTACCAAACACAGTGTTCTTAAATCCCATTGTACGTGTAAGGTTCTTAAGTTCGCCGGCCGTCTGCTTCTGAAATGCCAAAAGCAACTGACTCATGCTGTTCGGCTTCTTTAAGTCAACACCATGCTCCTGCCACATGGAAAGGTCATTGTTCCATGCCATATTGCCTGCTTCTGCAACAAGGTCATTACCTGCGGCCTTTGCCTCTTTCACGGTCTTGTTGATGATGTCCTGCACTTCCTGCTTATAGGCTGCGGTGTTTTCGGCAACTGCCATCTTATAGTTTTTGTCTGCGCGGAGCATCTTCATGACATCTGCCTGTATCTTTTCGGCAGAGTACCCCTGCTCAACCATAGATTTCGCCATAAGTTCTGCGGTCTCGGTGTATCTCCCGGTATTCTTCACACGGCGGGCAATATCAGCAATAACCTCATCCTCTAAATTCTGGTATAGCCCCATTATGTACTTGTCAATTAGAGTATCAATCTGTTCTTCTGATAATGCCCTTTAAATCACCGCCTTAATCTTCCATATCGTCAACCGGTTCCTCTGTATACTGTATATACTTCTTCGCCTCGTCTTCCGGGATGTTGTATTTCTCCATAAGATACCACACCTTTAAAATCGGCACATCTACAAATGAAATCGCATCTGCTCTCATGGCTTCCAGTTTCGTCTGCTTGTCCTCAACGTAGGAATCATCAAACTCAATAGACAATTCTTCCTCTACATCATATGACGTACCAGAGAATTGGTTGGAGAACCACATGGCTGCATGGATGATATCCTCTATATAATCGCTCGCCTGTTTCCGCTGTTTGTTGAGTTCCTGCATAGAATCCTGCTTTGTGCCAATGTACTCCGTTGCAGTGGTAATCTTCCCATTCTCGAAGGTGTACTTCTTACTGCCATAGCCGAACTGCATCGACAGGAGAGACAATACAAGTTCAAATGCCTTTGTAATCTGCTCCACGCGAATCTCCGGGTTATACTCCTGCACCAGCGTCTTTTCCTCCGGAAACTTTCCGCCATTTTCACCGAGCAAAATGAAAATCTCTTTCTGCTGCTTTGTCAAATACGGATTTCCGTCTTTATCCTTCTGGATGCAAGCAAGTAACTCATTGATAAATACCAACTTCTGGCCCTTGTCCAAATCACCATACAGGATGTTATAACAAAGGTCTACCGCCTTAAACAGTGGGATGGAATTGTAAATCTTCGGTAATCCATACCCATCCATATTGTCGAGATTGTTCACATCCGCATTCGTCATAATGGAAAATGGCTTGATATCTCCGAGTTGAATGCTGGATGATTCCGCATCCAATTTCCGACCAAACTCATCAAATACAACCGTATCTGCCTTGTATCTGCCATTCTCAAGAGTGAAAATGACAAGCGTAGTCTTTTCTTTACCTTTAACCGTATTCGTTGCACTAAAGGCGCACTCTGTGACAAGTTTGTTTTCCACTGTAAGAGGGATAATGCAATCAGCATCGCAATAATTGATGCGGATATCACCGCCTCTTATCGACACGGTCCCGTCTGCCGATTCCAAATAGTCTGCATTGCGCAGATAGATATAGGCTCCGACAGTTCCGGTTGCAGAGGTTTTCTCCAACTGCTCCCGGTAACGGACATCGAAGCGGTTGTCTGACAGCAGATTTTTAATGAACTCCTGCGACGCGCTCTCTTTCTCCGGCGCAACTGATACGATTTCACACAAATTCGCATCGTCGGCACAGCACCGCTTTGCGAAGTTCATCTTGCTCAACTCATAATCCACGTTGTTCAGATTTTTTCGCTTGTGGAATTCATCAATATCACGATTGGAATACCAATCATCGCACAACTTAATGATCGACAGCGCATTCTGATTCACTGAATACCCTAATCCATTCAAATACACCTTTACACACTCTTTCCTGTTACCACTCTCCTTATCTGTCTAAATCAATATACTCAACAAAATCCAACCAGGTATAGCACTCGCCATCCCACCAGTCGTTGCAATTACCGATGTTCTTATCTTCCGGGATGTTCGGCTTTTTCTCATCCCATTTCAAAATTCCAATCGCCTTGCGTAATTTCACACATTTCCTGTTAATCTTTAGTCGACCTGTATTCAGTAATATATCAAACGTCCTAGGTCGGTCAGAGATTTCATTCTTACGACACCCCTTGATATTTCTATATGGCAGTCCTGCCTTTTTAGCGGAACTCCGCAAGCTGTTTATCATTGTAGTGCTGGCACTGTCCGGGAGCACCCAATCAACGCGGCCATATTTTTCTCTGGACATTCGATAAAACTCTATGAATTTATTGCAGATCGCGTCCGAATCAATATCTGGTGACAGTTCCAGACAATCTTCCTCTGCCGTCCTCAAATCGTGATATCCGTTGAAGTACAACTTAAGTACGAATGTTGTCATAGATCCGTTGCCACCGAAGTCTATGCCAATTGTCACCTTCGATGGCCTGTGAATGAGTCTGCCATCTTTATCTCGCTCTAACAACGGTTCGGTATCGTCGTCATATAAGTACGGTTCGTTATTCTCCGCAAATCTCCGGAAGATGACACCTTCGGCTACTGCACGCTCGCCGCGAATATCTCGCTTGTACCATACGGTATCTTTCTGATATGTGCTAAGCACAGTTTCAATCTGCTGATCTGACATACTCATATTGTCAACTAGCGTAAAGTGCCCGTAATTATATCCATATCTCGAGTTGACCGCCTGCTGCTCCTCGTGGAACTTAAGGATATCCGTATAATACCAGTGTTCCTCTTCCTTAGGATTCAGATCATGGAATATCTTACGGTCAGAACTGGACAACGTACGGTCAAATACCTCTTTCAGGAACTTCGGATGACACTCATTCGCCTCGGTCACATATGCCATGCCGTAGGTATTACCCTTGATAAGTTTTTCGTCTCCATCCTTGCCACCGCCGGAAACCAGCACGACCTTTTCCCCGGTCTTGGTCTGCACATAGACGCAATCACGGTCCTTGTACTTTCCCTCCCGGCAGCGTCCCTCAAAGTAATTGAGCAATCCAAATCCATCACAATCCAGTATATTTAGTTTGGCAGTAGCATTGGACACACCAGCCACCAAATGAATTTTATTCTTATGTACTTCAAGCATGGAGCAGAATATCAATGTTTGCAGAACATTCTTACCACCACGCTTGCCGCCCTCTGCCACATTGAACCAACTACCGAAGCACCGGAGCATATAGTCATACTGTCTTTGGCTTAGCGGTGCTGGATTATTCATCGTCCTGCACCTCCTCAAAGTCTTCTATACTCCGGTTGCTTACCGGATGCTGCAGTATATCAGTGATGGTATGCATATTTTGTAGTAGTTTTTCAGCATCGTTGTCCTTAACCTCTGCTCTCTTCCTGTCATATTCTGCTTTGTATTTATCTTCTGGATGCATAAGGAAATACTTCGAAAGCCAATCAATAGCCTTCTGCCTATCAGCCAATTTAATTGAAATGCCACTTCGACCTTGCTTAATCTCTTGCACCAACTGAGTATCGGTATCTTTGGATTCTTTCAAATCGACAGTGTTAATCATATATGTATCATCTGTCTCAGGATCATTGAACTCTCTCTGCCCGAATGACATATAGTTACCAATATCAGCAAAGGCAATCCGCATCTGCAACTCCACTATATCCTCAGAGTCAGCAACTATCTGTTGGCGCTTGATTTCTTTCAGACGCTCTATCTCTGCCCGAACCTTATCTTTTGTCAGCAGTCGCGAACCATTTGCTATTGCGGACTCATAACTGCACCCATATACTTTCATATAACTCTGTGTAGCATTAAATGTCCGGCTGTAATATATGCAGAACATCTGCTGTTCCGGTGTCAAATCATCATTCTGTAATGTCTCCTTTGTACCATCATCGATGAGTGATACTCCCTTGTGTGCACCTTTATGCTTTTGTGTGCACACATTTTCTGTATTGGGTGCAACCTTATCTCTATTCCAGGCATAGCGCTTCTTCCAACTCTTTACAGTATTGATAGTGGTCCCATACTTCTCAGCAATGTCCTTATACTTCATACCATCCATATAATCTTTTTCAGCCTTCTCGTAGTTCTCCACCATCTCACTTCCTCTCATATCAAAATAAAAAAGCCGAACATACGAAACTTCATAGTCTCATATATTCGGCTCTTAGGCTCTGTTGTTATGTAATTATTATATAACTGAATCGATATATGCGTCAAATCCTTTCAATGTAACATGAACTCGTCTATCTAGTTATCAATTAATTTAAAAGCATATTGCAATTCCTTTTTATATCTCCTAACACTCCTATTTACTTCGACTTTCTTCCCTTCAATTCTAAATTGCGACCCCTCAGAAAGTTTATCTATGGGAATTGCTTTAGATCCACTAATTCTTCCAGAACTATGAAAATCAGACAGAAGTGCAAAATGATTAACTACATTATCTGAAGAAAATACATCTGCATATTTTTCTGCAATCTCCATTGCCCTTTCAATATACATTCTTGATGCTTTATCTATTTGATGATCTGCTTGCCTATTCCAACCACAATGGGTCATTAACACAGCTTGGACAACTGGTTTTTCCTCAATACCAGCCCTTTGTCTCCACAGATTAAAATCACTGCCATCATCTTTTAACATTTGCAATGTTAGTTCTAATGAATATATTGACTGTTCATCTACCCTGACTGGAATAATAAGTGCTTCTGATGCAGCCCATGCCAAATGAGTTCCTCCTGCAAAAAATGGACTCGTATCAATTAAAACTTTCTCAGTTTTTGTCAACTCAACCTGCTGTTCAATTATGTCCTTAAGCATGTTTAATACTACTGCAACAGCTTTTTTATTCCCTCCTTGTGTTGTCATTCCGTAATACTCATTCAACCTAGAATAAAACTGACTAGGGTACAAAAATAACTTACTACTACCAGGAATATAATAACAGGTTTTTCCATCTTGAAACTGGGCATTTGTATCTTGAACTCTTAATGCAAGTCGTTCGCTATCTATATCCCATGCCTCTCCCATCATTTTTTCCATTAAAGCATCGTGTATTGTAGCCCCTTCATAAGGCTCTTTATTATTCAAAAATAGCGTTGTGAAATTTTGTTGCGGGCACATATCCAAAAAAAGTGTCATATATTTTTGGCACATTGCATAAGCTAAGTTAAAAGAAAGTGTTGTTTTTCCTATTCCACCGCGGAAATTAGTCACTGCATATGTTTGAAACTTTTTACTATCTGGCAATATTATGGAATCTGAATCGTCCGACAATATTTTTTCATATCTATCAAATAATTCTTGCATACTTTTACCTCCTTTTTTACATAATAACTCATGGAAGTTTATTTGTCAACTGGAAGTTTTATAGATGATTGTACTTTCATTCGCGTTTTGTCAGTTTTCGAATCATTAATACATGATTGCCAACATCATTGCCCGACAAGAACTATGCGATGATGATAAGGGTTGATACTAATACCATTATCATCCTTCCAACAAAAATTGCTTCTGTTCGAGAGCCTGGTATATCGTCTTGCCATTCAATTCAATGTATGGCAAGAATATCTCCTGCAACTTAACCATCTCAATATCCAATAATGCCATCTGTGCCTCAACCCAATCTTTCAATATGCGCCACGCGACACGTTCAGCCTGCTCTCTGGTCGCTTTAATATTCTTAGTTCCTTTTTGCTTTTCTCTTTTAAGAACTTCGAGGCATTCATCAATTTTCACCGGGAGTCTTACCGGAACCTGCTGCATACCTGTATCGATCAGAAACGATAAGCCGGTGATACTCTCTCCGTCGTAATTTTTCATGATGCTTTTGGCATTATGCTTCATGAGAATATATTCAATTTCTGAAACCGTCTTAAATGAATCTACTGATGTCGTATAATTCAATATTGCCATCTCTCTACCTCCTTTTCTAACTATCCCTTCGTCTGATATGGTTCTGGTAGTGGCTTCCATGCGATAACATTGTACTGACCTATTCCAGTAAGTCCCAATGTATCACTTTATGTCTGTGAAAACCAAAAACCATTGTCTAATTGAGCAACAACTCTTATAGAACCGCCCCTTGCCGTACTTTCTGCATAAATAAGCACTAACTCCATTTCTTCCGGCAACCGCTCACTGCATGGAATCCAACCGTTGTTGTATTCTTCTGCTACTTCCTTTCTTCTGATTTCTGCTTTATAAAAGCATCAATCTTGCTTGCACATACATTACATACCTGATACTCCCTTTCTCCACCACTCATTTGTACAGTTCCATAGTGATTAAAATTTACATTTACACCGTTCAAATTGTAATCAACATCACAACCGCACATATCACATTTTACTATTATCATTTACTCCTCCTGCCTTTACAATCTCGATTGCCTTATCAATTCCCTCATGTATTCCATTACAGTATTGCCCATACCAATTATCAGATTCTCTTGCAAAAATATCTGTTTCTAACTTCTCTTGTTGCTCCCTTAACTGCTCCACAACCTTATCTACATTATAGGCTGTTGGCTGTTCGTCAATCTTTTGTGCCAACGCAAAGAACATATCCTCGCTGTTTCTTTGTGTAAGAAGAATATCCATAAACCATTGTTGATATAATTCTTTTTTCAATTCATCTGCATCAATTAACCTCATTCTTAATTACTCCTTCCAACCCGTGACAGATTGTCACGCGTTCATCATCTTTCCTCATCTCCACACCGTATCATGCTTAACGGATATGGACATTCGTCACATTCACAGTCTGCTGCACAGTCTTCATGCTGGCAGTAGTTCTTGATTACCGCTACCGCTTTTTTGAAGTCTTCTGGCATATTCTTATAATAATTTTCATTCATCATGCTCTCTCCCATCCCCTCAAATCTTCTACTTCTTCCTCTGTAGCTTCTCCGTCGATTGTTTCGGTGTGATATTTCCATCCTGCTTGATAACCATACATTGTGAATTTCTTTCCGCATTTATCACAAGTGTATGTGTTAGTATCTTCCGTGTAACAATCAGCGCAATCATCGCCTATATATGTATCTTCATAAGACGGCTCGTATTCTTCGCCACAATACGGACAGATGATATTCTCATCATCTTCCTCATTCCAATAATTGCTACTCATATTCTCTCCTATTCTGCTTCTGATTGAAGCCATTCCACAAGGTCTGGATGTTCATTTATGCACTCTGAACAAACTTTCCCTTCACAATCAACGTGACACATAAAATCTATAAGGCAAATATCTTCTATGTTCATTATCATATCCGCCAGTTCTTCGTCTGTCATACTTCTGATTCTATCAGCGTTAGTCATTTCTCTTACCTCTCCAATTTTTCAAAATAAAATATTATCTCGTCACTCTTATGTTCAACAATTCCAAATCTTTCGGCTACTTGATATGGAATACTATCTCGCATAAGTCTGTTGTGTATTTTGGATAAATAGTCTCTAAACCCTTCGATATCTAAAGTTGCCTTGTAGTGATTACAACTTCTACAAGCAGGCAAATAGTTAGATATGTCATCTTCTCCGCCTACCCTTAATGGTGTTGCATGATCTACCTGCATCTGCTTGTACTCAAGCGGAATACCGCAATAGGCACATCTATGATTACATTTATCATAAACGGCAAGTCGAACCGTTTTAGGTATAGCCTTCCTCAACTTTTCCACCTCTCAATTTCCATACTCTTTCCACAATTCTTTCAGTTTTACTTCGGCTTCTTCCTTTGTAAGGAATACGACCCTACCAAACTCTCTTTCTATATAGTTTCTGAAAATGTCAGCATTTTGGCATTTTACGTTGATTATCTTTTCATTTTTAACGTAGAACGTCGAAATTTCTTCTACCACAAGGCTGATAATCTTTCCCATCGAAATCACATATACTGTATTTCCCACCTTGCAAGGCAGTTTCAAAAGTCTGCCCTGTTCCTCTAAGTCTTCATAATCAGCCAATTTTTCCGCAGCTGAAACATAATCATGATTTTTTACCCACACACCCGATTCTCCATCTGGAACATTATCAATTCTTTCTGTTAATCTCTCCATTCCTACTCCTCTCTGTAAACCTTTACCCTGCCTTTATACTTCTGTCCCATCCACTGGCCGTATGTCATGCCATGTGCTCTTGCCTCTATTGATGCGTTCGTCAGCCCTTCCATGTTGTTTTTCACATGCTTACCTCTTTCCTCTCCATGTGCTTTCTTTCTGCCTGCACATTGCGCGCCTGCACAGGAATGACAGAAGCGCGTCTGCTTCATCTTCGCTGTGAACGTCTTTCCGCACCGCTTACACACCTTCGTGTATGTTTTTCTCTCCATTTCCTTCATGCTCCTTAATCTCTATGCAAATTTTAGTTGACCTGTTTCTTCGTATTGAATTTTCATATTTGGTGTACGCTCTGCTAAGCACAACTCCGGTAAGTTCGCTTTGACCAATGCTGCAGGAATCGGTGGACATACTGCGTTTCCACACCTCTTTACCTGTTCGCTTCTTGGATATGTTTTTCCAGTGTAATCATGGTCAATTATATAATCGTCTGGAAATCCCTGGCATCCATACAACTCTCTTGGTTCCAACATTCTCAGCCCTATATCCACTATTTGATAGTCCACACCATTGATTGTCACCAATCCAAATCTGTCCTGTGCTGTGACTGTATCTAGTGGAGCTTTTATGTCTTGTCCTGTTCCTTGACCATAATATTTAATGAGAAAGGCTCGCACTTCTCCGAAATGACCGTCGCCAGCAGTAATAGTGGGAATAGGTTTTCGCATATCTCTTCCATCACAGTGATTGTTCATTTGAATTAAATTTGCCGTAACCACACTGTTATGATCCCAGGCAGTTACTGTCGGCAATGGATTTCTCATATTTTCTCCTGCACCTGTATAACCACCATCGTAGTATTTGTGCAAAAAAGATGTGACTAGTCCGTACCGATTAGATCCATCTACTGTCATTATTGGGGCTTCTATAGTCTGTCCTCTTACTCCATCTTTTGAAGTTTCTGAATGGTACTGAATCAATGTAGGACTAATAAGACAATGCTCATTCTTGCTCACAATCGTTGTAAGCGGCTCTCTAACATCCTTGCTTCGGTCTTTTGTAAATCCAGTCTGCCCAATCTGCACCATATATGGCTCTACAATCCCATATCCGTGCTTTCCAGTGATAGTCGGCATCGGCTCCCGGATATCGTTCGGTCTACGCTCACCACCGTGATTGCACTGGATAATAAAAGGTTCCGGATTTTCCAGTACAAATTTTTTTAATCCTCGGGCAATACGCTCCATTGTTTTAGGTGCTAATGGACGTACCGCTCGAATGCCGTACTTTTCTTTGATTTCTTCGGAAGTGTCAAAAATACTTGGACAAGGCAAGGAAAAATCCAACTGTGTGTATGCTCCAACATATGGCTTTAATAGTCCTTTCTTGACTTCTTCACTGTCTGCTGGTCCGTGTGTCGGCTCCGGCCATACAATCGGCTTGCCGTCACACCGGGCAATCATAAAAAATCTCTTTCGCATGGTTGGTGCTCCATAATCTGCCGCTACCAACTCCTTGAACTGCACCTCATATCCTAGATCAGTAAGCTGTTGTACAAACCTTTCAAATGTCTTTCCCTGCTTACGCTTAATTGGATGATGCCGCCTGTTTAACGGTCCCCATGTTTTAAATTCTTCTACATTCTCAAGCATGATCACTCTCGGTCTTACAAGTCCAGCCCATCTTAAAGCTACCCAGGCAAGACCTCTGATGTTTTTATCCTTTGGTTTGCCGCCTTTTGCCTTGCTGAAATGCTTACAGTCCGGGGAGAACCAGGCAAGCCCGACCGGATGCCCATTACATACTTTGATTGGGTCGACCGCCCATACATTTTCGCAATAATGCTTTGTATATGGGTGATTTGCCTTATGCATTTTTATCGCTTCGGGGTCATGATTAATTGCTATGTCCACACTGTAGCCAGTTGCCAGTTCAATCCCGGTGGATGCACCGCCACCACCGGCAAAATTATCTACAATTAATTCTCCGTTAATCATCTGCTACCTCCGGCATAACCTCTGGGAACAAATCAAACAGAGTCGGCATATCGACCTCACTCTCTGCTGCTTCCAGATATCCAACACCATCTCTAAAGTAATCCGGGTTAAGTTCACACCCTTTTCCATAGCGATGCATCTTGACAGCCATCATCGGTACAGTCATCAGTCCACCAAACGGATCATAGACCACATCCCCCTCATTGCTATAGCGGTTGACGATACGCTCAACGATATCCAACTGCAAAGGACATACATGCATCTGGGCACGTCTGCGGCTCTGTGTAGTGTTCAACGTCCGCATCCTGTTGATGTCATCCCATACTTCCAACTGGTTCCATGATCCCGGTGCCACCACCATAAAAGTTGCCGGCAATCTGTCCTCGGTATCTAACTTCTTGGCAAGTGCAACGTGTTCATCGTAGTTATATACCGTGTCCCTGCTATATTCCCGGTAGACCGCCTGCAAGGTATCAACCGATGCATTCTGCAAGTCTTCCTTGCTGATAAGGCAGTCACCGGAACTTCTCCAGTATGCGTGAGCGTCAATCTGCCACTGTGCTCTTGTATAGTCCTCTTTGCTTTTCTTGACCGGTGTATCTGCATATGCCGTGGATCTGTCTGTCGGCAATTTGCGGAATAATAAAATATACTCCGGGCATCCCACGCCCATCTTAGATCCATCCTTGCACTGCTCCGACCAGCCTAAGCGGTAGGTCTGATTGTTCTCCCTTACCACATCCGTCACTACTGTAATCATCCCGAAATACTGAAATCCATGCTTCATATAGTGTTCAATGCATACCGCATGAAACGGCTCGATCGTCGGCATCCCTGTCCCGGTCGCATTGCCGAACAGCACTCTGTCCTTGACATGAATGGCAGCAACTCTTCCCGGCTTTAAGACCCGGAGCAGTTCCGGTGTCAGATAGTCCATCTGCTCAAAGAACCGGTCTGTATTCTGGTTGTGCCCGAAGTCGTTGTAATTGGCCGAATACTCATAATGATTGCCAAATGGTATCGACGTATGGATCAGATCCACGCTGTTATCTTCCATGGCGCGTGTCTCTTCCACACAATCTCCATACACCGCCGTATAATGTGCTCCCTGCACTGTCCTTTCTTTTCTTGTACCTTCCACTCCCATCTTCCTTTCCAGCCTCTCTGCCTTATTTGCTGCATTTAGTCCATATTTCTTCACAATGGCAATCATCTTATCCACCATGTGATTATGATTTTTCCATTTCTCCATCAGCGCATCCTTGATGGCTTTCTCGTTCTCCATGTAAATAACGTCGATCACTACAGTATCCTGTTGCAGGAAACGATAGCACCGATGCACTGCCTGGATAAAATCATTAAATTCATAATCGATCCCCAGAAAAATCTCCCGGTGGCAATGCCTCTGAAAATTACATCCAGATCCGGACAGAGACTTCTTGGTTGCAAACAGTCGCATCTTGCCCTCGAAGAAATCGATCACCCGCTTTTCTCTCAGGTCATAGTCCATTGATCCGTAGATATCTACCACTTCCGTCAGGGCTTTCTTGATCGCATGCCGCTCTGCTTCCAGATCATGCCACAACAGGAAATTGTCCTCCGGCGATGCATCCACGATCTCTTTCATCTTCTCCACACGCTTATCAATACTCTCGCGCTTTACCTGTGCCGCCTCTTTCAGCCCCTCCGCTGCTTCTTGAAAAAGTTGCATCTGACCATCTTTTTCCATAGCATCGCCGTAGTGGATTGGAATCTCATGCCAGCGTACTTCCAAGGGTGGCAAATCATATCCCTCATCTGAATATTCTGGGTTCAGATCTGACGGCTTTGTAATAAATAATGCCCATGATGAGATCCATAGCCAAAACTCATCTTCCATGTTTGGATATAATGTCAGATGGTTTGCCTTTGTACTGTCTCTTTGGAAGAACCGGGTCAATGCCTGTCCGGTGTCCATAACTTCCAGATATCCGGCATAATGGATCAGTTCCTTGTACTTGTTCGGGCTTGGTGTAGCCGTTGCCACCAACTTATACGGCACATTCTTGAACTTATCCAGAAATGTCTGGTAGGTCTTACTTCCAAAGGACCGCAATACGCTGGCTTCATCCAGTGACGTTGCCACAAAGTATGACGGATCTATATCACCGTCTCGCACACGCTCATAATTTGTCAGCACGATCTGGCTATCACATGCCTTGACCTCATCCATTTTCCTGCAATATGTCGGTCGCTCATACCCAAGGATCTCTACTGCATCCCTGGTAAATTCCTGCTTTACTCCCAGCGGTAACACGATCAAGGCTCGTCCCTTTTCATGCTCCGCTGCCAGATGGCAAAACTCTAATTCCTGCACCGTCTTTCCCAGTCCAAAAGACTCAAACAATGCTCTCCTGCCACCTTTAAGTGCCCAAGCCACGGCATCCCTCTGATGCGGCTTTAGCACCTGATTGATCTTCTCCGGCGCAACAACAAATCCACTATCCTGCGCCAGTTCTATCTTGGTCTCTAAAAATTCTTGATATGTCATACACTCCTACTTTCACTCCTCAACAACGCCTGTTCCAAATCGTCATAGTAAGCATCGTCGTGATCCCGCTCCTTAAAGTTGCGGAAACGGTTCCTGGAACCACTAACAGGCTTGTCTCTTTCTCTCAGCGCCCTACGATGCCATCCCCTGATCAATCCCTGCCAGTCGCGGATTGGTTCATCACCTTTCATCCAATCCGGTGCATACGTTCTGTAGAATTCATCAGGATCAACAGACAAATGATTTTCTGTCACATAATCCTTGACATCTGCAAAAGTTGGTGGTATCACGCGCGCGCCCGCGCCTTGCGCTAATATATATATATTCTTTCCCTTCTTTCCCTTCTTGTGTTGTGTGCATTCAACTGTACATCCATCTGTGCATTTAACTGTACATTCATCTGTACCGCTAGTCGTTCTAATGCTTTCGCCTGTATCTTGATAAACGTTGTAATTTAGCACCTTTACGATGGTTTTTTTACTGTGCAAAATGTGTACAATCATCTGTGCATCTTGAAGTAAATCTAAGTATCTTTTTACCGTGCGCCTGTCTACATTCCAACGTTCTGCCAATTTAGATTGACTTGTGATAAATGATCCTCTCTCAATCTTGATCAATTCTTTTCCTACAAGAATTTTTTTATCTTTGTAGGATGCCATCATCAAGATATCAATCCACCATTTTAGGTATCTGGGATCTTCCCATATCCAACTCTCACGGATACCTCGGTTGATCTTTATCCAATTTCCTGTCTCGTTCACTAGATCTCCTTAATCCGTATATGATGCATATAAAGCATCAACTTACGCTTGATGATATATTCCTTGGTTCTAAAACCTTTTGTATCCTCCACGACCACCTCGCCGTCCTGGTAATAGACAAAATCAGCAACATATGTGCATTCTCTTTCCAACAATCTTCCGGGCTTGTTTTTGCCCTTATTTTCGCCTCTGGTGTAGATCTCATCACACCACTCACGTTGCGCTGGAATAAGCACATATTTGACTTGTCTGCGTAGCCCTGAGATTGCTCCTACCTTTTGCAGCATGAAAAGTTCTTCATACCTTTTTGCTTCCTTCTTTGAATCAAACACCATACCATCAACCGTGATTTTCTTGTTATTGTATTTTCTATATCTCATACGCTCTCCTAGTTGAACGGCAATTCATCTTCAATATCATCTGGGATGCTCATGAAGCCACCTTCGTCCGGTACATTTCCAACTGGCGGCTCCTGCGGATGATTCTGTGATGCCTTGCTCTCTGCAAATTCAATCTGCGAAGTTACAATCTGTATGGAATAGACCTTTTCGCCATTTTTATTGGTGTAGTCGTTATTTTGCAATTCACCTTCGATCACAATCTTGGTACCCTTGCGCAAATATTTTTCAACAAACTCCGCAGCCTTTCCAAATGAAACAACATTGAAAAAATCTGCCTGAGGCTGTCCTTCCTGCTTAAATCTGCGATCAACGGCAATGGTATAGCGGGCTACCGCCTTGTCATTATTTACACCTCCGTATCTGATCTCTGGATCTCGGGTTAACCTACCCATCATAATTATTTTGTTCATAAATACCTCCTACACATAGTTTTTTCCAAACTCTTCCATGAACTTTTCATGTCCATATACCTTTTCAAATTCCTGCTGAGCCATTACCTTTAAACGCTTGTCCAAAGATGGGTTAAAATGTACCCCATTAGGACCGGTATGGCAGTTGTAACAAAGCCATAACTTCAGTCCCCATTTCTCTGATTTCTGCCGATTGGCTGTCCCATAAAATATATGGTGGCAAGCCAGATTATTTGTGGTTCGACACACCCAGCATTCCTTTTTATCCTGTAATATGCTTCTCACTCTTTGCCTCTTTCTTCTTAAAATGCTCCATCATCCGCTCCAACTCTTCCGGTGGTAAAGTCTCAATACCAAGTGCCTTGGCTTCTTCAACAGTTCCGTCAATCAACACGCTCATTTCCTTGGAGTCATAAGAATGGCTACCTCGGTAGACCTTATAGAAAAACACTTCCTTTCCATTCTCCTCAGATGCCTTAACACAGATGGTATGTAATGTCTCCAATTCCTGCATATACTCCACAGGGGCATTCGTCTTGTAGATCATCGGTTGCCCATCTATCATTTCCGGCTGACCATATCTGGTTATCATCATATTTTTACAATGTGCCTTTGAAATAGGAGTTGGCATGGCATCTGCGATCTTACCTATCAGAACATGGAAATAAGCATTGGCATCCAGGCTTCGTTTATTCGTCCATTTCGCCACTTTTATTTTCAACTTATCCAATTCCTTAAGTTGGTCAAATTGGCTCTCTACAACCGCCTCCTCGTTTACCTCAAGGGTCAACAGGAACTTTCCTGTGACCCAATCCTTAGACAGTGAGACAACCTTTCCAGATACTTCCATTAGTTAGCCTCTTTCTTTTTCTTGTACCATGTCTCTACCTGATGAATGATTTTAGTAACCAACTCATTCGATACTTCGCCAGTATTATTAAAGTGATACATCTCCTTCAGTTTGTTCCAAATATCAGTTTCCTTCGCATTCTCACACATTTCTGCATAGGCAGATACAAATTCGTTCAGTTTATGTAACTGTTCCGCTGTTGCTGGCACAAATGCTGGAGTAACAGGTTCCGGTGTCTCTGCATCAGGATCTTGCATCTCCTCGGTTGGAATGCAAAACACCTGAAAGCATGCGTACTTAAATGCTATTGACATTGCCTTATTCGTTGCTTTATCCCCGGAATCCATTCCCTCCCCTATAGTAACCGCCGAAACACTTGATCCATCCTCTGCATAAAATGTAAAACGCACTTTGCAAATGGAATAAATCAGCACTGCTCCTTTTTGAGTTGTTCTCTCCTGACGCTGCTGTTCCAATACCTCTGGAACAACAAAAACATGGTTTTTTGTCAGTGCGGGATTGATTGCGTTCATAACCGCATCTATGCCCCGGTACATGAACCCCTGCTGCTTATTACGATCATTCTTTCCGACCGCTCCAATATCTTCCATACACCTAGATATTGCCTCATAAATATTCATCTTCTTTGCGGTATCTGCCATTACTGCACCCTCCTAAATTCGATACCATACTCGCGCATAGTAGATTCCAATTTAACAATCTGAAAAGCATCTGCTGTTACATCATACCTTGCATTAAAAAGTGTCTCTTCCGGCTCAACAAATTTTGAAGATCCTTCCACCTTGACTACCGGCATCGGTTCTTCAACCGCTTCCCTATGTTCTTCTATCTCTGCCTTACGCTTAGCATCTTCTTCCTGCCGGCGCAGAATTTCTTCTTTTTGTTTCTGGTACTGGTTCATAATAGAAATGGCATCCGCTAATTCCAATGATCTTGCATATGCAGCAATACCTTTATCTTCAAATTCAGACTCCATGCTCTGAATCATTGCCAGATCCTTTTCTGTATGTTCCACACGCTCCATAATCTCCTCACTAATCGCTTTCATGGAGGTTGTAGCATTCTCCCACTTACTGTTGTATATGCGGTTCAACGACAAATACTCTTTGACTTCTTCATGCTCCTGCATAATGCCGTCGTAAATCTCTGTAATATGAGCCTTGCGCTCCTCAATGCGCTTCTGTTCAAATGCCTTGATCTGACCATCAATATAATTGATAGGTTCATCAATAAGGCTCATCAGTTCCTTTGCCTGCGCCTCAAACTCCTCATAAGGAGCCATATAGCGATTTTTAACCTCAATTTTTCTTGCGTTGACCTCCTTCTTTAACTTGCGAAGATCTGCTACCGTTGCCTTTGCTTCTTTCTTGGTTTCCTCCGTAAAGACCATATGCTTATACTCTTCCAATCCAGCCGCAATATGCTTCTTAATACCATCAATATTTGTTACAATACTTCCATTTTCTGTTGACACTAATAACTCAATTTCCTGCATTTCAATTCCTCCAATTTCATTGTCATTTGCCCGAACTGGTCGCTCTCTACCAGTTCAGCCAACCTATCCTTTTTCCTCTGTTTCTGGTCCCGACAATCGCATCTTTCGCCGGGATCAAGATTGCACCCACAATAAGGGCATTCCCTAAAAAACATAATCGCCTCCTACCGTACATAGCCATCCTTGGTCATCCGATGTCTCATTTCATTGACTATCTCTTGGATGGATGCTTTGCCCTCCTTGTCGATATATGTGCTCATCGTCTCCATCTGTACGTCCTTCTTATACTCGCCGTTACAAATTGTCGTAAAAACACTCGCAGCGCCGTCTGTACAGCAGCATATGTTAATGGATATATCTCCCTGCTCACTTGCATCCATAGCAAGGTCTAAGATCCTGTGTAATTTGTATCTTGCACTTTCTTTCATGATGCCGTCCTTTCCAGATAATCTTCTCTAATGTCTTTCCAAATGTCTTCCTCACACTCCCAGCAAAACCACTGGCCGTTGTAATAGACCGCTTTATCTTCCCATATGACACCACCACACCTGTCACAGTGGCACATGGCTTCTTCCTTGCGCTCATTCTCTAAGTCATGAACCGCTTGTAATTCCCATGGTTCTTGCATAATTCTTCTTTGTCCTTTATAATTTGATTGATTGATTTTAAAGTTGCACCGCTTCGTCGGTGCTTCTTTTTATGTCTCTGACTCGTCCAGAGTCTCAATATATCTGATAAACTCTATATCTCTTGCCTGCTCAACGTTCATGTCCTCTATCACTTCTACAGCAGTTCCAAATTTGTTTATCATGTCTTGTGGCGCGTTCTTTGTTACATCTACGAACACGATACATCCAAAGAACACCACCGCGCCTAATAGAGCCAACAGAACGTCTTTCATTTTTCCACCCCTTTCTTTAGTCGGTACTCGGTAAAAGTAGTCTTTTTGCCATACCGATTTCTTTCTTCTCTGGTTATTTTTTCAAATTCGTAACCCTCTTCTTTTAGGTCGTGTATACGACTTGCCAACCGATACACACCCAACTCTTCCATGGCTTCTTTTGTTGTGATGCCAACATGATCTTTGAGGTAATCAATGATTTGTTCACACTGCGTCATCGTCTACCTCCTCATCTTCGGGGACGACCATGTCAAGTGCTTCCCGAAGATTAAACTTCGGAACATACTTCCGTGCGTTTTTATCCTTGAGCAGCTTTCGATACTTTATGTAATCAGCAACGACTCCTACGTTTATCTCGTTGTCGATAATCGCGTATGAATTGTATCTTCCCAACTCCATCTGTTCTCGTATGCCTGCTTCAATTCGGTACACCGTCTGCCTGCTCATACCAAACGTTCGGCACAATGACGATTTGTTTTGGTATATGGTAATATCGTTTTTCATGCTCTCTCCTTTCTCCTAGATTTTCATCTACTATCTGTGCTATACTGCCTGCGTAACCTTAAGTTCAATTTCTTCAAGGAGGTTCCTTACAATGTTTTCTTTTTCCCCTTTGACCACAACCAACATTATCGAAATCCTAGGCATAATCTTTTCTTCCATCGCAAGCCTTATTGCCATCATTATTTCTGTTAAAACCCTGAAACAAAATTCCAAGATGATTGAGGAATCTACGCGTCCTTATCTTGTCATCTACCAAGCCCTAACTAATTTTCAAATGCCCACATACTACTTGATTCTGAAAAATTATGGGCAATCTGGTGCTACCATCTGTTCCATTGACTGTTCACCTAATCTGGTCGACTACTCTTTATGTAATAGTCATGTTCCTTTTTCAAACTTTAGAAATGAAACCATTGCTCCAGATCAGTCGTTTGTGTGTTCCCTTGATAGAAAAAAGGTATTTACTCAACCTGTTACTTTCCACTTCACGATTACATACACTGCTAACGGTCATTTGTATTCTGATTCGTTTTCCATCAATCCAGACGTAACTGCCAATATGGTTCAAACCAGAGCATCAACCCCAGGGGAAGAACTCAAAATCATGTCATTTGCACTCCAAGATTTAGTGGAAAAACATTTATAAAATTGGTGTCTTCCTCAATCTGTCTTTCACCTCATCCAAAATATATTCAACTGTTTCTAATGTCTGGGCTTCCTGTGGAAGTTCCTGCTTTAGAACATCTATGATTTTTTCTCTGATTTCCCTAGTTTTAGAAATTTCCAACACTACTTCATTGCATATATCTGGATCATATGTGTCATACACTACTTGCATTGTGTTTTCTCCTTCCTCCTAGATTTTAGCATCCCTGGTATCTTTTTAAGTTACTCGTTGGCAAAAAAAATAGATACTGGGTCTTCAATATGCAACTCGTTAATCATAATCTGAATCTCATCGCTACCAAACACTCCATTTTTCATTTTTTCATAGAATGTTTTCGGTGTGATTCCTATTTTAATTGCCACATCTGATTGCGAAAGTCCATTTTTCGCAATGATGCCTCTTAATTCATCTGTCTTTATCACAATATCTCTCCTTTCTGTAACTTGTGAGGTTACTATAAATATATCACATTTTTGTAACTTGTCAAGATATTTTCGATTGATTTTATAACTTTTTTGTGCTATCATAAAGTTACTTCATTAGAAAGGAGTTTTCGTTATGACTATTGGTGAGCGAATAAAAGAAGTCCGAACAAGACTTGGAATAAGTCAAGTTTCCTTTGCCGACAAAATAGGCGTTTCAAAACAAACTCTATACAAATATGAAAATAACATAATAACCAATATACCATCAGACAAAATAGAAGCAATAGCAAAGGTGAGTGGATATTCTCCTTCTTATTTGATGGGATGGGAAGAACCAGAAGACGAAAATCAAACCGGCTATTATCTTAACCAAGATACAGCACAATATGCAGATTTTCTCCTGCATCACCCTGAATACCAAGTACTATTTGATGCATCACGGAAAGTTAAACCTGAGGATATAGAAAAGGCTCTCACTGCCCTCGGATTATTTAGTGAATGACATTAATGGTACATCCTATTTGCTATTATCCAAATGGAGGTATTGATATGGATAATATTAGGACTATAATGGCTGACTTGCCTAATACCATTGGCGGTTACACCATAAGGCAGGATGATTTTTACACAATAATTCTTAATCAGAATTTATCACACGAAAAAAATGTAATCACATATGCACACGAATTATCTCATATCGTGAACAATGATTTCGATTCCAGTTGTTCCGCTGGGTTAATAGAGATATTCGCACATAAATAACATTTTTATGTTATGTTATCTATTTGAGCACTGTAGCTACAGACTCAAATTGATATAATAAAATACATACAAGGAGGCTTTGTTATGAAATGTCCAAAATGTGGAAGTGAAAACGTAACCATTGAGCTTGTCCAAGCTCAAAGCAAAACAAAAAAACATGGCAATGGGTTAGGTGGTCATGTGAATAATGCTGCAAGAGGCTTGACCGCCATGTGCACCTTAGGAATGTCCAATCTCGTATGGAAAAAATCCAAAGGCAATGAAAAAACAACATTCACAAACGAAAAAGTTTGTTTATGTCAAAATTGCGGAAATTCTTGGGGCATTAAATAAAAAATCCCCGGTGCTATTAGCACCGGGGAACTACTACTGCTACATATGATACCTTGACAACTTAATACATTTACCTGGGAAGTCGAGGGACGGTTGCATCTACTCCGAGCCTGTGAAGGGGGATGATGCCAATGGTCACATACTCTGATTTATTCACTTTTGTGATAATGATATGTACTATTGTTTCGCTAGTTATTTCTTTGCTACATAAAAAATAACCGCCCTGCTCCTGACAAGAACTGGCGGTTATTTTATCAATAGTTTTTCGCCGGAGTAGATAGTGGCGGCTATCTATCGGCTTTCCTGCTAAATGTATTATAAACTCACAGTTGCATTTTTGTCAATGTGGCTGTCTCGAACTGCACAATAAAAAAAACGCTGTATTACCGAACTGGTGTTTGATTATTGGAGGTACAAATGAGTGTAACATTAACACAAACAGAAGCCGAAGAAATTTTAAAGATGTTAAAATATTCTCTGACTGATGAAATTACTTTTCCAGAAAAGGGAAACGCAACAGAATTTGACGTTAGGGGAACTACCGCCAAAGATCTATTTTCAATTAGAATATATCGTGGTAAAATTAACCGTAATAAATACGAAATTGGAGCAAGAATAAGAAAAAACGGAACTATGTTATTAGAATTACATATAAATCCAGGAAAACCACATCAAAATCCTGATGGTTCAAAATTAGTCGGCTCGCATTGGCATATTTATACAGAAGAATATGGTCGGCATTTGGCTTTTCCAGCCGAAGACATTCAATCTGAAAAATTTATAGATAATACACTGCTCTTTCTAAATAGATTTAATGTAATTGAAAAACCACGAATAAATTGCCAACTTGAATTACTATAATAAAGTGAAAGGAGTGCATAATAATGGATATAGAGAAGTATATTGATGATTATACAAATTGGCTAAAAAGTGAAATTACCTTCACAAAAATCGGTGAATATTATGAAATTAATACTCCTTTTTTAGATTGTAAAAACGATTACCTTCAATTTTATGTAAAACAAGATGGAAACAATCTGTTCTTTACTGATGACGGTTACACCATAAACGATTTAGAGGCAACCGGCTTTAAAATGACACCTAATAGAAAAAAACAATTATCCTCTATTCTTAATCAATATGGTGTTCATTTAGATCATAACGATTTAATTCTCTCTGCACCAGCAACAGAATTTGCAAAAAGGAAACATGCATTTATACAATGTATGCTAAAAGTCAATGACTTATATATGTCATCACGTTCAAAGGTTACCTCATATTTTCTAGATGATATACAAGATTTTTTTACAGAAAAAGAGATTTACTGTTTCAATAATATGCAATTTGTTGGGAAATCTGGCTATGCACATAATTATGATTTTGCCATACAGCGAACTCGCAATATGCCAGAGCGATTATGTCTTGCCATAAATAATCCCTCTCGTACTACCCTCAGTAGTACAATCTTTGCTTGGGATGATACTAAACCAGATAGACCTAAAGACTCCAAACTTATCGTTTTTTTGAATGATTCCAATAAATTAGGAAAAAATGTTGAGGATGCATTTCATAATTACGAAATCGATACTATTCGCTGGAGTGAGCGTAATCAACCGGCAAATATTCACCTATTAACTGCATAAAAAACCGCCCCAGTGCTACCAACACCAGAGCGGTCAAGCCTTTGTATGATACAAATGCCCTTCAAACAAGCATATTGTATCATTCTTAGGCAGCCATACGCAAGCGGAACAATTGTTCTTTGCAGGCTGTTATTTTTGTACACTTTTTTAAGGAGGATGATACTATGTGGACTGAAAAAATGAAGAATGGAAAAGTAAGGTTTGTAGAACGTTACATAGAGCCTCTGACAGGGCAAACGAAGAAAGTTTCGGTAGTATTCGATAAAAATACCACTGCAACACGAAAACAGGCTACAGAGGTCTTACAGGCACGTATCAATGATGCACTGTCCTCTACGTGTCTGTATGTAAAGCAAGACAACCTTACCTTAGAGGAGTTGGTTGACCTGTATCGGTCATACCAACAAAATGCGGTGACTGCATCAACATACCGGCGCAATTACTACGCAACCGAAACCATGTTAAAACTTCTCGGTGCAGACACACTTGCGAAAAACCTTTCTGCAGGTTATGTGAAGTCAAGAATAATTAAGAAAGATGACGCACCATACACTGTAAATGAACGTATTCGACGATTCAAAGCAATGATCCGATGGGGTTATGAGAATGATTTTATTTCAGATATCAAATACCTGGACAAAATCAAACCTCTACCAGATAAAGAGGCACGCGAAAAATTGGAGCATAAATTTTTAGAGAAATCTGATTTAAAATGTTTGCTCGATGCAATGAAGGTAAAACACTGGTACTATCTAACCTCGCTAATGGCTCTCTCTGGCCTACGCGTTGGTGAAGCATTAGCATTGACTATGAATGATATTGATTTCAAAGAAAAGGTCATTCACGTATCTAAAACATACGATACCGTGAACCACAAGGTAACTTCGCCTAAAACTGTCACTTCTAATCGTGATGTGTTCATGCAGCCGGAACTCGAAAAGTTATTGCATGAAATACGAAAAGAAACCAATAAAAGAAAAATGCTCTATGGATTTCGTAGTAATCTTCTATTCTGTGACAGGAACGGAGATTACCTGCGCTACTATTCATTCAATAAATATTTAAAAGAAACATCTATTGCTACACTTGGGAGACCTATTACGACGCACGTATTGCGCCATACACACGTTTCACTGCTTGCAGAGGCTGGTGTTCCACTAGAGACAATTACAAGGCGCGTAGGGCACGAAGACAGCGATATAACAAAGAGGGTTTATCTACACGTGACCGAAAGAATGAAAGAACGCGACAATGAAATTGTATCAAGAGTATCACTAATTTAATTTGGGGGAGTTTTAACATGGAAGCAAAGACTATTCTAATCAATAAAATTATCACAAAGATGGGACCGGTACTGCAAAGCGATCAGCTCGACTATCTCTACAACATACTAACGATTTCATTACATGATTATGATGTTACACAAGAAAAGAACGAAATCATAGAATACGACGATTTCGACCGTTTTCTTTGTGAACAATATTACGCATCATTGAAAGTTGAGGGAAAGTCGCCTAAGACGATTGACCGGTACATGGAGCAGTTGCGTCTTATGATGGAGTGGGTTCAGAAGCCGTTAAAAGAAATCAACTCAGAGGATATACGATACTACCTTGCGCTCTATCAGCAAAGAAGAAAGATAGCAAGTAGCACACTGGATGGAATGAGACGTTGCATCTGTGCCTTTTATTCGTGGGCGGAATTTGCAGGCTACATAGATAAATCTCCGGCACGAAGAATAAAACAGATCAAGTTTCAAATCAAGAAAGAACCTGCGCTGACTTCTGGTCAGATAGAAAAAGCTATGATTAATTGTAAATCCATTCGCGATAAAGCAATCATATCGTTTATGTATGAGACAGGAGCTCGCGTGTCAGAAGTGGCAGGGGTAAAGTTATCTGATATAGATTTTAATGAACGCACGGTACTGATCCATGGAAAAGGCGGAAAAGACCGTATCTCATTGTTCACAGACAAGTCTGCAATGTATCTGGAAGAATATTTGATGAATAGAGATTTGACGATAAGCGCCTTATTTGAAAGTAAACAAAAAGGACATGCGCTGAGTGCTGCAGGTATTCGTACTATGGTTCATGGAGTCGGGGAACGCGCCGGCATAGAACGGTTGCATCCACATAGGTTCCGTGTCAGCCGGATAACACACTTGGTTGATAGGGGGATGCCTTTACAAGATGTGCAAGAACTGGCAGGGCATACTTCCATCAACACCACTAGAGGCTATTATAGGAACACATTGGACAACGTAAAATACTCATATCTAAAAGCAGCCCAATAATCGTGGGGCAAAAATGGGGCAAAATGGGGCAAAAATGAGTGATTTTTTTGAGACAGTCTGATACAGTAAAAAACCCCGAAACCCAATATTTTCAATGGTTTCGAGGTTTTTTATTACATACGTTATCTTTTAAAAAAGTGCCGGCGGTGGGACTTGAACCCACACGAAGTTGCCCCCGCAAGATTTTGAGTCTTGTGCGTCTGCCAATTCCGCCACACCGGCTCGTTGATACTATGGCTATGCGCCATCAACGAATAATAGTTTATATCAACATGATAAGATTGTCAATCTCTTTTTTCATCTTTTTCAGTCTTTTTAAACAAGTCCCTTGATGATATCGAAGCAGTCAAAAGTTGCGAAATAATCCTTCGGTGTCTCTGCACGACGAATCAACTGGTAAGAACCATCCTCCTTCAAAAGCACCTCAGCAGACTTTAACTTACCATTGTAATTATATCCCATCGCGAAGCCATGTGCTCCCGTGTCATGGATATAGAGATAATCCCCCATCTCCACCTGTGGCAGCATACGATCAATGGCAAACTTGTCGTTGTTCTCGCAAAGAGAACCTGTCACATCATACTTGTGGTCACATGGTGCATCTTCCTTGCCCAGGACTGTGATGTGGTGATATGCGCCATACATTGCCGGACGCATCAGATTGACCGCACAGGCATCCACGCCGATGTACTCCTTATAGGTATGCTTCTCATGAATTGCCTTTGTTACCAGCGCTCCATACGGTCCCATCATGAAACGTCCCATCTCTGTGTAGATGGCAACATCTGTAAGACCAGCCGGTACTAAGACTTCATCATAGACACGATGTACGCCCTCACCGATCACGCGGATATCATTCGGTGTCTGATCCGGTCTATAGGCAATCCCCACGCCACCGGAAAGATTGATAAAGGAAATCTCAATACCGGTCTTTTCTTTCAACTCGACTACAAGTTCAAACAAAGTCTTTGCCAAAGCCGGGTAATAATCATTCGTCACGGTATTGCTTACCAAAAAGGCATGCAGGCCAAAACGCTTTGCACCTTTATCGCGCAGGATCTGGTATCCCTCGAAAAGCTGCTCTTTAGTCATGCCATACTTGGCATCCCCCGGATTATCCATGATCCCATTAGAAATCTCATAGACACCGCCCGGATTGTAACGCAAACTGATCGTCTCCGGAATGTGTCCGATCGTATCCTCTAAATACTGAATATGGGTAAAATCATCCAGATTGATGGTCGCACCAATCTCATCGGCATAGACAAACTCCTCTGCCGGTGTATCATTGGAAGAAAACATGATCTCTTCCCCGGAAAACCCCAATTCTTTGCTGAGCATGAGTTCTGTCAGGGAAGAACAGTCTGTCCCACATCCATACTCCTGCAAGATCTTGATCAGAAAAGGATTCGGATTGGCTTTCACTGCAAAATATTCACGAAATCCCGGATTCCATGCAAAAGCCTCTTTTACTGCCTGCGCATTGGCACGAATTCCCTTTTCATCATACAAATGAAACGGGGTCGGAATACTTTTCACGATCTCTTCTACTTTTTCTTTTGTTACAAAAGGTGTTTTAGCCATGTCGATCTCCTTCATCTATTCTGTATAAATATGCATTTTTTGTCTGAGAAAATAATAGCATGAATTCCGGGCAGTGTCAAAATTATTTACAAATCTGATGCCGGATTTTAGTACACTTTTGCCAATGCACCAATGGTCGCAAAGAGCGTACTGACCACAACAAGGATCTGAAATGGTAAAGTGCCCCAAACACCGCAGATCGGCGCATTCTTTTCCCTTCTTCTGGAACGGTTGTAGGAGATGATGATACCCACGCCTGTCAATACCTGTACCACACTTGCCAAACGGGTAAAGCCTACAAAACTGGATACGCCCACCAGTGCGATCAAAAGACACGGCACACTGGATACCAGCCATGAGACCTTGACATTCCACTTGGTCTGCTCATGCACGATGTCACGCAGATTTAAGGTATTTGCCCAGAAAGACGTAGACAAAGCCAAAAGGGAGAAGATATAACCGATGATGCTGACCCAGCCGCCCAGATGTGCGGACAGATCCACCAATGCTCCGTTTTCCGAAATATCCGATCCAGCCCCCAGCAATGTCATAAAGGTGATCAAAAGGATCAAGCCCGTATTGATCCCTGTTCCTGCCGCGATGGCTCCACGGATCCGTTTGATATCGCCCTGCAATCCCTTTACCACCTGTGGCACCGACATCACGGCTGACAGGGAGAAGGAGATCATACTGTAAAGTGCGACCAGATTGGTCGTCGCAATAAACTTGGTCGGCAGTGGGCTGATCTCGGAAACCAGCGTTGCTACGAACAAAATGCCGATAACCGCCACCATGGAACCGACGGAGATCTTTTCACAGATACCGACCAGTTTCATGCCAAAGTAGATCACACTGGCAGCCAGTATGTAATAAAGGATCATGCCTGCCCAGTTAGGCAGACCGAACCATGCATGAAATACGGCTGCTGCTCCTGCAATAAAACCACTGACATTGAGGACAACGGACAATCCCAAAAGTCCGAATGCCACCCATGTAGCAAATTTCTTGAAACGTCCAACAAACAGTTCGTTTTCAAAACATTTGATAAACTGCGCGCCCCCATTATTATAGGAAAGTTCTGCGATCATATAATGCATGATCAGATTGATCAGATATGCCACTGCAACGATCCAGAGCATATCCTTCCAGTCATTTCTGGACGCCAAAAAAGGAACCGACAAAATGCCGGATCCCACGCCATGTCCGACGATAATACTGGTCGCCTCAAAAAAGGTCAGTCTCGCCTCTGTCTTAATTTCTTTTGTCATAATACCCCACCTCTCATTTTGTACCTTTCTTTGTACATTATAGTAAAAAGAATACCATCCGGCAGGGGTATTTACAACCTTAAAGTTCGACCGTAAATGTGCTCCCTTTTCCCGGCTCACTCTCCACTGAAATCTTGGCATCCAAAAGTTCCACAACACGTTTTACCATGGCAAGTCCCAGTCCATTTCCCTTGGAAGTATGCGAAGTATCTCCCTGATAAAACTTATCAAAAATACGGCGGACAACCTCCTCGCTCATGCCACAACCATTATCCTTCACAGAAACCAGGGCACCATTTTCTCCATATTTTTTCATTGAAATATCGATCGTGCCGCCTTCTTGTGTATATTTGATGGCATTGCTTAACAGGTTGTTCCACACGATAGATAAGAGGCTCTCATCGCTTACAATATAAACTCCCTCGTCCAGATCAATATTGACCTCTAATTCTTTCTCATCAAAAGGTTCATCGAAAGCGATAATGCACTCTGCCAGTTGTTCATCCAGACAGAAACGTTCCTTCTCAACGATGGCCTGACTCTCCATCTTATTCAAGCGCAAAATATTCTGGACAAGACCGGACAGACGCTCCGATGACTCCACGATCGTATGAATGTACTCCTTTTTTTCTTGCTCCGTCAAATGTTGACTTTCTAACATCTGGGCATAATTCTGTATGATGGCGATCGGTGTCTTGATCTCATGCGATACATTCGCGATAAAATCACTCTTTAAGGTCTCATTGGCGGCAAGTTCTGTCACCATGATATTAAAATCTTCGATCAGGACTTCCATCTCATCCCGTTTGCCATCTCCACGCTGTGGCAGAATACGAACCGTAAAATCTCCGCCAGCCACACGCCTGGCTGCACCGCGCAACTCCTGTATAGGCTTTGAAAAGGTCATACGATAGTTGATCTTGGTGAAAAGCATGGAAACTGCGGCCAAGAATATGGTATTTAAGATCAATGCCACATAAATGCCCCAATTTCCCAGCGTGGAAAGGGCATGGTTCTGATACAGACCAATGCCGGCGAAAACACATACTGTCTGCACCACAAAGACCATGAAAAACTCTCTCCAGATCGGACGCTTGGCATCAATGCGCAGATCTTTCGGTTCCTCGTAACTAATCTTCACTATGTATCACCGCCTTATAGCCTAGTCCGCGCACCGTCAGGATCTCCACTTCCTTAACAGCAGAGATCTTGTCACGGAGTTTTGTAATGGAAACGTCTACCGTTCTCGGATTACTCTCACTGTCAAAGCCCCAGAACTCATCCATCAACTGCATACGGGTAAAGGTCTTTTTGGGATAGGAAAGCATTTTAAAGAGAATCTGGAATTCCTTTACCGTAAGCGGAAGTTCCTCTCCCTCGTAATAAGCCATAGTCTCTTCTTCCTTTAGAACCAGATTGCCCGCCTGCAACTGCTTTTCGGTCGCAATATCCGCTCTGCGAAGCAAGGCTTCCACGCGCATCACAAGTTCCACCAGATCGATCGGTTTTACCATATAATCATCAATACCGATATCATATCCTTTTTTCTTGGAGGCAATATCATCTTTTGCTGTCATGAAAAGGATGGGCATCTTGTCATCAAAAGACC
The DNA here is from genome assembly GCF_014287435.1 of Roseburia lenta. Lineage (GTDB taxonomy): Bacteria > Bacillota > Clostridia > Lachnospirales > Lachnospiraceae > Pararoseburia > Pararoseburia lenta. The sequence continues at coordinate 602,303 of NZ_JACOPG010000001.1, forward strand.
GCACTTCTCTGGCAAACTCATAACCATCCATCTGCGGCATCATAATGTCAGAAACAATCATATCAACTTTGGTCTTCTCCATGATATCAAAGGCCTGAATTGGATTTTCCGCACGCTTTACCTCAAATCCTTCCTCACCTAATTTTTTGCTCACGATAAAATTTAATTTTGTATCATCTTCTACAACAAGTATGGTAATCATGTATCTTAGCCTCCTTAGTTTCCGAGAATCCGGTCAGCCTTTTCACAGGCTTCATATATTTTGTCATACAAAGCGTTTTCCTCTGCCGCATAATCGTCTTTGTGCCGATCCGATTCCCAGTTGTAAACAACCATCGCCATGGCACAGACAATAAACCCTATGATTTCAAAAATGGTAAACAGTATCATGTGTCGGTAGGATATCGCGATGACCGATGCGATCAGCCAGCCGGCACCAATCAATCCAGTCATAATTGCGAACATCACCGGTGTCAGACTCTTTTTCTGCTCATATTCCTCAATCGCCATAAGCGCATCCTCCATCTTGCGTTGCTCTGCCATCAGCCGGTTACGCTCACGTACATTGCGCGATCTGCGCATATGGATGCACTCATCTTTTCCTCTTGTATTTCCCATTACTTCCCAACCAAAGGCTTCGTAGGACTCCCTGCATAGACCCGCAAGGCTTTTTAAGATGGTCACATTGACATATTCGTATTTTGTAAAATCCTTTTCCATGCGTTTCCCTCTTCTCTCCCCATATCTGCCATACTAGTATAGTTTTGTTAATAATACATTAAAGACTAGGCTATGCCAAGCAATTTCTTGGCGCGTTCTAACTGCTCCTTTGTCGGTGGTTCGGCATCTTCCAGACCGTAAGACAGTCCCAGTTCCTTCCATTTGAATACGCCAAGTGTATGATATGGCAATATTTCCACGCGGTCTACCGTTTTTAAGGAAGCCACAAAATCCCGTAATGCCAAAAGATCCTCTTCCTGATCCGTCACACCCGGCACAAGGACATGACGGATCCACATTACCTTCCCATGGTCAGATAAATATCTTGCCATCTCTAAAATATTAGCGTTATCCTGTCCGGTCAATTCTCTGTGTCTTTTTGCATCCATCTCCTTGATGTCCAGCATGACAAGGTCGGTCACTTCCATCAATTTCTCAAACTTTGAAAAGAAGGGTTCTTCTGTCGTAAAAGGATTCCCGGATGTATCAAGGCAGGTGTGGATACCCTCTTTTTTTGCCAGTGTAAATAATTCCAGTAGAAAATCAATCTGTAAAAGGGCTTCCCCACCACTAACCGTAATGCCACCATTCTTTTTCCAGTATGCTTTGTAGCGTTTTGCCTTTTCGAGCACATCTTTCGCCCGCTGCCAGTTTTCCCCCTCTTTGGGCGCATCCATACTGCCACAGGCTTTTGCCCAGGTATCCGGATTGTGGCAATATTTGCACCGCATCTGACAGCCTTTCAAAAAGACGATATAGCGCACGCCCGGACCGTCTGCCGAGCCAAAACTTTCCACGGAATGAATGTTTCCCAAAATTTCTTTTTCCATATTTTCACCTTTTTCTAAGAAAGCCGCGAGATATGAGATCCCGCGGCCTGCTTCTACCTAGACTTTACTTTTATCCTTTTCAAAGGATGAATGTTACATATGATCGTGACAAGTTCTTGCGATCACATCCATCTGCTGTTCCTTGGTCAGGTCGATAAACTTGACTGCATAACCGGATACACGGATGGTAAAGTTTGCGTACTCTTCCTTCTCCGGATGTTCCATCGCATCGATCAGTTTTTCCTTGCCAAAGACATTGACATTCAGATGATGTGCTCCCTGATCGAAGTAGCCGTCCATAACCTGTACCAGATTATCCACACGCTCCTCCTCGGCATTGCCAAGTGCTCCCGGATTGATGGTCTGGGTATTGGAAATACCGTCCAGCGCCCACTCATATGGGAGTTTGGTCAGAGAGTTCAAAGATGCCAGCAGACCGTTCTGCTCTGCTCCGTAACTTGGATTTGCTCCCGGAGAAAGCGGCTCGCCCGCCTTACGTCCATCCGGCATAGATCCGGTTGCCTTACCATAGACCACATTGGATGTGATGGTAAGAATGGATGTGGTCGGGATACTTCTGCGGTAGGTATGATGTCTCTTGATCTTATCCATAAAAGTCTTTAAGAGCCATACGCCGATCTCATCGGCTCTGTCATCATCATTACCGTATCTTGGGAAATCGCCCTCGATCTCGTAATCTTTTGCAAGACCATTTTCATCACGAATGACCTTGACCTTGGCATACTTGATCGCGGACAAAGAATCAATCACATGTGAAAATCCTGCAATACCGGTTGCAAAAGTACGTTCCAAATTGGTATCCATGAGTGCCAGTTCGGCTGACTCATAGTAATATTTATCATGCATGTACTGGATCAGGTTCAGTGTATTGACATAGAGATCTGCCAGCCATTCCATCATGTCGTCATAGCGTTCCATGACCTCATCATAATCCAGATACTCTGATGTGATCGGACGATACTTTGGTCCGACCTGATCGCCGGTCTTTTCATCCACACCGCCATTGATGGCATAAAGCAGACATTTTGCAAGGTTGGCTCTGGCTCCAAAGAACTGCATTTCCTTACCGGTACGTGTTGCAGAAACACAGCAGCAGATGGCATAATCATCGCCCCATTCCGGCTTCATGGCATCGTCATTTTCATACTGGACAGAACTTGTCGCAATGGAGATCTTGGATGCGTATTTCTTGAAGTTCTCCGGCAGTCTGGAAGAATACAATACTGTCAGGTTTGGCTCCGGTGCCGGTCCCATGTTCTCTAAGGTATGCAGGAAACGATAGTCTGTCTTTGTCACCATAGATCTGCCGTCTACACCCGTTCCTGCCACGTCCAGTGTTGCCCATACCGGATCCCCGGAGAACAACTGGTTGTAAGATGGGATTCTGGCAAACTTGACCATACGCAGTTTCATGGTAAAGTGATCGACCAGTTCCTGTACTTCTTCTTCTGTGATGATGCCCTTATCCAGATCTCTCTGGAAATAAATATCAAGGAAGGTAGAGACACGTCCTACAGACATGGCTGCACCATTCTGGGTCTTGATGGCTGCCAGATAACCAAAGTAAAGCCACTGGATCGCCTCTTTTGCATCCTTTGCCGGTCTGGAAATGTCATAGCCGTAAATGGCTGCCATCTCTTTCATGCCTTCCAGTGCACGGATCTGCTCCGCGATCTCCTCGCGCAGACGGATGACTTCGCCCTTCATGCTGCCACTGCCGCATTTTGCCTTGTCTTCCTTTTTCTCCTCGATCAAAAAGTCGATACCGTAAAGCGCCACTCTACGATAATCGCCGACGATACGTCCGCGTCCATAAGTATCCGGCAGACCGGTCATGATCTTATTGTGGCGGGCCTTTAACATTTCCGGTGTATATGCGTCAAACACAGCAGTATTATGTGTCTTGTGATACTTGGTAAAGATTTCCTTTAACAAAGGATCTACTTCATAACCATAAGTCTCGCATGCCTGCACCGCCATCTTGATACCGCCATATGGCATAAAAGCACGTTTGAGTGGTTTATCTGTCTGAAGACCAACGACCTTTTCCAGATCCTTGAGGTCTTCATCAATGTATCCCGGACCATAAGCGGTCAGACCTGAAACCACCTTGGTCTCCATATCAAGCACGCCGCCCTTGGCACGTTCTTCTTTTTGCAATTTCTGAAGTGCATCCCATAAACGGTTGGTCGACTCTGTCGGACCTGTCAAAAAGTCCTCATTACCTTCGTACGGTGTGTAGTTATCCTGGATGAACTGGCGGACATTGATCTCTTCCTTCCAAAGTCGTCCATCAAATCCGTCCCATTCCTTCATTTCTACCATTGTGTTTGCCTCCTATTCTAGTAAACAATTCGTTCCTTATAACTTGAGTTAGGCTTTTCTAACTCTCGTTAATTTTATAACAAGATTTTGAAAAAAGTGCAAGTTTTTATTTAGATACAATCTTTGCACATGTTTTTCATCTTGGCGCGTTTTTCATTATACAGGAAGTGCGGCACAATATCTAGTGGTTTTTATAAATTTATAACTACAATTTATGGTATTTTTTCAATCACATACCAAGTGTCGTCATAAACCAGTAGATCAAACCAAGGATCCAGGACGAAAAAATCCCATACAGGATCACCGGCCCGGCGATCTGAAAGATCCTGGCACCGACACCAAAGACATGTCCTTCAACCTTAAAACCATGGGCGGTAGCCGCTACACTGTTGGCAAAGCCCGTGATGGGAACCAATGCTCCCGCACCGCCAAAACTGGCAATGACCGGGTAGATCCCCGTGCCTGTCAAAAGGGCACTTAGGAATACAAGGGTCAGACTGCAATAACTTGCCGCCGTCTGATCGTCCAAGCCATATTTTTTTCCTATGTTGATGATGCACTGCCCCAAAAGGCAGATCAGTCCGCCGACCAAAAAAGCTTTTGCCATGCGCAGCCAAAGATTTGCCTTTGGCGTCACACTCTCCACATAGTCATTATAAGTCTCATTGATCTGCTCTTTTTCTTCCTGTTTCATTCTCTTATCACCTCATTTTTATGAACTTGCATATGAAAAAATAAAATACCAGAGGCTGCCTGCCAGCTTTCCCAGAGCAATGGCAAGGATGGCAAAAGACAGCCCCATTTGCAGTTTTACCCTGCGAAAGAGTATGGGAAACATATTTAAGATCTCTGCCAGCGCCATTGCCTGACAGCCCACATAAATACCAGCACAGATGCCGATCAAAACCAATGCCAGCAGTCCCAGCCCTTTTGCAAAAACTCTCCCGGCTATCCCCTGGCAAAAGGAGAAAAGCACAGGGCTCGGTTCAAAAACCGATAAAAGGCAACCACTCAGGCTTCCTAAGATGATGACATTCTCCCAATGCATGGTATCTTTCGCCAGTTGCAGCCTTGCGATCATACGCGAGACAAACCCCAAGGTCGTGAGCAGGGCAATCACACCGGCTGCCGTTGCGCCTCCAAAGATCAGCCCTGCGACAATGATGACCGTCCTTTTAAGAAACATCCAGATTTTCTCCTCTCCTTGCCCCATTCTCTATGATCGCAGTATCTACATCCTTCTCATACTTGCGCATTTCCACCTGGATCGGTGTCGGATCATGGGTCAATTTCTTCTTGCCAAAATGGTTATAAAAGAATAAGATTCCCACCGCAAGTCCGATCGAATATGCAATCTCCAGCGGACTGACCGCAGGCTTTTTGCTTCCCATGACCTGCAAATAAAAACGGTCAAAGAGTTCCGTGATACTGATATCGTTGTGAAATGCCATGATGGCAAAGGCTGCTCCGACAAAGAGCAGTACGCAAAGGAATCCCGTCTTTGCCCCTTGCATAAAGGGCTCCGGCTCCTTGCTCCGATACTCCATGATGACATCGGTTTCGCCCAGACTCACCACAGTCAGTTTAGGATAAAAGCTGTGGATCTCCTCGACCACCTTGGTAATGGATACAGGCATATTGCCCGGATGTTTGAAATGGTAAACGGCATGTGCCTTTACCCTCGCTAATATATCACTGTTACTGCACTCTATCCCGCCCAGATCCTTGATGTAAAAATCCGCTTCATAGCGCAGGGCAGACCGGTCTAATTTGATATAGAGGGTCTCGTTGTTTCCATCATATCCCATCTTGCCATCATTCCTTTCCTTTTCTAACTATTGTTTCCAGTTTTTCCGGCTCTATGCATTTTTTACAAAAGAAAAAGACCTGTCAGACTGACAGGTCTAAAGCCATTTGGGACACTCCTTGTGGCAAAAGGAACGTCTCTTACTTATTCCTTACTTATTCTTTCCATAAAAATAGGTTGCAAAATAGATCACAGATGCCACGATCACGATCATAGGTCCGGTCGCCACATTGGTAAAATAAGAAATGACCAATCCCACGATTCCGGAAAAGAGACTAAAGATCACGGCATAGAGGTGATATTCCTGCATGTTGTCCGATATATTCCGGCTGGATGCCGCTGGCAGGATCAAAAGGGCATTGATGAGCAAAATACCGATCCACTTGATCGACAATGTCACAATGAGCGCAATGATAATAGCAAAGATATCCTCCACCAGACGCACGGAAATATTGCGACTCTTTGCCAAGGATGCATGGATGCTGATAGCATTCAACTTGTTGATGGCAAAGCACCAGAATACCAGAGTCACCGCAAAGATCAGGATCAGATAGATGATCTCCCGCGTAGAAATGCTCAGGATATCTCCCACCAAAATAGCGGAATACTTGCTAAAATTGCCCCCCTTGGATAGGATTGCCAGACCGATCGCCGTACTGCAGCTGGCAAAAACAGAAATGATGGTATCGGTCGCCGCCAGATTTTTACGGTTGATCTGATTGAGCAGAAAGGCAAATACAATGGCAAACAGCACCATGGACAGATTGGTGTCACTGATACCGCAGACCACGCCGATCGCAATACCGGTCAGGGCAGAATGTCCCAGTGCATCCGAAAAATACGCCATCTTTTTATGGACGATCATAGTACCCAAGATACCTAAAAGCGGCGTAATGATCAGGATGGCAAGAAAGGCACGACGCATAAAATCATATTGGAATAACTCTGTAAAATAACCTGTCATTATGCTTCCTCCTTCTTTCCTTTATAGCCAGCCTCATAAGGGGCTTCTTTCGCTTCCACCTTGCGCACATGTCCTACATTGTTGCCATAGGCATAGGTCGCATCACCAAAGACGCGATGAAATGCCTGGCTTTCATAGACTTCCTTGGGATTGCCGTCTGCCGTGACGGTCTTATCGATCAGTACGACCTTATCGGCATACTTTGCCACATAGTCCAGATCATGTGAGATAATGATGATCGCCATATCGTAATTTTTGCGCAGGTAATCCATCTTTTCATAGAAAAGATCCATACCGTTTTTGTCAATACCGGACACCGGCTCGTCCAAAAGCAAAAGATTTGGCTCGTCCATGACCGCAAGCGATAGTAAGACACGCTGCAATTCTCCACCGGAAAGTTTGCCGATCGGCTGGTCGATCAGATGGTCTGCCTCAAACTCTGCCAAGGCTTCCTTGATCTCCTGATATAACTTTTTATTCTTCAAAAAGACCGGATAATCATAGCGGAAACTCGTGATCAGATCATATACATTCATGGGCGTATTTGGCTCTAAATTCAGTGACTGCGGCACATACCCGATCTTCATTTTTTTCATTTTTCCATTTTCGGTATCGGAAAAAGTAATACTTCCCGTATGGGGAATGTCCCCTAAGATCGCCTTGAGCAGGGTAGACTTTCCCGCACCATTTCGTCCGATGAGCGCCGTCAGGCTGCCACAGTGGATATGCAGATTGATGTGTTCCAACACGACCTGATCGCCAAAGGACACGCCGATATCTTTCATCTTGATACAGTGAAAACCACATGGTTTTTTGATCTTATGCATAAATACTATCTCCTATCTCGCAGCAAAAGCCATCTGTATGGCATCCAAATTTTCCTGCATGTGCTCTATATAACTATCCTTGTCATAGTCTCCCCTGACCAGAGTCTCTACATAGACGGTATTGGCTGCGGTCTCTGCCTCCACCATATCGCCCATTTCCTTGCCATAGACATCATCCGCAAAAACGACCCGGATACGGTCTCCTGCAATGGCAGACATGACATCCGATACCTCGCCCGCACTGACCTGACGTTCCTCGTCCAGATCCAGGACATAGGATACTTCCAGCCCCAGATCCCTTGTCAGATATTCATAGGCTTCCTGGAAAAGGACCACAGACCGTCCCTTGGTATATTGGGTCATTTCTTCTTCCTGCTTTTCCAGCGCCTGTAATTTTTTCTGGTATGCCTTGGCATTTTTTGCATATGCCTTGCTATGGTCTGCGTCCGCTGCCGCCAGCCCCTCTGCAATATTGTCTACCTGCTTTTCATGCAGGGCAACGCTCATCCATGCGTGGGCATTGTCCTCGATCAGATCCAGTCCCTGACTCGCATTGATGATGGTCAGATTCGGACATGCCTTTGCCACATCGGTAAGAAAGTTTTCGATACCGCCACCATTAACGATAAAAACATCCGCCGTCTGCAAAAGTTTCATGTCTTCCGGTGTCAGTTGGTAATCATGCAGGCAGCCGGTCTGCGGCTCGCTCAGATTTTCCAAATGTATGCCTTCCACGCCATCACAGACATTTAAGGCTGCGATATACATAGGGTAAAAGGATGTGACCACGGTCAGATCCTCTGCCTTAGCATTTTTTTCCTGTTTCTGATAAATAAAAAAAGTACAGCCAAATGCCACCACAAAAATGGCGGCAAGCAGCGCACTCACAAATAATCCTTTATGCCTCTTCTTCATTCTCAATCACCTGATCCATAAAATCCCAGATTATATCTCTTCCCTGTTTTGTCTCCGCAGAAAATGGAACGATAATAGTCTCTTTATCCGCGCCCAATCCCTGACGGATGATCTTGATCTGTTTATCAATCTGGCTTCGTTTGATCTTGTCCAACTTGGTTGCAATGACGATCGGATCATATCCTACATATGCCATCCACTCAAACATCTGCTTGTCATTGGCAGACGGTGCATGCCGGATATCGACCAGAAGAAAGACCGCACGCAGTTTTTCTGAAGTGTTCAGATAGCGCTCGATCATCTGCCCCCATGCCTCCCGTTCTTTTTCGGAAGCCTTGGCATAGCCATAACCCGGCAGATCTACCAGATAGATTTCTTTATTGATATTGTAAAAATTGATCGTCTGTGTCTTGCCCGGCTGTGCCGATGTCCGCGCCAATGACTTACGCATCATCAGCGCATTGATCAGTGACGATTTGCCGACATTGGATTTGCCCGCAAATGCCACTTCCGGCAGTTTATTGTCCGGAAGCATACTCGTCACGCCACAGACCGTCTCCAGTTCCACATTCTTAATGACCATTATGCACTCTTCTCCTGCTCTTCTCCGATGGCTGTAATGCTTCCGCTTTTGTCCTCCAAGAGGAGATTTTCATCCACCATCTCTTTGGTAACATGCACGCTTGTGATCGTCTTATCGGATGGTACTTCGTACATGGAATCCATCATGACGTTCTCCAAGATCGCACGCAATCCTCTCGCACCTGTCTTACGCTCGATGGACTTTCTGGCAACCTCAACCAGGGCATCATGATCGAAAGCCAAGTCCACATCATCCATCTTAAAAAGTGCCTGATACTGCTTGACCAGACTGTTCTTCGGCTCGGTCAGAACACGCACCATATCTTCCTCCGTCAGTTCCTGTAAGGAAACATTGATCGGCACACGTCCGATAAACTCAGGGATCAAACCAAACTTGATGAAATCCTGCGGCAATACCTGCTTTAAGAGCGTAGAAAGGTCATCCTGATTGCGCTCCTTGGTCTCTGACTGGAAACCAATGACATTGCTGTCTAATCGCTCAGAAATGATCTTGTCCAGACCTTCAAAAGCCCCACCACAGATAAAGAGGATATTCTTGGTGTCGATGGAGATCAACTCCTGCTGCGGATGCTTGCGTCCACCCTTTGGCGGCACGCTGGCAACCGTACCCTCGATCAACTTGAGGAGTGCCTGCTGCACACCTTCACCGGAGACATCTCTGGTAATGGAAACATTTTCGGATTTCTTGGTGATCTTATCGATCTCATCAATATAGACAATGCCCATCTCGGCTGCCTGGATATCAAAATCTGCTGCCTGGATCAACTTGAGCAGGATGTTCTCTACATCTTCACCTACATAACCTGCCTCTGTCAGTGTCGTAGCATCTGCGATGGCAAACGGTACGCCAAGGACACGGGCAAGTGTCTGTGCCAACAATGTCTTTCCGCTACCGGTCGGTCCCAACATGAGGACATTGCTCTTTTGCAATTCCACATCAATGTCCTGTCCGGATGTGATGCGCTTGTAATGATTATACACTGCGACGGAAAGTACCTTTTTTGCCTCATCCTGACCGATGACATAATCATCCAGAAAGGCTTTAAGTTCCTGTGGAGTCAAAAGATTGATCTCAAATTCCTCATTTGCCTTTCTTTTAGCGTCTGAATGTTTTCCTTCCTGCTCCGGCTCATCATACTCCGGCATCAGTCCCTTTTCCATTAAATCTTCTTCTATGATCTCTGTGCAGATGTCCACACATTCATCGCAGATAAACGCCCCATTGGGTCCCGCGATCAACTTGTGTACCTGATTTTGTGTTTTGCCACAAAAGGAACATCTGACCATCTTATCGTCATTCATTCTTCCTGCCATTTTACTTCTCTCATTTCCTTATGATATGCACATTGAGGGTATCCCATATGGGGTACCCTCTTATGCATTACTCTTTCTTTGTGATGATTCCATCGATCAAGCCATAATCTAGGGCTTCATCTGCGCTCATCCAATGATCTCTTTCTGTGTCTGCTGCCACAACTTCGTATGGCTTTCCTGTGTTGTCTGCTAACATCTGATTCAACTTTTTCTTTGTCTTTAAGATGTTCTCTGCAGCGATCTGGATCTCTGTTGCCTGACCCTTGGCACCACCGGATGGCTGGTGAATCATGACTTCCGCATTTGGAAGTGCAAAACGTTTGCCCTTGGCACCACCGGCTAAGAGGAATGCTCCCATACTTGCCGCCATACCAATACAAATCGTAGATACATCACACTTGATATACTGCATGGTGTCATAGATGGCCATGCCCGCAGTCACCATTCCGCCCGGGGAATTGATGTAAAGATGGATGTCCTTGCTCGGGTCTTCTGACTCCAAGAACAATAACTGTGCAACTACAAGACTTGCAGTTGTCTCGTTTACTTCCTCCCCCAGAAAGATAATTCTATCTTTCAGCAATCTGGAATAGATATCGTAGGAACGTTCTCCCCTACTATTCTGCTCAATGACATAAGGTATTGTTGCCATATTATGAACCTCTCTTTCCTGACCTTATTACGTCTGATTACTCAGCGTCTTTTGTCTCGTCAGCCTTCTTAGTTGTCTTCTTCGCTGTTGTCTTTTTTGCGGTAGTCTTCTTTGCCGGCTCTTTCTCTTCGTCAGCGGCTGCCTTCTTTGTGGTTCTCTTTGCTCTTTCCTTGACATTCTCCATGATGAAGTCTGCTGCCTTCTGGATAGCGATATCCTTCTTCATAGATTCTCTCTCAGCATCCTGGATGTATTCCTTAACCTTATCAACTTCCATGCCGTATGCTGCTGCCATCTTTTCGATCTCAGCATCTACATCAGCATCGGTAACTTCAAGATTTTCGTCCTTAGCGATCTGCTCTAATACGAGTGAAGACTGGATTCTCTTAACAGCATCCGGGCGAACCTGCTCCTTGAACTTATCCATGGTCATGCCGGTAAACTGCATATACTGCTCCATAGAAAGTCCCTGCTGCATCATGTTATTTGCAAAATCATTGATCATGCTGTTAACCTGATTGTCGATCATTGCTTCTGGGATGTCCATCTTAGCATCATCGATGATCTTTTCGATTGCTTCATCTTCCTTTGTACGATGCGCATCTGCTTCCTTGCGCTCTGTCAGTTTCTTCTTGACATCTTCCTTGTACTCAGCAAGAGTATCGAACTCAGATACATCCTGTGCGAACTCATCATCAAGTTCCGGTAATTCCTTAGCCTTTACTTCATGGATCTTAACCTTGAATACTGCTGGCTTGCCGGCAAGTTCCTCTGCCTGATACTGCTCTGGGAATGTAACATTTACTTCTACGTCGTCTCCGGCAACCTTGCCTACTAACTGATCTTCAAAGGTATCAATGAAAGAATGAGATCCGATCTCTAAGTCGTAGTTCTCGCCCTTTCCGCCTTCAAATGCTACATCATCTACAAATCCTTCAAAATCGATCACTGCGGTATCGCCATTCTCGATCGGACGCTCTACAGAAACAGTTCTTGCGTTGTTGTTTCTCTGTGTCTCGACCTCTGCGTCTACTTCTTCATCAGAAACGCTTGTGTCGATCTTGGTAACGGTAACGCCCTTATACTTGCCAAGTGTAACTTCCGGCTTAACAGCAACTTCTGCTGTATAGATAAATGGCTTGCCCTTCTCTAACTGTACGACATCGATAGATGGCTGTGAAACGATCTCAAGACCGCTCTCGTCATATGCCTCAGGATATGTCTCCTGTAAAAGGATGTTGGCTGCATCTTCGTAGAATACTTCTACGCCATACATCTTCTCAACCATGGCTCTCGGAACCTTGCCCTTACGGAATCCCGGCATAGAGATGCTCTTCTTCTGCTTGTTGTATGCAGCGTCAAGTGCCTTCTCTAAACGCTCAGCCTCAATCTCAACTGTGAGTTTTGCCATATTCTTCTCTAATGTTTCAACCTGTACACTCATTTAATTCATTTCCTCCTTAAAATTGTAACTCATGTACTAATCACCTATAATAGAACCTCTATTATAAAAAGGACATTCAGCCCTTGTGCAGTCATTGGGATATTATATCACACCATATTTTAAATAGCAATAAGGAAAACCAATGAAAAATAGGGGCTTTTCAAGGCATCCAGACCTCGAAAAACCCCATTTATTTTTCCTGTCAAAAATTATGCTTGTGTTTGATTTGCCGGGTTGCGGGAACTGTCTTTCCACAGCCGTTCTGCGGTCGGTGTCCAGTTCTTTGCGTAGTCCTCACATTTAGCACATAGATGCTCTACCGTCTCCGGTGACTGCAAGTCTGTGGAACGTGCCCCTGTGGCTTCTACCATCTTTTGCAGAGCCTCCGGGTTTTCCAACATCGGACATGGGCGCAGATGGTTGTCGTTGAACGGCTGACCATCATGATATGCCATAAAGATCGGTGACTGTAATACCTCAAGCAGAGTATTGTGGCGGATATTGGTATTGGAATAATGGATAAATACACAAGGATCACAATCTCCGTTGGCATTGATATGTAGATAGCGTCTGCCTCCGGCGATACAGCCGCCCACATATTCTCCATCGTTCTGGAAGTCCATGGCAAAGAGCGGTTTTGTCACACGCACCTCCCGGATCTTGTGGTACATATATTCTCTCTGCTCCGGTGTCGGCAGAAGTTCCGGTGCTGCATCATTTCCGACCGGCATATAGTGGAAATACCATGCAAAGTAAGCCCCCCAGTCGATCATCTGGTCAAAAAATGCATCACTGGCAATGGAATCTAAGTTCTGGCTGGTATAGCAGCAACTGATACCAAACGGAAGTTTTCTTTCTTTCAAATATCCCATCGCGCGGACAGCCTTTTCATAAGTACCGTTTCCACGTCTGCCATCCGTTGCCTCCTCAAATCCCTCAACAGAGATCGCAGGCACCAGATTTTTGACATCCAGCATCTGATCTGCAAACTCTTCATCGATCAGAGTACCGTTGGTAAAGGTCAGGAACTGACAATCATGGTGTTTTCTGCAAAGTGCGATCAGATCTTTCTTGCGCACAAGCGGTTCGCCACCGGTATAGATATAAAAATATACGCCCAGTTCCTTGCCCTGCATGATGATGGAATCGATCTCATCAAATGTCAGGTTCAGTTTGTTGCCATACTCTGCCGCCCAACAACCGGTACATTTTAAGTTGCAGGCAGAAGTCGGATCCAAAAGGATCGCCCACGGGATATTGCAGTTATATTTCTTGCGCATTTCCTCCTGGGTCTGCCAGCCGATAAAGTTGGCATTGAGGAAGAAATTCTCAAACATGGCTTTGACGACCTCGGTATCAGTATCCTTTAATACACGCATCATCAACTGATTCATGTTATTGTCCGGATCGTCGATGACCCGACGAAATGCCTCTCTTTGCTTTCCCATCATATTCGGATCATCGCCTGCAAACTGATCGACGATGTCGAGTAATTTGACAAGATTCTTTTCCGGATCTTTTTCAATATATCCGAATGCTTTTTTCAGTCCAAATTGAACTAATTTACTTGATCTGTTCATATGAAACACCAGCCATTTCCTTAAATTTTTTATTACTATAACGCTGGTCGTTCCTTCATAAAACAGACAAAATGCCCCGATGTCTAAAATTTTGACACCAAGGCACATTTGTAGTAATTTTATACATTTTTGTCCTGGAAGGTGACCAGGGTACTCTGTAAACTACCCTCCATAAAATGGACATAATCACTCAGGCGCACCGTTTCTTCATCCGGCATGCCCTCATCCAGCCAATCCAAAAAGAAATTGACGATCATGCGCGTATAGACATGTTCGATGAATTCGGCCTTGCCCTCCGCCAAAGTCTCTGCCTCCTCATAGGTCAGGATCAGTTTGTGGATGGCGGGCAGCATCTGCCGGTAAATAAACTGCTCATAATAAAGACGGTTCTGCGAATCGTAGGCATGTAAGACCTGCTGTCCACGAAAACGGAAAAAGACGAACAACTGCTGCAACTGCTCTTTCCAGTCTGCATCCGTCTTGTCATAACGCTCTAAGAATTTCTTTAACTCATTATCCAGCGTCCACTCCATCAGATCATAAATATCTGCGAAATGATAGTAAAATGTCTGCCGGTTGATACCGCATTTTTCTGCCAGATCCTTAACCGTGATATGGTCGATCGTGTGCTCCTGTAACAATTCCATAAAAGTATCTGCAATGGCAGCCTTTGTAAACTCTTTCATGTATGTATCCCTCACATTTTTTTTATAAAGGAAAAGAAAAAAGCGGCCCCGGGATAGTCCCGAGGCTGCTCTCTAAGGTCTGGGCAAACTTATTTGCTCATTTCCTGTTCCTGCTTCATGATCATCTTCTTGACCATTTCACCACCGATAGAACCTGCCTGCTTTGATGTCAACTCACCGTTGTAACCATCCTTAAGTGGCACGCCAATCTCGCTGGCAACCTCCTGCTTAAAACGATTCATGGCATCCTTTGCTTCAGGAACTGCCATTCTGTTAGAATTTGAGTTTGAAGATCCGCTCATGTTCATTACCTCCAGATTTATTTTAAGACAAATCTTCTGACACCGGATCTTGTCTGATGTCTTCTGTAGAAGATTTATCTAATGCTAGTATGAACATAATACGGGAAAATATAGTTGGAAATTATTAGTATCTCTTATGCACCATAACTGTAGATAAACTTATCGCCAAGAGCAACTGCCGTCTCATGGTCTGAAAAATATTCTACGATGGCTAGTGCAAATTCGATCGCTGTTCCCATGCCGCGGCTGGTGATGATATTGCCATCCCGCACAACGGCATCTGTCTTGTAATTGCAGCCCGGCATCTTTTCTGCAAAGCCCGGATATGAAGTTGCATCCCTGCCCTCCAAAAGTCCGATCTGTCCCAAGACGCTCGGTGCAGCGCAGATCGCTGCGATCAGTTTTCCTTCTGCATCAAATAATTTAAGGGCATCTGTCACCGCCGGACTTGCTGCCAGATTCGGTGTGCCCGGGATCCCGCCTGGCAAAACGATCCCATCATAATCTGCCCAGTTCAACTCTGAGATCAACTTATCTGCACAAAAGGCAATATTGTGTGATCCTGTCACATAAGGATCACCGGAAATGGATACGGTATCAATATCCATTCCCCCACGGCGCAATACGTCTACCACGGTAAGTCCTTCGATCTCTTCACAGCCGTCTGCCATACAAATTGCTACTTTACTCATATCTTTTCCTCATTTCTTTCTTTTGTTTTCTTCCTTCTTTCCATGGGCTCCCGCCTGCGCTATAATATAAGAAAAAGCGCCAAAGGAGAATCGCATGGAAATCGAACGTAAATTTTTGATCAAAGATCTGCCAAAGGATCTGACCTCTTATCCCTGCAGTCAGATCGAACAGGCTTATTTAAATGAAAATCCTGTACTTCGCATCCGCAGGAAGGATGATGATTATATCCTTACCTACAAGTCCAAAGGGATGATGGCAAGGGAGGAAAGTGAATTCCCGCTTACCAAGGAAGCCTATGAACATCTGTGCACCAAAGCCGATGGTAAGATTATCAGCAAGACCCGGTATTTTATCCCGCTTGCGCCTCACACCATCGAACTTGATGTCTTTCATGGCGATATGGAACCGCTCATCATGGCGGAGGTGGAATTTGCCTCCATCGAGGAAGCCAATGTCTTCCTGCCACCGGACTGGTTCGGTCAGGATGTCACCATGGATCGCCGTTATCATAATGTAAATATGGCTCTCTACCAATAGTTTATCTGGCGCGGTTCAATTCATACCGCGCCTTTGTTCTAAGGCAGGCTTCCAGTTGCAGGATGCGGTCTTCCAGCCGCCCATCCTCAATGATCTCATCTATGGATGCCGCCATCTGATTGATCAGATGATCGTCCAGTTCCTCCTCCATCTCGGTCACGATATCATATTTTCTGCCATAGGTATCTGCATCTAAAAAATCCAGAAAATGCGGGTTGACACCCTGTAATTCTGCGTCAACTTCCGGCTCTTTTGCCACAGGTCTTTCCGGCTGTCCTGCCGCTTTTTTCGCAAGCACTTTCTGATCCTGTGTCATGGCTTTTGTACTGTCGCCCGCGGATGCCATATCTTCCGGCTGGCAGATGGTCTCTGCCGGGAATGCTATATAGGCAAAACGATATTCCTGCTCTACCTCCGGGTACTTTTCATGGTCTACCGGACTAATGAACATATCGTATGGTCGGACATAAGTCTGGTAATCTCCATACAAAGCCTGATAAACGACATATAATTCTCTGGTCTCCGAATGTCTTGCCACGGCAAGAATCTGATATGTCTTATTTTTAAAATGCCGGTAGATCTCTCCCGGCATGGGTCTGCCCTGCGGCATAAACTTCACCCTCTATCCTGTCTTATTTTACAAAGGTATTGGTCTCATAAATGCATTTTGCCAAATCCTTTGTCGCAAAATCTACCACTACAATACCATAAGATGTCCCTGCCTGCCAGTCATAGGATAAGAGATAATCGTTGATGGTCGTGGCATATTTCTTTGGATGTCCTACCTTACCGCTGCCACTGGTCGAGGTAAAGTTAATGGAAAAGGTATCATCCGCCGCCTGACAATTTTCCAGATCATCCACAATGGCATCCAGTTTGTCGGACGTGTCATAATTATAGCGGTCCTGCACCCACAAAGAGGCACTGTCACTAATGGCAGAGAGTGCATACGGCACATCCACGATCTCCCGGTCTCCCTGGTCTTCCCAGTAAAAATGCAGTCCGCTCTTTTGCTGACCAAGTTCCATGGCATCCTCAAAACGTGTTGCCAAAACGATCTTGCCCCGTACCTGCTCCAGAGTCGGAATCTCGTTGGCAAGATACCACATTTGTGGGTTCTGATCGATCTGTTCATACAAAAGTTTTTGTACCTGTGCCACATCATCCTTGCTGTTTTCCGCCTTCATACAAAGAATGACCGTCTCGGACGGATGTTCCTGCAAAAAGGCATAGACATCCGATAAGACATTGGACAGTTTGAGTGCTTTTGCAAAAAGTCCGCCGCCCTCTTTGCACTTTGCAAAATTGTGCTTCAAGATCAGTGTCTGCTCATCTTCCTTGCCGTCTAAGACCAGACGCATGTCAAAATAGCGGTAGCCATCGACCAACTGCTGTGCGATGCTGGTGTCCTGACATTGAAAGATATAGCGCATGCCTACATACTGTGTCGCGCTGTCATGCGTGCCCGGAATGGAGATCGAACTCAGCATCGTTTCCCCATCGATGTCTGCCATCCAATCCTCTGCATGATCTTCTGCCGCCTGCACGCTTGATCCATCCATACCGGCAAATACCGATAGCGACAAGACCAGTGCCAGAGCCACTGCTCCCCATTTTCTGAAAAATCCCCTCATATAAAAACCTCCTGTTATAAGCACTTCCCCCAGTGCCATTATGATAAGAATATAGTATAGCATAATCCACCGGAAAAAAAGCAAATTTTTTACTTCTTTTTCTTACTATATATTATAATAGAAAGCAGAAAAGAAAATAATACAAAGAAAGGATTTTTTCATGATTGATCGTCATTCTTTATTAGCACTCAATTTTTATAAAAAGTCCCCCTTTACCGGGAGCGATGGCAATATGCGCTACCGCGTGGAAAAAATAGAATTCCCCATCCCGGATACGGAGGATGAAAAAGAAGTCAAACTGCAAGCCACCATCTGGCCGGGACCTTTCGCCTTTGCTAAGACGGACGAAGAAAAAATGACACGCCAGACAGCAGACTTTTCCGAAGAAGGTCTCTGTGCTCTTGTCGACTGGCTAAACGAAAAACAACCGGAGTTTTGATGCTCCGGTTGTCTTTATGTATTCGTTTTCTTTTATCTCTTTGCATGCATGGAAAATGCATCCATATCGTAATGATCCAGATTTTCATGGATACCACGCTCATCCGCTTCGGAAAGAATCGTCTCACGGTTCTTTTTGAAAGAAGCCTGTGGACGGAAAGCACTCGGTCCGCCGACACAGCCGCCCTCACAGATCATACCCTCGATAAAGTCTTCCGGCAATCTGCCGACCTTCATCAAAAGCAATGCCTTCTTACACTCTGCGGCACCGTTACACTTGTTGACGGTCGCTGCGATCTCATCATCGCTTTCTTTCAAACTCTGCAAAACTGCCTCGGTAACACCACCGGAATTTGCAAAACGCTTGCCGTAGATGGATGACTCCTGATAAGAGTTGTCGTCCTCCTCCAGTTCTACGTTTCTCGCATGCATGATGGCACGGATCTCACTGTAGGTCAGTGCATAGTCTGCATTGCCCTCAATGGCATGATCCTTGACCTCGGATTTCTTGGAGATACAAGGTCCGATAAATACGGTAACCGCATCCGGTTCTTTTGCCTTTAACATACGGGATACGGCACACATAGGTGAAATGGTCGTTGATACATTTTCGATCAGTTCCGGGTAATGCTTCTTTACCATGTTGACAAATGCAGGGCAGCAGGAAGTGGTCATCTTCTTGCCATTCTTGTATGCTTCTGCCCATTCCTCTGCTTCGTAGGCTGCTGTCATATCACCGCCAAGTCCTACTTCCACAAGATCGGTAAAGCCGACTGCCTTCATGGCTTTCTTCCAACTGTTCATGGTGATATGCTCACCGAACTGTCCCTCGGTCGCCGGTGCAACCAATGCATATACCGGATGTTCTGACTTGATCGCCTTGATGACATCCACGATAAAGGTCTTGGAACCAATGGCACCAAACGGACATCTGTGAATACACAGTCCACAGCGGATACACTTTTCTTCGTTGATCACGGAAATGCCGTTCTCGTCATAACTGATGGCATCGACCGGACAGGAGAACTTACACGGACGCTTTAAGGCTGCGATCGCATGGTAAGGACAAGCCTGGGCACATTTACCACATTCCTTACACTTGGAAGCGTCAATATGGGAACGATGGCGTCCCATCTCGATCGCGCCAAAGTTACATGCGTTGATACATGCCTTTCCGATACAGTTCTGGCAGTTGTCGGTTACAACATAACTGGAGATCGGGCAATCTTCACATGCAGAACTGATGACCTGAACGATATTGCCGTCGTCATGCATGCCCGGTGCCTTTCCCTCTGCCAGGCGGACTCTCTGGCGGATAATTTCTCTTTCTTTATAGATACAGCAACGGAACTGCGGTGTTGGTCCCGGAATCAAAGACTGCGCAATGCCGTCCCTCTTCTCTTCCAATTCATCTGCAAATGCTAATTTGGCTACTTCATAAAGTACATCATGTTTGATCTTAATTACATTTTCGTCAGCATACATTTGGTATGGTTCCTCCCTTTTTTCAATACTTGTGTGGTTGGTCTGTTACTTTTGTCAAAAAAATAACAATCTTATATTGGTAATATAACACGGCTCAGGGAAACTGTCTATAAATCCACCTCATGTACTCGAAAAAGACCAACAACTAACGCAGTCTCTGATTGATCTTTTGCTTGGTCTTCATATCATACATACGCCGGTCTGCCAGCATATATACTTTTTGCACGGATTCCTTTGGACACTCGCTGCTTTTTGCCACGCCATATGCTGCCTCAATATTAAAGGTCAGTTCGCTGGATCTCCGCTTCTCCAGACGCACCATTTTATTTAAGCACTGGTCGATCAGTGGAAACTGTTCCTTGCGGACTAAGACTAAGAACTCGTCGCCGCCCATGCGGAATACCTCACCCATACCGGAAAAGGCATCCTGTAAGATGGCTGCAAATTCCTGCAAGAGTAGATCTCCCTGGACATGTCCCAGAGAATCATTGATGGTCTTTAAACCGTTGAGATCCATGTTGATCAGGGCATACTCCGCATCTCCTGCATCTAGTTCGTCAAAGCGCTCATTGCACTTGGTACGGTTGTAAGTACCACAGAGTTCATCGTGATATGCACGGTCAGCCAGCCACTCCTGCTCTGCCTCATGTACCAGAATGCCATAGATGTAGAAGATATAACTTACGACCAGCATAACGATAAAGAGCAGGGTTCCCACCGGAATGATACTGATGGTCAGAAGTTCATTGTCCTGCATGACATATTTGTGCAGATTAAAACGAACCAGATCGATTGCCACACTCACGCACAGGATCACTACACCGATATGTAAGGCTCTTTCCGAACGGTCACGTTTTTTTTCTTTATCATATCCGGTCAGCGCCACCAGGAATAGGGAAATGCCGCCAAAGAGGTGGAAGTATCCCAAGAATCTCGGATAATGCTCGATATTCAAAAAGTGCAAAATAGTCGAAACTACAAAGAACAGTCCCATCAGCATAGCCGATGCATATGCCAGTTGCTGTTTCCAGACCGCCACATGCTTTCGCATTTCCGCGATCATTAAGATAAAACTGATCGGTGCCAGATACAGGGTCAGGTACTCCACCGTCGTGTTGGAAGCCAGATCGATCTTGAAGATCTCAAACACCTTCATATTGCACATGGACCAGATGCCCATCAAAAAACTAAAGATCCCGATATACAAAAGACGCACATACAACTTGCTGTAGCAGACAGCGACCGCACTGACAATGGTCATGACTGCTCCCAATAAGATCAAAAAGATCCCCACAAAGGTACTGAGCAGATGCTGTCTTGCAAACTCCCGATAGACCTCACTGGTCGCTGTCACCGTCGGATTGGTGATATTGGTAAAAGCGTCTGGCTCACGCACATTTAAGGTAATGACAAAGTCTTTACCGGAAACATTGTCCGGCAGGTCTATAAAATGATAGCCGCTGCCTACCACCCAGTTCTTCTCGGCATACTCCTGTCCATAATGATAGATCTGTCTACCGTCGATCTCCACATCGATCGTGGACAGATAACACAGAAATGTCATGGTCTGGTGCAGAGTCATATCCTTAGGGAAACTTCCCATCAGGACAATCTCATCCCCCACCTGTAAATGTGAGAACTTGTATGCCGCCAGTGTGTCCTCCTTCGCTAACGCTTGTCCGTTTACACTGACCTGCCAGCCCTCTGCCAGTTCCAGGATCTCCGATGATGTCGAGTTCTGGCATAGCATCCATGCAAAAAATAAAACCCAGATCAAAGTCGCCGCAGCTGACAAGAGTGCCACTATGAGTTTGAACGTTTTCTTTTTATTTTCCAGTCTTGTCCCCATGATACTGCCCCCTACTATTATCCTCTTAAAGGCATTGTATCATATCCCTCCCCTGCGCTCCAACAAATACGACAATTTTTAGGCAATTTTTTATATTTCTTTCTATAAATATGATATACTCCTTGTATCAAAGCAAAGGAGCATCTCATGGCAGGAAAAATAAAGAAAAAGCACCGCGGTCTGCGCTTTTTGTGTGGTCTGATCTTATTTTTAATAGCGCTCAGTGTCATCGGCACTGTTTTTTTATTGCGCCGCAATGTCACTGCCACTTTTACTCCGGTGGACTATGCCGAGAGTAACGAAACTCTGGCAAATCCTTATACCGGCTGGTATCACACCTATGAGTATGAGATCTCCGACGAGACATCTTTTGACACATCCACCGTGGACTATGCGTTGGTTCTGGATAATTCCACACGCCTCTGTCTTGTCCGCATCAACCTCAAAAATTATGCCGCCGGTGCCATATCCGATCATGGACTGGCTGACATCCGCGCCATTTTGAGCACCTGGGCGGCGACCGACAAGCAGATGATCCTGCGTTTCTGCTATGATACGACCGGCGACAATTCTATCAGCGAGCCTTCCGACCTGACCACCGTCTATCGCCATATGGAACAGGTGTCCGACATCATCAATGACTATGCCGCACACATCTACCAGTTGCAGGGGATATTTGTCGGTGCGCAGGGTGAGACACTCTCATCGCCAAGTCTGACGGATGCCACCCTTGCCGACCTGACAGACTACTATGCTTCTCTAACCGACAAATCGCTCTATCTGGGCTTGCACGATGCCGGGCAATATTTGCAGGCGATCGGACAGACCAGTGTACCACCGACCCTTTTTACTTCCGACAAGACCCTTTTCTACCGTCTGGGACTTTTTAACGATAGCCTGACGTCTGCCCTATCAAATGCAGAGGCAGAAGCCACATCTGCGATCGCATACTTTGCCCCATGCGGCGGCTCTGTCGCGGCAGACCCTTCGCTGGCAGACGCAGCCACCGCCATCCAGATGCTTCAGGCACGCCATATTTCCTATCTGAACGCCGAGCAGACGGAAAGCACGCTGACATCCTGGAAAAGCCAGACCTACACTTCTTCCGATGCCTACAATGGTCTTACCCTGTATGATTATATGACGACCCATCTGGGTTACCGCTATGTCCTGCGGGATGCAGCCCTATCTTTTAACACCTGGAAAAACGAAAGCGGAAGTCTCACGCTTTCCATAGAAAATGTCGGTTTTTCCGTTTCTTACATGCCATATGATGTGTGCCTGCTCATGCGCAATCAGGACACGGAAGAAATGATCACCCTTCCACTGGATACGGATAATCGCAGTTGGAATCCGCAGGAAACGACCACCTTAAAGCAGTCCCTTGCCCTGCGGGATTATGACAAAGGTACTTACAGCCTTTATCTTTTGGTACAGAATCCTTCTAGCGGAGAGGTCATCAAACTGGGAAATACCATGCCTCTGACCTCCAACGGCTACATGATCGGAAGCCTTGTGATCGAATAAATCAGATTTTACAGTAAAAAGTTTACAATTTATCCTTGACTTCATGTGTAAAAACAGATAGAATACTATTTGCGCGCAGGAGTGGCGGAATTGGCAGACGCGCAGGCTTCAGGTGCCTGTGGTAGCAATATCGTGTGGGTTCAAGTCCCATCTCCTGCATCAAAAAGGAATCCTTTTCGGATTCCTTTTTTCATTATCAATATAAATATTTCTGTTCAAAATCATCTACACTAAGCGGCTTGTCAAACAGATAGCCCTGTATCAGATCCACATTCATATCCTTTAAGGCATCACACTGATTCTTGTCCTCGACACCTTCAACGCAGACATGCATATGCAAAGCATCAGCCAGTTGGGAAACAGATTTGACAAAAGCCTCCGAAAAGACATCCTCTCCCACATCCTCAACAAAGCACTTGTCGATCTTGATCACATCGATCGGCATACTACGGATGTGATTCAGCGAAGAATAACCTGTTCCGAAATCGTCTAACGCAACGCGCACACCCAGTTTCTTAATCTCTCTTAAGACCTCCTGCATGCGTTTCATATCATTGATAGCAAGCCCTTCCGTCACCTCAAGTGTCAGATTAGAAGGCTGAACTTCTGTCTCTGTCAGTGCATTTTTTATCGTATCAATAATGTCATTCTGTAACAGTTGAATGACGGAAAGATTGACATTTACCTTATACTCCGGATGTCCGAAATCATTCCAGTATTTGCAGCGCTTGCAGGCTTCGATCAGGACATGATAGCCGATCTCATTGATCAGTCCCAGATACTCTGCCAAAGCGATAAATTCCGATGGCATCACAAAGCCGAGTTTCGGTGAATTCCAACGCACCAGAGCCTCCGCCCCACAGCACGGACGCTCCGGCTTGCTAATGTCAATGAGAGGCTGGTAGTAGACTTCAAACTCTTTGCAGCCCTGTTCTACCGCCTCACGCATGCATTTTTCCATATCCAGACGTTCCACAGAACTGGTGCACTGGTTGTTGTTGTAATACTCGACACGGTTCTTTCCCTGACTTTTTGCCCAGTGCAGGGCAATATCCGCTCTCTGTAAAAGTAAGGACAGATCGATCCCATCCTTCGGGATACGCACAACGCCCATACTCATGGTGCAGTAATACTCTGTCCCCTGTAAGAGCCATGGTCTTGAAAACAGATTCTGTATATTTCGGATCATCGCATCCCTCTGTTCGATATGACGGGTTGTCACGATCACTGCAAACTCGTCGCCGCCCAAACGATAGCAGTGACCTGCCACACCATCCATATGTCCCAGAGCATCTGCCACATTCTGTAAGAGCAGGTCACCCACATGATGCCCCAGCCCGTCATTGATATGGTTAAAGTCATCCAGATCGATATAAAGGATGGCACTCTCTCCACCACTGCGCACGGTCGCATGGATCTCTTTTGTCAGATCCTCCTCAAAACGCATACGGTTGTAAAGGCCTGTCAGATAATCTTCATTTGCCTGATGCTCAATACGTTCCTGATAGCGTTTGGTCTTGGAAATATCATAGATCGTTGCCAGACGCACCTCTTTGCCGTCCACCCAGCCGATCTTTGAAAACGTGATCTCCAGCCACTTGTCACTGCCTGCCACCCGATACTCATGAATGCCTTCCATGCCATCCGGGGAAATGGTCAGCACTTTCTCCAGTTCGATTCGGTCTTGCTCTGTCATGCTCATTTCCTTAAAGGCATCATTGGCATATAGGATCTGTCCGGTCTTTAAGTCATTGACGCTGATGCCGCAGCCGGCATTTTCTAAGATCGCATCCAGTGCCGCATAGGAACTTGCCAATGAATTTTTTGTGATCCGTTTAACTAAGATCGTCTGCGTAATGCGCTTGACGTCATTTAAAAAGCGCAGGTCTTCTACGCTCCATTTACGGTCTTCCTCCATCATGGTAAAGCACAGATACATACTGCATTTGCCATTGACATTCAAAGGCAGAAATACGCCACAGCGGATCTCATACCTGGTAAAATAGTCTAAAAATGGCTTTGGCATAATCGTCTCTGACGAGATCGTGTACGGGCGTCCTGTCATAAAAGGTACTTCTGCCAGCGGCAGGCTGCCGTAAGTCCGCATATGCTCATGTTCCGGCTTATCTGCCCATTCACAGATCATCTCTACATGTTCTTCGTCCACCTGCAATTTCAAAAGACTGCCATTGGACAGATGCATATAAGTTCCCACGCGCTCCAATATATCTTCCATGATCTGTGCAAAAGTGACATCCGATTCCATCATCTTTAAGATCTCGGTCAGCACCTCTGTCTTTTGCAAAAGATACTCCATGTGCTTTTCGTTTGCTTCTAACTGGGCGATCTCCTCTGCCTGCGCAGCCAGATGGATCTTGCTGGAAAAATAATTTTTTGTCAGCACATCCAAAAGTGCCACCGCCGCATCAAAGGCTTTTGTCGTTGTTTTACGCATGATCTGCGGCACCTGATCCTCCGGTCTGATGCATTCCGCGTCGATAGCAACCAGTACCCACGCACCGTCAAATCTGCCATCCTCGTCACGGATGGCGATTCCACGCAACTGCACACATGGCATACTGGATTCGACCGCGATCACATCTTCTCCCCCTACATCCGAAAAACTGGCGATCAGATTTCGCTGCGTTGCCACCGGAAACACGCGGTCAATAAAGTTCTGCTCTTCCTTTGTACCAGAAAAAGATGTCAGCCGGCGCATGTTTCTGCTGACGCATACGCAATAGACACCCTGTGTCTGACAAAACTGATCCTGCATTGCCTGCATCTGTTCCTGATCCAGACAATTCATGACATCTTTCTTTTGTAAGTCTTGTTCCTGTCCCTCATGATCTGTATACATACCCTACCCTCTTTTTTTCAAAATGTAGATCTGCTCACGTCCACGCATAGGAATCTGGCGTACCAGTTGAAACTCCTCATGCAGACGTAATTGTTTTTTCAAGATCCCTTCCTCGGTTGAAAGGGCAAATACCATCGCCTGATCTGCCGTGATCTCACCGGTCTTGTCAAAAAATCTACGATAAAATTGATCGACTTCTTCCCGCTCCTTATGCTCCATGCGTGGGAATTCTGTGATCACCTCCTCCATCAGATACGATGAAGTAAAATCAAAATAATCTCGATTGATAAAATAAATGTTCTTTTTTGCCTTCTCGGCATCCTGTCTGCCATAAAAAATGGCTTCTCCAAAACTGTCAATGCCATAGACATCACGCGTTCTTCCCGCCTGCATACGTTCGATCAAAAGTGTGCCAAGACCGCAGAAAGGGTCGATCACATGTGCTTCTTCTTTTAAATATGGACGGACCAACTCCACCATCTCTGCCGCCACGACTGGCGCCATAGAGGTCGGCAAGGCATGCTCTCGATAAATAAAACGTCTGTCCGCCTGTCCTAAGACTCTGGCATAGACCACATAAGTCCCATCTTTCTTTTGCCTCGGCAAAAGTTCGATGACCGCATCTTTTGGGCGGTTAGCAAGTCTTCCCTGACTGCCTTCCTCTATAGCATAGGCAAGTCGCTTGGTCGTCTTGCTGTCAGCGTCCATCTGCATCCGCAGGGCAAACGGGTATTTTTTCTTTTTGCCATAGACCTCCTCCAAAAGGGGAAGAAGTTCGGAAAGTACGATCGCCTGCGCCAGATTTTCTTCTGCCGCAAGGGTCTGACCGCGAAATCGAATGACAAAGAGCATTTCCCGATAGATGCGGATCTGGCTCAATTTATCCAGGGAGTCTGTGAGCAGGCGTACCCCACGCCCTACCATCCTCGCATCCGCATAGCCCAGATCCTGCACCTGTGCCAGGAGTGCCTCCCTCATATAAGGATCCGTTGTAAGGATCAGAGCGTGTTTCTTGTGGATACCCTGATACCGGTAGTTTTCCTTCTCCTGGTATGCCTCCAGCAAAAGATCCATCTGCTCCAGCAAAAGACGCATATGTTTTTTGTCTTCTTCCCAAATCTCTTCTGCGCCCAGCCGCTTTCTCTCTGCCTGCAGGCTTTCCAAGATCTCTCCACAGTCGTAAGCCGAAAGTCCCTTGATATAAGAAGCCAGAACAAACTTGGTATCTTCCCTTTCATAAGCCGCCCAGAGTGCCTGTGTGACCTGACCTGCCATTTCCAGTGCCTGTACCCGGTCAGAAAGATCTCCCAGCAAAAGGGCTGCATTCTTTCTGGTCTTAGCATCCGCATGGGAAAGCAAGTCCCCTAAGCGTCCGATAAAGGCTGCGTCTACATAGGTCTCTGCCGCCTTTTTATCCTCCTTGATCTGACTGCGCAGATTGCTCAAAAGGGATCTTACCTCTTCTGTTTGTGTGATCTCTGTCAATAATTCTTTGATTTCCATGCTCTATCCTAAATTCTTTTCTTCTTTATCTGTCCGCTTTGCGGTCCGGTATTTGCGCGGCGAAATACCATAGGTCTTTTGAAACAACCGATGAAAATAAGAAACATTTTCATAGCCCACCGCCACTGCGATATCCGCCACGGTCAGCCCGGATGTTTCCAGCAGATATGCCGCCTGACGCATACGCTTTTGCTGCACCAACTCGGTATAAGTCGCACCGGTAAAGGAATGAATGGCGCGGCTCAGCCAATACACATCATAATGGAGCATCTGCGCCAGTTCGGATAATTCACCATCCTTGTAATGCTCCTCGATATAACGATATACCGACATCAAGAGTTCCTGATTTTTATTGTCTTTACCAACACTGACCAAGTCGGTATAATTCATCAGTTGCAGTAGCAGCAAGCCCATGGTCGCCTGGTTGATGCTCCGCTTGTTGGGCTGTTTGTTATGTATGGTCCAGATCAGATTCTCCATGAGATTCTGGATGGGCAGCACCCCTGACACCTGAAAGTGCAGATAGGAGACATCCGCATCCTTACTCTTTAAACATTCCAGAACAAACTTACGGATCAGGTTGTCCTCCTCGCCCATCATAGAGAGGGCATAGTCAAAAAAAGCCGGTAAGATGATAAAGTTGACAGCAATATCATCCTCGCCTGCCGGATAGATCTCCTGCGTGGCGTTCTGGTTTAAAAAAAGCATTTCACCGGTCTTTAACTCGATCCGATCACCATTGACGATATGCGTGGTCTGTCCGGAACACATATAGATGAGTTCCACATAATTGTGTGTGTGCGCCGGAAAATGCACAAAGCGGGTATGGGTACGGATCTCTATGGTCTTACCACTCTCGATCAGCCGCTTGTAATCGACCATATGGGTCTCCGGCTCCATATAGATTCCGCGATCCACATCGACCTGTCCCTTAAGATAGCCCTGTTCTTCATCGCTGATCTGTCTTAATTCATTCAGCAGTTCCTGATTCATCTGACTCCTCTAATCTGCGCCAATCTTCTTCCCGCATCTTGTCCTTCATCCGATGTTCCTTTAAATATCTTCGCACAAAGCATAAGAGGACAATACTGATGGTAGATATCAGATCATCCAACGGTGTTGTCGTCGTGACAACGATCATATGACGTGCCACTAAAAAGATGATCGTCTCCAAGACATTATCTGCGGTCGGCCTGCATAACATTTTCAAAAATTCAACACCGATCACGACCAGAAATACCTGTTCTAAAAACTCCAGCATTGCCCCAGCCGTTGAACGGTTCTCCCACAATTCACCCACATGTGGGATCAGCGCGATCAGCGCGATCACGACCGCAATAAAAACAAATATCGCTGCGATCAACTCTAAAATGTGACACAATTCCGTCACCCATTTTTTGACATAACCATAAACCTTATCAAACATAAATACTCCTCTTTCATCTTAAATCCTAGTTATCCAATTAAATATTATCGTATTATCCTTACCCACGTCAAGCCCATTATATGCAGGCTTCCTCCAGCGACCCAAAAATAAAAAAGCCCGATCAGATCCTGTCTGATCGAGCCCTTCATTTATCCTATTCTGCGATCTTATTCTACAACCTGTGTCCATCCGTAAGGATCTTCGATCTTGCCCCACTGGATGCCGGTCAAAGTATCGTATAATTTCTGTGTTAATTTGCCTGTCTTGGCATCGTTGATGACAACAACATCATCCTTGTAACGAAGTTCTCCAACCGGTGAGATAACAGCTGCTGTACCGGTACCAAATACTTCTTCCAAAGTACCGTCATGCCCTGCCTTCATCAGATCGTCTACAGAAAGACGTGTCTCGTTGACCTTGTATCCCCAATCACGAAGCAAATGGATCATGGAATCTCTGGTAACACCCGGAAGTACGGTTCCCTCGATCGGTGCAGTGTAGATCTCGCCGGCGATCTTGAACATGATATTCATAGTACCAACTTCTTCTACATATTTACGATGCTCACCATCAAGCCAGAGTACCTGTGCATAGCCCATCTTCTCAGCCTTAACCTGTCCTAAGATAGATCCTGCATAGTTACCGCCACACTTGGTAAATCCGGTACCACCCTTTACGGCACGAACCAATTCATCCTCAACCAGAATCTTAACCGGATCAAGTCCTGTTGCATAGTATGCTCCAACCGGGCAACAAATGATCATAAACTTGTAAGAAGATGCCATATGCACACCAAGCGCTGCTTCTGTAGCAAACATAAACGGACGGATGTAAAGAGAAGTATCCGGCTCAGATGGAACCCAATCTGCTTCCTGCTTTACCAGTGCTCTGACTGCTTCTACAAACATGTCCTCTGGGAATGCCGGCATACAAAGTCTTGCGTTGGAATTGATCATACGTCTTGCGTTCATTTCCGGACGGAACAACTGGATCTTGCCCTCAGCGGTACGATATGCCTTCAAGCCTTCAAATGTCTCCTGTGCATAGTGCAGTGTCACACATGCCGGATCCAATTCGATCGGTCCCTGTGGTACGATTCTAGCATCGTGCCATCCCTGATCCTTGTCCCAGTCCATGATAAACATATAGTCTGTCATGTACTTACCAAATCCAAGATGTTTCTGATCTGGCTTTTCCTTTAACTGCTTACGTTCTTCAAATCTAATTTCCATGATTTCTTCCTCCATATATTGCATAATCGCAGATGAAATCCTGCAAAATTTCTCTGTTTTTCTTATTATCTTCCTCTTTACAAGGCTTGTCAAGAATACAGTCTATAATTATCCTGCATTTTTCTTAGGCTTTTTTGTATATTTTTTCATTCCCCACAGGCAATGGTTCTTGAAAGCCTTTTTCAAAAATAATATAATGGTAAAAATAAGAAAGATACGAAGGGAGTACATTATGCATACATTTCAACCATATCCTATGAATATGTTAGAGTTTAATCCTTTTCAAAAGATCGGTAGCGAATGGGCAGCCGTGACCGCAGAGGCAGACGGCAAAGCCAATGCCATGACTGTTAGTTGGGGCGGTGTCGGTGTCATGTGGGGAAAAAACGTAGCCACCATCTATATCCGTGATTCCCGTTACACAAAGGAACTGATCGATGCAAGCGATACATTTTCTATCAATTTCTTTGAAGATGATCATATGCACAGCACACTGAATTACCTGGGCAAGGTTTCTGGTCACAATGAGGATAAGATCGCCGGAGCACGTCTGCATATCAACCACATGACAGGCACTCCGTTTTTAGACGAAGCCAAATTTGTCATCCTCTGTAAAAAATTATCTGCGACCCGCATAACAGCCGATCAGTTCATTGATCCGACCATCGCAGACAAGTGGTATGCGGATGGCGATATGCACACCATGTATATCGGCGAGATCACAGATGTCTTAGTCCGCTAATATATGCTCATACCCAAAAGCCCGGATGCTGTTTGCACCCGGGCTTTTTATGTATTACTGTTCGTTTGAGATCGTATCCTGTAATTTTTCTACTTTTCCATGCAATCTGCCAATAGTATCGGAGAAATCCTGAATGGTGTCGTAAATCATGACAGCACCATCTACACCGTTTCCGGATAGTTCAGAAACACGATTGGTATTTTCAGAAACACTCACTACACTGTCAACGATCTTGGCTGTGTTATTGGACACCTCATTGACACCATCAATGATACCATCCACCATAGTCTTTAACTTACCGACATTATCCTTGGTCTGTTCAAAACTGCTGTTGACATCCGCAATCTTGGTATTCTGTAACTGAATCCCCTCTACGCAGTGATTCATCTTTTCTACAGATTGATTTGCCACAGAGATCAACTGGTTCATAATCTGTGTAATCTCTTCCGTAGAGTTCTTGGTCTGCTCTGCCAACGTACGGATCTCATCGGCTACTACGGCAAATCCCTTGCCTGCCTCGCCTGCTCTGGCTGCCTCGATCGACGCATTGAGGGCTAAGAGGTTGGTCTGGCTGGAAATGGAAAGAATAGCATCCGTGATGCTGGAAACGCCCTGGATCTGTGCTACCAGATCGGTAATGATCTGATTGGTCGCTTCGATATCTCCCGATACTGCCTGTGCCTGCGTGCGCATATCCTCTGAAAGGACAGCACCTTCGCTGACTTTTTCATACACTTCTTCCGCATTCTGCTGGACACGTTCTGCACTTGCCTGTGTTTCCTGCACGATTGCATAAATGTTCTGTGTCAATTCGGACTGATGGCTCATTTCCTGACTGTTCACGGAAGATGCGGAAGAAATATCACTGAGTGCACCCTTATTTTCATTTGCCTGCTCTGTGATGTCATGCATGCCATCCGTGACCACATGGAAATTATCCAGAATGTCCTGTGAGATCTGTCCCACCTGATTTGCCACCTCGATGGCTTCATTGGTCTGCTTTTGGATCTGATCCATATTATCCTTGGTTGCATTGTAGATACGAAATACCGTATACATGCTAAAGAAACCAAACAGCATAGTAGAGATCAACTCTATGGTTGCATCTTCCCCTGTCATCTGTCCCTGTACAGATCGATATCCAATACTTACCAGATTGATGATGACTGTTGCAGCAGTACCGCAAGACACCAGACGGACATTCTGATACACAATTAAAGCATACACTGTTATAAATACAATCGGATATATTTTGGCTGCTGATGTGAATGTCACAGCAATATAAGGAATCAGATACATGACTGACATCTTGATATGCGTATTTTCTTCGCTTCCCTTACACAATCCCCAGAAAGATGCCAATATAAAACATACCAGCATAACTACCATGCCCGGCGCAGACATGGTGTGCGTGATCAGCATGATCAGCAGCCAGCCTAGGAAAGACATACCGTAGATCATCACCCCTAATTTATTTGATCTGGCGGTCTGTTCCGGTGTAAGTGCAATTGCTTTCTTTGGTTTCTTTGCCATAATTTATACCCCTACCCTTTCTAGTACCTGATTATTCTTCTATGTTTTCTAACGCAAGTCCCAACTCATCTAACTGTGCCTGATCAACCGGTGTCGGAGCCTCTGTCATCAGACAGGATGCATCCTTGACCTTCGGGAAAGCAATCACATCACGGATAGAATCCGCATGCATCATCAGCATGATCATACGATCCAATCCAAATGCCAGTCCTGCATGTGGCGGTACACCATAAGAGAAGGCATCCAGTAAGAATCCAAATCTCTCATGTGCTTCTTCATTGGTAAAGCCAAGTGCATTGAACATTTTTTCCTGCACATCGCTCTGATAGATACGGATACTACCACCACCAAGTTCACAACCGTTTAATACGATATCATATGCCTTTGCACGGACAGCACCCGGATCACTGGTAAGTTTGTCCAGATCTTCCTCATAAGGCATGGTAAACGGATGATGCATGGCAACAAAACGGTTCTGATCATCTGACCACTCAAACTGTGGAAAATCCACAACCCAAAGGAAAGCAAATTCATTTGGATCATAGAGATTAAACTCTTTTCCTAACTGTAAACGCAAGGAACCTAAAACTTCCCATACGATCTTATTGCGGTCTGCTGCAAACAAAAGTAGATCTCCCGGCTGGCCATCCATAGCAGATACCAAAGCGGCAAGTTCTTCTTCTGTCATAAACTTGGCAAAGGATGACTTGTAAGTGCCATCTTCGTTGATAGAAAGATATGCCAGTCCCTTGGCACCACAACCCTTAGCATGATCTACTAACTTGTCAATCTTTTTGCGGGACATTGCTGCCTGACCTTTGACATTGATACCACGGACACTTCCGCCATTTTCCAAAGCACCGGTAAATACGCCAAAACCGCATCCGGCAACAACCTCTGATACATCTATCAGTTCCATGCCAAAACGGACATCCGGCTTGTCAGATCCAAAACGATCCATAGCCTCCTGCCAAGTCATGCGCTTGAGCGGAAGTGGTACTTCTACGTCAAGTGTCTCCTTGAATACGCGGGCGATCAGACGCTCATTAACATCTAAGACATCTTCCATATCTACAAAAGACATCTCCATATCCACCTGGGTAAATTCCGGCTGACGGTCTGCACGCAGGTCTTCATCACGGAAGCACTTTGCAATCTGGAAATAACGATCATACCCAGAGCACATCAACAACTGCTTAAATAACTGTGGTGACTGTGGCAATGCATAAAAACTGCCCGGATGCACACGGGACGGTACCAGATAATCTCTGGCTCCTTCCGGTGTGGATTTCTGTAAGATCGGTGTCTCGATCTCTAAAAATCCTTCATCCTGTAAGAAAGAACGGATCACACCCATAACACGGCTTCGCATCATCAGATTCTTTTGCAGATCCGGGCGACGCAGATCCAGATAACGATATTTCAAACGTAATTCTTCCTTGGTCTGGATACCGGCTTCGATCGGGAATGGCGGTGTCTGTGCCTCAGAAAGCACGCGGAGCTGCGTTGCGAACACCTCGATATCTCCTGTTTTTAAGTTCTCATTGACGGCTGCGGAACGCTTCTGTACCTTGCCGACGATAGCAACCACATACTCGCTACGCAAAGTTCCTGCCTTGGAAAATCCTTCGCTTCCGATCACAGGCTCATCAAAGACTACCTGCATCATACCACTGCGGTCTCTTAAATCAACGAAGATCAGACTTCCTAAATTTCTTCTTTTCTGCACCCATCCCATCAGCGTAACTTCCTCGCCGATCATAGTGTTATTTACTTCTGTACAACGGTGACTTCTGTGAAGCCCCTGCATAGACTCTGCCATGTTTTTTATCCTCCTGCCTTAGTCTCTATTGAAAAATTCTACGAATTCTTCGTAGCCTTCTTTTTGTAATTGTTCTTTTTGGAACTTTTTGTTCTTGTTCATACGAACGACCTGTACCTGTTGTCCGTTTTCTCTGGCTTCTTTTGCCTGCTTTAAGACCTCCGTCAGTTTCTCTGCCGGATACTTCTTTTCTACCAGATAAGCCACTTTCTTTGGGCGCTCCGGAATCTCAAATCCCTGCTCCATCAAAAGTAAGATGATACGCTCAAATCCAATGGAAAATCCGCAAGCCGGTACATTCTGTCCTGTAAACTTGCCGATCATTTCATCGTAACGACCACCGCCGCCACAAGATCCGCCAAATTCCGGGATTGCGATCTCAAAGATGGTTCCTGTGTAATAACTCATACCACGCACAAGAGTCGGATCAAATACCAAAGCAAAATCCGCAGCCTTAGCCGCCTCAACCGTCTGGGCGATCTCACGCAGATTGCCGGAGATTTCTTCATCTAAATATCCACCCAGGGTCTCCTGTAAAAATCCTACGCCCTCAGCCACGTTTTTTTTGTCTGCCAATGCATCAAAAAGTCCAAGATACTTATCGACGCTTTCCTTTGCATAACCATTTTCCAGAAGTTCTGTAGAAACGCCCTCGATGCCGATCTTGTCCATCTTATCCAGTGTGATAAAAATACTGTCGTAATCTTTTTCTTCAAAACCACTGTAGGAAGCCATAGCCTTTAAGATACGACGTTCATTGATACGGATCTCAAAGCCGGAAAATCCAAGACGCCCCAGTGTCGTGGTCGTAGCAAGGATCAATTCGATCTCTGCCATATTGGACGGCTCGCCCAAAATATCAATATCGCACTGGGTAAACTGGCGATATCTGCCTCTCTGTGGGCGGTCTGCACGCCATACATTACCGATCTGCAATGCCTTAAAAGGACTTGGCAGATCATTGGCATTATTAGAATAGAATCTGCAAAGTGGCACAGTAAGATCATAACGCATACCAAAGTCCACCACATCGTTTTCTTCCTTCGCAGTGTCCAAATGCAATTTTTCGCCTCTTTTTAACACCTTAAAAATCAGTTTTTCATTTTCGCCGCCCTGCTTGTTGCTCAGGTTTGCGATATTCTCCATACAAGGTGTCTCGATCGGTGTAAATCCAAACTCACGATAGGTCGTCTTGATCACATTGGTCACGTAATCACGGATTTCCATCTCTCTTGGCAAAATATCTTTCATACCATTGACCGGTTTCTTACTTAAAGCCATTTCATTTCCTCCAGTATTTACATTTTCATTTCATTATAATCCGTATTCTTTTAAGAAGCAACTTGATCGTTTTACAAATTGCAGAAGGACGCAAAATCACACCACACAGTCTCTTCCTTTTTGCTTGGCCTGATATAACTTGTCATCTGCACGACTGAACAAGGCTGTAATCTCCATATCCGCTACATAACGCTCTATACCGCAACTGAAAGTAAAGTCTTCTCCACACTTTTGTCTGCCAAAAGCCTTGTAATCCTGACGCATCTTTTCCAGTAGATCGCGCACCTGCTCCTCCGTCATTTGCGGTAGAACCAGAAGGAACTCTTCCCCGCCAAAACGTACCGAAATACCATCGTCCGGCAGGTAACGGTTCATAATATCCGCAAATCCAATCAGCACTTCATCTCCAAAAAGGTGACCGTATTTATCGTTGATCTTTTTGAAGAAATCAAGATCCATAAGTGCTGTATAAAAATCCGCATGCGCTGCTCCCATGATCTTTTCCATGTAATGGTTGAGATATCTGCGGTTGTAAAGTCCCGTCAAGGAATCATGATCTGCCGCAGACCGCAACTGCTCGGTCATTGCTTCCAGGCGTTCCTTTTGCCGTCTCTGCTGGGCACTGCCTAGGGCGGTAATCAAAAAGAGGCTAATCATTGTCACAATAAAAGAACACAGTGTTGTGCTCAGTGCGTTTATCTCAGTCACCGGCTCAATATGTACCGGGTAATAATATGTCAGAAGTATCGTGCATATATCCTCTGCAATGGCGATAGTGCCAAATATAAAGGCGTGCTTCTTTTTCATAAAGTTCGCTATTGCAACGATCGCAAGCACCATATAGGCGATCGTTCCACTCTTATATACATAATACAACATAGGGAACTCCATCAGTGCCACCATCACAATGATGATATAGGATGCTCGAAGTACATGCCTGCTGACAGATCCCCAGATCGTCACAACCAACATAACAAGCGCGCAGACCGCACAGAGAATCGACGGAACCGTCCATCCGTATATGATGACATTACCTAAAAATCCAAGCGTATTTCCAATGCATCCGGCTGCTCCAAGAATATGAAATTGCTGTAGCCCGACATTCTCTGAGGCTTCAAATCTTTTCTCATCTTTTTTGTTTCTCATTTCTATGATCTTCGCTCCATACATGGTAGTCTTACATTTTTCTTCAGCACAAAGTCTCCCTTTTATTATACGCAAAATACAATCTCGTTCAAGGCAATTCTTGATTATTTTCCACGGCATGTAAGACACTGCAATGGTCTCGATTTTCTTTACCATTGCGCATTTCAAAGACTTCGCCCAATGCCGAAAGATCCTTCTGGCATTGGGCGATGAAAACCGCCAGCACATTTTCATAAGTGGGCACAATGATCTGCTTCAGAGCCTGTGCAAAAAAGACATTCATCTTTCTGAAAAAAGTTCCCGCTTTCTCTCAATCATCTCATCAATTCTTTCAATATAGAGTCCAACATCCTTGACATTCTCACACCTTGTCACTGTCAGTCCATGGTCACTCACACATTTGCAGGCTGCTCCTGCCCCAAGCGCCACGATCGACTGCTTCTCCTCCATGATGAGTATATTGTAAAGTCCAGCCTTGCCTTCCTTGGCAAAGCCAATGTTTTCCAGATTTCCGGTCATATTCTTCTGGCGGTAGAGATAATAAGGTTCCATGCCCAGTGCCTGCGCCGTCCGGTGTGCAAGCGCCATATGCTTCTCAGAATTTTCCATGTGAAGGTCCTGATATTTATCCCATTCCAGATTCAGCCTTGCAGACCTCTTGATCGCCAGTGAATGTACGGTCAGATTGTCCGGATCCAGTTCCTTTATCACAGACATGGTATGTTCCACATCCTCCATATGTTCTCCCGGCAATCCCACGATCAGATCCATATTGATGGTCGCAAATCCCACCTCTCTTGCCAAATGAAAACTGTCTATCACCTGCTCGACCGTATGGTGTCTTCCGATCAGATCCAAGGTCTTTTGGTTCATGGTCTGCGGATTGATGGAAATACGACCGATTCCGTGTCGATGCAGGGCTTCCAATTTATCCCGGGTGATACTGTCAGGTCTTCCCGCTTCCACAGTAAACTCTAAAAGATCAGATAAATCCAGGCTTTCTTCGATCTTGGTCAGAAGCCGATCTAACTGGTCGGCACTAAGACTTGTCGGTGTGCCGCCACCAATATAGATGGTATCTAAGACCTTGTCTTTAAAATGCTCTGCAACAAAATCAATCTCTTTAAAAAGAGCCTCTAAATACGCATCCACACGCTTTTTCCAGATACCGATCGGATAGGAGGTAAAGGAACAGTAAAGACAGGTACTCGGGCAAAATGGGATCCCGATATAAAGACTGTATCCATTTTCATAATCCACCGGTGCTAACAATCTATGCTCTTTCTTGGCAATTTCCGTGCATAGCGTCTCCTTTTCCTCGGAGATCAGATAGGTATCTTTCATATAAGTACGAATTGCCGTCTCATCGGCCCCCTCTTCCAGCATCCGCAGTGGGATCTTCGTCGGTCGGATTCCTGTCAGCGTTCCCCACGGCAGTTCGCGTCCTGAAATCTCCTGCAATATTTCATATAGTAAGCGCTTCAGTCTGTTTTTGGTATCTTTTCTATCCTGATAACAAACGTCGCATCTTCTCGTCGTTTCAGCATCCTTTATCTTCCATGTGATGGTGATCTGCTCCATGGCATAGGTCACGGCAAAAGAAAACGATACCTTCTCCTGATCTGCCTTTGGATTCGTATCCACAAGAATTTCTTCCTGTGGATAGAAGGCTTTGATCAAAGAGTAGATATCGTATTCAAAATTCGCTTCATTTAATTTTACTGTAATCATTTATCTCTTCACTTTCTTAGAGAAATGGATTGTACATCCGCTCCTGTTCAATGCTGGTTTCCACATCATGCCCCGGATAGACAATGGTATTCTCAGGAAGCGTCATGAGTTTGTTTCGCACAGATTCTACAAGAAGTCTCGCACTTCCACCCGGAAAATCCGTGCGTCCGATGGAACCGCAAAAAAGAGAATCTCCGGAAAAGACAATATCCTCTCTCGGAAAATAGTAACAACATCCGCCCGGTGTATGTCCCGGCGTAAACAGAACCCGGATATGGAATCCTGCAAGGTCGATCTCCTGCTCGTCCTTTAAAAAGATATCTGCATGATAAGTCACGGCACCGCCAGCCATAGGTCCTGACAAATTGATGCGGCTATCGGCCAAAGTCTCTGCCTCCTTTTCATGGGCATAGACCAAAAGGCCGTACTTTTCTGCCAAACTTGCTGCCGCCCCGGCATGGTCAAAATGTCCATGGGTTAAGAGAATGGCCACCGGCTTTGCCTGCATCTTTGTCAATGCAGATACAATACGGTCAGCCTCCGCGCCCGGATCCACAATAATCGTCTCTTTTGTCTTTTGGTTCATCACAAGATAACAATTGGTCTGCACCGGTCCTACCACCAGATGCACAATCTGTCTGTCACTCATATGCTTTCTCCCATCTAGCCTGTCGTCCTTTCCACATCGATCACAGAATCGATCTGCTTT
Source organism: Roseburia lenta (assembly GCF_014287435.1). Lineage (GTDB taxonomy): Bacteria > Bacillota > Clostridia > Lachnospirales > Lachnospiraceae > Pararoseburia > Pararoseburia lenta. Next base: position 641,441 of record NZ_JACOPG010000001.1, read on the forward strand.
AACTTTTCGATCAGACTACGCAATTCGTTCTTGCTCTTGGTTCCAAAATTGACCACGATCGTCGCAATGCCCTGCTTACTGGTCTTAGAAAAGATAGACTTGATATCTATATCACGCTCTGTAAATACTTTGGAAACATCTACCAAAAGCCCGGTTCTATTGTTGCCGTAAATATGGATCTCTGTCTGATAAACTTCACCGGAACGCTGTTCAATGGCATCCGGCTGCCACTCTGCTTCGATCAGGCGTTCTCTTTCACTATCCGGCAGGTTGAGCACATTGATGCAATCCGTACGGTGGATGGAAACGCCTCGTCCACGCGTCACGAATCCAACGATCTCATCCCCCGGCACCGGTGTGCAGCATTTAGAGAAACGGACAGAAACATCATAAAGCCCCTTGACGGTAATACCGCTCTTGGACTTGTGTTCCTTTTGTTTTTCCTTTGCCGCAGGTGTGTTGTCCTCCGGCTGGTTATTTTCTGCCAAGATATCCTCATCCGTGATCAAAATCGGATGATCCTTCTTGTATGCTTCATACATACGGTTGACAAGTTGCCCCTCTTTCAAGCCGCCATGCCCTACGGCTGCAAGACAGTCATCCCAGCAATGGAAACCATACTTGCGGATGATCTTTTCCTGATATTCCGGTCGGTTGATATCGGAATAATTGATCCCCTTTGCCTTGGCAGAAGCCATCATGAGTTCCTTGCCCTTGATGATATTTTCTTCCTTAAACTCATTGCGGAACCACTGATTGATCTTGTTCTTTGCCTGTGTACTCTTGACAACATTTAGCCAATCCCGGCTCGGTCCTCTGGAATTCTGGGAAGTCAGCACCTCGATACGGTCTCCATTCTGGATCACATAATCGATCGGCACCAACTTGCCATTGACTTTGGCGCCCACCATCTTGTTACCGACCGCTGAATGGATGCTGTAGGCAAAGTCGATCGGTGTGGAGCCGTTCGGCAGATTCTTGACATCACCGGATGGCGTAAAGCAAAATACCATATCCGAAAAGAGGTTGAGATCACTTTTCAGCAGGCTCATGAACTCCTTGTTGTCCGACATGTCTCTCTGCCACTCCAAGATCTGGCGCAGCCAACTCAACTTTTCTTCTTCTTTGTTGATCGTGGCACCCTCGCCACTCTCCTTATATTTCCAATGCGCAGCAATACCATATTCGGAAGTCCTGTGCATATCATAAGTACGGATCTGTATTTCAAACGGTGTACCTGTCGGTCCGATCAGAGTCGTGTGCAATGACTGGTACATATTTGGCTTTGGCATAGCAATATAATCCTTGAAACGCCCCGGGATCGGCGTATACATCTCATGGATGACACCAAGTGCCGCATAACAATCCTTGACCGTCTCAACGATAATACGGATGGCAAAAAGATCATAGATCTGATCGATCGTCTTGTGCTGGTTGACCATCTTGCGGTAAATGCTAAAGAAATGCTTGGCACGTCCCTCGATGTCAGCCTCGATACCGGCCCCCTTCATGTGCTGTGACACCTCGGCAACCAGACCGTCAATATAAGCCTCCCGCTCCTGCTTGCGCAGTGCCACCTTTTCCACCAGATCATAGTAGGCTTCCGGCTCCAGATATTTGAGCGACAGGTCGTCCAGTTCAATCTTGATCTTGGAAATACCAAGACGCTGTGCCAAAGGCGCATAGATTTCCATGGTCTCTCTCGCCTTTTCCTTCTGCTTCTCCGGTGTCATATATTTAAGGGTACGCATATTGTGCAAACGATCCGCCAGTTTGATCAAAATAACACGGATATCCTTTGCCATGGCAAGAAACATCTTGCGGAGATTTTCTGCCTGCACTTCTACCTTGTCCGCATCATAGGACAACTGTCCCAACTTGGTAACACCATCTACCAAAAGCGCTACTTCATCAGAAAACTCTGCTGAGATCTCCTCGATCGTCATAACGGTATCTTCTACCACATCATGCAAAAGTCCGGCAACGATCGTCTCCTTATCCATTTCCAGATCTGCCAAGATGATGGCAACGCAAAGCGGATGGATGATATAAGGCTCGCCCGACTTACGGCACTGCCCCTCATGCGCTGTATAGGCAATGTGATATGCCTTTTCGATCATGGTAATGTCCGTGTTCGGGTGATACTTACGGATGCGCTCGATCAGTTCACGATGCAGTTCTTCCGGCTCAACAAAATCCGCAGTGGCGATAATGCCCTTGCGTTCCCGGTCGATACTCTGTTCCATCTGTTCTAGTTGTTCTACAGTGAAATCTGCCATTCGTCATCTCCCCTTTCTGTTTCTGATACTCTCCACGAGCAAAACCAAAAAGTAGCACAAATTTTACCTTTGATTATAGTTAAAATTCTCCAAAAAAGCAACAAATCTCGCGGGATTCCTTTACAAATTATAAGAATAGATCCATTCGTCCGGCATTTGTTTTCCCTGAAATCCCATTTTTTCCAAAAATTGCCGCGATGCCAGGTTTCTTTCGTCCACATGGCTGATGATCCGCTCCATGCCGAGTTCGTCTTTTGCATAGGAAAGGATCGCCTGACAGACTTCCGTGGCATAGCCTTTTCGCCAGTGCTCCGGTGTGATCAGATAGCCCAGTTCTGCCTCCCCTTCCCGACAAGGTTCCCGGTACTCCAGACCTGCACGCCCGATGAGTTTGCCGGAGTCTTTTTCAAAGACCAGCCACATACCAAATCCATAAAAACCGTAAATACGCTCGATATAAGTCTCCTCATACAGCCTTTCCTGCTCATACTCATACAAAGGTTCAATAAAATCGGTCACATGCGGCTTGGCATATAAGGCAAAAAGGTCGTCCAGATCATCCATGCAGAATTCGCGTAGGCGGCATCTTTTCGTCTCTAAGATCTGCCATGGGATCCCGTGATACCTTTCAAAGACCCGGACAAAATCCCGGTAGGTCACCTGTTCCAGACTGAGCACCACATAGTTTGCCTGCATCATTTCATCTTCCTCTGCCTGAAATCCAAGCACAGCGATCCCCAACCCCTGCATCTGCTTTGCCATATCCGGCGAAGTCGTCAGGCAGATGGTCGCCGCCATATCCGAAAGATCAAAAAGTACTGCCACATTCTCCGGTTCCAAAAAGACCACCTTTTGAAAAAATGGCGTATTTTCTTTCAAATACGCCATTTGTCTTTCATAATTCTGCGGTGTGAATTTTTCTTTTTCTATATAAACCACAAGATTTTTTAAAGTTAATGTTTTCATAGATTTTTAATACGTTCCAGTGCGCGCACGGAATTTTCATAACTGCCAAAGGCTGTCAGTCTGAAGTAGCCTTCTCCGCTTGGTCCAAATCCGCTTCCCGGTGTTCCTACCACATTTGCCTTCTCCAGTAAGAAGTCAAAGAAATCCCACGAGGTCATATGATCCGGTGTCTTTAACCAGATGTAAGGTGCATTGATGCCGCCATAGACTTCGTAACCGGCATCCTTGAGTCCGGTGTAGATGGTCTTGGCATTGTTCATGTAATAGCCGACCTGTTCTTTGATCTGTGCCTGTCCGGCATCAGAATATACAGCCTCGCCTGCACGCTGGATGATGTAAGGTGCGCCGTTGAACTTGGTTCCATGACGTCTTGCCCACATGCCGTTCAAAGAAACGCCGTCACATACCAGATCCTTTGGTACGACCGTAAAGCCAAGACGAACGCCGGTAAATCCTGCATTCTTTGAAAAACTGCGGATCTCGATCGCACAGGTCTTTGCTCCCTGACATTCATAGATGGTATGTGCCACATTGCTCTCGGAAATATATGCCTCGTATGCAGCATCGTAAATGATAATAGCGCCAATACGGTTTGCATAATCAACCCATTCCTGCAACTGATCCTTGGTCAGTGTGGTTCCTGTCGGATTGTTTGGCAGACACAGGTAAATGATATCCGGGTTCTCCTTTGGAAATTCCGGTACGAAATTATTTTCTGCCGTACATGGCATATAGATCACGTTGCTCCACATCTGTGTATTTGCATCGTATACACCTGTTCTTCCTGCCATAACGTTAGAATCAACATAAACCGGGTAAACAGGATCACAGACAGCGATACGGTTGTCCACAGAAAAAATCTCCTGAATATTACCGGAATCACTCTTGGCTCCATCGGATACAAAAATCTCATCCGCAGAGATATCGCATCCTCTTGCCTGATAATCATGTGCCACGATGGCATCCCGCAGGAAGGCATAACCTAAATCCGGTGCATAGCCGTGGAAGGTCTTGGCATCTCCCATCTCATCCACTGCCTTATGCATGGCCTCGATCATAGCCGGCGCGATCGGCTGGGTCACATCCCCGATACCCAGACGGATGATGTCTGCCTCCGGATGTGCCTCTGTAAAGGCATTGACTTTCTTTGCAATATTGCTGAACAAATAACTTCCTGGTAATTTTTGATAATTCGTATTGATCTTGTACATCTTCATTCTCCTTTTATGTCCATTCACAAGTTACTTTTGCTGTCAAGTTCTATACTCCTATAAATCGATTTCCCCGGAAAAAACCTCGGTTGCCGGACCTGTCATAAAGACATGGTTGGTCTTTTCGTCATAGACGACCTCCAGATGTCCGCCCAGAAGTTCGATATCTACACTCCGTCCTGTGAACCCGTTAAGATAGGACGCAACTGCCACAGCACAGGCTCCTGTACCGCAGGCAAGTGTTTCGCCGGAACCGCGTTCCCACACGCGCATACGCAAATGATCCTTGTCGATCACATTGATAAATTCGGTGTTGACCCGCTCCGGGAAAAGTTCATGTTTTTCAAAGACCGGCCCCACTTCCTCCAGCGGAAAATCTCTGACATCCTCCCCGATAAAGGTGATGCAGTGCGGATTTCCCATAGATACGCAGGTAATATCATAAGACCTGCCCTTGATCTCTAATGGCTCCGCCACGATCGCTTCCCTTCGATCGTCCGCCAAGCCAAGGACAGATGCTTTGACGGGAACCTGCGCCGGAATGAGTTCCGGCTCTCCCATATCGACACGCACCTTACTGACCTTGCCATCTTCTACCGTCAGTTTCAATGTCTTGATGCCGGAAAGAGTGTTGACCGTGATCGTCGTCTTGTCTGTCAGACCATGGTCATAGACATATTTTGCAACACAGCGGATGCCGTTTCCACACATTTTCCCACGGGAGCCATCTGCATTATACATGTCCATTTCAAAGTCTGCCACATCAGACGCTTTTATCAGGATCAGCCCATCCGAACCAATGCCAAAATGACGGTCACTCACTCGAATGGCGGTTTCTGAAATATTGGGAATGACTTCCTTTGTGCAATCTACATACACATAGTCATTGCCACATCCATGCATTTTTGTAAATTTCATATGACGTTCCTTTCTCTTCTTTTTCTAACAGACCTGCTCAAAGACCGATTCCAAGCCCCACCGCAAGAAGAAGCGGTATTGCCACACCGGGTAGCCATCCCAAGAAAAAGGATGTGCTCTGCCGTAAGATCTGATTCTCCGATAGCATAGAATAATCTGCAAATTTTTTATCTATCTTAGCACCATAAAAGGCTGTTAGCAAACAGTAAGCAAGGCTGCATAGGAGAAAACCAAGACTTTCTAATATGCCAAAAGAAAACGCTAATCCCAGGAAAATACAAGATACGACCGCAACCGGAATGGTGATAAAAAGGTTTCTCTTGACCAGCAGTCCCTCCATATCTTTCTCCTCCATAGGCATAGATTCCATGATCCAATGCCGCTTTCCCTCCATGGAAAATCCGCAGTAACTACTGCTTCCCATACCGAGCAGTGCCAACAGTAGACAAAGGATCACAAGGTCAACACGTCCTCTGTCACAGTCAGCATATAAAAATTGCCTGATCTCCTGCGCCCTCAACAGGCAAAACGCACTCGACATAAGCGCATACATGGGGCCGATCAGCGTACTTACCATATAAGACCGCGAATGGATCCACTGACTCCATAGTCTTTCTTCCAAAGCCCGATGCTTGGTTTTTGCCTCCTGTGTGCCATAAGAAAACGTTTTATATACTTTTGGCGCGCGCAGTGCCAGCACGATTTCCTGATAGGCGACCAGCATAAATAAAAAGAAGAATAAAAACCAGACGGAGGAGGCTACCAAAAACAGGAAGAAAAAGGCTCCGTTATTTTCCACAACACCATTTTGATACATCCTGCCAAAGGAGTAGTTGGCACAGATTGCCCGGATGATCTCAGACTGATCTTTATGCATCGACACCGCATTGGATACATTTCCTATGGAATTTCCCACCAGAAGTCCCATGACAAAAAGCACTGCCAGCATGATCATCGAATGCAGTAAGTTGCTGTTTTTGACGGAACAAAGGATGAGTGCCAGGAAAATACCCGCCAGAGATGCGATCCCGGTGATCGGCAGACAGGTAAAACATAGCCCCACGATCCAACGTCCCAAAAAGCCCCCATCTACAGAAACTGCCATCAGATATGCCTGTAAAAAAGGAATATTGCTCAAAAGAACCAGTATGGTACATTCTACATACAAGCGTAAAAAGATCAAAAACACATGCCAAAAGGTACTGATGGGCAAGGATAAAAGAAATAGGGCATTATCATCACCGGCTAAGAGTTCATTGATCTTGATCATAGTAAAGATCAGCGTGAGAAGGCTTCCCAGCAGATAGCCTAAGACCGGTAAGACTCCTGCAAGCCCGCCCTTTGACAAAGTCTGTCCCAGATAATAGCAGACACCATACAGAACAAATGCCAAAAGCAGTGGCACCAGACTTCGCAAAAAGAAAGCGATTTTTGCTTTGCCGCTTTTTGCATAACGGAATTCGCTAAAACGAAAGATCCCATCCAACTGTAATTTCATCAAAAGTGCCAAACTACGCATGGCTTTCCACCTGCGCTTTCGCGAGTTCTAACTGTTCCAAAAAGACCTCCTCCAAGGAAGCCTCCCTGGTCAGTTCCTCTACACTTCCACTCACAACGATATGCCCATGATCGATCATGGCGACCTTGTCACACAACTTTTCTGCCACTTCCAACACATGGGTCGAAAAGAAGATAGCACTTCCCTGTGCACACAAGGCGCGCATCTCTTGCTTTAATACCGCAGATGCCTTGGGATCCAAGCCCACAAAAGGTTCATCTAAGACCAATAACCTGGGCTGGTGTACAAAGGCACTGATCAGGGCTACCTTTTGCTTCATACCATGGGAATAGGAAGATATCAGATCTCCCAAGGCTTCCTTGATCTCAAAGGCATCCGCGATCTTCTCGATACGTTCTGTCCGCACCTCCGTCGGCACTTCATAAATATCTGCGATGAAGTTGATATAAGAAATCCCAGTCATATATTCATACAGATCGGGATTATCCGGGATATATGCCATCTTTTTCTGGCATTCTTTCTTGGCTTCCCAAAGTGTTTTCCCATCAATATAGATTTCTCCATTATGGGAGGATAAGATGCCAACAATCGACTTGATCGTTGTAGATTTGCCGGCGCCATTGTGCCCGATAAAGCCAAAGATCTCTCCTTCCTCTACCTCAAGTGACACATGATCCACTGCCGGCTTTTGTCCATCATAAGATTTTGTAAAATCTTTTAGTTGCAATACTGTCGCCATTTGCTTCCCCTCAGCACTCCTCTTTTCTATACATCCTGCACGTATTTTAAGACAGTCTCATAATTGAGATTGCCGCCAAAAAGATCCAGTGCCGAACCGATCGTGATATTGATCCTGCCGTCACCGATCTCCTTGATGTGTGTAATGTCCTGATAATCAGAAATACCTCCCGCATAAGTGATCGGGATCTTGCCCCAGTCTCCCAAAAGGCGGACCAGATCTTCCTCGATCCCCTGGCACTTGCCCTCGACATCCGCCGCATGGATCAAGAACTCATCACAATAGGAAGAAAGCCGATCCAGTAACTCTGTCGTGATCTTTTCCTTGGTAAAATGCTGCCAACGATCTGTCACAATGAAATAATCGTCATCTGCCCTGCGTGCAGAAAGATCTAAGACGATATGTTCCTTGCCAACCGCCTCCACCAATCTGCCTAAATTCTGGTAATTGACCTTGCCATCAGAAAAGACATAGGACGTCACGATCACATGACTGGCTCCTTCCGCCAAAAAATATGCAGCATTGTCCGCTGTAATGCCTCCACCGATCTGCATGCCTCCCGGGTAAGTATGGAGTGCCAAGAGTGCCTGTTGTCTGGTTGCCTCATAGTAGGGACTGTCCGACTTGTTCAGCATGATCACATGCCCGCCTTTCAATCCATCCTTTGCGTAAAAGTCTGCAAAAAAATCAGCATCCCGCTTAGATACAAAATTCTCATTTGCCTGATCGCCCTCATCCTGCAAAGAAGCTCCAACGATCTGTTTCACCTTGCCATTGTGTATGTCGATACACGGTCGGTATTCCATAATAATATGTAGTTTCCTTTCTTAAAAAATCATTTGGATTGAGCATAGCACACTTTGTACGAAAAAGAAACCTTTTGTTCTACTTGCCTATCCTCTGCTATTTTGTTAAAATATCATATTAAAGTAGGGCTTGGTTGTCTTGCCGAACCTGCTAAAATATGAAATACGAGTGAAAAGAAAGAGAGGAAAACACACAATGGGTACAATTATTGGCGAAGGCATTACTTTTGACGATGTATTATTAGTCCCTCAGTATTCTGAGGTTACCCCTAATATGATTGATCTGACTACCAATCTGACCAAAAAAATCAAGTTAAACATTCCTATGATGAGTGCAGCAATGGATACGGTTACCGAATCCAAGATGGCGATTGCCATGGCTCGTCAGGGTGGTATCGGTATCATTCACAAGAACATGTCAATCGAAGCACAGGCTGAAGAAGTAGATAAGGTAAAGCGTTCTGAGAACGGCGTTATCACAGATCCATTTTATCTTTCACCGGAACATACCTTAAAAGATGCTGACGAACTGATGGCTAAGTTCCGTATTTCCGGTGTACCGATCACCGAGGGAACCAAGTTAGTCGGTATCATCACCAACCGTGATCTCAAGTTTGAAACTGATTTTTCTAAAAAGATCAAAGAATCTATGACTTCTAAGGAAGACGGTCTGATTACTGCCAAAGTCGGTATTACCTTAGATGAAGCAAAAGCAATTCTTGCAAAGGCACGCAAAGAGAAGTTACCAATCGTGGATGATGACTTCAATCTCCGTGGTCTGATTACAATCAAGGATATTGAAAAGCAGATTAAGTACCCATTGTCTGCAAAGGATGACCAGGGTCGCCTGCTCTGTGGTGCCGGTGTTGGTATCACTGGAAACATGATGGAACGTGTTGAGGCTCTTGTAAATGCCCATGTTGATGTTATCGTTATGGATTCTGCTCATGGTCATTCTAAGAACATCATTGAGGCTGTTAAGAAAGTTAAGGCTACTTATCCGGATCTTCAGGTTATCGCAGGTAACATCGCTACCGGTGATGCTGCAAGAGCATTGATCGAAGCCGGTGCCGACGCTGTCAAGGTTGGTATCGGACCTGGATCTATCTGTACGACCCGTATTGTTGCCGGAATTGGTGTTCCACAGATCACTGCGATCATGGACTGCTATGCCGTTGCCAAAGAATATGGTATCCCGGTTATCGCTGATGGTGGTATCAAGTATTCCGGGGATATCACAAAGGCACTTGCTGCCGGTGGTAACGTATGTATGATGGGTAGCATGTTTGCAGGATGTGACGAGGCTCCTGGTACTTTCGAGTTATTCCAGGGAAGAAAATACAAGGTTTACCGTGGTATGGGTTCCATCGCTGCTATGGAAAACGGAAGTAAAGACCGTTACTTCCAGGAAGGTGCTAAGAAGTTAGTACCGGAAGGTGTGGAAGGACGTGTAGCTTACAAGGGATCTTTGGAAGACATGATCTTCCAGCTCGTTGGTGGTATCCGTTCTGGTATGGGTTACAATGGATGTCCTACCATCCCGGAACTTCAGGAAAGAGCAAAATTTGTCAAGATTTCTGCTGCTTCCTTAAAGGAAAGCCATCCGCATGACATTCACATCACAAAAGAAGCACCAAACTACAGTGTGGACGAATAATTTTCACTTCAAATAGTAAGAAAAAGAACAGCCATGTCCTATATGTGACATGACTGTTCTTATATTTTATGCAATTTTTACCTTTTCCTACTCGTCACGAAAATGACCTGCTATGATATCAAAGATACACCAGATACCTCCGCCTGCCGTAGATGCAAGAAATATCTTGATAATGCAGATCAATAGGGATTTCTTTGTCAATGTTCCTGCCATAAATCCAACATAAAGGAAACGCACCGGACGGATGAACAACCAGTAACCGCCTACATAAATGGCAAGAATTGTTCCCAGCAAGCCCAAAAGCACTGCTGTCACTTTTCGTATGTTTTTCTTCATATTTTACTCTCCCATATATGGCTTGCGTCATCTAAAAGATCACATAAAAACCTAAAAATCCGATCAAAATTCCGAGAAATGCTCCCGCGATCACATCATGAATATAATGCACACCACCGATCACACGTATCAGGGCAAGAAATACACCCGCCACAAAGATCACACCTGCTATCACCGGAAAAACAGGCATAAAACTCATGCCGATGATAAAGATTGAAAAGACATGGCGGCTCGGAAAACTCTTTCCCTTTGTATCTTTTTGAATAAGTGATCTGATCTGCATCTGCTCATAAGGACGTGGTGCGTTGTAAACACGTCGGAATATGCTGACAACCACAAAGGCAACTCCCGGCACTAAAACAGTGTGATATAGCATCTCATATTTTTCTGAAAAAAGCAAATACAAAAGAAGCATAGGATATGCTGCCATCGTAAGTAATGTGATCACACGGTTTAGCCCCAGCATAAGTCCAAGCATTCCCGGATGCTTTCGTAAAGCATCTGCCATCTGATTATACTGCTCTTCGCGCATCCTACTCCTCCTGCACTTCACCATGCGTATCAATATATTGATTGACATCTGTCAAAAACTGTTGCCAGGCATCCTCATGCTCTACATAATAAAGTGGGCATTTTTTACCCGTCACATCATAATGACGAATGACATCGTCCGTTGTCAACTGAAAACGTCCCATCAGATATGCCGTCAACTCCACAAGCGAATCGTAAGTCTGCTGATTAAACTTACCTGTTGCATCCGGGTGACAACACTCAATGGAAATCGTGTCGTTGTTTCTGTCATTGGAAGCATAACTGATCTCATTGGTTGGGATGCACTGCACGATCTCTCCGTCAAGACCCACAATAAAATGACTGCTGGCCATAGTCTCATGACTGTCTTTTAATCCTTCAAAATAATTACGGTTCTGGATCGCAGTGGAACCCGGATTGGCGGTATAGTGTATCACAATCCCCTTGACTTCATTCATCGCAAGTCCCGGTCTGGAATAATCATTGATGGATAAGAGTTCCACATCAAGTTGCGGCTGCTGACTCACTACCTTATGGGCTGTTCTGCCCGAAAATACTTCAACTACCTTGTGTCCGATTCCCAGAAGTATTGTGATGGCACCAACTGTTGCTAAAAAGAGAATCACGATCTCCAAGATCAATTTTTTCTTTTGTTTTTTTGTAAATTTATGTCTTTTCTTCTTCGTTGCCATAAATCTATTATAGCCTTTTTTTTCATTTTCTCAATGCACAATAAAAAAAAGGTGCCAGAAATAAACCAGCACCTTCCTAAATGTACAAAGCCGGATATAAAACTCACGCTATGTATTATAAACTGTATATATGAACCTGGGCGGATATCGGTGGCATGTACTATTCTTTTGCCAACACTTTTTCCGCACTTTCCAATGAAAGCACTGACGCCTATAAAAAAAGTACAAATCTGCGCGCAATCGCAGGACTATACACCGAAGCCTGCCAACTCGTGGACTGGGCGGCATCAGTCTTTCCCTCTTTCTCGGTATGGCAATGATCACCTTGAAACTTTGGGAACTTGCCTCTTTGGCACTGCCACTCATCATCTTGCTGGCTGCACAGGTTCTACTCATGATCGTCTTTACCTACTTTATCGAATTCAACATCATGGGGCGCGATTATGATGCCGCCGTCCTAGTTGCCGGAACCTGCGGATAAGTAGTAAATAAAAGGAACACCGCCTCTTTGATTATAAAGACCGGTGTTCCTTTTCTTATTCCTTAATTGGCATTTGTATTGTTTGGTTTGGTCGTTTTATTGTTGTCTGTCATATTGTCTGTGGCATTTTCCACACCATTGGTCACATCTTTGACACCATCGGATACACCGTCGGTCACATCCTTAACGCCGTCGCCTACACCATCGACAACATCATCAATGATGCCGCCGCCATTGTCCTCCGTCTTTGTGTCATCACTTGTGTCCTTCTTGTTGCCTCCGGTCGCGTCGTTGACATTCTGCGTTTCGTTCTTATTATTGTCGGTTGTGTTCTTGTTAGTTCCGCAACCTACAAAAGTAGCGAGTGCCAATACCGAAAGTGCCAATACCAGCAGAAGTTTTCCTTTTTTCATCGCGATATTCTCCTTTACACAATTTACCTCGTTCCTTGCAAGGCATTTATAGTATGGCTTGGATTTTCTGTTTTTATACCTAGTCCTATGCGTTTTATCGTTTTCGCTTGAGTGGGAAGATCAGGGCTCCCAGATAACCAAAGATGAGTGCCGCCGAAATCCCCACAGCCCCGGCCTTGAGCCCACCTGCAAAAATTCCTAAGAATCCCTGTTCTTCCACGGCTTCTTTGACGCCTTTCCATAAGACATTGCCAAAGCCAAGCAGGGGCACTGATGCACCTGCGCCTGCAAATTCCACAAAAGGTTCATAGATGCCGATGGCTCCTAAAAGTGCTCCTGTGCAGACCAGAAGTACCATGATACGCCCCGGCAACATTTTTGTTTTTTCCATTAAGATCTGTACCATGGCACAGATCAGACCGCCAATGACAAATGCTTTTACATAGTCCATCATGCCACCTCCTCATGTTCGATCACGACACCATGAGCAATGCCTGGTACACTGTTGCCCTCATTGAAACTGACCGGAGATAAGAGCGCTCCCGTCGGAATAAATAAGATCCGTTTCCATTTGCCGGATATGACACGGGGCAGATAATAGGATGCCAACGTGACCGCTGAGCAGCCACAGCCGGAGCCTCCCGCACAGGTGTGCTGCTCGTCTGCATCAAAAATCTCCATGCCACAGTCATAGTGATTGTCTGTGATGTCGCATCCACCGATACTGCAAAGTTCTGCCAGGATCTCGCTTCCCACACTTCCCAGATCACCCGTGATGATGGCATCATAATCTTTGGGACTCCGCTCAAAATCTTTCATGTGGTTTAAAATGAGGGCAGATGCTGCAGGAGCCATGGCAGCCCCCATATTCTGTGCATCCCGGATGCCCAGATCCATGATCTTTCCCGTTGTGATGCCTGTGATCTTTGCCCCGGATTTAACCGTTCCCAAAATATAAGCACCGCTGCCTGTGACCGTCCATGTCGAACAAAGTGGTCTTTGGTTGGCATATTCTATAGGGAAACGGAATTGCCGCTCTGCTCCGCCAAAGTGTGAGGAAGTGACCGCAGCAACAAGATCAGCATAGCCTGCCGCAACGCTCATGGCTGCCAAAGATAAGGCTTCTCCCACCGTCGAGCAGGCACCATACAAACCGAAAAACGGTCTTTGAAACTCCATCAAGCCAAAAGAGGATGCAATGGTCTGTCCCAAAAGATCGCCCGCAAAGAGATAGCGCAACTGCTCTCCGTCCATCCCTGCCTTACCCAGTGCCAGCGTCAGCGACTCTTTTTGCATCTCGCTTTCCGCACGTTCCCAGGAATCCGCGCCAAATCGGTCATCCGTACAGATCATGTCAAAACAATCCCCCAGTGGTCCCTCTCCTTCCAATTTTCCAACAACAGATGCCGTCTGCATGATATAAACCGGCTTCGGCAGACAGAGACTGTCCGCCCCCATTTGTATTTGCATACTATCCTCCTCGCCACAGGGACGTTCCTTTTGCCACAAGGAGTGTCCCCTTTGGCTCGTTCCCATGTTTTCATTATTTTTCTATAGGATAGCGTGTGTAAATATGAGGGGAAATATGCATTTGAACATGTGAATAAAAAATGTTACTCTTATGATTGTAAAAATCACATAGGATGACTCTAGCGAGGGAATAATGAAAAAGATTTTATATACGATATTGCAACTGACTTGGGGCTTTCCACAAACCTTGGCGGGCTTTATTATTTTTCTAAAAAACCGTGACTGCCTGCATAAAAATTTCCATGGAGCAATCTGTACTACATGGAAGTTAAAAGCGAGTCTATCACTTGGCTTATTCATCTTTGTTTCTGATGATCCATTTTTCTATTATGAACATGAAAAGGGAAATTATAGCGAGGAAGATTTTTCTCAAATGTTTGCGGTGCATGAATACGGGCACACGATCCAGTCGCTCATCTGGGGACCGCTGTATCTGCTAACTGTCGGCGCGCCATCTATGATCTGGGCGAAAATCCCATACTTTGAGAAGAAGCGCGCAGTTCAACATAAATCTTACTTTGATACTTATCCTGAAAATCAGGCAAACAGGTTGGGTGAAAAGGTGACCAGATTGAAGTCACCTGGAAAGATTACGGCGTGAGTTGGGGGGTGTCATATTATCTAGACTGCAATAGATGCAAAAGGGACGCTCCTTGTGGCAAAAGGAACGTCCCTAACGACCACTGCCCTGGCGAAATAGGTCTGCCATCTGGGCATCGTACTCATCCGCCGGACGGTAGCGCAGGAGCAAGGTTTTCAGATAAGCCTTGACCGGCTCAGTCTCTTCATCCGGTGTATAAGACGCTAAGGCTTCATCCACGATCTCCTTCATAACAAGCGGTGCGGTTTTCTCATCCACCGCCAGATCCATCAGACCTTTTAATTTTCCACAGGCATAATAATATTCATAGTTTCCCACCAAAATGGATGCCTGCATATCCAATTTCTTTTCTACAGCATTGACTGCCAATTCTTCTACCATTAATTACCACACTCCACACTGATCTCGTTAAATACACCCATGATATCGTCAACTGCAAGATTCTTTTTCTCCTTCCCGGACTTATCAAGAATCGCCTGCCCCTGATGCATCATCAAAAGCCGGTCACCATATTCCACTGCATAACGGAGATTGTGGGTGACCATCATGGTGGTCAGATGTTTTTCGGCTACGATCTTACCCGTCAGTTCCATAATGATCTCTGCTGTCTTTGGGTCTAATGCCGCCGTATGCTCATCTAAGATCAGCATGTCGATCGGTGTCATGGTCGCCATCAAAAGTGCCACTGCCTGCCTCTGTCCGCCGGAGAGGGAACCAACCTGCGTACGCATCTTATCTTCCAGCCCAAGTCCCAGCGGAAGCAACAACTCCCGGTAGTAATCTTCCCGGCTCTTTTTGACGCTCATACCCAGATTGTATGGCTTACCCTTATTGTCCGCAAGTGCCATGTTTTCCAAGATAGTCATATGCCCGCAAGTACCCTTGGAAGGATCCTGATAGACACGCCCGATACTGCGATGGCGCAGATAATCTTTCTGCCTTGTGATATCCTCGCCCCCAATCAGGATCTGCCCCCGATCCACACCGATACTGCCACAGATGATATTTAAAAGGGAAGTCTTTCCCGAACCGTTACTGCCGACGATGGAAACAAATTCTCCATCCTGGATCGTCAGATTGAAATCGTCAAACAGGCACATCTCGCTGACGGAGCCTGCATTATAATATTTGTGAATATGCTTTAATTCGATCATGCCCGCTCCTTTCTACGCTTTCTGCCCTGATATTTCTCGATCCTTGAGGAAAGTACCAGGATCAAGAGGAATAAGACTGCCGTTACCAGTTTTAAGTCCGTGGATTGTAGTCCAATACGGATGGCTGCTGCCACACAGCCCTTGTAAAGGATGGATCCCAGGATCACGCTGATAGAAAATCCAAAAACGCTGATCTGTCCGAAAAGTGCTGTTCCAATGATGACCGATGCCAGACCAATGACTGCGGTTCCAACACCCATAGATGCATCAAAAAAACGCTGCTGCTGGGCGAACATGGAGCCACTGAGGGAAACCAGACCGTTTGCAATGGCAAGTCCTAAGATCTTGATCTTGCCCTTGTCAATCCCCATCGAAGTCACCAGTGTTTCGTTGTCCCCGACTGCCTTTAAAAGATAACCGGATTTTGTCTTTAAATACCAATCCAGCACACATTTTACGATCACGACAATGATCGCAATGATGATCAAATTCTTATAAGGCGACAGGGCACCGCCAAGCAAATGATTGGTCAGACTATTGTTATAAATATTGTCATAATTGTAGATCGGCAGATTTGCCTTTCCCGCAATACGAAGGTTGACCGAATAAAGCGCCGTCATCATGATGATGCTGGCTAAAATATCCCGCACCTTTAATTTTACATGAATGAGTCCTGTGATCGTCCCTGCCATAAGTCCTGCTGCAAAACTAAGAAGAAGGGTCAGATATGGGTTCATGCCCTGTGAGATCAAAACAGCAGACAAGGAAGCCCCCAAAGGGAAGCTTCCATCTACTGTCATATCCGGGAAATCCAGGATCTTGTATGTGATATACATACCAAGTGCCATGATCGCGTAGATCATACCTTGTTCAAAAACACTGATAACTAAAGTCATTTTATTCCTCGCTTACTGTGATCGTATCAAATACTTCTGCTTTTTCGGTAAATGTATTTGGTAAATCGATACCTAACTTATCTGCCACTTCTGTGTTTGCGTAGTAACTTGGGTCTGTGATCTTTTCAAATGGCATTTCAGAAGCCTTTGCCTGACCCTTTAAGATCTTTGCTGCCATTTTTCCGGTCTGGATACCCAGTTTCTTGTAGTCGATACCTGCTGCTGCAAGACATCCATTCTTTACCTGCTCTACTTCGGAACCGAATACCGGAATGTTTGCCTGATTTGCATGCTCAAGTACGGTCTGTAAACCGCTGACTACGGTGTTGTCTGTCAGGTTGGTAATGCAGTCTACCTTGCTTACCATGTCTGCTGCTGCCATATCCACATCAGCGATGGTGTTGATACCGGTCTCTACGATCTCAAATCCGTAATCCGGTGCATATTCTTTGTAAGTTTCAATGGTGCTGACTGAATTTGTCTCGCTTGTGGTGTAGATAATACCGATCTTCTTTGCATCAGGCATCAGTTCGCGGATCATCTCTAACTGTTCCTTGACCGGAAGTGCATCGGATGTTCCTGTGATATTTCCTACGGAATTTCCGTCATCATCTGCAAGCTGCGCTGCGACCGGATCGGAGATTGCCGTATAAACAACCGGGATCTCTGTATTCATTGCAGAATTGTATGCGCTCATGGCACAAGGTGTTGCAATGGCACAGATCATATCGACCTTTTTGGAAACATAGTTGTCTGCGATCGTGCTTGCTGTACCGGTATCGGTCTGGGCATTGTCATAAAGGACTGTCAGGTTCTCGCCCTCAACAATACCTTCTTCCTTCAGCCCCTCCAAAAAGCCTTCACGGCAATTATCCAAAGAGCCATGCTCCGCAAACTGGGCAATACCGATCGTGTACTCTGTGTCGGATGACTTCTTGCTGTCACTGCTTGCGTTTCCACAACCTACTGCTCCGATTGCCATCATTGCTACCATCATTCCTGCTACAATTCTTTTCTTCATTTTCTTTTCCTCCTAGAATTCAATACTTTTTCAAAGACATTTGCCATTCTTTGAATGATGTATGAATCGGATTCGGAATTTGGACTGGTAAATAGGATAATAAAAAAACCGCCCCAGAAAAACTCTGAGGCGGTAATAAAATCATTATCGCGGTACCACTCAAATTGGCTGCTATGCAACCCTCTCATTCCACATACCATCATACGTGCCAGTTTAGTAACGAGTCTGGTTCCCGTCATCCCCTACTCTGAAAAGATCATTTCAGGCATGCCCTCACAAGTCCATTCCTAACTTTTTGCATTGCCATCTTCCACCAACGATGACTCTCTGTGAATGTTCCAAGATAGTACTTCTCTTGTTCAACGGTTTCTCAAATATATGTTATTTATACTCCAATGTTGTCCCTCTGTCAAGAATTTTTTATAAGGATTTTTACAAAAAATCTTTTCGTACCCTGCTAAGGATTCCATCCGTCACCCCCGTATTGTGCCGCATCCGCCGCTCCAAAGAAGATAGGGTTCTTACCTGCAGTTCCAGATCATAGGTCACTTTATGCTTCTTACAATCCAGCCAGGCGATCGCATCCATGACCATATAAAGTTCCAGATACATATTGCCCAAGAGAATGGTCTTGAGCAGATGATAATCCTCATAGACACATAAGAGCATTTCATAGAGATAGTATATGTAATACTTGCGGTATTTGTCATAAGTTCCCGGCATTTCCTCTTCCATTTCCTGCCAGACCTTTTCAAAAAAGGCTCCTGCTTCCTCTGCCGTCTTACCATTACAAAGACGATAATAAAGCCGGATACATTTTTTCAGGTAAGCGTTGTTGACCGCCAGATTTGGCAGATCCAACTGATGCGCAATGACCTTATCTACCAGATCCATAGGGAAAAATAACATCTGCCTTGGTGCACCTGCATCCAAATCCTCCTGTTCTCCTACCCGCCTGCTTTCCTGACACCGGTTCCTATAGGCATCTAACACGGCATTTGCCTCAGCACGCTTATCACGCATCAGATGCTCATGCATGGCATCGAAGCACCGGTATTGCCGGTATAAAAGTGCGACGTCAAAACGCTCCTGCGTCTGTGCCTCATCCACCATAGTCTGACGCAGTTCCTGTAAAAATTCTAAAAAAGGAAGATCCTCATTGCCTATCTTCCAAAGGATCTCTCTTTCTTCCTTTTGCCAAGGAAGCATGGAAAGCGGCTCTTTTTCCTCTAAAAACAGGCGTGCCACCTCCGGA
The DNA here is from genome assembly GCF_014287435.1 of Roseburia lenta. Lineage (GTDB taxonomy): Bacteria > Bacillota > Clostridia > Lachnospirales > Lachnospiraceae > Pararoseburia > Pararoseburia lenta. The sequence continues at coordinate 660,446 of NZ_JACOPG010000001.1, forward strand.
CAGGCAAGTTCTAAGGCGATCTCCGCAAATGCTTCATAAGAGATCGTGCGCCTCGGATATTCCCTGCATACACGCGGCATCAGATCCGTCCTGCCCTCCTGCTGCAAACCGCACAATCCCTCCCCGGTATGATAGGGACAGGATCCCAAACGCTTTCTGATCTGGGGGCTGTCTGTCTTTTGTCCTTTGATATTTCGCAGGAGAGTCTTTCTACGGTCTGCCGGCTCCTGCTCTATCTTTTCCATCGTTTTCGCATCCACCAAAATCTGCCAGCCCTTGCAACAAGTCTTGGGGCATACCCCCTTGCTGCAATGAAATTTATCTAAAAAGGAAATCCCGAAATACTTCATACTATTTGTCCTCATCCGTCTCCTGTGCTATACTGTTCCGCGAACGAAATCATTTACGCTACGAAAAAGGAGATCTTCATGAAATTAGATGCCGTAATCTTTGATATGGACGGAACCATTACAGACACCGAAAAATTTTATAACCGCACCTGGCCACTCGCTTTTGCCGCCTGCGGTTATCCTGATTTTACCAGAGAAGATGCCCTGATGCAACGAAGCCTCAATCACGCGGATGCACAAAAACTCTGGGGCAGCCGCTACGGGGAGGATTTCTCCTTTGAGACCGTGCACCAATACAACACAAAACTGGTTTTGGCTCTCATGGAAAAAGAAGGTATCGAGACAAAACCGGGCTTAGACCAACTGCTGACCTATCTCAAAGACCACAAGATCCGGGCGGCTGTTGCCACTGCCACCAAACTGGATCGCGCTTTGGAACGTTTAAAGACAGTCGGACTGGAAAACGCTTTTGATACCGTGATCAGTGCTTCCATGGTAAAACAGGGCAAGCCTCACCCGGATGTCTATCTGCATGTCTGCAAGGAACTGGGCGCGGATCCGGCGCATTGTCTTGCTCTGGAGGATTCGCCTAACGGGATCCGTTCGGCACATGATGCCGGATGTATTACCGTCATGATCCCGGATCTTACCATGCCGACACCGGACATTGAGCCACTGCTTTATGACTGGGCTGGCGATCTTTCCAAGGTCATCCCTCTAATCGAACGCTTACAGGCAGAATAAGAAGACACAAAAAGCAAAAGAGGCATGCACGCAGCATGCCTCTTGTCATTTCAAAAGCCTGTCTTTTATTTACCCTCATAGGTCACAACAGATGCGACATCATACTTTGCCAACTTATCTCTGCCGTGAAGTCCTGCAAGTTCCATCAAGAATACGATCTTGACAACCTCGCCGCCAAGTTCTTCTACCAGTTGTGCAGCAGCCTCGATCGTTCCACCGGTCGCGATCAGATCATCTACCAATACCACCTTTTGTCCCGGCTTGATAGAATCCTTGTGCATCTCGATCGTTGCAGAACCATACTCCAGATCATATGTCTTGGATACGGTAGCGCATGGCAGTTTACCAGCCTTACGAACCGGCACAAATGGCTTGTTCAGCGCATAGGCGATCGGCACACCAAAGATAAATCCTCTGGACTCTGCTCCTGCGATCACATCAAAATCCACGCCATCCAGCAACTTGATCATCTCATCGATTGCCAAATGTAGTCCATCTGCTTCCTGCAAAATACTTGTAACATCACGGAAGATAATGCCTTCCTCCGGGAAATCCGGAATACTTCTTATGTAGTCTTCAACCTTTTTCATCGCTTGACCTCTTATCTTTTATTTTATAATGTCCGATACCCTGCATCAAACACCAAGTCCTATCTCATGTTATACTCATGCGCCCCACATGTCAAGTGTCAGCCTTGCCCTTTTCCAGTATATCTTTCATCTGCTCACAGATCGCAATACTGGTATCCAGATCCAGATTTCTGACACTAGCCGCCAGTTGATCGATCCTTACCTGCAAAGTTTCCTCATAGGCATAGCCCTCCAGCATCTGCATGATCTGATCTATGCCGTCATAATCCAGATTTTCCGCATCGGCACATAACATAGAAGGCATACCAAGGATCCATGCTCTATCTGTCATATTTGGTTTCTTTTCTAACGGCTGCATATGCACCGAAAGATTTTGCCTGCAAGCCTCGACTTCTTCCATCAAAACGCCATGCAGATGTCGCAGACGTTCTTCCTTGCCGTCTCTTGCCGCATATTCTAAGATCCTGGCAAGCGCGGATGCCTGCATGGCTCCGATCAACGCCAGATTGCTCTTTAGGGCATGCACCTTGATCCGATAGGCATCTATCCCCTTAGGGCCGGAAATATCCTGATATAAAAGATCCAGTTCCGCAACAGCGCTCTCACAGCCATTATAAAAATCTTCCACGGATTCCCACAACATCTGCGCATTCAGAAAATGCAAGAGCCCATATTCCCAGTCAAAGCCTTCCACCTGCGGCAGTTCCTGTAAGGCTTCGTGATTTTTTTCACCGTAGACTTCGGAGTTATTGCCGGAAAGTTCTATAGGCTCCACATGGATATTGTGGAGTGCCAGTTGCTCTACGATCAGATTTTCCAAGCGATGGGAATCGATCGGTTTGGACAGATAGTCCGTAAAACCGATCTGCATATACTGCTCCTTGGCACCGATGATGGCATTTGCCGTCAGTACGATGACCGGCGTATCCTTGCAGCGGTTCTCCTGCATGCTCTGCATATAAGAAAAAGTCTCGACACCGTCCAGTTCCGGCATCATATGATCCAAAAAGATGATATCATAATGGCGCTTTTTGACCATTTCCAGACAGGTAAAGCCATTGTCCACCTCGTCGATCTGGATCTGTGTATGCTTGAGCAGTTTGCAAAAGACCTTGCGGTTCATGGCATTGTCATCCACAAGGAGAACATGCACATTTGGCGCCAGAAAAGTAAAATGCTGCTCTTTGCTGTTGTCTGCATTCTTTTTATCCTTGACCTGGAAATGCCCGATCGGGGTCCAATCTTTGACACGCTGTTTTAGATCAAAATAAAAGGTAGAGCCCTGCCCATAGACACTCCTGACCTGTAGGTTAGAGTCCATCATATGCAAAAGATTTGCCGTGATCGCCATACCAAGTCCCGTACCCTCGATGTTGCGGTTGGTCTTTTCGTCGATACGCTCAAATGCCTCAAAAAGACGATGCAGGTCTTCCTCCCGGATCCCCGCACCGGTGTCTTCGATCTCAAAATGCAGGACTTCCGAATCTTCTTCCTGGTGCCCGGTCACGGAAAAATTGATACCGCCCTCTCTGGTGTATTTGATGGCATTGCTCATGATATTATTGATGATCTGGCGCAGGCGCAGGGAATCTCCCCGATACATGGCAGGCAGTTTCTCATCCACATGGATATGCAGATACAAGCCCTTTTCCTTAGCACGCAGACCGAATACCGTCACGGTATCGTGTAGCACATCACACAGTTCGTAATCATCTGCCATCAATTCCATCTTACCGGATTCAATTCTGGAAAAGTCCAAGATCTCGTTGACGATCTCAAGCAGGGATTCCGTTGAAGTCCGAATATCCTGTGCCAGACTTCTGGTATTATCTTCCCTGGTCTCACGCAGGATCATTTCATCCATGCCCAGAACCGTATTGATCGGTGTTCGGATCTCATGCGACATATTTGCAAGGAAATTGCTCTTGGAATGGTTGGCGATCTCCGCCTCTCTCTGCGCATGCTTTGCTTTTTGCGTCACTTCCACCAGAAGTTTGTTTTTCTCCTCCACGATGCTATCCTGCTGCTTTTGCATCCATGCCTGCACCTTGACGATCAGACCTACCGCCACCGTCGTGACAAAGATACTCTGAACCACATCGAGGAAAAAACTTGCCCGCAGCATCTGCCCGTGCACCAATTGTGGATATTTGTAAGAGAGCCAATAACAACCGATGATAACGATAGCATCCAAAGACAACATAACAACAAAATTTACGCCATCCAAAAGCAGGAAAATAAATAAGATTCCCAGCGCAAACCAACTGGACATTCCACTTTCAATACCGCCTTGGGAGAAAAAGATGCCAGGAAATAAAAAGAAGCAACTCACAATAACCATAAAATTGGAGGCTACACCCAGCCGCCCCTTATAATTTGCCAGATAAAAAGGAAGGACAGCGATCAGAATTGCCACAATAAAGATCGGCACCGGCTGTACCGGCAATAGCGATGCTATTGCCATGATAATAGAAAATACTCCGCCCAGCACTGCGACCACGACCATCACATTAAATAGAACCAGCCGCATACCCTTGGTACGCACATTGAAAAAACTTTTGATCTTATCCACAAAACTCTGCATAAATTCCCCCACGATATCACGTCAATATTATGTTTATTATAACGCGACTGCCGCGAAAAAACCATCCTTACTTATTCCAGACTATCCCTTAAGCACAACTTGCCCCATCCTGTCCTCTCAGACGGCATAGGCTCTCCCAGCAAGGGAAGCGCCCCACGCAAAAGATATGCCTTCAACTTTTCCCCATAGGCATATGAATCATTCCCTTCCAGAATCCCCCACTGCATGATCAGGGCAGCCGAACCGGTCACAAAAGGTGTTGCCATGGAAGTGCCGCTTCTTGTCACATAACCACCGCCCGGCGCGCAGGATGTGATATCCACACCCGGTGCCACCAGATCCGGCTTGACTTCCCCGGTCACCCAAGCAAATCCCCTCCCCGAAAAGGAGGCATACTGATTTCTCCTGCTGTCATATGCTCCCACCGAAATGACCTTGTCGGCAGTCGACGGCACCGTCAAAGTCGTTTCCTCACTCGCCTGTAAAAAGCCGGTATTTTCATTCAGACTTCCCCCCGTCTGCAGCCAAAGAGCATAAGAGCCATCCTTGATCCGCCGAGGCAAGAGCCTGATCGTCCAGACGCCAGCATCCACATAATCTGTCTTTGGCAAAAATGCAAAATAAATCTCCTGATAAATCTGGTAGGGACTTGGTGCGTCAAAGAAAACATGAATCTCTGTATTGTTCCATACATAAGATGCGATCTGCCCTTCCGCGACTCCCTGCTCACTATCTAAAAAACGGAAAACCTGACTCTGATCCGGTGCCAAAAGCACCAAATCCACAACATCCTGATAGCGTTTCCAAAATTGCAGATTGACACTGGTCTCATAGACATCCACTGCCAGTTCGATTCCTAATTCCTGTCTGAATGCAGACAGTCTCCCTTGCTGATGCAATGCCTCCTGTCCCTCATTCCCGGTACCGATCGCGATCGCCATCTTCCACTGATTTGCCACCTGGGATAGATAAGTCTCCAAAAGCGATGTTCCTGTGTGAGATCCATAGTTATTTCCAAAACTGATATTGATCGCCACCGGTTTCCTTTCTTCTATGGATTTTCGCTTGACATACTCCACTGCTTCCATCAACTGTGTGGTCAAAGGGAATCCACCGGATCGGGCTGTCCCTAGTTTTACGACGATCAGGGGACTTTCATATGCCACTCCCCGGTTTCTCCCCCCGGATGCCCTGCCGTTTCCTGCCGCAATCCCTGCCACATGGGTACCATGCCCGGACGGATCTGTCACCGGTACTAAAGAAAGTGCCGACGTGCGATCCTCCGCTGCCAGCGCCTGATCGATCTGCGCCTTACTGTATTCTTTTCCATCCGCAAAAAGCCATGCGATCCGGCTACTTCCATCCGTATTGCGAAAATCCGGGTGAAAATAATCAATGCCCGAATCGATAATGGCGACAAAAATCCCCCGGCCAGACAAAGGTCCTACCGGGGTCATCTCTTGTTGTAACGGCCAGATACAGGATGCACGCACGCCCTGTGCCACTCCTGTTACGATCCGTTTGGGTTGCTCTATATAAATCACACTATCCTGCGCCGCCAGCGCCTCGATCGCATCCTCTGGGACAAGTGCCGTGACATAGCCACCGCTCAATTCCTGAAAACTTGCCTGGGGAAAAGCCTGCCGCAAGGTCTGAACCGATCCTGCCAGACGCAGGATCAACTCCCATGACTGGCTTTCTTTTTCATAGCCTGCCGACAGACTGCCGGATTTCTCCAGTTCTTCTGTAGGAAGTTGCAACGCCAGTTGCAGCGATGCATCTATCTTATCGCTGATCACATCCATAAATTACATCTGATGACGCACGATCAGATACTCGTCATTGGACTGATAGTAAGGACAGGACGCCGTATTTCCCATCAAAAAACGTACCATATCATCCTCATCCAGATCCATATCACACACATAACATTCATCTTCGTCATCATAGACAAAATTATTGCACATTTCACAGTTTGAAGCCTCTGCCATGCTCATCTCTCCTTTTTTTGCCATTCTATGACTTGTGTCATCCCTTCATGCCAAAAGTCTTTATCCAAAGATAAAGCGGAGCAATCCGCCAACCAGACATGCCGCTATGATTGCCGCCAACATAATGGCATACTGATAGCCTTCATGCTCGCGTCCCCACTTGGTATGCATGACGCCCAGATAAATCCCAAGCCCTGCAAAAATAGCGATGACATTGATAATCATATTCAACCAATCCATAAATGATTGCCTGCCTCTCTCTCTTCTTTTATGCCTGCTGCAAGATTTCTTCCAATGCCGCAAACAGACGCTCCATCTCCTCTTTGGTGCCGATGGTAATGCGCAGGAAATTGTCAATGCGCGGCTTGTTAAAGTAGCGCACATAGATATCCTTTTCTTTTAAAGCCGCAAAAATAACTGCAGCCGCCATCTTGGCATGGCTTGCAAAAATAAAGTTTGCCTTGGAATCCAAAAAAGTAAATCCCAGACGCCGCAACTGCTCTTTTGCCCATTCTCTGGTCTCAACGATACGGTCGACCTGCTCCTTAAAATAAGGTGTATCCTCCATGGATGCCTTGCCGATCTGTATGGTCAGTCGATCCATGGTATAAGAGTTAAAGGAGTACTTACAATCGTTCAGATAAGAGATCAGTTTGGGGCTGCCCATGGCATAGCCGATACGGCTTCCTGCCAGTGATCTGGATTTGGAAAAAGTCTGTACGACCAAAAGATTTTCATATTTTGGTAACAATGCCAGCGCACTTTTTGTTCCAAAATCCACATATGCCTCGTCAATGATCACGACAGAGTCCGGATTTGTCTTTAAGATCTCCTCGATGGCATCTAAAGACTCTGCGATCCCGGTCGGCGCATTTGGATTGGGAATCACGATCCCGCCATTTTCTCTCTTATAGTCCTCGATACAGATACGGAAATCCTTCTGCAAAGGGATCTGTACATAAGGAATACGGAAAAGTTCTGCCCAGACATCATAAAAAGAATAGGTAATATCCGGAAAGAGGATAGGCTTGTCACTGCCAAAGAAAGTCAGAAAACTCATGGCAAGGACATCATCCGATCCGACACCGACAAAGATCTGATCTTTGGAAAGTCCTTTTTCTAAAGCAATCGCCTCGATCAGATCTGCGGCTTCGGGATCCGGGTATAGCCGGAGTTCTTCCGCATCAAATCCATCTAAGACCTTTTGCACCCGAGGGCTTGGTGGATAAGGATTTTCATTGGTATTTAGTTTGATCACCTTACGTTTTGGCTGTTCGCCCGGAACATAAGGTTCCACTTTTCTAACATATGTCTCCCATCCACTCATCTGCCTCTGTCCTTTCTATAATGCGTTATATGCTGCAACTGCCGCATCTAAAACTGCCTTGTTGCTGACTTTTGCCTTTGCGGCATCCGACAATCCGTTGTAGGCATTCTGTGCTGCATCAATGGCTGCCTTGCTGTTTGCCGTCACCGGTGTGCCGATCTGATCGATCAATGCAATGACTGTATTTGCCTGATTTTGTGCATCCGCATCTGCCTGCTGTGCAATACCAGCCCAGATATTTGCATATGCATTTTCGGCATCTACCAATACCTGATAGTTGTCTACACAAGCCTTGCCGGAATCTTTTAAGGCATCGTAAGAACTACGTGCTGCAGAAATGGCTGCGCCGCTGTCCACCGTCACGCTTCCGATCGCATTGATGGCATTCTTGCAGGCATCTGCCTGCTGCTGGGTCAAAGAATCCACGGTCTCTGTGCCTGCCAGATCATACATGAGTACCGGGAAGCCTGCCTGCACATAACTAAAGATGGTGCCGGCAGCCGAAAGTGGCAGGTTGACACAGCCATGAGAACCATAGCCCTCACGGTAACGCTGTCCACCAAAGGACTTCTGCCAGGTCGCATCATGCAGACCGATATCTCCGTTAAACGGCATCCAATAAGATACCGGTGTTCTATAGTTTGCTCCCTTAAGGATCGCATTTCTCTCACAATATGTAATGCGAAAAGCACCACAAGGAGTCACATGACCGTTGTTTGGATTTCCGGTAACACAAGGAGTATCCATAACAACAGATCCGTTTACGACCAGATATACATGCTGTGCCGTACGGTTGATCTCCACATAAGAGTTGCCATAATCGTTGCCGTCATGGCTGGCTGCTGTGTACTGATAAACGAAATCACGGCTGACATCCTTACCACCCTTGAGATCTTCGGTCAACTGTGCCACTTCGCCATCCTTGTCGATACGCCATCCGTAGTTGCCACCCGGTACGGTAACGGTCACGCCATACTGTGTTGCCAGTTGTTTTGGCTGTCCGTAAGTATCGTATTTCTTGCTCATGGTAGAGACGAATTCTTTCATTTTTTCGGTATCAAATGCCGGCTGCATATCGTCGTCACCGGAAAGCCATGTGCCGATCGTATCCTTTGGCACAGACTCGGTCGCACTGCCGATCTGGTAAGTGATCTTGGTATCCAGATAGCCATTGAGGGTCTTGATGAGTTTCTTGACTTCCTTGCTATCCTCGGTGTATTTCGGCTGTTTGTAACATTTATCCTTGGTCAGATCCAGGGTCTTTTGCAAAGATAAGGCTGCCTGTTCTACCTTTTTGTTTAATTTTTCAACCTCGATCTCCGTACCGTAGACTTCTTTGGTGACAACAAAAGAACCATCCTTGTAGGAGACCTTTGCATTTTCGGTCGCCTTGACATCCTGATTGGTCACACAGGAGAGTTTTGCCACATTCTTTTCCAGCGTATCGGTATCACAGGAAACCAATGCATCATCCATATACTCTGCCGGTACGAACAGACGATATACCCAGAGGAAACCGTTCTGTTTCTTCAAGAGTGTCTTGATCTTCTTGTCGCTGATGTCGATCTTGAGTCCCAATTCATCGGAAGAAAGTGTTTCCTTGTCTCCTTCGCTGTCTACCACGGTGAGATCATATCCCTTTGCCGCATCTTGCAGACGGGTCTTCATGGTGGTTTCACTGGCTGCAGAAGCCTTCACACCATTGACCGTGCTGCGGAAAAAGAAGTGGCTCTGGAAAAAGATGCCAAATCCCACAAATACGATCAAAAGCGCACCTAAGACACTGCCACCAATGATGGCGATCTTCTTTTTGTCAACGTTCTTTTTCTCTTCTGTGCTCGTTTCCACAGTCGATGGTGCGTCCGTTTCTTCACCCTTTTTTGAAAATAACTTTAACATAATAACTACCTTTCCCTTACTCTACGCTCATTTATATAAGGATGCGATCTGCTCTAACCATAGTTCGGCACATGCATCTGAAGGCATTCTGAGATCTCCTCGCGGTGACAGACTGACCGTACCAACCTTTGGTCCGTCCGGCAGACACGAGCGTTTGAATTGCTGCGCAAAAAATCTGCGATAAAATGTATGCAGCCACTTTAGGATCGTGGCTTCGTCATAATCCTCTGCAAAGGCATATTTTGCCAGACGATAGATCTTTTTCGGCTCACTGCCATAACGCATCAGATGATACAAGAAGAAATCATGCAATTCGTATGGGCCTACCAATTCTTCTGTCTTTTGCGCGATCACGCCATCCTTTGGAGGCAGGAGTTCCGGCGATACCGGGGTATCCAAGACATCGCGCAGCACATCTGCCAATGCTTCATCGGCAAGATAGGTCGCATAGTAGGAAACCAGATAGCGCACCAGAGTCTTTGGTACAGATACATTGACCCCATACATAGACATATGGTCGCCATTGTAGGTCGCCCAACCAAGCGCCAGTTCTGACATATCACCGGTTCCGATGACCATGCCTCCTTCTTTATTGGCAATATCCATGAGGATCTGGGTGCGTTCCCTAGCCTGTCCGTTTTCATAAGTCACGTCATGGCATTCGGCATCCTGTCCGATATCTGCAAAATGCTGAAGCACAGCATCCCGGATCGAAATCTCACGGAAAGTCGCTCCCAGACTTTTTATCATAGAAACCGCATTCTGATAGGTACGGTCTGTCGTTCCAAATCCCGGCATGGTCACAGCGATTACGCCCTTGCGATCCAGTCCCAGCATATCAAAAGCACGCACGGTAACCAAAAGTGCCAGGGTCGAATCCAGACCACCGGAAATGCCGATCACCGCCGTTTTTGCTCCGGTGTGTGCCAGCCGCTTCTTCAAGCCCATAGACTGGATGTCTAAGATTTCCTCGCAGCGTCTGCGCAGGCTTGCCTCATCTGATGGTACAAATGGTGCCTTGTCTACAAAACGTGTCAGTTTCGTCTCCTGCAAAGACAGAGAAAAATAGGTCTCATAATAGTCGGCATCTGTCATCTCATAGGTAGACATCATATGGCGTTTTGCAGCGATTGCATAGACATCTATTTCGCTTAGGACCATTCCGGTCGCAAAGAGGTCACTCTCTACTAAGATACTGCCGTTTTCCGCGATCAGGCTATGCCCGGAATAGACGACATCCTGCGTGGATTCGCCCTCGCCTGCGCTGGCATAGAGATAGGCACAATATAGGCGTGCCGATGTCATTGCCACCAGATCTTTGCGGTATGCATTCTTGCCTGTCACTTCATCGCTGGCAGACAGATTGGCGATCAGGGTCGCTCCGTGCAGACAATGCCTGCCGGATGGCGGACACGGTGTCCACAGGTCTTCGCAGATCTCGGAGGCTATGACAAGTTCCGGTATCTCTCTACAACGAAAGACCTGATCTGTTCCCAGAGGTATGTCAGTCTCCTGTCCTTCCAGACAGACATTTACGATCTCCTGCATACCCGGTGTAAACTGTCTTGCCTCGTAAAACTCTGCATAATTTGGCAGATAGGTCTTTGGCACAAGTCCCAGTACCTTTCCACCGCAAAGCGCTGCTGCAACGTTATATAATTTGCCCTGATGCTCCCATGGCAGTCCGACAAAAAAGATACCGGATAGGTCTTCCGTCTTTTTTGCCAGGCTAAGAAGCCCTGCCTTTGCCTGCGTCAGCAAAGTGCGCTGATAAAAGAGATCATGGCAGGAATATCCTGTAATGCAAAGTTCCGGGAATACCACGATCATAGCCCCCGCCTTAGCACTTGCTTCCATCGCCTCTTGTATCTGTTTTACATTATAAGTGACATCTGCGACACGCACCTTTGGTGTGATACAAGCCACCTTGATAAATCCGTCTTTCATACTCTTCTCTCTTATCTTATTTGCGCTTACGCATCTCGATCAATTCGTCCACGGTATAATTGTATGCCTTGTTGCAGAACTGACATTTGACCTCGATCGGCTTGCCATCCGCAATGATGTCTGCCACGTCCTCATCCCCAAGACTGCACAGACTTCGCTCCACACGCTCTGCGGAGCAATCGCAGACAAAGCCCGCATCCACTGTCTCATGGAAGGTCACGTCAAAGCCTGCCAGAACGGTCTCTAAGATCTGCTCCGGCGTCTTGCCCTCGGATAACATGGTTGTCACTGATGGCAGATTTTTGATATTTTCCTCTAATTTTTCAATGATCTCATCGGAAGTAAAAGGCATGAGTTGGATGATAAAGCCACCTGCCTGTGCCACGGTATTATCTTTATTCATCAAAACGCCAAGTCCAACTGAAGACGGCACCTGTTCACTGGTCGCGAAATAATAAGTCAGATCTTCGGCGATCTCGCCTGTCTGCAACGGTACCGTGCCCACATAAGGCTCTTTTAAGCCCATATCCTTGATCACGCGCATGATGCCCAGATCAATGGCTCCGCCGACATCTAATTTGCCATCCTTATTGGGGGGCAGCATGACATCCGGCACATTGGCAAAGCCCTTGACATGTCCCTTGGCATCCGCTGTGACCGTGATCCCTTTCATCGGTCCGTTGCCCTGGATCTGCAGGGTCAGCATGTCGTCGTCCCCCTTCATCATAATGCCCATCATGGCAGCCGCCGAAAGCATACGTCCCAGTGCCGCGGTAACGACCGGACTGGTATTGTGGCTTGCTCTGGCAAATTCCACCAGATCCTTTGATGTAATGGCAAATGCACGAATAGCATCATCTGCCGCGGTTGCTCTTACAATGTAATCTTTATATGCACTCATCTTTTATCCTCTCTTCTTTCCCACTTCTCTTGCAATGACATACATGCGCTCAGTCTCCTCCAATACTGGCGTCATGGTATCTGCGTCTAAGATCTCAAGCAGATCCATCCCTCCCTCACGCAATGCCTTTTTTATCGCTTCTATCTCATAGGCGCGCTGATAATGCACCTCTTCAAATCGCATAAAGTAATCTGGATCTTCCTCATCCTGAATATAGAGCGTCAGGTCATATTCGTTGATCCCGGTCGTCTCGTCAAAGGTATTCTCCCAGATAAAACTGCCCTGCTCGCGGTTCTCGGCAAAAGTATTATCCGCCAGTTGACTGCGATACTTATACGGCGTATTCAGGTCAAAGACAAAGATACCGCCCGGATCCAGATAATTATTGACTAAGCGGATAACCTCGACCAGATCTGCATATTCCACGATATAGTTCATGGAATCACATACACTGACCACTGCCGCGACCGTGCCATACAACTCAAAAGCACGCATATCCTGACACAGATAAAGGATGCCCTCTGCAGGATACTCCATGGCAATGCCAAGCATTTCATAAGAATTATCAATGCCGATCATGTCATAGCCGGATTCTGCCAGCCGTCTTGTCATCTTGCCGGTGCCACAGCCCAGATCCGCTACCAGCCCCTCTGTAATTTTATACCGCGCCAAGATGCCCAGTAAATTGTCTTTCCACACATCATAAGGCACATTGTCCATAAAAAGGTCATAGACCTCTGCAAAACTTTCGTACGCTGCCATATTACCTCTTTCCTATAAAAAGGCATACTTGTCCAGTAAACCTTTTTAACCATAAGTAATACTAACACATTTATCCATAAATGCAAACGAAAAGTGGTCTTTGCCCGCCTTGAAAAAATCAGGTACAAACCTTATACTGAGAGAAATAAGACATTGGAGTATGCGAAATCATATGAAAGAAAATTTTGAACATTACATCAGCAGGAGCATCCGCTCCTTCTATCAGCATAGAATTGTATCGCCGATCATCTTTTTAGCCATCTTGGCACTGCTTGCCTTTTTCTATCCGGTCAGCAATCTCATGCGTCCGGCGAGTGCCAGCGGTGAGGACGATATCGAAAAACTATACCAAGACAATGACCGCTACATCGAGATCACGCTGAAAGACCTCTACTTTACCGGTTATACCAAGCGCTGGCTGGATAGCACGGTGGGCTATTATTACTATACGGTCATGGGCGACGACTGCATCATGGTTCTCTTGAATCCGGACGACTCCCAGCAGGGACTTCCGACTATTGACAAGATCAAGATCCGCGGCAAGATCCTATATAATTCCCATGCCATGAGCAAATTGCTGCTCTATCTGTCGGAAGATCTGGCATGGTCGCAGAACGGCATTACTTCCACGATCTCACCTTATATGATCTCACAGCCGGATGCCACCGATCTTGCAACGACACTTTTTAAACTGGTCTATATTTTAAGCGGGCTTTATGCTTTTATCAGTATCATCCGCTATGCCATCTACATTGCCTTTCCGGTGCTCTCCGTACCTGTGCAGAGGCTCCGTTGTTATGGCAAGCCCCGCGAGATCTTAGCGGAAGCCGAGGAAGAACTGGCAACCCTGCCACAGCTTGCCACGGAAGATATGTTCATCACGGAGCATTATTTTATTGAAACGTCCAATTATGGTGTGGCGATCGTGCCGATCAGTCAGATCATCTGGATCTACAAATACTCTACCCTGCATAAGTTTTTGTGGCACCACTTTTCTATTTCCTATACCTTGCATATTACTGCCGCCAAACGTCAGTACATTCATTGTCCGAAAAATATCAAGTCTGACATTGATGGTATCATGGACTATCTGGCAGAAGCCAACCACGATATTCTGGTAGGATTTAACGAAGCCAACCGTCTTAAGGTCGAGGAGATCCAGGGCGACCTTGCCCCGTTCAAGAAGTTCTGGGCATTTCTCAGTAAGAAAGTGTAGGCGACAGTTCGGGCTGGGGATGTGGACAGATGCTGAGGCGAATTTCCTATCACACAAAAATCCCTGCAAGAAACGCCAGCACGTCTCCCGCAGGGACCTTCTATTTTATCTTTTCAGACGGACTATGCTTCCATCTTCTTTTGCATCCACGCATACAGATCCTCATATACTACCTGACGGTCTGTCTCATTTAAGATCTCATGGCGATCATCCTTGTATAATTTCAAGGAAACATCCTGCATGCCTGCTGCAAGGAACTTGTCTCTGGCAGCCTCAACACCCTTGCCCATATTTCCAACTGGATCACTATCACCGGAAACAAAGAAGATCGGCAGATCCTTCTTCATCTTTGCGATGTTGTTTGGATCATTGTCATACTTGGTAGACTCTACCAGTCCACGGTATGCACCTAAGGAAAATGTGTAGGTACACTTTGGATCCTGATAATATTTCTTTACAATATCAACATCCTTTGTCAGCCAACTCTTCTCCGGCCTAGCACCTGTGCAGTCATACTGCTTGTAAGGTGCACCATAGGTCATATCTCTGACCATAGTACTGCGATACTGATCTGAGCGGAAGAAGGATAAGAAATTAATCAACGCAAGTCCTGCATTGATGGTTCCGTCACTCTCTGTACCGGTTCCCATAATGATGGCTCCGTCCAATTCATCCATTTCCTCTGCCTTAACGCACAGACATTTTCTTGTCATATAAGATCCCATGCTGTGTCCCATGATAAAATATGGAAGTGTCGGATATTCTGCTTTGGTCAGTTTGTAGTTGCTGTAGATATCCTCTACCATGATGTCACTCGGATGCTTTGCATGCATGATGCCCCATTCTTTCGGTGAAGAAACAGACTCTCCATGTCCGATATGATCATGTCCTACTACCACGAACCCCTTACTGTTCAAAAATTCTGCAAACGGGCGGTAACGCTCGATGTATTCTACCATGCCGTGTACGATCTGAAGCACGGCAACCGGCTCCTGATCCGGCGTCCACTTGACGCCGTGAATCTGTGTTACCCCATCTGCTGATGCAAATTGATATGTCTGCTCTGCCATTTTATAATCCCCCTTATTATTTGTCTCATATATGTAAATGGTATTGCTACCTTTACTTTTGTGTCTCTGAACCACCGGCATCAGCAAAGGTCTGCTTCATGTGTGCGACCGTCTGCTCTAAATGCGTTGTGCTCTCTTCTTGCTCCATATAACAGGTGCCGATCTTTTCCATCTCTTCCAAGATGCACTCCTGCCTGCTGATATCATCTGTCACACGTCCCTGATACTCCTGCAAAGTCTCGATCAGACCTGCCATAGATGCCTCCGGTGACTCTGTATCAGTCTGTCCCGCGTTATAGCGGCTCACATCCGTTGCCATCTTGCTAAGCGCACGGTTGTTGTCCTTGAGCAAAGAAATAAACTGATGGATCTGTCCACTCATCTCGGTGATCTCCTTCTGGAGATTTTCTGCCTGCTCTAAGGTGTCCGATAACTGTCCGCCAAAGACTTCTGCCAAAGACCGGATCTGCTCTGCGCTACGGATAAAATCCGCGCCCTCGTCGCCCAGTCTCCCCGCATCGATTGCTGCCTGTAAGGCGAGTGCACTGATCGTCCCGGTAAACTTTTCCAAGCCTGACATCTGTTCCATCAGACGCTTGATCTCGGATGTCTCTTTATTGGAGCCTTCCGAAACCGACTTGGCAAGTCCGGTATAATGCTTGCTCTGCTCCATCAGGTCGGTCAATGCCGTCTCCTGCTGGTGTAAAAAATCAGTATGCTTGGCACTTTTTTCCAGGATCTGTCCCACTTGCAGACTATCCTGTCGTAAGACCTCGACACATTCCTGTATGCCATCTTCCATGACCTGCTGGTCATCCCGTGTATCCTTGGCATAACCTACAACCTTGGTCAGGCTTCGATCCATCTTTGCCGCGCTCATCTGTAACTGATCCACATCCATCTGTGCTTCTGCCACATCCGATGCCGCCGTCTGAAGCATAGCCTCGTATGTCTCCACCTGTCGCCCAAGCGTCTCAGCCTGCTGTAACTGTTGCTTCACTTCTTTGCTATGAAACATGCCTGCGCATACCTCCATTCATACATTTTCTTACACAAATGTATACTATGTATTCTACATTTTTTTGTAGTATTATGCAACATCTAGCAGACATTTGATATGACGATCTGCAGGCTTCTTCTGCCACGGAAGTCATTGATCTGCGGATAATATGTAATGGTAATGCATCCCCGCTCGCCTTCAATCTCCTCTAATACCGTCCGCTCCCCAAAATAAAGACCTTCCATGCGACTGCCATCCTCCCCCTGCAGGGTCAGACGCAGGAACTGCTTTTGTTTGCCGATAGGCATTTTTCGCAGGATGCAGACATTTTTTTGCGCGAATACCGGCTTGGGATTGCCATTTCCAAATGGCTCTAATCTTTCCAACTGCCCGATCAATTCCTCACTGATGTAGGAAAAAGGCATAGGCACATCAATGTGGATGAGCGTCTGCATTTCCTCTTTTGTCATCTGCGTATTGGCATTGATGGCTGTCCGAAAGGCATCTATATTTTCGACCGGAAGAGACAGACCTGCCGCCATAGGATGTCCACCAAATTTGCTAAAAAGTTCCTTGCACTTGCACATCTCATCATACATGGAAAAACCTTCGACAGACCTGCCGCTGCCTTTTGCCCCATTTCCGTCTGCCGCATCCACCAGAATAAAGGTCGGGCGCTCATAGCGTTCCCGGATGCGCCCGGCTATGATGCCTGCGACACTCTCATGCACCTGTGGCAGATAAATGACTAAGACAGGCGCATCCGCGTCTGCCGCCTGCTCGATCTGTGCGATCGCCTGCGCAACGCCCTGTTCGGTCATGACCTTTCTTTCTTCATTCAACTGGCGCAATGTTTCCGCCAATCCGGCTGCGCTTTCTATATCCTCAGCCTCCAAAAGTTCCAAGGCCTTTGTAGCAGAATCCAGCCTGCCGCTGGCATTTAAACAGGGACCTAAGACAAAGCCGACATGATAGGCACTGATGTCCTCTGGCGCAAGATCACAGCGTGCGATCAGAGTCTGCATCCCCAGATTCTTGGTATGGCGCAGCCGGTCTATACCAAGGGCTACGATCGTTCTATTTTCTTCGACCAGTTCCATGACATCCCCGATCGTTGCAAAAGCCGCATTTTCCATAAAACGCATGGCTTCCTGACGCGCAATGCCTGCCGCTTCATATAATACCCAGATCACTTTCCATGCCACGACCGCTCCACACAACTTTTTACACGGATACATGCAGTCCTCCCGCTTGGGATCGACCACGGCATCCGCCGGCGGCAGATGATAGACTTTTTTGCCTTCGACCATTTCGTAAGGCACCTCATGATGGTCCGTCACGATCACCTCTATGCCCGCCTCCTTGGCATAGGCGATGGCATCCGCCGCCGCGATCCCATTATCGCAGGTGATGACAAGACCGATCCCATCAGCCACGCACTTTTCCATCAGACGGATATTGACACCATAACCGTCCTCGATACGGTCGGGTATGGCATAGTCTACGATCGCCCCCAGACGCAGCAGTCCCTGATGCAGAATATAAGTCGCCTGGATCCCATCAATATCATAATCGCCAATGATACGGATCTTTTTTTTCTCTTTTATCGCCTTTTGCAAAAGAGCGACCGCCACATCCATATCCTTTAAGGCTTTTCCATCCCCAAGGTCTTTTTCGCTGGGATGCAAAAATGCAGTAATGGCTGCATCCTCCGTCAAATCGCGATTGACGAGTATGCGCGCCACTACCGGATCGATCTGATATTTTTTGCCCATTGCGGTAAAATCTGCCCGCTTACTATACATGAGCCATTTTGCCATGTTTTTTCCTCTTTTCTCTATCTGTAACTTGTATCTTTTTTACAATTCCGCTATACCGGTTACTCCCACATAGATCTGGGAGATTTTATACCATGTACGATAGTCTACCACACCTGTCGCCGGCAGTCCAAAAATAGATTGGAAGGTACGCACCGCTTCCGCTGTCAAAGGTCCATAAATACCATCCACAGCCACACGCGGAATCGCCGGATAATCCCCTGCTATCACATTCAGATGTTCCTGCAGCTGGCTCACCTTTTTTCCTTCTGAACCCACGGACAGTTCTCCTGCCCAGGATGTCGGTATGCCACTGATTTCTTCCGCTGTGCTAATATAGATATTACTGCCATAATAATAACGAAGAATTTCTATGGTACGAAGCCCCTGATCTGCCAAATCTTTCGAGCCCCACTGACTGAGCCACTTTGGACATCGTACATTTTTCCCATCACAATATTGCGTCAAAATTGGTTGCTTGACATTTGGTCGTGCCAGATAATTGGTATACATTTCATCGACCACTTGTGAAATCGATTCAAAGATGGTACGTCCATACGACCATTTTTGATCGTATGCCGTTGATGATGTAATGGTAAAATCATACCCTTTGCCACGATACCACTCCGTATAAACACGGTTCAGTGTAAATGACATAATGGCAAGTACATTTGCACGAATTGCAGCATCCGGCCAGGTCGCATAGATTTCACTGGATGCCACATTTTTGATATAATCCGGATATGTCACATAATAGTTCTTCGCTTTTGCATCGGACGGAGTTCCATCATGCACAATAATATACTCTGGGATCACCACGCGGCTTAAAACGATTTCTCCGGTTTCAGTAACTGGTTTTACCTCTGTCTCCGGAATTTTAGGCGTTTGCGGTACATAAAGCGTATTGCCGGGCACCACAATTTCTTCTGTTTTTCCTGTCATACTTCCCGTGGGGATCAAAGGAACCGGCTGCAGTGACAGTTCCTGCGGCAATACCTCCGCATTTGTCAGTTCTAATGTTTCATACCCTGCAGCTTCTACCACGATATTATATTGTCCATAAGGCATCCCCATTGCCTGCGATTCTAAGCTGTATTCTAACGGCGGTGTTTCTACACGTATATCCGGAATCTGTCCTGCTCCGTCCGAAACATAACTTGCTATTTTCTCACCATCTGACGCCCGGTAAATGCTCACCTGCGCCCCACGCACCGGTCCTCTGTTAGTACTATCATATAATTCAATTTCGAGTTCTCCTGAAGATGCAAATCCTATGTTTCCTGGTGTTGTCACATCCATTTTTTTCTCCTGCAGCCATCGTCTCTTTACTATATGACAGCATTAGGAAATGCGTGATTTTTCATCCACACTTCGATCAATCTGTAAATTCTTATAATACTGCATAGGTGTCACACCATATTCTTTCTTAAATGCCCGGAAGAAATGGTTGTACCCACCAAATCCACCCAGTTCATACACTTCGCGAATGCTTTTCCCCTGCTCAATATAGCGTCTGCAAAGATCAAGTCTTGCCTTTACAATATAAGCATGTGGTGTCTCTCCGGTCATTTTTTTAAATTCTCTTACAATGTGATACCGGCTGACATAGAATTCATCCTCTAAACGTTCCAGCGTAATATCCTCCGTCAAATGTTCCTTAATATAAATAAAGATATCATCCATCACCACATGTTTTTTCTTATTCACCTTATGCTGTCTGTCCTCCTGCACAGACGAGCGCAATGCCAAAATAAGCAAAATGGTCAACTGGCTCTTCTCATATAATGCATGTGCAAATTTTTGTTCTTCTTTTGCCATTGCATAGAGTTTTTTCGAAATATTTTTAATCAGCATTGCTGCTTCACTCTCTGCATGTACCATTTTTACCTGAAATGGTACGACATCAAACGCCGCATTCAAATCGGTATGTTCATCGGAAAGTGTTTTTAGTAAGTCAGCGCCAACATAAAGAACATACAGTTCCAACGGATATTTGTTTTTACGGTATTCCAATTTGATACGATTGCCGGGTTTGATAAAAATAAGATCTTCCATCGTACAAACCTCATTCCGTTCCTCTGCCTGTAAATAGGAAACACCGCCAACAACAAAAATAATGGTATGACGATTGCTTTGTCCAAAACTTCTCTGACCGCTCTCCACAATCTTTACATGCTCCATTTCATATCCTTGTCTCTTCATATGTTCACTTTGCACATTCCTTCCCTATATTTTTTGTTTATTTTGTCAATTTTAACGATATATCAATTTTTCATAGTTTGCAAGCAATTTTTGTATATGTGACCTCTTTTTTTGTTTCTATAATAATACTGTAGCTACCAAAACATTATAAAACGAGAGGTATTTTATTATGAAAGAAACAAGACCTTTTTCTATGAAGGACAAAATCGGCTACACTCTGGGGGATTTAGGGTGTTGCTGTACGGAACAATTCCGTGCTATGTATCTAGCAATTTTTTACACATTGGTATTAAAAGTAAATCCAGTACACGTCGGTATCTTAATGTTGGTGACCAAATTGTGGGATGCCATCAACGATCCACTCATCGGTGCATTGGTTGATAGCCACAAAAACACCGGAAAAGGTAAATTTATTCCTTGGATTAAATTTTTCGCTTTCCCAACTGCTGTTCTTTGCGTGTTAGGATTTGTTAATGTAAGTAACTTCGCATATGGTGCCCGTCTTGCATATATGTTCATTACTTATGTTGTATATGAAATTATGTACACTTGCGTCAACGTTCCATTCGGAAGTCTTTCCAGTGTTATGACAGACGATGTAAACCAGCGTACAGATCTTTCCCGCTATAGAAGTCTTGGTGGAACCATTTTCATGACGGTTATCGTTATCGCTGGTCCATTATTCCTTTACAAGGATAACCAGCCAGTACCTAGTCATTTTCTGATGATGGCTGCTGTCTGTGCCGTTATCGGTTTCATCTGCTTGATGATTACAGCAAACTGGTGTAAAGAGCGTGTCATTACAGAACCTATAAAAGAAGAAAAAGAAAAACTCAATTACTTACAAGTATTAAAAGATATCACCAAAAACAAAGCTTTACTCGGTGTTATGTTATCAAGCTTTATCGGTATCGTTGGTGCAGGTATGGTAAACGGATTGAATACTTATTTATTCCGTGACTACTTTGGAAACGTTGCTATCATGGCAATTTCTGGTATGTTAAGTGTCCTTTGGTCACTCATCGCTTTCGTTGGTATCAAGTTTGTTGCAAAGAAATTTGGTAAAAAAGAATGGATTATGTACAGTGCTACTTTCTCTGTCGTTGTATTTGCCATTTTATTCTTCTTCCCAATGAAGAATCCTTTGCTCTTTATCATCATCAACGGTATCTGCTATCTCGGTGTCAGCGGTTTCCAGGTATTAATCTGGGCACTTGTAAATGATGCCATTGATTATCAGGAACTCCAGACTGGAAAGCGTAACGAAGGTATCGTTTACTCTGCTTACACTTTCTTCCGTAAGCTTGCAAATGCAGTATCTGGAAGTATGAGTAGTTTCGCACTTGCGATTGCTGGATTTAACGTAAATCTGGAAGTACAGAGTGACGCTTTCGCTGGACATCTCTGGAAAACCTATACCGGCTTATATGTTGTTGGTTACTTATTAGCTGTACTTGTATTAAAGTTTGTATATCCATTAACCAAAGAAAAAACAGAAGAAATGTTACATCAGTTAGCAGATAAGAGAAACGCTGCAAACGCTGAATAATTTTTAGAAAAGAGGTAAATCACATTGATCAAACAAGTCGAACTTACCAATCGTTCCGGTCACGTTTTACGCGGAATTGTAGATATCCCAGATGAGGGTTCACGTTTTCCTGCCATTGTAAATGTACATGGCTTTACTGGAAATAAGAGTGGCTACAAAAACAGTTATACGCAAACGGCAAGATTTCTTGCAAAGCATGGTTTTGCCAGCGTACGTTTCGATTTATTCGGAAACGGGGAGAGTGATGGAGAGTTTGAAGATATGACATTTACCGGCATTCTTGAAGATATTGAAGATATTATAAATTGGACAAAACAGCAGGATTTTGCTGATCCGGAAAAAGTAATTCTTTCCGGTCAGAGCATGGGCGGCTATGCAGCCGCTACTGCTGCTCCAAGAGTAAACCCTTACGCATTGATTCTCATGTGTCCGGGTGCCGGTATGTGGTTTGGATGTAAGGAACGCGCCGAAGCTATGGAGGCAAAAGGCATCACAAGTGCTGATATTGAAGGACTTTGCTTTGCAACATCTTTTAATCATGATTTATACCAGTACGAGCCGTTTTCTTCCGCTGCTGGTTACGAAGGTCCTGTCCTTATCGTTCGTGGTACCGCTGATGATTTAGTAGACGATGCTACCTGCCACAAATATGAAACACTTTATTCTGGAAAATGCACCTATCAGACCATCGAAGGTGCAAACCATAACTTTGCCAGTGCTTCTGCAAGAAAAGAATTAAATGAATCTATTCTTACCTTCTTGCAGGCATTAAAATAAATGAAACAGACTTGAAAGGAAGTATGACTTATGAAACTATTAGAACCTATCGCAGTTGGAAAAACAACCTTTAAGAACCGCTTGATGTTCCCTCCGCTTACAACCGGATATGAGGAAAAAGACGGTTCTATCGGTGAGCAGAGTTTCCGTTTTTACGAACGCCTCGCTAAGGGTGGTGTTGGTTATATTGTAATCGGAGACGTTGCGCCTCTTGCAACATTCTCTCCTACACCAAAGCTTTTTTCTCCTGCACAGGCAGAAGGATTCAAAAGACTCGCAGATGCTTGTCACGAAAATGGTGCAAAGCTTGGAATCCAGTTATTCCATCCGGATTACAACGTTGCCGCATTAAATGATTTATTCCATCAGGGAAAAATGCAGGAAGCAAGAGCAAAATTGCATCATGATATGCAGCATTTTGTAAACGAAGTAACTGCAGAAGAACTTGAAGAGATCATCAAGCACATGGAAAACTGCGCTATTTTAGCACAGGAAGCTGGTGTTGACTGTATTGAAGTACATGGAGACCGTCTGGTTGGTTCTCTCTGCTCTCCAATCTTAAACCACAGAACAGATGAATATGGTGGAGATCTTGCAAACCGTACACGTTTTGCATTAACACTCGTAAAACGGTTAAAGACCGTTGTTCCAGATATGGTGATTGATTATAAACTTCCTATTGTAACTCCACTCGGCGAAAATGCATTCCGTGGTAAAGGTGGTCTTCCATTTGATGAAGCTTGCATTTTTGCAAAAGAATTGGAAGCTGCTGGCGTAGACACCCTTCACGTAGCGCAGGCAAACCACACAGGAAATATGGGTGATACCATTCCTGCTATGGGAACACAGCCATACGGCTTTATGGTTTCTTACTCTAAGAAGATCAAGGAAATCGTTTCGATTCCAGTATCCGTTGTAGGACGTATTGTGACACCAGAAGCTGCTGAAGCTGTACTTACCAGCGGTTCTGCTGATATTATCGCACTTGGTCGTTCTTTGCTTGCAGATCCTGATTTTGCTAATAAGTGTGCAGATAACCACGCTGGTTGTGTCAGAACATGTATGATGTGTAACAAGGGTTGTACCGACAACATTCAAAACCGTGCATTCTTAAGCTGCGTTTTAAATGCAGAAAATGGTTATGAAGCAAGCCGTCAGATTACTCCTGCTGCTACTGCAAAACGTGTTGCTATCGTTGGTGCCGGAATTGCAGGCTTAGAAGCTGCCCGTGTTGCTGCTTTGCGTGGTCACCAGGTTACTATTTTTGAAAAGTCATTACAGATTGGTGGACAGTTATTGATTGCAAGTGTTCCACCAAGAAAAGAAGAAATGATGCGTAGTATCAACTACTACTGCAACGTATTACCAGAATTAGATGTCACCTTCCGTCTTGGTCAGGAATTTAGTGAAAAAGATTACGCTTCCTTCGATGAAGTCATCGTTGCAACAGGTGCAACGAATGCCATCATCCCAGTTCCTGGAAAAGACCTTCCAACGGTTGTCAGTGCATGGGATGTTCTTGCAAAGAAAGAAATCGTATTTGGCAAGGTATCTGTCATCGGTGGCGGACTTGTCGGTGTCGAAACAGCTGAATATCTGGCTTCTCGCGGATGCAAGGTTACCATCGTTGAAATGATGGACCAGATTGCAAAAGAAGAAAGCAACACCGTTCTTCCTACATTGATGAAAGAATTAAACAGCCATGAAGTAGAAGTTCTCACTTCTGCTAAATTGATGGAAATCACAGAAAATGCGGTTATCGTTGAAAAGACAGTTGACGAAAAGACAGAAAAAGCAGAAGTTGCTTCTGATTTCGTTGTTATGGCTGTTGGTGCAAAGAAGAATGTCGCAGAATTAAACAATTGCACATTGCCAATCCACTATGTTGGTGACTGTGCCGGCGAACGTCCAAGCAACATTGATCATGCAATCAAATCTGCTTACGACGTAGCATGTGAATTATAAAAGCACTTCTTTTCGAAGTTGTTTTATAACAGAATAATGAAACTCCCAAAAAAGGCGCTCTGCATAAGCAGAACGCCTTTTGTATTACTTACAATATGATTTATGCAAGTGCTGCTGTAATGATAGCCATAGAGTAAACTTCTGCGGCATTACATCCACGGGACAAGTCGTTAACTGGAGCATTTAATCCTAAAAGAATAGGACCATATGCCTCGAAGTTACCAAGTCTCTGTGCAATCTTGTAACCAATATTACCTGCATTGATATCAGGGAAGATAAAGGTATTTGCATGACCTGCTACTTCTGAATCCTTACACTTTGTACGAGCAACACGTGGTGAAACGGCTGCATCAAACTGAATCTCTCCCTCGATTGGAAGGTTCGGGAATTTTGCCTTTGTCTTAGCTGCTGCATTACGCATCTTATCTACATCTTCGCCCTTACCGGAACCAAGTGTTGAATAACTAAGGAATGCAACCTGTGGGTCAATACCGAAGATTCTAGCACATTCTGCTGTCTCTCCAGCGATTTCCACCAATTCGTCCTCTGTAGGATGAATATTGATTGCGCAGTCTGCCATAGCAAGTACTTCGTTCTCACCTGTAGCAGCTGGACGAACCATGATAAAGCAAGAAGATACGATAGAGTTGCCCGGCTTTGTCTTAATCAACTGCAAAGCAGGTCTTACGGTATCTGCTGTAGAATATGTTGCTCCTCCAAGTAAAGAATCAGCAACGCCCATCTTTACAAGCATGGTACCAAAGTAGTTTGCCTGTGAAAGAATGCCTCTTGCCTGCTCCGGGGTAACGCCCTTTTTCTTTCTCAGTTCGCAGAACATCTCGATCATCTCGTCCATTCTATCGTAATTTGCTGGATCAATGATCTCTGCGCCACGGATATTAAATCCACTCTTTTCTGCTGCTGCTTCTACTTCCTCCGGCTTTCCGATCAAGATCGGTGCTAAGAAATTAGATGCAAGAAGTCTTGAGGATGCCTCAAGAATACGAGGATCGGTTCCTTCTGTGAAAACGATCTTCTTTGGGTTTTCTTTTAAAATGTCAATTAACTGTCCAAATCCAAACATAACTGTTTCCTTTCATACAAATTTATTTCTTATTTTCCATCCATCATTCTAACACGCTTGGATTATTTTTCAATCGCTTTCGCGCAAAATCATGTTTTTTCTACAAGACAATAGTTAGTTTATACAAACCTGATAGATTTCTTCCAGAACTTCTGGCAGGTCTTGCGGATCGATCGCCGTATAATTGATGATAAATGTATGCGGGATCACCTGACTGCCGTCATAGGTATAATCGCTCATACCCCGCAGGCGGATGCCCCTTTGTTGCAACTGATCCTTGATAACGCTGTCCTCTTTTTGTGTATCAATATGTAAAAGAAAATGCAAGCCGGCATCCTCCTCATAGATGGATGCCATCTGCCACAGACGGCTTTCCTTTAATTTGGCAATGACCTGATTTCGGTGGTTCTTGTAAAAATTGCGCATACGGTTGATATGCTTTTCAAAGTAGCCCTGCTGCAAAAAAGCAGCCAGGGTGTACTGCTCAAAATTTGACACCGTGCAGGCATAAAAGCCTAAATTCTCTTGGAATTTTCCGACCAGCGTCCGGGGTAGAACCATATAACTGATACGGATAGAGGGGGTCAGGCTCTTGGAAAAGGTATTCAGATAGATCACCCGCCCCGCTCCATCAATGCTCTGCAAGGTCGGAATGGGCAGACCGCCAAAACGGAACTCACAGTCATAGTCATCCTCAATGATATAACGTCCCTCTTTTTCGGCTGCCCAGGCAAGCAACTTCTGCCGCCTGCTGATAGGCATAGCAATACCGGTCGGGAAATGGTGGGTCGGCGATGTATGGATGATCTCTACCTTTTGCTTTCTCAGCGACTCCATGGAAAGTCCATGCGCATCCAGATCCACATAGCGGTAGTCCACGCCATTATGCGCATAGATCTTCGCCAGTTTTTGATAGCCCGGATTTTCGATGCCATAGACATGGTCTCTCCCCAAAAGTTGGATGAGCAGATGATACAAATACTCGGTTCCCGCACCGATCACGATCTGTTCCGGCAAAATACGCATACCGCGAAAATGATACAGATGGTCCGCGATCGCCTGCCGCAGTTCATAGACACCTTGCGGTGGCGACGGCAAAAGCACATCCTTCGATTGGCCACTTAATACAGCACGCATCAGGTGTGACCACGTGCTCATAGGGAAGCGTTCCCGGTCTACATGGTTGGATGCAAAATCCATCCGCCAGTTTGCCTTTGTTTCCTCGTGGCTGGCATCGTCCCCCTCAATAAAAATTTTCACCGCAGGATCCTCTTGTAAAGGTTCTGTCAGATAGGGCTGCACCGCCGCCACATAATAACCCTTTTTCTCCACGGCATAGATATATCCCTCTACCAACAACTGCTCATAGGCACTGGCAATAGTCATCACGGAAAGTCCCAACTGCTTGGCAAAAGCCCGCTTGGACGGCAGGTGTTCCCCCTCTTTTAATCTTCCTTCCTCAATATCTTCTTTTAATACTTCATATAAATATTGGTAGTAGGGTTTTTCGCCCCTCTCCTCAAAAGTATAGGTAAGCATATACATTCCTCTATTTTTCTTTTTTCGTAAAAATCGGCTTTTCCTAGTATTTCTCTAGGTTTTTCAGTATTTTTTAATCTGGTATGGTCGAATTTGTTTAAAATGGTTATTTTCACATAACCAATTATGCATATAATGATACTCAGTTACTCGCACAAAAGCAAGACTTTTGACAAGATAAAAGAAAGAAGAGGGAAAAATATGAAAACGAAAAAATTGATTTTTGCAGCTTTATTTGCAGCACTGACCTGTGTTGCTACCATGATCATCAAGGTACCGACACCTACCATGGGTTATATCCATCCAGGTGATTCTATTGTACTTTTGTCAGGATTTTTACTTGGACCACTTTATGGCGGACTTGCAGCCGGTATTGGTTCTATGTTCTCTGACTTATTTGGCGGATACTTCTCCTATGCACCGGCAACCTTTGTCATCAAGATGCTTACCGCTGTATTTGCCAGCCTAGTTTACCGTGCTTTTACCAAGAAACTTTCCGAAGTTTCCGGTGGCAAGCAGGCAGCCTTTACCGCGATCAGTGGTGTCGTTGGCGAAGCCTTCATGGTATTTGGATACTTTGTATTTGAGATCTTTTTGATGGCACTCGCAGCAGGCGATGGTTTCTCAAGCACAAGCCTTGCCGCAGGTCTGGCATCCTCAGCCAGCGGTGTTCCGTTCAACATCGTGCAGGGACTCTTTGGTGTGATCCTTTCCACCATCCTGTATCCACTCTTAAAGAAACCGCTTGCGCAGTATTCTAAATAATTTTGTAGTAAATTCATTTTCATTTGCAAATTTTACATTCTTACATATAATATATATGTCTAAGAAAGCACATTCGTTTATAAAGGAGTATGAAAATGAATTTACCACTAGATCCCATGATGCTGCTCAGTGTCGTCAACATGAATTTAAGAGACCGATATCCATCCCTTGCAGAGTTTTGTGCGGCAGAGAATGTCGATCAGGCAGATCTTAAAAAACGACTGGCAGCCATTGATTATTATTATGAAGCAGACAGCAACCAGTTCCGCTGATGTTCGCTTACTGTCCAGACATGAAAAAAGGTTTGTGAAGCCTTCCCAGGTTTCACAAACCTTTTTACTTTTGGTTCTTTTTACGCCTCGTCAATCGCCTTGCCGATGTCGTGGCGCATATATTTGTTTTCAAAAGAGATCCAGTCTGTTGCCGCATAAGCCTTGGCTCTGGCGTCCTTTAAATCCTTGCCCTTGGCTGTAACACCAAGTACACGTCCGCCATTTGTCACGATCTGTCCTGCATCATTTAAGGCTGTACCTGCATGGAAGCAGAAATACTCCTCATTGTCGAACTTATCAAAGCCTGTGATTGGAAATCCCTTCTGGTAGGAAACCGGATAACCATCTGATGCAAGTACCACGCAGACGGCTGCATTATCCTCAAATTCCAGCGTCAACTGATCTAAAGTGCCATCCACACATGCTTCCATAACATCTATAATATCATTCTTCATACGCGGCAGTACAACCTGTGCCTCCGGATCTCCAAATCTGGCATTGTATTCCAAAACCTTTGGTCCGTCCTCCGTGAGCATCAAGCCAAAGAAGATAACACCCTTAAACTCTCTGCCCTCGGCTGCCATAGCATCCACTGTCGCCTGATATACATATTTCTTGCAAAATTCATCCACTTCCTTGGTGTAGAAAGGACTTGGAGAAAAGGTTCCCATGCCTCCGGTATTTAAACCTGTATCTCCATCCCCGGCACGCTTGTGATCCTGCGCGCTGCTCATGATCTGGATGGTCTTGCCGTCCACAAAAGAAAGCACAGAGACCTCGCGTCCGGTCATAAACTCCTCGATGACCATGGTATTGCCGGCATCTCCGAACTTCTTGTCCATCATGATGGTATGTACCCCTTCGATGGCTTCTTCCAGGGTATTGCAGATCAATACACCCTTGCCCAGTGCAAGACCATCTGCCTTTAATACGATCGGCATCTTGGCGGTCTTTAAATAAGCGATCGCTGCCTCTGCATCGTCAAAACGCTCATAGGCTGCCGTAGGAATATTGTATTTTTTCATAAGATCCTTGGAAAATGCCTTGCTTCCTTCCAGAATTGCCGCATTTTTTCTCGGTCCAAAGACCTTTAAGCCCTCTGCTTCAAAAGCATCCACAATACCACCGACCAAAGGGTCATCCATACCAATGATTGTAAAATCAATGGCGTTTTCCTTAGCAAATGCAACTAATTTATCAAAATCCATGGCACCGATCGGTACACATTCAGCGATCTGACCGATTCCGGCATTGCCCGGTGCACAGTAGATCTTGTCTACCCTTTTACTTTTTGCCACGCTCATACAGATCGCGTGCTCACGACCGCCACTGCCTACAACTAATACTTTCATGCCATTCTCCTTACTCCGCAATTCTAACTTTTCCATCTACCACGCTAACCTTGCCTCTTGCGATCAGATCGATCGCCTGCGGCATGATCTGCCATTCTGCCTCTTCCATCACACGACGCTGTAAAACTTCCGGTGTATCATCCTGCTGCACAACTACTGCCTTTTGTAAAATGATCGGTCCCGTATCTGTCCCCTCGTCCACAAAATGCACGGTCGCACCTGTCACCTTGACACCTCTGGCAAGCACACCCTCGTGCACTTTCAAGCCATAGTAGCCGGTTCCGCAAAAGGACGGAATGAGCGACGGATGGATATTGATGATACGATTGCGATATTTCTTTATCATGATCTCCGGGATCACGACCAAAAATCCGGCGAGTACGACCAGATCCACCTTGGCTGCATCCAGTTTTTCCAAAAATGCCGCATTAAAGGCATCCCTGTTCTCATAAGATTTCGGCGAAATACAGATACCCTCAATACCAGCCTTTTTCGCACGTTCCAAGGCATAGGCATTTGGATTGTTGCTGATGACCAGGGAGATCTCGGTATCATGGATCCGCCCTGCTTCTATCGCATCAATGATCGCCTGAAGATTGGTACCGCCACCGGACACACAAACTGCTAATTTTAACATAGATCTACACCCTTTTCACCATCAATGATCTTACCAACAACATATGGTCTATCCCCAGCAGAACGCATTGCTTCCATGGTCTTATCGACATCTGCCGGATCCACGGCAACGATCATGCCAAGTCCCATATTGTATGTATTATACATCATGTGTTCATCCACATTTCCTTTTTCTGCCATCAACTTAAAGATTGCCGGCACTTCATAGGAATTCTTCTCTACAACGGCACGCTTGCCTTCCGGCAACATACGCGGGATATTCTCATAGAAGCCGCCGCCTGTGATATGGCTGCATGCCTTGACTGTCACACCTGCATCCTTAACCGCCTTTAATGCCTTGACATAGATTCTGGTAGGCGCAAGCAATGCCTCTCCCAGTGTTGTGCCAAGTTCGTCATAATAGGTATCCAAAGACTCTTTTGTCATGTCAAAGATCTTGCGCACCAGAGAAAATCCGTTGGAATGTACCCCGGTAGATGCCATACCGATCAGTACATCGCCATCCTTTAAATTCTCACCGGTAATGATGTCCTTCTTGTCTACGACACCAACGGCAAAACCTGCCAGATCATACTCATCTTCCGGCATAAGTCCCGGATGCTCTGCCGTCTCGCCGCCGACCAGAGCACAGCCGGACTGCTTACAGCCTTCGGCTACACCGCTGACGATGGTTGCGATCTTTTCCGGATAATTCTTGCCACAAGCAATGTAATCTAAGAAGAAAAGTGGCTCGCCACCTGCACATGCCACATCATTGACACACATGGCAACCGCATCAATACCGATGGTATCATGCTTGTCCATAAGAAATGCCAGTTTTACCTTGGTACCACATCCATCTGTACCGGAAAGAAGAACCGGTTCCTCCATATCCTTGATGGATGAAAGATCAAATGCACCGGAAAATCCGCCAAGACCGCCCAAAACTTCCGGTCTCATGGTCTCCTGCACATATTTTTTCATCAATTTGACAGATTCATAACCTGCCTCAATATCTACACCTGCTTTTTTGTAATCCATGCTTTTCACTACTCCTTTTGTGCTGTTATGAGTATCTCTGTTCCCATTATAAAACCTGTGTCTTAGAAATTCTAGTAATAAAAACTACTAGGATATATTAGTCATCCTAATATATCCTAGTCCCATGCATCTTATTATTTTTCCATATAAGCCTTGTAGCCCACTTCCTGTAAGCGCGCGTCTTTCTCTACGACCTGATCTTTCAGATCCTCGCTGTATTTCTTTAACCTCTCTAAGATCTCATCATCGCTGGTCGCTAAGATCTTGGCTGCCAAAATGCCCGCATTTGCCCCACCATTGATAGCGACGGTCGCAACCGGGATACCGCTTGGCATCTGCACGATAGAATACAAAGAATCCACACCGCCAAGATCAGATGTCTTCATTGGGATACCAATGACCGGCATTGGGAAAAGTGCTGCGCACATGCCCGGAAGATGTGCTGCCTTTCCGGCTCCCGCAATGATGACCTTAAAGCCTCTTGCCTCTGCCCCCTTCGCATATTCAAAGAACACATCCGGCTCTCTGTGTGCGGAAATGATCGTCATTTCATAATCGATCCCCAGTTGTTCCAAGACCTCTGCTGCCTTTGCCATGATCGGCATATCAGAGTCGCTGCCCATTACAATTCCTACTTTAGCCATTTTCTTTTCCTCCTTAAATTGTAAGTCTCTTCTATTTATCGTTCCAATTCAACGTTTAATTCCTCGGTTCCCGGCAGGACAAATCTGCCCTGTGAAAGAATGGTGATCTTTCTGCCATCCGCACATTCCACCACGATATCGCCCAACTCATCATAAGGGATGGTAATATCGGTATGACAGTTAAAATATGCCTGGTTCACGGTCTTTGGGTCCTTGCGGAGCAAAGATACGCTATTGTCTCTCGCTACAACTTCCTTACCGTCCGGGTTATACATCGGCACATCTTCCGCATGGGAATAACAGGTATCACCCACAGCAAAATGCGGTCCTGTCTTTTCCGCGATCAGGATCGGCAGTTTGTCCGCAATGTCATAATCTCTTGCCATGCGGTAAGCCGTCGTGTTAGTGCCGATCGCAAACTCGCCCAACGGCAGGGTCTTATGGTGATAAAGGACATTGTCCTGAATGTATTTTTTATTCTCTGCTTCCGTCTCAAAGTTGGCACAGTCATAGGCTGTGATCTTGCCGTCCGTAAATACGACCTCCAGATCTTTGTAACAGAGTTCTCCCAGATAGACCTGGGTCACATGCAGAACACCATTGGTTCCTTCCAGGACCGGAGATGTAAAGACTTCCCCCACCGGAATATTGACATCGGCCACGCAGTTTTCAAAGATCGTCTCTTTTGCAGGATCCGCCAGCGGATGCAGCTGCACCCGGATATCTGTGTGATTGTCTCCACGTCCGGTCACATGTACGCTCTGTCCCTGATCCAGTGCGTCAATGATATGCTGCTGGATGGTCTGGTATTTTTCATAGTCTAAGGTGTTGAGTTCAACGGTCTTGGCAAAGATCTCCTCAAATTGATCGCCGATCGCCGGCAATGGATAGGCAATGATGGTAAAACTGTAGGATTCTCCCGGGATATAGGTGTTGGTGATCTTACCGGATTCCACAGCATTATATACGTTCAGAGAATTCTGCTTGTCGGAATACTTGGCATTTGCCTCCTTGTTGACCGGCGCAAATGGTTCTTCGCCAAAGACTTCCACAACCGCCGGACCGCCAAAGGTCAGTGCCTTGTCTTTTTCCTTTTCAAAGGTGTCACGCATGACTTCCAAGCGGCGTTCTACAAAGGATTTATCAAAATAATATGCCTTATCATCCTTGTGGTCATAATCATACTGACGGTTTGGCGATACACTGTAATAACCACGCTTGCCACCGCCCCTGCCGTAAAGTGAGATCGTCGCCTCACGCAGGATGGTCGTCTTTAAGCCCATGTCTACAAACTGTGCCATGGCAGCCTTTACCATACGCTCCATGCCAAGCGGTGCCTCGATCTTGACCGTCTTTTTCGCATGGATATCCTTGCCAGCCATCTCAAAGCCCTTGCGATAGCCCTCCGTAAAGGTATGCGCCATAGCATCGATCTGATCTTGCGGCATCTTTCGCAGATAATCTGCCATCAAAAGTTCATTCTTACCGACCGGTGCACCGATGCGGTAAAGATAGGCATTGCCGGATAAGTCTGCTTCCTCGATCCATTTGGTAAAGAAATCATAGGATGGATCGATCATTGGCAGAATCGTATCCGGTACAAAACTTTCCGCATAGTCATGATAGAACCAGTAGATCGCATCCTTTACATTTCCTGCAATCCATTTCAAGGATTCCCCGGAGAATGCTCCTGTCTCTGTTCCCATCTCCTGCATTTCTTCCACAAAACAACCGTGGAGTTCTACAAAGAGTTCGTTCCAGATGCAGAGCAGGTCCAGCCTTTCTTCAAAGGCATCCGGTATGGTCGATAACAGATCTGCATAAAGCATGCTGAGCATACCGCCCAGTTCTGCTCCCAGCGTCTCCTCAGCATATTCCGGATTTAAATAAGAAGCCTCATAGACCGCCGGCTCCAATCTGCCATACAAGTCCGCGTGTATCTTTTGCCGTTCCTCTAAGGAAAGCCTCTCATAGGCGCCCTCTGCCACACAGACATATGTCTTTTTTACCAGCCCAAGAAATGCTGCCACTTCTTTAAAATAAGAAGCAAAGGGATCCGGCACCTCCGCATCTTCCTTTAACTGATCTACCCGCTCACTTACCAGAGCAAATCGTTCTTCATATTCTTCCTGTCGCTCTAATTGTCTCATTTTTCTACCCACCTGTCTTTTATCCAATCAGAATACCGATACAATATAAGATCACCCAGCATGCCGTCGCGATCGCCGGAACGACCACTCCAAGGATACGGGATATTTTTTCAAAATTATCATTGCGTGCCATATGCGCTCCTGCCACGCATGTCGCGATCGCCAGGATCATGGCAAGCACCGAGATACCGCCGATGATATTGGCACTGCTGCCATCTGTATTTGCTGCAATAAAAAGTGCCAGTACCAGGATCAAAAGCGATGCCGCCGCTCCCAATGCCGCACCTATGGATGGTGTAGATAAGGGTTTCTTTTTCCCACTATATCTTCTACTTCTACGATTCATGTCTATATTTCCTCCAAACCCGATAACACAGGAAGCCCAGCATACCGCCCAAGGTATTGAGTATCACGTCATCCACATCACAACAGCCCACGCGGCTGAACAACTGGATCACTTCTACCGTGATGGAAAACTCCATGGAAAAAAGTGTTGCCGCCCAGAGATCGATCGGTCGTCTGCTGATACAGGGCAGGAAAAATCCAAAAGGGGCAAAGCCTATGATATTGCCCAGCAGGTTCAAAAGTACCCGCCCGGTTCCAATCGTCTTGTGATATTGGATGTAACGCATGATCTCCCGAAAAGGGATCAGATTGTAGCGATACTCATCCACTGCATTTTCCCGAAATGCCTCTGCAAAAAGCAGAAAATATATCAATAGTCCCATATAGAGGATAAAAGGGATCACATACCGGATCTTGTTTGTCTTGTTCATAAAATAACCATCTTTATCGCACGCCATACTGGTCATAGTATGCGTCGATAGCCGCTTTCATAGAATCGTCAATGACTATTTTACCCTGATGCTCATGATTATATAAGTGTTC
The DNA here is from genome assembly GCF_014287435.1 of Roseburia lenta. Lineage (GTDB taxonomy): Bacteria > Bacillota > Clostridia > Lachnospirales > Lachnospiraceae > Pararoseburia > Pararoseburia lenta. Next base: position 695,487 of record NZ_JACOPG010000001.1, read on the forward strand.
TACCACTTCTGACATAGACACAATGGCATTGGTCGCAAAGCCGTAAGTCTCTGCCACTTCATCCAGGGCTGACTTGCTGTGGTCGCCGGAGAGTCCGATCTCCTGACGATTTAAACTTACCATAAGACCTACGATCGTAACGTCACCCTGTGCGCGGACGATTGGAACGGTCTCTTCCATAGACTTACCAGAAGTTGTTACATCTTCAATCATCACAACACGGTCGCCATCTTTGATTTTATAGCCCAAAAGAGAACCCATATCTGCACCATGATCTTTTGCTTCTTTACGGTTGGAGCAATATTTTACTTCTTTTCCATATAAACGATAGAAGGCTTCTGCCGTGATGACTGCCAGCGGAATACCCTTGTATGCCGGTCCGAATAAGACGTCGAAATCTTCGCCGTAAGCATCGTGGATCGCCTTTGCATAATACTCGCCCAGTTTCATCAACTGTGGTCCGCTGACATAAGCACCAGCATTCATAAAAAAGGGAGATTTACGACCGCTCTTTAAGGTAAAATCGCCAAATTTTAAAACATCACTCTCTACCATAAACTCAATGAATTCCTTCTTGTAACTTTCCATATAATCAAGACCTCCTCTGATTCTTATTTTTCCTTTAAACCTTCCACAATTTTACTATAAACTCCCCCGCCTTGCAACCACAGGGATTTTCCCGAACATAAAAAACAGACATCATCACAGGCAAAAAGAATGCCCCCACATTCACTTCTATCTGTGGGAGCATTCTATCAAATCGTCATGTACTTTTTATTTCGTTTTCTTTTTTACGAGCGTTACTGCCATGCATCCGCAAAGACCGGCACCTAAAAGCAGAAGCCATGCGATAGGTAATGAAGTATCGTTTGTCTTTGGCGATGTCGTTGCTGGGGTTGTTGTAGTTGCAGCCACATCTTCATATACCAATGCATAGGTGGAAAATCCATCCGTTGCAAATGTAAATTGTTTTGTATTCGCATCAAACGTTCCGTCAATTACCGTTGCTTTTCCATCATGAATACGAACCATGCGATAAACTCTCTTCACACTGGTATCCGTGTTAATAAATTTATCTGGAATCGTGATGGTTATACCGATTGCACTGCTTGGATCTGTGATATTCCGATCTGCTAAGCCTGCAATCTGAAGCAAAAGATTGATGTCATATGTTTCTGCCATCTTATTCTTGCCAATGACACTTTCGATTAATTTTGCTTCTTTCTCTGTCAATGTCTTAACATTTACATTTGCACCATTTGCAATTGCTTTCTTTTCTGCCGCGGTCAGACCAATGGCATCTAACAGTTCCTTTGTCGTCTGTGAAAATGTTGTCTGTGGTGCACCTGCGCCGGCATTAGCCTGTGTACTATAAACCGGTGTCTTACTCTTTTCTTTCTTTACAATAACGTAGGTAGAGAACTGATTGGTTGCAAAAGAAACCGTTCCGTTGATTGCTGTTGTATCAAGTGCTGTCAGTTTTCCATTGTGGTTTCTCACTACCGTATAATCATAATTGGCATCATAATCCTTCAATGCCAAAGATAATGTGATTGGATTTTCAAATTCCGTAATTCCAGTTTCCCAATTGGTGCCATTTCCTTTGCTGACAACCTGGTTCAAAGAAAGGTCTACCGCCTCTGCTGCTACAGCATCGGAAACAAGAGCTGTGGCTGCTGCTGTGTTGTAATTCGTGTTATCAGATACCTTCAATTCCAGATTTCCGCTGTTTGTAGCATTTGCACCATTTGCAATTGCAGCATTTTTGACTGTATTTCCCGTTGTCACTACGGCATCTTCTGATTTTGTAAAAATGCCTTTGAAGTGAACGCTTGTATCCGGCATGGTAAATGTGAACGTAGATACATCTTTTTGTGCCTCTAACGTAGCGCCGCCATTTAACTGAACTCCCGATAACTGGTAACCATAATCTGGTGTCAGCTTAATGGTAATCTTAGCACCAGGATCTGCTGCAAAGTGTCCGCCATCTTTGTTTCCTGCATTTGCTGCAAAATTGTCCGGATCCTTCGGAAGCTGTGCAACCGGTGTTCCGTTTACTGCAATAATTTCTGCTGTTCCATGCTCCAGATAAGCATCTTTGCCATAACGCACATCGTCATACGCCCATGTGATCGTGTTGACCTTTTTATCAATCTGGATATGCTGTGAGCCAGAGCCATCCAAAACGAGCGGTGCATTTTCGCTAAAGCCTATGCCCGCTACATTTGGCATAAACTGTACCATATAGTTTGCATCGTATTTTACATAGAGAGAAACTTTTGTCACAGATTTGTCAAACTGATAACGTCCATCCGGAGAAACGGTAACCATCTTACTCTTTATCAAATCGTTAATCTTCTGATAAGATGTATCCTCATTCACCTTTACATAAATATTGTTGGCATCATTTCCTGCAGCAATCATTTCACCAAATTTATCTCTTGCATTACCTTCTAAGACAAATTCAATTCCCTGTGATACTGGAGGCTTAGGTGGCTGTGGTGGATTTTCTTCGCCGCCGGAACCACCTTCTGCCAATACTTTTTGTGCTGGAATCATCGTTACCATCAAGAGCAGTGCTAAGACCAGCGATAAAATTCCACGCATCCTTCCTTTTGTTTTTTTCATGTTGTATTCCTCCTTTTGTCGTTTTTTTCTATGTATTGTTATTTTCTTGCATACATCCCATTTTAAAGTGTACCGCTGCCACCACATACAACGCACTTAAAACTGCCACCGCACACAGGACAATCCCGCCTCTTTTTGTGCCATCCTGACTTCTTCACTCATATCCATCGCTGTCGTAACTGTGATATCCTGTTCCTTTGCCGCTTCCGTTACTACACTATCCATTTTTGTCTGTAATTCGGTAGCATTCAAATCGGTCGTACATTCCGTGATGGTAAGTGCTACCGTCTGGTCTTCTTTCATGTAGCCTTTTTCTGCTGCAATAGAAACCACGGTCTGTAATGTCTCGTCTAGTGATTTCCCAGCAAACGATTTCTTGCCATATGCGTCCTTTGCATCTGCATTCAGGCATTCCAATGCCACGACATTTTCATCTTTATCAAGATAAATATTAAATTCAGGATTAATTTTTACATGAATTACAGCCACATACTTCGCATTTTTTAAAAGTGCTGCCACATCATGGTAGAACATGCCAATACAAGACAGAGTAAACAACAAAAAACTCCCACATTACGTCGTCGCATACGCTCACCCTCCAACATCGTATTTACTACTTAATGATGGGTAAAATTCTAGCATATGCGGTCGTAATGTGGGAGTTGACATATGTCTCAAATTGTCAGATTCCTTTATTTTTCCTGCATCCAGGCATAATAAAATTGGAGCAAACCAATTCTTGCCTTGGTATTTGTTTTCTCATTCATATTCGAAAGATGACGGTACAAGGCTGCCCGCGAAATAGCAAGCCGGGTCGCCATCTCTGTCACATTATCTTCTGAATGAAGCATGCACGCAAGCACTTCCACTTCACGTGGTGTTAAGGAAAACTCCTGCGCAAAAAGTGCAAGCAATTCCTCTTCACTTTTCTTATGTGTTTCTAATATCTTTTCTGTTTTTTCTGCTTCCTGTGATAAAATTGCATTTTCCTGTTTCCATCGCATTTGATCCCCATATCTCTGGTATACAAAAATCAGAACACTTGTAATAGCAAATAACACAAGTGCAATGACAATGGTAACATAACTTGGCGAATGTAAAAGTGCCAGTGACATTGAAGCCGTTCCCACCGCACACAGATTGTTGACAGCACGCCCCAGTCCAGCCCATAGTTTTCCCTCTTTCATTGCATACGAAAGACGCATAAAACTGCTGGCAAAATAGATGGAAAAGAAGCCGGCCGACAGATAAAATACAACCAATCCCAATATAAATGGACCACCGCACGTGATCACAACCACGCAAATCGTTGAAAGCATCATCACACAATACATGATGATGTTCTGGTAAGCACCTTTTTTGATATCATATAAAAATCCTGCAAGCAAACCACTGCATGCAAGTAAAAGCCTCGGCCATTGTCCAATATCCGCACCTCCACCAGCATGTACCAATGTCACCGCGTTATCTAATGTTGCAAAAATAAATGTCATGAGAGCGACTATAAAAATCAACAGCATGCCAGTCTTTCGTGCAACACCATCCGCTTCTATGAGCGGATGCGTTTCTCCTTGCGCACCGACCTGCTGTGCTTTTACCATAAACAAACCTTCCATAACAGCAAATGCCAGACATAAGAAAATCACCTGCACTGCTACGGATGAAATACAATTGTTATTGATAAACTGTAATAAAATCCCAAAGGCATAGGCACATCCTACTGTCCGTGCCAAATGCGATTTTTCTGTCTCAATTTCTGTCGCAAAAGTCTGCGCCACCAAATAATGCACACCACTTCCAAAATACCCAAGCAACAAGAATAAAAACAAACCTGCGCGCAATGTATGTCCATAGCCGCTATGAATCCTGATAAAAAAGAACATCAGAATCACAGCAGCACTGCTCATGCTCCAAAACAGTTGCTTTATCTTTGCCGGTAACATTTTTTCCATTGGTGCATACAACAAAAATCCAAGCACACTACTACCTAAAATATAGTTCTGTGCTAAGACCACACCATCTGCATCTGTCACAAAAGCCATCATATTATCAAAATAGTATTCTGCACCAAGAAATACAAAGTAAAAAATTCCTAGCATTAAAATGGATTTCACAGTACCTTTTTTCATATCATTCATCCTACCATTCCATAAGAGCCAGCCACTTGGTCTGACTCTATCCTTATTTATACCCCCTATTTATTGAAACAACATGAAATCATTATAACGCAGTTTCCAAAGATACCAAAGGAATTTATTCTATATAATTGTTAAATTATGGTTCGAAATCACAGGCTTCGTAGGCTGTTGTATCGGAATAGTCCCACCATTCTCCCGCATAACCTACAAAACCACATTCTGTCATCACACGCTCCATCATTCTAGCGTTTCCTGCCGCTGTTTCCGGCACATCACTGTAATCACGGTCGGCTTTGAGGGAAAAATCGTCAAAACCGGTCGGCATTTCCACCTCATTTCCATCGAATGTAACAAGCGTCATGTCAATTGTCCCTCCAAGGTTATGTGCTTTCATACCATTGGCTGGGTTTGCAACATAACGTGGATTTGGACAGACTTGCCACAACTTTTCCTGTGCCGCAAACGGACGATAGGCATCCCATATTTTTATGTAATATCCCATAGCTTTGAATTTTTCCTGTGCCACTGCGAGTTTTTTTACTGTTCCATAGCGCAAATAGGCATCCTTAAAATCGTAGATGACCGTACCGGTAAAATTATCTGCTGTGGCATACTTAAGATCCACCACAATATCCGGAATATAATCTGTAATTTTCACGAAGTCTGTATCTGCAGGTTCTGGTAACTGTTCTGGAAGTTGCTCTGCTTGCCGACTTTCCCTTTCTATTGATGTTTCTTTTTCCTGTTCGACCTTTTTTCCCTCTGTCCTTTGCACAGTTTGATATCTGCCATAGAAGATGACTCCTATCGTAAGACCAATCAGGACTACCTCAAGAAACAGAAACCCTCGTTTCTTTTTTCGCAAATTCATCTAACATCCTTCCACATGATCTGAGCCATTGCAGGCTCTTGTCACGTCATTGCTTGTCACATATTGATTATAATAGACCAATTCCACATCAGCAACCTAACAATAGAAATCGTCCACTTGTATGTGAAAAAACGTTTGCTAAACCCAAAACCGATTGGCTCTTTGTGAACCAATCGGGCTATAATTCCAAAAAAGTACACTCATCTTAGTATAGGATGAGTGTACTTTTTGCGGTGTTACAAACTAGTTACAGACTAAAGAAGTGATTCATAAAGTTTTGTGATCTCCTCTACACTTGTCTCTCTTGGGTTACCCGGTCTGCATGCATCATCATATGCTGACTGTGCCAGGAATGGAATATCTTCCTTCTTTACAATATCCTTTAAGTCTGCCGGGATACCAACATCTGCTGACAACTTCTTGACAGCATCAATAGCAGCCTTTCTGTACTCTTCCTGTGTCATATCGTCAACACCTTCTACCCCCATAGCGCGGGCAATCTCACGATACTTTTCGCCAGATACCGGTGCATTATACTCCATACCTGTTGGCAGGATAATAGCATTTGCCACACCATGTGGTGTATCGTAAAGTGCGCCCAAAGGATGCGCCATAGAGTGAACAATACCAAGACCTACATTAGAAAATCCCATACCAGCAACATACTGTCCCAAAGCCATATCTGCTCTGCCTTCCGGTGTGTTCTCAACAGCAGCACGGAGAGATCTTGAGATAATCTCGATTGCCTTTAAGTGGAACATATCGGACAACTCCCATGCGCCTGCTGTAATATATCCCTCGATCGCATGTGTCAGTGCGTCCATACCGGTTGCAGCGGTAAGTCCCTTTGGCATACTTGCCATCATCTCAGGATCTACAAAGGCAACAACCGGAATATCCTTAGGGTCTACACATACCATCTTACGGTTTTTCTCTGCATCTGTGATAACATAGTTGATGGTAACCTCTGCTGCGGTTCCTGCAGTTGTTGGCACTGCAAAAATAGGAACACATTTATTCTTTGTAGGTGCAACGCCTTCAAGACTTACAACATCTGCGAATTCCGGGTTCTTAATGATGATACCGATTGCCTTCGCTGTATCCATGGAAGATCCGCCACCAATTGCAACGATATAATCAGCGCCGGATGCCTTGAATGCTTCCACACCGGTCTTTACATTCTCAACCGTTGGGTTTGGTTTGATGTTTGAGTAGAGTTCATAAGCGATCTTTGCCTCATCCAGTACGTCAAGCACTTTCTTGGTTACACCGAACTTTACCAGATCAGGATCTGAGCATACAAATGCTTTCTGAAATCCCCTTCCCAATGTTTCTGTTGCAATCTCTGCGATTGCTCCTGCACCATGATAAGATGTCTCGTTCAACACAAATCTGTTTGCCATAATAAAAAACCTCCTAATTTTGTTAAAATACCCAATTCTTCCGAACTGTCTTTTTCTACATTTTAACGCAATCCTGAGGTTTTACAAGTAAGTTTGATATTTTTTTGACAATGGACAAAAATGGTTTTCTTTTTTGCAAGAGAGGACACTTTTAGGAAAAGTAATCACAGTCTCCTTCTGCCCCTACTGCCTTCAAGGATTTCTTTTTTGGAGGCGCCCTGTCTCATCTGCTCGTATCTCTCTGCTTTCTTTTCTCTTGTAAACATATTCCCAAAACCGTCCTTTCGATTGCTTCTCGGTTTTCCTCTATTAAATCACGTTCACTTTACCATAAATAGCAGGACAAAAAACGGACACAATCATGCGTCGATTGTGTCCCAAAAATTCCTATTCTATTCTCTTTCACTCCACAGTCCGGTAGGGCTTGATCTCTGTCATCCCCTTTTTATGTTCTCCTAAGAACTTTTCCAGTGTTGTCATGTGATACCAGCGGTCAAATTTATATCCGCTGTAATGCTGGGTTCCAGCAATGTGATAACCCATTTTCTGATGGAATTTCAGACTATCAAAGGTCAGGTAGTCATCTTCTGTCTCAGGCTCTGCGACCAGCGCGTAACAATTGACCACTCCCTGCTTTTTCAAAGCCGCTTCCAGTGCTTCATACAAAATACAACCCAATCCACCGCGCCTTTTTTCCTGATGGATATAAATAGACACCTCCACATCCCAGGCAAAAGCAGCTCTTTCATGATAGCGGTGGGCATAGGCATACCCAAGAATCTGACCATTACACTCAGCGACCAGATAGGGATACCACGCTTGAATACTACAGATCCGGTCAGTAAACTCTGCCACTGAAGGGACTTCTGTTTCAAAGGTGATCGCCGTATTCTTCACATAATAAGCATAAATTTCACACAAGGCCTCTGCATCCGAAACCCTAGCCTCTCGCACGCATATTTTCTTTTCATCCATCACATAATCACCTGATTTCCACCGTTGTATCTGGCAAGTTGTAACTTTTGCTCTGCTCTCTCAAACCAATCCTGCATCTCCATGCTATCTTCATAGACAGCCACGCCTCCGGACACCTGCAGTAAGCACTCCTCGGTCATATCCAACACCTGTGTCTGCTGGATTTTTTCAAGCAAGTGGTCCAGTTTTTCTCTGCTTTCTGAAACATTTCTTCCGCCGATGGTAAATTCATTGCTATCCCATCTGGCGCAGGTGCAATCCGGCATCCGTCTCTGCATGCAATTTGCAATTTCGATCAGCGCCTGATCTGCCGCCACATGCCCATAGGTCTGACGGATCCACTCGTAATTATCCAGTTCCAATACAGCGATCCAACATTCTGTGGCATTCTCGCCTTTTATTGCTGCCCGGACGACATCCTGCATGCCATAGCGATCCAAAAGCCCGGTCATTGCATCTGTCTGTGCTAACTGACGCAAATTCTTTTCCATAGAATAAGAGTAGCGCGTCATGACATAGGCTAAAATGATCGGAATGACAAAGGCTAAGATCAAAATAGATAATTTTGTGTAAAAATTTACCCATTCCGGCAAGACATAAACCGCCTTGTGATATCTGTCTATAAATTCAATGCAGATATAACTTATCATATATATTACACTGTAAAGGATCCCGTGCGCACTGCGTCCACGCAATTTCAGCGAGAAATAATCTGTATAGAAAAAGACGATTGGCATGCCAAGCAAAGTGATCTGTAGTCCACAATCCGTCCCCACAAAATAAGCTGCAAAGATCATGTGTACCATGACTTCGATCCCTACAATGCTGATAAACCAATCTATCTTTTCTTTTTGTATGATCCAGAAACTGATAATATAGATCAATACACTCAAAAAATTCAGGTTTCGCATTTCCACGACGTCTAAGGCATGGAAATAGAAAATAAACCATGTATGAATAATGAGCAGGGAAAAACTAAGGATGCGTGCAGACTGCATTGCTACTTTTTTATTAAAAAAACGATCCATACCCGCTCCTTAATGTACCGCTCCGATCAGATCCTGCACATTTTCCACATGCATACGTTTCATATAATCTTCGATGCCATCTGCGATCTCAAGGGTTGCCATCGGGTTATAGAAATTGGCGGTTCCTACCGATACCGCTGTAGCACCTGCTAAGATCATCTCGATCGCATCCTCGGCATTTTCAATACCACCCATACCAATGATCGGAAGTTTCACTGCCTGTGCCACCTGATAGACCATGCGTACCGCGATCGGATGCACTGCCGGTCCGGACATACCGCCTGTCTTATTTGCCAATGCAAAAGTCTGGCGATTGATATCAATCTTCATACCGGTCAGGGTATTGATCAAAGAAAGGACATCTGCACCGCCTGCTTCTGCCGCGCGTGCCATCTCCGTAATGTCTGTTACATTCGGGCTGAGTTTCATAATAACCGGCTGTTTTGCATGCTTTTTCACTTCTTTGGTGATCGCCTCTACCGCCTTTGGATCCTGTCCAAAAGCAATACCGCCTTCTTTGACGTTCGGGCAGGAAATATTGATTTCCAACATATCCACACGCTTTTCCTGTCCCAGACATTCCACAACCTCCAGATAATCTGCCGTAGTCTTTCCACAGACATTAACGATCACCTTGGTATCATAGCCTTCCAAAAAAGGCAGATCTCTCTGGCAGAAAACATCAATGCCCGGATTTTGCAGTCCGATGGCATTGAGCATACCACTGCGCACTTCCGCCACACGCGGTGTCGCATTGCCCGGCCACGGCACATTTGCCACGCCCTTTGTCACGACCGCACCCAGACGGTTCAGATCTACGAACTCACTATATTCGGCTCCGGATCCAAAGGTTCCTGATGCCACCATGACTGGATTTTTTAAGGTTACCCCTGCTAAATTTACCTGTGTATTCATTAGAGTTCCACCTCCTCAGCCAGAAATACCGGACCATCCTTGCAGACCCTTGCATTATGCACATGAGAATGTGCATCTACTTCCTTGGTCTGGCAGACACAGCCCAGACATGCACCAATGCCGCAAGCCATCCGCTCTTCCATAGAAATATAGCACTTGATGCCCTTTTCTTCCGCAAACTTCTTAACGGCAGCAAGCATAGGCTTTGGACCGCAGGCATAGATGACATCCCCAGTCACATTCTTTTGCCGTAAGACATCCACGACCGTACCGTGTAGCCCTACCGAGCCATCATCCGTTGCGATCTCCACCTGTCCGTATGATTCAAATTGCTCTTTTAAAAACAACTGATCATCCCGATAGCCCAGAACGATTGTTGAATCCTGTTTTAATTGTTTTGCTAATTCTAACATCGGAGGTACGCCGATACCGCCACCGATTACGATTGGATGCTGACCTTCGAGTGGAAAGCCATTTCCCAAAGGTCCCAGAATCCTGACCTGTTCGTCTGTCTGCAGTTTGGAAAATTCTTTTGTTCCTTTTCCTGCCAGCCGGTAGACCAGACGAATGGCGTTTCTGTCGGTATCGATCTGACAAATGCTGATCGGTCTCGGTAAGAGGCGGCTTCCTTCCCCACAATAAAGGGATACGAACTGTCCCGCTGCCGCTTCCTTTGCAACATTGGTGGCCAGCCACATACTGTAGACACTTTCTGCCAATATGGTCTGTTCTAATACGGTTGCCATTTCCTGAATCTTTGCCATAACATGTACTCCTTGTTAATTTAATGCTGACTTAATATCCGCAATCATGGCTTCAACTGCCATACGACTCGCATCTGCAAAATTCTCTTCCGTAATGCCCTTTGCCTGATACTGTTCCTGCTTATAGGCTGCGATGATACCACGGGAGGAATTGACGATAGCGCCCAGACCATCCTTGTCAAAGAAATGTACCAGATCTGCACCCTTGCCGCCCTGTGCGCCATATCCCGGAACCAGGATATAAGACTTTGGCATCAATTCACGCAATACCTTTCCCATTTCCGGATAGGTGGCTCCTACAACAGCACCGACATAACTGTAGTCATCACCCATGCAGTCGCTACCCCATTTATCAACCATCTGTCCGACAAATTCATATAGAGGTCTCTGCTTGCCCTCATCATCCGTGATCACGCGATCCTGAAATTCTCCACTGGACGGATTGGAGGTCTTGACCAATACAAAGATTCCCTTTTTCTCCTCTTTGCAGACTTTGACAAACGGCTCAATGCCATCACTGCCCAAATATGGATTGACAGTCGCAAAGTCCTCATCAAATGGTGTCAGCACCTTACTTCCTACGGCGACTTGACCCAAATGCGCTGTCGCATAGGCTGCGGATGTGGAACCGATATCTCCACGTTTTACATCACCGATCACGACCAGATCCTTTTCGTGGCAGTAGTCTACGGTCTTTTTAAAAGCTGCAAGCCCCGGCAGTCCGAACTGCTCGTACATAGCGATCTGTGGCTTTACCGCAGGGATCAGATCATAGGTTGCATCTACGATTGCCTTGTTGTATGCAAAAATGGCATCTGCCACTGCCTCTAAAGACTCACCCTTTTCTGCCACGGCTGCATCCAGCAGGTGCGTTGGCAGATAAGAAAGCATAGGGTCTAAGCCGACCACGATCGGTGCGCCTGTCTTTTTAATTTTTTCATTTAACTTGTTGATCATATCTCTATCCTCACTCTTTTTATTCTTTTCCTATGATACCCCAGTTACTTCTGATAAACAATACGTCCATCCAAAATCGTACCAACCACACGACCGGTCACTTTTCTTCCCTCAAACGGCATATTCTTTCCCTTGCTGGCAAATTCTGCTGCATTGATTTCGTAAGTATCCTTTGGATCAAAGATCGTGATATCTGCAAGGCGTCCTACGCTGATATCTCCCTTGTTAATGCCAAGGATACGCGCCGGGTTGGTACTCATTTTCTCTGCCATACCCATCGGGGTCAGGTAACCTGTTTTTACAAGTTCGGTAAAGGTAAGTGCTGCTGCCGTCTCCATACCTACTATGCCAAACGGTGCGCTCTTTAGATCTTTTGCCTTTTCCTCTGCCGTATGCGGTGCATGGTCGGTAGAGATCACTTCCATAATGTCGTCGCGCAGACCTGCCTTTAAGGCGTCCACATCCGCCTTGGTACGCAGTGGCGGGTTCATCTTATAATTGGCATCCCCTTCCACAATATCATCTTCCGTCAGTGTAAAATGATGCGGACATACTTCACCGCTGACCTTGATACCCTTTTTCTTGGCATCACGCACCAACTCTACCGATTCCTTGGTAGAGCAGTGACAAAGGTGGAGTCTTGCACCGGTCTCCTCCGCCAGCATGATGTCACGGGCTACGATCACGTTCTCTACGGCATTGGAAATACCGGATACGCCAAGTTCCTTTGACTTATTTCCTTGATTGATGACACCGCCCTGCACCAGATTGATGTCCTCGCAATGTGCCAGTACCGGGATGTCTGCCTTTGCTACGATCTTCATGGCTTCCCGGTAAAGTCCCGAATCCATAACGCTCTTGCCGTCCTCGGAGATTGCCGGGATACCGGCTTTTATCATGCCGGATAGGTCTGACAATTCCTTACCCTCCATGCCTTTTGTCACAGAACCCACCTGCAATACATGGGTCAGCCCGACCTCTGCTGCCTTATCATGCACATAGTGGATGACTTCCGGGCAATCGGCGACCGGCTTGGTATTTGGCATGGCAACGATCGTGGTATATCCCCCATGTGCTGCTGCCCGCGATCCGGTCTCAATGTCTTCTTTTGCGGTAAGTCCCGGGTCGCGCAGATGCACATGCAGATCGATAAATCCCGGAAAAACATAGCAGCCGCTGGCGTCGATCACCTGATCGTCCGCTCCTGCCGCCAGATCCTTTTGCATCTTTGTCACGCGATCTCCTTCCACATAAAGATCCATGACCTCATCCGTTCCTGTCGGTGGATTTAAAATGTGTCCGTTTTTGATTAAAATTCCCATCTTTCACTCCTGTTCACAGGGACGTTCCTTTTGCCACAAGGATTGCCCCCTTTGGTCTTTTTTAAAAAGAAGGGACGAAAGGTTATGCCTTCGCCCCTCAAATGCTATTGTTGTACCAGTGTCTCATCCACAAACTTTTGAATGTTGGATGCGTTCACATATTTCTTGGTATGTTCTCCGTCTACCACAACAAGCGTCGGTGCCTGCATAACACCATACTGCTGTGTCAGTTCCACATTTTCCTCTGCGTCGATCACAACGTATTCCTGATCCTTTAAGATCTCCTTTGCCATGGCGCAGTTTGGACAAGTCTTTGTGGTAAAGAGATATTTTACACTATGCAAAGGCTGGATCTTGACATCATCTTCCGTGATTGTCACCAAACTCTTTGCCGGCTTTTTCAAAACAGACTTCTTGATGTCATATAACTTTCTGTTCTTGTATTCCTGGGTCTTACCCTCGTTCCAGTTCTGTACCGGACGATAGTAGCCTGTGATACGGGAATATACTTCTGCCTTTGCTCCACAATGCGGGCAGGTAAAATGCTCGCCTGCGATATATCCATGCTCCTTACATACAGAATAGGTCGGAGACAAGGTGTAATACGGCAACTTGTAATTTTCCGCGATGGTGCGAACCAGTTTTGCCGCTGACTCCCATGTGTCTAACTTTTCACCCAGGAATGCATGGAATACGGTTCCTGAAGTGTAAAGGGTCTGCAAGTCATCCTGAATATCCAATGCGTCAAAAATGTCGGATGTGTATTCTACCGGCAAGTGTGAACTGTTGGTATAGAAAGGTGTATCTCCTTCCTTGCCTGCCGTCTTGATATCCGGGAACTGTGCAACATCATGCTTTGCCAGACGATAAGTCGTAGACTCAGCCGGTGTTGCCTCCAGATTGTAAAGATCACCGTATTCTTCCTGGTAATCAGACAGGCGCTCGCGCATATGGTTGAGGACGTCCTTGGTAAACTGCTGTGTCTCTTCATGTGTCAGATCCATGCCAAGCCACTTTGCATTGAGTCCCACTTCGTTCATACCAATCAGACCAATCGTTGAAAAATGGTTGTCAAAGGTTCCCAGATAACGCTTGGTATATGGATAAAGACCTTCATTTAAAAGTTTGGTGATGACACCACGCTTGATCTTTAAGGATCTTGCGGCAATATCCATCATATGATCCAGTCTTGCATAAAAGTCTGCCTCGTCCTTTGCCAGATATGCGATACGCGGCATGTTGATCGTAACAACGCCAACAGATCCGGTACTTTCACCTGAGCCAAAGAAACCACCGGATTTCTTGCGGAGTTCTCTCAAGTCCAGACGCAACCTACAGCACATAGAACGCACATCGCTCGGCTCCATGTCACTGTTGATATAATTTGAAAAATATGGTGTGCCGTATTTTGCGGTCATTTCAAAGAGCAGTCTGTTGTTCTCGGTATCAGACCAGTCAAAATCTCTGGTAATAGAATAAGTAGGGATCGGATACTGGAATCCACGACCATTGGCATCGCCCTCGATCATGATCTCAAGGAATGCACGGTTGACCATATCCATTTCCTTCTTGCAGTCCTTGTACTTAAAGTCCATTTCCTTGCCGCCGACGATAGCAGGTAATTCTGCAAGATCTGCCGGAACGGTCCAGTCCAAAGTAATGTTGGAGAATGGTGCCTGTGTTCCCCAACGGCTCGGTGTATTTACTCCGTAAATAAATGCTTCGATACATTTTTTCACTTCGCGGTAGGTCAGATTGTCTACCTTTACGAATGGTGCCAGATAGGTGTCAAAAGAAGAGAAAGCCTGTGCTCCTGCCCATTCGTTCTGCATGATGCCGAGGAAGTTTACCATCTGATTGCAAAGCACGGATAAATGTGCTGCCGGAGCAGATGTGATCTTGCCGGAAATACCGCCCAGACCTTCCTGAATCAACTGCTTCAAAGACCAGCCTGCACAATAACCGGTCAACATAGACAGATCATGGATGTGGATGTCCGCATTGCGGTGTGCCTCTGCGATCTCCTCATCATAGATCTCGGAAAGCCAGTAATTTGCCGTCACTGCGCCGGAATTGCTTAAGATCAGACCTCCTACAGAATAAGTAACGGTAGAATTTTCCTTT
Organism: Roseburia lenta; assembly: GCF_014287435.1. Classification (GTDB taxonomy): domain Bacteria; phylum Bacillota; class Clostridia; order Lachnospirales; family Lachnospiraceae; genus Pararoseburia; species Pararoseburia lenta. The sequence continues at coordinate 710,612 of NZ_JACOPG010000001.1, forward strand.
ACACGCCAGTCTTCCACCTTTACATAACTATTGATAACGTCCTTGTAGTCTAAGATCGTAGACTTCATATTACGCATCTTTTCACGCTGCTTACGATACAGGATATATGCCTTAGCGACCTCGGTATAACCGGTCTGCTCCAAAACGGTCTCAACACTGTCCTGGATTGCCTCTACCGATACCTTTCCGTCCTTGATCTTATCCTGAAAATGCGCAGATACGCGCAAAGACAATAAACCAATGATATCATCATTATAAGACATCTGTGTCGCATCAAATGCCTTGGCGATCGCATCATTGATCTTCCCCAAGTTGAACTCTGTTACTTGTCCATCCCTTTTCACAACTTCAAACATTTCCTAATCCACCTTTCAAAATTCCTTGGTTCTCCAAACTCCATACATGTAAGCGACATGTTTCTCGTTCAAACGCTATTTATGTACAAATTCTATCAAAATATGGTGCATGGGTCAATATCATTTCACTATATATAGTATTTTCGTCATTTTGACGACAAATACAAAAAATCCCCATGAAAAGCCGATTTCATGGGGTATTTTGTCACTTATTCATTTTGCATTTAATAAATCAATGCAAAAATTTTATCTAGTTTGTAGAAAAGTCTGCTCTCTTAAGGCTGCCTGATCCGTCGGATATTTTGCCAGATATTCTGTCATCTTCTCCTTGGCACTGCTAAAATCGCCTGTGTATTCCAGTGCTACGATCTCCCCCTTGAGCAGATCCTGCATCGCGGTATCATCTTCTTTTTTGATGCCTTCCTGATAATACTCCAATGCCTTGTCATAATTGCCCGCCTTGATCTCCATATTACCAAGAAGTGCCAGTGCCTCTGCCGAAGGCTTTTCTTCCTTGACATACTCTGCTAAAAGTTTGGATGCGCTGTCGCTGTCCCCGGATGCCTCATAAGTCTCTGCCAGATAGACCTTAGCGTCTGACGTCTTCTTCTCTACTGCCGTCTGCAAATATTCGATCGCCTGCTTATAGTCTCCCTGCTCCAGATAGATCCGTCCTTTGCCCAGATAGTCCTCACCGCTTTTTCCTTCCAGAGCCAGTGCCTCATCCAAGAAATTATCGCCCTCATCTTCCATCCCGGAGGCTTTCAGATTCTGGCTGATCAAAATATATAATTCGTAATTGCTGCCGGCGCGCTTGACCGCCTCTTCATAGTCTTTGATTGCCTTTTCCTTCTCGCCCTCGTTCAGATAAACGCTGCCCCGTAAAAAGCAGGGACGATAATCGGTCTCATCATAATCAACGATCGAGTCATAGACGGCTATGGCTTCCTTTAGATTGCCCTGTGCATACTCTGCTGCCGCCTTATAAAAACAGATATCCACGACATTCGCATCCACTTTTGCACCGGATAACTGCAATGCCGCATCAAAGGATTCTACCGCTGTCTTGTAATCTGCCGACTGCATGGCAGTAATGCCTGCCTCTTTCTTTTCTTCCATCTGCTGTGTCGTCTTGCTGCCACATGCACTCAAAAGCCCCAGACACAAAGTCAGACCAAGGGTTGCCCCCGCCAGACGTTTTATGACATTTTTGCATTCTTTACACATTTTAAAAAACTTCCTTTTATCTTGCATTTCATCTTTTTTCACTCCATTTATCATACCAAAACTATAGTTTTTTGTATAGAATGGTTCACATTTTATTTGTGTTCGCATAGGCTATTAAAAACATATGCAAAGGTTTTCTCATGTCAAAGACCATCATTATAGATCCGGGCCATGGCGGTTTCGACCCCGGTGCCGTCTATGAAAACAGAAAAGAAAAAGATGACAACTTGAGATTAGCCCTGGCAGTAGGTCAGGAATTACAAAACGCAGGATATCAGATCATCTATACACGCACAGACGATCGTTACGATTCACCTTACGACAAAGCGCAGATCGCAAACTCTGCGGGTGGGGATCTGTTTTTATCCTTCCATCGTAATTTTGCCGAAACTCCAGATCTCTATCAGGGTGTGCAAGCCCTTGTATATGATAAAAATCCTCTGGCGCTCCGCGTTGCCAAAAATGTCAATGAAAACTTGGAGGAGATCGGATTTAAAAATCTGGGCATTGAATCCCGCAAGGAACTCGTTGTGCTCCGCCGCACTTCCATGCCTGCTGTTCTCTTAGAAGTCGGCTTTATCAATTCCAAAGAGGACAACCGACTTTTCGATGAGAATTTTGATGCTATTGCCCGCGCCATTGCAGATGGTGTGATGGCTGCTCTGCCACTGCGGACGACACATGCCCCGACGGCTTCTACAGAGCAGGTTCCCCCTATACCGCAGACCACTTCTGATGCTTCTCAGACGACTTCCGGTAAAACAAACCAAATGAGTGCAGATGCGCAACATGCTCCTGTGGAGGCAGCCTCTGCACCTGTGGAAAAGGCACGATCCATCGCACCGGAAGCCAGTCCGTCCGATCCGGTGGCTGACATGCGCCGGCAGCTTGCCGATGCGTCCTGTGAACCACTGCCCATGCCGGAAGAAAAACCAATGCCTCGTATGTGGTATTATGTGCAGGTTGGTCTTTTCCGCTATCCGGAGAATGCGGTCTACCTGATGGAGCAATTAAAGGGGCAGGGATATTCCGCAGTCTGGAAACGCATCGGCGGACTGATCGCCATCTGGGTCGGCCCTGTCGATAACTTGGACGAAGCCGTTGTCCTGCAGAGAAAACTGCAAAATGACGGCTATGAGACATTGATCGTCACCGATGACTATATCGGGAAGTAATAAAAATGCCAGAACCTGTTTTGATCCGGTTCTGGCATTTCTTTTCTCATTTTATGTTTTCTATACTTCTTCTGCCTTTTCCTCGTCCGACTTTGGCAGTTTGATATGCACTTTGGTGATACGCTTCTTATCCACGCCCTCTACCCGAAGTATCACACCATCCCCGGTCACATAGACTTCTCCCTTTTGTGGGAAATGATCGAAAAGCCCGGTCAGATAACCACCGATGGTATCATAATCTTCTGAGGTAAAGGCAAGGTGCAGTTCATCACACAGATCTTCCAGATTCATAGAACCAAGGACATCATACTCCCTGTCGCTGATCCGGATGAGATCGTCTTCCTCATTTCCGTCAAATTCATCACGGATTTCGCCCACCAATTCTTCCAGGAGATCTTCTAGGGTCACAAGTCCTGCCACTGCACCGTATTCATCCAGCACGATTGCAAGGCTTAAGCGCTCCTTTCGCATCTCCTCAAACAATTCCGAGGTATTCTTCTGTTCATAGGTAAAATATACTTTTCGCAGATAATCACGGATGGAAAAATCCTCTCCGCGCGGTGCTAGGATCATATCCTTCATATTGATCAGACCGATGATATTGTCCGTGTCTCCCTCATAGACCGGCAGTCGCGTGAACATATCCTCTTTAAAAGTTTCCACTAATTTGTCATAGGACCAGTTCACATTGACCATGGTCATATCAATACGGGGTATCATGATCTCCTTGGCGGTCGCATCCGTAAAATCAAAGATGTTATGGATATACTCTCGTTCTTCTCCCTCAATCTCGCCACTCTCATGGCTGGCATCTACCATGATGCGCAATTCTTCCTCGGTAATGGCTCCCTCATTCTGGTTGGGATCTACGCGAAGCAGACGTAAAAATGCCAAAGATAACTTGTTGATTAAAAAGATCACCGGTGTCAAAATCACCATTAAGCCCCAAATGATCTTTGCATAAGACAAAGATATCTTGGTCGCATTGAGTGTTGCCAGTGTCTTCGGCGAGATCTCACCAAAGATCAGGATCAGCAGGGTCAAAAGTCCTGTTGCTACCCCTGCGCCCACACTGCCCAACAGGCGTATGGCAAGTGTCGTTGCCAGTGATGATGCTGACAGGTTGACTACATTATTGCCGATCAGTATCGCCGACAGCATCTTTGCCGAATCATCTGTTACCTTGAGCACACACTGTGCCCGCTTATCGCCATCTTCTGCCATAGATTTCATTTTGATCTTGTTGACGGTTGTCAGCGCTGTTTCCGCAGAAGAAAAGAACGCAGATAAAAGTAAAAGAACAACCAAGATCACTAACTGAAGTATCGAGACGGTATCCAAAAAACATCACTCCTTTTTCTTTCTTATAATAATATCTCGTTATTTCATTTTATTATATATTTTTTCTTTTAGAAATCAAGCAATACCAAGGATATTCCTCGTATTTTCACTCGGATAAAGACAGTTCATAAGAAAAAACCGGCTCTTCCTCCTCCTGTGCCGTGAAAGTCTGTAAGATTTTCTCTTTACAGGCAGGATCGACATACCAAAGCGACTCCTCCATCAGCCCGCCTGCTTCTTCTGTCTTCTTATTATAATAGGTCTGGTCGATCTTTCGCAGTACAATGGCATTGCCATCCCGATACTGTCCCTGATAAATACCGCTTTCTGTGATGCCCATCTTGACCAGACGCTCTGTCATATTTCCGGCACCATCCACTGCCTTATAGCGTGCCGTCACATAGCCTTTCTCCCCCAGAGAAAGCAGCGTTTTTTCATCCGGCAGTTCCACATCCAGTACCAGATTTTCCCTATCCTCGGCATCACTTGCTCCGGCTGTTCTTAGGACTTCCTGTTTTGTCACCGCACCTGCCTTGACTTGATTTTTTGACCAGTAGCGGTTTTTTGCAGAGATCTCCGGCGGTCTGTCCCAGACACTGTAAAAGGTCAAGGGCTCTAATCTGCCGTCGACATCTACTTTTTCTGTTCCACTTTCCAAAGCCTGCATGCCCCAGGCATTTAAGTCTGCCGGGCTGCCGACAGCAAGCACATCCGCATCCTTATAAATGGCATCCTCCCGCATTGCCCAGCCCATATGGGCATAGGTCTTTCTTTCCAATACTTTCTCGGCAAAATTTTCATCCCATACCAGACTTTCTTCTATGCGCGCAAAGGTATTCTCCGGTAAAGAAACCGTCTTTTTACAATCACGGATCCTATAATCTTCCCCGGCAGTCTGACCGTTTCCACATATGAGAACATCCGCTATCACGTCATAGTTCGCATAAAAACAATAGTCCTTTGTGCATGCCTCTGCGGAAAACACCTTATCCTGTCCGATCTGCCAGAATTCCTCTGTCGTTTTGGCAGTCTGCCTCCACCCGGTCTGCTCCAGAGAAGTAAAGACTCTTCCATCATAAAAGACCGCTAAGGCAGGTGCACTTATGGTCTGCGCCTCTTTCCAGTACAGGGGCTTTTGCTCCGGCAGGGAAAATGTCACATGGGGATTGTCCAGATTTCCCTCAAAAGCAATCGTATATGTCTCAGATACAATGACCTGTCCGACAGACGCATTAGATCCTGTGCCCGCCCGCAGGATGGCAGACCGGTATTTCCCCTGCCCCGCATTCCAAGTCTTTGTATGCGTATTGGTCAGAGTAAATTTTTCTTTCATCCGGTCTGCCGTATTCTGGGTCTTATCATAATCGCAGGAAAGGACAAGCCTCCCCGGCTCCGGGCATTCTTCTTCCAACGTCAGAGAGATCTTTGAAAGATTTTGGGATAGCGCACCGGACAGTCTTAGGCTCCTGTCTTTTGCCAGCCATATCCCCTTGCCGCAGATGGCGATTTCCCCGGATAGATGATATTCTCCTTTTTGCAAAATATCATACGAGTTGTTTCTCTCCATCCTGCCATCTTTTTGCGCGCAGTATGCCCCATACATTGTCGATCCCCGTCCCATTATCATAGATGGCACAGGCGGTCACAGAGAGATTTCCGCTGTTGCAGATGGCAGTCGTATTATTGTGCAGACTGCTTTTTTCTATCTCTCCGGTCGGACGATTGAAAAAGCCATGTATCAGCCCATGTGTATTGCCATAGATCTTGCAGGCATCCAAAAGATAGGTAGACCATGGCTCATTTGCCGTAGCCAAAACGCCGGTCAGACTATCTTTGATATGACACTGGCGGATCTCAATGCGATTGGCAGCATTAAGCCACAGCCCGCAATTTGCCCCCTGCATACTGCATCCTTTGGCACTGCCGCTCGCCTGCCCCATATAGGCAATGCCCGCACCGCCATAGAGCCATTTACTGCCGTCATAGCGTGGTGCTTGCGCCGAACAGTCTGTCAGATACATTCCGCCATCCGTGACCATAAATCCCCAGGATGAGTCATAAGCCACGCAGTTATTGCAGATCAGCGTTGCTCCCCTGCCATCCGTATTCCTTGCAAAAAATGCTGCACCATCACAGTTATATGCCCGACAGTTGTTAAAGACGCCGACTGCCGGGAAGCCCGAGCCATTTTCCGATACGATATTAAACCCGGTGCCACCGCCCAGATGGTCTACCCCGATATAGCCATAATTCCAGTTATTGCAGATAGTCGTATCACTGCCATACCATGATGCATTGATACAATCCACGGCAGAAGAACCACCTTCCGCTGCTGCACCATTATTTCTGTGGTTGTTTCCATTGAGTGTCAGATTGCCCTCTGTGATCAGGGTTGCACCATTCTGCACCGTGACCATGGGTCCCGGCTGTGACAGATAATTGACCATCTGATGTCCGTTGCCGTTGATGGTAAAACAGGCACCGTCTGTGATCAGCCAGCGTTCTGTTATAGGAATATCCTCCAAGAGGACAAATTTTTTCGCCCCATTTAACCATGCGCCCACGACAAAATCCATCCAGGAAGAACACATCCAATAGTCGTAGAACCAGCCACCGCCATAACTTGTGACCGACATGCTCTGTTCCGGCATACTTATCCCGTCTTGCAACTCCGCGCCTGTGCCTTCCTCTACTGTCGCGGCTTGCGAATCTATGTCCGCGCGCGATTTCTCGTTTTCTGCGGTTTGCATCTCTTCGTCCGCGTATGTCACCTCGCTTTCTGTGTCTTCCATCTCTAAGTCATATCCTATCTGTCGGTCGTCTGCTTCTGCCGCCATTCCTTCCATGTTTGTCTTAGACATCGCCCCATCTTCCCGATCGAAAGCCAACTTTTCTGCATTCTGGTGCTCCACCAATTCCACCTCTGTGCTCTCTGCCCGAACCGGCAATACATTTCCACCGCCAGATATGACCGTAAGCACCAGCAAAAACATAGCACAAATCCTTTTCCCCTGTTTTCGTTTTTCCTGTTTTTCTCGCAATCTTCTTCTCATGGTTCCTCCCCATTTTTCTATGATCTCATTTACTCAAAACACGCATAATAGATCTGTGTTTCCTTTACCTGCGCAGGAAATGCTTCCCCACTCCACTGATCTGCCTGTCTTGACCAGCCTAAAAACTTTCGCCCCTCGACCGCCGGGGTCTGCGGTAAGATAAAGTCTGCTCCATCCTCTACCCGGTATGCCTGCCACAGTCTGTCATCCACATAAAAACGCACCTCATGATCTTCTGTTTCCATCTTCTGATCCCACAGGGCAGTTTTTATCACTTGACAGGTTCCCTCTGTTCCATTGGGATGCCGGTAGGTCTCGGTCACCCCCACGGACAGCAGACCATTTTTGCTATCCACGCCGTAGATCTCCACCTTACACTCCCCTTTGATTCCAAGCCCCTGCATTTTCTCTTTTAAGATCCGGCAAAAAGCATCCGCCCATGCCTCGTCATCCTTTATACTTTCTGCCTGCATCCATTGTTCCTGCATGGTCTGATCCAAAGCCAGACTGACCGCCTCCTCCAAGGTCTTTTCATGGTCTGTCCTTCCTTCGACGGTCAGAAACATGAGCACGGAAAGAAACAAGATCGCCGCAGAAACGATACCATACACGATATATTTCATCCTTGTTCTCCTTCTTCCACACGCAGATAGATCCAACCATTCTGACTTGCCCCCTGCGCATCCCAAAGCATGACTTTTGCCCGATAGATGCCGCTACGCTCAAAGCAATAGTTTTCTTCTCCCGCCGCATCTTCCTGCGCTTTTACCACTTCCCTGCTGTCGGTATCCTCGATCCAAAGGATGGAAAAAGACGCCTCCTCTCCCCTGGCATCCCTTGCTAAGATCATATCCTTTGCCTGATAGGACTTCCCGACCAAAAGCGTCTGCGTGGTTGCTGTCGGAACCGAATCTTCTTTTGCCCTTCGGATGGCTTGATCGGAAGTTGTCATCCCATATGTCTCCTGTCCCATCTTCTCTTTCATCTGCTTTCCCAGTGTCCGAGGCAGCCCCTTTTCTCCTGCAAAAGACAGGCAAAAGAATAAGGTCAGCAAAGCCCCTGCTACCACCATGGCAAGCAAAGTCCTACCATAGTTTCTTATAATTTCTGTCATATTCTCCCCTTATCCAAACATCTGCTCTAATGCCAGCGCCAACCCCATGCCAAAAGGACTTTTTATCTCTTGCCAGAACAAGATCCCCAACATGACGGTCGTAACGACCGCTAGCAACATTTCCCCATAAGTATCCATAATCTCTTTCATCCCACTTCTCCTCTCTTTACATACAAAATGCCTGTATTGCCAAAAGAAAGACGCCACAAATACTGCCGCCGATGACACTGTAAAAAAGCGCCATCCCATAATCCCGCATAATTTCCTGCATATAGTTCCCCCTTTACCATAAATCCACCGCAATCCTTCTGGTATTTTCCAGATCAAAAAAAGAAATCCCATAGTCATAGGTCAGCGTCATACTTCCATAGGCTGCCTGCTTACTTCCCCCCGGTCGATAAACTTCCACACTAAGGTCATAGTCCATTTCTCTTGCATCTGCCTGACAGGCTTCGATCACATCCTCTGCAAAATGTGCTGCCTCGATCCTTTCGGCACTGGCAGTCAGAAAGGCATTTGCATTTCGCGCTGATACCGATGTCGCCGTAATGCCGATTCCCGTAACCGTCAAAAGCATGAGACAGAAAACCCCGATAAATGATTTTATAATGACTTCCATAAACTTTCCCCTTTCCTACATCTGCAAGATACTGCTTGCCATCATGACATAAAAGAGCATGACCATATCCACTAACATCTTGGCTCCCCCGGTCAACTGCGGTGCTAAAAATAAGGCGTAGAGCCCACCTAAGGCATCCTCGTTTTTCATCTTCTGTGCCTGATCGAAAAGCAGTTGATTTCTACGGATAATATCACTGATCTGGCTGGACGCATTGCCCCCGGTGCCCTCCGACAAAGAATAAAGCATCTTCATGGAGGACTGTACTTCCGGCAGGGCATAGGTCTGCAAAAATGCCAGATAGGGCTCCATGTCTGTCGGTTTCTGCTGCAGATCCTGTATCAGTTGGCGCAGTTCCGGCTTTAAGAGCAGGGGCGCTTCCTCATAGGATTCCATGATCGCCACCTGCACATTTTCACTCTGCAGGAGCAAAGACACTTCTAAGAGCCACTGCGGAAAGACCTTTTGCAGGGCACGGGTCACCTTTCTTTTTGCAATGCCATAGCCCAATTCTCTTTTGCCTGCCGCATCACACCGCTTTACTTTTTCATACTGGCGGAGTAAGTCTTTCTCATCGCAGGTCTTTTCCATACTGCCACTTGCCAGTTTCTTATCCGCCACATAAAAGATCCACAGATCAATCAAAAGCGTGGCAAGGGTTGTGACCTTAACTAGGGCATAATCGGAGATTGTCATAGAAATGCCGTTTGCCACATAGACAAAGGCAGAACACAAAAGCAAAGATACGACGACCGAGACCAAGATCTGCGTCCGCTTTCTCTTTTTCTCCTTTAAAAGTTCATATTCCCGGTCTGCCCACATGCGCCTGGCATCCAGCATCAGTAAGATAGCATCCCCATATTCTCCCCCATTTTGTTCTACCTGCAAGGCAAAACGGTGCATGGTTGCCATCTGCTGCAGGGGATATTCCTGCTCGATACGCGACAGCGCCTTCGCCTCCACCTGATTTTCCCCATAGGTCTTTTCAATATAGGTGATCGCATCCCTGATACAGGTATGCATCCTGCCCTTTGCCAAAAGTTTTTCTACATCCTTTAAGGTCACCAGCACCTTGCCCGATTTTTGAAAAGAGTACAAAAACTGCTCCATATAGGTGTTTGCTTCCACAAACTGCAACTGCCCATAGCGGTTGCGATAGAGATTGCGCAGAAAAAAGGGAAACAGAAAGGCACACCAGCCACACAAAAGGACAAGATAGATCCCATCCAGATGAAAATACCGCCCCAGCAAAAGGGCAAATGCCACCACAACACCATACATCCCCAGACTTTTCTTCCAGGAAAAAACATAGCCATATTGATACAATTCATCCCATAGCAACTTTCGCTTCATAATACGTTCCCTTCCTCTCTCCCCATGCATCGGAAATCACTTTTCCATCTTCTACCACGATCTGCACCTGATTTTTTCCATCTTCTCTGGAAAAAAAGCAGACCTGATCGATATATCTGCTGATCTGATAACGCTCCATGCTATCTTCCCAGCCGCGCCTGCGCACCAGAATTCCAACATCAATAAAGGAATAAATATCATTTTCCATGCGTCCGGCATCCCGCTCATTTCCCGCCATATTTAACATACGATCCGGTATCTTTCTCACATCCGACGTGTGCAGAGTCGTCATGCCGTGTACCCCCGTACTCAGACACTCCATCAGATAGACCACTTCCTTAGACCTAGTCTCCGAGAGCATGATCCACTTAGGATTCAGGCGCAGACAGGTCTTGATCGCCTGCGTGTAGTCCATCTGCCGGTTGATCCGCAGTTCCAGACAATCATGGTCTGGATGCATACTGGGATAATGCCATTCCGTCGTATCCTCGATCGTGATCACACGCTCATCCTCCGGGATATAACCGGATAAAAATTTACAGAGTTCCGTTTTGCCCGCTCCCGGTTCGCCTACCACTACAATATTTTTATGGTCTGCCACACAGGACAAAAGCAGGTCTAAAACCTCCTCTTTGCAATAGCCTTCTGCGATCATCTGTCTGGCATGCAGCCGCACATAGGGCAGGGACTTGCGGATGCAGATGCTGCGCCCGGTCAGACACACAGACTCATGCACAATGGTAATGCGCAGACTTGCCGTCTCTGCCTCCAAGACCGGATTTTGCCGGTTGAATGCCTTGCTCACACCATTTGCCACGCGCCCGGTAAACTGGTCCACGAAATCCTGACTTAAGATCAGATCTTTGCATACATGACGACAATTATCGCTGTCCGTGATCCAGACCTCTCTGCCGTTGTAATCCACATCCGTCACATCATCATCGATAATATAGGGATAAAGCGGTCCGAAAAAATCACCACTTTTACCCAATGCGATCATCCGTTCACTCATGTCGTCCCCCTTACAGCGCATTCTTCGTGAAGAAATACGTCAGTAACTGGGAAAAAGCCCCACCGACAATACTGTTTTGATCCTTACCGATCAGTGTCGAAACCAAGATCAACATTGCTCCGATCACAACCACGGTGATCATAGCTGGTCCATATTCTTTAATAATATCCTGCATATTCTCTCATCCTTTCATTTTTGCATAAAAGGACATAAAGCATACCCAAATCGGAATAAGCCGGCGATACGCCGTCGAAAAAAGATGCCATCTCATAAGATGGTGAGATTGATATTAACAAGTCTTTTTCCTTTTGGCAAGACCTTTTTGAATTATTTTAAAAGTCTGACAAAAGCCAATATTATTTTTTCTTTACTCCATCCCTCATATGACCTATAATATATTGCATATTTCGTTGTTGTTATCGGCAGCGACAATTTTTTAGAAAGAAGAGGTATTTCATATGGCACAGAATCCTATCGTAACCATAGAAATGGAAAATGGCGACATCATGAAAGCAGAATTATATCCTGATGTTGCACCAAACACAGTCAACAACTTTATCTCCTTGGTAAACAAGGGCTACTATGATGGTATTATCTTCCATCGTGTGATCCGCGGCTTTATGCTGCAGGGCGGCGATCCGACCGGCACAGGTACCGGCGGTCCTGGCTATTCCATTGCCGGAGAATTTTCTCACAATGGTTTCCAGAATGACCTCAAGCATACACCGGGTGTCCTTTCCATGGCACGCACCATGGTCCCGGATTCCGCTGGCAGCCAGTTCTTTATCATGCACCAGACCAGCCCACACTTGGACGGCGAGTACGCGGCCTTTGGTCAGATCATCGAGGGCATGGATGTAGTCAACAAGATTGCTGAGACCGCAACCGATTACTCTGATCGTCCTTTAGAGGAACAGAAAATGAAAAAAGTGACCGTCGAGACTTTCGGCGTAGATTATCCGGAACCGGAAAAATGCTAATAAGCTAATAAAAAGACAGATGCCTGGGCGCTTATCTTGCACCAGAGCATCTGTCTTTTGTATTGTCATTTTTTATTTGTCATCATCCATAAATACCGAGAAAGATGTTTTGCCTAATACATCATTGACAAAGCCTTCGGTATCGTCTCGTACCTCTTTCCAGTCAAGGGCTTCCAGATTATGAATGTAGTCCGCCTGATCGCCGAAAAGATCCGGCAGTCCTTCGGTCACCTCCCTCATCTGCCCTTTAAAATATCCTTTTGCCATCGTATCTCCGTCACAGGTCATGACCATATCGGTAGCCTTCAGGCTAAATCCATCCTCTGCCTCCTGCCATGTGATATGGGATGTCATCTTGTACTGTTTGCCGGTATTGGCATAGTAGGTCATTTCCGCATCGATCCAATGAGAATAGTCGGGATTGCGCACCATCTTCATTTCTACGCGCTCATCGTCCGGCAGTTCATAATACATATAGGCAGTGCCGACATCCTCGCCATCAACGACCATGGATGCACCATCTAAGACATCCGACATATCCACAGAAAGCCTGCGCAAATGGTTGTGCTTGGTCAGATACATGGAGCAGACCACATCATAATCCGGGGCATCAATTCCTAAAAGATCCCAGATAAACTGTCCACATCCCTGCGGAATGGTGATCACAAACTCCTCACTGACCGTGCCATCTTCATCTTCGATGGTCTTACCCGTCTGATCGATGGAGATCTGCTTGGTCAGGTCTGCAATATCCTGCATATGATCCTTGAACCATGTTTTATCGATATCAGAAGTCAGATCCGGCATTTTCAAAAAGAGATCCTGCCCCGTCGGGAAGGCATAGCCAATATCATCCCCCAAAAGCGGGGCTTCCATGTAGACCGTCTGATCCTCTGCATAAAAATCCAACTCGCCCATATCGACCCACAAAAGATCCATATCCATCTTGGAAGAAATGCGCTTTTGTGCAAAAGACCGCTTGGCATCCACATCAAAATAGATGGAAGATTTTACCTGCTGCATACCGGAAAGTCCTACTTTACCGGTCAGTTCGGTATCTCCATTGCCATAGTCACGGCACATCTCCATAATATCAATATCATGCAAAAGATAGCCCGGATTTTTCAGTGTGACCTCCATAAAATAAATGGAGGATAAAAGTAAGCGGGAACTTGGTTGCTGCGCCCAAGTATAAAATGCCCCACCGGCGACCACGATAAGTGCTGCCAAAATCCCTAATATGATCTTGCCTCTTTTTTTCATAGGCCTTCCCTACCTTGTCTTAAATAAATGGATTATAAAATCTGCTTCCATCATGATATGTAACCACAAGTGCTATGACCATAACGACTAGAGTTACGATCATGACCGCATAGTCTGCTTTTGCAAGTTTGCGCCCCATATACCAGGTACGCTTTTTATTTTTTCCATACCCACGCAACTCCATGGCATTGCTGACCGTGTCGATCCGATCCATACTGGTAAAGATCAATGGGAAAATGATGGCTGACACATTTTTGATTCGATCCATCAGTTTTGCCTTGCCGGACATCTCGATTCCGCGCGCTTCCTGTGCATTTTTGATTTTGTGGAAATCATCCTGCACATCCGGGATATAGCGGAGCGCGATCGCCATCGCATAACCGATATTATAACTTACGCCAAGTTTATTCAATGATGCCGCAAGTTCGGATGGATTGGTCGTGATGATGAACATAAATACCGCCGGCACGATCGTAAAATACTTGAGCACAACATTGAGTTCATAGAACAACTGCTCCTGGGTCACCACCCAGCGGCCGCCCAGACTGTAAAGGATGTGCTCTGTGCCATAGATCTTTGTTCCCTGTCCCGGTGCAAAGATAAAAATAGCCAGAATGTTGATGATCATAAATACCAATATCACCTTAAAAACGGAACCAACCTGTTCCCAACTGGTCTTGGATAGTTTAAACAAGATTAAACTGGTCGCAAGCATAATGGCAAGCACCCTGGTATCATAGGTCAACATACAGGTGATGGTCCATGCCAGAAAGAAGATCAGCTTGGTAACGCCACACAGATCTTCCATCCATGTTCCTTTTTCTTCATAAGAAAATAATTTTGCCATTATCTCACCGTCCTTTCGTAGTTGATAAAGCATTCAACAAACGCAGACGGTGACGGGATACCGCATTTTTCTGCCATCTCATAAAGTGAAGTCTGCTTTAAGTATGCCCGATCTGCGATCTGCCCATTCGTCAGGATATTTGCCGGTGTGTCGTCCGCGATCATCTGTCCGTCCGCGATCACAATGGCACGATCCGTATATTCCAGCATCAAATGCATATCATGCGTGATCATAATGATGGTGGTACCAAATTCTTCGTTTACCCGTTTTAAGAATTCCATGATCTCCGTATAGTGACGGTAATCCTGTCCGGCTGTCGGCTCATCTAAGATCATGATCTGTGGGTTCATGACTAAAATAGAAGCAATAGTCACACGCTTCTTTTGTCCGAAACTCAGGGCTGAGATCGGCCAGTTACGGAAAGGATAAAGACCGCAGATCTTGAGTGTTTCATAGACTCTTTCCTTGATCTCATCTTCCGAGACACCGCGCACGGCAAGACCCAAAGCCACCTCATCATAGATCATTGCCTTGGAGATCATCTGATTTGGATTTTGCATGACAATACCGATCTTTTCGCCACGCTCCTTGATGGAAAGCGGTGCGATATCCTGACCATCCAAGAGGATCCTGCCCTTATCCGGCTGCAAAAAGCCACAGATCAGGCTGGAAAGAGTCGTCTTTCCGGCACCATTTTTTCCAACAATGCTGATCATTTCGCCTTTATTTACCGAAAAATCAATATCCTGTAAGATCGGGTGCTTGGCATCATAGGAAAAATCCAAATGCTCTACGGCAAGAGCCACCTGGCTATTTTTTCCCTTTGCCGGTGTCTGGGCACTGGCAAACCATTCCTGTACCTGTCCTTTGTAGGCAGAAAAATCCATGGTCTCCACATGTGCCGGACGATCTTTTTCGGAAATCGTGCAGCCTGCATGCTTCAATGCCGTCACATAAAGCGGTTCACGGATGCCCTCTTTCATCAGTATATCACAAGATAAAAGTTGATCCGGTGTCATATCCGCAACAATCCTGCCATCACCCACGACCACAATACGGTCTACATCCTTATATAAAGCATCTTCCAAACGGTGCTCAATGATAAGGATGGTCTTATTCTGTTCTTTTTGGATGGAATCGATCAATGCGATCGCGCGTTTTCCTGTTGCCGGATCCAAATTGGCAAGTGGCTCATCAAAAAGCAGAATATCCACGTCATCGATCATGACGCCTGCCATAGACACACGTTGCTTCTGTCCACCTGACAATGCTCCCGGTGCATGGTGCAAAAGATTTTTCACATCCACCATATCGGCAATCGCATCCACACGTCTGTGCATCTTTTCTTCTTCCATACAGTCGTTTTCCAATACAAAGGCGATATCTTCCGCTACCGTCAGTCCGATAAACTGTCCATCTGTGTCCTGTAAAACAGTGCCGACCATCTTGGATAGGCCAAAAATGCCCAGGTCTTTCGGTTCCTTTCCTCCAATATATAACTCACCGGTACTCTCTCCTGCATATGAAAAAGGAACCAATCCGTTGATGCAGTTGGCAAGTGTTGATTTGCCTGACCCGGATGGCCCTATAATAAGAATTTTTTCTCCGGGATAGACGCTAAGGTCAATATCCCGGAGAGTTGGTTCTACCTGTGAATTGTACTTAAACGAATAATTTTTAAACTCGATAATAGGTTCCACAATCACATTCCCTTTTAATAATTAGTCTTCTTTTGTAAGGCTTGATGACTTTGCACCAATCTTAGTATAACCCATGCCAAGCAGAGTTCCAAGAATTGCTGTAATAATAATATTTGCTACAAATGCACATGCACCCTGTGCAAATACCTTATTGGTAGGCTCTGAATAGATGACAATGTCTAGTACCGGAGCAACGAGAATCCATGCAACCGCATTTGTTACAATCTGTACTATATTAAAAAGTACAATTGCTTTACGATCAAATCCGCCTTCTTTGATCTGATACTTCTTAGCGAAAAGGCCTACGCCGATACCAATCACAGCTTCTGGAATAACCCAGCTCCACCAGATACTACCATAAAACATAGCATCGCCAAGTGCATGACCAAGAATACCTACAATGCCACCAACAACTGGTCCAAATACTGCTGCTAAAAATGCAAGGACTGCTGCTCTTGGCTGTAATGAAGTGTTAGGAATAATTCCCAATGGAATCTGCACCTCTGTAAGCACGATAAAGAGTGCTGTTCCGATACCGGTCGCAACGACTTCTTTAATACCAAACTTTTTCATTGAATTTTCCTCCTTGTTTGTATAATACTGCCTTATTATATGTTATCTTGACATTTTTCTCAATGTCCTTTTACACAAAAAATGCCGCAAATCCGTAGGATTTTTGGCATTTTGCAAGATTTTGCTGTGTTTCCATAGTATTTTGATAGGATTTTGGCAGTTTGGATTTTCTGCGAAAGAATCGAGCGGAGGTGTTACGCGTGTGCTTATTTGAATACGATCAGGAAAAACATATCAAAATGGAAAAAGCAGAGTCCTATCAGGACGGAATCGCCTTAGGGGAAGAACGCGGTAAGCGACTTGGACAGGAAATGGGGCAGGATATCATCAATCGTCTGAACCAGTCTTTGATAGCCGATAATCGTCTGGAAGATTTGACGCGCAGTGTTCAAGATCCAATATATCAGGAAGAATTGTTAAAAGAATATGATATCTTGATGTAAGGTATTTCAAAAAGAGCGTAGGGAGATTTCAATCCCTACGCTCTCTTCTTTTGCTCAATTAATACGATAAGATGTAGATTGCGTTATGTGACTAACGCGCTCCCTTAACTCTGAGATTACTGAAGTAATGAAAGAACACCCTTCAGCAACAGATGTAAAATCTACAAAACAATCTGATGGAACAACTACCGCAACTAAGTATTTTGCAGACGCAGCAAAGTCAGTTGAAATAACAACTGCAAGTGGTATGGTTAGAAGCGAAAATGTAAATGGCACTCTTAACTTCAATTTACATGTAGGTGCAGATTCGTCATCTGACAACAAGATTGGTGTCCAGATTGATGCAATGAGCGCGACAGGAATTGGTGTTAAGGGTCTTAAGGTTGATACAGAGGATGATGCTACTGCAGCTATTGATACTATTTCACAGGCTATCCAGTCTACACAGGATGTTCTTTCCTTACTTCAGTAGTCCAAGCGTTAAAACGAGCGTATAATTACATGGAACGATGTATATCACGAAGTAATAATTGAGCAAGTGAAAAGAGGTCACTGGGAAATGCTTTTGCAAATCCCTGCGACCTCTTTTACACTTTTCAATCATTAGCCAGCCGATGACAAGCCATTCATCTTTTCTAATCTGATAATACGCTCCGAATGATCGGATACAACCGACTTCAAAACATCTGTATCTGTTTTCATCTGCTCATGGCTCTCGATGGATATTTCATACTTTCTGTACTCCGTATTGACAACCTTGCACAGATCTTTCAGACTCGGCACAACATAATTTTCAAGAAGTAACTCGACATTTGTCATACGCTCCTTTAAGCCTTGTGTTTCCGTCTTGAGTCCTTGCATCTCTGACTTCAAACTTTGTGTCTCTGTCTTGAGTCCTTGCATCTCTGACTTCAAACTTTGTGTCTCTGTCTTGAGTCCTTGCATCTCTGACTTCAAACTTTGTGTCTCTGCCTTTTGCTCTGCCATATCTGACTTTAAGTTAGATACATCCTGCTTTAGCCCTGATACATCCCGCTTTAGCCCTGATACATCCTGCTTTAATCCTGAGATATCAGCCTTGATCGGATTCAACTTTTCATCAAGTTTCTGATCCAGTTTTTCATCCAACTTTTTGTCTAACTTCTCATCCAGCATATCTGACATGACCCTAGTCATGGCTACCAGCAATTCTTCATTTGTCATAACTCTGCCCCCTTTCCTACAAATTCCCCTTGGTAAATAATATCCGTTGATATGCTACTGATTGTACTATCCCCTATCAGAAATTGCAAGAAACTTTTTCATAAATGACACAATGCGTGTATCTTCTTATAAATCCCATTCCGCCTGTCTGGTGTGCAAAAGTTCATGCGACTTATGCGACAGTGGCCGATCTAAGAATTTATCATAAGCCTGGACGATCGCCGGATTTTCATGTGAAAAGCGCAACTGGCTTCCCTTATCCAGCGCATACAACTTCTGTCCACGCTGACATGCCAATTCCAAGCCATCATGGATCGGTTGTCCACCGCCTCCGGCACATCCGCCCGGACAGGCCATCACTTCTACGAAATCATAAGAGACCTCGCCTCTGCTGACGCGCTCCATCAGATTTCTGGCATTTCCCAGTCCACTGACTACGGCTGCATGCACCGGCGTACCGGCAATATCCACGGTCACTTCCCGAATGCCATCTTCTCCACGTACAATAGAAAAATCATCTGCCCCCGGATTCTTTCCGGTCACAAAATAGTATGCACTACGAAGTGCTGCCTCCATGACTCCACCGGTCGCACCAAAGATCACACCCGCTCCGGTACCAATACCAAGTGGTTCGTCAAAAGCATCTTCTTCCAAGGTATCGATATTGACCTGGGCTGCACGAAGCATACGGATAAACTCTCGCGTTGTAAGCGAAACATCGACATCCCGATCTGCTCCACTGTCATTGACCTGTGGCACTGCACATTCATACTTTTTGGCAGTACAAGGCATGATGGAAACACAGGTGATCTTGTCCGGTGTCACACCCAAGATATCTGCATAATAAGTCTTTGCAATGGCTCCAAACATCTGCTGTGGCGATTTTGCTGTAGATAAATTGTCTACATAATCCGGGAACTGCGATCTCATAAAGCGTACCCAGCCCGGACAGCAGGACGTAAACATTGGCATTTTTGCATCTTTTTCATGTGAAAGACGCTCCAACAACTCATGCCCTTCTTCCATAATTGTCAGATCCGCAGAAAAATCCGTATCAAAAATATAATCAAATCCAATCTGTCTTGCGGCAGACACCATTTTCCCTACTGTCGCCTGCTCTGTAGAAAGCCCAAAGCCCTCGCCCCATGCGGCACGAACTGCCGGAGCGATCTGGGCGATCACGATCTGATCCGGATCCATAATGGCATCCATGACCTTAACCGTATCATTTCGTTCACGAAGTGCACCGGTCGGGCAATGTGTGATGCATTGTCCACAAAGGGCGCAATCCATATCTTCGATATTTTGCATATCTACCGTGCTTACACTGGTACGTTTGCCTGTATTGATAATGTCCCACACGCCCATGGTCTGGATCTTGTCGCAGACCTGCACACAGCGCATACATTTGATACATTTTGCAGAATCACGGATGATCGGGAAAGAATGATCCCATGGCTGGTTCTCGATCTCGATCTTGTATGGGATTTCAATAATATTCAACTCTCTGGCAAGTCTCTGCAGATTACAATCATTGCCTCTTACACAGGTGGCACAGCGAAAATCATGCTGTGATAAGATCAATTCCACGTTGGTACGTCTTGCAGACTGCACCTTGGGACTGTTGGTAAAGATTTCCATACCCTCTTCCACCACATTATTACATGCAGCAACAAGATTCTTTTTCCCACCGATCTCCACTAAGCAAACACGGCATGCGCCGATCTCATTGATCTCTTTTAAATAGCAGAGCGTAGGGATGCGAATGCCTTTTTCTCTGGCGGCATCCAAAATCGTCGTGCCTTTTTCTACCTGAATTTCTATTCCGTTAATCTTGGCATTTACCATCTTAATTCCCTACCTCCTCTCAGTACTCCACATCCATAGTGATCGCAGCGCAGACATCTGGCTGCTTCCTGAATCGTTTCTTCACGGCTCATAGCATTCTCAATGCCGTCAAAATCGTTCTTGCGTTCACACGCTTCTCTTTCTGTCAAATGGATACGTCCACTTGGCAACTTGTCATTCATAAGAGGAGATGGGATATCCACATCTACGGTGATCTCGTGATGATATCCCAGATATTCATCAATATTGGCAGCCACGACCTTGCCTGCTGCAATCGCCTTGATCACGGTTGCCGGTCCGGATACGCAGTCTCCACCGGAAAATACGCCAGGATTTCCTGTTGTCTTACCGCCCTCATCCGTGATGATACGGTTCCATTTGGTCGAAATGCCCTGTTCTTCAAACTGCTCACTCTCGATATCCTGTCCGATGGCAACCAGAATGATATCTGCCGGCATGCGGATTGGATCCTTGTCCGCCTTATTGGACTTTGGTCTTCCATTGCGGTCATAAAGCCCACTGATCTGCGGCTGCGTCCAGAGTGCCACTGCCTTGCCTTCTTCATCTGCTTCCACGCGAAGCGGTGCCTGCAGGGTAAATAATTCCACCCCTTCCTCAATGGCTCCACGCACCTCTACCGGTGATGCTGTCATGTCTTTTTCCTGACGTCTGTAAATGATGCTTACCTTTTCCGCATTGGCACGAATAGCTGTTCTCGCACAGTCCATGGCAACATTTCCACCACCGATAACGGCTACCTTTAGTCCGCTAAAGTCTAAGCGCTTTTCCAGTCCCACGTCGCGCAGCAGATTGACTGCTGAGATAACGTTCAGGCTGTCTGCTCCTTCAATGTCAAAATTCTTGTCAGTCTGTGCACCGATGGAAATATAAATGGCATCGTATTCCTTTTCCAGATCTTCCATTGAAATATCACGTCCGATCTGTGTATTTAGGCGCACTTCCACACCGGTCTTTAATATGTAATCAATATCCTGCGCCAGACGTTTTCTCGGGAAACGATAATTTGGAATACCATAGCGAAGCATTCCTCCAAGTGCCGGTTTCTCCTCAAATACCACAGTCTGATGTCCCATCAGTTGCAGGAAATAAGCTGTCGTAAGTCCACTTGGTCCGCCACCGATGATGGCGATGCGCTTCCCTGTAGGCTCTGCCTTTGGCGGTACCGGAATGGAATCCAGATCTGCAAAATCTACGGCAGACCGTTTGAGTCCGCGAATATTGACAGAAGAATCCAGCATGTTTCTACGGCATCTCTGCTCGCAAGGATGCTCACAGATCAATGCACACGCCACCGGAAACGGATTATCTTTTCGGATCAGACGCACAGCATCCTCATATCTGCCCGCTCCGGTAAGAGCGATATAGCCCGGAATGTCTACATGTGCCGGGCACTGGTCGATACATGGGATCGGCTGTTCAAAACTACCGCTGCATCTGTGATGCTTTACATGCGAAATATAGTCCTCCTGCAATCCGTCCAAGCCCACAAGCACCATACGTGCCGCCTCAAATCCGATTGCACAGTCTGCTGACAACTCGATATTCTTTGCTGTCTTTTCGATCAGAGCCAGTGTATTCTCTGTCGCCCGATTGTTCAGGACATCCTCCAACAGATCCTCCAATTTTCCCAAGCCGTCCCGGCATGGCACACACTTTCCGCAACTCTGCGCATGGCATACTTTTAACATGGCAAGCTGCATCTCCACCAGACAAACTCCCGGTGGGCTGGCGATGATACGCTGCTTAAATTCCTTGGCAAGTGTCAAGGTCGTAGACGATGCACGATCATCTGTCATAACCGTTAATCTACTCAATGTAAAATCCCCCTTTACTTTTTCTTCGCCTTTTCAGAACTACCCCTTTATTCTAAAAAGACCTTTCATACTTATGTAATTTTTATTATACAGGTGGGGAAAAACGATAGCAAGAATTGATAATTTTTTCACGTTGTTTTTGAGAAAAAGAATATGACAAAAAACCGCTGCAAGCCTTGATTTTACAAGGTTTTGCAACGGTTTTTCAATGTTTTCAAGAAATGAGACACGGGGGATTCGAACCCCCGACAACCTGATTAAAAGTCAGGTGCTCTACCAACTGAGCTAGTATCCCATGTTATAAAAGATAGCTGGGCTAGCAGGATTCGAACCTGCGAATGCTGGAATCAAAATCCAGTGCCTTACCGCTTGGCGATAGCCCAACAACTTCATAATGTTGCTCTATCGCAACAAAGGTGGATAAAGGGATTCGAACCCTTGGCCTCCAGAGCCACAATCTGGCGCGCTAACCAACTGCGCTATACCCACCATATTGAGATGAGTAAGACAAGGTCTTACTTAAAAAATATTACTACCTCCTGCATAATGACAAGAAATAGTAACATCAAATGTGCTCGAAGGGATTCGAACCCCCGACCCACGGCTTAGAAGGCCGTTGCTCTATCCAACTGAGCTACGAACACATAAATAAAAGAGCGGGTGATGGGAATCGAACCCACGTATTCAGCTTGGAAGGCTGATGTTCTACCATTGAACTACACCCGCATACAAGTCGGGGTGACAGGATTCGAACCTGCGACCCCCTGGTCCCAAACCAGGTGCTCTAGCCAAACTGAGCCACACCCCGATGTATTACCGCGTCGTCTCTCCGTGACGCAAGTAATATTATATGGCAGAGTCAGATAAATGTCAACAACTTTTTTCACTTTTTTTATTTTCTTTTTCCAAGCCCTGCCAGTCCTTGCCACAGGCGGATTTCCCATCTTTCGTCATCTTATTTTTTGCAAAGATCACATATAGATCAGATTAAAATGCAGGTCTCCCTGTGGGTCTACATCCACGACCACATAGGAGGGTCTTCTGCCGTCCTGTCTCGGATAAGAGATACTTCCCGGATTGATGATGGTCATATCCTCCTCATACGTCACTTCCGGCACATGCGTATGCCCGTAGAATACAATGTCCGCACCTTTTTCCTTGGCAGCCTCCACAAGCATCTGCGTTCCATAATTTACATTATAATAATGTCCGTGTGTCAGCATGACTACATGACGTCCTACCTGCATCACCACTTCTGCCGGCAGATCACTTCCAAAGTCGCAGTTGCCGCGCACGATCTCCAGCGGACATTCCGCTACCGCCTCGATATAGTCCTCGCATCCTTCGCCATCGCCCAGATGATAAATGCGGTCCGGCATGACCCTTTCGATGGCGATATCCAGATTATCATGTTTTCTGTGTGTATCACTAACAACCAGTATTCTCATATTTGATCAATTCTTCCTTCATCTTACGCAATGCATTTCCACGATGGGAGATCGCGTTCTTTTCTTCGCGGGACATAGCCGCCGTACTGCATCCATAGGCATCTACATAAAAGATCGGATCATAGCCAAATCCATTCTCCCCCTCCGGCTCCCAACCGATATATCCCTCAATCGTGCCTCTTACCACCTTTTCGCTGCCATCCGGGAATACCGCTGCCACAGCACAGACAAACCGTGCCGTACGTTTCTCCTTCGGCACACCGTCCAGTCGCTCGATCAGATTGGCATTCTTGATGTCGTACGAGGTATCCTCGCCCATGTATCTGGCAGAATAAATGCCCGGTTCCTTGTTCAGATAATCGATCTCCAGCCCGGAATCGTCTGCAAGAACGATGGCATCCACCTGGTCTGCGATGGCTCTGGCTTTGATCAGGGCATTTTCCTCAAAGGTCTTTCCATCTTCCACGATATCCACAGAAATCCCTGCCTCTTTCATAGAAAGGATCTCATAGCCCAGATCTTCGTAGATTTCACGGATCTCCCGCATTTTGTTTTGATTGCCTGTAGCAAAAATAATTTTTTTCATGGTCTTACTCCTCCAATGTCTGGAGCACAGCCTGTGCAAGTGCTTTTGCGGCTGCCTCCTGATATTCATCACTCTTTAATTTATCCAGTTCTTCCTGATTTGTCATAAATCCGATCTCCACCAAGGCTACCGGCATCTGCGCCGTCCGAATGATATAAATATCATCCCCCACGACAACGCCCTTGCTCCCGGAACCAAGTGTCTGTAAAAGTTGATCCAGACAGGTCTGGGCAAAGGCTTTGGACGCCCCGCTTTCATCTGCTGCATGATACATGACCTCGGTACCATTGATCCCGGACATCCTGCCGCTCGCCGTCGTATTGTTGTGGATGCTCAGGAAAAGATCTGCCTGCAAAGTATTAGCAAGCCCTACTCTTTTTTCCAGTGACAGGCTGCTGTCATCGGTTCGCGTATAGAAAATACCTATCTTGTCCTGATCTTTAAAATACGGCAGGATCTTTTTTGCGATCGCCAGATCAATGTCTTTTTCATCGGTTCCCAGAACTTCTGCTCCCGGATCACTGCCACCATGCCCGGCATCAATGACCACGATCTTATCATAGCGATCTCTGGGTGCCACAAAATCCATATAAAGATAATGGTCCTGCCAGGTCACATCCGTAATATAGACATTATCCAAAAGGATATCGATCAGCCCCTTTTTATTTTCCACATCATATTTGATGTCGTCAATATGGTCGCTGCTGCCGATCATGGGATAATCATAAAAATAGGACTGGCTGATCTCCGGTATATAGATCCGCACCTCTTGATCCACATAATTCTGCTCGATACTAACATCTGCGGTCTTTACTTCCTCCGGGATCTCCAGACGCAACTGTCCCTGCATCTCGATGTCCTGCTGCCCCTCTTTTAAAACGGCGGTCTCCGCCTGCATCAGGGATAAGACCGACTCGCCTTTTTCCACCTGTGTGGCATATTGCAACTGCTTCTGCTGCGCCCACACATGCAGATCCGGGATGCCCAGGAAAATACCACAGACTGCTACGCTTAATACAAGCAATATGGTCGCGACCAGACCCACGACTTTTTTTTCTAACTTCATCCTATCATCTTTCCCATCGTCTAGTCTTCTTCCACTTTCTTTCCATAGGCTTTGAGACAAAGATTGCCGCCGGCGGTCTCCTCGACACTTTCCCAATCCAGCCCGTTGTTACTGATGTAGCCCTCGCCATCCGAAATATCTGCATGCTGGCTCAGAGCATCTGCCGGATATTCGATCGCCATAGAATGATCCATACCGGGTGTGGATAATACCACAACAATGGCAAATTTATCTCCCTCTTTTACGCTATAAGGTCTGTCAAAAGGAATGGTGTAATACCCCGCATCTTCCAATTCGCCCCGCGCCACTTCCACGCGGCTGGCAAGGGATGCCGTGTTGCGATAATCTGTAACCATATATAACTGATATGACGTATTCTTGCCCAGTGCATAAAAGCCTGCACTTTCGATCTGTTCATCTTCTTTTGCCTCATAAATGTTGGCAGCATGGATCTTGGCCTTATTGTAACCGACCTGTCCGACCCAGCCACACAGATCTGACTGATAAATGGTATCGTAATTGTCCGCATCCTCTATACCAGCATATGAGACCGCCTGATCGCCGATATTGGTATCATAATAGGAAACATAAAACACACCATTTTCGCCAAAGGTCGCGCCCCAACTGTTCTGACAGATAAAGGCTCCGTCCCCCGCCACTTTTCCCGGGAAATTGGACGCACTGTAATGGTCGTCCCAGCCAATGATCACAACATCATGATTTGGCTTTTCCGCCCCGGTATAGCAGTAGGCATTCTTTTTTCTATTATAATAGGAAGACTTACTTAAATTTGTCGTGGATAGGCTGGCATAAATGGATGTCGATACACCGCCATGCTGATAGACCGCCCATTTGATATCGTCGATGTCATCACTATCGTAAAAATGGACTTCCTGCACATGTTTATCCACGGTCTTTTCCCCTGTCTGCTCCGGTCCCATCCAGGATACCAGATAAGATACCGCCATGGTATAGTTGCCGCCCAGAGACGTATCTACCTGATATGCATTGTCCGAGGTCATAGAGTCTGCATCAAAGGAAAACTTTTCTTCCGGCAAAAGAGAGGATTCCAAGGCCGAAAGTGCTGCCTGCGCCCAGCAGGTCGAAGTGTCGCCCTGGTTGCGCACAGCGGACACACGATCTTTCTCCCGCAGATCATAGGATGCCGGAAGGCTTCCTTTTTGCAGATCACCCGAGATCGTCGCCTGATAATTGGTCTCATCATAACTATAGGTACAGCCAAACTCACGGCACAGATCCTGCAAAGAAAGATATGCCTGCTTCTCATGCAACTCCGGCATGACATCCAAAGTGATCGCCTTGTCATCCCGCTTGGCATCCAGACTGTTGATATAAAAGGTATAAGAGCGGTCACCATAATCTAAGAGGATCTTTTTGTCCTCATAAAGAGAGGCACTGCATCCAAAAAAGTCCTCCACAAAGGGAAGCGATGCCATGACCTGCATATGGTCACCCATGATGATACCGTCAGCCACACCGTAAGTGTCCTCGCCCACCGTCAAGTGCAGATTGCCCTCCTCATTGATGCTGCGCGCCTTGAGCGGATAAAAGACCTCGTCCTGCAACTTGGCGCCACGAAAGGCTGTCACATCCGCATATTCATCATTCCAAGTATTGAGTTTTGCCAGAAAGGTCACTAGAAGTATGACCGTAAGTACTATATATCTCTTGGAATATCTCATACCCTATCCTTCTTCTTCGGCGGTTTCGGACCCATAAACTGATAGAAATAGGTCCGGATCATTCCATTGTATAACTTGCGATTCTTGTCCGCCTTGCGTCCGATATAACGCTCTGCCTCCTCATAGGATGTAATCAGATACATTGACCATGCATCCAAATCACGATAGACCTGTCCGATCGTCGTATAGAGTGCCGGAAGATCCTTCTTGTCCTCCAGGCGTTCTCCATACGGCGGATTGGTAATGATAAAGCCGTATTTTTTGCTGTGCTTTAAGTCTGCCACATCACGTTGCTGAAAATGGATCAGATGATCTACGCCTGCCTGCTTGGCATTGGCTCTCGCAATACGGATCATATCCGGGTCAATATCGTAGCCCTGCAAATCACAGGAAATATCCGTATCTACCATCTCCTCGGCTTCTTCTACCACATCATACCACATCTGCTTTGGTATCAAATGTGTCCATGCTTCTGCCGTAAAGGACCGGTTCATGCCCGGTGCTATATTTGCCGCCATCATGGCTGCCTCAATCAAAAAAGTGCCACTGCCGCAAAAAGGATCTACCAGGATGCGGTCTGCCCGCCACGGGGTCAGCATGATAAGAGCCGCGGCCAGTGTCTCAGAGATCGGTGCCTTGCTTGTCCATGTCCGGTAGCCCCTCTTGTGCAAAGGATCGCCGGTCGTATCCAGTGCCACCGTTACTTCATCTTTTAATAGGAAGATTCGCACCGGAAAAGAAGCGCCGTCCTCTTTGAACCAATCCGTATGATAGGTCATCTTCAAACGGTCTACCATTGCCTTTTTGCAAATGGACTGGATATCCGATGCACTGAAAAGTTTGCTTTTTACAGAAGAAGCCTTTTTGACCCAGAACTTTCCATCCTGTGGAATCCAGTCTTCCCATGGCAAAGCCTTCATGTTTTCATATAATTCATCAAAGGTCGTGGCACGAAATCTGCCGATCTGTACCATGACGCGCTCTGCGGTGCGCAGAAAGATATTACTCCTGCAAATGGTCTCCAGATCCCCTTCAAAGGTCACTCTGCCATCCTCCACCTTTGTAATATCATATCCGAGATCGTAGATCTCTCTTTTTAAAACTGCCTCCATGCCAAAATGACAAGGTGCCACCAGTTGTATTGTCTCCATAAAACAAACCTTTCTCTAGCCATAATCATAGATAATTACATATTATCTTTTGTAAAAAAATGTGTCAATGAATATCCCTATAGAAAAGTTTATAAAAATTTTATTATTTTTTTATTGCAATCCGAAAAAGGACGTTATATAATTAGCCATGTAAGAGGAAGTTTCCTTTTACACCCCTTATTAATTATTTATACTCCCCTCAAAAAAGACCGATTTATCGGTCTTTTTTATTTTTTTCATCTTTTGTCGACAGCGTCAAAGAAACTGTTTTGTAATCATCAGTTTCCGTAAAAAAGACGATCCACGCATAGCGGATCGTCCTATCCCTGTCTCTATTCTATTTGCTCATCTATGCATAAACATCAATCTGTGATCCCAGCATACCATAAGAAGATCCCACGCTGTCCTGTCCATAAAAAGTCGTCACACCCTCAAAGGCGGATGCGATCGCATTGTAAGCCTGCTCTACCTCCTGCGCAGAAGATATGCCCGACAGGCTCTTTCCGCCGGTCTGTGCATTCGGATACTGTACCGGATCAACGGCTCCGATCCCCTGCAGACTCTGTGTCTTGGATGCTTCATATGCCGCCGAAGTCTGTGACTCATTGGAAAGTGCATAAGACTGCGGACGGATCTGTAAATATGATGTTGTCGCTCCCATGCGACCAATGGATAATGCCATAATGCTCTCCTATTTATAGTGGTAATGCGGTTCAACAAACAAATCCATCTATAATTATAACAAAATTTTTCCATAAAGCAAGTATTCGTTTGCTTTTCTTTTTGTTCTTCCTGTACTATAGTAGTCTTTAGTAAAGTTTCATTTTTAAAGAGGTAGTTTTTGATGAAGATCCAAATTTTTGCCATGACCCACAAGACCTTTGATACCCCGCCGGACCCGCTCTATGTTTCCCTGCAGGTCGGACATGCCACGCATGAAGATCTGGGCTATCTTGCCGATGATACCGGGGATAATATTTCTGCTAAGAACTGCTATTATAGCGAACTGACCGGTCTTTACTGGGTCTGGAAAAATGTAAAAGATCTGGATTATGTCGGTGTCTGCCATTACCGGCGTTATCTTTTAAATGATGCCGGCAGTATTTTTACCCGGGCACAACTGGCTCCACTCCTCAAAGATTATGACATGATAACCTCCAAATGCCTGACCCTGAATTTTTCTTATGCTTATGGTTTTGGAGAAAATCACACACCGGAGGATCTTGCGGCAGCCGGTCAGGTCATTGCCAAACTCTATCCTGATTTTTATCCTCTCTATGCCAAACGCTTGCAGGAAAACCATACTTATTTTGGCAATATGATGATCTGCTCCAAGCCTCTCTTTGATGAATACTGTGCCTTTCTCTTTCCGATTTTTGAAGCCATGCATCCACTGCTTGCCCTGGATACCTATGATGATTACCACAAGAGACTCTATGGTTTTATCTCCGAGTTTCTCCTTATGGTCTGGTGCGAGTATCGTCACCTGCGCGTCAAAGAATGTAAAGTCGGTCTGATCGGCGAAAAAAAAGAAACCAAAGAGACTGTCCAGAAACTCTTTACCTATTTTAGGAAAGAGGACATTGCCGGTGCCAAAGCCTATTTCTTATCCGTAAAAGAAAAGCGACCGGATATTCTCATGGAAGCCTCGGATATCGACGGTCGCCTGCATCTTTGCCTGCAGATCATTTCTACCTGTGAATTTGAACTGGCATCCTGCCAAAAGATCCAAATAGACCTGCATCAGCCGGAGGATGTTCTTTTGGCTGCGTTTACAAAGTTGAATCATATTTCCACTGAATTATCTTTTAGCAAAGGACAGTTTCCAGCCATGACAAAAACTGATAGGGACTTCTTAAAGACCTTTAGCCCGGATGCCATCGCCATCAGCCTCCGCCTCTACTGCCCGGATGATGCCCACCGTAAAGACTGCTGCAAATATCTGAGTCAAAAACTCGACTGCACCATTCCCTGCCTATAGATCCCTTGTCATTTCCTCATCCAGATCATGAAAGACAATATCTAAAATACTGATGTATTCCTGATAGCAGGGCGTGTCTGCCAGCTCTTTTACCACATCTGCGACCGCGTGATAATACCAGTACTGTTCTTTTTCGTCTTTCATATTAAACTTCTGCCAGATAGCGCGCCCATCCCGTTTAAAATCACGCAGACTCGCCCGCATATTGGATAACTTGTCCGCCAGCATGATACATTTGACCGATCGGCTGGCATCCTTTGTCTTTTCCAACTGCTCCTGCTTGCGGATCTTCCAGGTCTCACTCTTGGGTCTGTCCTCGCGCTTATTCTCCGATTCATGTGCCACATAAAAAGCGATCTTCTGTCCAAATTCTGCCTCGATCTCCTCGATCGTGATCGGTGTATCCTCCACGACATCGTGCAGTGCCGCCGCCGCGATCACTTCATTGTCATTTGTCATGGATGCCACCAGCATCATGGTCTCCATAGGATGTGCGATGTAGGGCACCAGACTGCCCTTACGCACGGCGCCCTTATGTGCCTCGGCTGCATACTGGATTGCCCGCTCTATAACAGAAAAGGGTCTGGCTGTCTCATCCTGGGGCAGATAGTCCGGGAACTCCCCCATGATCCCCGCTAAGATCAAGCCCGCCGTCCGCATCTCCTGTTCTTCCGGCAGACGTTTTTCCTCTTGCATCTCCTCCATGTCATAGTACCAGCACTCCGGTTCCTCCTCCATATTGCCGAACTGAGAAAATCCGCCAAAAAGCGGACAGGAAGTACAATAACAATACGCCCCCACCATGACAGTCTGCAAGGCACGGCAATAATACTGTCCGTCACTCCCCCGTTCTGCCACATGGCTCGTCAAAACATAATGCAGATTTGAATTTTTTTCCATGGTATCGCCTTTCTTTTTTCGCATCCTCTACCACACATACATCTATACTAAAATTTGCCCATCCATCATTTCTTCCATACATTCCAGATTTTCTTCGGAGTGTTCCAATTCCCTGGAATAGCGGTAAGCGATCTCTGCCATATCTTTTATCGTTATGGTCTTGTCCTGTTCCAGCCATTTTGCCAGCCACAATTCACGGATCAGATAGGCATTGACGACTGCCTCCTGCGCCAGCGCATAGACATACTCATCATAAACGGCTCCGCAAAAATAGGCAAAAATGAAATAAACGACGATCTGCTCCATCTTGACAAAAAGATCCGGCTGGCTGGTCTCAAATTCCTGCTGCAGATGCGTATAGGTCTCTTGATCGGTCTCATATAAAAGATGCTCTGCCGCCAGCAAACGTTCCCGCCACATATAGGAAAGCGGCTCCAGGGCATAGAGATTGCGGAACAGAACATGCATATCTTCTAAGGAAGCAAAGGCTCTCACACCCTCTTTAGCATCCTCTGCCGCCTTGGCGTCCAAAAGACAGGCTTCCCATCTGCCCTCATCCAAGGCTTCCTGCATGGCATTTACCTTTCTAAGCATGGTGTGACAACGAATGGCAAAAGGAATCCGACGATCCTGCATAATGGCGATCATAGACTCGCGCATTACAACTAATTTTTCATATAAAATTCCATGAAATTCTTCATAAGGCTCCTCTATCTCATCATCTTCCCAAGTCTCCCAGGAAAGCGGCTGAGTGGTCGCTAAAAGCTGCTCCGCCACTGCCGGACAGGAAATAGCAAGCGAATATTCCCTGACATTTTCAAATTCCTCGGTATGTCTGGGATAGGATGTGCAGGTCAGACAAAGGCTGTCCTCGCCCAAGTGACAATACATATCACACAGACCGTCCTGGCGCAAGAAGGCACAGCGTGCGTCCGCATCCTGTCTGAATACTTTTTCCTCCCAATCGATCCGTGCGCGCAAGGTCTCCCCATAAGCACTTGTCTCCTTTTGATAGCCCTCTAAAGCCTCATCATCGATCTCGATCAACCAGCCTGCACAACAGGTTTGGGGGCAATCTCCGGCAATACATCGAAAACTGTCGTACCCTCTGACTTTTCGTCTCAGCATTTTCTTTTCCGTCCTTTTTTGATATAGATTTATTCTACAATTCTTTTTCCCTATTGACAATCCCAAGGAAATGTCATATATTGTTACTACGACAGACGTAGCAATGTCAGTCGTAGCATTGACTGTCGTAGTAACAGACATTTGACAGATAAATGGAAGGAGCGATCTATGATATGACAAGGATCAGCAGCGATGTCATTCGAGGCTACAACGATACCATGATCCTGTATCTGCTCTGGGATCAGCCATCCTATGGCTATGAGATCTCCAAACAGATCAAGGCGATGAGCGATGAGAAATACTGCATCAAGGAAACGACGCTCTACTCCGCATTTACCCGTATGGAGAAGAACGGTTACATCACTTCCTTTGACGGCAACAACCCGGACACCGGGAAACGCCGCACCTACTATCGCATCACCGATGCCGGCAGGGCATACTATCATGAAAAATGTGCCGAATGGCAATTAACCAAAGAAGTCGTAGAAAAATTTATCAAAAAACAAGGAGAATAGTTATGGACGCTATTAAAAATTATTTAGAGACAATGTTTTTAAATCTTCCAAACACCCCCGAAGTGCAAAAAGCCAAATACGAACTCGGACAGATGATGGAAGACAAATACCGGGAACTCATTGCCGATGGCAAGACAGAGAACGAAGCCATCGGAACCGTGATCGCCGAGTTTGGCAATCTGGATGAACTGGCAGAGGATCTTGGCATTGACAGTGTATTACACCACAGCCAGACCTTTGAAGCAGGGCGCATGGTATCTCTTACTGAAGTAAAAGAATACCTGAAAGCATCTTCCCGCCATGCCTTTCTGATTGCACTTGGCGTACTCTTGTGTATCCTGAGCCCGGTCTCTACGATCGTTATGAGCAGCATCGGAGAACTCACCGAAAGAGAAACGTTCATGGAGGCTCTTGGTGTGATCGGCATGTTTCTTTTCATAGCCATTGCAGTAGCACTTTTTGTTACTTCCGGCATTACCATGAACCGTTGGGAATTTATGAAACATCAGCACTGTTCTTTAGATTTTGCTACCACGGAATATGTGCATGACAGACGCAATATGTATCGCACCACACATGCCGTTCTCTTAAGTGTCGGCATCATCTTCTGCGTTTTGTGCGCTGTACCTGCCATTATCATGGATGCTTTGCCACTGCCTGACTTTATCGATGATATTTCCGGTGCTGCGGTACTCATCATCATAGCCATCGGTGTATTTATGATCGTTTTGACATCCATCAAGATGGATGGTTTTAACACCCTTTTAAAACTCAACGATAGTCGTTCCATGGGCGGACAGTATGTAGATTATCAAAAGCAGGAAAATTACAGCAATAAAACGGTTGCCGCCATCATGTCTGTTTACTGGCCTACCATTTCCGCAGCCTATCTGATCTGGTCTTTTTTAAGTTTTGACTGGTATATGACCTGGATCATCTGGCCGCTGGCAGCCATCGTTCACAAATGTATAAAGAATATCTGGTCTGACTAAGGAGGTTACTTATGAAAAAAAGAACATGGTATTTAACCCTATTAACCATTATCACTGTTATCTGTATTGCAATCGGACTACTCGTTCATGTAGTGCTTCCGGCTGGCAACTGGCTGTCTGACATGAGTGATGATCTGGATGATGTGAATGACTCCGAGTCTTTTCTATCCGGAAGTACAGTATACGAAGAAGTGGCGGCTTTTTCAAACATCCATCTGGAAATGGAAGTATCTGATATTAGCATCGCTTATGGCGACACCTATGCGATTTCTTATAAGACCAACAAAGAAAATCTGCTGCCACAGTATGAGGTAAAAAATGAAACACTTTATATCAGCCAAAAGACAAAGAAAGTACATGGGCTGACCAACAATGCCGATTGTACTTGTAAGATCACGGTTCCTAAGGATGCCGTTCTAAAACTGATCGACGGAACGATTGATGTCGGCGACTTTACTATGGAAAGATTAGGCACCGATACCCTGAATATTTCCTCCAGCGTTGGAGATATTGATATTTCAGACAATCTTTTTACCACCATCACTCTCCAGTCCGATGTTGGCGATATTTCACTGGAAAATGTCACTTTCCAGACAGCAGCACTTAGTTCCGATGTCGGCGATATTGATGTTGAGACTCCGTCACCGCTGGATTCCTACAAGATGGATCTGTCTTGTGATATAGGCGAGATTGAGATCAATGATCGTTCTTTCCGGAGCCACTACAAGCAGGATGCTGCAGCAGCAAACGCACAGACCCTGACCGTCACAAGTGACACGGGCGATATCTCGATCGAATACTAAGACTTAGAGCGTTCCTTTGTGGGGCGCTCTTTTTTGTTGGGGCGCAAGTGAGAAAGCACTGGGGGCGGGCAGGCGCAGGCACTAAGAAAAAAGTCGCGCAATTCTACGTCTCTATAAAGAGGCATTTGTTTTATTTTATGAAAACTGTCTTTGCAAGGTTAGACAGTCTCCCAGGATGCTGTTCGTCTGTGGCAGATATGAATGCAAAACGCATTAGAGGTGCTTAGGACTTGCAAATAACTAGGCAACTCTTATAAGTGACGCCCCTGAATATCTGCCACAGACGGACACATCCGCTCGACTGTCGAAGCCGTGCAAGAGACAGTTTCGTTACAAACAAATTGGCTCTTTAAGAGACGTAACGAATTGGCTCCTAATATTTTTCTTAGTGCCTGCGCCTGCCCGCCCCCAGTGCTTTCTCACTTACGCCCATAAAAAAATCCGCAGACACAAAATGTATCTGCGGATTTTATCTCTAGGATTCTTCCCAAAAGTTCACCGGTTCATATTCCTGCAATTTCGCCAAAAATCCTTTTTCTCCCAAGAGTTCCTGAATCCGGTCTAGGACCGCCTCATCCCGCGCATAAACTGTATGATAATGATAGCCCGATGTCACATTCATCAACTGGCTGGATTTGCCACTTTTGAGTTCTGCAATATACTGCTCGATATCATAGCGGGAATGGATATTCAGTTCTCCACGGATCACACCATAGGTCTTGTGATAGACAAAGACATCCTTGACCCAGCCTCCCAGATCAATGATGGTCTGTAGTTCCTCTGCCGTCTCCTCCTCTGTATGGATGACCTTGAAGACACGCAGGGTCTCCTGATTCTTGTCGATGACATAGCCCCTGTTGGTCGAATGAATACAGATGTCCTTAGCACGGAGCAATGCCACATCCTGCACAATGACCTGCCGGCTCACATCAAGCATCTTTGCCAGTTTGACACCGGAGATAGGCGTATCGCTCGATTGCAAAATATGAATGATCTGATTTCTACGTTCTTCTCCACTCAACTTTTCTTACCTCACGCTCCGATCGGATGCAGATTTTTCAAGGAAATATCCATGATCGGTGCCGAATGTGTCAGCGCACCGCTGGAAACATAATCCACACCCAGACCGGATAATTTTGCCAGATTTTCCTCGGTCATATTGCCGCTGACTTCGACCTCTGCCTTTCCGTCAATGATCGCCATTGCCTGTGCCATGGTATCATGATCCATATTATCTAACATGATAATGTCCGCGCCAGCCTCAACTGCCTCTTTTACCATGGCAAGATCTTCGACTTCCACCTCGATCTTGCGGACAAACGGCGCATATTCCTTGGCGCGCGCAATGGCTTCCTTCACGCCGCCTGCTGCACCAATATGATTATCCTTTAAAAGAACCCCATCTGTCAAATTATAACGGTGGTTATTTCCCCCACCCACACGAACCGCATATTTTTCAAAAATACGGTTGTTTGGCGTTGTCTTTCTGGTATCCAAAAGTTTGATGCCGGTACCTTCCAGCATGCCTGTGATCTGATGGGTATAAGTCGCGATACCGCTCATGCGCTGCAAATAATTGAGTGCCGTACGTTCTCCGCACAAAAGCACACGGATATCCCCAGTCACCTTTGCCATATGATCCCCGGCTTTTACCGCGTCCCCGTCTTTTGCAAAAAGTTCGATCTTTGTCTTTGGATCCAGCATCTCAAACACACGGCTGAAGATCTGTAAACCACAGATGATTCCATCCTGTTTGCAGATCAGATCCACCTCTCCAAGTTTTGCCTCCGGCATCACACTGTTGGTGCTGACATCCTCACTCGTGATGTCCTCCTGTAATGCGCTTCTGATATATGGGTCTACATTTAATGTCATTGTTACCTGATCAAACATAATCTCTCTCCTCTAAAAAATATCTCTTATGAACTTGCCTTGACTGCCTGCTGCACCATTGACTGATATTCTTCTTCCAAAGCCTCCCGATCCTCATAGGTCGAAAGGTCAATCGCATCCATGATCCTGCGCCCGGCATCTTCATCCCTTTTGCCCGGGTTTTCCGTCATATCCAATGCTGCCCTTTTTGCAAAGACCAGACTCTCCAAAAGGGAATTGCTGGCAAGACGGTTTTTGCCATGCACACCATTGCAGGCAGTCTCACCTACGGCATACAGATGTTCCATACTTGTCTTGCTTTCATGGTTGACCTTGATGCCCCCCATAAAATAATGCTGTGCCGGCACGACCGGAATACATTCCTTATGCACATCATAGCCCATCTGCCGACAATGCTCAATAATATTTGGAAAATGGGAATCCAGTTCCTCTGCCGGGATCTCCCGCAGGTCTTCCCAGACATAGTCCGTACCATCTTTTTCCATCTGCTTGCGGATCTCCTGGGTCAAAAGATCCCGCGGCAAAAGTTCATTGACAAAACGGTTGCCATATTTGTCATATAATTTTGCACCTTCCCCACGCACAGACTCAGAGATCAAAAAACTCCTCTGTTCCTTTTCTGTGGAATAAAAAGTCGTCGGATGGATCTGCACATAGGTGATGTCCTTGAGTTCCACCCCATGCTTGATCGCCATGGCTATGCCGTCACCTGTCAGGTGTCTGAAATTGGTCGAATGGCGATAGACACCGCCGACACCGCCGGTCGCGAGCACGACTTCTTCTGCACTGACTTTTTCAAGAGTTCCGTCTGCCATACAAAGGATGCCGCCATAGCAAACATTATCTGCGCTGACAATATCTACAAGTGTGGTATATTCCATGATCTTGATATTCTCACGTTTTCTCGCCTCTGCCAAAAGGTGACTCGTGATCTCTTTTCCGGTCACATCCTCATGGAAGACGATACGTTTGGCACTGTGCGCGCCCTCTCTGGTATAAAGCAGGTTGCCATCCGCATCCTTTTTAAAATCTGCGCCCCAGCCGATCAGATCCTTTAAAACATCCTGCGATGACCGAATCATGATCTCTACGGATTTGCGGTCGTTTTCATAATGTCCGGCAGCCAGCGTATCTTCAAAGTAAGCATCATAATCATCTTCCCTTGTAAGCACGCACATGCCGCCCTGGGCCAGATAGGAATCATTACTCTGGGCATCGGACTTGGTCACGATCAGTATTTCCTTATCTTTGGACAAATTAAGTGCAAGATAAAGACCGGAGCAGCCGCATCCTGCAACTAAAATATCTGTTTTCATTTTCTTACATCTCCAAACATTACTGGCCTAATTCCAGCATTTTTTGTAAAGACTTCATGGATTTTTCTGCCAGATTCTTTTCTACAAAGACCTCGTTGGTATCATGTGCCAAAACATCTAAAACCTTTTCCAAAGTCACCTTTTTCATATTGACGCAGACCTGCTGATCCTTGACCGTGTAAAGTTTCTTGCCCGGTGCCTGCTTTTTGATCTCAGCAAAAACGCCATCCACGGTACCGATGATGAACTCGTCGTGGTTAGTATTTACAACGTAGTCAATGATACCCGAGGTACTTCCTATATAATCTGCCTGCACCAAAACGTCCTTGGTACACTCCGGGTGGGCTGCAAAAAGGGCATTTGGATGTGCCGCTTTCGCCTCCTTTACCTTGTCCGCTGTAATAGCGACATGGCGTGGACAGCAACCCGCATTTAAAATAATATTCTTTTCCGGCACCTGTTCTGCCACATACGATCCCAGATTACGGTCCGGGATAAAGAAAATGTTTTCATTTGGCAGTTTGCGCACAATCTTCACTGCATTGGATGAAGTCACGCAGACATCTGCCATGGTCTTTAATTCCGCAGTCGAATTGATGTAGCATACAACAGCCACATCTTCATACTGGGCTTTGACCTTTTCGATTTCCTCCCCGGTCGCCATATGTGCCATCGGACAGTCTGC
Source organism: Roseburia lenta (assembly GCF_014287435.1). Classification (GTDB taxonomy): domain Bacteria; phylum Bacillota; class Clostridia; order Lachnospirales; family Lachnospiraceae; genus Pararoseburia; species Pararoseburia lenta. The sequence continues at coordinate 748,721 of NZ_JACOPG010000001.1, forward strand.
TGTCGCATCCGGCATAAAAACACACTTGTCCGGATTTAAGATCTTGGCACTCTCTCCCATAAACTCAACACCACAAAAGATGATGCGGTCAGCATCCGTCTTTGTTGCCACCTTGCTCAAATAAAAAGAATCGCCGATGTAATCTGCAATATCCTGCACTTCCTCGTCCACATAATAATGCGCTAAGATAACCGCATTCTTTTCTTCCTTTAATCTGATGATATCCTCTACGATTGACATAAATTGCTCCTTTGTACTTCTTAATACTTTTAGGAGTATACCACAGTGCTTGTCAGGTGACAAGACACATGTTTTTACATGTGTGGCATAAAAAGACCGAACCACTACTCCGCAGTCCGGTCAAATAAAATTGCTGCCAAAAACGGCAGGCATCCATATAATATGTAAACATAGCGTACTTCCCCATTCAGCGGTACCGCGACAAAAAGTGTCCAGGCCACCGTCAGTGGCAGTACATAAAGATTTCCCCTCTCACGCTTTTTTCGTAACTGCATCAGCAAAAAGGCAACACAGCACCACCATGCACTTGACGGATGCAAGAAATATTTCATGATCGTATTCTCCTGCATAAAAAGCAGATAGGCATTGACTGCCCGATTGACCTTTGGCAACAGGATCATATTTTTTACCCCGAGACCATTTTCATAAGTGACATGATGATAGTCAGAATAGCCACGCCAGCCCCAATAACCATTTGTCATTTTGACCCATGCCTGAAAATAGATATCCGGATAGCGAAGGCCTAAAGACACCCACAATTTCAGATAATCTGACTTATGCTCTTTCAAATAAGCATCCCTGCCCCAAAATTGGATCTGTCCCTTGATCTCATCTGCACGCCATGGATTGTAATTGTCATGGATAAACTGTGAAAAGGTCTGCCCCGTCATATGGGAGACCTCCGGGCACAATGCATCCACCGCCTGCCTTTCCTCTTTTGATAACTCCTTATCTTCTGCGATCACACGCGCGATCTGCTGGATGGGAATGGAAAATTTTTCAGATTCATAGCCCGGATTGATCTCCGGGAATAGTCTTAGTCCAGCCACTAAGACCACAGAGATTGCCACCACACATCCCATGACCGCCAGCCGGATGCTCTCGCCATCCTTTTTGTGCCCCAGCAAAAAGATAAAGAACAAAATCCCAATGGCAACCAACCCATTGCTCCGCAAGAGGGCTAGCCCCAGACCGCCGATCAGCATGTGCCAGACATCTGCTCGTTTCGATCCTGCAAAATGCGCACAGGACAAACGATAAAATGACACAACAAAGATGACACCGCAACAGGTAAAGAGCGTATCTTTATTGACATAAGCAGCAAAGAAAAGATGATAGGGAAAAACGAGGAAATAGCCCAGAATAATCCCCAGATATCTTTGCCTGATCCCGATCTGCTGCAAGGTCTTTAAAAGATAGGACACCATATAGGAAAAAACAAGAACTTGCATGACGGTAAAGAAGAATACCCCCAACGTCAGGTCTCCGCCCAATATTTCTGCCAGTTTTGCGCCCAGTGTCAGCCAGAGTGTGTGATAGATCGGATGGTGGTTGCTGTACTGCCCGGTCACAACCTGGGTCAGTTGATTGATGGAATCATACTGCAGGCCTCCCGGGAAACGGCAAAAGAGCAGATAATTCATCTGAAGCAAAAAGACTGCCAGAAAAGCCAACCGGCTCCACCAGACCTCCTGCTGTATCTCCTTCTTTTTCTTCCATAGTATAAGGAAAAAACTAAAACAAACCTCCAGCACAAGGCGAAGCAGGCATCGAACTACTCCCATAGGAAAAAGAGATCCATAATACAGATAAGGCAGATAGCCCAGATAATGTATGGACAAAAGCAGCATGCTGTATCTGCCACAAGTCGCCAGAAAACCATCCGCGCGCACATACTTTTCTAACTTTCGGCACAAAAGTATAAGGCTAAGACTGCCACAGGCAGCCATGGCAAGCCCAAGAAAAGTAATACCATAGTCTCTTTGTGCCATGTCAAAGGCGAGCACGGCGGATTTTTCCTGTAAAAGAAATGCCAAAAACCAGAAGATACCTGCACCGATTAGAGCTTTATCCCCTGTCGCAATCTTCTTTTTTCCTTCCTGCTCCCACTGTGGCAATCTTTCTCTTAGCCAGATACCGATGTCCACAAAGCCCATCCCGGCAAGTCCCAGATCCAGCGCCAGAGGCAGTGGCAGATGCAATATAAGAACCAGTGCCCATGCAAGAAGAACCAAACTTTCCCATTTCTTCGGCATCAGCAGATGGAGGGCATCCAAAAGCAGCCGGGCAAAGAAAAGAGCCGGCAAAAACCAGAGCAGACCGATCGCTGCAACTTCTTTTCCAAAGACCATGACATCCGATCCACTCGCCAGCAAAAGACTTGCCAGCCGATTCAGGGCAAAGTCTTTTGTGTATGCCGCGTCAAACTGCCCTTCCACAAGATAAGTCCATAAAGTCATGACCATAAACAGAACAAGTGCCGGTAAGAGCAGGCGTTTTGCCGATTTTTTGGCAGCCTCTCTCCACTCCAGCCAGTTGTTTGACAAAACCATGGTCATACCGCTGCATACAAAAAAAAGAGGCATATGGAAAGAATAGATCAGATCCTTTTGCCAGCCCAAAGATATAGTATGCCCCACGATCATAAGCAGGATACCGATTCCCTTTGCCATATCCAGATAGGTCATGCGATTTTTCTTCATCCCGTCCCCCTGTATGTCTTACTTATGATATAATGATAGCATATTTTCGTTAAGTTTTGTTGTTTGGAGAATATTATGCAAAAATATAAGTTTTTCGATATAGTCTTTTTTATTATGATGGCATTTATCTTTACTGCCCTCATTTTTTTCCAGAGAACTGTGGAACTTCCTTACTTAAAGGAAAACGCCCCGATCGCCTGCTACCTCTTGCCCTGTCTCCCGCTCCTGTATCTGTGGCGGCGTTTTATGGTAAAAAGCTGCGCAAGCGCCAACTTAGGGCATCTGCGCCTTGCCTGTCTGCTCGCCCTCCTTTTACAGGTCTTTATCGCCTATCATATCTGGTTTTATGTAGGCTTTGATGTCGGGATCGTGCGTATCAGCGCCCAGTATTTTGTGCAGGGACAAGTCTACCCTTATGCCCCGACTTACTTTGCCACCAATCCCAACAATACCTGCATTTATTTTATTACGGTGCTTTTCCTGCAAATAGGAAAGTCTTTCTCTGTAGGCGGCTATTATCTTTTGATCCTCTTTGGCATCCTCTGCAGCAATATCTCCCTCTATCTGACCTGCCGCTGCGTCCTGCTTCTGACAGACTCCCGCGCGGTCGTCAGTGGTACTTTTCTTCTGGGTTTGCTGCTCTTTGGGCTGTCCCCTTGGATCTTTGTCCCTTACAGCGACATTTTATCCCTGCCTTTGCCGATCCTGACCTTTTACCTCTACCTGCAAATGAAGCGAAAAGATACTATGCCACTTTGGATAAAAACCTCTCTGATCTGCCTGCCTGCGATCTTTGGACGCCTGCTCAAACCGACCAATCTCATCATCCTGATCGCACTGGCTATCCTTTTTGCCTTGGACCTTGTACGCGGGCAATTTCAGTATGGTCTGAAAAAAGCAATCGTGATGCTTTGCACCTTTGCCGCTCTTTTTGCCCTTTCCGCGCTTGCTTCCAAAGGCATGACATCCTATCTGGCTATAGCACCGGATAAGAGCGTGGAAAAATCTTTCGCTCACTATGCCATGATGGGACTGAACGAAAAGACCATCGGCAATTACAGCCAAACCGACGATGGGCTCTCGACATCCATCTACGATTACGATGCAAAAAAAGATGCCAATCTGACCCTGCTCAAGAAACGTTTGCAGGATATGGGCTTCTCCGGTTATCTCTATCATGTCCTGCGAAAGACTGTCTGTAATTTTTCCAACGGAACCTTTGGCTGGGGCAAAGAGGGCGCAGATTTTGATGAATATATCCCACAAAGATCGGACGGGATTTCCCGGTTGTTAGAAAATTTCTACTATATGAAAAATACCGATGCCGACTATGTCATCGGCACCGGTGGAAAATATTTCACTTATTATGTGCAGTTGGCGCAGATCGTCTGGATCTGCACCTTACTGCTTTGTTTCTATCATGCTTTTCTCTTGTTGAAGCGTCCTTCCACATCAGAGGAATGTCTGATCCATCTGGCACTTCTCGGCATCTTTGCCATGGTCACACTTTTTGAGACAAATGCCAGATATCTGATCTCCTATCTGCCATTCTTCGTCCTGTGTGCCACTACTTCAAAATATCAGAAACCACTTTGTGTGGGATTTCAAAACTAGGACAGCCCATAGACATCGGTCCGACATCGCCTTCGTTAAAGCAGATCACAATGTTGCCCTTGTCATTTAGATAAAAGGATTGGTCAGCAGCGATCGCATCAAAGTTCGACTCTGCCACTTCCGGGTCGTCGATCCAATACATCACATTCTCATCCGCTTTCATCTGTGCCCGCATCTGCTTTTTGATATTCTTGCTGATCGGTGTCACATAGTCTGCACCATCCTTGAAAAGGTCTGCTAAAGCAAGACGCTGTCCGGTCGCAAGATCGATCGTATAGTAATAATCTTCTTCCGAGCCGCTGCCTGCCGCCTGATAACACATGAGTTTCAAGGTAAAGTAATCATCAGTCGTGCTGATCACTTCATGTTTGATCGTAATATCCTGATAGCCCTGATTTCTCATATTGTTCTCAAACTCTGTGATATAGCGTTCGCTGATCGCTGCGATCTCCGCATTGACTTCTGTTACAGACTGCGCCACATTAGCATTGTCCGTATCCCCTGCCACGAGTTTTGGCTCATCGACATCCGCCACGTTCTTGCCATCATCATACTGATAATCACGGAAAGTAACGGCGCTCACCAGATTTCCCAAGACCGGCACCTGCTCCATTGCCTGCGCCACGCTTGCCGATGTATTTGGCAAAGCCACAAATACCAGGGCTACTGCCGCTGCCGTCGCCCCTATTTTTAAGATGCGGTTTCCTCTTTTTCCCATCTCTATGATCTTTTTCCCTTGCGTTTCCTGTTTTGCCTGCTGCATCCTTTTTTTCATCTGCTCCACTTGATCTTCGCTCATATGAACGGATGCATAATCTTCTTTATATGCTTTCAAATCTTTTTGTTCCATGCTTATTCCTCCCATATCCAGTCATTCTCCATCTGTATACGCATCTTCTTGATGCCCCGATACAGACGGCTCTTGATCGTACTCACTTTTTCATCCATAATGTCTGCTATCTCACTGATCTTATACTCCTCAAAATAGCGCAGCAGGATCACGGTTCTATCCTTGTCCTCCAAGGCATCCAGCGCCTTCCAGAGATCCATGTCCTGATAACGATCCTCCGTCCATGGCTCCGTCACGACTTCCTCCGTACTCACCGTCTTTTGCTTTTTCCGGCAAAAACTAAATACCTCATTGAGCATCAGGCGATAAAGCCAGGTCTTAACGTATTCCGGCTTTTCTAAGGTCCTGCACTTTTTGATCGCCTGATAGGCTCCCTCCTGCACAATATCTCCCGCATCTTCGGGATTTTTTACATAAGCGTAAGCCAGCCGATAGTAAGAATCATAGTTTGCAAGCAGTGCTTCCTCGACAATTTCCTGTTTGTCATCTTCTGTTTTCTTTGTGCGAAAAAAGGACTGCATGTTTTCACCTCCATCATCTGTTTTTGTTTCGAAACTATATATTAGACGCCACAGAAGCAAAAAAAGTTTCAAATCCAAGAAATTTTCTCTCAAAGCCGAAACTTTTATCCTCCTGCTTATCTTAGTAGGTCTCGCGCACGACTGTCTCAATCGCCCGCTCACTGTTCTTTTGACATTCTTCGCGGTTTCTCTCATAAAACCTCTGATATAAAAGGTCGATCAGATATAGTTGCGCCGTTTTTGCCGCCATAGAGCCTCGCTCTAAAGGTGCCTCACGCATACCGGTCAAAAGGATGGCATCCGCATAAGCCGTCAGCGGCGACTTGGTGTAATGCGTAACTGCTGCCACTTTTGCTCCCGCCTCATGGGCTAATCTCGCCACCTGTACCGCATCCTTGCTGGCACCGGAATAAGAAAAAATAAACATGACGTCGCGCTCTGTCATCATGGTTGCCGCGATCGCCTGCAAGTGGGGATCCTCCACACAGACAACCTTTGGCATGACACGGGCGAACCTGCTGTGCGCCTCTCGTGCCATCAAAAGACTGTCGCTGACGCCAAAAAAGTGGATCCTGTCCGCCTGCTCAAACATCTGCACGATGGAAAGCAGAGTTTTCTCATCCACCAGCAGCATGGTCTCATGCAGAGCCTTCCGGTGAGCAAGGAAAACCTTCTGTGCCCAGTCCGTCTGTCCGGCTGCCGCCTCCGGCTCCGGCCTATGTTCTACCCCCGTCCTATCGTCTGCATGGGCTTCTAAGATCGCTCCGACCCGCGCCTGACTGATTGAAACCTGCACCTTAAAATCCTGATAGCCCTGCGCGCCCAATTTGCGGCAAAAACGTGTCACACTGGCTTCCCCCACCCCACAGGCAAGCGCCAGATCCGTGATCGACATATATATGATCTCGTCCTGATGGGACAGGCAATAATCTGCCAGTTGTCTTTCTTTCTTGGTAAATTGATTTCCCATGGACTGTATTTTTAATAGGATATTCTGCTGTTCCATCCGCCGTCTTTCCTTTTCATTTTTGAAAATGATTTTCAAAAATAATTGTATTATGAAAATAATTGTGATATTATACCTTTGAAATGAAAATAATTTTCATTTACATGATAACAAAGAAGAAATCAAAAGGCAAGGAGTGGATATTATGCTATTATACAAAGTAAAGGATTTTAAGGAACTGAGCCGTAAGGCTGCCAACATCATTTCCGCACAGGTCATTTTAAAGCCGACCTCCGTGCTGGGACTTGCAACCGGATCTACCCCGGTAGGCACTTACAAGCAGTTGATCGAGTGGTACGAAAAGGGAGATATTGATTTTTCACAGGTCACCACCATCAACCTGGATGAATACAAGGGGCTCGGTGCCGCTGATGTCCAGAGTTATCGCTATTTTATGAATGATAATCTCTTTAACCATGTCAACGTCAACAAAGACCGCACCTTTGTACCAAACGGTCTTACCGAGGATCCAGAGGAAGCCTGCAAGGCATATGATGATCTGATCGCTGCCTGCGGCGGCATCGACCTGCAACTGCTCGGTATCGGTGGCAATGGTCATATCGGTTTCAACGAGCCGACTGACTCTTATATCAAGGCAACCCATGTGGTAACCCTTTCCGAAAATACCAGAAGTGCCAATGCCCGCTTCTTTGCCTCTATGGAAGAAGTTCCGACACATGCCATTACCATGGGGATCGGCGGTATCATGGAAGCCAAAAAGATCCTCCTGCTTGCCAGTGGTAAGGCAAAGGCACAGGCGATCTACGATGCCCTCTACGGACCGATCACGCCACAGGTTCCGGCTTCCATCCTGCAACTCCACCCGGATGTGATCGTAGTTGCCGACGAAGAAGCCCTGTCCCTCCTTTAGGGACGTTCCTTTTGCCACAAGGAGTGTCCCTTTTGGCACAAGACTTTAAGAAAGAAGATGCACATTATGATCATTAAAAATGGACTGGTCTTTACCCAAGACAAAAGATTTGAAAAAAAAGATATTTATATAGAGGACGGCAGATTTGTCTCGCCGAATGCCTACACGGAAGATAAGGCAGATGTCATCGATGCTGAAGGGCAATTTGTTCTTCCCGGACTGATCGACATCCATAGCCACGGCGCAGTCGGTTGTGATTTTTCGGATGGCGATAAGGGTGGTGTCAAAAAGATTTTAGCCTATGAGAGAGCACACGGCATCACGACCTACTGCCCAACCTCCATGACACTGCCGCAGGAGACTCTGGAAACCGCTTACGCCAGTCTGGATGATCCATCCTTTTTCCATCTGGCAAACGTCAGAACAGATCAACCTGCTTCCGGTCAGAATCCGGTGGAATCCGGTTATGCCCGTATCGCCGGTATCAATATGGAAGGACCATTTTTGGATGAGGCAAAAAAAGGTGCTCATCAGGCATGCTATCTGCGTCCGGCAAGTGCAGCATTTTTTGATGCCTGTCAAAAGGCTGCATCGGGTGCCATCCGTCTGGTAACGGTCGCCCCAAACATCGCCGACAATATCGACTTTATCCGAGACTATCACGAGAAAGTAACGATTTCCCTCGGCCATACTTCCTGCGACTGTGCTACCGCAGAAAAAGCGATTACTGCCGGGGCTGACCATCTGACACATCTATTCAACGCCATGCCTTCTCTTCTTCACAGAGAACCGGGACTGATCGGTGCCGCCATGGATGCTGAAAATATCTATGCCGAACTCATTGCCGATGGCATCCATGTCCACGGCACCATGATCCGCAACGCCTTTCGCATGTTTCCTGACCATATCTGTCTCATCAGTGATTCCATCCGTGGCACGGGACTTTCGGATGGTTCTTATGAACTGGGCGGTCAGATCTTCCATGTCAAAGGCAAACTTGCCACATTGGATGACGGTACCATCGCCGGCTCCGTGACCAACCTCTATGACAGTATGTGTCATGCCATCGAGATCGGCGTTCCTATGGAAGAAGCCATTGCTGCTGCCACCATACATCCGGCAAAAAGCCTTGGCATCTACGGCCAAGTCGGCTCCATTACGCCGGGCAAATATGCTGACATCTTACTCGTAAATAAAAAAATGGAACTACAGCGCGTACTGTAGTTCCTCTTTCGGGACACTCCTTTTGCCATAAGGAGCGTCCCTTTTTGCTTTATACCTTCTTAGTGCAGATCCTCATCATCGTCATCAGGATCGCCGTCATTGTCAAACATAGACTCACGGTTGATCACACGCTTTTCTACACGATTTTTCTCCACTAATTCTGACAGACGTTCTTTGACCTCTGCCGCATTTTTTACACTGACGATCTCAAAATCCGCCATGCTCTTGTCTGCGGAACATACCTGAATGGTTCCCACGCCAAAGATCTTTTGTCCCAGCGTACGGGTCAGTTTCACATCCAGAATACGATACAAACGTACCTCATCCTCTACCGTCGTAAAAAAACCGGTCTGGACAAACAGACGATCCTCCGTCAAAGTATATTTTGTAAAACTCAGTGGCAAGCCAAATAAAGTTCTCTTGCGATCACTCCAAATTACATTTCTCTCAGCCATATCTTCTCCTTTGCGCTCCAATCCCAGCCCCAAAACCTCGGTTTCGTGGCATATCTTTACTCCTAGTATACGTTTCCTTGCCTTACTGCGCAAGTAAGAATTTTCTATACCATCTGCACCAGCCAGACATTGCTTTTCACCATAAAGTAACCAATGATGACCTTGATCAGTTCGGTCGCCTGTACGAAAAAGTAAATGCTTACGATGCCAAGCCCCGTAAAATGCGCCAGCACATATGCCACCGGTACCACGACCACCCAGGTAAAGACGGAGTCAAACAAAAAGGTGACAAAGGTCTTTCCCCCGGAACGCAGGGTAAAATAAGAGGCATGCGAAAAGGAGCAAAACGGCATGATCATGGCAGATACCGCAATGAAATTTGCCGCCAACGATTTGATTTCATCCGTAGTGTTATAAATACGCGGGAAAAAGCGTCCCAGTACAAACATGCAAAAAGCCACAATGACACAGCAGAATACACTGAAAGCGATCATCTTGTTATCGGCATCCTTGGCTTCCTCCAAATCTCCCGCTCCCAGATACTGCCCAACGATAATGCTGATGCAGGCTCCCAGTTGGATATAGACGATATTAAAGAGATTTGTGATCGTTGCCGCAATATTGACACCTGCCACAACAGCAATGCCGCGGATGGAATAGCACTGGTTGACCGTCGTCATACCTGCTGCCCACAAGACTTCATTGATCATAAGGGGCAGTCCCTTGACAAGGATTGCTTTAAGTTCGGCCTTCGGTATGCCGAATCCCCGGTAGGCTCCCTCCAGATAGCGGTTTTTCGTCTGGTGGGTATGCGCCCATAGGATCACGATCCCCGCCTCAATATAACGCGCCAAGACCGTTGCCAGTGCGGCTCCCACAACGCCCAATTTGGGAAATGGTCCGATTCCAAAGATCAGAAGGTAATCTAAGACTGCATTGGAACCTACCGCCACAAAACTTGCGATCATCGGCACCATGGTCTGTCCTGTTTCCTTGATATTGGTTGCATAAGACTGGTTGACGGCAAACGGTATCAAACCAAACAGCATGACCGCCAGATATTGCAGACCATATTTTAAAGCCACTTCTGTCGCTCCGCTTCCTGTCGTATCTGTCAGATATAAAGAGATCAACTGGCTTCCTCGACTTGCAAACAAAGTCATGGCAATGACCGTGACCAGCAAAGTCGCATACAACTTAAAACGGAAGGAATACATATGCCCCTTGTGGTCGCCCTTACCAAAATACTGAGCGCCAAAAATGCTCGCCGCGGATGCCGCGCCAAAGATCGCCAGATTGTAGACAAAAATCAACTGGTTGACAATGGCAACGCCGGACATCTGCTCCGTGCCCAATTGTCCCACCATGATATTATCCAAAAAACTGACCAGATTGGTAATGGCATTCTGTAGGATCATTGGCAGCGCCAGATATAAATAACGCCGGTAAAATGCCCCTGTCCCTATGTATTTTTTCTTAATCTTTTCCATCAAAACTTACCTCTTTCTCTTTGCTTATCTGTGCCAAACGGGACAGTCCATGTGGCAAAAGGAACGTCCCTACTGTGCTGCGATCTTAGCCGCCAGATCCTCTAAATGTTCCCAGCGCTCCATTTTTTCTTCCAGAGTCTGCTCGACTTTCTTTTTCTCCTCCAGCAACTCACCTAATTTCACGGAGTTGGTCGCATTGGCAGCCATATCCTCATCTAATTTTTCCAATGCTTCTTCCAAGCCTGCAATGTCATCCTCGATACTTTCATATTCCCGCTGTTCATTGTAAGTAAATTTCAGTTTCTTGCTCTGTTCCTTTTGCATTTTATAAGCCTGGGCACCGGACAGATTTGCCGTTTCTTCCCCAGTCTGCTGACCTGTCTTGTCTTTTTCCCCCGGATCCGTCAGACTCTCCCCGCCATAGGTCTCATAATATTCCTGATAAGAGCCGTTAAAAAGGGAGATTTTTCCTGCCCACTCAAATACCAGCATATGATCGACCACGCGGTCTAAGAAATAGCGGTCATGGGAAACCGTGATCAAAATCCCCGGAAATGTGTCAAGATAATCTTCCAAAATACAAAGGGTAGAAATATCCAGATCGTTGGTCGGCTCATCTAAGATCAAAACATTTGGTGCTCCCATCAGTATTTTTGCCAGATAAAGTCGTCTTTTCTCGCCACCGGATAATTTTCCGATCATCTGGTACTGCAAAGAGCCTGCAAATAAAAACTTTTCCAACATCTGTGACGCAGAGATATAGCCGTCTTCCGTGCGGATATATTCGGCGGTATCCTTGATATAATCAATGACACGCTGTCCCGGATCCATATCCTTTGCCTCCTGCGCATAATAACCGATATTGACCGTTTCCCCGATCTCAATACGTCCTTGATCCGGCTGCACTTCTCCCATGATCATCTTTAAGAGGGTGGTCTTGCCGCAGCCATTTGGTCCCAGAATGCCAATACGGTCTTTCTTCAAGAAATGATAGGTAAAATCCCGGATCAGTGGCTTTCCCTCATAGGCGATTGCAATATCATCCATCTCGATCGTTTTATTGCCCAGACGCGTCGACAGACTGCCAATCTCCACCTCCGTATCCACGGCTACCTTTTCCTCATCGCGCAAAGCCTCATAACGCTTAATATGGGCTTTCTGCTTGGTCGAACGCGCTCTTGCCCCACGCTGCATCCAGGCGATCTCCTTGCGCAGGATATTTTGATGTTTTGCCTGCGTAGACAGCGCCATCTCCTCCCGCTCTGCCTTAAGCGCAAGAAATCCTTCATAATTTGTTTTGTATGAATATAATTTTCCTTTATCCAGTTCCACGATACGATTGCAGACCAGATCCAGAAAATACCTGTCATGCGTGATCATGATCAGACTACCCCGATAAGACTTGAGCCAGCCCTCCAGCCATTCTGTCATATTGTGATCCAAATGGTTGGTCGGCTCATCCATGATCAGAATCTCATTTTTTGATAAAAGGACGGCTGCCAGGGCAACCTTTTTCTTTTGTCCCCCGGATAAATGATCGATCGGCTGATTCAGGTCCGTAAAGCCCAGACGGTTTAAAATACTCTTGGCTTCTCCCTCCACGCCATAGTCTCCGGAAAGGCTGGTATCTCCTGCTATGCCATGCATCTGGTTCTGTCCAATGACATATTCCAGGATCGTCTGTCCCGGTGCAAATTCCGGATTCTGTGGCAGATAATTGATCACCACATGATTACCCTTGGTATATTCCCCGGTATCCCCTTCCTCGATGCCTGCAATAATGCGCAAAAGGGTTGATTTGCCTGTACCGTTAATCCCGATGATGCCGACTTTTTCACCATCTTCCAGACTAAAATCGATCCCATCAAACAGGACCTTATCGGTATATGCCTTCGTCAGATTTTTTATAGTAAGTAAGTTCATTTTTTCTTCCAATCCTCCACGAGTAACTGTCGTTTTCTTCCGTTTGGTCTTCCATCTATTGCTATTTACATGGTCACTATAACCATGATATTTCCAATATGCATGCCTACTTAGAATACCACAATTTGAGCAAAGAAACCACCGGCAGGCAGACTTATATGATCTTTTCTTTGAACTTTATGCAAAATAGGGTATGATAATCTCATGAGTCAATATTATAAATTTTTTCAGAATAAAAAATGTGAATATTTTCCCTGTCATAAGGGCATCCCGGAGGCTGACTTTAACTGTCTTTTTTGTTATTGTCCGCTTTATGCTCTGGGCAAGTCCTGTGGCGGGAACTATGAATTTTTAGAAAATGGAGTCAAATCCTGTATGAACTGTGCCTTTCCCCATCATCGCAAGAACTACGACCTGGTAAACGCACGTTTTGGGGAAATTGCAGATCTTATCAAACGCAATGGGGAGGAGGATGGATCTCATGAAGTGTAAACTGCTGCCCAAATTATCCACCGGCGATTGGAAAGATTTTTGCGACCGTTTTCATTTTCCTGCAAAGGAATTAAGGCGGATCCAGGCGATTTATCAGGCGCTCCTGCCCCTGGTCGATTGCTATGCCTATTATTCTTTAAAGCAGGATCTCCCCGGGATTTCCCTTTCTCACTATGCCTATGGCTTTGTGACCTTAGGGAATGGTGTTGATGAATTTTCGGAACTCTATCTCAATCATGAACAGATACAGGAGGCTTATATCGTGGATTGTATCAGCCTCCTGCTCCTCTCTAAGGCATACGAGGACTTTGCCCATATGATCGAAGGTGAAAGCAGCCTCTACCTGGAAAAATTGTCATTTCTGGGCGATGACTATCCTTTGGATCTGCTTCCACAGATCTATGATAACCTTAATCCAGGTGACATAAGCCTGACTGAGAGCAATATGCTAAGTCCCTTAAAGACCGCCACCCTGATCCTGCATTTAGATACCAAGCGCCACGCGGCATTAAATCAATTATGCAACTCCTGCGACACTTGCAAGAACTTTTCCTGCCCATCACGAAAAGTCTCTGCCAAGCAGATTCCCCGCACTTATGGGGCTATGCAGATATTTCATAAGAAATAGGCTATAACAAAAAGGACAAGGTAAACTGCCTTGTCCTTTTTTGTAAGACGTGCGTGAGAGGATTCGAACCCCCGACACCTTGGTCCGTAGCCAAGTGCTCTATCCAGCTGAGCTACACACACATACTATTTATACGTTGCTCACACAACATATTTAATTATACATCTTTTTCTTGGTTTGTCAAGGAAAAAATGAACTGCCGCAGACCGGAATCGAACCGGTACGATGTCACCACCACAGGATTTTAAGTCCTGCGCGTCTGCCAGTTCCGCCACTGCGGCTTGTTACGAGCACTTAACGAGAACAAGCATAGCGCCGTTCGAGTTTAGTGCGATACATACTTGACCCTTAGTGATGTTCGAGCTTAGTAGTCAAGTGCTGTTACGAGCACTTAAAGTGCTACTACTATATGACATATGATGGTTCAAATCAGATGACATATATAATGGGACCTATAGGGCTCGAACCTATGACCCTCTGCTTGTAAGGCAGATGCTCTCCCAGCTGAGCTAAGATCCCATAACGACCCAAGCGGGACTCGAACCCGCGACCTCCGCCGTGACAGGGCGGCGCTCTAACCAACTGAGCCATTAGGCCAAATAAAAGAAATCGAGTACAAAACCTTTAACTATAGAGTGGACCTTCGGGGACTCGAACCCAGGACCGACCGGTTATGAGCCGGTTGCTCTAACCAACTGAGCTAAAGGTCCAAATTAAAAGCCGATGATCGGACTCGAACCGATAACCTGCTGATTACAAATCAGCTGCTCTGCCAATTGAGCCACATCGGCCTGTTATGAGCACTTAACGAAAACAAGCGTAGCGACGTTCGAGTTTAGTACGATACGTATTTAGTCATAAGTGCTACTTCAATCAGTGACTCCGACGGGAATCGAACCCGTGTTACCGCCGTGAAAGGGCGATGTCTTAACCGCTTGACCACGGAGCCATAAAGATATAGCGCAGAAATATATCTGCGTAATAAAAAACTCCCCCTGTTGGACTCGAACCAACGACACTGCGGTTAACAGCCGCATGCTCTACCGACTGAGCTAAGGAGGAATATAAAAGGTATAACACCTTCAAAATTTCATACAGATTCTTTGAATCAAACCTTCTTGGTTAAGCCTTCGATCTATTAGTAACAGTCAGCTACATGTATTACTACACTTCCACCTCTGTCCTATCTACCT
>NZ_JACOPG010000002.1 GCF_014287435.1 Roseburia lenta
ATGTTTAAAAGTTTTCCCAGTTTCATGAACGCGCTGGCTTCATTTCTTGAGCCATTCCGTTCCTTACTGTTTTAAGGTTGCTTTTTAAAAAGCTGTTCGTTTGCGATCATTTCTGATCGGCTTGAATTATTCTCTTAGAATCTTTCAAGGTTGTTTCACTGTTCAGTTATCAAGGTTGTGTTGCTAACAGCAACTCCAATATATTATCATGTATCAAGAAGTTTGTCAACAACTTTTTCATTTTTCTTTCGAGCCGCTTGCGACCCGAACAACTTCATTATCATATCACATGACCAGAAGTCTGTCAACAACTTTTTTCAAGATTTCAAATCTCTTTTTCGTTGTTGTTTGCTGCCGTTTTGCGTCAGCTAGATTATATTATCATTTCGACCTTTTCTTGTCAACAACTTTTTACATCTTTTTCCAAAAAGTGAAAAGCCGTTTTCTCATGGTCTTTTCCTATAATCTAACGGAGAAGGAGGGATTTGAACCCTCGCGCCGCTATTAACGACCTGCACCCTTTCCAGGGGTGTCCCTTCGGCCAGCTTGGGTACTTCTCCAAGTGTGTCGAATAAAGACTGACATAAAATATGCTCACCACCATGCGATGACAAGCATATAACGGAGAGGGTGGGATTCGAACCCACGCGCCCTTGCGGACAAACGGTTTTCAAGACCGCCTCGTTATGACCACTTCGATACCTCTCCAAGCCATATATGTTTATGTGTTTTTCAGCACGAATAAGATAATATCATTCTTGCATCTGCGTGTCAATTCTTTTTTTCAAATTTCTTCACTTTTTTCGGGACTGCAAAATACGCTCCCCCATGAGCAGATCTTCCGGGGTCGTCACCTTGATATTCTCGTAACTGCCCTCGATCAATTTCACACGCGCCTGCATGGTCTTTTCTACGACCATGGCATCATCGGTCACCCCGGTCTTATCGCATGCCTGCAATCTGGTATAGGCTTCATACACTAATGGATAGGAAAAACTCTGGGGTGTCTGCACACTCCAGACCAGATCACGCCTTGGGGTCGCCTCTACCCAGCCACTCTCATCCGCGATCTTGATCGTATCCTTGACAGGCATCCCGACAACACAGGCACCGTATCCCTTTGCACCTCTAATGGATCTTTCTATGATATCTTCCGTCACAAAGGCTCTGGCACAATCGTGGATCAAGACATAGTCGCAGTGGATGACTTTTAACCCCTCATAGACAGAGTCATAGCGTTCTGCTCCTCCGTCTACAATGGCACTTACCTTTGTAATATGATATTTTTCTACGATCTCTTTCCGGCAATATGCCCGGTCTCCCGGTGCCACTACCAGAACTATCTCATCCACCCGGCTCTTTTCAAATGCCTCCAGACAATATACCATGACCGGTTTGCCGCACAGGGCAAGATATTGTTTTGGAATATCTGCTCCCATACGCTTTCCGGAACCTGCCGCCAATACGACTGCTCCTATTCTTTCCATCCCATTCTCCTGCTCAAGATCTTCTGTCACTACCGCATGCCTTTGATCACGATTCCACGCGCTGTCCCAATGCCAGATTCGGCACAGCATTCAAAGACATAGAATCTCTGCGTCCCGACATATACTCATAATAGGCTGCCGCACCGATCATGGCTGCATTATCCGTACAAAGGATCGGTGACGGATGGTAAAATCTGACACCACGCCTCTCGCAGGCTTCCTGCATGGCTGCACGCAGAGTACCATTGGACGCAACGCCTCCGGCAATGGCAAACTTGTCCCCGCCGAATTCATCCAGCGCATGCATGGCATGTCCCACCAGAGCATCTATGACCGCCTGCTGGAAGGATGCAGCGATATCTGCCTCGTTGATTGTTTCGCCCTTCATCTTGGCGCCGTTGATATAATTTAAGACTGCGGACTTTAAGCCGCTGAAACTAAAGTCGTAAGCACTGTCATTGACCTTTGCCACCGGGAAAGGTATGGCATGCGGGTCTCCCTCTTTTGCCTTTTGCTCGATCTTAGGACCACCCGGATAGCCCAGACCAATGGCTCTTGCCACTTTATCAAAAGCCTCTCCTGCCGCATCGTCTCTGGTACGCCCTAAGATCTCATACTGCCCATAATCTTTGACGCGGACCAGATGGGTATGTCCTCCCGATACCACCAGGCAAAGGAATGGCGGTTCCAAAGTTTTATCTTCTATATAATTAGCGCAGATATGTCCCTCGATGTGATGCACACCTACCAACGGAATATCTTTTGCAAAACTGATCGCCTTTGCCTCAGAAAGTCCTACGAGCAGGGCTCCAACAAGACCCGGTCCATAGGTAACACCGATCGCATCAATCTCATCAAGTGATGTATGAGCTTCTTTCAGTGCTTCCTCAATCACCTGATTGATACGTTCAATATGTTTTCTGGATGCGATCTCCGGCACGACACCGCCATATAAGGTATGGATCGGTATCTGTGTGGAAATGACATTGCTCAAGACCTGTCTGCCGTTTACCACGACCGCCGCCGCCGTCTCATCACACGAACTCTCTATCGCTAATATGCATATTTCTTTATCACTCATCATTGTCTCCTTCTGTCAAACGAAAACTCAGGATCTTCCAGTGCCCCTCATCATCCCTGCGCAGCACAAACTCCTCGTAAGTCCTGCTATAGTCACTTGCCTCTCTGGAAAAATAATAGGCATCCACATAGGCGCAGTAATCTCCGTCTACCGTAGCATAGGTAATATCATTGCTGTCACTGACCGAGGACTGCACAATGATCTTATCCCTGGTCTTATAGTCCTCAATGTCTGCCTTGAGGCTCTTCAGATAGGTATCTCTCGGATTGTAGGACAGGAGTTCATCATCCATCAGGCTTCTCGCCTGATCTGCCATCTTCTCCAGTTCCTCGTCCGTATATTCCTCGCCGTAAAAAGCCGTGATGATCCGGTTGTACCACTTCACGACCTCGCGTGGTGTTTTAGGATACTTTTTATCAAAGTCCCTTTCGATGATCTTTTCCACTTCTGTCGTCTTGTCTTGTGCATCTTCTGCACTTTTTGCATTCTTGTGCGACAGATAATAATAGTAGCCGCACACCAGCCCCACACAGATCACGATCGATATTCCTATACGAAATGCCTTCTTCATCGCTTATTCCTCCAAAAAGTCCAACTCCAGCATCTTGCCGTCCTCTCCCAGATATGATTCCGCGAAAATCCGCTTCACATCCTTCATGTATCCTTTTGCGCCTACCAAAGACGGGCTGAAATGGGTCAGCCACATCTGCTTGACCTCTGCCTTCTTTGCCAGTTCTGCCGCTTCATAAAAAGTCATATGCTTGTACTGTTTTGCCTTAGCAAGTTTGTCCGGCTCCGCATACATGCCCTCACAGATAAATAGATCTGCCCCCTTGGCGTTGTCCGCAATGCGGTCGATCGGTCTGGTATCCGTGCAGTATGCCACCTTGATCCCTTTGCGAGGCGGTCCCATCACCATGTCCGGCGCGTATTCCTTATCCTCCCACAGGATGGTCTCGCCTTTTTGCAGGCGGTTCCAGGTCTGTACCGGGAGTCCCAGAGCACTTGCCGCTGCGGCATCAAATCTGCCACTGCGCGGGATCTCGATGCAATAGCCGTAGCAAGGCACATTATGCTGGACACGGTATGCCCGGATATGATAGCCATGCAAGACCAGATCCTGCTCTGCCTCGGTAAGTTCTATAAAATGAATGTCAAACGGTAGTTCCGGTGCGATCACACGCAAAGAATTGACTACGCGTTCCAGACCTTTTGGTCCGATCATAGTCACCGGTTCCGTGCGGTCTGAGTTGCCCATGGACAAAAGCAGTCCAGGCAAGCCACTGATATGGTCCGCGTGATAATGGGTAAAGCAGATGGTATCGATCGGATTTGGGCTGAGCCCCGCCTCCTTCATCGCAATCTGGGTTCCCTCGCCACAGTCGATCAATAGACTGCTGCCATTAAAACGAGCCATCATTGCCGTAAGCCAGCGGTGTGGCTGCGGCATCATCCCTGCTGTTCCCAGCAAGCAAATATCTAACATATATCCTCCTTATGAAAAGCCATGACGAAAGCATCCTCGTCCGGCTTGTGGTAAAAGCCCTTTCTTTGTCCTACAAGAGAAAATCCACATGCCTGGTATAACCTTTGTGCCGGCAGGTTGCTCTTTCGCACTTCCAGATAAACATGGGCTACGCCCCTTTTTTCCGCTTCCTCCATCATCCGGGATAAAAGCCTCTTTCCCAGACCTCTGCCGCGCGCTTCTTCTGAAACTGCGATCGTTGGGATCTCCCCTTCATCACTGTTGCAATATAAGATGCCATAGGCACACAGGTTTTCTTGATCTTCTGCCACTAAAAAGACATGTTCTGTCTCGGAAAGCGTCTCCAAAAATCCGGTCTTTGTCCATGGCTCGCTAAAGATCGCCGCTTCCATCGCTGCGATCCTGTCGATATCTTCCACCCTGCAGGGTCTGATCCGGATATCCATTATGCCTGACCGCTCTTTTGCGCTTCCATGCGTTCTCTTTCCGCCTGTGACAGACGCAGATATTCCGGTCTGTGCTCGGCTGCCGTCTGCACTTTTCCCGCAAGATAATAAGCCTCTGCCCTTGCACATAAAGATGCGGCACGCTGGCGGTTCATATGAGCCGGTGCGAAATGGTAAGGAACCTTGCATTTATCTGCGATTGCCTCTTGAAAGACCGGCACGCCATCGCCTAAGAAAGTCACGGACCCGCCCGTAGCATTGATCTTTTCTATGATCTCTGTGATGTCAACAGCACAAGGTTCTACGATGCACTCCATCTCTGTATCCGTAAAGTGATAAAGACCGGTATAGGTCTGCCCCCGCCTTGCATCCATGATCGGACACACATTATCTGCGCTTCCCCAGAGATTGTAAGCCATCGCCTCAATCGTTGAGACGGATATGATCGGCTTGTCCAGAGCAAGTCCCAATCCCTTTGCCGTCGCCGAACCGATACGGAGTCCGGTAAAAGAGCCCGGTCCTGCTGCAACCGCAATGGCATCGATCGTATCCAGATCCAATGCGATCATCTTTTTCAGTTCTTCCAACATTGGAAGCAATGTCTGTGAATGCGTCTTTTTAAAATTAGTAGAGTATTCGCCCACAACAATATCATCTTCCACGATCGCTACGCTGGCAACCATGCCCGATGCATCAATTCCTAATATCTTCATGCCTTACCCACTTCCTCAACTGTAATCATGCGATAGTCAAAACCTTTTTCCAGATCTTTTTCGATCATGATCTGCCAGAAATGGTCCGGCAGAATCTCCTCGATCAAATTTGCCCACTCAATCATAGTCAGGCCTTCGCCATAGACGTAATCGTCAAAACCAATCTCATCCATTTCTTCCACACAGCCGATACGATACACATCGAAATGGTAAAACGGCATGCGCCCGGTGTGATATTCCTGCACAATGGTAAAGGTCGGACTACAGATGGCTTCATCAATTCCCAGGCCCTTTGCGATTCCCTGCGTAAGAACTGTCTTTCCCACGCCAAGATCGCCGATCAGGGTGTAAACCTGTCCCGGTCTGGCATTTTTTCCTAATTCTTTCCCAAAGGCAAACGTTTCCTCTGGTGAAAATGTTTCTTTTATCATCTATTTGTCTCCCTTAATATGTAAGCGATAATCCTTGCAATGCTGACGCAACATGGCATAGATCTGTGGCAGTTCCTCCGTCGCCTGTGCCTTTGGTATGATGTACGCATTGACGCGGTTACTATATATAAGAAGATTGTGTTTGGTTGTCACGGCTTTATAGATCATATCCCATGGCAGAACTGCCTCCTCCGTCTCGTGATCTGTCGTGACGGCAATGCCATCTTCTCTCATTTCAAAATGCAGGACATCCTTCAAAGCATCTGACATATGAATCTGTCGCTTCGAGCGGATGCGCAGCGTCAAAGGCACATATAACAGAAAGATCAACGCGATCAAAAGATAAGGCAGGGCATGACGGATGTCGTGCAGATTTTCGGAAAGCGCGATCACCACGATTACAAAGATCCCCATGACAAGCGACAAGATGCCCTGCATGGATGTATATGCGTGATACATATTGAAACGATACATATCCTCACTGCTCAGTTTTACGTTAAATTTGATGGTCATGATATATCTTCCTCCATATAAGCCCACTTCTGATTGTTATATTATCATATTCCATACAAAATCAAAAGCCCCAATCCGTCTACCGACATGCAAGACGCCGGACGGATTGAGGCTTTTATCCTATTTCTTTATTTTGTTTTTAAACTCTTCCTTTTAAGATCGGTGAGATCTTTTTATATACCACCATTGTGATCAGGACGGAAAACAGACCTTTGACAAAGGTAAACGGCACATTAAAGAATAAGAGGCACTGCCACAATTCTTTTACGGATGGCACAATTGCCTGATAAGCACCGATGATCACATCCATTGGCATCATCTTGGTGTAGATCGGATAAACCACGAAATAGTTGGATGGGAAACTGAAGAGTGCCATGCAAAGTGCTCCGATCAGAGCGCCTGTGATGGCTGACTTCTTATTCTTTTTGTGCTTGTAGATCAGTCCTGCCGGAAGTACGAAGGCTACGCCAAGAACAAAGTTACTCAATTCTCCGACGCCACCTGTGGATGTCATAAACAGATGCAAGAGATTTTTAACTAAGCATACCCATACGCCACATGCCGGTCCCATGGCAAAAGCACCGATCAAGGCCGGTAATTCTGACAGATCCATGCGGATGAAATTTGGCATGACCGGAACAGAAAAATCAAGAAACATCAGGATAAATGCGATCGCCGATAACATTGCCGTCACCGTCAGATAGCGCACATTCATCTTAGATGCTGCTGCACTCTTTGTTCCATTGTTTACGTTTGCTCTTTTTGTTGTTACCTCACTCATTTTGTAACACTCCTTTTTCCTTTTTATTTAGGAAAATCGGTCTCTGGTAAGTCAGCCTTGTACGCAAAAAGCCCCGAACACTAATTCCAGCGTTCGGGGCAATACATTGCACGCAAAAATCAACTTATCTTCTCTCATCCAGACTATACTGTCGGTATCGGATTCACACCGATTCAACTGCAAATGCAGGTCACGGACTCGTTGCCGTAGCAACATCACCGTCGGTCGGGAATCTATGATCTCTCATATCACCCTGCCCCGAAGATTCCTATTTACAAGCATCAGTATATGCATATAGAGCCTATCTGTCAACCACTATTCGATAATAATATTGTCAAAAAAGTTATTGCCTTTTTTGACCGGCTTCCTGTGCTCCTGTTTTTTCTTGAAATTCTGCTTATTGGCAGGCTTTTTGCATCTTGCCGCAGGCTGGTCTTTCGCAGCCTCTTTTTTGTCCTGTCGATCGCCCAGTTTCATGGTCAACTGGATCCTTTGCTTTTTGAAATCCACGCTCAAGACCTGCACATCCACAATATCGCCGATCGATACAGCCTCCAGCGGATGCCTGATGAAGCGGTCGCAGATCTCAGAAATATGGACAAGTCCGTCCTGGTGCACGCCGATATCCACGAAAGCACCAAAATCAATGACATTGCGGACAGTGCCTTTCAAGACCATGCCCGGTTTTAAATCTTCCATGCTCAGGACATCACTGCGAAGAATTGGCTTTGGCATATCCTCTCTTGGATCACGCCCCGGCTTTTGGAGTTCTTTTACAATATCCTCCAAAGTCATGGCACCGATACCAAGTTCTTCTGCCAGTCGATCCAGATCGCCTACTTCCTTTCCGATCTGCCCGATACCGCCACTGGTGATCTCCGTCAGATCATGTCCTAATTCGGCAAGAAGCTTTTCCGTCACTTCATAGGACTCCGGGTGTACGCTGGTCGCGTCTAAAGGATTCTTGCCCCCGCGGATCCGCAGGAAGCCTGCACACTGTTCGTATGCCTTTGGTCCTAATTTTGGTACCTTTAATAATTGTTTTCTTGAAGTGAACTGTCCGTTCTCCTCACGATATGCCACGATATTCTTGGCAATGGTCTTATTGATGCCTGAAATGTGTTCCAGCAAGGATGCTGAAGCCGTGTTCAGGTCAACGCCCACATTGTTGACGCACGCCTCAACAACACCGGATAAGGCTTCGTCCAACTTTTTCTGGTTCATATCATGCTGATACTGTCCTACACCGATCGACTTTGGATCGATCTTTACCAGTTCAGCCAAGGGGTCCTGTACACGTCTGGCAATGGATGTCGCACTACGCTGCCCTACGTCAAACTGCGGAAATTCCTCTGTCGCCAATTTGCTGGCAGAATAGACGGATGCCCCCGCCTCATTGGTGATCACATACTGCACCGGAACCGGGATCTCCTTTAAGAGATCTACGATGATCATTTCTGATTCACGCGATGCCGTACCATTTCCTACGGAGATCAGGGTAACATGGTATTTGGAGATGAGTTTCTTTAAAACTGCCTTTGCCTCCTCCACCTTATTCTGCGGTGCTGTCGGGAAAATAACTGTCGTATCCAATACCTTTCCGGTCGCATCTACAACTGCAAGTTTACAGCCGGTACGAAATGCCGGATCCCATCCCAAGACCACCTGTCCTGCGATCGGTGGCTGCATGAGCAACTGCTGTAAGTTCTTGCCAAAGACACTGATCGCGCCGTCCTCTGCTTTTTCCGTCAGGGCAGACCGGATCTCACGCTCAATAGCCGGTGCGATCAAGCGGTCATACGCATCCGCGATCGTCTCCGTCAGCACCGGCGTCGTATAAGGGTTATCCTTGGTAATAACCTGTTTGGAAAGATAACGAATGATCTCCTCGGTCGGTGCCAAGATCTTGACCGTCAGGATCTTTTCCTTTTCTCCTCGGTTGAGTGCCAGAATACGGTGTCCCGGCAACTTTTCGATTGGTTCGTCAAACTCATAGTACATCTCGTAGACCGACTCCGCGGTCTCATCCTTGGCACTTGATGTGATATGTCCCTTTTTCTCTGTCAGCCCACGGATATGCATACGATAATCCGCCTGGTCTGCGATGGTCTCTGCCAGAATATCCTTGGCTCCCGCGATCGCATCCTGCGCCGTAACCACTTCCTTCTCTGCATTTACATAATCTCCTGCAATCTCCTCTAACGGCTGATCGATCTCCTGCAAAAAGATCAGATCTGCCAGCGGCTCTAAGCCCTTTTCCTTGGCGATCGTCGCACGGGTGCGGCGCTTTGGACGGTATGGGCGATACAGATCATCTACAACGACCTGTGTCTCTGCCGCCAGGATCTGCGCACGCAGTTCCTCCGTCAATTTGCCCTGCTCTTCGATGCTCGCCAAGACTGACGCTTTCTTGTCCTCCAGGTTGCGCAGATAATTCAGACGTTCATACAGGTTTCGCAGAATCTCATCACTGAGTGCACCCGTTGCTTCCTTTCGATATCTTGCGATAAAGGGAATGGTATTGCCCTCATCGATCAGTTTTACCGCCGCATCTACCTGTTTTGGCAGAACGCCAAGTTCACTTGCCAGTTTTCTATTGATGTCCATCTATGTTACTCCATTTCTTTTCTAATTTCTCGATCAAAACCGCCTGCATCAGGCACTCAAATCCACCTTGCCCCCGATCAGGCTGGCTGCATCCAGCGATTTTTGATTTTGTCCGTAAGGATTGCTCTCGTTGTAGCGGATCGTTGTGTTGGTCGTGCCACCCGAAACATAAGTCCTGCCACATTCCGGGCAGACCGATGTGTGGATGGATACGCTGGCATTTACCACCGTTCCGTTATTTTGGGCAGCCTTGGTATAGGCATTGCTGACATGTTCACCCTCGTGCGCCCGCACGGCACCGCCGGCTGCCTCCGGTGAAATGTGTGCCGCCGCCTTAAAGGAAACATTTTCATCCGACCCATCGATATACTTGCGCTCCTTGCAAGTCTGACATTCCGCCGGCGTGGATTTATAACCCGGCTTGACGCCGTCCGTATCCCCTGCCCCGGTCATAGTCGGATCCGTCACGCCTGCGGTGACATCATAAGTCCCCATGCCATAAGTTCCCGGCTGATATGAAGTTGTAAGGATAGAACCAAGACTTCCTATCTGCATACACCATTCCCCCTTTCTTTGATCGCGTCCTCTTTACAAATCGTCCGTCATTCCTTTATAGTAGATTTTGTACTTAAATATCACTATTTCAATTAGATGTGAGGCCTAATATGCAAGCACTTGCCAGACTACTACAAAACTATATGAGCCATGCACCCAAATGCCTTTTCCATCTAGTAACCGGCTACTATTGTCCCGGCTGCGGTGGCACCAGAGCCCTGTATTTATTTCTTACCGGACACTGGATCAAGTCTTTTCTCTTTCACCCGCTGGTGGTCTATGCCTTTTTTGTCTGCCTCTATCTATGTATCCGCAAGATCCTAGATCATAAGTACCACCCCAGCGCCCGTCTGCTATGGATCGCACTGGGCTTACTGGCAGTATATTTTGTCATCAAAAACCTTGCCCTTGTCTGTTTTCATGTAGACCTATTGCAGATCTTCTAGTTCTGGTTTCCCGCAATCTCTCTTGCTACATAAACACCACTTGCAGAAGCGTGTGACAGGGAGTGGGTAATACCGCTTCCATCACCGATCACATAAAGTCCCTTATAATTGGTCTGCAAATGTTCGTCCACTTCCACTTCCATATTGTAGAACTTGACTTCGACACCATAAAGCAGAGTATCGTCATTTGCGGTACCCGGTGCGATCTTATCCAGTGCGTAGATCATCTCTACAATGCCGTCCAAGATTCGCTTTGGCAGTACCAGGGAGAGATCTCCCGGCGTAGCATTGAGTGTCGGTGTGACAAAGGACTCCTCGATACGCTTCCTGGTAGAACGCTGTCCACGGATCAGGTCTCCGAAACGCTGTACCATCACGCCACCGCCAAGCATATTAGAAAGTCTGGCGATTGACTCGCCATAACCGTTGGAATCCTTAAAAGGCTCGGAAAAATGCTTAGAAACCAAAAGTGCGAAATTGGTATTCTCCGTCTGTTTCTCCGGGTCTTCGTAACTGTGTCCGTTTACCGTAATGATGCCATTGGTATTTTCATTTACGACCGCCCCCTTTGGATTCATACAGAAGGTACGCACCTTATCCTCGTATTTCTGGGTACGGTAAACAATCTTGCTCTCGTATAATTCATCCGTCAGATGTGAAAAGATCTCTGCCGGCAATTCCACACGCACCCCGATATCCACACGGTTGGAATTGGTTGGAATAGAAAGATCCTTGCAGACTTCTTCCATCCATTTGCTTCCGCTGCGTCCGACAGAAATAATACAATCTTTGCAGGTGTAACTTGCATCCTTGCATTGGATACGGTAGCCTTCCTCACCATCTGCTAAGACTTCGACTGACTCCACCAGCGTGTCAAAATGAAACTCTACCTTGTCCTTTAAATATTCGTAGAGATTTTCCAATACCACATAGTTGATGTCCGTACCCAAATGGCGAACAGATGCATCCAGCAAATGCAGGTCATTTTGCATACACTGCTTTTTAAAACGACTGCCTGCGGTAGAGTATAATTTGGTCCCCTCGCCGCCATATGCCAGATTGATCGTATCGACATAGCGCATCAGATCAATAGCTTCTTTTTTACCGATATATTCATATAAAGTACCGCCAAAATCATTGGTGATATTGTATTTTCCATCTGAAAAAGCACCGGCTCCGCCAAAACCGCTCATGATCGAACAGGTCTTACATCCGATACAGGACTTGATCTTATTTCCGTCGATCGGGCATTTTCTGCCTCCCAGAGCGTGTCCTGCCTCAAAAACGCCCACACGCAAATTCGGATCCTGCTGGATCAGTTCATAGGCAGAAAAAATACCTCCCGGGCCTGCGCCAATAATCAGTACATCGTAATTCATACATTCTCCTATCCGTCGTCTTTTCATAAAAACGACCGCTTTTTTACTTCATTATCATATCATAGTTTCCTCTGTCCTGCCAGTAAAATAAAGCCGTAAGCGGGCGTAGAAAAGGAGATGCCAGCCTTGACATCTCCTTATAGTGTCCTTTTTTATCAGAATACCTTTACTCGTCGTCCTCGTCCTGACGTGCCCAGCCAAAAGCATACTTGACTGCCTTATTCCAGCCTTTACGCTTTGCTGCGCGCTCCTCCGGGTCGATGGATGGAATGAATACACGGTCATACTGCACATTCTTCATGACTTCTTCCTTGCTCTCCCAGTAACCAACCGCAAGACCTGCCAGGTATGCTGCACCAAGAGCCGTAGACTCTACGCAGGACGGTCTGTTGACCGGCTTATCCAGCATATCTGCCTGGAACTGCATCAGAAAATCATTGGCACTGGCACCACCATCTACATTCAGGGTACGAAGATCGGTCTCGGCATCTGCCTTCATAGCATCAATAACATCGCATACCTGATAAGCGATAGATTCCAGCGTCGCACGGATGATATGGTTCTTGTTGGTGCCTCTGGTAATACCTACGATCGTACCTCTCGCATACTGATCCCAATGCGGTGCGCCCAGTCCGGTAAATGCCGGAACGACATAAGTACCATGGGTGCCCTTGGCTTTCTTTGCCATATATTCGGAATCCTCAGCGGAATCGATCAGTTTCATGCCGTCACGCAGCCACTGGATCGCAGCACCAGCGACGAAGATAGATCCCTCCAGCGCGTAATTGACCTTGCCGTCCAATCCCCATGCGATCGTTGTAACCAGACCGTTCTTGGAGAATACCGGCTTTTCTCCCGTGTTCATCAAAAGGAAACAACCGGTACCATATGTATTCTTGGCTTCGCCCTCGGTAAAACAGGTCTGTCCGAAAAGGGCTGCCTGCTGATCTCCGGCTGCTCCCGCGATCGGGATCTCTGCACCGAAGAAACTCGGATCTGCCATACCGTAAACACAACTTGACGGCTTGGCTTCCGGTAACATGGAACGCGGAATATCGAGTTCTTTTAAAATCTCATCATCCCATTCCAGAGTATTGATATTGAAAAGCATGGTTCTGGAAGCGTTGGAATAATCTGTAACATGTACTGCGCCCTTGGTTAGTTTCCAGATCAACCATGTCTCTACCGTACCGAATAAAAGGTCTCCAGCTTCCGCTTTTTCTCTTGCTCCCTCTACATTTTCCAAAATCCAACGAATCTTGGTAGCGGAGAAATAGGCATCGATCATCAGACCTGTCTTGGAACGGATCATGTCCTCCAAGCCTCTTGCCTTTAATTCATCTGCGTACTCAGAAGTACGGCGACACTGCCAAACGATCGCGTGATATACAGGTTCCCCAGTATGTTTATCCCACACAATGACAGTCTCTCTCTGGTTCGTAATACCAATACCGGCAATATCGTCTGCGGTCGCGCCGATCTTTGACATCGCCTCTACGGCTACACCAAGCTGTGTAGACCAAATCTCATTGGCATCGTGTTCCACCCATCCCGGATTCGGGAAGATCTGACGAAACTCCTTCTGTGCCATACTACAAATGTTCCCCTCATGATCAAACAGGATACAGCGATTGCTTGTCGTCCCTGCATCCAATGCCATAATATATTTTGGCATAGTAAAAACCCCCTTATATTGAAATCAAATCTTTAATGATCCTGACCCTATTATAAAAAATCCCCCATGATTTTTCAATAAAGTTTCCGCGATTTTCTATTCTTCCACGGATGGTCGTAATGTGTCTATTTATGATGCATTTTAGACCAGACGGATCATTTGACGCACTTCGCCAAGTGCCGCTGCCTTTGTCGCATAGTCAGACTCTTTCATGGCCTCTGTGACAAATCCGATCTCATCATCCAGACCGCTCTCAACGAACTCTACCTGACCAAAGATATTCTCAATCTCAGCCTCTGATGCAGCGGAACGTACAAAGAAACGATTGACCTGCTCGTTTGGATCCGCAAGGACAAGTTTCTCCTTTTCCCACTCC
Source organism: Roseburia lenta (assembly GCF_014287435.1). Lineage (GTDB taxonomy): Bacteria > Bacillota > Clostridia > Lachnospirales > Lachnospiraceae > Pararoseburia > Pararoseburia lenta. The sequence continues at coordinate 13,977 of NZ_JACOPG010000002.1, forward strand.
AGATAGATGTTCTTGTCGATATGCTTGGCAATGGCGACCATATCACCCACGACTGCACTGGCGGTCGGGAGTTTGCCCGCACCGCTTCCGTAGAACATACCGTCGCCCAGCATATTGCCATGAACAAAAATAGCGTTGAATACATCATGCACATTGTAAAGCGGATGCTCCGGTGATAAAAGGAAAGGTGCTACTCTTGCCACATAGGAGTCTCCCACCTTTTTGCTGGTAGCCAGTAACTTGATGGCTCTTCCCATTTTATTTGCATACTTGATATCGGTTGCCGTGATATGTGAAATTCCCTCAGTCGGGATATCTTCATAATCCACCTGTCTGCCGCAGACAAGAGATGTCAGGATGGCGATCTTACGGCAGGCATCGTGTCCTTCGATATCTGCTGTCGGATCCTTTTCTGCATAGCCCTTTGCCTGTGCATCCTTTAATACATCATCAAATTCCAGACCTTCTTTGGTCATCTTTGACATCATATAGTTGGTCGTACCATTGACGATACCCGTGATCTCCTCGATCACATCACCTGTCAGGCAGGAGGTCAACGGACGGATGATCGGAATACCGCCGCCAACGGATGCCTCAAATAAGAAATTGACCTTGTGATTTCTGGCGATCTCGATCAATTCTGCACCCTTGTCTGCCACAAGTGCCTTGTTGGAGGTCGTAACATGCTTTCCTGCCTCAAGCATTGCCTTAACAAAGGTATATGCCGGCTCCACGCCACCCATGGTCTCCACAACAATGGCAACTTCCGGATCTTCTACGATCGTCTTGTAGTCATGGACGATCTTGTCCGCGATCGGGTCTCCCTCAAAATCACGCAGATCCAAAACATATTTTAATTCTAATGGCTCGCCACAACGCTTTGCCACAACATCTCTGTTTACCTCTAAAATCTCTGCTACACCGGAACCGATAGTTCCGTATCCCATAATTGCTACTTTCATCTGATCACTCCCTAGCTAATATTTTTACGTATTGTATTCCCTGTGTTTTTTCCATGACTTCCACCATCTCCGAGACATCGCCTGTCTCCGGCAGCACATCGACCGATAAGGTCAGTGACGCGATCCCATTGACCGGAATACTCTGGTGGATCGTCAGTATGTTGGCATGATACCGGGCGACTGTCTGTAAGATCTCTGACAGAATGCCGGGCTCGTCCTCCAACTGGATCACCATAGTGATCGTCTTTCCTTTGACGTTGTCATGAAAGGGGAAAATATCCTCTTTGTACTTATAGAAAGAACTCCGGCTGATCCCCACGCGATCTGTCGCCTCCTGCACGGAGATACAACGACCGGATTCGATCAGGCGCTTTGCCTCCACTACCTTACGGAGCACTTCCGGCACTGCCTTTTCCTTTAACACAAAATAGGTAGTCTTCTCTGACATATTCCCTCCCGAGTGTCTTTGACACAAACACAAATGTTCTCACTCGAAAGATAATACCACAAGAAGACTACCTAAATCAAGCCCTTTATGATTCCTGCGTATGACGATCCGGTCGTCCCAGAGAACACCATTTCAGATAGGCATTCATAAACGGGGTGATGGCACCGTCTAAAACGGCATCCACATTTCCGGTCTCCTCGCCGGTCCGCAGATCTTTTACCATGGTGTAAGGCTGTAAGACATAAGAACGGATCTGGTTGCCCCAGCCGATCTCGGTCACCTCTCCACGGATGCCCTGCGCTTCGCGCTCCTGCTCCTCTTTTTGCAAAAGATACAACTTTGCCTTTAACATCTGCATAGCCTTATCTTTGTTCATATGCTGGGAACGCTCATTCTGGCATTGTACCACGATCCCAGTCGGGAAGTGCGTGATACGGATGGCAGATGATGTCTTGTTGATGTGCTGGCCACCAGCACCGCTGGACCTATAGGTATCGATACGGATATCGTCATCATTGATCTCCACCTCGACATTATCATCCAACTCCGGCATGACGTCGCAGGATGCAAAGGAAGTCTGCCTTTTGCCTGCTGCATTAAAAGGCGAGATACGTACCAGACGGTGGACACCCTTTTCAGATTTCAGATAACCATAGGCATTTGCCCCATTGACTTGGAAGGTCACGGACTTGATGCCCGCTTCCTCACCGTCCAGATAATCCAGTACCTCTACCTCATAGCCACGACTCGCTGCCCATCTGGTATACATACGGTACAGCATGGATACCCAATCGCAACTCTCCGTACCACCGGCTCCGGCATGGAGCGATACGATGGCATTTCTGTCATCATACTCATCTGAGAGCAAAGTCTTCATGCGCAGTTCTTCCAGTTCCCCATCAAACTCCTGTAAAAGAGATTCGATCTCCGGCAAAAGATCCGGGTCATTCTCCTCATATCCCAATGTGATATAGGTGTCGATCTCCTCATATAGTTCCTGTAAATGGGAAAAGATACTGACATCATCTTTTAAACTTTTCAGTTCCTTCATTTTGGCAGTAGACTGTGCTGCATCATTCCAAAAGTCCGCTGCCTCCATTTCTCTTTCTAATTCTTCGATACGCTTTGACTTGTTAGCCAGGTCAAAGTGAATCCCTCACTTCCTGTAGTGGAGATTCGTATGCTTGCAACTGCTGTTTATAAGCGTCAAGTTCTACCACAGTATTCACCTCTTTCATTTTTTATTTGTCCAGTTCCTCGTGGAGGACTTCAAGCCCCTTCTGGATCTGGTTGTCGAGCGACTCATCATAAGTCTCGTCATCACCGCCTAAGAACTGGTATTCCAGTTTGATATCCGGTGTGATGCCTGTCTTGTGAATACACTCACCACTCGGCGTATAGTAGGTCGCCATCGTGACCTTGATCGCACTTCCGTCGGAAAGCGGCACCGTCGTCTGCACGATCCCCTTTCCAAAAGTCTTGGTACCGATTAGGGTACCATAGTCAAAATCGCGGATGGCTCCGGCAAAGATCTCTGCCGCGCTGGCTGTATTGCCGGATGTCAGTACGACCATCGGCATATTGATCTGCTTTTCATCATCCGATGTATAAGTCGTGCGCTCGCCGTTTTTGTCTTCCATATAAACGGTCGTACCCGCCGGTAAGATGTCATCCAGGATCCCGGTCACGGAATCTACCAGCCCGCCACCATTAAAGCGCAGATCGTAGATCACGGCTTTCATGCCCTGGGACTCCAAGTCTGCCATTGCTGCTTCAAACTGATCTTTGGTATTATCGGAAAACTCTGACAGATAAACATAACCGACAGCGTCATCCAGCATCTTGTATTTGACACTCGGTACCTCCACCTGTGCACGCGTTACTTCCACGACATCTGTCTTGCCGTCACGCTCATATTGCACCGTGATCTTGGTGCCTTCTTCGCCACGCACATAATGCACGAATTGATCCAGGTCTTCTGATTGTCCCTTGTGTCCGTCCACAGATACGATGATATCATCCGCCTGAAGCCCTGCCTTTGCCGCCGGGGAATCATCATATACATTGACGATACGCACCTGCCCGGTCGTCGTATCCTTTGTAAGCACAGCGCCGATACCGGCATAATTGCCTGTCGTATCGATCATCATATCCTCATATTCCTGCGCCGTATAATAAACCGAATACGGATCATCCAATCCTTCCATATAGCCCTTGTAAATGCCTTCTGCCAGTGCCTCTTCATCCACATCTTCATAATAGTAATGATGTACCAGTGTGGAAATGTATTGCAACTTGGAAAGGTTTAAATCTGCCAGCGTGCCAAGACTGCCCCGCAGGGCAAATACCAGCCCGCCAAGAATCAGCGCCATGACAAGCAGGCTGCACAAAACGCCGGTCAGGACACCACGACGAAATGTCTTTGGCTTTTTTGCCTTTTTTGTCACTTCCGGTTGCTCTTTTATTTCTTCCATCTTCCTATCCTTCTTATATGACTTTTTTCCAATATATTGTAAGATCACATATTCTATGCGGTTAGACCTGCAAATGTTTGTGCAGGGTCATTCGGCTGCCAATGTAACCGATACCAATACCCAGTACCAGCGATACCGGAACCAAGATGGTAAATACGGTTCCTACCGGCACGAAAGAAACCAGATCGCCAATAAACTGGAAGCGCTCCGATACATAACTTACAATGCCCTGATAGAGGAAGAATAAAAGCACCAGCGGAATGATTGAACCGATCAGACCGATAAATACACCCTCTACGACAAACGGCGCACGGACAAACTTGTCCTTGGCACCGATCAGTTTCATGATGGCGATCTCCTCTTTACGCACGGAAATACCAACAGTAACCGTGTTATTGATCAAAAAGACGGCAACTGCCACCAGAATGATGATCACGCCAACAAAAATATAACCGATCAGACTGTTAAAATCTGATAAGGTCTGTGCTGCAACCTCGGAATAACTTACCTTTCTGACACCATCCAAACCTTGCAGATAGTCTACTAAGGTCTGCTGCATGGATACATCATTCAGATAGATCTCATAGTGTTCGGAATTAGCAAGCGGATTATCCTCGGCAAAGCCCTCTGCGGCTGCCTCATTGCCCTCAAAATACTTGTCTTTATAAGATGCCCAAGCCTCATCTGCGGTCACAAAATCATATTTTGCAACCTCAGCACGCTTGCCGATCTCCTCGCCTACCTTGTCGATCTGTTCCTGGCTGACTCCCTGATCAAAGTAAACAATGATCGTCACGCCTTCCTCGGCAGAATGTACCATTGAGGTAAAATTCACACCTATGGAATAAAAGACACCAAACAAAAAAATGCAGGCAGACATGGTCGCAATGGATGCCAGGGAGAATAACTTGTTACGCCAGATATTTTTCAGTCCCTGTCCTACGTTATACCAAAATGTACTAAACTTCATGTGTATCACCCCATTTCCCGTCACTGACAACGACGCCTTTTTTGATCGTGATGACACGCTTATTCATCTTTTTGACAATTTCGCTATTATGTGTTACCACCACAACGGTCGTTCCACGCTCATTGATCTCCTCCAATAAATGCATGATCTCCCACGCATTGGTATTGTCCAGGTTTCCTGTCGGCTCATCTGCCAGAAGGATCTTTGGCTCATTAACCAGTGCTCTTGCAATGGCAACGCGCTGCTGCTCACCACCGGACAACTGGCGTGGCAGCGACTTGTACTTTGCAGCCAGTCCGACCAAAGACAGCATGAGCGGCACCTTGCGCTTGATCTCACGTGTTGAGGACTCAACGACTTTCATGGCAAATGCCACATTTTCATAGACGTTGCGATCCTGTAAAAGACGGAAATTCTGGAATACAACACCGATATTTCTGCGGAAATATGGCGTCTTTTTGTGGGTGACCGAAGACAACTTCTGCTCATTGATGTAAATCTCGCCCTCTGTCGGTTCCAGTTCCTTGAGCAAAAGTTTGATCAGGGTCGATTTACCCGAACCGCTCTTACCCATGATAAAAACGAACTCCCCCTGCTCAATGTCAATATTGACATCATTGAGCGCCGGCACACCCTGCTGGTATGTCTTACTAACGTGTTCTAGTCGAATCATTGTTTCTTCTATCTCCTAAATGCTGTAAATTAAAAATCCTGGTTTTCCATATACTTCATATACTTCACGACCATGAGTGCGATCTTGAAGGTGATCGCATCTTCAAAGACGCGCAGATCCAGTCCAGTGCTCTTTTGCAACTTATCCAGACGATAGACCAGTGTATTTCTATGTATATAGAGTTGTCTGGATGTCTCAGAAACATTCAAACTGTTTTCAAAGAATTTGTTGATGGTGGAAAGTGTCTCCTCATCAAAATCGTCCAGATCCTTGCCGTCAAAGATCTCCTTGATAAACATTTTGCAAAGCGGAATCGGCAGCTGATAGATCAGGCGTCCGATGCCCAGTGCTGAATATGCGATGATGCGCTTGTCGGCAAAGAAGATCTTGCCTACATCCAGAGCCATGCCTGCTTCTTTATAGGAGCGAGATACCTCCTTGATCTCTCCGACAATCGTACCGTAAGAAACGCGGATCGCATCATCACGGTCCTTTAAGGCATCAATGATCACTGCCGCGGTCTTTCGGATATCGTCATAGGTCTCCTGCTCTGTGAGTTCTTTGACAACGATGATATTGTGCTCATCTACGGCGGTCACAAAGTCCTTTGTCTTTCCGCTAAAGAGGCTGCGCACCCGGTCAATGGAATCTCCATCCTTGTGCTCACCTGTCTCTACGATCATAACAACACGTCTGGCATTGATATCTACATGTAACTTCTTGGAACGGTTGTAAATGTCAACCAGCAATAAGTTATCCAGCAAAAGGTTCTTGATGAAGTTATCCTTGTCAAAGCGTTCCCTGTATGCCACCATCAATTCCTGAATCTGGAATGTGGCGATCTTGCCTACCAATAAGGCTTCTTCCTCATCCGTACCTTTTGCAAGAACAATGAACTCTAACTGCTGCTCGTCATACACCTTAAAGAACTGGCAGCCGGACACTACCTGACTCTCTGCTTCAGAGATTGCAAATGTAACTGCTGATTCGCGATACTGGCCCGGATTCGTAAGTGTAGATGCCAAGACACCACCCTCGCTATCCACAACAGCGAAATCAACCTTGGTGATCTGGTGCAGACCGTCGATGGTATTCTGTAGCGTCTGATTCGAAATCATATCCTTTCCTCCCTTATCTATGCAATTTCCACAATTTGACCCTGTGGTTTTTTGAAGTTTTTCACATACTTATTTGCTATTTTAATATAATCTGCTAAAAAAAGAAAGAGGCAAGCGCCACTTTTTTATGCAAAATCCCTTTTGCTACAAATATTCTGTCAATATCTCCACATTTTGACATTTTTTTACATTTTAAAAGTCAATGCTTTTTTCCTTTTTCGACAAATTTTATCAGAAACTTACAAAACGCTTGTTCTTTTTGCCATCTACAGATTCCGCGTTTTTATCCCCAAAATTGTGGATAAAGTTAATAATTCCGTGTATAAGTCCATTTTTCCCACTTTTTCGTTGCAAAAATTGTGGATAAGTTTTTGCGGTCTTGCACCCGGATTTTTTTGTTTCTTACCAAAATTTGGATTTTTGTGCAGTTCTTCCAAAAAACACTTTTTACCTTGACAAAATTATTGTCTGAATACTTTTTGGGGGAGGAGATAGGACTTACCGTGGATGGGGCGCTGGAGTGTGTGATAGGGGCGGGGAGGCGGACTACGAGAGAATACTGTCACAGAACAGGCAATTTCTATATGAGGGCATTTGCTTTCTAGCATTAGAACTGTCTTTGCAAAGTTAGACAGCCGTCAGGGATGATGTTCGCCTGATGACCGATATGAGTGTAAAACGCATTAGAGTCTCTTGTGCGCGGCGCTCCTGAATATCTGTCTCAGGCGGACACATCCTGCCGACTGTCGAAGCTGTGCAAGAGACAGTTCATCCCCAGCAAATTGCCCTCATAAGAAATTGTCCCAACCTGTTCCAATGTATTCTCTCGTAGTCCGCCTCCCCGCCCCTATCACACACTCCAGCGCCCCATCCACGGTAAGTCCTATCCCCCTCCATATATACTGAACATTTTGCTCGGCATACACGACAATAAAAAGCCCCAGGCATTTGCCTGAGGCTTAAATCCAACTTAATATGCAAATTAGTAAATTCTACGAACTGCAAGGATCGGGCTGTAGTTTACATTGGTGTATGTGATACCGGAACTGCTATTCAAAGCATTTACGATCGTACCATTACCTGTGTAAATTCCAACATGTCCACTGTAACATACGATATCACCAGCCTGCATAGAATTCACATCTACGCCATAACCAACGCTACGCATAGCACTGGAAGAATGAGGAAGTCCTACACCAAAAGCAGAATATACACTCATAACAAAACCAGAGCAGTCTGTTCCGTTTGTCAGACTAGATCCACCATAAACATACGGATTGCCAACGAACTGGGATGCATAACCTACAACTGCTGATCCGCCGGAACCACTTGGGGATGCATAGGAAGATGATCCACCTGTGTAGTAAGATCCACCGGATGATTTTCTTGAAGATGCAGCGGCTGCGGCTGCGGCTGCCTTACGCTCTGCCTCTTCCTTAGCAAGTCTTGCTTCTTCTTCTTCCTTGGACTCTGCTGTTACATAGTCAGTTGACAAAGTTACAAACTCTAAGGATACATAGCCTTCATAATCTAATAAGGATACCTTTACCCAACCTGTATCAGCCATAGACTCATCTGTTACAACCAAGTCGTCTCCTTCCGGAACCATACCCTCAACAGAAGACTCCGTTGTCGGCTGTTCTCTGACATATAAAGTCTGTGTGGTAACCGTTGCAAGTCTGGTAGAAACGGATTTTGCCAGTTCCTCATCACCGACAACAACGAACTCACACTTAACATATCCGGTACAGTTGCCGGATGTGATCTGATACCAGTCTCCCTCAGTAGCAAGTACGGTAGCGGCTGACTTGTTGTATAACTTGCCGACAACATCGCCATCCTCGCTTGGGGTGCTACGGATATTAACGTAATTGTCTACCTGTGCAATGGCTACATTGGCATATTCAGACTGCTGTGTCTGCTCAACTGTAGTTGTGTCATTACTTGCCACATCACTGGTGTTATTGGCTGCTGCTGAAGCATCGGATAAAATGTTCGCCAAAGTCAATGATACACCTGACAAGGTAGAATATGAATTAGATGCGACCGTTGCGCTGTCTGTAGATGCCATACCTACAACACCGGCAACCGGAGAAGCAAGAGATGTCATAGACACACTGCCTAAAAGCACACCTGCTGCCACCGCATATGAAATCTTGATCTTTCCATCTTTTCTCATGTTATCGTAAACCTCCATGTGAAACATTTGTTACGAAATTGTTACATCACTTTTGCCATTATAGCAAAGGGTTCGCAACCTGTCAAGTCCACGCCCTTACTAAATTGCGACATTAGTGTGTCTCGCACAAATAATGTTCCACGGATGTGATCGCATTGGCACCGTCTGCCGCCGCCGTGATCACCTGACGCAGTTGTTTTGTCCTGCAATCCCCTGCAACAAAAATACCCGGTATATCCGTCACGCCATCTTCGGCTGCAAGGATATAACCTGCCTCATCACGCTTTGGCAGCCCCTGTATGGTATCTGTATTCGGCTTGATGCCAACAGCAATGAAAATGCCCTGCACCGGCAGATCTGTCGCCTCCTTTGTCTTGGTATTGGAAATATGCAGTTTTTCCACCATATCCTGACCAAGGATCTGATCCACAACCGAATCCATCAGGCAGACAATATTTTCCTTCGCCTGCACCTGCTGCTGCAAGACTTTTGCCCCACGAAAAGCATCGCGTCTGTGGATTAAGTATACCTTGCGACAGCCCCTTGCCAGGAAAAGTGCATCCTCGAGTGCCACATCGCCGCCACCGACCACAGCTACATCCCGGTTCTTAAAGAAAGCCCCATCGCAGGTTGCACAGTAAGATACGCCCATACCGCAAAGATCTTCTTCTCCGGGAACTCCCAACTGTCTATGGGATGCTCCCATGGCAAGCACGACCGTCCTTGTCTCAAAGTCTCCTTGATTGGTATGGACAACTTTATGATCCTGCTTGTCTTCAATGTCAGTCACCGTCGCAGTCTTGACCTCTGCTTCTTCCGCATCGACATGTCCACGCATCTTTTGTCCCAATTCCATGCCACTGATCCCTGGTAGTCCCGGGTAATTATCAACCTCATAGGTATTGATGATCTGTCCTCCGCTCAGAGGTGTCTTTTCCAGAACCAAAGTCTCGAGTGCCGCACGTTTTGCATAAATAGCCGCTGCCAGTCCCGCCGGACCACTTCCTATTATAATTACGTCATACATTTTTCTTCTCCTTTTATCTCCTCTTGTCATTTTCTTCCTGATGTGTCATACTACAATTAAGTATGATAGAATATTCCATAGATATACATGGTCTATCGCATAGAAAGGAGGAATTGTCATGAATATTACACCTGTTTCTTCCGGTATGATATCAGATACCGGCGCCTTACAACAGATCGGCATTGCCATGTTAAGCAAGCAACTGGATACTGCCACATCTACCGGTGATCTTCTTGCCGCTTCTCTGTCTTCTATGCCAACCCCTGTTTCAGAGGCTTCTATAAATGGTATCGGTCAGAACATCGATCTGCGCGTCTGATCGGATCCTTACAATTCTATAACAAGTGTAAGAAAAGAACCGCTAAGGGTTCTTTTCTTTTTTCCTTCTGCAATTATAAACTTCTCTTATTTCAAGGCAATGGCTTCGATTTCAAGCATAACATCCTTTGGCAGTCTTGCCACTTCTACACAACTGCGGCTTGGATATGGCTCTGTGAAGTATTTTGCATAAACTTCGTTGATCGCTCCAAAATCATTCATTTCCTTAATGAATACAGTTGTCTTTACTACCTGACTGATGTCTGTACCGGCTGCCTCCAGCAGATTTTTCATATTTAAGAATGCCTGCTCTGCCTGTGCTACGGATCCCTCCGGGATATTGCCTGTAGCAGGATCTACCGGGATGATACCTGATGTATAAACCATACCGTTTACTTCGATTGCCTGTGAATATGGTCCGATTGCTGCCGGTGCCTTATCTGTTGCGATTACTTTTTTCATAATGTACTGCTTCCTTTCTATTTCTAATGGACTACCTGTCAGGTGCAGGTTCTCCTTTTTTACGTCTTTTGCTATTATAGCATACTCCTATCCTATGGTATAGAAAAACTTAGTCCGCTTTACGGATCTTACCGTCCGTGATCTGAATTCTTCTTTCCTTATATAAGCGTCCTACCGCGCGTTTGAATGCAGCCTTGCTAAGTCCTGTCTCACGGAAAATGATTTCCGGTGTTGCCTTTTCCGTAAACGGCAGAACGCCTGCATAGGACTCGATCAGATCCATGATTCTTTCCGCATCATCATCCATCTGCATATAGGCTTTCTTACGCATAGATACATCCAGTTTGCCGTCTTCCTTGATGCCGGTCACCTCCACCGTGATCACATCTCCTAATTGCAGATGTGATGTGTCTTCATGTTTCGGGATCATGGCTGAATATTTGTCATCGATTGCCAAAAATGTACCAAAATCATGACCGAACTCATAAACACGTCCCTCCACTTCATCACCGATCTGATACGGTGGATTGGTGGACAGGCCTTCATAGATACCGCGCGTGCTGGCGCATAAACGATTGCTCTTATCAATATAAAGGCGTACCAAGATCTCGTCACCCTCATGCACCTTTCTGGTCTGCTCCTTATACGGAAGCAGTAAGTCTTTTTCCAAGCCCCAATCCAAAAAAGCACCGATACGTCCCACTTCTTTCACTGTAAGAACCGCGATCTCATTTAAGGTGATAAATGGATGCGTCGTTGTCGCGATCATACGATCTTTGGAATCCCGGTAAAGAAAGACCTCGATCTCGTCACCGACTATGGTCTGGTCCGGAACCTGCTTCTTGGGAAGTAGGACTCTCTCCTCTGCCTTCGCCTGATCCTTATCTGCCAGATAGACACCAAAATCTACTTTTTTTATGACCCGTAAGGTCTGCATACATCCTAATTTCATTGTATTTCCTTTCTTATTTGTTGTTGATTGTAAATTCAACAACCGCAAACAATTCTTTTTCCTCGTTTTCTAAAGCAACCACACGCTGATTTTCCTCTTGCACACTGTAGCAGATAACCTGATCTGATAAGACTGCTGATTTGCGAAACTCCACATAAATCTGGCTTATCTTTTGTCCTCTCGGCAGGCACTCTCTCGCCGCCTCAACATAATGGGCATTGTTCATATGATGGTTGGTATCCAGATGCAACTTGGTCACAGTAAAGTCATAGACTCTGGTCATAGTATCCGGCAATTTACGCTTGCGCAGGTTCCATTCACCCTCTAACTGCGGATCAATCGTATAGGCATCCAGCATTTCCTGTGGCAGACGTACCGGCGATAATTTATCCAGATCCATCAAAATCCACAAGGAATCGGCTTGGACATAGACCCGTCCCGCCTGATCCTCGATCGTAAAATTACGATATCCCAGCATACCGCGAAAACGATACGGCCAAGTCTTGACCACGATCGACTCACCCACCATCGGCATTTCCTTTAATAATTTGATCTGATAGGATGTCACAAACCAGCCAATATGATGCTCTGCCAGATAGGATAAGCCCACGCCCAGATCTTCCGCCTGCATGGTACAGCAATCCTGCAAGTAATTCATAATGCCCGATACAGACAATCTGCCTTTTTCATCTGCCTCACTATATCTTACACGGCTATGTAATGCATACATTGTTTTCGCCCTCTCATCATTTTTCTAGTCCATTATAAAATAACACAAAATAGAGATAAGGTAAATGTATCTGTTTTGAGCCACGGACAATCACCCACAAAAAGCGCCAGAAACGGCATATTCGCTATACCGCTGCTGGCGTTCTTTCTTTTTTATGGTGTTGTACTCGGCGTTGTGCTACCGTCACCTGCCGAGCCACCGGAGGAACCGCCCGAACTGCTGCCGGAGCTGTTGTCCCCTCCCGAAGTGTCAGTCTGTGATTTATTGTCAGTAATGGTTCCCTCAACCGTCGGCTTGACGCTTCCATCACTTGTGGAACCATCGCTTGTGCTGCCGGAAGATGTATGCACGCTGCATACCGTATTCAATGCTTCTTCCGTGATCAGATATGGTCCGTCTTCTGTCTCCGCCGTACCACCGATGATGAATACCGTCGGCACACGATTTTCAGCTGGGCAATACTCTCCGGCGATCTGACCGGAGGCAGAGCAGATGTCTAACTTGACATGATGGTCACAAGTCTCTTTCGGTACAGAATCCTTATCGAAATACTCGGTATAAACCATAGAGCCTCTCGGATCCGCATCGCAGACACCCTCGATCGCCAGTTTACCTGACTTCTTACATACCTGCGCCGTCACAATACCGGATGGCTGTGTAAACTCCTTACGAGGCAGGTTCTCATGGATACGCTGCATGACTGAATGCCAGATCAGTTTGGCATATGCGGTATAAGTCTGCTCCGTATTGTCATCATAGCCGCCCCAGACTGCCGCTGTATAATATGGCGTGTAGCCTGCAAATACCGTATCACGGTTCTTGGTCGTCGTACCGGTCTTTGCCGCCGTCGGCATATTGGAAAGTCCCGCACCGGAACCTGTACCGGATGTGATAACATCCTGCATGGCATTGGTCAAAAGCCACGCCGTCGTATCCTTTAACACTTCCTTGGAAGTATTTTGTGTATTGTCCAGGATCACATTGCCGTTATGATCCAAAACCTGTGTATAGAATACCGGCTTGTTGTAGTCTCCGCCATTTGCGATCGTTGCATAAGATGCCGTAAGTTCCAGATCCGTAACACCATGGGTCAGACCGCCCAGGCATAAGGTCTGGTTGTTGTCTCCCGGTTCCAAAGTAGAAATACCAAGGGCTTCTGCATATTCAAAGCCAAGTCCGGTACCGATCTGGGTCAGGTTCTTGACCGTCACGACATTCATGGAAGATATGATCGCATCACGGATCGTGGTAAAGCCACGATAGCGATTGTCGTAGTTGTGAAGCGGCGTACCATTTGCATAACTGGTCGGTGCATCATCCTGCACGCTGGCAAGGGTCAATCCGCCGGCATCCAATGCTGCCGCATAACAACCGATGATCTTGAAGCAGGATCCCGGCTGACGTGTAATGTTGGTTGCACGGTTCAGCGTCTTGCTGGCTGTCTTGTTGCCACGACCGCCTACTAAAGCAACCACATGTCCGGTTGCCTGGTCGATCACGGAAATGGCAGCCTGTGGCTGTAAAGTATAAGTGATCGTCTCGCCACCCTCGGCGATCGTATCGCCTTCTTCCATGATCTCAGACTTGTACTGTTCAATCGCCTGATCACATTCTTCCTGTGAAGAGAAGTTAATATCATAATTCGGATTCTGCGCCTGATAGTAGGTCAGCATGGTCTGCTCACTGTAATTCTGATAAGTGCCGTCCTTCTTCGTCACCGTCAAACGGTAAGAGAAAGAATAAAGCACATGATCTGAATAGTTTGCATTGTTGTTGACTTCTTCCTCACAGATGGTCTGGATATTGCTATCCTGCGTAGAGTTGATGGTCAGACCGCCACTATAAAGCATCTGATAAGCCTGCGCCTCTGTATAGCCTTTCTGGTCTACCAGATCATTTACCACTTCATCCGTCAGCGCATCTACAAAATAAGAAGTGCTTGCACTGGATTCATTCTGCGCATTCACGATCTGGATACGATCGTAAAGGTTGTCCTCTAAGGCTTCATCATATTCCGACTGGTTGATATAGCCCAGATCCAACATCTTTTTGAGGACTTTTTTACGTCTGGACGCATTGTCCTTCGGGTTGGTGATTGGATTGTACTTGGACGGATTCTGCGTGATTGCTGCGATCGCCGCATCCTCGGACAAGGTCAGTTCGGAGACAGACTTATTGAAATAACGCTCCGATGCTGCCTCAACTCCAAGGGTATTCTGTCCTAAGTTGATCGTATTCAGATAATTTTCCAGGATCGTATCCTTATCTTCTACCTTTTCCAACTGGACTGCCAGATACTGCTCCTGGATCTTACGGTTGACACTGTCTAAGAGTGTGGCTTCCTTTGTCCACGTTGTAAAATAGTTGTTTTTCAGCAATTGCTGGGTGATGGTCGATGCACCCTGCATCTTCTCACCGCCACTGATGATACCGGTAAAGCCTGCACGGATAATACCACGCAGATCAATACCATTGTGCTTGTAAAATCGCTCGTCCTCGATCGCTACAAAGGCATGCTGCAAGTCCTTGGGGATCTCATCGATTGTCACATAAGTACGGTTGGAGCCGGAGGCTGCCAGCGTCTCGATCTCATTTCCCGCTGAATCCAAGACTGTCGTGGAAAATCCATTCGGGGAAATATTGACCTCTGAAATATCCGGGCACTCTTTGATCAACTTGACTGCATACAGACCGCCTGCCACAAGTCCGACAGCGATGATGCAGAGAATGCATACCAAAATGGTCTTAATAAAGGTAATGCCGAATCTCTTTTTATTTTTGGCACGTTTGCTCGAAAGTTTAGCACTTTGCTTTTGTGCACTTTTTTTACCGTAGTTCATATCGTTCTCCTTTACTTACCATGCCTGCCCAAAAGATATACAGGCCTGGGTATTGGTCAGAATTTAAACAAATCTACTTTATTATACCAAAAACTTCATATATAATAAAGAAAAATGTGTGGGAGAGACAGGCATGGCAGAATGCACGAAAATACTATATCAGGGCGGCGTGGGCGAGATCGTCGAAAAGAAATCCCGCTTTATCGCCAGTGTCGCACCTGTTGCAACAGAACAGGAGGCACTGGACTTCATCGCAGCCAAGAAAAAGGAATACTGGGATGCGCGGCATAACTGCTATGCTTATATCATTGGCAGCAAACAGGAAATTATGCGTTGCTCCGATGACGGCGAACCGGCGCAGACCGCAGGACGGCCTATGCTCGATGTCCTCCTGTCCGCTTCCGTCTACAATATCGTTGTCGTTGTGACCCGATATTTCGGCGGCGTCTTACTTGGTACCGGAGGCTTGGTACGCGCCTATCAGGGAGCAACCAAGGCAGGACTGGATGCCAGTGTCCTGGTTGAGCAGCGTCTTGGTCGGGAACTCACCATCACCAGTGACTACAATGCCTATGGCAAGATCGACTATCTGCTACGCGAACATGCCGTGCCCGTTTCGGCAAGTGAATTTGGCGCTGATGTCCGTCTGGATGTCGTCATCGATGCCGATCTTTACGACAGTCTGCCGACCGAGATTGCCAACGTAACCAGCGGAAATGCCCTGCTTTCCTGGGGTGATTACGTGCGCTACGGCTACGATGCAGAAAAAATTATAATTTTTGAAAAAAAGACTTGATTTTTCTTTTCGCCTTCTATATAATGTTCATTGTTGAGTTGCTGTTAGACAAGTCGCTCACACAAGGCATAATGGCCCATCGCCAAATGGTAAGGCAACGGACTCTGACTCCGTCATTTCAAGGTTCGAATCCTTGTGGGCCAGTTTCAAGAACTTCTTTATGAAGTTCTTTTTTTATTTCCATTTTTTAAATGCGCAATGAAAAAGACGGCTCAGATTGGAATAACCATATTCCTCTCTGTCCGTCTTTCTTTTTCTATAAGATCATTTATACCTCAAAGATCAGATCTCCATAGGAAGGCATTGGCCATGCTTCCTTGTCTACCAGCATTTCCAATGCATCGACCGGAGCACGCAACTCTTCCATTGCCTTAAATACTTCATCGTGATAGAATTTGGCTCTGGACTCGTTCTCTTCCATGGTAAGCCCCTCTGCAACCACTTCCTGCAACTTGGCAAGTGCTACCTTGGTATCAGCCAATAAGTCAGATACCTCTACCAGAAGTTCGGTCTGCACGCTGACATCCGCATCGCAGGCAGCCTTGATCGTGTTGATCGAAGTACCGAGTTCTGTCGCATACTTGATGACTGCCGGAATGATCTGCTTGCCGGCAATATCGATCATGGTCTTAGCCTCGATATTGATCTCCTTTGCATAAAGTTCGTACTCAACTTCTGCACGGGATTCCAATTCTGCCTTAGTAAATACGCCAAAACGCTCAAACAAGGCAATGGACTTGTCTGTGGTAAGTGCAGGGATTGCCTCCACCATAGACTTGATATTCGGAAGTCCACGTCTTTCGGCTTCCTCTACCCATGCGTCAGAATAACCATTGCCGTTAAAGACGATGCGCTGATGGTCTGTCACCAACTGCTTGATCAGATCATGCACTGCCAGATCAAAATCCTCCGCCTTCTCTAAGATATCGCAGACATCCGCAAATGCCTCTGCAACGATGGTATTCAGTACGATATTCGGCTCGCCGACAGAATCCTGAGAACCAACCATACGGAACTCAAATTTATTTCCTGTGAAGGCAAACGGTGATGTACGGTTACGATCCGTAGCATCTTTCATGAAATCCGGCAAAGTCTTAACGCCGGTCTCCAACTTGGCACCGGAGATCGAATGTGTCGCTGCTCCGGTATCAATGAGTTGTGTCAATACGTCCTGCAACTGCTCGCCCAGATATACAGAGATAATAGCAGGAGGTGCCTCGTTTGCGCCCAATCTGTGATCATTTCCCACATCTGCTGCTGACTCGCGCAAAAGGTCTGCATGTTCATCTACCGCGCGCAGGATACATGCCAGAACCAGTAAGAACTGGATATTGTCATGTGGTGTCTTGCCCGGTTCCAAAAGGTTGATACCATCATCGGTAACCAGTGACCAGTTATTGTGCTTACCGGAACCATTGACGCCTGCAAATGGCTTCTCATGGAGCAGACACTGCAAACCATTACGTCCGGCTACCTTTTTCAAAGTCTCCATAATCAACTGGTTGTGGTCAACTGCCACATTTGCCTCTGCATAGATCGGTGCCAGTTCATGCTGAGCCGGTGCCACCTCATTGTGCTGTGTCTTGGAAGATACGCCCAGTTTCCACAACTCAATATTGACATCGCGCATATATGCTGCAATCCTCTCACGGATCGCGCCAAAATAATGGTCATCCATTTCCTGTCCCTTTGGCGGCATAGCACCAAAAAGAGTACGTCCGGTGTAGACCAGATCCTTACGCTGTAAGTACTTGGCACGGTCTACGATAAAGTATTCCTGCTCTGCACCGACTGATGGCATAACTCTCTGTGAAGTGGTATTGCCAAATAAACGGAGCAGGCGGACAGACTGCTTGGAGACGGCTTCCATGGAACGCAGAAGCGGTGTCTTCTGATCCAATGCCTCACCTGTATAAGAACAAAATGCAGTCGGGATGCAAAGTGTTGCACCTGCGGCATCCTGTCTGACAAAAGCCGGAGAAGTACAATCCCATGCTGTATAGCCACGCGCCTCAAACGTTGCACGCAGACCGCCGGACGGGAATGAAGAAGCATCCGGTTCGCCCTTGATGAGTTCCTTGCCGGAAAAACTCATAAGTACCTTACCATTGGACATCGGGGCAGTGATAAAAGAATCATGCTTTTCTGCCGTCACACCGGTAAGCGGCTGGAACCAATGTGTATAGTGGGTTGCTCCCTTTTCGATCGCCCATTCCTTCATTTCATGAGCAACAACATCTGCTGTTTCCGGGTCCAGTTCTCTGCCCTGACTGATGACCTCTTTCATCTTCTGATAGGTTTTCTTTGGCAAACGCTCACGCATCACAGAATCATTAAAGACATTCTCGCCAAAGATATCAGCAACGTTGAAATATTCCTGTTCTTTCATAATACTTTTCCTTCCTCGTTTCTTTCACTTGTAGCACAACTCTATCAAATATATCATAAAAATCTGATAAATCATACTATTTATAAGCAAAAAGGTGCCCCGCTATGAAAAACACATACGGAACACCTTTGTACCATCAAAAATATTAAGCTCTATTTACAGAACCAAACAGTTCCATCTTCTCTTTCACCGTTGCCTTGATTGCTTCTGTTCCAGGTAAGAGAAGTTTTCTAGGATCAAAGCCCTTGCCTTCCAGATCCTTGCCAGCCTCGATATATTCTCTTGTTGCTGCTGCAAAAGATAACTGACACTCTGTGTTTACATTGATCTTGGCAACACCAAGCGAGATTGCCTTCTTGATCATGTCATCCGGAATACCTGTACCACCATGAAGAACCAGTGGCATATCTCCTGTCAACTGCTGGATAGCATCCAAAGTCTCAAAACTAAGACCAGCCCAGTTTGCAGGGTACTTACCATGGATATTACCGATACCTGCTGCAAGCATATCAACGCCAAGATCAGCGATCGCTTTACATTCCTTAGGATCAGCACATTCTCCCATGCCGATAACGCCGTCTTCCTCTCCACCGATAGATCCTACCTCGGCTTCGATAGACATTCCCTTGCTATGTGCAAGAGCAACCAACTCTGTTGTCTTTGCAACATTCTCATCGATTGCATAATGAGAACCATCAAACATAATAGATGAGAAGCCTGCCTCAACACACTTCAAACATCCTTCATAACTACCATGATCCAAATGCAATGCAACCGGGACTGTGATATTCAATTCCTCGATCATTGCCTTTACCATTGCTGCAACTGTCTTGTATCCGGTCATGTACTTTCCGGCACCTTCAGACACACCTAAGATGACAGGAGAGTTCAACTCCTGAGCAGTCAACAATACAGCCTTTGTCCATTCTAAGTTATTGATATTGAACTGACCTACTGCGTAATGTCCAGCCTTAGCCTTGTCCAACATTTCTTTTGCAGATACCAACATAGCGGTTCCTCCATTCTTCTATATAATTTCACTCCATGAGTCATTATAGCTCAATTTATAAATCTATTCAACAATAATTTCCATTTCCTGTTTACAGTTGCTGATGGCAACAAGATGATGATTCCCACCGTACTCACCGTCCAAAGTCCATGACACATCTTCACTGCTGGTCAGTTTTAAGAAGTTGGTCTGGAAAGAGTAGACCTGATTGGAATCCTTGGAAATCCCTGTCAAAAAGCAAACGATATCATTGAGTTCGATCGGGTTTTTCGGGGTCTTGATCAAAGTCACTTCAAACACACCATCATCCAGCGCGATATTGCCCGGAATGATCCCCTTAAATCCACCTACAGACATGGAATTCGTCACCATGCCATAGATAAACTCATCATATAAGACATTGCCGTCATACTCTACCTGCATACGATAAGACGGGATATCCCAGATCTGCTTGGCTCCCTCTAAGATATAGGCAGCATGCCCCAACATATTCTTCAGATCCTGACTGGTCTGGTAACTCACCTCGGTAAAGATACCGAAGGCTGCGACGTAGACAAAATAATCTTCATTAAATTTGCCTACATCACAAGGGAAAGGCTTTCCCTCCGCAGCAATATGCGCTGCCTGTACCATATCTGATCCGATCCCCAGGGAATTACCAAAATCATTGGTACTTCCGGCAGGAATATAACCGATCGGCACCGAAATGCCAGATGCCATAACACCGGTGACAACCTCATCCAGTGTGCCGTCTCCGCCACTACAGATGATCCTGTCATAGTTGCCTGCCTCCGTGCGCGCTTTTTGCACGGCATCGCCTGCAGACTGTGTTGTATAGACCATCACTTCATATCCGGCTTTGACCATCACATCAATGATGTCTGCGAGATTCTCTTTTATCTTCCCTTTGCCGGAACGCGGGTTAAACAAAAATAAAACTCGTTTGCTCATGCTAAAAATCCTACTTTGTCAAAAACTTCTCGATCTCATCGACTGCCTTTGCATCATCCTCACCCTCAGCGTCGATCGTAACGACATCGCCCGCAGTAAGGACTAAACTCATCATACCCATAATACTCTTGGCATTGACCTTTTTCGTGTCCATCTCAAAATAGATACTGCTGGAAAACTGGTTTGCCAACTGTACCAGATGAGCGATCGGTGTGGACTCCATACTGTCTGTCATATTGATTGTTACGTTTTTTCTCACGATTGTTCCTCCTATCCCCTATGCCTGTCTGCGATCTCGCTAATGCGTCGCAGGCGGTGATTGACGCCCGACTTTCCCAGTGGCGGATCCAGCAACTGCCCCAGATCCTTGAGCGGCATATCCGGATGTTCCAAACGTACCTCTGCGATCTCTCTGAGACTGTCCGGCAAAGAACCAAGTCCTCTGGTCTGTTCGATCCACTGGATATCTTCCACCTGTCTGACAGCCGCACTGACTGTCTTTGTGATATTCGCCGTCTCGCAATTCACCTTTCGATTAACAGAATTTCTCATTTCTTTCAGGATCCGGACATTTTCCAGATCCATCAAAGCCACATGGGCTCCCATGACATTTAACATGTCAACAATCTGAGCGCCTTCTTTCAAGTAAACTACGTAATGTCTCTTTCGCTCTACTATCTTTGCATCCACTGCAAAACCCTTCATAATCTCCTGCAGTTGCAGTGCCTGTGGGCTTGTCTTACAAACGATTTCAAAGTGGTAATTCTTGTTGGGGTCGCTGATGGATCCGGCTGCCAGAAAGGCACCGCGTATAAAGGCGCGACGACAACAGGTCTGCTGTAACAACAGCCCATCTACCACGTCCATGCGGATGGATACGCCATCCTCCCTCTCTTTATACATCTTTACCATGGTCAGGACATCTTTTGCATCCTGCTCATCCAAATGAGCCCCATATTCAGATATATTAGTTGTTTTATCTAATAAAGTAAAGTACTTTTTTTGCACCAGCGGGTTTTCCGATTCCATGGAAAGAATCGTCTTTTTCCCCTGGGTCAAAAGTTTTCCTTCATGACTGAGAATTGCCGCCAATTCCGCCAGTCTGCAATGCCTGCTTCCGTCGATATGCTGGCTCAATTCCTTTTTTACTTCTGCTGAAAAGGACATTGGAACCTCCTACTTTCCGCGCAAGGCATCTTTACCGATGTCGCGGTGCTCGATCTTGACGCCGATCGCATCTTCATCCAGTAAGCGCTCGTGCAATTTGTTTGCCAGTGTGACCGAACGGTGCTTGCCACCGGTACAGCCGATCGCGATCACCAGTTGGTTCTTGCCCTCTTTTATGTAATTCGGGATCAGAAACTCGATCATGTCTACCAGTTTGTCCAAAAAGATATGGGACTCCTCGTAGCCCATCACAAACTTCTGGATCTCAATGTCATTGCCGGTCTTGGGTCTGAGTTCCGCGATATAGTATGGATTTGGCAGAAAACGCACATCAAAGACTAAGTCTGCGTCCGCCGGTATGCCGTACTTAAAGCCAAAGGACATGACCGTCACAAAAAGGCTGCGGAAGTCTTCTTCCTGCACAAAGATCTTTTGCAGTTCCTCCTTTAACTCGCGCGTCAGAAGGTGTGAGGTATCAATGATATAGTCTGCTTCCTCTTTCAAAAATCCGATCGCTGCTCGCTCCTTGATGATGCCTGCCTGAATACGCTCCGTCCCGGACAGTGGGTGATTCCGTCTGGTCTCCTTATAACGCTTGACCAGTACCTCATCCTCAGCATCCAAAAAGAGAATGCTGTATTTCTTGCCATCCTGCCGCAGTTCGGATAAGACCGACTGTAAAAGATGTAAGGACTCGCCGCTTCGGATATCGATGCCGACGACCAGTTTCTGCTCCTTGGCGGAAGGCTGCTCCGACAGATCGATAAAACTCTTAAGAAGCGGGATCGGCAGGTTATCTACACAGTAGTAGCCCAGATCCTCCAACATCTTGAATGCCGTTGACTTTCCCGCCCCGGACATCCCCGTTAATATCAATAATTTCATACTTTATCGCCTCCTGCATGCGATTCTTAAAAGTTACCCACAAATCGTACTTCCGGCTCTAAGTGAACGCCAAATTGTGCATAGACCCGGTCTGATACGTCATGCATAAGCCCCCGCACATCTGTTGCCGTCGCCTTCCCCAGATTGACTACAAATCCACAATGCTTGTCAGAAACTGCGGCATCACCGACACGGTAGCCCGCCAGTCCTGCATCCATGATGAGTTTGCCTGCGAAATAGCCCTCCGGGCGCTTAAAGGTAGACCCTGCGCTTGGGTATTCCAGCGGCTGCTTTGCCTGTCGTCTGATTCGGTAATCATCCATCTCTGCCTTGATCTGCCCTGTCTCCTGCGGGTGCAGTTTCATGGTAGCAGACAATACGATAGCACCTTCTTCCATCATACGGCTGTGCCGGTAAGAAAGATCCAGATCTTCTGCATGCCAGTTCTCGATCCTGCCGTCTGCGCGCAGGACTCTGACCTCTTGCAGGACATCCTTCATTTCTCCGCCATAAGCGCCGGCATTCATGCATACGGCTCCGCCGATCGTGCCAGGGATCCCTGCCGCAAAAGCCAGTCCACCCAATCCGTGCTCCAGTGCCGCATTAGCCACCTGGGACAGGAGCGCTCCCGCTTCTGCCCGAATCTGATTGCCCTCGACCGTGATAGCAGACGCCTCTTTGCCAAAGGATAAGACCAGTCCCTCGATCCCCTGATCTCCCACTAAGACATTGCTGCCATTGCCTAAGATGGTGACCGGGATGTCATGGGTCTTGCAATACGATACCAATGGCGCCACATCCGCAACCTGTACAGACGCAAAAAGCCCTGCTGGGCCGCCAATCCGAAAAGTGGTATGGCGGCTCATAGGCTCTTTTTCTAAAAAGTTGATATGTGGAAATTTCTTTTTGATTTCCATTGTTTATTTTCCTCCATGGTCAAATAATAAACCGTCAGATATTAGTTGTGTAAAAATGCTACATATCCCTTGTATGCTTCGTAGAGATCCACCTTGCTGATGATCTCCCATGGTGCATGCATGTTGAGCACTGCCACACCACTGTCGATGACCTGCATATCCAGATTGCCCAGAATGTAAGCGATTGTTCCGCCGCCACCTGCATCTACCTTACCGAGTTCTGCGGTCTGGAAGGACACATCTGCGTCATCCATGACTTTGCGCATTTCAGCCATATATTCTGCGCTTGCATCGTTGGAACCGGACTTGCCGCGTGAACCTGTATACTTATTAAAGACAAGACCTCTGCCGAAGTAAGCCGCATTTTTCTTTTCCATAACAGACGGATAGTTTGGATCGTAGGCTGCGCTGACATCGGAAGATAATACCTTGGAATTGCGCAGTGCACGGCGCAGCAACAACTCAGAAGTCTGACCGGTCAGTGCCATGACCTCTGCAACCGTATTTTCAAAAAAGCGTGATTCCATACCGGTTGCACCGACAGATCCGATCTCTTCCTTGTCTACCAAAAGACAGACGCTGGTGTACTCTACGTCCATCACCTCTGCGATCGCCTTAAAAGATGGGTAAGCGCAGACTCTGTCGTCATGACCATAGCCCATGATCATAGAACGATCAAAGCCGTAGTCTCTAGCCTTTCCTGCCGGAACCACTTCAATCTCAGCGGATAAGAAATCTTCTTCCTCAATGTCGTACTGCTCTGTTAAAATACGAAGGACATTTGCCTTGACACATTCTTTTTCTTCTTTGCTCTCTACCGGGATACTTCCCACCAGCACATTGAGGTCTTCTCCCTCGATCACCTTGGATGCCTTTTTCTCCATCTGCTCTGCAGAGAGATGGATCAAAAGATCGCTGACTCCGAATACCGGATCTTCGTCCTTTTCACCGATGCATACATTGATGACACTGCCGTCTTTTTTGACGATCACACCATGTAAAGCCAGTGGCAGGGTCACCCACTGATATTTCTTGACGCCACCGTAATAATGGGTATCTAAAAGTGCCATATCGGTATCTTCGTATAATGGATTCTGCTTGAGATCCAGACGCGGAGAATCAATATGTGCTCCTAAAATACGCATACCATCGGAAAGCGGACGCTTGCCGATCACAAAAGCAGCCACCATCTTTTTCTTGTTGATGGCATAGACCTTATCTCCTGCCTTTAAGGTCTTGCCGGAAGCGATGATCTCATCCAGATTTTCAAAGCCTGCCTGCTTTGCTTCTGCCTCAAAGAATGCTGCGCACTCTCTTTCAGTCTTGTGTTCTGACAAGAACTGGCGATAGCCGTCTGCAAAATCATAGACAGCCTGACGCTTGTCCTCTTCCTGATACTTTTTCCATGCATTTGCTCTTTCCAAAATAAAACACTCCTATCTTTTATAATATATGCAAAATCTAAGGCTTCATGCCTAACGAAAAACTACTCCTGTCCCTGACTGATATTGTCCTGGACACGACGGTAGAGTTCTTGTGCGGCATTGTAGCCCATCTTCTTTTGACGATGGTTGACGGCTGCCGTCTCACAGATCACGGCAAGATTACGTCCCGGACGGATCGGCAGGGAATGACATACCACATCAATACCCAAGATGTTCATATGCTCATCCTCAAGACCCAGGCGGTCATAATCGTTTTCCTTTTTCCAATCTTCCAATTTGATGACAAAATCGATCTTCTGGCTCTCCTTGATACTCTCAACACCAAAAAGACTCTTAACATCGATGATGCCGATACCACGCAGTTCGATCAGATGCTTGGTGATCTTCGGGGCACGTCCCAGAAGAGTGTGGGCGTTAGTCTTTCGGATCTCGACCACGTCATCTGCCACCAGACGATGTCCTCTGCGGATCAACTCCAGAGCAGCCTCGCTCTTTCCGATACCGCTTTCTCCTGTGATCAGAAGTCCTTCACCATAGACATCGACCAATACACCATGAATGGTCGTGCACGGTGCCAAAAGTACATTGAGTTCAAAGATCAACTCGGACATGAACTCGGATGTCCCGCGCTCGGTTCCCAGGATCGGGATCTTGCGCTCATGTGCAATATCCATCAAAGACTGCTCCGGTACGAAACCACGGCAAAAGATCACACACGGTATGTCGTAGGAAAGCAGTTTGCGGTAGATCTCCGCACGTTCCTCTGCGGTCTTATTATTCATATATGCATGCTCTACCATACCGATCATCTGGATCCGGTCTGCCTCGAAGTGCTCATAAAATCCATTCAACTGTAATGCCGGACGGTTGACATCCGCAACGCATACGAAATGTTCCTCCAGATTGAGGTCTTCTGTAAAATTCTTTAAATGCAGTTTGTCTGCAACGATGGAAAGTTTTGCCTGTATTGGTTCCATAGTCCTTCTCCTTTATCGTCAAATCACAATATAACCACTCCTGTTATTGTAACCAACTTTTTCATTTTTGTACAGTAGGGTCAGCCTCACTTCCGTGAAAATACCGGTAGAGTTTTTCTGCTGCACGCATATCCATGGATGGGGTATCGGCAAGTTCCTCAATACTGGCATTTCGCATCTCATCCGCACTGGCATAGCGTTTCATCAGAGCCTTGCGCCTTGCCGGTCCGATGCCCTCCACATCATCCAGGAAACTGTGCACCTGTGACTTGCTGCGCAAAGACCGGTGATACTCGATAGCAAAACGATGGGCTTCGTCCTGCAATCGCGTGATCAGATGAAAGCCCTCCGATGTCCGGTCGATTGGGATAAGCTCATTATGGAAATATAAACCTCTGGTCCTGTGGTGGTCATCCTTTACCATACCGCAGACCGGTATGGACAGATGCAGGTCTGCCAAGACCTCCTCACAGATATTGACCTGGCCGCGTCCGCCATCCATCATAATAACATCTGGGAAACGCGTAAAACTGCCCAGCGATTCGTCCGCTCCCTTGGCACGCAGTTCTTCCCGTTCCTGTAGACCGTGAGAAAAACGTCTGGTCAGAACTTCCCGCATGGAGCCATAGTCATCCGGTCCCGTGATAGTCTTGAGTTTGAACTTTCGATAATCACTGCGCAGAGGTTTTCCCTTTTCAAAAACCACCATGGAGCCAACCGTCTGAAAGCCGTTGATATTGGAAATATCGTAGGCTTCCATGCGGTTTAGATGCTCCATGCCAAGCAGTCCCGCGATCTCTTTTAAGGCACCGATGGTACGACCTTCCTCTTTCTTGATCCGCTCCCGATCCTGGGCTAAGACCATGGCAGCATTCTTTTCTGCCAGTTCCACCATCTTATTCTTCATGCCCTTTTGCGGTACACGCAAGTAGACACGCTGTCCTTTTTTCTCCGTCAGCCATTGCTCGATCACCCGGGCATCCTCGATCTCTTCCTGTAAAAAGATCTCGCGTGGAATGATCGGCGTACCGGCATAAAATTGTTGGATGAAACGTGTTACAACTTCCCCGTCTGCTTCATCCATGCGCACATTCATAAAGAAATGCTCGCGTCCGATCAGTTTTCCCGACCGCACAAAGAATACCTGTACGACGGCATCCTCCCCCTGCTTTGCCAGTGCAACGATGTCCTTGTCATCCATCTCACTTGCATTGGTAATCTTCTGCTTCTGCACGCAGGCACGGACACTCCCCAGCAGATCACGGTATTCTGCCGCCTTTTCAAATTCCATATCTGCTGCCGCTTTTTGCATCTTCTCGGTCAGCATCTTCTCAACCTCGCCATAGGAGCCGTTCAAAAAGTCAATGGCTCCCTGGACGCTTTTTTGATATTCCTCCTCCGAAACCTTGCCGGTACAGACACCCGGGCACTGCTTCATATGGTAATTCAGACAAGGTCTGCGCTTACCGAAATTATCCGGGAACTTTTGGTTGCAGGTGCGCAAATGGTAGATCTTCTGCACCAGATCAATGGTATCCTTGACAGCCGCCGCGCTGGTAAAAGGTCCGAAATATTTTGCCTTGTCCTTTTTCAGTTGACGCGAAAAAAGGACTCTGGGGTAAGCTTCTCCCAGCGTCACTTTGATATACGGATATGTCTTATCGTCACGAAGCATAGTATTATACTTTGGGCGATGCTCCTTGATCAGATTGCATTCTAAGACCAGTGCCTCCAATTCCGAATCCGTCACAATATATTCAAAATAGGCTATCTGCTGCACCATGCGCTGTTTCTTGATACCCTCATCATGGCTGGGCTGGAAATACTGGTGCACGCGATGGCGCAGAGACTTTGCCTTGCCAATATAGATGATGGCTTCTTTGGCATCATGCATAATATAAACTCCCGGAGAATCCGGGAGTTTTGCTAATTCTTCTTCAATCGAAAAATCCATATTCTTTACTCTTCCACAAATAAATCTTTGTCGTCGATCTCTTCTACTGTCTCAGCAGAAGTATCCTCTTTCTTTTCCTCCGGGTCATCCAGTCCCTTCAGGTCACGGAAGATCTTCATAAATTCCTTACCGGTGATGGTCTCATGCTCGTAGAGATAGTCTGAGATCTTATCTAAGATCTCGCGGTTTTCTTCCAAAAGACCGGTCGCCTTGTCGTAACACTCGGTCACGATACGAAGGACTTCCTGATCCACCTCTGCCGCGGTACGCTCGCCACAAGTCATGGAGGCTCTGCCTTCCAGATACTGGTTCTCCACCGTTGCCAATCCCATCATGCCAAACTTATCAGACATACCAAAACGTGTCACCATGTTTCTGGCAATGCTGGTCGCATTCTCAATATCGTTGGAAGCACCACTGGTCGGAGACTCAAATACGAGTTGTTCTGCGGCACGCCCACCCATAAAGGTGGTGATCTTGGCAAGCAGTTCATCCTTGGTCTCTAAGAACTTCTCCTCCTCCGGAGTCTGTAAGGTATAGCCCAAAGCACCCATGGTACGCGGTACGATCGTGATCTTTTGTACCGGCTCGGTGTTCTTCTGCAAAGCGGAAACAAGCGCATGCCCTACTTCATGATAAGAAACGATCTTGCGCTCCTTGTCACTCATGACGCGGTCTTTTTTCTCTTTACCGCCGACAGCAACTAATTCAAATGCCTCAAACAAGTCGCTCTGGTTGACAAACTTACGGTCATGCTTTACGGCGATGATGGCAGCCTCATTGATGATATTGGCAAGATCGGATCCTACCAGTCCGGCAGATGCCAGTGCCAATGCATCCAGATCTACCGTCTCATCCATAGCCACATCCTTGGCATGTACCTTTAAGGTCTCCAGACGTCCTTTTTGATCCGGACGGTCTACGATGATGCGTCGGTCAAAACGTCCCGGACGAAGCAATGCCTTATCCAGAACTTCCGGACGGTTGGTAGCCGCTAAGATCAAAAGTCCCTTAGAAGTATCAAATCCATCCATTTCTGCTAATAACTGATTCAGAGTCTGCTCACGCTCGTCATTGCCACCGCCATAGCGGGAATCACGGCTCTTACCGATGGCATCGATCTCATCGATAAAGATGATACACGGTGCAGCCTTCTGTGCCTCTTTAAAAAGATCACGGACGCGGGAAGCACCGACACCGACGAACATTTCCACGAAATCGGATCCTGCCAGAGAGAAGAACGGCACGCCCGCTTCTCCGGCTACTGCCTTAGCAAGCAAAGTCTTACCGGTTCCGGGAGGTCCGACCAAAAGTGCGCCCTTTGGCAATTTGGCACCGATCGAGGTATATTTCTGAGGATTGTGCAGGAAATCTACTACTTCCTGCAAGGATTCCTTTGCCTCATCCTGTCCGGCAACATCCTTGAAGGTCACACCGGTAGACTTCTCCACATAGACCTTGGCATTGGACTTGCCAACACCCATGGCTCCGCCGCCCATGCGCTTCATAAGGAAGGACATGAGTATCCATAAGAGTACGATCGGGATAACAAAACTCAGAACATTGTAAATGATCACTGCCGTAGAGTCTGAGATCTCTCCGTCGATCTCCACATCATGTTCCTTTAATAAAGGAAGGAGGTCTGCATCAGAGATATAAGCGGTGTAATAGGTGATCGTCAGATCCTGCCCTGTACTCTCCTTATATAACTGTGCCTGGATGGACGCGGTCTGAGAGTCTGATCCCACCTTGGCACCATCTACCAGTTTGATGTTGATCTGATCGCCGTCAAAGACAACCGACTTGACCTGATCCTTCTCTACCAGATCCAGGAACTTGGAATAGGTGATCGCCTCTGTCGTACTGGAGCCTGCACTGCTATATAGAAGGCTGGTGATAAACATGGCGATCAGTGCAAAGAGCACAAAGAGCATGATCGGCTGTCGTTTTTTGTTGTTATTATTGTTATTCGGTCCACCCTGCTGTGAACCATTGTTGTTTTCGTTCATTTTATCCTCCACTCGCGTAGGTATTACCTCATCCATTATATTTGACCTAAATGGCAAAAGCAATACTACCCGGGTGCCTTTTACGATAATTTTCGAATTCGTTTATACTTTTTTTATTTTTAGAGAACCTTTGCCAGGAAGTTCTGTAAACGTTCACTCTGCGGATGTTCAAAGATCTCCTGCGGTGTATTCTGCTCCACAATGGTTCCCGCATCCATAAAGACTACGCGGCTTGCCACTTCTCTGGCAAATCCCATCTCATGGGTAACGACCGCCATGGTCATGCCTTCCTTTGCCAGATTTTTCATAACATCCAAGACTTCTCCGACCATTTCCGGGTCTAAGGCAGAAGTCGGCTCGTCAAACAAAAGGATCTCCGGTTCCATGCAAAGAGCACGCACGATAGCAATACGCTGTTTCTGTCCGCCGGACAACTGGCTCGGATAGGCATCGGCACGATCTTCTAAGCCTACCATACGAAGCAGTTCCATCGCCTTTGCCTCAATCTCACCCTTTGACTTGTGCAAAAGTTTCATCGGTGCGATGGTCATATTGCGAAGCACCGTCATATTGGGGAAAAGATTAAAATGCTGGAAGACCATGCCCATCTTCTGTCTGTGCACATTGATGTCTACCTTTGGATCGGTGATATCCACGCCATCCACAAGGATCTGTCCGCTGGTTGGTTCCTCCAAAAGGTTTAAGGATCTAAGCAAGGTAGATTTTCCGCTTCCGCTTGGACCTATGATGACAACAACCTCGCCCTGGTCAATCTCTAAAGATACACCGTCGAGTGCCTTGATCTCCCCTTTGTTATAATGTTTTTTTAAGTCTGTGACCTGGATCAATACATTCTTATCGCTCATTCTTACGCAAACTCCTTTCCAGACATCCCACTAAGGCAGTCAAAATAACGACCATAACAAGATAGATCGCTGCCACGCCCAGCAATGGCAAAAATGCGGAGAAAGTTCTGCCGCGGATGATGTCGCCCGCCTTGGTCAGGTCCATGATACCCACATAACCTGCAACCGAAGTCTCTTTCAAAAGTACGATAAACTCATTACATAAGGTAGGAAGTACCACCTTGAATACCTGCGGGATGATGATATAGATCATGGTCTGTCCGTAATTAAAGCCAAGGGAACGTCCTGCCTCGAACTGTCCCTCGTCGATCGACATGATACCTCCACGGATGATCTCTGCCACGTAAGCACCGGAATTGATACCGAAAGCAAAGACAGCCACAGCCGTAGAATTGTTGGAAGTGGCAAATATGATAAAGTATGCGATCATAAGCTGCACAACCACCGGCGTTCCACGGATCACTGTCAGATATAACTTACAGATGACATTAGCAATGCTCAATATGTAAAATCCGACCGGATTTCTCTTTTTCATATCTCCGTTGTTCTTGTCATAAGTCGTGCGCACGGTTGCAACGATCGCCCCTAAGACAATACCGATCATAACCGCAAAAAATGTGATCACAAGCGTATTCCCTAAACCTTGAAACAGGGATTTCCATCTGTCGTCCTGTATAAAGACAAACCGGAAATCTGTCACAAAAGTATTCCATCCATTACTCATTTGTCTTCTTCCTTTCTACTATACCCATAGCCTGAAAAAGGGTCAGACACCTGGGTCTGACCCTTTTTGCTCTGGCTTTTATTCTGCTGAAATATATTTATTTACGATCTCGTCAATTTTACCATTACTCTTCAACTTGTCAAGTACATCGTTGATCTGATTCAAAAGTTCATCATTGTCCTTTGCTACACAGATAGCATATTCTTCTTCCACGTACTCTGTGTCTAAGATCTTGAGTCCGTCATTTGCCGCAACAAATTCCTTTGCCGGCTCGCTGTCGATGACAACGCAGTCAACCTTGCCGGTCAGCAGTGCCTGTACCGCATCTGCGCCCTTGTTGTATCGGGTCACCGCATCTTCGCCGTAATCATCTGTAGTGTAGATATCACCTGTGGTATCCTGCTGCACACCGATCTTGGTATTGGAAGACAGATCGTCTACTGTCTGGATGGCACTGCCATCTTTTACAATGATGACCTGCTTTGCTGTCGCATAAGTGTTGGTGAAATTAACGCTCTTTTTTCTGTCCTCTGTAACAGTGATACCAGCCATACCGATATCAAACTTACCGCTCTGCACACCGGAAATGATAGAACCGAACTCTACGTCCTGGATCTGTAATTCCATGCCAAGTTCATCTGCGATCGCCTGTGCCACTTCCACGTCTATTCCTGCATAATCCTGTCCGTCCACATATTCATATGGTGGGAAAGTCGCATTGGTCGCCATGACCAAAGTTTCCTTTTTATCACTTGCAGCCTGCTTGTCACTGCTCTTGCTTCCACAGCCTGTCATCATACCTACCGCAAGGGCAGCCACCAGAACGGCTGCTAAACCTCTTTTTAACTTCATAATTTTCTTCCTTTCTTCCGTCTTCGCTTTCGCCTAAAATTTATAAATATACATATATATTGTATAATATAACACCGTCAGCCCCTCAAAGTCAATCTACCAATAGCGTTTTCTACGAAAGAGGATCATAGAAAAGATCACGATCAGGACTGCTGCCACCAGAACCCCCACATAACCATAACGCCAGTGCAGTTCCGGCATATATTCAAAATTCATGCCATACCAGCCTGCCAAAAGGCTGAGCGGCAAAAAAATAGTTGTTACAATTGTCAGGATCTTCATAATATCATTCTGTCGGATAGAGATCTGCGACTGGTAGATCTCCCAGATCTCCATAGCATACTCCCGCATGATCTCCATATCATCTGCCAGCCGTTTTGTCCTTGTGATGAAGCGTGAAAAGCACTCCATTTCTCCCGGATCTAAAAAGCCGCCCTCCCACTCCATCAGATCATCCGCCAGTTCCGTCAGTTGCTGATAGTAACGGAACAACTGATAAATGCTGTGTTTCATAGTATACATTTTTTGCAGAAAAAAGCGGGCATTATCCTTGGGGATCTCTTCTTCCAAAGTTGCCAGTTGTTTGTATATGACATCCAGCACATGAATATCATTTTCAACAAGGATCTGAAACAGCCGGTAGAGCATGGCTTCCGGTGTCTTTTTCCCATTTTCCTTACGCAGACGGTCCATGATCCCCTGTAGATAGCCGTCAAAATCCGCAAAACAGATCCCGTCCTCCCATACGACAAAGGCAAACTTGGAAAAGGCATGCCCCTGTCCCAACAGCGGCACAGTCTGCTTTTTCCCCTCTACTTTTTTCTCCTCCTGCAAGGGCACCTGCATCTGTACCACGAGGTCGTGACCTTTCTTTTCTACCAGACAGGAGTGAATGGCCTCAGGATCGATCAGATCCTCTTTTTCCTCCTCCCATGTATAAGGATGGATATAACCGCAGCCATCCTTTTTTTCCAATAAAAAATACATACTAAGTGGTATCTCCTATCTCTTTTCTACCTCTTAGTATGTATCTTTTTCTATCCTGTCTATACGATTTTAAGATAAATCAATCTTGACTTTTTTCAATTTCTTCTTTGGCAAATCGTCATCTTCCTCCTCTGCTTCCGGCTCGGATGCCTGTACCAAAGCCTCGGTGATCTCATTGATGTCATGATAACCGTCTACCACATTGCCGATGTTACTGTGGAGATTGTTGATACTTGCGGAGATCTCCTCCATGGCTGCGGATGTTGACTCGATATTGTCGTTGATATTGTTGACATTCTCCAAAGTCGTGTTCATCAGGCTTTCCAGTTCCTGTGCCTGCTTCTCGATCACATTGGCACGGTGCAATACCTGGGAAGTATTCTCGGCGATCTCCTGGAATGAGTAGTTGACATCATTGGCATTCTGCGTACAGGTCTCCACAGACTTCTGTCCTGTTAAGATCTCCTTTTGTACCTGTGCGGTCTGCTCCTCGACACCGTTTAAGATGCCATGGATCTGCTCTGTGAACTTGGCGGAGTCATCAGATAACTGACGGATCTCCGTTGCAACAACAGCAAAGCCCTTGCCATGCTCTCCGGCTCTGGCAGCCTCGATGGAAGCATTCAAAGACAGAAGATTGGTCTGGGATGTGATCTGATCCAGTGTCGCTAAGATCTCGATAATCTTGGCATTTTCCTCGGATAAAGACTGGATGGAGGAAGCAACCGTTTCCATGCGCTTGTTGAGATCCTGCATCTGGGAAGACAGGTCTCCGACCAACTGACCGCCTGTCTGTACCTGGGTGTTGGTCTCGTTGGAAGCCCCTGCCATGCGGGTACTGCTGTCCGCGATATCCTTGATCTGGGAAACCCCGTTTTGTACCATGCCCTTGATCTGCTCAATATCTCCGACCTCTGCCACTGTCCTGCGCGCAATGTCCTCGGTAGCCTCTGCGATCTGATCAGAGATCGTGCCGGTCATAGTAATATTGTCATTTAACTTGCCACTGGTCGTATCTAAGACACCAACAGACTTACCGATCTCTGCTAAGAGTTGTTCTGCCTTTTTACGCTCCTTTTCGCTTGCCTTGTGGGTCTTGCGCAGTTGGTGGAACTGTTCTTTGGTCAGGCGGCAAAGAGAAATATATACCAGCATGCCACTGACAATATAAACAACGCACATTGCCATGGCATCCGTCGACCAGGAATCTCGCAATTCCTGTGTATAGCGGAAATAGAAATATACCATAGCAGCCGCACTGATCGCCGACTGCATGATGATCGGTCGGATGTCCTCATAGATCACAACAAAAAAGATCGACAAGAAAAACATCAGATAATTGGTCGTGCAAGGAAAGGCTATCATCAGAATGATACTGATCGCCGACATGAGTACCACCATGGCATACATCATGACCACCGGATGTACCTTTTTGTTCAAGAGTAACAGGAGCGCTGTAAAGATCAGTCCTCCGATCCCCATCGGGATGACCTGTACGATCCCGGTAAAAAATGTATTTACGATACAGCGAAGCACAATACAGATCAAGAGTGTGATCGCTAATATTCTGTTTTTGTTACGAATGACGTCATTATAATCCATCGTCTTATCCCCCTCGTTTACTATACAAGTGTACAGTTTTCCCCTCAACTGCCCTGTGTATGAAGATAAATACATTATACAATAAGAAAGTTTATTAGGAAAGTATTGTTAAAAAATTTTTTCGTGCTATTATATCTAAAGCGAATTTTGATATATAAGGAAAGGAATGCAATTATGGCAAAAGATACAACAAAAAGATTAACGACAGGAAAACCTATGTCACTGATCCTTGGTTTCTCCCTGCCTCTTTTGGTGGGTATGCTCTTTCAACAGTTCTACAGTCTGGTAGATACCATCATCGTTGGAAAGTTTCTGGGTGTGGATGCCCTCGCCGCCGTCGGTTCCACCGGAGCCATCAACTTTCTCATCATCGGTTTCTGCATGGGCGTGTGCAGTGGCTTTGCCATCCCGGTTGCCCAGCGTTTTGGTGCCGGTGATTATGAAAGCCTGCGCAAATACGTTGCCAACAGTGTCTGGCTCTGCCTCATTTTTTCTGCTGTCATGACTCTGATCGTCTCCGTCTTTTGCCGGCAGATCCTGGAACTCATGCAGACACCGTCCAATATCATAGATCAGGCATACTCCTATATCTTTATCATTTTTGTGGGTATTCCGGTTACTTACCTATATAATATCACTTCCGGTATCATGCGGTCTCTCGGTGACTCCAAGACTCCGGTCTATTTCCTTTTGCTGGCATCCGGGATCAACATCGTACTGGATCTGATCTTTATCACACAGATCGGCATGGGTGTCGAAGGCGCCGGTTATGCAACCGTGATCTCCCAGTTTATCTCCGGGATCTCCTGCCTCATCTATATGAAGGCAAAGTTCCCGATCTTAAAAATGCAGCCGGGCGAATGGGCCTGGAACGGACACTGTGTTGCTACTCTCTGTCATATGGGCGTACCTATGGGCTTACAGTAT
Organism: Roseburia lenta; assembly: GCF_014287435.1. Classification (GTDB taxonomy): domain Bacteria; phylum Bacillota; class Clostridia; order Lachnospirales; family Lachnospiraceae; genus Pararoseburia; species Pararoseburia lenta. Next base: position 49,587 of record NZ_JACOPG010000002.1, read on the forward strand.
TCTATCACAGCGATCGGCTCTGTCATCTTGCAGGCTGCCGTCAACAACTTAGGGTCCAATGCCGTTGCCTCCATCACCGCAGCCAACCGTATCTCCATGTTCATCGTATGTCCGTTTGATGCCTTGGGTTCTACCATGGCAACTTACGGCGGACAAAATGTCGGTGCCATGGAACTGGGGCGTGTCAAAGAAGGCTTAAAATCTGCGACCATCCTTGGTCTTTGCTATGCGATCATCGCCTTTTTTGTCCTGCTCTTTGCTGGAAAATATCTCCTGCTTTTGTTCCTGTCCGCAAATGAGACAGCCATCATCGCAGATGCACGGACTTTCCTGCTGATCCAGTCCTGCTTTTATTTTCCGCTGGCTCTGGTCAACATCGTACGTTTTCTCATTCAGGGCATGGGCTTTTCCATCTTTGCCATTCTTGCAGGCGTTATGGAAATGCTGGCGCGAAGCATTGTTGCCTTTACCCTGGTACCGGCGATTGGCTTTCTGGGTGCCTGCTTTGCCAGTCCCTTTGCCTGGATCATGGCGGATGTATTCCTCATCCCGGCCTTCTTCCATGTGCATAAAAAACTGCAAAAGAAGTTTGCTGCACACATAGCACTATAATATTTTCCCATCAAAAAAGGACGGAGCCCATCCGTCCTTTTCTTATGCCTTTCTTTAGGCTTCTACGCCTTTGGATTTGTAATAATCATCAAACAATTTGTTGGCTGCATCCATAGTCTGCTGGCTGATGCTTGGAAGCGATTTGCCCCATGCTGCTGTCGCCTGCTTGAAACCTTTTTGCATGGCTTCCTGCATCTTCTGCATCTTTTCTACATCATCTCCTGCAAGTGCACTTGCAAAATCAAACAAACGCTGTGAGGTCTGGGAAACACCCCAGTATCCGTCATCTGCGATATCTGCCTGCGCCTGTGCCTTGGTTGCTGCATCCACAGTAAAGTTGCCGCTGGCTAAGAATTTCCAGATAGAATCATCACCGGTTGCCTGACTGTAGGACTTTGCCTGTCCGTTCATCATATCCTGTACCAGTGAGATCAAACTCTGCTGCCTGTTCTCCTGATCCTGCTTCAACTGCTGCACCAGGGCTGCACGATCGGATGAACTCATCTTGTTGATGGAATAAGTTGCTTTCTTTTCTGTTGTTCCCTTCTCATAAACCGCCTCTTTTTCCTCAGTGGCACTTGTTTTTTCAGCCTCTTTGGAAGTCTTGGCAGAAGAAGTCTTTCCGTAGCGGTTGTAAACGCTATCGGTCTTAGTAGTTCCTACCGGATTCATACTCATAATCTTGTCCTCCTTGATCAATAATGCAATGTCGAAATCCTTTTCAACGTTTCTTATCTTCTATATCGGAGGAAATTTTGCAAAATAAACCCCTTAGCCTACTTTTGTGCATTTTTTCGCCCCATGGAAAGCAAGCCTAAGGCAAGCAGGATGGCTTTTAAGATGTTGTTACAGATCATCATGATCCAGACAGCCGTGATCCCCAGTCCAAAGACGCGCACGCAGAGATATGTGCCGACCACACGCACACCCCACATACTGATCAGTTCCACCACCAGAGGATAGCGGGTGCGTCCCATACCATTATAAATACCTTCCATGACTGCCGATGTGCCAAAGACCGGTTCCGTAAAGGCCACCATCCGAAGCAGACGCGTCCCGATAGCGATCACCTGCGGATCTTTTGTAAAAATAGACATCATGGCATGGGCGCCGACAAAGAGCAGGATACCTGTGATGCACATGAGTCCAAAGATCAGAGCGATCGACACGATCTTAACATCCTTTTCTTTCTTTTTATTCTTCTCACCGATGGCGTGGCCGATCAAGGTAGAAGTCGCCGCCATCATGCCATAGCCCGGAATATAAAAGATCTCCTCCGCCGTAATGGCAATGGCATGTGCCGCATAGGTGATCGTATCCATAGAGGAGACAAAACTGGTAAAGACCACATGTCCCAGGCAGGATGCCAGGCGTGTTAGGACAACCGGAAGGCTAATGGCAAGGACAGCTGTCAGAACCTGTCGGGTCGTAACCGGCAAAATGTCTTGCGCTTTTTCTGTTACAAGCGGCTTACCTTCTTTCCCCTGCGCCGGGGAGCCCCCCTTTCCCAGCACATCCAGACTCGGATTGCGTAGGAATACAACCGTCATCAAAAGGCCCCCGATCGTATAAGATACCATGGTCGCCATGCCGGCTCCCACAGCCCCCTGTCCCCAAAGATAGATAAAGACATAGTTGAGCCCGATATTGATAACATTGACCCAGACATTGACGATCATAGGTGTCTTGGTATCGCCCGTTGCCCGGATGGCAGAAGCAAATATAATGGTCGCCGCACGAAAGATCATAGGCAGATTGATATAGATAAAATAGCGTGTGGCATCTGCATGAATCGCCTTTTCTGCCCCCATCCAGACCGGCACATGGGGTGCCATCCAAAGGGTGATCGCCATAAGGATGCCCCCGGCAAGCAGTGCCACGATCATGGCGAGTCTGGATGCCTTGCGGATCTTACTTTGATCTTTTTCTCCCACTGCCCTTGCAATATAGGAAAGGAAGCCCACGCCAAGGGCACCGATCACGCTCTGGATCAGCCAGGTATAGGTAGCGGTCAGAGATACCGTTGCCGTTGCCTGTGCGCCCAGATGTCCCACCATGGCAGTATCTACATATTGTAAGATGGTCTCCAAGAGATTTTCTAAGATCGTAGGCCATGCCAGGGTCAGCAGTATACCAAGGACTGCCTTATCCAAGCCAAATTTTATGCGATTGTCTGTATTCGACTGTGTCATCTTATATTCTTTCTCCTTTTTCACCTTTCTGCGCCCCGGATGCAATGCACAGCGCAAACACTGGCTCTGTCCCCCTCCACGGTAAAGTGGATGTCCCAGCGGTCAAAGGCGATCTTATAGACCTGATCGGCACGATTGTGATAAGGCGGTCTGGGATCCTGCTTTAAAAAGGCGATCGCCGCCTTTTGCTTTTCTTTTGGAAGTTTGTCCAGCAATTCCTGTGGAAAGTCCACCTTTAGTGCATGGGAAAAGACCGCATCGGCAAATCCCCCTTTGGCATCTGCCCTTGCATCCGCATAAGGCAGATAAGGCTTGATATCATAAATGGGCGTGCCATCCACCATATCTACCCCTGCCACATAAAGTACCGGTGCCTTGGCACAAGCATAGTCGACGTCTAATAACCTGACACAGGACAGTCCAATGGGATTGGGGCGAAAGGGTGAGCGCGTGGCAAAAACTCCCATACGCTTTTTTCCTCCCAGGCGTGGCGGTTTTACCGTCGCCGACCAATGCTCTTTTTGACTGAGAGAAAACTGCCATAGGATCCAAAGATGGGAAAATTCCTCAATGCCGCGGAAGGCTTCAGCACGACGAAATTCCGGCTTCAATTCGATGCGCCCGACCAGTTCCTCTATCAGACCGCTCTGTCTGGGCAACCCAAACTTGGTCGGGAAATCCGTTTGCACATGTCCGATGATCTGCATGTTTGTCTCTTCCATGACTTTTTCTCTCCTCTTGTTTATAGTACATTCTCTTGTCCGAGATACTTCTTCAAACGTTCAAGCCCGAGTATAACACAAGCGCAGATAAAAAAATAGAGGTCAGCATCTTTGCCGACCTCCCTCGTCATTTTTATGTAAGACCAATTACACTTTATGCTTCTGCCTGATGTAACTGTTCTGCTGCTGCATCACGTTTGGCCTGATTGTCTGCCTGCACCTGTTTGCGATACCGTAGCCTTCACTGCCGGCATAAGAAGCATAAACCATACACATGTACATACAAATGTTGTTACCAGCACACGCCGGAGCCATGATCATCTCCCATAACTTGGCGCTGCGGTATTTCGTGCCTGTAACACTTACCTCTTTACTCATAAAAAGTCCTCCTCTATTGTTGAAACGAATACTTCGTCCCCTTCATTTAACTATACAGTAGCACGAGTAGGATCAAAGCATCGTACATAAATTCATGTTTATATTATTTTTTTCGTGATTTTTATAGAAATTTAATATTTTTGCGTTATACTGGATACAAACAAAGCAAATAAGGAGTATGTCAGTATGTTTTCTAAAGAGACCTGTGAGATGACCATAAAAATCTTATCCACATGCTATCCCCTGCAGTTCTGGGAGTATTCCCCTGCCATGGAACTGCTTTCGAATCATGATGGACAGGCAGAGTTTATGGACCGGCTCATTTCTTTAAATGGTATGAAAGACTTTCTGATCGCATATGCCAAAGAAGATGTCTGCCCTCCCTATGAATTTTCAGACGATCTGGGCATTATCATAGGCTGTGTATTTTCCAAAGAGGATAAAAGAACCGACCGTGTCCTTTTACTGGGACCGACCTTTGCCAATGACCGGTCTCTAAAACGCCTGCTGGATGATCTGGAGATCCATGATCTTTCCGTGTCCGCCCGTAAATATATGTACGAGCAGTTCAAGGACTATCCCATCATCCCCATTAATATCTTTGAGCAATACCTGCTCATGCTCCACAATGCCATCTGCGATGAATGTCTGGATTTTCCTGCCATCCGGCGCAAGAACTTTTACCATACCAAAAAGACGGCTGCCGTCCCGGAGACCAACATAGCCACCAAGGCATTTATGCAAGCCTTAGAAGATTATAAGGGCAACGATGCCTCCATCCGCCACTTACAGCAGACTTCTTATAAATTAAACGAAGATCTGTCCCGCGACCATGCCGGGGTTTCCGGTTTTGAGCAGCAACTGGTCGCTGCAGTCGAGCAGGGAAATATGGGACTTTTAGACCTGATCAAGGAAGGTGGAAAGTTCTCCAACGGCATCAAGATCCAGTTGGAAAATGATCTGCAACGCTGCAAGTACGGATCCATCTCCCTTTTGACCCTCTGCAGCCGCGCAGCCATCCGGGGCGGCCTGTCTGCCTCCATCTCCTATTCTTTGATGGATACCTACACCCTCGCCATCGACAACTGTGCAAATGTAAATGATATCCGCTATATCAACGACACCATCTTTGCCGACTACATCACCCGTGTGCACGATGCCAAGCAAAACGAGGATATCTCTGCGCCCATCCGCGCCTGCATTGACTACATCAACCTGCATATCCGCGACAAGATCACGATCAAAGACCTGTCACACTTTACCGGTTACAGCGACTATTATCTGTCCCACAAATTCAAGGAAGAACTGGGCATCACGGTCAACCAGTATGTCCAAAAAGAAAAACTAGCGGCAGCAAAAGTGCTCCTGACTACCGAGCACATGAATGTGACCCAGGTAGCAGAAGCACTGCATTTTTGTTCGCAATCTTATTTCTCAAATCTTTTTCAAAAAGAATATGGGGTATCCCCTTCCCAGTATCACGGCTAGTCCTCTCTGTACTGGGCATTTAAGAGCGCCTCAAATTCCTCCTGCGGCAAAGGCTTGGAGAAATAGAAGCCCTGAATATAATCGCATCCCATCTCCCGCAAAGCATCCACCTGTTCCTTGGTCTCTGCCCCTTCGGCTACGACTTTGGAACCGATGGCATGTGCCATGTCGATAATGGCTTGAATGACAGCATTTGCCTTTGTCGTCGTACCGATCTTTTGCACAAATCCCATATCTAATTTGACAACATCAAAATCATAATCACGGATGGTACTAAAGGACGAGTAGCCACTGCCAAAGTCATCCAAATAGAACTTGACGCCGATCCGCTTCATATCCAAAAGCACATTGCGGTTGTTGCTGGCAACGGTCGAGTATGCCGTCTCCGTCACCTCAAAACGTGTATAATCCATCGGCAGGTCGGTATTGGAAACATCCAGAAGAACCGATGCCATCATATCTTTATCAAAGAAATCCATCTGGGACATATTCATGGAAACCGGAACAATAAACTGTCCCTTTTTGTAGCGTTCCTCCATAAAGGAAAGCACACTGCGTTCCACGAAAAGATCCATCTGGGAGATACGTCCGCTGTCCTCTAAGGCAGGTACAAAGATGCCCGGCGATACCATTTCTCCATCTGCCTTTTTCCAGCGCACCAGCGCTTCGGCGGATGCTATCTCACCGGAAAAGGCATCATAGACCGGCTGGTAATAAACCTGAAACTCATGCTTTTCCAGAGCATTGCTGATATCCCGCAGTGCATCGTTTCTCTCCATATAAGAACTGCCCATCTTTTGATCAAAAATAGCATATGGCTTTACATATTCATCCTCGATATAATCCTTTGCCATGCGGGCGCGATCACACATATTGCTGACACTGTCCAAACGCTCCTCCGCAGGTATCATATAGATACCGCAGACACCGTAAACATCTAAGGATCTCTGATCAAATACCAGGGTCTGATGTAAGAATTGCTTTAAGTGTTCATAATTGATATTGGCTGGATCCACCAGACAGACAAAATGATCTGCCTCGATACGTCCCACAGCATAAGGATGCAGGTTAGATCTGTGAATGACACGCACGACCTCACGCAGTGCCAGATCTCCGCCCTCCGTACCGAACAACTCATTGATTGCCTTGAAGCCCTTGAGGTTGATATACATAATGGCAAGATCATGGTCTACGGCAGGATCCCGCAGAACAGCTCTTGCCTTTCGGATAAAGCCATATCGGTTCAACTCTCCGGTCAGATGATCCTGTTCTAGGAGTTTTGTCACATCCTTTAAGGTCGTAAGGATCAAACCATCTTCCTGATCCAGATAAGAAAACTTCCATTGTTTCTTGTGGCGGTTGTGTTCCGGTGTACTAAAATGGAACATAAAACTGTAAACTTTTTGTTCTTCCAACTGCTTTACGATGTATGGGATCTCCGAGCAGTGCATAAAGTCCTTACCGTCGTTATCATCCAAAAAAGTCTCTACCAAAAGGGCGCGCGCATCATAATAGTCATGCTCCTCGCCTGTCCAGTCCCAATCTGCATGCAATTCATCTGTATCTACATAAAGCATCCCTGTCTGGGTGTTGATGACACAAATATAGTCATACTCACTTCTGACAAGATAATCTGAAATTTTCTCATGTACCCGTTTCACATCATGTCCTGCTATCGTCTTGGCTGTCTCTTGTTTCTCCATCTTCATCCCCTGGGGAAATATATCCCGTCATATGCTATTTTTCCTATACGAAAGGCGACGCCCATCTGTCTGCTCTCGAACCTCGTCACACATCCATATTGTAATACTCCTCATCTTGCAAGACAACCTTTATTTTCTATACGGCATTGCAAATTTTCAGTATTTATGCTAAACTTCCTCCATTATGTATGCCCAAATGCATTTAATAGGAAATAATCTTGAGGGGGAAATTTTATCATGCATGATCCAAACAAAAAGCGCAGTTCCTTTTCCGGTAAGATCGGCTTTGTCCTGTCTGCAGCCGGTGCTTCTGTCGGGCTTGGAAATATCTGGCGTTTTCCATACCTTGCTGCCAAATACGGCGGCGGTATTTTTCTATTGATCTATATCATCCTTGCCCTGACCTTTGGTTATACCATGATCATGGCAGAGACATCACTCGGTCGTATGACCAAGAAAAGTCCGGTCGGAGCCTACCATTCCTTCGGCAGATCCAAATGGCTGTCTGTCGGCGGCTGGCTCAACGCCATCATACCCATCCTGATCGTACCTTACTACTCCGTCATTGGCGGCTGGGTACTCAAATATCTCATTGGCTATCTCTCTGGAAAGGGCTCTGCACTCGCTCAGGACGGCTATTTCAGCACCTTTATCTCTGACGGGGCATCCACAGAACTCTGTTTTCTGGTCTTTGCCCTGCTGACGCTTGGCATCATCTTTGCGGGCGTACGAAACGGCATTGAACGCGTATCCAAGATCATGATGCCCATCCTGGTCGTACTGTCCGTCATTATTACCATCTATTCTGTAACCAGACCAGGTGCCCTTGCCGGTGTCAAATATTTTCTGGTGCCAAACCCGGAAAACTTCTCCTGGATGACCGTCGTTGCCGCCATGGGACAGATGTTTTATTCCCTGTCGATCGCCATGGGCATCTTAGTGACCTTTGGTTCTTACATGAAAAAGGATGTCTCCATCGAGGACTCTACCAAGAATGTAGAGATCTTTGACACAGCGATCGCCATTATGGCTGGTCTGATGATCATTCCGGCGGTCTTTGCTTTTTCTGGCGGAGATCCGGACACCTTACAGGCAGGTCCGTCCCTCATGTTCATCACGATCCCGAAAGTCTTTGACAGCATGGGGCTTGGCACGGGCGTCGGCATCCTTTTCTTTGTGCTGGTACTCTTTGCCGCTATGACAAGTTCCATCGCACTGACGGAAAGTGCGGTTTCCACCTTTGAGGACGAACTTGGCTGGAGAAGGAAAAAGGCGACCGTTATCGTCGGTATCATCATGATCGCGCTCGGCACTCTTTCCTCTCTGGGCTATGGTCCACTGGCAAATGTAACCCTGATCGGCATGCAGTTTTTGGATTTCTTTGACTTCCTGACAAACTCAGTCATGATGCCGCTGGCTGCCCTTGCGACCTGTCTGCTCGTCTCCCGGGTGGTCGGCACACAAAAAATAGAGGATGAAGTGACAGACGGAGGAAAACCATTCCGTCGTAAAAAGATCTTCCAGTTTATGATCAAGTATCTCTGTCCGATCTTTGCCATCATCATCCTCATTTCATCCATTGCCAATGCTTTTGGCTGGATCTCTATGTAGTTTCCAGTCGCTTTTTCTCCCGCCGCGTCTCTACGAGATGGCGGATGCAGGCGACGGGATGCACAAAGAGCATCCGCGGTCCGCTATAGCGCATCACTTCTTTGATGCGCTGGCGCATCTCGGGCTTGTAGCAATGCACCTTGCAGTTGGAACAAAAAGTCTTTGTCTCCATAAAAGGACACTTGTCACTGCGCATTCTCGCATAATCATCCAGTGCCTGACACTCTTTGCAGAGACACTTGTTTTTCTTATCATAAGCCGCATGATTTCCCTTGCAGTAGACACGGATCATATCCGAAACCATAGTTTTTTCCCGTTCTCTTTTTTCTATAAGTTCCTGACTGGTCAAATTTTCTTCCATCATCTTCTCCTAACTGACGCGTCCTTCCTTCATTTGATAGACCTGATCGGCAATGCGCATGGCAGAATCCCTGTGTGAGACCAAAAGGATCAGTTTATCTCCTCGCTCCTCGCGCAAAGAACGCAAAATGACACTTTCATTCAAGGAATCCAGATTGCTGGTCGGCTCATCCAGAAGCATCATCGGCGCGTCGTGTAAAAAGGCACGCGCCAGCCCGATACGCTGACGCTCTCCGCCGGATAAGGTATCACCCAACTCGCCCACCGGTGTGTCATAGCCCTGCGGTAAGGACAGGATAAAGTCATGAATGGAGGCTTTTTTGCAGGCTTCCTCGATCTCCTCTCTGGTCGCATCCAGTTTTGCAATGCGGATATTTTCTGCGATAGAGTCACAGAAAAGATGGGTCTCCTGGATCATATAGCCCTGCATCCGGCGCAGATCTTCCGTATTGATCTTTCCGATCTCCCGGTCTGCGATTGCAAGTTTTCCTGAATCAACATCCCAGAAACGCATCAAAAGTTTTAAGAGGGTTGATTTACCGCTGCCGCTCTTTCCGACAATACCAAGAATGCCCTGCTTTGGCACATCCAAAGACACTCCATCTAAGATCGTCTCCTTTTCATATGCAAAGGTCACATCCTCGATCGTCACCTGTCCGTAAGTTGTCTGGTCTGCACCTGTGATCTCAGCGACCTGTGGTTCTTCCTCTAAAATGTCTAAGACACGGTTGCCTGAGGCAAAGGTATTCTGTAAGGTCGTTCCCAGATTTGCCAGTGCCACCACCGGTCCAAAGGAGGACATAAGTGCCAGAGTCGCGATCACGATCCCGTCAAAGGCAATGATCCCTTCTTTATATAAATAAGATGCGCTAAGCAGCATAAGGAAGTCAAAGACCAGGATTGCCGTATTGGTCACCGCCATATTAAGCCCAGTCACACGCTTCATTTTTTCCTGACAGTCATTCATCCGATCGGTGCGCTCATTCATCTGCTGCATACGTTTTTTTCCATTGCCATACTGCATGGTCTCCGGCAGACCGCGCAAAGAATCCAGCACAAATGCACTCAGACTACCTGACTGATTGCGGAACTCCAATCCCAGATCGCCACTCGTTTTGGAAGCAATGACCGGTACGATGACGCCCACGGTCACATATGCCGCCAATGCCAGCAGTCCCAGACCCCAGTGGATATGTCCGATGAAAAGACTCAGGATGACCGAGTAGATCGTAGCGATCGCGATCGGCGAGATCGTGTGTGCGTAAAAAACTTCCAAAAGTTCAATATCTGAAGTAATGACGGATATCAGATCTCCCTTGTCCCTGCCCTCAAGTTTTGCCGGGCAAAGCCTGCGCAGGGCTGCAAATGCTTTTGCGCGGATCAGTGCTAAGAGTTTGAATGCAATGTAATGGTTGCAGGACTGCTCCGTATAGCGGGCAAATCCTCTGGCGATGGCAAAGACCACCATGCAGACAAAGAAGAAAGCAATGGAGTGGGCGATTGGAAATCCCCAAACCTTCAATGCCGCATAACCGGCAAAAATAGTGATAAAGGATGCCAATAAATGTCCGATCAGACCTAATGTAATGGCAAGGAGCATATAGCCCAGAAGCGGACGTACCATGCCGATCAGTTTTGCCATGATCTCTAAATTTGATCTCTTTTTCATGCCTGTGCTCCTCCTTTCTCAGACTTTCCGTAATTTTCCAATTCCTGCTGTGCCTGCCAGAGTGACGCGTAAGTTTTTTGCTCTTGCAAAAGGCTTTCATGCTGCCCCACTTCAACGATCTGACCTTTTTCCAATACATAGATCTGATCTGCTCCGACCACATTTGCCAAACGGTGGGAGATCAGAAGCACGGTCTTTGTCTTAGCCAAAGCAATGATCTGCTCCATGATATCATTTTCACTCTCGACATCAATATTGGAGGTTGCCTCATCAAAAATATAGATCGGGCTGTCATGCAAGAGAGCACGCGCCAATGCCATGCGCTGCCGCTGTCCGCCGGACAAGTTGGATGCCTTTTCCAGTAATTTGGTATCCAGCCCCTCCTCTTGCCGTAAAAAGTCTGCCAGTTTGGTCTGCTCTAAGACCTTCCACATTTCCCCTTCCGTGGCGTCTTCCTTTGCCATCAAAAGATTATCGCGCACGCTTCCCTTAAAGAGATAGGCATCGTGGCTGACATAGGTGATCTTCTGCATACGCACATCTTCCGGAATGGCTGCCAATGGCAGTCCTCCCAAGGTGATCTGCCCCTGGTCAGCCGTATTTCTTCCCATAAATAAGGATGCGATCGTTGATTTGCCGCAGCCGCTGGCTCCGACCAGGGCAACAAACTGCCCGGATTTTACTGACAGGTTGATATGGACTAAGATCTGACGGCTCTCATCATAGGAAAAAGACAGGTCCTGCATACAAAGATCGTTTGTTTGTGGTACCTCTTCTGCGATCTCCCCTGTCTCTTCCTTTTTGACATCCAAAAGGGCAAAGATCTTGTCACTGGCTGCCATACCATTCATGGCAACATGGAAAAAACTTCCCAGTTGGCGCATAGGAATAAAGAAGTCAGCCGAAAGCAGGATGATAAAAAGTGTGCCGGTAAGATCGATATGACCTGCGCGATACTGAAGGATGGCAACGATCATGCCAAGTGCCGCACCGCCATAAGCAACAATATCCATAATGGTAATGGAATTTAACTGCATGGTCAGGACCTTCATGGTGATCTTTCGGAACTTTTCGGCTTCCTCGTCCATCTTTTCACTCTTATAGCCATCTGCCTGATAGATTTTCAAGGTCGTAAGCCCTTGCAGGTCTTCCAAAAAGGTGTCGCCCAAAGCCGTATATTGTCCCCAGTATTTTGACAAAAGTTTCTTTGCCCACTTCTGGACAAAGACGATCGCCATCGGGATCATAGGCACGCAGACCAAAAGTACGATCGCTGCCGGCACATTGACAAAGCAAAGGACAATAAACAAAGTCAGGGGTGCCAACATGGCATAAAAGAACTGCGGCAGGTAGGCACCAAAGTAAGTCTCCAACTGGTCTACTCCCTCCACGGCGATCTGTACGACTTCGGAACTGGCAACGTATTTTTGATAGGAAGAACCCAGTGCCAGGAGTTTCTCATAGATCTTTTGTCGCAGGGTCTTTTTTACGGTCTTTGCCGAAAGAAAACTCATGCGGTTGGAAAGAAGGGTGCAAAGGAAACGTGCCAGGATACAGAATACAACAACCAAGACCAGTCTTTTGATGTTCTGATAAAAGTCGCCTCCCCTGCCGCTGTCCGGCAGTAAAGTTCCTAAAAATCCGGTAATGCTATACATCATCAGGATGTTGGCAAGCATGCCAAGCCACTGAAAGATGACATTGCCGGCTATGTATTTTTTGCTCTCGCCCACCATGGCGATGAGCCGTTTGTTCATCATCATATGTATGTTCTCCTTCCCTGTATCTATGAAATATACTTTCGTTTTGATTAGTTGATGTGTACCGTGGTTTTTCATTCATAACATAGGTTCGCTTTAACTTACCACATTTTGCTGGATTTTTCCACTGGTTTTTTCTTCCTGCCATTGGATTTTTCTTCTTGCCATCAGAACTGCAGAGTTTCTGTAATCAAAAAAGATGTAAGTCATTTTCGACTTACACCTTAAAATAGTATTGCATGATTATTATATTTTCTTCACTTTCCGATCATAGGTATAGATACCATTGACCTCGTCCTCGATATCAGATACCTGTGTGTAGACACTTGCACACAACCCCTGTGGAATCAATCTCATCGCCTCCTGACGCCGCTTTTCATATGCCGCCTTAAGGCTCTCCGTATCTTTATAAGTTCCATATCCATAGATAGCTTCTGTTGTGGTATGTTCCGGGATGCCATAGGAATAACCTCCATACTCTGACAATACAGCCACACGCTCATTCTTTCTTGGGTCACGCGGGATGACCAGGGGGAAGAAATAATTGTGAAAGGAATTCATATCGCCGCTTCCCTGATCGTACCAGCCGCTTGCCGCATCGATCAGGCGCGTTGGATCCGCCTCTCTTGCCAGTGCCACCATTTCATTGGTCGAAAACTGTCCCCAGCCCTCGTTGAAAATAACCCATGTACTGATGCAGGGGTGTTTCTTTAATAAGGCGATCGTCTCTAACATCTCCTGCTGCCATTCACGTTGTCCAGCCTCGTCCTCACGCGAAAGCAGTTTTCGATGCCTGTCATTGCTTTTGATCTGTAAAAACGAAAGTACGGTAGCCAGATATGTAACATACCAATCCTTGTAAGACCTACCGCCATTTACCATATCCTGCCATACGATCATCCCCAGCCTGTCACAATGGAAATAAAATCGCTCCGGTTCAATCTTGATATGCTTACGGATCATATGAAATCCGGTCTCCTTCATTCCCATGATATCAAAAATATATGCCGCATCCGCAGGCGGTGTCATGAGTCCATCCGGCCAATAGCCCTGATCCAAAACACCTTCCATAAATATCGGATGATGATTTAAACAGATGCGCCAGATTCCATCTTTATCTTTTTCCTTTGTGAACGTGCGCAGTGCAAAGTAGCCGTAAATAACATCCTCCCCCAGCAAGATTTCATAATCATATAAATAAGGTGTTTCCACGCTCCAGAACTTGCGGTCTGCTTCCGGTATCTCCAGCACAATATCTTCCAGATATAGATTAGGATTATCCGAACTTTCCACCTTTTTTCTTATGATGGTGCTATCCTTGTACTCTGCTATGACTGTTTTTCCGCTTATTTCCTGTATTTTAGCATGCGGTGTTTCAATATTTGCTCGCGCATGAGATGATGCAAAAATCCGTATCGTTACAGGTAAGCCTGCATTTGTCATGAAATTTTCACAAATATCTGTTAATTCATTCGTTTCATTTTTTCCCTGTGCAAGAATAGTAAAACACACTTTTCCATGATCACTATCTGCCACCACATTTACTTCTGCGATTGCAAGAGCCGGTACATATTCCATCCAGACCGTCTGCCAGATACCACTTTGTGCCGTGTAATACATACCGCCACGCTGTAACTTTTGCTTTCCCCTCGCATGATAAGAAGTGTCGCTGACATCCTTCACCTTCACGACAAGATCCAGTGCGTCCGCCCGGCTCTTCCTTGCATATGGTGTCAGGTCAAGGGTAAATGGGAGATATCCGCCAACATGTGTCATCACTTCTTTTCCGTCCACATAGACATATGCTGTCTGATCCACCGCACCAAAATGTAGGAGCAGACGCATCCCTTGATCCAGTTTTTTTCTATCCAGTACAAGTTCTCTATGATACCAGAGATATTCATCCGGTTGCAACTGATGCTCCACACCGGAGAGTGCGGCTTCCGGTGAGTATGGCACAAGGATTTTCCCATTATAAATATCCGGGATTTTCTCCCCATCCAACTGTTTTGTGATGGCATAATCCCACCAACCATTGAGATTCTCATAAGAATCGCGCATCATGGATGGGCGCGGATATTCTGTAAGTACTGCAAGATCTTCCTTGCCCACTTTCATCTCCTCTTTTAATTTTTCTCCCCAACTTGTATATAACTGCTTCATACGCACACCTTCTTTTCACCTTTGGGCTCATTGTATCACACCTTTGCGGTCTTTTCACTGTTTATCCAGCCAAGAAAAAAGGACCCTGCGACACAGCAGAGTCCTTCCTTTTAAATTCTTATTATGCTCTTATCTTCAAGGCTCTTGTTGCATTCAAGACTGCCAGCACCATGACACCGACATCGGCAAAAATGGCTACCCACATATTGGCAATACCAAGTGCTCCCAAGATCAGGCAGACTGCCTTAACCGCAAGTGCAAAGACAATGTTTTCCCGCACGATCTTTAAGGTTCGTACAGAGATCTTCATAGCCAGCGCGATCTTTGCCGGATCATCGTCCATAAGGACCACATCGGCTGCCTCGATCGCTGCATCCGATCCCATGGCTCCCATGGCAATACCAATGTCTGCGCGGGATAATACCGGTGCGTCGTTGATGCCGTCACCGACAAAGGCTAAGTTTTCCTTTTCTCCCTTGGCATTTAAAATGTGCTCGACCTGTGCGACCTTATCTGCCGGAAGCAGTTCACTGTGGACTTCATCAATACCAATCTCTGCTGCCACACGCTGTGCCGTCTCATTGGCATCCCCGGTAAGCATAATGGTCTTTTTGATGCCGTTCTTCTTCAGTCCGGCGATCGCATCCTTCGTGGTCGGTTTTACCACATCGGAGATCACGATACATCCTGCATAGGTGCCATCCACGGCAACGTAGCAGACCGTTCCCTCTTTGTGCTCGGTCGTAACCGTCAGATTTTCACGCTGCATCAGGCGCATGTTTCCAACATAGACCTTCTTGCCGTCCACCCGGGCACACACACCATGTCCGGCGATCTCCTCAATGTCAGAGACACGGGAAAGATCCAGTTCCTGTCCATATGCCTTTTTCAGACTCAGGCTGATCGGATGGGAAGATGAACTTTCGGCATAGGCAGCCATACCAAGTAAGGTTTCTTTATCAAATCCATTTTCCGGGTAAGAGGCGGTCACCTCAAATACCCCCTTGGTCAGTGTTCCTGTCTTGTCAAAGACAATATACTTGGTTGCAGACAATGCTTCCAGATAATTGGATCCCTTGACCAGAATACCATTGCTGGAGGCACAACCGATACCTCCGAAGAATGATAGCGGAATGGAAATAACCAAAGCACACGGACAAGAGATTACCAGGAAAGTCAAAGCTCGGATGATCCACTCGCCCCACATCGGACTACTTCCCATAAACAGGCGCACGATCGGCGGTAAAATAGCAAGTGCCAGAGCACCATAACAGACTGCCGGTGTGTAATACTTGGCAAACTTTGTGATAAAGTTCTCGGATCTGGATTTCTTCATGGCTGAATTTTCCACCAGGTCTAAGATCTTAGATACGGTAGAATCACCAAACTCCTTGGTCGTCTTTACCTTGATCATACCGGTCATATTGATGCATCCACTGATGATCTCATCGCCGCAGGATGCGTCTCTCGGCAGGCTTTCTCCCGTAAGCGCACTGGTATTTAAGGTCGTATTTCCCTCTGTAATCACGCCATCGATCGGCACTTTTTCGCCCGGGTTGATAATAATCTCGGAACCGATCTCCACATCATCCGGATCGACCTTTTCCAGTTTGCCGTCCACCATCATATTGGCATAATCCGGTCGGATATCCATAAGGGCTGCGATGTTCTTGCGGCTCTTTCCTACGGCTACGCTCTGGAAGAGTTCGCCGATCTGGTAAAAGAGCATAACCGCTGCCCCTTCTTTGTAGTCGCCCAGACAAACGGCTCCCACGGTTGCGACTGCCATCAAAAAGTTCTCATCAAAGACCTGTCTCTTTAGGATACCTTTTCCCGCTTTTTTTAAAATGTCATAGCCAATTACCAGATATGGCACCAGATACAATGCCAAACGAAGGATCCACGGCATCTCTACCAAAGCATCCAAAATGGATACTGCTATTAATAAAAGCAGGGCAACAACAATGCGTTTCAGTACTTTTTGCTGTTTTTTACTCATCTATCTTCTCCTTTACGACTCCCACCGCCTCCGTGGCACAGCCCCGAAACGCGGTTCTTCTTATAAAAAGATCTCGCAATCGTCTTCTACGACTTTGCAGTTCTTGTATGCCTGCTGCATAACAGCGTCCACATCTGCGCCTTCTTCAAATTCAACCTTTAACTTCAAAGTCATGAAACTCAAAGTTGCATTCTTTACGCCCTCTGTATTCTTTACGGCTTCCTCCATCTTTGCTGCACAGTTTGCGCAATCAACCTCTACATCATATGTCTTTTTCATAATTTTGTTCTCCTTTTTCTTTTTTATTCTTTATCATACAAGATGGTGATCCATCTGTCTTTACTCCTCTACGTGATCCATACCCATGGATAGGATCGTGCGCACATGATCATCATCCAGCGAGTAAAAAATACTCTTGCCGCTCCGTTTGAACTTGACCAACTTGGCATCCTTTAAAATGCGGAGTTGGTGACTGACTGCGGATTGGTTCAGATTTAAGATCTGTGCGATATCACTGACACAAAGTTCACTTTCAAACAAGGCATATAAGATCTTGATCCTGGTCGAATCGCCAAAGACCCTGAAAAGTTCTGCCAGATCATACAGGTATTCATCCTCCGGTTGGTTTTGGAGTACCTGCTCTACCAAATCTTCGTGTGCCGCCAAAAATTCTGACTTCTGCTCTGCCACCTGAAATCCTCCCTTCTTTATCTTTATCTTTTGTATTTTTTCTCTTTATCATCTGTTCATATGTAATTATATTCATATGTTCATACATTGTCAATATATCCAATGAATTTTCTGTACCTTTTTTTCCCCGCCACATAGAATAATAAAAAAAGAAAGAATATCAACTATGGCAACTTTTTATAACCAGGCGACCTTGTCCTACAACGGCAACACGACCACATCCAATATCACGACCGGTGAACTGGTCGAAGTGCTCTCTGCCACAAAGACCGCCGTACAGACCGAGTATCAGCAGGATGATACCCTGACCTATGTCGTCAACATTTTAAACTCAGGCAATACCACCATGACCGGAGTGACGATCTCCGATAATCTGGGTGCCTATACCTTAAACACCATAACACTGGTGCCTATGGACTATGTGGTAGGCACTGTCCGCTATTATGTTGGCGGTGTCTTACAGCCGACACCAACGGTGACCGCCGGTCCTCCTCTGACCATTTCCGGTCTGTCTGTTCCGGCAAAAGGCAATGTCACCGTCATCTACCAGGCCAAGACCAACGATTATGCTCCACTGGCACAGGAAAGTAGCATCACCAACACGGCGACCATCAATGCCAACAATATCGCCAATCCGATCACGGCAAGTGCTACAGTCAATGCTTACAGTAAGCCGGTGCTCCGCATCAGTAAATCCTTAACACCGACGACTGTCTCCGAAAACGGACAACTGACTTATACCTTTATCATTCAGAACTACGGCAACACCGCAGCGGATGAAGCCGATGCCCTGATCGTCTCCGACCGTTTTGACCCGATCTTAAATCCGATCACGGTCGCCTTCAATGGCACTGCCTGGACGGAAGGTACCGAGTACACCTACGATGCCACCACCGGACAGTTTGTATCGACCGCCGGCATCATCACCGTACCTGCCGCTTCCTATACACAGGATGCTGCGACCGGTGCCATCTCCATTGTTCCGGGTTCCGCAACCCTGACCATCACAGGAACAGTTTAAGTTTTCCAAACTTCTCAATGAAATAAAAGAAAAGCCCCCGCGCGTATCCTGCGCACGAGGGCTTTCTATGTGATCTTACTTTATAAAATTTTTAAAAGTCCCAGCACGAGCAGGTGCAGGGGATAGAATACATAAAAGAACCACTTATGTATGGGCTTCTTACTGCCCGCCTTTCCATTATAAGTATAATGCAGGAGCAGGGGCACCAAAAGGACACCCAGTTGATAAATACCCCAGATACCAAATCCCCCAAAGACAAAACTACAGACAGAGAGCAGGGTATAAGTCGACCACTTCTTCTTTTCATCCTTCCGATAGCAAAAGAAACACATGGCATAAAGGATATCAAAGATGGGCCAGTCTCCCCAAATAGACAAGATACAAAGAAAGGCAATGATGGCTTTTTTCTGTGCCTCCATCATCGTTCCCTTATCCCAAACCCAGATTGCAAGCAGGGCTAGAAAGAGGGTGTAGATAACGCCCGGCGAAAATTCAAATGTATAATTTCCATTTAATTTATAAATAGGTAAATGTCCATACTCAAAAAAAGTAAAGGGGATCCAGGAAATGACCGCAAAAATGGCAAGTCTCTTGGCATACTTCTTTACGCTTCGTGTATGCACATAGCCCTCGGCAATAAAATATGCCATGGTCGGACCTGTCAGCCGACCGATCATATGCATGATCTGCCCCTGCCAGGAGGCAAGCGGTACAAAAGCCCAGGCAATGTGATCGATGAGCATGGCTAGGATCACAATATATTTGATCTGATTTCGGTTTAAAGAAAGCATGGCTTGTTCTCCTTCCGGTGCCAGAACCTGACACCAGAATATCATAACAAGCCACTTCCTTTCTGTAAAGATTTATTCACCAAAGAAGATCTTCATATCCTCCTCCACGCTGCCAATGCTTGCAATCCCGAAGTTGTCTACCAGAACCTTTGTCACATTCGGTGATAAGAATGCCGGCAGGGTCGGTCCCAGGTGGATATTTTTTACACCAAGGGCTAAGAGCGCCAACAAGACAATAACTGCTTTCTGCTCATACCAGGAAATGTTATAGACGATTGGCAGTTCATTGATGTCTTCCAGTCCAAAGATCTCCTGCAATTTCATAGCGATGACCGCCAGCGAATAGGAATCGTTACACTGCCCTGCATCCAGGACACGCGGGATATCTCCTATAGAACCCAGATTTAATTTATTGTATTTATACTTGGCACAGCCTGCTGTCAGGATGACCGTATCCTGTGGCAATGCCTTTGCAAAATCCGCATAGTAAGACCGGGACTTGGCTCTGCCGTCGCAGCCTGCCATGACAACGAATTTCTTGATCGCGCCACTCTTTACGGCTTCTACGATCTGGTCTGCCAGGGCAAATACCTGGGCATGTGCAAAACCGCCGATGATCTGCCCCTGTTCGATCTCCTCCGGTGGCCGGCATGTCTTGGCTAATGCGATGATCTGACTAAAGTCTTTTTCCTGACCAATTTCTCCCTCAATATGTTTGCAGCCCGGATAGCCGGATGCCCCCGTGGTAAAGAGACGGTCTTTATAGGAATCCTTTGGCGGTACGATACAGTTGGTCGTCATCAGGATCGGACCATGGAAAGACGCAAATTCTTCCGTCTGTTTCCACCATGCATTTCCGTAATTGCCGACAAAATGCTTGTACTTTTTGAACGCCGGATAATAATGTGCCGGTAACATTTCTGAATGGGTATATACATCTACGCCGCTGTCCTTGGTCTGCTCCAGAAGCATTTCCAGGTCCCGCAGATCGTGTCCGGATACCAGGATGCCCGGGCGCTTACCCACGCCGATGTTGACCTTTGTGATCTCCGGATTGCCATAGGCTTGCGTGTTGGCTCCATCCAAGAGTGCCATACCCTTCACGCCATACTTGCCTGTCTCCAATGCCAGCGCCACCAGATCATTCACGGATAAGGTGTCATCTAAGGTTGCTGCCAGTGCCCGCTGTAAAAAGGCATCCAGTTCTGCGTCATCTGCCAGCAGTACATTGGCATGCTTGGAATAGGCGGACAGACCCTTGAGCCCATAGGTGATCAACTCGCGCAGAGACCGGATATCCTCATCCTGCGTTGCCAAAACGCCGACACTTTTTGCCTTTTCCATATAAGCCGACGGCTCCGCCGTCCAAAGGGCTGCCTCCGGCAATTCCCTTTTGTCCTCTAACTGCTGTAAAAGTTCTTCCTTGCAGACCAAGGTATCTGCGATCCGCTTTGTTATCTGTGCCCCATCAAAATTGGCATTGGTGATGGTTGTAAAAAGATTTAAGGTAATACGATGGTTGACCTCATAAGAAACCTCTTTGCCCTCACTGCGCAGCGCTGTTGTAAGAGCAGCACATCCCTTGGTCACATATATCAAAAGATCCTGCAATGCAGCCACTTCCGGTGTCTTACCGCAGACACCGCGCACACTGCATCCCTTGCATCCTGCTGTTTCCTGACATTGATAGCAAAACATCTTATTTTCCATTTTTCTTCTCCTTTATCTTGTTTATTTGTCTTGTTTTTCACTGACAGGCTCATTATAATATGGCTATCGAAACAATTATGTTGTCATAACAACAAAAGGAGATAAAATGAATTACCAATTTTTAGCAAATACAAGATTATTCCGCGGCATTTCCGTGGATGAACTGGAAAAGATGCTGGCCTGTTTTTCCGTACAGACCAGACAATATGAAAAAGGCAGTCTGATCCTGCGTGCCGGACAGACGGTCTCTGCCATCGGTCTGGTCCTCTCCGGCAATATCACCATCGAAAACAATGACCTCTGGGGCAATCGCACCGTAATGGACCGCCTGGGGGCAGGCGCGATCTTTGCCGAGTCCTATGCCCTGACACCGGAGGAGATCCTCATGGTCGATATCGTTGCAAATGAACCGACAGAAGTCCTTTTCTTACAGACCCGGGCTATCCTAAATCCCTGTCAGAAGTCCTGCTACAGCCACCGCGCCCTCTTAGGCAATCTGCTTGCCATTTCCTCACAAAAGAACCTGCATATGTCCCGCCACATCCTCCACACCTCGCCCAAGACCATCCGCGGCAGGCTCTTGTCCTATCTGTCTTTTTTAGCACAAAAAGAGGGCAACTACGAGTTCGACATCCCCTTTGACCGCCAACAACTGGCAGATTATCTGGGGGTCGACCGCAGCGCCCTCTCCAACGAACTCAGCAAGATGCAGCGCGAGGGCATCCTGAGTTCCAAAAAAAATCATTTTAAACTTACACCTGATTGCCTGTAGGGATCTCTCCCTTTTCGTAGCCCAGCGCATTCTCTAAGGTAGTGTGGCTGATGGCTTCCATTGCCTCCTCGGTAAAGAATGCCTGATGTGAGGTAACGATCACATTTGGGAAAGACAAAAGCCTTGCCGTAACGGAATGTTCCATGATGTCTGCCTCACGGTTTTCAAAGACATTGCCGGACTCCTCCTCGTAAACATCCAGTCCCACGCCATGAAACTTGTGGGCACGAATCCCGGCAATCAGATCATCCGTATCGACCAGTTCCCCGCGGGAAGTATTGACCAGTACCACCTGATCCTTCATCAGAGAAATGGTCTTGGCATTGATCATATGATAGTTGTCGATCGTGAGCGGACAATGCAAAGAGATCAGGTCACCTTCCCGGAAAACTTCTTCTAATTCTTTATACTCGATAAAATCCAAAGATGGGTTCGGGTATTTGTCATAGGCGATCACCCGCATACCAAATCCCCGGCAAATGCGCGCCATAGCGGCACCAATCTTTCCCGTACCGATAATACCTGCGGTCTTGCCGTAAAAGTTGATCCCCATGAGTCCTTCCAGACTGAAATTGTTCTCCCGCACCTTGATATATTCTTTATGAATACGTCGGTTGACACTCATAGCCAGTGTCATTGCATGCTCTGCCACGGCTTCCGGGGAATAGCCCGGTACGCGAAGGACGGTGAGTCCCAGTTCCTTTGCCTTTTCCAGATTCACATTGTTGAAACCGGCACAGCGTAATAGGATCAGACCTACGCCTTCCTCGTGCAAAACTTCCAGAACCGGTGCGGATAAATCGGAACTGACAAAAGCACAGACGGCATCATAGCCCTTTGCTAAAGCCGCTGTTCTCACATTGATATCGGCATCCAGATAATCGATCTCTATGGATGCATAATCTGCCAGTTCCTTATCAAAAGAATCGATATCATATTTCTTTGCATCATAAAATAATATCTTCATTTAATTTTATCCTTTCCTTCATAGATCCGGTCTATGTAACTCTTACAGCCAGGCTTCTACCACGGCATTCACTACCGTCGCCTGCTCTTCCTCGCGTGAGATACCGGCTTTGCCATCGCCGTCCTGCTCTCCGTAATTGCCATAGTAGGCGTGATTGCCACCGGCAAACTGAATATCAACCGTCGTATCCTTTGGCAGATTGTCCGCATACTTTGCCAGTTTATCCCGGTTGATGACACCATCTTCGCTGCCGACCAAAGACACGACCGCAAGATCGCTGTCGGAAAGATCCTTGGTCGAATAGGCCGCCAGAAGAAGGAGACCGTCCAGTTCGTCCGCGTGATCTGCTGCATAGGATGCCGCCATGGCTCCGCCCAGCGAATGACCGCCGATATACCAATGCTTATACTTATAGGCTGTCATGACATCCGTTGCCTTATTCATGCCAAAAATCGCCAGATTACCAGGCATAGTGACCAGATAGCAATCCAAGCCATTTGCCGCCAACTGCTTCATGAGCGGTGCGTAGGAGATTTCCTCCACCTTGGCTCCCGGATAAAAGACCATGGCACTCTCCGTACCCTTGCCATCAAAAAAATAGCCGTCCTCCGTCTTGGTCACGGTAACTTCCACGTCCGATTCCAGTGCGTCCTCTACGCCCTCGGCGTGATAATACTGGTTGAGATAAGCCATGATCCCCGTGATCAGGGAAATAATGATGACAATGGTGATCTCTATTTTTAATTTTTTACGCTGACTTGTGTTTTTCATATTGCTATCCTATCTTTATTTTTTGAAAACCAGAAAAATCTATACCTGTCTTTACAGGATGGCGGTCACGAGATTGTTCTCGATCTGCACGCCCGGAACACTGCTGACATACTTGGAAAGTCTGGCATAACCGTAATCCTTGTATTTGAAATCCGGGTATTCAGTCGCGATCATCCTGCCAAGTGTTCCCAGTTCCACCGTGCTGGCTGCTGCCTTCTGTACAAATTTCTCTACTTCTTTTTCGATATCCTTGCCATGGTCACTGCTGCGCAGGATGCAGATGGCAGTACCTTTTTGCATGGTCTCGAACTTGGTCGCTTCCTCAATAAAGGTACGCATGGAACTGTAGCCGTAATTTCGCTCATCAAAATCCGGGAAGAGTCTTTGCAGATTGCTCTTGGTGGATCCCAGATTGGCATGCTCGCCATTGTTCTCGCTCTGCTGGATCAATTCGTTAATTGCTGATTTAATTTCTCCGATCGGTGTGATAGAATCGCCCTTGCTGTCGTGATTACTTTCTTTGTGGCTCTTTGCCTTGGAAGTCTCCTTGACCTCCTCATCCACGATCTTATCCAAGAACTTGTATTCATTGCAGGCTGCAATAAAGGTCTTTGACGCGTCGGATTTGCCCATGCCGATCACAAACATGCCCTCTTCACGCAGGCGGTTGACCAGTCTTGTAAAATCACTGTCCGAAGTCACGATACAAAATCCATCCGTCTTGTCCTGATACAAGATATCCATGGCATCGATCACCAGCATGATATCCGATGCATTTTTGCCGGACGAATAGCGCGGCTGCTGGATTGGCACAATGGCATGCTTCAATGCCTTTTTGTGCCAGTCTGCAAGATTTGGACTGGTAAAATCTCCATACATTCTCTGATAGGTGATCACACCATATTTTTTTAATTCACTGATAATGGCATCAATATACTTGGAACTCGCGTTCTCCGCATCGATCAAAAGTGCCAGACGTTTTTCTTCCATTTTATACTCCACCTGCCTGTTACTGTAAATCTTTCAGGCTCTCCATCAATTCCAGATCCGACTGCAATACCTTAAAATTTGTCGTGATCGGTTCCTCTCCCGGCTTAGTCACGGTAATCTCAAAAACAGTTCCTTCCTCCACGCGGGAAGAAAATACCACCTGCAAGAACTTTACAAACTTTGGATGATTGTTTGTAAATGTGTTCTTTGCATTCATGAGTTTCATCATAGTTCCCGGATTGATCATCTCTTATACCTCTACTTCCCCTGCAAGCACACGCTTGTAGTCCTCGTAATTTTTCTTTAGTAATGTCGGTGTATCCAGTTCATACGGACACTTCTTTTTGCAGGCGCCACACTCTAAGCAGCCCTCGATCTTCTTCATTTCTGCCTGCATTTCCTCGGTCAGCCAGTTGGCTGACGGCGCACGGCGGAGCATGAGAGACATACGTGCACACTGGTTGATCATGATACCTGCCGGGCACGGCATACAGTAGCCACAGCCACGACAGAAATCGCCGGTCAGTTCCTGACATTCCTTGGCAATAAAGGCACGGATCTCATCGGTCATTTCCGGTGTCTGATCCATAAAGGCAAGCCATTCATCCAACTCGCTCTCTTTTTGGATTCCCCAGATCGGAAGGACATTGTCAAACTGTGTCATATATGCCATGGCTGCGGTGGAATTGTTGATAAGTCCGCCAGCCAGTCCCTTCATGGCAATAAAGCCCATGTTGTGCTTGCGGCAGTTCTCCACCAATGCCAGTTCCCTGTCCGCAGACAGATAGGAAAATGGGAACTGCAAGGTCTCATAAAGACCGGATTCGATGATGTCCTCGGCAATGCCGATCTTGTGCGCTGTGATACCAATATGCCGGATCTTACCCTGGGCTTTTGCCTCAAGCATGGCTTCGTACATGCCTGTGCCATCCCCCGGTGCAAAAACCCGGTCTGCACAATGGAACTGATAGATATCCAGATAATCGGTCTTTAAATTATGAAGTGTGGTCTCAAGGTCTTTCCAGAATCCTTCCGGTGTCTTGGCTGCCGTCTTTGAGGCAATGTAAATATTTTCTCTGACATCTGAAAGACCTAAGCCCATTTTTTCCTCGCTGTCGCTGTAGGCTCTTGCCGTGTCAAAAAAGCGCATGCCGCCTTCGTATGCCTTTTTCAAAAGTCCCGCTGCATCCTCAGCACTGATACGCTGGATCGGCAGTGCCCCAAAAGCGTTCTGCGGCACTGTGATCCCTGTACTTCCTAATGTAATGTTTCTCATTGGCTTTTCCTCCCTTATTCTTCTGCTTGTCCGTAAATGCCGTTGATCTTGACGGTAAAGACTGCCTCAGCCCCATTGAAACTCTTGGTCTCGCCATTATCGTCTGTATAAGAACGTCCATAATTTTCCGGGAATGTGACATTGACCTCAACAGTCTCTCCCACCTTATGACCTTCCAACTGCTCCTCAAAGTCATCGATAAAAGTATTAGATCCGATCGTCAGATCCTGTCCCTCTGCGGTTCCTCCCTGGAAAACATAACCGTCAATACTGCCGGAATAATCGATATTGACCGTATCGCCTTCCTTTACTTCCAGACTGGTATCTGTCAGCAATGTCTCTTTCGTCGTATCTGAAGAATCCTGTGTGGTGGACTCCTGGCTGGACGTATCTGTCGCCTGCTGCTGGGCATCCTCTGCCTCGGCAGCCTTTTGCTTACGGCTATCGATCACGCCATAGACGATCATGCCGACAAAAAATGCAACGATAAGCGCAATGATGAGGGTATTTCTCACCAGACGCATGGTTGCCTGTTTTTTACGTTCTGCGGCTCTTCTCTCCTGTGCCATTTTCTTATTTTCTTTCTTCATTGCGTATGATTACCTCCTTAGATGATAACTCTTATATTATAATGAATCTTCCACATTCTGGCAACGGATAAGTCGCTGCTTTGTCAGCGCGATCCACTCGTCCAGACTGAGGGGCTGGTAGTCCGAATACATGCAAAAACAATTTATCATGTGGGAAGAAAGGGACTGCGTTCCACCATCACGATCCGGGATCCGGGTCTTTTCCACCATCTGCTGATACTGCTCGATCAGGCGCTCGTCATGACTGTCATGCACATGCCCGTAGAGCATATAGGTCCGCGGCTCTCCCTTTTTATTTTTTAAATACTGCCCGTTATAACAGGCGATGGGATAATGGGAAAGGACGACCTTGCGCCCGTCATCATGGAGTTCCGCATAGGGATAGATCCAGCCAAAACGCTCCTTGTGGAAGGTTTTGCTCCGCAGATAGCGGTTGTCATGATTGCCGACGATCAGGAACAGTTTGCCCTGCAAACGGTCTAAAAGGGCATTGGTCTGCTCGGCATTTTCCATGGAAAGATCTCCTAAGATCACGACCTCGTCGCGGTTTCTGACCTTTTCATTCCATCTTTTTATCATATATTCATTCATTTCCTCCACGGAGGCAAAGCCCCTGTGATCCATTTCCCGGTTGAGTGCTTCATGGAAAAAATGGCAATCTGCAATGTAATACCGCATCTGTCTCTCCTTATGCTAACATGATATCATTTAATGTCCGCCGACATTCCTTATAATTTGGATAATAGGTCTCGACCTCCTGCCAGAAAGTCTTGGAATGATCCATATGACGGCGGTGCGCCAGTTCATGCACCACGACATAGTCCAAAAGTTCCTGCGGCAGATAAGCCAGCCGGTAGTTAAAGTTGAGATTTCCCTTACTGCTGCAGCTTCCCCACCTGCTCTTTTGATTACGCATAGAAATAGAGCCGTAGTCTATCCCCATGCAATCTGCATAGTAGTCTACGCGCTCTATTATCTTTTGCTTGGCTATTTTTTTGTCGGATGCCGTCAGGCTCTCCCATTCCGGGATGTCGTAAGGATTTTCTGCCAGATACTGTCTTCTTGCAAACATCTGGCTGCGGTTTTCCTCGATCCACCTGGCATGCGAGGTCACAAAGCGGCGGATGGTCCTGTCTGAAACACGCATAGGTACCCGCGCTAAGACGGATCCATCCGTCCGGATCTGGAGTGCCATGCTCCGCCGCTTGGATCTTACGATCTCGACCTCGATTTCTTCATTTTCTAAGGCAATAATCAATTCTGTCAACATTTTCCTTAATCAAGGATCCTGCCATCAATGGAGATGGTCACAACCTGCCATGGAAGGAACTTGCCGCTGTTTTGTAAGGCGGTCTTGGCTGCATACTCCAGCCCGCCGCAACACGGTACTTCCATGCGCACGATCGTCACGCTCTTAATGTCATTTGCCTTGATGATCTCCGTTAATTTTTCACTGTAATCGATCGCATCCAACTTTGGACAGCCGATCAGGGTCACATGCCCCTTGATAAATTCTTCATGGAAGGATGCATAAGCATATGCCGTACAGTCTGCCGCGATCAAAAGACGGGCACCGTCAAAATATGGTGCCTGTGGCGGCGCCAGTTTGATCTGTACCGGCCAGTTAGCAAGACGGCTGACACTCGCAGCCTTTGTCGCTGCCGCCACTTCCGGCGCATCCTCATGTGCAATGGCTTTTGCCATGCTGCCCGGGCATACAAATGGCTTTGGTTGTTCTTGGGCTGCTTCCATGCGTGCCTTGACAGCGACTTCGTCGTAATCTGCCGCTTCTCTTTCAATGATATGGATGGCATCCATCGGACAATGCGGCAGACAGTCGCCAAGTCCGTCGCAATAGTCGTCTTTGATGAGTTTTGCCTTGCCGTTTACGATCTCAATGGCTCCCTCGTGGCAGGCTGTCGCACATGCGCCACATCCATTACATTTTTCTTCTTCAATATGAACAATCTTTCTTCTCATGATCTATGCTCCTTTACTTTTCCTAAGATGACTAGATCATAAGACATTTTGTCCAAAAAATATGTTGTATCTACAACATTCCATTTAAAATCTGACGCAAAACATCTTCCACGCGGTCGCAGTGGTTCGCCTTGACATCCTCCATGGTCGGATTACATTTTTGCATCAGATAAGGCTGTCCCACAAATTCCAACATAGAACGGTCATTTTCGTTGTCACCGAAAGCCACCATTTCTTCCGGTGCGATCCCCATCTGCTGACCGATGGCTTCGAGTGCCGTGCCCTTATTGGCTCCAAGTGGTGCAAAGTCCGCCCACTCATTACCAGATACCATGAGTTGGCATCTTCCGGCGATCTTTTTGGTAAAGTATGCCGTCACCTGATCCCGGTAGTCCTTTGGGGTAAAGTAAGATACCTTGATGATCGGCTCTGTGATCTCCTCCGGTGCCCCGATCACGGTCACATCGTTCTTGATGTGATTTCTCAGATAATCCACATAGTCCTCTGTCTTTGGCACCACATAGCAGGTGCGCTCCCCGGAGATCAATACTTCACACTTTGGATCATCAATGACCATATGGCAAAGTTCCAAGGCTAACGCTCGGTCAAACTCCCGCTTTAGGAGAACCTTGTCCTGATAAAAGACCAAGGCACCGTTTTCACAGAGATACATGACATCTCCATCCACCTTTTTGAACATGTTATGTAAGTTAAAATACTGTCTGCCGCTGGCAGGCACAAAGATCACGCCCTTTTTCGTCAGTGCCGTGATCAGTTCGATCGCCTCCTCGGAACAATCCGGCATATAATTCTGTAAAAGCGTGCCGTCCAGATCCGATGCAATCAGTTTTACCTTTTGCTTCATTTCTAATCTATCCTTTTCTCTTTTTCGCTTACCTATCTTAGCAGAAAGTCCGCAGGATTTCCACCTTGCGCGTCGCAGACTCCCAGGAAAATTCCGACAGATCCTGTCCCAGCGTCGCCAGTACCGATGCCGCGTCCACGCTCCACGCTCTATCCTGCAACTGCTGATAGAGGAAATCCACCGCCTGCAGGTCCTGGTTTTCCAGTGCAGACTGCATCATCTCCAAGAGATTTTCCTTGGTCTCCGCCGTCGTATCCTTGTGATCTTTGAAATAATCTGCCAGGTGCTTTCCGGCATCTTCGATCTGCTCCATGAGTATAGGATGCAGGGTCTGCACCTGATCTATCCGACCGTCAGCCAGAGCTATCTCGATCAGGCGGGCTGTTTTTGACAAAAGCAGGGCACCCACGGTCGCCGCCGTGCCCTTTAAGGTATGGATACAGCGTCTGTAGTCCTCTTTTGTCTCATCCGTCCAGGTCGTGTCAAAAAGAGTCGTCAACTTTTCCTGCGCCCTTGCAAGATCACGGGCAAATTCCTGCAAACCGGTACGATAACGCGACGGACTCTTCCAGATCAGCATGGCATATTCCGCATCAAACTCCTCGATCTGCGGCAGTTCCATGTCTGCCTGCGCCTGATCTTTGTCATCCTTTTGCCCCTTTTTCACCAGATCTTTTGGCAGGTAAGTAAGGAGCATCTTTTCCAGTTGATCGTAGAGAATAGGCTTTGGCAAAAAGTCACAGAAGCCCTCTGCCAGATACTTTTCCCTTGCCCCCGCAGTCACATTGGCGGTCAGCATGACGATCGGCACCTGCCGACAGAGATTGCCCTCATCCGAAAGCATATTACGCCGCGTCTCGATCCCATCCATTTCCGGCATCATGTGATCCAAAAAGATCAGGTCATAGGCATGTTCTTTTGTCAGACGCAGACACTCTGCACCACTATCCGCCTCCGTGATCTGGATCCGGCTCTCCTTTAAAAGTTCCACAAAAACACGCCGATTCATCTCGTTGTCATCGACCAGAAGAATCTTGGCTTTCGGTGCCACAAAACCGGAGGCAAACTCCTCATATGCCACATTCTGCGCTACCATCTGCGCAAATTCCCCGATCGGTGTTGGATCCGCTACCGGCTGGTAGAGAACAAATGAAAAGTCACTGCCGACGCCCTCCTGGCTCCAGACATCCAGTTTACTGCCCATCAGTTGTAGGAGAGAGGAAGAAATACTCAGTCCCAGTCCACTGCCTTCGATATGACGGACTGCCGTTTCTTCCACGCGGTTAAAGCGTTCATAGATCTGTGGGATCTTTTCCGGTTTGATGCCATTTCCGGTATCTTTGATGGAAAAACGTACGCCCAGATCACTACTGTCTGTCGTCTGTACCGACTCCACATAAAAGGTCACGCTGCCCTGGGCGGTGTACTTGATCGCATTGGTCAAAAGGTTGATCAGAACCTGACGGATACGGATATCATCCCCGATATAGGCACGCGGCAGGGTCGGATCGACAACGACCTGAAAAGTCAGATTTTTCTTCTTGGCATGAGGCGACAGCATCTGATAAAGATCGGATATCATATTGCCCAGATCATAATGTACCGGCAGGATATTGAGTTTGCCGGTCGATAACTTGGACGAATCCAAAATATCATTGACCAGGCTCAGCAGCATATTTGCTGCACTCTCCACGTCTTTGCCATATTGCAGGATCTGCGGATCTTTCGCCTCTCGCAGGATCATTTCGTTCATACCCATGATGGAATTGATCGGAGTACGCAGTTCGTGTGACATGCTGGCGATGAAATCACTCTTTGCCTGATTGGCTTCGTTGGCGGCTGTCACCAGGGACTGGATCCGCTTCATCTGCCTTTCCTCATCCGTCAGATCCATCAGAAGGATAGAATAGCCCATGAGCACATCTTCCTCATAAATCTGGTCGATATGCACATCATAGACCTGATCGCCCAAATACATCTTATTGGCAATCCCGGTACGCAGATAAGACAAAAGTTTTGTCTCAGTTAAAAGTTGTCCCTGCCGCTGATCGGCTAAAGATGGAAAAAGTTTTTTTGCCTTGATGTTTGCCTCTACAAAGCCGTAGTTCCCATCCACAATGATGATAGGTTCATGCATATTTTCAAAGATATTGTTGTGTGCCACACGAGCAATATCAAACATATCCTGCACCATGGCAGAAGAAAAGAATAAGATCATCCCCACCGCGGTCAAAGATGGAATGAGTTCGTAGCCCCGATCCAGTCCCGAAAGACGGATGGGAACGACCACGAAAGGCAAAAGGACACAGAAAAAGAGCATCTTACAACTGCGACGGTATTTTTCATCCTTTGCCTCACGCCAGCCCTTAAGCGCCAGATAGGCACAGGCAAAGATCTGCACTGTCTCATAGACCGAGTTAAAATAGATGACCGGTCCGTAGACTCTGTGCAGATAGGTCAGACTGC
Source organism: Roseburia lenta (assembly GCF_014287435.1). Taxonomy (GTDB): domain Bacteria; phylum Bacillota; class Clostridia; order Lachnospirales; family Lachnospiraceae; genus Pararoseburia; species Pararoseburia lenta. The sequence goes on from NZ_JACOPG010000002.1 coordinate 81,133, forward strand.
CGGCGGTCACATAATAAATGTCCCGGTAAAAAAGCGAATGATACTGACTGGTCCATGCACTGATCATGACAAGAATGTCCACTACGAGCATGACACCGACCAGGTGCTTGGGTATCTTTTTGTGGGTATAGCGCATACAAAAGAGTAAAAAGAAAGTATCAATAAATGCCACACCGATATATCGCAATTTCATGATCAGCAGAATCGCACTGATCGAATCCGCCTGTATCTCCATCAGATATGCCGCATTTTCGATCAGGCATAAAAACGCCACGATCAGCATCAATTTAGACAGACGGTTGGACTTTTGGATCCCTGCCGCCAAGACAAAAGCGATACAGGCGATCGTTACGATCGCTTGAAAAATTAAAATCCCCTGACTCATACTCTCTTTTGTAAACTCCTCTTCTGTTTATAAAAGTGGTGCGATCAGACGCAGGAGCATCTGGATAAACCGCATGCCCTGACTGCGCCCGGTATTGTATTTTTCTGTAACTTCAAGACTTTCCCTCATCATGGCTTCCATATCCTGTCTGGTCTCTTGGACTGCCGGACCATAGGCATAGAGACAGCCATTTTCAAAATGATGATAGAGACTGCGGTAGTCCAGATTGATCGTGCCGCAGGTGGCTACCACGTCATCCACCACGCACATCTTGGCATGACAGAAGCCCGGCGTATATTCATAGATACGGACACCGTGCTTTGCCAGGCAATGATAGTAAGACCGCGTCACGGCATAGACAATACGTTTGTCCGGGATCGCCGGTGTGATGATGCGCACATCCACGCCACGCTTTTTTGCCAGACGGATGGCGTGCACCATCTCATCAGTCAGGATGAGATACGGCGTGACAAACCAGCAATACCGCGTTGCCTTATTGATCAGGCTGATGTAGACTTCCTCGCCCACATGCTCATTATCCATAGGGCGGTCTGCATAAGGCTGCACATAAGCCCGGCTTTGCCCGGTCTCTCCGATCTCCTCTGCCATGGCATGCGGATCCGCATAAGGCTGCTCCAGATATTTGCCAAAATCGGCATCATCGATATCGTTGCCCTTGACCGCGTTCCAGTTTTCCAGAAAAGTTGCCGTCAGGCTCCGCACTGCCAGCCCTGTGATCTGCACGCCTGTGTCCTTCCAATAACCGTAGGGATGGGTCAGATTAAAGTATTCGTTTGCCATATTGTAACCGCCGGTAAAGCCCACCCGTCCATCGATGACCATGATCTTTCTGTGGTCCCTGTTATTTAAAAAGAAATTCAACCCCGGCATAAAAGGGTTAAAGATACGGCACTGGATGCCAAGGGCATTGAGGTGCTTGGCAAAATCCCCGTTGATAAAGGCGATACTTCCGATATCGTCATAAAAGACGCGGACTTCCACGCCAGCCTTGACCCGCTCTACTAAAATTTTCTCTACCTGATTCCATGCTTCTGCCTGCTCGATGGCAAAATACTCCATAAAGATAAAGTGCTTTGCCTTTTTTAAGGCTTCTTTTTGTGCCTCAAATCCCTTGTAAGCCTCATCATAATAGGTAATGGGACAGTCCGCATAGACCGGAAATCCGCTCTTTTCCTGCAAATAATAGGATATACTAGCAAGTTGTTCATTCTTATCCCGCAGTTCCTCCATGGAGGACTTCACATGGTCTGCCCCCGGTCCCTGCTCCAGCATGGGAAGAACGATGGCATCCACGGCATCGTAACGCTGCCGCATCTTATAGGTGTGACCATTCAGACCGACCAGAAGATACATGATGATGCCAAAAATCGGAAAGGCAAGGATGAGCATGATCCAAGGGGTCTTCATACTGCTTGTCCGATCCTGCGCGTAAATGCATACGACCAGCACCACCGCCAGAATACGCGTGGCAATGTTGATACCTTCCGCGTAATCATTGAGCCTGGTAAAGACCACCACGATAAAAGCGATCTCTAAGGCGATCGCAAGTACGGAGAAAAAGAGTCTTGCAATGCCGTTTTTCACATGTGCTTTTTTCTCATAGGTCCGTATTTTCATGCCTGCTCCTTTCCTAATATAAAGCACTCCAAATCTAGTCTTTCTATTATAATGCATCGCCGATGGATATTCAATACAGGCAGATCTTCTCGTTTTTCTATATAGTCTTTCGGTTATAAATAATATGTAATCTGTATTTTACATATATAAGACAGATTGTTATACTTGAATGCAGAAAAAGAAGGAAATGATATCACAATGAAACAAATTGATTTTGAAAATGGTGGTGTCGGCAAAAATATTCTGGCTGCCGCACTGCCAATGCTTATCGCCCAGATTTTAAACCTCTTATATAACATCGTAGACCGTGTCTATATCGCCCGCATTCCCCAAGTGGGAACGGCAGCACTCGGCGCAGTAGGACTTTGTTTTCCTCTGATTGTTATTATCAGTGCCTTCGCGAATCTGTTCGGCAGCGGCGGTGCCCCGATTTTTTCCATCCACAGAGGAAAAAAAGAGGATACAAGGGCCAACCAGATTATGAACACATCCTTTACCATGCTGTGCATAGCCGCGATTTTGCTCATGGCGATTGGCATGCTCTTTGCCCATCCCCTTCTCATCCTTTTTGGAGCCTCCGAAAAAGCACTGGTATTTGCCTATCCCTACCTCATGCTCTACCTGATAGGTACCCTGCCATCCATGATAGCTGTGGGTATGAACCCCTTTATCAATGCCCAGGGCTATTCCACCATGGGCATGCTCTCCGTCGCCATCGGTGCCCTTGCCAATCTGCTCTTAGATCCACTTTTCATCTTCGCATTTGGCCTTGGCGTATGTGGTGCTGCAATTGCAACCGTCATCTCACAGACTCTGTCTGCTGCCTTTGTCCTTTATTTTTTAACTAGAAGATCTGAGTTACAGGTTCGCCTGCTTAAAAAGGAAGAATTTTCTGTCTCCTTAGGGCATGCCAAAAATATCGTCAGTCTTGGAACTGCCGGTTTTATCATGCAGTTGACCAACAGCCTGGTGACCATCTGCTGCAACCATGTCCTTTCCATGACCGGCGGTGATATTTATATCTCTGTCATGACGATCGTATCTAGTGTAAGACAGTTGGTCGAAACACCAATCTATGCACTGACCGAGGGTTCATCCCCCATCATCAGTTACAACTATGGTGCCAAACGTCCAACGCGCGTCAAGAAAGCCGGCAGCATCATGAGTCTTCTGGTATTTGCTTATACCGCTGTTATGTGGGCTGTCATTATTCTGATTCCCCATACCCTCATACAGGTCTTTAGTTCCGATGCCAGCCTGATCAGTGACTCTGTTCCGGCCTTAAAACAATACTTTGCAGCCTTTATTTTTATGGATTTGCAATATATCGGTCAGACCATTTTCAAATCCTTAAATAAAAAGAAACAGGCCATATTTTTTTCCCTGCTTCGAAAAGTTTTTATCGTTGTCCCTCTGACCTATCTGATGCCTTTCGTTCTCGGCATGGGCACAGACGGTGTCTTTTTAGCCGAACCGGTATCCAATGTCATCGGTGGAAGCCTTTGCTTTATCACCATGCTTTGCACCGTCTTACCGGAATTAAAACGTATACAAAAAAACAAATAATAAATGGAGGATATCTACAATGGACTTAAAAGAATTACAAAAAGACCCAAAAATGATGGAGATTATGAAAGAGATTGGTAGCATCATGCAAATGCGTTCCAAGCAGGAGCAGGCAGAAAAAGTCAAAAATTTCCGCATCCTAAACGAGAATGCCGTCAAAGGACAGATCCTTTTTACCGGTTCTTCTCTGATGGAACAATTTCCCATCACAGAGATTGCCCGGAATCATGGCATTGACAAGATCATCTATAACCGCGGTATCGGCGGCTATACCACAGATGATTTCATCGCTGAAATTGACACCGTACTTTTTGACCTCGCCCCATCAAAACTTTTTATCAACATCGGGACAAACGACATGCGTCCTCGCGAAGACGGTCAGGACTGGGCTGTTCATCTTCTTAGCAATTATGAACACATCTTGCAGCAGATAAAAGAAAGGCTTCCCGAATGTCAGGTCTACATGATGGCTTACTATCCGACCAATCCGACGGTTGCTGATAACGAGGTTACCAGACACCTCTTAGCCACACGCACCCGAGAAAACCTTGACATGATCAATGAAAAAATGGCTACCCTTGCCGCCAAATACGACTATCATTTTATCAATGCCAACGATGGGCTTTGTGATGCCGAGGGCTATCTGAAAAAGGATTTTACAAAAGAAGGACTCCATATGTTTGCCAACGCATATGAAGTCGTATTCAACAATATCAAACCATATATTTAATCGTAATGCTCATCTAACAACTGACAATCCATAATGAGTACATAAAAGACATTGCCGTAATAGTTGCTTTCCACGATACGCCCATGATCCAATACCGGGTGTGTACTGCCATCTTTCTTGACAAAATGGAATTGCACAAAATCATTCGTTCCGGCGGCTTGGGACTGAATCTGCTGCCAGATGCTTTTCTCAACAGCCTCCTGCTCGTCGGAGCGAATCAGATTGCGGAAACTATGCTTTGAATACTGCATGAATTCATCCAGATTCTTACAGCCTGCATAAGTAACCAGTTCCTGATTGGCAAATAGAATCTGGTCATTTTCCGGATCTGCCTTGTAGATCAAAAATGCTCCCGGCAAGTGCTGGGTAATGTCACTAAGGGCAAATCCCAGACGGTTTCTCCGGTTTGGATCAAAATCTTTCTGATACCGCATACTCTTGGCTTTTCCACGAAGTTTTCCCTCATAAAGCGCCATATCCGCAAGTCCCAGCAGCCGGTCAGCCTCCTCTGTATCCGCCGGATACTCCGCATAGCCTACAGAAATATGAAAGTAGTATTCCATACCCTCATACATAAAAGATCGGTCGCTGGCGGTAAAGGCTTCTATCTGCTCTTTGACATCATCACAGGTCGCCCCGGTCAAAATCAGCGTAAACTCGTCACCACCATTTCTGCCGTAAATGGCATTGGCAGGAAAAGCAGTCCGCATGCTCTGCGCCAGATTCTGTAATGCCTGATCTCCTACCACATGACCATAAATATCGTTAATCATCTTGAAATCATCGATATCTAACTGTATACCAACGCATGACTGGTTTGGATTTTTCCTGCGATATTCCCAAAAACACTTTTCAAAACCATTGCGGTTATAAAGACCTGTCAAGGCATCTGTCGTAGATAATTCTTCCAATTGCTGTCTATCTTCTTCCATGATTAATACGGATCCAGTCAAGCCAGACAAAAGGATAATGATCAGTATACCGACAATAAGAATCTGTCCTACATTGTCTCCTCGATTCCAGCCTTCTTTTGGCATCACTTCTAATTTAAAAGAGCATCCGCAAAGTTCAAATTCATAGGAAGCCGGATCTGTCATGTCCTCTGCGGAGGCAGAAATCTCCTGATATTGGGATGTAAGCGGTGATTCTGTCTTAGACAGGCGGTAATCATATCCAAAGTTGGTAAGTGCCTGTACGGAATTAGCAAAAATATCCGGCACGCGGATGATGGCTATGGTAAAGCCCCAGAAATACTCCTGCCCTGCATCATTTTTCAGGTAAACCGGATTACGGATCGCAATGCCCATGCCACCCTGTTTGAGTGAAAAAGGTCCTTGCATGATGGTCAGGTCATGATCCCGGCTATAGCGAGAAATCTCTCCTCTTTGCTCATCATGGATCAGATCGATCTTGCCGGCCTCATTGCCCGCTGCAGGATAAATATCTGTTACGACACCATCCGGCGCGATCTGGATACTTTGAATCGTATCATCGATCAAGTCTGCAGCAATCTCATCAAAGTTGGCAATCCGTCCATTGTCACTGACAATAATCGCCTGTATGGATTCTGTGATGCCGATTCCATGGTTGAGGTCGCTGGCCATGCGCTATGCATAATTCATAGCATTCAGTTCGGTGACCGTCCGTACCTGTTTATGATTTTTCTCTATACTAAAGTGTACTACTCCTGCCAGAACAACGAGCCCCAAAGCCGTCACGCAAACCGGCAATATCCATTTCCTTTTTCCAATCTTCCTTCTCATAGCATTTTTGCTCCTTTAACGCAATGTACTGAAAAGCCTTATATTTTTATGTTATTTCGTATAGACCAGATCTTTGACGACTTCTCCTGCCACAATAAGACCGGCAACCGATGGCACAAATGCCACACTGCCCGGAATATCACGACGCTCTGTACATTTATGGGCTGCTCCCGGCGGACAGATACAATGCGTCCGGCAACTGATTGCCATATCCTCGATCGGTTTTGTCGGTTTCTCCTCAGAATAAACGACTTTTAATTTCTTGACGCCCCGCTTCTTCAACTCACGACGCATCACTTTTGCCAGAGGACACATCTTTGTCTTATAGATATCAGCCACCTGAAAAGCACTGGCATCTAATTTATTGCCTGCTCCCATGCTGCTGATGATCGGCACGCCCATAGACTGACATTTCATGACCAGTTCAATCTTTGCCGTCACCGTGTCTACGGCATCCACTACATAATCATATTCTGCAAAAGGAAAGTCATCTGCATTTTCCGGCAAAAAGAAGCACTTGTAAGTCTCCACTTGTACATCTGGGTTGATGTCCAGCATACGCTCTTTCATCACATCGACCTTGTATTTGCCGACTGTAGAACGCGTTGCGATGATCTGACGGTTGAGATTGGTCAGACAGACCTTATCATCGTCGATCAGATCAAAACTCCCTACACCGCTTCGTACCAAGGCTTCGCACACATATCCACCTACGCCGCCCACGCCAAAGACAGCCACTCTGGCATTTTTCAGGCGTTCCATACCTTCCTTGCCTAACAATAACTCCGTTCTTGAAAACTGTGTCAACATGTGATCTTCCTCATTTCCTACCATTTTTCTTGGAGATTATTGTAGCATGGAAGCCGCAGATGCACAAGCCACAAGGAAGCCACAAGGGACATTCCTTTTGCCATATGGACTGTCCCCTTTGGCTTGGGCGCCTGCTTATCCCATTTGCACCAGCCCCACTCTAGGTTGCTCCAAGCAAAAAGAGACGCCCCTACTGCATAGGAGCGTCCCTGTGTCTGTCTTAGTTCAAGTCCAGATATTTTTCAATTTCCTGTTCAAAAAATGGTGTCCACCAGTCCAGATAGCCGGCACGGTTTGGATGAATGCCATTTGCCATATAATAATGATATTCCGGTATGTCTGCATCCAGATCATCCCACATATCAATGATGCCAATGCCCCATTTTTCCTGCAGTTTCTTGGTCAATTCCACCATTTCACCATACTGCTCACTGTCATACTTTGTGCCGGTATAGAACATGACCGGACAACCGTAATGCTGGTCTGCGTATGCGATGATATATTCCATGGCTCCGGCAATCGTTGTCGTATCAAAATCATCCATGTTCTTAGAGTCTGAGATCTCGCCCATTGGCTGTCCTGTCGTTGCATCGTTGGTAGACAATTGACAGATAAAGAGATCCGCCTTCTGATCCGGAATATTTGCCTTCATGCGGGCAATATAAGAAGTCTCTCCATTGTCTACAAGCGTGGTTCCACTAACCGCTTCTTTGACATATACAATACCATCTCTGGCAGCCAAATATTCCACAAAGGAAGCCTCATTACTGTTGCTTCCAAAAGTAACCGAAGAACCTAAGAAGATGATCTTTTTCCCCTTTAACGGAGAATCTGCAAGTGCTTCCACATTTGCCGGATCATACTGCGGCAATTCATTGATCTTATCTGATGCCACTTCTCCATATTTTTCAATCAATTCCGTCTGCAGGGCCGGACCATACCAGTTCATGTAACCGGCATCACTAAGCGTTCCGTCTTTCTGCTTGTATGTACTGATGTTCTTATCTTTATAATCCAGTTTTTCCCATAGATCCATGACATATGCATGATCCATGCCATATTTGACCGGCCAGACAGCCTGACGCATATCATAGATGGCATCCTTTTTCCCCTCCTGAATACCCGTAACAAAAACTGCCGGCGCTTTCCAGGTCTCCCAGCAATAAGATACGATATACTGATATGCACCTGTCAGCGTTTCCAGATCATAAGTATCTCGATCCTCACTCTCTGATAATTCTCCTACTTCTGCTTTTTTGTCTGTCTCTGTCGGTGGAATTTCTACTAAGATCATATCCCATGTCGCATCCTTGTCCATGGCGTCCAACTGTGCCTTGTAGGATTGTTCCCCGTCTCCGGTCAAGGTCGCATCCTTTGTTGCAAACACATCCACGGTCATTCCATTTTTCTTTTCCAGATAATCGGTGTAGGATGTCTTGCCATTTCCAACTGTAAGTGTAGAGCCAACCACTGCAATGTGACTTCCACTGAGCAGTGTCTCCTCCTCGCTGACCTCATCTGCTGTCACTGTTTTCGTATTCTCTTTTTTTGTGTCAGCATCTGCTTTCTTGCTGCTGCCACACGCTGTCCCTATGCATCCGAGACTAAGCGTCAGGGCCAGAAGCATTGCCATTTTCTTTTTCATGTAAAATACCTCCCAATCTTCATGATGCATTCAGTATAATTCTTTTATATATAAATATTCCAATATAAAAATCTCATATGTTATAATATATTATGTATAGATTATTGGGAGGTTTCTTATGATTACAGAAAAGAAATTACAGTATTTTATAGAAGTCTGCAAAACAGAAAACATTTCATCGGCTGCCAGAAATTTATTTATCGCACAGCCGGCACTTTCCAAAACTATTCAGGAATTGGAGGAAGAATTACACTATCCACTGTTTGACCGTCAGGGAAAACATATCATTTTAAATGAAAATGGACGAATTTTTCAAACCTATGCCAAGCAGATTCTTGCCAATTACGATGGCGCTCGCGCGGCACTTGCGTCAAACAACCAGACAGATGACAAGCATATCTCCTTTGGTGTCAGCGTCTGTTCCCAGTTGCTTTCAGATATTCTGGGGGGTTTTTACGAAAAACGCCCGGATGCCAACATCACGGTTCACACCGGCTATCCTCTGGACTGTATGCAGGATCATCTGGATCTCGTTTTGGATGCCTATCCACAACTAACAACACCTTCCTCTGATACAGAGTCCTTGCAAAAGCCAGTGGGCGATATACTCATGAGTGAGGAGATCTGCATTGCCTACGCCGCATCGCATCCTTTTGCCCGGGAGACAGCCATACCACGCTCCATACTCTATCATTATCCCTGCATTCTGCCATCGCCAGAAAGCCGCATGGGCGATCTGTTAGATGACCTATGGAAGCGTTATATCCTGCGCCCCCTACAATCATCCAGCGATGTCAACAACTCCTATGTCCAATGCGAACTTGTCAGTCAGGGACGTTATTTCACTCTGGTACCACAAAAGAGTTGGCGTCCTGCCTATACCGCAAATAACCTGATACTTGCACCTCTCCCGAATGCAAAAATCTACCGTCATATTTGTCTCTACCGCCAGCCCTATCTATCAGCCTTGGCTCAGGAATTTGCAGATTATCTGCACACATATTTTGCCGCGTTATAGCCAAAGACAAAAAATCCGCCGAGGATAAATTCCCCGGCGGATTTCGTTCTTTTTATAGGTATTATTCGGCTGTTTCCTCGGCATCCTCATCACTCGGAATATCCGCATTGTTTGGTGCAAGCACCGTGACAACTACGCTATCCAGATGGGTCATGACCTCAACATCCTTATTCTTGGCAATATCCAGATCGCCGACTGTGATCGTATCGCCCAGATGTAAGGTAGCGCAATCCACGTCGATCTTGTCTACCAAATGTTCTGGTGTTGCCTTGTAAGATACTTCCTCAAGGAGTTGTTCCAAGGCTCCCTCAAGGACTTTATCCTTGTTATGAAGAACAATCTCGGCTACGGAATGTACCTTTTCACCCTTAACCAATGCCTGAAAATCCATCTCTACGATGCTACGTTTCATGGAATCATAATCCATTTCCTTGATGAGGACATCATACTCCTTGCCCTCAACATCCAGCATGATCTGGCTACCTTTCATGCACTCACGCATGATCCTCTCGGCTTCCTTCTTCTCAATCTTCAGAAGTACAGAACCCTCGATCTGTTTTCCAAACAGATTACCGGTCACATAGCCTTCTCTTCTCAGTCTCTTTGCTTTCTCCGTTGTTTCTCTTCTTTGCGCTTTTAAAGTATTCATTTGTCTTTTCCTCCATGCTACAAATCTAAGAACAGAGGGATGTTTGCGGAATGTCATTAAAACAAATGGCCTTTCGTTTCTCTTCGTTCCACAAACTGTTATAGTCCTTTTATTTTTAAAATGCAAGAGGAAATTTCATATTCTACAAGTGCGTATTATCTTTCCATAGAATGCCCTGCAAAGACACCTGATCTAAGAAAAGATCATGAAAAGTCATGCTACCACCATGCACTTTTTTTGTGCCGTCTGCCGCAATCTCCCCTGCTTTTCCCATAAAGGCACAGGAAGCAGCCACACTTTCCACCGATAGATCCGCCGTCAAAAAAGCAGCAATTGCTACCGTGGACATACAACCACTCCCTGTGATATAAGACATCATAGCATGCCCGCGCTCACAAGACTCTATCCGCTTTCCATCCGTGATCCAATCGGTAGGACCAGATGCGACCAGAATACAATCCAACTCCTCCGCCAGTTGCTTTAACCTCTGCGGATCCATACTTTTATCTACCGCATCCACACCAGCCGCCATATTATGCTGTTCCATCAAAGCCAGCATTTCAGAATAGTTTCCCCGGATACAGGTCGGCTCTATATGGCGGATCAGATCCATGCATTTTTTTCTGCGATAAGAAGAACCTGCCACACCAACCGGATCCAACACGATCGGATGTGCCAGATCATGTGCCTTTTCTCCGGCTAAGAACATGGCATCCAGACATTCGGTCGCGCCCAGATTGCAGACAAGCGCATCTGCGCCCGCCGCGATCTCTTCCACTTCTTTCTCGTGATGTGCCATGGTCGGCGATGCCCCTAGGGCCAGAGCCAGATTGGCACAGTCGTTCATGGTCACCGTATTTGTAATGCAGTGAATAACCGGATGCAAGGTCTTTATTCTGTTTAAATATGTTCTAATCTCTGCATCGCTTTCCATACAATCTCCACACAAAACTTATTCTTCCAGACTCGCCTGCATACGTCCTAAAACGCCTGTCTTTTTTAAAGAAGCCGTAATAACAATCGCAATCAAGGTTCCACCACATGTGCTAATCAAAAATGGAACTACAAAGGTAAAGAGTGCTGCCGCCTTATTTCCCATAACAAGATACGCTATCGGATAAGAGAGCATGCCTCCCAAAATACCCGTTCCTACCACTTCACCAATATAGGCAAAGGGTAGTTTTTTGCCATATTTATACAAAAGACCGCCCAAAAGTGCGCCACACATACTGCCCGGGAAGGCAAGCGGACTTCCCAGACCAACCAGATTACGAATGAGCGACGCGATAAAAGCCTGTGCCAATGCCCACCATGGACCTACGGTAACAACGCATAAAATGTTGACCAGATGCTGTACCGGTGCACATTTAGACCCAAATACCGGGAAGGAAAATAAACTCCCTACAACGGCAATGGCTGCCATAAGTGCTGTGATAGTTAATTTCTTCAGATTTACTTTTTTCATGATACTCTCTCTTTCTTTCCGGAGACATCACGAAAAACATGTGTCCCCTAGTTTTCTTTTCCCCTACTTGCAATTTTTCCTACAATCAGGCAGAGAACGATTGTAATTGCCATATCTGGCAACGTATTTCCCACCGGTGTATCCACATGCATCAGCAAACGATACGCTATAAAACCAATAAGCCAGATCAACAGATTGGTCCACTGAAATTCTTTTTCTGCTGCATCCGCCTTTTTCAAGATGAAATAATCTGCAATTTGCACAGCAATCATCGGCGCAAATACAGAACCAATCAAATACAAAAAGTTTGTAATGTTATCCATTGGATAAAGCATCGCTGCAACCGTTCCAATGATGGTTACAACCACAGCTGCCCATTTTTCCTTTATTTTAGAAGAAATAGATACGGATGAAACACCTGCAGAATACGCATCCAAAAAGGTCGTTGTCACGGTTGAGAATACGATAATCAAAAGGCCAACAACGCCAAGTCCTGTTTTTACCATAATCTGGGCAATATCATATTCTCCTGTAAAAATCGCTGCTCCCATACCAATCATATACATAAAAATGCTGACAACACTGTAGGTAAGTACACTAACGAGTGTTGCTGCAAATGGCTTTTCTGCTTCTCTTGTATAATCACTGATGAGTGGCAACCAGGATAATGGCATAGCTACAGCAAGCTCTACTGCTGCACCAAAAGTCAGGCTTCCGTCATCCACAATCGGACCTGCTACTGCTGTACCAAAGAAAATTACCTTAAACAGAATCAGTGACAAAATGAAAAGTGCTGTCATTGCAATCGTATTGAGTTTACCTAAATTCGTAAGACCGATTACAATCCAAAGAATAATCAACGCACCAATCACCAAAGCCCATATCCAGAGTCCTGTATGCAGCAAACCATCTGCTGCAAGCGCACCATCATAAATCATAATTGATGTCCATCCAATCAACTGCAAAACGTTAAGAATGGCAAACAATAAACTTCCTTTTTCACCAAAACTCATTTTTACTGTTTCCATGGCACTACGTCTTTCTTTTGCGCCAATCATACCAGCAGCAAACATCATAAGACCACCGATGAAATGACCTAATAAAATAGCTGCCATAGCTTTACCAAAACCTAATGGAGCAAAATAAGTACCTGTCAAAATTTCAGCCAGAGATACCCCTGCACCAAACCATATCAATCCATTTGAAAAAACGGAAGTTCTATTTTCATTCATCTATGTATTCTCCTTTGATTGCAAATGCGTGATTCATCGGGCCGCTTCCCTTTCCAAGATTCAAACCGGCAGCAAGCGCTCCGGAAATATAATTCTTGGCATATTTTACGGATGTCTTTAGATCGTATCCCTTCGCCAAATTGCTGGCAATGGCAGATGATAATGTACATCCTGTTCCATGGGTATTTGGATTATCAATTCTCTTTCCCATAAACCAGGTTGCCTGCTCATTTTTTTGCCATAAAAGATCATTGGCATCGTTTAACTGATGACCACCTTTTAGAAGAACACTACATCCCAAACGGTTGCAAATAATTTCTGCAGCTTTTTCCATATCTGCTTCACTTTTAATCTGCATTTCAGACAATACTTCTGCCTCTGGAATATTCGGTGTGATTACCTTTGCAAGAGGTAGTAATTTACTTTTCAAGGTACTAATGGCATCCTCGCTGATCAGCCTCGCTCCGCTTGTTGCCACCATCACAGGATCTACGACAATGTTTTTCGCTTGATAGCCTGTCAATTTGTCGGCAATGACCTCGATCAATTCACTTGATGAAACCATGCCTGTTTTAATGGCATCCGGATAAATGTCCGTAAAAATACAATCCAGTTCCTCTGCCAAAAACTGTGGAGTTGCCTCCATAATGCTTGTAACGCCGGTTGTATTCTGGGCAGTCAAAGCCGTGATGGCACTCATGGCATATACGCCATTTGCTGTCATCGTCTTAATATCTGCCTGGATGCCGGCGCCTCCACTGGAATCACTTCCAGCGATTGTTAATGCTGTGTACATAATTTTTCCTCCTCGTACTCTTTCTGCATTAATTTTGTATAGCGACCTAAGGTGGTGCCCCCAATCTGCCGCTGTAAATCTATCTATAACTTACCGGTCTTTTAAAAGGCCGGAGAAATTATATGTGTTTTTCCAAGATGTCATCCATCTTTTGACGCAGTTTTCTTGTCTCCGCCTCGATATCATCGCTGGCAAAAATTCCGCTGACCACAGCAATGCCTGCCATTTTCTGACCTGTCAGTTGTGGTAAGTTTTCTCCGCAGATGCCACCGATCGCGACCACCGGAATACTTACGCTTTCGCAAATCTGTCGAAACAGTTCGAAGGACATTGGCTTGGCATCTGATTTTGTACTCGTACCAAAGACTGCTCCACTGCCCAAATAGGTAGCGCCAGCCGCCTCCGCTGCTTTTGCCTGTTCCACTGTCTTTGCAGTCACACCAATCACGGCGTTTTCTCCCAAAATCTCTCTGACTTTGGATATTTCCATATCGGACTGTCCCACATGCACACCATCCGCCCCGACCAACTTTGCTACTTTTACATTATCGTTAATGATCAGCGGCACATGATATCGATGGCAGAGCAAAAGCAATTCCTTTGCTTCCCCAATAAAAGTCTCTTCGTCTAAGTGTTTCTCACGAAGTTGTACCATTGTTGCACCGCCTGCCAGAGCACTTTCCACCGCTTGTGCAAGTGTCTGTTCGCCCAGCCAGCTGCGGTCTGTAATCGCATATACTTTTAATTGTTCTCGTCTAAATTCCATGTATTCTCCTTCGCGCGCCTGTGACCTGCTTCATGCTCGCGCGCGTGCGTATCTCCAGCACAAATTGCCTTTTGTATCTTAAGCGATTTCGTAGGATTTTCTTATTTATACAAAAAACGCACAGAAACCAACGATGGATTTCTGTGCGAAATAATCATTTCTGCAACTCTCTATCTCCCTACGTTGGCATTATCCAAATCAGGTTATGGGTCAAAGCAACTCGCTTACTCTCAGCCTGCCTACTTGCAAGCTCCCCTTTTTATAAAATAAAGATGTCATTCTTTCGGACAACATCTTTATTATAGTCGTTATGACAAATTATGCAAGAAAATTTTATTGCAATTTAGTAGCGGTCAAAAAGTTCCTGTGTACAACGCCGCATCACTTCCACATTGACACTATTGCCAAATTGTTTATATGCCTGTTGATCACTGCTATCGCATATAAATCCTTCTCCTGCCTCCGGCGTTCGAACCGGATTCGGAAAACTTTGCAAACGCCCTGCCTCCTCCACCGTTAATCGTCTCTTGTATCTGCCAATAATCGGGATCTGTACCATGGCAACGAGTGCAGGGAAACACGTTGGTGCTTTCACGCGAATGCCTGATGGTCGCATCTGTATAATGCCCTCCCAAAGGGTGGAAATGGCTGTTCCAGCCTGCCATTCCATCTTATGATGCGTCGGAACAAAATCCTGTAAGTTGTTATATTTTTCCAGCCACGCGTCAATAAAGACTTGATTGCGTTGATAGAGTTCCATGTTTTTCCTTACAAAATTCTGTTTCCATGCCGGATACTCTTGTGGAACTGCCTTGTATTTGAAATAATCTGCCCAGATGGGAAAACCGATCACTTTTAAATCAATTCCCTGATAAAACTCATCCCATGCAGACAGTACATACTTCTCATACGCAGATATGTAATACTTGTCCTCTACTTTCTGCTCATCTAAAATTTCATAAATGCTGTTATCTTCTTTTTTGTAACCTCCCGATATCTGAATATCCAGTGGCTCATCTACATGCTTGGGATCATATTTTCCCAAGATGATCACGCGCTCTCGCAATTGTGGTATTCCAAACTGATGTGGACTAACGATCAGCGGTGCCTCCGTCAAACGATATCCACAATCCTGAAGCACGGCATGAATAATGCGCCAGGTATTATGGTGATCGTGACTGACAAGATTTCGTACATTTTCTAACACTATATACTCCGGTTTCTTTTCACGTAAAATACGTTCAATTTCAAAAAATAGGGTACCTCTTGTCTGGTCTTTCAAGCCTGCCTGTTTTCCGGCCTTGCTAAATGCCTGGCACGGAAATCCTGCACATAGTACATCATGATCCGGTATGTCTGTTTTTTCATTCAGATCTCGTACATTTACAGCAGAATCCATGTGATAATTCTGCTTATATACCTGATTACAATTGGCATCGATTTCTGATGCAAGCACACACTCTCCACCAAGTTGCGTCATCGCCTGATGAAAGCCCCCAATTCCGGAGAAAAGATCTATAAATTTGAAATTGTATGTACCCTTGTCTCGTCTTTCCAAAATATCGTTTCCTTCTGATTTATTACGCTCAAACATATCTATTCTATCATAGCCGCCTTGGGAAAGCTAGACTTTTTTGATATGATTAAAAATTTTTATAACAAGGGCATTTCCGCTATCGCAAAATTTTTAAATTGATCACGCTCGACCATGATCTTGGGCGCTCTCGGTTTTCCATTACTGTTGATGCCCTGTTTAAACTGTGACAAGAACTGTTTGTTACCGTCATTGATATCCAGCAGATAAAAATCTGCCAGCGTCACCTGATTCTTCATCCGTCCGCCATAACTACGCAGATTTTCTTTGTGTAGTGCGCGATTCCAGTATTCTGTCACTTCATAATTGCACACCCTATCTTTGATCGTCTCGTGTTCACAGACCAGATAATAGAGGTGTCCCCTGGGATTGCCGTCGATCAGTGAAAACACCGTATCCCAATCGTTGCCCTGCACACCGCGAGATTCTATGCTGTGGGTCTTTAAGTCTCCATAGCAACCTATGGTTGGAAAATATAGGTCTAAATCAATACCGTTTTTTGACTTATCCTGTGCATAGCGGATATCATCTTGTAGTTGATGCTCCACAAGATATTGTTCAAACAAAAATTCCAGATAAAATCCAGCCCATTCCGGTTGATATTTGTTGCGATAATTGGCAGCGATCATCTGTCGGTAGCAGTCTATTCCGTGCCATTCTTTGTTAACATCTTGAAAAAATGTCAAAATCTCCTGCACAATATGCTGCGGCATAGGATTAGAAACATCCACAGAAAATAGGTCGGGTGTACCCCAGGTCTGCCCTGTATTTTCAAACAGTTCCCTTAGGAAAACTTCAACTCCTTTTGGCGAAAAGACAGTGATCTGATTGCCAAAATAATCTGTTTTTTGAAAATAATCATGCTCTGCTGCATCGGACAGGTCACTGCTGTACACATGTGCAGAGGAGTTGTGGGCTTTTTTGTATATGAAATCCTCAATCCGAAAGGCACAGAATAATACCGTTTGCTTATAGGTGTATACCCCTAACAAAATAGGCCGATATCCTTTGGCAAGAGATGCCTGGTAAAATTCTTTCAGATCATTTGCTATCTGTATTCTCTTTTTAAAAACCGGATGTGGATTGCCCAGATAGGAAACATTTTTGGCACGAATGGAATATTTACGTCCCTGATACACACCACAGATGATTCCGTCTTCATCTCTATAAATTCCCGGAAAATATGTCGCAATGCGTTCATATAGAGCCCGCACCGAAAGTGTCTGATCATAATCGCAGACAATCGTTCCATCTGTATTCACTTGTTCTACTAAAAAAGCCATCGTTGTCCCCCTCTTTTCAAGAATGCTTTCCCTGTCTATCCCACAAAAGCATCTAAATATCCCATAGCGATCGCATCATGCTTCCGCTTAAATCCATGGGCTCCGTTTTCAATAAAGTAAAGCTGCGCATTGGCATAAACTTCCTTAGCGCGACTGGCATAACTAGGATTTCTTCTGTAAAAAATTCTTTTTCCCCAGTTTTTTTAACATGATCGTTTCCTCCCAATTTTAAAACTATGGGCTTACATATAGCACAATTCTATGAAATATATGTTATATCTTACTATAGTTTTTTACTGTTTGCTATGCCATAAAATGGATTTTCTGTTGTACCATAAAAGGCGCTGCCTTTCGACAACGCCTTTCTTTTATATCTTTCCTATGATCTCTGCTGATTATAAAACAAAGAATGTACAGGTTCCCGGTGCAAGTTCCACCTGACCTGCAGGCTGAACAACCGGACTTAAATCTGGCAATGCATTATCCTCTCCCAAGACAAGTGGCTTGTCATTGAGTGTCATAATGGTCGCACGCATATTGCCATCCTGGCCTGCCAGAGTATATCTTTCTGCTTCCTTTGGAAGTTCTACCTCGGTTGTCTCTGTCAGTGAGTTGTTGATCACAAGATAGACAAATCCCGGCTTGCCGTCCTTGCGAGAATGTGCGTAAACATGTGCCCCCTCACGAACCGGCTCCTTTGTATCATAACAGGTTGTTCCCATCAGGCGATTCCACAAGAGCACAGCAAAATAATTTGGACGTGGATCAAAGACTTCACGAGCCAAAAATCCGTAATCAGATGCTGCCAGTGTATTATGGAAAATCACACCATTACTAACCGTGGAAAATCCCGCCAATTCGTTTAAGGTTCTAAGAACATCTAAATAGGTAGATGCCCATGTATCTCCACCGCCGCCTGCGTCGCCGGACTCGGTTACCCACATTTCTGTATCTGCTGCATATTTATCACGGATTGGAGCATATACCTTGGCACAATGAATCGGCACATAAAGATACTCCTCACTGTTTGCCTTTTCCGGAGCCCAATGTGCACTTGGCATAACAGATGCCAAACGATCAGATACACCATTATAGTAATGATAACTAAATACATCCAAAGGCTCTTTGGTACCCTTTAAAAGTTCCTCAGTTGAAACATTTTCCTTGGTAAGCTGTTCTACCCCGCCACCACTTGCACTGTCTTCACTGCCCATAAAATCAAGGCCATCACCAACGCTGCTCGGTCCGATGCAAAGGCAATCCGGATAATTCTTGCGCAGCCAAACGAAGAAAAGATCCTGATCGCGTCTGTAATCTGCTGCCGTATAACCATGTGGAAAACCGGTCTCCTCCATCATATTCGGTTCATTTGCAAACTCTGCTCCATCGATCGGTACGCCGTATTCCTTACTGAGTGCAAAGATCTTTTCTGCCTCTGCCGGATGCCATGGTTCGTCTGCACTATGAAGTCCAGGACAGTTTGCTACGGAAATCATAAGTTTTGCTCCGATTGCCTTAACAAAGTCAAGCACACCGATCCACTGTTCCTTCGTCAAAACATTCAGATATCCTTCCGGTACCTTGCCATTGCAAGTACCATCAAAATCATAATAAGTCTTAGTCGCCCAGGTACCGGACACACGCACCCATGCCGTTCCCAGTTCCTTTGCCAGTTTGCGCAATTTCTCATCATAGAGGTTGATCGGTGCATAGACCTGCATCAGATCCTTATACATATCTGTGATATTTTCGCCTTTTCCTACCTGAAAAGGCTCTGTTCCCGCGATCTGCTCCGGTGTGTATGCCTTCCAGAATGTTCCACCCGTCACTTCCGCAAATTCAATATTATAAGACATGAGACATGGATTCATCTCACGCAGAGCACTCAGTTTTTCCGGTGCCAAACTTACAAATTCTGCCATTTTATTACCTTCCTTTCCAATATTTATGCTTTTATCCTAGCACGTTTTTTGTCTTGTGTATATCAAATATCGAAAATAGGCTAAAAATATTACCAGTTTTATAAAATTTATTCATATAAAAAACTTTTTTGTGCAGTTCTACGCGTATGTAACCAATCCAGACACTTATTGATAACAACCGTATATAGGGCTGCCAGCACATTGATACCAATACGCAGAGCCACCGCCATCGGCATACCAAATAAAGAGGATGCGATAGCCAATGCTCCAAAGGTGTTAAAAGCCGTCTGCCATTTGTAGCCGGCAGAATATCCGACGCCAATACCACCGATAATACCAATCAAACTGTACATAGATTCCGGCAAAATCAGATACAAGGCAATAAAAAGCACACAACCTACAATATTAAACAGACCTCTATCCTTAGCCCTAGGCAGACAATCCTGTGTGAACGGCAAACTGACCGACATACAGGCGATTCCTGCCCACATGGCGCGTGGCAAGCCAAGTATATTTACGATGAACATAGCACTTGATACGATCAGCGTTAATTTGATATACCAACGACTTCTGGCCGAATGCACATCAAACTCCCGGAAAAGGTCAAAAAAAGTTCTCCGATAAGGGCGCTCCTTTTGATTTTTGTAAAAAACAGCCATACAAATGACCATGCCGATAAACAAACCAAGCAGACGCATCTGATACGCATGCCCAGTGACATCATAGCCATATAAAAGCAAATAGCCCAAAACGAAAGTGGAATGATTGTACATAATCACATTGTGACAGCCCAATATCATCAGCAGGAAAATACTGATCGTGTTGACCGCAAAGTCGCCAAATGCCGGTAAAACATTTGCCAGTCTAGGCCCCGCCATGAGAATCGCAAATATCCCCATGATGGAAAGCAGTCCATGCGTCGTCCTGATTCCAAAATCCGCCTGACGCAAAACCAAAAGCGCCAGTAAAACTGTCACCCCCACCACACTGTTCTCGTTTCCTGCCAACATGCTATAAAGTGTCACCACGGCAACACAAAACGCCATGACCAAATATACCTTGAAATTGTATATCAAGATATGGCGTCGTTTTTCTTTTTTATCTGTCGTGCTATGAATCAATTGTTTTGAGCCAACAGAACTTAATTGTAATTCTTGATAAAAAGTCATGTATTTTCTCTCCTATCTTTTGTAAAGCGAAGAGAAGTGTACTGCAAATTTGATTTATTTGCAAGTGGGAAATCAAGCGCCTGCGGATATCGCTTCTTTCTGCCGCCTTGAACCATATAATAATAATCATGATGCTTCATCCAGCCAGTTGGCGGCATCAGATATAGTTGTAAACGATTGTAATCGGGCTGTTTCATGCTTTGTATCCCCATTACTCTAAAAAGTGCTTTCCACGCTGCTTCTTTAAAACCTATACTTTGTATTCACTCTTTAATTTTCCAATTCCGATGCCATATCCGCTGTGATATTTGTGGGTTTACTTTTATCATTTTAATTATTTTTCTTTACACAACGTCTTTATTGTCATTATTACCAAATATAATTTCCATTAATTCACATGCTATCTCTTTACTCAAGACTCTCATAAGACTATCATCAACTTTACCCTTAGCTATTTGTGCATTAATGGCACGTTTTTGTAATATTGCAATCTTAAACATTCACTTTCTTCTATCTGTTATCATTTAAGTCACTCCATCCATTCACCTGTAGTGAACCCAATATATCTTGTCACTTAATCAGTTCCATTTCATCTTCCATTTTTATAAATCCGTATCTCTCATACAAAGGTCGTCCCATATCCGTTGCCTCTAACGCAATCTGTGATATGCCCTGCTCCCTCGCATCTTTTATCAATAAATCCAATGTATGATATGCAATTCCCTGTCTACGATATTCCGGATTGGTATACATATTCATGATATAAGCCTTTTTGCCTGTCGGGTTATGATATGTCGGCATAACCTGATAAAAGCTGACTCCACCTGCACCGATAAACTTTCCGTTATCATATACCAAATATGCAACATGCTCTCCGGTTTTCAATGCATATCTATAATATGCATATGATTCCTTCTCTACCAGAGACATATCCACATCATCCGACAATTTATTAGCTGCACGCAGGACAATTATTCTCGTTCTTACTAATTCATCAACATCTTTCATTGTTGCTTTCTTATATTCAAATCTTTTTATATGATCGTATGTGCAGCCACCCAATGATTCGTCAAATGTCATTGTTACGTTCTTGTCAATAACAGAATCTGTTAATTTTTTCGTAAAGCAGATAATTCTATTTGCTTCTACAAAACCTATTTTTAAGTGAAATTTGCGACTATTTTCATTATCTAGCTCACAATCACTGGCAAATTCTGTACACCCCTGCTCCTTTGCCCACTTCTGACATGTCTCTAACAGACCTCTTGCCAGTCCTCTTTTTCTATATTCCGCTTTTATAAAAATCCCTTCCAAGTACCCTACTGGACTTGAAGCTGTGCCTTCTACATAGTCATGTCTTAATCCACATTGTGCGAAGCCAACTGCGCCTGCATCTGCCACTGCAATAAAAACTATCCCCTTCTCTTTGCTAATATAATCGTAAAATTCCCTTGCCAATTCTCCAATGGTATGTGATTTCCACATCTGAATCGCCAATTTTGCTACTATCTGTACATCCTCCAAAGTTGCTACTCTAATATCCATTTTCATTATCACTCCTACAGCCGATATAAGATTTATCCCTATTACTCCACCCACAAATAGAGCCAAACTAGAGCCATTCGATAAAACAAATGCCGGAAACCTGTATAAATACAGGCTTTCGGCATTTCTGTCCGTTATTCAAACTCGCAAAGTTTGGTTTGATTTTGATTATTTCAGTGCAGTTATCTATACCGTTTTGTATTGATAACTCATACTTTTTCCACACGTTATTCTTCGTTTCACATATTTTTAGTACCAATCCAGTACCATTGCTATATTGTCATTATTGTGTGTAGTTCCGGTGGCTTGCAGGTTTGTTTACTATTCGCAGAATAATCATCCGATAGTTTGCAAGTCCACCTATGGAAATTATAATCTCTAAGCAATATTTCTGCAAGAAAAAGTTTTGTGGTACTAATCGTTAGTACCACGATTGCTTTCTATATACTGACTGAAATCAATTACCTTTGCTGGCTTTCTCTTAGCAGCAATCCCTAATCGTTCCATGTCTAATTTAAAAAGTTCACTCGGATATCCATACGCATCAAATCCCTCTGGCTGGCAAATATCTCTGTTCAGATACTCACTAAGTTCCCATTGATACTTATACGACACGAACTACCAATCATCTTCTTCATCATCAAATAACGAATGTGACCCACTGTCCGTAAGATGTAATTCTCCGGATTCCATATCCATCGCCATACCAGCCCCCATATCTTGCATCATATGGCCTTCAGAATCCATCATCATACCGCCACCCATGTTATAAAGAAAATCTCCATCACTATAATCAAATCTATCCATATTGCTGGTCTCCTTTCTTTACTCCTCTTCATAGTTATCTAATACATACTGTAGCATCTCAAACGCAACTTCTTTCTTAGCCTGTTTTTTTGATGAAGATTCAGAATCAAATTCAACGTCGATTTCATCAATATGACATTCAACATGCCAAATCGGATTTCCATCTTCATCATGCGATTCCGTATAATCATATCTTGGAATACTGAAATATCCACGCCGAGCAAGTATCTCAAGCTGATTTATTGCCATTTCAATAGATGGCTCATCTATTTCGTCACGAATCGTAAACAATAAATCATGTTCTACCAGATAGTCATATGCAGCCTTACAAGCTATCTTGCGTGCTTCATTCTTTGATAATCCATATGCTTTAAATCTTGGGAGATCATTTCGTATGGACATTTCACATGAATGATTAGCATTTGTAAGATAATAGCGACCTTGTGGAACAACCTCGATTACTTCAGGGCTACTTGGAATATATAGACTATAGCGCTCATTTTTATACCTAAAGTACGGAATACAACCAAAAGATTCATCCCACTCATAGATTAATCTTACATAATCTGCTTCTTCCCCATTATCCACAATAGAATCCGGTCGAAGCATTACCTCTGCCACATTCTGGATGATCTCATAATCATAATTGGTATCAAGCGCAACTGCACCAAGTATGGCCTCAAACAAATCTTCTTTTACAGAAGGTTGCTCAGCCATATTTTGTTCTATATCTCCCTTACCCATAATAAGAAACTCAGTAAAGCCCATTTCGTCGATACGCATTGCCAGCGTCTTTTTTTCTACCAGTTTTTGCTTTATTCTGGTAAGCTCACCTTCTGTTTTCTCACTATGAAACTCTTCCGGTTCCTGTGGTACTCTAAATCCTGCTGGTATCTTCTCCTGGATATGAAGGTCATTTCCATATTTCGTTGTTAGATACCTCATAACGGAAGCACTTAAAACCGTATCGCCAACAAATTCCAAAACCTCATTGTTCTCTCCACCATTCTCTTCGGTATACGATTTTCGTACAAATGCCTGTCTTAACAACTTTTGATTCTTAAACTCATATCCTATCTGATTCTGTACTACTGTTTCAAAATACTCTTTTTTGTCCATAAAACAAAAAACTCCTTTCAACAATAAATGTGAAAGGGGCATAATAATCTAACACAAAATAGACTACTCGTGAGATAGTAATCGTCTGCATCAGACATGGATCTTAAATTTTCTTCTCTATTTTCATGTATTTACTAAAGCACACTTGCATATGCAGTAATAAATCTCGTACAAATAGAACACAAAATTTAAAAAGCATCACGCCCCAATTTTCAGTTACATGGTAATATTACCACAATAATCAAGATTTTTCCACAGAATTTAATTCTGTCAACCCGTAATTATCCACTTCTGGTCCACTGGACCAAAAGTTAAAAATCTCTCCCATCATTCCTCATAAGTTGACTGCAGGGACCCACGGCTGTACAAAAAGGCATAAAGAAAGGCTCCCATACCCGAGTAATCAAAACCCGAATAGAGAGCCTTTTCGCGATAGACAGCTTAACACAGCCGTCCATATCCACAGAATGGATACTGCTGACCAACAGCTACCATTGTTTCAACCAGGTCATTATCTTCCACCAGAGTTTTTTTATGGCAAGCATCATAACAGAGTCATCCGTAAACTTAGCTTTATCATCTATGATAAGCGGTATGTTTTGCCAATCCAGATTTTTGGGACGATTAAACTCATACTGAGATCCCAATATATCGCCTAATACTGCACCCTTAATAGCCATTAGTTCTTACCCCCATTCTTCTTATTTCCACGAGTTAGATAATCTGCTACGATTGGAGCTTTCCATCCACTATCATTAAGACAATCCTCCATATGTTCCGCAGAACTTGCCTTCATCGCAAAGCACACTGCCTTAGATACACCTTCATAAACTGTAGCGGTTCCTATATTGTCATGCACATAATTTACGGCACGCTCTTTTCTGATTCCAAAACGCTGAGCTTCCGCATATGCATCAATGTTAGCTCCGATGAAAATAAACTCCCAGCCATACTTTTTCTGCTGGTGCTTTACCATCTTTTGCACCTTATCATAAGAATACTGTCTGCTGGCATTTTCCATACCATCTGTTGTAATCACAAAGATGGTCTTCTCCGGACGGTCTTCAGGTCTGGCATACTTATGAATATTTCCGATGTGATGGATTGCTCCACCTACAGCATCAAGAAGTGCTGTACATCCGCGAACGTAATACTCCTTGTCCGTCATCTTCTTAATCTTATCAATCGACACTCTATCATGTAGCACTTCACAGGTATCATCAAACAACACTGTAGATACATATGCCTTCTCACCGGTCTTTTTCTGCTTCTCCATCATGGAATTAAAACCACCGATGGTATCTGCTTCAAGCCCTCCCATAGATCCGCTTCTATCCAAAATATAAACGATTTCCGTTAATCCTTTACTCATGATCCTTTACCTCCGTTTTCTATTACTGACCTCCCTGCAGTGAGGCATTTCCTTGTTGTGATGTAATAATAAATCGTAGGCAAAGAAAAAAGGTCAACCGTAAGGCGACCTTTCATATTTATGGATTTGACAATGGATCCAGCCCATAATCAAACAATACAATATCTATTTTTAAGACGTTATAATCTTCGTGCTCTATGAAATACTCAACTATCTTATCGGTCTGCGATATCGGTGACAACGCATACCCGGCTATTCTAAGAAAATCTATCGTTTCGTCAAGATTAAGGCGCAACCCAACAGCAAGTGCAAGCATCTTCTCTTTTGAAGGCTTTACCTGCCCCTTAAGAAGTTTTGAGAAATACTGCTTTGAAATATTCGCTGTTGCGTATACTTCTGAGTTTTTAAGCTCCTTTTTATTGATAAGCTGCTGTAAATGCTTTTCAAAAGAATCCGTATAGATTTCCTTTAACGCTTCCTCCAAAGACTCTGACTTCTTTTCAAAGGAAACCGGCTTAAGATACTCCGGCATCATAACCGAAGGCGCTTCCATTGCAGAATATGATTGCATCATATCTGCATCCGGTGATTCATCTTCCTTAGCCTCTTCCTCTAAAGGAAGCGCATCAAAACTATCTTCCTCCTTATCCCTGTTTTCTCTTCGCAGGAATGATGGCATATGGAAAGATTGCA
Source organism: Roseburia lenta (assembly GCF_014287435.1). GTDB lineage: Bacteria > Bacillota > Clostridia > Lachnospirales > Lachnospiraceae > Pararoseburia > Pararoseburia lenta. The sequence goes on from NZ_JACOPG010000002.1 coordinate 107,100, forward strand.
ATGTAGCACCGACTCTGCTCTCTGGCCGTTTTCCCGTTTCGCGCGGATAGTTATCATTTCGGTATTCCTCAGCAAGAGCTGTTTCTACATAGCCGTCATCAACAAAGCAGGCAACATCTTCTACAAGCTTACCAGAAATAGTAACATCCTCGCTACCAAACACAGCAAGCGTAATCTCTATGTCATTATCTTCCAAGAAAGCCGTAAAAGTATCAACAGCAATCTGTATGCCAAGCTCCTTCGGGAAACCATATGTGCCCGTGGCAAGAAGTGGGAATGCAATGGAATTACATCCATAGTCCTTCGCTAACTGTAATGCCTTCGCATAGCATGAGCGAAGACACTCTTCCTCACCTTTACTTCCATCCGTCCACCAAGGACCACTTGCATGAATGATGTACTTTGCATCAAGATCAAATGCATCCGTGATTGCTACTTCACCCGGCATCAAAAGACCAATCTTCTTACGTGCTTCAAGAAGCTTTTTCTTTCCGGCAGCTTTATATATGGCAGAATCAACACCATCATCAACGGCAACGTTCGGATTTGCTGTATTTACTATGGCATCTGCTTTTACTTTTGTTATGTCATTTCTAATAATCTGAAAAGGCAAATCCTCACCTCCCACTTAAATCAAATAAATAATGCTTCCATCGTCATTTGAAATACGCAAAAAATCTTCTGCTGAATAATGATTTTCATCATTCTTGATAGTAAAATAGCTTTCTACATTTGCTAGGTGCCCTATCTTTTCGTAAAGAGGAACTGACTTGTTCCAATTACCATTCTGTTTATCCGACGTAGATAACCAACCACTTACCCTCACTTTTTCTCCTACCGAATAAAATTCCTTAAAAGCCTTTATTATATCAATAACGGAAAGCATAAGTGTTGTGCCTATTCCATGATTGCTAATCCTTGAGGGTACTTCCAAATAGCCAAATCCGGCATGATGGTCATTTTTAAATTTTTCGATGTCTATGTGAATCTCCACACTACCATTCCCTAAATCGTCTCCATGAATACCACAACATATTTCACCATCTATATGATTATTCTTATTTGTAAAAACTTCCTCTATCCAGAATCCTCCTCTTAATGACTTAATACTCTTCTTTTCATATGGATGATTAAGCAATTCCTCTATGAAATTATTATCCATCGATATTATTCCCCCTGGTCAACTTCTGGTCCATTGTACCAAAAGTTATTGCTCTTTAAAAATCTGATTGTTTAGATCAAAATATACCCAATCTCCTTCATTGATATCTTTACTGTATAATTCTTTATCAGCAATCTCCATATCAATTTCAGATCCGTTTTCATCTCTTAATAAGACTTTGTCCATAGCCATATAATCATCCGGACGCTCCTCACAACCGCAATCTGGTTCCATGATTTTCTTTACGATATACTTCAATCTAAACATCTCCTACTAATCTTTTAATTTCGTTCCGTTCTCAGTCTTCCAGTCAACATTACCATTGGATGTATGTCCAAGTATTACAGCCGATGCAGCGGATGAAGCACTAAACTCATAATCCTTTTGGAATACCCCATCCTTTATCACTTCTTCTTTGATAAGAGTATTTCTCAGATTAAAATATCCTTTTCCCTGTGTTTCTAAAGACGGCACTGTATGATCGGATATTTTCGATCCGGACAGAACTGTAAAACCACCGGTGCTTACAAATCCTTTTGCATTTGCCTCCGTGCCCTTGCAATATAAGTAAACCGTATCATCCGTAGCCTTCGGAACAGGAACAAGCACCTTATATCCAAGGGTATTGATAAGAATCTTCACGTTATCAATAAACTCTTCCATTGTGGCAATCTGAGTTTCCTTCAGCACCGTGTTCTTATATGTATTCTTTGTCAGAATCGAATACCTGCCACAGTCCTTGGCAATCTCAACAAAACGATTCTCTAAATATCGGATCAAGGCTTTATTCAAGTCTCGACCAACAAAAATAACCGCTGTATTCCAGTAATATTTTTCTTTACCGGACTGATAATCTCTAAGATGCTGAGAAAGTCTATCCAGTACATTTTCTGCCTCACCGATATAAACAGAATCTGTTCCGTCATCCTCCTGACACATCAAGAAGTACACGCCGACACCTTTGATATCATCCCGGTCACATCCTGCAATCTCTGTTCTTGGAATCTTAATAGCTTTACCATTCCAGTTTGATAGTTCCGCTGTTGTCAAACTATCCGCAGAACCATTTACAAGAAAGAGTTCAATAGCTTTTCCATACATTCAAAACACCACCCTCTCAATATATGCTAATTCCTTGTTCCCAATTCCTCAGACTTCATGTAATTCCAGAAACTTCTAGCTGTTTCAAAACAACTATTGTAACGATAATGTTCTTTGCTTGTCAATAACATTTTTCAAAAAATCATAATCATTTTTGATATATTTTTTTATGTTCAGCATTATCCATCTATTTTCCTAATTCTTGGCGGTGTTGCAGTCTTCCTTTCCAGCCACGGCAATGTCGCATTTATCACAATACAAAACTCAATCATTATCGCAATGATAAGGATTATTGCCTTTACGATTATCCTTGCCACATTATTTCCAATATGATCCGCCGGTGCCCAAAACAGAGCAGTCAAAATTATAACGCCTCCAATTCCCGGAACTAACACTGCAATCGGAACATATGATAAGAGAATATACAACACAAAGAAGGCAGCCATCGCTATATATGCTCCCATTGTTCCTACCAACGGAGTCAACTTCTGATGAACTGGGATACACCAAATGATTGCAGGAATCAGATTTATCATCGGGAACTTATAATTCTTTTCATATTTACTTCTGTTTGTCTCTTCAACAATATACTTTGCCATAATCATTGCCCTCCGCTTACATACTATTTCTTGTTACGTAATACATTTGGGTTGAAAAAATCCCCATTACTAAACGAGAGCAAAAAAAGTTTGAAATTTTATAATTTGTGGAAAATAAAAGATGAAAAACAGGTTTGGACTTTATTCTGGAATAATTCCGATACAGTTTTTTCTGAGAAAAACAGTATCATAATCGTATCACGACACAAAAAAGGCCTGAAATCATGTTTTCTTAACATGATTTCAAGCCTTGAAAATACTTGATTTGTTATACCAACCTCTAAACCACTTCAGGTCTACTCAAACTCTTGGGCGGAGAGATTTATCTGGCTGTTTTTCGGTACACATTTGTGCGTTTTATTCTTCATATTCATCTTATTTCACATTTTTGTGTACCTCGTCTAAAATTTTTAGAGCCAAAATGGAGCCACTATTTATTTTGTTCGAACTTAACATTTGCATTTCCCAACATTTGCATTAGTCCATTGACTTTCCTTTGAGTAAATTCATCTAATACAATTGCCAAAATAACGCTTTGTTCTTCAAATGATTTATTCTTTTGAATCTCATTAAGAATCAACGAGGCCACCTCTGTTTTTTGAGTGAAATTAAGCGATAAAATATGTCTTATTTTAATAATCAAATCTTTGTTTTTTTCAAGTATCTCGCTAAATTTTTCATCACTCATTGATAATGGCGAGTCTATCTCTACATAAGGCATCAACGGATTTTGCGCCATCTTAAACAACACAAACGATTTTGTCTTTTCATTTTCAAACAGAATGTCTGTACTTATTTTTTCCCATAAAGTATCATAAAATTTTCCAATATTCCACTTAGATAAATGTGCTTTATTTACTATTGCAACTAATAACTCATCAACATATTTTGAATAAATTGAATCCAATTGTTGCAATTCATTAATTGAAAACTTCTTTTCCAGCGAATAGGTTTCATCTGAGCTTCGAGTTCTGACTTTTTCCATAAAATATTCCAAACTGCTTCCTGGATTTTCTGACTGATTTAAAATGTCAAGTATATAATAACAAAGATCAGTATCATCCCCTGCATAGGTACTTAAAAGCATCTCAATCTTCTCATTCATTGTTTTTTCCTCCGCATATATACTTTTCTAATAATTGAATATACAATCTTTTAGGTAATGTAATAAGTAATGCCATTAATGTAAATACATCACTCCATACATCATTTATCTTCACAATTCCCGTTAGGAAAAGTACTAAAAAAATAGCCATTAATAAAAATATTGCATATGACCATCCCTTGATAACATGAAACTTGTCATAACTAGAAAATTTTCCAATAGAATCTATATACAAATCTAGCACTGATACTAGTACTCCCACATATCCCGCTATTTTAATTATAGGATTATTATCCCCTATCGGTAAAAATCTAATTATTATCAATCCAATTAAAATAACAATTTCAAACAATTCTTTAACTAATTCTACATCATTCTTCTTTTCCATGATTATCTATAAGTAAAAGCATTTAACCTTTTTCATTTCAAGATGTACATTATCATTTCCTTCAAAACTTACTCCTATGTATTGATTGCAAAACAAAAATTCTAAATATCTTTCTATATCATTAACAGTTTCTTTTCCGTTGTCAATCAATTCAATTTGAATATTTCTTTTGGTTATATACAAATAGTACCCTTTTCTTTCACCTTCAAATACATTCCATGCTTTTAACTTATTATATTCTCCTTTCAAATACTTTTTTGTTTTGGTGTGTAAATAGAAATCTGAATAATGCCTAGGTGGGGTAATATTAATTTTCATTTGAATTCCTCCCTTCGTCACTAAGGAATTTTGAAAATTTATACATTATATTCCCTTTATATTGCTCTTGATTATCCTTTACAAATTCTTCTATAACTCTAAAGCTATCTAATACATCATTTGTAACACAATCTTGATTCCATTCATCCACATACACTTTTAACTCACGAAGTTTTTCAGGAGAATATCCGTATTTTTCAGCATTTTCCAATAGTTCTTCTCTTTTTTTCTTGTCCAAATATTGTTTAATGCCATAATCACGTCTTTCGTCAACAATATTACTAATTTGTTCATCTATACCTTGTATCATTTTAAGATATTCGGTTTTCTTGGTTTTCAAATCAGAAATCTTATTGTCATATGTCGTAAACTTATCTATCTTACTGTTAAACACAAGTTTCTTCCTCTCAAAGTATATTCGGAATATCACAAATATATTTTACTATACAACTATCTCATGATAATTATATCATATATGTCAAGAAAAATCATATTATTTAGGTCTCATACCTCCCTAGCCATCATCTCCGCCGCAGCCCGATTATACCCCTTCTTCAAATACCCTTGCACAATCGTCCCAAACATTCCCTTAACCATATCATCCTCGATATCACAATATGCCTGCATCTCTCCGGATAGTGCCAACGCCACATATTCTATCGGCTTTTCATCCAATAATTTATGTAACTTCGCCAGTGACTGCTCCGTTGTCCTCAGAGCAGCCTCCACTTCTTCGCACTTTATCCGCAACATATTTCCATCTGTAAACCACACCTCAACATAGCCGTTATCCATGTTATAAGCACATTCCACGATATTATCCATTTGATTATCTTTCATATCATCAATCCATCCTTCCCATTATCTTGTCCCATAAGACCTGTCATGCTGCCTTATCTGCTGCTCTGTACGCTCCTGTTCCTTTACCTTACCAATAATCGTATCAATCTGCTCAGCACCAGCATACCTCTTCACACGCTCCAGATCATCCGCCTTTTCCTGCAACAGCTCCTGTTCCTTCATTCATATCCCTAATCTTTGCCTTATAAAACTCCACGCTTTCCGAAAGTTCTCTCTTCTCTTTTCTCAGTTTCAGGACTTCCTCTTTCAGCCTTACACACTGAATTGTCAGATTTTTCACCAAAGACTTCAACTTATTCACAAGTGGCAATACAACCTTATCCCGAAACGCCTTCGCACTTGTAAATGCCCCTGGCTCCGGCAACTGCCATTCCAGTGCTTCATCATACTTACGCACATCTCGTTGTAATACTTCCTCTGATTGAACCATCTTCTCTATATTGCTTTTAAGTTCTTTCTGTTGCTTTTCAAGCTGAACATTAATATATGGTACAAAATCAATGTGCAGATGCGGTGTTTCTTCATCCATATGCAAATGTGCCGAGAATACATATAAGTTCGGATTTCTGGCTTGGAACTCGTCCATAAATTCCGTTAAAATCCTTTTTGCCAACAATCCATCTTCATTTTTGGCATTCATATCATCTTTATTTCCAATCTGAAATATCACTTCACGAAATAACTTTTCCTGCTTGCCTCGTCTGATTTTCTCATAGTAATCATCAATCATACGGTCTTTCCGTTTCTGTTTTGCATTATATCGTTCCAATGCCTCATCAAACAGCTTATGATAAACTTGTTTAATATCTTCTTGGCAAAACCCCATATTATCAGCACGTCTGTTCTTATCTACATTCTTAGCTGTAAATGCTCTGGTATTATGTCTCACAGAACCTTTTCCGATCATTGCACTTATCGTTCTCTCCATAGGCAATCTTCCCCTTTCTTTTATCTGTCATATTAACGCCGAATACGGCGCAGGCTTTGTTACTTTCGTCGAAAGTAACGCAAAAGCACACGATACATGAAAAAGAAATCATTCAACTAAGATTGAACGATACCAACGGTATTGAGAATCTCGTCAAGAACTTTGCGAAAGCCTACTACTCATGGGATACCAGCAAGGAAGCCATTGAAGCAAGGACAACGGAAATCAGTAAATACCTTACCAAAGAATTACAGAACTTGAACGCCGATACCATCAGAACAGATATACCAACCAGTGCGACCGTTACAAATGTGCTGGTCTGGAATGTAGACCAGTCTGGAACGAACGATTTTACCGTTGCCTACGAAGTAGATCAGCAGGTAAAAGAGGGAGAACAGACACAGACAGTCACAGAAAACTACACCGTGACCGTTCATGTGGATAAGGACGGTGCAATGGTCATTACCCAGAATCCAACCCTTGCTCCGGCGGTACAGAAATCAAAGTATGAGCCGAAAGCACAGGAAGCAGATGTCAGTGTCAGCTCCGATACAGTCAAGGACGCTACCGCTTTCTTGGAAACATTCTTTAAGCTCTATCCGACAGCTACGGAAAAGGAACTTGCCTATTATGTCAAAGATGGTGTGCTTGCTCCTGTATCCGGCGACTATGTATTTTCAGAACTGGTAAACCCAGTCTTTACCAAAGATGGCGACAACCTCAAAGTCAGTGTGTCCGTAAAGTATCTGGATAACAAGTCGAAAATGACGCAAATCTCACAGTATGAGTTTGTGCTTCATAAGGACGATAACTGGAAGATTGTAGAATAAATGTTACAGCAGAATAGTATGGTAATTGTTTATCCAATCTATACTATTCTGCTTACAATTAGATTGACAAAATAAGAATCCCTCTCATATGATTGGTTGCAATGGTATTGAGGAAATACAACCTTAAATGTATAATGGGAAAGTAGCATTGCAGGAATGAGGTAGGCTAATGAATCAAATATTGATTATTGAAGATGATTTAGAAATAAATGCGTTATTGGCTGATTTTCTAAAAGAAAAAGGATATGCTGTGCATTGCCAATATGATGGACTTCATGTTCTGGATTTTTTGAATAAAGAAAAAATTGATTTGATTATACTTGATATTATGCTTCCTTATCGGAGTGGTGATATTATTTTATCTGATGTACGCAAGAAATTTACGATACCTGTTATTATTATTTCAGCGAAAGAAACTACACAAAATAAAATCGACTTGCTTCGTCTGGGAGCAGACGATTATATCACAAAACCTTTTGATATGGAAGAAGTGCTTGCCAGAATTGAAAGTAATCTGCGAAGAGTACAATTTCAAAATAGCCAGACAGAATGTTTGCAACATAACAATCTGACTTTAGACCTAGAGAAAAATACAGCATTTTTGAATGGAATAGAATTATCCTTAACTGCTAAAGAATTTGGCATTTTAGAATTGTTGATGAAATATCCAGATAAAGTATTTTCAAAATCGAATCTTTTTCAAAGTGTTTGGGATACAGAATATATTGCTGAAGATAATACACTTAATGTTCATATCAGTAATTTACGCAATAAATTAAAAGCGATATGCTCTGATACAGAATTTATTGATACTGTTTGGGGCATTGGCTACCGCCTACATAAAGCTAAGGATTAAACGTTCCTTAGCTTTATTATTTTTTTAACTTTTCTCATTACGATTTAAGAAATTCTTTAAAATTGCCCGTTATACTGGTTTAAGTAAAGGAGGTTTGGGATATGAGTTCAATTATTTTAGAAGCAAAGTCTTTAACCAAAGAATATAAACAAACATTAGCATTAGACCACATAAATTTACAAATAAAAAAAGGAAAAATTTATGGATTTATTGGTCAAAACGGAGCAGGTAAGACTACTTTTTTAAGATTAGTCACAGGGCTCGCGTTTCCAACAAGTGGTACACTTTCTTTATGGGGAAATTCTGGAACAGAAGAATTGCAGAAACAGCGTAAACGAATTGGAAGTATGATTGAAACGCCTGCTCTATTCCCGTCAATGACTGCCTATCAAAATATGGAAGTACAGCGTATTCAACGAGGCATACCAGATAAATCAGTTATTAAAAGGACATTAGATATGGTTGGATTGCAAGATACAGGTAAAAAGAGTGTCCGCAATTTTTCATTAGGTATGCGTCAAAGATTGGGGATAGCGATTGCACTTTTAAATACACCAGAACTATTGATTTTAGACGAGCCTATCAATGGTCTTGACCCTGCTGGAATTGTAGAAATCAGAAATTTATTAAAAATTTTGAATAAAGAATATGGTATGACCATTTTGGTTTCAAGCCATATCTTAGAAGAATTGTATCAAACAGCATCAGAATTTATTCTGATTGACCATGGAAAAATTATAGAAGAGATTTCCGATTATGAATTAAATGAACGGTGTAAACGACATATAGCAATTAAAACAACAGATGTTCAGAAAACGGTTCTGGTTTTGGAAGAGAATCTTCATACAGATAACTTTAAACTAATGCCAGATGGCATAATTCGTTTGTATGATTATTTGAATGATTTAGAGACAGTTGCGTCTGCTTTGGCAGAATCGCACATTCTTGTAACAGGACTTTCTGTATCTAGCGATACTTTGGAGGACTATTTTTTGAGCAAAATAGGAGGAACAAAAGATGTCAAATCTCCTAAAAACTGAGTTATATAAGTTGTTTCACAGTTGGTATTTTTGGGGAATTGGAATATTCAATCTCCTTTTGAGTAGCATATTGCTGTTAGATAGTAAAGAACGCTCTTCAAACTTAATTATGGCATCATTATACAATATTCCGTTACTCTATTTTTTGAGTATAGTGTTTATAGCATTGTTCATTGGAAGTGATTTTAGTGGAAGAACTTTAAATACTTATATTACTGCCGGACATAAAAGAAGTTCTATATTTAGAGTAAAGTTAATTGTATCTCAAATAGGTTGTATTATCATTCTGGTATTTCCATTATTTGTACATGGAATTATTAGTCAATTTTATATTGGAGAAAAACTTTTTTGGAATGATAGCACATATACTATGGTTTTACTAACTCTGTTTGCCATGATAACACTGTGTGCATTACCGATGTTTTTTGCTTTTATTTTTCGTGATATGGGGAAAACACTGACAGTTTCAATGGTTTTATTTTTTGTTATGATTTTTTTGCTGAACAGTGAATCTGCACAAATAATCAGCAGAATAATACCAATGGGACAACTTAGGTTAATTTCATTGCAAAAGGTCTATTCGACAAACTTTTGCTTGTTTGTAGATCTTTTATGGAATTTTATTTTATATTTCATTGCAGGTAGTGCTTTTTTACATACAGACTTGAAATAACCGGAGGTGTTTTTTATGGATAAATTATTAAAACTGGAAAAATATCAGTTGTTACATAATTCTATTTACTGGTGTGGTATGATTGGAATATTTATTTTAGGATTTTTTACAGCAGATACTTATGTTACAGAGGTCATGGGACCGACAGAAGAAATTGTTTCTTCTCTTGCTGATATTTTTAATGGAATGGTGTATGATTCTACGTTTCTTCTTATCATCATGTCGGCTATACTTGCATTGATTTTAGGACAGGAATTTTCTAAGAGAACAATAAACTTAGAGGTCAGTGCTGGACATTCCAGAAAACAAATTTTTACAAGTAAAATAATATCGTATTTAATTGCTTTTAATCTTATGGCTCTTGTCTATCCAGTTTCAGGGTGCATAAGGGAATTTGGACGCTTTGGTGTTGCAGACGTGGGAATGTTTTTTTACAATATTATAAAAGCAATCATTTATTCTTGTCTGCTTAATAGTGCGATATTTCTAATTGCAATACTTATTTGTTGCTATTTACAGGATGTTGTAAAAGCAACTTCGGTTACAGCAATTATTATTTTTGGTCTTAGCTTATATCTTGGCTATGGAATGATGTTGAGATTACCAGTCGGGTTTTTACCTACTTATCAAATCAGAATCGTTGTCAGTATGAAACCCTTTTTTCAACCGATAGCTATTTTAGTAGGATGTATATGGTCTGGTATATTAGTATTGCTTTCGTGGATAAAATTTTGTAAATGTGATTTTAAATAGGTGGAGAAAATGTCTAACATAGAATGGATTTTAATTATCATAACAATATTTTTAGTAATACTGCTATTTCGATATATTCAATTAAAAAAACAAATCCGTAATCTTGCGGATCAAGTTAATGAATTGAATTCTGGAAATTCACAGCAGATGTTAGACATTTCGTTGATTGATAAAGATTTAGAAAGACTGGCTGGTATATTGAATCAATATAATATCAGACAACGACAGGCTGTCGCAGGCGTATTACGCAATGAAGAGTATTTAAAAGAATCTGTTGCTAATATATCACATGATTTACGTACACCTCTTACAGTCATTCTTGGTCATTTACAATTATTGCAAAAAGAAAATTGGGAATCCAGTCAAGCACAGCGTGTAAAAGTGATTTTTAGCAAAGCCGAAAAAATGAAAGAATTGGTAGAAACATTCTATGACCTTTCTATTTTGGAGGAACAGCAGACAGTTCCAGAAAAAGAAAAGTTTAATATATCTAATATGTTAATAAATTTAATTACGGAAAATGCCGTTGCATTAGAAAAGGAGAATATTTTACCCGAAATAAATCTCCCAGATTATTCAATATACGTATATTCTGATAAAAATATGGTAGAACGAATTTTACAAAATCTGTTGACAAATGCAATTAAGTATTCTGTTGGAACGATAAAAATAACACTTATGGAGAATGAAAATAATAATATTATATTTACCATTGAAAATCCAATGAGTGACAGTTCAGAAATTGATTGCAATCGACTTTTTGACCGTTTTTATACAGGCGATAAATCAAGACATAATGGAAGTACAGGATTGGGACTTGCAGTAGTAAAAACACTTGTTACCATTCTTGGCGGAAATATTGTTGCAAAAGTACATGCCAATAGCCTTATTATTACTCTTGAATTATAAAGTATTGAAGATATATTCGTATGATAATTCATTGAAGAGTGGACATCAAAATGTAAAGTCAATAGTTTGTAAAGTTCAGTTACAAACTATTGGCTTTTTTCATTACTGTGTAACAAGTAAATTTACGATAAAGAAATAAGGATAGTCGGCTCTTATTTGTTGCCTGCGGAGCAGATCAACAAATAAATGTTGAAGAATCTGTATAGGAAAACAGAGAAAACAAGAAGCAAATCGCTTCTTATTCTCTCTGCTGTTCAAGATACCGTCAATCGTACCTTGAATGATTTTGAATTCATTCAAACTCTACAAAGACTAACGCTTTTTGTTTAGGAATTATTCTCTGTAATGTTTCTCGTTCTTTTGATTATTTGATATATCCATATTATCCTGCCTATACGAGCTAATGTTATCATTTTGTTATCGGCATTGATAACACCTACTCGATAACTGTGGATAATAACTATATGTAGCATGTCAAATTATAAGCTATTTTGCTTAGAGATTCAACACAAAACTGAAATTTTACTTTTCCTTATATTCATCTGGTATTGCTATTTGAAATGTTTCACACAACAGCATCACATCATGCACATCATTTTTATCGTGTTCATATCCCAAATGAAGCATTACCTGACTCAATGGTTCAATACAAGAAACAGTTATATCTCCAACTTTTCCAATACCGGAAAAAGTTTTTGATGGAAATATATCTCCCTCATAAACAATTCCGTCATCTGTAAATTCAAAACAATGTAAATCAATGATTCTTTGTTTATCATCTTTCCAGACAGTATGACCATCCGTTGTATAATCAGTATTTACTTCCTCAAATCCATGCTGCTTAATCACATAAATATAATCATGATAATGTTTCAGTTCAACAAACAAATCAATATCATTGTGTATTCTTGATTCTCTTTTAAGAAGTGCATCAACACCCCATCCGCCATCTAAATATACTTTAATTTCGTTTTGCAAAGCATATTTTATAATTTCACATGCATCTTCTGTACGTACCATAATCTATCCTCCAAATTCAAATCTTTGTATGCTTTCCAACTCACTAAAAGCCTGAAATTTGTCAGTCTTTCATCCTTTTTGTTATCAATCACCAATTAGCTGTAATCCATTAGGATTTAGCTGATATATTTTATCGCACACCTCTTCAATATACTTTCTATCGTGAGAAATGCTAATGACAGCCCCCGGAAATTCTCGGAGCATTTTTCTTATTACCGGACCGGACAATGGTGAAAAATTTCTTGTCGGTTCATCCAGAATAAGAACATTTGCACCACTTAAGCTCATCCTCAAGAGAAGCACTTTCGCCTTTTGTCCGCCTGATAACTCCCGAATCGGATGCTCCATTTCATCTGGTGTGTATTTAAGTGAACCAAGGTATGTTCTAATTCTTGTACGCTCTTCTTTATCTCCTGTTTTATCAAGGTAATCAACCGGTGTAACATCCAAATCCAGCAGGTCTTCATAAGTTTGAGGCATATATTCTGCTTTAATGTCATTCCGATTTAGGAGTTCTTCCGCTATCTTTTTTAGAAGAGTCGTTTTTCCTGCCCCGTTGGCTCCTATCATACAGATTTTTTCTGAACCTTTTATTTTTAAATGAATTCCTTCTGCTAAAATTCTTTTGCCATCCGGAGTCACAAGCTTTGAAAGTTCATATTCTATGACCGTTTTTCCTGCGGGAATGTGTGAGTTTTCATCCCCTAATTTGACAAAGATTGCTTCTTCCTGTTCCGGCATCTGAGTCATATTTTCATCTTCTTTTTCAAATCTTCGTTCCATTGCCTTAACCGTATGCATTTTGTCCTTTAAGTTTTTGGCAACAGACGGTGCTTGTCTGGTACAACTTCTTAATGCACCTTGTACACTCTGCATAACTCTTTGATATTTTTCATCGCGAATCTTTTTCTCCCTACGGTCACTCAGTGCCCGCTGTTTTTGGATTTCAAATTTATGAAGCCGTTCTTCCACATAGCGTCTATAGGGAAGCTTTGCCACGGTATATCTCGCCTTTGTTTTTCGTATAATCTGCTCGATATGTATCACCATGTTGGCAGTACGCTCTATCAGCGTTTCATCGTGTGAAATAAAAAGCACAATGTGCTTCCAGTCATTTATGATTTTTTCCAGTAATGTAAGCGTCGCAATGTCGATGTCATTGGAAGGTTCGTCCAACAACAGCACAGAAACATCGCGAATGAAAAGCCTCATAAGTTGTGTCTTGACTTTTTCGCCTCCTGAAAGACTACCCATTGTCTGGTTACTGTAGAAAAAATCATTTTTCATTCCAAATTTTCCCGCAATAACAGACAATTCTTTAGGCGTTTTCTCCCAGAATATTTCCTCTTCAGAAAAATATTCGTATATTGTTTTTTCCTTATCTTCATCGAGCATCTCCTGCGGAAGATAACCAAGACGTTCGTGTCCCATTATCCTTTCCCCATCTGCTTCTATATAGTTTTCTACAAGCGACGGATTGTATATCCACTTCATTAATGTCGATTTCCCATTTCCCTCTTCTCCAATAATAACTGCCTTATCTCCATCATTTAGCACAAGGTTGAAATCATTAAGAATTATTCTCAGGTCTTTTTTATGTGTTAAATTTAATTTTTTTATCTGCAACATTAAAGTTTCTCCTTTTCGAAGTCTGAGCCAATTATTATTTTGAACACACAAAAACGAGTCTTTTTTGCATACGCAAAAATAGACTCGCTAAATAGACCCTTATTTCTTTTCCAAAAGGAAAACAAAGGAAATGCCTCTTGCGATAATCCAACTTAAGCGTACACAAAACAAACCTATTCTCTACAGGCTCAATAACTATATGTGTCTTACTTAAATCAAATTATCTATTAATCATTTCCTCACCTTACACAAAATGTGCCTTTCTTTCTTCTAATGGCAATACTATCATACTGTATTTTTTTTGTCAATACATTTCACCTTATGGAAGTGCAAATTAAAATTTTCACTTCCTAATTATACATCCAACCATTACGAAATTCAATCTTTCACAACCTCTTTACAACCACAACCACAGCACTCCAGCAAACGCAGGAGCACCATACCGTAAAACGCTTATGTGTAAATCAACTCCGTTCCTACAACTTCCCTCACACAAGCCTGAATATTATTCATTCTTCCAATCCATTCGTAGGGATTATCTTTCTTTAATTGTTCCGTCACATCTTGTCTGTCGGCATATTCCTTTACCAGTCGAAGAAACATATCCTCTGCTTGCTTATCGACTTCTGCAAGATAACTATGCAGCTTTCCGCTTGTCAGCAGGTTCATATATAACACTTTATAGTGTTCCTTTAAATGCCTTGCATGTCGTTTCCCCCATAAACCAATCGGCTCTATTTCTTCTTCGGCTGGTACTGTGATGTTCGGCAATAAATAATCACCCACCTGTCTATAAGTTCCGCCCATTTCTTCAAAAATTGTCTTTGTCATTTTCCTTTTCCTCCTGTGATTTTTGTCTATCGTGATCGTGTATTATCACGCTTGCGACCTTTAACTGTTCTTGCCTGCTCCAACAAATCATCTATCTGTTTGCGACCAAAAACCTTACGGAGCAGGCTGTAATCTTTATTTTCTGCTTTTAGGATTTTGTTTTCTTCGGTCAATCTTTCATTGACTTTCTCCAAACGCTGATTGGTGCGGTATAACTGTGCATTCGCTGTATTCAGCCTATGATAGTTGTCCCACCCCTCAAAGCAGCGGGCAAGCACCGTTTTGACAAGTTGCTTCAATTTCCTTACAACCGGCTCTGCCATTTTGGTTTTATATGCCTTTGCAGTCATAAATTTCTCTGGTTCTGGCAACTGATATTTCGGTGCAGTATCAAGCTCTATTTCAAGATTTGACAGCTCGTCTTTTGCCTTATCATAGTTCAATACTCGTTCCGACAACACATCAAATTCAATCTGTTTCTGCTCGATTTTCGCACCTAATGCCGCCACTTCTTTTTCTCTTTCCTGCTTTTTATAATCCAAAACAGAAAGATGTTTTTCGTGTGTGCCTAAATGTTCCCACTCAATCCCATAACGTTCCATCACCGCCGCAAGCTGTTCTTTTTCGGACTGTATCCATTGCGACCACTCCGTATCGCCACGACTGCCGCCCTTAAAACCTTGCGTTGCAAGAGCCTGCTTTAGTGACACTCTTGTATCAAGTCCACGCTTGCTGCCTGTGGTAAAAGGTACAAAATCTATGTGCAGATGTGGTGTAGCTTCATCCATATGCAGATGAGCCGAGAACACCCGAAGCTGTGGATTTCGCTCCTGAAAACCCTGATAGTATTCATCTAAAATCTGCTTTGCCAGTTCTCCGTTTTCCGTATCGGCGTTCATATTTCCCTTACCGCCCACCTGTAAAATGATTTCGTGGAACGGTTTTTCCTGCTTGGAACTTCGGATTTTTTCATAATAATCTTTTATCTTTCGGTCTGACCTTATCTGCTTGGCATTGTATCTTTCCAATGCTTCATCAAACAATTCGTGATAAACTGTCTTTATATTTTCATTGCAGTAGTCGATATTGAGATGAGTACGAGTTCCGTCTACATTTTCTGCTCGGAACTTTCGGCTATTGTGATTGACCGAGCCTTTACCGACCATTGCACTTATCGTTCTCTGCATTTTTTCATCTCCCATCTGTAAATTTCAACATTCTCAGGTTTTGTTACTTTTGTCAAAAGTAACGCAAAAGCACTTTTGACGGGTACACCCATCAAAAATGCGACCTGTAAACAGGTTTTGCGTTCTCCGAAGGCTCTCCGAGGGGTGAGCGTGTGCCGGTGGCACACACGCCTGCGAACCGACCGAGCCAGCAGGCGAGACCAAAGAGCCGCCTTTGAAAAGGCACTCTCTGCACACTCCCCTAAACTTTATCCGGTGTCAAAGTGTGACGATGGTGACAATGTTTTTCACAGCGTGCTGCTCTCAAAAACATTGACACCTTTGACACCGTTTGTCACGCCGTCTGCTCGGTTTCTTTCCAAAGTGAAACCTTTCTTCCGTCGTGTGTGCGGCTGTTCTGATAACGGATACCGTAATCACGAAACAGCCTGCTTGCGTTGATACTGAGCCTTAAAGAAAGTACATTCGGCTTTATATCCACCGCAAGCCTTTCGCAAAGTTCCGAAGCAGTTCCTTCCCATCTGTCACTTTCCGAAAAGAGCGTATCCGCTATCTTCTCAAGCAGAGGTTCGGGCGGTTCTTTCCACATCTCCGTTTCCGATTTTGCAAAGTTCCACACCAATCGCTCGCTGTCCCTTACAAGATGGATTTTCATATCCTGCTGGTCTCTGCCAGCAACATCAAGTGTGGCATTGTTGGAAGTACGCTTGTCCTTACTGAGAACAAATGCACCGTCTGCCGCACCCATCAGACCATTCGTGCCTGAAATCATATCGAATATATCTTCCGATTTTTGTTTGCGTGTATGATGAACAATAAGCATTGAAACCTTGTAACTGTCTGCCAACGCTTTCAGCCTTGCCACAACATCATAATCACTTGCGTAGCTGTAATCTGCTCCGCCTGCTTCACGCACACGCTTTAAGGTGTCTATGATAATCAAGCCTGTGTCTGGGTGTTCCCTCATAAACCCTCTTATCTGTTCTTCCAGTCCGCCATTGACCGTTTTACATTCCGTTGCGAAATACAGATTGCCTGTCTCCTTTGCACCGAACATCTGAAACAATCGCTTCTGCAAACGTGGGTAATCATCTTCAAGGGCAAAATAAAGCACCGTTGCCTTACGCACCTTATACTCCCAAAGCGGTGTGCCTGTGCTGATATGATAGGCAAGCTGTGCCATCATAAAGCTCTTTCCCACTTTCGGGGAACCTACGAAAAGGTAAGTTCCCCTTTGGAGCAGACCGTCGATAAGTGGTGTCTGAACCTCAAACACCGTATCATACAGCGTTGTCATTGATACTGTTTTCAGATAGGAAGGGTCTAACTGTCTGAGTATTTCCCTTTGCATTTCTTCAAAAGATTGCTCGTACCCCTTGAAATCCGTATCCTGATTGACTATACTATTGTCAGTACATTTGGAAAGTGACTGTTCCGCATCTGTTGCCGCAGATACATTTGGAATAGTCATTTCTTTTTTATTCTCCATTCGCATCCTCTCCTTTCAAACCGCCGAGAATAATGGAAATCAGTTCTATTACACTCAGCAGTTCATCATCCACACCTTTTCCTGCTTCAATCCTTTTCAGTTCCGCAAGGACTGTGGCAAATTCCGTTTTCAACGCCTTATACACTCTCGGATTGCCCTGTACCACCACATCCTGATTTAAGCAACGGCGGTAACAATACTCCTGTTTTGGCAATCCTGATAGAGCTACAGCTCTGTTAATGAGTTCGTTTTCTTCGGGCGATACTCGAAACCCTACTGTGATATTCCTCCAACGATTTTTGTTATCTCTGTTCTTAGCTGACATTTTCAAAATCTCCTTTCCCTAAATCATCTAATTTTTCTGCCATCTCAATCTGCTTTGACGGAAAGAGGTGTGCGTACTGATAAGTAATATCAATACTTTCGTGACCAACTCGGTCAGCAATCGCCACCGCAGAAAAGCCCATATCAATCAAGAGTGAAATGTGGCTGTGACGGAGATCGTGAATGCGGATACGCTTCACGCCTGCCGCCTTTGCCCCTCTGTCCATCTCGTGATGAAGATAGCTTTTCGTCACCGTAAAGATACGGTCTTTCTTCTTCAATCCGTAAAGCATACCGAGATATTCTTTCATTTCCTCACACAGAAACTTCGGCATTTTAATCGTGCGGTTGCTCTTTTTCGTTTTCGGAGAAGTAATCACATCCTGCCCTTTCAAACGCTGATAGGATTTATTGATTGTGACTGTTTCCTTATCAAAGTTGAAATCTGCCGGAGTCAAAGCTAACAGCTCGCCCTCTCGGATACCGCACCAGTAAAGCATTTCAAACGCATAAAAGGAAACAGGCTTGTCCATCATCTCAAAAGAGAATTTCTTGTATTCTTCCTTTGTCCAGAACAGCATTTCCTTGTGTTCCTCACGTCCCATATTTCCCACCTTTGCCGCAGGATTGGAACGCAGTTCATAGTAGCGGACAGCGTGATTGAAAATGGCGGACAACTGATTGTGCAGCGTTTTCAGATACGTCTGTGAATAAGGCTTTTTCTTCTCATCACGATAGGCAAGCATTTCATTCTGCCAAGTAATAATCTCCTTTGTGGAAATCTCGCTGATTTTCAGTTTCCCGAAATACGGAAGTATCTTTGTGCGTATGATATGCTCTTTGGTAAGCCACGTGTTTTCCTTCAAACGGTTCTTCACATCATTGATATAAAGCTCCGTAAAGGCTTCAAAACTCATATCAAGGTCTGAAGAAGTCTGCAATTTGAACATTCTTTCCCATTCCTGTGCTTCTCGTTTGGTAGCAAAGCCACGCTTGCATTTCTGCTTGCGTTCCCCTTTCCAGTTCACATACCTTGCCATCACATACCAAGTACCGTTATCTTCATTCTTAAATACCGGCATTTACATTTCCCCCTTTCCTGCTCCGTAGAGCCTTTCGTAAAAATACTGGCGATTTACACGCCCTGCAATCGTAATAAAGCCCTTTGCTTTCAATTCCTCATTTAATTGTCTGATGAGTTTATATGCATAAGGTTTTGATACGTTTAGTTCCTGAGCCACATCTTCGGCTCGGATAAATCTGTTTTCCATATCCTTTTTCTTCCTTTCTTAAAATAATTTTTTGCTTGCCGCTTTCTCCGTGTTAAAGTTCCAACAGGCACTCCTGCTTGTCGGCAGGCGCTGTGCTGTCCCAATGCACCGCAGTACATCAGGCGCTCGCTCGTATAGGGGTTCCCGAAAAGTCGGAGACTTTTGGGGAAGAGGAGGAGCAGTGCAGCGAATGAGCTTTTGTGCTTGCACACAAGCGAACGATACGGAACTTGCTCCGACGAGGTCTTGGCGGTTTGGCTTTTCGGACGGTCATTCAGTTGTCGCATTAAGCATATTTGTTTAATTCGTAATTTATTTTACTAAACATATTTGCTATTGTCAAGTGGTTGCAAAGAAAATATTAAACATTTTTGTTTCGGTTTTTCTTGACTTCCACTAAACATTTCTGCTATACTTATTTCACTAAATATAAAAGGAGCGTATCATTATGGCTATCAGCGAAAGAATACATTTTTTCAGACTAATGCGTGGTATGACACAAAAGTATCTCGGTACAGCAATCGGTTTTCCAGAAAAGAGTGCTGATGTGCGTTTGGCACAGTACGAAACTGGTACACGCAAACCGAAAGCAGACCTTACAAATGCATTGGCACAGGTGCTTGATGTTTCTCCACAGGCTCTTGATGTTCCTGACATAGACAGCTATATCGGTCTTATGCACACTCTGTTTACCCTTGAAGATATTTACGGTCTTACTGTCAGTGAAGCAGACGGAGAGGTATGCTTAAAGGTCAACAAGGACAAAGGCAGAGAAGCATATGAACTCCTCAAAATGCTGTATGCTTGGAAAGAACAGGCAGACAAGCTATCTTCCGAAGAAATCAACAGAGAAGAATACGATAACTGGCGTTACCATTATCCAGAGTTCGACACCACACAGCGTTGGGCAAAAGTTCCATCACAGGAATTAAGTGACGCTCTCGTGGAAGCATTCAAAGACCACTTGAAAGATAAATAAGCACCTACAGGACCTGCCACTGGCAGCTCCCTACAGATGCTTTGGCAACGACAAAAAAGCCCTTAACTATGGTTATTAACCACAGCTAAGGGCTTAGTTTATAATATGGAATTTGTTCAGAGCCAAGCTCCGAACTTTAGTCTGCAAGCCACCTGTTAATTGTTCCGTTACCCATAAACCACTGGATAACAAGAATAATGGCACTTGCTATGACTGTTATCAATTTGTTATCAAAAGACTAATCGAAATCGCTGAAACCCGCATAAACACTGGCTTTTTTAAGCAACTCGATTTATTCAAACTCAATCGTTCCTGGTGGCTTACTCGTCAGATCGTAAAATACTCGATTGACTCCCTTCACCTCATTTATAATTCTGCTCATGACGGTCTGCAAGACATCAAACGGAATGTCTGCCGCCTCCGCTGTCATGAAGTCTACCGTGTTGACTGCACGCAGTGCTACGGCGTAGTCATAGGTTCTCTCATCGCCCATGACACCAACCGAACGCATATTGGTCAGTGCTGCAAAATACTGTCCGATGCTTCGATCCAGTCCCGCCTTAGCGATCTCTTCACGATAAATATAATCAGCATCCTGCACGATTCGCACCTTTTCTGCGGTCACTTCGCCGATGATGCGAATGCCAAGTCCCGGTCCCGGGAATGGCTGACGATATACCAGATAATCCGGCAGACCAAGTTCCAGTCCTGCCTTACGCACTTCATCCTTAAACAGGTTGCGCAGTGGCTCGATGATATCCTTGAAATCTACATAATCCGGCAGACCGCCGACATTATGATGAGACTTGATCACTGCAGATTCTCCGCCAAGTCCTGACTCTACCACATCTGGGTAGATCGTTCCCTGTGCCAGGAAATCTACGGCACCGATCTTCTTTGCTTCTTCTTCAAAAACACGGATAAATTCTTCGCCGATGATCTTACGCTTCTGCTCCGGCTCGGTCACTCCTGCAAGTTTTGCATAATAACGCTCCTGTGCATTGACACGGATAAAGTTGATATCAAAGGCTCCGCCCTTGCCAAATACACTCTCGACTTCGTCTCCCTCGTTCTTACGAAGCAGACCATGATCTACAAATACACAGGTAAGTTGTGGTCCGATTGCCTTTGCAAGCAAAGCCGCCAGTACGGAAGAATCCACACCACCGGACAGTGCCAAAAGCACCTTTCCGTCTCCTACCTTTTCTCTTACGTCCTTGATGGCATTTTCAACAAAAGAATCCATGCGCCATGTTCCGGCGCATCCACAGACACCGCGTACAAAGTTGTGCAGCATCTTGGTTCCCTCAACCGTATGCAGTACTTCCGGATGGAACTGGATCGCGTATAAATTCTTTTCCTGATTCTCTGCCGCTGCCACCGGGCAATCCGCCGTATGTGCGCAAATGCGGAATCCCTCTGCCGGCTTTGAAATGTAATCAAAGTGGCTCATCCAGCAGATCGTTGTTGCAGATACACCTGCAAACAATGGGGAATCCTGCTTTACGAATACCTCGGTCTTACCGTATTCTCTGACCGGTGCCTTCTCGACCTTACCGCCTAATACATGCATCATCAACTGTGCCCCATAGCAAAGTCCCAATACCGGAATTCCCAATTCAAACAATTCCTTGGTATAAGTCGGTGAATCCGGCTCATAACAACTGTTTGGACCTCCTGTCAAAATGATCCCTTTCGGATTCATTTCTTTAATCTTTTCAATATCTGTTTTATAAGAATAGATCTCACAATAAACATTGCATTCTCTGACTCTGCGGGCAACCAACTGGTTGTACTGTCCGCCAAAGTCAATGACTATGACCTTTTCCTGCTCCATGCTTGTCCTCCGTTTCTTTTTGTACCAGGTACAAATCTATCTCGTTTCATTATATTAGAGCCTATAAAAAATAACAAGTTCAAAGGTCAATTTTCCGACAGAATTTCCGATATAAAATATATAACAATCGGTAATTGACAAAATTTTACCGCTTTCCCTACTATAACTTTTAAAGAAAGGAGCCGTCATGAGTGGATTTTCTGTAGCAAACAACATCACCCTGCGCAGTTATTACGCGACCTACCGCGCTTTTACGACCAAAAGTACACGTTCTTCTGCTACGACCAATCAGTTAAATTATGCAGATGCACAGGCGCTTCGCCGCGCGGTTCAGAAACTGGATGATTTTGACTTTGAAACTGCCGATAAGGACGATATTTCTTCTCATGTACGCGCCTTTATCGATACATACAATTACACCATGGATTCCGCCAAATCCTCGACCAATTCCTATGCGACCTCCACTTACAAGAATCTGAAAAATCTTGCCAGCAAGTATTCCAAGGATTTGGAAAACATCGGCATCAAGGAAAACTCCTCTGGTTATCTGACCCTCAGTTCTTCCGCCGTTGAAAACATCAGGGGCAGCCGTTTCAAGAGTCTTTTAAACAAAGATTCCAAATTCATGAAACAGTTGACGACCTATGCCAAGCGCATGGCAAACAACATCGATTATTACGCTTAATACTCCTATAATAACTACAAAAAGAGCATGTGTCCGATCCCTTCGATCGTCCACATGCTCTTTGTCTATCTGCTCATAACTTTTTCGTATCCCGCTTCCCCCGAAACAGAATCCGTCTTTTTACGCTTCTTCTTTTTTTGCGCTTGTCTCAAATTCATAATCCTTGCCCGGCAGGATAGCATTCAGGAAAATTCCCAAAATGGCTGCGATAGCAAGAGAAGTCAGTGTAACGCTTGTTCCTGCGATCGTGAATGTAAAACCATCTGTAAATCCAAGTGCGCTGACAAGGATAACGGCTGCAATGATCAGGTTTCTTGACTTTGTGAAGTCTACCTTGTTCTCAACCACATTACGGACACCGATAGCAGAGATCATACCATAAAGGATGAAACTTACACCACCGATGATGGAAGATGGCATAGAACCGATCACTGCTGCAAATTTCGGTGAAAAACTAAGGATGATCGCATATACGGCTGCGATACGGATAACCTTAGGATCATGTACCTTTGACAGTTCCAATACACCTGTATTTTCGCCATATGTTGTATTTGCAGGGCCACCGATGGCTCCGGCAAATGCGGTTGCAAGTCCGTCACCGATCAAGGTTCTGTGAAGTCCCGGATCTTCTACGAAATTCTCATCTACCGTTGCGGAGATTGCTGTAATATCACCGATATGCTCCATCATGGTCGCAAGTGCGATCGGTGCCATAACAAGGATGGCTGTAATATCAAACTTGCACCATACAAATGGCTGCCACTGTACCCAGTGTGCGCTTGCTACAGAAGTGAAATCTAAGATCGCGCTTCCGTCAGCATTTGTCATACCGACACCATTTAATACCAAAGCAAAGATATAAGAGATCACGATACCCATGAGGATCGGAATGATCTTGAACATGCCCTTGCCCCAGATATTGAAGATCACAATAACCGCAAATGCGACGATCGCGATGATCCAGTTTGTCTGTGCATTATTGACAGCAGAAGATGCAAGGGAAAGTCCGATACTAATAATGATCGGTCCAGTTACTACCGGCGGTAACAAACGCATAACTTTTCTTACACCTACCAGTTTTACGATCAGGGCAAATACCAGATATAAAAGACCTGCTACCACGATACCGCCACAAGCGTATGGCAACTTTTCGCCCATAGTCATATTGGCGTAAATACCACTATCCAATTGCGCTACCATGGAAAATCCACCCAGAAATGCGAAGGAAGATCCTAAGAAAGCAGGCACCTTACGCTTGGTGATCAAATGAAATAAGAGTGTACCGACACCGGCACAAAATAATGTAACCTGAACAGAAAGTCCTTCTCCCTCGAAATAATCATTCACGAGGATAGGAACTAAGATCGTTGCGCCAAACATGGCGAACATGTGCTGCAAACCCAACAGTAACATCTTTGATGTTCCAAGACTGCGGGCATCTTTGATTGCTCCTTTTTGATTCATCACATAACTCCTTTGTACTGATTTGTTGTTCCTCTGCGAAAAGATCCCTTTCCGCAAAAAATCTGCGAGATGACATATGCACCCTCGCAGATATCCTTAACTAAAGAAAGTATAGCGGAATTATCTTCACTCTACAATCTTTTTTTTCGCATTCTTTGTATTTTTTTACACACTTAAAATCATATGGTCAAAACCATACTCCAGATTGGAATACTGATCATGGAAAGGATGGTAGATGCCACTACCAGTTTTGTTGCAAAGATCTCATCACAGCCATACTTGGATGCCAGAATACTGGTCGTTGCCCCCGCCGGCATGGCAGTCAAGAGTACACAGACCCCTGTCACCAGAGACGGCAGTTTTATGAGCAGACAGACGACATACAAAGCCAGTGGCATCAATACCAGACGAAGGATAGAATACCGAAGCACTTCCCAGTCGAAAATAGATTTCCAGTCCGCTTCTGCCAAGATCATACCGATGACCATCATGGAAAGCGCTGTATTGCAATTTCCAATCGTTCCGATCGTATTTGTGATAACGGCTGGTGGTCTATATTGTGTCAGAATCAGGATCAAACCGATAAAACAGGCAATAATACAAGGATGCGTCACAACCTTTTTCAAAGTCGCTTTCCAATCCTTTGACTGCGTAAAGATCGCAATACCGGACGACCACATCATAATGCGCATGGGAATCAGGAATATGGATGCCATAGCAAGCCCGATCGATCCAAAAACGCCCTCTGCGACCGGATTTCCCAGAAATCCCGCATTAGAACAGATCACGCCATATTGCAGGCTCATACGATGTCCCACTTCTCTTTTACCATATAAAATCTTTCCCAGGATCACACTGATGATCTGTATCCCTATGGAAATCACAAGAACCTCTGCAAACTGCACAAACGTATTGCTATCGCAGTCAATCATAAAGGACTTTACAATATTGCAGGGAAGCACCAGATAAATGACCAGATCGTTGATATTCTTCTGCCCTTCTTTGCTTATAATTCCTATTCTTTTTATAAGTGCTCCTACTAAGATCAGCAAAAGCATGGTTATCTGTAAAACCAATAGTTTACTCATCTTATGTTTATTTTCCTTCTAGCTGCGCCACTACTGCATCCACCGTGCCAGCCACATCCTTGCCGTCCAGATCCACGGTAATATCCGCGTATTTTTCATAAAGTGCCGTGCGTTCATTATAAATATCCCGCAAGGTCTGTCCCTCTTTATGTACGACACCTCGCTCATCCAGATCCCCCAGACGCTCGTCCAAGAGATCATAACTGATCCTCAGATAAACGACAATCCCGCTCTCTTTAAAGTGTGCCATAGCATCTGCGCCAAAGATAACACTTCCTCCGGTCGCGATCACGGTATTTTCCACATCAATTTGGCTGTTGATCTCGTTTTCTACTGCGTTGAAGCCATCAATGCCTTTTTCTGCAATGATTTCTTTTAAAAGTTTTCCGGTCTGATGCTGAATGACCAGATCGGAATCCAAGAAATCATAATTTAATACTTTTGCAAGAATAACGCCGGAAGTACTTTTGCCCACCCCAGGCATACCGATCAAAACAATATTTTTTCCCATATTCTTTCCTTTTCTCGTTGCTATAAGATAAGAGGATGCCCTGTAAAAGAGCATCCCCCTTGACATCTGATCCTTGATTACTTTGTTCCAAAAATACGATCCCCGGCATCTCCAAGTCCCGGACAGATATAAGCATTCTCATTCAACTGACGATCCAAGGCGCCAACATAGATCTGCACATCCGGATGTTCCTTGTGCAGTCTCTCCAGACCTTCCGGTGCGGCAATGATGCACATGAACTTGATATTCTTGCCGCCATGCTGCTTGATCATGGTGATGGCATCTGCACCGGATCCACCGGTTGCAAGCATTGGATCTACTACCAAAATAGTTCTCTGGTCGATCGGTTCCGGCAACTTGCAGTAATACTCATGTGGCTCATGAGTCTCCGGGTCACGATACAAACCGATATGTCCGATCTTTGCAGATGGAACCAGATTCAGCACACCGTCTACCATCCCAAGTCCAGCACGCAGAATCGGCACGATCGCCATCTTCTTACCGGCAATCATTGGCTGTTTGGTCGTCTCGATCGGTGTCTCGATCTCTACCAGTTCGGTCGGAAGATCGCGCAGTGCCTCAAACCCCATCAACATAGCGATCTCACTGACCAAGGTACGGAACTCATTTGTTCCTGTTGTCTTGTCACGAAGTCTTGAAATTTTATGCTGGATCAGTGGATGATCCATAATAGTAACGTTCTCCATTTGTTCCTCCTCAAATACCGTTTATCGGTTCGTTTACTCTTCTAAAAATCTTAGTTTATCCTGCGTGGAAAGTCAATGGACATGTGCATACTTTTTTCTGGTAGCCATGCCACCACGGATATGTCGTTCTGATTTATTGACATCTAAGACGCTTCTTGCCTCTTTTGCAAGTTCGACATCGATCTGCGGCAAACGTTCCGCAACGTCCTTATGTACCGTAGATTTGCTCACGCCAAAATTCTTTGCCGCCTGCCTTACGGTCGCACTCTTTTCCACAATGTATGTACCAATTTCAACTGCCCGTTTTTCAATATATGGTTTCAAAAAAATCCCCTGCAACACTTGTTTTTACATTGTATGCAAGGGATTTTTCTTTATTCAACTCATTTTGTCACAGTAGAAAAGTTATATTCTCCACATTCACAGGCAAATGTGCTTCCATCTGGCAGGATGACATCAGCCACACAGTTCGATGGTATGGAAATCCTAAAGTTCACCTTTCCATCTGTTCTAAACCAGGCACTCGAAACCTTGCCATATGCAGAATCATATTCCATAGAAATAGAATCTATCTGTGAAACCGGATGGGGTGCAATCACAAAATGATTCTCCCTGCCATCCATTTTGATTCCACATAAGGTATCAAAGATCCACTGACAACATGCTCCTTTAGAATAATGATTTAAAGATGCATCATCTGTCCAGTTTTCCCACACTGTTGTTGCGCCTTGTTTTATTTGCTGGATCCAGCCAATCTCCGGATTCATAAGCATGCGGAAAGCCTCATCGCTTGCACCTGCTTCCGTAAGAAGCGGAAATACAAATGGGGTAGACAAAAAACCGGTTCCCACACGATACTCTCTCTCCTGATTCAGTTTCACAATTTTTTGCAAAAGTCTCTGGCGGGCCTGTCCCTCAGCCAATTCCAATCCACAAGGTCTTACATACTTGCACATTCTCTTGCTTGTAATGTCACCATTCTGTACAAAATAATAATTGTATGCCTCTTTCGTCCGATCTGCGATCTGCTTATAATGTTTTGCTTGGGATTCTTTTCCCAGATGGTCAGCCATTTCCTCCATTAACCTCGCAGCATAGGATAAATATGCGGTCGCCTCCTCTACCATTGGCAGCATTAACATTTTTTGTGATGGCGCACAGTCGTCCGGCTCCGTCCATTCACCAAAATGTCTCCCACTGGCCACAAGATATTTGTCATATTTGCTTCGCTTTGGTGAAAAAAGGGAAAAGAGGTTTCTTTTACCCATTCTGCTGCTAAAATATGCAATGCACTTTTCCATTGCCTGCCAATTCTCCCGAATCAGGCAATCATCTCCATACCGTTTCCAGAAATAGTACGGGATAGTCACCATGGCGTCTCCCCAGCCGGCACTTCCCTCCATGGATATCCACTCAATCAATCCACTCTTCTTACCCCCCGTTGGATTCACATTATAGACAAGACCATTTCCTTTTTGACAATCTGCTACATCTCTCATCCATTTACGAAAAAATGCTCTCTGATCCATCATATAATTGCCTGTATTAAAAAAGAGTTGTGCATCACCAGTCCAGCCGGCACGCTCACGTGTCGGACAATCGGTCGGGACATCCATAAAATTTCCTTTTACACTCCAGAATGTATTTTTCACAATCCGATTGAGCATAGCATCCGAAGAAGTAAAGGAAAACGTTGTGTCCATGTCCGTATAAACTGCAATTGCACTAAATCTGCCGGCATCCACATCCTCCGGCCAGTCCAAAAGCAGGACATAACGGAATCCCATAATCGTAAATTTGGGTTTGTAGTCGTGACGTACCCCATCGCAGACAAAATCCACGGATTGAAAACGGCAGGTATCATAATTCGCCTTCCATGCAATATTTTCTACAGTAAAATTACCATTTGTATCCAATTTTTCTCCACACACCATGCGGCATTTTGCTCCTTTTTCTCCTTTTACGGAAAGTTTGACATAGCCTGCAATATTCTGTCCAAAATCCAGCACTGTATGTCCGTCCGGACAATGCACAATTGTTGGATTCGAAAATTTCTCATGTTCTTTTGCCGCGTCATTATTGGAAGCACAGACCATACCTTCATACGACGTCACTCTTGCCCTTCCACTATAAGATGGACTACGCCCCAGATCTATCCTCTCTCCGTTTTTCATATCCGCATAACGGATACTGCCATCATTAGACCATTGCATAGAAGCATCACTCACGAAAACCTCATGTTCTCCACTCTGATAAAAGACTTCCATTTGCGCCATAAGTTTTGGCTCATATCCATAAACTTTCGTGCTGTCAAAGACCCCTGTGGCACTGGCGTAAAAACCATCTGCCAGTTCCATGGTCCACACATTTTCATCTTTCAGCAAGTCTGTCACATCATACGTCTGATAATGTACTCTTTTTTGAAACGCAGTGGATCCCGGTGTCAAAACCGCATCCCTCACTTTTGTTCCATTAATTTTTGTCTCATACAGGCCACAGGCTGTAATGTAGAGTCTCGCACGCACAAGATTTTCTTTTTTTATTCGAAAAGTCTTTTTAAAACAGTCCACCGGATATCGCACTTTGGGACTTTTACTATGTTCATAGTTTCCCATGATAAACGATGCTTTCCACTCCTTTTTGTCCAACAATCCCATTTCAAAGAAAGCAGGCTGGCTCCAACTGTCATATACTCCATTCTCATCTGCCACCGCTACACGCCACAGAATCCGGTCTCGACTCTCTAAAGGAAGACTGTAACTCGTCTTCATGGAATCACTTCTTCTTTCCTCCATAAGTTTCCATGGTTTATCATTTACGGACACCTCTATCTTAAACGACGTCTGTTTTTTACCATCTTTGGTTTTCCATGATAATTGCGGATGCAGATCATCCAATCCCATGGGATTTCTCATATATGCTGTTTTCAGATCATATGTCTTCATAACTAATCTCCTTTACTATTTCCTGATGATGTAACAGTGCGTGTCATTTACCTGCAGCCTGCCGGATACGATCAATTCTCCGTTTTCATATGTATAAGTCACTTTTTCTGCCACAAGGGATGATTTTTCAATCACTTCATGGATTTCCTGCGGATTCATATTTTCAGGTGATCCCATTTCCTTCCATATACGATACGGATTGCAATGCTCATCATCAATCCGGTACAATCGAACATTCTGACATCCCGGCACCTCTATCTGTACCCGATATTTTTCTGCTTCCCGCATCACTTAATAATTTCAATGCATAAAACTGCGGTTTGGGGATACCATGGATGGTAAGCAAACCAAACCCTCCCGAAAATTCTTCCGGCACTATCATGAATTCATCAAAAATATCACTAAATGCCCAAATAGATGATCCTGTCACATTTCCTTCCATCTCATCTATGCTTTTTACCTGGAAACATGCCACCTTTTTACTATCATTACTCGGTGATGTCAGGATGGCATTACAATTCCACTCAGTATAATAAATGGGGTATCTGCCCGCCACAATCTGACTGACTTTCTTTGTATTATCATACATCTGCCCCTTTGCCAGAACCGTGGTTTCCGTCTTATCCTCCATGATCAGACGAATCCCATCCAGAGCAGTCCCCGCTTTCTTACTTCTCAATTGCTTCATTCCCCCCACAACATTGGAGAAAAGATCTTTCATGGCAAAGGCTTCTCCTATACCATCTCCCGGATAATTATGTGTTGAAATAAAATCAAGTGGCAATTTCCTTTGCTCACAAAAGTCAATAAATTCAGCAATCCAATCTCCGGTTGCACTTGCAGGTCCCCCCACCAACAGAGCCGGCTCTACCTCCTTCACGGCTTTGGCTGTAATCTCATAGAGATGGAAATAGTCCTCCATCGTTCCGGCAAAAAAAGTGAACATATTAGGTTCATTCCAAACCTCAAAATTCCATGTAATAACCTCATTCCTGCCATACCGGTGTATCGCAGCCCGGATGAACGCCTGTACCAACTTTACCCAATCATCGTCTTTCGCCGGCATGGTCTTCATGCCCTCCGCGTTGACTGTAACTTTTTTCTTCCTTTTTGCAATAGTTGATGGCATGAAAGATAGTTCCACCCATGGCTTCATTCCTGCTGCAAGTACATTATCATATGCCGCAAAAATATTAAAAAAATTATAATTTTGAAACTTTTCTGCGCCCGGCATCGGCATCATATCCGCCATGGACATAATTGCCTGCATATCATCATCAAAAATGCCATGAAACCGGACTCTCTCTATGCCAAGTTCATCATGAATAAATTTTAATTGTCTGGCATAATCTGAACGCATAGCAAGTTTTGCCTGACCAGAGCCAACACAATATTTCCAGTGATTGGATACTTCCACCCGCCTAGTGTTTTTTTTTACCGAAAAAACAAATGTCTCTTTCATGTCTGTCACCTTCTTTTTGTCTGCAGGATAATTTGCTCTGCTTCGGTTCCCTTTGCACTCACATCAATCACGATTGTTCCCTCTTCTTCTGTGCTTTGTACATAAAATCCCATCTGCCCCATCCAGGAGTGGTAGGAATCGCCATCAAACGCTTCTTCGGTCACAGGATTTCCGTTGCCAATAGCGCGCAGGATTCCGTTCCCCAAAACACTGACCCTGATTTGCCTATCAGAAAGCATCTTTACAATACCAGCTGCATCAGTCAGAGAGACCAGCACAAACGTCATATCTTCTCCATCAGCTGTCAGAACTTCTTTTTCCGCTTTCACACAAAGCCTTGTTTCATCGCCTGCAGAAATAAGTTCATCCTCATCAATTTTATTTCCTTTTTCATCATAACTGACCGCCTTAAGTCTTCCCATTTGATAGATTGTCTCATAGGACGCCTTACAAAATTCTAATTTTTTTCGACCAAGAGACTCTCCGTTCTGAAACAATTCTACCTCGGTTCCTATACTATAGATTTCAATCTGCGCATTTTTCCCTTGACAGCCCGGCCAACTCCAACTATGTACAGCATCTGTATCGCGCCACATACCAAGGAAATACTTTTCACCGGAATGATTAACCGGTCTTACAGCGATATATGGTTTTTTATACTTCTTCCAAGCAATGGCTGCAGCATACATCTCCGTTTCTTTCTGTCCCAAAAGATTGATTGCTCCACACCCTCCACTGACACACGGATATGGTCGATTAAAGCCACCTTTTGCCTTTCCATAAATCGGAACGCCGACACCGGCTTCCCCCAAATAATCCATTGCTGTCCACATAAAATCACCAATCACATATGGGTGAGCCTCAACCAACTTCCATCGTTCTGCCATGGAATGCGGATAAGTCTCGGAACCTAACATGATACGTTTGGGATCATATGCATGATGTGGCTCATAACAATTTTCTGCATAATTCAGCCCTACAATATCCAGTTCATCAAAACAGGCTTTCAGTTTTTTCTCTACCTTTTTCGGTTTTCCCATCATTTTTTGGACAAAAGGTACTACCGTGACAATAATATTAGCCAGTAGACTTGCTGTCGCCTGGGCGTTCTTTGTCTCCTCGTAAGGATTCACACTGTCCTGAGGACTGCACTTAGATTTTCTTCCTCCCATCATGGACACCACTGGATTGATACAATTGATAACTGGTCTGGAAGCATCCAGTTTATGGCAGATATCAACCAAAATACGGTTCCACACAGCCCCTTCGTCACTACCTGTGTCCCCTATTTCGTTACCAATAGAATACATAATCACAGATGGATGACTGATATCCTTGCGGATCATGGCACTTACATCTTCTTCATAATACTTTTCAAAGTAAATAGAATAATCATAATCTACTTTCATGAATCTCCACTGATCAAATGCTTCATCCATCACATACATTCCATATTTATCACAGGCCGTCAGGAGTGCTTTACTTGCCGGATTATGTGCCGAACGAATAGCGTTAAATCCAGCCTCTTTTAAAAGTTTGATTTTTCGTTCTTCTATCCCATCATAAGCACAACTTCCCAAAATTCCATTGTCGTGATGAATACATCCGCCACGCAGTTTCACACTTTCGTTGTTAACCAGAAGTCCTCGTTCTGCCGACCAGCGAAGTTCTCGGATTCCAAAAAGAATGGCCTCCTGATCGACTACCTTCCCATTTCTCCGCAGTTCCGCCTTTAACGTATAAAGATATGGATGCTCGTCACTCCACAGTTTTACATGCGGCACGATCATTTCTGTATGGATACCGGATGCTTCTGCCACCTTATTTTTATTATCATCCCAAAGTGTTATTTGCAATTCACAGCCAGTCACATCGTTTACTTTTGTAGTAACAGAGACATAGGCACACTGATTTTTATAATCAACCCGCTTTGTCACTGCTTCGATGCCATCTACACTTATATGGGAAGGAGCTCCTATATATAAATTCACATTGCGATAAATGCCGCTTCCTGTATACCATCGACTATTTGGTGTCCTGCTGTTATCTGCAATTACCGTCAATTCATTTTCCGCATCCAAAATCAGATTTCTGCTAATATCCAGTACAAATCCGGAATAACCATAGACCCAGCCGCCAATTTTTTTCCCATTTAATATCACTGTAGAATTCTGATATATCCCTTCAAACTCGATTAACACAGACTTATCTTTCCATGCGCTATCTGCCCCAAAATGCTTGGTATATTGATATTTACCCCCGGGGAAAAAGCCTGCTGCTGCGCCATTTTTCATATTTACCAGTCTTTTTTCCGTCTGCATGGCATCATGAGGAAGTCTTACTTCCACTGGTTCGCTATGCTTCAACAGGTTCTGAAATGTCCATCCATCGTTAAATTTAATTTTTTTCATACTCTATCTGTCCTACCTATAATAATTGCGGCAGGAACTTCTTCCTGCCGTAACTCATCTTATTTACTTTCTCTTAAGGTTCCATCTTCATTAAAGCCGTTCTCAACTCGAAGTTGTTTTAAATCTCGTTCCAAGTGGAAAAATGCGAATAAGACAATGCTGATTGCAAGGAAAATAAGAGGCATTCCATTATAAGCAAAACTGATTCCTTTTAAGGCTTTATCAACCGTCGCTGCACCGCCCTCTACATAAGTGTCAAATCCTTTGGTTCCTAAAGCAGCAAGTGCTGCCCAATCTTCAAAACCATTTTTTGTAACTGCCTTAGTCAAGGTGTCAAATCCGGTTCCAGAAAGAATCAGACCGACGATCACGGAATTCAGACTCGTTGCCATCTTTTGCGCAAAACTAATAAATGCAGAATACATACCTTCCGCAACGACACCTGTTTTGTAACGTCCATACTCCATCAATTCATAGTTTACCTGAGACAAAACACAGGCATTGATGATGTTTGGCAGGCTGACCGCAAGATAACCAACCATCTGTGCCGCAATTGATTGTGGTAAGAACATTCGAATGATAATACCAATAATAGAAATCATCATGGAACCACTAATCAATTTTGCTGAGCCCATCTTTTTGGAAAGTTTTGGGATCGCAGCAAATACTGGAAACAATGCCACAGAAGCAGCCATAACAATGGAGAATGTTCCCAAATTACCGTAAACATATTGGAAATAATACTGTCCTACACCAAACGAACTCATCATAACAATCATATACATGAAGTTGATCAGGGTAAACATAACCAGATATTTGTTCTTTGCCACGCTCTTTAGAAATACAGAAATCGGAACATTTTCTTTTTGTTTTTCCGGTTCATATCCTTCAAATGCAGCCAATTCCTCCTCGGAATATTCCTCACAGAGGAAAAATGCCATCAAACAAGCAACAATACCAATAATTGCTGTGATTGCCGCAATAATAATAAATCCTCTTTGTGAAGCATGGAAAATATTGATAACAGCCGGCAAGGCAATCTGCAGCCCCAATGACCCTATCGCATAAATTAAACCAATCACCGTCAAAGTCCGTACGCGATTATCGTTATTTACAATGCTTCGCTTGATATGTGTTTCGTATGCAATATTTGCCATAGTTCCAAATATAGCACTGACCAGCGTGGATAAGATTGTAATATAGACCACAATTCCCATGTCACTCATCAGGCTTCTTGGCACCGCAAATACAAGTAAAGTCAGTATCCACATCGGAATGCCTGCAAGAACCCAAGGTCTCGCCTTGCCCCACTTTGTATGTGTTCTATCAACAATAGCCCCCATCAAAAGATCGGTAACAGCATCAATTGCCGTCTTGATTGCCATGCCAATGGAAATAGCGGCTGCTGCAATTCCAAGACTATTGGTAGCAAAATATGTTACCTCACCTATCATAAGTCCCTGTAAAATATTTCCCATCCTTACCATGGAAAAGCCAAGCAACTTTTTCTTAGAAAACTTTTCGTCTGCAATATTGAGACGTTTAATTTGATCTGCCATAGTATATCCTCCCTCGCATCCCAACTTGATAAACTTATTCTATCGTGAAAACTGGGAGATTTGAATTTCTCTACTATCCATTTTCTTATCATATATTCTTCAAATCCTCTTTTTCTTATCTGTGATAAACCAAATCACTTTTATTTTTCATGTGATTCCGTTATAATAAAAAAGAGTATTTGTATCATAGGGGCTTTCCTATGATATAAACAGATTGTGCTAAGAGGTATATAAAAGTGGAAATAAAAAACAGAGATCAGATTTATCATATTCTGCAAAATTTAAGTAATCTTGAAATTTCCTATGTGGATTACTCCCGACAGGAAATCAACTACAACGAATATCATACATATTTTGATTATTTCAACAACTATGTGATTCAAAATCACAATTTAACACGCTTCTACTTTCCAATTCCTAAAGATATGGAACATTTAGAATACCCAAATGACATCTCTAATTTTGATGTTATTTCAGATTCCTTGACATTTTTGCCTGGATTTGATATCTCCGTCAGCAAACTTTTTAATTTTCCCAAGTCTGCCACGCACCAGTGCAATTATTACAGTATGCTCTATCTTATGGAAGGAAATGCCCATCTGCAAATTCAAGATGTCAGTGTTCATGTTTTGCCAGGGGACTTTTACCTGATTCCTCCCAATACCCCTTACGCTGCTACGGCAGCCCCGGAGTCTATCGGTATTTTCCTCGATATGCGAAAAAGTTTTCTCAATTCTAACTACAAGTCCTTGTTTCAGGACGATGCCCGGTTGGAAAGATTTTTTATAAATTCTCTGAACCAGGATAGTTCTTCCACACATCTTGCCATCCATACGAACGCATCATCTATGCATCGCAACCGTATACTTGATATTTTTGCCGAATATATCAATCAGGAAAGTTTTAGCAATGCTGCTATGAAAAATCTCTTTTCACTTCTCATGATAGATCTCTTGCGGGATTCCAACACCAGAATTGAATCTCCAACACCTATCAGTGGCAGCGATACATTGTATCAGACTATCCTTGATGAGATACGCCGTAATTACCAAACGCTCTCTCTTAGTGAACTGGCAGAAAAAACGCATTTTTCCAAGCAGTATATCTGTAAAATCATAAAAGAAAAATCAGGGAATACATTTCAGAACCTTTTGCTCCATACAAGACTAAAAATGGTTGCGCAGTATCTGAATGACACTGCGCTCTCCATTGAAGAAATTGCTTTTTTATGTGGATTTTCCACACCGGCACATCTCAGCCGCTGTTTCAAACAAAATTTCGGCATCACGCCGAGTGCTTATCGCAAATCCGGCAATGTCAATGACACTGCACGCACTAAAAACTAGGAAAACAATAACATCTTGGTACAGATAGCTGCTGCACCGATATAGTGTTCCTTCTGCGCCAATTCAGAATAAATGATTCTATCCTGTCCCAAACTGGCGTCATAAGATGCACATGCCTGGATCAGTGCCTTTCGCACCTCCGGACTTTCAAAAAGGCTTCCGGTCAAAATGATACGATTTGGAGCCATGATGGTCGCTGAATTGACAATACTTCTGGCGAAGAGATCTAGGGCATCTGCCAACTGTCGTCCTATCTCGTCATCCGAATGACCACAATACAGACTGCCAAAGGCATCCTCAGAAAAAGGCGCGATCTTGCAAAGCGCCGCATAGGAAACTTTCGTTTCCAGACATCCCCGTCTGCCGCATTTACAGAGTTGCCCGTTTTTTTCAACGATAAAATGTCCCAACTCTGCGGCTTTGGCATGCCGTCCCTCATAGATCTCCTGATCGATGATAATGGCACAGCCAACACCGGGACCCCATTTGATGACCATAAGGTTATCGTGCTCTTTTCCTGTGCCATATAAAAGTTCTGCCACTGCAAAGGCATTGACGTTATTTTCCACATATACAGGAACTGTAAAGTGCTGTCCCAAAATCTTTGCTATCGGCACCGGCTCATCCCAGATGCCATATGCCTTAATACTGCTTCCGGTCGCCTTGTCCACAAGACCTGTGATACCAACGCCGATCGCAGCCAGCCTGCAGTCACCTGTCCCACACTCCTGCAAGAGTTTCTCGGCGGTCTGGCTCAACTTGTCCAAATAGGCTTGCGGTGTGATCGAAGTATTAGTCTTACAGCGTTTCTTTGCAGCAACCTGCCCGCGCAGATCCGTGATCGCCACGGTCGTATATTCCGGTTCGATCGTCATAGCACAAATATAAGACGCTTCATAGTTAATATCCAGAAGCACCTTCTTACGTCCTGCCCCACTGCTTTTCACATTGACTCCGGTCTCCACAAGAATTCCTTCTGCAAAAAGATCGGTACAGATCTGCGTTACTGCCGCTGGAGTCAGCCCAAGCGCATCTGCCAAATCCTTTCTGGATGCCGGGCCGTGGTCGTTTATAAATTTTAAGATTGCCGCACGGTTTCTTTTGCGTACCGTTTCCATATTTGCACCGGTATGTCGAATCATAATCCCGCCTTTCTCCTTAAATAAAATCTAGCCTGACACACGATTGCGCCAGACACGATCGTCTGTGACGCATTTAATATCTCTGTACTTCCATATTAAGCATTCCTGCCAAAATTTCAAGTTCTGCCGCTACATTTCCATAGGCAACCACAAAATGCGGCTCCCATCCAGCCTCAACACTTTCATAGACAATGGTCTTTGCATCTGCGTTCGTCTTTACCACCAGAGATGTACCATTAAACTGCTTTGGTTTGTCCAGGGCTTCCCCGCCGGCAATAAAGAATCGGAAGCCTCCGTCACTATCCTTACCGATACGGAAAATGGTAACTTCCTTGCATGGCTTACATCCAAAATCAAGGGTTGGACCAATCTTTCGATTGCAGTGTACATCGACCTTTGCCCCGGTATCCTCTCTTGCCAAAGAGCAGGCTGCCGTTCCACAATGCCAGAAAGTGATGGTATTTTCTTTTTCATCCATGGAAACCGGATCGCCAAAGAAAGTTGCCTGCTGTGTCAGCTGCATACCCAGATACATGGAAAGTGCTCCATAAGTATCTGCCTCACAACTTGCTGCCACGCCAAGGTCATTTAACATGGCAAGCACGGCGCAGACCGGTGTCCCAAATGCGGTAAAGAAGTCCGGCCAGCAGCGGGATGCCAATGCCCCTACATGATGGTCTTTTACATATTCCTTGTAAGCACGATAGAGTCTGGCAAAATCCTTGCGGTTTTGCTCTGGTGTATTTTCCA
Organism: Roseburia lenta; assembly: GCF_014287435.1. Taxonomy (GTDB): domain Bacteria; phylum Bacillota; class Clostridia; order Lachnospirales; family Lachnospiraceae; genus Pararoseburia; species Pararoseburia lenta. The sequence goes on from NZ_JACOPG010000002.1 coordinate 145,260, forward strand.
GACCGCACATACGCTCTCCTGCATCTGCCAGATAGTCTTTTACATCCTCATCACTGTATCCCTTAGCGATGTCGATCAATTCCCTTGCTTCAATGGATTCTAAACTTGCTCCAAAGTTTTCCAGCATTTCCAGATCCAGCGCGCGTCCAAACCCAAAGCCCTGCGGTGTATGTCCTACCGCTGCTACCGTCAGATGACGCATATCGTATTTTAATTTTGCAGCGCGTATGGTTGCGCCAACTTTCGCCCTGACTTCTTCCTCCTCCGGTGAGCCAAAGATATAGTTGAGCGGCTCCTTACGGAACGCCTTAATGGCATTTGCTGCAGAGTAGGCACCAGTCAGCGAATTCAAGCGGAGTCTGCCGCCATCAATGGCCGGCTCACGCAGGGTCCAAAGAAGGATCGGGCAATCCAGTTTCTTTAATACCTCGCTTGCATAGGCTGCATTGGCAAAGGTAATGTTCTGTAAAATCACGAGATCCGGTTGGCACTCTTCCAAAAATGCATCCAAAAGGTCAATGGATAAGAGCATCTCCTTTGGAAAGACGCAGGCATCCGTCAGACTCTTGATCAAAGCCACCGATTTATCAAATTCCTTCTGTGCACTTTCCAAATGAAAGGTCGGTACACCGATCGGTACATATGCTATCTGAAATTCTTTTTTCATCTTTCTATAACTCCTTTTTGCACATCATCTATGTACATTTTTCTTCATATTATTTGCTCTGGTCAACCAAAAGCCTCAAAACATCATTTACACAAAAGACTGATTCCGGCAATGCAGAGCAGAATATAGGTCAGCACGGTAAAAACCGTCTGACTCATCCGTTTAAACAAAATACCGCCCAAAAACATGCCGCCAAACAAAAACGGCACAGAGATTGCCTGAATCCGTATGGTGTTCATAGTGTAGTAACCTGCCATGATGTCGCTGACAAGGATCATGCTGTTTAAGATGATCCAGATCGCAGATACCGTCCTGCGGAATTCCTCCTTGCTTTTGGTGTGATTGGACAAATAGGTGATGATCAGTGGTCCGCCGGAGACAAAGATACCATGCACGACACCGGAAAAAAGAAGCAAGGCTCTGGCACTCGCCGTCATGCCCTTTTCAATGTAATGCTCTCGTTCTTCGGTAGACCCTTTGGACTTTCTTGGACTTTTATCCATGATACCAAAGCCGTTTTCCCATGCGTACTTGCCAAAAGCGATCAGACCTCGTGCACCGATACCTATGACAAAGATGCCCAGCGCCGCATACAGCAGACGTTCGTGTCCGGTAAAGAAATGTTTTACCAGAATACCGACGATGATACCAATGCCCATATAGCAGGTCACACGCTTTAGTTCTCTGATATTTACATTCTTATAACCACCCACGACAACATATATGCCGGCGATGATCCCCAGCACATTTAATACCGGCTTTGCGACCAAATAGCCCACCAGATGGATAGAAAAAGGCATTGCCAGGATCGTTCCCGCAAACCCTGTGATACCCTGGATAATGTTTGCCAAAAAGATCACTATGTAAAACAGTATTTCGGACATAACTTACTCCTTTGGATAGAACAATTCCTTGTTCTCCCCGGTCACACCGCCATGGGCTCCCTGCTTCATCAGAGGCTCACGACCCGGGTGCGCAATGACCCATTTGTTCCTCTGTAACAAAAGAATGGCTTCCTCATCCCCGGTTTGCTGCTTTGCCTGCTTTTCTACCTGGCTCAAAGGGGTATTGGTTCCCCGCGGCAAAATAACGATATCCTTAAATCCCTCGTCCGTCACGCGCAGAGGAGACAGGTGAAGCGTGGTCTGGTACATCTCGATTGCCGTTCCCTTCGGTACAAAGAAAACCGTCGCCTGCGATACGTCATAAGTATTGTGACAGATATCATAATTATGTCCTAAGACCAGCATAAAATCCGTGATCGCGATATTGATCTCACTGCCTTTATGATATTCAAAGCCATTGTATGTCGTATTTCTGCCATTACAATAACCAATCTGGATCGGCATACCACCGTAAAAACTTGCAGCGATCTGTTCTGCTACCGGCCCGCTCTCCATCTCTTCCACCGATGCCACATAGACATTTCCATCTTCCGGGATCTGTGACGTCAGATTCATATAGGTTTCCAGTTCTTCAAAATCATATCCCTTGATAATCCGTCCGAAGGAGGAAAACTCTTCATCCTCAACCGAATAGATCTTCACATCATTACATGCGTTTAACGCTTCCAATAACTCCATCTTTTTATCCCTTTACTGCTCTCTTACGACCTTGATCGTTGCGCAGAAATCTTCCTTTCCATAGCCTGCATCCATAGCCGCCTGATAAACGCGAAGTGCATTTTCCTCGCCCGGCATGGATACGCCACATTCTTTTGCAAGGTTCATACAGATATTGACATCCTTGTATTCATTTTCGATAGAAAATGCTGTGGTATAATCCTCTTTTGAGATCGGCTCCTTCTTAGAATCCAGGTAGAAGTTCTGACCTCCACCATAGGAGATTGCCTGTGCAAAAGTCATGATATCGATGCCGTTGGCTGCTGCCAAAGTAGATGTCTCGTTGACACCGTTCTGGATCTGTGAAACCAAAGCGTTGTGACAGATCTTCATGACCAGCCCCTTGCCGTTGTCTCCCATACGGATCACATTTTCTCCCATATAAGAAAGGATTGGCCTCATAGCCTCAAAAGTAGCCTCGTCACCACCGACATAGATACCGAGTTTACCTGCAATAGCTGCAGGTTTACTCTTAACAACCGGGGCATCGATAAACTGTGCGCCTGTTGCCTTGACCATCTCTGAGATCTCAACAGAAACAGACGGATCGATCGTTGACATATCGATACAGGTCTTTGTAGCATCCAGTACCGGAAGGACTTCATTGTAGACACTTCTGGAATGTTCTGACTTTGGCACCATGGAAATGATGACATCTGCATGTTCCGCTACTTCCTTGGAACTGCTGCATGCTACGGCTCCCACTGCCTCCAACTGCTTTACCTTTGCTTCGACAAAGTCAAAAACATATACCTTGTCGTCATGCTTCTTTACAATATTTTCACACATGGACTCGCCCATGATGCCGAGTCCGATAAATCCGATCTTCATTACCTAACCTCCTGATTTTCCTGCAAATTTACTCTGTGACTGTCTTATCCCATGCGCCCTGGAATTTTGCCATGCCGTAATCTGTAAATGGATGATACATGCTGTCCTTATATACCTGCAATCCTGCGGTCACGATATCAGCACCTGCTCTTGCGCAGTCAACAAACTGCTTACCGTTACGAACGGCTGCACAGATGATCTGGGTCTTGCCATAGAATCCATAATTCTTGTAAATATCAACGATATCCTGGATATATTCCTTGCAGTCTTCACCACTGTTTTCCTTCCATCCGATGAATGGAGAAACGAAAAGGGAACCATTCTTTGCAGGAACGATAGCCTGTGATGCTGAGAAAACTAAGGTCACATTGGTTCTGACACCCTTTTTCTCCAAAATTCTTGCGGCCGTGATACCGGACTGTGTACAAGGGATCTTGATGACAAAGTTGTCGCACATGGCAGCAATCTCAGAGCCCATAGCCACCATTTCATCTACATCATCCAGATGTGGGTTGATCTCAACAGAGATTGGGAACTTTTCATAACCTACGATGTCCTTTTCCTCTACAAACTCTACCATGTCTTTTAAAACTTCCTTGAATGGCTTACCGGACAACATGATGTGGTTTGGGTTTGTTGTAACACCATCAATACCAAATGTGTCATATGCCTCACGGATCTCGTTAATTTTTGCACTGTCTAAAAAATACTTCATTTTCGTAATCTCCTTTTTATAAATTTTATGCTTGGGCTACTTGCATGAGTGCTTCGTAGTCTTTACTGTCTTTTCTAACAAATACCGGTGGTTTGCCGATCGGTGCTTCCACGATCATATGTCCGCCTGCATATTCCTTGCCGTCAAAAATGTTGACCCAACCATCGCTTGGCAGATAGATCGTGCGGCTCTTTGCGCCTTCTTCATAAACCGGTGCTACCAGAAGGTCCCTGCCTAAAAGATACTCTGTCTTTTCGGTGTAGGCTTCTGCCTCATCATAATGATAAAAGAGTGGGCGCATGACCGGTGTGCCATCGCTGATCTCCTCAGCCACCAGACCCTTGAGATAATCTTTTAAAGCGACATGCATCCTGCCGCACTTGGCAAGTTGCGCCAACAGTTCCTCGTCATCATCAAACTGCACGTTGTTGACCGGCTGGTTGCCCTCATGGGTACGGAAGAGTGGTGAAAATACATTCATTTCCTCCCAACGCAAGAGCAATTCCTTGCTGCGTCGCATATGCATGATGGTGGTATAACCGCCGACATCCGAATGGGCGATACCGTAACCGCTCATAGCAAGAGATAAGGTCGCCGGGATCACTGCCGGCAGTCCGTCATCAATAGACCAATCAACATGCTGATCGCCCGTCCACATCATATGGGAATGTGCGATCGTTCCGGTATGTCCTGCTCTGGTAAAGAAGAATACCTGACCTTCCTTGCCGCATTCTGCAACGGCTTCCTGATTCATCTTTGCCCAGATCGCCGGCCACTGGTTATGGATGATCGCCGGATCCTCTCCACTGTAAAGCACAGCGTCGATCGGCAGATACTCACCAAAATCTGCCATCCAGCCACCCATGCCAAGTCCGATCATATTTTCCTTGATCAGTCCCTTGTACCACTCGTATGCCTCTGGGTTGGTAAAATCAACCATAGCTGCCGGGAAAGTCGTAATGGTCACCAGATAATCTTTGCCCTCGCGATCCTGGACACAATAACCGTGCTCAGATGCATATGCATATAAGTCCTTTTCAATGGCAATGAATGGATTGATGTAGCCTAAGAAACGGACACCTTCTTCTTTCCATTCTGCGATCTTTTTATCCAGTCCCGGATAAAGTTCCTGATCCCACTCCCAGTTCCACATGACCTGATAGCCGAAACCGGTTCTTCTGCAGCCTGACCAGTCCTGACACCAGACACCGACCACAGGAACGCCTGCTTCCTTTGCCTTTTTGATCTTGGCATCTACAACATCTGTTCCCTCCTGGATACCCAGGATCACGCCGTCATATAACCAATCCGGCAATGCCTTTTGTCTGCCAAGGAGTCCTGTCAGTTTGCGGGATACCTCTGCAAAATCCTGACCGCTGTCTGTGATGATGACCGGCGGCTCTTGGAAATATAAGGTGATCTTTCCGGCATCGGTAAAATCAAACTCGCTGTAGGCATTGATATCGCAATGCACATAATATTTGTCACTGGAAACAAAGGTCGGCTGTGCATAGTAGGATTCGTATTTGTCAAAGGAAAGTTTCTTGTCCGGGTGCTTACCCAGTAACTTTTCCTTAATGATCTTTTTGGAAATACGTCCGGTGTTCTGATGCTCTGCCACCCAGATACGTACATTTTGTCCTTTCAGATCTAGTTCCGAATAGGTCTCCCCACAACCGTAGATATGCTCCTTTGGATTGGTCACAAAGGTCAGCCAGTAACGATTGACCCCCGGCTTTTCCTCTCCCACATAAGCCAGACGGATCTGTGAACCCTGCTGGGTCACGGCAAACTGATGTACCTGCTCTTTGGCACCGCTTCCTTTCGGATCTACATAGGTCAAAAGATAGCCCTCCTCGGTCTTCTCCTGATTCTGTAAGGTCAGTTTTCTTTTCCCGGAAATCTTCTGTTTGTACTTGAAACTTCCTCTGGACATGGAAAACTGATTCTCCCCGGAACCAATGCTTACTTCCATTTTTAAAATCTCTTCAATTCTTATTGTAAAAACCCCCTCGCTTTAATTATTTAATTCATTTAACTAATTATAGAGCCTAGATCAGTAAAATGCAAGTATATTTTTTAAACTTATTAAATAATTGATATCTGCATAAAAAAGAGAAAGCAGATATATCTGCTTTCCCAATTCTTTGACCTGTGTTGATAATATGACATTGTCCTTATTTTTTTCGATTTTATTCTACAGTTACAACTTTTGCCAAGTTTCTTGGCTTATCTACGTCCAGCCCCTTATCTGCTGACACATAGTAGGAGTAGAGTTGCAAAGCAACGATCTCCGGGAATGACATATATTCGTCGTCCAGATTTGGCAGACCGATCACATGATACTCATCGCTCTGGGCGAAGTCCGCTTTCAGTTCTTCCTTGGTCAGGAGCACGACATTGGCACCTCTCGCCTTGATTTCTTTTACATTGGAAAGTTCCTTGGAGATCAGTTTGGTCTGGGTCGCTGCTGCAATGACCGGTGTCCCGTCTGTGATCAGGGCGATCGGTCCATGCTTCAATTCTCCGGCAGCATACGCCTCGGAATGGATGTAAGAGATCTCCTTGAGTTTTAAGGCTCCCTCCAGCAGAACCAGATAATCCATGCCGCGACCGATCATAAAGAGGTCGCTTGCCATGATCACTTCCTTAGCCTGACGATGGATGTCGTCTTTGATGGCAATGACCTGGGTAATAGCATCCGGCACTCTTCTGAGATTTTCCAGTGCATGCTCCAGATCCGCCTCTGTCATCCTACCCCGCAAAGATGCACAGCGCAATACCAGAAGATAAAAGATCATCAACTGGGTCGTATATGCCTTTGTGCTGGCAACCGCGATCTCAGGTCCCGCATCGGTATAAAGCGTATAATCTGCGATACGGGAAATGGATGAACCTCTGACATTTAAGACTGCCAGACAGGCAGCGCCTTCTTTTTTCGCTTTCTTTAATGCTTCCATGGTATCAATGGTCTCGCCGGACTGAGATACTGCGATAAAGAGTGTGTCCTTATCCAAGACGGTGTCCGAATAGATAAATTCCGATGCCATCTCTGTCTCGACCGGAATACCCAGCCATTTCCGAAACAGATGAGTTCCCATCATGCCTGCATGCAAAGCGGTTCCGCATGCTACGATGCAGACGCGGTTAAAAGAGGTCAGCATTTTATCCACAGCCCCTTCATAGCCAAGATCGATACTGCCATCCACCAGGTAGTTTGTCAGGATCCGCTTCAAAGCCTCCGGCTGCTCGTTGATCTCTTTTTCCATATAATAAGCATAGCCCTGCTTGCCGGTGTTTCCTGCATCCCAGTCAACGACCTGCATTTTCGGCTGCACTTCCTGTCCATTGAAATCAACAACAGAAACCTGCGCCTTGGTCGCCTTTAAGATGCACTTTTCATCCAAGACGAAAAACTCCTTGGAATACTCGTACAAGGCAGCCGGATCGGATGCCAGAATGGTCAGTTCCTCGTTCTTTGCCACAACGATCGGGCTTACGTTTCTGGTCGCATAAATGGTATCCGGGATATCATCAAACATGACCACTAAAGCATAGGTACCCTTTAATTTCTTGACCGTTCTGCGGATGGCTTCGTTCGGATCTCCCTTGTAAAACTTGTTCAAAAGAGCCGCTACCACCTCGGTATCCGTCTCTGATACCAACTGGTCTTCCACCTCATACTCTTCACTCAGTTCCTTGTAATTTTCCACGATCCCGTTGTGGACCAGAGTTACTTTTCCCACACGATGTGGATGCGCATTTGTATCAGACACGCCGCCATGGGTCGCCCACCTTGTATGACCGATGCCACAGGTATAGTCACCGGTTTTCGGAGAAATCTCCCGCAGGTCTTTGACACGTCCCTGGCATTTGTGAATCTCTGGCTGGCTCTCGCCGGCTCTTCGGATAGCAAATCCCGCACTGTCATAACCTCTGTATTCCAGCAGTTCCAGCCCGTTTAAAATGCCATTTAAAGCATCATTTCCAATAAATCCTATGATTCCACACATATTTTAAATCCTCATTCTTTCTATACGAAGCAGCCGGATGATCCACCGGACTGCAATTATTTTTTCTTACTCTCATTATATTGGATTTGTTTTGTAGTTACCCACATATTTGCCAATATATGTCGCATTGAGATCTACGGAAGGGCATCCGCCGAATTATCGATAACCCTTCTCCTCGTCGACCTTTTTCTAAGGTCCTGGCGCTAAAATGAGGACAATGTGTCACATATTATCAATTATTCACTTGTCAAAGTTCTCCGTGAGATTATATACTGCCTCCATAAAAATGTCAAACTGCGCCGCTTTTATATGCCTGCTATCAGCATATGAAAACTATAAATTTTATTTCTGAAATTCTTCATATTTCTTTAATAAAGGCAACACAGTTTCGTCACATCTGACCTGTAATATAAATAATGTCGAAAGACAAGAACATAACTTTTTCATAACTCCCCCTTACTTGAAAGTGATGTGTGCGTTGCATCACTTTCTTTTTTTGTGTAAGGCATGAACATGCATTTCGGCACATTCCTTTGTGTTCCTTGCTAGATAAAAGTGCTTATTCCAGCGTTTCCACAAGTCTCCGGTTGCACCGGTCATTGATCTGACAGGTGCCTGCCTCCTGTGTCTGCTTCCAGCGCGCATCCTCCCCGCAGATATCCATACCAAGAATTTTGTCTGCTCTTTCCCTGATCTCCTGCAATTTTTCCACTGCTTCATCCAGAGTCATATCTCCCTGATCCCAGTCGCAGACAGCATCTTCTTCACGCAAAACATCCTTGTCAAAAGAGACATAGATGGGATGCTTTTCCTGTAAAAAATCCGGCATGCCGATCCGGATCTTTTCCCACAATTTCTTTGCAGATATCGTATTTCCTGTCGCATCAGACATTTGCACGCCTGCTTTATTGCTTGCCTCATCTTCTGCGCGTACGTCCTCAATCAGATGCGCATCCACACCCACAAGATATACCCTTTGCAACTTTTCATTGGTCAGCAGTGCTTCCCTTACCCAGCCGCCGCAGGAGGTGATACCGCCCCAGGACGGAGCCTGTAAGTCCGGGTGATGATCAAATAAGATCAAAGAAAAAGGTTCTTTTATCTTTTCCAGCCAGAGCAGGGACAGATAGTGATAATTTCCGGAATCCAAAAAATGTATGCCCTCATAAGAATAAGGTCTTACTCTCTCACGCAGGCTTTCTTTTGCCGCATCATCGCAGTAGCAATTTGTCCCCTCGATATCCTGACAAGTGATCTGACATATTTGCCAGCCCTCTTTCTTTTCTTTATAAAATGTCTGCTCGGCATATGCCCCGGACATATGCATAACAACCATGAGTTTTTTCATATTTACCCTCTTATGCTTCTTTTTTCTTGCGGATCAAAAACATGACAATACCGGCGCCGCAGATGATCAGATAACCCAGAATACTGATAACATCCGGCACTTCCCCAAGGAAGATGATGCCAAGCAGGGCAGCAAAGACGATCTGCGTATAATCATAGACGGATAATTCGCTCGCCGGCGCATAGGTATAAGCCGCCGTGATGGAGAACTGTCCCAGCGTTGCGGAAAGTCCCGCCATCAAAAGGGATGCCAACTGCCACCAGGCAAAAGGCTGGTGATCGACGATGATAAAAGGAACGGCACACAGGCAGGAAAATACGGAAAAGCAAAAGACGATCAGCGGTCCCGGGGCCCCATGCTTGGACGCAATGCGCACATTAGTGTAGGCAAGCCCCGCTCCCATACCGCCGATCATACCAATAAATGCAGGCAAAGTTGCAACGCTGTCAAAGCCCGGGCGCAGGATAAAAAGTGCCCCGATAAATGCCGTGATCACACAGATCAACTGGTATGGCTGAATCTTCTCTTTTAATAGGAAATAAGAAAAGATAATGGCAAAGAAAGGGGATAACTTATTGAGCATGGATGCATCTGCAATATAGAGTTTCCCGATCGCATAAAAGTTTGCAAAAATACCGATGGTTCCAAAAAGGGAACGAAAGAAGATATACTTGCCGCTGCCTTTGGGAATAGAAAAGGCTATATGCTCCTTTTTCATGACAACAAAGGCAAAAAAGACGGCGACCAGATTCCGAAAGAAACTTTTTTCGATCGCCGGAAGATCTCCCGCCAGTTTGACAAATAAATTCATAAAGGCAAAACCAAATGCCGCCAGGATAATATAGAAAATCCCCTTATATTTTTCATTGATCTTCATGTGTGATTAACTCCTATCATAAAACATTTCATTTCATTATAGCACACCCGGACAAATAAGGTTACAAACAGGAAAAAAGGACAAAAAAAGAACCGGTGCCCGAAAGCACCGGCTCTGGATCGTCCGATTATCCTTCAATGGAAATGAAGTGTTTCTCAGGAACCGCCTTTGGCTGCTCCTTCGGAATAGATAATTTCAGGATACCATATTCATACTTCGCATGAATATCTTCCTCGGTGATACCTTCACCGATATAGAAACTCCTGCTCATGCTGCCGGCATAACGCTCACGACGCAGGTAGTGTTTCTTTTCGTCCTCCTCGTCTTTATCCAATCCTTTTTCTGCACTGATGGTCAGGTAACCATCATTTAATTCCAACTGGATCTCATCTTTCTTAAATCCCGGAAGGTCAATATCGACTTCGTATCCTTTCTCTGTCTCTTTGACATCTGTCTTCATCATGTTCTTCGCATGCTTACCATACAAAGCCTTGTCAACATCATGGAAGGAAGCGTCCATCCAGTTATCAAACTCATCAAATAAATTCTCTCCAAAAATACTAGGCATTAACATAAGTCATCTCTCCTTTTCTACCGTGCCGCCTCTGGCAACACCTCATGCTTGTTTACCTTGTTTCTTTGGAACGAAGTTGTTAAGGAAACTCGGGGAACATCTGGTTCTCTTTTTATTCCCTCTTCCTTTGTTCTGACTATGTTATAGCACCATTTATTAGCACTGTCAAGAGGTGAGTGCTAATTTCACATATTTTTCACACTTTTTATCTTATTGTCAGTCAATAGAACTTTCTATCCCTCCAACACATTATTCATGTATTCCATCTTCTCTTCTGCCTGATAGATAAGTTTGCTGCACTCCAATAACTCACCTGTAAAATCCACACCGATATCCTGATACAAGGACTTGTACTTGATATCATGTTCCAGACTTGCCCACATATCCATGGCCTCGGTACGGATCTGCACCTCGACCGGTACGAACTGCTTCTTATTCATAAAATAGACCGGCACACGGATGATCATGTGCAGACTGCGGTAGCCGTTCTTTTTCGGATTGGCAATGTAGTCCTTGATCTCCATGATATGTACATCATCCTGTGCCATCAAACGGTCACGGATCAGATATACATCCTTGATGTAAGGACATACGACACGAACTCCGGCAATATCATAGATATTGTTGCAGGCAACATTCAAAGAAAGATCCAGATCCTTTTTCTCCAACTTACCGACAATGCTCTTCATAGACTTTAATCGCGTATCAATATGATGGATTGGGCAGCGGAGTCCGCGATACTTGAACTCATCCTTGATGATGTTCATACGGGTTTCCGTAACGTTCATAGCCGCATTATACATGCGAAGGATCGGATCCATGGTGTGCATAAATTCATCATGGATATCCGCCATATGACGCATATCTTCCCCGGTCGTCGCCTGTGAGGTCATGAGTTCATAGACCTCGATCGTCTCTGCCCTACCATCGACGGTCTGGTATGCCGTTGAACCCCGTTCTTCTTCATAGGTCTCCTGCACTTCTATATCCTGTTCGATTGTTTCTTCTTGTCTTTCTTCCATATCCTGTTTCCCCTTTTTCATTTTCTTCCCCTTGTTCTTGGTCTTTGCATCTGTCCCCATATTTACAGATGCCACGGTCTGTTTTCGTACTGCTCTCGCTGCGCTTGACATACTATCAATCCCCCTAACTTACTTTCTTATTATATCCAATTTCCGGTAAAAGTGGGTGAACTGGATATTAACTTTTTATTAAATAAAGTTTATAATTGCAGGACAAATTTAACAAATCTTTCGAGATTTCGCATTGATTTTTCTGACAATTTTAAATATAATAAGGGTAAGAAAGAAGGGAGGTAATGCATATGTACCCAGTAATAACGATAAGTAGAGAGTTTGGTAGTGGCGGACACAGCATTGGCGAAAAGGTTGCAGCCAAACTCGGTATACCATTTTATGACGGGGAAATTGTGACACGCGTGGCAGAAGAAAGTGGCTATGCCAAAGAATTGATCGAAGAACAGGGCGAATACTCTACCTCTGCGAATAAATGGTTTGACATTTCAGCAGCCAGTGCCATGTATTTCCAAAGTCCACAGGACGAGATCTTCATCGCGCAAAAGCGCGTCATCCTTGACTGTGCAGCCAAAGGACCATGCGTCATTGTCGGACGCTGTGCGGATTATATCCTGCGCAAAGAGGACGTCAAATGTCTGAACGTCTTTATCCATTCTGACATGGAACATCGTACAGAGCGTGTTCTCAAACGCTATGGCGAGATTAAGAATGTCGGCATTGAAAAACGTCTTGCCAAAAAGGATAAGCAACGTAAGACCTACTACAAATACTACACCGATCAGCAGTGGGGTAACTACCACAATTACGATGTAGCCCTAGATAGTGGGGAACTCGGCGAAGAAACCTGTGTTCACATTATCTGCGAACTCTACAACAAAAAATAAGCATTTTAAAAGTGGGTACCTCGGATTTTCCATCCTTGGTACCCACTTTTTATATATGCACTTACCTCGTCTCAATTTTCTTTTTCTGCTACATTTTCCTGCCAGAAATCCACAGCCTCTTTCAACCATTTTTCTGCACTGGTTCCCAGCCCCAGACCGATGCCATGTGGCAGGGCGAAAAACCTGCGATAACGGTACTTGATATGATGGTCTTCGAGCGCATCTACCATGACCTCAGCATGATGGGACGCCGGAACGAGTACATCACGTCCACCGGAAAAAATATAGGTCGGCGGATAATCATCTCGCACCTGCTTTTGCACACATAAAGACTCTCTCTTTTCATGATTGCAGGAACGGCCGAACATATAGATAAAGCCACGCTCAGACAGCCAGACACCCATGATTCCTTTCCAGATATTCCAATATGGGTGATCCAGCCAGTGCTGCATATTGGTCCACGGATAACCCAGCATGATAGTTGCCGGACGGCGTGTGCCATACTCCTCATATCCATGATTATGGCTGGCATAGATGCCCGCAAGATTGCCTCCGGCTGAAAAACCACAGAGGGCATAGCCTTCCGGGTCGATGTTGTACTCAACCTGATGCTCCTCAATATGCTTGATTGCACGCGATACATCCTCCATCGGTGCATATGGGGTACAGTGAAAGCCGGTACGATATTCCAATACAAAAGCGGTATATCCCATCTCGTTAAACTTTGCCGCGATCGGATAGCCTTCTTCTCGTGTCACACAATGCGCGTAGCCACCGCCCGGTAAGATCAGCACATATTTTGTCTTTTCTCCGGAATCATTCGGAAATACACTCAAACGAACAGTTCCCAAGTCTTTATCCTCATAAATCTCGTCCAGAGAATAGACCGGCAACTGACGAAAACGTCCCTGGGCTGTCAATTGCTTGATACGCGCCTTGCCATATTTTACGCCATTGCAGAAATGCTTAACAATATACATACGGATGACCGAATAACAAGTCAGCACCAATGACAAAAACAAATAAATAACAAGCAGATTGTAAAAAATTTCTCCCCAGTTGTTGCCCGGCATAGCACTCATAGCACTTATCTCCCTTAAAAATCACATTCTGTCAGAGCATTGTACCATATTCTGCCAGAGAAATAAAGATGCACCCTGCAGGGATCTGCTTTATTTATGGGTTAGTACCTGTCCTTGATAGTATCCCGATAAAGTAAGGACAGTAATACTATCATAACCATCCGCAGAACAAAGGCGAGTGAACTATTCCAATACGTTCCTAACAAATAATTTGATACAAAGCACATAACGACAGAAATTAGCAGTCCCACAAATATAGTTGGTATCGTAAGTTTTCTATATTTCAAGGACAAGAGTGCCATAGCATTGAAACATAAATTACATCCACCATGAATCAGGGCATAATAAACCGCTGCCCTTGTCGTTGCAAGAACACCGCTGCTCATGTCCTCTGCCGCCTGCTGCATCATCCCCAAATTAACCAGCATGATAACAAAGATAACCGCATAGATAAGCAATAAAATGATGGACATCCACTGTATGATTTTTTTCTTTCTCAATTCTTTTCCCCCCTAAGTACCATAATCATTCTGATAAGAAGCGTCCTTGCATAGCACTTGTCAAACCATCATCTGTCATATAAGTTCCAAAGTATTGGTCTGCCCATGCATCCAGATCCTCCTGACCAGAAATTTCTTGAAACCCTTCTGCCATATCCTCATCCATAGAAAACACAGTTTCTAAAAGATTCTCCGCATTTTTTGTCTTGTCTGCCTCTGACACACCTGTTGCCTTTCCACATCCAAGCAATCCGATTACAAGACATAGCAAAAATCTATTAAAATTTTTGTTGATTACAAAACTAGTTTCTGGTTTACTTTCATCAAATACAAAACACTCCCCCTGTCAGTATCACATACCAACAGGGAGAGTGTCTATTCTTTTTATATCTTATTTTTCAACATACCAAGCAGTCTCTTTCGAAGTCTTTCTGATAAATGGACGCTTGATTGCCTGTGCAGCACCATTTGGCAGAATATACTTCAACTTATCCTCTGACTTACGCATAGTAGAAGCCTTTGGATTGTCTCTTGTAAGTTTGATCGCATCAAATTCACACTTGGTTGTACAAAGACCGCAACCTACGCACTTGTTCGGATCAACGATAGACGCACCACAGCCTAAGCAACGGCTTGTCTCTGCCTTCACCTGTTCTTCGGTAAAGGTTTCCTTCATATCACGGAAGGTCAACTTGCCATCTGCATTCTTCTTGATCACTGCTGTCTGACGACCTGTGTTGTCGTAGTTCTCAACCTTGATATCATCCTTATCCAACTCTAAGAAGTAGTTTGGATCACGACCGATCGTAAGTGATGAATGCGGCTGTACATATCTATGGATAGAGATTGCGCCTTCCTTACCACATGCGATAGCGTCGATAGCAAATCTTGGTCCGTAGAACATATCACCACCGACAAAGATATCCGGAACACTTGTCTGGAAGGTAACCTTGTCTGCAACCGGAGCCGGTCCTCTAAACTCGACATTTTCACCTTCTAAGAGGTCACCCCAGATGGTTGCCTGACCTACGGAAAGGATGACGTTGCTACATGCGATTGTCATCGTCTCGTTCTCATCGTACTTCGGATCAAAACGTCCTTCTGCATTCTTAACCTGTGTACACTTCTTGAATACGATACCGGTCACCTTACCGTTTTCTGTAAGGATCTCCTTTGGTCCCCATCCGCCTGCGAATGCGATACCTTCGGATTCAGCCAGTTCGATCTCTTCCGGAAGTGCCGGCATGATATCACGTGTCTCCAGAGAAACCTGTGTTACCTTAGGAGATCCACAACGAACTGCGGTACGGGATACATCGATGGCTACGTTACCACCACCGATAACAACGGTGTCACCGGAAAGTGTGTAAGACTCATCGTCAATAACGGTATGTAAAAGGTCAACACCCTTCATTACACCTTCTGCATCTTCACCAGGAACATTGACACCACGTCCACCCTGGCAGCCGATAGCGATATAGAATGCCTTGTAGCCTTCCTCACGCAACTGCTTTAAGGTAATATCCTTACCTACTTCAACACCAAGGCGAATGTCAACGCCCATCTCACGGAGTACGTCAACCTCTGCCTCAACAACATCTTTTTCCATAACGAAAGAAGGAATACCGTATGTAACCATTCCACCCGGCTTCTTGTTCTTATCAAACAAGGTTGGCTTGTAGCCTTTTTCTGCCAGATAATATGCACAGGAAATACCGGCAGGACCTGCACCAATGATGGCTACCTTTTCGTCGAAACCACCCTGGATCTTTGGAATGACCTTCTTTGGTACATAATGCTTGTCTACCTTGAGATCCTGCATTGCGATAAATTTCTTTACTTCATCGATAGCGATCGCCTCATCGATCGTTGCACGAGTACATGCATCCTCGCAACGTCTGTTACATACATGTCCGCAGACTGCCGGAAGTGGATTGTACTTCTTGATCAGAGCCAAGGCTTCTTCGTATCTGCCCTGTGCAGCCATCTTCAAATAACCCTGTACCGGAATGTGTGCAGGACATGCTGTCTTACATGGAGCAGTACCGGTCTTGTGTGTATTGATACGGTTGATATTGCGGTAATCCTCTGTCCACATATCCGGAGACCACTTCTGCTCGGTTGGGAGTGGCATCTTAGGATATACGACCTCAGATCCGTCCTTCTTGCAGAGTTTCTGTCCTAAGGTTGCGGCACCGGCAGGGCAAACCTCAACACAACGTCCGCAGGCAACACAGTTATCCTTTACAACATGTGCTACATAAGCAGAACGTGACATATTCGGTGTGTTAAATAACTGTGATGTACGCAGTGCATAACATACATTGACATTACAGTTACAGATAGCAAAGATCTTTTCCTCGCCGTCGATATTGGTGATCTGATGAACAAAACCATTGTCCTCAGCCTTCTTTAAGATCTCTAATACTTCTTCTTTGGTGATATAGCGGCCACCCTTGTTTGTCTCAACAACGTAGTCAGCCATATCGCCGATTGCGATACACCAGCCTTCCGGATCATCCGCACAGCCTTCTTCAAAAGTCTTGCGGGACTTTCTACAAGAACATGGGCTGGCTGCATATTTTCCTTCGTACTTGTCCAGCCAGTAGGAGATATGCTCCAATGAAGAAGAATTGTTCTCCATGCTGATAGCATCCTCTACCGGGATAACGTGCATACCAACGCCTGCGCCGCCTTGTGGTACCATCTGGGTCAGCCCCTCCAATGGGATACGGCTCATACGCTCGAAGAATGGTCCTACTTCCGGATGTCTCTCCAAAAGGTCTGCATTCATGTTGCCGAACTCAGCAGAACCCGGTACATACATAGGAAGTACCCACTGCTTCTCATGCTGTGGATTCTCATAATTCCACTCGATCACACCGTTATAAGACATTTCTTCCAACTGCTTCAAGAGTTCTTCCTCAGAATATTCCGGGCAAAGAGCCTTCATATCAGCAAGTGTTCTTGGATGACGCTTCTCCATCTTGATACCGATCTCGCACTGCTCATCTGTAACAAGATTGTAAAGTCCCCAGTACTCCGGGCTTTCTGCTGTGATATCTTCCTTGCCAAGTTGTACCTTTGCACGGTCGGTAACAGCCTTTGCAAACTTTGCAAGTGGCTCACGGAACGGCTTATTCTTTAACTCTTCGATACAATATCCCGCTCTCGGATCCTTTTTGTTACGATCCTCATCCAATGAATACGGTGTCATCAGATACTTTTCGTCCTTACTTCTTTCCATACTTTCCTCCACATTTCTCTTCTTATGCTTATTAATTATTTTGCCAGTCTGCTACTTCCTTGCGAAGCCAGTCACACCAGGCATCAAATCCCTCTCCGGTCTTTGCGGAAACAAAGATCACCTGAGCATTTGGATTTAATTTCTTTATACGCTCCTCTACTGCTTCCTTTGAAAAATCATCAAATACGCTAAGTGTATCGCACTTGTTGATCAGTACCACATCACAGATAGAAAACATAAGCGGGTACTTCAAAGGCTTATCGTCCCCCTCAGGAACCGATAAGATCATAGCATTCTTGACACTACCGGTATCAAACTCTGCCGGGCAGACCAGATTGCCGACATTTTCCAGAACGACCAGATCCAGATCATCGGTACCAAATTCATGGATGCCCTGTCTGGTCATGTCTGCGTCCAGATGACACATACCACCGGTATGGATCTGGATGGCTCTTGCACCTGTCTCTGCGATGGTTGCTGCGTCAACATCAGAATCAATATCTGCTTCCATGACACCGATGCGCATTTCATCCTTCAAACGGGAAATAGTCTGACGAAGTGTGGTCGTCTTGCCTGCTCCCGGTGAAGACATCAGGTTCAAAAGAAAAGTCTTTTGCTCTTTCAATTCATCACGAAGTCTGGCAGCATCTGCATCATTGTCCTCAAAGATACTGCGCTTTACTTCGATGACCTTGTAATCTTGCATTTATTCTCCTCCTCATAAATTTATCACACACCCCACTCACCAAAGCCCCTGCTTCGTTAATTTTTTGACAAAACAAAGTCCAAAAGAGACGTGTATATCTACATTTATGGTAACGTAAAAATCGGCACATTTCAACAGAATTTCTCCCATTCAAATGCGCCGATTGTGTTCTTATTTGCGTACAAGTCCTCACTGTTTTTCGCCTTGAGGAATAATGCCCCAGCCCTGATTTTTTGGGGTCTCGCATTTTCCTATAAACCGATAGGAATTCTTGTCATCAGATGGCTTCCAGTGCCTGTGCCAGATCTGCGATCAGATCACGCTTGTCTTCGATACCGCAACTGATACGGATCAGTTCTGCAGGAACACCTGCCTCTTTCAACTGCTCATCATTCATCTGACGATGTGTGCTGGATGCAGGATTAAGGCAACAGGTTCTGGCATCTGCCACATGGGTCTCAATGGCTGCGATCTTTAAATGCTTCATAAAGGTGCTTGCCGCATCCCTTCCGCCGACCAGACCAAAGGAGACAACGCCACAGGAGCCGTTTGGCAGGTACTTTTCTGCCAGCGCATGATACTTATCCCCCGGAAGTCCGCAGTAATTGACATAGGCAACCTTTGGATGATTTTCCAAAAATTCTGCCACAGCCTGTCCATTTTCACAATGTTTTGCCATACGCACATGCAGACTCTCCAAGCCCAGATTTAAGATAAAGGCATTCTGCGGGCTCTGGATCGATCCCAGATCACGCATCAGTTGTGTCGTACACTTGGTGATAAATGCACCGCCATTACCAAAACGCTCCACATAGGTCACACCGTGATAACTCTCATCCGGCGTGCAAAGTCCCGGATACTTATCCGCATACTTCATCCAGTCAAAGTTGCCACTGTCAACAATGGCGCCACCAACACCGGCGCCATGTCCGTCCATATACTTGGTCGTAGAATGGGTCACAATGTCTGCACCCCATGCAAACGGACGGCAGTTGATCGGTGTTGCAAAAGTATTGTCCACGATCAGCGGTACCCCATTTGCATGAGCAACCCGCGCAAACTTCTCAATATCCAGAACCGTCAGTGCCGGGTTGGCGATCGTCTCACCAAACATTGCCTTGGTGTTTGGCTGAAAAGCTGCCATGAGTTCTTCTTCCGATGCATCCGGGTCTACAAAGGTCACGTCAATTCCCATGCGCTTCATCGTCACCGAGATCAGATTGTAAGTTCCGCCATAGATACTGGTCGAAGATACAATGTGATCCCCTGCTCCGCAGATATTAAAGAGGGCAAAGAAATTGGCTGCCTGTCCGCTGCTGGTAAGCATTGCCGCTGTACCGCCCTCCAACTGGGCAATCTTTGCTGCCACATAGTCATTGGTCGGATTCTGCAATCTCGTGTAAAAATAGCCTTCTGCCTCGAGGTCGAATAATTTTCCCATATCCTCACTCGTATCGTATTTAAAGGTTGTACTCTGAATGATCGGGATCTGACGTGGTTCGCCGTTGCCCGGTGTGTAACCTCCCTGCACACAAATCGTATTTTGTTCCATAGTCTCCTCCTTATCTGTGCTATCTTGATCACCGCAATGTTTGACAGTGTTTTTACCATCTTTTCCTATTTTATACTAGGATTTGGTTCATAGCAAGACAAGACTCCTGTTTTCCTTACAATTTTTGTTGCCCTACACCACGTAATTTTTCCAAATGACCTATAAACCCGAAGTTAGCGATTTTTTGCAGCAGCGGCATCGGGATATGCGTTACCCAATCCGTAAATGCTACGAATGGCCGTTGGCAGAGAAGCCAGATGGTTCCGATGGATGCCTCCACCAAAATAGCATCCTCCACAATCTCCCCCAAACTCTGATACCAGATTTCTCCGCGCCGGAAGACTGCAAAAATCAATCCATGAAACAGATAGATCGCCATGGTCTTTTGCCCCAGGGCAGAAAGACTGTTTTTCGCTCCCGGAATCATGATAGCAACAACATAGATCATAATATAGGAAATCAGATAGCAGGCTGCGCGAAGTGCGATCCCCATGGGCACAGACAATCCCAGATATTCGTAGTCGTACCTGCCATAAAAAATTTTGATAGAAATACGATCACTTACTGCAACCCATGCCAAAAATGCATTGATGGCTAAAAATATACCAAATGCCCACATACGACGGATGCGCGCACGAAGTAGGTCAATCCTGTTCCGATCTAAGTCCATCCCCAATAGGAAAAAGGGATAAAAGGTAAACATACGCGGCAAAGTCAGATAGTTATCATCCAAGGATGATGCCCCTACGAAAAGTCCCAGCACAAATGCAATCCAAAGATAACCCGGCAGTCGACGAAACAGCGGTGTAATCATCTTCCACATAAACATGGCAAGCAGATACCATAGAGAAAATTTTGGATATAAAAACGCCAGTTCCGTGTCCCTATTCAGAATGTAAGTATAAAGTATGTAGTAAAGAATCTCGAACACAAGATAAGGCACCACAAGTTGTTGTAACAACTTGTAGATGCCCTGTGTTTTTTTCGAGAAATACCCTGAGATAAATACAAAAGCAGGCATGTGAAAGGAAAAGATGATCCACTTTGTCGTTTCCATCACCACATTGTCATCCGATGCCACTTCAATAAAATGTCCAACAACCACCAGTACGATCAGAAATGCCTTGTAATTATCAAATAAATAATCTCTCTCTTTCATTTTCGCCCAAAGTCTATGCCTCTGCGATTGCGGTCGCCAAAGCCTCCATGGTCTTACGATCAGAGTCCTTCATGGTAGAGCGGATCGTCACAAGCGGTTCTACCACAGTCACATCCTTGAAAGTATCCACGATCTCACGCATTGCCTTGGCTGCGCATGGCGCCCAGGAACCATTTTCTACCATGCCGATCGTGCGCTTCTGATATGCCTTGGACTGCAAATGATGTAAGAAGTCCTGCATGCATGGGAATACGCCGCCATCATAAGATGCTGCGCAAAGTACCATACGGTCATAGCGGAAAGCATCCTCGATGACTTCTGCCATATCCTCTCTGGCAAGATCACTGACAACCACCTTTTCTACGCCTTTTTCCCGAAGCATCTGCCCCAGTGCTTCTGCCACCTTTTTCGTGTTTCCATGGATGGATGCATATGCCACCAAAACGCCCTTGCTTTCCGGTTCATACTTGCTCCAGGTATCATAAAGTCCGATGTAATAACCCAGATTTTCTTTTAAAACAGGACCATGCAAAGGACAGATCGTGGCAATATCAAGTCCTGCCGCCTTCTTTAAAAGTGCCTGCACCGGATTGCCGTATTTTCCTACGATATTAAAGTAATATCTGCGCGCTTCGCAAGCCCAGTCCGCATCTTCTGTCAAAGACAGGGCGCCAAACTTGCCAAAACCATCCGCAGAGAATAAGACTTTTTCACTGGACTCATAGGAAACCATAACTTCCGGCCAGTGTACCATGGGTGCCATGACAAAGGTCAGTGTATGGCTGCCCAAAGATAAGGTATCGCCCTCTTTGACCGTTAATTTTTCGCACTCCATCACACCATCCGGGAAGAACTGTGGCAGCATAGCAAAAGTCTTAGCATTGCCCACCAGCGTCACTTCCGGGAACAATTCCACCAGTCTGCCAATGCTTCCGGCATGATCCGGTTCCAAGTGGGAGATCACCAGATAATCTACCTTGCGTCCTGCCAAAGTATCCATGAGATTCTTTTCCCATGCCTCGGCACCTCTGGCATCCACTGTATCCATAAGCGCGACCTTCTCATCCAGAATCAGATAGGAATTGTAGGAAACGCCCTCCGGCACAACATACTGACTTTCAAACAGATCGATGGTGGTATCATCCACACCGATGTATCGAATAGCATCTGAAATTGTTACTTTCATATGAAAAACCTCCTGCTCTTTTCTATATCTCTATACTCTGTATCTTAGCCAAAAATACAAAAAAAGACAAGGGGGAACTCCCTGTCTTTTTCTTCCTTACTCACGGATCTCTTTTATTTTCTCATTCACGATCCGATCGTACTGTTTTTCCATTTGTGTATAGGACGCATAAGCCTCCTCTCCTCTGTGATCCGGCAGATCATAGTTTTCCTTGAGATAGGCAGCCAGATAGATGCTGACCCGCTCTGCGCCGGATGCATTCAGATGATCTCCCTTATCCAGACAGTCCTTTGACCAGTCAATCCCGACCGGATTTGCCGTATCATTGAGATTGAGATAGGCAATACCATTTTCCCTTGCATATGCCGCGATCGCATTACAGCGTGCCGTATTATAGTTGTGCGGTGATGGCACGCTTACCAACAAAAGTTTGGCATCATTTTGCTTGCACAGTGCAATGATCTTTTGCATATACAGATCAATGCTTGGTTTGATCTCCTCCAGCGTCTTTGCCTTGCTCATATAAGTATCGCCATGGGTATAAGGGATCTTTGTCCCGCGCACCAGATAGCCCTCAAAATCCTGTTCTGCATACTTTTTGCCAAAGAGCAGGGTCTTCCAGACATCATGATAGCGAAAGATCGGAAAATAGCGGTTGCCCATCTCGGAAAGCGTTGACTTGATCTCCTCGCTCTTACCGCGCACACGAAAGAGAGGTCCTGTCTCCATGACTACTACCTTGGGATGCTGGGTCTTAAAGGCGATCTCCAGCATGGAATAGGTCTCCTGTAGCTTTTGCCCGGATTGTCCACAGACATAGGATGCAATGCCCTTCTCTTCCCACATTTTCATAGGAGAGATAGCACTGTAACTCAAACTGTCTCCGACCACGAGGGCATCCAGTGAGTCCTCCCTCTGTTTTTGAATACGGATCATGCTCTTATTGCGGCTCTGGAGCAGATGATCGTCCTGCATGGACAAATAGGACAACCCGGCAGAACTGCCGATGATCAGCAGTGCCAGTATGACAAAAAATAGGCTGTTTCTATATTTTTTTATTTTCATTTTTTCTTTAAAATCCAGCATAAATCAAATCCACCTGTTGATAACCCACGCCATATGCGCCGAATAGGATCACGGCAAAAATAAGCGCGTAATAAAGTCCCCAGCGAGCCGGCAGACGCATGCCAGCGATCTGATCCAGACTCAATTTTTTCTTTTCCCGCAAATGTCCCACAATACCGACTACGATACAGCCGGCAATGATAATGCTATAATCTGCCAGGTCCAGTCCCATGCGAAGCAGGGTTCCGTCCCAGAGCCTTTCCGGTGCAAATCCCCGGAAAATGCTTGCAAACATGGAAAAGCCCGCCGTCAGCGTATTGGCACGGAAGAAAAGTTCTCCGGTAAAAATAATGATCCAGGTCTTTGCAATCCGCAGGACATTCCACCAGCCGGTTGTCTCGCTTGTACCGGTCTTAGCATAAAACTTCTCCTTGAGCGGTTCACATGCCACTTCCAGCAAGAGGATGACAAAATAATACATACCATAAAAGATATAGTTCCATTGCGGTCCGTGCCAAAGTCCGTTAAAAAGCCAGACCGGGAAAAGAGCGATGGCAGACCCCACCAGTTTTGTCATATATTTTCCCACATGTTTTTTTCCAAATTTATTCCATTTTCGCATGAATGGTGAAACAGATACCGGATAAAAGACATAGGTCTTAAACCATACGCCCAGTGTCATATGCCACCTGCGCCAAAACTCTGCCGCGCTCTTGGAGGCAAAGGGCTGGTTGAAATTCTCCGGCAGTCTCACACCAAACATCTGTCCGCTTCCGATCACGATATCCATACAGCCGGAAAACTCCATATACAACTGCACGGCATAGGAAACGGCTGCCACGATCACGATGGCACCGCTGTAGTTCTCATAGTGGTCAAAGACCTCTGTTACCAGATAATAAAGGCGATCTGCAATGATCATCTTTTTAAAAAGTCCCCAGAGGATACGGATAGATCCCTGCGCCAGATTTTCGGATTTCAGGCTTTCTCCACTCCACAGTGCATCCGCTGTCTGGGAATACATGGCAATGGGTCCTTCCATGATCTGCGGAAAAAAGCCTAGGAAAAGTGCCACTTTCCCAAGATGTCGTTCTGCCGGGATCTTGCCCCAGTAGACATCCGCCATATAGCCGATCGCCTGCAAGGTGTAAAAAGAAATACCGATGGGAACGGCTATTTTTTTCGTCTCCAGTGCCATGCCTGACTTACCCACTGCCGTCAGCAGACCATTTACATTTTCTACAAAGAAATTTGCATACTTTAAATAGCCCAAGACAGCCAGCAGGACAAAGACACCGAAAAATAAAATCCACTTTTGTTTTTTCTTATCTCCGTCCTCTTTGACCCGTTCCAGCCAAAGTCCGATATAATGCGTAAACATGGACGTTGCCATCAACACCAATACCAGACTTTTGCTGAAAGACCAAAAGAATGCATATCCTGCCAGAAGCAGGACACACCAGCGCCTCTTTTGTGGCACGATCTGATAAGCGATCAGCACCAGTGGCAAAAAGAGAAAGAGATAGGTCACTTCATGGTAAGCCATCTTAGTTCTCCTGCAATCTCTTTACCATAGCATAAATGGCTTGCACAGAATTGAAATTCTGCGGGATGATCTCGGATGCTTCGATCTCAATATCAAAAGTCTCGTCCAATTCTGCCACAAGGGAGATCACGCCAAAGGAATCTAAGATGCGATTATCGATCAATCCCTCCTCATGTTCCCAATCAATGCTGTCATCCACGTCATTTAAGATAGTAAGTAATTCTTCCATTTTTATTTCTCCTCTTATTCTGTATTTTATGAGTTCCAAACATAAGTCTCGCGTCTTGCCCGGACTTGCGTAAAACCACCGACCGGATCGTAGAGAACGACCGCCGGAAGCACATGACTTAAGAAAAGTGCCATCCCTTCCGTGACTGCATAGGCTCCGGTATTCTCAAAGATGATGGTCGAGCCGACCCGCAGATCATCAATCTTGATATTCTGCACCAGGATATCATTTCCCGTGCAGAGTTCGCCGCAGATCGTCCAGTTTTGATAGATTCCTCTGGCTCCCTGCGGACGGATGGTCAGTTTGGGCTGATACATGCCCCGAATCTGTCCGTCATAATTGACCTGATGCATACCGCCATCGATAATGCAGTAATTCTGGTCACCGCTTCGCTTGGTATCCTTGACCGTCGTAATATAATAGCCACAATCCGCCACAAAGGCACGTCCCATTTCTAAAGTAACCTTGCCCTGCCACTGCATTTTTGCCAAGGCATCCGCAATGGCTTCCAAAGTCTCAAAACGCTCATCCGCCTGTCTGGCAAAATAAGGTACTGCCAGCCCCGGTCCGTATTCAAGTTCCGTCACCTGATAGCCTGTTTTTTCCTTTAATCGGGCAAAGACTTCATCCAGATATGTCAATTCCTCCAAGGTCTTTTTCCGCTTCTTCTGTGTCCCGGAAAAATAGTGGATGCCACAGATCTCCAAAAGATCTTTATCCTGTTCCAGTTCCACAATATTGGTCAGCGTTTCCTCATCCATGCCAAACTGGTTACCGGAAGTCAGGCGCAAATATACCGGAACCTTTTTCCCGCTGCTTCGTGCCCATTCATTTAAAATGGCATATTGATTTAAGGACTCGATCGTATAATGGCAGCGGTTTCCATAAGTCTCCAAGATCTCCCACAGATCATCCCGGTCTTTCATCACGCCGGAGATCAAAAGTTTCTCCGCCGGAATCTCCTTCTGTTTACAGATGCGGAATTCGCCCATGGAACACACTTCAATGCGATTGACTTCCTCTGCCATGGCTCTTACCAAAAAGGGATTGGCTTTCATGGCATAACAAAGATCCGCCGCCTGCCCTATGATCCCCCGGAATGCCCGGGCACGCTTTTTTGCCT
Organism: Roseburia lenta; assembly: GCF_014287435.1. GTDB lineage: Bacteria > Bacillota > Clostridia > Lachnospirales > Lachnospiraceae > Pararoseburia > Pararoseburia lenta. The sequence goes on from NZ_JACOPG010000002.1 coordinate 171,223, forward strand.
GCTCTACATCAAAGACATAGGTCGGTGTACCAAAGCGCAGGATGGCTTCATCTAAAACGGTCTCGTCTAACCGGTCTATGTAAGGAAATTTTTCTTCTTGCATGTTTCCTGTCTCCTATCTTTTTCATTATGCCGATTCCAATATGCTCTTAAAATAAGCACGGTCAGTCTTTCCATTTTTATTGAGCGGAAAAGTCTCTGCCTGGATAAACTTACGCGGCACCATATAATCCGGCACATGTTCCTTCAGAGCCCTGCGGATCTCTGCACTTTTCACATTTCCCAGATAAAAGGCAACGATCCGATTGTGCGCTGTATCCATCAGACAGCAGGAACGTTTGAGATTTGGCACCATATCCAAAGCCTGCTCGATCTCCTCAAGTTCGATCCGATGCCCCATGTGTTTGACCTGAAAATCCTTACGCCCACAGAAATAGAGCAGTCCTTCCTCATCAAAATATCCCAAGTCTCCCGTGCGATAAAAACGCTGTCCCTCCGTCAGAACTTGTCCTGTCATGTCGGTTGGCAACTGCTCTTTTTCCAGATAACAGAATTGCTTTCTTGTCTCCAGTTCATTGTTATAATAACCGTTGGCAAGGGACTGCCCGCTTACACAGATCTCCCCCTGTCGCCCGGCTTCTGTGATGAGCCTATGATGCTCATCCAAAAGAAAGACGCTTCTTCCGGCAAATGCCTTTCCGATCGGCAGTTTTTCACCCTCGGTCACCGCATGGTCGATGATGTGATAGGTGCAGTTACAGGTGATCTCCGATGGTCCGTAGAGATTGACAAACATAGCGTCCGGCAAAGCCTCCTGCCAGAGTTTTAACTGTTTGTTCGGCATAACCTCGCCACTGAACATGACACGCTTTATCTCTGTCGGCACCCGGTACTTCAAGCCTCCCAGAGAAGAAATAATGGTCAGTGCCGATACCGCCCAGGTCAGGCTGGTCACATGCCGGTCACACAAATAGTCCAAAAGCAGTGGTGGTGCCGAAAAATAGGTGCGCGGAATCAGTACCAAGGTTGCTCCGGTCATCACACAGGAGTAGATATCCTTGACCGACACATCAAAGTCAAAGGGAGCCTGATTTCCCAGACGATCCTCTTTTGTGATGGAAAAGGTCTGTGTAAAATGTGAAATAAAATCAATGACAGCACCATGACTGACTGCAATTCCTTTTGGCATGCCGGTGGAGCCGGAAGTGAAAATACCGTATAGAATATCGGTCGGCCGGCTCTTGGCTCGGATCTTCTGTAATTTGACTTCTGCGACCAGATCATTCCAAGGCTGGTCGGCTGTATTTTCCGCAGTGCCACTATCTTCTGTAACCTTATCCGTCACATCATAGGAAGGCAGCAGCGTTTGCATAGCCGTAAGCCTTGGTCTGTCTTCTGTCTCTTTCTTTTGCATAGTACTCAGGATCTGCTTTACATTTTCCATGTATTTTTCATCTGCGATCACAAGGCTTGGTCGTAAAACCGAAAAGATCCTCTGGATGCGGTCTTGGGGCTGCATAGGATCGACCATCACATAAAAGCCTCCCGCATACAAAACGCCAAACATATGTGCCAGGGTCTGTGTGCTCTTTTCCGCAACGATGACCACGGCATCCTGTCTTTTCATCTGATCGCACAGGACACTGCCGATCCGCTTTGCCCGATAGACCAGTTCCGCCCACATCAAAGATGTATTTTCGTCCTCCACGGCAATCTGTGTCGGATACTTCTTTGCCGTTTTTTCCAAATAATCCAGTACATTTTCCATCTTTTCTGTCCTTTCTCTCTTGTCTTCTACCATTAGACGCAGAAACCTATCATTTGTTACAATCTTTTTTCGTCCTATAGTATGGTGTTTATTTCTTAACAATCCCCTAAAAACACTTCTTAACTTTTCTAAATCTTTTCTTTGGAAACAGATGTACGATCCATATAAAAAAGCCACAAGAGATATGTTTTTCTTACATATCCATTGTGGCTTTTATAGCATTAAGATTCAATGAGGCAAGTCTTTAAGATTTGCTTAAGAATTTATTCATTGCCATAACAAAGTTTTAATCTGGCAAAAAAATCATCCAGGATCCGCGGTGCTTTTTCTATATGCCGCCTTTGTCCTGCGACATTTTCAAGCAGTGCAATATACAACGGCTCCTCACACTCCCGCATGGCTTCTTCAATAATGAAACGCGATCCCTCGGAAGTTGGAAGATCTGCCCTGTTTTCTATAAAATCTTTGGCTCCATGGTAAAGCGGTACATCGTCAATATCCATGAGTTTTAAGAGTTTACAACCTTCTTCATAACTCTTTTCCATACTGTGTCCAGCTTGCGGCTTCAATGCCGGTATGGTACGAAAGCGCCACTCAAAATTAGCCACAATAATACCCACCACATCTTCGGTCGGGCAGAGAAGATGATATCCTCCTGTATCAAAGTGTTGGTAATGTGCGGCATAGCACCATTGGTCAAGACACAGGAAATAATTGCCGGATAAGATTCCTTCGTTTCCAGTGCTCCCCTATGGAATCCCATAGAAGTACATTCTACCTGGGCAATACTTCCATCCTCTGCGATCCTTACCGGTTCTGCGCATGCCTGTCGGCTGAAAGTACCACTGTGCGTCTGTCTGTGGTGGAAAATATACCACTGTCCTTTTATGCATGCCAGACTTCCATGGTCGTTTGCCGTCTGATTGGTGCGATTTCCCCCACTTCTTCCGTGGTATCCCACATCTCCATTGGAAATAATGGTTCCGCCAAAATGGTAAGGTTCATTGTAGTTCTGACTTGTTGCATAGCAAAGTTCATTGCTGTTTTCCGATGAATAGATAAAATAATAGTTTCCATTGATCTTACGGATAGACGCTGCCTCGTAAAAAGCATGACCGAAAAACTCCGAATCCTGTGATGGTTCATAGATGATGCCATGGCTTGTCCACTCTGTAGGATGGTCAAGCGGTGCTGACCATCCCATATAGTTTCCTTCCTGACAATACTTGTCACCGCCCTCTTTATCGTGATCGTGACAACGGTTGTTGTCTGTTCCATGCTTTCAACGGCTCTCACCACCGCACTTCCCCAAATTATGGAAGATTTTTCTCTTAATGCTGCTTCTTCCGGGCAATGGCTGACCAGTATTTATTCCCTTGTCATGGGCATCTTAGTGCTGTGTACAGCCTATCTCATCAAACGATTTCCAACGAAAAACCTTTACATTTCATCCCTCTTGCTGTTTTCTATCGGGGTTGTCTTGAATGGATTTGCACAAAGTTTTACTGTCATGATGCTTGGCAGAATAATGCAGGCTGCCGGTATCATTGTCGATCACTGGGGCTGGCGCATAATCTTTTATAGTCTGGCAGTTTTGTGTATCATTGCTCTTGTGGTTGCTTTTTTCGCCATGGATAATGTTCTGGAAAATGAACATAGTAAACTGGATATTTTATCTGCCATTCTCGCAGTTACTGGATTTACCGGTATTTTGTATGGTATCAGCAACCTCGGTAAAGGTTCGATCTTTCAACTTTCAACCGGTTTTTCGGTCAGTCTTTGATCACATCCCTTCGCACAATTTCCGGTGCGCTCGGCAGCACCATCTTTATGTCTTTGGAGGCCATACTGGAAGATAGTATAGGTATTATGGCGGCAATGCAGATTTCCTATGTTGGTATGACGTTTGTCGGTGTGCTTGTACTTGTATCCGCAATTGCCGCAAGAAGATGCGATTAAAAGGTGGACATTTTCTAACTAAAAAACACCCCAGGGCAAAAGTCCTGAGGTGTAATATACTCTTCTGAAACATCGTAGGATGTTCTGAATTGTGAAAATCCTATCTCTTTGAGAACTGCGGTGCTCTACGAGCTGCCTTCAAGCCGTACTTCTTACGTTCTTTCATTCTAGGATCTCTTGTAAGATATCCGTTAGACTTCAGAACCGGTCTGTAATCAGCGTCTACCTGAAGTAATGCTCTAGCAATACCGTGTCTGATGGCACCAGCCTGACCTGTGTAACCGCCACCCTTAACGTTTACTAAAACATCGAACTTGTCAAGATTGTCTGTAGCAACGAGTGGCTGACGAACAACAACCTTTAAAGTCTCAAGTCCAAGATACTCATCGATATCTCTTTTATTGATTGTGATCTTACCTGTTCCAGGTACTAAATATACTCTAGCAACAGATGATTTTCTTCTTCCTGTTCCGTAATACTTTGTATTAGCCAATGTGATTTACCTCCTTACCGAATTAAAATGTCAACTCTTCTGGTTTCTGAGCTGCATGCTTGTGATCTGGGCCAGCGTATACAAATAACTTTGTGTACATCTCTCTTCCTAAAGGTCCCTTTGGAAGCATTCCCTTAACTGCATGTTCGATAACTCTTTCAGGATGCTTAGCTAACATCTCCTTTAAAGTTGTCTCTTTCATTCCACCAACATAGTCTGAATGATGATAATAGATCTTCTGGTCTAACTTCTTACCAGTAACCTTGATCTTCTCTGCATTAACAACGATCACATAATCTCCGCAATCAGCATGAGGTGTGTAAATCGCTTTGTTCTTTCCTCTTAATACCTTAGCAACTTCAGAAGCAAGACGACCTAATGTCTGTCCTTCTGCATCTACTACATACCATTTTCTCTCAACCTGACTTGGGTTTGGCATATAAGTCTTCATTTGGTTTCCTCCTTAAATAACATAAAGCGTCAGTCTCGTACAATGTCCGAAATACGATCACTGACATGTCTATAGTCAAAACACGTTTCGGGGCTAATGAAACTGTGCTTCTAAACTACATCAGCCGTTACATTATATTACGCACACGGCTTTTTGTCAATTCTTTTCTATAAATATTCCAGCCCGATCATGGTAAGTCCATGCGCCGGTGCTGTCGGTCCTGCCAATTCTCTGTCCTTTCCCGCAAGGATGCTTTCCATATCCTCCGGCTTTTTGATCCCTGCGCCCACCTGGATCAGGGTTCCGGCTATGATGCGCACCATATTGTAAAGGAATCCATTCCCCTGCACGCGGATACGGATCATGTCTCCCTCACGCACCACATCCAGTGCATAGATCATGCGCACATAAGTATTGGTCTGCGCATGCACGGACGCAAAGGAAGTAAAGTCATGTTCCCCCACCAGATAAGCCGCCGCCTTTTGCATGGCACTGACATCCAGCGGATAGTGATAAAAATAACTTGTCCTTCTCTCCAGCGGCTGGCGGAAACGACAATTTAAAATACGATATTCATATGTCTTCCTGCTTTTGGAAAAACGTGGGTGAAAATCCTCTGGCACCTGGCAGGACTCCTGCACCACGATATCTTCCGGCAGGCGCTGATTGAGTGCAAAAGAGATCTTCTCCGCCGGCATTTTGGTATGGGTTTCAAAAACAGCAACATTGCCCAGAGAATGCACACCGGCATCCGTCCGGCTGGCTCCCGTCACCGTGATTTCTTCCCCTAAAAGAGAACTCAGGGTCTCATTGAGCACCTGTTCGATCGTAATCCCGTTTGGCTGGATCTGCCATCCGCAGTAGTTGGTTCCCTCGTATGCCACAACCAGTTTTACCTGCATTAAAGCACCACCTTTATGACCATCAAGAGGACAAAGTAGGCGATCACGACCACATACGCCAGACGATCGACCTTATGATAGACCAGTGGTATCATCTTGGTCCTGCCCTCGCCACCAACATAACATCTTGCTTCCATCGCCAGTGCCAGATCGTTGGCACGGCGGAACGCTGATACAAAAAGCGGTACTAAGAGCGGCACCATATTCTTTGCCTTTTTGACAAGTCCACCCGTTTCAAAATCCGCACCTCTTGCCATCTGCGCCTTCATGATCTTATCCGTCTCCTCGATCAGGATCGGGATAAAACGAAGGGCGATTGACATCATCATTGCGATCTCATGCACCGGTACATTGATCTTCTGCAAAGGCTTCAATGCCTTTTCCAAGCCGTCCGTCAACTGGTTCGGGGTTGTCGTCAGCGTCATCACGGACGATCCCATGATCAGATAGACCATGCGGATGGTCATCAGCACCGCATTGCGCAGTCCTTCCCGCGTGATGTGGATCTTCCAGATACTCCAGAGCACCTGTCCAGGTGTCAGAAAAAGGTTAAAAAGACCCGCGATAACAAGCAGGATCATAATAGCCTTGAGTCCGCGCAGCATAAAAGACAAAGGCACCTTGCTCAGGGCGATCACGCCAAATAAAAAGGCGGTCATGACGATAAATCCCACAATGCCGTCAAAAGAAAAGACACTGATGATAAACAGAAGTGTTGCAAATAACTTTGTCCGGGGATCCAGTTTATGAATGACAGAATCCGCCGGATAATATTGTCCTAATGTAATATCTCTTAACATAATTCTATCCTATCAGGCGTAGTATCGCCTCTTTTGCTTCGTCTACGGTCGTCGCCTCTGTTGACACATCCATGCCCTTTTCCTTCATCTCATGCATCAGGTATGTCACCTGCGGTGCCGCAAGTCCGATCTCCTCCAACTCCTTATAATGATGAAAGACCTGACGCGGCGCATCATCAAACTTGACATGTCCGTGATCCATGACAATGATACGGTCTACATACTTTGCCACATCTTCCATACTATGAGAGACCAATATAACCGTGTTGCCATATCTGGCATGCATATCTGCGATCATATCCAGGATCTCGTCACGTCCTTTCGGATCCAACCCCGCCGTCGGCTCATCTAAGATCAGCACCTGCGGTTTCATGGCGATCACACCGGCGATTGCAGCACGACGCTTTTGTCCTCCGGACAATTCAAAAGGAGAAACATCAAAATATTTTTCCGGCAAGCCCACATTTTGCAATGCTTCATAGGCACGAAGCGTAACATCCTTTTCCGGCAAGCCCTGGTTCTTAGGACCGAAGCAGACATCCTTAAAGACTGTCTCCTCAAAAAGTTGATGTTCCGGATACTGAAAGACCATGCCCACCTGCATACGCAGATCACGAAGATCATAATCTTCCTCATAAATATCCTGTCCGTTAAAGTAGATCGTGCCTTCCGTCGCCTTCAGCAGCCCGTTCAGATGCTGGATCAGGGTCGACTTTCCGGACCCGGTATGCCCGATCACGCCGATAAATTCACCGTCATCGATCTGCAAATTCACATGATCCAGTGCTGTGATCTCATATGCTGTTTTTTCACTGTAACGATAAGATACATTATCTAATATAAATGACATAATTCACCTTATTTTCTCTTGTCTGCCACTTTTTGCAGGGCATCGATCAATTCTTCTCTTGTCAGAATACCATCCGGTATAGCAAGTCCCGCTTTTTGCAGTTCATGCGCCAAAAGCGTGATCTGCGGCACATCCAGCCTGTGTTCCTTGAGTGTCTCCACCTGTGAAAAGATACCACGCGGATTGCCCTCCAAAACGACTTTGCCCTGATCCATGACATATACATAGTCTGCGTCCACAACTTCTTCCATATAATGTGTAATCAAAATAATGGTCACACCTTTCTCACGGTTGAGCGCATGCACAGCCTCCAAAACTTCCTTTCGTCCATTCGGATCCAGCATAGCAGTAGGCTCGTCCAAAATGATACACTTTGGCTCCATCGCCATAACTCCGGCGATCGCCACACGCTGCTTTTGTCCACCGGATAATTTATTGGGAGAGTGTTCCCGATACTGCCACATACCGACAGCCTTCAGGCTCTTTTCCACCCGCTCCCAGATCTCCTCTGTCGGCACACCGATATTTTCCGGTCCAAAACCGACATCTTCCTGTACCACACTGGCAATGATCTGATTGTCCGGATTCTGAAAGACCATACCGGCTTCCTGTCGGATATCATAGGTCAGGCTCTCGTCCGATACATCCATGCCGTCTACGATCAGAGTTCCCTCGCTCGGTGTCAAAAGAGCATTCAGATGCTTGGCAAAGGTAGACTTGCCCGATCCATTATGTCCCAATACCGCGATAAACTGTCCCGCTTCCACGGAAAGATCCATATGATCGAGGGCTGTGCGGATGCTCTCCACATTGCCTTCTTCATCGCGGATGATATATTCATGTACTAAATCTTTTGCTTCAATGATTCCCATATCTGTTCCTTTTTACCAGTGCAGGCGATGCAACTCGCCCTCCAGTTTCATGTGGTCGAAATGATTCTGACGCAATGCCTCATAGAGGACGATCGCCACAGAATTTGACAGGTTGAGTGATCTTGTCTCACCGATCATCGGGATACGGATGCATTCCTCCGGGTGCTCGACTAAGATCTCCTCCGGGATACCTGCACTCTCCTTGCCAAACATGATAAAACAGTCCGGCTCAAAAGACACATCCGAATAGACATGTTTTCCCTTTGTCGTTGCATAATAAATCTTTGCTCCCGGGTTGCGTTCCAAAAAGTCATTCCAATCGTCATAACGCGTCACATCCAACTGATCCCAGTAGTCCATGCCCGCGCGTTTGACAGTCTTGTCATTCAACTGAAAGCCCAGCGGCTCAATCAAATGCAGTCTTGTCCCGGTAGCCACACAGGTACGACCGATATTTCCTGTATTTCCCGGAATTTCCGGTTCATGTAAAATAATATTCAGCGCTGCCATTTACGCACCTTTTCTTTCTTCTCTTAATTCTGTCACAAATTCTTCCAGACGATCCAATGCCACTTTCAGATTATCCAAAGAGTAGGCATAGGAAATTCGCAAAAATCCCTCTCCGCAAGCACCAAATGCCGTACCCGGCACAACAGCAACCTTTTTTCGATTCAAAAATTCTGTCGCAAATTCTTCCGATGTCATGCCAAATTCCTGAATAGATGGGAAAATGTAAAAAGCACCAAAAGGCTCAAAGCATTGCAGATGCATCTCCTCAAAACGATGGATCAGATAGCGTCTGCGCCCATTGTATTCTTCCCGCATGTGTGCCACGTCCTCGTCACAATGACGCAATGCCTCAACTGCCGCATACTGGCTGGTCGTCGGCGCACACATGATCGCATACTGATGGATCTTTAACATCTGCTTGATAATGATCTTTGGCGCACAGGCATAGCCCAGTCGCCATCCGGTCATGGCATGGGACTTGGAAAATCCGTTGATAAGGACAGTCCTCTCCTTCATGCCCGGCAAAGATGCGATGGACACATGCTTTTCCAAATAGGTAAGTTCTGCATAGATCTCATCACTTAAGACATAAAGATCATGTTTCTTTACCACATCCGCGATCGCTTCCAGATCCTTTCTTTCCATGACAGCCCCGGTCGGGTTGTTCGGAAACGGCATGATCAGGATCTTGGTCTTATCCGTGATGGCTGCTTCCAATTCCTCTGCCGTCAGACGGAACTGATTTTCCTCTTTCAGGTTGATCACTACCGGAACGCCTCCTGCCAAAACCGTACATGGCAGATAAGAGACATAACTCGGCTGTGGGATCAGGACCTCATCCCCGGGATCTAACATAGTACGCAGGGCAATATCGATTGCCTCACTACCGCCGACCGTCACCAGGATCTCATCCCGATAATCATATTCCAGATCAAATCTGCGATGCAGATAATTCGCGATCTCTACCTTTAATTCCTTGAGACCTGCATTGGAGGTATAAAACGTACGTCCGCGTTCCAGAGAATAGATTGCCTCGTCACGAACTCTCCATGGTGTATCAAAATCCGGCTCACCAACACCCAGTGAGATCGCATCCTGCATTTCACTGACAATATCAAAAAACTTTCGGATGCCGGATGGCTCAATTTCTACGATGGTCTTTGACAGTGGGTTTCTCATAGGCTCACCAACTCTCTCTCATCCTTGCGCTGTTCTGCCATGATCGTGCCATGATCCTTATATTTTTTCAAAATAAAGTTGGTCTTGGTACTGAGAACAGAATCCAGTGGGGATAACTTGTCGGATACAAACTCGGAAACCTCGCGCAGGGTCTTTCCTTCCAGTGTCACCATAAAATCAAAGCCACCGGAGATCAGATAAACGGAATTGACTTCCGGATAGTTGTAGATACGCTCTGCCACCTTGTCAAATCCCATGCCACGCTGTGGTGTAACACGCACCTCGATCATGGCTGTCACCTTTTCGATCCCAGCCTTTTCCCAGTTGATCAGGGTATGATAGCCACAAATGATATGTGCCTGCTCCATCTCCTCCAACTCATTCATGATCGTTGCTTCGTCCGTTCCCATCATGATCGCCAGATCATGCATATCTATTCTGCTATTGGTTTCGATATAACTTAAAATCTTCTCTCTCATACTATCTCTCCTCATTTTCCCATCTTCCTATAAGACTTTATACAATTCATCCGTCTTTGGCGGTTCCAAAAATCTGCGTTCCTCATCCCGGATGATCACGCGGTCATTGCCCTCGGTCGCCTTGCCGATCACGGTCGCCGGGATCCCCGCCTCCTGTAATGCCAGTACCAGGGCATTTCCGTCTGCTGATGCCATCAGCATCATGCCGCTTGAGATCAAGCCATAAGGATTGACATCAAAGTATTCGCAGATCTCAACCGTTTCCTGACGTATTGGTATCTTCTTTAAATCGATTTCCAGTCCAACGCCGGATGCTTCTGCCATCTCCCAGAGAGCACCGAAAAGTCCTCCCTCCGTAACATCATGCATTGCCGCGACGCTGGACTGGGTGGCGACTGCAGCCTCCGGCACAACCGATAAGTAGCGGTCAAAGCCAATGGCAGTATCCACAAAGTCTGCCGGGAAATGTTCTTTTAACTCGGCTTCCTTTTCCTTGGCAAAGATCATCGTTCCCTCAATACCGACCCATTTACTGACGACAATATCCATGCCCGCCCTGGCTCCTGCGGTAGAGATCAGACTTCCTTTCTTCGCCTTGGCGACACCCGCGACATTGACCACCGGTTGGTTTACCACCGCGGTGACTTCCGTATGTCCGCCCAGAATCTGCATTTTGGCTTCCCTGCATGCACATTCCATCTGCTCCATGATGCGTTTGAGGGCAATCTCCCTCGTCCCATCCGGCAAGAGTATGGTCAGCATAACACCGATCGGCTCAGCTCCCGCACTTGCCAGATCATTTGCCGTGATCTGGATGGCAATTTTACCGATATCCTTGGCTGTACCAGTGATCGGATCCGTCGACATGACAAGGATCTCATCCTCCGCGAGTGCCAATGCGGCGCAGTCCTCACCGATCCCCGGTCCCAAAACGACTTCATCGCGTTTGTAATGCAATTGTTTCATAACAGAACGTTTTAACACGTTTTCCGGAACTTTGCCTATTTTCATCCTCGTTCTATCCTCTTGTTCTATTCCCTATATATATGTACCATAAGGCTGCTTGAAACCAAGCAGCCTTGTTGCATTATCCTTATTTGTTTCATTTATCACAGCACATCATTTACTGTGCTGTTCCAGATGTCGTACCTGGTGTCGCCCCCGTAGTGGTACCTGCTGGCGTTCCCGCTGCAGATGGCGTTGTAGTCGTCTGTGTCTGCTGCTGTTGCTGTTGTGCTGCTGCAGCAGCTGCTGCCTGTGCCGCAGCTGCGTCTGCTGCCGCTTGCGCCGCTGCCGCCTGGGCTTCCGGTGTATAACTTGCGATCGTAGAACGGATCGTTGCATCATCCTTGGTTGCGATCGCCGCATTGATGGCTGCTGCCGCTTCCGGCGTAGCACCGCCAACGCCTACAGAGATCACTTCCTTGGAAGGATTATATTTGCTGTTGTTAAATACCTTGCGGCTGACTTCCACATCATTTTCATAAACGATCTTCCAAAGTCTTGCCGTATAGCCAATGTGCGGCTTGGTCGTTGTCTCGATGTAGCCTACCGGCTGATCGCCAACGGCAACATATTCCTTCTCCGGCTCTGTCTGGCTTGTCACTTCACTGACAAAATCCACACGACGGTTGGAAGGTCTGGTTTCTTTACCATAAATATTGAAGTAAATGATACCGCCACTGGTGTAACCCTCGATATAGATCGGAGTTTCCTGATTGTTCTTAAATTGCAGATCCTTGATGCCATCTGCGATCGCTGCATCCATGGACGGTTCTACATAGGAAACGATCATGGAGTGTGCGGCTCTGGTCACGATCTCAAGTTCTGCACGGATAACTGCATTGTAAAGCGTCGTCGATACCTGGCAGATACCACCGCCATAGGTCTCAACCGTCGTTCCGTTCTCATAAGAGCCAGCCGGATAATAGCCGTTCTCTGCGGTTGTCGGTCCGATGGCTTCGGAAACGGAGATAGTCTCTCCCGGATATACCACAAGACCATCCAACTTGCTTGCGCCGGTCTTGATATTGTTGGTACGTCCGTTTACCACCGTACCAAAGTCTGTATGATAAGATCCAAGTACATCCTGAATGCTTTCCAGTTCTTCCTTGGTGCCTCTCGGCTCATCTTTTTCTGTCAAAAGTTCGATGGAAGCATCTTTGCCATCCCAGTCTGTAGAAATGAAATCAGCGATCTTGACCGCAGATTTTCCGGTCATAAGGGTCACGCCCTCAGATCCTTCCACGTACTCAAACTTGCCATCCACACGTTTTACCGTATTGTCCACTGCCTCTGTAACAAGGTCTGATTTGTTTTCATTTAAGAAAGCCTCGACCGTTGCCGTATCGGAAGTCAGGGAAATAGAAAAGTCCTTTTCCTTTCCAGCCTGCATATCCGCATTTGCCTTGAAGCGTTCGATCAGATTGCCTTCTTTTCCATAATTAAGGGCACGCTCTGTCACATCTGCATTCTTGGCACAAAGACCGATGTCATCGCCATCCGCCTCAATGCTCTTATCATCTGCGGTCAGTGTGAAAGTCACATCCTGATACTGGTCGACATACTGCTGCACAACCGCATTTGCCTCGTCCAGGCTCATACCGGACACATCCGTTCCGCCAATGGAAATATGCTCCGGGATAACTGCACTGTCCTGTGTTGTATCATCGGTATTCTCTTCTGCTGCAACCTGCTGCACCGGGAAAGCAAGACCTATACCGCATACGATCCCAAATGCCGCAACTAACATTCTCATTCTATTTTTCATAATAACCTCTCATCATTATTATCTCTATTCTATCGGTTCAGAATTCATTTTATACTACCTTGCCCCCGCTTTTCAATATTCAAAGAGACGAATATCGTTGACGTGGTCTGGCAGTTTTAGTATATTTTTAAAGAAGACAGGCAAGAAGCATCGTAGCAAGCATACATCCGATGATCACCAAAATGATCACAGCAGATGCGATCCTTCTTTTTTTTGACTGCTTATAGTATGTCATTTCAAACACCTCGCTTAGTTTTCATTTATTTTAAGAAACATATCGTAAATACGACTTTGTTTCAGAAAGGACAGGGTATGCAGTTCCCTTTTTTAGCCATATTTCTCGGCATTGGCATCTTTCTTGCCATCCGTTATAAAAGCCTCAACAAGAAGCAGGATGAAGTCACACAATCTTTCTGGGAAAGAGAGGCGGCTGCCAACGCGGCTCCCACTGCCAATCTTGACAATATTAAATATATTACCATTCCTCTGGATAAATTTCCACTGGGTTTCTCAAAAGATCCCGCGATTTGTTCTCTGGAAAATATCCTGAGAGATTTATCTAAAAAACGCCTCTTAAATCTGACCGGTAAGACTAACACCGAATTGAAGGAAGCCTACGGCGTTGCTAACTTGACGACCATGCAGTCCATCGGCGAGGATTTTGATCTTTTGACCATTACCCTCAAGGATTATGGTGCTGCCCTGATCGAACAGGGTCTTTTGGCAGATGCCATCAGCGTCTTAGAATTTGGCGTTGCCATCGGCACCGACATCAGCCAGAATTACAACATGCTGGGCGACTGTTATCTGGCACTCGGAAAGACAGACAAGATCTCTTATCTGATCGAACAGGTCAAATCCAGGAACCTCATGCTGGCACCAAGTATCCTGCGGCATTTGCGGGGGCTTTTGTCCGAAGACAGCACAGACGGTCCCGTAAAAACCCCGGAAAATTTTGAGATAAACAAAAATTAAGACACAAAAAGCCTGTATATACCAAAGTTTTATTTGATATATACAGGCTTATTTTATTAGATCATATGCATCACATTGCGCAGTAAGATCTCGCCTCCTGCGACCCAGAGCAAAAGTGCTCCTGCAGCATAAGCACCGGTCTTGGACTCAAAACCGAAATGATATCCCGTGTAGATACCGGAAACAACGACTAAGATCGAACATACCAGAATAACAAGCCCCATCATTGCAACGGATGTACCGACAAAGCCGCAGGCACAACCGGCACACAGGGTATAAAAACTGGTAATGGCGATGATCTTGATATAGTCACGCACACGGATATCATCCCTGCGCTTTTCTTGGACAAATTCACGTTTGATCGCCTTGACGATCAGGCGGATTCCCAGAAGGGCAAACACAACGGTTGCCACGATATATCCGATTTCCTCTGCATTCTGAATGATCTGATGTTTTTCCAACTCATAGCAGACAAAATAGCCGCCAAAGAAAAAGATCAACTGTAATACGGTCACGATCGTACTTGCGATCATCAACGACTTACGCTTGACATCTGCAAGCATAGCCCCCTCGATCTCCATTGCGGCAAAAATATCAAGACTGATACCTACAATGATCAATATATTTTCAATCCAACTCATGGAATCCTCCTACCGATAACTTAGAATCAAACTATGGTCTCTGCCGAAACCGCTATTTTAGTATAAGAGACTTGTTTGCTCCATTACATATGCAAACACAGACCACTGTAATAAAGCACTATACATTTTAACTGATATGTATATATCAACTGATGATTTCGATCATGGATTTCTGCGCCATAATCACATAAACTTCGACCAATTCTGCTATCGGCACCTGCATGCCGCCCTCGATCCACTGCACGGCAACATTGCATGCCATGTGGGCGTAATAAGCCGCGACTCTCTCCGGGCTCAGCCAGGAATAGGTAATCTTTTCCCGCAGTTTATCCTTGTTCATCCGCTGTAAGATCAACTCCTGCACAGCATCTTCCATCATCCCCACGAAAGAATTCTGCCCCTCTAAGCGGACTGCCTTCTCATAGAAATCCCGCTCCTTTTCCATGGCAGTAAAGAGATAGGTAATCCCCTCCCGCAAAAGTCCGTTATCGAAAAGCGGCATTGCCGATTCCATCAGATCTTCGCGCACGATCCACTCCAACAATTCATACTTATCCTGAAAATGGTTATAAAAAGTCGGACGGATCACGCCCGCCTTATCCGTTATTTCCTTGATTGTAATTTTTTCGATGGGTCTTGTCTTACTTAATTCTTTCAGACTTTCCGCAAGAATCACATCGATCCCATTCTTGCCCTGATTTGCCATATGCTCTCCTAGATCATTAGTTTTACAATGGTAATGTTGTATGCGTTCCTATCTCCGCGCAGATTGATTTCCTTGCCATCCTCCAAGAGGCGGACGGTCGGTCTTTGCACAAATCCCGGATGATTTTCCACAACGATCGCATGCCTGCCATCCGACAGGACGACTTCACTCCCCACCGGATAGATACAAAAGCCTGCGTTCATAGTCTCCACGACCTTAGGATCAAACTCCATGCCGGTGCGCGACATGATATATTCGATCACCTCTGCCGGCTGGTAGGACTTACGTCCCGGCCGCTGTGAGGTCATGGTATCATAGACATCTGCCGCCTTTAATATCCTTGCATTGCGCAACAGTTCCCTGCCTTTTAAGTGGTTGGGATAGCCACCGCCATTGTACCACTCATGGTGCTGATAGACTGTCTCATTGACCTGGTCGCCAAAAGAATATTCTTTGCGCAGATACTCGTAGCCCGCCCATGCGTGCTTCTTCATTTCTTCTTCCTCTGCCGGTGTCAGTTTGCGTGTCGCATTGACAAGATCCGGCAGGACTAAGACCTTTCCGACATCATGCAAAAACGCCGCCGTCACCAAGTCATTTAGATCATCTTCCGGCAGTTCCATCTTCACACCTAAAATACCAGCCATCACCCCGGTATTCATGGAGTGAAAATAGGTATAATCATTATAGGTCTTGATATCGACCATATTATACATGACGGCTTCGTTGGAAAGCACATCATTTACGACATTCTCAACCACCAGGCGTACCAGGCGCTCCTCTGCATCCAGTTCCACATTCTCTGCCGAACGGCAAAAAAACTGCTGGATCATGGATACCGCTTCGCTCTTGACCTCCGGACGCACCACGTCCGTTACCTGAATATCTCTTGTGATCTCATCATCGATATAGACCCCAGCGGTTCCCAAAAACTTTATGTATGTAATATTTTCATTTGTCAGTGATGTATTCGGAGCCAAAAGCATCCGCCCCGATGCATCATGAAGCCCCTGCCCCAGGACCATACCCGGCTGCAGCTGCCCCGCTGGAACATATCGCATTATCTTACCTCTTTATTCGTCAAATTCCATGGTTACAAAAAAACCTTTTGGCGTTTCCTTGATATCCACGACCTTGCCCTGACGCGATTTCAAACGTTCCAAGGTCGTATAGTTGCCAGACATGGCATAGGCATGCTCCAGCGTATAGTAGTAGGAATTCGGGAGTTTGCTTTCTGTTACCGAGAGAGTCTGTCCTACTTCAACCAGATTCTGTCTCTCCATCTTAAACTCCATCTGTCTCATAAATGCTTCGCCAACTTTCCTATCTTACATGTAGTCATCCAGATTTTCTTCGTGAAGGATGGTAGAGTCCACAAACTCCTTGGATGCCTTGTTGACCTTATGTACGATGAACATATCGGATAAGCCATCGTAGATCAGCATGATACCGATCAGGATCATGCCTAATTTTACCAGACCAAAAGCATTACAGATGCAAAGCACGCCTAAGACGATATTTAAGATCGCCATCAAAGGAATACTCCACCAGTTGTGTGCCTTGGTCTTTTTGCCCTCAAGGGCGAGGGAAAGATCCTGCACACCATGTACCACCAAAAGGACACCGATCGCGATCGGGATGATGGATGCGACTGCCTGCGGGCTTAAGAACATCCAAAGACCGATTAGTGTAATAAGTAGGGAAACAATGATTGAGGTATAAGACTTGACCTCATCCATCAGGCGCGGTATCAGAGAAACGATCCCCGATACCATGAGGATAATAGCGATCACGCGTGCCAAGACCGTGATCACGGTTGCCGGCCATATCACGAGCAGTACCCCCAGTACCACACTCAGCACTGCTGCTAAGGTCACATCAATCTTAATACTTTTTAATTTATCCATCATAAGGGTCATACCTCCTAATTGTTTGCAATAAATGCCTTGATCTCATCCGCACTCTGGTAGCCTACAGTCTGTCCTGCCACCTGTCCATCCTTGAAAAGGAGCAAAGACGGAACGCTCATCACTCTATACTGCATAGCAAGATCCGAGTTGGCATCTACATCTACATTATAGACAGCCACCTGTCCTTCCAGTTCCTCTGCCAAAGCATCCACAACCGGTGCCAGCATCTGACACGGACCACACCATGTTGCCGAGAAGTCGACCAGTGCGACCTTTTCTGCTAAAACCTCTGTCATATCATTATTTGCAATCTTTTTCACCATAATAAATTCCTGCCTTTCCTGCCCTTGACGGGCACTTACATTTTATTATGTTCCATTGAATGAACATATATTATATAACACCTAAAATTTACAGTCAATTTTTTCAACCAAGAGTGACAGATAACGCAAAAGGGACTCTGCCGCAAAGGCAAAGACGACCATCAGAAGGACGCAGACTTTTGACATAGCGCTTAAGGCAAACAACTGATGGCAAAAGATCCCTGCAAAGATCAGTCCTGCGATATTGCCGATCACAATGGCATATTTGATGCCACTCATCGGTTTGGATATCTTGATCAGGATCATAAAGCCGACCACACACAAAAGCAGGGTCGCCGCTGTCGCAACATCTTCCGGCGGAAGGGAAAAGACCTGCCCGCAGATCACCAGCGCACCGACTGCCAGAACATCCGTCAGCCCTGCCGGAAGTGCCCGCACTAGGACCCCTCGCATAAAATGTCCCTTGATCCGCTCGCGGTTTGGCTCCAATGCCAGCAAAAATCCCGGAATACCGATCGTAAACATACTGATCAAGGAGATCTGTGACGGCTCCAGTGGATAAGTGATCATAAAAAGCGCCGAAAATACCGACATCAGAAGGGAGAATATATTCTTTACCAAAAAGAGGCTGGCAGAACGACCTACATTATTGACGACCTGTCTGCCCTCATATACAACCTCTGGCATTTTTGCAAAATCCGAATCGAGGAGGACGACCTGTGCCGCCTGCGCACACGCCTCGCTACCGGATGCCATTGCCACACTGCAATCCGCATCCTTCATTGCCAGGATGTCGTTGACACCATCGCCTGTCATGGCAACGGTATGTCCTGCCTCCTGCAAGGCTTTGACGATCAACTGCTTCTGCTTTGGCGTCACCCTGCCAAAGACGGCGTAACGTTCTACGGCATCCCTTATCTTTGCCTTACTATCCAGTGTCGTCGCATCGACGTAATTCTCTGCGCCCTCGATCCCGGCACGCTTTGCAACCTCAGACACCGTCTGGGGATTGTCTCCGGAGATCACTCGGATCGCCACATCCTGCTCTTTAAAATAAGAAAAAGTCTCCTTTGCATTGGCACGGATCGGATTGGATAAGGTCACATAGCCCAGTGGTAAAATGCCGTCCGCTTCCTGCTTGGCAAATAAAAGCAGACGGTAGCCCTTTTGCACATAAGACGCGATTTCCTCTGCGATCGCATCATAGGAATCCTTCATAATAAATTCCGGCGCGCCAAGAAAATAGGTGCCGTCCGAAAAGGTCATACTGCCGTATTTATTTGCAGACGAAAAGGCTTGGATATGAGACGGTCTACGCCTGCCCGCTTTGGCTTCCGGCATCTTATCTAAGGCTGCCCGCAGCGCATCCATCGTTGCATTGTTATCCGTGGAGGCATAGACATAATCCGCCAGCATCCCCTGTAGAGCCTCACGATCCCACAGCCCTTTGTCGCCTTCTGCCCCATTTTCTTCCATGACCTGTCTGCGCCATAAAATATGGGAAACCTGCATACCCGGCTCCGTGATCGTCCCTGTCTTATCTACGCAAAGAACATCGACCCGCGATAAGGTCTCAATGCTTTTCATATCATGCAAAAGCACCTTTTTCGTTGCCAGCCGGATGGTTCCCAGCGCCAGTGCGATCGTTGCCAGAAGGTAGAGTCCTTCCGGTATCATGCCAATGACGGCTGCCACGGTCGCCGTCACACTGCGGGCGATCGTTTCCCCATTGAAGAAATAACTCTGCGAGAATAAGACAATACCGATCGGTATGATGGCGATTCCAACCCACTTGACCAGTTGGTTGATCGACCGGATCATTTCGGATTGCTCTGTGCGTTCCATGGACTTGGCTTCCAGCGATAACTTGGATATATAAGAATCCATGCCCACATGGGTCAGTCGGGCATAGCACTGACCGGACACCACAAAACTGCCGGATAAAAGTTCGTCACCCTGCGTCTTGTTGATCTCATCGGATTCGCCTGTCAAAAGCGATTCATTGACCATGACCTCTCCGGATAGGACACTGGCATCCCCGCAGATCTGGTCGCCTGCCCGCAGCAGGATCACATCATCTTCGACCAGTTCTTCCGAGGCGACCTGCTTTTGACTGCCATCACGCACCACGATCGCATGCGGCGCATTTAAAATGCTCATCTTTTCCAGCGTTCGCTTGGCGCGGATCTCCTGTATGATCCCAATCAGGGTATTTGCAATGATGATCGGTAAAAATGTCAGATTGCGGAAAGATCCCACCAGACATAAGAGAATCGTGATAACGAGAAAGATAAAGTTAAAGTAAGTAAATGTGTTCGAGCGTATGATCTCTGCGGTCGTCAGACCCGTACCCACATCCGCACGATTGTCCTTTCCCTGTCGAATCCTTTCCTCTACTTCCGCCGCACAAAGACCTCTGATCTCGGTCTCTGTCTCTTTGTCCTCAGGGAATATTGTCATAAAGTGCCACGCTCCTTACTGCCATTTCTTACCATCAGAATAAAACATGACACCTGATTTCGCAATAAAAATTCTATAAAGATTTTCTTAAATTTTCTTTACTTTAGGAAGCCAAACAGTCCCTTCTTTTCGTATGGCTTGCTCTCGTAAGAAACCAGTTCATAACCAATGGCTTTGATCTCCTTTTTCAGCCATGGGATATCCAGTTCATTCTCGCTGATAACTACGGTCTCGCCATCTTTTGCAGAGGAGGTGACCTTTTTAATCTGGCAATTCTTGCGCACGACATCATTCATATGCGCCTCGCACATACCGCACATCATCCCATCGATCTTTAAAGTTGTCTGTATCATAATTTCTATGATCTCCTTTCTTTTATATACCCCCATCGGGTATCTACGTCTTATATATACTCCTGCTTTTTTCTACTGTCAAGCCTTTTTGTTAGTCTTTGCTAACTTCATACTTTTTCACTTTATCTCAAAATTGTATGCAAACTATTGAAATCCATAGGAAGAACCTATATAGTAGTGATTGGAGCAATTTTCGAGATGAAGTTTGCAGGAAAACGACGTTTTTGTCTACCGAAGGAGTAACACTCTCAGGTGCCGGCCGTGCCGGTGCAACTGCAAATGGATCGACTCTCTGGAGACACCCGGACACGACGAGCCGGGGGCCGAAGGTGCAAGATGCGTGCATGCACGCAGGAATCTCTCAGGCAAATGGACAGAGAAGATATCTATCTTTCTATTTTCTTTCCAATCTCTCCACAAGAATTTTGCATCCCTTACTAAAACGAAAGAGGTATGAAAAACATGTGGAACTTTATCAATGATGTTTTAACAACAATCGATGACTTTGTGTGGGGTGTCCCACTCATGGTGCTGATCCTTGCCGGTGGTCTGCTTTTGACCGCAAGACTGGGCTTCTTGCAGATCCGAAAACTTCCTCTGGCACTCAAATGGATGGTCAAAAATGAGGACGAAGGTCATGGAGAAATTTCCAGTTTCTCTGCACTTTGCACTGCCTTAAGTGCTACGATCGGTACCGGAAATATCGTCGGTGTTGCTACGGCAGTCGGCACCGGTGGTCCCGGCGCCTTGTTCTGGATGGTCGTTACCGCCTTCTTTGGTATGGCGACCAAATATGCAGAGGGATTACTTGCCGTGAAATATCGTGTCGTTGCCCCGGACGGGCACAGCCTTGGCGGACCTTTTTATTATATCGAGCAGGGCATGGGAAAAAAATGGACCTGGCTCGCCAAGTTATTTGCCTTCTTTGGCGTGTGCGTAGGACTTTTTGGTATCGGAACCTTCAGTCAGGTCAACGGTATCTCCTCCGCTGTACATAATTTCTTTGATCCGGCAGATGCCCACACGGTAAAACTTTTACCTTTCTTAGGCGATTATTCCTGGGCGGTCGTTATCGCCTCTTTGGTACTTGCCTTTTGTGTGGCTGCCGTACTGATCGGTGGTGTCAAGAGAATCGCAAGTGTCAGCCAGATCATCGTTCCTTTTATGGCAGTTATTTATATCGTATTTGTTCTGAGCCTTGTGATCTGCAATATTACTGCCGTTCCGGCTGCTTTTAAGACGATCGTGGTTGCAGCCTTTACACCAAAAGCGATCACAGGTGGTGCCGTCGGTTCCATGTTAGTCGCTATGCAAAAGGGTGTTGCCCGCGGTATCTTTTCCAATGAAGCAGGACTTGGTAGCGCACCGATCGCCGCTGCTGCCGCAAAGACAAAAGAGCCGGTACGTCAGGGACTTGTCAGCATGACCGGAACCTTTATCGATACCATCGTGATCTGTACCCTGACCGGTCTTTCCATCGTACTGACCGGTGCCTGGCAGGTAGACGGTCTGGAAGGTGTTGCCGTGACGACCTATGCATTCCAACAGGGGCTGCCTTTCCCGGCAGAGGTATCTTCCTTTATCCTTATGCTCTGTCTGGTATTCTTTGCCTTTACGACCATTCTTGGCTGGGACTATTACAGTGAGCGTTGTCTGGAATATCTGACAAAGGGCAATCAGAAAGCCATCAAGATATTCCGCTGGCTTTATATCTTTGCCGTCTTTATCGGACCATACATGACCGTCAGCGCTGTCTGGACGATCGCAGATATCTTTAACGGTCTGATGGCACTGCCAAACATGATCGCACTCTTTGCCTTAAACGGTGTAGTTGTTGCCGAGACAAAGAAATTCTTTGAACGGCATAAAAATGGAGAGATCCAATAAAATGCATTTCATACAAAAAGGGAGCCTGTGACTGATTCTCCAGTCACAGGCTCCCTTCTGTTTTTATGCTTATTTTTCTACTAATTTTCTTGCCATCTTAAGCACTCTGGTCGCATTGATCCGTACCTGTTCCTCGGATACGTCACCTTCCTGAATGCCCTTTTTCAGATCTTCGTAATCGCTCTTTCCGCCCGGCATAAAGAGGTCGCCACCGGCAGCGGCTACAAATCTTGCCAGAGAATTGCGGTTAGCAGAACGCTTGTCTGCGGTCATTGGTACAACCCAGTCTGTCATAACAATGCCTTCATAGCCATATTCACAGCGTAAGATGTCCTCGATTAAGCCGCGGTTTTCTGCGGTATGTACGCCATTTAAGAGGTTGTAGGAAGTCATCACGGCATGCGGCTGTGACTTCTTTACGCAGATACCAAAGCCCTTGGTATAGATCTCACGCATGGCACGCTCAGACACATGGCTGTTGTTGGCATAGCGGTTCAACTCCTTGTTATTGGCAGCATAATGCTTGATGGTCGTTCCGCATCCCGGATGCTTCTGCACGCCATTTGTGATCCCTGCCGCCATCAAACCGGAAACCAGCGGATCTTCTGAATAATACTCAAAGTTTCGTCCACAGCGGATAGATCTGTGGATGTTGAGTGCCGGAGCCAGCCACAGATGTACGCCGAACATTTCCATTTCATAGCCCACGATATCGCCATATTTTTCTGCCAGATCTGTATTGAAAGACTGGGCAATGGCTGTACCGATCGGGATGGCTGTGCAATACTGGGTCTTTACTTCCGTTCCAGCCTTCGGTCCCTTATTTCCGCCCATGATCAGTTTTGAGAAAAAGAGCATCGGCTTTGGCATGTAGTCCATAAAACTTTCCGGAATACCTGCCTGCCCTACTGCATGCAAGCCCTTCTCATCGCGATAGTATTCTCTCGCCAGACGAAGGCCCGCAGGACCGTCTGCCATAACAAGGGATGGGAAATCTTTGACATGAGTCGTTGTCTCACCTGCTGCACCGCAGACCTGTGATCCGGCGCTGCCGATGATGGATGCCAGTCCACCCTTGTTTGGATCATGTCCGCCGATGTTCATCAGGGCTGCCTCATCGATAGACAGCGCCTCCACTTCCGGCAAGATCTCATATTTTGGCTGGTAATCTACCTGCTCTGTCGTAAAATCATCTGCGCTTAAAGTGATGACACAGATATCTGCCGGAATATTTTCTGTCTGGCCAGCCTCTGCACGCAGGTCTGTAAATCCCGGATCTCCCAAGACATTCTTTGCCACCAGAGTCGTAACGTCTTCTTGCAGACGAAGCAGAGCGACCGGAGCCGTATCCTGGCTGCTTACGCCCATGCGCACGATATAGTTGCCGGCTTCCAGAATATAAGAAGCAGATGCCTCATCATAGGAAGCAAAATCAGAAAGGGCAAAGGTAATGGCTACTTCCTGGCTCTCTCCCGATGCCAGTTCCTTAGTCTTGGCAAATCCGCAGAGATCCTGATATGCCTTATCCAGTTTTACGCTTGGAGCCGATACATAGACCTGCACCACCTGCTTACCTGCCCGCTGACCTGTATTGGTCACCTGTGCGCGCACCGTGATCTTTTCGCCGTCTGCGCTGACACCGGACAGTTTGTGTGCAAATTCTGTATAGGACAAGCCATAACCAAATGGAAAGAGTGCCTTTTTGTGGAAGGAATCAAAATAGCGGTAGCCGACATAGATGCCTTCCTGATATCTGGTATCATTGATGTCCTCAAAGTCATCCATCGGCGCATACTGATCCCATGCCGCCCAGGTCGTTGCCAGTTTACCGGATGGATTCTGTCTGCCAAGCAGGATGTCTACCAGGGCTGTTCCGGTATCTACGCCAAGTTGTGAAAGGACTAAGATATTCTTGACCTCCGTCACATCGGACAGATCGACTACGCCACCGACATTGAGTACCAGCATGAATTTATCATACTTTTCATTGAGGGCTAAGATATCTCTCTTTTCCGTAGCGGATAATTTGATCTCTCCCTCTTCTACCGGACGGTCATTTCCCTCACCGGAAATACGGGACAATACATAGATTGCCACGTCGCCCTGCCCCTCCAAAGGGATCTGGTAATTTGGTTCCGGCATGGATTTTCCCATGGCATAGACCATGACATTCTGATGGTTCGCCTTGGCTTCTGCCTTCATACGCTTGATAAAATCCGTCTTTGCCTCTGCGCGCTTGGCATCATATGCGTCCAGCCACGCCTTGGTCGTGATCTCAAAGCCTGCCTGCTCTAAGCCCTCTTCGATATTCACAGAATAGTGTGAATTGACTTCGCCGGATCCGGTTCCACCCTTAACTGTCAGGCGCACACCACTACCAAAGGCTGCGATCTTGCCTGCCGCCTCCAGTGGAAATTTACCATCTTTTTTCAAGAGTACGGTACACTCGGCAAGTGAGCCTTTGACCGCCTCTGTATGTTTCTTTTCATATTCCATCAATTCCATAAAAAAGTCCTCCCTGTTTGTCTGAGCACATACTGACTTGTGCAATTTATACTCATTATAAACCAGAAGGACTCTCCTCACTATTAAATTTTTGATTTTTTTATCAAATATTTAGGCAATTATGCAAGTGCCTTACGATATTTTTCTACCATTTCGGTATATTCTGCATCGCTTAAAGTCTTGACCTGTGGATTCATGGCAAAAACGCCGCCCCACTCATATTCATTTTCATACTTTGGAACCAGATGAAAATGTAAATGGTGTCCGGTATCTCCGTAAGCGCCATAGTTGACCTTATTCGGATGGAAGATCTCATGCATGGCATTTGCCACCTTTGCAATATCCTCCATGTAAGCCGCTCTTTCTTCCGGGCTCAGTTCGATCAACTCGCTCACATGCTTCTTGTGTGCCACGATCACTCTGCCCGGATGGCTCTGCTCCTTAAATAAATATACCTTGGAAGTCGGCAGTTCGCAGATCTTGATACCAAAAGCATCGACCAGTTCTCCCTCTACGCAGTATGCACAATTTTGATCTATCATGTCCTGATTCTCCTCTCGTTTTCCTTTGTGACTGTCTTTATTATACGCAGACCCAGGGCAAATAGCAATGCATGACTTTAGGCTTTGATTCTCTTAGACTGTCCCTTTTGCCGGAGCAGTCCAATGACAAAGAGGACGATTGCCAGCCCAAGGGTGATCGCAAGGATCCAGCCTCTGAGATCCAGCGGTGTCTCTCCCGCCTTTGTCATCACAGAAACCGATACCCAGCCGAGAGCATTTCCAATGGTTCCCCAGATACCAACCAACAATGATAAAACTGCTGTCTTCATCCAACCATTCCCCGGTAAATAACGATAATCGCAAAAGATTGCCCAGCCAAGAGCAACAAAAAATGTACCCGGAAGGAAAAGATCCTGCGTATAAATTGGATTATCGATAGCAAACATAACCATCATCAGATAAAACCAAATCGTATCCCATGCCACCGTCAGAAGTGCTTTCTGGTTCACCAGCGTTTCCGGCAAGTCTAACTGTTTTACCACAAATGGCGCAAAAACCAAAGAAAGACCAAACATCGTTGAGCAGGCAATCTCGCCAAACGTAATCCAGTTGCCATGGTCAAAAAACATTTCCACAATAAAAATCAAAAGAATCAATGCAGCTGTCGATGCCACAATGGTCTTTGCCAGCTTCTTTCCTCGCGATAACAGTGGAACTACTGTAAAACCTGCCACTAATAGCATAGATGCCATAATTGCCGCATCCGTCTTTAAATCAGAATAGCCCGGAAGTGTCATGAGAAGCGCAATGACAATTGGTAACAATAAGAGTCCTGCAATAACTACTGCTGTCTTATATGCCAACGTACGCTCCCTTTTTGCATGGTGTTCCAGCACTTCTTTTGTCTCATCAGCAAGTGCCATATCCATTTCCGTCTCATCCATTTCCTGCAACAGTGTTTTACACGTACGGCATTCCTGCAAATGATTTTCCACCATTTTGCGACTTGCACCACTACACACACCATCATGATAGAGTGGCAAAATATCCTGCACTACCTCACACGGTAATTTCTGTTCTATATTACTCATCTTCTTCTAACCTCTCTTTTATTTTTATTCTTGCACGGTGATACGTCACACGCGCCCAACTATCTGTTTTTCGAAATATCGAAGCAATTTCCGCAAATGACAATTCTCCAAAAACACGAAGTTCAAACACTTCTTTATATGGTTCTTCCATATCATGCAAAATCCGATGAATAGACAACGAAGTTTCACGTACGACAAAATCTTCCGTCACATCCGAAGCACACACTGCCTCCTGCTCTGGTTCCACAGCCTCTGCAATTCTGCCATTTTTACGGAAGTAATCATAACACTGATTTTTCGCAATCGCGCACAACCAGGTGTATGGGCTGGATGACCCTTCGTATTCACTTTTTGTAGTCATTGCTTTCACAAAGGTATTTTGTGTGATTTCTTCTGCTGCAGCAGGATTTTTTACGATATTCATCACGTACGAATATACCTTCATAAAATACGTTCGATATAGCTTCTCGGTATCCAGTCTTTCTCACCTTCCTTTCCTTTTTTCGTAGGTTAGACGATGTTTTCCCTATTTTGTTACAAAAAAATTTAAAAATTTAGGAAATTTTTCCACTTTTTCAAAATCCATTGAATTTCCGCCATTATTATACTATAATGAAGCAGATTTAGAAATGAATAGTACCCATAAAAGCAATGATGAAGAGAGTAATGCAATCAAGTTCTCACAGAGAGAGGAACATATGCTGGAAGTTCCTTAGAAACGGATTACATGAAGACCACTTCGAAGCTGTACGTAGAAGGATGATTCCGAAGCGTTACCGGATAGCCCCGTTACAGGCTGCAAGAGTAAAAATTAAGGTGGAACCGTGTGCAAGCACCCTTAGATGATGTATCAGTCTATGGGTGCTTTTTTCATACTAAAAATGAAAAGGAGAATGAAAATGGTAAATTTCAAAGAAGACGAGCGTCTGAATACGCTGAACCACTCATGTGCCCATGTGATGGCACAGGCAATCAAGCATCTTTACCCACAGGCTAAATTCTGGGTTGGACCAGTTGTCGCAGAAGGTTTCTATTATGATATTGACCTTGGCGATGACGTTATCCG
Source organism: Roseburia lenta (assembly GCF_014287435.1). Classification (GTDB taxonomy): domain Bacteria; phylum Bacillota; class Clostridia; order Lachnospirales; family Lachnospiraceae; genus Pararoseburia; species Pararoseburia lenta. The sequence continues at coordinate 198,676 of NZ_JACOPG010000002.1, forward strand.
TGATGAAGACATCGAAGCAATCACCAAAGAAATGAAAAAGGTCATCAAATCCGGCAAAAAGATTATGCGTCGTGAAGTTTCCAAGGAAGAAGCCTTGGAAATGTTTAAGGATGACCCTTACAAGTTAGACCTGATCGAGGATCTTGAGGATGGCAATATCACGGTTTACGATCAGGGCGATTTTACTGATCTCTGCCGTGGACCTCACGTAGACAATGTAAAACTCTGCAAGCACTTCAAGTTGATCCGCCACTCCGGTGCTTATTGGAAGGGCGACAGCAAGAACAAGATGCTCCAGCGTATCTACGGCGTATGTTTCCCAACACCGGAAGAACTGGATGCACATTTGCAATTATTAGAGGAAGCCAAAGAAAGAGACCACAGAAAGATCGGCAAGGACATGAACCTCTTTATGGTAGATGACCTGGTTGGTCGTGGTCTTCCAATGTTCCTGCCAAAGGGATACACCATCTGGCAGGAATTAGAAAACTATATCAAGCATAAAGAGAGAAAACTCGGTTATCTCCATGTTATGACTCCATGTGTCGGCACGGTCAATCTTTACAAGACATCCGGTCACTGGGATCATTACAAGGAAAACATGTTCCCACCAATGGAAATGGAAGGCGAATCCTTTGTACTTCGCCCTATGAACTGCCCGCATCACATGATGATCTACGCAAACAGAAGACATTCTTACAAAGATCTGCCGATCCGTATCGGTGAGATCGCTCATGACTTCCGTTATGAGTCCAGCGGAACCTTAAAGGGTATCGAGCGTGGCAGACATTTCTGTCAGAATGATGCCCACCTCTTCGTGACACCGGAACAGATCAAGGAAGAATTTACCAGCGTTGTAAATCTGATCTTTGATACCTATAAGGATTTTGGAATTACCAACTATCGTTGTGTACTTTCCCTTCGTGATCCGGCGAATAAAGAAAAGTATCATGATGATGATGAAATGTGGAATACAGCAGAAGATGCACTGCGTGATGTATTAAACAGTATCGGCATCGAATACACCGAGGAGATCGGCGAGGCTGCTTTCTATGGTCCGAAACTTGACGTAAACGTACAGCCGGCGATCGGTAATGAGATCACACTCTCTACCTGTCAGTTGGACTTCTGTCTGCCAGCCAAGTTCAACCTCTATTATATTGACAGCAACGGCGAAAAGCAGACACCGGTCGTATTGCACCGTGCCATCCTTGGATCTTTGGATCGCTTTATGGCTTATATCCTGGAAGAGACCAAGGGAAATCTTCCTACCTGGCTTGCTCCTGTTCAGGTTCGCGTTATGCCGGTCAAGACAGATGACGACGGTCTGAATGCTTATGCGCAGGAAATCGTAGATGCCCTGGAAGATGCAAATGTCCGCGTAGAACTTGACGACCGTGCCGAAAAACTCGGCTACCGTATGCGTGAGGGACAAGTTCAGAAAGTACCTTATCTGCTGGTTGTCGGATTTAATGAAAAGGATGACCGTACCGTTTCCTTCCGTCTGCATGGCGAAAAAGAAACAACAGTCCTTCCTTTGGATGACTTTGTAGAAAAGATCAAGACAGAGATCTCTGAGAAATCCAGAGAGCACATCCATGTGAACTAATCATTAAAACCCCACAGATTCCTGTGGGGTTTTTTAAGTGTATATGTCAGATTTTGATTATACGCAAGTATTATAACTCTATCTTTAATGATTATACGCCCATTCTATAAAGTCATATGTTCATGCTGCATACGTGGCAAATAATATATGGTTTCTTCCTATTACATCTTTCCTCCATATACAGGGAAGCTGCTGGCTGCACCGTAGTTTTCAATCTTCTTGAAGTTCTTAAGCACTTCCATATCCTCTGCACTGATTGTGAAGTCAACCTTTGCGTTGCTTTCCATATGCTCTGGATTAGCTGTTTTTGGAAGAGATATAGCGCCAAGCTGTAAAGTATAGCGGATGCAAAACTGTGGCACAGATACTCCATATTTGTCTGCAATTGCCTTGATTTCAGGCTGGCTTAAGATCTCACCATGTGCGATCGGAGAATATGCCTCAATTGCAATATCATTTTTCTGGCAGAAATCAATCAGTTCTAATGGTGTGTTGCTGATATGACAGAGTACCTGATTTACCATTGGTTTGATCTCTGCGGTCTCCATCAAGCTTTCTAAATCGCCAATCTGGAAATTAGATACACCGATTGCTTTCAATTTTCCTTCACTGTATGCTTCTTCAAGTGCTCTCCATGCTGCGCGGTTTCCTTCCACATAGCGGTTTTCGCTCTGGTTCACCTCTACCCATGGCTGGGGAGAGTGAATAATCATCATATCAAGATAATCCAGTCCCATTTTCTTTAAGGTCTCATCAATACCTGCCTTGGCTTCCTCATAAGTCTTATGTTCAGCAGCCACTTTTGATACGACAAAAAGTTCCTCCCTTGGCACGCCACAGGTTCGGATACCTTCCCCGACACCGCGCTCATTTCCATATGCCTGTGCAGTATCAATGTGTCTGTATCCCAGTTCCACTGCTGCTTTTACTGCGTCTGCGGCCTTATCATCATCAATAAACCATGTTCCCAGACCTAACTGCGGAATTTTTACTCCATTATTTAATGTTATTTTTTCATTATACATATTTTTCTCCATTCATTTACCAAAACTATTTTTTCTCATCTAATAGCACTGTTCCCTGCTCCGGATTGTGATTGATTGCTCCGACAACCGGGTGTGGCACGTACAGTTCCTCAAGATAAGCGACATCACTCTCTGTCAGTTTCACATCAAGTGCTCCCACTGCATCATCCAGATAGAATGCTTTGGTTGCCCCGATAATTGGAGATGCAATTCCTTTTGCCCACTGCCATGCAATAGCAATCTGCGACATTTTACAATTGTATTTTTCTGCAAGTTCATGAACTCTTGTTACGATCTGCATATCCTGTTTTTCCAAGTTTAGTATATTCCATGTACGCCCTCCTACCTAACATTCCCTACATGTAAATCCACTGCTTGTGTTACCACTTCTAATTTTTATTTTAACTTTTGGTATTCTTCATCTGATACCGGCTGGCACCACTCATTGGAAGTTTCCTCTCCCGACACTTCAATAGCGAGATGTGAAAACCAGCTATCTGGTGCGGCTCCATGCCAATGCTTTACTTCTGCTGGAATATTGATACAGTCTCCCGGCTTCATCTCGATGGCTTCTTTGCCTTCTTCCTGATAGTAACCACGTCCGGCAACGCAGACCAGAATCTGTCCACCGCCCTTTTTTGCATGATGAATATGCCAGTTGTTGCGGCAGCCCGGTTCAAATGTCACATTGAAAATGTCAACCTGGCTGGTAGAAACCGGTGCCAAGAAACTGCGTCCGCTAAAATACTGGGCAAACCCGTCATTTGGTGCACCGATTGGGAAAACCATTTCTTTTGCGTGCGCGCGCATTGCCTCATCCTCATATGGAAGGTCGCCCTCATTTACGCTCCATACATCTTTTGCTAGGTTAAAGACTGCCCAGCCCTTCGGCCAGCCTGCATAAAAAGCAACATGTGTGATGATAGCCGCAATCTCCTTTTGCGTCACACCATGTGCCTTGGCATTTTCCAGATGAAACTTCAAAGAAGAATCTGTGATACCGGATGCCATAAGGGCTACCACGGTAATGATACTCCTAGTCTTTACATCAATATCTTCATTGTTCCAATTCTCTCCAAAGAGAACATCATCATTATAATGTGCAAATTCCGGTGCAAACTCACCGAGTGCATTTCTTCCTGCTGTCTGCGTGATCTTTGCCATAATCTTATCCTCTCCTTTTTATAATGTCTTTACCCAGTCTTCGATTTCCTGTTTGTCGGCTCTGTTTAAGAGTTTACCCTCGACAATCTCTGCCCCCGGTGCTGACGGCTGCAATTCCTGTACGGTATTGCCAAATCCACTGCCACCGGAAGTTGCAAACAGAATAATCTTTTTGCCGGTAAGATCATATTTTTCCAAAAATGTATTGATGATCGTCGGTGCCACATACCACCAGATCGGGTAGCCCAAAAGGATCTCGTCATAGGCTGACATATCCAGATTTTCCTCTGCGATCTCCGGTCGAATCTTCTTGTCGTTCATCTCGACACTGCTGCGTGATTTCTTGTTCATCCAGTCCAGATCTGCCTGGGTGTAAGGAACTTTGGGTTCGATTTCATACAGATCGGCTTTTGCTGCTTCTGCCAGCATTTCTGCCACTTTTTTTGTCGTACTGCTCGCGCTAAAATATGCCACTAATCTTTTTGCCATAAGATACACCTCCAAAAATAAAATGAATGCGTAAAAAGCCTCTTTCGCTAACTTACGCATTCATTATATAATCCCAGGTTCTATTATGTCTAATACTTATATAGCATGTCGCATTATGCCTTATAGGCATTCAACTCTTTTATAAAACATTCTACCGCAGGAGAGCATGGAATGTTTCTTCTCCATGCAATGACTGTACTGGTTTCTATGGCCGGAGATAACCTTTTTTGCACCAAAAGATCTTCTCGCCAATAACGCACCGCACCTTCAATGGAAATGGGATAGCCAATACCTTCCAGTGCCAACACACCGGCATTGGTACCCAGATTGCTGGTTGCTACGATATGCAGTTTTTGAAAGTCCTTGCCAAACCAGTTCGCCAACTCACTCTGTACATTGGTTCGTTCCGGCAGGATCAAGGGTAGGTGTTTTAAATCTGCTTTTGTGATCTCATCTTTTTTTGCAAGCGGATCATCTGCTTTCATTGCCACTACCCAATGATCGCTCCCCGGCAGGCGGATATAATCCAGATTCTCTGTACTGACAGGTTCTAAGAACAAGCCAATGTCCACGATCCCCTTACTCATCATTTCCAGAATTGTATCTGCCGTTCCCGTATGTATGGCAAACTGTACCAAAGGATACTTTTTGCAATAAGACCGACATATTTTTGCCAGCGTTTCCACTGCCATAAACTCGCCACAGCCAATCATGATCTTTCCGGCGATCGGTTCCTGATTTCCGCGTAGTTCATCCACGATCTTTTCTTCCATATCTACGATTTCCAGCGCACGCCTTTTTAACAGGAGTCCCTCGTCCGTCAGCGTAATATGATGTCCGCTACGATCGAATAATGTCACGCCCAATTCTTTTTCCAAGCCTGCCAATTGGCGCGATAAGGTCGGTTGTGTAATGTGCAGGACTTCTGCTGCCTTGGTAAAACTCTGTTCTTTTGCTACCGTAAGAAAATATCGGAGTACCCGGATTTCCATAAACTATCCTCCTGCGTTATATGTCTGTATGCGACCACATTTATGCCCGCTATTATAGCACAAATCATTTCTGATATCCTCTACTTTGCTAAGATGTCCTTCTTTTTTCGGTTCAGATGCAGATAAAAGAGCACATTTAATATGATACCGACAGTCGTTGATACCGGTGCCGCCAGTCCGATCTTCGTCAAACTGGCATTTGGCTGGATGCTCATGATATAGGCAAATGGCAAACGAACCAGAAGTGTCTGCACCAAACCCTGTACCATAACCCAGAGTGTCTGGTTATTGCCGTTGAAATAGCCGATCATGGAGAAAAGCACTGCCGTTACAATTGTCTCCGGTGCAAAGCCCTTGAGGTAGGCAAAACCATTGGCGATCACTGCCGGATCTGTGGTAAAGATACCTGCCAGCAGATCTCCTTTTAACATGACGAGTAAAAAGACCACGCATCCAAAGGATAGTCCTATACCAATGCCCGTAAACATGGCTTTCTTGGCACGTTTCTGATTGCCGGCTCCCACATTTTGTGAGACAAAGGATGCCATGGACTGCATAAGAGAACTCGGGATCAACATAGCAAAGTTGACGATCTTGCATGCCACGCCATAACCTGAGGATGCCTCAAGTCCTAATCTGTTGACAAAGGCACAGAGGGCAAGAAAAGAAAGTTGGGTCAAAAACTCCTGTAAGGCGAGTGGTAGTCCGATAGAAAGGAATTTTCTACATTGGCTGTTAAAACCAAAGTCGGATCTTTTTATGGTAAACGGCAGTTTCTTTTTCAAAAGTATCAAGATTGCGCACACAACGCTGACTGCCTGCGCCATAACCGTTGCCAGTGCTGCGCCTGCTGCATCCATATGAAAGCCTGCCACAAAAACCAGATCTCCTACGATGTTTACGATACATGCGACAAAAACAAATAGAAGCGGCGACTTGCTGTCGCCCAGTCCACGAAAGATTGCAGCCAAAAGATTGTATGCCACAATAAAAAAGATACCGCAGCCACATATACGCACATAAGATTTCGTAAGTGTTAGCGCCTCCTTTGGAGCCTGCATCAAGATGGAAATCGGATTTGCAAACACAACCAAAAGTACAAAAAGTACCACCGATAGCACGGCAAACACTGCGAGTGCACCGCCCATTACCGAGCCGATGACTTCTTCTCTTTTTTCTCCCAGATACCTTGCGATCAAGACAGTAACACCCATAGCAAGCTGTGTCACAACGAAGGTGACAAGATTTAAGACCTGACTGCCGGTCGATACCGCAGAAAGTCCTTCGGTCGAACCAAACCGACCAACCACCAGCAGGTCAACTGCACCATAAGCCGCCTGTAAGACCAAGGCTCCCAAAACCGGCAACATGAACCAAAATAACTTTTTTAAAATGCTCCCCTGTGTGAAATCAGCTCTATCGTTCATTGATTGAAATACTCCTCTCTGACATAATTTGATACATTTTCTCGATGGTTTGCATCATAACCTCTGCCTCATCATCTGAAATAACATCAAAAAATGGTTGTATCTTCCTGAAATATTCCCTATCGTATTTTTTCAGCAATTCCTTGCCTGTTTCGGTTAGCAAAAGATAGGTGATCCTGCCATCGCTTTCGGAACATTGCTTGTGCAGGTAGCCTCTGTTTTCCATCTCCTTGACAGTACGTGTCACACCCGGACGGGGGAGGGACAAAGCCTCGCTGATGTCAGAAACCTTGACGCGGATTCCCTTTTTTTCCAGCATGGTGATCGTATCCAGATAATGAATATAGGAAGGACTGACGCCCTCCGGCAGCGGTGGAAGGAGTTCTCGCACCCGCTTTGCCTGATAACAGGCATCAAACATTGCCTTGATTGTTTTTATGTCCATTTTATTTTCACACCTCCATGTAGTTACCTTTGATAATTACTTCTGATAATTATATTGATATTCTTATTTTTTGTCAATATCATAGTATTTGCTCCTAATGATTATGAAATATTCATGAAGCGAATTTACTTCTTTTTATATTAGTGTTATAAGTAGTAAAGATGTATTACTAGGCAAAGATAAAGGAGTTTTCCATGAAAAATAAAAGACTGGTCGCAGAAAGCCTGATGATTCTCTGCTATATTTTTGTCCTCTATCACCTAAGTGCCCTATGCCGCTACGGTGGCGTCAAAAGGCACTTGCTCTGGATGTTGCTGGGATTGCTGGTATTTTGCGCTACCTTAATCTACCTGCTCATAACAGATACGCCAAAAATCAAAAACAAAACAGCTTTCCTCGTGAAATTGATGTCCCTGATCGGTGCAACCGTTCTTTTTACATCCAACATTATCTACTCTGCTATTCCTTATAATGGAAAATTAGCCTGGAAAATTCAGGATTTGATACATACACGCGAAGTTACATTGACACATAATAATGTTTTTGACACTGGTATAGAAGGCATTCTGGATGATTTGACTGCCGCATTAAACCTTCCGGAAAAACTCTATATTGCAGAACAATTTACTGTAGATTTTGACGGTACTGGAAAAATAAGTGCAATCGAAGGTTTCTTATATGGAAAAGATGAGAACGATCAGACGCGCACCTATTTAATCAGTTACAATGCCAAAAAAAGCAAAAAAATTTATGTTAATATGGATGGGTATGCATCGGCAGATTTTGATACAGACTCCTTACTGTCTCCTATGATCGATGTGCTTGCTCTAGCCAATTGGAAAGAACAGGTGGCAGAGTGGGAACAAGATTATGATGTCTCCTCCTACCAATTACTATATTTGGGAAATCGTTCTTTTGAAATAAAAGATGGTCTCGTTACGGTTTCCGGAGATAGCTCCGAAATCCAAAAGTTAAATGCCGGTGGCTCTGTAAAAGGATACGAAGTATCCTTACACATGCCAGAGCTTGATACGGTTACACCAATACGTTATATCGCCAACCCCAAATACACATCTTTGCAGGAACAAAAAGAACAGGAGCAAACGGATGCTTCTACTAAAAACTCCTCAGGAATCGGCAAATGTGATACCGACGAAGATGGTATACAATATTTTTATCTCACAGAACAAATTGGGTGGAAATTTAAGATTTTAGATGCTGCCGCAGGAAGCCGTTTTTATGGCTTACAAAAAACAACAGACGGCGGTAACACGTGGGAAATGATTAACGAAGATCCTTTTGTCGGAAATATTGGTGTCAGCGAAGGTCTCGTATTTTATGATGAGAATAATGGCATCATTGGTCTGACATGTGCAGGGCAGGATTGGTCCAACCTTTATCGAACAACAGATGGTGGGAATACTTTTACAAAAATAGAATTTCCAGGTGCCGCAACCGGTGAATTCTACTTTGATATGCCAAGAAAAGATAAAGACCAGTTGGTCGTTTTAGCAAGATCCGAAGCTGGTGATACCACCGGGGTAAAATATGTTTCTACTGATGGTGGCGCAACATGGAACAAGGCTGGAGACTTTTAGTCTCCAGCGCTTTTCTTATGCTTTATATTGCTTTCTTTTCCTTCTTTTTCAGATGGTTGAGCCATGCCTGCGGAAGTCCCATCGCAAGGATGATACCGATAACAATCGCCCCTGCCGTCTCAACTGTCTCAGTTCCTTTGATCGAAAACATTTCCATATTACCGCTGATTAGATAAAAGGCTGCATAGTAAATCCCGGCTCCCGGCACCAGCGGGAATATCCCTGACAACAGATAGACCGTTGCCGGATGCTTGCGAAGTACCGCGAAAAAGCGTGAAAGCAAGGTCAAGGCCAGTGTTGCCACAATCGTTGCCAACATCAGATGCCAGCCCTGCTGTGAATGCAGATATTCATAGACAAACCAGCCCACACCACCTGTCAACCCACATAAACCCCATTCTGATTTAGGTGCTTGAAACAGAACAGCAAAGGCTAACGTCGCAATCATAGCAATGATAAAATGCAAAAAAATCGTCCCAATCATGACATAGCACCTCCCAAACTCTGAAAAATATAGATTGTCAGGCCAACGCCAACCGAAATAAAGAGTGCAGTCAAAAGCGCGTCCAAGAGATGGATCACACCTGACAGATAATCACTATTATAGAAATCACGGATGGAGGTCGTAAAGGCAATGCCCGGTACCAGTGGCATGATACAGCCAATCACTATCTTGTCCTGCGAAACCGGAAGTCCCATACACATAGGAAACAGGCTCAGAGCTGTTACAAACATACTACAGATCAGCAGATTGGCAAAGCGACCAACATGGTGTTTTTCAAACCATAACATCAAAAGTTGTAATAAAAGACCAATGCCAAATGCAATGGATCCATCCAAAAAATTTGCTCCGAACAAAATGGCAAAACCACCGGATCCGATACCGGTACATAGGACACGAATCCAGAGTGGATCCTTCTTGTGATGTATGATGGCATCCATACGAACCCAAGCCTCAGATATCGTACATTTCTTATCACAAATGTCTCTGGCTAACTGGTTGAGTTTTGATATCTTGAGCAGATTTACACTGCCTAAGGGCACATGCCGAATCATGCTACAGGCATCTTCCTTTCCCTCATTGGCACTGGCAAAGATACCATTGGATAGCACGTATACATCATAATCCTCTAACTGATAAGCCGCCATGATCTTCATAACGGTATCTTCTACGCGGTAGATCTCACCACCATTTTGAAGCATGGCATCACCGATTTCCACTGCCAGCGTTAATATGTCTCTGGTTTCATTCATGCTGTAAGTTCCTCACTTTGGTTATTTGTATCACTTGCGCACCAGCCCACTTTCATCAAACAAATGATATTTTCTATTTTTATTTGCCCCTTCAGCCACAACATCTTTCATATTTACTAAAATAATTCTACTTCATCTACTTTATCATAAGTCTTGTACAAATAGTTCTCTAAATCTATTTTTCTTCGCTGGTAATGCTTATCCTCATAATCAAGAAAATCCATATTTATTCATGCAGCTGTTTTCTGCAATCACACTTATGACCTCTAGCCATCTATCTGCATGGTTGTCGAGACACGGGTGTATAAATATACTTTGATTTTCTCTTTCTTCAATTTACATATCACCTCCAGGAAGTGTCGAAACTGCCGACAGATTGATACTGGCTAATGTATCCATCTGCCTGATTGCCAAATTTCTAAGCAATATAAGTCTTTCTGATTGAGGTTTCCCTTGCTCAATTAAAATAGCATTATAACTTTCCATATTTGCCAATACCAATAACTGATTTAAATTTGCATCATCACGCACATTCCCTTTTTTACCCGGATTATTATTTTTCCATTGCTTTGCAGTCTGACCCAATAAAGCAACATTTAAAAGATCTGCTTCACTGGCATATGTATAAGCAATCTGTTCTGGTGTCAGCTCTGGTGGAATCAAATTCTCCTTCACCGCATCCGTGTGAATACGGTAGTTCACCTTTGATAAAGCCCTGTTCAAGATCCTCCACCATATCTGCCTGCTTTTGACACTATTCCAATAGCATTGGTCTTTTCAATCCATTTGGTTGGCGTCATAACAAACCTGTTTAATCCTGCCTCACTTCTAACCGCCTCGTATTGCACACGGTTAAAATCTGGATTATGAAGTTCTTCCCAAACAGCCAAAAACTCAACTGTATTTCTGTTTCGCATCCAGTTCTGAATGACAAATGCGACAATCTTTTCCATTCGGGTAATTACCTTTAATGAAGGTTCTGTTTTCTTTAACTTCATGTGCAATAGTAGATGGATGTCTGCGAAGTCTTTTTGCTATTTTTGAATGACTCCCCGATGCATATCCCAGTTTCTATTGCTATTCGATCTGACAGGTCCATTTGTCCGCTAGTATTGTAATAATTCATATCTGCTCCTTTCCCAGCAGATAGTAATCGATATAACCAATATATCATGCCTTGGAAATGGCTGTAGAAAAAGTAAACTAGACCTTTTATAGCCATTTTTAGTTGTCAAAGTATGGGTTTAGTTTTTCAATCTAGGACTTTGTAAGAACCTTCTTACAATATTTATGTGCGCCACAATACGGACATACTAATTTTCGCTTTGTAATTGTATGAGGTCCCATAATATATGACTTCATATCTGGAACAAATCTATTATTACATTCGGGACACTCAAATGCTCCTGCTTCTATATCAAGTACACAGGCAATTGCAATTCCTCCAATTATCACAACAAGACCTATTCCTATAAGAAGAACTCTCATCCAGTTCTCCATCTCCAGCATTCTCGACAATATAAATAATGGAACTGCCGCAATAATTGTAAGTCCTGCCACCATTGCTGATAGGACAATTTTCTTTTTGCTTTCCTGAGTTTCTCTAACTAAATTCACCATATTTTCCTCCGCTTTCTTCAGATAATCTTCTTCAGATACTCTTTCACCAGACAGTAGTTCATTAACTGTTATCTCCAGTTCATTGCATAATGGCAACAGCAATGATACTTCCGGAAAACCATTTCCTCTCTCCCATTTTGAAATTGTTTTATCACTGATTTCTAATTTTTCTGAAAGCTGTTTTTGTGTATATCCTTTTCGTTTTCTCTCATCAGAAATAAATTTCCCAATTTTAATTTGATCCATCTGTTTTCCTCCTCTCTGGTTTGATTATCCTATGATTTGATTTCCAATCACACCCACGCAGCGTAGAATATGGTGAATTTAGTGGTTTCTACGCTACGTAGAGTGAAATTTGAAGTTACAGAACCATTTCCCATAACAAAGATGAAATAAATGGTTGAAGGAAGAACATAATAAGTGCTACAGATGCACATATTATGTAAAAGTCGTTCTTTTTTGAATTTTCCACTATTCTTCTTGTAAAGATACTTGTAAACCAATATGCAATTAGATACCCGACTAAAGTACCTGCAATGTTTGTAATAATGTCATCTATATCTGTCGTTCGTCCTGTGAAAATTTGAGCTATTTCGATAAATGATGTCATTGCAAATCCTGCCATAAATACTTTTTTTATATTCCTGAATTCTTTCCATAACACCGGCAGAAAGAAGCCAAAGGGAACAAACAATAACACATTCAAGCACGCATTACTAAAATCATTTATCATATATACAAAAGGAATTATATTTACCATCAATTCAACTTTTAATGACATTATACTCGGAAAGCCTACCAATGCTAAAACAGCAGTTAAATAGAATCCAAAAACCATATAAAGAATGGTTATTTTCCAGCTACGAAAATACAATTTGTTATATATACACCAGATAGGAATTATAAAAACTGCAGCAGCAACAATTTCGATAAGTGCACTATATATTCTATACATATTTATCTACCTCCACTATTCCTTAATGATTTGTCAAACTCTTTTTATTTCTGCTAATGTTATATCCACATCATCAAGTTCAATCGTGACATTACTGTAATCATATGGCTTTTTTGTGGGACAAAAGAACTACTGTTTCAACATGTCCAGTCAACGGGAACATATCATATGGGCGTATCGTCTCCACACGGTATGCTCTACAAAACCATTTCAAATCTCTTGCCAACGTCTCTGGGTTGCATGAAACATAAACCACACGATCTGGTTCCAAGGAAATCACGGCATCTACAAATTCTTTTGTACTTCCTGCACGCGGCGGATCCATAAGAACCACGTCAAAATGCTCCTTATTGGCTGCTGCTTTACAAATATATTCCGTGGCATCCTGACAGACAAAGCAAATATTCTTTACCTGATTGGTCTTTGCATTGGTAACGGCATCACGCACGGCATCGCGGTTCAATTCCACACCAACCACTTCTTTCGCATCACGGGATGCAATCATTCCAATGGTTCCTGTTCCACAATAGGCATCTAGCACACGTTCTTTTCCACTGAGGTCCGCCAGAGAAATCGCTCCCTGATACAGATGTTTGGTCTGTATTGGATTTACCTGATAAAAAGACTTTGCAGAAATACGGAAACGCATCCCCATAAGTTCATCTACAATATACCCCTTACCATAAAGCACCTTCTCCTGTTCGCCAAGCACCATACTTGTATTACGCCCATTGATATTTAAAACAACCGTCGTAATTTCCGGATGCATTTTTCGTAAAGCCTTAACAAAGTTGTTCTTTGATGGCATAACTGGTGATGCCAATACTAAAACCACCATCACTTCCCCGGTCGCATGTGCATGACGTACCAGTACGTGACGTAATAAGCCATAACCAGTATCTTCATTATATGGCTTTATCTTAAACGACCGCAAAAGTCCTCGAATATCACGAATAATAGCAGTTGATCCCTTATTCTCTAACAAACAGGATTCGATATCTACAACGCGATGACTATCTTTTTCATATGTACCACAGATAACCTCGCCATTTTTCTTTTGCGCATACACCGCATGCACTTTATTGCGATAATAATATGGATAAGACATGCCGACGATCGGTTCGACCTTACCAAATTCCCGCAGTAACTTTGCTACGCGTTTTTCCTTTTTTTGTAATTGTTCCTCATATGGTATGCCGCTATACTCACAACCGCCACATTTCTTATGATAAGGGCACTCCTGTCTCTCTCTCGTATCATTCTTTTGCATTTTCTTGTTGTAGCCTGCCTGTTTTTTCTCTGTCATCTTTTTACCCCGCGATCCACTGTCCCAGCAATGCAGCCAAAACTCCTAATACTAAACTACCTATCATATAAATAAGCGCCACGCCCATATGCCCATCCTGTACCAAAGAGGATGACTCATAAGCAAAGGTGGAAAACGTCGTAAATCCACCACACAAACCTACCTTTAAAAACAATGCTACCTGGGGTGGCAGATCGACACGCTTTCCCAAGCATACCGAAAGAAAGCCCAGCAGAAAAGCACCGATAAGATTGATCAAAAATGTCTTTATCGGAAAGCCATTTCCTGTATCCAGCGGCAGCAGACCAACCAGATAGCGCAAAATACTTCCTACAAATCCTCCAAGACCAACCATAAAACAATTCCAGATCATATCTCTCCCTCTTCTCTCATTCCAAGATCTCATACCCTAACAGTATAGCATATGCCGGGGTCGATCTGCTGTTTTTCTTTCACATCTTTTATCCTACCTGCTGCTCCATCGTCTCCTCCACCCAGGGAACTCTGGCGGAAAGCACGACCGCGGAAGCATTCTCCACATTCTCCTCATTATCATCAAAAAAGATGTGTGCCCCAAATGCCTCCAAGACCCGGCTCTTATCCATCCCTCCCAGAAAAAAGGCCTGGTCGATCCGAATCCCCCATGCCCGTAAGGTACGGATCACGCGTTCATGTGCCGGAGCACTCCGCGCCGTGACAAGGGCTGTGCAGATCCGCGGTATTCCGGCATCCTCTTTCCAGCCTTCCCGCATTTCTTCTGTCCTCTGCTGCAATTCTGAGATCAACTGCAAAACATGGGCAAAAGGTCCCGGACGCAGCGGGACATCTGCCAGTTCTCTCTCCTGTGCACAAAAAGCCTCCACTCCCTGTTCTTGAAACGTACGCTCTGCTTCCCCGGAAAATAAGACTGCGTCCCCATCAAAGGCTATGCGGATTTCCAAGGGCTGCCTGATCTGCCCCCGCATATAGGCTTGCCGATAGGTTCCCGGGAAAGTCCTTGTCGAAACAGCATGCCCCCCATTTTCCATCGCTCCTCTGGGCAGTAAGACACCGGCGGCTATCCCTGATTGCAGGGCGTTCTTGACCTCCTCTGCATTAAAGGATAAATACAGATCCACGCCATAGGCACGCAGATAGGGCGCAATGGCACCCCCACCGGTCAAGGCTGCCCGCGTGATATCCAGCCCATAATATTCGATCGAGTGAAAAATGCGGAGTGCCGCGTCCGCACTATTTTTAGACATAATGACTACTTCGATCTGCCGGCTGTCCCTCTCCCGGTTCAAGGCAAGAAAAGCCTGAATTAAGGAAAACGCCGCTCCCGGTGCTAAAACTTCTTTTTCATGTGCGATCTGATAATCCACATAAGCCTCCACCCCCTGACTTTCAAAGATCGCATTTTCCTCTTCCAAATCGAACAAGGCACGGCTGGATATGCCGATCATAAAATTTTTCTGCATAAAAAACACCCCTTTCACCAGATGTCATCCATTTCCTGTGATTCCATCTTAGCAAAAGAGGTGTCCCATTATTGTCTCTACTTGTTACTTCTTCTCCAGATATGCATCTTGTCGGCTTCTTCGATCAACCAATCTCTGAAATCCGGATGTGCAATGGAAATGATCTTCTCCGTTCGTTCCCATGTCGACAATCCCTTGAGGCAGACCTTGCCATATTCGGTTACCAGATAGTGCGTGTTGGCTCTGGTATCTGTAACGATGGATCCCGGTGCCAATGTCGGCTGAATACGAGATTCCACGGTGCCGTCCTTTCTGGTAAAGGTGGAAGAACAGCATACGATACTCTTACCGCCATGTGACATATATGCACCCATAACGAAATCCAGTTGTCCGCCTGCACCGCTAATATGCTTGGTTCCCGCAGACTCTGCGTTGATCTGTCCGAACAGATCAAAATCAACTGCATTGTTGATTGAAATAAAATTATCCAGTTTAGCAATGTTTCTCACATCGTTCGTATAATCTACCGGTGCGCTCATCAATTCCGGATTTTCGTCCAGATAATCATACATTTTTTTCGTGCCGGCACCAAATGCGTATGTCTGACGGAAGCGGTCAATATTCTTCTTGGATCCATTGATCTTGCCCGCACGCGCAATATCGACAAAAGCATCCACATACATTTCTGTATGCACGCCCAGATCCTTCAGATCCGATTCGGCGATCAGGGATCCAACCGCGTTCGGCATACCACCGATACCAAGTTGTAGACAAGCGCCGTTCGGGATCTCATCCACGATCAATTTTGCCACTGCCTTATCAATATCGGTTGCAGGACCACCACCGCCGAGTTCACCGATTGCAGGGTTTTCTCCTTCCACGATCGCATCCACCTGGGAAATATGTATGCCTTCTTCCATGCCGCCAAGACAACGAGGCATGTTCTCATTGACCTCAACGATGATATGTTTTGCCGTTTCGCAAATCGCCATCAAATGGGATGCATTCGGTCCGAAATTGAAGTAACCATGCTTATCCATTGGTGCAACAACAAACATAGCAACGTCATCCGGCTGAATGTTCTCTCTATAATAACGTGGCAGTTCAGAATAGCGAAGCGGGCTATAGTATGCGCAGCCTCTGGCAATGAGTTTTCTCTCCAAACCTCCCATATGCCATGAGTTCCAGCAAAAATGCTCCCCTGCATCCTCTCGTTCAAAGATAGCCAGTGGCTTTAATAAGATACCACCGCGCACCTTGACATCACGCAATTCATCCGTACGTCTTGCCAATGCCCGATCCAGGGCATCCGGTGTTCCCGTACACCAACCATAATCTACCCAGTCCCCCGACTGCACAACTTTAACAGCCTCATCTGCCGTTTTTAGTTTGCTCTGATATTCCTGCGAAAAATCCATTTCCGTAACCTCCTCACAAGATTGTTAAAAATTTACCATACTTTTATACTACCACCTTATGTCACGAATTACAATATTTTTGTATAAGAAAAGACACCGGATCATCTCCGGTGCCCATTTATTCCTCTATTTCTTCCAGCGCCCGCTTCGCCTGCAAGAGGGCTTCCATGAAATAGTCCCGCTCCTCCTCGGAAAGTTCCTGCGCAAGCACTTCCTCGTATGACGCTACCAGTCCCTCCAGTGCACGGTCACTGCCCGCATGCACATCCAGGATTGCCTCGGATTCATAGGCTGCATTGTAGTACCAGAGAGCCGCCTCTTTCGCATCACCGGCATCGCTATAGTAATCACCCAATTCTGCGCAGATCTCACTGGATGGCTTATCTGTCATCTCTTTGATGGCGATCTTGAAAAAGTCCCGCTCCCCTCCCAGCCTGCGATATGTCCGAAGCAGGATAGCAGCAGCGCGCGAGCGTTTATCTGCCTGACTCTCTGTCTCATAGATCCTTAAAAAATAAGGACATGCATCCATAAGATCAAGAATATCCCCGGTCTTATACAATTCCATGGCATACATCCGCTGCAACTTATCCGACAGCCCGCCATCCCCTGCGATTGCCTTGGTAAAAATAGAAAAATCCCGCTTACTGTGTAGATTTTCCGGCATATGACTGATCACGATATCACTGTCAAAAACGACCGGATCCAGACGCACCGTCTCATGCACCGGATCGATCCATGTAAATGTCCGCAGGCGTTTGAAGAGTTTCGGACGGTATTCCATCTTGGCATTCAAGACTGTATTATAGTCCGTCACCGTATGATACTTCATCTGCACGATCTCAACTTCCGGCAGGAGTGCCGCTTTCAGTTTCAGAAAAGCCTGCCGGTTTTCCTCGTCTAAGACCTCGTCCGCATCCGGCGCATAGATGTAATCCATGCTTGCCTTAGAAAAGGAAAAATTACGGGCTGCCGCAAAATCATCCTGCCAGACAAAATCGTAGATCTGCTCGGTATAGCGTGCGGCGATCTCCTTTGTCGCATCCGTCGATCCTGTGTCTACAATAATGATCTCATCCACAAGATCTGCGATGGAATCCAGACACCTTGCCAGCACCTTTTCTTCATTTTTTACGATCATGCACAAACTGATTGTCGTATCCTGCATCTGCCTGCTCCTATCTTTTGTCTATCCACCATAAACCATATAATTGCAAAATTCCTTCTAACGATCCGGATATTGCTCCTCTACAAATCTGCGCAATACCGGAATGCTCCTCTTGACCTTTTCCGTATCAATGCAGTAAGCCATACGGAAATACCCCGGCACACCAAAATTATCAGACGGCACCAGGATCAGATCGTATTCCTTTGCCTTCTGGCAAAAGACATTAGCATCTTCCTCAAGTGCCTTTGGGAAAATATAAAAGGTACCTCCCGGACGCACCACCGTAAAGCCCAGGTCTACCAAGGTATCATACAAAAGATTCATATTGGTCTCATAAACGGAAAGATCACTTGTCTCATCCAACACGCGTGCCACAGCCAGTTGCACCGAAGATGACGGACAGTTGTGTCCGGTTCCACGGCTGATCTGCGCCATGATCGGCACTAAAAGATCTGCATCCACCGCCTTTGGATTGACTGCCACATAACCAATACGCTCGCCCGGAATACTCAGACTCTTGGAAAAAGAATAGCAGGAGAGCGTGTTGTCATAATAGCGGCTCGGATACGGCACGCTTTTTCCATCAAAGGCAATCTCACGGTATGGTTCATCGCTGATCAAAAAGATCTCATGTCCGAATGCCTTTTCCTTTTGACGCAAAAGATCTGCCAAATGCTCTATGGTCTCCTCCGAATAGACGATACCGGACGGATTGTTTGGTGTATTGATGAGCACCGCCATCACGTCCCCTGTCAGCATTTCCTCAAAAGCCTCAAAATTGATCTGGAAATCCTTGGTATGTGCCGGCACAACCTCTAACTTTGCCCCGGTTCCTTCAACATAAGGTGTATATTCCGGGAAAAATGGTGCAAAGGTCAGCACCGTGTCGCCCGGTTTGGTAACCGCACGCAGGGCATGCGCCAATGCGCCTGCTGCACCACTCGTCATAAAGATATGTTCCATGCCGTACTGCATGCCAAAGCGCCGGTTCAGGCTCTCTGCGACCGCTTTGCGCACCGAAGGAATGGTGGTAGATGGGCTGTAACCGTGCAATTCCATGGGATTCATGGTCTCATGCATGTCAATGATCGCCTTGGTATAATCCTCGGCACAAGGCACGCTGGGATTGCCCAGACTGTAGTCAAAAACATTGTCATACCCGATCTTCTCTCCCCTTTTTGTCGCGTATTCACTCAATTCACGGATGATGGATTTGCCGCCCAACATCGCCTTGTAAGTTTCGTTTATCATCTCTTACATCTTTCCTTTCTATATTTTCCGGTAAAAATTTATGAAAAAACCGCAGTCCGATCAAAGACTGCGGCATTTTTTTATTTTATTCCTTCAAATTCATATCCGGCATCTTTTACTGCGGCAGCAAGCACATCCTCGGCTACCGGTGCGCTCATCTTGACCACGACCTCGCATGCCTCATGATCTGCCTTTGCCTCGGTCACACCGTCGATCTTCTCCAGTGCTTCCTTTACGTGTGCCTCGCAATGTGCACACATCATTCCCTTAACTTTTAATGTTTCCTCCATGTCAGAATTCTCCTTATCTATCTTTTCTTTTTGATCCGCCTTTGTCTTGTTTTCTATTATAACAGTATCTTGCGCTTCTGTAACGTGCGATTTTGCTTTTTGTCCTTTGACTTTTTTATCCCGCTTGGTACTGTAAATATCGACAAAATTCAAACGCAGGGCGTTGGTCACGACGCAGAAACTGGAAAGGCTCATTGCCGCCGCACCAAACATCGGGTTTAACTCCCATCCGGTAAACGGATACCAGAGTCCGGCTGCCAACGGAATACCAATGGCATTGTAGAAAAATGCCCAAAAGAGGTTTTCGTGGATATTCCGAAGCGTTCTACGGCTCAAGCGGATGGCGGCTGCCACATCCGTAAGACGGCTGTTGACCAGCACCACATCAGCGGCATCTATGGCAATATCCGTACCTGCGCCAATGGCAACACCAACATCCGCTCGCGTCAGAGCAGGGGCATCATTGATACCATCGCCTACCATCATGACGTGACCATCTTGAGAGAAGCGGCGGACCACTTCTTCTTTGCCATCCGGCAGAACCCCCGCGATGACCTCGTCTACTCCTGCACGCGCTCCGATCGCCTGGGCTGTCTCTACCCTGTCGCCCGTCAGCATGACGACATGCACGCCCATATTTTTCAGTTCTGCGATCGCCTGCGGACTGTCCTCTTTCATCTCATCTGCCACACAGATCATACCGTAAAATTGATCCTGGCTGGAGAAAAAGAGCGGTGTCTTTCCCTGCTTTGCCAAAAGTTCGATCTCATGGCTCTTTGCAAAAGCAGAAAAAGAGTCCTTGGCAAGCGGTGCGATAAATTCTTCCTTGCCACCATAAATGCGTTTGCCACGCCACAGCCCCGACAGACCATTGCCTGCCATGCTCTCAAATCCCTCTACCGGATCCGAGACAATGTTTTGTGCCTCTCCGTAGGCGATCACTGCTTTGGCAAGCGGATGTTCGCTCTTGCTTTCCAAGGATGCCGCCAGTGCCAGTAATTCCTCTGCCGAAATGCCTTCCTGCGGTACGATATCAGTCACCTTTGGTTGACCCTTAGTGATCGTACCTGTCTTATCTAAGACAACTGTTGTCGTCTTACCTGCCTGTTCCAGAGAAGTTGCATTCTTAAAGAGGATGCCCTTCTTGGCACCGACACCGTTGCCGACCATGATCGCTACCGGCGTTGCCAGTCCAAGCGCACACGGGCAGGAGATCACCAGTACGGCAATGGCACGGGAAAGTGCAAAACCAAAGGTCTGTCCGACAGCAAGCCAGATCAAAAATGCCACCAGAGCGATACCTAAGACTGCCGGGACAAAAATACCGGATATCTTGTCTGCCACCTTGGCGATCGGTGCCTTGGTTGCCGATGCATCACTGACCATGTGAATGATCTTGGCAAGTGTGGTATCCGAGCCGACACGCGTAGCCTTTGCGGTAATAAAACCGGAAGCATTGATGGTCGCAGCCGTCACTTCATCGCCCACCTCTTTGTCTACCGGGATACTCTCACCGGAGATCGCGGATTCATCAATGGCGCTTTGTCCCGAAAGGATCACGCCATCCACCGGAATGCTCTCGCCCGGACGTACCACAAAGACATCATCCACCTTGACCTGATCGATCGGCACCTTTTTCTCTGCACCATCCACAAGGATCGTTGCCTGTTTTGGTGCCAGTTCCATCAGCCCACGCAGAGCATCGGTCGTCCTTCCCTTGGAATATGCCTCCAACATCTTTCCGACCGTGATCAAGGTCAGGATCATGGCTGCAGATTCAAAATAGAAAGAATCCAGATACTTCATAACGCCGTCCATATCGCCTGCCATCTGTGCCCCGGTCATAGCGAAAAGGGCGTAGACACTATAGCCAAAAGATGCGCCCGCTCCCATGGCTACCAGGGTATCCATATTGGGAGACTTGTGCCATGCGCTGGTAAAGCCGCTGATGAAGAACTTTTGATTGATGACCATGACCGCCACCGTCAAAAGCAACTGATACAAGCCCATTGCCACATGATTGCCTGCCATAAAGGATGGCAAAGGCCAGCCCCACATCATATGTCCCATAGAAACATACATGAGCGGCAATAAAAAGCAAAGGGATGCGATCAGGCGGTTGCGCAAAGTACGAAAGGCTTTCTTTTGTGTGCTCGCCAACTGGTCGGCTTCACTTGCTCCACTCTTAGCCTGGGCCTGTCCTCCCTGTCCATCTTCTTTTAAGGATGCACCATAACCGGCTTCTGTGACTGCTGCGATAATGGCTCCGCTATCCGCATGTCCTTCCACATTCATGGAATTGGTCAACAGGTTGACCGCTACATCCGTCACGCCGTCCACATTTCGCACGACCTTTTCTACGCGCGCCGAACATGCCGCGCAGGACATTCCCGTTACGTCATATTTTTGCATGTCTGTCCTCCTTATTTCATCAATTTCTGTAAGGTAACGACCAGTTCGTCCACCTTTTCATTCTTGCCTTCCCGGATATCATTTGCCACACAGGTCTTGATATGGTTGGCAAGCAAAACTTTATTAAAACTATTGAGAGCAGATGTGATCGCGCTGACCTGGGTCAAAATATCCACGCAATAGGCATCGTTTTCCACCATGCCTTTGACCCCTCGCACCTGACCTTCAATACGGCTCAAACGGTTCATCATATCTTTATATTCTTTCTCATCGCGCACTTTTTTATTACAAGAACTGCAGTGCGGACAGGTATTTTCCATCTTTTCTTCCATCTCTTTCTCCTTTCTTCGGATTGTAGCAGACCGTAGGGACACTCCATGTGGCAAAAGGAACGTCCCTACGGTCTGGATTATATACCCCCATGGGGTATATGTCAAGAGGACACTATTTATTTTTTGCGAAAGAAAAAGGCTTCCGCACCCATGTACGAAAGCCTTGTCTGTTCAAATATTCTTATCTGTTCATTTCCGAAACAGGACCTTTTGCGTTGTGGTCTGCAATGACATATTCCACCTCATGCAGATCAGATGACGGCAGATCTCCCGGAATGGTATTTTTGATAGCACTGCAGGCATTACCAAAAGCAAGTGCCTTCCTGCAATCCATATCGGAAGAAAGCAGGCCATATAGCATACCGCCACAATAAGCATCCCCACTGCCGATGCGGTCAACTACATCGATCTTCTCATAAGGCTGCTCGGTATAGAAGGTATCACTCTTTGCCTCGTAGATCACAGAGCCAAAACTGTGCTGCTTTGGACTGTGTACCACACGCTGGGTGGATGCCACGATCTGGATCGGATACTCAGCGGTAAAGGAGCGCATGATGTCTTCTAGGGATCCTTCCTTTAAAAAGGTCAGGCGCGCCGTATCCTCAGAGCAGAAAAAGATATCCACATATGGCAGGATCTGCTCAATACATGCCTTTGCCTCGGCTCCTGTCCATAAGTTGAGTCGGAAGTTGACATCAAAGGAGATCAGGGCCCCTGCCTCCTTGAAACGCTTGATCATTTCGATGGCACAAGTCCTTGCTTCCGGACAAAGTGCTAAGGTGATGCCGGATACATGGAAACACCGGGTAGACTTATACATATCCTCCGGGAACTCGTCGATCGAGATCCTGGTGATGGAACTGTGCTTTCGGTCATAGACCACCTGCGGTTTTCTAGGGAAGGTAGCACTCTCATAAAAATAAGCACCAAGTCTTGCATCCTCCGTGTGATCCCATACCAGATAGTCATCGCTGACATTCATGGAACGCACCTTACTTCTTGCCAGTTCCCCGATCGCATTTGCCGGCAGTTTAGAAATAATACCGGTATGCAGTCCCAAGAGGGAAACCCCGGATGCGACATTTAATTCCGCGCCGCCCACGTGACTTTCAAATTCTGTGCTTCTTACGATTCTTTTATTTTCCTTTGGTGAAAGGCGAAGCAAGACCTCTCCCAATGTCAACAGATCAAATTTTTCCATTTCCTTTTCCTCCTATCGCTTCTGCTTTGGATGCTGCTCATAAAACTTTTGTTTTTCCTGATACATGGCATTTTCAGCCTCTGTCATCATGGCATCAAAATCCTCTATCTCCTCACACCAGCACCAGCCGATAGATGCTGATGCCAGTTGACCCGAGCACATCTTGCTGCGCAATTCTTCCGCCTGCTTGCGAAAATCCTTTTCACTGCGTCCGAATACACAGACTACAAACTCATCCCCGCCCATACGACAGCACATGTCGATCGGGAAACACTGGCGGATCTGATCTGCCGCCTCCATGATCATCTGATCGCCCCTTGCATGTCCGTAGTGGTCATTCATATATTTGAGCCCATTCAGGTCACAGTAGAGGACCCCGGCCTCTTTTTCTCCTTCCATCATATGTTTGCCGCAGAACTGCGTCATATAATAGCGGTTATAAAGTCCCGTCAAAGTATCACGATCTGCCATATAATTGGCAACCTCCACATTGTGACGCAACTGCTCCAGAGTATTCTGCAAGGTCGTTGCCAGCACGCCGACCTCATCCTGACCGCCCGCCTCGATCTTGGCATTCCAATCGCCGCCTGCCACCTGTTTGGCAGCCTCTGTCAGACCACGCAAAGGCTTTGTGATGCGGTGCACCATATGTATGCCCGCGATCGACGCGATCAAAAGCACGACAAAGAGGATCACCAGACACTGCATGGCAAGGCTATTGCGCGAAACATCAATCTCCGATGCCGGTGCACATAAGACCAGATACATGTTATTGGTCAGTTTTTTGTAAACCAGGCGCTTGGATGCTCCCTTCCAGGTATAGGAATAGATCTTTCCCTCTATGCGCTCTGTATCTAAGATGTCGTGAACCTGCGTCAGATTATCGTCAAACTGATCGACCGTGATCCCGTTTTCATAGTCCTTGTGATAGACCAGATCTCCGTCATCGGAAACCAAAAAGGCATACCCGGTATCATAAGCCGAAAGATTTTTGACCGAATCCTGTAATTTTTCCATGCTGATATCCATACCGATCACACCGATCAGCGTATCATCCCGGTAAATAGGGATAACATAGGATGTCATATAGACACGGGTATTCTGGTTGTAGTACGGCTCCATCCAGATCGCCTGTCCCTGCTCGATCGGCTCATAGTACCAGCCCACATGCTCACGGTCGGTCGGATCGTATGCCTGGATATCGGTCGGTGCCCGTTCCGTAAACTTTCCGATGGCATTCTTTACCAGAAATACACCCTGCGTTGTCCGGAAAATATCCGGATTCAGTCGCATATAAATAGAAACTGCGGCAGAGGTGTTGCGTGCCGTATTATCCAGTTCGTCATGCACATGCTGCATATAATCTTCCATGTATTCCGTATCGTTCCACATAGATCTATCCTGTGAAAGCCTTCTGGAAACATAAGAATAATCCATGTCGACCGAACTGGCGATCTCTTTTAACATCAGATTGATCTCGCTCGCCTTCTGTTCGCAGAGCAGATTCATGATCTGTGAAGAATCCTCATTGATGACCCGCTGCGCACTGGCGATCCCGGCACCGCCGATCATGCCGGATGCCAAGATGATGCTGACCAGTAAAAGTGTCAGAAACCGCTTTTGCAGTGTGTGTTTATACCCATTCTTTTGTGCTTTATTTTTCATTGTAAACCGTTCCCAATTATCTCTTATCTGCCTGTCTTCCCCTAGAAATTCTTATACCGCATCCGCTTAAAACAGATCACATAAGTAATGATATGTGCGCTGAGCGTGATCGCCCATGTGATCGGATACGCCATATATAAAATCCCCTCTGTATGGCGTATCTGAAAGATCGTTGCGATCCAGACCAGACGCAGTCCGCAAGCCCCAACAATGGACATGATCATAGGCAAAATGGATTTGCCGATGCCTCGTAAACATCCCACCATGGTATCCATCATACCACACAAAAAATAAGTGGTACAGATATAAGACATACGCACCAGTCCCGCCTCTACGACCGGCTGACTATCGGTATAAATATGTAAAAGTTGTCTGCCGAAAAGATAAGCACTCTCCCCAGTGATAAACCCTACGGCAACCACGATACCAAGACAGAGGAACATGACCTTTTTGATACGTCCCTTGTCGCCCGCGCCAAAGTTCTGACTGGTAAAGGTAACTGCCGTCTGCGATACCGCATTCATTGCCATATAGACAAACCCCTCGATGTTGCTGGCTGCGGAATTGCCCGCAATGACCGTACTGCCAAAGGAATTGATGGCAGACTGGATCACAACATTTGAAAGGGAAAATACCGTTCCCTGGATTCCCGCCGGAAGTCCGATCCGGATGATTCGTCCCAAAACATCCGTCTTGATCCCCAGATATTTGAAAGAAAAATGCATGACATCGCTCTGCTTATGCAGATAGTAAAGCACCAGTGCCGCAGAAATATATTCGGAAACGACCGTCGCGATTGCAACGCCTGCAACGTCCATGGAAAATTCAATAACAAGCACCAGATTTAATACCACATTCACAATGCCGGATGCCATCAAAAAATACAGTGGCGTCCTGGTATTGCCGATCGCACGCAGGATGGCAGCGCCAAAGTTGTAGGTAAGCAGCGCCGGCATACCTAAGAAATAAATCTGCAGATAGGTCGTTGCCAGACCGATAACATCATCCGGCGATCCCATCCAGACCAGGAGTTGATGGGATGTCAGCATACCAAAGATACTTAAAAATACGCCACACACAAGACTAAGTGTAATACTCGTATGAATGGTATCCCGCACCTTTTCCCTGTGGTCACAGCCAAAGTAAAAGGCGACCGTCACATTGGCACCGACAGACAGCCCCATAAAAAGATTGACTAAAAGATTGATCAAAGAGGAGGTCGAACCTACGGCTGCCAGTGACTCATTCCCAGCAAAACGCCCGACAACAATAATATCCGCTGCATTAAATAGGAGCTGCAGCACACCCGATAAGATCACAGGGATCGTAAAGGCGATCATCTTGCCAAGAAGCGGTCCATGGATCATATCAACTTCTTTTTTATTCGCTTTCATTATCTTCCCTCTTTACAACTGGCGCATCATCATAAGTTTCCAGAAAATGATGCTTTACACCGTCTTTTTTGTAGGCGATGACCGTGCTCAAGTTTACATTTTCCACACTCTTAAAGATATTACCCTCCACATAAGGATTGGTCTTTTTCATCTCGCGGATCAGATTTTTGACTTCCAGACGCTTGGAATTGTTCTGTCCGTTATCCTGACAGGAAGAACATGTCTCTGTAAATTTGCAGGCACATTGCAGGAAATACAGATGGTTGTAGTCACGCCATTTCTTGATGTCATCCTCACGCACCAGATAAAGCGGACGTATCAACTGCATACCCTCAAAATTCGTGCTGTGCAGTTTTGGCATCATGGTCTGCATCTGTGCCCCGTAAAGCATTCCCATAAGGATAGTCTCGATCACATCATCATAATGATGTCCCAGAGCGATCTTGTTGCAGCCCAGTTCCTGTGCCTTGTGGTAGAGATGCCCTCTGCGCATACGCGCGCACAGATAACATGGCGATTTCTCGATCTCAAAGACCGCATCAAAAATATCTGACTCAAAGACCGTGATCGGAATGCCCAGTTTCTTGGCATTATTCTCGATAATAGCACGGTTTTCCTTGCTATATCCCGGATCCATGACCAGAAATACCAGATCAAAGTTTACCTTGTGATGGCGCTGCAATTCCTGAAACAACTTTGCCATGAGCATGGAATCCTTACCGCCGGAAATACAGACAGCGATCTTATCGCCCTCCTGCACCAGTTCATACTCACGGACTGCCTTGGTAAACTTGCTCCAGATGGTCTTTTTAAACTTTTTACGCAGACTCTGCTCGATGTCAAAGGTCGTGATCTCCGGCTGGCTTGTCTCATCCTCCGTCTGCATCCGCTGCATGAGCCAGCCAAGATAACCTCCTTTTAGGCTATAGACCTCCTGCCATCCCGCCTCGCGCAGATGTCCTGCTACCTCTAAACTGTGTTCTCCCTTTTTACAATACAAGACCAGCGTCTTGTCCTTCCACTGATCAGCCTCTGCTAAAAGGGCTTCCTCCAAGAGATTGATACTGCCCGGTATATTGCCATAGGCAAAGGACAGTTCGTCCCTGGTATCAACCAAAGTATAAGTATCTTTTTCCATAGACAGGACTTCCTGCCATGTCTTTTCCAATGCTTCCATAATCTATCCCTTAATGTATTTTAAAGTCAAAAAATCGGCTATATACAACCATTTGTATCATAACCGATTTTTTTCATGGATAAAAGTATAATTCCTACGATTTTTGTATTATTTTTACATCAATTTTTTAGAAATTCTTTCTAATTCCCTTCTACCATAACTTCTTCTACTTTTTCCTCAACCTGCTTGCGCTCGAAGATCAGACGGAAGATCAGACGCACCAATGGTCCGCAGTAGAACATCTGCCAGCAGATCGCCATTGGGAAGTTCATTGCCCATGTCTTGATCCAGGTACCAAAACTTGGCTCCTTGAACAGGAAGGTTGCGATCAGACTCATGGTCGGACACATGATACAGCAGATGCAGATGGAGATCGCATAGGTGATGAACTGTGGGCGATCCTGTGGTGTCATCACAGAAAATGCCAGACCTCTGGCAATCTTTCCGACAACAAAAAACTCTAAAATAAAAGCGATCGGTACCATGATCGGCAGTTCATGTAAAGCAGCAACAAAGGTTGTCCCGCTGACATCTCCGGTATTGAGGGCTACGTTGTAAACAACCATACCGTAGACCATGATCGTCGCCATAATGGCGGTAAATACTACATCTTGAAACTTATTCTTTGGCATAATAATTCTCCTTTTTCTCTTTTCTAATAAGTGCATAATAGTGCATAAAAAAATGGGAACATGAAACTTTCGTCTCGTGTTCCCACTGCAACTACCATTAATTGCGCTTAGTGTAGCATAAATTTTTTGTCTTCGTAATACCCAAAATATTTTTCTCTCTTTTATACATGTATCACAAATTACATTTTTTATTTTTATGCATATTGTACAATTATATCTGCTTCTCTTTTTCTGTAATGCCTACATTCATGCTGCCCATATGGTAGCCGCCCAGATCCAGTGTCACGTAGGCAAATCCGATCTCCTTGAAATAGGAATAGATTTTTTCACGCTTGGCATCTTCTACCAGAAGTGCGATCTCCTGTGGCAGAACCTCGATACGTGCCATGGTCTCCTGCCCCTCTCCGTGGATACGCACGCGCACCTGATGAAAGCCCATGTCAAGAAGTAACTGCTCCGCCTTATCTACCATACCAAGACGCTCCTCACTAATGGTCTCCCCATAGACAAAGCGGGAAGATAAGCAGGCAAATGACTGCTTGTCCCAGGTCGGCAGACCCATCTGCTTGGATAAGGCACGGATATCCTCTTTATCCAGTTCTGCTGCCCGAAGTGGGCTCTTGATCCCCAGTTCTGCCACGGCAAGCAATCCCGGACGATAGTCTCCGTTATCGTCCATATTGGAGCCTTCCACAACGGCTGCCAGATGGTTTTCCCCGGCAATAGCAAGGATCTTTTCAAACAATTCATGCTTGCAAAGATAACAGCGGTTCTTTGGGTTGTGGCGGAAGCCGTCAATGTCTAATTCCTCAGATGCTGTGATCACATGACGAATGCCTCTCTCCTTACAAAATGCCTGCGCTTCTTTTAACTCTCTCTCCGGGAAAGAGCAGGAGGATGTAGTCACTGCCATGACATTTTCTTTTCCTAAAGTATCGATGGCTGCGGCAAGTAAAAAGGTCGAATCCACACCGCTGGAAAATGCCACAGCAACGCTTCCCAAGTCCCGCAGATAGTCCTGTAATTTTTTATATTTGTCCTGTAATTCCATATTGGCTCCTATCCCATCTTTTTCATAACTTCCGGCAGATCCATCAATGCGTCGATCTTTTCTACCGGATGATCGATCTGTCCAAATCCATAGGCTGCATGGATAAAAGGCAGTCCCGCCTGCATGGTCGCATCATAGTCTCCCTGGATGTCTCCCACATAAACCGCAGTATCCAGATGATTTTTTTCATATAATAAACGGATATTTTCTCCCTTTGGCTTGCCATTATCGCCAAAGCACAAGATATCCTCAAAGAGGTCATGAAAAGAAAAGTAATCCAAAAATGCCTCGATATAACCGGATTGACAGTTGCTTACAATATAAAGATGATAGCCTGCTTTCTGCAAAGTTTCCATAGTCTGACGCAAGCCCGGATAAAGTTTTCCACCGTGTTCACGCAGATAATCATTTTCCACGGCACAACAGGTCGCAAGCAGGTCTTCCCGCTCTTTTCCCTGGGTAAAAGGAAAGAGCATCTCAGCGATCTTATCCATGGTCCGTCCCATGGTGCGGTACATATCCTCTTTTGTCACAACGGCATCCGCATAGCCGCACTGGTGCAAAGCCAGTGTCCAGGACGCTGCCACCTGTTCGGCAGAATCCCAGAGTGTTCCATCCATATCAAATATAATTCCCTGTTTCATTTGTTTGCCTCTTTTACTGCTTTTCTATACACTCATAAATATAATCTGCAATGGCTTTATTGCCCTCGGCATTGGGGTGGATCCCATCCGGCAGCCATTCGCTGTGGTCTTTGGTCAACTGATAAAGATCAATATAGCCGACACCCATCTGCTCTGCCGTGTCCGCGATGATCTCATACATCTGCCCACCGATGACCGCATCCTGTATGCCATACTTGATACTGCCGTCTTTTTGCGTAGAAAATGCCTGCGGTGGTTGCATGAGATAGATCTTTGCCTGCGGTGCCGCGGTCTGATATGCCTCCACAAAATCCTTGATCTCTTTGGCATAAGCATCCTCATCCCACTGGTAATCCTTGGCATCATTGGTACCCAGCATGAGCAGATAAATGTCTGCTTTAGCATCCAGACTTTTCTGATATAGTTTCTCACTGCGGTAAGGGACATCCCCCTCATCCATAAGGGTCCGTCCACTGAGTCCATAATTTAAGACCTGATATTTTTCGCCTAAATTTTCCTGCAAATATGCCGGATAAGACTGACTGCGCCGATGCCCTAAAACGCCTGCCCCATAGGTGATACTGTCACCGACACAGGCAATGTGTATTTTTCCTTCTTTTACATGGGGTGCCGGTGGATATTGTACGACGTGTACGCCCAGACGGAACATTCCGTAAAGGACTACAAGGACACCAAGAGCCAGCCCCACCACTTTTCCTATTTTTTTCATCATTTTCCCATTATATCAGACAAAGCAAAAAACGCAACAACAGAGCCATTTCTGGCTCTGTCGCTGCTACTTATCAATTATCAACTTAAAGGAGAGTGATTGTTATACAAAATCAGACTTGAGGAAAAATCTCCTTTAATGCAGGGTAAATCTGGCGGAAGGTCGCATAACGTTTCTCGTATGCCTCCACCAATGCCGGCTCCGGTGAGATCGTATCTGCTACGCGCACGATCGCATCTGCCGCTTCTTCTACGGATCCGTAAGCACCGCAACCGACGGCTGCCAGCATGGCACCGCCCAGTGCCGGACCTTCTTCAACCTCCAAGAGGTCTACCTGTAAATTCAAAACATTTGCCATGATCTTGCACCAGAGTGGGCTCTTGGCACCGCCACCACAGATTTTGGTGCGCTTGATGTCAATCCCCTGACTCCGTGCCACCTCCAAAGAATCACGCATGGCAAATGCCACACCTTCAAAAACTGCCTGGATCATATCGGCTCTACCTGTATCCATGGTCATGCCCATAAAGCATGCTCTGGCAAGCGGGTCATTGTGCGGTGACCGCTCTCCCATCAAATATGGCAGGAAATAGACATGATTTTGTCCCAGAGTCTTAATATCCTTTTGGGCTGCGACATAATCTTTTTCCTGTAAGATCTCATCCATCCACCATTTATTGCAGGATGCAGCGGAAAGCATACAGCCCATCAAATGATACTTGCCATTGGCATGAGCAAAGGAATGCAGGGCATTCTTCTCATCCACGCCAAACTGATCGCTGGAAATAAAGATCGTACCGGAAGTACCAAGTGAGATATTGCAAGCCCCATCGCCTACCGTGCCGGTACCGACAGCCGCCGCCGCATTATCTCCTGCTCCCGCAATGACCTTGACCTCCGAAGATAAGCCAAGTTCTTCTGCCACCTTAGGAAACAGGGTGCCTACGACCTCATAACTCTCATAAAGTCTTGGCAACTGCTCCTGAGAAATAC
The DNA here is from genome assembly GCF_014287435.1 of Roseburia lenta. GTDB lineage: Bacteria > Bacillota > Clostridia > Lachnospirales > Lachnospiraceae > Pararoseburia > Pararoseburia lenta. Next base: position 230,378 of record NZ_JACOPG010000002.1, read on the forward strand.
CGCAGATCGCAAGCATCTCCTCTGACCACTTGCGGTTTTTGACATCTAAAAGCAGCATACCGGAAGCATCCGAATAATCGGTACAAAAACTACCGCTCAGGCGGTATGCCAGGTAATCTTTTGGCAGCATGATCTTGGCGATGCGAGCAAAGTTCTCCGGTTCCTCCTCCTTCATCCAGAGGATCTTTGGAGCCGTAAATCCCGCAAAAGCAATATTTGCCGTGTAGGCAGATAATTTGTCCTTGCCGATGACTTCATTCAGATATGCCACCTGCTTTGTCGTCCTGCCGTCATTCCAAAGGATCGCCGGACGGATCACCTGATCCTTGTCATCCAGTGCCACCAGACCATGCATCTGTCCGCCAAAACTGATTCCTGCCACCTGTGACTTGTCACAACCGGCTAATAATTCTTTCAGACCGGCGATGGACTGGCTGTACCAGTCCTGCGGATCCTGCTCTGACCATCCCGGATGCGGAAAGGAAAGTCCGTATTCTTTGGATGCCATCTTTAATATCTTTCCTGTCTCGTCCATCAGCAGCAACTTGACTGCTGATGTTCCGAGATCTATGCCAATAAATAACATCTTTATCTCCTATTTAAAAGGGTTCTCTGTAGGATAACGTACACCGGCTGGCTGATTGTATCCAATCTCCTCTACCGGAACACCGATATATTTGAATACTTCATATAAAACCTTACCGTAATTACCAAAAGCAACGGCTCCATGATGTGGGAAGTTCTTCTCGATCAATACATGACGATAGAATCTGCCCATTTCAGGAATGGCAAAGATACCGATGGATCCGAAAGATCTGGTTGCTACCGGAAGAACTTCGCCCTGTGCAATGTAGGCACGGAGTTTGGCATCGGAAGTTGACTGCAAACGGAAGAATGTGATGTCTCCCGGTGCGATATCTCCCTCTAAGGTACCGTTGGTCACCTCGATCGGAAGGCTTCTTGCCATGATCTTCTGGTACTTCATCTCGCAGAAGGATAACTTGTTGGAAGCGGTATTGCCGCAGTGGAATCCCATAAAGGTATCCTGTAAGGTATAGTCAAATTTGCCCTTGATATCTTCTTCGTACATATCCTTTGGTACGGTATTGTTGATATCCAAAAGGGTAACAGCATCCTGACTGATCACAGCACCGATAAACTCGCTGAGTGCTCCGTAGATATCTACTTCGCAGGAAACCGGAATACCCTGCTTGGTCAGACGGCTATTTACATAACATGGTACAAATCCAAACTGGGTCTGGAATGCTGGCCAGCACTTGCCTGCGATGGCAACATACTTGCGATAGCCCTTGTGCTCTTCGATCCAGTCTTTTAAGGTGATCTCATACTGTGCCAACTTGGCAAGGATCTCCGGCTTCTTGTTGCCTGCGCCAAGTTCTGCTTCCATGTCTGCTACAACAGCAGGGATTCTTTCATCCCCTTCATGCTTATTGAAGGCTTCAAACAGATCCAGTTCTGAGTTCTCCTCAATCTCGATACCCAGTTGATACAACTGATAGATCGGTGCATTACATGCCAAGAAGTTGAGTGGTCTTGGTCCAAAACTGATGATCTTTAAGTCAGAAAGTGCTACAACGGCTCTTGCGATCGGTGCGAATTCTGCGATCATATCTGCACAGTCCTCTGCGTCGCCTACCGGATACTCCGGGATATAAGCCTTGATGCCGCGCAGGCGTAAGTTATAACTTGCGTTGAGCATACCGCAATATGCGTCGCCTCTGCCGTCCAAAAGGCTATCGCCGTGTTCTTCTGCTGCTGCAATGAACATCTTTGGTCCTTCAAAATGCTTTGCCAACAAGGTCTCTGAAATCTCCGGTCCGAAGTTTCCAAGATATACGACCAGAGAATTGCATCCTGCCTTCTTGATGTCCTCCAGCGCCTGTACCATATGGATCTCGCTCTCAACGATACAGATCGGGCACTCGTAAACATCCAAATCCGGATACTTACTATGTACTGCCTTCATCAGAGCTTCTCGTCTGGAAACAGACAGGCTCTCCGGGAAACAGTCTCTGCTGACTGCTACCACACCAATTTTTGCTTCTGGAATATTTGTCATTGTTTCACCCTCCAATATTTCTTAATACTTTTACCATTGTTTTTTGCAAAAAAGGATGTAATTTCATGCACTGAAACTACATCCTTATTGTATCAAAAGAAATGATTTTCCTCGACTTTATACTTGATTGGTACATATCAATTTTTTGACATTTGCCCGCGATTTTTCCGATTGTACTCGCTCGGCAGCATACCATACTTTTTCTGAAATGCCTTTGCCAAGGCACGGCTGTCCGAAAATCCGACCTGGGTCGCGATCTCACTGATGGTCTTATCACCCTTCTCCATCTCCTCCACGGCATGCTCTAAACGGATGCCGGACAGATAGGACTTATAATTGATCTGGGCGTATTTTTGGAACATACGGGATAAATGTTCGATGGAATAGCCAAATTGCTCCGCCAAAGACTGTAGGGAAATATCCTCCGCATAATGCTTTTTGATATATTCCGTGATCGGCGATAATCTCTGCAAAGCCTTGGAAGACCGGTACAAAAGATCGTCTGCCTCCTCCTGGCGATAGACGGTCACCAGCAACTGCATCATGGCATAGTAATCGCGCAACATCTCATATTCATGCCCCGGCACATCCGTACCGGTCAGATCGTAGATATTGCGGATGAGGGTCATCATCTTTTTCTCATTCTCCTCCATCTGCGCCGGATCCAGATCTGCCATAGCCCCCTTTCCCTTTTTGTGGAAAGAGATAAAATGATCGGCAGTCAAGTAATTCTTGAATTCACTGATCGGGATCTGCACATAGACCGCCAGATTTGCTTTCTCCGCACGGATAGAGTGGAGTTCGTTGGTGTTGATGATGATAAATTCACCGCTCTCGACCCGGATCTTTTTTTCGCGCAGGATAAAGACCAGGCTGCCCTCATAAATGGCAAAGATCTCCACCGAATTGTGCCAATGCGGCTCTCTGGTGTAGTTGCCGCCCGCCCCTTCAAAAATATCAATTTTAAACGGCATGCCCGCTCGTGGCACGACCACCTCATGTTCGTAATTCATACATGCTCCTTATGGTGCTTTTTACTCGCCTGCATTGTCCGTCGTCTGCGTTTGTGAGAAGTCGACATCCGTCGTCTCGATTCCAAGCGCATTGCAGATCATCTTTGCATATGCACTGCGTCCTGCTCCATTCAAATGGATGCCGTCATTATAAAACCAGTCCGGGTTCTCTGCCCCTAAGGCATCCCAGGCAATGACTTCCACATTTTTGTTGTCCTTTGCCAACTGGCGGATCACACCGTTTGTCCGCTCCTGATCCTGCAAATACTTGCCATAGACCGTGACCCAGTAGATCTTGGTATCTTTTCCCAGATAATCAATGATCTCCTGCCCGGTCGCCTGACTGAAATAACAGTTGGTGCCCAGTTCGATCACTACGGTAGAGCCCAATTTATTTTCTTCTTTCAGACCTTCTAAGATCTCCACGCCGTCCCTTGCCTGCCGGCTTTCCTTGGCGTCGATCACACCATCCGGGATCGCCTGCATCAATTCCGGTGCGGCTCCCAACATAACCGAATCGCCAACACAGGTGATCTTTGATCCGCTCTCCTCCTTGGCATCCTTGCTGTCGGATGTATCCTGATCGGCGCTGGTCTGCTTGGCTGCATCCTGCTCCTTTAACATCTTCTGGTTGGCTTTGAACTCCTTTTGCAGATCTTCCGCCAGACGATCGGAAGATTTGGACGGAGCCTTGATAAAGCCCACGATCGCGATCGCGGAAATGATACCGACCACGATCCCAATGGCTACCTTTTTGTAATACTTCTTATCTTTCATCGCTACGCACCCCATTTCTAAAAGATATGCTGTAAGTTGATAATAAAGAGAAGCGGATAATGCCAGAGATAGATCCAGTAACTATGTCTGCCGATCCATTGCAGGACCTTATTCCGGTTCAGTGCTGTTGTCGTAAAATCGCACTGGTTCATCACATAGACCATAAAGGCAAAAAACAGGCTGATCAGCGCCATACCGCCACGGTAAAGCCATGCCTGCTCACCTTCGACAAGTACAAACAAGGCGATCGTCACCAATAAAGATACGAAAAAAAGAGCACGCCCATTGTCCCCCTGAAAGAGGATGTTGCCTTTTTTATTCCAGTCATCTTCCTTGAGGCCTAAGACCACGCCGATCAAGAAGGAAAAAGCACGTGTATCCGTGCCGTAGTAAACACGATTGACATTGTCTGCATGGTACATCAGTCCCATGGCAAGTACAGAGGCAACTGCCAGTAGGACAAAAAGCCAGATCGCCCCTTTGCCCAGACGCGGCTCGATCCATTTTTTATAAAGTAAAAAGAGAAGTGGCCATACGACCAGGAGTTCCATTTCCACCCCCAGATACCACAGGTGGGTAAAAGGCGAGTGTTCCGTGATCTTCATAAAGTAGGATGCCTGCGTCAGCATCTGCCACCAGTTGTTGTAACCCAGAAAGATACTTGCCGCTTCCTCTCTTGCCCCTAATAATAATTCCTGATGAAAGACGGTAAAAAAGGCAATGACCGCCATGACCATGATATAGAGTGCCGGATATATGCGTAGCCCTTTTTTGATATAATATTTACGAATGTGAAAACTCTCATTATCCCAGTCGATCTGACCTTTCTTTGCCGCCAGATACCCCGATATTAAAAAGAAAAAGCAGACGCCAAGAAAGCCTCCCTTCATGGCGAATGGAAAGATATGATAAAGCACGATCCCCAAGATGGAAACTGCCCGAAGGAAGTTGATTCCTTCATTGTATGTATATGTTGTTCTCATTTGCTATCTCAATCTATATAAATGTATTCTTATCTAAAAGTATGTAACTTTATTTCCGAATATTATTATATATGGCAGTCTGCTCTTTCGCAATTAGAAAATGCATTTTTTTGACAAATTTTATGATTTAGATTGCCAGAAGATTCTTGATCGCTTCCATGTAGATCAATACGGATTCTTCCATGCCGGATACCAGAATATACTCATCTGCACCATGGATGCGATAATCCACACCCAATTTCTCCGGTCCGAAGGCAATAATATTCTTTAAGGACTTGGCATAAGTGCCGCCGCCGATGACCATAGGCTGGTGTTCGCTGTCCCCAGTCACATCCACATATGCCTTGTAAAGAGCCTCGACCAGTGGAGATTCTCTCGGGAAGAAAAGTGGATCCCCGATCTCAAGGATCTCAATGCGTCCGTTTTCATCTTCCAGATGTCCCTGACACATACTACGTACCCGGTCTGCCTTTAAAGTCACAGGCACACGGATATCGATGGTGCAGGAAATGACACCGTCCTCAGTCTTAACGATACCGTTGCAGAAGGTAAGATCTCCGTACTCATCTGCAAACTTGAGCCCAACGCCTGCGCCGTCACACGCTGTGCCTAAATGGCTATTGTAGAAGGTCACAAAGTCATCCTCAAAGCCTGCTTCTGCCAGACTCTGACAGGTAACTGCCGCTGCATTGACTCCAAGTGTCGGTGTAGACGCGTGCGCCGGTACACCCTTGGCAAAGATCGTGGTCCTGTCGCCTTCCTGGCTTACTTTATATTCCTGCAGATCGGTCTCTGCCAAAACCTTTTCCAGACGGTCCTTCAAGCCATCCTTTGCCGGAATCACGGTCGTACAGGAATCACATACTGCATTTGAGACGAACCCACCATTCATGGAAAGGATCTTGGTATGCTTGGAATATGCCATCATCTCCATATGTCCTTTTTCCCCATGGATGCACGGATAACTTGCATCCGGCGTAAAGCCACAGGAAAGTTCTTCTTCAACTTCATTATAATGCTCCATACATTTCGATCCGGTCTCCTCATTACATCCCATGATAAGACGCACACGCTTGTTCAACTTGACACCGGAATCACGCAAAAGTTTCATAGCGTAAAGTGCCTCGATGACCGGTCCCTTATCGTCTGTCGTTCCGCGGCCATAGACGTAGTCGCCATCACGCGTCAGGGTAAAAGGATCGTATGTCCAGTCACCGCCGGTCGGAACCACATCCAGATGTCCTGCGATACCAACGATCTCATCCCCCTCGCCCATTTCTGCATAACCACAGTAATTGTCGAGATTGACGGTGCGAAAGCCCAGTCCCTCTGCGATCTCAAGTCCCACACGAAGCGCCTCTGCCGGTCCTTCGCCAAATGGCTTGCCTTCCTTTGCCTCTGCCAACTGCGAATCAATGGCAACCAGTTTGCCCAGATTTTCTATCATTTCTTCTGATAATCCATGAATCTGTTCTTTGATATCCATAATGTCCTCCAAGTTTTTGATAGCCCCAGTATAACACATCTGCTGTGCGTTTTGACATAGAAAAAGAGACAGAAATCTCTCCTGCCTCTTTGCCCTTACTTCCTTTTATTTTGTAAATGCTTTTTCAATCCGCTCCATTGCCTCTTGCACGGTACTGCGCGGACACGCTACATTGATACGTTCAAAGCCTTTTCCAGACTTGCCGAAGATGGCTCCACTGTCCAGCCAGAGTCCTGCCTCATAGATGACCTTGTCCTCCAGTTCCTTTTGACACAAACCTGTGCCGCAGAAGTCCAGCCAGACCAGATAGGTTCCTTCCAGGTCGATCATCCGAACATCCGGCAATCGTTCTTCTACAAAGGATCTGACATAGTCAATATTTCCCCGCACATAAGAAAGCATACCTTCGTACCACTCGTCCCCATGTGCATAGGCAGCCTGACAGGCAACCAGCCCCATGAGCCCGATCTGGCTGACACCTGCTGCATCCAGTTGATGGATAAATGCCTTGCGCAGATTTTCGTTTTTAATGATGATATTGGATGCCTGCAAGCCTGCAACATTAAAGGTCTTGCTCGGAGAGGTACAGGTCACTGTGATATCCGCCAAGGCATCACTCAGTCCGGCAAAAACATGGTGTTGCCCCTTAAAAATAAAATCATGATGGATCTCATCACTGACCACCGTCACACCATGACGCAGACAAATCTGTCCTATATGCAAAAGTTCTTCCTCCGTCCATACGCGCCCCACCGGATTGTGGGGATTGCAGAGAAGAAATAACTTGATATTCTCACGCACGATCTTGTCTTCAAAATCCACAAAGTCTATATGGTAGCGGTTGTCCTCGCCCAGAACCAGATCGTTGCTGATCACACGTCTGCCGTTATCGCGGATAACCTCGGAAAAAGGATAGTAGACCGGTGACTGCAAGAGCACGCCATCGCCGCATTTGGTGTATGCCTTGACCGCCATGGCAAGTGCTAAGACAATGCCCGGTGTCTTTACCACCCATTTCTTTTCGATCTCAAACTGATGGCGTCTGCGCATCCATCCCTGCAGTGCCTCAAAATAGGCATCATCCGACTCACTGTAGCCAAAGATCCCATGCGAAGCGGTCTCTACGATCGCATCCTGTATATAGGAAGATGTCTGAAAATCCATGTCTGCCACCCAAAGCGGCAGGATATCTGCCGGCATGCCGCGCTCCACCGCAAAGTCATATTTTAAGCACTTGGTCCCTTTTCGGTCGATCGGTCTGTCAAAATCTAAGTTTCTCTCTGCCATGATTTCTCCTTTTGTATCTCTATCTTCTATATTTCCTAGCCTTCTATTTTCTGCTCTGCCTCGGCAAAGACTTTTTTAAGTTCTGCCAGAAGATCTTTAACATCCTCAATGCCTACAGACATACGAAGGGTACATTCGGTGATGCCGTTTTTCCTGCGGATCTCGTCCGGTACGTCTGCATGGGTCTGTGTCATCGGATAGGTCAGAAGTGTTTCCACGCCTCCCAGACTCTCTGCATATTTGATCATGCGGACTTTTCCAAGAATAGCATATGCATACGCCTGATTTTTTACCTGAAAAGTAAGCATGGCACCAAAACCGCGCGCCTGCTTCTTCATGATCTCATGTCCCGGATGGCTTTTGAGGCCCGGATAGATCACCTCAGTGACACAGGACTGCTTTTGCAGCCAATGCGCGATCTCCATAGCGTTTGCCTGAGCGCGTTCCATGCGGATGCCTAAGGTCTTGATCCCACGCTGGATCAGGAAACAGTCAAATGGCGCCAGACCCGCCCCGGTCGTCTTGATCAGGAAACGAAATCTTTCTCTGATATCCTCCCGATTTGTGACAAGAAAGCCTGCCAGCGTATCATTATGACCGCCTAAGAATTTCGTCCCGCTATGGATGACAATGTCTGCTCCCAGATCCAGCGGATTCTGGAAGTATGGGGACAAAAAGGTATTATCCACGATCAAAAGGATGTCATGCTTTTTTGCCACCTGAGCCAAAGCAGCGATATCTGTCACATTCATCATAGGATTGGTCGGTGTCTCAATGTAGATCGCCTTGGTATTTGGCTGGATATAGTCCTCTACATTGACCGCATGACATGGCACAGAAGAAAAGGTCAGCCCATTCTTGGAAGATACATGGCTAAACAGACGGATGCTTCCACCATATAAGTCTTCATCTACGATCAGATGGTCTCCCGGCGCAAACAACTCCATCAGCATGGTAATAGCCGCCATGCCTGTGGTAAATGCAAATGCATCAATGCCGTTTTCCAGACTTGCTACAATCTTTTCCAGATGTTCTCTGGTCGGATTCTGCAAGCGGCTATAGTCAAAGCCTGTACTCTGTCCCACGCCCGGGTGTGCATACGTTGCCGTCTGATAGATGGGATAGGAAAGAGCGCCAAAGTGGCTACAGTCTCCTTCCTCCTCTTCTAAGTGTAAACATTTTGTCTCAAATCCTCGTGCCATATGTATATGTCCCCTATTCTTTTCTAAAGTGTATGTTTTGGATTGTATCATACATTTCATACTGTTGCAATAGGAATTATATGAAATAGAGTAAAAAAGAAGGACATATCTCTTGTAGAAGATATGCCCTATCACTTGCTTCTTATAAGGCTGCCTTGATGGCTGCCAGCAATTCGTCATATGTCTCATATGCCGGAATATCCGGGTTGTCCTGCTTGATCTGATCGGTGGATTTAAAGAGAAATCCCGCCTTGCTCGCCTTGATCATTCCGAGATCGTTGTGGCTGTCACCGGAAGCGATCGTATCATAACCGATGGACTGTAATGCCTTGACCGTGGAATACTTGGAATTTTCAATGCGCATCTTAAAACCGGTAATCTCGCCATCCTCTGCCACTTCCAGCGAATTACAAAAGATGGTCGGATAGCCCAATTTCTTCATCAGAGGTCCTGCAAACTGGGTAAAAGTATCACTGATAATGATGACCTGTGTCATTTCCCGCAACTGATCTAAGAATTCCTTTGCGCCCGGGATCGGATCGATCTTTGCGATTGTCTCCTGAATCTCCTTTAAGCCAAGTCCATGTTCCTTTAAAATACCAAGCCGCCAATGCATCAACTTATCATAGTCCGGCTCATCTCTGGTCGTTCTCTTTAATTCCGGGATACCGCTCTCCTCAGCAAATGCGATCCAGATCTCCGGTACCAAGACGCCTTCTAAGTCCAAGCATACTATGTTCATCTTTTTTCTCCTGCCTTTATTCTCATTTTTTCATAAGTATAGCATACCAGGCTCCCGGACACAAATAAGGGAATGTAAGAAGATACCAGCCGTTCCAGCACGCTCCCACTTTGTATGCCATATCCTGCACACACGCCCTGCAAGATCTGTCAAGAGGTCAGTTCCGTGATCCCCTGTGCTCCCGGTAAAGGCAGCATCAGAGACAATAAGACCATGATGGAATTTGTCAAAAAAATCCTCTTTCGTATCGTCAATCCCCTATTTCCAAGGGCGCTTGCCATCCAGCCATCCTTTTTCCTTCCAGTATTTTGCATCCACACTGTCCGGACGCTTCTTTAAGACCATAGACATGACCGGGAAAAATATCCTGGTCTTTAAAGGTGGCTTTACCCTGCCCTGGTTGGCTTTGATCTTGGACGCAAGCGCATCCATATCTCGCTCGATCTTGTCCTTGGTCTTTGCCGTCACATCTTCCCACTTCATAGCACGAACAGCGATACCATACTTGTAGGTCTTAGCCACACCCCAATAAGCAGCACTGTCCGCCATATCCTGACAGGTGTTCTTTTGTCCGCCACCTGCCGCGGTCGCGATACAGACCATCTGCTTTTTGAACATGCTCTCCTCCGGGCGATGCATGATCCAGCGCCATCCATAATGTTCCAACAATGCCTTCATAGCAGAAGTGACATGGTAAACATAAACCGGACTTTCAAAGATCAAAAGGTCTGCTGCATCGATCGCCTCTGTGATCGGTGCCAGTTTCTCATAATGCGGACACAATTTTTCGTCCTTTTTGATGCACTGGGCACAACCGACACACATCTGATCAAAGTCGCGCGGTAAGACGATCTCCGTGATCTCTCCGTCTATTTTTTCTGCTAAAATCCTTGCCACATGATAAGTCGAGCCTTTGTGGCTCTGTCCATGGATCAATGTAATCTTCATAAAATGCCATCTCTTTTCTTCTTTTATTCGCAACTCATTCTAAACTAATAAAAGGTCAAATGCAACGGCATTTCGGTTTTTTATACAAAACACAAATCCCCCTCGAACCTGAGGGGGTATCTATCTTAGTGGATAAAATTTGTATAGGTAAATTCCGGTTCTTCCGGCATGGAAAGTCCCATCTTCATCGCTACATTCTTACAATTCAACCAAAATGCCATATTATTGCCTAAAACCAGCATAACCTGCATGCCCTCGGCATCCTGCTGCACCTCTTTTGGATTTGTGCCATGCACCATATTCCAATATCTGGAGGTAATGATCGGCATCTGCATCCTTTGACACATATTTTATTACTCATATAACTATACTAGAAGATGTCTCCAAACAGAAGTCTCTCTTTGTTAGGCAGTATAAACCTAAAGGTTATGTCTCTTATGATTTCTCCACCGGAATTGTCTTGATCCTAGTAAAAAAATAGACATATTTAAAGATGATAAGGAATATGATAAATGCCCTCCCATACCAATTCGGCATTGCTGCAAAGGCTAAGAGCAGCATGCCCGATGCCGGGAGAAGCAGACTGAACTTTGTCTTTAAGGTCATACTCCGATTTTGCACAAACTCGTCCAAGTGATTTTTGTATAGTTTTGTGCCGGTAAACCATGTATGGAACTTTTCAGAACCCTTAGCAAGACAAAATGATGCTAATAATAGAAAGGGTGTTGTTGGCAGTACCGGCAAGACCACACCAACAGCACCGATTCCGATCGCTGCAAAGCCCAGGATCAGCCATAGGATTCGTAGTGGATTTTTCTTCATATAAAATATACCCTCCTGTTAGTTTATGCTAACCATTATATCGCAGTTAGGCTAGACTAACAAGTGGAAATATTTGCTTAGCAGAAACATCGTTATCGAGGTGAACTGAATGGCAGGTTATTTCTCTCCTTCCATCGCAAAATCCATGTCATCATTTTCGTAAGATCATAAAACTTGTTATATTTTTCTACTTATTGTGTTCCAATGTCACTTCTTATACTATTAATAATTTTTCTCCGAATTATATCAATTCTGTTATTTCGTGGATCATCAACATTTTCCACACTATAACCAGATATAAATACCTTATGGATAATCACCTCAAATTCTACAAGACAATTTCGCACATCCTGTCCTGCATAAAGATCAAATACTGCTTTATCACATTTACAAAATGCTTTATATCTATCCTTTGCTTTATAATATTCATCTCGTATCTCAGATATCTTTTTCTTCGCATATTGTCTATTAGATATTTGCGTATTGATGGCGTTCTTCCTCTTATAATCAGTAGTTTCATCATTTAATTGTACTTGATAATCTTCTAGTTGATCATCCAAACTCATTAAAACGCCATCAAACCACTCCATTTCATAATTTGGCGGATATTCAACACACTGCAAAACATCATTCGGCGATACATTTGGGTACTGATTAACAATATCAACTAACTTTATATATATGTCATTTAATTTTTCCCTTTTTACCTCATACTTTTTCTGTTTAACTTCCATTCTCCACTTATGTTTCTCAATCAGTGAGTTTACAACCAAAGTGACCATTGCTGTAAGTAAAGTCGCTCCTGCACCGATAATCGTCGCCATCATTGTATCTGTCATTACCATTTCTCCTCTACCAATCTTATATATAATATTTTCTTTCCATTTCGTCTGCAATTTTCATCTTGTCATAATACGCCTTATACCTGTAAATTGTCCTCTCACTGACATTGTTTCGCTTCGCAATCTCCACCATTTTCATACCGCTCTCGTAGCCAGCGACAAAATCATTGTAGATTGCCATCTACTTGGCGTTATGTTTCTGCCGTCCGCTCAATTTACGATTTCTGTAATACTCCAATTCCGCTCGAAGTTCTACATTCTCTTTTTCCAACTCCTCAACTCTTTTTAACGCGTCTTCAAGTGTTACAATCTTTTTCATCTTATCCCTCCATTTATGACACTATCACTTTGTCTGTATTATAAATGATAACATATAATTGGTCAATCTGATTTTGTCATGTTATCATAATAACTCTGATTAACATACGTTACTATACCCAACTATATAAAAAGCAGATGACATACAAAACTTTATACGCCACCTGCTCACTTTAAATTTATTTAGTTATTTCTTCACAACCATCCACTCATCATCCTCTCGCCAGCAGGCACACCGTTTCAAGTGTCGGAAGTTTTTTCAAGGTAAAAGTCTGCGCATCAGATTGCTTTTTATCCAAAGAAATACCATCAACTCGAACTACTTCCTTGCCATCTCTAAGAATTGTTACCGGAAACTGAAATTTGATATTCCTAATCCAATTACCATCTTCCCGTCTTTCCGGAAATATATCAATACGCTCTATAAAAGCCTGCATAAACTGTTTCTTTTCAGCATCCGTACATTCTGCATATAATTCATTAAATGCGTTCAAAAAGCCGTATATGCTGTCAGCATCAATCTGATTTTTCTTAAGTCCATATACCTGAGACTTCAAATCTGCGATTGCCTCTTCCACTTCATCTATTTTATCATATTGGGTATCTAATCGCCTCTGTAAATCTGAAATTTTTTTATCGTAATGAATATCTGTAACATCCAGATTATCCATCTGCTGTTCAAGACGTGTTTTAATTGTCTCTGCCTGATGGAGATTTGCGTTTAATACAGATAACTGCTTTACCAGATCAGAAGTATCAACAGTTGCCCCGATTCTGTCTTGAATAGCATCCTTGAATTTTCCTTCCCTAGTCATTGCCGTAATCAATTTTGCAAGCACATCATCAATTTGAGACTGTTCAATGTTACATCGAAAAGTACATTTATGTCCTGTGGCATTTACTGTATTCTTGCAATAGTAGTAATATCTGGTTTTCTTATCTTTCCGCCCTGCTTTTGCAATGTTGCCATACATTCCTTTTCCACAACATGGACATTTCAATATTCCTGACAAAATATGTGCATGCTCCGGATCATGAATCTTTTCTCTTCTGTAATTATTTTTAGAGCGTTTCTCCTGTGCAAGATTCCAGTCCTCCTCAGAAATAATTGCTTCATGGATTCCCTCATATACAGGGAACTCCGATTGTTCCACTACATGTGTTTCATTACGGGTTCCTGTTTTCTTTTCGGTGCGCCTGCGTCCGTATGCTATCTTCCCCATATACACTGGGTTATCAATAATCTTTTTGATAAAACTTGATGAGAAACCAGGGATTGTTCCGTTTTGACGTAATTTCTTTGTATAACCATGATTATTCAAATAATTGGCAACGCCATTGATTCCATCATTGGTATGAATATACCGATCAAAAATCATTTGAATAATTTCCACTTCATCCTCTGCAATAACAAGTTCTCCATTTCCCAGCTTATATCCATAAGGTGCAAATCCACCGTTCCATTTTCCTTCTCTGGCTTTTTGCTCACGTCCAGCCATCGTCTGTACTCTTATGTTCTCACGTTCCATCTCTGCTACAGCAGCAATAATAGATATAAGCAGTTTACCGGCTTCTTTTGAGCTGTCAATTCCGTCTTCTACACAGATAAGATTCACACCATAATCCTGCATAAGCTGTAAAGAGTTGAGCACATCTGCTGCATTTCTGCCAAATCGCGATAATTTAAATACAAGGACGAAATCAACTCCGTCCTTGCCATCTTCAATATCATTCAGCATCCGCATAAATTCCTGGCGGCCTTTTATATTCTTACCGGAATGTCCTTCATCAGAATATTCTCCTACAATCTCCATATCTTGAAATTCTGCATATTTTCTTAGCTTGTCCTTCTGTGCATCAAGACTATAGCCATCAACCTGAATGGCTGTAGATACACGAGTATATATGTAACATCTTGTTTTCTTCTTCAATAGTCTCACACTCCTATTTTGGTAATACTAATGGCGAATTTTTCAATAATCCTGCAACAACAGAGTTGTATTTGGCTGTTCCATAATCCTCAACGATGCTTGTTATTCTAGCCCCGGCATCCTTGGAAGAAGAGCCACACAGAAAGACTCTCTCATCCGCCGTTCCATAATCCAACACGATAAACCGATCATGAAATATGCCGCCAGTCTTCTTCATTGACAGTTTTACAGTTGGATATTCCTTACAGAAATCCGTATATTCTATGTTGTGAAGTTTATTATTTCCAACATTGTCACTGAATAAAATAATATTTACTCCTGTCGGAGAATTCTTAAGATGTACCAGCGTTCTTAAACCAATGTAATTATCAACCACATATATTGATGACTTTGCCTGCCTGTAAATAGACTCGTAAACCTCATCCGCACTACTAAATTTTGCATTAAACATAAGCCACTTTTCATCATCATCTGAAATAAAACTATTCATCATATCCGCAAGTTCAGATTTCGTCACTACATCCTTCAAGCCTTCTGCGACATCAGAAATCTGTTTTTCAAGAGATATCATATCAGAATTGATTTTACTAATTTCAATTCTGTTGTTAGCAGTCTCCATGCTTAACTGAAGTAATTCTCTCTGTCCGATTAAATCACGATTTTCTAATATGTAATCTTTCATTCTTTTGAAGGTTCTTATTAATGCCTTACTCTGTTTAACAGCCAATGACCCTTTTAAAACAGTCATCAGCATATATAGTCCTTGCTCTGTAAATACATGAGGATTATAGCGGCTTTTTGAACTTATATTTGCGGTACAATTTTTGTACCGCAAATCTTCTAATTCCTCATCCGTCAATTCAAACATAAAATCTTCATCAAATTTCTCAATATTATTTTTTACCTGTCTATTAAATCCCTTCGTATCATAGCCATATATCTCTGCTAAATCAGCATCCAACAATACCCTTTTACCTCTAATTTCATAGAGTTTTTCTTTTAAGTATTCTTCAGTTACTTCTATTACTGTAACATCAATTTCCTTCTTTTTATCTTCTGCCATAAAACTCCTCCGTTCATTTTTTGTCCGAAAGCATCATATCTGACCATTTTGCTGATGCCAGTAAAATGGTCTAGTGTTCTGTTTTGGTGATTTTGTCATAATACGCTTTATACCTGTAAATCGTTCTCTCGCTGACATTATTACGCTTTGCAATCTCTATCATAGTCATACCGTTCTCATAGCAAGCGACAAAATCATTGTAAATAGCCATCCATTTTGCATTGTGCTTCTGCCTTCCGCTTAATTTACGATTTTTATAATATTCCAATTCTTCGCGTAACTCGGCGTTTTCATTTTCTAATTCTTCAATTCTTTTTAATGCTTCCTCGAGTGTTATAACCTTCTCCACTTCATTGTTCCTCCGTTCATGTCATTTTCGTTTTGTCTGTATTATATATTGCTAATTAGTATTAGTCAATTTGATTTTGTCATACAAGAGCGCTTTTCATATTCATCATGTGAATAAAATACCGCTGATACCTTTTGCAAGCTATGTCTTTCCATATACTCTCTGCCTGAATATTCCTAATCCACTCGTTTAGATTCCATTTTTGTTTTAAAGCCGGTCCATATTTTAGAATCAGGGATGTTATTACATCTGCACATCTCTCAAAAACTGCATTCTCTTTTGCATCTTCATAATACTTCTTTCTCATTGCTGCTCCCCTTTCCGAACATAATTTGTTTTGGCAGCCAATTTGAATTATCTGCTTTGAGCAAATCATAAACATAAATCTTATTCGGTCTTCCCAAGCCCTGGTGTCTTCGGTAGATCAAGCCATGCTCCTCCAGCTCCTTCAACATTTTGTTAACCTTCTTGTTTCCCAAATTCATCAGGTTCATAATTTCTTTGATTGTAAAAATGATATAGGTAATTCCATATTCATCACGCCATGCGTCTCCATTGGAGTCTGACAGGCCCTTGCGATCCAGAAGTATTCCATATAATACTTTTGTCGCATTCGTCATGTCTCTGAACATGTCTTCCTTAAAAAATCTCTTAGGTATCCTGTAAAACTTATAATCAAAAGTTACATTTTCCATTGTCTTATCCTCTCTTTCATTCCTAATTTCGCTACTTGGCAAGCAGTGCATTTGTGCACACAAAATGCATTTTTAGCTTGTTGGGGAAATGCCCCAATCCCCTAAAACCATGAAAATAAATTTTCACGGAGCTACGCCTATCGGCTTTGTCATACTGATATTTCCAACATTTCATAAATTTTTCACTCCTTCCATTCCTGATTTATGAAATTATTTTCTCAGATTTTCTATGCCGATTCGGTATATCCAAGATGCTGGAAAATTTTTCTTTTTGTGATTTTTTCTAATATTATGGACAAGACAGGTAAAGAATTGCTATTTATCTCATAGCAATATCATGGTAATCTATCTGTATCTTTAAAAACGAGGAAAATACTATGCATACAAAACTTACCATACCAGAAATACTGAAAGATTTGAGAGTCTCAGAAAAAAGAATGTCGTTGTAGGAGTTATCCGATGCTACCGGTATCCCTAGCTCCACGCTTGGCAATTATGAAAAAGATGAAAATATAGATATGTCGCTCAGCAATCTTATAACGCTTTCAAATTTTTACAACGTAAGCACAGATTACCTTCTTTGCCGGACAGAATTGCGGAAACATAAAAATCAGTCGGTATCTGATCTGCACCTAAATGACGATGCCATACAAATACTGACTGATAAAAAATATAACCCTCGATTATTATCTGAATTACTCACACATGAAAATTTCAAAAAATTCATGACTGACCTGGAAATCTATATTGATGGCTTTAACGATAAGGGAATTCAAATAGCGAATGCTTTTCTTGATGTGATGAGATGTAAATTAACAGAGCTTGGTGCCGATTCCACTGATACATTTGCAACTGTATTTGATAATTCACACATTGAGTCAGAGCAATATTATATGAATATTCTGTCAGACGACTTAAATCCGATTGTCTCTGACCTGAGAAATGCACATATGAAAGATAGCAATACTGCCAGCAACATTGACTATCAAAGCATGGTCAAAAATATCATTGATGACTTTACATCTCAAATACCTACTACCGCAGATGACGATGCAGAGTCATCAAATGATGCTTATATAAATGGTCTTTTGCTTCTTTTCTGCAAAAATCTGGAGATGAAAGTCTCTCAGCTTTCTGTGGAAGAAAAGCAGACATTAAAAGAAATATTTTCCCGGTCTAAACCTGCAAAAGAACATCGGAAGCTGAGGCGAAGGAATCCCAAGTTATAAACTACTTACCAAAAACAAGGCATTTCACCTCAATTAGGTAATCTGCCTTGTTTTCTATGATTCTTAAATATATGCACATCTTATTTGCCCTTATCTTAATGGACAATCTGATTTCTTCACTTTGTTTGCAAGTTTTAGCAACCCGTTATTTTTACAATAAAACTGCAAATCTCTTACGGTTTGTTTTGATGTAGGTCCAATAACGATAGAGTCGAATAAATCTTCAAAGTCTATTCCTTCTTTTTCACACAATTCTGTTAAATTCAAAATATAGACCTGTCTAATAGTATTAAGTATTTTACATTGAAGATGCTTATCATTTTCATTAACAAAAAGTGGAGAAATCCTTATTTCTTGCTCCGTCGAAAAACTTTCATGCTTATGAAGCATTGCACATAACAACAAATTATCAATCAAACCGTTTAAATTTGAAAAATTGTCCATCTTATCATATCGAATATAATCTCGTAACAGTTCTTTCATTTTATGTTGCTTGGCACAATAACCATAATATTCTTCATTCATAATGATCTGATTGTAAAAAATAAGCTTAAATAACATTGCTGTATTAAATACAATCGCTACTCCTTGTCCACCACATGCATACCTATCCCATTGTGCTGCATCATTACGTGCTTTGGATACGCAAAATATATATGGATATTCTTTTTGCAATCTATCTTTGATTTGCCCAAAAACATCATTGGCTTTTTCCTTATTAGCTGAATCAATGCATGCATACACCTCTTTTTCCAGATCGTTTATAAACCCTATTAATTCTTCTCGATCATTCATATGTTCTGCACTGCCAAACCAAATCTCTTTCTTGCCAATAATCCCACATAATGCATTTATATCTGTATAATGCCATAGTGTTTTTCCATACTTTTTTACCGCCCTTTTCACTCGTTCTTCCCTATAGTCATCTCTTCCCATAGAATTGTTTGCCTTGTAATTTACTACTTTTGTATCAAACAATAGATCGTGCTGTTCGCTCTCATAGCGATCCTGCAAATTCATGTCGTGGTCAGACTCATCAAGCATGATAGGCAGTTCAAGCGACAAGCCCTTACCGATCTTCAACTTCTTGGTAATGATGCACTTGTTCTCATCGTCCCAGCGTTCATAGCAGTAATATTTACCGTCCGCGGTAAAATAACAGCCCCAGTTCGGATTGAATCCACTTTTGCGCTTCTTTGTTTCATTCTTCATTGCAGTGTCCTTTCTGTCCGAATGGAGGACGGTGGGACACAAAAAGAGCCTGTGGTTGAAGATGAACCACAGGCTCTGATTTGCCGAAATAGGCGCACAAAAGCAACGGTGGGTGCATCTTCGCTTCAAACACAGCTGTTATTGCTGTGTTTGGAACTCTTATGCATCCCATCGTCCTTATAGCGCTATTCGGACTAAATGAGATTTGTTTTATTGATTACATTTGAAAGTTACCATATTTGCTTTTTTTGCCCGTTGTAGAAAGTTCTACGGAAAAATGATGTAAAAAGGCTCTGCGGAATCTAATTACTCCGCAAAGCCCTATAAATTGGCATTAGACTGTTGAAGAAAGTTCTACAAAAAAATTTAAGTAAAAAATAGACCGGATTTCTCCAGTCTACTTTTTTGCTTATTTATTATCATTATTTGATGGGTGGTTGATGTATCAAATGTTCATAATGAATCGCCACCAATTGCGCATAAGTATCAGAATAATCCTCTGCCCAATACAGATGCAGTATTTGGTCATATATGGTATTCTCTTCACCCTTAGCTCCCGGAAGCGTCAAGTCCAATGGTCTCTCCGCTAACTGCAACAATCTATTGCTTAACCTGAACGGAATATGAATTCCCAAGCAACAGGAAACGACATTCTCTTTTGTGAGATTCTTTCCTTTCTTCATATTGCTGACAGTCGTATTATCAAGTCCGGTTACCGACTTAAGCGTTCGAAACGATACATTACAAATCTTCTTGTCCATCAACGTCGCAAGTGCTTCTCCGAATTCCATGCCATTTATCGCAGCTAGCATCTCTCGCGCAATCTCGTTCACAAGACCAAGGCTCAATTTCTCATCATCCGATAATGCCGAAAGCTCATCATAATAATTGAAGGTCTTGCTTGCCATAGAGCTCGGCAGGGTAATGTAGTGGAGCTCACCCGTCTCTTTATCCATTACAAACTGCAGGAAGCATTCTTCCTCATGTGCTTTGGCATATTCTGTAAAAAACAGTTTTCCCTTATCATCTCGTTCCAGATATTTCTTATCATAAACACAGAGCTTATTATCCACATATGCGAAACAATCGGTATCCACCATGCAGGCAAGAGCCTTGCTCTCTGAATACCATTCTTTGAGCTTTGCTTTTTTGACGGATGTTGTGATAGTTTTTCCTTCCATCACTTCATCTGTCAGCACAACCCCCACCGGCTTCGAATTACTGTCGGTGTCCATAGATACCGTTTCGACTTTCGTCTTATGTTTCCTGTCAAATTCATTCTCAGGATATGGATCCTGCCCGCCCGAAAGAAGAAAATACCGCAGATAAGCATCCACTAACATTGCAAGCCTTGACTGGCGGAAATTCTGATGCTCCACAACAGTAAAAAATTCTGTTGCCTTACTATTATCCACGCTCGCCTTCAGTTCATCAAATTTACCATGTGCCTCTATGGTTTCCTTCGTGACTTTCTTTGCCAGCATTTCGCGCAAAAGCCTCTCATAGCATCCCAGTCTGCGAACCACCCGCTTGATCCTTGCGTTTTCAGCCCCCTTCATCAGGTCAGATATATACTCGCGGAAAGACTTACCCGGAATAATTCTTGCATTACCGGCTTGCACATCATGAAGGAAAACCTTTGCATACTTTTGTTCCTCTGCTGACAACATGGAAAACGACTTATGCAAATCAGTCAACGTCTTGTCCAGCGTTTCTTGATCATACTCACCCTGAATCAGCTTGAGGAACTTTTCAAAACGAGTATTCATATACTCGGCATCAATCTTTGTCGTGTCATACTCTGTGATATGAATTTTTACATCATACGGAACATCCCCGCAGTGACCTCCGCAACCACCTCCTGCCATCTCCTTATATCTTGCTAACAAGATCAGATACGTCATTTCATCGAATAGCATCTCTATATCCGTTCCGTCTTCAGCAGAATACACTCGCTGTTTCCAGTTGAATCCCTGTATCTTAGCTGCTTGAAGATAGGTGTCGAATTGATTAAATGTCTTGGCAAACTTCCGTTTCTCAGACGGTTCCTCTGGTAGCTCCTCAAAGTTGTTAATGGAACCAGCATCAAATATTTCCTTAATCTTTTCAAATGTCCTATTAAGATTACGCAGATTCCTCGGCAACTTGTCCACGAATAGCCCCGTAGGGATATTGCCGGAATAAGCCTCTACCGCCGCTTCGATGTTTTTCTCCATCGTATTCGGACTTCGATAGTATTTTATGATACCAAAAGGCTTCTCTGATTCGTTGAACAGTCGATTGGTTCTCGAAAATGCCTGGATTAAGTTTTCATACTCCATCACCTTATCCAGATAAAGAGTGTTCACCCATTTTGAATCAAATCCGGTAAGCATCTGATTTACAACAATCAGAATGTCTATTTGCTGATCTGGTTCCAATCTTTCATACGGCTTCTTATGCGCAAGCCGCAGGCTCACATCTTTCCTGAACTTGTCATACGTCGGTATTGTAAATGTCTGCCCCAGCCGATCCCGATAATCTTCCAACATCTCCACGATACCGTCTTCCTTATCCAGAGATCCGGTGCCGCTCTCATTATCAATCGTAGGATCAAACATTGCCGTTATCATCAGATCCGGCATTTCCTTTTTCATCAGCCTCCAATACCGTACCGCTTCAGGGATACTGGATGTAGCAAATATCGCATGGAACTTGCCACCACGGCTGTATATAAGCCACTTCTTCTTAATATCCGAAATAACCCCCATTATGTACTCATCCGTCTGGTACTGCTCATTCGGAATGAAATCTTCAATGCCCTTTACCCACTTATCGCCAACCTTCTTCCCGTACATTTTCACCTGGGAAGAGTCCATCCATTTGTAGAAGACCTTCTTTTTCTTTTCGTCCTTCATAACATCTTCTACCGTTTCGACCTTGGCTTTTTCCAAGGCTACCTTCTGACGGAGCTCATCATCGTCATATATCTTGACCATATAAGGATCAAAGCCAAGGACATTCTTATCCCGGATGCCATCCGCAAGTGTATATCTATGGATTTCACTACCGAAAATAGTTGTGGTCGTGCTGTCCTTTTTAATATTAACGTCCTGGATCGGCGTACCGGTAAATCCGAAAATAATAGCATGCTTGAAGGTATCTTTTATTGTCGTTAACATATCACCGAAAGTAGATCGGTGGCATTCGTCGATTATTATGACCAGCCTCTTAGACCTGATCTTTTTAAGGTCAGCATCCTTCAACCCTGCCATATCCTCTGAAATATTGCTGAGCTTCTGGATGGATGTAACGATGAGCGTATTATCCTGATCATCACTTTTCAGCTTTGATATCAGAATGTCTGTATTCTCCGTAGCTTGTACGCTCTCCGTTTCTGTAGCAAATGACCTGTACTCTTTGAGCGACTGGATACCCAGTTCTTTTCTGTCCACAAGAAATATAACCTTATCCGCATCATGCGAACTTGCAATCAGCTGAGCGGACTTGAAACTCGTCATCGTTTTGCCGCTGCCCGTTGTATGCCAGACATGTCCGCCCCTTTGAGTCTCGGGCGTATCTTCTTTCCAATTCCTCTTTGTTACCCGATCGGCAATGCCGATTGCAGCGTAATACTGATAACTTCTCATTACCTTAAGCTGGTTGTCATCTGTATCAGCAATCGTATAGAATCCGATCAGCATATGAGCCATAGGAATATTCAGAAGCCCTGCCGTAACCTTATCCCATTCATTAATAAGCACATTGTCAAAGTTCGCCCAATGGAAAAAGAACGCTGGATTGAAAACACCATCCTCTCCAGGATTTGCAAAATAGACCGCTTCCTCAGGCTCCATTGCAACGAATACCTGTATCAGAGAAAAGATCCCCCGGAACGCACCCTCATGCGAATACTTTATGATTTGGTTATATGCATCGCTTACCGGAATGTCGCTTCTCTTAAGCTCGATATGGATGACAGGCATACCATTGATCAGGAGCATCAGATCCCCTCTTCTGTCATTCAGAATAGGCGATTTCGTATTGAAATGCGGTTGCTGAACAATCTGGTATCTGCTCTCACCATAAGCGATTTCCTGACGGTCATAAATCTTCAGGCTGACTTCTTTTCCAAAGTGCAGTTCATCATCCAGATTGTCTCTAATAATAGATACACTCCGACCGTTAATAAAGCTGTTCAGCTTCAGCGGTGTCCGCAGATTGATGATCTGTTCCATGATCTGCTGCATCTCGCCATCCGTCAGCGGACACTCATTCAGACAGTTTCTCTGTCTGTTGTTATTGAACAGAATATCCGCCCAGTTTTTAAGTAGATCTGCTTCCGATGGATGACGGATCACCTCTGGCTCCCATCCACGCTCTACTAAGACGCCTATGACGGCTTCTTCAAAATCGCTCTCTTTATCAAAGATCACGTCCGGCACCTCCTTCTACACAAACATTTTCTCCATACACGCACTCTTTATATGCTTTATCTTCTCCAGTTCTTCCTTCTCAATTTCAATAAGTCGATCCATCTGACGGAAGTATTCACCGATTTGCTGCTGTTCCTCTATTGTCGGTGCAATATAAGCACTCATTTCCAGGAATGCCTTCGGCTTCAATGTCCTAAGCTTCTTTACTGTGCCCTCCATACTCCGGGAAATTTCTTTAATGAAGCGCGGATGCCTTACGATGCACTCCATAAAGGTCGAATCCTGCTCTGTGTAAAAGATCTTGTATATCGGAGATACACAGCCCTTGCCCAGAGCGTTCCGATGAATGGCTCCATAAATCACATTTGCCGGGTTATAGATGATGTCATTATATTCCGTCTGTAGGTACTTTTTATTTGCCTTGTCGATAATTAGGAAATCTCGCTTGTTAGTCTTCTTATCCTCCGGCCTGATTACGCCTTCTTCGATAGTAAACGCCAGTTGCGGATACTCATCGGATATCGTATCAATGATATGCCGCTCCGTAAAGATTTCAGAAAACTGACAGAGTCTCCACGGTTCTTTATACTGGCCAAATCTGACGGCAGGAACATCTGCTCCATCATGTGGAAACATTTTCTCTATCATAGCTTTCCTAAGGCAAACCAGTCTTTGAAGTTCTCGCTGATGTATCAATATAAGATTATTGATTTTCTTAAAATATAATCCAATTTGCACCTGTTCATCTATAGAATCCGGCATCACTATATCGACTTTTCCTATTTCATCCTTGTTGATTTTTTGCGGAACAGCCGTTACTAATGTTCTTTCTCTTAATTCCCTTTTGAATAAAGGTGATTGAATAACATTGCTTAAAAAGTAAGAATCGACATTTCTTGGTTTTAGCAATGCCAAACTCACATAGAAAGCCATTTTCTCTGATGTCTCTACAACATTTGTAGTTCCTACATCTCCGATTCTTGTCATAAGAACATCCCCGCGTTCCGGGTATATTTTGTAATCCCTTGCGAATGCATCTTCCGAAATATACTTTTGCGATGTCAGGGTTGCTATATTCTCCACAGACAAAAACATAATTCCTTTATTGGTATATTTTGGTGTTTGATGTACACCATCATAAACATCAACCACAGCGGATAGTTTTTTCTTCTCCCAGTCCACATCAAAACCGTTCATTCTAATCTCAGGAGCATATTTTTTTTCATCGGACATATCCTCCCAATATTTTTTGAAATTCCATTAGACCTTCGGAATCCGAACCATCTGCACTTAACATTCCAATCATCTCAGATAAACTTGATTTAACATCCGTTTTTTCACTTTGAATATCATGCATGGTTGTAGAATACTTTAGTGCAAGATAATCCATTTTATTTATCACATCAGTAATAATTGCGGAAGAAATATTATCCAAATCACTAACAAGTGGTGCAATCCATTTCTGTTCTACAATTTGCAGAGCCGCATCTTCGGAAAGATTTTCGATAACCTTTTTGGTTTTGATATGAAGCGCTTCCTTCTTCTGCTTCACACTCCTCTTGACCGTACTTTCCTCATCTACTAACCGCAAAGCAGATAACAGCTTTCCTTCATACGAATCCTCTGAGAACTCGTACTCCATCTTTAGCTGCTGTATTCGGCTTGTTAACGACGGCTTCTTGCAGGATCCGTCCTTATTCTTTTCGATTACATCCCAGTCCACATCCGTGCAGGTCTCGATAAATGCCAGTTGTTCTTTTTTAGGCATGGTCATATACTTGTTCAAAGCATCAATCTCCTCGTTCTCCACATCCTGCAATATTTCATCGCAGGCCGCTTTCAATTCCTTGGAAACAAACGCATTATTACTGTCATTTAAGAAGCTGCCCTGTTTTTCATCCTCATCGAGGGAATCAATAATCTCAGTATACTCTCCAGCAATCTCTGACAAGCGTTCTTCCAGAACCCGTATTTCTTCAACCTCATCTGGCATGAGCATTTCTTGTACAAGTTCAAAGGGTAAGATATGCCCCTTCCATCCATCCTGTACTTCCGTCACTTCGTCATCATCATTCTTGTTGTTTTTTTTCTTGATGACCATATTCGGATCCACCTGCGTAATGACCTGGAACCCTTCTGTCTGGAGCATCTCTATATCCGCAGAGATAATATCCCAGTATTTTGCAAACACCTGATAGGCAACATATCGATCCGCCAACTTAACCCGATCAATCCTGCCAAAAATATCCTCAGTAATCTTTTCTTTCTCCTGTTCAGCTGCAACATCCAGTATGCCATCGATCAAGTCTTCCTTAAGCGTCTCATAAAAACCGGCAAATGCTTTTGTAAATGTAACCCTGTATGCTTCAACTGACTCAAAAGAATCTATTGTACCCTTGATATCCTTTGTCCTCGGCTGAAGATATCCCGCTGACACTTCTTTAAACAATGCATCTCTAAGTCCTGGAAACGCCTCCCAGAATTTCTCAAAAACATCGGCCTCACTTACCGGAATACCGCCAAACATCGTTGCGCGGATATCCCATTTCTCCGGCTCATCCGTAGAATCAACATACCTGGTGATATTTAGGTTATACTCATTTTCCTGTACAGTTTCTTTTGAAACCAATACGGAATATTTATCAATCTCCGTTCTGTATTTTACGGTATCTACTATCTTCTTAATATCAGAAGCCCTAAGCTTGTTATTCTTCCCAGATTTTTCAAATCCCTTGGATGCATCAATGATAAGAACGTCCGAACTCGGTCTATTTTTCTTCAAGACCATAATGATTGTCGCAATATTGGTTCCGAAAAAGATATTCTCCGGTAAGCCAATAATTGCATCAATACGGTTTTTCTCGATCAGGTTCTCACGGATTTTTGCCTCTTCACCGCCACGGAAAAGCACACCATGAGGAAGGACGATGGTCATGATACCGTCATCTTCAAGATGATAGAGATCATGGAGCAAGAATGCAAAATCCGCCTTGGCCTTTGGCGCAACGCCGAAATCCTTATACCTTGGATCGAACTCTTTGTCCTTCGGATCCCACTTCTGGGAATAAGGCGGATTGCTGACCACGGCATCCACCCTCACAAGCTCATAAGTAGTCTCTTTCTTGTTTTCTTCAAAGAAAGGCCAGTCGTCCTCCAGCGTATCTCCGTTTCTCACATTGATATTGGCAGGCTTGATTCCTCTCATGACCAAATTCATCCTGGTCAAGTTGAATGTATTCTCTTTCAGTTCCTGCGCGTAATAATCAATCTTTCCATCACCGCTAATATATTTTGCAGCCGATCTGCCGATGTTTATTAATAGCGACCCAGAACCAGATGTAGGATCATATATTTTGATCTGCTTCCTGTCTTTAAGGTGCTCTGACACGATCTCGGACATCAGCACAGATACCTCATGCGGTGTATAAAACTCTCCCGCTTTCTTTCCAGCATTTGCTGCAAAATTGCTAATTAGATACTCATAGATGAAGCCAAGAACATCGTAATCCTGCTTGCCGTCCATCGGAATCTTCTTGATCAGCTTCAGGAGTTTCTTCACCGCCTTTGTCTGCGAGCCGGAAGTCTCTCCCAGCTTTGACAACCCAGTCTGCAGAGTATTGAAGATTTTCTCAAATACCTTCTTGTAAACCTCATCGATATTTTGGTCAAAGTCGGACAGTGCATCCCTAACATCCTTCACATCAAAATCATTTCCCTTTGCCAACCATGTTGAGAACAGATTGTCATAGGCAATGAAATACCCAAGTGTTTCCCGCACGTGCTTCGCATACTTGACGTCCTTTTCGTCAACCTTCTTGATCTCATCTTCACTGAGTTTTTCCTTGTAGAACAAATCCAGTTCACGTTCCGACAAATATTTGTAGAAGATGAATCCAAGGATGAAATCCTTATACTCATTAGCCTCTATCTTTGACCGCATCTGATTAGCTGATTCCCAAATCGTTGATGCAAGTTGATGTTTATTCATTATGTTTTCCTCCTGCAGTGCCTATATTTTATAAGCATTATTTATCGGCAGCTCTACCACTACGTGCCCATTCCTCAAGTTCTGAATACTTAAATTTCCACGCCTTGCCGATCTTCATTCTTGGAATATCTTTGCCCTTACGAATCCAGTCGCGAATTGTGGCTGGCTTAACACCCAAGAATTCTGCTGCTTCTTTTGTACCTACCCAGTTTTCTTCTTTTACACTCACAGTCATAGTCTCCTCGCTCCTATAAGGCACAATTGTCCATATTTAATGGTACCATAGTTTGTGTAGTTTTTCAATGGTTTATAATATTTTGTATCTGTTTGCGTGGTTGCATTTCAAAGCACAGTTTTCTTGTTTCATACCTTGATTTTCCAGTAGTTAGAGTCACTTTCACAGACTTCAAAAAAGGAATTCCAACAGATGCTCCTCAAAGACCAGACCGAACTTTTTCTGCTCGGTAAACTTTCCCATCTCCATCATAATTCTCTGTCTAAACGTCTCATCATCAATTTATTTTATTAAATCTTGTAGTAATGCCACAGTTATTTACCTCGTTCTTTCGTTTATGTTTTTGCTTTTATATTGTAGCTTATACCGCATTTTTCATAAAAGGTGATAACTACCTCTGCCCATTATAAAAATGCTTATTCTCCTTGTGAAAACTGTTGCAGAGAAGCCACCAGTCACTCTCCCATTGCAATTGAGTATTTATCAATCTTTTCTATCAGTAAATTGAATAATTTATCGCTAGCTGTTACAAAAAGTATATCTTGAAAAAGCAAATTCTTCAATCTTAGTAATCATCCCATCCATCCTTATCTCTAGATTAGATAAGATAGATATTATTCATATCAGTCTTAATAATCTCAGTATCATTACCTTGTCCTTTGGACACTCCAAAGCAACCAAAAAAGACATCCCTTGCCCCGTAATAACTACGGTTCAGAAATGTCCTTTGTCCGCTACTTAGCAGTAAGATAGACTCACGATGCTACTTATCCACAATCTATATGATTCCAAAATGCCTAAACGCCTGCATGATTGCTTCTTCCTTCTCCGGTGTGCATTGTAGCTGTTTCGCATTCTCAGATTTAGGTAAATTAAAATTCTCTCCCACATCCAGTCCACATTTCTTCTTAATCTGTGCAATATACAATGAAGAAACCTTAAGTCCAGTCTGTTCCAGCACATAAGCTTTTATCTGCTCATAAGTTGCCTTTCCTTTGAGCTCTGATAAATCCATATCCTCTAAAGAGGAGTCCACCTTAACTTTCCTGCTGTCGACCATTCCCTTGGAAAGTAAGACAACCGTCTCCACATGCATGGAGTGGCAAAATTGGTCGACCGGTCGCACGCGCAGCACCTCATACCCCTTTTCCTGTAAGTACTTCAAGTCTCTTGCCAAAGTAGCGGAATCGCAACTGACATAAACGATCCGCTCCGGTGCCATGGCAACCATGGTTTCCAAGCACTTCTCATCACAACCCTTGCGCGGCGGATCCACAACGATCACATCCGGGTGCAGACCTGCATCACCATCATCTGCATGTTCTTCTACCCATGCCGGCAGCACTTCCTCTGCCTTGCCCACATAAAAAGTTGCATTTTCGATCTGATTATTCTTGGCATTTTCTCTGGCATCCGCAACGGCTTCCGGCACAATTTCCACACCATACACATGCTTTGCCGCCTGTGCCAAAAATAAAGAAATGGTTCCGATACCGCAGTAAAGATCCCAGACGATCTCCTTGCCTGTCAGTCCCGCATACTCCAAAGCAAGACTGTACAATTTCTCCGTCTGCACCGGGTTCACCTGATAAAAAGATTTTGGCGAGATAGCAAAAGTCACGCTCTCATCTGTCCTGGTAAATCCCCCAGACTCTTCTTCTCTGACCCGATGAATGGTATCACGGATACACAGATCTCCCCACAAAAGCTGCACCTTATCACCAAGGATACGGTTGGTCTTTTCCTTATTTACATTATAAGAAATGCTGTGCATGCCCGGGACTTCCGACAAACTCTCCACCAATCGATCTGCCTGCGGCAATTTATCCCCATTGATGATCAGGCAGACCATGACTTGTCCACTATGAAAACCTTTGCGTATCAAGACATGACGCAGCAGACCTTGCCCTGTCGTCTCATCATAAGGCTTGATATGGCAGGCTTCCATGTACTCTTTGATGACAGCTAGGATCTTTGCATTCTCACTGACCCCCAGCAGGCAGTCATCGATCGGGATGACCTGATGGCTCCTTGCCGCATAAAATCCAAAGACGATATTGCCGTCCTTATCATATCCACAAGGAAACTGCGCCTTATTGCGATAGCGGAACGGATCCTCCATCCCGACCACTGGCTCCATGACCTTTTCCACTTGTTCCTGTGAAAAACTGCCGATCCGCCTTAAGTTATTTTCGACTTTTTTCTGTTTGAGAACCAGTTGCTCCTCATAACAGAGATTTTGGATCTGACATCCCCCGCACTGTCTTGCTATCTTGCAGGGAGCCTCCACACGCTTCGGCGATGGTTTCACAATTTCAACAAGGCGGGCGTAGCCATAGCCTTTTTTCAGCTTAGTCACGCCCGCAAGAATCTCGTCTCCAATGACGGCATCTTTGACAAAAAAGGTCATCCCCTCATATTTGCCAATGCCTTCACCGCCGATGCCCATATCTTCGATTTTCAGGATAAAGGTATCATTCTTTTTCATATTATTCCTCTGTACTTGTTTTTCTGATATTGGAATCAAACAAACGGTTGAATCCCTGCCACTTGAGATCGCCCTCTGCCACATTGCCCAAAGCCTCTTTCATGGTCTCCATCTTGGCATCGATATTATCCGCAAAACTAAGTGCCACTGCCTCTGCGATCGCAGGCTTCTTTGGCGAACCAAATTCCAACTCGCCGTGATGTGCCAAAATACAGTGGATCAGTTCTCTCGCCTTGACCTCCGGAAATCCCTCGATCGTATTGATGCGCTCCTGCACCTTGGCAGCCCCGATCATAATGTGTCCCAACAACTGTCCCTCATCGGTATAGTCATTCTGTGGAAACGGGGAAAGTTCATCCAGTTTTCCGATATCATGGAAAATAGCCGCAGTTAAAAGTAAATCGCGATTTAAAATCGGATAAGTCTGTGCGTAAAAATCACAATTCTTTGTCACACCCAGTGTATGTTCCAAAAGTCCCCCAACATAGCCATGATGCACGCTCTTGGCAGCGGAATGGAATTTAAAACGATTGGCAAACTCCTCGTCTGCAAAGAAACTCAAAAGCAACTGCTTCATATATGGTGCCTTGATCGTCCCGATAAATCCCAGCAATTCCTCATACATGAGATCCACGTCCTTATCAGAACACGGAAGATAATCCGCCGGTATGTATTCGCCCTCCTGCGCAACGCGCAGTCTCTTGATATTTAACTGGTATGCGCCCTGGAAAGATGTGATATCTCCCTGCACCCAGATATAATCCAATTCGTCATAGTCATCAATTCCCATGGAACTCGGTTCCCAGATCTTGGCATCCAGTGTCCCGGTCTTATCTTGCAGCATCAGGCTTTCGTATGGCTTTCCTGCCTTGGTCAGTGCCGATTGCTTTTTGCGGCACAAATATATTTCATTGATTCTTTCTCCCTCTGTGAGGTCTTTGATAAATCTCATTACATTCTCCTCTTCTATGCAGAGCGTCTTCTTGCGCCATACCTCTATATGCCCTTACGCCCTATCTTTACTACATTCATGCAGTTTTTATTATACGGTTGAATGACTGGTCTTTCAATATATTTTTGTGTATAATACATTTTATGAATAAGAAAGCATTAAAAACACTCGAATACAACAAAATAATCGCTCTGTTGGAGCAATGTGCTGGCAGTACACAGGGAAAGGCTTATTGCCGTGAACTTCTGCCCGTTTCCAATCTTTCACAGATCAAACGCATGCAGGCAGAGACCAAGGATGCTCTCAGCCGTATCTTTAAACGGGGAAGTGTCTCTTTCTCCGGCATTACGGATGTACGTCCTTTCCTAAAACATCTGGAGATCGGGTCTTCTTTGACGATTTCGGAACTATTGGCGATTACCTCTCTTTTAGAGGTTGCCAAGCGGGTCAAGACCTATGGACGCAGTGAAAATGATCTGTCGATCGAGAGCGATCATCTGGCTCATTTCTTTAACAATCTGGAACCACTCACACCGGTCTGTCAGGAGATCCGCCACTGTATTTTATCGGAAGATAGCATCGCGGACGATGCCAGTCCTGGGCTGAAAAATATCCGCAGGCAAAAGAATGTCATCGGCGAGCGTATCCGCACCCAGATGAATACCATGTTAAACAACAATACGACACGTTCTTACTTACAGGATGGCGTGATCACAGTCCGTGGCGGGCGCTATTGTCTGCCGGTCAAGGCAGAGTACAAGAACTACGTTCCCGGCATGGTACATGACCAGTCCTCCAGTGGCTCTACCCTATTTATCGAGCCTATGTCCGTCGTCAATCTCAACAACTCCCTGCGTGAACTGGAATTGCAGGAGGCAGAGGAGATTGAAAAGATCTTAGCCGACTTGTCCAATCTTGTCGCAGAACATACAGAGGAGATCTCACAGGACTTTATGATCTTGGCAGAACTGGATTTCATCTTTGCCAAGGGAGAACTCGCCCGCAAGATGAACGCCGTTGAGCCGGAGTTTCATACCGATGGCATCATCCATCTGCGCGCAGCAAGACATCCGCTTTTGGATCCCAAACATGTCGTACCGATCGATCTGACACTGGGCAAGGATTACAATCTTCTCATCGTGACCGGTCCAAACACCGGTGGTAAGACGGTCTCCCTCAAGACCTGCGGACTTCTCAGCCTGATGGGGCAGGCAGGACTGCATATCCCGACCAAGGATCGAAGCCAGTTATCTATATTTGATGATGTCTTTGCTGACATTGGAGATGAACAGAGTATTGAACAGTCCCTCTCGACTTTCTCCTCACATATGACCAACATTGTGCATATCTTGCGGGAAGTGGAAAGATCCAGTGGACATTATCTCTGTCTTTTCGATGAATTGTGTGCCGGTACGGATCCAAAAGAAGGCGCAGCCCTTGCGACTGCCATCTTATCCAGTTTACATGAGCGCGGTGTCCTCACCATGGCAACTACCCACTACAGTGAACTGAAAATGTATGCTTTATCCACACCGGGCGTAGAAAACGCCTGTTGTGAGTTTTCCGTAGAGACCCTGAGCCCGACCTACCATCTGCTCATCGGTATTCCGGGAAAAAGTAATGCTTTCGCCATTTCCAAAAAACTCGGTCTGTCCGACGACTTGATCGCAGACGCTAAGACTCACGTCACGGAAGATGATCAGAACTTTGAAGACCTCATGGTCGATCTGGAACAAAGACGGGTCTCTATGATGCGTGACAGTGAGGAAATTGCCCGGCAGAAAAGAGAAATGGAAGACCTGCAAAAGAAACTAAAAGAGCGCGAAGATCGTCTGAATGCCTCCAAGGATAAGATCCTGCGTCAGGCAAATGAGGACGCTTCCCACATCTTACAGGAAGCCAAGCAGATCGCAGACGAAACCATCCGCGACTTCAACAAATACAGTCATTCCAACCCGGACATTGCCAAGATGGAAGCCAAGCGTGCTGCTGTCGGTAAGAAATTGGCAGCCAGCCGAAAGAAGGCCTCTGTTGCTGCCAAGGATAACAACAAGCCAAAGAACCACAAAGTACCAAAGAATCTGCGCGTAGGGGATCCAGTCAAGGTGCTCTCCATGAATATCAACGGAACCGTCTACTCCCTGCCAAACGCCAGAGGCGATCTGCAGGTACAGATGGGCATTATGCGATCCAAGGTCAATATCAATGATCTAATCCTTTTGGAGGACAACGATACAGCCGCTAAGACAACCGGCAAAAAGAGCCGTTACACAGGCAATGGTGGCTTTAGCAAGGCTGCTACCATCTCCCCGGAGATCAACCTCCTAGGACTCAACGGCGACGAAGCCGTAGCCAAACTGGATAAGTATCTGGATGATGCCTATGTATCGCATTTAAAATCGGTCCGTGTCGTCCACGGCAAGGGAACCGGTGCTCTGCGTAAGGCAGTACATCAATATTTAAGAAAACAAAAGATCGTCGACGAATTCCATCTCGCCGAATTTGGTGAGGGCGATGCCGGTGTCACCATCGTTACTTTCAAATAACTTGGTTTAACGACAAAAAACCTCCCGCAGCATTTCAAACTACGGGAGGTTTTCTACGTTCATAAATGGATTATACTAACTCAAGAACTACTTCCAAAGCACCGTCACCCTTACGAGTTCCGATCTTTACGATTCTTGTGTAACCACCGTTACGGTCAGCATACTTAGGAGCGATTTCCTCGAATAACATCTTAGGCATATCAACTTCCTTGATCTCCTTCTTAGTCTTACCAGCAGACTTTACAGGATATAATACCTTAAGCATTTCTCTTCTTGCATGAAGACGGGATGGCTGATCCTTCTTGATCTTCTTTTCTACTGTATCATATACAGTAACCTTCTTGCCATCAACAACTTCCTTTACACGCTTGCCGTCTTTGTCCTTGCGGGCAACCTTAGCCTGTACGGTAACTTCATCGAAGTTGTCCTTTTCTCTAACAGCCATAGCAATGATTCCTTCAGCGATCTTCTGAACTTCCTTTGCCTTAGCCTCTGTTGTAACGATTCTTCCATGATATAAAAGGTTTGTTACCTGATTTCTCAGTAATGCCTTTCTCTGTGAAGATGTTCTGCTTAACTTTCTATACTTTGCCATTTCATTTTCCTCCTTATGTGATGGCTCACTTCGCGATGCCTTTTGGTCTTATTCGCGAGGTGCATGGTATGCCATCCATGATATTATGAGAGTTCCGTGCCTTTTGGTCTTACCGGTTCTCCCTATGTGACTTTTATTCGTCTCCAGTTCTAAGCTGGAGTCCTAACTCGCTTAACTTACCTAATACTTCTTCCAAAGACTTGCGTCCAAGGTTGCGAACCTTCATCATATCATCTGCTGTCTTGTTGCATAACTCCTCAACAGTGTTGATGCCTGCTCTCTTCAAGCAGTTGTAAGAACGAACAGATAACTCTAATTCATCGATGTTCATATCCATGACTTTGCCCTTTGGATCCATTGGCTTGTCAGCCATAACCTGAGCCTCGATTCCACGATCAGAAAGATCGATGAAGAGGCTTAAATGCTCATTTAATACCTTAGCGGCTAAACTTACTGCCTCGTCTGGCTGAATTGTACCATTTGTATATACGTCCAAGGTAAGTTTGTCATAGTCAGTAATCTGACCTACACGAGTATTCTCAACCTTCAGATTTACTCTTTCGATTGGTGTGTAGATAGAATCAACAGCGATAACACCGATTGGTGTGTCCTCTGACTTATTCTTATCTGCGCTGATATATCCTCTACCCTTCGTAATGGTCAACTCCATGTAGAGTTTGCTGTCAGCACCACCATTTAAATTAGCGATCACAAGATCCGGATTCATAATCTCAATGTCAGAATCCACCTGAATATCACTTGCTCTTACAACACCTTCGCCCTCGAACTCAATGTATGCGATCTTCGGGTCGTTGCTTGCGCTGTTGTTGCGGATTGCAAGATTCTTGATGTTCATGATGATCTCTGTTACATCTTCCTTAACACCAGGAATAGATGAGAACTCATGTAATACGCCTTCGATTTTCACCTGACTTACTGCCGCACCTGGCAATGAAGAAAGCATGATTCTTCTAAGTGAATTACCAAGTGTAGTTCCGTAGCCTCTCTCTAAAGGTTCTACAACAAATCTTCCATACTTTTTGTCTTCTGAGATTTCAGCAATCTCAATGTTTGGTTTTTCGAAATCGAACACTAGGTGGCCCTCCTTATACTGGTTTACCTTGCTAAATTGTGTCTAATTACTTAGAGTACAACTCGACGATAAGCATTTCATCGACTGGTACGTCGATCTGCTCTCTTGTAGGTAACTCTTTTACAGTTCCCTGTAACTTCTCAAGGTCAACATCGATCCAATCCGGAACGAGTCTGCCGTTTGTTACCTCAACGATATCCTTAAATCTCTGAAGGCTCTTCTTTGCTTCGCGAACTTCGATAACATCGCCAGCCTTTACCAAGTATGATGGTACGTTTACAGGCTTGCCATTAACCAAGAACATCTTGTGGTCTACAACCTGTCTAGCTTCTCTACGTGTTCTGGCAAATCCCATACGGAATACAACATTGTCCAGACGGCTCTCAAGGATAGTCATAAGGTTTTCACCAGTCATACCCTTCTTTCTGTCTGCAATGTCGAAATACTTATGGAAAGGCTTCTCTAATACGCCATAGATAAACTTAGCCTTCTGCTTCTCTCTCAACTGGAGACCATACTCGGAAATCTTTCTTCCTGATCTCTTTAACTGTCTATTTGATTTTTTATCCACTCCTAAATATACAGGATCCAAACCAAGTGATCTGCATCTTTTAAGAACTGGGGTTCTATTTACTGCCATCTTAGATTATCCCTCCTATTAAACTCTTCTACGCTTTGGTGGACGACATCCATTATGTGGTACTGGAGTTACGTCTGTGATGCTGGTTACATCGATTCCGCATGCAGAAAGTGCACGAATTGCTGCTTCTCTACCTGATCCTGGTCCCTTAACCATAACATCTACTGTCTTTAATCCATGAACGAGAGCAGCCTTTGCTGCTGTTTCAGCTGCCATCTGTGCAGCATATGGAGTAGATTTTCTTGAACCTCTAAATCCAAGACCACCGGCACTTGCCCATGATAAAGCATTTCCCTGTGCATCTGTAATTGTTACAATTGTATTGTTGAAAGATGCCTGAATATGTGCCTGTCCGTGTTCAACGTTTTTCTTTACACGCTTTTTTGTTACTTTCTTTGCAACTTTAGCCATATCTAAACTAACCTACTTTCTGAAATTATTTCTTCTTGTTTGCTACAGTTCTCTTAGGACCCTTTCTTGTTCTAGCGTTGGTCTTTGTCTTCTGACCACGAACCGGAAGTCCCTTTCTGTGACGGATACCACGATAGCATCCAATCTCCTGCAGTCTCTTGATATTAAGAGCTACGTCTCTTCTCAAATCACCTTCTACCATCATTGTTTCGTCAATGACAGCACTGATTCTCTTAACTTCGTCGTCTGTCAAGTCCTTAACACGAGTGCTAGGATCAACATTTGCTGCTTCAAGAATCTTGTTAGAACTTACTCTACCAATTCCGTAAATGTAAGTTAAACCAATTTCTACGCGTTTTTCTCTTGGTAAATCTACACCTGCGATACGAGCCATGTGTGTTTACACCTCCATAAAATTTTCTGATTAACTACTACCATCCCCAAATAGACCCTATACAGCTCCGTTGCCGGCCTGAAATGTGTGTATATGCCTTATTTGGTTCTTTTCTTCCTAAACATATAGTAAGGAAGAGTTCCGAATCCACGAAACTAACCACCCTCGGTATGTAGGGTGATCCGCATATATTATGAAAATGTTGCCTAATTATTTACTAATCATCGGGAACATCAGCCGCACATAACATATACAAATAACACTAATCCTTATGAATTAGCCCTGTCTCTGTTTGTGTTTCGGGTTCTCGCAAATAATACGAACACTACCTTTTCTCTTGATTACTTTGCACTTTTCGCAAATAGGTTTTACTGATGATCTTACCTTCATTGTAGGAAATGCCTCCCTTCTCATCATTTTCGTGTTCCTTGTACGCATGTACAAGTCTTTTATCTACTGCATTTATAGGCGCGCGAAAAGAAATGCCCATAAACGCACTTGATAGTATAGCAAAAGTATCAAACTCTTGTCAACAACTTTTTACTTATCTCTCCAAATGATTCTGCCCTTTGTCAGATCATATGGTGACATCTCGATCGTAACCTTGTCACCCGGTAAAATGCGGATATAATTCATACGAAGTTTTCCGCTGATCGTTGCTAAGATCTGGTGACCATTTTCCAGTTCCACTTTAAAGAAAGCATTTGGTAATTTTTCTACTACAACACCTTCTACTTCGATTACATCTGCCTTAGACATTTATTTTATTCCTCCTACATAAAGATCTAAAATCTGACCGACCAACTCATCATTCATCGTCTTGCCCTTTGCCAGATCTAAGATCTCTTGTGGCAAATGCTTGATCGGCTGTATATGTTTTTCTTTTTTCTTTTTGGGATTATCGCAAGTTCTGGTCTTTCCATTGACCAGATAGACGATGTCATCCTGCCGTTTCAGTACAAGATAGATATGATTCTTATCATGTCCTGCCTTGGATTTTGCTAAGATCAATTCGTCCATAGATGCTTCTCACTTTCTGTCAGTGTCAGTATCTCCGGTCGACCGTCTGTAATGATAATGGTGTTTTCATAATGTGCAGATAAGGATTCATCCTCCGTCACAACCGTCCACTCATCATCCATCCATACGACATTTGGACTACCGATATTGATCATAGGCTCGATCGCGAAGGTCATACCCGGCTGCAACTTGATGCCGCGCCGCCATTTATGGTAATTTGGTATTTCCGGTTCTTCGTGCAGGTGTGTGCCAATGCCATGACCTACCAGATCCCGGACCACGCCATAACCGCGCTTGGTCGCGTAATCACCGATCGCACTTGAAATATCATTCAAATGCCGTCCGGCTGTCGCCTGCTCTATCCCGGCAAAGAAACTCTCGCGCGTCACATCAATGAGCGCCTGTGCCTCCGGTGAGATCTCTCCCACGCCATGAGTCCTCGCCGCATCGGAATGATAGCCTTTATAGATCACGCCAATATCCAGACTGACGATATCGCCATTTGTAATGATATGATCTTCTCTCGGGATCCCATGTACGACTTCATCATTGACGGAAACACACACAG
Organism: Roseburia lenta; assembly: GCF_014287435.1. GTDB lineage: Bacteria > Bacillota > Clostridia > Lachnospirales > Lachnospiraceae > Pararoseburia > Pararoseburia lenta. The sequence goes on from NZ_JACOPG010000002.1 coordinate 268,702, forward strand.
ATGCCGGATATCCCATATAGTTCAAAAAGGAAGGCTCGCATCCGAAACTACGGATGATCTCTTCTCCCAAAGTATCGATCTCCAGCGTTGACATTCCCTCACAAAGGGCATCCCCTAAGGTCTGATGCACACTTGCAAGGATCCTGCCTGCCTCCCGCATATACTCTAATTCTTGGGCAGATTTAATGGTAACTGCTGACATGGGCTAGACTCCTATGATCGCGTCGATATTGGCGAATACATCCTCCATCGGCTGCGTTCCATCTACAGAATGCAGGATACCCTGCTTCTTATAATAATCGATCAGAGGCTGGGTCTGCTCATGATAAACATCCAGTCTCTTCTGTACTGTTTCAGGCTTATCATCGTCTCTTAAGACTAATTCCTTACCGCAGGCATCACAGATACCTTCTTTCTTTGGCGGAATAGCAACGATATGATATGTTGCTCCACAGGAAAGGCAGGCACGACGACCTGACATTCTCTTTACGATATGGGAATCCGGTACATCGACATCAATGGCAAAATCCATCTTCTGTCCGATCTTAGAAAGTGCTGCATCCAGACTCTCTGCCTGTGGAATGGTACGTGGAAATCCATCCAGTACAAATCCATTTGCACAATCCTCCTGACCGATACGATCCATAACCAGATCACAGGTCAGTTCATCCGGCACCAAAAGTCCCTGATCCATATATTCCTTTGCCTTTTTTCCAAGTTCTGTGCCATTTTTAATGTTCGCACGGAAAATATCTCCTGTTGAGATATGAGGGATCTGATATTTTGCTGCGATCTGCTTTGCCTGTGTGCCTTTGCCGGCACCGGGAGCACCTAACATAATAATCTTCACGATAAAAAACCTCCTTATAACACCTTAGGAGATACGGCTAGGCCAGTATCTCCATATGGATGTCTATTCATTAATCATTTAAAAATCCCTTGTAATTTCTGACGAGCATCTGGGATTCCACCTGCTTCAGTGTCTCGATGACAACACCAACAATAATGATGATGGATGTTCCACCAAAGGACACATTTGCACCAAATAATCCATTAAATACGATCGGGATGATCGCCACGATGGAAAGTCCGATAGCACCGATAAAAATAATGTTGTTCAGGACTGCCTGTAGGTAATCACTCGTAGGCTTGCCTGATCGGATACCCGGAATGGAACCGCCCTGCTTCTTTAAGTTGTCAGCGATCTCAAGCGGATTAAAGGTAATTGACGTATAGAAATATGCAAAGCCGATGATCAGCAGCACATACACTACAGCACCAATGGTATAAATCCAATTATTCGGATCGAACCAGTTTGACTGTGACATACCGCGAAGAATCTTGTACCAGAAACTTGTACCGCCTGTCTTACCAAGCAAGGTGCAAATGATAACCGGTGTCTGTAACAATGACTGTGCAAAGATGACCGGAATAACACCGGCCGTATTGACCTTCATTGGAATCACGGAGTTGGCACCACCAACCTGTCTCTTTCCCTGAATTTTCTTTGAATACTGAACCGGGATTCTACGCTCAGCCCCCTGCAAGAATACAACCAGAACAACCATAGCAACAATGATTGCTGCAATGATCACACCTGCAAGTGTACCCTTTGCAATGGTCTTTCCTGAGATGAACTGCTCAAATAATGAAGTCAGATCACTCGGAATACGTGAAAGAATATTGATTACAAGTACGATAGAGATACCGTTACCGATACCCTTTTCGGTAATTCTTTCACCGATCCACATAAGTACAGATGAACCCGCTGTAAGAGCAGCGACTGTCATAATAACATACAGGGCGTTGAACTCAGTCAGATAACCGGAACGTCCAAATCCGATTGCCATAGCAACAGACTGGATGATCGCCAATCCAACCGTAACATAACGGGTAATCTGTGTAATCTTCTTTCTTCCCTGCTCCCCATCACGCTGCATTTCCTCTAACTTTGGGAATGCAATGGTCAGCAACTGGATGATAATAGAAGATGTAATGTATGGTGTAATGTTCAGAGCGAAAATAGACATATTTTCAAAAGATCCACCAGTAATCGCATCAAAGAAATTCAGCGCATCGCCATTGTTTGCAAATAACTGTGAAAATACATCCGGATCCACTCCGGGAATTGGAAGCTGACTTCCAATTCGCACTACAATGAGCATTAAAAATGTAAATCCGATTCTTTTTCGTAAATCTTTAATTTTAAATGCATTGCGGAGTGTTTCTAGCATTAGATCACCTCTGCTTTACCACCAAGGGCTTCGATTTTTTCCTTAGCGCTTGCACTAAAAGCATTAGCCTGGACTGTCAACTTCTTAGTAAGTTCACCGTTACCAAGAATCTTAACACCGTCTCTGGTGTTCTTTACGATACCAGCCTCAACCAATGATTCAACTGTTACAGTTGCACCATCTTCAAATCTCTCAAGATAAGATAAGTTGATACCAACGATTTCCTTAGAGTTTCTGCATGTGAAACCTCTCTTAGGAATACGTCTGTATAAAGGCATCTGACCACCTTCAAAACCAGGTCTTGGAGCTCCTGAACGAGCCTTCTGTCCCTTATGACCCTTACCAGCGGTCTTGCCATTGCCTGAACCGTGTCCACGTCCTCTTCTGAAATTATCACTGTGCTTTGAGCCTTCTGCCGGCTGTAAGTTTGATAAATCCATTGTGACACCTCCTTAATTATTTGATTAAATCTCTTCTACCTTAACTAAATGTCTTACCTGTCTGATCATTCCACGAACTGCTTCGTTATCAGGCATCTCAACAGTCTTGTTGAGTTTTCTGAGGCCTAATGCTTCAACAGTCTTCTTGTTCTTTGGAACTGCTCCGATAGGAGACTTAACAAGTGTAATCTTTAACTTCTTTTCTGCCATGATCTATTTCCTCCTTAACCGAGAATCTCTTCTACAGTCTTACCACGAAGTCTTGCAACTTCTTCTGGGGATTTCAACTGACGGAGTCCGTCGATTGTAGCAAGTACTACGTTCTGCTTGTTAGAAGAACCTAATGACTTTGTACGGATGTTCTGGATACCTGCTAACTCACAAACGGCACGGGCTGGACCACCAGCGATGATACCTGTACCTTCCGGAGCCTTCTTCAGTAATACAGAAGCACCAGTATGCTTACCAGAAATATCATGTGTAATACTGTTGTTCTCATCAAGTTTTACAGTAATCAACTTCTTCATTGCATCTTCTTTTCCCTTGCGGATCGCTTCTGGGATTTCAGCTGCTTTGCCAAGTCCTGCACCAACATGACCATTGCCATCACCGACAACAACTAAGGCTGTGAAACGCATGTTACGTCCACCCTTAACAACCTTTGTTACACGTTTAATTGATACCACTGTTTCATTTAACTCTAATTGACTAGCATCAATAATTTCATGTCTCATGTGTTATTTCCTCCTAAAATTCTAATCCAGCTTCTCTAGCTGCGTCAGCTAATGCTGCAATCTTGCCCTGATAAATGAATCCACCTCTGTCAAATACAACTGTGGAAATACCTTTATCTAATGCCTTCTTAGCAATGACAGTACCTAACTTGGCTGCTGCTTCAACATTATTTGTCTTCTCTAAATCAGCCTTTACCTCTTTATCAAGCGTAGAAGCGGAAACGAGTGTATTACCAACTGTATCATCAATAATCTGAGCATACATATGATTGTTACTTCTGAATACTGCAAGACGTGGTCTGTCTGCTGTTCCAGAAAGAGTATTACGAAGTCTTCTATGCTTTGTCTGGCGAACTACTTCTCTTGATTTCTTACTAACCATTTCTCGTCACTCCTTTAATTATTTCTTACCAGTTTTACCAACTTTACGTCTGATAACTTCATCAGCATACTTGATACCCTTGCCCTTGTATGGTTCAGGTCTTCTCTTGTCTCTGATTTCTGCTGCGTACTGGCCAACTTTTTCTTTATCGATACCCTTGATGATAATCTTGTTACCATCAACTGTGGACTCAAGTCCTTCTGGATCAACCATCTCAACCGGATGAGAATAGCCTAAGTGTAAGGTCAGGTTCTTTCCTGACTTCTGGACTCTATATCCAACACCGTTTACTTCCAAGACTTTTTCGTAACCATCAGTAACACCAACTACCATGTTGTGGATCAGTGTTCTTGTAAGACCATGTAAAGACTTCATCTTCTTTAAGTCGTTTGGTCTTGTAACGATTACTTCAGAACCCTCTAACTTGATATCCATCTCTGATGGAAGTGTTCTCTCAAGAGTTCCCTTTGGACCTTTTACAGTCACATGATTATTTTCTGCAATTTCAACAGTAACTCCTGCTGGGATTGCGATTGGCATTCTTCCTATACGTGACATGCCCGTACCTCCTATAATTTCTCCGCTATGCGCGGGGTGCTATATTGTATGTCCGCCTCGGGGACGGTTTATACATTACGTGAAATGTTCCAATGTCCTTGCTTTCGGATAATTACCAAACGAAAGCAAGCACTTCTCCACCAACCTGAAGCTTTCTAGCCTCTTTGTCAGTAACGATTCCCTTGTTTGTAGAAAGGATTGCAATACCAAGTCCGCCAAGAACGGTTGGGATCTCATCCTTACCAGCATAAACGCGAAGACCAGGCTTAGAAATTCTCTTGATGCCTGTGATGACCTTCTCGTTCTTGTCTGCGCCATACTTTAATGTAACGCGGATGCTCTTAAAGTTACCATCTTCTACGATGTCATATTTTGTGATATATCCCTCATCTACAAGGATATCAGCGATTGCGATCTTCATCTTAGATGCTGGGATATCAACTGTATCATGTTTTGCAGTATTTGCATTACGGATTCTTGTAAGCATATCTGCGATTGGATCACTCATTGTCATGATTAAATTTCCTCCTTCCGGCTTACCAACTAGCCTTCTTTACGCCAGGGATCTGTCCCTTGTATGCTAACTCACGGAAACATACTCTACAGATGCCATACTTTCTTAAATAAGCATGTGGACGACCACAGATTTTACAACGGCTATATTCTCTAGTAGAGAATTTCTGCTTGCGCTGCTGCTTAACTTTCATAGATTTCTTTGCCATCTTAAAATTCCCTCCTAAATTACTTTACGAAAGGCATACCGAATAATCTCAGTAATTCACGAGCCTCTTCGTCTGTCTTAGCAGTAGTAACAAAAATAATGTCCATACCTCTTACTTTGTCAACCTTATCATACTCGATTTCAGGGAAGATGATCTGTTCCTTGATACCAAGTGCGTAGTTACCTCTTCCGTCGAAAGAATCAGCACTAACACCTCTAAAGTCACGTACACGTGGAAGTGCAAGATTGATAAGACGATCAGCGAAATCATACATCTTTTCGCCTCTAAGTGTTGTCTTACATCCGATTGCCATACCTTCTCTGATCTTGAAGTTAGCAACAGAGTTCTTTGCCTTTGTTGTAACAGCCTTCTGACCTGTGATTGTCTCCATGTCCTTAACTGCTGCCTCTAAAAGCTTTGCGTTTTCCTTAGCTTCGCCAACACCCATATTGACTACGATCTTGTCAAGCTTTGGAACTTCCATAATATTCTTATAACCAAACTTTTCGATCATAGCCTTTACGATCTCATTCTGGTACTGCTCTTTAAGTCTACTCAACTGATTTGCCTCCTCTCGTTATATTAATCGATCACTTTACCAGTTGCTTTTGCTACGCGGACTTTCTTGTCTCCGTCCATCTGAAAACCAACTCTGGTTGTCTTACCATCAACAAGAAGCATAACATTTGAAATGTCGATTGGTCCTTCCTGCTCGATGATTCCACCGTTCTGGTTTGCCATGCTAGGCTTTGTGTGCTTCTTGATCATGTTCACACCTTCAACCAAAACTGTATGATTTTTCTGATTTACAGCGATAACTTTTCCTTCGTTATCCTTATCTGCACCAGCGATTACTCTAACGGTATCGCCCTTTTTGATCTTCATTGTTGCCATCGTACTACCTCCTATAATACTTCCGGAGCAAGGGAAACAATCTTCATAAACTGTTTCTCACGAAGCTCTCTAGCTACAGGTCCAAAAATACGAGTTCCTCTTGGGGTCTTGTCATCTTTGATGATAACTGCAGCATTCTCGTCAAACTTAATATAAGAACCATCTTTACGACGGGCACCCTTCTTGGAGCGTACAACTACTGCCTTAACGACATCGCCCTTTTTAACAACACCACCTGGTGTTGCATCTTTAACAGTAGCGGTGATCACGTCACCGATATTTGCATATCTTCTTGTAGAACCGCCCATAACACGAATGCAAAGGATTTCTTTAGCACCTGTATTATCAGCTACTTTTAATCTACTTTCCTGCTGTACCATGTTTGTAGCCTCCTTCTAATTACTTTGCTCTTTCCATGATTTCAACAAGTCTCCATCTCTTATCCTTAGATAATGGTCTTGTTTCCATAACTCTGACGGTATCACCGATGTGTGCATCGTTGTTCTCGTCATGAGCCTTTAATTTATAAGTTCTCTTAACGATCTTGTTGTAAAGTGGATGCTTTACGTTATCCTTAACAGCAACAACGATTGTCTTATCCATCTTATCGCTTACAACAATACCTACACGTGTTTTTCTAAGATTTCTTTCTTCCACGATATTGTCTCCTTTCTACCTTTAAAATTCCGAACTGCTTACTTGTTATCAGCTGCAGTAATCATTGTCTGAATACGTGCAATGTTTCTTCTAACTTCTTTGATTCTTGCTGTATTCTCTAACTGATTGGTTGCGTTCTGGAATCTTAAATTGAAAAGTTCCTTCTTTGCTTCCACCAACTGTGCATTCAAATCTGCAACAGATGCATTCTTTAATTCGTTAACATATTCCTTAGTTTTCATTTGCTGCAACCTCGCTTTCCAAATCCGCACGAGAAACGATCTTGCACTTGCAAGGCAATTTGTGTGTAGCAAGACGAAGAGCCTCTCTAGCGACATCTTCCTGTACCCCGGAGATTTCAAATAATACACGACCTGGCTTAACAACAGCTACCCAGTACTCCAAAGCTCCCTTACCGGAACCCATACGAGTTTCAGCAGGCTTTGCTGTAACAGGCTTATCAGGGAAAATCTTGATCCAGACCTTACCACCACGCTTGATATAACGTGTCATAGCGATACGGGCTGCTTCAATCTGATTAGAACGAATCCAACATGGTTCCATAGCAACAATACCGAAATCACCGTTTACGATCTTGTTGCCTCGTAAAGCCTTTCCTGTCATAGATCCACGGAACTGCTTACGATGTTTTACTCTCTTAGGCATTAACATTATTTGGCTCCTCCTTCCTTATTTCCCTTTGTAGGAAGTACTTCTCCTTTGTAGATCCAAACCTTTACGCCGACCTTGCCATAAGTAGTGTCAGCCTCAGCGAATCCATAATCAATATCTGCACGAAGTGTCTGAAGCGGAATAGTACCTTCTGAATAGAACTCTGTACGAGCCATATCAGCACCACCAAGACGTCCGGAAACGCTTGTCTTGATACCCTTGATACCGGTCTTCATAGATCTTGACATGCAAGACTTCATAGCACGACGGAAAGAAACACGGTTCTCCAACTGTGCTGCGATATTCTCTGCAACTAACTGAGCGTCCTTGTCAGGTCTCTTAACTTCCTTAATGTCAACAACAAGCTTCTTGTCTGTCAACTTCTGAAGTTCAGCCTTAACCTTCTCGATCTCAGCGCCGCCCTTACCGATTACAACACCAGGCTTTGCTGTGTAAACGATAACCTTAACTCTTCCGGCTGCTCTTTCGATCTCGATCTTAGATACGCCAGCTGCATATAACTTTTTCTTAAGAAATGTTCTGATATTGTAATCTTCAACCAAGTAGTCAGCGAATTCACCTTCAGCATACCACTTAGAATCCCAATCCTTGATCACACCGACTCTTAAGCCGTGAGGATTAACTTTCTGTCCCATGATTGCCTCCTATCTTTCATCAAGCACAACAGTAATGTGGCTCATTCTCTTTTCGATTCTGTAAGCTCTACCCTGTGCTCTTGGTCTAATTCTCTTCATTGTTGGGCCCTTATTTGCATAGCACTCTGCAACATAAAGGTTTTCCAGGCTGTAGTTCTTGTCTGGGTAATTGTTCTCAGCATTTGCGATTGCTGACTTTAATAACTTCTCTATAATGCTTGAAGCGTATCTTGGATTATAAGTTACGATAGCAAGAGCTGTCTGAACATCCTTACCGCGAATAGCGTCTAATACGAAGCAAGCTTTCTGAACTGACATTCTAGCATAAGATAACTTTGCTGAAGGTCTAGTATCTTTTTGACTGTTTCTCTCACGTTTAATCTGGGATCTATGTCCTTTTGCCATGATGTGAAACCTCCTTTCAAAAATTAATTAGCGTACTCTTGATTTCTTTTCGTTCTTGTCATGACCTCTGTAAGTTCTTGTAGAAACGAACTCACCAAGTTTGTGTCCTACCATGTCTTCTGTAACATATACAGGCACATGCTTTCTTCCGTCATGAACAGCGATTGTATGTCCTACCATCTGTGGAAAGATTGTTGAACGGCGAGACCATGTCTTAATGACACTCTTGTCGCCTGATGCGTTCATTGCATCGATCTTCTTCAATAAACTTTCATCAGCAAATGGTCCTTTTTTTAATGAACGAGCCATAATGATCCTCCTTATTTGATAGCCTTACCGTCTCTTCTTCTTACGATAAGCTTGTTAGACTGTTTGTTCTTCTTTCTGGTCTTCAAACCAAGTGCAGGCTTGCCCCAAGGTGTACATGGACCCGGACGTCCGATTGGTGCCTTACCTTCACCACCACCATGTGGATGGTCATTAGGGTTCATAACAGAACCACGAACAGTTGGGCGGATACCCATGTGACGCTTACGACCAGCTTTACCAATCTTAACAAGGTTGTGATCACCATTGCCGATAACACCGATAGATGCTCTACAGTTCAAAGGAATCATTCTCATTTCGCCTGATGGAAGTCTAAGAGTTGCATACTTGCCTTCTTTAGCCATCAACTGAGCGCTGTTACCAGCGGAACGAACTAACTGTCCACCCTTGCCCGGATACATCTCGATGTTGTGTACTAAAGTACCAACCGGGATGTTTGCCAGCGGAAGGCAGTTACCAACACGTACTTCTGCTTCCGGTCCGTTCATGACCTTCATGCCATCAGCAAGTCCTTCAGGAGCAAGGATGTAAGCCTTCTCGCCGTCTGCGTAGCAGATCAATGCGATGTTTGCTGTTCTGTTTGGATCGTACTCGATACCGATAACAGTTGCAGGAACTCCATCTTTCTTTCTCTTGAAATCGATAATTCTATATTTTCTTCTGTTTCCACCACCCTGGTGTCTAACTGTAATCTTACCCTGATTGTTACGACCAGCGTTCTTCTTTAAAGAAGTTGTAAGAGACTTCTCAGGAGTCTTCTTTGTGATCTCGGAGAAATCAGAGCCAGTCATATTTCTTCTGGAAGGTGTATATGGGTTATAAGTTTTAATTCCCATTGTAATTCTCCTTTCGCTACTTTTACGTTTTACTTATCGCGTCTAAACATGACGCATAATCTTGCTTTCGACTTACAGCCCTGCGAAGATCTCGATGTCCTTGCTATCTGCTGTAAGCTGAACGATAGCCTTCTTAGTCTTAGCAGTCTTGCCTACGCTTCTGCCACGTCTCTTTTCCTTGCCATCGTTGTTCATTGTATTAACGGAAGCAACCTTTGTTCCTTCGAACATCTTTTCAACTGCTTCCTTGATCATTGTCTTGTTTGCTTCTGGATGAACAAGAAATGTGTACTTCTTTTCAGCCATTGCATTCATGCTCTTCTCTGTGATTACAGGTTTGAGGATTACATCATAATATTGTACGTTAGCCATTATGCATACACCTCCTGAATTGTATTAACAGCATCCTTTGTTACAACAACTGTGTTGTACTTCAAGATGTCATATACGTTGATCGTGCTTGTTGAAGCAGTCTTAACAGTAGGAATGTTCTTTGCTGACATAACAACATTTGTGTCGTTGTCATTGATAACAACAAGCGCCTTTTCAACACCAAGGTTGCTCATTACCTTTGCAAAATCCTTTGTCTTGATCGCATCGAACTTCAACTCGTCAACTACAACAAACTTATTCTCTGCTACTCTGGAAGATAATGCAGACTTAAGTGCTGCTCTCTTCTCTTTCTTATTCAACTTGAATGAATAATCTCTTGGAGTTGGTGCAAATACAACACCACCACCTGTCCACTGTGGAGCTCTTGTAGAACCCTGTCTTGCATGACCTGTTCCCTTCTGTCTCCATGGTTTTCTACCACCACCACGAACTTCAGAACGTGTCTTTGCCTTCTGAGTTCCCTGACGGTTATTTGCAAGCTGCTGGACAACTGCCATGTGAACTAAATGCTCGTTTACTTCAACACCGAAAACAGCATCGTCAAGTTCCATTGTCTCAACTTCTTTGCCTTCCATATTGTATACGGATACTTTAGCCATCGTAAAGTTCCTCCTTTCCTACTATCGATTACTTACCTGACTTTACAGACTCTTTAATTGTAACTAAAGACTTCTTAGGTCCTGGAACAGCACCCTTTACCAAAAGCAGGTTATTCTCTGCATCTACGCGTACAACTTCAAGGTTCTGGATTGTAACCTTAACGCTTCCCATGTGTCCAGGCATTCCTTTTCCTTTGAATACCTTACTTGGTGAAGAACAAGCACCGTTGGAACCCTGATGACGATGGAACTTAGAACCATGAGCCATAGGTCCTCTGTGCTGACCAAGTCTCTTGATAGCACCCTGGAATCCTTTTCCCTTTGAAATTGCTGTAGCATCGATCTTGTCACCTTCTTCAAAGATGTCAGCCTTGATCTCATCTGCAAGATTGTAATCTGCGCAATTTTCAAACTTAAATTCTCTTACGAATCTCTTTCCAGAAACACCAGCCTTATCGAAGTGTCCCTTCTCAGCCTTGTTGACGCCATGTCTGTTTCTGATTTCTTTCTTGCCGTTGGCATCCTTGTTGACTACCTTTTCTTTCTTGTCAACGAAACCAACCTGAACTGCTTCGTAACCGTCGTTCTCAACAGTCTTGATCTGTGTTACTACACAAGGACCAGCCTGTAAAACAGTTACAGGAGTTAAAACTCCATCAGCATTGAAGATTTGAGTCATTCCGACTTTTGTTGCTAAAATAGCTTTCTTCATTTTCTTTCCTCCTGTTTTTCTACAGCGGATCGCCGTAGCGATCATCCTAGAACAGGCAATATAAGTGGAACATAAATGTTGCTTCTATATAAACCTATACCGGATCGTTAACCTTGTTAACTTCTTACTTCATCTTGATATCGATGTAAACACCAGCTGGCATTTCGAGTCTCTGCAATGCATCAACTGTCTTCTGGGTAGGTGTCATGATATCGATGAGTCTCTTATGAGTTCTCTGCTCGAACTGTTCTCTGGAATCTTTGTACTTGTGTACCGCTCTTAAGATAGTAACAACTTCCTTCTTTGTCGGAAGTGGTACCGGTCCACTCACCTGTGATCCGTTTTTCTTAACAGTCTCGATGATTTTCTTAGCAGATGCATCAACTAATTCGTGATCATATGCCTTGAGTGTGATTCTCATAACCTGAGTTGCCATAAAAAAAGTCGCCTCCTTCGCACTTATTTCAATAGTACGACAAGCGGTGACTGTACACTTCTCCGTGTGTGTCCTAAAGATTAACACACGTGTCTCTACACAATGGTAGACTATATTTTGTACAGTGACTTGTCGCCAGTTTCCTAACTTGACATTCGCTCCACGGAAAACCTGCCAGATTACTATGGTGATAATCGGCAGCAACCTCACGCTTCAACGCTATCAATGTCACAGCAACATCTAATATACATGATAAAATCAATACTTGCAAGGTTTTTTGAATAAATATTGTATTTTTTCGCATACAATATTTTCAGTGGCATCTTAGTCTTTCTTCATATATAATATAGAAGCAATAAGAAGAATACAAATCGAACGATACGATAGATAGAATGTGAGGAATCATTATGTGGATAGCAGACCATTGGAAAGAATACGAAGTCATCGACTGCTCCGGCGGTGAGAAACTGGAGCACTGGGGAAAATACACCCTGCTCCGCCCGGACCCACAGGTCATCTGGAACACCCCAAAGAAGGTCAGCGAATGGAAGAAACTAAACGGGCACTATCACCGCAGCAAAAAAGGTGGTGGCGAGTGGGAGTTCTTTGATCTGCCACAGCAGTGGAGCATCACTTATCAACTGCCCCACACCGATAACGACAATCTCTATGTCAACCATAACGGCAGCCTGACTTTTCATCTGAAACCTTTCAGTTTTAAACACACCGGTCTTTTTCCGGAACAGGCAGTCAACTGGGATTGGTTTTCCACACTTATATATAATAGGAAGAAAGAGCACCCGGATCGCCCGATCAAGGTATTAAATCTCTTTGCCTATACCGGCGGTGCAACGATCGCCGCGGCAGCAGCCGGTGCCGCAGTCACACATGTAGATGCGTCCAAAGGCATGGTCACCTGGGCAAAGGAAAATGCCGTATCCTCCGGTCTTGCCGATGCCCCGATCCGCTGGATCGTGGATGACTGCAAAAAGTTCGTAGAGCGCGAGATCCGACGCGGCAATCACTACGATGCCATCATTATGGATCCGCCATCTTACGGACGTGGTCCTAAGGGTGAGATCTGGAAGATCGAGGATGCCATCTATCCGCTCATAGAATTGTGTGCGCAACTGCTGACCGACCAGCCACTCTTCTTCCTTGTAAACTCATATACCACAGGCTTGCAGCCTGCTGTACTGCACTATATGATTTCAACCGCCTTAAAAGGCTATCCGGGAAGTGTAGCCGCAGAAGAGATCGGTCTTCCTGTTTCCTGCAACGGACTTACCCTCCCTTGCGGAGCCAGCGGCAGATTTGCCGGTCAGGATCTTCCGACCTCATTATAAACACCACAAGGAGTTTGACAGTATGGAAACAGTTTTAATCATAGATGATAGCGGCATCAACCTGCGCACCGCCAAGGAAGCACTGGATGACTACTACAATGTCGTCACAGCCAATTCCTGCAAAATGGCTCTTCGTTATTTAGAAAAACATACACCAGACATCATCCTGCTCGATATCCAAATGCCGGAAGTGGACGGTTTCGAGACATTGAAAGCCATCCGTTCCCTGCCACAGACCGAGGACACACCTATCATTTTCTTGACAGCACAGGACAATGTTGCCGATGAGATCCACGGACTGGAACTGGGCGCAGTCGATTACATCCATAAGCCCTTGCAGCCCCAGATCATGCGCATGCGTATCCGCACCCAGTTGGATCTGGCACATTATCAGGATCACCTGGAAGAGATCATCATGCAAAAGACAGAGCAGGTCGCACGCGTAGAGACGGCACTGGTCGCCAGTTTAAATGACCTGTTGGAAATCCGTGACGGTATGACCGGCTCCCACGTCAGGCGCACGGCAAAATATTTCGAGATACTCTTGAATGCCTTAGACAAGGCACATACCTTCCCGGATGCAATCACACCGGACTACAAGGCAAGATTGCTTCGCGGTGCTCCACTGCATGACCTGGGCAAGGTCGGTATTTCCGACAACACCCTTTTAAAGCCTTCACGTCTCAGCCCGGAGGAAATGGAATTTATGCGCCAACACTCCACCTTTGGCGGTCAGGCGCTTACCCATGCGGTTGAGATCGTTGGCGAGGACAGTTTCTTAAGCGATGCCAGAGACATGGCATATTACCATCACGAGAAATGGGACGGATCCGGCTATCCAAAAGGACTTGCCGGCGAAGATATACCCCTCAGCGCACGTATTCTGGCTGTCGCGGATGTCTACGATGCTCTGACCAGCCAGCGCAGTTACAAAGACGCTTTTTCGCATGAAAAAGCCGTCTCCATTCTCTTAGATGAAGACGGCACCTCTTTTGATCCTCGTATCATGCAGGTCTTTCGTCAGATCACAGACGAGTTTGCTCAGGCTAAAGCATCTTTTTCTTCCGAAGCCAAAGCATAACCACGATGCAAAGCAGCAGCGTTATCACGCAGATGATCGCGAAACCATGCGGTGTGGACGAAAACGGCATCCATTTGCCACCGACGTTCATGCCCCAGAGTCCCGATATGATCGTCGGGATGGACATAACGATCGTGATCGCTGCCAGATATTTCATTACATTATTCAGGCGATTGTTGATGACCGTCGACATCAGTTCTCTGGTACCATTGATGATGTCACGATAGATCTGTGTCATCTCGATCGCCTGTCTGTTCTCAATGATCACATCCTCTAATAGTTCCTGATCCTCCGAATACTGACGGAGCCTCCCATAACGTGTCAAACGATCCAACACCACACCATTTGCACGCAGTGACGTAGCAAAGTAGACCAGATTGGATTCCAATTCGTGCAGGTCGATCAAGTCAACATCCTCGGTATTCTGATCGATTCTTTCCTCGATCTCAGTACGCTTTCTGTCAATACTGCGCAACAGGCTCTGATAGACCATGCAGGCATTGTATAAGATCTGATAGGTAAAACGCATCTGTTTTTTGGTGGAGAAATCGCGCACACGTTGTTCCACAAAGGAACGCAGTACGGCAGTCTCCTCCGCACATACCGTGATCACCACATCTTCTGCAATCAAGATCCCCAGCGGGATTGTGGTATAGGAATGGCGGTTGTTACGCATTTCTGCTGATGGGATATCCACCAGAATAAGTGTATATTCATCTTCCAGATTGATACGGGAACTCTCCTCATCATCGAGGGCCGCCCGCACATCTGCGATATCCATATGAAAACGATCACTGATCTCTGCACATTCTTCCAGTGACGGTGCGGTAAGTTTTACCCATGCACCGGTATCGAACTGATCTATTTCGGAGATGATACGGTTGTCCGTTCTGTAAATGTTTATCAATTCTGTCTACCTCCTACTTTCCAGCAACTTTTCGGATCACTTCCTCAAAATGCTTTTTATCGTAAATCACAGGCACCGGATAGAGGGGATTGGCTTCCTGATCTGCCCACTCTGCCATCTGTGCAATATCTTCCTCGCGGATCTGCGGCAGATGCTCCGGGATACCCATGTGTTCATTCATTTGTCTAATATGTCTGATAAATTCTTTGGCACGTTCTGCCTCGCTTCCTTCGCAAGCCACCTGTGAAAGGGTTGCAAGGCGCGCTAATTTTCCATAGACCGCCGATCCGTAGTCTTCTAAGACAATCGGCAGGACCACCGCGTTCGCCAGACCATGCGGCACATGATAAAGCCCTCCGATCGTATGCGCAATGGCATGCACATTTCCGACGCAGGCTCGTGTAAAGGCTGCCCCCGCCTTAAAGGATGCGATCAGCATTTCTTCCCTGGCTTCCAGAGAATCTCCCTGTTCGTAGGCTTCCGGCAAAAATCCCATGATCGCCGTGACCGCCTCTTCGCAATATTCGATAGTCTCTTCCGTGCGGTAAGTCCAACTCAGATAGGCTTCCACCGCATGCGTCAGCGCGTCCATACCGGTCGCTGCCGTAATATCTGCAGGCAGGGATACGGTAAGACTTGGATCCATCACGGCATAATCCGGCACCAATACCGGATCATTGATGGCATACTTGTGGTTCTCGGCATCATCCGTCACAACTGCTGCAATGGTCGTCTCCGAACCAGTTCCGGCTGTGGTTGGAACAGCGACAAAAAAAGGAACCTGCCGGCCGACCTTTAATTGTCCCTTCATGTCCTGCAAAGACTTATCCGGGCGGGCAACACGCGCCGCCAGTGCCTTTGCCGCATCCATGTTGGAACCACCGCCAATCGCAATGATGCTGTCACAGTCATGGTCTTGATAGATCTGGTACATTTCCTCGATCTGTGAGATCGTCGGATCAGGATGCACCTGATCATAGATGACCGATCGCTCGGAGAGATCATTGTAGAGATCTTTCAAAAATCCGGTCTTGCCAATGCGGGGTCCGGTGACGATCATAGGCGCCCAGACACCTGCTTGCTCCAAGATCTCCGGGATACTGTGAAAACTATCCACGCCCTCCAAGCGCTCTGGCTCCTTCCATTTGACCACTTTCATTCCAATATTATAAATCCATTGATATACACGGCAATATGCCTTTTTTAAACCCATATTTAACCTCTCACAAATGCTTCTAATTCTAATGGTTTATGTAACAAGACCACATGTGGCAGGGTCTCAAGCAGAGATTCCTCGCGAAATCCCCATGCACACAGGGCACAATCCACACCGGAGTTTTCTGCTGTCGCTGCATCCACATCCGAATCACCTACATACAGGACGTGCGGCTTGATCCATTCCAGCCAGTCTTCCTCGGATAAGGCATCCTCTACGCCCATGCGCGCCCATGACCGGTCGGCGTAGACCTGACGCAGTCTGCGCAGTGCTTCTTCCACCGGGGCTGCTGCCGGTTTTCTTGGACGGATACCGTCATCGCCCACCGCAACACGCACATGGTTCTTGAAAACATCACGCACCAGCACATCTACAGACTCCTGATTTTTGTTGGTCACGATCGCCATAGGCATATCCTGCTCCTCATAATCGTGCAAAAGTTCCATCACACCATCATAAGGTCTGGTCTTGATCTGATTATGGGTCAGATAATAAGCCTTAAACATGGCAAAGGCTTCTTCAAAACGTGGATTTTCCTCTCCCTGTGGGGTTGCCTTGACCATGAGGATGCGGATACCATTTCCAACAAACTGCCGAATACTCTCCAACGGATGCACCGGATATCCCATCTGCATCATCACGTAATTCACGCTGTCCGCCAAGTCTTCCAATGTATTCAAAAGCGTTCCATCCAAATCAAATAAAACAATATCGTATTTCATCTTTTGTTTACCTTCTTTCTTCACGTTCCTATCTTACCACAGGCAGGCAAGAAAAAAAACCACCTCTGTCTTACAAAGGTGGTTTCTATATACCGTCATCCCACAGCGCAGTCAGGGACGACGGGGCAAAAGTCAGACGAATGTCCGGATAGCATAACAAACATCCGCCATCTGCTTATCAAATTATTTGGCATCGCTATTTCGGATCTGTTCTCTGACCTTTAAGATCATAGACGGGCTGACCGAAAGTTCATCAATGCCCATTTTAATGAATGTGTCTGTGAGAGTCACATCTGCACCAAGTTCACCGCAGATGCCGACCCAGCAGCCTTCCTTATGTCCATTATCAATAATCATCTGCAACATCCGAAGGATTGCCAGATGATGTGCATCATAGATATTATCCAGTTTCGGGTTCTGACGGTCGATCGCCAGTGTGTACTGGGTCAAGTCATTGGTTCCAACCGAAAAGAAGTCAACTTCCTTTGCCAGAAGATCCGAGATCATGACCGCCGCAGGTGTCTCGATCATAATACCGAGTTCCACCTTTCCATACGGAATGCCCTCACTCTTTAACTCCTCCTGCACGGTCGCACACATCTCTTTGGCAGCCTTGACTTCATCCACAGAGATGATCATAGGAAACATGATGGAAATATTGCCATAATAAGATGCACGGTAAATCGCGCGCAACTGCGTCTTAAAGATCTCCTTGCGATCCAGACAGATACGGATGGCACGATATCCCATCGCCGGATTTTCCTCATGTTCCAGTCCAAAATAATCTACCTGCTTATCCGCACCGATGTCAAGGGTTCGGATAATGACCTTTTTGCCAGCCATGTTCTCTGCGACTGTCCGGTACGCCTTAAACTGCTGTTCCTCGCTCGGATAATCCTCTGTTTCCAGATACAAAAACTCACTGCGGAAAAGTCCGATACCGCCGGCATCATTAGCAAGTACACTTGCCACATCGCCAACACCACCGATATTTGCATAAAGGGCGATCTTCCTGCCGGCTTTCGTGACATTCTCTTTGCCCTTTAATTCCTGTAAAAGTCTTGCTTTTTCTACTTCTTCCTGGCGAAGTGCCTCATACTTTGTCAATTCTTCCTCCGTCGGATCCAATAAAAAGACACCGTTTCTGCCATCCACGACAGCCATATGACCTTCTGCATCCTCGGGATAATCTACTCCAATAAGCGCCGGAATATTCATGGTTCTCGCCAGGATCGCTGTATGCGAATTGGTGGATCCATGACAAGTCACAAAGGAAAGCACCTTGGACTTGTCCAGTTGCACGGTCTCACTTGGTGCCAGATCATCTGCCAAAATGATGACCGGCTGGTCTCCCAGTCCTGCCTGCTCACTGCCGCCCTGCAAGATATGGATGACGCGATTGGAAATATCTTTGACATCTGCTGCACGCTCTCTCATATAATCATCATCCATGGCTGCAAACATTTCGGCAAAATTATCGCCTGTCGTTGCCACGGCATACTCTGCATTGATGCCCTGGGATGAGATCATATTGGTGATAGACTCCACATAATCCAGATCATCCAGCATCATCTGATGCACTTCAAAAATGGCGGCATTTGCCTCGCCCACTTCTTTTAATGCCTTTTTGTAAAGGGCTGCCAACTGGCTCTTTGCCTGCTCCTTTGCCTGGGTAAAACGCTTGATCTCCAGATCCGTATCTGTGACCTTGCTACGTTTTACGACCTGATCCTTCTTTCCAAAGATCTTGCACTTTCCGATTGCTATTCCGCTAAAAACGCTTTTACCTTCTAATTTCATATTCATCGCCCTCTCTTCGTTACTGCGCTAAACTACTACGAGCGCTTACCCGCTATCCTGTCTTACAGATTTTCTTCCAAAAATTTGCCAAGTGCTTCGATGGCTGCGTCCTCATCCTCGCCCTCGGTCTTTAAAACGATTTCCTGTCCACATTTTACACCAAGTCCCATAAGACCTAAGATTCTCTTGGCATCCACTTCTTTTCCATCCTTTGCGATGATAACCTTGCTTGTAAACTTTGCTGCCTCTTTCACTAAGACACCTGCCGGTCTTGCATGGATTCCTTCCGGATCTGTGATCGTGTATGTGATTTCTTTCATGATATTTTCCTCCTTATGATCTTTCTTTTTATATTTTAGATGCAGCGGAAGCATACGGCTTTTCTGCTTCCGCCCATCTATATTCCTTTTTAAACTTCCTGTGCGTCCTTCTTGATAAAACCAAGCATGACGGTCGTAACAATGGAACCGATGATCCATGAAAGGATGTAAAGCAAAGGCTTGCCAACGGTTGCAAATACGAAGATACCGCCGTGAGGAGCCATCAGGGTACATCCAAAGAATGCACTGAGTCCGCCTGCGACACCTGCACCAACCAGAGTACATGGGATCACATGTGCCGGGTCACTTGCTGCAAATGGAATGGCACCTTCTGTGATGAAAGAACATCCCATAACAAGGTTGGAAACCTTAGACGCACGCTCTGCCTCGGTAAACTTCTTCGGGAAGAAATGACAGGCAAGGGCAATACCGATTGGTGGAACCATACCACCGACCATGATGGATGCCATTGCAATGTAGCATGCCTGGACTGCCGGGTCTGTTGACTGTACGCCGCTTGCCATCAGATCAGATGCTGTTGCAAGCATTCCTGTACCAAAGACATAGGCTGCCTTGTTGATCGGGCCTCCCATATCGATCGCCATCATGGCTCCCAAGAGACATCCCAGTAAGGTGATCAGTCCTGCCTTTGCCAGGGCTGTCAGCATGGTAGAGAGTCCGGTGTTGATCAATCCGATGATCGGGTTAAAGATAAAGCACATGAGGACACTCACGATAAACATACCTACGACCGGATAGATCAGGGTCGGCTTGATGCCTTCCAAAGAATCCGGCAGTTTCTCGCACAGTTTCTTGAGTCCCAAGATAATGTATCCTGCAAGGAAACCTACCAGAATACCGCCTAAGAAACCGGAAACGGTCGTACCGCCATGCTCTCCCTGGAAAGCAAAACGTCCAACAAAATCGCTAAAGCCGGACAGATTGCCCCAATCATAATCGGTAAAGAGAGCATTACCATTGGATGCCAGAAGGCCTCCGGTAAAACCAACCGCAAGACCCGGACGGTCTGCGATGGAATAAGCAATGTAGCCCGCAAGTACCGGAACCATAAGTCCCATAGCAAGACCACCTACATATTTAAAGAATGCGGATACCGGTGTGCAGGAACCGAAACTTCCGCCACCGATCGCACCATAGCCCATCAAAGTATCGATCAAAAAAGCGATCGCTGTTAAGATACCGCCACCGATAACGAACGGAAGCATGTGCGATACACCATTCATCAGATGTGTATAGATCTGATGTCCTACGCTGTCTGTCTTTCCTGTCTCGACCTTGCTCTCTTTCTTAGCGGTCCTTGCATGGTATGCCTTAGCATCCCCTCTCATAGCACGATCAACCAGTTCTGCTGCCTTGCTAATGCCATCTGCCACCTTACACTCGATCAGTGCTTTGCCGTCAAAACGATCCATTGGCACCTTGGTATCTGCGGCAACGATAACTGCCTTTGCAGAAGCGATCTCTGCATCCGTAAGTACATTCTTGGCTCCTCCGGATCCTCTGGTCTCTACCTTGATCCGGCATCCTGCTGCGGCTGCTGCCTTTTCTAAGGCTTCTGCTGCCATATAAGTATGTGCGATTCCGGTAGGACATCCGGTAACCGCAACCACAAAAGTCTCCTCTCCGACCTCTGCTTTTTCTGCCTCTGCCTTGGCTTCCTCTTTTTCTTCCTTGTCCGCCTCTGCCAGATCGATCACATGCAAAAAGTCCTCCGGGCTCTTTGCCTGCATCAGATCCTTTGTAAACTGCTCATCCATCAAAAGGACGGACAAGCGACTAAGTACCTCCAAATGCACATTGTCTTCTGTATTTGGTGCTGCGATCAAAAAGATGATATGCACCGGTTCTCCGTCAAGTGCATCGTATTCTACGCCCTGTGGCACGACCATGGCTGCCAGCCCCGGTGCCGATACTGCATCCGACTTACAATGTGGGATTGCAATCCCCTCTCCGATACCTATCGTTCCTTCTTCTTCTCTTGCAAAAACCCCCTGCAGATAAGCGTCCGGATCCGCGATGTTGCCGCGTTTGCACATCAAGTCTACCATCTGTCTGATGGCATCTTCCTTGCCTGTTGGTGTCCCCTGCAACTGAATGCTTTCTACACCAAGCAAATCTCTCACTTTCATGTGTGATTCCTCCTTTTACCTTTCCTATAAAATAATGTTTGACACATTACTTCCCGATACTATGCATCAAAGCGAGGACTTCGTCCCTGGTTGCCAGTTCCTCTGAGAATGCGGATGCGCTTCCCGCACACAGTCCCATATAAAATGCTTTGGCATAATCATGTTCTTCCATATATCCTGCGAGGAATCCTGCTACCATGGAATCCCCGGCACCAACCGAATTGACGACCTTGCCCTTCGGCGGCATACTTTCAAATCTCTGTCCATCCTCTGTCAAAAGGACTGCTCCGTCCCCTGCCATAGAAACCAGGACATTGCGTGCCCCACGCTCCTGTAACTTTGCGGCATAGGTAAAGACTTCTTCCTTATCCTCCAATTCCACGCCAAAGACCTCACCAAGTTCGTGGTTATTTGGCTTGATCAAAAATGGGTGATAAGGCAATACATTTACCAGCAGATCTCTGGTCGCATCCACAATGATATGCAACTTCTTGGAAGATAAGTGCTTCATGATATCCATATAGATGTCATCCGGCATGACATCCGGTATGCTTCCGGCGAGCACTAAGACATCGCCGTCCTCCAAACGATCCAACTGTTGATACAACTGTCTGATATGTTCCTCGGCGATCGCAGGTCCCTGTCCGTTGATCTCGGATTCCTCATTGGAACGGAGTTTGACGTTGATACGGGAAATCCCTTGCTCTACCCGGATGAAATCTGACCGTACGCCCCATTCATCCAAGAGTCTTACGATCTCCTGTCCGGTAAATCCTGCCATGAAGCCAAGTGCGTGACTATCATGCCCCAGATTTTTCAGCACCATGGAAACATTGATCCCCTTGCCTCCCGGATAAATGATCTCCGTCCTGGTACGATTGACACGCCCCAGCATAAAATCATCCACTGACACGATATAATCCAAAGAAGGATTAAAGGTCACTGTATAGATCATTCTCCCACCTCCTTAATATTTGAAAAATCTCTATACTTTTTGTTTATCTGATCCGTTAAAACGGTTGCATCCGCAAAGTCCCCAAAAGTCACGGTGGATATCTCTCCGAACTTGCTGGCATCTGCTAAGATGTAGGCATCCTTGGTCTGTGCCAGTGCTCTGCGCTTGATCAAAGCCTCTTTGACCTCCGGTGTGGTAAATCCCTGTTCTACCGTCACGCCATTGGTTCCGAAAAAGCCCTTGGTAAAATTGTATTTAGCGATGGAAAGCACTGCCTCCTCACCGACGATGGCATCCGTCGTTCCCTTGAACTCACCGCCCAGAAGATAGACGGTACAGCCTAAGGCTGCCAGTTTTCTCGCATGACCGATGGCATTGGTCACATACATGGCATTGCGGTTGAGCATGGGATCGATCATCAACTCTGTCGTCGTGCCTGCATCCAGATAGACCACATCATAATCAGAGATCAAATGCGCCGCATAGCGGGCGATCACTACTTTCTGCTCTACGTTGCGCTCCTTGCGTAACTGGACGTCATCATCCTGCGTCCGGTAAGAAGCAGCGTCCTTCATCATGGCACCGCCATGCACCTTGATGAGTTGTCCTCTGGCATCCAGACTGTTGAGGTCACGGCGGATGGTCGACTCTGACGCATCCAGACGTTCCATCAATTCTGCGACCGTCACAGAACCGCTTTCTTCTAGTATGGACAATATTCTTGCAAATCTTTCTTCTGCTAACATAAATTCACTTCCGTTCAACTTCATTCAAAATCATTCATTTGATGTTCGTATTATACAATCACATTCCGTCATTTTCAATCATTTTCAGTCATAAACTTCAACAAATTTTCCATATCGTTTTTGTATATTATCCATAATTTCCGACATTCTATACAAAAAACAGGGCAAAAAAAGAGCGAAGGTCTAAAAAACCTTCACTCATCCTTCATTCTGCTCTCCTTTAATAGTCCACCTTCAAGAGGCAAAGCCCCTTTGCCGGTGCAGTCGGACCTGCCACCTTACGGTCGCATGCCTCCAAAATCTCCCCGACCTCTTCCGGCCTCTTTCGCCCCAGACCGACTTCGATCAACGTTCCTGACATGATACGCACCATATTCTGTAAAAAGCCGGTGCCATGGAAGGTCAGATAAACATATCCCTTACGCCGGCGCACGGTGATCGTGTCTACGATACGGACGGTCGACTTTTTCATACGGCTGTTACCACAAAAACTCTTGTAATCGTGTTTGCCTTCCAGAAAATGCGCCGCTTCCTGCATGGCTTCCACATCCAGTTCCTGATCCATTGGCGTATAATACTTGCGGTCAAAGACCGGTTTGACCGGACCGTCAAAACAGGTGTACTGGTAAGTCTTTCCCACTGCCTTATACCTGGCATGGAAGCGGTCAGCCGCCTCCCGCACTTCCAATATGGCAATATCGTCCGGCAGATAACGGTTGGCATAATCACGGATCTCTTCCGGTGACATCTGCGTATCCAGCTGCACATTAGCAATCATGGCGCGGGCATGTACACCTGCATCTGTACGCCCCGCGCCAATCACGTCTACCATGTCCTTATCCACCATACGGGCAAGGACTGTCTCTATTTTTCCTTGGATGGTTTCGCGATCCGGCTGGTGTTCCCAGCCGAAATAACGCGAACCGTCATAACTGATCTTTAATTTGTAATTCTTTTCCATTATACTCTCTTGAAGCGGTTTACCTGCTCATTCAACTGCTGGGAAATCGCCTGATTGTTTTCTGTTTCTGCCTGGATCTTGTTCATAGCCTCTACCAAAGATACGGCATTCTGTGCAACACCTGTCACATCCTGTGCGTTCTCATCAATAGCAGTAGAGATATCGTTGATACCATTGTTCATATCCTCAACGGTATTGCGGATCTCGTCTGTCTTGGCTGCGAACTGTCCCAATACTTCATTGATGCTGTCTGCATCTGCCTCGTACTGCTCCACAACCTTAACAAATCCATCGTAGTCCTGCATAACTTTTTCGTCGATAAAGGCAAGCATATTCTGTGAATTGGATGCCAGTTTCTCAACGGAACCGATAACCAGTTTGGAAATCTCCTGAATGTTGTTGGCAGTCTCACGGCTGCTGTCTGCAAGTTGACGGATCTCATCCGCAACAACGGCAAATCCCTTGCCTGCCTCGCCTGCTCTTGCAGCCTCAATGGATGCATTCAAAGCGAGTAAGTTGGTCTGGCTGGCAATATCCAAGATCTCGCCGGTCAATTCTGTGATCTTTTCTGCACTGCGGCTCTCCTCCACGGCATCTTCTACCATGCCACGGATCTCTACGATACGTCCGCTGGTCTCGTTCTTGCCTGAAATCGTCTCTGCATGCAGATTCTGTGCTCTGTCTTTGATCTCATGTACCAGATCGACACCGCCGCTGGCACTGTCTACCATGTTCTGTACTTCTGCAAGGATAGCATCACTACCGGAAGTGATGGTACTAAGTGTTGCTGCGATCTCCTCCATGCTGGCTGCCATCTGCTGCATAGCGGCAGATACATTGTCTGCATTGGCTGTGGAAGAATCTACAGAATCCAGAACAGCCTGTGCAGAAGATGTCATATTGTCTGCCTCAGACTTGAGGTTTTGCATAACATTCTGCAACTGATCCAAAAATCCGTTCATGCCCATTGCCATCTGACCGACTTCATCACCGTAACGCACCATGATACGCTCGGTCAGATCACCCTCGTTCTTGGAGATCTTATCAGAGATCTGACGGATCTGCTCACCGGACTTCTTGGTCGGACGAACGATGGTCTTATAAACGATCAGAACCATAACGAGGATGATAAATACAACCACACCGGAGCAGATATAGTTGATCTGACGGATACGGCTGATCGCCTGTGTATTGGTCCTTTCGATATTGGCTAATTCACTGTTAAATAATTCCTCGAAGTCACCCTGTGCGATCTGCACATAAGTATATGGTCCACCCAGGGCAGACAAAGTATTGGAAGCCGCCTCGATATCCCCCTGCTGACACTTGGTCAGGATCAACTCTGCGGAATCCAGGAAATCTTCCATCTTGACTTCCCATGCATCCACGCGGGAGATCAAGTTCTTGTCTCCTGTCTTCTTGACACATTTCTTGGTCGTATCCATATTGTCACGCACGGTCTGGATCGCTGATTCCAGTCCGGAGAAGTTGACATCCTTTGGACGGTTGACACAGGACTCTGCGTACTTTGCCGTCTGCTGATATGACTCTGCAGTCACGCTCTTTGCCTGCTCCAACTCCATATAGACGTTGACCAGTTTGTCGTTATTCTTCTCAACTGTGCCAAGGATGGAGATATTAGCAAAAACAACGATCAAAAAGGAGATCCCCATGACCGCCATACAAGAATAGATCTTCATACCGATACTGGTCTTGTGTAACTTGCCCGGCTTTTTCTTTGCTTTCTCAGCCTTCTTGCCGCGAACCTTGGCAGCCTTCTCCTCTGTTAGTTTCTTTTCCTCTTTCGTTTTTGTCTTTTCTACACGTTCTTTTTCCATAATACAGCCCCTTCTCACTATGTATTATCTATGATGTTTTATTATATAGTTTCCGACAAAAAAAGACAAGGGCGATCCACAGATCGTCCCTGCCTTCTCTATTCTTTCATATGCTGTTACTTTTGCTTTTTCTTTCTCGGTACAAAGCGAAGCACGGTCGTCACTGCCAGGAGTGCGATCAGAATACCGCATACGATATCCACTGCCATTGTGATCTTCTCTGTATCAGACGGTTCATCCACGAAATCGGTTCCCGGCATTGCACCAAGCATTGCCTTGGAATTTGCTACCGTATAAAGGACACGGTGCATAGCCTCTCTCGCGTAGTGATAGGTTGCTGTATCATTTTTATCAAAATCAAATCGTGCAGAATCTGCTAAGTAGGTCAACTTGATGTCTCCGCCTGCCTCGATCATCTGGTAGCCATCCATGAATACACCGGTATTGGCATTATCTGTGATCATCATGCCGTTGAATGCCCATTCATTTCTGGCAATGCCGGTCAAAAGATTGTAACTTCCGCCGGTCCAGGTATAACCGATACGGTTAAATGCGGTCATGACTGCCTGACATGCACGGATCTGTCTGGTCGCGTTCTCATAAGTGCCATCGCTCTTTTGCTCCAAATAGTTGAGTTCCACATCGCCCAGTTTCATGCACATTTCAAATGGCTTTAAGTAGATCTCTCTTGCAGACTGCTCATTGAGCCATGTTGCAAGTCCGTACTGTCCGTCACGGTCGCCTCGGTGATCTTCCTGATCGTTAAAGGCAAAGTGCTTGATGTAAGCATATACACCCTTGGTTGCTGCACCGTAAACCTGGTTGGATGCAACAGCACCAGAGAGGTAAGGATCCTCGGAATAATACTCACCGTTACGTCCTGAGAACGGTGTACGATGGATATTCATAGATGGTGCATACCAGCCGTCCATGCCACCGATGATCGCCTCATTACCGATCATGGTTCCCATTTCTCTTGCCAGTTCCTGATTCCAGGTCTGTGCCAGTGTCATAGAGTTCGGATAATATTTCCCGGTTCCGCCATAGATCAGTCCGTTTGCAGAATCCGCATCGGTACAGAATGGCATATCAATGGAATCAATATACTCAATACCATAACCGGAAAGTCCGATCGTGTTGTAGTAATCTTCATAAGTCAATTCGTCCAGAAGGTCATCCCACTGTGGATCATCAAAATCAAGTCCACGCATCTGGATCAGGGTCAAACCGTTTTTCTTTCCGTAAACGATCTTGTCATCAAACTCGGATGCATCGACCGGTGATCCGGAATCAAAGGAATCTAATGCCTTTAAGCCACCTGCATCAATGGTCTTGCTGTAAACATAAGATGCAGGATTGCCATCTTTGTCACTACCGTTGATCTCATTGCCCCAGGTACTGATCTCATCTGTCGGCTCCCCATCATGTGTCGGGAAAGTTCCGGTCCAGTCATTTCTGGCCAGATAGTTCACATCACCCTTGGCATCATCAAACTGGTTGGTGATCTCTGCACCACTATAGGTATCCTTGGCATAAGTTGTCAGATCAGTGTCTGCATTCTCCGGCTCGTACGTGGTTACCATGGATGCATCCCCTGCCTCTGTCATGCCATCTGCGGTCGTCTTGCCCTTTGCGGTCAAAATATTGTTGATGGCTTCATGTGCATCTTTTGCTGCTGTGATGTAATATGTGCCGGCATCCAGGATATAGGTCTTTGCGCCATTGGCATCATATGCCTTAAACTGTTCTTCATCAAAGGTCATGGTGACAGTCTCAGATGCGCCCGGCTCCAAGACAGATGTCTTTCCATATGCCAACAGTTCTACGGACGGCTTCTCTACTCCGTTTTTCTTGTCATAATCGGTATATGGACTTTGTGCGTAAAGTTCTACGACATCTTTTCCTGCGACAGATCCTGTATTGGTCACTTCAACCGTAGCGGTTGCGCTTCCATCTTTCCAGGTGATCTGTGGTGCGTTCCAAGAGAAAGTCGTGTAGGAAAGTCCATAACCAAACGGATAGCATACCTCAGAAGCATAGTCATAATCTCCTGCATTGCCCTGTCCTAATACAACATCCTCATAGCGTGTCTCATAGTAACGGTAACCGACATAGACACCTTCTTCATAACTAACATAGTTATATTTGGTTGCATCGCCATTTTCATCATAATACTGGTAATCACCAAAGTTCTGTGCAGCCGGTGATGCAAGGGCATCTGCTGCAAAGGTATCTACGGTTCTGCCGGATGGATTGACCTCTCCGCTCAAGATCTCTGGCAAAGAAGAAAGACCACTCGGTGCTAAAACGATCGACTTGATATTAGCATAGTCATTAACCCAGTCCAGTTCTAAGGCTGCATTGGAATTGACCACCAGTACCACATTGTCAAAGTTATCATTTAAATAAGATAAGATTTCCAACTCTACGGAATCCGGCTCCAGATAAGACTTGGTCTGGTCTTCTGCCTTGTCTGTGTGATTATACATAGAACGCGGCATATCACGACCTTCGCCAGCCACTCTCTTTAAGACATAGACTGCGGTCGTACCGGAAAGACTGTCTACCACCTTGTCGTCTGCCGTGATCTTTTCCAACGGGCACTCATTGATGGCAAAGTCTTCTTCATCACCAAAACTGATAGAGCCTGTGCCAAGTCCATAAGATGATCCGTCGCCCTTGTCATAGAACTTCCAAAGAGTCTTATTGACGGTATAGCCGTCTGCTTCAAAATCCTCTTTCAGACTGCCGCTGCCATGTCCCATGATACCGGCATGTGTTGTAACGGTAACGGAGTTTCTGCTAAAGAAACTGATCGGCGTATCCTTGGAAAGTGGAAGTGCATTGTCCTCATTTTTCAAAAGCACAATACCCTCATCCGCGATCTGGTCTGCCAGAGCATCTTCTGCCGCTCCGATCTCATCCTCCGAATAATCACTCTTGTTAT
The DNA here is from genome assembly GCF_014287435.1 of Roseburia lenta. Lineage (GTDB taxonomy): Bacteria > Bacillota > Clostridia > Lachnospirales > Lachnospiraceae > Pararoseburia > Pararoseburia lenta. The sequence continues at coordinate 297,348 of NZ_JACOPG010000002.1, forward strand.
AATCCAGATCCAATCCCTTAGTATCCACGCCGGAGTTGTCGATCACAGAGTCATTGGCTCCCATCATGGCATTTACCATACGATTGTTATCCGTCAAAAGTGTGTTAGCAGCCACGATCGCTGCGACCATGACCGCAATCAGGATCAATGATATGACGGTCTTGATGATCTTGCTTCGTCTGGTCGGCTGCTTTTTTTCCTTTTTCCTCATAACGAAAAACCTCCTTCTTACATTTTGCGGTAACGCACAAAGCGCTACCCCATCTTTGTAAAAGAGAGGTTAGCATACTTTTTCTTTTTGTGAACAATGTGTGTCCTGTTCTGTCATTTTTGTGTCGTAATCGGTCTATCGGCTCCGTGGAATGGTAATACGCAGGACAAAGATATCCTGCCCGGTCTCTAAGGTTAGAAAGCCTCCATACTTTTCCGCCATGGTGCGGATACTCTCCATGCCAAAGCCGTGATAATCCTTATCTTCCTTGCAGGTCTGGGGCAGACCATGCTTAAAGTGCAGTGCCTCGCTATATGGGTTTTCGATCTGGATAAAGATCAGATTGACCTTTTCATGGATCAGAATACTGATACAGCGCTTTTCTTCCTCCACCTTGCGGTTCGCCTCAATAGCATTGTCCAGAGCATTGCCAAAGAGGGTGTATATGTCTATGGCATCCATAAAAAAGAGGAGTTTGCCATCGATGATCCCATGCATGCGGATGCCGTTTTCCTGACAGACCAGACTCTTTTCCGTCAGGACGGTATCGAGGATAGGATTGCCGGTATGTAGGATGGAGTCATAGATCATGACAGATTTCTCGATGGAGTCTACGACCTGCCTACGCTCCTCGGAATCCGTGATGTTGCGGAGTCCTGCGATCTGGTGTTTCAGGTCATGGCACTTACGGTTGATCAGTTCGATGTTCTCCTTGGAGAGTTCATACTGCGCCTTATTCATCATAAAGAGTTGTTCCTGCGCCGACATCTCTTTTTGCAGATGCCACTGTCCCATATAGTTTCGCTGGTTGATCATGACAAAGAGACAGCAGACCAATCCATAGATCCCGTGCAACGTCCGAAATCCCCAGAAAGAGGAGGCCAGACTCATCAGAAGCACGATAAAGAGCGTAACCAGAGTCATCCAAAGCGAAGTGATGGCATCTGTCTCATAGTGATGATTTTGCACCATCTTCTTGGCGAAGAAGAAGTAAAAAAAGACATAAGCTCCCAGATGAATAAGCAGATAACAAAGGTGGGGGCTTTCCGCGATCTGGCTATGGGTCGCACTGTTGACCAGAAGGCGGATGCAATATGCCACATGCTCGGTCGCATAGCCCATCATGATACACAAGACCGCTTCCTTGAGCGTCACTTCATAGCAAAAAAGGATTGCCAGCAACATTGCCACGAGCAGGACAGCGTAGAGCAGGACATATACAAACAAAGAGGTCAATGCCGCCAGATCTCCGTGTCCCGGGATCGGAATAAGGCCAGCCAGTTGTGGGAAAAACTGCATCCAGACCGCCTCAACGATCAAAAGTACGAGACCGGTCAAAAGACAGCGCCAGCCTCCACCCTTTCTGATTCGCAGCGGCAGTACATAGATCAGGATTGCCAGAAACAATTCCATTGGAAAAATAAATTGATGTAGAAATGCTAACATGAATCCTCCTTACCTATCATAACCGGCTTCCAAAAACTGACTGAGTTCCTGTAAGAAAGGCTTTTTTCTGGATCTGGAAAAAGGCAGATGATAGGTGCCGACCTGCACATCATCCTTATCTACACTGATCACATTTTTTAGGTTGACCAGATACGCCTGATTGCAACGGCTGAAATGATAGTCTGCGAACTCCTTTTCCGCTTCTGCCATGGAAGAACGCATGGTATAGGTCTCGTGGGCGGTCACATAATAGACATTGTGATTGCGGACTTCGATATACAAAATATCATCCGAGGACACCTTTTCCCTGCGTCCGTCCTTTTGTAGCATGACATATTTCTTTTTGCCCTGCTTTTCCACCACGCCGATCGCCTTGGTAAGTTTTGGCTCAAATCTGCCGTAATCGATCGGCTTTAAGATAAAATCCAGAGCATCCACTTCATAGCCCGCTACCGCGTACTGCGCCATAGTCGTGATAAAGATGATGACGACTGCCTGATCCATACTGCGGATCTTTCTTGCCGCTTTCATCCCATCTAAATGCTTCATCTTGATATCCATAAGCAGGATGTCAAAGCCACCGTGATAATCATCAACCAGATCCATCCCATCCGAAAAGACGCTTGTGGCAATGTCAGCAAAATGCTCCTCGCGATACCGCTTGATATAGGAAAGCAAGGTATCCTGATATTCTTTTTCATCCTCTACGATTGCGATTCGTATCATGTAAAATCCCCCAAAATCATTTAATTCTTTGCAAACTCCGGTCTGCGCATCTCAAGAACAACCAGTATTGTGCAGACGATCGTCGCTACCAGATCCGCGATCGGTCCCGCATACATGACTCCGTCGATCCCCATAAAACGCGGCAGAATCAGAAGCAGTGGCAGAAGAAAGATGATCTGTCTTGTCAACGACATAAAAATACCCTTTTTCGGTTTACCGATCGCCGTGAAAAAGTTGGCTGAAATCGGCTGCATAAAGCACAGGCAGATAAAAAACAGGTACTTGCGGAAGAAATTCACGCCAAAATCAAAGTAAAGTTCCGATCCGTTACCAAAGATGGAAATGATCTGTCTCGGAAATGCCTGAAAAAGGACAAAGGAGATCACGCAGATGACAGCAGAAATGCGAATCGCCATAAAGTAGGATTTCTTCACGCGGCCATACGTTTTTGCCCCATAGTTGAAACTGACGATCGGCTGCAAGCCCTGGGAAATACCGATGACAAATGCCATGACGATCATGGATACCTTGGCGATGATACCGGAGCAGGCGATCGGGATAGACTCGCCGTAGATGGACAAACCGCCGTAGTATTTAAGGGTACGGTTGAGCACGATCTGTACCAGCATCATTGCCAACTGGTTAAAGCAAGGTGCCGCGCCAAGTGATACAACCGAAAGGACGACCTCTGCCTTTGGCAAAAAAGCGTCCCTATGCAATGGCACAGTCTTATAATGTGACAGATAGACAATAACCATGATACTGGCAATGACCTGTCCAATCACGGTTGCAGCCGCGGCTCCTGTCATACCCCAGCCAAAACCAAAGACAAAGATGGCATCCAGAACTGTATTTACCACAGCACCGACAATGTTGATCGCCATGGTCATCTTTGGACTGCCGTCTGCACGCACCAGATGTCCGCCTCCGGTAGACAGGATCAAAAACGGAAAGCCCAATGCCGTGATCCTCGTATATTCCATAGCATAAGGCAGGACTTCTTCCGGCGAACCGAAAAAGCGCAAAAGCGGCGCTAAGAATAACAGTGTGACCGCGGATAAGACAACGCCTAATACCAGCATGACCGTAGCCGAATTGCCAATGTATTTTCCGGCGCCCTTAGAGTCTCCCCGCCCCATAGAAAGATTAAAGGTAGACGCACCGCCGATACCCATCAAAAGCGCGATCGCCACGCAGGACGTGTTGAGGGGGAAGGCGATATTGGTCGCTGCATTTCCCAACTCCCCTACCGCATTACCGATAAAGAACTGGTCTACAATATTATAAAGGGAAGATACCAGCATGGCGATGATGCTTGGTATGGCAAACTGGCGCAGCAGTTTATTTTCCGGGACATATCCCAAAGGATTGTCCGATCTGATTTCCTTTTCCATAAATATAACCTCTTTTCCATTTTATTTTACACAAATTCCTCTGATTTACCAGTAAGAATACACAAATAAAAAAGCACACCCCAAAGGATGTGCTTCCTGACAGCGAACCGTTTCTCTTATAATTTTACATGTCTTTTCAGACGCTTGGTAAGGATCAAAGCAATACCGATCTTGCAGAGATCCGGAATGATAAACGGGATAACACACCAGCCAAGTACGGCTACGATGCCGACAGCACCTGTATTTGCAGTGTAAGCGATCATGAACCACATGGTTCCAAAAGCATAGCATACAATCAGACCTAATACCATAGAAAGACCTAATACCCATGTCTTTTCGCCAAATTTTGCTGTGATAGCCCACATAACGAGGGCAGAGAAAACAAAGCCAACGATATAACCGCCGCTATTGCCGAGCAGGGCGCCAATACCACCGGAAAATCCGGCAAAGACCGGAACGCCAATGGCTCCCAATAATACATATGTTAAAACTGCGATCGTGCCTCTTTTTCCTCCTAAAAGACCTACTGCCATAAAGACTGCAAATGTCTGTAAGGTAAATGGAACCGTTGCCGGAATGGAAATCCAAGAACAGATTGCCATAACTGCAACAAAGAGTCCGATATACGCAATGTCTACGGTACGAAGTGCTGTTGTTTTTGCCTGTGCATTCATGATAACTTCTCCTTTAACTTGTCTTATTTATAACTTTTCCTTACTCAGAATAAAAGATTGTTTAATCTTTGTCAAATTAAAATTACATATTTCTATTTTGACTATTAGTATTTCTTATAGTATCTTATTTTTGTATAATCTTTAGCACCGGTAGCAGCTCAAAGAAAGGATAATTCTATGTTAGTAAGCAAATATTTTGTCTGGTTCATCATATACAGTTTCATGGGTTGGATCTATGAATCCACCTACTGTACCATCCGCAAGCATCACTGGGAAAACCGCGGATTTTTGCACGGTCCCATCGTTCCCATCTACGGAGTCGGTGCCCTGCTTGCCTCCATCCTTTTTTCGGAGTTTCCCATCTCCGGTATGCAGGAAGCCAGCAACTTAAAGATCTTTTTGATCTGCTTCTTTGGCAGTATCGTTTTGGAATATACGACTTCCTGGGCGCTGGAAAAACTTTTCCACGCTTACTGGTGGGACTACAGCAATGTTATCTGCAATATCAATGGTCGTGTCTGCCTGCCGGCATCCATCGGCTTTGGACTGGCAGGCATTCTGGTCGTCCGCGTCATTTATCCTTTTGTCAGCGGCATGACACACGATACCAATGTCTATCTGATGGAAGCCCTGTCGCTGGTCTTTATGTTTTTATTTGGCATGGATATGGCTCTGACGATTTCCGCCCTGACCAATTTTGCCAAGAACTTCAACCGGATCGAAAGCGAGATCAACGAGCAGATCGCAAGTGCCTACGAGAAACTGGATACCAAGGCAGCCGATGCCATCGGCAACATGATCGAGAAGTCCGAACAGATCCAGGAGAGCGCTTTTGTCCGCAAGGAACTGGCAGAAGAAAAGGCTGCCGCCCTGCGCGAACGTCTGACCAAAGAGCGTCTGGAAAGTCTTTTCCTGTCCTCATCTGCTGCACAGAAAAGTACCCTGCTCAGTATCCAAGGCTTCAAGCGCAGTAAAGATAGCAATGAATTGCGCCAGCGTATGCGCACCATGATCGACGAGAAACGCCACAACAGACAAAAATAAATTTAGGCAGGGAATACGATGGTGATCGTGGTTCCCTGATCCGGGGCGGAGTCCACACGGACTCTCGCTCCATGTAATTCTGCGCCGTGCTTTACAATGGAAAGTCCAAGACCCGTGCCGCCGGTCGCACGCGAATGGCTCTTATCCACGCGGTAAAATCTTTCAAAAATACGTTCCTGCTCTGCCAGTGGAATACCGATTCCCGTATCTGCCACGCTCCAGCAGATGCCTTCTTCTGTCTTTTCGGTCGTGATGACCACCGTTCCCTCATCTTTATTGTAATGAATGGCATTGTCACATACATTGTAAAGCATTTCATAAATGATCTGCGGCATGCCACTGATAGACAAACGCTTGCCCTGATAAGAAATGGAGATATGCCGTTTCTTTGCCGCAGGCTGTAAAGTCTCAATGATCTCCTTGCTCATCTCAAACAGATCAATCGTCTCTTTTTCCAGTTCCAGATTTTCATCATCCAGTTTTGACAGGCGGATGATGTCCTGTACCAGTGTTGTCAGGCGGGCTGCCTCCTGATAGATCCTACCGGCAAATTTCTTCTGATCTTCCGGCCGCACGATCCCATCCTTTAAAAGTTCCGCATAGCCGGAGATCGACATAAGGGGTGTCTTTAATTCGTGAGATACATTTGCCGAAAACTCCTGCCGCATATTCTCCAACTGCTTTTTCTGGGTCACATCCATAATGAAGATGACAACACCGGTATTTGTGCCGTCCTGAATGACCGGATTTCCATGCAGTTCATAGGTCACATCATCAATGGTCATATGTTTGACCATGTCTTTTCCGGCAAGCGCGCCGTCCACCACTTCCTTCAACTTCTGGTTGCGGTTTACGACAATGATATTCTGTCCCATACACTCTTCCGGTTTGATCTCAAAAATACGCTGGGCTGCCCGGTTGATGGAAAGCACATGGTGACGGTTGGTCACGATCAGACCATCCTTCATATTTTCCGTAATGGCTACATATTCCTGCTGCTGCTTGTTGCGCTCCTGCACCTGTTCTTTCAAGGCTTCGTTCTGGTCTGCGATACGACGCAGAAAAGGCACCAGTTCATCATAGGCGACATTTTCCAGCGGATGATCCAGGTCGATTGCCTCCAAAGGCTCCATCATGCGCTTTGTCGTCCGGTCGATCAGATAAAAACTCAGGATCAGCAGTAAGACCAATGGCAGCAGCAACATGAAAACGCCCGGAAAAAGGGTCCCATAGACGCTGTCGATCGTATCCCCCACGCGCAGGATCTGTCCATTATCCAGACGAACGGCTGCATAGTAACTGCGCTTGGCATAAGTCGTCGAGTAGCGGCTGGCACTCCCCCTGCCCTCTTTCATCGCCTGGGCTATCTCCGGTCGGGATGCGTGATTTTCCATCTCTGCTGCATCCTCATAAGAGTCATACAAGACATTGCCGACGGCATCGACTAAGGTAATGCGCCCGGTCACACCATCTGCCAGACCTGTTTCAAGGGAAGTTCCTCCCAGTTCATCCACAGCCTTTGCCAGATAATCCACCTCGTTATCCACGCGCTCCGTCATATTTTCTTCTAATTTGTTATACATAAAGAAAAAAGCAGTGACAAAGGTAACAAGGATCGCCAATGTCACCAGAATTGCCGTGCTTCTAAAAATGCGTTTTCTCATATCATTCCCCTATCCGATAGCCAATCCCGCGGACGGTTGTCACATAGTCTCCTGCCGATCCTAACTTTTGCCGCAGGGATCTGACATGGACATCCACAGTACGCGTTTCGCCGTCAAAATCATAACCCCAGATACTGTTTAATAACTGATCTCTGGTCAGTACCACGCCCTGATTGCGGATCAGATGGGACAAAAGATCATATTCTTTCTTGGTCAGTTCCACTTCCCGATCTTTCACAAAGACCTTGTGGGACGCATTGCAGACCCGGATATCCTCATAGACCAGATCATCCCCTGCATCTTCCTTTTTGGTGCGGCGCAAGACCGCCTTGATGCGCGATACCATTTCCATCATGCCAAAAGGCTTTGCTATGTAATCATCTGCCCCGCTGTCAAGCCCCAGGACCTTATCGTATTCGCTTCCCTTTGCGGTCACCATGATAACCGGGATATCCCTGGTCTTGCCATCAGTTTTTAAGCGATGTAAGATTTCCAGACCATTCTCTCCCGGCAGCATGATATCCAAAAGGATCAACTCCGGTCTGACATCTTTTCGCAGTTCCTGCCAAAGAGCCGCCCCCTCCGAAAAACATTTGATCTCAAATCCATTTGCCAGCAGTGCATACTCAACCAGTTCCCGGATATTCTTTTCATCTTCTACATAATAAATCATATGATCTTCTCCATGATCTCCAACTCGCGTTTCCTGTGTCTCATATCACTATCATAGTATTGCACCGCGGGCGATCTTGCAAATAAAATTTATAAAATATCTGCATCCTTGTGGGTTCCTGTGATAGAAAATTCAACCCATTCTGCAATGTTGGTCGCATGGTCACCAATACGCTCAAAGTATTTTGCGATCATAAGAAGATCCAGACTGCTCATCGGATCCCCGGCTTCTACCATATCGTCTGCGATCTCCTGACGGACTTCCAGGAAAAGATCGTCGACTTCATCATCTCGGGCAATGACCTCATGCACCAGTTCCAAGTCTTGCTTAACATAGGCGTCAATGCTCTCCGTTACCATGGCTATGGTCGTTTCTGCCATTTTTGCCAGTTTTACATCATTTGTCGGTACACTAAAGTCTGTCGTTTCAATAATCTCCGCAATATCGGATGCCTGGTCGCCGATACGCTCCATGTCCGTGATCATCTTTAAGGCTGCGGAAACCTTGCGCAGGTCTTTCGCTACCGGCTGCTGCTGCAAGAGAAGTTTTAAACAAAGGCTCTCCACCAGACGCTCCTGTTCGTCAATATTGCTGTCCTCCTTGCGGATCTCCCTTGCCACTTTTGCATCCCCGGACTGCAAGAGTTTTGAGGTCTTGCGGATCACATCCTCACACATACTTCCCATTTCGATCAGTTCTACGTGCAGTTCTTCCAACTGTCTGTCAAATCGATTTCTCATACTTCCTCCTTAACCAAATCTACCTGTAATATAGTCCTCTGTCTTTTTCTCCTTCGGCATAGAGAAGATCTGCTCCGTCTCTCCGTATTCAATGACTTCTCCAAGTAAGAAAAAGGCTGTTTTATCCGATACGCGCACTGCCTGCTGCATGTTGTGCGTTACCATGATGATGGTAAAATCTTTTTTCAGTTCGATCACCAGATCTTCAATCTTGGACGTAGAAATAGGATCCAGTGCAGAAGTCGGCTCATCCATAAGCAGGACTTCCGGCTTGACGGCAAGTGCTCTTGCGATGCAGAGTCTTTGCTGCTGCCCGCCGGACAAGCCCAGTGCGCTCTTTTTCAGCCGGTCCTTGACCTCATCCCAGATCGCCGCCTGGCGCAGAGAGGTCTCCACGATCTCATCCAACTGCGCCTTGCTGTGCACTCCATGGGTACGCGGTCCGTAGGCAATGTTGTCATAGACGCTCATCGGGAAAGGATTCGGCTTCTGGAACACCATGCCGACACGCTTGCGCAGAAGGTTGACGTCCATATCACCATAAATATTTTCTTCATCTAATCTCAACTGCCCGGTGATCTTGCAACCCTCTACCAGATCGTTCATACGGTTGATAGATTTTAATAAAGTAGACTTACCACAGCCACTTGGTCCGATAAAGGCAGAGATTTCTTTTTCCGGCAATTCCATGTTAATGCCTTTTAGGGCATGGAAATCGCCATAATATAAATTCAGATCCTGAATGGAAATTTTTGCTTTGTTCTCCATATGTTTTATTGACTCCTTTTTATCTTTCTCACACTTTTGAAACTTTTTTTGCAATGCCATCGGATATGGCATTGATCAATACAACAAGAATCAGTAGGACAAGCGCTGTCGCATATGCCTCATCCATGTGCAGACCTTCACGCGAAAGGCTATACATATGCACAGCAAGGGTTCGCCCGGACTTTGTCAGATCGGTCGCCGTCTGTGCCACGGTTCCTGAAGTATAGATCAGGGCAGCTGTCTCTCCGACAATTCGCCCAATGGAAAGAATGACACCGGATAAAATGCCCGGTACGGCTGCCGGCAGGATGATCCGAAAGATGGTTCGCAGTTTTCCTGCGCCCAGTCCAAAACTGGCTTCCCGATACATATCCGGCACGGCAATAAGGGCTTCTTCAGTCGTACGAATAACAAGTGGCAAGATCATAATAACTAAAGTCAATGCCCCGGACCACATAGAGTATCCCCAATGCAAATAGGTTGCAAAGAAAAGAAGACCAAACAGACCATAAATAATGGATGGGATACCCGATAGGGTCTCCGCGGTCATGCGGATGACTTTTACCAATTTGCTGCCGCGCTTTGCATATTCCACCAGATAGATGGCTGCAAAAATCCCAAACGGCACGGCGATCACGAGGGATAATCCTGTCATAATGAGGGTATTGATGATTGCCGGCATCATGGAAACATTGTCCGAAGTATATTCCCATGCAAAAAGATCTAATGACAGATGGGGAGCCCCCTTTGCCACGATAAAAATAATGATATAGAGCAAGACGCCCATGGTAATTGCTGCGGATAATAAGATGAAGATCCGAAGCAAAAACGACAGGGGATGCTTTAATGCTGTTTTTAAATTTTGTTTCATTGCCTTGCCTCCTTACTTTGCGTCCTGACGTTTGAGTGCCGCCACGCATAAGTTGATCAAAAGAATAAATACAAATAAGACAACGCCGGTCGCGATCAGGGCTTCCCTATGCAGATCTGCCGCATAGCCCATTTCCAATACGATATTGGAGGTCAGGGTTCTCACACCTCGTGTGATGCCCTTTGGCATACGTGCCTGATTGCCCGCAACCATGACAACTGCCATCGTCTCTCCGATCGCCCTGCCGATGCCCAGCACGATACCTGCCACGATACCGGACTTTGCCGCCGGGATGACCGTAAGAAAAATGCTTCTCTCCTTGGTCGCACCCAGGGCAAGTGCTCCTTCATAATATGGTGTCGGAACACTGCGGATAGCGGCTTCACAGACGCTGACAATGGTCGGCAGGATCATGATGCCAAGTAAGATGGATGCTGTCAGCATGGTAGAGCCATCGTGTCCGGTCAAGTCCTGCATGAGTGGCACGATACATACCAGTCCGAAGAAGCCATAGACTACGGATGGCACGCCTGCCATCAGATTGACTGCCGCCTTACAGATACCGTAGATCTTTTTCGGACAATAATGCGCCATAAAAACAGCCGTACAGAGTCCGATCGGCACACCGATGATAATGGCTCCGGCTGTCACATAGATACTGCCCATGATCATAGGCAATATACCAAATATATTATTTGAAGGTTTCCATATCACGCCGGTTAAGAACTTGCCAAGTCCGATCTTTCCCATCGCCGGAAGTCCGTTAGCGAATAAAAAGATACAAATCAAGGCAACGGCTAACACCGAAGTGCAAGCCGCTATGAAAAAGATGACCTTCATTATCTGTTCTTTCAAATGTTTCATGTTCTGACCTTTCTCATTTCCTTGAATATCGGGATTTTCTATTTCACTTCATCCCATGTAAGAATCTCACCGGTGTAGATCTGCTTTACCTGATCAGATGTTAAATCTGTGATTCCACTTTCGTTGTTTACGATAACTGCGATTCCGTCTTTTGCGATCTCTGTTGCTACAAGTCCTGCCTCAGTTTCAGAATCTTTTAGTTCTCTGGATGCCATACCGATGTCACACAAGCCGTCGATCGTTGACTGCATACCGGTTGAAGAATCACTTTCCTGTACCTCGATCTCAACGTTTGCATTGACCTTGCCATAAGCCTCTACTAATTTTTCCATAACCGGTGTTACAGAAGATGATCCAGCGATCACGAGTTTTCCGGATGCATTGTTGGATGTAAATTCCTTACCCTCGCCTACGCTGATGTAGCCATTTTCTGTGATGATCTGCTGTCCGTCTTTGCTCAAGATATAGTTTACGAAATCCTGTGCTGCATCACTTAAGTCCTCGCCCTTGGTTGCAATGTTGAATGGACGGGCAATCTTGTATGTACCGTTGGAAACGTTGTCTGCGGTCGCCTCAACGCCATCGATCTTTACAGCTGTTACCGTGTCATTTAAAGAACCCAGTGAAATATATCCAAGAGAATTTACATCTCCTGCAACAGTTGTCATCATAACAGAGGTAGAGTTTGTGATCTTTGCATCCTCGGTTGTCATGTCAACCTTGTTGCCGTCTGCATCCTTTTCCTCGATACCGAAGAGTTCTACGAATGCACCTCTTGTACCGGATCCATCTTCACGAGAAAGAATGGTGATATCCCCGGATGCTCCTGTCTGATCTGCGCTATCGGCTGTATTGTCATTTCCTTTACTTCCGCATCCTACCATGGTACCCAGTGCTAATGTTACAACAAGAAGTGTTGCGGCGATTTCCTTCAATTTCATTTTTGATCTCCTTTTCGTCTGATAGACTTTTTTCTTTTCATTTTCTTTACAGGATCTATCATAAGGTGCTTTTGTAAAATGAAAGGTATGGTCTCTGTAAAAATTGTGTTAAAAAAAGACCCATGTCATCCGTTTTCCAACGACATAGGTCCTATGATATATCTCTATTCTATTTGGCTGCAATCCGCTCTGCCAGAGCCAGTGCATCATCAATATGCTTGCAGAAATATTCCTTGCCGATGCGCTTGTCAAATCCTGCCTTTTCCATCATATGCATAGGCTGTTCATTAGTGTGCGATAAAATCAGGCGAATTCCCTTTTCCGGTGTCACACCGGAAGCCAGTGCCAAGGTAATCGACAGGGGCAGAGCGATAATCGCCACAATAATACCCGAGATCACATCCTTGAAAAACTGTGGTCTTTATTCCTGTGTTTTCATCTCTTCTGTTGGTACTTTCAAATTAAATTCTACGCCATTCTTCTCATCATAGTAATCATCACTCGTCTCATAACAGATAACTTTTACCTGATCTACGCCATCCTTGATCAGATAAATCTTACGGGCAATGCCAGTCGTACCGGATGGGATCACGTCTTCATAGGAATAGGCGAAATCGCTGTCATCTGTTTCGTAAAAACTGTCCACATCCTCCCAGTCTTCCGCTACCAGTTGCATGGGCACCTCATAATCCGTTCCCATCTCATACCTGCCATTGTTATACACCGGCAGATCGATCGCATAATAAGAATATCCACTTGTCGCATTGTCCTTGTAGGTCTTGCCCAGATAGGCAATCGTCGGTTCCCCATCCAGAACTGCTCGGCTGCTGGTAGAGACTCCGCTCAGACTATATTGTACGGAATCAATAAAATCCATTAAAGTGCTGCCGAAAGTACTGATTGCAATGATAAGAATCACCACCAGAAGGACGATGATCTTTTTATTCTGCTTTCCTGTCTCCATGTCATCCCCTCCTCTTACTCTGTCACATCCAAATGCAACGGCACGCTCACATACTTTTGAATTTCTCCGCTGTCTGTATCTGCAATACTATAAAAAAATGCAATATTTTCTGCCTCCTTTGGTACAAAGAAAAAGACATATCCTGCATGCGCACCGGATCCCATGAAATCATACGGACTGATTGACTGACGATTGCCGATCAGATCATCATATCCACCCTTATCAAATTGGTATGTCCCCACTTCTGACCTAAAACTTCCATCATATGAAATATAAAAATCATCTACCGGAGCATTTTCATAACTGTCGTAGTCTATGCTATCCACTTGATTGGATTCCAGACGCACTGCGATCAGGCGCTGCCCCTTTGGAAGACCTTCAACTGTATCTGCCTCAGCCAAAACCTCGGCACTTGCAACGGTCAAGGTGCGGCCATAATCTTTTTCCACCGTGTATGCCTGCCCTACTTTGCCTTTTGAAACAGCCACCTCCGTTACATCCTCTCGATGAGACGCCTTGTAATTATCCGTTCCCAGATATCCCACAACAATGTTTTTTACTATGGTAAACAAAAAGGATAAGGCAAGGAAAATCACGATCAATATCAGAAGATTCCGCTTTGCCTTTTTTTCCCTTGTTTCTTGTGCGTCCGGCACAGAGGCAGCAGTCTTTGTGATATCAACATCAGGGCTTTTTACCGCATCCTCCCTATCAGCCTCTGCCTGTGGCTCCTCATATATAAAATCCGCTTCTGGCGAAGTTTGACTTGTCTTATCCTCCGGCTTGTTGTAAGTTCCACACTTAGGACATATGCAATAATATTTTTCGCCATCAAAATTCTTACCGCAACTCAAGCATTTCATACTGATTTCCTTTCTCTCCTCTTTTTACAACGCAGAAAAAGGCTGTACTTCCTTTCGGGGAATACAGCCTGTCATATTTATAATAATTGTCCTAAGACCTCCAGGATCTTGTCTGCCTTTGGCGGTTTCAGGAAATATGCACTTGGGTTGAGATCCAAGACAGAACGGATATGCTCCGCATCTCCATGTCCGGTCAGAAAAACAACCGGTATATCCTTGGTCGCTTCCTTTGAGCGGATCAACTCCAAGGTCTCCTTACCGTCGCAATCCGGCATCTCATAATCCAAAACAACCAGATCCGGCTGGCGCTTATCGATCATGGTCAGTGCCTGCTGGCCGGAAGTGGCAAGTGTCACCTGATAACGTTCCTCTAACATCTGCTTCATGCTGCGAAGCATCATCGGACTGTCGTCCACCACCAAGACGATCTTTCGATCATCCTTGGATACGATCGAGCCATCCGGCAAGACCTCCGCATCAATGTCCACGCGTGCCATCAGCGCCTCCAAGACACCATTTTCCGCCATATCCTGCGGATCCACGTAAGATACCTGCCCTGACATATCATAAAGAGCATAGCGGCGATATGCCGCCTCACTGCCAATGATAACAACAGGAGTCATCACATATTTTTCTGCTAAGATCTGGAAAAATTCCAGATGACCGTCCGTAAATCCCTCGACATTTACCAACACCAGATCCGGCTCATAAATGCCCATCATGCTCTCAGCGATCGTCACATTGTCCGAACATAACTGGATAGAGACAAACTTTGACAGTTCCTTTTGTATCTGCTTTGTCTGGTCATTAAAATGTCCAACGAATAAAACCTTTTTCATATATCCCCCACCTCACGAACTCATATAGATTTATTTTAACAACTTTTCGTGTGATAGGCAACTAAAGTTTAGACATTCTCATTCATGAACTTGGCACTCAACTGGAAGGACTTGATCGGAGATTTATCTACCCAATTCTTATGACTTTCCAGAACAACAGCATCCACACCATTTTCCTTCACAATATCGACCATGGTCTTTAAATCCATATTGCCGTAACCCAGTTCCATACTGTCTGAGGTCAGAATAGAGGAAGTCTTTCCCTCTACACGGCTGCCTCTGTCGTTGATGTGATACAACTTGATACGGCTTCCCAGACGCCGCATGAGTTCTACGGTATTAACACCTGCCTCTGTCGGCCAGTAAGAGTCAAACTCAAAATTAACGTATTCCGGATCCGTGTTTTCAATGATGCGATCATAAGCCGTCTGACCATCAATCTTACGGAACTCACAGTTGTGATTGTGATAAAGGAGTTCGATACCATCCGCCTTCAGACGTTTCCCGCAGGCATTCAGATCTGCGATCAGTCCATCCACAGCCTCTTTGTCAGAATAATCAAAATGATGCATTCCGGTGATAACGATATATTTTGTTCCATAGGATTTTGCCTCTGCGATGGCTTCCTCCGGAACACGTTTCAAAGTTCCCAGATCCTGATGGATGCTGACCACCTTTAAATTGGTATCAGCCAGAAGCGCATGCCAGTCCAGATTTCCACTCTTTCCCATCGGCATGCCTGCAAGACGTGTGATTGCGCGGATGGTAAGCGACATATGCTTTATCATATAACTACAGAGTTCAATGCCATCGTATCCTGCCTCTTCCATCAGGCGCAAAGTCTCTTTCGCCTTTGCCTCTGTACCGATCACGGTGCGCAACTGAAACTGCTGTATTGCTTTTATTGCCATATTCTTTTCCTCCAAAAATCTATAAATCTTTTTTTACCTATACAATTTTATCTGCCTCTTTACATTGTTTCGACCAGATTTTGTATTTCCTATCAGAAAATTCGTCATCTTTTCTTCACGTTTTTTCTGATCTGTGTTAAAATCATAATGATTTCATGTTGCACCTATGTGCATTCTTTTTGATAGGAGGATTTTATCATGAGAAAATTAAAAAAAGATACCGATTTAGCCAAGTTTCTGATCGCAGTAAAAGCATGCAAAAACGACGTGTTTTTTGATTCTAATGAGGGAGATATCCTGAATCTTGCATCTACACTGAGTCAGTATGTTTTCTGCTCCATTGCAGGAAAAGAAAGTATATTGGAAAACGGCTCTGTCCGTTGTGTAAATGAGGAAGATTATAGCCTTCTGGCCGATTTTTTATGTGAGGACTAAGCATGACCAAGGACGAACAGATCAAGTCCTATATGGATTTGCTCTTACATACCAACAATCTCTTTGGCTGGATCTATGATGAGCATATGCAGATGCTTTTTACCACCTATCCCGGGGATGACTATCAGGGTTTTGATGCTTTGTTCCAACTGCAGGTTCCCCCTGCATTAAACGGTGGATTGCCCTCCCATCCTCGCTTTATCTATTCCTTTTTCAACCTTGCCTGGCTGATTGACTTTGAGATTGTTGACAACCAATTAAAAAAATTCTATGTCTTAGGGCCAACCTTTACCGGAGAAAATTCCTACAACGAACTGGTAAAGGCTATGGATCAGCGCAACCTGTCCATCAAGACAAAGGCAAACGTCTCCAAACTGCTGACCTCTCTTCCCATTGTTGCAAGCAATGTCATGATGAGTTATGCTAGTCAATTGCACTATCTGATCAGCGGAACAGCCATTGATATAAACACCATCGAGAGCGTACAGAACAAAGGAAACTACGAAAATCCTTCCATTGTTCCATCATCGCAACAGCATCACGGCATCTGGGCCTCCGAGCAGGAATTTTTGCGTCTTTTCAAGGATGGAAACCCGGACTATAGCAAGGCTCTGCAGAACTCATCTCATCTGAGTAATGGGGTCAAGCACAATCCCAAAAACAGTCTACGTGCCGCCAAAAACAATGCCTTTGTGCTTTTGACCCTGATCTCGCGCGCCGCGATTGAGGGTGGTGTCTCTCCAAACGTAGCCTATGATCTTTGTGACTTTTACGGGCAGCGCATTGAAGACTCCGTTTCTCTGGATGATAACGGTACTGTTATAGAAGAAATGCAAACAGTCTATTTCCAGAAAGTTTGCGAAGCCAAACACACCGACGGCATCTCACCGATCGTCAAAAACTGTTGTGATTATATCGGCGTGCATATCAATGAGAAACTTTCCATTGGTGATCTGGCAGAGCGCGCCGGTTATTCCGAATACTATTTTTCCCGCAAGTTCAAGCAGGAAATGGGCTGTACCATTACCGAGTACATCATGCGTGAAAAGATTGAACGCGCCAAGGTGCTCCTCAGTACGACCAATATGAGCATTTTGGATATCAGTATTGAATTATCCTTTAATTCCAGATCTTATTTTTCGGACTCTTTCCAAAAGATTGCCGGAATCGCACCGGGTGAATACCGTAAACAAAACATAAGGCTGTAGCAAAACGCTACAGCCTTTTTATCATTTCTCTATACTCTTGTGAAGCAATCCTACTTTGATACAATCTCATGTTTTCCTGCTTCCAAGGTCACTTTCTGCCCGTCCTCTAAGTAGACCTCCGCTGTCACGTTCGCCGGGATCTCGAAGGTGTAATGGATGTTATCTCCCTCATACTTCCAAGCACTGACGATCTTTCCAACCGGAGAGACATACTCCGCATGCGCATACCCCAAGGATGCATCCGGGTATGGATGGATAGTAACATGCTTATTCTCTAAGTGGATACCGCAGACACCACCAAAGAGCCAGCCACAGATCGCACCATAGGAATAATGGTTCAAAGAAGCATGCACTTCCCCTTTTTCGTTGATACCATCCCATGTCTCCCAGACGGTATTGGCACCCTTTTTCACCTCATAAAGCCAACTTGGTGCCGTATCCTGCAAGAGCAGACGATAAGCCGTGTCGGTATGTCCGTTTTCCGCCAAGACCTGACAAAGGAATGGCGTACTAAGGAAGCCGGTGTTCAAATGATAATCATTCTTTACTACAAGAGCATTCAGGTCTTCGACTGCCTGCTTCTTGTCTTCCTCCGTCAAAAGATCAAAGGCAATGGCTCTGACATATGGTGCCTGACGCTCACCTATGATCTTACCATTCTCTGTTGCCGCATCACGAAAAGCAAGGGTCGCTTTCTCGGAAACTTCTGCGTAATGCTTTGCCTCGTCCTCATGCCCTAAGATCTGTGCGATCTCGGATAACATTTTACCGGAATGTGCAAAATATGCAGTAGCAGAGTCAACCGGTGTCTTTCCCATCAAGGAAGCAGAGTCTACGCCCGGCTCACACCACTCGCCATAGTCGATACCTGTCTCGATCGTATAATCGCGATATGGGCTCTTTTTCTTAAAGATCTTCTTGATGTCCTTTTTCTTGGCACGATCTTCAAGGAAAGCGTACCACTTTTTCATCATATCGTAATTTTCTTCCAAAATACGCACATCATCATAACGCTTGTAAAGAGCATATGGCACGATGATACAAGCATCGCCCCAGCCTGTCGAACCTGACAAAAGTCCTGAGAAGAAACTTGGCTTACTGTTCAGCGGTGCAATGTTTGCAATCTTTCCGTCATCGTACTGCATAAGGCGGCACTCGCCCAGCCACTTGCGGAAGATACTGTAACAGTCCTCAAGGAAAATACCGGTATCTACGAATACGCCGGCATCCCCCGTCCATGCGGCACGCTCTCTGGTCGGACAATCCGTCGGCACATCACAGAAGTTGGACTTCTGGCTCCAGATACTGTTGTGCACCAACTGGTTGACATCTGCATTGCCACAGGAGAAATGTCCGATCTGCTCCATAGCGGAATACACGGCAATGGATTCAAAATGCGCGGTACTCAGGTCGATATCAGTCTCCACCTTAGCATACTGGAATCCCCAGATAGAAAACTTGGTATGATAGGTATTCGTTCCCTCTTTACAAATGAAGGTAACCTTCTGTTCGGTTCCGCCGCCCTTATGACGCTTGCGATCCTGAAAATTCTCTGCCGTAAAGTTGCCGTTCTCATCCAGTGCCTCGCCGTGTGTCAGGACAAGACGATCGCCTTCATGCGCCTCTAAGGTAAAGCAGATATAACCTGCCAAATTCTGTCCGTAATCGATCACGGTCTCGCCATTTGGAGTTGTCATGATCTTTCCTTCAAAATGCTCATGTTCCTGCACCGGGACACTGTTTGTCGCCTTAAATAGACTATTGTCTGCATCCACTACACTTACGCCATGCCAATCCGTAATGTCTTCCTTATTTGCATCATAGACCTCGCCCATCTGCATATCTGCCTGACGAAGCGGTCCTGCCTGGGAAACCTCCCATGTCTCATCCGAAATACAGATGACCTGTCCGGCATTTTCCAACTGGAAGAAAAAGGCAAGTTCGGTACCGAAAAGATTTCTGTCTCCATCAACGCCGGAATAACTGCGATACCAGCCATCTGCCACTTCTGCTGTAATGGTATTTTCTCCGTTTTCCAAAAGTTCTGTCACATCATAGGTCTGATATGGCATCTGCTTGTCATAAGAAGATGTTCCCGGAGCAAGGACAAAATCGCCCACTCGCTTGCCGTTAATCCTGACCTCATAAATACCATGTGCGCTGACATAGGCTCTTGCATCTTTGGCATTTCCGTCAAAAGTAAAGGTCTTGCGCAGATAAGATACCGGCTGCATCTCGTCCGTATTGATCTGTCCCTCCGGGTTGATCCATTTTGCCACAAACTGATCTGCCTTGATAATCCCCATCTCAAAATGAGCATCCTGACTCCACTCGCCGCAGACATCCTTTTCGTCCCACAGGCGCACATGCCAGACAACCTGCTGCTTGCTTGCAAGATCTGCATCCAGCATGACATTCATGCTGTCACTTGCTACCTTGCCGCTGTTGTATATGACATCTTCACCGGTCTTTGCCTCGATCTCATAGGCAGTCTGATGAATACCATCCTGACAGATCCAGGAAAGACATGGCTTTTGCACATCAATCCCCAATGGATTTTCCATTTGTTCACAACGTAATCTGATTGCTTTCATACTTGTCTCCTTTTTTGCTTATCTCTAACGAAACTCGTCATTTTTCTGATACGATAAGTTTATTATAGGAGTCCACAAGTCCTGTGCTTTTAGATATTTTGTTTTTCTGTCGGAATATTGCTTATCTTTGCCTAATTTTTAAAGACCGGTCCGTCTTTTGGCAGGAAAGAGTCGAAAATAAAGATGTCGAAATCATCCTTACGATCTTCCAACTGCTGCTGGCTCTTGATCGTCCATGCCACTGCCGGTGCGTGATAGAGTTTGCGACATAAAGTACGCGACAGATCCTTATAATACTTATGATGGTAGGCAATAAAATCCGGGCTGATCAGGAAATTGACCAGCATATGATGGGTAATGCCATAAACAACCTTTGGCATGTCAGTCATGCCCTCCTTTATGTAGGAGTCGGATAAGATACCACGCACGATCTCCTTGCGATTGCGGCGATACCAGAGCACGGCTAAAGGGTGAAAAGACTCGACGCAGTAAAGCCCCTTATAGTCCTGTAACAGAGCATCTGCCATCTCGCATACCTTGGCGCTCATGCCAGGCACCTTGTATTCAATAATGAGCGGCACCTTGCCGTCAATCAGGCGCAGAACTTCCTCAAAGGTCGGAATGGTCTGATCAGACTTGCAGATATGATAGCCCTGCAACTCCTCAAAAGTCAGGTCGCGCACCTTGACATCTGCCCCACAGATACGCTTCAAGTCAAAATCATGGCATACGACCATGATCTCATCCTTGGTCAACTGCACATCCAGTTCGATCCCGTATCCGGCATCCACTGCTTTTTGAAAAGCATTCAGGGAATTTTCCGGTGCGTTGGTCTCATTGTCATGTAAACCACGGTGGGCATACAAGCGCCCTTGAAAAGGTGTAAAATCCGGACGGTTTATCATGCGCGGCATGATCATGAGTAAATAAAGTACAACAATAACTAAGATGATAATTCCTATCACTTTTAAAACAGTAAGCATCTTGTGTCCCTTCTTTCTTGTCATTTGTAAAAACTATGCCTGTTTTTTCGTTTTAGACAAACAAGAATGCCACGCGCAAAAAGTCTTGCGCATGGCATTTACATCCTATACTATATTATCCGCGAACTTCCAACATCTTGTTCTTGAGTTCGGTCTCCAGACGCTGCATTTCCTGCTCAGCCGCCTGTCTCTTTGCACGTCCATCCTCCTGAATCTTCATGACTTCATCAAAGGTTGAGATCAGGGTCTCATTGGTATGCTGTAAAGTCTCCATATCCACGATACCACGTTCGGACTCCTTGGCTGTCTCAACAGATGCAGTCTTTAAGAGGTCTGCATTCTTCTTGAGCAGTTCGTTGGTAACATCGGTTACTTCGCGTTGTGCCTTGGCTGCCTGATTGGAATGTTCGATACCAAGGGCAAGTACCATCTGGCTCTTCCAAAGAGGAATCGTGTTGACCAATGTTGACTGGATCTTTTCTGCCATCATGGTGTCATTGTTCTGTACCAAGCGGATCTGCGGTGCTGTCTGGATCGAGATCATACGAGTCAGTTCCAGATCATGCAGTTTCTTCTCGAAACGATCGCACATAGCCTCGATATCCTTGGCTGCTTGTGCATCCTCCGGCAGATTGCTTGCCTGTGCCTTTGCCTTGGCTTCTGCAAGTTCCCCATTTCTGACTTCTTCCAGTTTCTGCTTGCCGGCAATGATATACATGGATAATTCCTTGAAATAGGAAAGGTTGGCATCATACATCTTATCCAAAAGTGCAATATCCTTCATCAGTGTTACCTGATGCTTCTCCAATGCCTGACATACATTGTTGACATTGGTCTCTGTCTTGTCATACTTTGCCTTAAGTCCGGTCACTTTGTTGGCAGACTTTTTAAAGAGTCCTAAAATTCCCTTGTCCTCCTCTGTGATCTCAAAACTCTTGAGTTCCACGACCAGACCGGATAACATATCTCCGACTTCGCCCATGTCCTTGGTGCGTACATTTTTCAGTGCATTTTCGGAAAAATCAGCCATCTTCTTCTGGGTTCCTGCGCCATACTGTAAGATAGCCTGTGAGTTGTGCAGATCGATCTTCTGTGAAAAGTCCTCGACCATCTTCTTTTCTTCTGCTGTCAGATTGTTCTCGTTAAATGCAGAATCTGCCACAAGCTCTGTCTCCTCTGCGACTGTGCTCGGCAATTCCTGCGTGTCCGGTGTCTCTCCAAATGTCAGTGTAGGCGTTGTCGTAAAATCCTTAAATTCTTCTCCCATGTCTCTTCTCCTTGTCCTTTTTATTTATGATCTATTTCTTTGCTGAAAAATCGTCTTCTTTCAGACCTTCCTGCGCCAACATAGTGTTGAGCACCGAGATATCGGAAGAAATATCCCATGCACGGTCTGCAAATAAAGAGTCCAGCAATTTTTCAAATGCCACGTTCAATGAATCTACGGCATCTTCAATCTCATGCTTGGTCTTGGTCACATTCTCACCGGCTACCGGCTGTGCATCCAGTTCGCGGTAAGAGTCTAATAACTTCTCCGTCATCGGCAGATAGTATTCCATCATCTTGTGCAGATCTCCTGCCACCTCCGGATGGATCTTGACTTCTTCAAAAATACGCTGTACCAGTTGTTCCATCTTATCCAGTTTGCGGGAGATCTCCTCACCCGGAATGGCATCGTTGCACTCTCTGATATGGGCAACATAACGCTGTCCCTCCGCAATGAGTTTGCGACATTCTTCCGGCAACTTGTCTTCTTCTGCCTCTTTTGCTTTCTTCTCTGCCTGCTCTTTTTTGAAGTCCTCACGCGCCATCTGGTACTGCTCATAAGTACGGTCTGATAAGATCAGATATTTATTATCATAGTCCAGATGTGCCTGATAGAAAAGATGCTGTCCGATCATCTTCTCCAGATCCTTCATGGTATAGTCTACGGATTTGCCAACCTTTTTTGCCAGTTCCTCCACGGATATGTAAGCATGTTCCTCCAAACGATAGGTATATTTTGAAAAACGGCTGAGCATTTTAAACCTGTTGGTGCCACCGATCCCCAATGCCGTACCGCCGACTGCCATGGCAAGGAATAAGATCAGCGGTGCCAGGAAATAGGATCCGGCAACGCCAAATGCGAATGCCATCACGGCTGAAAAGAAAATACCAAGACCCATGAGGGGATAACCGATCGCCATCATCAGGACACAGGATGCCTTTGCCGGGCTCTTGTCATAAAGAGGAAGTCCCTGACTTGCTGCCATATCCGCGCGCTGACGTGCGCTCATGTCATTTGCCATCTGCGCCACACCGCCTGCCATCTGGGCTGCGGCTTGCCCAAAGGCTCTGCCCATGCCACCAGCCATGCGCCCCATATTGCCTGCCATACGTCCCATATCTCCAGCCATGCGTCCCATATCACCCGCCATACGATTTCTGTCATTTGCTCTTTGGGAGACATCGCGCATAGAGGAAGATACCCCTTTGCTAAATGAGTAGAGTGCGCCATTGACCATATCTCCGATGGAACCCGCCAAATCTCCAAAGTCTCCACTGTTGATCGCATCATTGACCGCATCTTTTAATTCTTCGCCCAAATCATCCCAATTATTATCTGCCATAAAAAGAACGCCTCCGCATACCATAAAAATCTAGTTTTATGATATACGAAAGCGCCTGAAATTGCAATGTTTGTAAAGACTTCCTTTTTTCTGTTATTGTAGCGGAATCACGAAGAAATCACTTTCTTCATAATGCGCCCCGCCATCGGCATCTGTCTTCGGATAATTCTTTTGTAAAAGGATTGCCTCCACCTGATCTGCTTCGATCACCCGATCCAAAGCAAACAGGCTTTCATAGGCAGTCTGACTGTCATCCGTATAGCCGTAATTTCCGCCATTTGCCAATGGGTATAAGAGACTGCCATCTTTTAATTTTACCCCAAAGAAGGTCGGTACCGCATTGTCTTCATTTGCCTCTCCCAGATCCGCCTTGCTATCCTTCTTGCTCAGATCATAGGTCAGATGAATAGAGATCGGGGAAATTTCAACTGAGTCTACCACAATACCGGTATCGCCGATCTTCTGGGCGGTCTGATAGGTCTTTGCCACATCCTTACCAGTCAGCGGAATGGTGAAATCCCATTCTCCATCCATCACATTGCTATACTCTGTCTTTTCAACGGTTCCCAGATTTTTAAAGGAAACTTTCAATTCCTTTCCCTTGATCGTATCTTCCGGATCATTCAACTGCAAGAGCATCTGATACGTAAGAGATCCATCCTCTGCCTTATAATGGCTTATGATACTGCCATCTGCATCTTCTTCCACAGGAGAACCGTCTGCATTCACTACAAATCCGTCTTCCCCTGCAATCAGTCCATCATAAAAACTACTGCTGGCATTGAATTCTTTGTTGTCTATCATGACGTCATCAAAACACGGCTCTTTTCCGTCCTCCAGATCATAACCTGTCACGGAAAACGTGATAAAGGCAACATACTTATCTACAATCATCTGCGTCGGTGTCACCGTCACGCCATTATTTGTCACCGCCATAGCCTTAAGGTTTGGCTCCTCCTCCACACTGGTTGCCAAGCCCTGATCGGTCAGTTTCGCCTGCTGCTCATCCGTCGCCTGCAAGAGTCCTTCCATGCCACGGCTCCAATAATGATGTGCTGCTGCCGCCACAGTGGTGCCTCCTACTGCCAGCAGACAGATGCATGCCACAGCAGCTGCCTTTTTATGCATTTTTTTCTTCTTTTGAAATGGTACAACTTTATGATTCTTTGGCATTTTCCTTTCTCCTTTCGCTCTGATCCTGCAAAAGGCTTCCTCGGCTTTTTTCTGTACCACCTCCGGCATTTCCACTTCTGCCGTAAAGATTTCTTCTATCTTTCTCTCCATTCCGGACTCCTTTCTTTTCACTCCATTGCTGCCCTTATCCATATTTGCGATAGTAGACCGCCAGTCGCTCTCTGCCTCTTTGCAGCCTTGTCTGTACGGTACTCTTTGGGAGTTTTAACATATCCGCGATCTCATCGATCCGATAGCCCTGACTGTAAAACAGGGTCATGATGATGCGGTATTTTTCATCCAAAGATTCCAGTGCCTCCCGAAATTCCCAATCACTTTTATCTTCTGTGATGGGCTCTGCGTATTCTTCCAGTTCCACGCAATTTCGCCTTTTCTTTCGGATGTCATAACATTTGTTGATCAAGATCCGCGTCAGCCATGTTTTAAAAAATTCCCGTTTTCGCAAGGTATGTATCTTCTCCCAGCAGGCAAGGATCGTATCTTGTATGGCATCTGCCGCATCCTCATCATTCATCAGGATCGCAAGTGCGACGCGGTACATATCCTGCATGTATAATTGCATCAATTCCGCGAATGCATCCGGGTCTCGTCCCTTTGCCTGGTCAATTAAATATCCATTTTCTATCTTTGACATTTCATAGTCCTTTCGCGCGCTTCTATAAAGCGTGTGCGAAGCGTCCTTCGTTTTCGCCTTACATATATTAGACAGCAGATTGCGGAAAAAATCTCATAATATAAAAAATCTGTTTAACATTTTTTAAACATAAAAGTTCTATGCTAGGGCATAGAAAGATAACAAACGGCATACCGCATGCCGTATTATAAGGAGAATTTATCATGAAAAAAGAAGTATGTGTGATCACCGGTGGGGGCAGTGGCATGGGACTGGCTGCTGCAAAATATATGCCTAAGGAAAAGATCATCCTTGTAACAGGGCGAACACTGGCAAAATTGGAACGTGCCGTAACAGAATTACAGGAAGCCGGATACGAAGCCTATGCCAAGACCTGCGACACCTCAGTTCGTTCTCAGGTGCAGGAGTTAGCAGCATATGCCGCCGAACTGGGCGAAATCAAAAATGTGATCCATGCCGCCGGGCTTTCCCCTGCCATGGCAGTTCCTGAGAAACTGCTCCGCGTCAATGCACTGGGCACCGTCTATATCAATCAGGAGTTTTCAAAATATATGAAAGCAGGTAGCGTGATCGTTGACATTTCCTCCAATTCCGCCTATATGATCCCGGGATTTCTGGCAAATAAAAAGACTTTCACTCTGGCTGATACCGACGAAGATCTCTTCTTAAAAAAATGTCTGAAACTACCTAAGATGCTAAAAGATGATTACAAGTCTTCCGGTCTGGCTTACGGTCTGTCCAAGAAATTCGTCATCTGGTATGCTGCCAAATGCGCTTTTGATTACGGATCAAAAGGCATCCGTGTCTGCTCTTTGAGTCCGGGACTAATTGCTAC
Organism: Roseburia lenta; assembly: GCF_014287435.1. Taxonomy (GTDB): domain Bacteria; phylum Bacillota; class Clostridia; order Lachnospirales; family Lachnospiraceae; genus Pararoseburia; species Pararoseburia lenta. The sequence continues at coordinate 323,433 of NZ_JACOPG010000002.1, forward strand.
GGATATGGGAAATCTGGAAGCCAAAGAAGGCGGCTCACTCCTAGAAACGGCTGCAGAAAAACGCATGGGTACGCCGGAAGAACTCGGCTTTGCGATCGCTTCTGTTGCTGATGAACGTAACGGCTATCTTGCCGGTGTCGATGTATTAGTGGATGGTGGAAGCACGATCGGGCGTAATTATAGATAGATCTATGCTTCAAATCCAAGATAAAAACCATTGCAAACTTTCCTCTTATCATATATCATTTACATAGTTAAGCATTTTTAGGAGGATACAATGTTAAAAAGTTATCTGATCACATTTTTTATTTCCATGGTTCCGATCGTAGAACTCAGAGGCGCGATTCCCTATGGTACACTGTTATGTAACCCACCGGTTCCGCTTCTTCAGGCATACATTATCTCGATCATCGGTAATATGCTCCCGGTTCCGATCATTTTCTTCTTTGCAAGAAAGGTGCTGGAGTGGGGCGCAGATAAGCCGATCATCGGCGGCTTCTTTACCTGGTGTCTGAAAAAAGGCCACAAGGGTGGTGCAAAGTTACAGGCAAAAGCCGGACGCGGACTCTATGTTGCCCTGCTTTTGTTCGTAGGTATCCCACTTCCGGGCACAGGCGCATGGACAGGTACACTGGCAGCCTCTTTCCTTGATATGGATTTCAAGAAAAGCACGATCTCCGTTATGGGCGGCGTTCTTCTTGCCGGTATCATCATCGGAGCGCTCTCCGCAGTCGGAATTAACGTCCTGAAATAAAATCTTCATATGCAAAAAGAGTTACCGGTTCTAGTCAGATTCTTTCACAAGATATCTGCCAACCTGTAACTCTTTTTTATTGGCATACATAATATTTTATTTTCTTTTTAATCAAACTGGAAGACATTCAAAAACTGCTTTGCACGTTCCGTCTTTGGATTGATGAAAAATTCTTCCGGCGCTGCTTCTTCCAAGATCTTTCCCTGGTCGATAAATACAACTTTATCCGCAACTGCCTTGGCAAACTGCATCTCGTGTGTCACGATGATCATCGTCCTGCCCTGCTTTGCCAGATCCAGCATAACATCCAAGACCTCGCGTACCATTTCCGGATCCAGAGCCGCTGTCACCTCGTCAAAAAGCAGGATTTCCGGGTGCATACAGAGCGCACGCACAATGGCAACTCTCTGCTTTTGTCCACCGGACAACTGTCTTGGGTAACTGTTTGCCTTATCTTCCAAACCGACACGCTTGAGCAATTCTCTTGCTTCCGCCTGTACTTCTTCTTTCTTTCTTTTCTGCACCTTGATCGGTGCGATCGTGATATTGTCTAAAACACTCAAATGTGGAAAGAGATCGTAACTCTGGAACACCATGCCGATCTTTTGACGCAACTCTTCCAGATTGTCTTTTCCTACGGTCTTGCCCTCTAAGATGACCTGACCTCCCTGGATCGGTTCCAATGCATTGATGCAGCGCAGCAGGGTACTTTTTCCACAACCACTCGGTCCGACCACAACGACAACCTGCCCCTGTTCGATCTCTAAATTCACACCGTCCAAAATGCGGTTGCCCTCATATTCTTTTATCAGATCTTTTACCTGAAGTAATGTTTCTGCCACTTTACTTCCTCCTTTACGCCTAGGCTATGTTCCATTTTTTCTCAAGGTATCTCGCCAGCATACTGATCGGCCAGCACACCAAAAAGTACAAAATGAAAACGATCAAAAAGACACCAAATGCCGCATTCGGGCTGGTCATACGATTTGCTTCGATGATCTGCTGTGCCACTTTTAACATTTCCACAACACCGATCATCAGCACCAGACTGGTCGTCTTTATCATACGTGTGATCAGGTTAATCGACAAGGGGATCAAACGCTGGATCGTCTGCGGAATGATAATGTAAATATAGGTCTGACGTTTGGTAAGTCCCAAGGCTTCACTGCTTTCAAACTGATGCTTTGGAATACTGATGAGCGCCCCACGCACGAGGTCTCCCATCTCCGCCGTTCCCCACAGAACAAATACGATCACGGATGCAACCTCGCCGGATAAATTCCAGCCCAAGGCTCGTGTCGTACCGAAATATACAATAAATAACAAGACCAACTGTGGCATGATACGGATGATCTCCAGATAGACACGGAAAATTACTTTTACCACACGGTTTTTTACTGTCATCAGCGCACCAACCAAGACGCCCAGAGGCAGGCTGATCAAAATGGAAACCAGACTGATCTTCATTGCCACCCAAAGACCGGACAGGAGGCGCAACATATTGCTTCCCTTAAAAAGGACATCAATCCCCAAATCCAGCATAGCGCACTCTCCTTTCCAGCCAGGTTCCAAGCAAAGAAACCGGCAATAAGATGATCAGGTAGAATACTACCAAGAGGAAAAGGCTCTCTGTCGTCTTATAGTAAAGTCCGATCAGATCCTTTGCCGTAAACATGAGATCCATCAAACTGATGGCACTGAATACACTTGTCTCCTTTAATAAGAAGATAACATTTGCCACAAATGCCGGAATACTGACGGAAACTGCCTGTGGCAGAACGATATAACGCATAACCTGCGCACGGTTCATGCCAAGACTGAGGGCGCTTTCGCTCTGGATCTTTGCTACAGATTCCAGACCACTGCGGAAAGCCTCTGCCATATAAGATCCACCAAGGAATGCCAGACCAACGACACCGCAAGTCTCCGGCTGCATCATGATGCCGATCTTTGGAAAGCCATAATAAATAAAGAATAACTGCACCAAAAGCGGTGTATTTCGGCTGATCTCAATATAAACGGCTACGATCTGTCTTGCGACCGGCACCTTATGATACTGAATCATGGCACAGATCAGACCTAGCAGGATAGCGAATGCGATACCGATCAGACCGATCTTGACTGTCAGCACTGCCGCTCTTTCATACATTGGTAAATACTTTGTCATAAATGCTATATCCATGGTATCGCGTTCTCCTTTCCTGTATTTTTCAAATTCTTACTTACTCTGTTTTGCCACCTTCTACTACAAGGCTGTCTTCATAATCTGTTCCGTAAGTATCTACTAATGTCTCTTCGTAATCTTTGTGGAAGAAGTTTTCCTGTCCCAATGTCTCGATCTCGCTGTTGATCCACTCACGAAGGCTGTCATTTCCCTTTGTCACTGCAGGAGCGATCGTATCCTTGTTGCCAAGTTCAGAAATACCTACGGTATAACCCTTGTTCTGAAGTGCAAATGCGATAACTTCTGTGTTGTCATTTGCCCATGCAACAGATGTTCCGTTCTGGAAGGCTTCTTTTGCAGTTGCATAGGAATCAAATTTCTGTAATGGGATATCCGGATAATTCTCTGTCAGATATGTCTCAGCGGTTGTTCCTGAAATAACAATGATGGAATCATCTTTGTTCCAGTTATCCAGACTCTTAATCACATTGTCTTCTCTGGAAACAACACCAAGTGCTACATTCATGTATGGAAGTGCAAAATCAACTTCCTGTGCTCTTTCTTCGGTAACGGTAAAGTTGGCTAAGATAACGTCAACCTTGCCTGTCTGCAAATATTCGATACGGTTTGCAGCCTCTGTAGATACGAAATTGACTTTTACGCCAAGATCCTTTGCCAGACGGTTTGCAAAGTAAACATCATATCCCTGATACTCGCCGTTCTCATCCACATAACCAAATGGGTTTTTGTCGGAAAATACACCGATGTTGATAGTTCCATCTTCCTTGATCTCGTCTAAGGTACGATAACTTCCTGATGCTGCATCAGATCCGCTTGCTGTATCTGATTTTGCACTGTCGGAATTGGAACTTCCGCATGCTACCAATCCTACGGTCAGGATACCGGCTACTGCCACTGCTAATAATTTCTTTATTTTCAAATTCTTCATTTTAAGTTCTCCTTTTTGTAATTAGTAAATTTCTCTTTTATCTTCCTATATCTTATACTACGCACGATTTTTGGCCTTGTGACTTGTAACTTATCAGACTGTCTCAAGCGCCGGCGTATTTCCTCTCAAACCGAATTTGCAAAACCGCAAAAGTCTTACATCAAAATAGAGCAACAACAACAGTCGCATCTCTCCATTTCTGATTCTGCTTGAGAGTTCTGCATTCGTGCGTAGCACATACATCGCGTTGTTTTTTCATGTAACACTTTCATGTTTTTGCCTCCTTTTCTTTTCGATGTTTCCGATTATATCCCACTATTCCTATCGTGTCAATAGGAATAGTGGGAGAAAATTTAACTGCCCTTGTATTTGTGAAGATACAAGAGCAGTTATAAGAATTGCGTTGTGTTGTATAGAATTCAGATCATCAAATCTCAATTGATCATTTACGAAATCAGATCTGCATAGTCTTCTGGTGTAAAACGATGATAAATGATATGACAACCTTCCTCATGAAAACAATAATAATAAGGATCGTTCTCGCGGTCTTTGCAATGGATGGCATAATCAAAGTCTGCATCCTGCATATCCTGGATCTCAACCGCCTGACTATATTTGCTAAACAAAGTCAAGAGTTTCTCCCTACTGCAATCATGCGTCTGCACCAAAGCGACCAGTTCCTCTAAAAATCCGTCATCGTGCATATTCGCATGCACATATGCCACACCTTCTTCCGGGATCTCGATACAAAAGCGTCCCTGTTTGCTGCTGCAACGGACATTTCCCAGTGTCCGGGTCACCGTTTCCGGCAAGGCATGCAGGACATCCAGCATTTCTTCCTCGCTCATCTGCCTGCCAAAGAAATGGCAAAGGGATGTCAGGGGGAAATAGAGGCGGATGACCTCCCGCCGATAGCCCAGTTTGATCTGTTCTTCCCAGATAAAGTCCATGAGATTTTTTGCAAGGCGTTCATAGCCTGCTTGCATTTTTCCGGTATTGCTTTGCTTCACATCTTTTTCTCTCAATTGTTCTTCACCTGCCTTTACGTAATGCAAGGCATTTTCATGCTGGTGTTCTATTTCTTCTGCTGTCAACATCCGGTGTCGTTTTGCAGGACTTCCCAACACAAGACTCCCATCCGCCACCTGCATTCCCTGGGTAACCAATGCGCCGGCTCCCACCATACAATCCATACCAATGTGTGCTCCATTCAGAACAATTGCACCCATACCAATAATCGTATTATCCGCGATCGTGCAACCATGCAGAATGGCACCGTGTCCAATGGAAACATTTTCTCCGATTTCTACCGGGTACCCGTCTCCTGCATGTATGCAGACATTATCCTGCACATTGCTGTTCCGCCCGATCCTGATCGGTGCCGTATCCGCCCGAAGCGTCGCATTATGCCATATGCTGACACCCTCTGCCACCGATACATCGCCTGTCATAACCGAAGAATCTGCCTGATACCACTTTTTTTCCATTACCAGTCTCCTTTTGCAAAGGATTATGCCTGCGCTTCTTCCTTTGCGCCAAATAATTTTTTCAAACAAGAAAATGCAACACAGACACCTAAGACCATCAAAAGGAGGGCAACGATAAATTGCAGACCATCTACTAAGAAGGTTGCCTGACCACTTGCGATATTGCGAACCAGAGCAATGGTCTTCTGGATCAGTGCTGTAAATGTAACTGCTAACATAATAAACATTGGTGCGTATAATGTCCAGCCTGTTCTTCCTGTTGTCTTTAAGAATACAGAAAGCGCGATCAAAACCAAGGCTGCTAACAACTGGTTGGCAGAACCAAAGAGTGGCCATACATTGTTGTATCCGCCCAGTGTCAAAAGATAACCAAAGAATAAGGTGATGACGGTTGCAAAATATTTATTGGTGAGCACTTTCTGCCATCCCGGCATCTTAGACGTATCTGTGGTATCTCCAAGGAAAAGTTCCTGGAAGGACATACGACCGATTCTTGCGACTGAATCCAGAGATGTCAAAGCCAGTGCAGATACGCACATGGTCATAAATACGGTTGCCACCTGTACCGGCAATCCCAATTTTTCCAAGAAACCTGCAACGCCGGTAGAAAAGATGGAAAATGGTGTTCCCTCCGGCTTTGTACCATTGACGGCAACGGCACCTACAACAACCAGCGCAACAATACCAAGCAGTGACTCTACGACCATGGCGCCATAGCCAACCATCGGCATATCTTTTTCATTGCTGATCGTCTTAGAAGATGTACCGGAAGATACCAGGCTGTGGAATCCGGAAACAGCACCACAGGCGATCGTTACAAACAAGGTCGGGAAGAGATAACTTCCGTCTACATTAAAGCCATTAAAAGCATTGAGCTGCATAGTCGGATGTGCGACGAGGACACCAACAACCGCACCGATGATCATGCCCAATAGCATAAAGGTTGTCATATAATCTCTCGGCTGCATCAAAAGCCACATTGGCATAACCGATGCTAAAAAGAGGTAAGCCATGATGATGTAGATCCATGCTGTCTTGGTTGCATAGATCGGGAAATGCATACCCAGTGCAAACATGCCGACCAAAAGTGCGATAGCAAGAACGGCTCTGACCCACTCTTTCATCTGTCCGACGCATTTTTGAATAACGCCAAAAATGATGGCAACTACGATAAACAACATAGAAATAGAAGCGGCAGCAGAATCTGCATATGCTGTCGTTTCGCTCATGTCAGCCACACCCTTGCCTACAAAGGTACCGGCAACCATATCGGTAAAGGCTGCGATAACGAGGAGGGTAAAGAGCCAGCAGAAAAGCATAAACAACTTTCTTCCTGTCTTGCCGATATACTTTTCAATGATCATTCCCATGGACTTTCCTTCATTTTTAACAGAGGCATATAAGGCTCCAAAGTCCTGTACTGCTCCGAAAAAGAGTCCTCCGATAATCAACCAAAGGAGTACCGGCACCCAGCCGAATACAGATGCTAAGATCGGTCCGGTGACAGGACCTGCACCTGCAATGGATGAAAATTGATGGGAAAATACCGTAAACTTAGATGACGGTACATAGTCCTCTCCATCCTCATGTGTGTACGCCGGGGTCTTTGCCTTTGGATCGATCCCCCATTTGTTTGCCAGCCATCTTCCATAAAACAGATAGCCGGCGCCAAGTGCTACAATTCCGATTAAAACAATAACTAATCCATTCATGTCTTTTTCCGCGCTCACGCGGCTCCCTTCTAAAAATTTCTAGCAAAGAGTCTATGTACTAAAAAAGCCTCCGTCTTTAGCACTCACTAAAGACGAAGGCTCTATGCTTCCGCGTTACCACTTTAATTGCCACAAAATGTGACCTCTCAACCTCATCACCGCAATCTATCTTGCAGAAATAAGTCTCCATATAACGGTGGAAACCGGTGGCACCTACTGACCAGGAAGGTATTCAGCGCACTGCTCGCAGAGGATAATCAAAAGAACCATACCTTGTCTCGCACCAACCGACAAGTCTCTGCACTGTATGAGATGTCCTCATGATCTTGTTCTGTTCCTTGCATTTACTCTTTGTTTGTTCTTAAATTACCACCGGTTTTTTTCAATGTCAACAAATTTTCTTATAATTATTCCACGATATCTGCAATTTTGTGAATAATTTAAAGTTTTTCCGGGTTTTCCCCTGCATTTTTATGAACTATTTTACTGCTTTTGTATGGTTACCTCCAGATATTCATTCTCGAAATCGCTTCCGCTATCTTCTGCTGTCTGCGTATTCAACGCGATTCTTACAGAAGGTGATACACTCATGGATGCGCTGGAGCCATCCGTGTATTCTACGCTGCAATCGATCACAACCTGACTCAGGATCTCCTCCAAAGCCTGTCTTTGGCTTGCTGTCAAGATCCGGCAGAAGCGGAGGATATCTTTTCCCTCTGCCTCGACAAACTGCTCAAATTCTGCTTGCTTCATATTGATTATCCTTTTTGTCTATTTCTCACATCGATGTAAGATTCCCTTACACCTTTATATTGTCATCAATTGCCTTTGGGTTTTGTGTTTCTAAAATCTTTATTAAGAATTTCATTTCGCCATACACTTCCCATAATCTGTGCTAAAATATACCATAATAAGACGTTTATATGGGAGGCATCATGAAAAAACACGTACAAAGATTTTTTTCCATACTGGCTATTATATTATTCTTCGTTATCACATACTACATGGGACGACCGCTGGTTGCCTTTGTATCCGAGCCGGGAGCCTTTCAGGCATGGGTAGATGCACAGGGTTTTGTCGGCGTTCTCCTCTTTCTTGGTATGCTGGTCTTGCAGGTCTTTGCCGCCATCATTCCGGGTGGTCCTTTTGAGATCGCAGCAGGCTATGCTTTCGGCATTGTAAAAGGAAGTCTGATCTGCGCCATCGGTACCACCCTTGGCAGTATGGTTGTCTTTTTCCTCGTCCGCCGTTTCGGACACAAATTCCTGCATCTGTTCGTTGAAGATACAGAATTGGAAAAATTGACTTTCTTAAAAGATCACAAAAAAATGGAGAGCATCCTCTTTCTCTTGTTCCTCATTCCAGGAACGCCCAAAGATCTGCTCTCCTACTTTGTAGGGCTTACGGATATCTCCGTTTCCCACTGGCTCTTTATTTGTTTTGTCGGCAGACTGCCCGCCATTATCCTGTCCGTCCTCAGCGGACATGCTCTGAGCAATGCCCAGTACCATATCGCGGTTATTAGTTTTGCCATCATTGTGATCGCCGCAGGGCTTGGCGCCTACTTTGTCAGCAAGCACAAAAATAAAGAATGACCCCAGACACATGCTTATGTCAGATGCGATCGTTTGTGACAGACTTCATAATCGCACAAGTGCGCCTCTATCCTAATGATCTGTGATCGTCCTAACTGCCGTCTGGATGGCTTCCATTACCCCCTGGGTGCCAAGGCGACTAACATTTAAGCACAGGTCGTAGTTACCGGCGTATCCCCAATCTTGTCCGGTATAGCGCAAATGATATGCACGTCTTCTCTCATCCGTTTCTTTGACCGTTTCTTTTGCCTTGCGCACAGAAACACCGTGTTTTTTTGCAATGGTTTCTACACGTTGCTCGACTTGCCCCATCAGAAAAATGCGAAGCGCATCCTCTCTATCACAATAGGCATAGTTGCCACATCTCCCCAACAAAATAAAGTCGTCCTCAGGCATAATCTCACCCAGCGCCTGCTTTGGTCGTTTGTAAAGTGCCTGATCATCCTCAGCCAACAAAATACTATACGACAAGGTATCCACCGGATTTTCACCATAGAAATCCGGGAAACGATCAAGTGTACCCTTGCTACGGATCAAATCGCTCACTTTTTTCCGATCGTAAAACGGGAGTTGATACATTTTTGCAAGTTCCAGTCCGATCAAATCTCCCTGACAGCCGCACTCGCGCGCTAATGTTATAATCATACGTTTTCCCTCCTATAATAATCCGGCAAATACCGATGAAAATACCACGGTAAGCAGACCTGTGACTGCAATGGCAAGACTGCTCATGGCGCCTTCGACCTCTCCGAGTTCCATTGCCTTGGCTGTACCAATGGCATGCGAAGATGCTCCAAAGGCCAATCCCTTTGCGATAGGATCTGTAATGCGAAAGATCTTGCAAATGGCTTCGCCCATGATATTTCCCAGGACTCCGGTCACCACGATAACAGCAACCGTGATCGTCACATAGCCGCCTAATTCCTCCGATAGCCCCATACCGATCGCTGTCGTGATCGACTTTGGCAAGAGTGTAACATATTCCTGGTGGGACAATCCCAGCAAAAGAGACAGGACAAACACGGTTCCCATGCTGGTAAAAACACCTGCCAGGATACCCAGAAGTACTGCCCGCCAATGCCTTTTTAAAAGCTGCCACTGCTCATATAAAGGAATAGCAAGACAGACTGTTGCCGGGGTCAAAAACCAACTCAGATATTTGGCACCTGCATCATAAGTGTCATAGTCTACATCCGCGACCACCAAGACCAAGATCGTGATCACAATGGAGATCAAGAGTGGATTTAGAATGCCGAGTTTAAACTTTTTCTTTAAAAAGGATCCTGCCAGATAAGCAAGCAGGCTGATAGTCACGCCCGCAAATAAAGATTCCTGAAAAAAACTATTCATCTGCCTGCTCCTTTCCTTCTGCTTTTTCGGTCTTTTTCTGCTCTTTTCGGATCACAGTTTGTGATACCAATCCTGTCGCCGCAGCAGCAGTGATCAGACTGACGACTGTGATCAGGCTGACCGGGAGCAACATAGGCTTGAGCACACCCCAGGACACCATCAATCCGACCCCCGCCGGGATAAACATGACCGGCATGATCTCGATCAAAAACTTGCCCGCGTCACGCACCGATTCCAATTTGACGATCCCAGTCATCAATGCCAGAAACAGGAGAACCATGCCATAGATACTTGCCGGGATTGGCAGGGGCAAGAGATACTTGAGACCTTCCCCCATAAAAGTGATCACCAAGATGATCAAAAATTGTTTTAAAAACTTCATTTCTTCTTCCTTATACTTCATAGATATAGTATGTGCAGTTTTGCGCACAAAAAAATAACTGCTGGCGCTTGTACACCAACAGTTATTATAGTAACTCTTTTATTCTTCTGTCAAACTAAATCTTGCAACAATCTCATCCATGCTGGTTGCCTGTGCTGACAACTCCTCACTGGTTGCAGAAGTCTCTTCTGCGGTTGCTGAGTTGGACTGGATAATATCTGCAATACGTGTAACACCTGCATCTGCCTGTCCCATTGACTCAGCCTGCTGTACGGATGTCTCACTGATGCCCTTAGAGTTATCTGCCAATTGATGAATAGCCTCTACTACTTCAACCAAGACTTTTTCTGTTCTCTCTGCTGCCTTGTTACCAACTTCGATCTCACGGATAGATTCCTCGATCAGTTCTCTGGTATTGACAGCGGACTTAGCACTCTGCTCAGCCAAGGTACGGATCTGATCTGCAACGACTGCAAATCCTTTACCTGCTTCACCTGCTCTTGCAGCCTCAATAGAAGCATTCAAAGACAGAAGGTTTGTCTGGCTTGCTATATCTTCGATTTCTGTAATGACAGAACCGATCTTCTCAGATGTCTCACTGATGCGGTTCATAGCCTCTACCATGACGCTCATTTCGTTGCGGCTGCTCTCTGCCTCACCGGCAACACGCTCTGCTTCTGCATATGCGTCATTGGTCTGATCTACTGTATTGTTCAATCCATTGGTAATCTCATCAATGGTAGCCTGCATCTGCTGTGCAGAAGCAGCCTGATCTGTAGCACCTTCAGCCAAAGCCTGTGATGCCTCTGCCAGGTTCAATGCTCCGGCAGATACCATTTCAGAAGCCTCACGGACTTCCTTCAAAGTTCCATCGATCTGGATCTTCATCTCACGGATAGAATCCAGAAGTGGACGGAAGTCTCCGGTATATTCTTCTTCGCAGGAAGTTTGGATATTGAAGTTACCATTGCTCATTTGTCCCAGCAAGTTCTCCATATCTGCGAAGATAACAGACAACTTAGTCGTTGTATCTGTAACAGACTGTACCATTTCGCCCAGTTCATCATCGTTGTGATACTCTGGGAATGGGGATGTTAGATCACCCTGTGCGAATGTCTCTAATCTCCTTGCCAGATCATCCATCGGCTGTGCGATATCCTTGGCAATCTTGCCGCCGATCTTGGTTGCAAGGATACATGCTGCAACAATGATCACAATGATCAGCAACAACATGATAAGTTCCATCTTTTGCAAAGATGAATGTGTCTTATCACCTAAACTGATGTTATCATCCATCAAACCCTGAAATGCCTCTGAGGCTGTTGCATATGCAGGTGCCAGTTCATCAAAAGCAGCATCCTGGGCCTTCTTTGACTGTTCTGCGTCAGTTGTTGCACCCATTTTCAGAATCTTGGCATCCACTTCTAAGTAATTATCCAATGTTGCGACAATATTATTGTAATCTTTCTCGCCAGCCTTGGCAACAATTGATTTCTTGATTTCCGGCAATGCGGCCTGTAAGTCCTCCACTGCCTGATCATGAATCTCTACCATCTGATCAATCTGACTCTGGTCGCTGTAACCGATCGCGCCTCGTGTTGCACTTCGAACATCTGCCAGATCTGCCATCGCCTGTCCGATATCTCCCTGGGGGAATGCATAATTCGTCAATACTTTATTGTACTGCGATGCAACCACAAATAAAAGAATTGCTGCGATGATCGCTGCCACACTGGCAATCAAAACAGTGATCAGCGAACTCACTGTCAACCTTCTTTGAATCCTCATTTTCTCTAGTTTCTCTAACATACTTTTCCCCTTGTCGTGAATGAAATATTATATATGACTGCACAAATAATCATACTAGATCTTGTATATAATGATACGCTCAAATACACTTTATGTCAACGAAAAAAGGGGCAAATTCCTTGCCCTGTACTTCATCTTTTATGGTTCTTTTCTCACTTCATATTTGTTGCACTCATCAACGATTTTTCTACCCCAGCGCAACGTCAAGCATCATCATCACCGTAAAACCGACCGCAAACATAATCGTTCCTATGTTGGAATGTTCGCCAGCAGACATTTCCGGAATCAGTTCTTCCACGACAACATATATCATGGCTCCTGCCGCGAAACTCAATAAATATGGTAGTACCGGTATAATAACACCTGCGGCTAAAATCGTTATGATCGCGCCGATCGGTTCCACAAGGCCAGACAAAACACCGTAGATAAAAGCTTTTCTTTTACTCATTCCCTCTGCATGAAGGGGCATGGAAATGATTGCTCCTTCCGGTAAATTTTGTATCGCAATGCCGATAGACAATGCCAGTGCGCCAGTCAATGTGATGCCGCTGTTTCCTGCATTCCAACCGGCATAAACGACGCCTACTGCCATGCCTTCCGGAATGTTATGTAATACGACTGCCAGAACCATCATGGCACTTTTCCCAAGGTTTGTTTGTGGACCTTCTGCACTTGTGCTATTCATGTGCAGATGTGGGATGATGTGATCTAAAAGCAATAGAAACAGAATACCGATCCAGAAACCGACTACCGCCGGAAAAAAGGACAATTTTCCCATGCTTTCTGATTGCTCGATTGCTGGAAGCAGCAGACTCCAGATTGAGGCTGCAACCATGACACCTGCGGCAAATCCCGTCAACACACGCTGAATTCGTTCATTCAGACCTTTTTTCATGAACAGAACACATGCTGCACCAAGCGATGTGCCTGCAAATGGTATTAGTATACCTGTGATAAGATTTGTGTTCATATGTTTGCGCTTTCTATATGTAGGCTGATACTTAGTGTTTTGTAAAACTTGTAAATTACATTTTCTCGCGTGGTTAGTTGTTACTAACTATATACATATAGTTTAATATGGAGATAAAAGTTTGTCAATAGCAGGACATTTACACATAATTACTCCCCATATTTCCCGCATCATTTTTCAATGATTTTTACTGCAGTGCCATAGGCGATCACCTCGGCTGCTCCCTGCATAACCTGAGACGAACCATATTTTACATCGATCACTGCATCGGCGCCCAGTCCCTTAGCTTCATCCACCATGCGCTTAACTGCGATCTGTCTTGCTTCATTTAACATTTCCGTATAGCCGACAATCTCACCACCCACAAGAGTTTTCATGCCTGCCATAAAATCACGTCCAATATTCTTCGTTTGTACAATCGTTCCTTTTACCATCCCCAAGGCTTCTATTTCACAGCCAGGAATATAGTTAATACTTAGCAGCTTCATCTTCTTCTCCTTTGTCAATTTCTTTTATTCTGCTTACCATCGCGACAATCGTTCCTACTATGACGGCCACGATCGGCACTATGACGAGTGTCAATGCCCATAATGGCATATCAGCATCTACCACATATCCATAAATCAACACCCCAATCACAAGTAACATAAGGACGAGCATAATGCCTGCGCCACCAAATACACCCAGTTTCTTCTTCATATGAATATCGACTTTGCTTACATTCACAAAATCTATTCCCTCCTTCTCCATTTTTTCTACTTCGTCCAGCCAGTAATCAGAATCAAGTTTTTCAATGGAAAGAGATCCGGCAAGCATGGCCTGCGACAGCGTACACATCTTTTCGATGTTGTCCTGCTCTTTTTGCAATACTGCTTTCTGATTTTCAAGGCATTCGTCCACCGAGATCTGTCCCTGAAAGAGTCTATGAATTTGTTCCACCGGAACGCCCAGTTTGCGGAACAATTTTATCTTTTTCAACAGTTCCACATCCTCTGTTCGGTAATCGCGATATCCATTTTCTGTTCTTCTCGGTTGCAACAAGCCCTGTTCCTCATAAAACCGGATATTTTTGCTGGTAATTCCAACCAACTCTTCCACTTGTTTAATCTTCATGTTTCCGCCCTTCCTGTCTGGTGACCTCTTTATACAACTTCCACCTGGTGGAAGGTCAAGTCTTTTTCTATATTTTTTTCATTTTTACGGCATATCTACTGTTTTTTCATATAAAACAGTTTTTCTATATGGTACTAGAATAGAACTGTCTCTGCAATAAGGGAAATATATAGAATTTTTCATTCGCCCAGATCAATGTCACAATGGTCTCTCATATATTATTGACCTTTAAAACGATCGGGTGGATTCATTTCTTCCGAGCATCAATATTCCCGCCATGACATAAAAATGTGTATTGGGAGGGCTTTTATGAAATGTCGAATACATCGCTTTATTCTGGTAGAAAAATAATTCCTATTTTAAGGGCATATTAATGGCATTAGATTTTTGTTCGATATTCTTTCTATTCACGCATGCAAAAAGGCTCCCGAGAAAAAATCTCGAGAGCCTTGATTTTATTGCATTTTTAAATAATCAGTTATGATTACTCGATGATTGTAGCAACACGACTGTTAATATCACAACTTGTATTGTTCTAAATATTTTTAATGATATTTTGTTTTATATAATGGTACATTTTGTGATTATTATATCTATTTCGAAAGTTTTTCAAGTCCCAAATAAGCCCATGGGCTTTTTACCTCCAATTCAAATGAAAGGACTGATAACAATGAAATTGATACACGCGGAATATAACCCGATGCACAACAGTATCGCCATTAACCACTATGACGGCTACATCCTCCGGATTGACTGCAACCTGGCAGAATCCGGGATACGGACCACTCCTAATTCACAGCGGTGCCTGAATGCTCTTGCGATTGACAATCCACTGGCATATGCCCGGCTTACACTGGATGGAGAGATGCAGGCATGGGTGGATGCGGCGGATAGTTTGGAACCTTTCTAAATTCAGTACTCCATATAGTTGTAAGCGGATGGCTTATTCTCGTATCCGTTTGGCTTGTAATACACCTCTGAGCATGCATCATGCAGCTTTTTGAGGTAACTCGGGTCAATGTTGATAAATGTCAACTTTCCCTCTAGTGTAAACATAATACTAATCCTTTGTATTTTGAGTTAAAAAATGTGGGAAGACTAAACTTCCCACTCGTTAATGTTCATCTCTTTACGGATTGATTACCGAAGGTTAATGGAGACCTTCTTTAATGTTCATCTCTTCTATGGTTCAAGACCATAAGGTTAATGGAGACCTCTCTATCATCATAATATGACAATTAACTGGCTGTGTCAACTGCATACTATAAATTTTATCATAACCCAAACAATCTCAACTTTGCAATTTGCTCATTCTTCGCATCATTTGAATGAAAATATACAGTAGTAATGCATTTTTAATCTGTTCGTAACGTAACAGCAACTCTTTTGACTTATGGT
This sequence comes from Roseburia lenta, assembly GCF_014287435.1. Classification (GTDB taxonomy): domain Bacteria; phylum Bacillota; class Clostridia; order Lachnospirales; family Lachnospiraceae; genus Pararoseburia; species Pararoseburia lenta. The sequence goes on from NZ_JACOPG010000002.1 coordinate 339,116, forward strand.
GTATTTGGTGTATCCTATCTTTTGCTTCCCCTTTGTAATAGTCTATTAAAACACACTCAGCAGCTTCTGCTCCCTCTGTCTCATAAACCTGATTAGTTTTTTCAATCAGAGGCATACTCATACTATCATACATACACCATCCCAATGGCGAAAATCTTTCAGAAAACAACTTCATTTGGTTAAGCAAACTGTTCAATTGCTCTTCAATATCTTTTGTTTTCGCTGCTCTTTGCTTAAAAACATGCTAAAAAACTTAGATGCATTAATCTGTTGCTGTAATTCCTTAATACTAACTAAATTCTCAAATTCTTTCACATTCTCGCTCCCTTTTACATAGGAATTTACTCATTCTCATACGGATAATAATGCTCTGTCTTCGACTGAAACTCCTTCAAATCACAAATCTTCATATCCGCATCAAACTCAGCAACGGTCACTCCATCAAAGCCATCCACATTGCCCTCGTAGTCACACTGGAAAAACCATTCCACAACAGCCGTATTCCCAGAAACAACCACACGTTTTATATCCCACTGCAAAACAGTACCTTTCCGGTTCCAATCCTCAAACCATCTGATTATCTGTCCAATTCCTTTATACACCGGACCATAACACTCGCTGTAAATAATATCGTCGCTAAAAATCCCCTTTACAGCATCAATATCTTTATCCAGCCAGCACTGAAAATATTTTCTAATAACCTCTTCCATTCTGTACTTACTCCTTCATCCGTTCAATCGTTTTCTCCACAGAAATACACTCCACATGGTCTTTTGAACAAGGCTACCATATGCGTTATTCTACCACATATTCATTCTTAATTCATCTGAAATTTTCACTGTTAATTTACCACACATCTAAACAATCCTCAGCATCCACCCATGCCTGCAACTCACCCGCTAAAGCCAATCGAGCATATTCCACAGGATTGTCAATAGCAAGTGCATTCAATGCACATTGTGAATTTGGTGTGGTCTTTAAACCATCCTCTGCCTTATTACAGTCAATGCGTAAAATCATATTATCAAAGGTGGTTATATCAATACTATTGCAGTATTGATTATATGTAGCATATATAAGTTTCATAGCATTTTTGTCCTTTCATCGTTTTTACAGATAAGCCGGTTGTATTGATAAACTGTTGTGTGTTCTAGAAGTATCCTTTAGAACGTGAAACTCACGCCAACTATCTTATCAACTTGGGATGCGCACCACTGCTCATATCGGAACGGTTAGGACACGAAAAGGTACAAACTACTTTAAGCACCTACTCCCACCTGTATCCAAACAAGCATCAGGAAGTGGTGGATATGATGCAGAGCCAGCACAAGTTGGAAACAGTAACTGCCGGTGCATCTGAAACCTCAGATAAGCCAGAAAAGGACCCACAACCACAGAACACAAGGTTCAAAGTCGTAAGTCCAAAGGATAAAATAAGCCCACAGCAAGTCCACAAGAATGACTTAAGCCCATGCGTCGGCTTCGCCGAACGCACATAAAAAGGCTCAACCCCTTGTCAACAAAGGGTTGAGCCAATCAAGTCAATTGATACTCTTAAAGTATTTGATTACTCGATGATTGTAGCAACACGTCCTGATCCAACAGTACGTCCACCTTCACGGATAGCGAATGTAAGACCCTGCTCCATAGCGATTGGATGAATCAATTCGATTGTCATCTCTACGTTATCTCCAGGCATACACATTTCTGTTCCTTCTGGAAGGTTACATACACCAGTTACGTCAGTTGTTCTGAAGTAGAACTGTGGGCGATAGTTGTTGAAGAAAGGTGTATGACGACCACCTTCATCCTTTGTCAAAACGTAAACCTGTGCTGTGAACTTTGTATGGCAAGTTACAGAACCTGGCTTAGCAAGAACCTGTCCTCTCTGGATCTGGTCACGGTTAATACCACGAAGGAGGGCACCGATGTTATCACCAGCCTGAGCCTCATCAAGAAGCTTACGGAACATTTCGATACCAGTAATAACAGTCTTCTGAACGTCTTCCTTGATACCGATGATTTCAACTTCGTCGTTAAGATGAAGTGTACCACGCTCTACTCTACCAGTTGCAACAGTACCACGACCTGTGATTGTGAATACGTCCTCTACTGGCATAAGGAATGGCTTGTCTGTATCACGCTGTGGATCTGGGATATAAGAATCAACAGTATCCATAAGTTCCATGATCTTGTCGCCCCAAGGTCCCATTGGATCTTCAAGAGCCTTAAGAGCAGAACCCTTAACGATTGGGCAGTCTGTGAAGTCATATTCCTCTAACTGCTCTGTGATTTCCATCTCAACTAACTCTAATAATTCTTCATCGTCTACCATATCGCACTTGTTCATGAATACTACGATGTAAGGTACACCTACCTGACGAGAAAGAAGGATATGCTCCTTTGTCTGAGCCATAACACCATCAGTAGCAGCTACTACAAGGATAGCGCCGTCCATCTGAGCAGCACCAGTGATCATGTTCTTAACGTAGTCAGCATGTCCTGGGCAGTCAACGTGTGCATAATGTCTCTTCTCTGTCTGATACTCAACGTGAGCAGTAGAGATAGTGATACCTCTTTCTCTCTCTTCTGGAGCCTTATCGATGTTCTCGAAGTCAACCTTTGCGTTTCCTTCTACTCTTTCAGAAAGAACCTTTGTGATTGCTGCTGTAAGAGTTGTTTTACCGTGGTCAACGTGACCGATTGTACCGATGTTACAATGTGGTTTGGTTCTGTCAAATTTAGCCTTTGCCATTTTAATTTCCTCCTTAAATTTACATCCCAAGCGGATGTCATTTCTTAATTCAACTATTTCCAATTATATATGGAAATGTTCGTTTTTTCAACCATTTCCGAAGAAATAATATTAGTTTGCGTGCTCGCTCATTACCTTGTCCATAACGCTCTTTGGAGCCGGCTCATATCTATCAAAGAACATAGAGTAATTTCCACGTCCCTGAGTAGAAGAACGAAGTTCTGTAGAGTAACCGAACATCTCTGAAAGCGGAACAAATGCACGTACGATCTTACCGCCGCCGAGGTCATCCATACCTTCGATCTGACCACGCTTAGCGTTCAGACTTCCGATAACATCACCCATGTATTCTTCCGGCATAGTAACTTCAACCTTCATAATCGGCTCAAGAAGAACTGCGCCGCCCTGCTTCATAGCATCCTTGAATGCCATAGAACCAGCGATGTGGAATGCCATTTCGGAAGAATCGACTTCATGGTAAGAACCATCGTATACGTTAGCAGAAATACCGATTACAGGGAATCCTGCTAAGATACCAGCCTGTGCTGCTTCTTCAATACCTTCTCCAACTGCCGGGATGTATTCCTTAGGAATAGCACCACCAACAACGGTAGATTCGAACTTGAATGTCTCTTCTCCGTTTGGATCCATTGGCTCGAACTTAACCTTACAGTGACCATACTGTCCACGACCACCGGACTGCTTAGCGTACTTGCTGTCGATATCAACAGGCTTGGTGATTGTTTCCTTGTATGCTACCTGAGGTGCACCAACATTTGCTTCTACCTTGAATTCACGAAGCAGACGATCTACGATAACTTCCAAGTGAAGTTCGCCCATTCCGGCGATGATTGTCTGTCCTGTTTCCTGGTTTGTATGAGCACGGAAAGTAGGATCTTCTTCTGCAAGTTTTGCAAGAGCTTCGCCCATCTTACCCTGATCATTCTTTGTCTTAGGCTCAATAGCCAACTCAATAACAGGTTCTGGGAATTCCATGGACTCCAGAATAACCGGATGCTGTTCATCACAGATTGTATCACCTGTTGTTGTGATCTTAAGACCAACAGCTGCTGCGATATCTCCGGAGTAAACCTTGTCAATCTCAGTTCTGCTGTTAGCGTGCATCTGAAGGATACGTCCAACACGTTCCTTCTTATCCTTTGTTGCATTCAGGATATAAGAACCTGAGTTCAATGTTCCTGAGTAAACACGGAAGAATGCAAGTTTTCCTACGAATGGGTCTGTCATGATCTTGAATGCAAGAGCAGCAAATGGCTCATCATCAGATGATGGCTTTGTGATCTCGTTGCCTTCTAAGTCAGTACCCTTGATGTCAGGAATGTCTGTTGGAGCCGGCATGTACTCAATAACGCCGTCCAATAACTTCTGAACACCCTTGTTCTTGTATGCTGATCCACAGTAAACAGGTACTGCTTCACATGCGATCGTAGCCTTACGAAGTGCCTTCTTCATATCTTCTACAGATGGTTCTTCACCCTCTAAGTAGATCATCATCAGATCATCATCAAGGTCACAGATCTTTTCAACAAGGTTGGTGTGCCATTCATCAGCAAGATCCTTCAAATCATCCGGGATCTCTTTGATTTCAATGTCTTCACCCTTGTCGTCATTGTAATAGTAAGCATCCATCTCGAACAGATCGATCAGACCCTTGAAGTCATCCTCTGCTCCGATTGGAATCTGTACCGGGATCGCATTCTTGCCAAGACGATCAATGATAGTCTGTACTGACATGAAGAAGTCTGCACCCATCTTATCCATCTTGTTGATAAATGCCATACGAGGTACGTTGTAAGTGTCAGCCTGACGCCATACGTTTTCTGACTGTGGCTCAACACCGGCCTTAGCATCAAATACACCTACGGCACCGTCCAGTACACGAAGTGAACGCTCTACTTCTACAGTAAAGTCAACGTGTCCCGGGGTATCGATGATATTGATACGATGCTCCAATGCACCAGCCTTTGGCTTATGATGATCCTCAAGTGTCCAGTGACATGTGGTTGCAGCAGATGTGATTGTGATACCACGCTCTTTTTCCTGCTCCATCCAGTCCATCGTAGATGCACCGTCATGAGTCTCACCAATCTTGTAGTTTACACCAGTATAATAAAGGATACGCTCTGTCAATGTGGTCTTACCAGCATCGATATGAGCCATGATACCAATATTTCTGGTTCTATCCAGTGGATATTGTCTTCCAGCCAAGATTTTTTCCTCCTAATATTATTGTACACAAGTAATAAGTAACTACTAGAATCTGTAGTGTGCGAAAGCCTTGTTTGCTTCTGCCATCTTGTGCATATCTTCTTTTCTCTTAACAGATGCACCAGTATTGTTTGCTGCATCTAAGATCTCGTTTGCGAGTCTTTCTTCCATAGTCTTCTCGCTTCTCTTACGAGAGAACATAGTCAACCAACGAAGTCCGAGCGCCTGACGACGGTCTGGTCTTACTTCGATCGGTACCTGGTATGTTGCACCACCAATACGTCTAGCCTTTACCTCAAGTACAGGCATAACGTTATTCATGGCTTCTTCGAATACCTCAAGAGCAGGCTTTCCTGCTTTTTCTTCTACTCTGGCAAATGCGCCGTATACAATCTTCTGGGCAACACCTTTCTTACCATCTAACATGACGTTATTGACAAGCTTGGTTACTACCTTGCTATTGTAAATTGGATCCGCCAAAACGTCTCTTTTTTGAGTATGTCCTTTACGTGGCACGTTACTTCCCTCCTTAATCATATTATTTTTTCGATTAATTCAACGGTACTCACATGTTATGTGTTCGTGCTAAATTTATTCTGACAAATGAAAATAAATTTCAACACTAACCATATTTCTTTGTGAAAATACAATTGTCTGCTAGGTCTTATTTAGCGTCCTTTGGTCTCTTAGCACCATACTTAGAACGACCCTGCTTTCTGTTAGCTACACCTGCTGTATCAAGTGTACCTCTGATTACGTGATAACGAGTACCAGGTAAATCCTTTACTCTACCACCACGAATCAATACAACGCTATGCTCCTGCAAGTTGTGACCTTCACCCGGAATGTAAGATGTTACTTCGATTCCGTTTGAAAGACGAACTCTGGCGATCTTTCTCAGCGCTGAGTTAGGCTTCTTAGGGGTAGCTGTCTTAACAGCTGTACATACACCACGCTTCTGTGGAGAAGATGTCTCAGTAGGCTTCTTCTTAAGAGAATTGTAACCTCTCTGAAGAGCTGGTGCTGTAGACTTCTTTACAGATGTCTGACGTCCCTTTCTTACTAACTGGTTAAATGTTGGCATTATTTTCACCTCCTGTAGTATAGTTTATAAGTGTGCACAGTTTTATGCACGCTAAAATATTATATAAACATTCTCGTCATCTGTCAAGAGATTTTTCAAGCAAAAAGCACCACGGAAAGCATGCTCTGTTTTCCGTGGTGCCTTGTATTATGATTTATTATCCTTAGTCGATAGAAACAGTATCTTCTGCTTCTGCTTCTGTTTCTGCCTCGGCTTCTTCGACCGGCGTATCATCATAAAGATCTCCGAAGTCTTCTGTCTGTTCTTCGATCTCCTGATTGTAATCGGTATTCAACTTGATGTTGCCATAACGTTTCATACCTGTTCCGGCTGGGATCAACTTACCAAGGATGACATTTTCCTTCAGACCGATCAATGGGTCGATCTTGCCCTTGATGGCTGCTTCTGTCAGAACCTTTGTTGTCTCCTGGAAGGATGCTGCTGACAAGAAGGAGTTGGTTGCAAGGGAAGCCTTTGTGATACCGAGCAGTACCTGCTTTCCTTCTGCCACTTCCTTGCCTTCTTCTGCAAGTTTCTCATTCATTTCTTCAAAGTCAAGAACATCAACAAGTGTTCCCGGTAAGAACTCAGAATCACCGTTGTTCTCGATGCGTACCTTCTTTAACATCTGACGCACGATAACTTCGATATGCTTATCACTGATTTCAACACCCTGTAAGCGATATACACGCTGTACTTCCTGAAGCATGTAATCCTGAACGGCACGCACGCCCTTGATCTTTAAGAGATCATGTGGGTTGATAGAACCTTCTGTCAGTTCGTCACCGGCTTCCAGTTCCTGTCCGTCTACGATCTTGATACGTGAACCATAAGGGATCAGATAAGCCTTGCTTTCTCCGGTTTCCTTATTGGTAACGATAACTTCACGCTTCTTCTTCGTATCTTTGATCTCTGCTGTACCGGCAAATTCTGTGATGATTGCAAGTCCCTTTGGCTTTCTTGCCTCAAACAATTCTTCGACACGAGGAAGACCCTGTGTGATATCGTTTCCGGCAACACCACCACTATGGAAGGTTCTCATGGTAAGCTGTGTACCAGGTTCACCGATAGACTGTGCTGCGATGATACCGATTGCTTCACCGACCTGTACTGCCTGACCGGTTGCCATGTTGGCACCGTAACACTTAGCGCAAACGCCGACATGTGAACGGCAGGTAAGGATGTTACGGATCTTCACGCGTGTGATCTCTTTTCCGTTCTCATCCACACCAACTGTAACGATCGCATGTGCACGCTTTGGTGTGATCATGTGGTTTGCCTTAACGATCACATTGCCATCAGCATCGCAGATCGTCTCGCACGAAAATCTGCCTGTGATACGTTCTTCCAGACTCTCGATCTCTTCACGACCATCCATGAATGCTGTGATGTAAGTACCAGGGATCTCACGATCTTTTCCGGCATTACAATCAGATTCACGAACGATAAGTTCCTGTGATACGTCAACCATACGTCTGGTCAGGTATCCGGAATCGGCGGTACGAAGGGCTGTATCGGACATACCCTTTCTAGCACCATGCGCTGACATGAAGTACTCCAATACGTCCAGACCTTCACGGAAGTTTGACTTGATAGGAAGTTCGATCGTACGACCGGTTGTATCAGCCATCAAACCACGCATACCGGCAAGCTGTTTGATCTGCTTGTCAGAACCACGGGCTCCGGAATCAGCCATCATAAAGATATTGTTGTACTTATCCAATCCGGAAAGCAGGGCTTCTGTCAACTCATCATCGGTCTTTTTCCATGTCTCAACAACGTCTCTGTAACGTTCTTCCTCTGTCAAAAGACCTCTCTTATATTTCATCGTGATACGGTCAACTGTCTTTTCTGTATCAGCGATCATCTGTGGCTTCTGTGGCGGCACGGTCATATCGGAAATAGATACGGTCATGGCTGCTCTTGTAGAGTACTTGTAACCCATAGCCTTGATATCATCCAATACTTCTGCCGTCTTGGTTGCTCCATGTGTATTGATAACCTTTTCCAGAATCTGCTTTAATCCCTTCTTACCAACATGGAACTCAATCTCATAACGGAGTGCATTTTCCGGCTTGCTGCGGTCAACAAATCCCAGATCCTGTGGAATGATCTCATTAAAGATCAAACGACCCAAGGTTGTCTTTACATTGCCTTCTACAACGCTTCCGTCTGCAAGTGTCACGCTCTTATGAACGTAAATGACCTGATGCAATGTGATCTCTTTATTTTCATATGCCAACAGTGCCTGGTTCATACTTGGGTAATAATGTCCAAGTATGTCTCTTGCTCTACAGATGACATGACGGTTACCATCTGTCACATCCTCAAAATGGATCATATCATCAATGTCGATGACATCTGCATTAATGTCTGCCTTGATGTCCTCTGCGTCAGTATATACCTTATCAGAAACAGTCGTAATGCCCTCTTCCTTGGAATGATCTGCCAGACGATCCATGGTCAGATAGTAGATACCAAGTACCATATCCTGTGAAGGAACGGCTACCGGACCACCATCAGATGGTTTCAGCAGGTTGTTCGGAGACAGGAGCATGAAACGACATTCTGCCTGTGCCTCTGCAGTAAGTGGAAGATGGACAGCCATCTGGTCACCATCGAAATCGGCGTTAAATGCAGTACATACCAGTGGATGTAACTTGATTGCCTTGCCTTCTACAAGGATTGGCTCAAACGCCTGAATACCAAGTCTATGCAGTGTAGGAGCACGGTTTAACATAACCGGGTGCTCTTTGATCACTTCCTCGAGTACATCCCAGACCTCTGGCTGTAACTTCTCGACCATCTTCTTTGCATTCTTGATGTTGTGTGCAGTTCCGTTAGCAACCAACTCTTTCATAACGAAAGGCTTGAAAAGTTCGATCGCCATCTCTTTCGGAAGACCACACTGATAAATCTTAAGTTCCGGTCCTACGACGATAACGGAACGTCCAGAATAGTCAACACGCTTTCCGAGCAGGTTCTGACGGAAACGTCCTGATTTACCCTTTAACATATCTGACAAAGACTTGAGGGCTCTGTTTCCAGGGCCTGTAACCGGACGGCCTCTACGACCATTGTCGATCAGTCCGTCAACCGCTTCCTGTAACATACGCTTTTCATTACGAACGATGATGTCTGGTGCGCCCAGTTCAAGCAGTCTTCTCAAACGGTTGTTACGGTTAATGATACGACGATACAAGTCGTTCAGATCGGATGTCGCGAAACGTCCACCATCCAACTGTACCATCGGACGAAGATCCGGTGGGATAACCGGGATAACGGTAAGGATCATCCACTCCGGCTTGTTGCCTGACTCGCGGAATGCTTCTACAACTTCCAGTCTCTTGATGACTCTGGCGCGCTTCTGACCGGTAGCAGTCTTGAGTTCTGCTTTCAGTTCAGCCGCATCTTTTTCCAGATCGATATCGCGGAGCAATTTCTGGATCGCCTCAGCCCCCATACCCACCTTGAAGGTTGAGCCGTACTGCTCTCTGGCATCCTGATATTCCTGCTCTGACAATACCTGTTTATACATAAGAGGTGTGTCTCCTGCATCAAGTACGATATAAGATGCAAAATACAATACCTTTTCCAGTGTTCTTGGTGACAGATCAAGGATCAGTCCCATACGGGATGGGATACCCTTGAAGTACCAGATATGAGATACAGGAGCTGCCAGTTCGATATGTCCCATACGCTCTCTACGAACACTTGCCTTTGTGATCTCAACACCACAACGGTCGCAGACTACGCCCTTATAGCGAATCTTCTTGTATTTACCACAATGGCATTCCCAGTCCTTGCTCGGTCCGAAGATCTTTTCACAGAATAATCCGTCCTTTTCCGGCTTCAAAGTTCTGTAGTTGATCGTCTCAGGCTTCTTTACTTCGCCTCTGGACCACTCTCTGATCTTTTCCGGTGATGCCAAGCCAATCTGAATTGCATCAAATTCTATTGGCTGATTTGTTGCTTCTTTATTCATTGCTTCTGGCATTGCTAATCTCCCTTCTTACTATTCGTCGCCAAGATCGTCTCCATCGAAATCATCAGAAAAAGCATCCATATCCGGCTCTTCTTCCTCATCCTCAATGTTGACTAACTCTTCGCTGTCTGCATCGAATTCCTGCTTGGTAAATCCACTCTTTGCAAAAGATTCGCTGCTTTCAAATGCGAAGTTCTTATCTCCGGCAATGATAGCATTGATGTCTGTATTGCCATATTCGCTGGTCTCCATCAACTGTACTTCGTTTCTGTCTTCGTCTAAGACTTTGACATCCAGACCCAGAGCCTGTAATTCCTTGAGGAGTACCTTGAATGACTCTGGAATACCCGGTTCAGGGATATTCTCGCCCTTGATAATGGCTTCATATGTCTTAACACGTCCTACAACGTCATCGGACTTCATTGTCAGGATCTCCTGCAATGTGTAAGAAGCACCATAAGCCTCGAGTGCCCAAACTTCCATTTCTCCGAAACGCTGTCCACCGAACTGTGCCTTACCACCAAGTGGCTGCTGTGTAACCAGTGAGTAAGGACCGGTAGAACGAGCATGGATCTTATCGTCTACCAAGTGGTGCAACTTCAGGTAATGCATGTGTCCGATGGTTACCGGTGAATCAAATTCCTCACCTGTACGTCCATCACGCAACTGTACCTTTCCGTCGCGTCCTAACTTAACGCCCTTCCACAGTTCTCTGTGTTCTCTGTTATCAGATAAATACTGCATGACATCATCACGCAACTGATCTTTATATTTTGCTTCGAACTCATCCCACTCCATGTTTACATAGTCGTTGGAAAGTTCCAAAGTATCCTGAATATCGATTTCCTTTGCGCCATCAAATACCGGTGTCTCGATATTGAAGCCCAGTGCCTTTGCTGCAAGGCTAAGATGGATCTCCAGGACCTGACCGATATTCATACGAGAAGGTACACCCAGTGGGTTCAGCACGATGTCAAGCGGACGACCGTTTGGCAAGAATGGCATATCTTCTACAGGAAGCACGCGGGAAACGACACCCTTGTTACCATGACGACCAGCCATCTTATCACCGACAGAGATCTTTCTCTTCTGTGCGATATAGATGCGGACTGCCTTGTTTACGCCCGGTGACAGTTCATCACCGTTTTCACGGGTAAATACCTTGGCATCTACGATAATACCGTATTCGCCGTGTGGCACCTTAAGGGATGTATCACGGACTTCTCTTGCTTTTTCACCAAAGATGGCACGGAGCAATCTTTCCTCTGCGGTCAGTTCTGTCTCTCCCTTTGGAGTAACCTTTCCGACCAGGATATCTCCGGCACGGACTTCTGCACCGATACGGATAATACCATTTTCATCCAGATCCTTGAGTGCGTCATCACCGACACCCGGAACGTCTCTTGTGATCTCTTCCGGTCCAAGTTTGGTATCTCTGGCTTCTACTTCGTATTCTTCCATATGGATAGATGTGTAAACATCATCCTGTACCAATCTCTCTGAAAGAAGAACCGCATCCTCGTAGTTGTAACCTTCCCAAGTCATGAAACCAATCAGAGGGTTCTTACCAAGTGCAAGTTCGCCCTTGGATGTAGAAGGTCCGTCTGCGATAACCTCGCCTTCTTCGACATGATCGCCCTTGAATACGATCGGACGCTGGTTGTAGCAGTTTGACTGGTTGCTTCGAGAGAACTTTGTCAGGATATACTCATCCTTGTCACCATCTTCTGTGCGGATGATGATGCGGTTGGACTCAGAACGCTCTACCACACCTGCGTGCTTTGCAACAACGCAGACACCGGAATCGACTGCTGCCTTTGGCTCCATACCGGTTCCGACAACAGGTGCTTCTGTAGTAAGAAGTGGCACTGCCTGACGCTGCATGTTAGATCCCATCAGCGCACGGTTAGCATCATCGTTCTGCAGGAACGGGATCAATGCTGTAGCGACAGAGAATACCATCTTAGGAGATACGTCCATGTAATCAAACATGAGCTTATCGTACTCCTGGGTCTCCTCGCGGAAACGACCGGAAACGGAATTACGTACAAAATGTCCTTCCTCATCCAGTTTCTCGTTCGCCTGTGCTACATGGTAATTGTCTTCTTCGTCTGCTGTCATATATACAACTTCATCCGTAACACGCGGATTCTGTGGGTCGCTCTTGTCGATCTTACGATATGGTGCCTCGATGAAACCATACTCGTTGATACGTGCATAACTAGCCAGAGAGTTGATCAAACCGATATTTGGTCCTTCAGGGGTCTCGATAGGGCACATTCTACCGTAGTGAGAATAGTGTACGTCTCGAACCTCGAATCCGGCACGGTCTCTTGACAGACCACCAGGTCCCAATGCGGATAAACGTCTCTTGTGGGTCAACTCGCCAAGTGGGTTGTTCTGATCCATGAACTGTGACAACTGGGAAGATCCGAAGAACTCCTTCACTGCTGCCGTTACCGGCTTGATGTTGATCAGGCTCTGTGGTGAAATGCCTTCCAGATCCTGTGTTGTCATACGTTCACGTACCACTCTTTCCAGACGGGAAAGACCGATACGATACTGGTTCTGTAGCAATTCGCCGACCGCGCGGATACGACGGTTGCCCAAATGGTCGATATCGTCATCATGACCAACGCCATACTCTAAGTGCATATTGTAGTTGATGGATGCAAAGATATCCTCTCTTGTAATATGCTTCGGGATCAGGTCATGGATATTCTTCTTGATTGCATCAGCAAGGTCTTCTGCTGTCTCATTCTCTTCTAAGATCTGTGCCAAAACCGGATAGTAAACGAGTTCGTTTACGCCCAATGCCTTGGTATCGAAGTCAACATAATTGCTGATATCTACCATCATATTGGAAAGAACTTTGACATTTCTCTCCTCAGCCTGTACCCATACATATGGTACGGCTGCATTCTGGATAGCATCTGCCAGTTCACGGTTTACGACCTTACCTGCCTCTGCAAGAATCTCGCCTGTAGTCTCGTCCACTACGTCCTCTGCGAGAATCTGTCCGTTGATACGGTTGCGGAGTGCTAATTTCTTGTTGAACTTGTAACGTCCTACCTTTGCAAGGTCATAACGTCTTGGGTCAAAGAACATAGCAGAAATCAGGCTTTCTGCACTTTCCACGGTAAGCGGTTCGCCCGGACGGATCTTGCGGTATAATTCCAAAAGACCGCCTTCGTAAGAACCGTTTGGTTCTTTTTCCGTAATAGATGGATCCTTGCCAAAAGATGCAAGGAGTTTTGGCTCCTCACCGAACAGATCGATGATCTGCTGGTTGGTACCAACACCAAGTGCACGGATCAATACAGAGATCGGCACTTTTCTGGTTCTATCAACACGAACATAGAAAACGTCATTAGAGTCTGTCTCATACTCGAGCCAAGCACCACGATTCGGGATCACGGTACAAGAATACAATTCTTTACCTACCTTGTCGTGTCCGATTGCATAATAGATTCCCGGGGAACGAACTAACTGGCTGACGATGACACGCTCTGCACCATTGATCACAAAGGTACCTGTCTCTGTCATCAAAGGCAGATCTCCCATAAAGATCTCGTGCTCGTTGATCTCGTCGGTCTCTTTGTTGTAAAGACGAACCTTTACTTTCAAAGGAGCAGCATATGTCGCGTCTCTTTCCTTACACTGTGGAATTGTATATTTCACATCATCTTTGCATAATGTAAAATCAACAAACTCCAAGCTTAACTGACCGCTGTAATCAGCGATCGGAGAGATATCATCGAAGACTTCTTTTAATCCCTCATCGAGGAACCACTGATAAGAATCCCTTTGGATCTCAATCAGGTTAGGCATCTCCAATACCTCTTTTTGTCTCGAGTAACTCATACGCATGCTTTTTCCAGACTTGACTGGACGTATTCTGTTTTTCTCCATTGACGTTTCACCTCTCGTTTATATTTTAAGTCTATTGAAAAATGGGCATAAAATTCCCATTGCACCACAATAAAGCATCCTATACTATACAACAATTTCTCTCAGGATGCAAGAACTTTTTTCACTTTTCACTTGACAAATTGCCATTTTTTTGCATTGTGCGGATTTTTGGCACGTTAGGGCCTTTCGTGTAATAGGGAATCCCACAGAAAAATCCCATCACACAAAAAGACACCAGGATCACGAATAACCCTGGTGTCTCTGCTTGCAATACTAATTATGCCATCAGGCGGGAATTACTTTAATGTAACCTTAGCGCCTTCTGCTTCTAACTTAGTCTTGATGTCTTCTGCTGTAGCCTTGTCAGCTGCTTCCTTAACGATCTTAGGAGCGCCATCAACTAATTCCTTAGCTTCCTTCAAGCCAAGACCAGTTGCTTCACGAACAACCTTGATAACCTTAACCTTGTTAGGACCTACTTCTGTAAGTTCTACATCGAACTCGTCCTTCTCTTCAGCAGCTGCTGCGTCTCCGCCTGCTGCTGCTACTACAACGCCTGCTGCTGCAGATACGCCAAACTCTTCTTCACAAGCCTTTACTAAGTCATTTAACTCTAATACGCTTAACTCTTTGATAGCTTCGATAAATTCTTCTGTTGTCATCTTTGCCATGATAATTTCCTCCGTTTTAAATTTGATTTAATAATTTCTTTTTAATGAAGTGATTACTCTTCTGTTGCCGGTGCTTCGCCGCCCTGCTCAGCGATCTGGTTAAGAACTCTAGCCAGATTTGTGATAGGTGACTGCAAACTTCCAAGTAACTTGGACAACAATTCGTCTCTTGACGGAACTGCTGCTACTGCCTGCATTCCGTTTGCATCATAGAATGTACCTTCTACGACACCAGCCTTGATTTCAAGTGCAGGTGCTGTCTTTGCAAACTTAGCAAGGATACGTGCAGGAGCTGTCGCATCTTCTGTAGAAATAGCAATAGCGCTAGGTCCTTCTAACACTGGAGCCAGGCTTTCATAGTCAGTTCCCTTGAAAGCAAAGTTCATCATTGTGTTCTTGTATACCTTGTAAGTAACGCCTGCTTCTCTTAATTCCTTACGTAACTGTGTGTCTTCTGCTACCGTCAATCCACGATAATCAACAACAACTACAGACTGTGCGTCTTTGATGTTTGCTGAAATCTCGTCAATGACCGGCTGCTTTAATTCAACTTTTGCCACGTTTCGTGTACCTCCTTATTTTATTTCATCTTGCTTAGACTTTGGAGATTTTATCTGATGTCCTGCCAACAGGCAAAACAAAAGCCTCTCTGCGCTAGACAAAGAGGCTCAAAAAATCATAATCACATCGTTTAAAAACGATCGACTGTCCTCGGTAGGTCGTATACGTTATGCCTTGCGGCACCTACTGTCTTCGGCAACATGCTTTCGCATTATATCATTGTATTATACGAATGTCAATAACTACTGTGCAACTTTTGCAACATTTACCTTAACGCCAGGTCCCATTGTAGGAGCCAAAGAAATGCTCTTAATGTACTGGCCCTTAAGACTGCTTGGCTTAGCCTTGTTAATGGCATCCATAAGGGTCTGGAAGTTGTCCGCTAATTGTTCCTCTGTAAAGGAAGCTTTTCCAATTAGCACATGGATAATATTGGTCTTATCCAATCTGTACTCAATCTTACCAGCCTTGATATCGTTGACAGCCTTGGTTACATCCATAGTAACTGTTCCTGCCTTTGGGTTTGGCATTAAGCCCTTAGGTCCAAGTACACGTCCCAAACGACCTACAACACCCATCATGTCAGGTGTAGCAACAACTACATCAAAGTCCAACCATCCATCGTTCTGGATTCTTGGGATCAGTTCATCTGCTCCAACGAAATCTGCGCCTGCTGCAGTAGCCTCATCAGCCTTAGCACCCTTAGCGAATACTAAAACCTTGACAGCCTTACCTGTACCATGTGGTAAAACTACAGCACCACGGATCTGCTGTTCTGCATGACGTCCGTCACAACCGGTTCTGATATGAGCCTCGATTGTCTCATCAAACTTAGCAGTAGCATTCTTCTTTACCTGAGCGATTGCTTCTGCTGTTTCAAATTGAGCTGACTTGTCGTATGACTTTGCAGCCTCAACGTATTTCTTTCCTCTTTTCATTCTATTTACCTCCTGTGGTAGTATCGGGAGAGGTCCCTCCCACTGTTTCAACTTGTTTTAAATCGCGCAAATAAGGAAGTTCTTTTCGCTAAACTCGAGCATCGCTTACGCTCGCTCTCGTTAATCTCAAAGAACGACCTCGCACTAAATTCGAGCTGTGCTTACGCCCGCTCTCATTAAGTTGCTTTCGGCCTATTCGGTCACCTCAACACCCATGCTGCGTGCTGTTCCTTCGATCATGCTCATAGCAGCCTCAACTGTTGCTGCGTTCAGGTCAGGAAGTTTTGTCTCAGCAATTTCCTTTACCTGAGCCTTTGTGATCTTAGCAACCTTTTTCTTGTTCGGTTCGCCTGATCCGGACTGGATCTTAGCAGCCTTCTTGATCATAACTGCTGCTGGCGGTGTCTTAGTGATGAAACTAAAACTTCTGTCTGCATAAACAGTGATAACAACAGGGATAACAGTATCTCCCATATCAGCTGTCTTTGCGTTAAACTGCTTTGTAAACTCTACAATGTTTACACCATGCTGTCCAAGTGCAGGACCAACTGGTGGTGCAGGTGTAGCTTTACCAGCAGGAATCTGCAACTTAATATATCCTTCGATTTTCTTTGCCATTGGATTGTTCCTCCTTAATTCATTTTCTTAACATCCGCAAAACTGATCTCGACCGGTGTTTCACGACCGAACAGTTCTACATTGATCGTCACGCTCTGCTTGTTGTGATTCATTGTCTGAATAACACCAACGGTATCTTTCCAAACGCCGCCGATAACAGCAACGGTATCACCTTCATCAAAGTCAACGACCACATTGTCTGTCTTGATCCCCAGTGGTCTCATTTCAGCATCTGTAAGTGGTACAGGCTTGCTTCCTGGTCCAACGAACCCTGTCACGCCTCTGGTATTTCTGACCACATACCATGTGTCATCGTTCATGACCATATTGATCAGAACATATCCCGGGAACATCTTCTTGGAAGATGTTTTTCTAACACCATCTTTCAATTCTGTGACATCCTGCATAGGAACACGAACCTCAATAATCTGATCTTCCAAATGACGATTCTCGATGGTCTTGTCAATATTCGCTTTGACTTTATTCTCATAACCTGAGTAGGTATGGACTACATACCAGTGTGCCTCTGCCATAATACTTCTGCCTCCATTATAATTTCACTAGAAAATCAACGCCATACTGAATCACGTAATCCAGGATTACGATGATAAATGCAACTACAACTGACGTAGCAACAACTGCTACCGTCTGCTTCCCAACCGATGAGCCGTCCGGCCAGATGATCTTTGAGAACTCTGTCTTCAGACCTGCAAAGCGCTGGGACATGCTTTTCTTTTCTGTGTCTGCCATATCAACTCTCCTTTACCCCAATTACTTGGTTTCTTTGTGTAAAGTGTGTTTCTTACAGAACTTGCAGTACTTGCTCGTTTCCATACGATCTGGATGAGTTTTCTTGTCTTTTGTCGTATTGTAGTTACGCTGCTGACATTCTGTGCATGCCAATGTTATTTTCGTGCGCACAACTTCCACCTCCACTTAAATTTTTCTTGTGTTTTTCTATGCCAGAAATTTAGGCATAAAAAAAAGACCTACTTCCGTCGCTTAACAACTATACCATAGCCCTTGCTTTTCCGTCAATATATTTTTTGTTTTTCATAAGCGTTTTTTCACAGAAAGCTTTTTCCGTAAAAATCCGCGCCATCACTCCTTTGGCTTCGTAATGTGATCATAACACTTTATATCCGCATTATAAATAAGAAGTTTCCATATTTTGTGGATGACAAGCCGGCATTTCCGTACTATAATATAAGTGAATAAATGGATTTTTATACCCCGCCTACAGAACACCATAGAAACATGGATTGTTTCTCTTATTGTTTTGCAGCGTATTTCAAGGAAGAAAGGAGGGGATGTCTTATGGCACGCATTGATGCCGCTTACAATTATCTATTGTCGACCTATGGCAAGGCCACAGGTTCTCGTTATGATTCCCATAAGAAGAGTGAATTACGCTCTCTTTACAACAACATCATAAAGACAAACAAGGAATCCCCTCTATATAAGATTACGCAGACGGGGGATGTCAAAGAATTTGCTATCGACATCAAAGCAAATGCACATCAGCTGCAAAACGCCATTTCTGCGCTAAATGATGACGGGGATGATATTGCATCTATGCTCAAGAAAAAAGTGGCAGTATCCTCTGATGAAGATACCATTTCTGTACATTTTGTAGGCAACGATGCTGACCAGGAACAAAACGGCTTCAATATGGAAGTCATTTCTCTGGCCGGACCACAGACCAACGAAGGTCATTATCTGCGCCGCAATGATTATAGCTTTGAAGAGGGAACTTATTCCTTTGATTTGGACATGCCAACGAATTCCTATGAATTCCAGTTCAATGTCAATCCTGGTGATAACAACTTTGACGTCCAGAGCAAAATCGCCCGTTTGATCAACCAGTCCGACATCGGTCTGATTGCAGAAGTAAAGCTAAATCGCCGAGGCGAGAGTGCCCTTAGCATCCAATCCAAACAAACCGGACTTTCTGCAGATGAAACATCCATTTTCTCCATTCAGTCCGGAAGTTCCTGGAACGAAATCAATACCCTTGGTATTTCACATATTACGACGCCTGCAACCAACTCTGTTTTCCGTTTGAACGGACAGGAGCACTCATCTTTGTCAAATACCTTTACCATCAATCGCTCTTTTGAAGTAACAATGCATAAGACTTCCGCTGATGCAGGTAAGCCAGTCCATATCGGCTTTCAGGCAAGCACTGCTGCCATCACAGAAGGCATTGACAATTTACTGAGCGCATACAATAAGTTATATGATGTAGGAAGCAAATATGCCACATTACATGGCAGCCACCGCCTGTTAAACGAGGTTTCTGCCATCAGTAATCATTTTTCTGATGCACTTGCTGCTGTTGGCATTTCCTCTAATGAAAGCAGACATTTACAGCTGAATCCAGAGCATTTTTCTGCTGCCATCTCAGGAAATGACGCTTCCGAGCATTTTAACACGTTGAATCAGTTTAAGAGTGCGTTGTCCGGTGAAGTCAACCGCATCTCTATTGATCCGATGCGCTATATCAACAAGGTGATCGTAGAATACAAAAATCCCGGCAAGACTTTTGTAGCGCCGTACGCCCCAAGTGCCTATGCCGGAATGTTGATCGATCAGGCTTTATAAAACATTCTCTTCTTTCAGAATGTTACACATCTTCCTCATTCGCTCGATGTAGGTATGATCTGTTTTTACACGTTCATACCCACGTTGGGCGATTTTTTTACGTTCTTTTTCATGTTTTAAACAAAATCAAACCCTAATCATCCAATACGCTCCAATCGCTCCTTCGCCGGCTCATAATGACCCGCTTTTCTGTAAAATTCTTTTGCTTCATCCATACGGTGCTGCTTTTCACGACACTGACCGGCATAATAATACGAAAGAAAAGCATTGCTTCCCTCAATCGCATCCGGGCGCTCATTTGTGGCCTTTGCAAACTCGATCACGGCCTGTTCAAATTGGTTCTGTTCAAAATAAACCAATCCCATAATCATGCAAAAATCGGCATATTTACTAAAATCGTCATATACAGCCTCGAGAACGATGCCTTCCTTCCCCTGACCACTGTTAAGTAAAGATAAGCCGTAGCCCTTGACCATCTCAATAACAAATTCGTCCTCTGTATTTAAGTTGAATGCTAAGCCCGTCTCAAAATACTGTGCAGCCGTCGCATAATCCTCTATCATATAGAAACTTTTTCCAAGTGTATAGAGCAGATAGCCAACTTCATTTTGCACTTCCGGTGCTGCCTCCTGCAAATCCTCATCGGTATGCTGATTTACGAAATTGTCTAATTCCATTTGCAGCAGTTCGATGCTTCGCAACACATCTTCTTTATCGCCAATATAATCTTCCACAAAAAAATCTTTCGCCAATGTATATGTCATAAATACGCTCCATTCTGTTTTATATTTTCCACTTTGTAATTCTACCATAAATTAGCATAAAGCATAGAAAAAACGAGAGAAAAGCGCTTAACATATCTAGCGTATTTCTCTCGATTTCATATCTATTGGCCTATAGCACGCCGTTCTTCCGGCAAAAGATCAAAATGTCGTGACACAATTGACTTCAACACTTCTATATCTGTCTTCATTTTTTCATGACTCTCAATAGAAATGCTATATCTATCAAACTGCGTTCCATATGCATCACATAACGTAATAATTCCTGGTCGAATATCGTTTTCGATGTTAAGCTCGATGTTCGTTACTCGATCTTTCACTTCCGACATATCTTTCTTCAACGGCTCAAGTTTTTCATCTAATCTCTGGTCCATCATGTTAGACATCGCTACCAGCAATTCTTCATTCGTCATAACTTCTTCCTCCTTTCATACATATTTCCTTTGGGAACATTGTATAAGGCAAGAATCCATGAACTAAATGACACTACTCTAAGACAAAATTGAAACGTGAACTGCTCATCAGCACGCTCTCCGAAGAATCACCGCCTTATGTGCCATTGATTGTACTCTCATTTTTCTAAAAATGCAAGGCAAAAACATGAACACATCATTAAATAAAAAAGTTATTTATTCTTTTCGCTTCATTTTCCTGCTTTTTCTTCTGGATCATAAATTGATATGACTGAAGTGCTTGCTTCTTCTTTTGCTCCGAAACAGCTTTTGCATAGTCAAGATCTTCCAGTTTGCTCTTTGACGCTGTTGTATTATAAGAAACATTCGCATTGTATCTAGCCGCATAATCAAGTCTATTATACTCGGCTCCGCCTTTACTTCTCTGTTCGGTTACTTTATCTAATGCGCGATCTATCGTATCCAAATTAAAATTTCCAGTAACATCAAAATCCTTTATGCCAAGTGCAGCAAGTGTCGCATCGCCTGCACTAATCGAAACTTCATTCCCCTTTGAACTTGTCACCATAGAAAAAGCTGTATTAGAACCATCTAGCAATTTTTTGCCATTGTAGTCCGTCTGATCCGCAATATTTGCAATCCCCTGCTTTAATTGATCAACTTCTTTTTGAATAGCGCTTCGACCGCTATCACCCAAAAAGCCATTTTTCGCCTGCACTGCGAGTTCGCGCATTCTCTGGAGATAATCTGTGATGTTGCCAAGCGCTGCATCAGAAATATTTAGTGCATCTTTCCCTGATTCAATATTGCGCGAACCAGCATCATAGCCCTTGATTTGTTTCGTCTGCTCTTCAATTATACTCAAATCAGCTGCACCATCAGCTGCCGTATTTATTCTTTTTCCACTCGCAAGATTTCTGTAATCCGATTGTGTAGAAATATTTGAAATTCCGTTCATATCGCTTACCTCCTTTGTAATCATTATATAATGGTTCTGGGAAGATTTCAATTTGCACTATCTGGTTTTGCCCTATAATGTATCAATCAGCGATATTACTTCTTTGATTGGCATAATTCGCTCATCCACCTCTAACGCTCTATGGTTTTTCAATATGTCTATTGCTGTCTGCTGCATTGCTGGAAATGCACTTCTAATTAGTTGATTTGCGTAAATAACAACATTTACACCATATTCGCCAAGTTCTTTTTCCGTTACACTGTTATACGATGTAGGGACTACAACTAACGGAATGTCCTTATATATCTCTCTAAACTTCGTGCAAAATTCAAGAATCTCTGTAGGATCTTTCTTTCTACTATGAATCATGATACCATCTGCACCGGCTTCTACATACGCCTTCGCTCTGTTCAGCGCATCCTCCATCCCTTTTTCAAGTATCAGACTTTCCACTCTTGCAATTATCATAAAATCAGATGTTAGTTGAACTTTTTTTCCAGCTCTTATTTTTTCGCAAAAATGCTCTATTGTATCTTGTTCCTGTTCCACTTCAGTCCCAAACAGTGAATTTCTCTTCAAACCTATTTTATCTTCAATAATTATGGCAGATACACCCATTCGTTCCAGTGATCTAACAGTATATACAAAATGGTCAATCAAACCACCTGTGTCACCATCAAAAATAATTGGTTTTGTTGTCACCTCCATAATATCATTTATTGTACGCAATCTAGATGTTATATCAACAACCTCTATATCAGGTTTTCCTTTTTCTGTTGAATCGCACAAACTCGATACCCACATTGCATCAAATTGATCTAATCCTTGCTCAGATGCCACAATCGTTTTTTCTGCAATAAGACCTGTTAATCCACTGTGTGCCTCTATGGTTTTTACAACAGGAACCAAATGCAACAATTTCTTTAATCGCGCTCTTCTAAATTCTGGCATCGCCAATTTTTGTTGAATTTGTCTGTCAATCTTAGCAACCCTATCATTGTATGTATATGGTATTTCTACTAATTCTCCACCATATTTTTCTATATTCTCAAGCACGTTTTCCCTAATAGAGTTTTTGGGTTCTTTTCTCCAATCATCTCCATGAACAACAATATCCGGTCGCTCTTGTTCAAATATATCATCATACATAATGGATTTTTGCACGATCACTCTTTTTACATTAGGAACTTTACTAATCATTTCCATTCTTTCTTCCAACGATTTGATAGGAAATAGATTGTATCGGATCATTTCAGCGTCACATAGAACGCCCACTGTGACCTCCCCTAATTTAGCAGCTTCGTTTATAATATTAAGATGTCCTTCATGTATTACTTCTACGCAAAAACATGTATATACTTTTTTCATCGCATACTATCTCCATCGTGGTTATCTATCAGATTCAAAAAACGTTCTAGACTATATATCAAGAATTTCTGTTCTCCTGTCATTCCCTCAATACAATTTTCCTTAAATTCACTGCGTTTTGGTCCACCCCAATCCCTTAGCCAATAATCCGTTGCACGAGCCATAGCAATTTTTTCCGGAATTTCTAACTGTGGATACTTCTCTTTAAAAAGTGCTCTTATCAAATACTTACTCTCTCCATTGCGCACTCTTTCCAAATCTAATGGTTTTCCCATCTTTAATTTTGCATATGGGTCAAAATATTTTATATTCGCATATTCAAAACTATTAATATATGCTGCAGAGGACGAACTTGCAAATACTTCATTTAAAAACTTTATATAGTCTACATAATCACCCACCTGGTATCTTCTATACACAGCATCCATATCTTCATATTCTTTTAATACTTTTTGCGGCTGTACAAATGTATATCTTTCTTTCCATTCCTCATATGTCCAATCCCGAGAGAGTAATCGATCCATTCCGCCAAATGCCATATCTGCATTATCACCATAAATTATCTTTTTAATGCCATCCTGTTGCATTCTCTTCACTAATGCATATACTTGGGGCTCATTCGCAAATACAGGGCAACCATCATTTAGCATCAATTCATCCATACAAGCTATATAGTCATCCCACCCCACATCAACGACAATGTGTTCAAGTCCATATATTTCGCAATATTTTTTCGCACGAGCTGTCTCATCTACAGCGTTTGGTGCAGAGCATTTTGCAGTATATGCTTTCGTCCCTTTCGGCATGTATGACGCAAGTATCGCTGAATCCATACCTCCGCTAAGCAAAATTCCCGCATCCGATAAATCAATAGCAGACAGCTGTGATTTTATAGCATTATCTATCTCTTCTGCCGAATCACATGCCAACTTTTCATCCTCATCATATAATGTAATATTTTTATGTTTTAAATTCTCTGAAAATACTTTTTCTTCATCCACAATATATCTAAATGTCAAAAAAGAGCTCATACAATATTTTTTATCTATCACCATAGCATTCTCTCCTACTATCACATTTTTCCCATAATTTCTTCTGCTTTTTTTAAATCATTCACATCATCTACTTCATACCATTTCTCACCCCGAAGGACTTCTCCATATATAGGGGTATTTCCCATCGTCACTATACTTCTCATAACTTTTTCCATTGGTTGCATAACCCCATTTTTTTCTATATATGTTTCCACTTCCGGCATCAAACTATTTCTTACAAACGCCGCACTAAACTTATGGATATTAACGGTCTTATATTTATCCGTAAGCACATATCCATCTTCTTGATCGCTCTTATGCCTCCAATCAATTATCCTTGCATCCTTGCCCAGAGTCACAAATGTTCCTTCTAAATTCTCGTTATACGGTTCCAATATTGACACATTTTTATATCTTGATTCGTCTGCCCTCTGTAAAACTTTTTTTTCGAAAACGACATCACCTTCTATGACATATAGGAAATCAAATTCTCTGTTTATACTTTCCAATCCATAATTTAATGATAGTATCGTGTTGCTATTTTTATAGTCCGGATTAACGACAAATTGTATATCCATCCCAACCTTCATATCTTTGATTTGCTGCATCAATTTTTCATGCAAATATCCGACAACAATTATCACTTCTTTGACATCAAAACTTTCCAGATTTTCTAAAGTTCTCTGTATAATTGGCATACCACCAACCTTTGTCATGCATTTGTGTTCTGTTTCTGTCAGTGGTTTTAATCTGCTTCCCAATCCAGCTGCCAAAATTATTGCTGTTTTTCTCATTCTTTACCTCTCTATTCCAATCCAAGCTCATTTACAATCGCTTCACATAAAATAGCGCTAGCAACTTCTAATTCATCCAACGACAAGTATGTCGGTGCCAAGCGCAAAAACTTATCCTCCGGATCAATCCCATATGGAAACGTAGACCCTGCTGGCGTTATTCTAAGGCCTCTTTCTTTACAATACTCATACACACTTTTTGCACCACCTGATGCAAATTCTAGATTGATAAAATAACCTCCTTTTGGATTATTCCATTTTACATTATCATTATATCCAATTCGATTTGTTAACATATCATCTATCAAATCAAACTTAGGTTTTATAATCGTCCTATGTTTTGCCATATGTTCCAATACACCCTGTTTATTTTTCAAAAACAAGGCGTGTCTCAACTGGTTTATTTTGTCTCCAGTTTTCAATTGTAGCAACGATGTTTTCTCAAGCCACTTAATATTCTCTATACTAGATGCGCATCCTGCTACTCCACCTCCCGGAAAAGTAATTTTGGATGTTGAGAAAAACTCAAATACCCTGTTCGGATGAACCGAAGTGTCTTTTAATATATTACTTATCGTAACTTCCTCGTCAGTTAAATGATGCACCATATATGCATTATCCCAAAAAACTCGAAAATCACTTGTGGCTTCCATACTTGCAATCCTATGAACAACTTCATCCGAATAGATTGCACCGGTTGGATTTGAATACAATGGCACGCACCACATACCCTTTATACAAGTATCATTTTTCACTAGTTCCTCTACGATATCCATATCCGGACCATCATCGTTCATTTTTACTGGAATCATCTCAATTCCAAATGTTTCACATATTTTAAAATGCTTCTCGTATCCAGGTGATGGACATATGAATTTTACATTTCCAGATTCTTTCCAAGGTTTTTCTCCATCAAGTCCCAAAAACATAGCCTTGGCCACCACATCATACATAATTGTAGTGCTCATGGTTGATCCCAAATAAATTTGTTCATTGGAAACATCTAGTATCTCAGAAAAAATGTTCTTTAATGGGGTAATTCCACCGGTTCCCGCATAGCCCCTATAATCAGTTTCGTATTCTAAGACAGTATCTGATCTTACTAGATCTAGCATAGGCAAGGACAAATTTAATTGTTCTTTGCAAGGCCATCCTCTTTCCATATTCAAATTTACATTCATCATTTCTACGCTCATCTTTTACCTCACGAATTTCCATGCACTTTATTGATTTTCTCAATCTCCTCTATTACAGCATCTAGTGATGTGAATAAATTGGAGAATGCCCTTTTGACACTCTATCCTCCACTGGTGGCAATTGCATATAATTGCCATACCATTTTTTTAGCACTTCATCATACCCTATTGGTATTCGATACTTCTCACCCTCAAATTCCATTAAAACACTCTGTTCATACCATTTTTTGGGCATAACCACGGAACCATCCCTAGGTTGTGGATAAAATCGGCCAAAATAACCAATACCAATGTTTTCTGATGCATCATAATCATATCGCATAAGCATTTCATTCATTTTTTCAAATAATTTCTTGTGTGTTTTTAAAGAATATCTATCTGTTCCATACGGAAGCACCACCTGTTCGCTCCATACATTTTCCCAATACATAAACTCCTGTCTAAAGGTGACCTGTTCTTTCGCCTCTTTCGGATATCCACATAATGGGAAAATATCTATACCCATCCCAGTCCATGCACGCATTGGAAAAAATCGGTATTCCGTAAAAATATCTTCATTTTCTATTTTTGACAGCGTGCTTATTGGAAGGTCCTCAAGCTGTTCATTAAATACACTGTTCCAGAGGAATTCACATTCTTTTGGAAACAATTTTCCAAGTTTAATATAATCTGGGGCAGGCATGGTAATATCAATATCTTCATCCCAAGGTATAAATCCTTTATGTCGTACAGCACCTATGAGAGTACCAAAATGAAGATAATATCTTAAATTATGCTCTTCACAGAATTCATGAAACCACTTTAATATCTTCAACTGCAACAATTGTGCTTCTCTTAATGAAATCTCCCTCGCACCTCCTGGTAGCACCAAATTATTAGGCATCGTATTCATTGTAATATTATTAAACACATGTATATCATTTTTTAACCCTGCATCTATATTTAACAACGAATCCACTCTCTGTTGGTAATCTCGTAATGGAGTAATCAAAATATATTGTTCACCTGCATCCGCAATATACGCACCGATTTCTTTTTCTGACCTAATTTTTAATCCACACCAGATTTCTCCTATTCTTCGGTCATCAAATATTTCAATGTTTTGAATTCCTTCCCGCAAAAAGAAATAGATAAAAGTTTTTGATAATACATCAAACCCATTCACAATTATTTTTTTATTACGTAAATCACATGTTGCAATTTCTTCCATCGCAACTTCTTTTATGTATTTTTCGCAATTATCATATATCATATTTTCTTGTCTCCATGATTTTCAGTTATTTATTGTTATTCATTTTTTCTGCAATTTCCATGAGCATTTCATTTGTTATAACACTAAAGTGTTCTCCATCTTTTTCTATATAAGCGCCTTCATATGGTGGAAACCAAAAAGCTTTTATTTTTCTTTCGATTTCCTCTGGCGAATCTGTTTCATAAATTTTTCTAGCTCTATTCAAATCTTTTCTTTTATAAAATTTTCCCGTTTGCTGTTGCTCTACAGATGTCAAACTTCCAATTTTCACATACTCATTTACCAAATGTTTCAACATTTCATATCCCAAATCCCACGTTGCATTACTAAGCAATATTCCGTATTGTAAATCCGGTGTGATTTCAAAATATCTCTTTTCAATAATTGGTCCCCTATCAAATTCACTTGTCATAATATGAAAAGTACCTCCCCAATAGGTTTCTCCATTATAAAGTCCATGACAAGCACATGCATTTCCTTTGTATTCAGGGAGTGGCGCAGGATGATAATTTATTGCACATTTTGTTTTTCCCAAAATATAGTCGTCTATTTTTTTAGGATAAGAAAAAGAAATCAGCAAGTCGATAGATGATTCTTCAAAATCTTCATTTATTTTATCCCGCGTTTTGTCATCATAGATGTTAATATCATTTTTTTCGCAAATTTCTCTAACGTTTTCACATCTATCTGGTATTAAACATCCTCTCAATTCAATATTCTCGTTTGACAATAAAAAATTTAATCCTCGAACTGAATTCTTCGAATCTCTACACGCATATAATACTTGCTTCATTTTTCCTTTTTCTCCTTAAAATTCTAAAATAACGTTTTATAACGGCAAATATTGATGCCACGGGCAGAAAAATTCAATCTGTTGATATCCCATCTCTTGTAATTGTTCTTCTATGTCAGCCGTATACGGACTTGCGAAAACAACATTGTAATCCGTCAATCTTGGAGCAACTATTTCTATCCCATTGATTCGCAAGTGATGCAGTCTTTCATTGTTTTCAAAAATCATTTTTGGCTTATAAACTCCTCCAAATTGTCCAAAAAATTCTTCCGCATATCCACCTGCTCCAAATAAAACGAAATCTTTTTCTATGCATTTCAAAAGCAAATCATAATTATTATTTAAACTATATTTTTGTCTTTCTTTCTCAGGACATACCTTATCAATATTGTTTACAATATATCTATTTGATATCGTTTCTGTTGACGTATATGTTCTTATCTTGAAACCATTAAATGTTGCCCCTCTTTTTTTATAATATTTCTTCGCACTATCATTTCCTTCAACACAAAATATTTCCATGTTCTGTATCCCTTCAGAAAGCAACAATGAACATGCGGCTGTCCATAACGCACTCCCTATGCCCCTGTTTCGATACCCCTCTTTTGTATGAAAATAGTCTAGCAATCCGCAATTCATTTTCCCCTCAAAGAACTTAACACCTGCAAATCCCACAACCTTTCCGTCCAAATCATATACAAGTATTTTTCTATCCGCTTTCCTATAATATATAATCCACTGTTCATAAACAGATTCTTGCGTCAATCCATTTAAATAGCATTCATTCATGATTCCTTGATATGCCACTTTTCGATTGTGCAAATGTATTTCTGCAATTTCTTTTAAATCTTTTTTCTGAGCAAACCTTATCATACGTCCCTTGCCCTACCTTCTGCTTTGTCAGTTCCAAACTCTATTGATATTTTTGTTTTCATTCATATAAACCTTAAATATTCCGTGTGGTTTCTGCTGTTCTCTTGGCGGCAACACAGTATAATCTCCATACCATTTGCGCAACACTTCATGATACCCTATTGGAACTCTACACTTCATAGTCTCAAAATCGCACAATATATATTCATCATACCATTTTTTTAACATTACACGTGTATCATCTGTAGCCTTTGGTTTATCATAACCAAAATATCCTACCCCTATATACTCAGACTCATCATATGGATATCGCAGCATAATCTCATTCATTTTTTGAAACATATTCATATGTTCTTTCTTGGAATACTTCTCGGTTCCATACGGGATTACTATTTTTTCTTTCCAGCATCGCGTCCAATAACCAAATTCATCCATATAGCGCATCTGGTCATCATAATCTTTCGGATATCCACACAGTGGAAAAATATCTATTCCAATCCCAGTCATCGTTCTTATAGGAAACGACCTGAATTCTGTCAACATTTTTTTCGATTTAATTTTAGATAATGTACTTATCGTATAGTCCTGGACACCTTCGTTAAACATACTATCCCAAAAGAAATCTGCATCCTTAGGGAAAATTTTTCCTAACCGTAAATAATCATCCACCGGCATAGCTATATCGATATCATCATCCCACGGAATAAATCCCTTATGACGTACAGCGCCTAAAAGCGTTCCATAATCCAAAAAATAGCGCAAATGATTCTCTTCGCAAAAACTTGTGAAAAATTGCAATACTTCCAACTGTATTTCCTGACATCTTCTCAATTCAATTTGCCTGCCATAATCTTCCTCCGCATATATATTTGGTAATTTGTTCATCGTAATATAGCTCAAATCCCATATACATTCCTTTAGATTTGGAAATGAAGTTTCGATATCATTTATAATATTACTTCCTTTTTGATAATCTGTTACTATAATGCAATAATTTTGGGGTTCATCAATCGTTTCTAGTACTTCTTTTACTCCCTGAACTTGTATGTCGTTCCATACTTCACCCCTTTTTTCATCATCGACCAAGACAATATTCTCTATATTATTTTCTTTCAAAAGAAACACTACTGTTTCTGACATACTATCCATTCCATCTATGATAATTGTCCTATGTAATAATTTCCTATTCTCTGCATCTTTGTTAATTATCTCTTCAATGTATTTACCACAGTTATCGTATAGCACTATCTTTCTCCTATATCTTTTCGTTGGACAATTTGCGTTTTAACTATATTATACCTCGTCCTCGCATATCCTTTAATGCGTCAATTAACCTATCATTATCCTCTAATGTCAAATTTCCGATATGACCAACGCGACAGACACAATCCTTTAATTCTCCACCATTTGGACAGATCCATATATTATATTCATCCTTTAATGTAATAAAAATATCATAAGCAGATGCCGTTGTCGGATGTAATGCCGTCATTGCATTTGACATGGATTCAGAGAAAAACACAAATGGCAATTCCAAAATTCTTTCTCTAAAGTTTTTTGCTAGTAACTGTATTTTTGATATTTCATGTTCTACTCCACCATTCTTTTCTATTTCCCTCAATCTTGCATTTATTTGTCTTAAAATCCCCACCGCAGGCGTAAATGGTGTTTGACCTCTTTCTCCATCCTTTAATGCAACTTTTAAGTTAAGATATAAACAACTCGGTTCATTGCTATCTATTCTTCTTAATGCTTTATCCGATAAAACAACAAAAGATACTCCCGGAGGACATGCTAACGCTTTCTGTGAACCTGCAATCATCACATCTACGCCCAATGCTTTCATATCGAACGGATCTGCCAAAAATGAACTGATTGCATCCACAATAAGAAACAAATCATTGTTTTTACAAAACTCACTAATAATGTTCATATCATAATAAACACCTGTTGATGTTTCATGTACGTTCACCACAAATGCTGTAAAATCTTTATGATTATGCACATATAAATCCTGTTCTGTAAGTTTTTTACCTTTTTCTAGTCTAATCTCCGTATACGGTATCTTATGTATTTCACACAAATCCACAAAGCGTTGTCCAAAACCACCACCATTAACAACAAGAACCTTATCATCTTTTGTCAGCGTATTTATAACTGCCGCCTCCATAGCCGCTGTTCCTGAACCAGTAAGAAACACCACTCTACCAGCTTCTTCCGCTCCAGAAAATTTTTTTACAAGAGTTTCATTTTCTTTCATTATCTTTGAAAATTCATCCGTTCTAAAATAAGGTACTTGTTCTGCACCTATTCTACATATTTCGTCAGAAGCCATCACTGGACCAACTGTAAAATTTAACATATCCTTTTTCTCTCTCATAATTAATGCTCCTTATTCCTCTGGAAACGAAATACTTGTTGCTGTATGTCTTGGTTTTCTACTTTCTTCTGGTGGTAGTGTCATATAATCCTTACCAAAAGAATGTTCCAAGAATCCTTCTGTATCCTTAGGGCATGTAAACCACGCATCTTCGAACCATATTTTATCTGTATCAATAAACCACTCTTTTTTAAATCCAGCGGTATCAACCGGATCTCCCCACCCTTGGATTCTTACCTTACTGAAACCTTTGTCATTATACTTTTTACTTAATTTTTCAAATATTTTAAAAGCTTTTTCTTTTGGGAATAAATTCAAAATCCAAAAACCAAACTTATTCATTCCTGGTTTATAATTTCCAAGTGCCACCTCTGAATACAACATTTTTCTTGCAATCCAGCATTTTGCATTATAGATATCCTTTGAGATCTTTTTTTCAGGCAAATCATCCACCGGAAAAATATCAATAAAAATACCTCTTCGCATGGTAAGCATATCCTGTCCTGCTCTCTGAAAGTTTGTACCATTTCGAAGCATTCTCGCATATCCCCATCGATATCCTGCATCTGTTTTATGATTTTGCAGAAAATACTTTTTTGTATTCAACTGCGTTTTACATACTTCACAAAATCGCTCATATTCACTTCTTAACATTCTGACATCGACATCATCATCCCACGGAATAAATCCCTTATGACGATATGCGCCAAGTAATGTTCCTGCATCTAACACATACGTTATATTGTTTTCTCTACATATGCGATCCAATTCCTTGAGCATATCCAATTCAACCATCTGCATTTTTCTGATGATTTCCTGCGTATATTCAAATCCCATCTTTCTCACCATACCTAAATCATTTTCTTACTATTCTGTAATCCTTTTCTTGCCGCAAGAATTCTTCCATAATATATGCAATCTTTATACTTTGTTCTTTCGTAACTCCTGATGCCATCTGCGTACCTTTTATTCTCTTTACGAAATGCTCTAATTCATATTGCAGTCCATTCCCCACATATTCGCACGTATATTTTTGCGTTTTATTAGCATCTTCAAAATGGACTTCTATGCATTTTGGCATCCACCATGGCGCCTTCACCAAAATGTATCCTTTTGTTCCAGAAATCAATAACTCACCTTCTGATTTCACGCCAATACCCGATTTCACTAATCCCGTGGCATAAGAATGGTAGGAAAAGAACACTTTGGTAAAAATGTCTACTCCATTTTCATTTCGAAGAGACACGTGATGTGATTCCACATAATCTTCTCCCAAAATACTTAGGACAGCAAAGCAGCCATAACTTCCCAATTCGGTCATGCTGCCGCAATCCTCCAGATGCGTCCACTCTCTCAAGCCCGGTTTTACTAATTTAGTAAAACACGCTTCGACATCCCTAATCTCACCAATAGGCTTTTCCTCTAACAACTCCCTTAATTTCTTATATCCCGGGCTATATGCTGTCTTGATTCCTTCCATTAGAACACATTGCTGTTCATCCGCCAATGCAAAAAGTTCCTCTGCTTGAGCGCCTGATACTACCATTGGTTTTTCGCACAACACATGGATACCCGCTTCCAGTGCCTTTTTGGCATATTCTGCATGCGTCCCTAATGGAGATGCGACATATACAGCTTCTATTGCATGTATAAATAGATTCCAATCAGAATATGCAGCCTTCACATGATTTTCTGCACAGAATTTTTCTGCACTTTCCATATGTGGATTGTATACACCTACAATCTCTACATCCAACCCTTGCCATGCATCATATACAAATCGTTTTGCAATTCTTCCTGTCCCAATAATTCCTAACCTTATCATTCATCCTACTCCAAGGCTTTATTTTTTTTTCGTTCCATCATAAATTTTTCAACAATACGTGACATTGTAACAGATTCTTCTTCCGTCAATTTATAATCTCTTCGACCAGTACCATTGATTTTTCCTATAAATTCGCTAATTTCATATCGCAAACCATCCCCTTGAAAGTTTGGTTCAAAATGTTCAATTACATTTGGATCTTCATATCGAACATCAAATTTATGCGTCAACCACCATGGTGATGGTGCTAGAATATAGCCTTCTGTTCCAGCAATAACAAGGCTTCCTTCTGATTTGACACCTACCCCCATCTTAGCTGTTGCCATGCCATTCGGATAACGCAATTGTATCTTTGTATAAATATCCACTCCGTTCTCATCGCAAATACTGTCAATGGTCACTTCCGAATAGTCTGTTCCATATAATTTAAAAATAGGTAGTAGTGTGTATCCAGCAAACTCCAGAAACGCTCCACCATATCTTGCATCGGTGCGTTCTCTTGATACTGGATTTGCAAGCCGGGAAAAACATGCTTCCACGTCTCGTATATTCCCTATTTTCCCGCTTTTTGCCACATTCATAAGTTGCTGAAATCCTGGACAATACGCTGTTTTGATTCCTTCCATCAAAACAACATGCATTTTCTTTGCAAGTTCATATAATTCAAAGGTTTCATTATATGTAAATGCTAGTGGTTTCTCACTCAAAACATGTTTACCATTCAATAATGCTTCTCTTGCATACTGATAATGCGTTTCATTTGGAGATGCAATATACACGGCGTCCACATGCTGTAAAAAATCAGCATATTTTTCTGTATATACTGGTATATTTTCTTCATTTTCAAATTGAATTGCACTTACCATTTCAGGATTATACGCACATTCCACTTCAATACCACTAACGTACTTCGATTCCGACATAAAACGAGGGGCAATACGTCCTGTTCCAACAATACCCATTCTTACAATCGGAAATTTTTCTTTTCGTATCATGGTAGAGGATACATTCTTCGTACGCTCCAAATAAACCACTTCACAATACGCTTTCAAATAATCAAAGTGACCTTCCCAATCAGAACCAACCGTAAAAATATCTACCCCATATTTTTGGATATCTTCTATTTTTTGTCCTTCATGGTCCTCAACGATAATTTCATCAGCAAATCCTGTTTTGCGCACGTTTTCTACGCGCTCCAAAAGAGAATCCACTACATTAACCTTACCTCTAGCCTCATCAAAGTGCTCTGTAGTCACTCCTACAATCAAATAATCTCCTAATGCTTTTGCTCGTTGCAACAGTTTGTAATGCCCCTCATGAAACAAATCATAGGTTCCATACGTTATAACTTTTTTCATATGCTCCTCCATGATATTATCAATGCATCCATGCATTGCTTGCTATTTTGTTTCCCCAAACACCTTCATATCTATTAAACTTTGCATCTGTTCATAAGATATCTGCGTTTGAAAAGTCTGTTCCATTACTACCTTTAACGCCAATTCCTGTTCCTTATAGTTCGGATAATCATGCCCACCTCGTATTTGTTTTGGTGTCATGTAATCTTCTCCATATTTTAATTTCAAAATATAATCAAAATTTTTTGGTACAGGTATTGTCGTATACTCAAACGGCATGTCAATCCATTCATCATAATATTCTTTTGGCACATGATAGTCCTGTCCATTTTGACGTCGCATCATAGAGCATACTTCGTCTGCCTCTTCCGGTGCACATTGCTGCATTGCCATATCCACCATTTTTTTAATTTCATGGTGTAATCTATTATTCCAGTCAATCTTTATTCCCAGTGCTTTTTCCCACATTTCCACAATTTCTTTATCGTCTGCAGTATATGGTGGTTCTTCTGATACCGTTGCTGCTGTAACCATCAGTGTATGTATTAAATGCACTAACTCCTCATCCTTTTTGGGATCTCTTGGAATATAATCAATTGGGAAAATATCAATTCCTGTAGAAAACGGACACATATGAAATCGTTCCAAAAATTCCGTATCAAAATTCATATGGCGGCTATTAATGACACGCATAATACAATTATCCTGCTCTGTATCATTATAAATATTTTTCATCTCAAACCACGCATCCAACTCCTGTGGAGCGATTTGTGCGAAACGATTCCAATCGTCACGCAACATTCCTATATCGATATCATCATCCCACGGAATAATACCTTTATGACGTACTGCTCCCAAAAGCGTACCCCATTCAGCAAAATATTTAATTTTATATTTTTCGCAAATCCTCTTGATTTCTTCAAGCACCTCTATTTGCGATGCCCAATATCGCTTCATGCGCGAATCAATGAAAAAACCTTCTCGTTTTTCACCTTCAAAAAATTTTTCTTTCGGATTAAGCATCCCTATTCTCCTATTATCTCAAGATATCCCTTTGGAACAGCAATTGTACCTTTTTCAAATGGCAATTCTATTGTATCATCAAACCATTCTCTTGTATAAACAGTATTTTTTCCTATTTGCAAATCTGAAGTAATTCTTACTTTCTCTCCCTGCTCATTATAACCGGATGCCACAGTATCAATTGCGCGAGCAAAATTTCTTTGCAAATTTCCATCCTTGCTTATTTCAATATTTAGCTGCTTCGTCCATTCATCTACTAACGATAGTGTATCTTCATCATAAGGTGGCATGCATGGCACAATAGCCATTGTACGCAACATAGCATTTATAATATCTAATCGCGTCTGATCCATGATCTCATCTGGATCTACCATGTCCACTGGTGTAAGATCAATTCCTACAATTTCCCTACAGCCATGGAAACGTTCCATATAATTAGTATCCGCCACCAGATACGCGTCGGTCGTAATCAATGATCGAATATCTGTATATTGCTCATTCATATAAATACTTTGAAAAGTAAACCAAGTATCCAATTCCTGCCCTAAACAGTTCATAAATTCCACATAATCTTTTCGAAGCATACCAAGATGAATACCTTCTGCCTGTGCTAAATACCCTGCTTTGTGAACAGCTCCCAAAATGGTATCTCCTACGGCAAAGTATTTGATCTTTTTCTTATCACAAATGCGCTGAATTTCAGTCAAAATCTCCATTTCAGCAGCACGATTTCTCTTTGTTTCCTCCGAAACCATGCATCCATCTACCATATCTGCACAAAAATCATCAGCACAATACTCATATGTCGGTGTATTCTCCTGTGCCAAAAAATTGTCGTAATAACCACTGGCAACCTGTTCAATATATCTTAATGTATCCTCTTTTGTCTTGTCCTGTCTTTTTTCCTGTAGACTATCTATAAAGATTCCATAAAATGGATATCCATGACCCCCTCCTCGATTGATTGGTGTCATATAATTATCTCCATAATTCTTTGTCAAAATAAATTCATAGCCGCTAGGAACCGACACTTCAATATTTTCAAAAGGCATACGAATTCTGCCTTCAAAAACCTCTTTTGGAATATAATAATCTTGTCCATTCGCTAATCGATGTGGCACTGTATAAAAATCTGCTTGTTCCTTTGAATACAAATTCAATATTTCATCTTTCAAAATGAACAATTCTTGATTTGTAGGTTCTTCCTGCGAAAAATCAACATGACACATTCCACAAATTGTTTCCAAAAGGTTTTTTTCATTTTTCTTTGCATAATAATATTCATTGCCGTCTGGAGCATATGATTTCATTTGTTCACGTAAATGCACAATTTCGGAAATCACTTTCAATGCATCATACTGCTCCTTTTCTAATTTTTTATCTCTAGGAACAGCATCTATAACAAAAACATCCACGCTGGACGGAAATGGAAATCCATGATAACGCTTCAAATCAAAACGGTCTGTCAAAATGGTGAGCGAATTGACTATTTTTGACGCATGTGCTCCCCAGTCAGCCTCCTCATACACATCATAGAACTCCAATTCATTTTGGCAGTATTGAATAGCATACTTCAACTTATCATAATCTTCTCGTAGCACCCCTATATCAATATCATCATCCCAGGGAATATATCCCTTATGACGTATCGTTCCAAGCAATGTGCCCCAATCCACAAAATATGGGATATACAATGCCTGACATAAAATATCTACTTTATGCAGTACTTCTATATTCGCAGCCCACGCGTGCTTCATAAGTGGCTCAATATAAAATCCATTTCTTGTTTCCCCTTCAAAAAATTCTTTTGGAAAATCAAGGACAACAGATTTTAAATCAAGCATTCCAACTTCTTGACATCTTTCTAAGAATACATTCCACTCTGCATTCTTTCTTTCTTCTATCTCCTGCGTCAGTAAATTTATTTCATCGTAATCGGTTGATTCAAAATCAAATTTATCAAAATCAAATTGTTCTGCATATCTATCGGGAACAATTCTCTTAATATACGCACAGCGCACATAATCTATATTCAAAATTTGTAACGCTTGTAATGTCCATTGACAAATTTCTTCGTTTTCAAAAATACACGTCACACAACTCTCATTTTTCTTACTTTCTATAATATCAATTACAGTACCTTCGCTAATCATAATTGCAGATACCATAACATAAGCGCAAATTTTTGCCGCATAGAATTTCTGGTTTTCTCCATAAGTTCTATACGATGCCTGTACTTCATCCAGCGTTTCCTCTGCTAGATTACAAATTTCGATGTAATTCTCTTCTTTCCAAAATGCTGATATTTTTTTTTCAAGTCTTTCTACTTTTGAGTTTGTTTTATCCATCTTTTCCATACTGTTACCTACAATATCATTTCATCAAATATTTATTTTAAAAAGGGAGCCATGGTCTCCCATGACTCCCGGAAGTATTGTGTACGAATACTTTTTCAAAAATTTCTTCGTAACTTCAATTACTGAAGAAGTGATAATACACCCTGTGTTGACTGATTTGCCTGAGCAAGCATTGACTGGCCAGCCTGCTGAAGAATATTATTCTTAGAGTACTTAACCATCTCATCAGCCATATCTGTATCACGAATACGTGATTCTGCTGCTGTTACATTTTCAACAACGTTATCCAAGTTGTCGATTGTATGCTCAAGTCTGTTCTGTAAAGCACCAAATGTAGATCTTGCAGTTGAAACCTGCTCGATTGCAGATGCAATCTTAGCTAACTGATTCTTTGCTGTTGTTGTATCCTTAATAGATCCTACTAAATTAGCAATCGTAGCTAACTTAACTCCAGAAATCTTAATTGTGTTAGCTGAAGCTGCTGTATAACCAACGAAAATTTCTACTGCAGATCCCTTTAACATGAACTTGCCATTGAAGTCTGTTGTAGAACCGATACGACCGATTTCCTTCTTCAACTGCTGAACTTCATCATTGATAGCCTTGATATCTTTTGTAGAGTTTGTTCCGTTAACTGCCTGAACTGCCAATTCATTCATTCTCTGAAGCATTGAATGTACTTCTGTTAAAGCACCTTCAGCTGTCTGTACTGCAGATACACCATCCTGTGCATTTGTAGAAGCTCTGTCAAGACCTCTGATCTGCTTACGCATCTTTTCAGAAATTGAAAGACCAGCTGCATCATCTGCTGCACGGTTAATTCTGTAACCAGAAGATAACTTCTCTGTGCTCTTTGCCTGCTGTCCAGCTGTAATGTTAAGAACTCGGCTAGCGTTAGCTGCCTGCATGTTGTGTTGTACTACCATAATTCATTCCTCCTTGAATATAATCTGTCTTCCATGACAGATGTGATTAATAATCAGTGATTCCACCTTCGCCGTACACGCTCCGGCTTCCTCACGAGCAAGTGTTTCTTGCCCTTGTACTTTCTATATCGGAGACATTTTCCAATACTTAATACCTAAATGGAAATTTTTTATTTTTTCCGATCCATAAACTGCGGATCAACCGTATTCATCTTCATCATATTCTGGTAATAAGAATTGACAACCTTACGGCTCTGACGGATCTCCTTGGTCTGGGTGCGGATCTGGCTGAACTTTGCCTTTGCCAATTCAGAGTTCTGCTTCTCCAAGACCTGTAGGTTGGAACTGCGCTGTGTGATCTCCCGGATCATCTCCTGCATGTGAGCGATGGAATCACGGTACTGATCCCGATTGTTTTCCAACTGATCCTTGACCTTTGCAAAGAAAGCATCAAAGCCCTGATCCAGAGCCGAAAGCCGATCGATCAGTTTTCCTTTTTCTTCGATATTCTCTTCAAAAGCCTCCGGCGACGCATTGGGATCCTTTAAGATCTCTGTCTGTTCCTGACACAGCACCTGCAAGCGGCGCAAAAGATCGATCTTAGACTCCAGACTGTCTTCTAAAATCTGAATATAATTTTTCTCGTCCATCCTTGCTCCTCTTATGCTACCACTGTGCCGTTCTTTGTGATCTTCATGACTTCTTTCCATGTATCACGCATCGTGCGCAGATGTTTTAAGACCTCTTCTAAAATCTCCGGATCTTTTTTCATATTCGCCTGAATCAGGCGATCCAGAAGATAATCATAGACAGCATCGAAATCTTTTGCCGTTGCATATTTATGATTCAAGGTTGCCTTAAACTCACCGATAATCCGTTCTGCCTTCTGGATATTGGTATTCGCCTTGGCATAATCTTTATTTTCGATCGCAACGACCGCAATATTGCAAAACTTGATTGCCCCCTCATAGAGCATAAGTGTCAGTTCTGCCGGTGAAGCCGTCATGATCTTATTCTTTGCATACGCATTATACCCATTATTAGGTACCATTGGTTTTCCCCTTCCTACTCAATTATGAATTTCCAAACAAGGATGACAAGGATGATGTCGAACTCTGCAGTTTTGCAAGAGAGGACTCCATCTTTGAAAACTGGTTATAGTAACGATCTTCATAATCCTGGATCTTTTCTTCCCACTGCTTGATCAAGGTGGTGTAGTTGCTATACTCAGAAGCCATCTGCTTGTCATTGTAGATGGTATAGGTACTTCTTAAATTGGTACCCTTCATCTGCTTATCCAGTGCTGTATACAGACCGGAAGTCAACTGCTTCATAAAGTCAATAACAGAATCCGGATCGTTTTCCAGTGCCGTCATGAGTTTGTCGGTCTTGCCGGAGGTAGCAGTATCCTCAGAATCCCCATCGATATGATATGCATAGTTCTCATTCTTGGAAGCATTCAGATATCCCAAGGTAGAGATACCAAAACTTGCCAGAGAATAGGACTTACCA
Organism: Roseburia lenta; assembly: GCF_014287435.1. Taxonomy (GTDB): domain Bacteria; phylum Bacillota; class Clostridia; order Lachnospirales; family Lachnospiraceae; genus Pararoseburia; species Pararoseburia lenta. Next base: position 379,317 of record NZ_JACOPG010000002.1, read on the forward strand.
TTAACTGTATAAGACTGCATCATGGCACTCGTCATAGCATTCTGAATGGTTCCCAGCGTGGAATCCTTTCGCAGGATGGCATCCTTGATCTTGGTCTCCCACTTTTCGATCTCGGAATCGCTCATAGAAGACTTTTCATCATCTGTCAATGGATCGTAACCCTTAGCGGAATCTGCATTGTAAAGACTGGTAATCTCATTGATGATCTCATTATACTGAGTCAGAAAATCCTTGATCTTGTCATAAAGCCCCTGGGTGTCCGTATCGGTATTGATGCTGAGTGTCTCACCCGCAGCAGTCGTTGCAAGCGCCTTGATCGTCAGCCCATTGATATTAAAGTTATTGGTTGATGACGTAAACTCCGCATCATTTAAGATGATGGTCGCATCCTGTGCATCTACACGGGTCGCACCTTCATTGTAAGCAAACGCTGTCTCTCCGGTCACGATCTCTTTTGCCGTTGTGATCTTATCCGTAATGGATGCTGCCAGATCTGCCAGTTTATCACTGCTTAAAACCCCATTCTCATAGTACGCAGAATAATCCTTGACATCCCAGTAACTGTTAGCCGCAATGGTAGCATCGTTGGTCTTGGTTGCCAGCGCGATCTCTTCCAGTCTTGCCTTTGCCTCTGTCATCTGATCATCGCTCAGATAATATGCCGCCTTATCCTCGTCGGTATAGATGGCATTATCATCCACAGCCATTACCGTCTTCAACTGTGATTTCAAGGTATTTAAAGCTGTAGAATCTGTCTTTTCGGTCTCTGTGCCATCTTCCGCGGTCTCAGTTTTTTTCGTGATCAAACCCAACTTCTCTGCAAGGGTATTGATCTCTTCGGATGCCAGTTCAATCTTCTCATCCGCAGATACATCCAGAGACGGCTTGTCCTCATCTTCTACATCCAGATAGGTTCCATTGACCTTGATAGTCTTAGTATTGTAATAGTGATAGCCGGTTACATTACCATCGTCGTCCTTGACCTCACTCCGTCCAGTGTAGGTCTGCCCATCCGGTCCGACATAGACCTTATCCTGATTTGCCGTCTTTAAAAGTTGAATCAGGCGCGAGCCTTTATCTTTTGCAAGAACATCATTTACCGCATTTTTTGCTTCGGTATAATCAATCTTTGAAGTCAGTTCTTTCTTTTCTGCATCTAACTTGCTGTTGCTGTCATAGGCATTGGCAAGTTTTTCCATGATCTCCTGGATTGCCTTCTGAGTCTCAGAAGCACTGTAAGTAACGCCTGCGCGCACGATCGCCTTTCCGTCAGAATCATACTTGATATTGCCATCATCATCCAATTCAAAATAGGAAACCACATTGCCGTCTGCATCGGTGCCCATGGTACCAAGTGCATAAGCAGCATTTGCCTTATAGGCAGCATCTGTCGCATCGGACTTCACCAGGATTCCCAAGGATGACAAGACCTTGAGTCCATTGCCATCTGCGGCCGTCAGAGCAAAATCATTGGCTGTACCGGTCTCTGTGGAACTGACAAACATTCTGGAGTTGGTCGCATCAAAACTAGCCTTAACACCTGCATCATTCATGGCTTTGACAACATCAGAGATCTTGCTGTCCTTACCAATCGTGATATCCTTGGTGCCGGATGCTGTCTTGACAGAGATTGTCGTATCTGCACCGGTATAGCCCAAAGAAGCCAGTGTCGTATCCTCAGTCGTGCCTTTGGCAAGTTTGGCCCCTGTGATATAACCGGATCTTGCCAACTGCCTGATCTGCAGACTCTGTGTACCATTGATGGCATTGCTGCCCGCTGTGATCGTTGCCTTTGTTGCATCTGAAACTGTCGTCTTTTTCATGTTGTAAGCAGATGAAAAACGCAGACTACTGATAGATGAATATAAACTATATACTTTGGTATTCAAAGCCTTCCATGCATCCTGCTTGTAGGACAACTTGGTCTGGGCTTTCTGATATTTTTCTTTCTTTGATACATAAGTAGATACCATAGCGGATACTAATGATTCTGTATCCATACCTGATACCATACCTGACATACGAATTGTCATATGCTGCCTCCTATCTTCTCTCGTCTACCATGATCCCCGCCATTTCCCAGACCTTGGCGATCATATCCAATGTCTTTTCCGGTGGAAATTCCTTGATGACTTCCTTTGTCTCCTTGTCCACAATCTTGATCGTCACACGGTTGGTTGCCTCATGGATGCCAAAGACAGCCTCCTCATTGTGTGCATTCTTATTGATCGTATCTACAGCCTGACGGATCTGTTCGTTGCTCGCCTGTCCGTCTTCCCGAACATTTCCTGTCTTGACACCATCTTCCGTGATCGTAACAGCATCCTTTGCCTTTTGCTGCATGCTCATGTCATTGGTAGACGCTGTACCACTCTTTGCCGGTACAGCCTGCGCAGCCACATTAGCACTTCCCTGACTCTGGTAACTGCTGTTTACCTGTTGCATTGATTCTACTTTCATCCTTACACCTCCGTGTGCAAAATATAAACGACATCAATTCTTCTACATCTTATATCGACTGTGCGCTGGAATTCTTAACCCCACATGCAAAAAGAGATTTGCGGATCTTCTCCCACAAATCTCTTCCTATCCATTCTTTTTAAAACAGGTTTTCCAGTGCTTCCAGACCTTCCACATTCATGGCTTCCTTGGTCTCTTCCTGGATCTGCAAATATACTTCCTTGCGATAGATCGGCACATCCTTTGGTGCAGAGATACCGATCTTGATCTGATCTCCGCGGATCTCCAATACGCTGATCTCAATATTATTGTTGATGACGATGGATTCGCCTTTTTTTCTCGTTAATGCCAGCATCTCTTACTCACCTGCCTTCTCTTTTCTGCTCTTTAAAATGTCATAGATCGGGAAACGTGTCTGCACTTCATCTTCCACGATGATCTGCTCGCCACGGAGATTATCGGTGTTGATGATGATCGGTCCTTTGAGATTGATCGTCATCCGGGTAATGTCCGATGGCACACGGATCGTCACCAGCACAAACAAAGATTCCTCACTAAACTGACCCAGTGGTGTTAAAAGTTCATCATTGACGGTCGGATTGTAGTCCGCGCAGATGCCCGCCGGATCTACGACCGGCATAGCAAACTGTGGCTCATCCAGTGATTGCAGCCACATGATCTTGCCCTGCTTTTCCTCATCAAAGATCAGGGTAAAACGTTTCATATCCGGATAACCGATCAAGCCTCTGCCCAAGGTGATGATCTTTTCCTCTGCTATATCAATTTCCCCAAATAGTCTTGTTTCTACTCGCATATTCCTCTCCTTTTGCCTTTGTTATGGCACATTTTATAAATAGTTCAAAAGTGTCATGCCACTCAGTTTTCCTGCCGCCGTCAATGATGACTGGTAGGCATTATACATGGCTGTATAATTGATGATGATCTCTGAAAGTTCCAGATCGTCATTGTCAGACTGCAATTCCTGCAAAGTCTCCTGCTGGTTGCTCATTCTGGTCTCGGTCAACTGCAACTGGTCCCCTGTACACCCCACCTGGGTGATAGACAGGTTAATATTGCTCAGATAGCCGTCAACCTTGCCAATCTCGGAACTGAACAACTTTTGCAGATGGTCGTCTGCGTAATCAGCCTCTTTCTGGGCTGCCGTGATCCATTCATCCAGTTTGGTCTGGTACTCTTTCTCGGCATACTGGGCTTCCCCCTTCATTGCCTTTAACTCGGTCAGTTTGTCATGCGCTCTGATCGCATTGGTCACAGATGTGATCATATCGTCAATATCTCTTTGGATATCACTGTTGAAAGCATCGGATGCCTCGGTATTTACCGTCAGTTCCTGATTGTTGGCAACGGTATAATTGATATCGTAGCCGATTTCCTTGCCATTTTCATCATACTTTTTATAACTGATCGGATTGTTGGCATCCGTCTTGTTGGTACAGTTGAAATAATACTCCGGCCGCAGTTCCCCTTTGTCAAATCCGGTCTTGTCATAGGTCGTAGAAATGGTCGCCTTGTTGGTACGGAACTCCGAGGAAACCTGCTCGCCAAGTACAATGTTTCCGTTTTCCTTGATCAGGACAATATCATTGTCGCCGACCTGCTTCTGTCCCATAGCAGCCGCCCAGTCCTCCTCAGTATCAAAGACATACATGGTTCTTGCCGGATTGACTGCCGCACCGCCTGCATCTACTGCGGTAGCCGTCTTGTAGGTAAAATTAGAGCCATCGGCATTGGTGCCGGTCTGATCTGTTGCATTTGCCAGATCGATGGTCATGGTCTGTTCCTGACCGTTGGCATCCTTGGTCGTGTAAGAAAATGCCTGCATGTCATCGATCTTGTTATAAGAGGTACGCAGTCTGTAATAATTAGACTGCAAGGTATCGGAAATATCGCTGTTTAAGACCTCATCCTTAGTTGCCGGCACCTTGACATTGCCGGTATAATAGCGAAAACTCTCCAGATCTTCATAGGTAAAGGTCTGATCGATCTGATAAGAGGTCTTGGTTTCATTCTCCGTAAATACCAGATCCTGATCGGTACGATAGCCGGTAAATACCGTTCTTCCCGCATAGTCTGCATTACCTTCTGCATACAACTGGCTCTGCAAAGACTTCAACTGCTTGAGGATGGTATTGCGGTCTTCCTGATTCAGGGTATCCGTGGATCCGTTGACACACTGGGTACGCACATCCGTCATCAATGACTTCATGTTGTTGAGGGCTGTCTCAGTTACATCCAGCCAGGACTCTGCATCCGGGATATTCTTCTTGTAATACTGATCAACACGGCTCAGGCTGGTGCTCAGACGAAGGGAGCGAATAGCAACCACCGGATCTTCGGATGGCTTATTGATCTTCTTTTGTGTCGTCATCTGGTTCATGGATGAATTGACACTGCCTTTCGTTCCATTGATATTATAGGAAGAGTTCCTCAAAATCATATTGTTCGTAACACGCATACTCGTCACCTTTTCCTTTTCTTATAAATCACACGTTCTAAACTACACACCTGTGTTTAAGATCAACTGGTCGTACATATCTGCCAATACGGAAATGCACTTGGATGCCAAATTGTAGGCATTCTGGAATTTCATCAGATCCAATGCCTCCTCGTCCTCGTCCACGCCGGATACGGACATTCTCTGGTTGTTGATCGTTGTACTTATGCTGGTATAGTTATCGGTAAAAACATCACATTCCTGCGTATCTACCGTAACATCTGCATAGATACATTGTAAAAAAGTATCGCCACCGCCACCGCGGAAGAGTTCTGTCTTGCTCTGCAGATTTTTTAATTGCTCGATCAGATCATAGGCATCTACGCCATCCTCTGTATCTGACTTGGTATGGGTCGCAAAACGATCCGGGTCGCTGCATTCCTCTGCGATCTTGACATTGCCCGCAGTCAGTTGATAGTAATTATTTGCCGAAGAAGTAAATGTCGTTCCAGAGACATTGCCGTTGGCATCGGTCTCATTTAAGGCATCGGACATATCATACTCTGTCCCCAGCGCTTTGTTCTGTGCCACAAAGACAGATCCCATGTCATTGCCATCGGCATCCACGCCGGTTCTTTCAATGCTGTTAAACGCCTCACAGAAAGATCGCAGGAAAGTGTTCATCTGGTTCATGTAATACGGAACCCCCATGAAACTAACGCTCTCCCCGACTACCAGTTTCTTGTTGGCAAGTTTGGTCTGTTCATCCGTCGTGAGCGGCTTGTTCAGATCAAAGGTATAGGAAGTGATGTTGCCATCGGCATCCGTTTCACATTCAAAGGAATCATAGAAATACTGCTTATTGTTGACCCAGATAGAGCCGGATGCCGGCATGTTCATCTTGTCGATATCTGTAATATTGGCTCCCGTGATCGTCATGGAAGTGCTGCTCGTCTTCGTCACACGTCCGGTCAGATTCTCGCTGTTGTTGCCATCGCGGATCTCAAACATGGCACGCAATTCGCCGCTCATGTTGGTCGCAGTCGCATCAAAACTTGCTCCTGTGGACGCCCAGACCAGATCGTAAAGTCCTTCCACATCGGACTGATTGTATTTGTAATCTCTGGACTTGCAGGCAAGGGCATTGTATTCGTAGTTGTCTACCAGGGTCTGTCCGTTGATCTTGACTGTATAATAGGTAGCCCCTGTATATTGATCCTCGTAATTACTGTTGGTTACTTTCTTTTCCTCGACCTTGGTCGGTACGATCTTGGAAAGTTCATCTACCAGCGTTGCACGCTGGTCGCGGAGTTCGTTGGCATGTCCCCCCTCCATCTCAATGATATTGATCTGCTTGTTGAGCATGGAGATCTTCTTGGCGATGGAATTGACATTGTCGACCGTCGTCTTGATCTCATCATTGATGGAAGTCTGTAAACTCTGTAACTGCTGTGCCGTACTGTTAAAATAAGTGCAGAGTTCTCCGGCGGTGCTTAAGAACTCATTGCGGGATGCACTTGATCCGGCATTAGTCTTGACAGCATCTAAGGCATTGAACATCTTGGCATAAATGGTAGAGAAACCGGAACTTGTTGTGGTCGAAAACGTTCCGTCGGTATAATAGTTCTGGATCTGCTCCATATAGTAGAGTTTCTTTTCGTAAAGCCCCAGTGTCGCCTGATTGTTCCAGTATTTCTCGTCGTAATATTCATCACGTAATTGAGTAACGGAATCCGCCGTAACACCGGTTCCTGTGCTGCCGTATCTCTGATAGCAGCGAAGGGCAGAAGATGCGGTCAGATTGACGACCTGCTTGCTGTATCCCTTGGTCTGCACATTGGAGATATTGTTTGCCGTTGTATTGATGGATGCCTGTGAGGCATTTAAGCCCGAGTAGGCAACGGTAAGTCCAAAAAATGAAGATGGCATAGCGTCTTTGCCCTCCCTTCTATAATGAGTTCAGCAGATAATCGATCATGGTACTCACCACATTAATATATCGGCTGGATGCGTTGTATGCTGATTGATAACGGATCATGTTGGTCAGTTCCTCGTCGGAAGAAACCCCTACTACCATCTGCCTGTTGTTGTCGATGGTATCTGCTGTCCCCTGCAAACTGTCAGAAGTCGTACTGTAGACGGAACCGACGGTTCCAACCTCGCCGATCCATTTGATGTAAAAATCGGTAAAGGTACATGGCGTCGTATCGGTAGGATTGAGCAGATAATTTTCCTGATCCCAGATACGCTCCAGATTGGCGCCCAAAGTATAATCGATTTCTCCTGTCTGTTTTTTATAGGGAATCAGACTCTTTTCATCGATGATGTCCGGGTTGATGACGGTATCCTCGATGGTATAGCAGGTCGATTCATCGCTCGGATCTTCTTCGTTATATACATAAACTGTACTGCCATCCGCAAGGGATACCTTGGTGTAACGGTCGCAACCGATGCGGGAGAAAAGTTCGTGTGGCGGCAATTCTCCATCACTGCCGACCGAAGCATTTGCCTCATCTAAGATCTTGGTATCCGCCGTGATCGTCCAAGTCTTTCCTGTCGCATCCACACCGGTTATGCTACCTCCGCCAAGATTGGAATTAACTGCCCCATAGGTCGTATTCGGACAGAGGGTATCATTGATGGCGGTCACGATGCTATGGAAAAGAGTGTCCAGTTCCGCCTCTGTATTCATCATGATGGAATTGGAAAGCCCGGTACTATAGTCGTATGCGCTAAGCCCTGCCATATCCAGATAATTGGCATGACCGCTACCTCTTGCCAAAAGAAGCGCCTTGACCTCTCCCACATCCGTGCCGTTGGTGGCATTGGCATTGTCCGTATCGAATACATAATAGTAGTCTTCATTCTCGGTATCAGATAACTGCGGCCAGTATGGGGTCTGGAAACCTGTCAGTTTATCCTCGTGCATCGCCATCTGGTAGACGTTATTCTCGGTAACAAATTCCACATTGTCGATCTGTACCTTGACAATACCATCAACATTTTCGGAATAAGATACCTTTGCAAGACTGGAGAGTTCATCTAAATAGAGGTCTCTCTGATCGCGCAGATCCATGGCTGTCTCCACTTTGCCTGCTTCCACTCTCTGTATTTGTAAATTTAATTCCTGGATTTTGGTGCCCAGTTCGTTGATGCGGTCAACATCATCGGAAATCTTACGATTGATCGTTGACTGATAACTTTGAAGTCCCTGATTCAGACTACTTACACGGCTGACAAAAAGGGATGCCTTCTGCATGACCAGATTCTGGTTGACTGCATCGGACGGATCCTTTGCAAATTCAGAAAATGCTTCATACAGATCGGCAAGCGAGGTCTGAAAAGCCTGTCCCTGCGTTTCCTGTAAATATGTCTCTACCTCGGAGACCGCATCATAACTGGCGGCATAGAATGCCTGACGTCCTGTTGCGGACCGATATGCTTTATCTAAAAAAAGATCTCTCGCATGAACCACATCACCGATATCCACACCGAGTCCTGCCCGCTGTGTACTGATAGATGCTGATGCAAAAGATGTATAATTTCTATCTGCAAATACGACCTGCTGGCGTACATAGCCCTTCGTATTTACGTTTGCTAAATTGTTGGCAACAACATTCAGTGCATTTTGTTGTGTCTGTAATCCTGACGCTCCCACGTACAAGCTTCCGAATCCATTAGCCATGGTATATCCTCCTCTAACTCTAATTCAAAAGCCCCGGTTATCCTTTTATTGGGATGTATCAAAGCTACTGCTGCCAAGCAGTTCTCCCGTGTTGTAAGCGTTCTTGTCATAATTCGCTGTTTCGGGTGCCTGCTTCAGACTCTTGAACAAAGTCAGGTCAAACTCAACCATCTCTAATGCCTGCTGGAGAAGTACACTGTTTTGTGCATTTGCTGTCTGTAAACGTGTGGCAACGTCTACAAGTGCGTCTCTGGCTGCCGTCAGATCGCCCTGCTCTTTTGGCTGTCCGTCTAACTGCTCGATGACATTGGTCACAGTCAACTGCTCACCGTCATGTCCTAAAACTACAGCCATATCGCGAAGAATACTCACGCGCTTGTTTTCCAGATTTTTCAAGTCACTACTGATACTTTCTTCTGTAGCAGTCACCTCTTCCAGATCAGCCACTGCACCTGCAATGATCGCCTGTCTCTTGTTCTCGGACAGTTCCAGTAATCTGGTATAACATGCATCTTCTTTTTTCATTCCTACGAGTAATTCTTCTACTAAACTAGCCACTTACGATTCTCCTTACAGTCCCATCTGATATTTTTCAAGCAATTTGCTTGCAAAATCTCCGGTATCTACCTGATAATCATTTGACTCATACTTTGATTTCATTTCAGCAACTTTATCTTCCCTGATATCCGAAGCTTCTGCGACTGCCTTCTTTGCGATCTGATAGTCACGTCCAAAAGATGAAATCTGCACTTCGTCTCTTCCCATAGCACTTGCTGACGCCGGGCGGGTGCTTGAAGTCTTATTCGTCTTATAGAGTTGTGCTACCTGATTATATGCTTCTATACGCATAATGGCACTCTCCTTTCTTCCTTGAAACATGAAGCTCTTTTTGCTTTTACACAATGATTATCGGTATTCTGAAAAAAAATATTATACCCCGGAGGAAAATTTTTCTTCCGGGGTAGTGTTTAAAGAATAATCTCCGACACATCGCTTTCTTCTGTGCCGACATATTTGTCTAATTGCTTGGAAACATGTAGTACCTGATCCAGAATACTCTTGGTCTGGTCGGCATTGGTCAGGTTCTTGCTGCTCAAGCCCTCCGCCTGCGCCGACGCTGCCGTAACTTCTTCCGAGGTTGCTGACAGGTGGGTAATGCTGTCCACGATATGATTGTTGGCTTCGGAAAGATCTGTCAGCATAGTGTCGATATCTGAGATATCCTGTGTCAGTTGTCCTACATTAGTATTCATTTCATCAAAGGTCTCTACTGCTCTGCCGATCAGTTCATTCTGCTGTCCGGCGGCGCTTGCAGATTTGGCAACGACATTCACGGCATCTGCTGCATTTTCGGAAAGTTGACCCAGAATCGATGCAATGTTTTCCGTCTCCACACGGGTCTTTTCTGCCAGTTGACGGATCTCATCTGCAACGACTGCAAAGCCCTTGCCCGCTTCGCCTGCTCTGGCACTTTCGATGGATGCATTAAGCGCTAACAGGTTGGTCTGGCTGGAAATATCAAAAATGGTATCAGCGATACCCTTAACGGCATTGGCACGTTCCTGCAAAGTCTGCATGGTTACTGCCACCTCATCATTGGTCTCTGCGATCGTTTCAGACTGGTTCTGGATCTCCTTGACGATGGATAAGTTTTCCTCGTTTAACTCCTTTGCCTTTTCCGCGATCGTAACCATGCTCTCAGAGTGATGAAGGGTCTTTTCGATCGCATCCTGGATGCTCTGGGTCATCACGGTCTGGTTCTGTATATTCTCTGCGGTCGACTGGGTACTGTCGGAAATATCCTTGACTGCCCCTGTCACAACGCTGGTGGATTCATTCAACTGGTTCATGATATCCATGGCACCCGCCGTACCCTTTCGTACTTCACTTGCCACATAGATGACATCCTGCATCATCTTTTCCTGCTGGTCTTTCTCATCCTGTAGGCTGCCCAGCATATCCAGACGGAACTTCTTGCCGGTCCCTTCGATAAAGCAGACTACGATCAGGTAGAAGATAACGATCGCCGTTGCCGTACAGATGTCAATACGGTCTACCGTGCAATCCGGTTTAAAGAACTTTTGCACAGTTGTTGCGATCTCTGTCAGCATGATCGCTACCGCGGAACTGACCATGAACTTGGAGTCATAATACAGGATATAGACTGCCATCGGTGCAACAACTGCAAAGCGCATATAATAACTGTCAAAGGCAGTGGTCGTAAACAGTGTCAAAAGCACCAGTGCCACCAGTGATATCCAACGGATCTTGCTGCTGTCGCGCTTGCGCAGATATGCGATCAGCATAGCCACCACCGTGACCGCCGAAATAAGAAAAGTCGTCCCTGTAAATGCCGCTGTCCTGTATCCCCTCAAAAAAGCAACAAATACGATCATAAAATTACAGATAGAAAAAATCGTAAAGACCTGCCATTCCAACCGGTTCACATGCTCGGTCTGACGATCACTATCCGCATAAAGATATTTTTGTGTCTCTGTCATGATATTGAAATCCCCCTTCATCAGCATTTTGTAAACATATTTCTATTATATACATAGAGTCCCTGCAAAATCTACGCTTTTTCGGCATTTTTACCGAAAATTTACGAAACTCCTAATAAAACACAGGAAAAAATCCACATGCCTTGATCTGACATGTGGATTTTCATTCGTAATTGAGTTTTTCTTAATATATGACTAGTTTGCTGCTTCTCTTCTCTTCTTGAGTTCTGCAACGTTTGCATCTACTCTTGCCTTATTCAGAGGGAAAATGAACATAAGTACTAATCCACAAAGAATATAGATAACTGCTGGGAAGAAAGTAGCCAAGTTATAAATACCATTTGCAACTGCCTCTGTCTGTCCTGCTGCAAGTTCATCGTATCCAATCCATCCAAGTGCCCATCCGGAAAGACCACCAGCGATTGCCTGTCCAATCTTTCTTGAGAATGAGTAGATACCATAAATCGTACCATCGTCACGATTTCTTGTCTGTACTTCCATATCATCGATAACGTCTGTAACAAGTGCCCAACACTGCATCTGGAAGAAGTACATACCAAGCATAGCTACGAATACCATTCCTACGAATGCCCATACATTCTTGATGTGTAAGCATCCAATGATAAAGTAGAGAATACCAGATACGAACATACCAACCATACTACATTCTCTCTTACCAAATTTTGTAGCAAGTTTTGTAGAAATACCTGCAAGTACGATCATACATGGAAGCATCAATAATGCAAATACAGACAACGCCTTTGTGTTCTTAAAGTAATCAGCAAATAAGTATGTGTTAATACCCTGTCCCATAAGAGATGCTAACAGAAGTAATACAGCTGAAAGTACAAGTCCTAACAAAGCTCTGCTTGTAAAAAGAGTCTTTAATGTCTCTGCTGTTGATTTCTTTTCGCTTGCTGGCTTTGGCACATATGCAACACGTTCTGTTGTGAGTGTATAGCAAAGTAAGTAACAAATAATAGCGATGACAGAGAATACGCCTGCAACCACAGAAATACGAGATGCAGATACAACCTGGTTACCCTGTGCATCGGTATGATATACAAGCATCGGTGCCATAATACCAATCATAATACCGGCAACACCACCACCCATAGAACGGAATACAGAAAGAGAACTTCTGTCCTTAGGCTCTGCTGAAATAACAGATGCCATAGATCCGTAAGGAATATTGATGGATGTATAGAAGATAGATCCCCAAAGGATATATGTGATAAACATATATGCTACTTTAGCACCATAAGAAGCATCAACCAGGAATGACTGATACATCATAAAGGATGCCAGTGCTACGAAAGCACACATACGAAGAATCCATGGACGGATACGTCCGTTCTTTGTCGGCTTTGAATTATCAACAATACGTCCCATGCCGATATCTGTAAATGCATCCAGACATCTTGCAACAAGGAACATCGTTCCTACCATACCTGCTGAAATACCCATAACCTTTGTGTAAAATACCATTACATAACTACTTGCAAAGATAAATGAGAAATCATTTGCCAAATCGCCACACATGTAGCCGATTTTGTCTCGTAAGCCAAAAGGTCTTACTTCTTTTGTTTTACTCATAATAAACTCCTCCTAAAAAACACTTTTTATTATTTGTCTTTTCTCTTAATCTTATTGAGTTTTCTGTTCAGTTCAAGAAGTTCTTCTTTTGTAAACTGCTTGCCACCGCCTGCAGTTCCCATAAGGTTGAGCATACGCTTAACAGAGAAACCACCAAGCATCTTCATCATGCCTTCACGGTCAACACCAGCTGCTGCTCCTGCTGCGCCGCCATCAGCGTCTTTCATAATCTTAAGCATCAATTCGCCAATGAACATCTTACCCTTGATGGTCTTCATGATATCACCAATCTGATCATTGATGTTGAAGTATCCTTCTGGCATATCAATATCAAACCAGTTAAGAACTTCGCCTTCTTCCTTCAAACGATATTCTTCATTGAAGGTATCTACCTTGCGAATCTTGCTTTCATCGCTGCAATCACCTGCTTTTGCAACAAGTGTGCTTTCGCCTGCATTTGGTACATCAAAGTAGAAGAAATGCACATCACTTGTCTGCTTGCCAAGGCTTTCACCATTTACAAACAATTCTACTTCTGGCTGATTAGAGTATACCGTAACCTTTGTTGTATCTTCTACACGGTCTACATAGCGCTTACCACAGATATGCACGAATGGATCATCTGATAACCATGCCTTATATGCATAAAAAGCATCCTTCTTGTACTTTCTATCAAATGTAACCAAGCCCTTATGGTTCATGCCGTTCTCTCCACCTTCTGCTCTTGCATCAGCGGCGAAGTCATACATATTCCATACATGTGTAGCCCAGATAAAATCTCTTGTAAAGAGCTGCTTAATCAGTTCTTCATGATAGTATGCCTGATATTCCTCAGTATAATCACCCTGAACAGGATTTGATGTATGCCAGTTTAAAGCTTCACATCCATACTCACTCATACCAATTGGAATATTTGGATATTTCTTGTGGAAGTCATCCATGAACTCTCCGTTCATATCCGTTGTTCCACCGTACCATCCATAATAGTGGTTGTATGAAATCACATCTGGAATCTGTACATATTTTGCATCAATACTGCACATAGATACAACAGCCATTGTCGTAAGTCTTGTTGGATCCATCTGGTGGCACAAATCATTTAAGATGTTGTGATTTTCAATCAGATCAGCATCTTCTGCTCCACCCATAGTGATTTCGTTTGAAAGTCCCCAGACAACGATACATGGATGATTGTAATTCTGTGTAATCAGTTCTTTCATCTGTGAAACGGTATTTTCACGTCCGTTTGGTAAATGTTTAGAGATATATGGAATCTCTGCCCAGATCACAAGTCCTGCTTCATCGCACAGATCGTAGAAATACTGATTGTGCTGATAATGAGCAAGACGGATGGTATTGGCACCCATTTCAAGGATAAGGTCGATATCCTCTTTGTGTTCTTTATGTGTCAAAGCGTTACCAATGTGTGGTCTGTCCTGATGACGGGATACACCGTGCAGTGGATAGCGCTCTCCGTTTAAGATAAATCCTTTTTCCGGATCGATAGCGAACGTTCTGCAGCCGAAGCGCGTGCTTCTTTCATCTAATACTGCATCATTTCTCTTTAAAGAAACTTCTGCGGTGTAAAGATGTGGATCCTTGCGTCCGTTCCAAAGATGCACGTTTTCAATCTCAAAAGTTGCCTTTGTCTCATCAGCAGAAGTAGTCTTGGTTGCCACCACAGCGTCACCGTCTTTGATAACATACTCTAAAGTGTCGCCTTCTGCAGCATCGGTAACAAATACCTCAACCTCGACCTCAGCGTTAGCACCCTCTACCGTCGGTGTTACGGCAATGCCCGGTGTTCCGTAATAGTCCAGATCAAAGTGTGCATCAGATACACTGATCACATTAACATCACGATAGAGACCGCCATAGAATGTGAAGTCTGCCATCTGTGGATATACATGGTCGTTTGGTGCATTGTCTACTGCAACGACGATCTCATTGTCCTCTGCCAGAAGATCTGTGACATTGACTCTCCAGGTAGAGTAACCACCGTCATGGTGTCCTGCCTCTTTGCCGTTGACATAAAGCCATGCACTTGAGTTTGCTCCCTCAAATTCCATATAAACGATCGGATCTGAGCCAAACTCGTCACGCTTCATGCTCTTTGCATAATAGCATGTTCCACGATAGTAATCGTTACCACCGTCCTGTCCGTCATCACCATTCCATGTGTGAGGCAGATCCAATGTCTCCCAGTTGCCCTGAGATAAAACGGATGTGCCTTCTGCAACAGAAACTGCATCTTTTGTGAAGTTCCAAGATGCATTGATGTTCTTCTTTGTTGCCATAACATTTACCCTCCTTTTTCGAAAATGAGCACACGGCTCTTTTCTTTCTCACTTGCTTTGTGAAACCAGTATAGCAATCCAGGATAAATTGCTCTTGTCTTACTTTTGCTATTTTGGTAAAATTTTTACATGAATTGTATTCTTGACAAAAAAATTACAGATACCTGGAAATATATAGAAACAAAATATGTCAAACATAGAAAAAACATATACGAAAGGAGCACTTATGGCATTTGAGAATATCAGTACGGATGATTTTTTCCCATTATTTAAGCAGACACTAGCGGACAGTTTTAAGGTCGATTCCTTTTTCATGCATGCGCCCTACCACGATTTTGAAAAAATGGATATGGGACTTAGGCGCATGGTCTGGGGTGAATACTCTACCAATTCGCCCATCTTCTCTATAGCAGAGGACTCTCCCTATCGTATCGTTGTCTTGGAAAGCACGCTGGGCTTTTACAATATGATCATTTCCCTGACCGCAGATGAAGAACCGGATCTGATCGGTATCATGCCATTTCGGACGGAACCGATCAACCAGGCAAATATCAACCGCATCATGAAAGAAAACGGCATTGCTCCCCAGCATACCTCGACCATGTCCCACTTTTATCTGTCCCTGCCGGTCGTAGAGTTGAACGATCTGATCTTGACCATAGAGCATCTGATAACGTTCTTTTTTCCTGCCTTCGCGGATCACCGTGTAGAATATGTCAATTACAAATCAGAAAAGCACGCCCTCAATCCCAGCGAAGAACGCTTTCATAAGTTTTCTTCTGATTATATTGAGGAAATGCACAAGCGTATCGAGGCATGCAGCAAGGCTGTAACCAGTGGAAATCAGTCGCAGGCTCTCGATCATATGAAATCCCTGTTAGACTATGCGGCTCCTTTTCAGTCCAGTCCTCTGCCACAGATAAGACATGAATTATTTGCAATGAATACCTTTCTCGCGGCAAGGCTTTTGGAGACCGCAGTTCATCCTTACTACGTCTTTAACCAAATGCAGAACTTTGACCTCAAGATTGCAGAACTCAACTCCCAACGCGCTCTGACACATCTGCCTTTTGAGATGACCAGAAAATATGCCCTGCTTGCCAAAAACTACACCTATGAAAAATACTCCTATCTGATTCGCAATGTCGTCAACTATATCGACCAACATTTAGCTACCGACTTGAGCCTTTCTGTACTGGCAGAGGAATTTGACAAAAATCCTTCCTATCTGTCAAATGCATTTAAAAAAGAAGTCGGCGAGACGCTGACTTCTTATATCGGCAAACAGCGCATCCAATCCTCCCTGCGCTACTTTAATACGACCAACATGAGCGTCGCTGAGGTCGCTGAGGCGGTCGGTATTCCTGATTTCGGTTATTTTTCTAAACTCTTTAAAAAGCACGTCGGCGTCAGCCCGCGTGAATACAAGAAAATGCTGGACAAATAGTCCGGCATTACTTTTCTGTCAGTCTGACTGCCGTAGGAGAAGTGGCAAGTCCGCCCAGACTGGTCTCCTTGATCGCAGACGGCATCTCATTGCCAATCCTGCGCATGGCATCAATGACCTCATCTACCGGAATGGCAGACGTGATCCCTGCCATCGCCAGTTGGGCTGAAGTCAATGCATTCACTGCGCCTGCCACGTTGCGCTTGATGCAGGGAACTTCTACCAGTCCCCCGACCGGATCACAAGCAAGTCCTAACATATTCTTGAGGGCAAAGGCTGCTGCATCTGCAATCTGCTCGGCAGAACCTCCCTGTAAATAAGCTAGTCCGCCTGCCGCCATGGCACTGGCAGAACCGATCTCCGCCTGACAACCGCCGGATGCTCCGGCAAGTGAGGCATTCTCTGCAATGACAGCACCGATACCGGCAGAGACAAACATAGCCTCAACCATTTTCTCCTCAGGCAGAGAAAGCCTCTCCTCTACCACCAGAAAAACTGCCGGGATCACACCGCAAGAGCCCGCCGTAGGCGCTGCAACGATACGATGCATGCAGGCATTGGACTCGCCCATCTTGATGGCTTTTTCCATGACCTGTCCTACAAGCCCTCCACAGAGATTGGCACCCTTGGCATTGTAGACATGCAGTTTCTCCCCTGCACCGCCAGCCATACCGGATGCGGAATGTATAGTCGGATCATAGCCCGCATCCGCATCTTTCATCGCCTGATACATATGGCGCATGGTCGCAAAAGATGTCTCATAGGAAACACCTCTCTCCTCCATATCCGCCTGCAGGACGATCTGCCAGAAAGGGCATGATTTCTCTTCACTTTGTCTGATAATATCTGCTATCGAATGATACATCTATCTATTCTCCCGTCATTCCAAGATAGGTTACCTTACGGATACCGTCAAATCCACGCAGCCAGTCAATGCCGCTCTCTGGCACTTCCTGATCACACTCAACCACCATGACAGCCTCGCCGCCACGGCTGGAGCGATACAGGCGCATGGATGCGATATTGATATTCTGGTTAGAAAGCATGGTCGTCACTTCGGATACATGCCCCGGACGATCCTCATTATAGACCACAAGCGTCGGTGACTCTCCCGAAAAGTTGGTCTCAATGCCATCCAACTGTGCAATATTGATCCGGCTGCCGCCCAGCGACTGTCCGATGATCTCCAGACGTTGCCCGGATCTGCCATGTAAGATCAACTGCGCGGTATTGGGATGTGCCTCACGCAGGATGGCCTGTCCAAAACTGACGACAATTCCCCGCTCCTCAGCGATCTCCAGTGCCTGTGGGATGCGGATATCGTCTGTCTGCATACCTAAAAGTCCTGCCACCAGCGCTTTTTTCGTACCATGTCCGTCCCCGGTCGCAAGAAAGGAGCCATGCAGGTTGATCTCTGCCCGCACCAAAGGCTCCCCCAGCAAGCGCCCGGAAATATAGCCGATCTTGACGGCTCCCGCTGTATGAGAACTTGACGGTCCTACCATGACCGGTCCCACCACCTCAAAGATGTTCATACGCAATCCTCTACTTCATCAATTCTGCGACAATGCCATTTATGATCTTGCCATCTGCCTTGCCTCTTAAGTCAGCCATGACCGCCTTCATGATCTGTCCCTTGTTGCCTGTGGCGATCACGTCTGCAAACTTCTCCTGCAAGTATGCCTTGATCTCCTCTGCATCCATCTGCTTTGGTGCAAATTCACTCATGATCTCATAGCGCTTCTTATATTCTTCCAAGAGGTCTTCTCTGCTCTCCGGGCAGGTGTCGATCTGTTCCTTGCAAGACTTTAACTCTTTTAAGATGGCTGTATTTACCATGTCATCCGGGATATCCTCACGGCATCCTGCATCAATACCGCTCTTTTTTGCAGCGGATACCAAAACAGAGATCGCATCCTTACGAAACTTATCCTTTGCTTTCATTGCTGCGATCATCGCGTCCTGTAATTCTTTCATTTTACTCATGCTGTATTCCTTCTTTCCTGCTTTTATAAAAACATTACTGCTACCTATTATAGCACAGCCTGTCTGCATGCAAATGCTTATTTTGTATCTTCGGCAATATCATAGACGGCGTCTAAAGAAATCTCTGTAGCATCGCTAAAGATCAGAGCACGCGCGTAGGCATCCAGACGTTTGAGACTGCCGGTATATTCCTGATAAGCGCCACCCTCTTTCTTCTCATCCGGTACAAAATAGGTCACACGGATGGGCAGTCCCTCAGATCCACACACCTGTAAACGGGACAAAAGATATTGCAATTTCTCATCCAGACGTTCCTTAGCATCCTCGTCAAGTTCAGTTCTCTCCTCTGTCAAACGCCCGGTCTCCGCAATCGCCGCCTCATGTCCGGTCAGGGCAGAAAAAGGCGAAAACTGTGCCGCCCGATCATATAAAGACATCTGCGGATGCTTCTTTGATACCGGATGTGGCAGATTTATGATATCACTGTAGTCCTTACTTTTTCTCTGCATCATGCCCTATGCCCTCCGATCTGGCGGTTGCGGTCTTTTGCCGTCGCGCCCTCTCGCAGATTCATGCCTTTTAAGATGGCGTTTTTGCCATATTTTTTCTTAATATCGATCATGGCATGCTGGATATTTTTCTCACGTTCCAGATCCTTTTTTTCCTGCTGATCTTCGGCTTCCTTCTGCCGGTAATCGGTAAAGAGATCCAACTGCTCGTAGGTCTGATCTTCCCGGGCATCCGCCTCCGGTATCAGATGATTGACCGAGAGATTGATCCGGCGTACCAGGAGTGCCGGATCCACAATGCGGTCATAAAGTGCTAAAACCTTTTCTGTCACCAGCCGGGTCGAGGATGTGTGCCTGCCCAGATTGGCAGTACCGTGTGCGTGTTTGGGCACAAATCTGCCATAGCGGTCAATGGTGACCTCTCCGCGATATGCCTTGCGCCGCTTGGGATCTGTCAGGTTTTCGATATCATAGCCGATCGTGAGGACGACCTGATCTGTCACCAGTCCCTTATCTACCAGATCCAAGACCTGCAGATCGATCATTTCCTGTACGACCAGACGGGTCTTGGTAAAATCATAAGGACACTGCAGAACCTGTCCCGAACAAAGGCTGTTGGTGGTCGGACGGTAGGACTTGATCATGTCCATCGTGCAGGGTTCATAGCCCCAGGCATGGTCGATCAGAAGTTCCGCATTGATACCGAACATCCGGTACAAGAGGTCTTCATTATAAAAGTTATCCTCCCGCCCGATGGAACAGCGTGCCACATCCCCCATGGTGTAGATGCCGCTCGCCTCCAGTTTGCGCGCATAACCCGCGCCGACCCGCCAGAAGTCTGTCAGGGGTCTGTGATCCCATAAAAGCCTGCGGTAAGACATCTCATCCAATTCCGCCATGCGCACACCGTCCGCATCTGCCTCCACATGCTTTGCCACAATATCCATAGCGATCTTGCAGAGATAGAGATTGGTGCCGATCCCGGCGGTCGCCGTAATGCCGGTCTCCTCCAAGACATCCTGTATCATCTTGCGTGCCAGATCTCTGGCACTCATGCCATAAGTGCGCAGATAGGCAGTCACATCCATCATGACCTCATCAATGGAGTAGACATGAATATCCTCCGGGGCGACATATTGCAGATAGATATGGTAGATCCGGGTGCTGTATTCCATGTAGAGTGCCATCCGTGGCGGGGCGATCAGATAATCAATCGCAAGGGATGGATCCTTTTGCAGATCGTCATGTGAATAGGAAGTGCCCTCCAAGCGGTGCCCCGGTGCTGCCGCTGCCCGCTTTTGATTTTCCTGCCGCACACGCTGTACGACTTCAAAAAGGCGGGCTCTGCCGGGAATACCATAGGACTTGAGTGAGGGTGTGACCGCCAGGCAGATGGTCTTTTCCGTGCGGGCAGCATCTGCCACGACCAGATTGGTATTCAAAGGATCCAGATCCCGCTCCCTGCACTCCACCGATGCAAAGAAGGATTTCAGATCGATCGCAATATAGATTCTATCCTCAGCCAAGCCTATCCCCCCTTTATAATTTGATACGAAAAAAGGCACTTGTTATAGCAAATGCCCTAATTTCTTTGTTTTATGTATGATAACACATTTCGAACATATGTTCAATATCTTTATCGACGTTCCTTTACCATCATAAGGAAGGTACCAAGCAAAAGCGCACTGGATACCCAGATGGCTTTCATGCCCCAATGCAGGGAGCAGATACCGCCCAATCCTGCGCCCAGCGCAAAGATCAGGATGATTCCATAATAATGCGCCGCCTTTTTCAAGGCTCCCTTCTGGTGGTCACGCAGATAGACAGACAGACTCTCGGTTCCACTGCGCAGATTACCAATACACATGGTGCTGGCATAGCCGTATCCGTGCACCTTACGGAAGGTCTGCACCTGCATGGAGCAGGCAAAGGAAACGATCATATTCGCCGCCATATTATATTTTGCCGGGATAAATCCCACAACAAAAAGCAGGGTCATTTCGATCACAACAATGATCTGACGCCAGTGGATGTGTTTGGCATATTTGTATTTATGCCCGATCTGCTCTGCCACCAGCACACCAAAGGCAAATGCCACGATCGGGAATAGATAATGCAGTGCCTTATACCAATCTCCCATCAAAAAGTGCTGGCTCATGAGTACCACGTTTCCGGTTTGTGCATTGGAAAAGACCTCCCCGCGCACATTGTAGGTATAAGCATCCTGAAAGCCTCCCGACACCGCTAAGATCGCACTCAAAAGAAAGGTCTCCGACGTCTGCATCTTTTGTTTCTTTTTTTCTTCCATCATCCTGCCTCTTCTATTTTAAATAAATATATGCCCTCTACAATACTTCTCGCTAAGAATTGTACCCCTTTTTTCTTTTTTTGCAATGCCACATCGATGTCCATCTCAACGAATGCGTATTTTTGACTTCTGTCGGCTTGCCACCAGTGGCAGCATGATAAAATCAGGCACCAGACGCTGCAAGACTGCACCTATGCGTATCATAAAGGTCGGCACGATGATGGTACGGCGCAGGCGCATCCCCCGCAGGGCTTCCGCTACACACTGGTCTGCCGTGATACCGGGCAGGGCAAAAACAACATTCGCCCGCGCATTAAACTCTGTATCGACAGGTCCCGGACAGAGCGCGCAGACATAAACACCGCTTTTTTTCTCCCGCTGTTCCTCTGCAATACTTTTTGTCAGACTGACAACATATGCCTTGGTCGCATAATAGGTTGCCATATAAGGGCCCCCCGGCAAAAGTCCGGCAGACGATGCCACATTGAGGATGGTTCCCTTGCCCTTGACCTGCATCTGGCGCAGGACTTCCTTACATAAGATATGCATAGCCTCGACATTGACACGGATCATATCCATATCCTTGGAAAGATCTGTCCTTGCAAAATCGCCGCAGTTTCCAAATCCGGCATTATTGATAAAAATATCTATGGTCTCCTCTTTTAAAATTTCACAGACACGATAGCACTCTTTCTCTTTGAAAAGATCTGCCGTCTCAATCCGACAGGGAACCCCTAAATTTTCTGCTAATTTTTCCAGACGCCCCTGTCTTCTTGCTGTTAAGATCAGGCGATATCCCTTTTTCGCATATGCTTTGGCAAATGCCAGTCCAATACCGGAACTTGCACCCGTGATCCACACTGTTTTCTGCTTTTTTTTCATACCTAGCCACCTTTCTTTTCCACATCTGTCTATTATCACAATTCCGTTGAAAAATGACATTTTTCACGCTATAATAATAGGAACTAAAATAATGGATATTTATATATGAAGGAGTATTCCCTATGGACAACAAAAAAAATCTTATAGCCAAACTACTCAAACCCCTCATAGGCTTTTTAGTACTGATGCTTGCCTTTGAGATTATTTTATTTGAACTCTTATCTCATGGTTTCCTGAATACACTGGTTGCCATGATCATACAGATCATCGTCATCGCCGCTATCTTCGGACTGCTGACCTCTTTTATCCTTTCGCTCCTGCACCCTTTCTTAGCCGCTATCCATGGTAAGGAAGCACCGGCAGAATCCGAAAAGCAAAAAGAGAAATTTAAAAAATTTGCACAGCGCGACGATGCACTCGGCGAGGCTGTCCGTACCATCCAGAGCAATACCCTTGGTCTTGCTACTATGGTAACACAGATCTCCAGTGCAACACAAGAACTTGCCGCTGTTTCCGAGAGTTTCAAACAGATCTCCGGTGAGATGTCCGATGCCATGACCGATACCGAGTCAGCCATCACATCCATCATTGACAATACCGGCGCACAGGCAGACAGCACACTGGATATGCAGGACAAGATCAACGCGATCGGCGATGCGATCGACAAGATCGTAGCCAATGTCGCTGCCCTCAATGCTTCTGCTGACAAGGTTCGTTCCTGCAACGAAGCCGCAGAGACCATCATCCGCGAACTGATCCTCAACAGTGAGGAAAGCGGTCAGGCCATTGAGCAGGTGCGCCAGCAGACAGAACTTACCAACCAGTCCACCCAGCAGATTCGTACCGCTACAGAACTGATCGCAGATATTTCCGCACAGACCAACCTTTTGGCGCTGAATGCCAGTATCGAGGCTGCCAGAGCGGGCGATGCAGGCAAGGGCTTTGCCGTTGTTGCTGACGAGATCCGCGCGCTTGCCGATCAATCCAAGTCTTCTACCGAGCAGATCAATACGATTGTCAATGAACTTTTGAGCAATGCCAATGTCAGTGTAGAGATTACCGAGAAAGTTACCGATTCCTTTGCAAAGCAAAACGAAAAGATCAACGAGACAAAGGATATCTTTGGTCAGTTGAACGAGGAGATCAATCTGGTAACCCAGTCTATCTCTGATATTGATACCGAGATCACTGAGTTAGGCGATCACAAGAACCGTATCGAAAACACTGTAAACAATCTGGCATCCTCCGCAGAGGAAAATGCCAACAATGCCGAGATTACCGGCAAGAATATGGAACACTTTCACAATATCGCTCTTGCCAATGAGCGCGAGACGGACCGCATCATCAAGGTATCCGACGAACTGGTATCCTTTGCTACACAGATCAGCAAGGGAAAGGAAGAAGGCGTCAACCTCATCAAGAGTGTCAGAGGTCAGCAGTAAATTTATTTTAGAACCATAAAAGAGTAGGCATTTGATTGCCTACTCTTTTTATGTCTATCTCTCATCTACAACTTGGAAGATGAAGAACTTCAGATAATAAGATTCATCTGCCGCCCACAGGATCGGATGATCCGGGCTCTGGGTGCGAAATTCCACCTGCCGCAGACGCTTGTGGGTTGCCTTGGCTGCCTCCTTGATGGTCTTTGCCAGAAGTTCCTGTGTCATAAAGTGGGAGCAGGAACAAGTTGCCAGATAACCGCCATTTTTGACCAGTTTCATGCCTTTCATGTTGATCTCACGATAGCCCTTGATGGCATTCTTTGTCGCCTCTCTTGACTTGGTAAAGGCAGGCGGATCCAAGATCACCACATCATACTTTGCCCCCTCATTTGCCAGACGCGGCAATTCATCCAGGACATTGGCACAGCGAAACTTTACACGATCTTCCAGATGATTGAGAACTGCATTGGCTCTTGCCTGTTCTATGGCAAACTCGGAAATATCCAGCCCTGTGACTTCCTTGGCTCCGGCTATCCCGGCATTCAGGGCAAAAGTTCCCATATGGGTAAAGCAGTCTAAGACGGTCTTGCCCTGACAGATGCGCTGCATAGCAAGACGGTTGTACTTCTGATCCAAAAAGAAGCCCGTCTTTTGTCCGTCCACAAGGTCCACCATGTAGTGTACACCATTTTCCACAATTTCCACATTGGTGGCAAAAGGCTCCCCGATAAAGCCCTTGACACGCGGAAGCCCTTCTTTGAGCCGCACCTTGGCATCGCTTCGTTCATAGACACCGCGGATCATGATTCCGTCTTTTGCCAGTGTCTCCTTCAAAAGCCCGACGATAGTCTCTTTCATGCGGTCGATCCCCAGCGCCAGCGACTCGACCACCAGGACATCCTCATATTTATCCACGACCAATCCCGGCAAAAAGTCTGCCTCGCCAAAGATCAGACGACAGGAGGAAGTATCCACCGTATCCTTGCGGTACTGCCATGCATTTTCCACACGCCGCCGCAGAAAATCTTCATCAATCAACTGATCCGGTTCTCTTGTCATCATGCGGATGCGGATCTTGGAATTCTGGTTGATATAACCACGTCCCATGATATATCCGTCAAAGTCATGTACCAGTACAATATCACCATTGGTAAAAGTTCCCATGATGGTGTCGATCTCATTATCATAGATCCAGAGTCCGCCCGCCTTCAGGCTTCTTCCTTCCCCTTTTTTCAGTGTTACTACTGCTTCTGCCATACTTTTCTCCTATCTCTTTTTCCTGTTCTTTCTTCTGGCGCATCCGAACGACCACTTCATATACTTCCGGTCGTCTTTCTTTCAGATGATCGTCCAGCAAATGTCTGCGCTCCTTAAAACGTTCCGCCAGTTCCGGATGCTCTAGGGCAATGCGGTCATGCACTTCCTGTCTGTGAGTTTCCAGACGGGCTGCTAAAGTTTCCTCATCTTTACCGGAAATATTAACGATCTCCTTTAGATGTTCCTCCAGATGTTCCAACCACTCATCCTCATCCAAGGCTTCCATATGACTCCACCTGCCATGCAAAAGTTCCTCGACATCGCCTGTCTGCTTCAACTGTTCAATCTGTAGAGCAATCTGTTTTTCGATCTGTTCTTCGCTCTCCTTGCCAAACGCCCAGACAAATTCCTGCACACGGTTGTCTGCCCGCTTGCGCGAAGCACTGCGCTCCTCATTATCCACGCCGCCTTCCAAGGGATAAGGACGTTGATAGCCCATATCCTTTAGGGCAATATGGATGGTGCGCCGGACGGCTCCTTCCTCGATCATGTAGCCCAGTCCCAATTTGCGCAACTGGTCATTGACACCGGCAATGTGCTCTGTCATGTAAAAACGGATATTTTCTTCCTTTAATTTATGGTACAAAATTCCCAGTCGGTCTGCCGCGGTAATATCAAGGCTGCCGACACCGCTGGCATCCAAGATCACTGCCCTTGTCTCCGGCGTGATATGGTCTGTAATGTCCTGCTCCAAGACCGCGATATTGGCAAAAAAGAGATTACTGCTAAAGCGGTAGATCAAGACACCGGAAACAGCATGGATCTGGTCGCTCTCCGTCAGATCCCGGAAATGTTTGTGCCCCGGCTGGATACCCAGAAAGCACCTTGCCGGTTTGGAGGTACGGATGATCATTTCAGAAAAAGAAAGGATCATACCGATCAAAACGCCGTTGATCGTACCCAGCAGCAAAACGCCGACAAAAGCACCGACAAAAATAAAGAACTCCGTCCGACTGACCTCCCACAGTCTTGCCGCCAGATCAAACTCCGTCGCGCCAAGCAGGGCAGAGATCACGATTGCCGTCAAGATAGGCACCGGCAGATAACCGATAAAACCGGTTCCGCACAGCAGAAGAACGATCATGGATAGCCCTGCGACAATCCCTGTCAACTGGGTCTTAGCCTGATATTGTTCTCCCATGGCAGTTCTGGAAACCGATCCGTTCATCGGACAACAGCCGGTCAGAGCCGCCACAGAATTACCCATAAAAAAGGCAAAGATCTCCCGGTTGTCATCAATCCGGTAACCGTTCTTTCCGGCAAAAGAATTTTCTGCCAAAAGGGTCTCTGCCATGATAACGACAGCAACCGATAAACTGATGGTCATGGCATCCACAAAAGGCACTGCGGAAAGATCCGGCAGGCTCCATTCTGGCATCCCCGGCTCTACCGCTGATAAAGTGGCGATCCCCCAGGTCTGCAAAGGCAGATACTTAGACAGCAAAACGCCAAGCGCCATCAAGACCACTGCCATAGGAAACTTTGGCATGATCTTCTTGGATAGCAAAAGGATACACAGTGCCAGAAGTCCCAAGAGCAGAGACGGCACATTCAATCCCGGCAGGCTTTCCCATAAATGCAAGAGCAATTCCGGCAACTCACCTGTCCCTGCACTTCCTCCCAAGAGTTTCGGTGCCTGCATCAGAATGATCGTGGTACAGATACCCGTGATAAAACCACCCATGACCGGTGCTGAGATGTAATTGACCAATTTGCCGGCTCCAAGCAGAGAGAATACTAAGAGCCATACCGCTACCCAGAAGGTAAGTACCGGAACGACAGACATCGCCTCTGCCGATCCACTTTCTATCCCCATACCAAGCAACGCCGATCCGACCAATGCCGCCGGAGCCGCATCCACGCCAAAAATGAACTGGGGCGATGTGGAAAAGAGGGCAAACAGAAGAATAGGGAATACCGATCCATACAAGCCGTAAACTGCGGGCAAGCCCGCAATCTGCGCATATCCCATGGATATCGGGATAGAAACTGCCATAATGATCAGCCCCGCAAACATATCCTTGGGCAAGTTTTTCTTGTCATAATCTCTCAGTGTCTGTGCCAACTGTATCTTCATCCGCCATATCACCTCTCACTTTATGTCCTATCTTCTCCCCTTCCAAAGATCACGGTTCTGTGTTGCTTCCGATTTCCTCCTCGATCTCATGGATCCGCGGCAGGTTCCACCGATAATAGGCTGCCAGAAGCCGGATCGCAATCACTAAGATCGCACAGAGAATAGTCGCCCATGCTACGCCCACCAGATCATCCATGACCACATAGGCGATCGCGCCTACGGCAGATGCCATGGCATAGACATGCTTTTTAAAAATATAAGGAATGGAACCGCTCAGCACATCTCGCAGGGCACCTCCACCGACACCGGTGATCACACCAACAACGATCAGGATAAAAGCATGTGCATCTTCCAGATGACTCTGCGCCACATTGATACCAATGACCGTAAAAATACCAAGCCCTATCGCATCGGAAATATTGAGCATATTTGCCGTGATAGGGCTCTGGCTCTGATCCAGATGCTTCTTTCGTGCCGCCCAGATAAAGACAATGCAGGCAACAACCGTCGCCACACCGATATCCAGTGGATCTTGCAAAGCGATTGGTGGCAGAATGCCAAGCAAAACATCCCTGGTCATGCCCCCGCCTACAGTCGTTACAATGCTAAGGACACAGACGCCAAAAATATCCATCCGCTTCTCGATCGCGGTCATTGCCCCGGACACGGCAAATGCCACATCCCCGATCAGGTTCATGATCTCAATCAAAAGATCTATATTCATATCGTCATTCTCCCTGTTCTTTTATCCTAATATAAATCCGCCGATTAGATTTACCGCATAGGCAACGAGCCAGGCAATCACGCATTGCCAGATAACAACGCCCCATGCCCACTTGCGTCCTAATTCCCGACGAATAGATGCAATTGCAGCAACACACGGTGTGTATAATAAACTAAATACAAGCAGACACATAGCTGCAAGTGGTGTCATAAACTGCTGCATCGCACCGCCAAAAAGCACTTCCAGTGTAGATACCACGCTTTCTTTTGCCATAAATCCGCTGATCAGGGAAACACAGATCCTCCAATCTCCCAGACCAAGTGGTTTAAAGATTGGCACTAACACGCTTGCGATCATGGCAAGTATACTGTCCTTTGAATCTTGTACAAGGCTAAAGTGCGGGCTGAAACTGCGAAGGAACCATATACAGATGGTTGCCATGAAGATTACAGTAAAAGCCTTCTGGATAAAATCCTTGGCTTTTTCCCATAAGAGTTGCAACACATTTTTTGCTCCCGGAAGACGATAATTCGGCAGTTCCATGACAAATGGCACTGCCTCTCCTTTAAACAGCGTCTTGCGGTAACCAAGTGCCACAAGAATGCCAACAGCAATTCCAAGTATATATAATCCCATCATGATCAAGGCTCCATGTCCCGGGAAAAAGGCACTGATCAGGAAAGAATAAATCGGCAGTTTTGCAGAGCAACTCATAAATGGTGTCAACAAAATGGTCATCTTACGATCCCTCTCACTCGGAAGTGTTCTTGTTGACATAAGTGCCGGAACCGTACATCCAAATCCGAGCAGCATTGGGACGATACTTCTGCCTGACAGACCGATTTTCCGAAGCAGTTTATCCATGACAAAGGCAACTCTGGCAATGTAGCCACTGTCCTCCATCAAAGAAAGGAAGAAGAAGAGGGTTACAATGATCGGCAGGAAACTCAAGACACTTCCCACACCGGTAAAAATGCCATCGATGACCAGCCCTCGCAATACTTCATTAACATCTGCCGCGATCATCAGTTGTTCTGTCGCATCGGATAATTGTGATATGCCAAGTTCCAGCAAATTTTGCAGCCATGCACCGATCACATTAAAAGTCAGATAAAATACCAGAAGCATAATGCCAAAGAAGCAAGGAATTGCCGTGTATTTTCCGGTCAGTATGCGGTCAATCTTCTGGCTTCGGATACGCTCTTTGCTTTCTTTTGGCTTAACTACCGTCTGCTCGCATACCTTTTCGATAAAGGTAAATCGCATATCGGCAATAGCAGCGCTCCGGTCGATACCACGCTCTTTTTCCATCTGAAGGATCAAGTGCTCAATCGCTTCTTTTTCATTGTCATCCAATTTCAGGCGTTCCATGATCAGAGCATCGCCCTCGATAATCTTTGCTGCTGCAAAACGCACCGGGATCTCTGCCGCTTTCGCATGATCATCGATCAAATGACAGATGGCATGAATGCAGCGATGTACAGACCCACCAAAATCATTTTCATCACAAAAATCCTGTCTTCCCGGCTTCTCCTGATATTTCGCGATGTGCATGGCATGGCGCACCAGTTCATCCACCCCCTCATTTTTTGCTGCCGAGATTGGAACCACTGGAACTCCAAGCATTTCTTCCATGTGATTTACATCAATAGAACCGCCATTTCCCGTCATCTCGTCCATCATGTTAAGCGCCACAACAGTCGGTATGTCCATCTCCAGCAACTGCATCGTAAGATAAAGATTTCTCTCGATATTTGTCGCGTCCACAATATTGATGATTGCCTTTGGATGTTCCTCTAATACAAAGTTACGCGAAACAATTTCCTCACTGCTATAAGGAGACATAGAATAAATTCCCGGCAGATCTGTTACTTTCGTATGCGCCTGTCCTCGAATCGGACCATCTTTACGATCTACGGTTACCCCCGGAAAATTTCCGATATGCTGGTTGGAACCTGTCAACTGATTGAACAGTGTCGTCTTGCCACAATTCTGGTTTCCCACCAAAGCAAAGGTCAGGTCTTCGCTATCCGGTAATGGATCCCCATCGCCCTTGCTATGATACTTGCCTTCCTCACCAAGACCCGGATGAACAGATTTATTGATATCACTTGTTCCTTCGTGGCTGCGTGCTCTTGCAGCAATCAGTTCCACATCAATCTGCGCTGCGTCATCCAAACGCAAGGTCAATTCGTAGCCATGCACCTGAAATTCCATAGGATCTCCCATCGGTGCATATTTGATCAAAGTAATCTCTGCTCCCGGGATGACTCCCATATCCAAAAAATGTTGCCGCAGAGCACCCTCTCCGCCCACACGCGTAATGATTGCACTCTGTCCTATCTCTAGTTCTTTTAATGTCATCATTTCATCCTCTTCGTCTAAAAAGGCACCCTCATTTCGAGGATGCCCTTTTCTTGCAACGAAACCTCGTCGCCTTATACTATCACATTTTTCTGTAAAATTAAATGTTCAAAAGATCACTAAATTCTTTTAATGCGCCGTCTGTCTCATGAGCCAGAACACGTTTTGCCAGAACTTTGCCAAGTTGTACTCCTTCCTGGTCGAAACTGTTGACATTCCAAAGGAATCCCTGGAACATGATCTTGTTTTCAAAGTGTGCAAGCAAAGCGCCAAGTGCCTGTGGGTTCAACTGATCTCCAATGATGATGCTGGATGGACGACCGCCCTCAAAATTCTTGTTACGGTTGTCATCTGCTTTACCACATGCAAATGCAACAATCTGTGCTGCGACATTGGCACAAAGTTTCTGCTGGCTTGTGCTGTCCTGAATCACAACATCTGTACCGATCTGGCTATTCTTAAAGCCGATGAACTGCAATGGCACGATATCGGTTCCCTGATGGAGCAACTGATAGAAAGAATGCTGGCCATTGGTTCCCGGTTCACCAAAGAGTACCGGTCCGGTCACATAATCTACCGGCTCTCCAAAACGATTGACTGACTTACCGTTGGACTCCATATCTGCCTGCTGCAAGTGTGCAGGGAAACGGCTGAGCGCCTGTGAATACGGAAGGACTGCGGTTGCGGGATAGCCCAAGATATTTCTCTCATAAACCCCGATCAAGGCATCTAACATAGCAGGGTTTTCTCTGACATTAGCATTGGCTGAAAGTTTGTCCTCTGCTGCTGCACCGTCTAAGAATGCTGCAAAAACTTCCGGTCCGAATGCCAGTGAAAGTACGGCTCCGCCTACGGCAGAGGTAGAAGAATAACGTCCACCGATGTAATCGTCCATAAAGAAGGCTGCCAGATAATCATCACTCTTGGCAAGCGGTGATGTCTCACTGGTAACGGCGATCATATGACGGGATGCGTCGAGTCCTGCCTTTGCCAATGCATCCTTGACGAATGACTCATTTGTCAGTGTCTCTAAAGTCGTGCCTGATTTTGACACGAGAACAAAAATCGAATGTGCTACATCAACAGATGCCAGTACGGCTGCTGCATCATCCGGGTCTACATTGCTGATGAACTTGGCTTCCATCTTGAAGGTATTGTTCTTCTTTGCCCAGTTCTCCAGTGCCAGATACATAGCACGCGGGCCCAAGTCACTACCACCGATACCGATCTGGACTACTGTCGTAAATTTCTCGCCTGCGGCATTGGTGATCTCGCCACTGTGTACCTTGTTGGCAAAATCAGCGATACGCTGCTGCTGCTCTACATAAAAGGCTCTCTTGTCCACGCCGTCTGCGGTAACAGTATCTCCCAACTGACCTCTGGTCAAATGATGCAGAACCAGACGGTTCTCCCCGGTATTGATCACGGCACCATTGTATAATTCTGCAAATTTGTCAGAAAGTTCTGCCTCTGCTGCCAGTTTTTCCAGTGCGTCGATCACCTGATCGTCAACCTGTTTTGCTGCGTAGTTATATGTAAGACCTTCTGCCATCGGAACGCTGTATTTCTTTACACGATCTGCTCCGTTCTGTCCGGACATAGCCTCTACTAAATTTACTTTTTGAACCTTTGCCAACTCACCAAAAGAAGCAAGGGTATCTAAGTTTTTCCACTGTGTCATAAAATTTCCTCCTCACTCATGCATCTACTCTAACAATCGAAAAAATTATACTATTAAATGTCTCTCAGTTCAAGGCACAGACCCAACGATAAAATGGAATTTTTTCGTATATTTTCGATAGTTTCCTTTGATTCCCCAAGTTTCTGTGCTATGATTGTGGTATCTATGGAAGGAGGTTTCTTATGTACGAATTTACAGAAGATTGCATGATACATATAGAAGAAATTGATAACGAACACCGCAGATTGTTCCAAATGATCAACGAGGCGATCGATCTCGCAGCGCACACCGAGGATGTCACAACCATCGCCGACAGCCTTCTGCCTCGTTTAAAGGAATACGCTGCCACACATTTTGCCCATGAGGAAGCCTACATGGAGAGCATCAACGACCCGGAACTGCCCTTACAGCGTAAGGAACATACGGCTTTTACAGAAAAGATGAATACCTTTGTACTGGATACATCCTCACCGGAAGCCGCCCGCACATCCTTAAATGATCTGCTGACCTATCTGGTACGCTGGCTCTATCATCATATCTTAAGCAGTGATATCATGATCGGCAAAATGTGTCAAAAACCGGAGCCGACCGAAGATCCTTTTGCCTTTACAGACAAGTACAAGACCGGTATCGAACTGGTCGACAACGAACACAAGCAGTTGTTTGCCATCATCCGTGAAGTCAACGATCTGATCCACGAAGAATTGCTTCATGACAAGTACGATGAGATCATGCGCCTGCTTGCCGAATTAAGGCAATACACCGAGTTTCATTTCAGTGATGAGGAAGCCCTGATGGAGCAGATCTCCTATCCGGGGTTTGAGGCACAAAAGCGCGCCCATTCTGCTTTTGTAGAGCGTCTGGTAGAGATCGATCTGTCCGAACTGGATGCCATGGACGACAACCAGCAGGAATATCTGATCAATCTGATCGATTTTCTTCTGGCATGGTTATCCAATCACATCCTTGGTTCCGACAAAAAGATCGGTGACTATATAAGAACACAGCACTTATCTGCAACGGACGTTTAATTGCAGATAGGATCTTTCAAATATAAAACAGACCGTCTGGCGTCTTTTAGGACACCGGGCGGTTTGTTTTCTTGCCTAAAGCGGTAATCTTCGCTGCCTGAGCTGTTTTTTGCACCTCCCTACCCTATATATGCTTATCACTTACTTTCTTCCATCTCCAGTACCAGTGGGGTATGATCCTGTCTGGCGCCTGAATCCAGCATTTCGGATCTTAGGATTCCATCCTTGATCCTGTCACTGACCAGAAAATAATCAATTCTCCATCCGGAGTTGTTGATCTTGCTGGTCTTGACCCTCTGCGCCCACCAGGAATAGACCTTTTCCACATTGCCATGCAGATAACGGAAAGAATCAACAAAACCTTTGGCAAGCAGATGGGAAAAGCCCTCTCGCTCCTCATCTGTAAAGCCCGCAGACATATGGTTGCCGTCCGGGTTCGCCAAGTCGATCTCCTCATGTGCCACGTTAAAATCACCACAGGCAATGACTGGTTTCTTTTGATCCAGCCCACTCAGATAATCTGCATAACAGGCATCCCATTTTTGCCTGTCTGCAAGGCGTTTCAAGCCGTCTCCCGCATTCGGTGTATAAACATTTACAAAGTAAAAATCCTCAAATTCCAGACAAAGGAGTCTTCCCTCCGCATCCATGGTATCCGGTGCGCCGATCGCCGGTGCACTCATCTGTGCCTGCAGGGACTTTTTGTATAAAACCATGGTACCCGCGTAGCCCTTTCTGGCTGGCGGTACGGAGCTGACCCACTCCACCTGATAGTCCGGGAAATAGAAAGCCAATGCTTCCTTATGCTTGTCTGTCATTCCGGTTGCAGGCAGTTTTGTCTCCTGTATGGCAATAATGTCTGCATTTTCCCCTTTTATGGTGTCTAATACGGCTCTGGAAAGTTCTGCTCTTGCCGATGTTGATGTCAGTGCCGCGTTTAAAGAATCAATATTCCATGAAATAAACTTTATCATGCCATCTTCCTCTCGTCCTCAATCTTTTATGACTACTCTATCACGTCAAGCCACACGAATCAACCGAAAAGTATCCGCTTAATCTCTGCATTTTTTCTGCTTTTTATGGTATGATAGAGAAAATTGTTCTGATATCGTTATACAGGGAGGTTATCTATCTATGGAAAGCGAAAGAAGAAGATCCAAAAGAATCAATATTGATGTCACCATACAATTAAAATCCGTAAATCAAAATAGCAGTGC
The DNA here is from genome assembly GCF_014287435.1 of Roseburia lenta. Taxonomy (GTDB): domain Bacteria; phylum Bacillota; class Clostridia; order Lachnospirales; family Lachnospiraceae; genus Pararoseburia; species Pararoseburia lenta. The sequence continues at coordinate 413,296 of NZ_JACOPG010000002.1, forward strand.
GGATCAGCCAACTGCCGTTGATGTCAATGTCGTAGATATTTCCACAACGGGCATGGCTTTCAAATCCGACTACCAATTCAAACTCGGCACCTACTATGATGCCAATATAACACTTGAAAACAAAGAAAGTATCCAAACCATTATTGAAGTCATCCGTGCCGAATGTATCGATGACTCTATTCAATACGGCTGCTGCTTTGTCGGCATTACACCGGAACAGCAGTTTAAGATCAGTGTTTATCAGATCGTTGCTGAAAATGCAAATGCGCCGACCTAGCGAAAATCTTTACAGGTTTCACTCCTCAAGATTAAGGTCAGGACTCTTTCACAGGATTGTTGTAAGGCATCCTCTTGCAGGAGTCCTTCTTTTTTTGCCTGTTCTAACGCCTTCCAGACTGATTTATCACCCGGCATGATCAAGTCATTTCCTGCATTGATTGCCTTGGCATGGGAACACTGATTTGTCGCTGTCCAGTCACTCATGACCAGCCCCTGATATCCCCATTCTCCACGTAAGACATCCGTTAAAAGTTCTTTGTTATTGCAGACATGCAGACCATTCACACGATTATAAGAACTCATGATCGTCCATGGGTCTCCCTCTTCAATCGCAATACGAAACGCCCGAAGATAAATCTCACGCAGGGCTCTTTGTGTGACATTGGAGGACATTTCCATACGATTATCTTCCTGATTATTGCAACAGAAATGCTTGACAGAAACGCCGACGCCTCCTACAGACTGCACGCCTCTTGTCACCGCTGCCGCCATCTTTCCGGATACCAGCGGATCCTCTGAATAATACTCAAAGTTTCTTCCACACAGCGGATTTCTGTGAATATTCAAGCCTGGCGCAAGCCATATAGAAATACCTATTTCCTTCATCTCCCTGCCAATGGCTTGTCCCACTTCCTCCAGTAAATCAATATCAAAACTCTGCGCAAGAAGTGTTTCACTCGGCCAGGCAGTCATATAACGATATACCTTTTGATATTTTCCCGGAAGATGTTTAATCATTTCCTCGTGCTTTTTTATCCATCCCCAGCGCCAATCTACAAGTACGCCATCCGGGAAACGCGGTGTGCCGTCTTTTGCGATCGCAGTACACGGCACAACGTTCAGTCCTGCCGGACCATCTGACATAACAATATTAGGGACGCCTTTTTTTAATAATTTGGTGCAGGTTCTTCCTGCCGCCCCCATGACATTGTTGTAGCATTTCATGCTGTATCCACCGCCAGTGACCAATCTGATACGGTCGGAAATTGTTAAATTTCGCAAAAGTTCCTCTACTCGCTTCTGATAAGGGTTTGCCTGTGTCTTCTCTTTTCGTCTCCTCGGATCCACCTGCATCGCGTAACGGGTAAGACTTTCTTCGTAAACACGCTTGCCTTGTTCCGGTTGCATACGTTCATAAGAACGTGCAAATGGATGTACGGCAGACACCTGCTCCACAACCACATCTTCTGAAAGCGTCAATACCGCCACAGGGCTGACCGCTCCTGCATGCGTTCCCAACAGAACTCCATACTCGCCCTGCGGCAGGACAAACATTTCTTTTTTCTCATCATAAACCGCAAGATCACAGACATCAAAAGTTGTAGTAACCAGTTCTGTCTCCCCCGGCTGCAGACATCCGGTCTTTGCAAATGCCGCCAGTGACTTCTCCTCTACTCCTTGCACCATCTGTGGTTTTTGCAAATATAACTGAACCACCTCACGTCCGGCATATTTACCGGTATTTTTAACAGAAACATCTACTGTAACCTTACTTCCATCTACCAGAACAGCCTTTCTTCCCATAGAAAAAGTTGTATAGGACAAACCAAAACCAAACGGAAAACGCGGATGAATAGAAAAGGCATCAAAATAACGATATCCCACATAAATATCTTCCCGGTAATCTTCCTGTGACACATCCCCATTGCGATAGCCAAACGTATCGGCGCATGGATAATCATCATAGTGATATGCCCATGTGTCTGTAAGTTTTCCACATGGATTTACCTTTCCGGTCAAAATATCCGCAAGGGCATTTCCACCTTCCATACCACCTTGCGCATAGAAAATAACGGCATCAATCCGTACCTGATCCAAAATGGACAGATCTATCACACTGCCACAATTTAAAACCAGCACAAGTTTTTTATAATGTGCAGACAGAAGACGAAGACTTTCTTCTTCCACATCCGACAAAAGATAATCCCCCTTCTCATAGCGTCTGTCACCGCCTTCGCCCGCCTGTCTGGATAATACATAAATAGCGGTATCTGTCTCGTCACTCAGTTCATCTTCCAATATCGGCGTACACGCTGGATTCGGTTTCTGATATTCATGGATCACATCAAACATTTTCATGGATTGCACTGGTGAGAAACCTTTTATCTTTTCTTCTACCATCGCCTCCCACTCCGCAATATCTTCCTGAAACTTTTTTTCAAAACGATCCATCCACAGAGTCGTCGGGAAGGTAAATCCGGCATTTTTTAAGCCTTCCTCGATGGTCACGCTATGGCGCTCGTAGACATCGCCACTACCGGAACCTCCTTTCACTGTACGCCTGCTGCCTGCTCCATATAGGGCGATATTTTTATTCTGCAAAGGCAGAAGGCCTTCATTTTTCAGCAAAACATATCCCTCTGCCGCTGCTCTTCTGGCAAGTGACTTATGCTTTTTTTCACGCTCTGATTCCTCTGGTGTAAGAACTCCAAACGACTGAAATTTCTTCATTTTATTTTACCTCCAATCTAATAACTACCGGTTCCACTCCCTCTGCGGAAATGCTAACCTTGGCTTTCCCCTGCTCATTCTTTGCGCGAAGCACAGCAAGACATCTTCCCCGATATGCCATATGATGGTTCCGGTCAAACACCTCGTTGGTCTTACACAAGGCACTGCCAAATCCAGCCAGACTTACACAGCCCTCTACCGCAATATCCACACGCTTCTCTATATAAGGCTTGAGACAATGCTTCTTATCTGTAAATTCAATTGGAACATAGCAAAGATCCTGCCCGTTGGCGCGTAGTTCTTTCTTCTCGGCTTCCGCCCAAAGAATCGTCTCCTTTTGGGCTGTTCCAAGGAAATGCTGCGCGATTACATTTCCATTGGTATCTAATGCCTCTGCCCGTAAAACTCCCGGTTGGTAGACTAGGGAAAAACTTGACTTAAATTTTTTCAGCCTGCGACACCCAATCAGTCTGTCATTTAAAAAGAGTCGAACCGACTCGCCCGCCGCATATACCTCAACCGTCGTTTTTACACCTTCATAGCCTTCCCAACTCCAACTATCAATCGCATTGGTAAACTGCCAGGCTCCTTTCGTTGGCGTCTCATCTGCATGATTCAGCGGACTAACAGCAATAAATGGTTTCTTTCGCAAGCCCCATACAATCTGCATGTAATACATGGATGCCAGTGCTTTTCCCGTAATATCAATCATCCCCTGACCAGCCAGCAAAGGAAGACCTTTGTAGGAATGATACGTCCAATCTCCAATGCAGGCTTCTCCCAGATAATCCCATGCCGACCAAACGAAATCCCCGACAAGTTGCGGATATTTCTTCACTCGACTCCAATTATAAGGTAAATCTGCCACCATAGTCTCACTGCCAACCATCATGCGCTCAGGGTATTTTTTCGCATCTTCATCATAGCGCGAGGACGCATAATTCAATCCTATGATATCTAATACATCTCCCGCCGGCGCACACGCCTTATCCCCATGTCTGCCTTTACTCATAAAGAACATGAGCGGACCCAGTTTTTGTGCCATTGCATTAAAAAAAGCGGATCCCGACTTTTTATCATGATAACTTTTCCCCGGTGGCAAAGGCTTTGGCTGATATTCCCCCTTGTCACGATAGACACCGATCCCCATATGCGCATATACATTCAGCAGCACATTGATACCAGCTGTTACCGGTCGCGTGTCATCTAATCCATGCACATAATCCTGTATCTTCCGACAGACTTTAATGCCTTTTGAGGTCGCTGTCTCCGATACCTCATTACCAATAGAGTACATGATCACGCTCGGGTGGTTTTCCGCAGATTCCACCATGCTTCTAACATCGTCTTTCCAACATTCGTCAAAATATCTGGCATAATCATGATATGTCTTTGGTACATACCAGCCATCAAAAGTCTCGTTCATAACATACATGCCGAGTCTGTCACAAATAGACAGTAAAATCTGTGACGCAGGGTGATGCGCCATGCGGATGGCATTGAATCCCGCATCCTTTAATATACGGATACGTCGTTCTTCCGCATCCCAAAATTCACACGCCCCCAGGACACCATGATCATGATGAATGCAGCCACCTCGCAACAGTATTTCTTTTTCATTCACCAAAAGTCCTTTTTCTGCTGACCATTCCAGTTTACGAATGCCAAAATCCAATCGTTTTTCATCTGTTTTACATTTTGCAATACAGGTATATAGTTTTGGCGTTTCATCACTCCATAATTGTACTTGCTGTAGTGTAATTTTCCCAGGTTCTCCCTCATATAGAATGTGGCTTCTATCACAAATGGAAACGGTCACAGCCTCCAGACTATCTCCTATAACATCCACAGAAATCACCGCAGGATTGATTGCAAGTGTTTTCACGCGAATTCGCTCAATATGCTGCTTCTCTTCCACAATCAGTTGCACCGGGCGATAAATACCTGCCCCCGAATACCAACGGCAGTTGGGTTCTAGAGAGTTATCTACCATAAGACGCAGACAATTTTCACCCGCTTGCAACTTACCTGTCAAATCAATGTCAAACGGCGTATATCCATATTTATGGCTGCCAACTTCCACTTCATTTAAAAAGACATGACAATTCTGATAAACCCCTTCAAAATGAACACGGACGGACTTCTCTAACCATTCCGGATTAACTTTCCAATATTTGGTATAGACATATTTTCCTCCCGGGAAAAAACCTGTATTGACGCCATTTCTGCAAGAGGCATTCCGTACTTCTGTTATCATAGCATCATGCGGCAGATCAACACTTTCCCCCGGCTGACCTTCTTTCTGAAACAACCAGCCATCGTTAAAATCACATGTCATTTCCTACCTCTTTCCTAATCTTTTCTTCTTCCTTGACTGTTTCTCCAGATATTTTCGATTTTCTGTCTCAAAGTCCAGTCCTTTCTTTGCGCAACGCTCCTCTAAATCATGAATGCGGTTCTGTTCCTGTATACGATCAGCTTCTTCGCGTTCCCGTCTGGCAATTTCTTCCGGTTCTATCCATTCTTCTCCTTTGGATAAGGCAATCTGCTTCTGGCGTTCACGCAAATCCTCGTTAATCTGCGGTAGTTTCTTTTCAATATCAACAAACGGCAAAAGTACGATATAAATAATGGATGCCACAATATCAAACATATAAAATGCGAAAGTCATAAACTGAAGTACATCGCTGTTCGGTGTAATGCCCTGAACATCCACAAATCCCAGTTTTAAAATACCGGACTCATATCCTCCTGCGAACGGAGCCGTCAATATCGTTTGGACCGCAAGGACAATGGCAGGTCCAAGCAAGCCTTCCAGACGATAACCGGAATCATGTTCCACGCTGTCATAGGCATAACATACAAGTGTTGCAAACACATAAGCATTTGGAAGCATACCTGTCTGGCGCAGGAAGCCAGCCGCAATTGCAACCGGAATATTGGATGGGTTCAGTAGACCAACAACACTTCCTATCAGAACACAGATGTATCCTACAATGGATACGTTTTTTATCCCAAACTTCTTTGCCAATGGATAAATAGCAAAGGCTCCTATCCCCAGCGGAATACCGGTTGCGACCTGATAGAGTGTAAACATGATCGGGTTATCCGCACCTCCCAATAAGAACTTGATATAGAAGTACTGGACATTACCACCCTTAAAATTATCAACAATACTTCCTACCGTTACAATGATGGTCAACAAAACATAATATTTGTTGGTAAACAGAGCCTTCATCTGTTCTTTTAACGGAATCTTATTCTCATCTCCGTATTCCTGTGTGACATCCTCTGTGATTCGCTCACGGGTGTAGAAGTACTCCAGTAAAAGCAATGGTATGGCAATCACGGATAAGATGATCATCAGTAGTGGATAACCGCTAATGTCATTTTCCAGCCACATCGGAAGAACGACCATAGAAACCATCATTCCAATTAAAATTCCGGAAATCAATGTCCAGCATAACTGACGGACAAATTTCAAGCGCATCTTCTCCGATGGATTTCGCGATGTCAACGAAACGATCGTATCTTTAAAGACAAAGAAATAACTGGAACCCACGGTATGATAACAGATCAGTAAAAAGAAAAAGTAATACCAGTAAGCTTCTCCCAGATCATTCGGTCCTGCAAACTGAAAAATCAGAGCACCAATAATAATCGAACAAAAACCAAAAATCAGATACCAGGGACGCAGTCTTCCCTGTTTCGAATGTGTATGCTGAACCAGCCATCCGTTTAAGAGCCCCATACCGACTGCAAGGATCTTTGCCACAGTCATAACAACTTCATAACGACTACCCATAATACGAATCATATTCACATTTGCCGTACCATACATAGCACCTGTCTGCTGTGTGAAGAATTTTTCTACCAGTGCTGCAATCGTGTTAACAATTAAGATCAACCCCAGTGGTCCTATCAAATGTCCAAAGGCAATCTCTTTTGTCGATACTGCTCTTGTACGTGCCTTTGAATCCATAAAAGGCTTTTCAAACAATCCATGATCTAATAACCTAACTTCTTTTTTCATGTGTAACCCCCTACAAAATACTTCCATTGCTTTCTATTATTTTCTTGTATTCCCACGCAGAATCCTTAACAATTCTTTTTTGCGTCGGATAATCTACATAGACCAGACCAAACCGTGGATCATAGCCTTCCGCCCATTCAAAGTTATCCATAACAGACCAATGACAATATCCCAAAATCGGAATCCCTTCACTGGCTGCACGCTTTAACTGTCCAAGATAACGATAGATAAAATCACATCTCTGCGGATCATGGACGGCACCATCGATACTTACAACATCGTGTTCAGCAACACCATTTTCTGTGATCATGATAGGCAGATGATATCGTTCGTACACGAAACGTACATTCCAGTACATAACGCGTTCATCAATGACCCAACCGAGGGAATTGCGCGGTGTTCCAGGCTTTGCTTCCTGTCTTTCTGCACCCCATTCTGCATAATTATAGGATGTATAGATATTTAATCCGACGAAATCCAATTCCTGATAGATGGCTTCCATATCTTTCTGATGTGATGCATAAATACCATAGGCACGCACCGGCTTTCCGGCAAGGATCGGATCCATCCACCATTTATTCCCCATCAGACCATTTCCTTTATCCATACTAAGTTCGCGCGCTCTTTGTATGTCGCTAGGACACTCTGTGTCGGGAACATACGCACCAGTTGAAAGTGCGATCCCGATCTTGACCGGCTGCTTTGCATACGCTCTGACCGTTTTGACCCCCTCGGCATGTGCCAACATACAATTGCGTGTCAGTCGCGACAACGCCAGATAGCGATGTTTGAAAGGCGCATGTTCTCCCTGCATATAACCATTCATGATAAAACAGCCCGGTTCATTCATGACGATCCACCACTTTACCCGATCTGAAAGCGCCTCCACTGCCACCCTAGTATAATCCTGAAACGCCGGAATGATTTTGGACGATAACCAGCCTCCTTTTTTCAGCATCCATACCGGCATATCCCAGTGAAAAATTGTAACCAAGGGTTCGATTCCTGCTGCAAGCAGTTCATCCACCAAATCCGAATAAAATTGAATTCCCTTTGGATTTACCTTTCCCTCTTCCGGTATCACACGAGACCAACTGATAGAAAACCGGTATGCCTTAAGCCCCATCTTCTTCATCAGAGCCACGTCTTCTTTCCAATGATGATAATGATCGCAGCTTTCATGACAGTTTTCCCCATGTTTGATCTGCTTTGGCTTGGCAATATCCCAAATACTCGGCGTTCTCCCATCTTCCTGCCAGCCTCCCTCTATCTGCGCTGCTGCAGATGATGCTCCCCATAAAAACCCTTCTGAAAAGCCCTCTTTTCCCATATACATTCACCCTTTCCGGGATCCCCTTTTCCCTTCTTTTTCTATCAGTATAAGAAATCTCCACGCCTCTGTATTGTAATATCGTACATTCTATTGTATATTTGAATCAGGAGGTTTTTACTATGATAGATGATTATTCCAACTTTTGCGAAATGTTTTTTGCTGCCCACTATCTGCCCATTGCCTTGTACAAAGGTCATCAATATGTGTGTTCTGCCGGATTTTATGACAATACGGATCCTTATCCTTTCGTCACGCCAAAACTATGTGATGCTTCCTCACCATCCGTCTATGTATCCTCAGACACCGGGTACTATGGCTATGTCGTCTGCAAAGACAAACAGCATTTTTTCATCTTAGGGCCTGCCTATAGCACGCCTCCTGACAGATCTTTCATCCGTTCCTATATGACCAAGAATGGTCTGCCAATAGCAAGATATGACGAGATTGCATCCTTTTTAACCGCTATTCCCTTGTATACATATAATCAATTTCTGGAACTTTTACTTTTTTTGCATTTTATTCTCAATGGGGAAAAACTAGATTTAAACGAAGCCTTTCGTCTGACCGATACGAAATATCAGTTAGAGATCGGAAAACAACAGGCAGAACGTGCCTACACAGCAAGAGAAGAACAAGCACAGCATGGCACCTACCTCTTTGAGCAACAGATGCTTTCCCTGGTCCGTCAGGGCGATGTAATCGGTCTGGAGAATTTTTTACTAAGAACCGCCAAAACATTGAATGTCAAAGAAGGAAAACTGGCGGAAACTCCCTTGCGACAGGCTAAGAATTTATTGATCGGACTGGTTGTCAGTGTTGGTAAAGACGCTGCCATTCCAGGCGGCATGGACATTGAAGAGACCTATCAGTTGATTGATACCTATACACAGGAATGTGAAAAACTGCAAAGTGAAGATGCGGTCAAAAATCTCCAATACAATATGACCATGGATTTTGCCAACCGTGTAGCCATGCAGAAATCCCCCCGGACGATCTCTGCTGATACCAAGCAGTGCCTGCAATATATCACAACACATATCAACCAGCCCATTGGTGTTTCTGATGTTGTAGCGCATTCTTCCCATAGTCGTTCCTCCCTGCTCCGCCATTTCAAGGAGGAAACCGGTATGTCTGTAAACGACTACATAACCCTGCGGCGCATGAAAGAAGCTGCCTCTCTCCTGCGATATACAGACAAATCACTTGGTGAGATCAGCAGCTATCTTTGCTTCTCCAGTCAGAGTTATTTTCAAAATGTGTTCAAAAAACACTACGGCATCACACCTCTGCAATACCGAAATCAACGAGCCTAAGCCTCGATACCTTCCATTTCAGCGTTGATGGTGTCCTCGCTGGCAGCCATAGCCTCCAGAGTCATGGATGTTTCTGATGCCCTTGCTGTTGACACTCTTTTCAATATCGTCATCGTATTCTTTGATCGCATCTTCCGTCAATGGCTCGATCAAAAGATCCTTTGCAAGCGATTTTGCTTTATGCTTTGCCTCATAAAAATAGCCGATCACGCTAAAGACAAGGGCACCGACAAAATTGACTATAAGGTCTTTCATGGTGTCAATGATTCCGATATCCAGATAACCGCCATCCACTACATAGGTATCTCCATTTTTTGTTTCTATGATCGTCTTTGTAATATCATAGATCCGCACTGGGGTCTGGGTTTTGCTTTCGTCCAAAGTCACGGAACCGATATTTGAGACAATGAAATCTTTTTGCATATCCAAAAGAAATACCTGATCAAAGGTAAATTCAATGAACTCCCAGATGACACCCACCGTCATGGAAAAGCAAAAGGCGACGATTGCCAGATAAAAGGGTGACAACTGCATGGATTTGCTACCGCGGTTTAAGATGTTGAAAAGAGAAAAGCCGATCGCCGCACACAGGAAACCGTTGATGGTATGTAACATGGTGTCCCATCCCGGAATCGCCGTGTAATATTTGTTGACTTCTCCCAAGATTTCTGCCGCGTAGATGAATACATAAATGATCATCTGAAATACCGGCGGAATCTCTATTTTCAAAAGCTGCTCAAAAAGGGATGGCAGGAGAAACAGGATAAGAGAAAGAATACATATCGCCAGACTCTCGTAATTCCGTGTAAAAATGCAGCGTACTGCTGTCAAAATGACCAGAGTTCTGAGTATGGAATATGTAATAACCTGCTTTTTGTTCAAGGAAATTCTCGCTTTTAAACGCTTGATATATTTTCTCATGTGCCTGCTCCTTTTATTTTGCAATGATTCTTATATTTTAACATATCCCTTTTCAAAAAGTCTATGAATATGAACCGTCGTTTTTACTGAGAAATTACTGCCTTTTCCGAAAAGCACACTTCCAATATCCACTTTTTTGTCTTGAATGTCCACTTTTTCTTCATTCAAAAGTCCACTTATATGAAGATTTCTATTATCAGAAACAGTATCGTGGGTGTGTATTTTGGGAGCAGCACCGTTTGCGGCTCTCGGATTTGTGAAATACAACGGAATGACAGCGGAGAAATTTATATGGGCGTGGATTAAGTCTGAATTTCTTATGCCCAAGAAGTTGGTAGTTCACTCTACAAACACCTATAACTGACAGTGCCACATCGTTTTGTGCATTACCAAGGATTTAGATAAGTACGTCCTCTTGGTAAATTATCTTCTTCATCTTCTAAACTTTGCTGTATGTGATTATAAACATTATGAATACTTTCAACAAAATTTCTTACCCAATCAGGGTTTGTCTTAGAATAATCTCTCAAACTCCAACCGATGCTATATAATTCTGCAGCCTGCTTGTACGTTACAAAACGCTTACGAATATTACCATCCGCCAAGTTATACTTCTTCTGTTCCTGCATATCAACTTCTCCTTTCTGTTGCCATCCTTTATTTGCTGGCTTCTATCATTTACTTGGAGTTAAAAAAACTGATTGCAAAAATTGGTCAAAAAAATATGATTTATTTTCAATTATTTTCTTATAAACCACTTTATATCTGCTTAAAATGGTGCACAAAAAAGGCATCAGCCGATTATTACCAATGCCTTATACCTTATCCTTTATTTGGTTCGCTTTGTTCTATTAGCCAATTTCTTATTTTTTTCATTTTTGGCTAATAGAATTATTTATCCAACAACCAATCCGCAATATCAATAACCTTTATTCCCTCATACTGGTATTCATCATGCCTGGTTCTGGCTATCACATACTTAGGGTATGCATCCTTAATCTGCAAAAGTGGAGCTACCTCTCTTTCAAAGGTCTTTTCTTCACTGATATTATCAGATACCTGAATATAGATTTTCTCACTCCGCTTTACTGCGACAAAATCTATTTCCTTCTTATATAATATACCCACATAAACCTCATATCCTCTACGCAAAAGCTCAACAGCCACGATATTCTCCAATATGCGTCCATAATCCATATTTTTTGTTCCAAGCTTTGCATAACGGAAAGTATGGTCACTCAAATAGTATTTGTTGTTGCTCGATAAATACTTTTTCCCCTTAATATCATATCTCCTAACCTTGTAGAACGCGAATGCATTGCACAGGTATTGCATATAATTACCAACTGTCGTATGGTGTATCTTCTCCTGCATGCTTCCGAGAGTATTGGTAATGTTACGCGCAGAAGAAAGATTAGACACATTGTCCATAAGAAAATCCACAATTCTATCCATCAGCTGCGTATTTCTTATCTTGTATTTTTTGCGTATATCACGCACTATCAGTGTATCAAACACATCAGCTATATAATCGTACTTTGCTTCCTGATCTTTATAAAGATAGGAACCTTATAAAATTTTTTCTTTAATTGATTCATATAATTCTTCACTGCTCTCTTCTCAAATGTTCAAGTCCAAACTGCTCTACTAGTGCTTCGATCTGTGGGCGAATGTATTCCTCGCACCAACGCAACTGTCCATCATGATTCTCTTCCCGTCAAAATAAATTTCAGAAAATCTGCTTTTCCTCTTCCCCTGTATTCAAAATACAATGGCTTCACTCCTTCTGCCATAAATGATACACCTTTGCTCTCTTTCCATTTGTCAGAAGCCTCTAGCGGAATTTCTGCGACGATTTTTCCCGGTTCTGTCATCACACAAAATATACCGGAAGCTCCCCGCGTCACAACCTTTACATTTGTTTTTCCACTAAAAGCAAAGTATTTATATCCGACCAGTGTTTTATTTTCCAGATCCTTGACAAAGCGCGTATTCCCCTCGTGATTGACGTTAGGTGAATATTTTCCTTTTTGCACATTACTTAAATGTGGCATTTTTCCGTTGGTCAGGTTACAGCAAATTGCTGCCGGATATTCTCCTTCTGTCACAAGCGGTTCTCCGTTTAAACCACAACTTGTCATCTCCACCTGTTTAATGGTACCATCCGGCAAGATTTTTATTTCTTCTGCACATCCCTGTCTGGAAAAAGCGGTATTATGTGTCAGTCGATGATAAAAAATATAATATTTTCCATTGATGTACTCAATGCTTCCGTGATTGGTTCCCGTAGCAGCAAGGCGATCCTTCGCACTTCTGCCATGATAACCAATATCACCATTCGATACAATGACACCCCGGTATTTATATCCATGATCCGGATATTTACTGGTTGCATAGCATAGTTCATGGTTGACATGAGAAGAATAGATAAAATAATACAAATCTCCAAATTTACGTAAGGAAGCTGCTTCAAAAAAGCTATGTTTCCGCAGTTCACTGCCCTTTTTCGCATTGTTGAGTGCAGGCAGAATTCTTACCGGCTCACTTTTTACTGTAAGCATGTCACCACACAATTCCACAAAATTTGCTCCTAAAATGCTCTGCGGTTCTTCCTGCCTGATTTCTTCCACTGTTTTGTTAAAAACCTTGCTCATGATGCCCGGCATGATTTTCCTCATCACTGGTGCATGCGTATCCATTCCAAGTCCCCATCCATATGTAAGGTAAATATGCCCGTTATCATTTATAACCGCTGGGTCAAAGGGAATAAACCGTTGCATAGGTCTTCCGTCCGGATAGCAGACATCTCCATAATATTCATATTTACCGGCGGGTGTATCACACACTGCCACAGAAATCGGTCCATCAAATCCATGGTCTCCCCGACCTGATAAATCATAGTACAGATAATAGCGTCCGTCATTTCCCTGCACGACATCCGGCGCATACATATCCTGCCGTTCCTCACAGTAATGTCTGCATTGCTTGGCTTGATAAATTATTCCCTCACAACGCCAATCTGTTAAGTCATCAACTGGTGCAGACCACGCTTCATAATCGAGAAGACAAAAACAGTCCCCGCCCTCCTTATCATGGCTGCCATAAATATAAACTCTATTACCAAACACATGTGGTTCTCCGTCCGGAATGTAAGTGTCTAACGGGAGATATGGATTAAATACCTGCTTCTTCATTTTGCCTCCTTACTTTCTTCTTACTCAAATTGTGCATAATCTGTTTCGGATACCTGACTCATTTCCTCATCATCCCATAAATTAATGACTCCGATACCCATTTTTTCTGAAGTTCCAATAACCTTGTTACCATGCTCTGATATGCTTCACTCTCATACTTTGTTCCCGTATAAAATACGACCGGACAGTTCCACGTCTCCTTTGGATTATTCCTTAATTCACTCTATATCATATCGAACAGGTTTATTCCTAACACATTTTAGTTTATCTATAAACCATCACTTCTTGCTGGCGTATGGAATAACGCAACTTTCCACCTCCCCCAATCACATCACATCCATCCTTACCGTCTTATCCATCCCATCCGCTGTCTTGATATGTATAGTAACTTCTCCTGGCTCATATAAAGATCTTATCACAATCTGACATCTGCCCTGATAGGTCTTCTGCGCATTATCCGTAAAAGATCGATTAGAGTAGGGCTTCGCTGTACCTATGCCTTGAATCACTGCAGGACCTTCTATTGAAACCGTCAACTCTTTTTCTTCTGCGGGGCACCATATTCCTGCTTCGTCTATGGACTCCAGAATAATGTAATTCAAATCCTGTCCATTTGCTTTCATGTTTTTTTTCTCAGCTTTCACACTTAATTCTGAGATACCGTGGCCAGAAGAAAGCACCGTCCTAGCTAATTCCTTCCCCAGAAGATCATAGGATATTGCAGTGAGCGTCCCCTTATCATATTTGCAGACAAAATCAGTGCGATAGCCCTTAACTCTCTTCTTTCCAAGTGTCTTTCCATTTAATTCAAGCTTTACATAGCTTCCATTACTGTAGACTTCAACATGAGCCTTCTCGCCTTCATACCCGGGCCAGTTCCAGCTAGGTATGGCATCCGTAAATCTCCATGCTTTCTTTAAGACTTTCTGTGAACTCATATTAACCGGTCGAACGCCAATATATATATCTTCCAGTCCCCAAACCACCTTTTGAAATCCATTTTGTGCATCTGCATTTCCTAAGATATCAATTGCTCCACTTCCGGCTAAAAGTGGCATCTCTTTATTCGCTTCATACTGCCATGCGCCAATTCCTGCTTCTCCGATATAATCCATAGCGGTCCAGCAAAAGTCGCCAATTAAGACATTTGAACTCATCACTCTTGACCAATTATAAGCCAAATCACCAATATATGTTTCCGTACCAAGCAATATTCGTTCTGGATGATTTTTAAGTTCCATATCATATCTGCATTGCCCATAATTTAATCCCAATACATCAAAGGAACCTGCTATCCCATCCACAACAACTCCCGCCTTTTTTGTTTTGGTCTGGGTTGACATTAGAGATCCCAATTTCTGTGCAAGAGCATTAAAGAAAGCGGAACCCGATTTCTTTTCTTCAACATAATCTAATTCTGGTAATGGTTCAGCTACATATTCGGCTTCATCTCTATATATTCCCATTCCCTGTTTTGCCCAGACAGTGAGCATAATATTTATTCCACAGGTTACTGGTCTTGAACCATCCAGCTTCCTTACAAATTCTGTCATTTCTGAAGCCAGCTTAATTCCTTCTTCCGTACCAACTTCACTAACCTCATTGCCTATAGAATATATAATGACAGAAGGATGGTTATAATCTCTCTCTACCATTGTCGATAAATCACTTTTATACTCATCCCAAAATACTCTGCTATAGTCATGATGATTCTTTGGCATATACCACCCATCAAACGCTTCATCTAGTACATACATTCCAAACTCATCGCAAGCATCTAGTAAGCTTTCAGAACAAGGATTGTGTGACGAACGAATTGCGTTATATCCGGCTTCCTTTAGTATCCGAACCTTACGATATTCTGCATCTTTGAATGCACAGGCTCCTATCACACCATTATCATGATGGATACATCCACCTCTTAACTTTTCAACCTGTCCGTTGATTGTTAACCCCTTCTCTGAACTCCACTTCAGTTCACGAATTCCAAACTTCTTCTCTACATATTCAGACTCAGTGCTAATCTGACAGGTATATAAATACGGCGTTTTTGAACTCCACAAATTAGCATTTTCAATCACAAGGTCACCGAGTGGTCCTTCAGCTACAATCTTACCATCCGCATCTATTATTATTACATTTGCATTCTTCATGTTACATGAAACATGAATAGTAGGGGGATTGATACAAACTGTATTGATCCGAACATCATCAATATGTGTTCTATCTCTCCTAATCAGTGTTACCATTCTATAGATTCCGCTGCCGGAATACCATCTGGTATTGGGAACGAGTGTATTATCAACAATGACTTCCAAAACATTTTGCCCATCAACACTTGCATCCGTTATGTCCACATCAAATGGAGTGTATCCATACAAATGATTTCCTACATTTTGCCCGTTTAATAGAAGCTTAGTTCGACCGTATACCCCATTAAAATGTATTATTATCTGCTCATCCGAACTTCTGCTATCAAGCGAAAATTCCTTCTTATAGACATATTTCCCGCCCGGAAAAAATCCTGTCTTATCACCATTTCTATTTGAAAAACTTCTTTGTTCATGAATCATTGCATCATGTGGCAAATTAACATGACAACTAGACCCATCCTCTTTCATCAAAAGCCAATCTCTATTGAAATCTAATTCCATTTTTTTCTCTCTACTATTCTCTGTTTTGTCCAATCTCTTTTTTGATTTGATCCATTTTGTCGTCCAGTTTATAAACACTGATAAGAACAAACAGTATTACTCCCACGATAATAGGTGCATAAATGGTTAATCCCTTGATTCCTGCCATTGCCAAAGTGCTCTGTGTGTCTGCACCACTAACAAATCCTGTTGCTCCCATGATAAGTCCAGCCACACCACTTGCCACTCCGGCTGAAATTTTTTGGCCTGCACTGCTCACCGCTGAATAAGCACTTTCAACCCGGTATT
The DNA here is from genome assembly GCF_014287435.1 of Roseburia lenta. Lineage (GTDB taxonomy): Bacteria > Bacillota > Clostridia > Lachnospirales > Lachnospiraceae > Pararoseburia > Pararoseburia lenta. The sequence goes on from NZ_JACOPG010000002.1 coordinate 429,762, forward strand.
TCATTTTCCATTCGCCATAGTCCATGCAATCCATAAGCAATAATCCAATAAAATAAACCATAGGAAGTGTTCCAAATGAACATACAAGGGAAGTTATTGCATAAAGTACAAGATTTAATGGTGCTAACGCTCTCACAATACATGCAATTAAATTACATAACAATCCCATCTTAAGAACCTTAGTTTTTCCCCACTTTTCAAGCATTTTAGGAATAAACAAAAGAAAAATTGGGGTTATTAATGCAGTCGCACTGATGATTGATAATAATGTAAGATTACCGACGTTATATGTAAAGTAATAGCCTGTTACAATTGTTCCCAAATTTGAATTAAAATAATAAAAGAATACTAATCCAAGACAGATCAATACATATTTATTGCCAATAATATGCTTGATCATATCCAATACAGAAACCTTTGTTTTTTTAGCAGTATCATTTGTTTCATTTGTAAATGGAATTTCTTTTACAAAAACAAATCTGAGTGCAGCTAAAATGATAGAAGGAATACCCATTGCCAAAGCCAAAACAGTCCATCCCTGCTTTTTAGCACATAACGTGGTAATAATTATAGGCATTGCAATTGCAAGTATTGTGCTTCCATAGGTTACAATTGCTCCACCTATTGCAAGAGTAGATGACTTATCCTTCTCATTTGGCATAGCCCTAAGCATATAAACCTGTTCAGAACAGTTAAAAAATGTTAATGCTACAGAATTGATAAGCGTATAACATACAAAAACGTATGTGAGTTTTGCTGTTGTACTAAAGAAACTTGGTACAGCAAAAATTAGAATAATAAATACCCACGCGACAGAAGCAAATAATGAATATGGACGTCCCTTTCCCCATTTCGAATTTGTTTTTTCGATAATGTATCCTGCAATTAAATCTGTAAAACCATCAAATATTTTTGATGCCATCAGGATTCCTCCAACAGATGCCGATGATAAAAGCACACTCTGCGTCAGATAATATGTCAGATATCCCGCCATTATTCCCCACAATCCATTCGATGTTAGAGATGGCAAATTCCATACCACTTTTTGAAACATTGTTATTTTTTTCTCGCTCATTTTGACCTCCTACAGTATACGAACATCTTTATTTTATTCTATATATATCAGATCTAATATTTTTAATATTGCACAATCGTCTCTTTTATTGTACTATTATCTTATTAGGGGGAATTAATAATGAACTGGTCAGTGCATAATTTGGAATCCATATGTAAATACTCATATAATATTTTCCGGATACCTGTTTATTTATATGAATCTGAAAAACTGATATCTTCAATTCCAACAGAATTAATGACATATCATCCTCATGAGGTATTACAAAACCCCAATTTCGTTGGTAACTCAATCTCATACTATCAAACCAAAGACAATTTCTTCTGGGGAAGTATTTCTATAAAAGATACCGAATATAAACTTCTTATAGGTCCTATTTCTTCGCTCCCATTATCAGATAATCAGCTTTCTTATCTTTTTTACCAAATGAAGGTGCCTGCTGTGAAACGTAAACTAATTGAAAGAATATATAAAACTATACCACTCTATACGCAGCTTGACTTCATTGACAGACTTTTATTTCTGCAATACATTTTTAACCAGGATGATATTACCAGGAATGATTTTTTCCGCCTGCAAAATGACACTTTGTCCGACACCTCCAATCAAACATATATGAAGAAACAATCATTCAACGAGGATTTCTCTTCCATGCTTATCGAGCCAGATTCAATTATTATGTACATAGAAACTGGTAATATCCATTCTGTTATGGAATACCTTTGCTCCCCAGAGGCATACACAGAACTTCCGTGGGGGGAGAACAGTATTATGCAACATAAGCAGATTGGATACTATTCTATCGCTCTGTTTGCAGAGGCAGCCAGACGAGGAGGAATACCATTAAAGGAATGTAGCGAGATTGTTGCAAATTATTACTCCGACATTACAAAGCTTGAAGATATTGAACAAATTGACTTTTTAATCGGACGCTGCGCTCTTTTCTTTGCAGAGAAAGTCCACTCTATTCCGCTACCCCAAAATCTTGATCAGTCACTGCTCTCAAGTATTCATTTCATACGCCAAAATGTGTATTCGAGCCTCACTGTAGATGATGTTGCTCAACAATTGGGCTATAGTCGATCACATACAAGCAAACTTTTTCACGAAGAGCTTGGATTTACACCAGGGGAATTTATTATCCGTACGAAGCTCGAGGAATCGAAGATTCTACTAGCTCATTCCGACAAATCTCTTTCAGAAATAGCATCCTTGTTAACATTTGCTAACCAGAGCCATTTTCAGAGATCCTTTAAGAAACACTATAATATCACCCCTCTACAATATAGAAAAAAAAGTCTGGGCACTTCAATTCCGAATCAATACCCACAAACCTAAAGATGGCAGAAGCATGCATGCCTCTGCCATCTCCTATAAAATAACAAGATTCCACCTTCTCCTAGCATAAAAGAATGACACTAGTGGTATTGACGAGGACTTTTCTACTTTATTCTTCATAGCCATCGTTCCTTGGAATTTCTAATTACTTCTTGATTTATATCTTCCTTTTCCGTGACCGGACACTGGTTCAATAATATCCGCCTGCACCAAATTGGAAAGAAGTTTTGAAGCAGCTGAACCTTTCAGTTCAAAAAGCTCCACAACTGCGCTTCTTTCATCGTAATCTTGCCTTCAATATTCTGAATGGCGGTATCAATCAAATATTTTAATGGTTTGAGTCCGTCCACTGCCCGAAATCCGATTGCCGTACTCCAAGCATACCCCTTAGCGACACCACCTATAAACTTAAATGGTTTAAATGTGTCATATCCCTTCTCTTATCTACTAAAACTTACGCCAACACTTTTCATTTCAGCAAATACATACTATTTGTAATCTTTGTTTTTGAGCGACGTACCGACAAACGGTATCGTTGCAAATTCCCGAGGGTTACTACGTATAACGTAATCGATATAATTAGCCACCATCAATGCGTAAGCATAGTACCCCATCGGGTTCGGATGGAAGCCCAGCCCGAACGACTTACGCATTTCGGCATCGTATACGGGCGCATGCGCAGTCATATCCAGCAAGTACGTAAAGTCAAACATATCGCACAATTTGGCAAGTTCGCTTGCGATATAACGAATATCTTTATCGCAGGCTTCACCGCGAAGTTGCGGAGTAACGACAAAAATACGCGCATTTGGCTCGATCGTTTTAAGTTTGCAAACGATTTTGCCCATATTGCCGAAGAACGTATCGGCGTTATCCTGCGGACATTCTGCGTTAACGTCCTTGACGCTTCCCAACGGATGTCCGAAGACAAACGAATCGTTATTGCCCAGCGCAATGATATACGCTTGATTCCATTGCCAAAATCCGTTTGTATCCGCCCAACTTTGCATATACTCACGCGCGGTCATTCCACCGCGAGAATAATTGTTGTACTTCGTCCCCGTAATGCGTTCCAAAACAGCGGGCCACGAATACTCGTACATATCGGTATAAACTATGCTGCCGTTTTCGTCGTGGCTTTCGAACTCACCCGACGCCAAAGAATCCCCTATCACTCCTATTTGTTTGAATATGCCTGCAAAACCGCATGTTTCCTTGATAATATCCAACGGCTGTTCGTTTGCGCCGAGTTCAAAACATTTGTTATCCATTTTTATTCACCGTCCTGTGTTTCTTCTTTAATTTTTTTAGGCTTATCCCATTCCGTACCCGTTACCGTTTTAAGATCCAGCCCGCGAGTTTCGCCGACAAACAGCCACATTATTACGATTGCTCCCACAAGCCCCGGCACAGTCAAACCCAAGTACATATAGCCGAACATCTTTTCGGGAATGATAGGAAGCAGTATCATACTGATAACCGTTGCAAGTCCGCCCATAATTCCGTTAAGCAACGTGTTGATTACAGTTACAGACGAACGCAAGTTTGTAGGAGAAGACTCGGAGAACATTATTCCGCCGATAGTATCGCCCGCGCCCCAGTAACTGCCCATAAATCCGCCGATTGCAAAGCCTGTCAAATACGGAGTCAACTTGAACATACCGCTTAAAATAAACAGCAAATAGCACGCCAACGCCGAACAAGACATCGCAATTATAGTTATTTTGCGCCCGAATTTGTCCGACACAAAACCCGATATCAACGTAAACAGCGCGTTGCCTACGGGATACAAGAATAGAGCAAGAGTTATTTCTTCTTCCGTCATCAAAGCAGACTTTGCCATAACCGTACTGTACGTTGCCGTACCTAATGAAGCAAGATAGAAACAACAGCAGGCGATGATCAAAAAGCGTAATTGCCTGTGTTTGAATGCGAATTTTACAGCGGTCAGAATTCCGCCTTGAGCGTTTTGCTCGCACTCTTCCTTACTGCGTTGTTCGCGTTCTTCAATGGGAGTTTTTAAGTACTCTATTCTTTTTGTTAAAAACGCGTTTGTTTCCTTTGCAAAAAGCAACGCGAAAAACGCCATTACAAAACCGATAATTGCCGGAACTAAATATACAACGTGCCAACGCTCGCTTACGTTTTGCATAAGCGTAGCCCTAAGCAACGGAACAAGCAACGTACCCAGTATCGCCACCGCTTTTACGATTGCGTAGTTACGGGCGCGGGACTTTTCGTCGGAGCATTCCAGTATGTACACACATTGCATATCGTGCGACACCATAAAACTCATCAACGTGCTGCCTATCATGTAAACGTAGATATCCTTAGATAAATACACAATAAACAGCCCTAACCCCATACATAACGTGTTAATAACCAAAAACGGCTTACGCCCGAATTTGTCCGCAAGGGGACGGTAGAAAATAATAAGCACCGTTACCGGATAGGAAATAAAACCTATGGCGGAAAAGAGCGATAATCCCGCGCCGTATTCCATACCCATATTTTTTACGAAGAATTCCGTAACTATATTCGCCTGAAACTGAATGGATATAGTAGACGCCATTTCGTCCGTTATGTAGATGAGCGCCAAAATCATAAACAAGTAAATCATATAAAACTTGTTGCTTCTTGCGCCTAACTGCTTTTCGCGGCGGATAAGTTCTTTGGCTTCGCGCGCCTGTAATCGTTCAACATTTTTTGCCATTTTGAGTTTTCTCCTTTTGAAAATTGTAAACAAGAAAATTCTTGGTCATCTCGTCGGTAATGCCGTAGCGCTCCGCCAAATTGTGTATGGCTTGCAAAAAATCCGCACCGGAGCAACCCTTGGACAACAGGTTTTCTTTTTCGATAAGTTTATTCCAAAAAACATTCAAAACTATTTCGTCGGTGGCAAGAGAAACAACCGAATGATTGCGCGTATGCACGTAAACGTTGCGATCGCCCTCTTCGCCGACTAAGCACTCTCCGCCGTCGATTATGATTGTTGTTCTGCGGTAGGGAAACAGAGTTGAAACGTCGTTGATATTGTACGAATACACCGTTGCGCCGGCGACCGAAATACTTTCGAAGGTAAAAATATGCACCTTTACTCCGCGAGATATTGCGTTTTCGATATTACTACGCAGCACTTCGAACGACTCCCGCCAAATGGACAGCGAAATTTCCGCTTGCGCGCTGTCGATAAGTTCCTTTGCCTTGGCAACGTATTTTTCTTCGCCCACTATATTCATTACGTAATCGACGTCGGCATTTTCCGTTGCGAGTTGTTGAAGTTCGCGTTCGGCGCAGGCAATATTCTTTTCGTTTTCTTCCTTAATGCTGCGGATAAGGTCTTGATACTCGATAGGCTTATAAAAATTAGGTTCTCCGTCTATACGGATGACCGCGCCTTTTGCAATCAAACGATTGATGACCTCATAAACCAACGAACGCGCAACGCCGGACAATTTGGCGATTTCGTAGCCGTTTAGCACTTTGTATTTTATCAACGTGCCGTATACTTTTGCCTCGTTAGATGAAAAACCGAGTTTTTCCAAAAATTCAAAACTTTTCATAGTAGTTATACCCCACACCACTATTGTATTGCAGATCTTTCCGTTGTCAATACTCTTTTTAAAATTATTGTTTCATCAATGCAATCCTCAACTATATGGAATGTCTCCAGATACTTATCCATTATTTCTAAATTGACCAGTACCAACTGATTTACCTTGTAACAAGCTTTTGGTGCACGCAAAAAGGCATCAGCCAATTATGACCAATGCCTTATTCATTATCCTTTATTTGGTTTGTTCATCTATTAGCCAAAATCAATATTCTTCAAAAAATTATACTACAATCTCTTTTTTCTGAGTTTTGAGCATACGGAAATAACACTGCGAAGAAATTTGACCGATTTTTTCTAATTTATTCTTCATAGCCATCGTTCCTTGGAATTTCTAATTACTTCTTGAATTTATATCTTCCTTTTCCGTGACCGGACACTGGTTCAATAATATCCGCCTGCGCCAAATTGGAAAGAAGTTTTGAAGCACCTGAACCTTTCAGTTCAAGAAGCTCCATAACTGCACTTCTTCCAAACACCTCATCAAAGCCAAACTTTTCAAAGAGTTTATGGATATGTTCTGTCGTTTTTACCGAAAAATCGCTAGTTTTTTCGGAAAGCACACTCTCAACATCCACTTTTTGGTCTTGAATGTTCACTTTTTCATTCTCAATATCCACTTCTTCATCTCCAATGTCCACTTTTTCTTCATTCAAAAGTCCACTTATATGAAGATTTCGATTATGAAGGTTCATTCTTCTCGTTCAAAAGCAGATTTCTGAGAAATGTTTCCAGATACTCTGTTGTTTCATGAATACCTTTTTGCAGATTCGTATAGTTTGCACGGACAAGTGCATTTCTAAAATACCACGCATTTTCCGCAAATATATCATTAGTTGCAGAAAACCCCAGTGTCCTTAAATATTTAATGAAGAATAACAAGTTTTATAACTTTCTGCTCTCTTTCCATTTGTCAGAAGCCTCTAACGGAATTTCTGCAACGAACTTTTCTGGTTCTGTCATCACGCGGAATAAACCGGAAGCGCCCCGCGTCACAACCTTTACATTTGTTTTTCCACAAAATTTGCTCCTAAAATGCTCTGTGGTTCTTCCTGCCTGATTTCTTCCACTGTTTTGTTAAAAATCCTGCTCATGATACCCGGCATGATTTTTCTCATCACCGGTGCATGCGTATCCATTACAAATTCCCACCCTCCTTATCATGGCTGCCATAAATATAAACTCTATTACCAAACACATGTGGTTCCCCATCCGGGATGTAAGTGTCTAATGGAAGATATGGATTAAATACCTGTTTATTCTTTTGCCTCTTTCCTTACTCAAATTGTGCATAAAGTCCTTCCTCAATCTTCGGCGTCCACCATTTGAGGTAGCCTGCTTTGGTAGGATGAATAGGGTCTGCCATATACAGTGCATAATCTGTTTTGGATACCTGATTCATTTCTTCATCATCCCATAAATTAATGACGCCGATGCCCCATTTTTCCTGAAGTTCCAATAGCCTTGTTACCATGCGCTGATATGCTTCGCTCTCATACTTTGTTCCCGTATAAAATACGATCGGACAGTTCCACGTCTCCTTTGCATAAGCGATGATGTATTCCATCGCGCCGGTTATCGTCTTTGTATCATAATCCGAAATGTCATCAGAATCACTTATTTTTCCAAGTTCCTTTCCCTGTGATGCATCATTGGTAGACAACTGGCAGACCAAGAGGTCAACTTGCATATTCGGATCTAATTTTTTCAATCTGGTAATGTAGGAATCTACGCCCTCTTCCACAAGTGTTGTACCGGAAACAGCCTCTTTTACCACCGTGCATTGATTTCTCTGTCCGATATAATCGACAAAAGAAACGTCACCGGAAGCTGCTCCCTTGGTAACAGAAGAGCCAAGAAAGCAAATCGTCTTTCCCTGCAGCACGCTGTTTTCTACGGTTCCTGCATATTCTAAATCGTATTCCGTGGCATTGCCAGGCAACTTACTTGTCTTTATATTATGCAAAAAGTCAAACGGTCCCCAACTCCACTGGAAACCACAAAAGGCAATCCAACCAACAAGAAGCAGTACAATTGTCAAAATAACACACTTTTTTTTCTTCATCTTCTATTCCTCCAGCAACTTTGCCTCCAAATTGATATTTTGTGGCATAAACTCTTTTTGATAATCCCAGTTTATCACCGATTTGTTTATACGTATTGTAATTTTAAACATCTTATTGTAATTTTGTTTTATTATAAATATTAATAGAGTCGTACTAGTCGTGAAGACCGCTTAAAATCATGCGTTCTCCTTAGATAAATGCATGTAAAATTTCTTTTACATAGCTTAATTGCGGTCTATTTAGCTTGTTTCCTGACTACTCAGGAAACATATTTCTACCCTCGCCCCACCTGTATTTTCAGAACTTGAAAGTTTAATCCCTCCGCCATATTTTTCAGCCACAGTTTTTGCGAAAAAAAGCCCAATCCCATAATGGGCTTCGCCATTTCTACTTGTGTCATCCATAAAAAACTGCTCTGTGCCATGCAATAATGCTTCTTTTGTAAATCCTGATCCGCTATCCTCCACAATGAATGTCAGCCGGTCATCCTGCTCCTTTGCGTCAATATAAATGATTCCATTTTCTTTTGTATGCTCCACTGCATTCTGAATCACATTCATTACGGCTCGGAACATTGGATCATAAGCAATCGTTACCTTTTTATCACTTTGTTCCGCCTTCCAATCTATCTTCTGGTGATAGATTTCTACCAGTCCGAGTGCCTGTTCCTTTATATCTGCGAAAAAATCTTCTAACCTCACCGTTGTATAGGTAACATCACTGCAATTCCATGATTTTGTGACATCTATCAACTGTTTTACATAACTTTGTATCTGTGTTGTGCCGTTCAAAACATAAGTGATATTTTTCTTCTGTTCTGTGGTCAGTTCAGTCTCTGAAAGTAGTTCTGCATTTCCCCTTACAATCGTAAGAGGTGTTTTAATATCATGCGCCAAAGCAGACATCTGCTGTTTCTTTTCCTGCTCTGTTTTCCACTGCTTTTCTAAAGATTCTCGCAATGCATCTCGCATATCATCGATTGCCGATAAACAGTCATCAAACTCTTTGATACCGGAACAGGATGTCTCATATTCCAGATTTTGATCCTTTATTTGTCCGATTGCGTCTAATACAGGCTGCATCTGCTTTTTGATTCTTTTTCCAAAACGTATGGACGGAATGATGATAATCGCTACCGCTCCAATCACAGACATAATACTCATCACATTCTGTGGTTCTATAAAATGCTCCCTCAAAAAAGCTGAATGATATTGAGGTGTCAGGCGATATTGCAATACAACATATTCATTTTCCCTTACAATTACTTTATAAAAATATTTCCCGGATGCGTTTCCGTACTTTGCAACATTCCATGCTATCTGTTCGTATTGTTCTGACAGATCTCCACCTATTTTCTCTCCATTCTCTGAAAAGAGTACATAATCACAAAGTGCGGGAATCATCTCAGCAGTCACTTTATCTGCACGTAGAATCGTATCATATGCTTCATTAATCTTTTGCTCTGCATAATTTGCCGGATAAATACAGCCCACACTAATCAAAAGGCACAGCAGCAGATAAGCAACAATCACCAAACCAACTAATGATCCAAGCATGACCAGTACATATCTCATAAAAATCCTGCTGAGTGCATTGCTTCTCTTTACTCTTCCCATTTATATCCAATCCCCCAGACTGTTTTTATCGGCATATAATCATAATCCGCAAATTTTGCTCTTATATTTTTGATATGCGTGATTATAGTACTGTCATTACTCTCATTGTCAAAGCCAAAGACCGCTTCCAAAATCTGTTCCTTCGAGAAAACCTGTCCTCTGTTTTTAGCCAGAAATTCACAGATTTCGTACTCTGCTTTCGTAAACGGAAGTTCTTTATCATCCATCAACAGTTTCTTTTGAGACATCTGAATGCAGACTCTCCCTAAAACCATCCGGACAGAATGTTCCCTGTGCTCTCTTCTAAGATGTGCATTGATCCTTGCCCGAAGTTCCATCACTCCAAATGGCTTTGAAATATAATCATCTGCTCCTAAAGAAAGTCCGTTTACCAGACTGTTTTCCTCCGTTTTTGCCGTAAGAAACAAAATCGGACAATCCACAAGTATCCTAATTTTTTTGCATAATTCGAAGCCATCCATTCCAGGCATCATAATGTCCAGTAAAATCAGGTCATAACGATGTAATTCTTCCATATTAATTTTTAGTGGATTACTTACTTTGGTAACCAGATGTCCATCCTTATTCAAAATGCTTTCTATCATTTCCAAAATTGCCGGTTCATCATCAACTACCAGTATTTTTGCCATAGTTTCCCCCGATTCTATTCCGATATTCTGTTTCCTTCCCAGTGGTTTACCCACCAAAAATAGTATACCATACTAATCCCTGTAAATATTAAGCAACCTGGTATGAATGACAACCATTCACCTACACTAGTTTCTTCCAATACAGATTGCAGATAAGTATATGGTACTCTACCCGTCCAGCAGACAAATACATATTTCCACACATAATCTCCAAGTCCGGTAAGCATCAATGCACTAATTAGTCCTGATATAATCCCTGCTCCAATGGATACCCCTTTTCCAAACTGAAAAGCCAGAATCAGCTGCCACAGATAAAGTGGAACACTGCTTCCCCACAGCAGCAATGCTGCAAATATACATCCTTTCATGATTTCGATATCGCTTGATGCGATTCTTCCAAATCCAATTCCGAATATGATTGCTGTCAATAGGATAGAGCACAGACACAAAACCAGTAGCATCAACAGTTTCGATAAAAATGCTGCAGGTTTATCCGGTAAAGACAACAGATTTTGAAAATCACCTGCATTTTGTTCCTGTTCCATCACACTTGCTGTAAAAATTCCAATAAGTACCGGAAGTCCTGCTCCTATTGCCTGATAAAATGCAATCACTTTCATATTTTCATTCCATGGTGAAAAAAAGTAATATATTAAAAATATAACGCTGGTTATAATCGGAATCAGTAAGTGTGCCAGAATCACAGATGTTCCTTTCATCTTTCGCAAGTCTGCATTAAGAGATCTTCCAATCATCTTATTTCACCTCTCTTCTTTCAAACCATTTCAAAAACAGAACCGTTACAAAAACAAACCAGATGATTGAGAGACACATTCCCGGAACAATGACTCCCGTATCCAAAAGAGGATTCCCTGCTTCTGCGGCAAGTCCATTTGGTAAAACATGAAGCAACGGGCACATCATTCGCATAGGGATTGCAGAAACAAGTACATACCAGATTCTGGTTTGTGATATTACCACACCGCTGACGGTAATAAACAGGCAGACGAACAGGTTTACAATCATTCCAAATCGTTCACTTAAAAATAAAGCTACCGGAATCTCCCATAACTCAGAAACCGTCAGAAACAATACTGCAATCAACGCTCCTCCAACTGGAACATGTGTCGTTAGAAGAAAGCCTCCAAGCGTTGCTCCTGCAAACACAATCACATTAGAAAACAAAATCATGTACCCAATATAAATAATTTTCCCCAGCAACAATTTTCTTCTGTCTGTGGGAATAGTCATTAAATGATAGTATTTTATCTTTTTCTCCTGCGCCACAGAAAGATAACAAAATAGAGCAATCATCCCCGGCAGCAAAAGTGTATACCACCAGTTCCAAACACTTTCTGCATAAGCATTTGTCATCCCAAGAGTAAATATAAATGCCATGACAAATGTAAGAAGAGGAAATCCCCAGATAAACTTTTTTCGCATGGTTCTTTTGGCTTTTTGATGTTCTGCTTTTATAATATTAACCATGGATTTCACCTGCTTTCTGGTTTTTTCTTACCACATTCATAAACAAATCTTCAAGATTATCTCCCTGCTTTAATGCTCCTTCGTATCCTAAGATTCCACCTGAAATAATCCCGACTTTATCTGCAAGTAACTGTACCTCTGAGAGAATATGACTGGAGAGAATTACAGTGATTCCCTGTTCCGGAAAAGACCGGATCAACTCTCGTAATTCCTCGATGCCTATTGGATCTAATCCATTCGTAGGTTCATCCAATATCAAAAGTTCCGGTTCTCCAAGCAATGCCATTGCAATGCCTAGTCTTTGCTTCATCCCCAAAGAAAACTGTCCTGCTTTCTTCTTTCCGGTGTTTGTGAGTGATACAATCTGCAAGACCTCATCAATTCTGTTTTCATCTGTACCAAGCAATAATTGTCTTACCTTCAAATTCTCTCTGGCGGAAAGATTTTCATAAATAGGCGGATTTTCAATTAACGCTCCTATTTTTGATAAATCTTTCCTATCCCAAAGTTTTCCATCAAAGTAAATCTTTCCTGCAGTTGGTTTCATCATACCGGTCAACATTTTCAATGTGGTAGATTTTCCCGCACCATTCGGTCCAAGCAGTCCATAAATCTGTCCCTTTTCGATATTAAGCGAAACATTATTTACCGCTTTCTGTTTTCTAAAATATTTACATAGATTTTGTGTCTGCAACATCATTTCCATCTTTACTATCCTTCCTTCTATATTTCATTTCTCACTGAAATATAATCTATCAGGGAAAAATAAAGATTTGATGAAGATTTATTCCCGTATGGAATAAACCAACAATTGAATATCATTATCAGAACTCGGCTTTCCACTGAAATCAGCAAAGCTGTTACAAATACGAAGTCCTAATTTACAGAATATCTCCGTGATTTCATCCAAACTATATAAGTTCCGGATGTACTTCTGCTAAACTGTTGTTCATAGCCAAACCTCAACCTCCTTGTGCTTAGAGTATATGAAGTTTTGGCTTTATCTTGTAGTTTGCGAATATCTGTATAAATAGAAAAAGCCCTTTGAGAAAAGGATTTCTCCTCTCTCAAAGGGCAAGTTGGCAAACTGGAATTTGTTAATTAGAATTGCTCTCAAAGCAACAATTATCTTAACATTCCCCAAATACACTCCAGTAATGTTAGTGCAAGGATAATGTTAATAACACGAAAATGCCGCAGATAAAACTTCTGAATCAGTACGCCCAAGCCAGTCCAAGTACAGGTTGCGATCGTTCCGATTGTTGCAATAACCAGCTCAAAAAACAGCAAAGCCGGAAAAGAGGACATATATCCTACAACATAACCCGTTAGTGAGGTAACTCCGAACATATAGATCTTCACATTGACAAATTGCAGCATGAAGCCTTTCAGAAACGATGCCGATTGCTCTGCGTTTTCTGTTGACGACTTACTGAAAGCAATATGAATCGCAAGCCACAGGATATAGGCTGCTCCGATGTACTTCATCACTTCCATTGCATTTGGAAGCAAAGAACTAACCCCATATACAAAAATTGCGCATAAGATTTGCACTACATAGTAGCCTGCAAAAATTCCAAAGAACAGCGGCTTTCCTTTTTTATATCCATAGTTTGTTACGGTATTTAATGCCAGAATATTTCCCGGTCCCGGAGTAAAGGCATTTATAACGCAATAAATCAGAAAATTGCTCAGTACCGCCATAGGCATAATCATCAACCACTGTTTGCTGTTATTATATCAGCAAACAGTGGTACATACATAACACCTATTTTATATGATTATCCATAGTCTATAACTATGGATTGGCTGGAGCATATTTCCGTAATTCTTCCAGATAGTTTTTTCCAAGTTCACTTAATTCCTGATTTTCATTCAGCACATATCCAATATGCATTGTTTCATTTTCTGCAAGCGGAACAGAGATGATATTTTCTCCATTCAAATATTTCGGGAAAATGCCACTTGAAATAGTATAGGCATTCATTCCTTTCGGGCCGTCGTCACAGGTTTTGCAATCGACTTGCGGTAAATGATAAGGGAAACGACCGCGGCGATCACTTCCGTGACCCAAAACGCATGCCAGACGCCGACGGCGCCGAAAAGCCTGCTGAGCCAAAACGCAGCCGGTAGGATGACCACCACATACCGGCAAAGGGAAATCAGCAAGGAGGGCGTGCCTTTCCTCAGTCCCTCCAATGCGCCGGAAGAAGTAACAGAAACCGCCGAGACGATAAATCCGGCCCCGATGATGCGCAGGGCGGTTTCCCCGGCCTGGATCGTCGCTTCTGTGTGGGTAAACAGCCCCATCAACTGGCCGGGAATCAGCAGGCATATCGCGGTCCCAAGCACCATAATGATACCGTTCATGCACAGGACAATCTGATAAATCTGACTGACCCTTTTACTTTCGCCCGCGCCGTAGTTATAGCCGATCAAAGGGCGCATCCCCTGCACAATGCCATTCGCCGGCAGATAGATGAAGGTCTGCAATTTGTAATAGATTCCCAAAACCAGGATATACACCTCGGAATAGGCGGCCAAAATCGCATTGAGCGCCGAAATCAAAAGTGACGGAAGTGCAAGATTCAGGGTTGCGGGAATGCCGATGGAATACAGCTTTATGACCATCTTTTTGCCGGGCAGAATGTACTGCCTGCGGATATGCACGCGAATGGGCCGCACAAAGTAGTTGACCAGATAAATCGCAAGCGTCAGGACCTGCCCGATGCCGGTGGCCAGCGCTGCGCCTTCAATCCCCATTTCCGGGAATGGGCCATAGCCAAAAATCAGAACGGGGTCCAAGACAATGTTTGTGATGCACCCGCACATCAGGCTGATCATGGTCGTTTTCATGTTTCCTACTGCCTGGAACAGTTTCTCAAACATCATGCTGACGGTAACAATGAGTGTAAAGCCGAACGCAACGGCAGAATAGCGGACGCCAAGTTCAATGACCGCTTCGGATGCAGTGAACATCCGCAGAAAAACCGGCATAATTGCGATACAGCAGACTGTCATAACAACGCCATGAATCACGGCAAGCACAAGTCCCTGTGTGGCAGCCTGATCTGCTTTTTCGTGATTTCCCGCGCCCAGATAGAAGGCAATCACTGCGTTGATCCCAACACCAAACCCAATTCCAGCCGCATTGATAAAATTTTGAACCGGGTAAACCAGTGATAACGCCGTCATCGCTTCCTCGCTGATCTGCGCGACAAAAAAGCTGTCCACAATGTTGTAGAGGGAGTTGACCAGCATGGATAACACCATCGGTAGGGACATGGATAAAATCAGCGGCAATATCGGTTTCTCTTTCATGAAAGTGTCGTTCATAATTCCTCCTTCGCAAAACACGTTATGAGATATTTTTGCGTCGATGCCATGCCATCATCACAAGTGCAACGAGCAAAGTGGCAGTTTCCGCAACCGGAAATGCAAGCCAGATTCCGTTCAGCTGGAACAATTTGTCCAGACACCACAGGGCAGGCACAAGGAAAAGCATTTGCCTGCATAATTGGATCGCCATGCTGGACCCTACTTTTTCTGTGGTCTGAAAATAGGTGGAAATCATCGTAGAAAGGCCGCAAAACAGATAGCTTGCCGCCATGATCCGCATGGCGGAGATTCCAAAGGAGCGCATGGCTTCCGACGCCATAAACAATCCCAGAATCTGCGCCGGAAAGAGGAGGACAGCCAACGTCCCCAGTATCATCATGCCGGTGACCAAAACAGTTCCATATCGGAAAGCTGAATGCAGCCGTTCGCTGTTGCCTGCGCCGTAGTTAAACCGCATGACAGGCAAACAGCCTTGAATCAAGCCGTTTACCGTCATAACAATCAGCTGCTGCACCTTAAAATATGCGCCGAAGAAAGCGATCGCCGTATCGGAATACGCCACCAAAAACAGATTGACAAAGGTCACCACAAACGAACTGAGGGCGTTCATGATAAAAGATGGCAGGCCAAAGGCAAAAATACGGTAGATCATCTGCTTTTTCAAATGAAAGTCTTTGATTTTCACCTGCACTTTCTGCTTTTTGCCCAGCAGTAAAGCAAATGCCAAAATCATGGACAGCAGATAGCCTGCAACGGTAGCTACCGCAGCGCCGCGGATTCCCATAGCCGGAAAAATACCAATCCCAAAAATCAGAATGGGGTCGAACACGAAGTTAACGACCACGCCCGCGATCTGGAACCACATGGGAGCGACCATGTTCCCGGTGGCCTGTATCATCTTCTGGATGGCGATATGCACCATATTGGGAATTTGCATGAAGGAGCACACACTCATATAGGCGATGCTCAGCTGATAAATTTCTTCATTATTGGTGAATGCCCGAAAATAGGATTTCATAATCAGTAATGACATAAGGTTGAGCAAAGCACCTATTCCAAAAGCCAGTAACAATCCATGTGTGACAGTTGCATTTGCCTCATCCTGCTTTTTCTGTCCAAGATACCCTGCTATCAGCACATTCACGCCGACACCGATCCAGATAGACGCTGCATTCATCAATGTTGTAATCGGGAATGACAGAGAAACAGCGGTCAATGCATTCTCACTCAACCGCGCCACAAACGCGCTGTCTATCAGGTTATAGGAATATTGCAGGAACATGGAAATCAGCGGCGGTATCGACATTTGCCAGATGAGCTTTCCAACAGGAGCGACCGCCATTTTATTATTGGTCTGCATACTTTCCCTCCTCTCCACAAAGTGTCCGGCAGCTTCCATCCTCCGTTCTGCCAGATTTTCCAGTATGCAGACAACAAAAAAGCCACACGGCTATCACAAGATAGCTGTGTGGCAAAAAGATGACCGAATCCGGAAAAGTCCACTCAAATTTTACGCTCAGTATTATAGCATTCTTTCAGGAGACTTTCAAGCATTAATCATTACGGAATTGTGGCGCCATATTTATTGTTTTATATGTTATTTCTCTATTAGTTCTGCAAACTTGAATTTGGCTATTTCGTTGCAACAATACTTATCCAATGATTTTTTGCATTTGAATACGTTTTGATCTCTGTAAAACCCGCTTCTTTCAAAGCGGCAACAAGTTGTTTAGATGTGTAAATCTTCATACCATTGATCATCTTTGTCCATTTTTCATCTGCGACATTCGTTCCGTCACTCTCGTTACAAATCAGGAATATGCCTTCGCTTTTCAGCACACGGTTGACCTCGGAAAAGCATTTTACTAATCCTGGCCAAAAGTAAACTGTTTCGAAGGCAGAAACATAATCAAAAGTCGCGTCAGAAAAGGGTATAGCAGATACATCTCCTTGAACTACATTACATTTCCCTTGTTTAATGGCGAGGGCGTTCAATTTTTGAGATTCTGCCACACTAACCTCAGAATAATCCATTCCTGTCACGTGGCCATTTCTACATCTATCAAGCCAGACCGCAATATTTGCTCCGCCGCCACAGCCGATGTCCAGAACTTCAGCATCAGACTTCGCGGAGATATTTGAGAATCCCCATTGCGATAATTTGGCGTGACCGCTGTTCATCATCTTCGTCATCAATTTTCCGCCGAAGCCTTGTGGCTTACGGGTATTTTCAAAAAATTTCATTACAGAATTCCTCCTCCACAAATTCCGATTTGTATTTCTGTTTGTTTTAAAAAAGGGCAACTCCGATTGGAATTGCCCACTCTTTGTACTAATTATGCGATTTATTCTTGCTTGCACCGATTTCTGCATCAATTGGTACATCTTTACATCATCTTAATAGAGCTTTGCACCTGCTGGAATGTGGTTATCAACCATAATCAGATGCAGTTCTTCATCTTCTGAGTCTTTCAGATTATTGACTGCTGAAAGTAACATACCACAAGATTCAATACCCATCATCTTTCTCGGTGGAAGGTTTGTGATGGCAATCAGTGTCTTACCAACCAGTTCTTCCGGCTCGTAATAAGCGTGAATACCGCTTAAAATCGTGCGATCTGTGCCTGTTCCGTCATCAAGAGTAAACTGTAACAGTTTCTTTGACTTCGGTACTGCAACACACTCTTTAACCTTTACAGCTCTGAAATCTGACTTGCTGAATGTATCGAAATCAACTTCTTCCTCGAATAATGGCTCAATCTTTACATTTGAAAAATCAATCTTCTCTGGCTCTGCTTTCATTTCTTCGGCAGCCTGATTTTTTTCATCATTTTTCTTATTTACATCACCGAGTGACTTCATTGTCGGGAAGAGCAATACATCTCGAATCGCAGCACTGTCTGTAAGCAGCATAACCAGTCGGTCGATTCCGTAACCGATACCACCTGTTGGAGGCATACCGATTTCAAGTGCATTCAGGAAATCCTCGTCAGTATGTTCTGCTTCATCATCACCTGCTGCTGCATTTGCATCTTGCGCTGCAAAACGTTCGCGCTGATCAATTGGATCATTCAACTCTGAATATGCATTACACATTTCCCATCCATTGATAAACAATTCAAAACGTTCTACCTTGTTTGGATCTTCCGGCTTTTTCTTTGTCAGTGGAGAGATCTCAATTGGGTGATCCATAATAAATGTCGGCTGAACCAATTCATGCTCACAATATTCCTCAAAGAACAGATTCAGAATATCACCCTTCTTATGGCGTTCTTCATATTCAACATGATGTTCTTCTGCTAATCTCTTCGCTTCTTCATCATCTGCCACCTGATCAAAGTCAATGCCAGCATATTTCTTGACAGCATCTGTCATAGTAAGACGTGCAAATGGCTTTCCTAAATCAATCTCTGTACCCTGGTAAGAAATCTTGGTTCCACCACATACGGTCTCTGCCAAATAACGGAACATAGACTCTGTAAGTTCCATCATTCCTTCATAATCTGTATATGCCTGGTATAATTCCATCAATGTGAATTCCGGATTATGTCTGGTATCTACACCTTCGTTACGGAACACACGTCCAATTTCATATACTCGCTCTAATCCACCAACAATTAATCTCTTCAGATATAATTCCAAAGAAATACGAAGTTTTACATCTTCATTCAAAGCATTGTAATGTGTTTCAAATGGACGAGCAGCAGCACCACCGGCATTGGATACCAGCATCGGTGTCTCCACCTCCATAAAATCACGTCCATCTAAGAACTTACGGATTTCCTTGATAATCTGTGATCTCTTTACAAATACATCCTTGCTTTCCTGATTCATAATCAGATCAACATATCTCTGACGATAACGGGTATCTGTATCTGTCAATCCATGGAATTTCTCCGGTAAGATCTGTAAAGACTTAGAAAGAAGTGTCATTTCTTCTGCATGAATGGAAACTTCTCCGGTTCTTGTACGGAAAGCATATCCCTTAACGCCCCAGATATCACCGATATCAGATTTCTTGAAGGTTGCATACAAATCTTCACCAATGGCATCTCTTGCCACATAGATCTGAATGTTGCCCTTTAAATCCTGGATATTTGCAAAAGAAGCCTTGCCCATCACACGCTTGAACATCATGCGTCCGGCGATAGACACCCGGATCGGAGAAGCATCCATAATGCTTCTTCTCTCGTCGTATTCTTTCTTGATGATCTCTCTTGCTTCCCCTTCATCCATACCCTCGGTATCCGGATCCTCTCTGCCAGCAAGAAGTTCTGCCTCATGTGCGGCATAGATTTCCTTTACGTCGGATGTATGATGGGTCACATCATACTTTGTGATCTGGAAAGGATCCTGACCTGCTGCCTGCAAGTTGGCTAACTTTTCACGTCTGATCTGTAAAAGTTGTCCCAGATCCTGTCCCTGTGTATTATTCTGATTTGCCATGTAACACCTCTATATCTATTAGTTTGATCTCTGAATCTCTAAAATCTTGTACTGTAAATCGCCTGCCGGAGTCTCAACGGTCACGATATCTCCAACGCTTGCTCCCATGATGGCTCTGCCAACCGGTGACTCATTAGAAATTCTGCCTGTCAGGCTGTTTGCCTCTGTAGAACCTACAACCTTGTACTCCAGTTCTTCGTCAAATTCAATATCCAAAATCTTGACCTGACATCCAACACTGATCTTGTCAAGATCTACTTCTTCCTCATCTACAACTTCTGCATTCTTAAGAATCTTCTCTAATTCCTCGATACGAGCCTCAATATCACGCTGCTCATCCTTTGCTGCATCATACTCTGCGTTCTCTGATAAGTCGCCCTGCTCTCTTGCTTCTTTGATCTTCTGAGCAACTTCCTTTCTACGAACAACCTTCAACTCCTGAAGTTCATCTTCGTATTTTTTAAGTCCACCATATGTCAAGATATTTTTCTTTTCCATGTCTGCATATCCTTTCTGATATTTAATCAATCTATTATAGGCAAAAAGCCCTCTGATTGTCAAGAAAAGGTGCCCTTAAAACCACGTTCTTACGGGTCTTAAAGCCACCTCTTTTCCTTTTTATTTACTTTTGCAGACGACCGTATATCTTGGTCATGCGATATAGTTTCTCTGCAATCTCTGTCGTTGCCTCTCCCGAAAGCATACGCCAGGTCCAGTTTCCACTTGCCGTCCCCGGCACATTCATGCGATGTCCTTTGCCCAGTCCCAGATAATCCTGCATCTGTGCCACAAAGAGAAGTGCTACCGACCGCATGCCACCGCGGATAAAGCCCCAATAATAAGGTTCGTCCCCAATGCCTAAATACTCTGCTGCATAGGCGGCATCTTTCGGCTTTGCCTCTGCCTTCCAGAGCATGACCGGACTGTTATCATGGGTTCCGGTGTAACAAATGCAGTGTCTCGGATAGGTGTGCGGCTGATAGTCGCTTGGCTCATCCGAATCAAAGGCAAACTCTAAGATCTTCATGCCTGGGAAGCCACTGTCTGCAAGCAACTGTCTGACACTTGGTGACTGCTCACCCAGATCTTCTGCGATAAATTCCAGTTTTGGAAATGTCTTTTTCAAAAGTCCGACCAGATCCATGCCCGGTCCATGCTTCCACTGACCGATCTTAGCGGTCTTTTCCCCATAAGGCACTGCCCAATAGGTATCAAATCCGCGGAAGTGATCGATACGGATCACATCATACAACTTGCCGGCTCCTTCGATCCGTCGGATCCACCAACCGTATCCATCTTTTGCCATAGCCTCCCAATCATAGATCGGGTTGCCCCAGAGTTGCCCATCCTCACTGAAATAATCCGGCGGTACACCTGCCACTTCCAATGGGATACGCTCCTCATTTAAAACAAAATACTCCGGTTCTGCCCACACATCCGCAGAATCCATGGATACATAGATCGGCAAATCCCCGATGATCTCAATGCCAAGATCATTGATATAGGCACGCAGGGCATTCCACTGTTTAAAAAAGAGATACTGGATGTAAATAAAGAGTTCCATATCCTCCTGCAGATCCCGGCGGTACTTTTCGACCGCTTCCGGGCGGTGCATACGGATATCCTTATCCTCCCACTCACTCCATGCCTTCATGCCAAAATGCTTTTTACATGCCATGTAAAGTGCATAATTATCCAGCCACTGCTCATTTTCCTGACAAAAAGCCTGCACATCCTCATAGTCTCTCGCATAGCCTCTTGCCTTTGCCTTTGCCAATATGGCAAAGCGGCTTTCGTAAATCTTTCCATAATCCACATGACGGGGATCTTCTCCCCAGTCACATGCTTCTACTTCCTCCGCCAAAAGCAGTCCATCCTCGATCAAAAGATCCAGATCCACAAAATACGGATTTCCCGCAAAGGTGGAAAAACTCTGATAAGGCGAATCCCCATAACTGGTAGGCCCCAGTGGTAAAAGCTGCCAGTATTTCTGCCCTGCCTCATGCAAAAAATCAGCAAAAGCATATGCTGCCGCTCCAAAGGTGCCTATACCATATGGTGATGGAAGCGAAGATATGGGAAGTAATATTCCACTACTTCTATTCATATTTTTCACCTCATAATTTTATAAGGGAACAAGTCTTAGCCTTTGACAGCACCAGCCATAACACCCTTGATAATGTACTTCTGGCAAACCAGATATACAATGATGATCGGCAATACCGTCATAAGGATACAAGCCATCATTGGTCCCATTTCTACTTTTCCGTAACTTCCCTGGAAGTACTGGATCAAAATCGGAATGGTCATATACTTCTTACGATCAAGTACCAGATATGGTAAGAGATAATCGTTCCACAACCACATGGTTTCCAAAATTCCAACGGAGATCAGTGTCGGTTTTAAGATCGGAAGTACGATCAAAAAGAAGGTCTGCAAAGGATTACAGCCATCGATCATCGCCGCTTCCTCGATCTCCAATGGTATGGACTTCATGAAACCACAGAACATAAATACCGCCAGTCCCGCTCCAAATCCTAGGTAAATAATACAGATATTGTATGGTTTATTCAAATCCAATCTGTCTGCCGTAGAAGATAAGGTAAACATCAACATCTGGAATGGCACTACCATAGAAAATACAAAGAGGAAGTATAAAATCTTGGATATGATGCCATTGACTCTTGTGATAAACCATGCACACATAGAGCAGCAGATCAGAATCAGTACAACTGAGGTGATCGTGATCATCAGACTGTAACCAAATGCCTTTGCAAAACCCTTGGAGGTTAGTGCATCCACAAAGTTTGACAGACCGGCAAAACTATCTGCATTCGGCAGTTGGAATACCGTTCTTGTCGTGATATTTCGATCCGTCTTAAAGGAGTTGATCAGGATCATAAATACCGGATAGATCCATGCTAAACTAAGGATCAAAAGTACAACAAATAAGATCTTGCTTTTTAAGGTTGTTTTCTCTTTCATTACTGCTGCACCTCCTTAGATTTGGTTGCCTTCAACTGTATCATGGAAATGATGATGACTAAAATACAGAAGAGCACGGCTTTCGCCTGTCCATAACCCTTCCACTGTGGTCCGCTTCTCGCATAGAAAGTACTGTAGATATTCAGCGCCAGCATTTCAGAAGCATGTGCCGGTTCACCGCCGGTCAGTGCTAAGTTCTGATCGAATAACTTAAAGCCATTGGTAAGGGATAAGAACATACAAATGGTAATTGACGGCATAACATTCGGAATTTTGATCTTCCATAATATTTGTCCTTCTGTAGCTCCATCAATCTTTGCTGCTTCAATATAATCATCCGGGATCGACTGCAATCCTGCTATGTAAATGATCATCATATAACCGATCTGTTGCCAGCACATCAGTATGAGCAAACCGATAAATCCGTATTTTTCATCCAATGCCAAAAGCGGCTTTTCCAGTAAAGTCAAGGCTCCGTTGAGCAGAATCTGCCAGATGTATCCCAAGACGATACCGCCGATCAGGTTTGGCATAAAAAAGATGGTACGGAAAAGATTGGATGCTTTCAACTTACTGGTGAGTGCAAGTGCAAGTGCAAATGCTCCGACATTGATCAGTATCGTAACCACGATCGTAAATAATGCCGTAAACCAGAATGCATGCAAAAAAGTTGCATCGGTAAGTGCGTATTTATAATTCTGCAATCCGTTGAACTTTGCCCGGTCAATCGTAATGAAGCTGCAGAAAGATAAATATAATCCTTGAATGAACGGATACAAAAAGCCTACACAAAAAGCCGCAGCGGTCGGCAGCACAAAGACAGGCCAATATTTTCTAACTGCTTTTTCCATGGTAACCTCCTTTAAAAAACGATAAAATCATCTGCCTTTTGGGCATAAATATAGAGGGCAGGCGTTGTTTGCCCGCCCTCCGGTTATTCAAAACAATTATAAGCGATGCTATTCCTGCGCAAGGGAATCGATGCATCTATGAAATTTGCAAATGCGGATTATTCCTGATTGGCTGCCTTGTACTCTTTTGCCCATCCATCTACGAATGCTGTCTTAACATCATCCCATGATCCAGTTCCAGCTGCATAAGCTGTAAGTGCAGAACTAAGGTCAGCCTTCCACTGCTCTGAAGGGATGGTTGTGAAGTCCCAAGGAATTGTTGTCTTGCCTGCTGCCTGCATTTCCTTATCCTTCTGAACAAATACGTTGTCTGTATCCTTTGCATCCTTGAAAGGAATAACAAATCCCATGTCATCAGCCATTGCTGTTGTTCCCTTGTCAGAAGATACACACCAGTTCATGAAATCAAGTGTTGCCTGAATATCCTTTTCATCAGCAGCGCTGTTTACACACCAGTAGTTCTCTGTACCTGTGCAGAGTCCCTGATTTGCTTCATCACCAACACCAATGTAAATAGGAATCATTGTAACATCATCTGCAGATAACTTCTTATCACCTACTACGTTGCCATATTCCCATGAACCATTCTGGAAGAATACTGCTTCGCCATTGATAAACTCAGCTTCTGAGTCATCACCGGTCTTGCTTGCAAGTTCCTTTGGATCACATGTTGAGTTGTTGATGTACAGATCAAAGATGTTCTTGTAGTTGTCAAGATAGGTTCCCTTGATCGCATCTGTGCTTGTTTCGTTCTCATCCTGATACTCAAAATAGATTGGAAGATTTGAAAGGTGTGTCTTAAATCTCCAGTCAGAAGAATCATCCATACCTGCAGAAGTAAATGCTGCAAATCCAAGTTCGTCTTTTCTTGCTGTGATGTCTTCTGCTACCTTCTTTAAGTCATCGAAACTCTGGATATCATCTACAGTATATCCTGCTTCTTTTAATAACTTTGTATTTGTAATGATACCGTATGTCTCAACAGCCATTGCGATACCCTTAACTTCGTCGCCATCTTTCAATGCATATTCATCACCGTTTAAGTTCTTATATACATCTGTATCTGAAAGATCCATTGCGTAATCTTTCCAGTTCTTCAATCCAACCGGTCCGTTTACATGGAATAAAGTAGGAGCCTCACTCTTTGACATCTCTGCCATCAGTGTCTCTTCATACTTGTTGGATGCTGCTGTTACAACCGTAACATCAACACCTGTCTCCTTGGTGTATTCCTTTGCCAAAGCCTGCCACGCATCGTCTGCTTCGGGTTTGAAGTTCAGATAGTAGACCTTTCCGGAATCTGACTTAGCAGAATCTCCCCCATCTTTGGAATTGCCGCATCCGACAAATGCGCCAACTGCCATCGTAGCAACCATTGTCAATGCTAATACTTTTTTTAGTTTCATGATTACCCTCTCCTTCTCGTGATAATTGATAAGTATTTATTTCCAATTATGGCACTGCGCTTTTGCCACAATCAAAAATCATTATATGCAGGACCACTGCTATTTATGACCGATTTATCGGACTGCAATGGTCTCCCCCTCGCGAAAGATCGTCGGCAGGATGATCTGCCTGTGTTCTCCCTTTTTCTCGATCAGATCGATGAGAAGGTCCACACTGGTCTTTCCCAGTTCTTCCATCGGCTGACAATATGTAGAAAGTGCCGGTGCCATATACTCTGACACCTCAATACCGTCGATCGCTACAATGGAGCAATCTTTCGGCACGATAATCCCTTTTTCCCGAAGCGCTCTCATGGCTCCCATGGCAAGGTTGTCTGCGATCGCAAAGATCGCATCAAAGGCTATTCCCTTATCCAGCCACGCTTTTGTCCCATGATAGGCATCTGCGATATTGTAACTGTCCACAGACATGATCAGATCTTCTGTCGGAACCATCCCCACCTCGGTCAATGCCTTGACATATCCCTCATAGCGGATCTGGGAAACCGAACCGTCATCCGGTCTTGCCAGAAGAACGGCGATCCTGCGGTGTCCCTCTTTATAGAGTTCCTTGACTGCTTCATAGGCAGTCTGCGTATCGTCGATCGATACACTGGAATAACAGGTATCATCCAAGGATCCATAAGCATTGTTGGAAGAACAGGAAACAAAAGGTACGCTGATCGCTGCGATCTGTTCCTTGGTATAGTCCAGACGTCCTCCCAAAAAGATCAATCCCAGCAATCTCTTGTCCCGCTCCATCATGGCACCTGCTAAGAGTTCATCCTCCGTGGCGCCGATCTGCTGCATCACAAGTGTGTAACCAGCCTTCTCGATATCCTGCTCGATCTCATGGATGATGGATGTATAGAAAGGATTGGAGATACCACGGACGATCAGTCCAATGTTATCTGACTTGCTCTGTCCCAATGATCTGGCGCTGTTGTTGGGAATGTAATTGTACTCCTCCACAACTGCCATGACCTTGCGCCGTACATCCTCGCTCACATCCGGGTGGTTGTTTAATACGCGGGAAACGGTGCTGACGCTCACGCCACTGATTTTTGCTATATCTTTGATCGTCATATCTGTGCCCTTTCCCGTTTATTTTGTTGAAAACGTTACCGGAAACGTTACTGGAAACGTTTTCAGTTGATATGCATATATCTTATACCCCAAAATTTACCATGTCAACATACATATGTCATTTTTGCTATTTTCGACGAAAGCAATCCATTATTTTTGTGCAAGATCACAAATTCCTGTTTTCATTGACCTTGCGGAAGTCTCTTGGAGTCATGCCGAATTTCCGCTTAAAGACGCGGTTGAAGTAGGACATGTTATCAATACCGACCTCCTGGGCTATGGACAGAACGGAGGCCTCGGATGCCACAAGCATGCGGGATGCCATGGTCAGTCGGTAGTCGTTGAGGTAGTCAATGAAACTCTGTCCCATGTTTTGTTTGAAGTATTTCATAAAATGGGAAGCGCTGAAACCGCTGACCTCCGCCATATCGGCGATCGTGATCTTTTCCATATAATGCAGTTCCACATATTTTAAGACCAGTTTCATTTCCTCATGGGGTCTGCTGTTCTTGACCCTGCCCCGTTGCCCACTGGTCTGACACAAATGATATATCAGAAGATAGAGCCTGCTTTTGAGCAAAAGTTCATAGCCCTCCACAGGCTCTTTACAAATGCTGTCGCAGCCATCTAAAACCTCTTTGATCTCCCAGTAACCGGGAACTCCCTCCCCATAAAAGGCAGGAATGACGATCTTCATCTGAAAAAGGGGATTAAAAAAGTCCTGTCTTAAGCCATCGTCCTTTTTTCCATATAAGATTTCCGGGCGAAAGAGGATATTTTCGTACTCGACACTTTCCCCCGGCACAGAACGGATGCCATGCAGTTGCCCCGGCAGGACTACGACAAACTCTCCTCCGCTCACGATCCTCTCATCAAATTCTACGGAGACCATGCCCCGCCCTTTCTTTATATAGATGATCTCCATCTCGTCATGCCAATGCATGGGCACCTCGCTAAAATCCAGCGGCATGGAGCACAAATAGGTATTATATGGAAAAGTCTGTCGGCTGTGTTCTTTTCGTTCATGATAGTTTTCGTATTCTTTTATATCCATTTTCTGCCTCTTTTCCTGTTCTTTGTTTTTCTAATGATAGGATTGTACTACTTTTTGCTATGATATGACAAGACCAGGGTCATCATAGCCTATATACTGGAAGCATAAAAAGAATGTGTAATTTAGGAGGTTTTTATGGATGCATTAGAAATCAAGGTCAAGGATACCTTTGGCACGGATCCGGGACATGTCACAAACGAGCAGATATATGTTGCTCTTTTAGAACTGGTAAAGGAAGAAGCCGAAAAAAAGGTGACCACCGAGGGCAAGAAGAAACTCTACTATATTTCTGCTGAGTTTCTTATCGGAAAACTCCTCTCCAACAACCTGATCAACCTGGGGCTCTACGACGAGGTGGAAGCCTGCCTGCAAAAATACGGAAAGACCATGGCAGAGATCGAGACCATCGAGCCGGAACCATCTCTTGGAAACGGTGGACTTGGTCGTCTGGCTGCCTGCTTTTTGGATTCCATCGCTACACTTGGCTTAAACGGCGACGGTGTCGGCTTGAACTATCATTTCGGGCTTTTCAAGCAGGTATTTGAAAACAATCTGCAGCAGGAAACGCCAAACCCTTGGATTGAAAACAAGAACTGGCTGACCAAGACCAAGCGGACTTATGACATCGAATTTGGCGGTCTGACGCTGACTTCCTGCATGTATGATATCGACGTTGTCGGCTATATGGGAAGAACAACGAAACTGCATTTATTTGACATTGATTCTGTCGATGAATCACTGGTAAAAGAGGGCATTGATTTTGACAAAACGGACATTGCCAAAAACCTGACCCTATTCTTATACCCGGATGATTCGGACGAGGATGGTCGTATTCTTCGTGTTTACCAGCAATATTTCATGGTCAGCAATGCCGCTCATCTGATCTTGGACGAAGCCTTAGAGCGCGGCAGCAACCTGCATGATCTGGCAGATTATGCAACCATCCAGATCAACGATACCCACCCAAGCATGGTGATCCCGGAACTCATCCGCCTTTTAATGCAAAAGGGAATCCGCATGGAAGAAGCGATCGAGATCGTGACAAAGACCTGTGCTTATACCAACCATACCATCCTTGCAGAAGCACTGGAAAAATGGCCGATCCACTACTTACAGAAAGCCGTACCGCAACTGCTTCCGATCATTTACGAATTGAACAACAAAGTAAATGATACTTTCCACGATCCAAGCGTTGCCATCATCGATGCGGAAGACCGCGTACACATGGCACACATGGATATCCATTATGGCTATTCCGTCAACGGCGTTGCCTACCTGCACACCGAGATCTTGAAGAACAGCGAACTCAACAACTTCTACAAGATCTATCCGGAAAAATTCAACAATAAGACCAACGGCATCACTTTCCGCAGATGGCTGCTCCACTGCAACCATCCGCTTGCCGATCTTTTGACCGAACTGATCGGAGACGGCTACAAGAAAGATGCGACCGAGTTGGAAAAATTATCTGCCTATGCCGATGATACTGCGGTACTGGAGAAACTGCTTGCCGTAAAACAGGGCAAGAAAGAAGAACTTGCGTCTTATCTAAAACAGACACAAAACATTGCCATTAACCCGGATTCTGTCTTTGACATCCAGATCAAGCGTCTGCATGAATACAAGAGACAGCAGATGAACGCCCTCTATGTGATCGATAAATATTTTGAGATCAAGGAAGGCAAACTGCCAAAGCGTCCGATCACAGTCATCTTTGGTGCCAAGGCTGCTCCGGCTTATGTCATTGCAAAAGACATTATCCATGTCATCCTCTGCTTACAGGAGATCATTGCCAATGACCCGGAGGTATCTCCATACCTGTCCGTTGTCATGGTAGAAAACTACAATGTCACACTTGCTGAAAAACTGATTCCGGCAGCAGATATCCACGAGCAGATATCACTTGCTTCCAAGGAAGCATCCGGTACCTCCAACATGAAGTTCATGTTAAACGGTGCCATTGCGATCGGAACCGAAGACGGTGCCAACGTGGAAATGCATGAATTTGTCGGAGACAACAACATCTATATCTTTGGCGAATCCTCAGACGAGGTCATCGCCCATTATGAGAAGGCTGACTATGTTTCCAGAGATTACTATGAGAAAGATCCTGCCATCAAGCGTGCCATCGACTTTTTGATCAGCGATACCATGCTTGCGGTCGGACAAAAAGAAAACTTAGAACGTCTTTACCATGAACTTTTGAACAAGGACTGGTTCATGACCTTACCGGATTTTGAAGATTACAAGGCGACCAAGGAACGTATCTATGCGGATTATGAAGACCGCATGACCTGGGCGAAGAAGATGCTGATCAATATCAGCAAAGCCGGCTTCTTCTCATCCGATCGAACCATCGCCCAGTATAATGAAGACATCTGGCATTTATCTTAAGACGCGCTCCATCAGGTCTTCCAAGTCCTGATAAGTGTTGACCTCATTGATCATACCACGTAAGCGTGCGGAATTGTGGTAACCACTGGTGTACCACGCCGCATGCTTGCGAAATTCTCGTATTCCATACAATTCATCCCCTTTAAAGGCGATCTGCATCTTCGCATGCCGAAGCATGGTAGCCACCACAACATCGATCGGCGGCTTTCCTATCATTTCCCCTGTCTCAAAATAATGCAGAATCTGATGAAAGATCCAAGGATTGCCCTGCGCACCACGGCCAATCATAAAGCCATCACATCCGGTCTGCTCTTTCATGGCGATCACATCTTTGGCATCCAGAAGATCTCCATTTCCTATGACCGGAATGGATACGGCATCTTTGACTTGGGCGATAATGTCCCAATCGGCTTTGCCGGAATAATACTGTTCTCTTGTCCTGCCATGTACGGCAATGGCTGCCACACCGGCATCTTCCGCAATCTTTGCCATTTCCACGGCATTGACATGGGCATCGTCAAAACCTTTGCGGATCTTGACTGTGACCGGCTTTTGAATGGCTTTTACCGTTTTTCGCATGATCTGCCCTGCCAGTTTGGGATTTTTCATCAGTGCGGAGCCGTCGCCGTTATTAACGACTTTTGGCACAGGACAGCCCATATTGATATCTAAGATATCAAAAGGACGGTCTTCGATCCGCTTGGCCATCTCGCTGATGCAATCCGGGTCCGAGCCAAATAACTGTAAGGAGACCGGCCGCTCATTTTCCTCAATCTCCAGCAGTTGATATGTGTTTTTATTGTTGTACTGTAAGGCCTTGGCGCTGACCATTTCCATGCAGATCAGCCCTGCACCCTGTTCTTTGCATAAAGTACGAAATGGCAGGTCTGTCACGCCTGCCATGGGTGCTAAGACCAGATTATTTTCCAGTCTTACCTTTCCTATTTGAAGTCCTTGTAATGTCGACTTGTCCATGCTTTTCCCCTATCTAACGATCTGCCCCGCGGTTTTTCATCTCTTTTTCGTAGATCAGACGCAGTCCCTGCAAGGTCAGTTCCGGATCATAGATATTGATACAATCCGTTTCCTTGGAGATCAGATTGCCCAGCCCACCGGTCGCTACGACCTTGATATCCTCGTAGCCGGATTCTGCGATCATATGTTTTACGATATATTCCGTCTGACCGATCTGTCCATAAACCAGGCCCGCCTGCATGGAGGAAATCGTCTCCTTTGCCAGGATATGCTCCGGTTTGCGGATCTCGATCTCCGGTAGTTTTGCCGTCTTTGACCAGAGTGCCTCTGCGGATGTACGGATGCCCGGCGCGATCACACCGGATACATATGCCCCCTCTGCACTGACCAGATCATAGGTGGTCGCCGTACCATAATCAATGACGATCGCCGGTCCGCCATACAAGCCCAGTGCGCCTGCGGCATTGACAATACGATCTGCTCCGATCTGACGCGGATTTTCCGTGATGATCTTGACCCCGGTACGCACGCCCGGCTCCACTAAGATCGGATGCACCTCAAAATACTTGATGATGCCGCTGGTCAGGGAGTGCATGATCTTTGGCACTACGCTGGCAATGATGGCATCGCTTATGTCCTGCTTTTCTATATCATTGTAGCGCAGGATCTCCCCGATCGCCGTCCCGAACTCATCGGAAGTACGTGTCATGCCTGTTGTCAGACGAAAATTTCCCACTAACTTCTGTTTGTCAAAAATACCCACGGTAATATTTGTATTTCCTACATCAATCGTCATTAACATCTTATCTTCTCCTACTCCTCGCCTTCGTATGCCTCTCCCAGATAAAAGACACGATAGTACATTTCCAGCGATTCAAACAATTCTTCCTTTTCTCTCTGCAACTGCTTGATCTTTAAAACGCTACCAATCTCATCATAGAGGATATCATCCTCCTCTGTCTGTGTGCGCAACTGCAGGGAGCCGTCCTCATCAAAGACAACCTGCAGGACACCTCCGACATCTGCCGTAAAGAGCACGCACATAATGTGCAACTCGTCCTGTATCCCCTGTGGCAGAGAAGAAAACTGCTCATTAAAGTAATATTTTTTATTGTAGGAACTTGCCCCACAAAGTACGATTTCGTCATTCATCTATCGAATGTTCCTTTCTATACATAGCCATAGACACCCCGGACTGAGACCTCGCCGGAATCCACCTGCCGCAGGTCCTCCTTGGTCTCTACCAGAAGTTTGCCCGATTCGTCGATACCACGCGCAATACCTTCCCATTCGCCGTTTGGATCCAGTACACGCACCTTGGCATTGCGGTTGATCAGAAAACGATTGTATTCTTCCATGATGATAGACAGATCTTCTGTCATGCAAAAAGCCTCATACAAAAGGGCAAACTCCTGCCAGATGCGGTAGGTCAGTTCTTTACAGTCGCCCCGCTTTGCCCCAAAAGGATCCTGCTCTTTAAGCGCCATATCCACAGAGATTGCCTTGTCCGCCAATTCCTCGGAAAAAGAAGTCTGATGCACATTGACCCCGATGCCGACTACAACATATTCTGCCTTGCCCTCGCTGGCACTCATCTCTGTCAGAATACCGCAGACCTTTTTGCCATGGATGATGACATCATTGGGCCACTTGATCCAGGTCTCGATACCATAAAGTTCTTCAATGGCGCGTCGCACCGCCACTGCAGCCACCAGAGTAAGACTGCTGAGGTGGTCTATGGCTACCGTCGGTCGCAGCAAAAGCGATGTGGCGATCGAAATGTCCGCCGGTGTCTCCCACTGGTGTCCGCTCCTGCCCCTGCCTGCCGTCTGCTTTCCGGCAGAAATGACAAGCCCTTCCGTCTCGCCGGCTACCGCACGGCGCTTGATCTCATTGTTGGTAGAATCAATACTCTCTAAATACTCATGTCTCATCTGTATCATATGCTGTCTTGCTCTCTTATCCTTTTATTTTAAAGTCGCATACATGATCGCCTTGATGGAATGCATACGGTTTTCTGCCTCGTCAAAAACAACAGACTGCTTGCTTTCAAAGACCTCATCGGTCACTTCCATCTCGGTCAAACCGAATTTTTCATGGATCTCTTTACCGACTGTCGTATCCAGATCATGGAAAGCCGGCAGGCAATGCATAAAGATGGCTGTGTCCTTGGCATAGGAAAGTGCCTTGGCATTGACCTGATATGGAAGCAGGTCATGGATACGTTCTTCCCAGACCTCGGTCGGCTCGCCCATAGAAACCCACACATCCGTATAGATCACGTCAGCATCCTTACAGCCTTCTGCCACATCCTCTGTCAAAGTGATGGATGCCCCTGTCTTTTCTGCAATGGCACGGCACTCTGAGACCAATGCCTCATTCGGGAAATACTTTTTATTGGTGCATGCAACAAAATCCATGCCCAGTTTTGCACAGGTCACCATAAGGGAATTGCCCATGTTGTAGCGGGCATCGCCCATATAAACAAACTTGATCCCATCCAACTTGCCAAACTTTTCCTCAATGGTCAGCATATCTGCGATCATCTGTGTCGGATGAAATTCATTGGTCAGTCCATTCCATACCGGAACACCTGCATACTCTGCCAGCTGCTCTACGATCTCCTGCCCATATCCGCGATACTCAATACCGTCAAACATCCTGCCGAGTACTCTTGCCGTATCTTTGATGCTCTCCTTCTTACCGATCTGGGAGCCGGACGGATCCAGATAAGTCACATGCATACCCAGATCATGCGCTGCCACCTCAAAAGAGCAACGGGTTCTGGTGCTGGTCTTTTCAAAGATCAAGGCAATATTCTTGCCCTTTAATTCATCATGCGCGATCCCCTTTTTCTTCTTGTCCTTCAATTCTTTTGAAAGATTAATGAGATAACGGATCTCCTCCGGGCTATAATCTAAAAGTTTCAAAAAATTTCTGCCTGACAGATTCATATGTATCGATCTCCTTTATCCTAATTTTTACCCACTTTTTTCTCATTGTATTATATTTCCTTTTTCCCTCTTGTGCAAGGAAAAAAGAAAAGGCAGCCGCGCCTGCGACCGCCTCTTTTCATTTCCGATAGAAAATGTTCTACTCTTCCTTTGCCACTTCTGTGATGGACTTGACCAGACCTGCCATTCCCTGGATCTCAGACGGAATGATGATCTTGGTTGCCTTGCCATCTGCTGCCTTGGCAAATGCCTCTAAACTCTTTAACTGTAAAACAGCATCATCCGCAGCGGCTTCCTTTAAGAAACGCAGACCGTCTGCATTCGCCTGCTGGACTTTGAGAATGGCTTCTGCCTGACCTTCTGCCTCGCGAATGGTTGCTTCCTTGACAGCCTCTGCCTTTAAGATCTGTGCCTGCTTCTCTGCCTCAGCGTCGAGAATGGCAGACTCTTTTTTACCTTCGGCGATCAGGATGGTTGACTTCTTCTCACCTTCCGCGATCAGGATAGCTTCTCTTCGCTCACGCTCTGCCTTCATCTGTTTTTCCATGGCATCACGGATGGCCGCCGGTGGAATGATGTTCTTTAACTCAACACGGTTGACCTTGATACCCCATGGGTCTGTTGCAACGTCCAGGGCAGAACGCATCTTTGTGTTGATGGTCTCTCTGGATGTCAATGTCTCGTCGAGTTCCAGATCACCAATGATATTACGCAGTGTCGTCGCTGTCAGATTTTCGATCGCCATGATCGGATTTTCAACACCATAGCAATACAACTTTGGATCTGTGATCTGATAATATACGACCGTGTCGATCTGCATTGTAACATTATCCTTGGTGATAACAGGCTGTGGCGGGAAATCAACTACTTGCTCCTTCAAGTTGACATTGCGTGCCACACGATCAATAAACGGCACCTTGAAGTGGAGTCCTACCGGCCAGGTCGTAAGATAAGCGCCCAAACGCTCAATAACCATAGCATGTGCCTGCGGTACAACCTTGACGCAAGAAATAACCAGCAACAAGATCACCACGACTAAAATGATAACTACTACCATAAACTACCTCCCATATGCATTTTATTCTTTGCTACCATCTTATAGTACCCTATCTGTGCTAATAGCGCAACAAATTTGCGATTATGTCTACTATTCTACTGTATGATAAATTGTCATAGCAAATCCTGCCTGCTTCTTGCTGGCGTACATTGCCTGATCCGCCTCCTGATACAGGCGATCGAAACTCATCTGCTCTTTCTGACGATAGAAGGATGCGCCAAGACTTAATTTGTAATCTCTCCTCCAAAGTCCGGATATAGGACAAAACAATGACAAAATCCCTTTCCAACATGATTCCATGTTAAAAAGGGATTTTTGCTTTGCATATTTTAATTTAGAAAAATACGTGATTGCCGATCACAACGCCGCCGCGTCCACTGCTGACCGGTCTAAAACTCAATGCTCCGCCTGTGTTGTCCGTTCCTGCAAGGGCTGCCTGCGCTGCCTGCATACAGGATGCCTTTGGACCACTTGCCGCTACGGATGCTACAGATCCGCTCGCTGCCGGTGTAAACTGTCCGCTCTGATATACAACACCGTAAACAGAACTTGGATAACCACCGCTGCGGACACGGTTACATACCACCGCACCAACGGCTACCTGACCTTCATAGCATTCATTGCCTGCCTCACACTGGATCAGGGCTGCTAAAAGTGTCGTATCATCATAAGATGCTGCCACTGCCTGATTCTGTACGGTCACAGCGCGTGCCTTTGCTGCCGCTGCTTCTTCTGCAGCTTTGGCTGCTGCAATGGCTGCCTGTTCTTCTTCGATCGTAATGGCTGTTCCATAATCAATGCTGACATCCACATAATCACTGCTGACATATCCGGTACCAGCCTTGGTGCTTACGGACACCCAGCCATCTACCGGCGTAGCCTGCGTATCTACTTCCAGCGAATCGCCTACCGCCATCACGGTATAGATCGCACTCTCAGCACTTGCCTCGCTACGGACGCGGATACCGCCTTCCTTTGCCTTTGCATAGGTCTTGCAGACGCTTTCTGCCAGTGCATGTGCATCATCACCGGTAAGACAATACTCACCGAGCACATAGCCATTCACATTGCCGGATGTGATCTGATACCAGTCGCCCTCCGTCGCTGTAACCTCTGCCACATCGCCCTTATACATCTTACCGACAATGTCAGAATCTGTACTTGCGGTTGCTCTCACATACAAGAACTCATCCACATTTGCCATCAGGCGATCCTGCCACTCAGGATATGCGACCTGTGCCTGCTCATTTGCGGAAGCAACTACGGTTACCTGAGAACCTACGACATTGGCAGTCGCATACGCACCTGCTTCCATCGTACTTACTGCCTGGACAATACCGGCGGTACGATAGCCGCTCACAGTGTCTGTCGCTTCTTTGGGCTGACTAAGTACGGTAGTCGTACTCATCGCCGTCACTGCCAAAGCAACCACTGTTCCCTGCGCAACGCGCTTCTTCCAATTATAATTCATATAAATAATTCCTCCATATTCATGTAATACTATCTATATATCAAGTATTGCATTTCTATGATACTTTATACAAAATTTGTTACATTTGTTACAAATTTATTACAAATTATAACAAAGTCGCCTCACTTTGTCAAGTTTTGTTCATTTTTCATCCCAAAAGGTTTCCCAGCATCTCCTGTAAAAGGGCTTCCTGCTCCGCAGGTGTCATGGCATCCGTTTCCTCTTTCTTCTCTCTTATGATGGGATCTTCCCCTGTCGCCCAAGGCTTTTTTTCTGCCGCCTCGCCTGTCTCCTCATAGTCTCCCAGCACATCCTGCACATATACTTGGATCTGTCCTGCCGCCTGCTCACACTTTTTTGCAAAACGTGAAAAGCGAATGATAAAGATCAGCAAAAGCAGGACCAGTAAAGCCAAAAGTCCCAACCCGATCCAGCCCTCTGCTCCCGCTAATTTTTCCAGCCATGTCATATCCACCTATTCTTCCTCCTCTTGCTTTTCTTCCTATATAAAATGGTACAAGCCTTTGTCTGCAAAAAATGACGTAAAAAGTAGACAGTCACCATCTTGACAATTAGCAAAAGCAAGGTAAGATTGATATAGATTAGAATAAAGGAGTTTTTTATGAAAAAAATAGTTATGACAGGTGGCGGTACCGCAGGACATGTAACGCCCAATATTGCTCTGTTTGATTCTTTACAAAAAGATGGATATGAGATCCATTATATCGGTTCCTACGAAGGTATTGAAAAAGGATTGATCGAGGATAAGAAGATCCCTTACTATGGTATCAGTTCCGGCAAGTTCCGCCGTTATCGTTCCTGGAAAAACCTGACCGATCCTTTCCGTGTGCTTCACGGCTTCTTTCAGGCAAGACGCCTGCTGGGAAGGATCCGTCCCAATGTTGTCTTTTCCAAAGGTGGTTTTGTCTCTGTGCCGGTCGTTATGGCAGCCAAGACAAGACATATCCCGGTCATCATCCATGAATCCGACCTGACCCCGGGTCTGGCAAACAAACTTGCGATGCCATCAGCTACCAAGGTATGCTGCAATTTCCCGGAAACACTGCCTTATCTGCCAAAAGAAAAAGCCGTCCTTACCGGATCTCCGATCCGTCAGGAACTTTTACACGGCAATAAGCAGGCAGCCAAAGATTTCTGCGGATTTACCGGCGACCTGCCTATCCTCATGGTCATGGGCGGCAGCATCGGATCCGTCTATATCAACAATGCCATCCGTGGATGCATTGATACCCTGCTGACCAAATACCAGATCATCCATCTGTGCGGCAAGGGAAATATCGATGAGTCCCTCAAGGATAAAAAAGGATATGCACAGTTTGAATATATCAGTGAGAACCTCCCGGATCTTTTTGCAGCCGCGGACCTCGTTGTTGCAAGAGCCGGTGCCAATTCCATCTGTGAACTTCTGGCACTACATAAACCAAACATCCTGATCCCACTATCCAGAAATGCCAGCCGTGGCGATCAGATCTTAAATGCCAATTCCTTTGCAAAGCAGGGCTTTTCTGCGGTACTTGAGGAAGAAGAAGTCACATCCGAAAAACTTATGGCAACCATTGATGATGTCATGGCACATCGCAGCAAATATATCGATGCTATGAAAAACAGCGGGCAAATGAACGCGATTGAGACCATTATGGGCTTGATCGAGGAAGTCAGCCGCTAAATCCCAAAATCAGAAAATTATCTATTATATAAAAAGATGTCTCTACAAGATGGGAAGTCTCTTTCCCATGCCGTAGAAACATCTTTTCTTTTTGCCTTATCTACTACTACATCCGGATCTGGTCGCGAATCTTATCCAACTCCTCAGCACTAAACTCACTGTGGCTCCATGTGACATCCTTTGCATTGCCGCCTTCGTAGCGCGGAATCACATGCATATGAAAGTGATGCACTGTCTGTCCTGCGGCTTCCCCATTGTTCTGCACAAGATTAATGCCATCGCAGTGCAGAGTCTTTTTTAAATGCGCTGCCACTTTTTTTGCGGTCGGAAGCACCTTAGCCGCCACCTCATCCGGCATTTCAAATACATTGGCATAATGATCTTTTGGCAGGATCAGGCAATGTCCCTTGGTTGCAGGCTCCGCATCCATGATAACCTGAAAATCCGCATCCTCAAAAACTACTCTGGATGGAATGTCTCCATTTAAAATCTTACAAAAAATACAGTTGTCGTCTCTCATTTTCGCATCTCCTTTATCTACTACTTACTTGTCCTGTGTAAAAGTAAAAATATCATCTAACATACGAAGTGTCTTGAAGTTACCCTTGGTCGTCAGATCTCCCACACTAAAGGCTCTCTGGAATGTCATCTGCCCACGCACCAGTTGATCCATGATCTCCTGCGGCACTTTTAAGTACACATCAATCTCCTCTTCCTGTCCATAATGGCAGACGATCTCATCGCCATCCACACCAACAAACAAAGGCTTTTTCTTACCGCCGATCATAAAGAGGTAGCGTGCCGAGAAATCCGGCTGCGGTGCAAAATGTGACTGAAATTCCATGATATACTCGGTTGCTGACTCCTGCGCCTCCTTGCCCATCATACCACGGAACATGCTGGATAACTCCTCAATATCCTGCTTCTGCTTCTTGACATAATTGTCATCTGACACATATTGTGATAACTGCTCGCTCTCCTGCGGGGTCAGTTCTAATTGCTGGGTACGAAGAATACTTCTTGTGACTGCCTGATTACTGGTCGGAAGCCCTTTGGACTTCTGCGAGATCGTGCGGTAAAGGTTTTCTGCCTTCTTCTCAATGATGTGGGCATATTCCTGATTGACCTGAAAACTCACGATATCCTCGACATAACCACACAATCCGGCACAAGGCAGACCACCCAGGATCTCCCATGCATTTTCCAAGGTCAAAGCACCTTCACGCTCTCCATAGGTCGTAGACATCACAACCGGCTGCATGTAAATAGAAGAAATACTCTCCTTATCGCCATAGAGCCAGCAGGCATCCAGAAATTGGTTCATATATCCGCCGATCCCCAGCCACTCCACGGTCGTCGCCAGAATAATGCCATCCACATCCTTTAAGGTCTGTGGCAACATGGAAATGGCGTTTTTCTGCTCATATATGTTATACCGATGTACCTCTACCCGAAGTTCTATCAGTACGCTTTCCATTTTTTGAATAACGTAAAGCGTCGGATCGTCCAATACGCCTCGTCCACCATAATAAATATTGACCTTCATAAAAACCTCTGCTCTTACTTATCGCTCATCAATTACTTTTTTATTATAAATAACCTCTTTTTCTTAGTCAAACGCAATCTTTAAACAAACAAATACTCCACATCCGCGAAGGTAACACGATCCATAGGCTCCAGTTTTTTCTTTTGGGTATAAGCCAGCATGACACCATTGACAAATGTGCCATTGGTCGAATTCAGATCCTCAATGTAAAACTCTCTCTCCTGGCGTATGATCCGGGCATGCTGATGGCTGACCGCCGATGAGTGCAACTGCGCCTCATTGCCGGATGCATCCGTACCAATGCGAAAGGTCTTTTCCCTGATGAAAAAATCTTCTTCTCCGCCATTTCCCTGATACAATAATTGTCCCTGACAGGATGCCGCTTTTTCATGCAGAAGAACCGTTCGTTCCACCGGGATCGGCTCCGGTTCTATGAGAACATCCTTCTTTCCACCGTGTACTTCCCGATTCTGTGCAAACCAGGACAGGATCAATTCCTTGATGTGTTGCCCCTTTGCCCGGATAGTCTGCAGAATTTTCTCGTAACTGCTTTCGTAATAGACAGATTCCTCCGGCACCATCCTCTCCTTTTCTTCTACCATAGGGGGCACATCTTCATTATACGAGGGAATTTCCGACTCCTCGTAAGCAATCGTTGATTTTTCCTCTATATAGCGCATGCCCTCCATTTGTTCTTGCAGATAATGCAAAAGGTCATATAAGGTCGTTCCATCCTGTAAAGTCATATCATACATTTCATAACAGGTGCGCATCAGATCATCTGTCCCATGATCCACGATCGTCAGGACATATTCCATCAGGGCAGCAAACGGATTTTCATCAAAGTTTTCAAAAGGACAATAACAGAGAAAAACCCGAAACTGTCCCTGTCTTGCCACATAGACAGTCTCCGGGCACAGATACACCTTGTCCTCGTGCAAAAGATATTTATGGATCTCCTCATACGCCATTGCCAGATATAAAAAGACCTCCTCCATACTCTCATAAGTCACTTCTTTTTGTTGCAGATAGTCTTTTAGCGATTGTTTGCCGGAAATGTCGTACCAGAATTGTATTCTGCCGTTCATTTCCATGGTATAAAAAGACAAGAGCGACCGGATCTCATTTTCCTTCAACATCTGTTCTTCATAATCCGATACATACTCCTCTGTTGAAATGATCATATAACTTTCTTTATGTGTTCTTTTATAACTAATCTCCATTTCTCATCCTCCCCTACCTGCCAACGCTCTGCATCAGCAATTTTGCTTTCCGAAAAGATGTGACCACATCCATTTCACACACTGTATCTCTGGCAAATACCAGTGCCTCATGATAAACCTCGTATCCCAAAAGGATCAGCATACAGACGATG
The DNA here is from genome assembly GCF_014287435.1 of Roseburia lenta. Lineage (GTDB taxonomy): Bacteria > Bacillota > Clostridia > Lachnospirales > Lachnospiraceae > Pararoseburia > Pararoseburia lenta. Next base: position 470,333 of record NZ_JACOPG010000002.1, read on the forward strand.
CCCAGACAGATTGCCATTACCCAGGAGGCTTCCACCGTATAAGATGCCGCCAGCCACATTCTGGGGCGTTTCACCCTTTCACTTACCATTCCTTGCTCCCCGCTTTCAAATATTTGCCGCTGTCGCGCCCAGAATCAAAAACAAGAGATATGCGACCAGTAAAAATGGCACAAAAGGCAGGCTCTCATCCTTCTTCTTTCCAAAAAAGATACAGACCACGATGCCAAAGATCGCCGCCATGATAGATGCCATCCAAAGCACCGTCATATTGTCCCAAAATCCCAGATAGACGCCCATGGATGTCACCAGAAAGGCATCCCCTTTCCCTACTTTTCCGTGTGAAAAAATACTGAGCAGATACAGCACAATGCCAACCAGCATACCGCCGCACATATCCAGCGCGGTCTGCTTGCCATCATAAAAATGCAGCAAAACACCTAAGATCCCAAATGCACTGATCACAACCAGATGGATCTGCCGTTTCCACAGATCCTCCACACTACAGATACTAAGCATCCCTACCAATCCCATAACTTTCATACTTCTCCCCCTTTGCTACTTTCCCATACTGCATTTACTACATCCTGCCAGCATGAGAACATCTTCCTTACGCTTACGATAAATTGTCCGTTTCAATCCACCACAAGACAATTTGCTGTGATAACTGTCCCCATAGTCGGTAATATACACAGTTCCCTCTTTCTTTTTTCCACTCTTGCAACTGCGACATATCTTATAACGATTACCACTTGTATTTCTGTATGCATCCAGTTCTTTGACAGCCACCGCATGAATCGATGGATGCAGGTAGGTGCAGTCATACCGCTCGTGATAAACACTGCCTTCTTTTGTTACATAGACATAGCCATGACCATCCCCATCTTCCTCCGGGTCCCAACCGATCCACTTTCGCCAACTTGTCTTAGACTCCATGTTCCAGTGGTAAGTCCCAAAGATCCGTATAGGAAAGGTGATCCCATACTCTGCCACCAGTGTGATATAGTTATCTTCTACGGACGACTTATCATAAGAGATCCCTAAAATTCCCCCTCGGATATAAGATGTCGGTGTACCGATCATTTTCATTCTGGCATTGCACGCCAGCACCAGTCCCGACAGCCCGACCGCATCCTGCTCTCCGCAGATTGCTGTCTTCCCGGCGACTTCTTCCATACTGCGGTTCACACCGATCTGTACCATGGCAATGCGAAGAAAAAACAGAATGAAAATACATGCACTGATCATAAGTGGCAGGATCAGCGCCGCCTCGATCGTGTAACTTCCTTGATAGGAGATGCAAAAGGGTGTCTCTTTATTTGGATTAAGGTCTGAAGAAAAGAATAACTTTTTTCTGCTATTTTGAAGAGATTTCATACTAGATTGATTTTGAATAAAAGGTTCGTTACTCTGGATTGCTTCCGCCGCAACACGGAAACACATTTGAGAAAGAGACACCCTTTTACACCTCCTTTCCTGTTTAGTAATATAAAGTTTCCTGACATTCGGATCTGTATAGATCTACCCAGAGGGGCTGCATGGGCAGGAAGGCATCAAAGAGACCCTGACCTGTAAAAGAGCAGGAAATATCCATGGTATAGACCATATGATCCATTTTGACATAGGCATAATCCTCCTGCTGCTGCATGGAGGCTTCCATCAGATCCATACAGCCATACGCCAATTTCTTCTGCGGCAAAAGGGCAAGCAGGGCAAATAAATACTCCTGATAACCAATCCCCTTTTGCACCGACGTATCTTCCCCTCCATCCAATGCCGTCTGCAAAACCCCCAACTGGCTTTTCCACTGTGCTCTGGTCTTATGCATCGGGATCTTCTTTCCATCCAGCAGGGCACGCAAGTCCAATATACTCTCAACCAATGCCCACACTGCCACAACAGCAACCTGCACTACCTGCACCAGCGCAGGATTGACGCTAGCCCCTGCCAATGCAAGTGCAATCTCATATGCCTGTCCCATCATAGTAGGATCCGTCAGTATGACCTCAGCATTTTGTACTTCCCGCATGGCAAGCAAGCGTAATACGACTGCTTCTAAATTTTCTCGATCACTTGCCTTTCCTGCGATCAAATACTCCACTTCATAAGAAAGCGCACGATCCGCAGACACCTCCCGGTCAAAGTGTGAAAACTCCTGCAAGACATACCAGTCAAAGCATATCCGGTCGTACCCGGAGACTTCTCTCCTCTTTTCCCCGCTTCCCTGACACAGCAAGCGTTCTTCCAGCCCTATCGCTGTCGCTAGCGTCTTCTCCGAAACCGCCTGCTCCTTAAGCACCAAGCTCAACAATCCCTGCTCTTTGATCTGTGAAAACAATTCCAGCGGATTTTCCCGGACTTTTTCTACCGGGGTGGAACTCATTTGATCTTCTGCCACCTGTTCATTCCCAGCAGAGCCTTCTTCTGTCTTTTGCTCTTTGGCTACCTCTATCCCCTTTTTCGCCTGCGCAACAATCTGCCCAACATCCGGGACTTCTCTGTCATCCGCCACTTGCCCATACTTGGAATCCCATGTCTCCCAAATGCCCTGTAGGATCTGTTGTCGCGCTACTTCTGCCCCCTGACAGATCAGGGCTGCTCCCTCATCATCTGTCAGCAGTCCATAGGCTGTGACCTCTGCCTGCTCCGGCTCGATCGAAAACAGTTCCAGTCCATGTTCCTTTTCTGATCCCAAGCAATTTTCCCATGCAAAATCCGACAAACGCTTTTCGATATGTGCCAGATCAAAATCCTCTGTTCCATAGCCGACGTCCAATGCCAGGATCCCGTATGTTTTCCATAGATAGGGCTGATATTCCGAAAAAGCATTTGCCATGGCGATTTTTGTCACACTCCTGCTTTCCAGACGCATTTCATAGATACGCAAGGTCTCGACCATAGAAAAAAACAGGCTAAATAAACTCAAAAGGATCATACTGAAAAATATGGTAAGACTCCCCTGTCTCATTTATACTTTTCCTGCTTCCTTGTTGATGGTCTTAAAGATACTGTTTACCAGTTCCGTGATCTGTTTCTTAAAGATCAGCACCAGCCCGATCAGAACCACCAGGATCAGGATCACTTCTACCACACCCACGCCATCTTCTTCCATCAAAAAATCTTTTATCCTCATATACTTTTCTCCTCTTTCTACAAACTTCCCATTGTCATCATGGCTGGCAATAGAAGGATCGTAATGACGATCCCCAGCATCCCCAGCATAGGAAAAAGCAACTTGACGGATGCTTCTTCTCCCGCCTTTCTTGCCTGATTCTTGCGCATCTCATATGCCAGCAGATTTTCTTCTTCCAACTGCTGCACAAGTTTTTCACTGCCCTGCCGCCTGTTCTGTTCCAGCAAAAGTGCCAGTTTCTTGTACTCTTTCAACTCACTCCGCATCCCCATATGCGCGATCGCCTCTCCTTCCTGCACGCCCTCACGCATTTCATAAGAAAAAAGTTTCCATAACTCAAATCCTGCCTGGACTTTCCCTGTCCGCTTCTTTCTTTTTTCATAAGCCTCCGTCATCTTACGGGCGGCTTCCGGCAAGGTGATACCGGCAGATAAAAATAATGCCAGTTCATCTACAACCAAGGGATAATCTTTCTTTCGCTCCCGCCGTATCTTTGCCCTCTGCCTTTCCCTTTCTTTCCTGTCTCCATAGGGCAAAAGAAAACATACAAGCAATCCTAATACGGACAATAGGGCTCCATCCCCATTTCCTGCCTTTTTCCAGTGCAGGGCAATACCTGCCACCTCCTCCGGCAGGACTATGTCCCCGCTCTCTCGGGACTGGTCTCGGATGCTCTTTTGGATCTGGCGCAAAAGCCCCTCTTTGCTGTCCGCAGGACTCGGACACAGGCAAAAGGAAAAATCATAGATCTCCTGATAAGGACCACAGGACAAAAGAACACTTGCCCCCACCAAAGTATCTTCCTCCAACTCCTCGGTCTTTAATTTGCCATCCGCCGACACATAGGTGTAGTCATCAAAACTCCAATCCGCCTCGACCTGACCATCCTGATAAACCTCCGATATCTGCACATCCCTATAGATCTGATCCAGCGATTCGTTTTCTGCCAAAAAAGTCGCATCGATCTCTGCTATGGCATCCTTGATCTTCTTTTCTGCTTCTTTTTGATCCGGCCATTTATCTTCTACCTCAACCTCAAGACTACCGCTGTAAACAGAAGATGAAAGTTCCAGTTCTTCTCTATAAGATCCTTGTCCCATATCCTCCCGCGCCAGCCTTCCGCTAAATCCCCATCCTGCCTCATACCACTGCTGCAGACTGAGCATGAGCCCCATCAGTTCCATGATCCCTAAAAGAAGCACTGCACGCTTATATTTTTCATACCTCTCCTTTCTCTTTTTTCTTTTCCATAAGAGAAACGTCAAAAGACAGATCAGACTTACGATCACTGTCTGCACCATAACCACATACTCCCCATCATTTCAGATCACAATATCCATAATACGCCGACTCCACAATGCCATCAGGACATAGACCACCAGACAGACACTCATGATCAGGCCTCCTGCCAGATTGCCATACAAAACGGCAAGCAGGTCTGCAGATGTCAGGCGTACATAGGCAATGATAGCAAGTGGGATCACAAGCATAACCTTCATCTCCAACTTCTTCTGCGCCATCATCGTCGTTATCTCCTCCTGTAAACTCATCTTCTCCCCTAACTTTGTGGCGGTCCTCTGAATATTTTTCCCATAGTTTCCTCCCAATCTCTTGGCAAATAAGAGGATCTCGCCAAAATCACAAGCCTCCTCCAGGTCCATCTGTTCTGCCAGCTCCATGTATGCCTGCTCTACTGCAATATTGACCTTTACTTTCTGATTCATCTGGTGTAGGGCATAGATCATGTCCTTGCCATCTTCCCCTAACATGGCAAGTTGCCCTTCTGCCTGCAAAAAACTGTTTTCCAGTGACATGCCTGACTGTAAAAAACCGGAAAGCAATTCCAATAACTCCTTAAAAGCCCGGTTCTTCCTTTGCCCTTCTTTCGCCTGTTTTTCCTCCCGATAAATACGGCTGGACAAAAGATATACCACCGGAAACCAGAGTAAGCCGTACCATGCATTGTAGAAGATCCACGCCACAAGCAGGGTCAGAAGAACAGCGATACTCACTTCCACCAAGGGCTTTTTTCTTTCACCTGTCCTACAGATCGTCTGTACTTTTGATCTCTTTGCATTTTGTTTTTGAGTATCCATGCGCCCTTCACCTTCTCTCCACTCCCCTTTTCCTCAAAAGAGAAAATCGGCTGTAACTGTATTTCCCCCTGCTCGACTCCCAGCACCTCGACGATCTCCCGCACCTTGCGGCTGCCATCACGCATACGCTCCAAATGAATGATCAGATCCACCCCCGAAGCGATCTGCGAACGCAATGCCACCAGCGGTATCTCGCCTGCCCCCAGTGCCATAGTTTCCAATCGGCTCAACATATCCTTTGCCGAATTTGCATGCCCGGTCGAAAAACTTCCGTCATGCCCGGTATTAAATGCCTGCAACATTTCGATGGCTTCCACACCGCGGCACTCCCCCACAACAATGCGATCCGGGCGCATACGAAGCGAAGTCCTGACCAGGTCGCGAATAGAGACCTGTAGTTTTCCTTCCATGGTGGCATCCCTCGCCTCCAGACGAACCAGATTGGGAACCGACGACATTTGCAATTCTGCCGAATCCTCTATGGTGATAACGCGCTGATCCTTTGGGATAAATTCGGACATGGCATTTAAAAAGGTTGTCTTGCCCGAGCCTGTTCCTCCCGATACAAAAATGTTGTATCCGCTCTGCACCAGTTGACAGATAAAGTCTGCTGCTTCCTGTGATAAAGCCTGCCAGGCGATCAACTTTTCCATCGTGATCTGCTCTTTTGGGAATTTTCGGATGGAAAGGACACTATGATCGACCGCGATCGGTGCCAGGACCATATTCACGCGCGATCCGTCTGCCAGTCTGGTATCTACGATCGGATGTGATGTATTCGCCATTTTATTGTTGGCAGACGCGATCCGCTGGATCACATCATCCAACTTCTCGTTGGAAGAAAAATGATACTTGGTCTCCTCCAGGCAGCCATTTCTTTCAATAAAGATCTGATCCGGCCCGTTTACCATGATCTCCGTGATCGTATCATCTGCCAACAGGTCTTCCAGAACATCCAGACGACGCAGGCCGTAAAAGATCCGGTGTTCCAATTCCATGCGATAGGCTATGGATAGATATTCCCCCTTTCCAACATCACAAATTTTCTGCCGAATGATGCCTAAGAGTTCCTCATCTGAAATCTCCCGCGTCATATCCAGATCCCGTAAGATCTCCTCCTGTATGCGTTTTTCAACCGATGCCATAAGCCAGTCCCTGTGCCATGACACCCTGGCGAATCATCCGACGTACAAACATGCCAAGATTGCCCTGGATGAGTTCTTCCACCGCATAGGTACCATCTACCAGATTACCTGCGGACATAGGAAGCAGGACCTCATGTACCTGCACTCCCGTGTAATGGTTCTCGGCGTATTCTACAAATTTTCCCTGACTCATCCGGTAGTAGTCTCCGGGTTTTCCCAGAACGATCAGTTCCTGACAGCCCGATATGATTTCCTGAAAGCCTCGGATAGTCCTGCCAAACAACAGCACCACCGTATCATAATCACTTGCCATCAACTGCTGAAAAAACGCCACCCAGGTTTCCTTTTCCACATCCGCCATTTCCTCCGGTCCTGCAAACGGACTGACATAATCCACCCCCATAAAACAGTTGGTATAGGCTCTAATGTCCTCGCCGCCCGCCTCCTGTCGGGTCATCAGATAAAGCAGATCGACAAAACTCCGGTTTCCCTGTTGCTTTGTCAGCATCTGTAAAATGCTAAGTTCCTCCATGTCTAAAAATAAGACCTTGCCACTCTCCCGATAGACCTGTGCTAAGGACAAAGCAAACGGTAATTGCAGTTCGTGTGAGATCGGTGAATAGATCCCGATAAACTGTGTCTTTTCCTTTCCGGCGCGGTGCCACCAACTGCTTGTCTCTTTCTGTTGCAGGCGCTTTAACATTTCTTCCACGATCTCCATAGATTGATATTTATAGACCATAGGCAGATGCTCATATTCGCTTGCAATGATCTCGTCACACAGATAAAACTTTTCGTGCACCATTTCTTTGCCGGAAAACTCTAAGACACTTAGGAAATCCTTGCTCAAAATTCCTATCGAATACACTGCCTCGCTTGCCAGGAACGCTTCCTCCGATGTAAACGAGACGATCGTCACATCCGAAAGACATTCCATCAGGTATGCCGCAAAGGCACGCACATATGCTTCATCGCTGTCACATACAACGATACTTTGTTTTGTCACTTTAACCCCTCCCTCAATAGACATCCTACCAATGCGAAAAAAATGCAGATGGTAAAATGCAGTTTTTCTCCTCTTTCTGTGAAATAAGCGGAATTTTGCTTGTAGAGCAGGACTTGGCATAAGCCGGCGTACATTCCATACATACGGCCTTTCAGTTGTCCTCTCAGAATCCATCGGCAAAGCCCTATGACGGCACCGATGATCAAAGAATAGATGATGACTGATAGCGCAAGACGACTTCCGAGTATAACCGATAATGCTGCAAAGCATTTGATATCCCCGGCACCCAGTCCCCGGATCAGATAGATCGGATACAAAAGTGCCACCGGCCAGATCAAGCGTATCAGAAATAGAACTACTCCCCCAGATCTTATCCCCATAAGCGAAAGCATGACGCCCGCTAAAATACCAAGTACGATCAACCCATTGGGTACACGCGTGGTCTTAAGATCTGTGCAGACCGCCGCGCATGAAAATACTATGGCTACTCCCCATGCAATAATTTTGGCTCACCTCCCCTTCCTTGCCCACAATTATTACACGATAAATCCCCTTCTGTCCATGATCTCTGCGATTTGTTTGATATTTGTCGAATTCTTACAAACTTTTTCACCTGTCTTTAAGCATATGCTCCAAAAAGCCCCTGTTTTTCTACAGGTGTGGCGGGCATTTTTTGTATAGTTTAGCCACGCATCTGATTTTGCATAGGCAGATACCATTACTTTTTGCATTTTGGGCAAATCCCAAAAATAACGAATTTTCTCATGTATGTATAAATTTAACATTCTGACTCATACTTTGTAATAAAGAGTAAAGGGATAGAAAGTGAGGTTATTTTATGCGATTACTTACCCATACAAAAAAGACAGACCCGCAGGTCCGCCTTCTTCTCGATGATCTGACTCAGACACAGCACGACCTTGCCAATGCATACTCCAATTTAGAGTACATGACAGATCCCGATCTGATCGATTACTATATTTATCAGGTAAAAGCCGTACAGATGCGGCATAAATTTCTCTTGACTAAGGTAAAACAGTTAAATCTCTAAATCTTTGCATAGCACACCCAAAAAGGGCCTAGGTGACCCAACGATCACTTAGGCTCTTTTCCTATCTTTTATGCGAAAAAACCGCGGTTGCTTTCCATAGCCCCCATGGACTCATTCAACTGTCCCTTACCATAGGTAAGTCCTGCCGTCACCTGCTGGGCATTTCCCATCATAGGTCCGCTGGCATCCTGTTTTGCCACCCGGACAAAGGATTCTTCCAGATCTCGCATGATCTTCCCTGCACTTTGGATCCTTTCGACCTTCTGCTCATACATGGCTTTCGCCAACTGTCTCTCCGCGAAATCATAAAGTGCATACAGGGAATAGGAAATCTTATAAGAAAAATCTAAGGCATCCTTTAAGTGTCTGACCACCTGTCCGCATTGGCGCAAAGCCTTGGTATAAGTATCTCCTGCCTCTTTTCCTTCCCCTGTCAGAGCCTCGATTGCCTCTTGTTCATAGGAAAAATAGATCTCATATAATACACATATCAATTCTGAACGATTGCTCGCCACGATTTTTCTGGTAAATGTCGCGATTGTTTCTGCTGTCATACCTTATATCCTTACTGCAATAACTGAAGTGCCTGTGTTGGCAGTTCATTTGCCTGTGCCAAAACGCTGGTGCCTGCCTGCTGCAAGACATTGTACTTGGTGTACTCTGTCATTTCCTCTGCCATATCTACATCTTCGATACGGGACAGGGCAGATTCCATATTTTCCTGCGTCTCATCCAAACTGCCAACCGTATAGTCCAGGCGGTTCTCATAAGCACCGATCTGGGAACGGATCTGGCTGATCGTTGAAATGGCACTATCCAGACGATCCATGGCTTTTGACGGTCCATTTACCGTCGTCACATCAATATCGTCAATATAGAGGCTGTCCACATTAGTGGACGGAATGCGCACCTGCATGGTCTGACCTTCATTGGCACCGATCTGCAGATCCATGATGCCGATATCTGTCACTTCCAGATTGATGACACCCGTAGTGGTCGTTCCGGCTGCTGTTGTCGCGCCTGCCTCAAAGCCTGCTTCCAAAAGGAAACTCATATTAAATCCATCTGTGTTGGTGATCGTGATCTTATTGCCATCATAGGAAACGGTCGCTCTCGGATCAAAAGCACTGTTTGCTGAATCCAAAGTCACTTCTGCATTATCGCCGGTGGTCACAACGGCTTTTGCATCCGGGTTCGTCTGCGTATTTGGGATGCCTGCGCCAAAGATATCTCCATCTTTTGACTGCTGTATCAAAGAAACCGATGCATGTGATCCATAGGCTGTCGAAGTAAAGGACAATGGCTTATCGATCCGGCTGATCGTGCACTCTCCGATCTCTGCCCCATCACGCAGGGCTGTGTAGATTTCTTCTTTTGTCATCTGATCTGTGATCTTGACGGTATAGCCATTGATAGAAAGTTGTCCGTTCTTGCCAACCAGATCATCTACCTGGATTCCTGTATCATAGGTCGCATTGGTCGCTGCCTTATCTACAGTCAGACTATAGGTGCCCTCTGCCACACTGTCAGAGACATAAATTCTTGAAATATTATCACGGTTTTCTTTGTCCGCATACACTCGCGCATCCAAAGAGCCATCCAAAAGGCTCTTGGTGTTAAATTCTGTCGTCTCGGAGATTCGGTCGACCTCATCACGCAAAGATGCGATTTCCAACTGACAGGCTTCCTTTTCTTTCTGTGAGTTGGTTCCGTTGGCAGCCTGTACCGCCAATTCACGCATACGCTGTAACATATCGGTCACTTCGCCAAGTGCGCCATCCACGATCTGAATGACGGACGTACCGTCAGAAGCGTTTTGTGATGCCTGATCCAATCCGCGGATCTGGGCTTTCATCTTATTGGAGATTGCCATCCCGGACGGATTATCTGATGCATGATTCAACTTTAAGCCGGAAGAAAGTTTCTCCATAGATGAACTCAGATTGTTCTCCGTTCCGAGTAACTGCTTATTTGTGATCACTGCTGAAATATTATTATTGATCTTCATATCTGATACCTCGCTTTATCCTTTGCCAGTTCGTTTTCATCTGTCGCATCCATGCGGGGTTTAAAGCGGACAATCCTTTGTCACACTTTTTATATCGGTTATCTGCCCTGCAACTTAACCGATCCTTGCTGATTTTTGCAGGTCCATCCTTAAGACAAAAGTCCTGCCACCTCTGCTACAAAACTCCGCGCGATCCCGTATAAGACCTTGGTCGAAACCGCGTCCTGCTCTTTTGTCACAGCAAAATCTGCGTCTTCCTTTTCATAGAAATCATCTACATTGGTCCCGGCATCCGCAGCGTAAGCAAAAGATACCGGCAGACCGGTTTCCTCACGCATAGCATTGGCTAAATATGGCATATGATCTGAAAACAGTCCGGCGATATCCTCCTTTTCAAAAGCCACATCGCCCGAGATCTGACCATTTTCATAGCGGAAACTTGCAGAGACAGCACCGCTTTCGTCCATATCCAGTGCCACATCGACCAGACCTTTCTCCTCGCTTCCACGCACGATCTTGAGGGAAAGATTGCCCAGTTTGTCTTCCACAAGGATCGGAATATTATAGGTCTCGCTCTGCTCTCCCATCTGTCCCAATGCCTGGATCTGAGTCATGACAAGTTTCATGCCACGCACATCGATCGAGGTCACATCTTTTTCCACCAGCATATTTTTCATGACCTTCTCTGCGGTTTCCTCTAATTTATGCTGGGCATCTGCCATTTCCTTTGGTGTCTTGCAGGCTTCGCCGTATTCCTCGATCAAATCTTCGATCAGATCCGAAATCTGCTTTGCGGATATATCCTGACTGTCACCGGAAGCAAATCTCTGTAAATTGCGATAGACGCTATTGCGGTCCTTAAGCATTTCCGAAATACTGCTCAGAAAAGCCGGTGTCTGTGGCAGGTCATATTTATCAAGCATCTGATAAACGGCTTCCTCGCTCTTTAATGCCTCTGCCACCTCTTGTCTGGTCTGCTCCCGCGCCATCTCCTCGACCGCTTCTTCTTCCTTAACATAAGCCGCATCCTGCCCGCTTAATGTCTCCTGCGGTGCCAAGCGCATTGCCTCAATAATATCCAGTTGGGATTTGAACTGCTCCGGTGTTAGATCCATGTAAGCGTCCTGACTTTCAAACTGCTTCATCTTGACCGGTGTCATGGTATCTTTTGCCTCATACAGGCAATTTGCCTGAAATGCCATCTCTGCCTGCTCAGTGATGGAAAGGGATGCCCGGTCAAAAGAGTCCACCTGCCCAAAGGAATCATCGACCGCATATTCCTGTCCGCTATGTTTGGTTGACCGCACTGCCGTCATGAGATTGCGCAGGGTCACATCTTTTCCCTGCATCATCAAGGCTCCGATCGCGGCACCATCGCCCGCTTCCACCTGATAGATCATACGGTAAATGCCAATGTAACTGTCGCGCTCCTCCTGACTGATGTCACCGGTCTGCTCTAATTTCCACAAAAACTTTGCATACTCATCGCTGTCCTGTCCGGTCTTGGATTCCCCTTGACCGGAAAGATCTTCCGCCAGATCGGTCAGATCTTTTACCGTCAGATCCAGCGGGTTATGCCCCTGTCGGATCATTTCCATGACACTGGCCGGCTTCATTGCCCGGAACATTTTCTGCACTGCCATATCGGACTGGCGCACCTTTTGGATATTTTCTTTGGTCAGATTCATCTCATTATATGCCAGAATACGCACGGCACGGCGGTTTTCCTCGGTCAGTTCCATGCCCTGATCCTGCAAAATATCATCCACATTGGCAAATGCCTTTTGTATGGAGTCTCCCAGATCTTTTCTCGGTTCTGTCCAGACCGTTTCGTAGCGGCTCTCAGCACTTTCAAATGCGGCAGATACCTTTCCCGCCTCTGCGCTCACCTGGCGCAGGGTCATTTCCTCCACTGCCGGTATCTGCGCTAAGAATGCTGCCGGTGCACTGCCAAGCGTCTCCTGTGCCTCTCTGTAATCCTGATAAACGGCAACATTCTCCGCTGTCTGCTCCGTATCATCCACGGAAAGCATCTGCTTTACATATTCTTCTTCCAAAGACTTGAGGGCATCTACCGTCTCCTCGATCGACATGATATCCATCGCAATGCCCTTTTTCAAAAGACTGTAATTCGCCTCCACACTCATCAGAAGCCTTGCTTCCTGCATCTGTCTCGTGCTTGTGATCGCATCCAGTTCTTTCATCTGTTTCGCATACAGATCTTTTGCCTGCCCCATCAGACTGTAGTCCGATAAAAGCATGGCATCCCCCGGCTCCTTGCCTTCTGCTACGGCATCTGCGATCTGTTCTGCTGTAGCGCCGCTCTCCTGATCCAAAGGCAGTTCTAACAACTTTGCCATATAGGTCAGATTTTCTGTAGTGACCGGAATCTGATTTTTGATCAGATAATTGCAATAAGTCAGGTTTTCATCGGAAGCCTCCATGCCTGCATCCGTAAGCATGGTCTCCAACTGGGCTTGCAGATCTTTTGGCAAAGCCTCCATGTCGTCTGCCACCCCACTTTCCGTTCCACCGGAAAAATACGCCTGATAGACATGATCAATAGTCGGAGACAGGTCATTTTTTAACATATAGCAGGCAGCCCCCAAGGACAGTTGACCATCCATCTCCTGCGTCTTGGTCATTGCGATCTGTCCTGCCGCAAGCGTATCCTCCTCCACCGGAAGATCGGAATTTTCCAGCGCATATTCCAACTGGACTTTTTGTCCCGCACTGTCACTCATAGCCTCCAACTTGGCATCCGAAATACCGCCCATCCGGGAAATATCCGCACCGCCTTTTGCCATAGCAACCTTAATACGATCTGTCACGGTCACAATGGTGTGTGCTTCCATATGCATAGGAGAAAATCCCTCCTCCTGCATTTTTTCGTAGTCCTTGCCCGAAGTCGTCTGGGCATAGACTGCCATCTGGTTATGTAAAAGACTGGCATCCGTTCCCTGTGCCAACTGTTCTTCCATTTTCTCTGCCATAGTCTTTTCTTTCAGATCATTTTTATTGTAAAAAGGGTTATTGACCGAGATACTGCGCAATTTTCCCTTAGCGATCTTTTGCTCACTTTGCGCGGCATCTGTGGTAGTCGCTTTTCCATCAACCTTTCCTACCTGCTCTATGATGTCTTTTCTTCCAATCTGCTCCAGTTGCATGCACTGCCTCCTTTATCTGCTGTATTATATTTCGGTCGTCTGTGGGTAAAACTTGACCTTTTAAGGCAGGAGCAATTTATCTCCGGCACAAATATGATCTCCGTTTTCGATATTATTTTTTTGACAGATCTGGCTGACCATATCTTCTGTTCCGTAGACTTTTCTGCTGATATCCGTCAACTTATCTCCCTGTTCTACAATATAATAGCCCTGCTGCAGATAAACGTTCGTCGTTGTGCTGTTATTTGCCTCGGCAGAAGCACTTGCCGTCGCGTTTTCGGTCGTTTGACTCCCCCCGCTATCGTCCTGTGCCTCCTGCGATCCATCCGCTTTTGCCAGTTCCTCTGCTCCCTTGCTGATGGTCTCCTCTATCATCTGGCTGCTGGCATCATCACTACTGCCACCCAGTGACGCGACCGTCTTTTGCATCTCGTTTAACTTGGTATAATTTTGAAAGAGTACGCCGGACAGCAGGATCATAACGACCAGGGCAACCGATACCGCCACTTTAGACATCTGGCTTTTTCCGCTTCCCCTGCGGTCATTCATATAAGACCGATACCTCGCCAGTGCCTCTCGATCCTGCCGGATTTCCTCGTCATATCGCTTCTCGTCATGCAAAAGGAAACGATCCATTTCATCCAGATCTGCCCGCTTTGCCATCTGCTCTTTTTTTCCATGATACTCACTGAGATAGGTACTCATCAGGGTATTCTTTTCATAGTAGACAAAAAATCCGCTTACCTCCTCCATGATACCATGGCGATCCATGTAAAGTTTTTCCCATTCTCCATAGGCATCATACAATAGGACATTGCCATGATCCCCCGGAAAATGACGGCTACAGATCTTTTGGATGTCCTCCATCCGGGTCGGCTCGCCCAGGCACTGCATTGCCCAACCTAAGATACTCCACTGGGGGAAATAATTTCTGACCTGCCGGTATATCCGATCCCAGATATCCTCGGAAAAGACCGGCATACCGCCTCCGAAACTGATCTGTTCCAGTTCCATAGCGCCTTTTATGTATAAATTGGGCTGCGGCCCTCCCTGACGGATCTCTCCTAGCAAAATAAAAGCATACCGTTTCTTCTGGCGACTGCTTCCATGTAAAAAACGATACACATAATCTTCCACGTACACGCGGGCATCTTTTGGCAAAGTTCCGATCTGTCTTACATTTCTTGGTTCCTCAACTACTTTTTCTACGGGTGTGGGTTCTTTTACTATTTCTATCATAACGGTCTCCTTTTTTCTTCACGCTACCACACCCCCGCGAAGAAAAATGTAGAAATTACACAAAAAAATCACCGGGATTTCTCCCGATGATCTTATAACTCTGTTCTGCCCTCCAGCGCACGTAGCAGGGTCACTTCATCAATGTACTCCAGATCGCCCCCTACAGGAACACCGCTCGCGATACGCGATACCTTGATGCCTGTCGGCTTGATCAGTTTGCTGATATACATTGCTGTCGTCTCGCCCTCCAGACTGGAATTGGTTGCTATGATAACTTCATCTACATCTCCCTGCAGACGCTGCATCAATTCTTTTAACTTGATGTCTGCCGGTCCGATCCCCTGCATAGGTGATATGGCACCATGAAGGACATGATAAACGCCCTCGTATTTACCGGTCTTTTCATATGCCGCCAGATCCTTGGTATCCTCTACGACCATGATCACCTTTTGATCTCTGGCAGGATTGCTACAGATCGGACAGATCTCATCATCTGTCAGCGTATAGCACTGCTTACAGTAGTGGACACCCTTTCGGGCACTGACCATGGCATTTGCCAGATCTTCTACTTCTTCTGTAGGCATATCAAGAATATGAAAGGCCAGACGCTGCGCCGACTTTGCACCAATGCCCGGCAATGTAGATAACTCTGCGATCAGTTTTGTGATCTGCTTGCTATAATAATCCATGTACTCTGCTTAGAATGGTAATCCGCCACCCATGCCTCCGGTTATTTTCGACATCTGTGTCTGTGCCTTTTCGTCCATCTGACGAAGTGCCTCATTGGTCGCTGCCATGATCAGATCTTCCAGGGTCTCGATATCATCCGGGTCTACGACTTCCTCGGATAACTTGATCTTTGTGATCTCCTTCTTGCCGGAAACTGTCACTTCTACGACACCGCCACCTGCGGTTGCTGTCAGTTCTTCTTCCTCTAATGCTTTAGATGCTTCTTCCATCTGACGCTGCATCTTCTGCGCCTGTTTCATAAGGTTGTTCATATTACCCATGCCACCACCGCCTGGGAATCCTCCACCTCTTCTTGCCATTTAAAAGTCCTCCTCTTCAATTTCAATATTTGCGACCTTTGCAAAATAATCTACCGCATTGGTATATAACTGGCTGCTTGCCGCACCTGATGTATTGACTTTCACAACGATCGGCACATGTTTACCGATCGCTTCTTCCACCATAGCCTCTAGATCTGCCATCGTATCTTCGCTGGCTAAGATCGAACTATTGATACTCTTGGCTCCTGGTGGCTCGTCATAGACGAGCATAAGTTGATTTTGCTCATTGACCGTCGGATAAGCACTTAAAAGTGCCTGCCGCAAAAGTCCGCTGGAACCAGAAACGATCTGTTTCCACTCACGGCACAATTTCTGCACTTCTTCCGGCATAGCATCCGGCAGATCTTTTTTCTGCACGGCAGATGCTCCTGCCCCAGATAGCCCCGGATTGACGGCTCCTGCGCTTGCCTGCTGCACCATGACTGGAACGCCCTCCTCGATCTTGTGCTCTACCACATCCAAACGATCTACGATCGCCTCGTAATCCTGTTCCATCTGCGGTCGGCACAATTTGATCAGTGCGATCTCGATCAACACACGTTTCTGTGATGACTGGCGTATCTGGTTGGACAGTTCCGAGAAAATACGGACATAACGCATCAGCGTCTCATCCCCTACCATGGCTGCCTCTTCCTTTAATAATGCCATATGTTCACTGGAAACTTCAAGCACATCTTCCATATTTGTATCGCTTTTTACCAACATAAGATTGCGCATATACCAGGTAAATTCGATAACGAACTGGTTTAGATCCCTGCCCTGTACGACCATCTCTTCCAAGACACCGATCGCACCTGTGACATCATGCTGTAAGACATGGCGGAGCAGTTGGCTAAAGATCTCATTATCCACAGCCCCCAGCACCTGCAATACCTTATCATAGGTCAGGTTTTCGCCCAGATAAAAAGCGATACACTGGTCTAAAAGACTTAGGGCATCACGCATAGAACCGTCTGCCGCCTTTGCCACATAGCGCAATGCCTTATCCTCTACAGAGATATTCTCCTTGACCATCAACTCCTGCAAACGTCCTGCAATAGTATCAATGGAGATCCGCCGGAAATCATAACGCTGACAGCGGGATAAGATCGTGATCGGAATCATATGCACTTCTGTTGTTGCCAGAATAAAGATCACATATGCCGGTGGCTCCTCCAAAGTCTTTAAAAGAGCCGCAAAAGCACTTGCAGAAAGCATATGTACCTCATCGATGATATAGACTTTGTACTTGCCCTCTGTCGGTGAATATGCCACTTCTTCTACGATATCTCGGATATTTGACACACTGTTGTTGGAAGCCGCATCGATCTCAAATACGTTCATGCTGCTGCCTTCCGCGATACGTTTACAGGTCTCACATTCATTGCAGGGACTGCCATCCACCGGATGCTCACAGTTGACTGCCTTTGCCAGGATCTTTGCCACCGTCGTTTTACCGGTTCCTCTCGTCCCGGTAAAGAGATAGGCATGCCCCAGCCGATTGGCTTTGACCTGATTTTTTAAGGCTGTCACAATATGATCCTGCCCCTTTACATCCTCAAAATCCTGTGGTCTGAATTTACGATATAATGCCGTATAAGACATCCTCTACACCTCTTACTTCCTAATCACCAAAACTGATGCCGATCCGCTTTGCTTCCTGAATCATCTGGCAGTCAGGATCTACCATCTTAAGTTTGCCCGCCACATCTTCCAGCGGAACACGCTTTGTCTGCCCATCGATCATAGCGATCATATAGCCATAATCTTTTTCCAGGATCGCCTGAGCTGCCGCAGATCCCAGTCTCGTACAAAGCACCCGGTCATACGGACAAGGACTGCCGCCCCGCTGTGTATGTCCCGGCACTGTCACCCTTGCCTCTGAACCGGTACGGTCTCCGATCAGTTTGGCGATCTCATAAGAAACGGACGGATATGGTGAATTTTCTCTCTTTTTCTTCCATTCCTTTTTGGAAAGTGCTGCATCCTCCTTGGAGATCGCGCCTTCCGCTACCGCTAAGATCGTAAAGCCCTTGCCTGCCTGATGGCGTTTATCGATCGCCTCGATCACCTTATCAATATCATATGGGATCTCCGGTAACAAAATAATATCTGCCCCGGATGCCACACCGGCATAAAGGGTCAGCCAGCCGACCTTATGTCCCATAACCTCCACGATAAAGACACGGTTGTGGGAAGCCGCGGTGGTATGAATACAGTCGATCGCATTGCAGGCGACATTGATGGCACTCTGAAATCCAAAGGTCACATCCGTTCCATAGATGTCATTGTCAATGGTCTTTGGAAGATGGATCACATTCAGCCCTTCCTCACGCAAAAGATTGGCTGTCTTTTGTGTACCATTGCCCCCCAGAATGACCAGACAATCCAGATTGAGTTTATAGTAAGTCTCTTTCATTGCCTCGACCTTATCCAGACCATTCTCATCCGGAATCCGCATCTGTTTGAAAGGCTGTCTGGATGATCCTAAGATCGTTCCTCCCACCGTAAGGATACCTGAAAAATCCTTGCTTGACAGCAGGCGGTAATTTCCATAGATCAAGCCCTTGTAGCCATCATAGAAGCCATATACTTCCAAGTCTTTGTCGTTCTCACTGAGTCCCTTGACCACACCTCGCATTGCGGCATTGAGTGCCTGGCAGTCGCCACCGCTCGTCAACATTCCAATTTTCATTCGTACCCCATCCTTTCTTTTTGATCTGTCTGTATTATTTACTTGTTGTACTCACCATATTCACAGCCTGCATGGGCAACTGCAATCTCATCGACCAGTTCCCACTCCCACTTTGGCTTTGCCCCATCCTTGTTCAGGTGCAGATGCTTGCGATATAACTTGATCGTACCACTGCCATTTCCGCCATTCCACAGATGGTCATGACGCTTGCTGCCATCCGGTGCTTCATAATTGATAAAAAGCATCTGATCCTTTTTGCAGGCGATCTCCGTACACATTTTTGACATCGGTGTTTCCTGCACAACACGCCATACAACATGATGCTTTGTCTCTTTACATTTAAACTTCGTCTTGGTCAGCGTCCATACCTTAGAAAAATTAAATTCAAACGGCTCGCCCTCATACCACATGGCTCCAAGTAATTTATTCTCCATAGCGACCGGTCCTACCTTTGGTCTGCCACCACCGATCACAAATGCGGAGTCCTTTAATTTTTCTCCGGTCGTCTTGCTGGTCAGATCACTGCTCGCCAACCATACCCAAGGGCTTGTGAAATCCCTGCCCCAGTTTTTATCTGCATATCCATAGGAATCTTCCTTGGAAACGATATACTCTTCGCCATTTAATACGACTTTTCCCTCGAAGGCAGTCTTCATGCCCTCACAATGCCAGAACATCTCAAAGGCCTCTGCATCGCGAAGTGGTTCGCTGGCGCCATAACCTACATTAAACGTCAGTTTTTTGTCCATGGTCAGATCCCAATACATCTTGCCAGCATCTGACATATATTCCGGATGCGCCTGACATTCTTCTTCGGTCACGTCCACCATACCAAGCGTTCTTGTCTCAGAGCAGAAACAGTTGTCTGCACTGATCAGGTAAGGGGCGTCCTCCTTGACCGTCACCTCATCCCATGCGAAGAAGCGGTGCAGCTGTATTGGATGTTCTCCCCAGCTACCGACCTTGACCATCATATAAGAAGGCTTGACCTGCTTTTTTTGATTTTCCTCGGTCTGCCCTAAAATGGCTTCTTCCCCGCCAAGTGCCGGGTTGATCGTAAAGAACTCTACAAAAAAGGCTCTCTCCTCTCCGGTCTTGCTATGGTGGGCTGTAAAGGAATGCCACCACCAGTCAAAGCCCTGTTCTGCCAGTTTTCCATGCAGCATGAATTTATTTCGACTGACATCCGAGTGGTTAAAATTGATCTCAGGCAGATCGACCTTGGTTTCCACCACCTCGACGCTCTGTCCGATCTTTTCCTCGATATCCCCGATGGTCTGCCCCACCTTTTCTTCTAATCCCTTTGCCTTTTGTTTGATCTCATCCAGATTTTCAAAAATCTTCATAGAAACACACTTCCTTACTTATACTCTTTTAGTTTGTCCTTGGTCATCACAGTGACCGGATACATCTGCCCATCTACCTCTACAGACGGTACGGTAGCATCATGCGCAAATGCATGCTCTTCCATATAGGAATACTTATCCGGTGTCTTGCCTGCTTCTAGGGTCTGTATCAGATTTTGTACCTTTGGTCCCTGATTGGGATTACATTCTCCCACATAGGAGATCTTATCTTGTAAAAGATAGGATAAAACTTCTTTATTCACGCCGTCAAAAGACATGACCATGATATCACCTGCCGCGATATCCGACCCCACATGATAGCCGGCATCCTCGATCGCCTCAATGGCTCCGAATGCTTCATTGTCATTCTCACAATAGACAACATTGATGTCATCATACTGCTTGAGCAGCGTGCTCATGGCTTCCTTGCCCTTTGCCTGAGTAAATTCTCCCGGCACCTCCGCCAGAAGATTCCAGCCATAGGTGACTACCGCATCCTGCAAGCCCTTGGTCCTGCCGATCTGCGCGGATGCACCGATCGTTCCCTGAATATTGACAATATGCAGACTGTCCTCTGCTATGCCCTTGGCGACCGCATATTGATGCAGCCATGCGGTTGCCTTTTTTGCCTCTAATTCAAAATCAGATCCCACCCAGGAGTTAAAGAGTGTCGGATCCGACACTGCCACCTGGCGGTCAATGACAATAACCGGGATATTGGCACTGCGCGCCTCCTCTAAAACGGTCTCCCAACCTGTTTCCGTCACCGGGGCAAGCACGATATAATCAACATCCTGCTGGATGAACTTGCGGATTGCCATGATCTGATTTGCCTGTTGCTGCTGCCCATCCTCGATCAGTAACTTGTAACCCTGATCTGCGGTAAAGGTCGACTTCATGGATTCGGTGTTGGCCGATCTCCAATCCGACTCTGCTCCCAGTTGGGAAAAACCGATCACGATCTGCTTGCTGTCCTGACTTTCTGTATCCTGTGATGTCGCTGCCGTCGTCGTATCTCCACAGCCTGTTGTCAGCGTAAAGGCTGACAATAAGACGCTAAATACAGCAACCAGCCGGCTTGCCATACTGCGTCTGGTCTTTTTGATTCCTTTCATTGTAAAAACACCCCTTCTAATACCACTTCTTATTATCTCCGAATTGCGACAATTTCGCAACACCCATACCAAAAGAAAACGAAAAATAGAGATGACGCCGGATATGCGTTCATCTCTACTTTTCTCATGTCGTTTCTAAAAAAGAAGGAGGTTATTTATTTAAACTTTGTGCTTTTTTCTTACGTGCCATAACTACACTCTGGATCACTAAGAAGAGACAGAGCATTGCGGCGATCGTAATTCCTGTCCACCAAGCCTGATCCAGACCTGCAGAAGAAACGATATTCTGAATGGTGCTCAAAGAAAGTACACCAAAGAGTGTGCCGATGATATTTCCCACACCACCGGTCAGCATGGTACCACCGATGATAGAAGATGCGATGGCGTTCATTTCCATACCCATGGCATGGGAAGCAGAACCGGATCCAACATGGAGGAAATATACAAATCCGCCAATACCTGCTAACAAACTACAAATCAGATGTGACAAAAACTTTGTTCTTCTGACATTGATACCAAGCATGAGTGCACTCTGCTGGTTGCCACCAACAGCATAGAAACTACGTCCCAACTTGGTCCAGCGGAGCATGATAAACATGAGGATGACGACCAGAAGTGCTACAACCACACCGATCTCTACATATGCATCCACATATCTGCCTAATTTGTTGACAGAACCCAGTCCCGGAACGATCACTCTGGTATCCTTTAATGCAACGAATGCTTCGTTTTGCACATTGAAAGGATTGGTGTTGACGATCGTCGTCATACCTCTGGCAAAGAACATACCTGCCAAAGATACAATAAATGGCTGGATATCTAAGTAGGCTACCAGATAGCCCTGAACAATACCAAAGGCAAGACCGATACCAAGGGAGATCAGCACAGCCCCTAAGATGGAACCGTTATGATAATCCAGATATACGGCACTGCACATGCTGACCAGTGCTACCACACCACCAACGGAAATATCGATCCCGCCTGTGATCATGACCAAACTCATGCCGCAGGAGGTAATGATCAGTGCTCCGTTTGCATTTAACATACTAAGGAAGGTCTGCGGCCTCAAAAAGCCCTCTCCCTGGAATACGATCGCTCCAATATACATCAGGAAAAAGATAACGATCGTGATGGTCAGAAGCATATTCGTATCCGTCATATTTTTGATTTTGTATCCAATACCTTTTTGTGCTGTAGAAGTCTTATTAGCCATATTATGCTACCTCCTTTGCACGGAATTTTTTGCCAAGACCTGCCAGTTTTTCACGGACAACCGGTGCACTCAGGACAACCAGTAAGATAACGACAACCGCTTTGTATGCCGGAAGTGCATCGGATTGCACATCGAATTTGTAAAGGGTCGTTGTCAAGAACTGGATAACATAAGCACCCAGAATAGATGCCGCCATATTAAACTTACCACCACTTAAGGAGTTACCGCCAAGTGCTACGGCAAGAATGGCATCCATTTCAATATCCTTTGCGATAACGGAATAGTTGATCGTTGAAAGTCGGCTGACCTTGATCAGACCAACAACGGCAACGCAAAGTCCTAAGATAACAAAACTCAAGAACTTGATAAAGGTCGGGTTGATACCGTTTAAGCGGGATGACTTTTCATTGATACCAACAGCCTGTGTGTAAAGTCCCAAATTTGTAAATTTCAATACCAGCGCGATAATGATAACGCAGGCAGCCGCGATAAAGAACGGCGTTGGGATCGGAATTCCCGGTAAAAATCCACCATAGTAGCCAAAAGACGGATCACTGATCAATGGCAATTCATTGTTGTTGATCCAGGCTGCAATGGAACGACCTGCAGTATATAGGATCAGGGTTGCGACCATCGGCTGTATCTTAAAGTGGGCTACCAGGACACCGTTGAATGCTCCAAATAACATAGATACAAGACATGCTACCAAGAATGCCACCAAAACCGAGGTACGAAGTGTCTCCGGTCTGGAATTGGAACCACAAAGTACACGCAGGATCACACTGCCCGCAATGGCAACGGTAGCGCCCACACTGATATCCTGTCCGCCGGAAGCAGCCGTTACCAGTGTCATGCCGATCGCTAAGATGGCAAGTTCTGAACCATAGTCTAAGATGGTAATCAGATAACCGGATAAGACCGGTGCCCCGGAACTACTGTATCCAAGTGTGATCTTAAAGAAAGACGGATCTGCGATCAGATTGAACACAGCCAGGATCACAAGCGCTGCCACCGGGATAAACATCTGCTGTCTTACCAGATTACTGAAAAATCCAGATCCTTTCGTTTTTTTCACTGCTGTATTTCCCATGATTAATTTTCACCTCCAGCGATTGTACTCATAATCTTGTTCTGTGTCAGATCTTCTCCGGAAAGTTCGCCAACCACCTTGCGATCACGCATAACGATCAGGCGGGAGCAGGTACGGAGCATTTCATCTGTCTCAGAAGAAATAAAGGTCACGCTCATACCTTCGGAAGCCAGTTTCAATACCAATTTCTGGATGTCGACCTTGGTTCCGATATCGATACCACGTGTCGGCTCATCCAGGATCAGATAATCCGGATGGGTCAGAAGCCAGCGTGCTAAGATACATTTCTGCTGATTACCACCGGAGAGTGATTTGATCGGTGTGTCAGCGGATGCTGTCTTGATATCCAGAAGTTTGATGTATTCTTCCGCATATTTGTTTGCCTCTGCCTTTGAGAGCGGACGGAAGAAGCCACGCATTACCTGCATTGCAAAAATAATATTTTCCCGAACGGAGAGATCTCCGATAATACCGTCATTCTTACGATCCTCCGGTAAGTATGCAATACCGTTTTTCATGGCATCGATCGGTTTTGTAATCTTAATCTCCTTACCGTTCTTCTTTACCTTTCCGCCAAGCACATGATCGGCGCCAAAAATAGCTCTGACACATTCACTTCGACCGGAACCCAGAAGTCCGGTAAATCCATTGACTTCACCCTTTTTGATGTTGAAATCAAATGGCTTGATACCCGCATTACTGTAAAGTCCTTCTGCCTCAAATACAATCTGGTCTGCATCCTTGCCACTGTATGGCTCCTGCTCGCCGCGGATATCGGACATATCATCCAATTCTTTACCAAGCATCTTGGCAACCAATTTCACACGCGGCAGATCTTTGATCTCATACTGACCTACCAGTTTGCCGTCACGCAGTACCGTGATCTTGTCACAGACCTCATATACCTGATCCAAGAAGTGGGTTACAAAGATAATGCCTACGCCTCTGGATCTCAGATCCCGCATCAGGGTAAAGAGTTTTTCTACTTCCTGCTCATCCAAAGAAGATGTCGGCTCATCTAAGATCAGAACCTTGCAGTCCATATCTACCGCACGAGCAATGGCAACCATCTGCTGGACGGCGATGGAACAAGAAGCAAGCTGCTGCGTTGCCTTTGCCGGAATGTCGAGAGACCGCAATAATTTGTCAGCATCCGCATTCATTTTCTTCCAGTCCTGATAGATATTTTCTGTTCTACCTATGTACATGTTTTCAGCTACTGACAAATTAGGACAAAGTGTGATCTCCTGGTACACCGTACTAATTCCCAGTCTCTGTGCATCCTGTGGTGATCGGATGGATACTTCTTTGTCATTTCCCTCTACGAAAATCTGACCATCGTCCTTTTCATAAACGCCTGTCAAAACCTTGATCAGTGTCGATTTTCCAGCTCCGTTTTCGCCCATCAGAGCATGAATTTCACCGCCACATAATGTAAAATCTACATCCTGTAAAGCGCGAACTCCAGGAAATGATTTATTGATATGTTTCATTTCCAAAATGGTTTTATTACTCACCTGCGTTTCACTCCTTTTCTTTAAAAAATGCGTGATGCCATGCGTAGAATCTTCGTACGCCGCACCACGCATTTTCAAAATTTTTAAATTGTCAGGAAAGATTAGATTCCGTACTTATCAATGTCTTCCTGTGTGATCGTTGTAGCATCAAATCCCTTTTCTTCCATGATGACTACCTTGTCTTCTAATTTCTCGCCAGCCTCTAACTTCTTGATGATGCCATCAATGGTAGATGCCTGATAAGGGTTGCACTGTCCATCATAGTTCCAGTTCTGGTTCAAGAGTTCTTCCAATGCCCATGAGTTGCAGTCAAATCCCATAACGATAACGTCTTTGCCAACGCCGTGAGAGATGTTTGCCTTGTCAAGAGCTGCTACAGCACCCTTAGCCATGTCGTCGTTCTCAGCATAGATAACATTGAACTTTGTTCCCTTGTCGATCTCTGACTGAACGATCTGCTGTGCTTTCTCTGCGTTCCACTCTGCTGTCTGCTGTGTAACGATGTTCCAGTTGTCATCTGACTTAGCCTTCTTATCCAAAGCGCCGGTACGTCCCTGCTGTGCTGCAGAACCCATAACACCCTGAATGTGGATGATATTGTATTCATCTAAGCCCTGATCTGCTAACCAATTAACTGCTGTCTCGCCTTCTTTGTCCATATCAGATACGATAGATGCTTCATATAAACTGTCATCAGCGTCGATTGTACGGTCGAATAAGATAACTCTGATGCCTGCATCCTGTGCATCCTTTAATACGGA
This sequence comes from Roseburia lenta, assembly GCF_014287435.1. Taxonomy (GTDB): domain Bacteria; phylum Bacillota; class Clostridia; order Lachnospirales; family Lachnospiraceae; genus Pararoseburia; species Pararoseburia lenta. Next base: position 495,961 of record NZ_JACOPG010000002.1, read on the forward strand.
ATCCCATCCTGCTGTATCAGCAGCAGAAAGAAGAAGATAATCAACACCGTCCTGAATGAACTTCTGTGCTGCTGTGATCTGCTCATCGTTCTTCAAACTGTAAGCAAAGGAAGCGTCATATCCATTCTCCTTTGTGAACATTTCTTTCATGTCCTTATCGTTTGCTGTACGATAACCAGACTCATTAGGATCATTGTTGATGATACCTACTTTGATCAGATCTCCTGATCCTGAATCAGATGACCCCCCATCTGATGATGCGCCCTTAGATCCACAAGCGGCTAAACCAAATACCATTGTGAGTGCCAAGATGGCTGCAAGAACTTTCCTCTTCATATAATTGTACCTCCCAAATTATAAATTTTAAGGACCATCCCTTGATGTATTACATTCTATGAGATGATCCTTTATTTATCCATGCAGAAAAATCTCAGAAAAGTTGAAATTCTTCTGTCTTCCATATTTTATTTGATTTTTTTATGTTTGAAGTTGATTTTTTTATTTTGCTTCAACGTAAGGGAGAATCACACGTACACTTGTGCCCTCTCCGTAGACACTTTCAATAAAAATGCCATATTCTTCACCGAAATTCAGACGGATCCTTTCGCAGACATTGTAAAGCCCGTAAAAGTCCTTGCCGGTCAGGACCTTATTTTGTATGCCGGACTGCACCTGCCTAAGGCGCGTCTCGTCAATACCGATACCGTCGTCTGTCACGGTGATGGTAAAATCCTTTTCCCCCGCCTCCCCACGAATACTGATATGCCCCATGCCGCGTTTATTCTTGATGCCGTGATAGAGGGCATTTTCTACCAGCGGCTGGATCGTGATCTTGGGGATACTGTAAATATAAAGGGCTTCCGGCACCTCAATATCATAACTTAAGATATCCTGATACCGGACATGCTGGATCTCCAGATAACTCTTTACATGGAGCATTTCTTCCTTAATGGAATTGATGTCCTTCCCCTGATTTAAGGAAGTACGGAAGAAATCCGAAAGATTTCGCACCATACCGACGACCCGCTTCTGTTCGCCTGCTTCTGCCAGCCAGATGATGGCATCCAGCGTATTATAGAGGAAATGCGGATTGATCTGTGCCTGCAAAAGTTCAAATTCCGCCTTGCGCAGACGGATCTGCTCTGTCGTGACCTGTTCCAAAAGTTCGTTGATCTTATCGATCATGGTATTCATGGAATTGCTGAGTGCCGTCGCTTCCACACCAGTATTGACGTTGGCACGGACAGACAGATTTCCCTTGGCAATCTCATCCGTCACCTGGCTCAATTCCTTAAAAGGCCGCGTGATGCTCAGCGGAATCAGATAAGACATGATACCGACTGCGACCACAACGCCCACCAGAGCGATCAGGCAAAAACGGAGCATCCAGGTGTAGAATTTCTGGTAGTCATCCTTTGACTTCTGGATCCCCTGGATCTCATAGTAGGTGTATTGCGAGATCTCGTCCCGCACCAGGGTCGTAACGATCTGGACATCATTTTCCCAGATTTCCATGTTCTCCTCATACAGATTGCCCTCTGCCATGTTTTCATCAATACGCGCCACATAGACCTGCAAACTATCCAAATATTTACGGATATCCTGCAAACGATCCCGATTATCCTGCGATTCTGTGATATTTTCCAAGCCCTTGACGACATTTTTGGCATGACGCAGCATGGGGTCTACATCCGACTCCTTGAGTGTCTTATTACCAACAATCACCAGATAGATCTCATAGTCAAAATCTTTCTTAAAATCCAGACTGAACTCACTCGCCACCAGCGTCGAGTTGATCATGTCCTCATAACGCTGATTGCCGGACCAAAGATTGTAAATACTAAAAAAGAGGATGGAAAAAATTGGCACCAAAAGGACAAGATACGAAAATCGGATCTTGGTCGCTAATGTGGATCGATTGTAAAATTCTATCCATCGTTTTCTCATACCGTCTTGGCTCCATTTCGATACTGGGTCGGTGTCATTCCCTGAGTCTTTTTAAAGAGATAGGAAAAATAATGTGCATCCTTATATCCCACCAAAAGACTGATGGCACTGCTCTTTTCGCCGGTGCAGCGCAAAAGTTCCTTTGCTTTTCCCATGCGGTAATCTGTCAGGTATTTGATAAAGGTCTGACCGGTCTGCTGGCTGAAAATGGTACTCAGATGGTTGGGTGAGAAATTGACATAGGAAGCAACCGTATTTAAAGACAGATCTTCCTCTGCATAGTTCTCGCCTATATAATGCATGACCTGCTCTATCACATCACGGTAACGGTCAGTTGCCCGCTGTTCCCGTAGGTTGACCGCCTTTTGTAAAATGCCCTGCACATAGTCCATGGCTTCTTTTTCATCGCCCACAATACCGGAATTTAAGTCCGGTGCAGCCACCTGCTCTTTTCCTACATGAATACTCTCCAGGAAATCACTGACGCAGAAGTAGGCATCCATGACGATATACTGGCGGAAAATACCGGATTTTAAGGCATTTGTACCGACTCCGCGGAAAAATTCTTCCACAAAATATACCACTTCATCCGAACCGCCCACCTTTAAGAATTCCGTGATCTTACCGCGGTTGACTTCCTTGGTATTGACACTCTCGATAGAAAATGCCTCCTCAGCCTCCGCCTTTTCACTGTCCTGACTGCGAATGACCATATTCTCCTTTTGCAGATAACGATGTGCAAAAGCACGTCTCGCCTGTTCAAAGGACTCCGGCAACTCCCGCAGACGGTTGACCGGCTCTCCCATGCCAACATAGTAGACCAGATGATGATAGGTGCCGATCGTTTTCTGCAAGACCTCTAAGAAAAGTTTTTCCTTTTCCTCGATCTCTTCCCTGCTGTCTCCCTTAAACAAAAGCGCCTTTCCTTCCAGACTGCGCTCGAATGCCAGTACATCGCTCTCGGATTCATAGGCCTTTAAGGTTTCTTCTGCCTCTACAATACTACTGGAGAACTCATCTCTGGCATGTCTGGTCGATTTGATCTGTACCAGGACGATATTGTACCAGATGGCAGAAATATCCAGTTCCAGATGGTCTGCCATTTCCAGCAATTCGACCGGCGTCTTGCTTCCGGTCACCAGATACTTAAAGAAATCTTTACGGTTCTTCTGGACATTTTCTTCCATTTCCCGCTGATACTGCTCGCGGACTTCCTGTTCTCTCTTTTTCTCCCGGATCTTTTCCGCTAACTGATCCAACTCCTGCAAGAGTTCATCCCCACTGATCGGTTTGGAAAGATACTGTGCCACACCAAGTTTGATGGCTTCTTTGGCGTAGGCGAACTCCTCAAATCCTGTCAGGATGATGATCTCGATCCATGGCATCTCCTTCTTGATCAGTTTGCTCAATTCCAGACCATCCATAAAAGGCATACGGATATCCGTAATGACGATATCCGGTTTACATTTTTGGATCATAGGATAGGCAACTTCCCCATCGCCTGCTTCCCCGCAAAATTCATAACCATGGGAAGCCCAGTCAATATTATTCTTGATGCCTTCCCGCATAACGAATTCATCTTCGACTAAAAATACCTTCAACATATCTCATCTTCCTCTGTTTCCTCCACCAGATAAAGCGGACGCTTCTTGGTCTCCAGATAAGTCTTTGCCATGTATTGCCCCAAAATACCCATACACAGAAGTTGTATGCCCGCAATAAAGATAATGATGCAGACCATGGAAGGCCAGCCGGAAGTCGGATCACCAAAGATCAGCGTTCTTACTATGATAAAAATGATCGCAACAAATGCCACCAGGCAAAATACCATCCCCATCACCGATGCGATCACAAGCGGTGCCGTTGAAAAGGCAACGATGCCGTCCAAAGCATACAGGAACAACTTCCAGAAAGACCATTTTGTTTCTCCGGCAGACCGTTCAATATTTTCATATTCCAGCCACTTCTTCCGGAAACCGACCCAGCCAAAGATACCCTTGGAAAAGCGATTGTACTCCCCCATGCTTAAGATCGCCTTCACGACCTTGCGGTTCATCAACTGAAAGTCTCTGGCTCCATCCACAATATCTGCATTTGAAATCTTCTTCATAATATGGTAGAACATTCTGGCAAAAAAGGACCGGATCGGCGGCTCTCCCTTTCGGGTAACACGGCGCGAGCCTACACAATCATAGCCTTCCTCCTCGATCGCCTGCAGCATTTCCGGCAACAATGCCGGCGGGTCCTGTAGATCTGCATCTAGAATCGCCACATAATCTCCTGTTGCATTCTGCAAGCCGGCATAGATGGCTGCCTCCTTTCCAAAATTTCTGGAAAAGGAAACATATCGCACACGCGCATCCTTTTTATGTAAATCCCGTAGAACTTCAAGGGTTCCATCCGAAGATCCGTCATCAATAAAGAGATACTCGATCTCCACTCCAGGTAATTTCTTTTCTACCCGCAATGCCTCCGCATAAAAGATAGGCAGTGCCTCCTCCTCATTGTATGCCGGAACCACCATGGTCAACTTCTTTTCACTCATACTCTTTCTCTCTGTCAAAATCAATATAATCTGCTCTACTTACGGTCAAACAGAGCCATCATGCCCTTGGTAAGGTCCTCCAACTTATCCTCTGCATCTGCAAGGGAAGCCCCCTTTACGCCAAAGTAGAATTTGATCTTTGGTTCTGTACCGGAAGGACGTACACAGCACCATGCATGATCCTCCAACTCATAGTAAAGCACATTGGAAGTCGGAAGTCCGGTAGGACTCTTGCTGCCGTCTGCCATATCGATACGCAGATCTGTCTTATAATCACGGACTGCCAGCACCTTATAATCACCGATCGCCTGCGGCAGATTTTCTCTCGCATCTGCCATCATCTGCTGGATCTGTTCTGCGCCATCCATGCCCTTTAAGGTGATGGTCTCTAATCCCTCTTTGAAATAGCCATATGTTTCGTACATATCCAACATGGCATCCCACAGGGTCTTGCCCTGCTTTTTATACCAGGATGCAACTTCGCAAAGCATCATAACGGCAACACAGGCATCCTTATCTCTGGCATAGGTCCCGGCAAGACAGCCGTAACTTTCTTCCAGACCAAAGACATAATGATATGTGTGATTTTCCTCAAACAGACGGATCTGCTCACCAATGTATTTAAATCCGGTCAGGACCTCGATCAGTTTCACACCGTAAGCCTCGGCAATGACTTTTGCCATATCCGTAGTAACAATGGTCTCGACCAGAGCCGGATCTTGCGGCATGGTTCCTGTGGCGGTCCGCTCCTTTAAGATATACTCTGCAATCAGCATACCTGACATATTTCCGGTAAAGGAAACATACTGACCGCTTTTGGTATCCTTACAATAGACGCCAAGACGGTCGGCATCCGGGTCTGTGGCAAGCACGATATCCGCATCCACTTTCTTTGCAAGTGCAAGGGCAAGTTCAAATGCCTTTGGCGATTCCGGGTTTGGATAGGCAACGGTCGGGAAATTGCCGTCCGACTTTTCCTGTTCCGGCACAACATAGACCTTTTCAAAGCCCAGTTCCTTTAATACACGGCGGACCGGGATATTTCCGGTTCCATGCAAAGGGGTATAAACGATGGTAAAGTCTTTCGCCATCTCAGAAATAACCTCCGGGTGGATGGACTGCTTCTTCAGTTCTGCCATGTAAGCATCATCGATCTCCTGATCGATCTCCTGATAAAGTCCGGCTTCTCTTGCCTTGACCTCGTCCATAGTCTTGACCAGATCAAAGGAAGTCACTTTTGCCACCTCGGCTAAGATATTTTTATCATGCGGCGGTGTAATCTGGGCGCCATCTTCCCAGTAAACCTTATAACCGTTGTATTCTCTCGGATTGTGGCTAGCGGTAATGACAATACCTGCAATACAACCCAAATTTCTAACCGCAAAAGAAAGTTCCGGTGTCGGACGCAGGCTGGTAAAGCGATAGGTCTTGATGCCGTTGGCATTGAGGCAAAGGGCTGCCTCCTTGGCAAATTCCGGTGACATGATACGGGAATCATAAGCAATCGCCACGCCCTTATCCTGTCCTTTTTGTGCCAGAATGTAGTTTGCCAATCCCTGGGTTGCCTGACGGACGGTGTAGATGTTCATGCGGTTGGTTCCTGCACCGATCACGCCGCGCAGACCACCGGTACCAAATTCCAGTTGGCGATAGAAGCGGTCTTCGATCTCCTTTTCATCATCTGCGATGGCGCGCAGTTCTTCCTTTGTTGCTGCATCAAAGTATGGGTTTTGCAGCCAGTCCCAGTATGTATCTTTGTAGTTCATGCTTGCCTCCTATTACAAAAAATCTGTCTCTCCACGCTTCTTCAACTCGTCCACAATCTTTTTAACATCCTGGGCACGGTTCTTGTCGCACACAAGGATCGCATCGTCGGTCTCGACGACGATAAGATTGTCGATGCCGATCGTGGTGATCAGGCGTTTCTTTCCATAGACAATGCTATTTGTCGTATCAATGCCGATATGGTTGGCTGCGATCACATTGCCGGATGCATCCGCATCATAAAGAACACCCAGATTATCCCAACTTCCCACATCATTCCATCCAAATTCCGCAGAAATCACAAGCACATCAGAACTCTTTTCCATGATACCATAGTCAATGGAAATGCTTGGAATGTTTGGATAAACACGGGCGATCGTCTCCTTTTCTACATCCGTTCCCATGGCGTCACCAATCTCATGCAGGCAGGCTGCCACATCCGGGAGTAACTGGTCAAAAGCTCGCAGGATGGTAGATGCCCGCCAGATGAACATGCCGCTGTTCCAAGCGTACTCTCCACTGGCGACATAGGCTTTTGCTGTCTCTTCATCCGGTTTTTCCTTGAATTCTACGACTTTTTTTGCATAAGCAGCATCTGTAGCATCAAACTTGATATATCCGTAGCCGGTCGATGGGAAAGTCGGTGTGATCCCCAGCGTGATCAACTTATCCTCCTGCTCGGCGATCTGAATGGCTTCTTTTAAAACGCGCGTAAATTCCGGCTGGTTCTTGATGAAATGATCCGACGGAAAGATACACATGATGCCGTCACCATATTTTTTTACGATCTCTAATGCTGCATATCCAATGCAGGCGGAAGTATTTCTTGCTGCCGGCTCCGCTAAGATATGGTCTGCCGCGATACGGCTTTCTGTTGCCGTACGCATTTTCGGCACCTGGGTCTCATTTGTCACAATGAAAATATCCTGCTTGTCTGTAAAAGTAGCGATCCGGTCGATCGTTTCATTGACCATCAGGTCTTTTCCACTCAAATTCAATAACTGCTTTGGTTCCTCTGCTCTGGAGAGCGGCCAAAATCTCGTACCGCCGCCACCAGCCATGATTACGCCATATGTCTTCATTCTACTCTACCTCTCTTTTTATTCTGCAATATGTCCTAAATTCTCGTTGTGATCAGTTCGCAAGTCCCCTCGATATGAAGAACCTTGCGCCCTGCGGAAACAAAAATACTGTCTCCTGCTCCAAAGGAAATGCTTTCCTCTCCACATGATATTATGCCATTTCCAGCCAAAATCACAAGAGAAACAAAAGATGCTTCATCCACATAAAGTGTCTGTTTTTCCCGAATCCGGTACTTTTCACACTGAAAATACTTGCATAGGCTCAACTGCTGCACCACATTTCCATCTTTTTCCTGTGGCTCCAGCAAACCAAATGCTCCCTGCTCATAAGGTTCAAAATTCATGACATCCAGTGCCTTATCCACATGGAGCGGACGCTTCTTGCCCTCCTTATCCACACGATCGTAGTCATATACACGATAGGTGGAATTGGAATTCTGCTGGATCTCGCAGATCAGGATACCTGCACCAATGGCATGGATCGTCCCCGCCGGGATAAAGATCACGTCCCCCTTTTTGACATAAACCTTATTCAACACTTCCGTGATGGAATTGTCCGCCAGACGTTTTCGCACTTCCTCCTCAGATACCCTGCGCGAAAAGCCGCAATACAGATAAGCGCCTTCTACGGCATCCATCACATACCACATTTCATTTTTGCCAAACTCTTTTTCATGAACAAAAGCATAGTCATCCCCGGGATGGATCTGCACGGAAAGCGGTTTTGCCGCATCGATAAACTTGATCAGGATCGGGAAACGGTCAAAGGTACGGCTTTTCCAGCCGCAGACTTTCGATCCATATTGGCGGATAAAATCGCCAAACGGCTGATCATCAAAAGTCCCCCCGACAATATGGCTCTGTCCATCTTTATGCGCCGATAATTCCCATGATTCCGCAGTGATATCATAGGGGCTCTGTTTGCCGAACTGTCTTACCAGACGATCCCCTCCCCACAGATAGTCCTTGTATGCCGGAGATAAGAGATACAGTTCCGGTAATTTCTTTCCTGCCATCGGCACCTCGTCCAGATGGATCATGTCTCGTTCATCAATCTCCTGCCCTGTGTCGACCTCGATCACGACTATATTCTGGTCTCCATCATTAAACAGTCGATGCATCTGATTGGGCAGAATATTGATACTTTCATGCTCCCGGATATGTATTACTCTGCCATCCAATTCTATTGCAAGTTGACCTTGTATCACGGCATAGTTCTCATTTCTTTTCTCGTGAGAATGTGCCGATAAGGTCGCTCCCGGATACATCAGAATACGCCGCACACGATAGCCCGGTGCCTGTGCGATGATCTCCCGCATACCCCAGTTACGATATACCATGGGACTATAGTTAAAATATGCCTCATAAGTATCCGGCGCCTCTGCGATAATGCTCTTGATATCCTGCTCAGATTCCTTTCTGGTAATATAAATGGCATCCTCTGTATTGACCACAAACAGATCATCCAGATCATTGCCCACGATCAACTGCCGATCGGTCTGATTGATGACCGTCGTATTCTTGCAATCACGCAAAATGGTATTTTTGTGTTCTTTTCCGACGGACACACTCTCATAAGAGTGGAAATTACTGACATCCTGCCACTGCATAAAAAGCGGTATCACAGATAGATGATCTGATGTCTCAAGAAGTGCTTTCTCTATGTGAATACGTCCGGTCTTATATACGCCGGATGGACTTTCATGCTCTTTTTCATACTTTTCCTGCCGGATCCGCAAAGTATCTTCCAATTCTTCCTGCAACATGCCATTATTACAAAGGATCATGCCACTATTCCACAAAATATCATCCTGATAGAATAATTGTTGGGCAAGCGCCTTGGATGGCTTTTCAATAAAACGGCTGACATGATTTCCCTGATGCCGGATATAGCCATAACCTGTTTTCGGTGCATCCGCCCGAACACCAAACAGAACATACTGTCCCTGCTCTGCCAGCGTCTTTGCCTGATAAAGGGCATCCGAATATCCCTCACCGATCAAAACCAGATCTGCCGGCATGATCAGTACCATTTCTTCTTTGGAAAGAACAGAACTCGCCTTGAGTACCGCCGGTGCCGTACCAAGTGCCTCCGTCTCCACAATGATCTGGTAGGAGATCCCCTGGAACTGGTTCATCTGCCCTTCAACAATCTCCTGGTATTCCTGATTGGTAACGATGACAAACTCATCACAAAAAGGAATATTACGGATAATGGTCTCCTGGAACAAAGAATTATCCTGGTTCAGATTCAAGAATTGTTTGGGTGCATTTTTTCTGGAAAGCGGCCACAACCGGTCACCTGCGCCCCCCGCTAATATGATTGCTTTCACTGATCTACTCCTATCATTAAAATCTATCTAAGATACTCCTTCAAATCGTACCACACGCATTCCTCAATCTCCCTCGCTATTCTCTCACAGCGAGTCTTATCCATTCCGACTTTTTTCCCCACTGCAACAAGATCTTTCATGCCCGGATTCCTGCCGTTGCCGTCTACTGTTGTTGTGTGTTCACCATAGTACGTGTTACTGTAAGTCAAATCATAAGCAGGACTCATATGCCATTTTTTTCTTTCTTCATCATAGATAAATGAAAAATTTTTGGCGTGATCGTCACGGTTATGCGCATACACATTAAAACACATCCTTCTTCTACAACTCTATCAAAACGCTTTGTTCCAAAATAACCAGAACTGGTCTGTGACGGAAAAAGTCTTGTCTCTGTCATCTCAATCCCACATTTTCTAGCACAAAGGGAATAATCATACTCCATCTTTCCACTATTCTGCTTATCAACATGTGCCGGAAACTTTATAATCCAATATTTGTCATTGATCTGCGTCATAATCTTTGGTCTTGCCCCACCACTGGTTCCACCCAATTGATACAATTCATCTAATTTCTCCGCATATTCTGTTAAGAGAATTTTTTGACATTGTCTGGCCAATTCATCTAAATCAGCCTGACTTTCTGCCAATCTGATGGAATATGCTGGCTGATATGTTAGCGCTCCCATACCAGCAGTTCCTACAATCGCAAGGCGATCCAAGACATTGTAAGAACTAATATTCTCGCCATGCTCTTTTATAATCCGCTCTAAAAGTAACTGCCCCATGCATCTGGAAGACTATCGGCAAATACACCAAATAATCCATTAAAATATAACTTTGAAGGAACAAAGACACCTCTTTTCAAGGGTAATGAAAAGGGACTGATGGAAAAACCCTTTTCCAGCCACACGTCACTGTACGAAAATGCCACCTTATGATTGGATGTTTCCGCAAGTATTCCTACCTTGTCACTGCCGAGATAAACCTCCAGTCCTTTCTCTGTTTTCATTGATTACCTCCTGAATATCCTGATATGGCACTTGTGAAAACAAATCTCTCAGTTCATCCGCCAGTCCCAATGCCATAGCCAACTTAGTCAACGATAATAAGGAAATCTGTCCTGTTGTTTCAAATCGTTTGACAGAGCCATAACTAACACCGCTAAGATCTGCTAAACTCCGTTGAGATATCTGACGTCGTTTGCGGATATTTCGCAAATGCTCTGCTACTTTCTTATCTAATTCTTCTGCCGTTTCCCAAACCAAGGCTTCCATTTCAGTGCTCCTTTTGGATAATATATTGTTCAATTTATGCATTTTTGCTTATTTTTGTATAATATATTATCTATAATAGCATGGTTTTATCGATGATTCAACCTAATAAAATCCCAGATATCTCCCAAGTTTTTTTCCACATATACGCTGCCCAATCCATACACACAGATAAGTGAGTATCAAGGTCAGTATCGTGTTAAGAGGAAATAAAAATCCTGTATTATGCCTCAAAAAATATATCACTAGGGGATGCACCAGATAAATACCAAAGGAAGCATCACCAATAGAAATCACGATTCGCCTAAAAATTTCTTTTTTACTACCTTTCTCCGTATATATTTCATCTTTATGAAGACCTGTAATATAAAAAAACACCAGCACACACACACATCCTGTCACAAACATAGACGAAAGTTTGACCTGTGTTGTAGCAAAATCTTCTCTGCCAAAAGATAGCCAGAATTTTCCTTCCAACACTTCTAAAAACATTGCCAGCCCCATAACTATACTCCACTGTTGATATCTGCCGTGTATCCGAATTATTCCTCTTCTAAAAAGCATTCCCAGATAAACAAAAGATATCCAAACCAGGCAGTTATTGATATTCCTTGGATAAATCAGATAGTGTCCCGTCAATGCCCAGATTACCTCGACCAGAATTGCCACCGGCGTAATAGCAAGTCCCAGCCAATAATATCTTGCATCTAATAGTTTCCATAAAATTGGCACAAGCAATGTGATCTGCAGATAAACAAAAATATAGTAGTAAATGCTACTCTCCTGAAATGTCAGCAGGTTCCATGCCAGATCCTGATAATCTCCATAAACCACGCAAAGCAAAAGTGACCAGACTAGGTAGGGTATGAATACCCTAAGTATTCTTTTTGTGTAAAATACCTTCACATCCTCTATACGGGGTGTCAGAAAACCTGATAAAAAAAGAAATACTCCAACACCAAAATTCACTAACGGACGGATGTATAGTTCATATGGACTCTGCCCTACGGTATGAATCACTAGCACAGATATAATGGCTATCGCCCGAATAATCTGTATTCTATTTTTAGATTTTTCATTTAGTGGTATCATTTCGGCTTCCATTTATTGACGTGCGTCAAGTTTTCTTGTATGTTTTATTATAATTTTCCAGACCAGAACTATCCCTACAATCAGTCCGGTCTGAAGTAGGGACATAACGAATATACTATGTATTCCCAAGCCCTGACACAAAGCCTTCCAATCGCTAAACTGCCGAAAGATATTGGCTAGACACAGTATTTCTAAGGTATTTTGCCCACACCAGACAATCATTGATCCCAGCAAAGGTATTCTTTTCATAAAATGACTGCAGAATACAACGAGATAGGTTCCTGCGATAGCAGAAAAAATACATAGAGGGAAACCTTCGTAAACACGATTTGCCATGACAAGCAGGCCGAAACAGATCCCCAACATCCATATGACAAGCATCATTGCTAGAATTCCCATACGCATCCATGAGAATCTATATAATTTCTCCCAGGATAGTTTTTTCGCTGCGTCGCCAACCGCCACAAAAAGCACCGCCATCATCCCCTGATCCAAATAATAAAAATTGGCACTTCCATACTTTTGTGATAAACAGTAGCCCAGTACAAAAACAAGCAAAACCAGTATGATCTGCATATACCGATTTTTCGTCAGACATTTGATGCCAACATAAATCATAAGAGCCTCAAACAATGCCAGCAAAAACCACAAAAGCCAGATATCCCTTGCACAAAGTGTATCAACCATCTTATGAAACAGATAGTTGCCTGTTGCCTGCCAGTTAGCGTGCAGAATAAATATGGCCTTGAAAAAACCTACAAGTATTGCCAGTCCGGCAAACTCCAGATATGGCAAAAGCAGTCCTTTCGCTTTCTTTTTCAAAGTCTGTCTAAATGGTTGATCTTTCAGAAGATATCCGCTAATGATAAAAAACAAGGGCATGTGAAAAGAGGTAATGACCTTTCCATGCCCTATAATATGATCATAAATCATTAGAAGAATGGCAAATCCTCTGGCAAAATCCAGTGTTAAGTTGCGTTTTTTTTCTTCTTTTCGTCCCATGTCTGGTACTCTTCCAATCTCTTGATAAAACCATCAAATTCAGGAACCGTAAAGTCCAATTCTCGGTATCGAACCGGATATATAATTTCCTTTCTTTTACAGACAAGGAAAATGTGCTATTTGAAGGATCAAAAGAAACATTCAAGGATTTGACTGCATCAAGTGCAGCCTCTACCAGATGCTACAACTTGTCTTTGGCACTGTACTTACGAATGTATGCTTGTGCACATGCAGATATTTGAGAGATAAAATCATTTCTTGTCTCCACCTCTATGTGTCTGCTGAAAATCTCCTTGTCCTCTGCAATTTCCTCCAGCGCATTTAACAAGACCGTCTCCCCCCCGAAGCCCACTATAAATAATAGATTGTGTCGGTATGTTAAGCCGCAAAGTTTCAAATATCTGTGCTACTTCTTCCAGATCCTGATCACGTCCAGCGAGAACCAGAGGCTTCGTTCCCGCTCCCGGTCTATACGGATTTATAAGTTTATTCTTCTTATTACCATCACCTCATGGTTCTAATATGCCATTTAATCGCACCCGCATCAGTGCCTCTACGTTATCATATGTAAATTTACACAATTGATTTTGCTATAAGTTTTCTCAATTGCATCTTTCTTATTTTATTAGTTTATATGCTTTCCAATCGACAATCGAAACTCCCGCAACATATTCCTCTCCTGTGTAACCCAAATCACCTGCAACTTTATCAAGAGCCCCTTTCTCATCAGCATAGTGATTCGCATAAATGCTAGCTTTTCCTTCTAGCTCTAAAAACTAATTTAGGGGAGCAAATTCTCTCTTATGAACTCTTCTATTTGTATCCTATATCTCTCCATGTCATAGTTAAAACAAATGGCAACGAAAGTAATATGTAAAAACTATAGCGGTAGATCATAGACGCAGGACTTGCAACCATCATACATCCCCAACATAAATACAGTGGCAGAAACGTTAACATTAATTTATATCGTTTATTTTTCCAGGCAATACATGTACACAAATTTAAAAGTAAAAACATAATTCCTGGCGTAAGCCACAGGTTCCATTCGCAGGCATCTTCATAAAATCCTTGAAGCAATTTAGTCAAACCATTCGGCAATAAAGAATCATTTTTCAAGGATATGCTTGCTAAGTATTCGCCCCATATACTAGTATCCCCTGTATTATTATTAAGTTTTAGAAAAATTGATTGCGTCTTATCAACCGCGTTCGTATTGTATGCAGCCAAACTCCAATTTCCATACGTGTGATACAGATATGCCTTCACATAGATTGTAAGATTCTTTTTTAACATACTTGCCCATGTTTGCAAAAATTCTTTTTTGTGCGCGGCTAGATAAAGGTTATCAAAATGCTCGTCAAACTTTATTGGATCCACAAACGCAAAAGCATAATTTTGTCTCCACTTTTCTTCTGGCAATACCGCATACAGCACTTCTTCCTCATCTTCTGATATGTTTCCATTCCACACAACAGTTGCAGCCATTTGGACTAATGGTACACTCATAGACTCTCTAAACGACTCATCATATCCTCCAAATCGAACATTCTTTGCATAATCCAAGCCACTATTCAATACTACTAATGTGATTAGAAGTATCGCCAAATGTTTTCTTTGGCTTTTACAAAAAATAAACAACAATATCATAATCGGCACTAATACCAATTTACCATTAGAACGAGAAAACCAAACAACGAAAACTGCCACAACAATCTGCCACCAGCATGCTTTTTCTCCGTGTATCAAATCGTAAATGTTCGGTAACAACAGAAAAAACGCATATGTAAACCATGTATCCTTCAATAAAGCAATCGTATAATTCCCTATCAATGGCATAGCCATAATATATATCATATTCAAGATAAGCAACCACTTGGCTATGCCTTTCCTCGCAATCCACCGCAAATAGTTGGCAACAATATAGGATGCTGCAAAAATTTGCAAAATGACAATGATAGCATATGCTATGGTTGCATTTTTACACATAAAAAAGATGCCCTGAAAAATACCATATATAATCATCTGAAACATCGCTGGTTGAAGCGTATTCTGCCAAAATCCCATCAAACAGTTGATTGTATCGTTCATCCCTGTTCCAGGAAAATATAATGCCAACAATATTCCTAATAAAAACGAGTATATAATAAATGTACTCCAAAATACTCTGTTTTCATTATATGGTTTCATTGTGGCGACATTAGTTTGATGCGCTCCTTTATCAACAACGGTAATCAACAGATACGCCATAATGGAAAGTATGGCACACACTAAAAGTCCTCTTTCATTAACTAGGTCAATGTCATACCTCAAAAATCCTCCTTTATCTACTGCTACCGGATTCAATTGATAAGTACACATACCTGCAATACCTACTGAAAAAGAGAATAATAGGTATATTAGTTGACATTCGATATTTCGTCGCCCTATGTTTTTTATATTTCTTAACATTATTCTTTTCTCTCCTTCACTAACATCTATATGTTCTCCTCTCTACCTTATTTCTACTTTCTATTTATACTAATTACATCATTCATTCTTTTCCAGGATGATGAAATCTCTAATTCCCATTCGCTATTTTCTGATGCATCACATGCCACCTGTGAAAATCCCATCTTACCGTAAAAATCCTTTACCATCGCATTTTTCGCAGTTGGATAATAGAAGCCGCGGATCTTTTTGATTCCCTTATTTTGACAAGTCTCTATCAGGGTATCCAGCATAGCGTATTCCATATCCCTTTTTAAAACACGGCAACTCATGATCCACAATTCAATGTGACATTCTTCTTTAACCCTCTTGCCGATGACTACAGATATGCATGATAATCTGTAAAAGCATGCTGACTTTTCTTTCGATTCGCATTAGCACGGTACATGTCATTACGTTTCTGATCATCTTCGGACAAAATCGTTGTCTCAAAAAATCCATTGCGGTCTAAAATACGGATATAATCTCTTGCATCCCCGATCTCCGGCGCGCATACCCCATCTAAATTTTGCGCCACAATACCATTTCCTAACTATATCCACTTTCTGCTGTATTTATTTTTCGACATGCTCCACACGACCAAAAGAGTAACAGCAAAAACTAAGATCACATCCACCAAACTCCTAATCGGTCTCCAACTAACATACCGGATTGTCAACCAATGCTGCAATAACAGAAGCGCAATCGTATGTAGAAAGTAGATTCCCATAGAATAGCATCCTGCAAAGAGTAGAACTCTGCTATACCATTTTCTGATTTGACGTTCTCTCCATATATATTTTATAAAAACGAATACTGCAATAGTCAGCCATATAGTTGTCGGAGAGTAATAATCAAACAATGTATATTCCAGTCCGTAGCCTCTATCCACTCGTATCGTCTGCTCGACAATAGATACAATACATGCGAATCCCCCTATGCTATATAGCACATATCTCTGGCCTTTGGTAAATTTCTTTTCTCCCAAATAGGCTCCCAGCACCACATACCCAGGATATCCATATACTGTGCAAAGATTTTGATTTCCATTTGTCCATGTGTTTAAAAAGGAAAACGGTTCTAAATAAGAAAGTCCATTGATCAGACTCGCCATCATCCATAGTCCCAAAAATATTTTTACAACTTTTAGGGAATGATCCTGCACCACAATCGCTTTTAAAATAGGTAGCATGAAATAAATAGGGATCAGCGCATACATAAACCAAAAGGAAAATTCCAACTCTCCCGTGATAAATTTTTTAGGATATGCGAACAACAGTTCTCCAAAACTGAGTTGCCCATACTGTCCCAAGAAAAAGCGTGTGATCTTATGTAAGAGCCCATAAAGAAAAATAGCAATTAAAAATCTTGGAATGTTTTTCGTATATAATTTATGGATATTCAGTTCTCTGTCTTTCTGCAACAGAATTGCTCCCATACAAACGAAGAACATAGGGACACAATAACGAGTTAGTCCAAGATAAACAATATGCCATACTCCCGCTTCAACACCTCCCAAAATGCTGATAACGTGTATCAATACAACACCAATAATGGATATACCCCTTAATATATCTATATACTCTAGTCTCTTCATTGATTTTCTACTCCCCATTGACACAGATCACATTGTTTTTCTTTTCCCAGACCAATGTGATCTCTAATTCCCATTCGCTGTTTCCGGCTGCATCACATGCCACCTGTGAAAATCCCATCTTGCCGTAGAAATCCTTTACCATCGCATTTTTTGCAGTCGGATAATAGAAGCCGCGGATCTTTTTGATTCCCTTATTTTGACAGGTCTCTATCAGGGTATCCAGCATAGCGTATTCCATATCCCTTTTTAAAACACGGCAACTCATGATCCACAATTCAATGTGACATTCTTCTTTAACCCTCTTGCCTATGACTACAGATACGATGCCGTTATCGCCAAATTTGTCCTCTAATTTCCCGTATAAGGTAATATAGTTCTCATCTTTCGCCCGCATTTCCATCTCATCACGCGTATAGCGCTTCGTCGTCAGATTAAACTGGTTGCTCTTGTTCGACAACTGCGCCACACGATTCAAAGACATCTCATCAAATGGCAGGATCGTCCCTTTCATCTGCAAAGATTCCAGATATGCATGGTAGTCTGTAAAGGCATGTAGGCTTTTCTTTCGATCTGCATTGGCACGATACATCTCATTACGTTTCTGATCATCTTCGGACAAGATCGTTGTCTCAAAAAATCCATTGCGGTCTAAAATACGGATATAATCTCTTGCATCCCCGATCTCCGGCGCGCATACCCCATCTAAATTTTGCGCCACAATGCTGCGCTCTGCCGGATTGTCATCTACAAATACCAGGCTTTCTGGTAACAAATTTAGATCTTCTGCAATTTCCCTGAAATTCTGATCTTTTGGTTCCCAATTCGCTTTTACCTCAATGAAGTCCTGCATACAAAAGGCACTATCCGGGTGTTCTATACCCGCCTTGGCATTTTCAAAATCATTCTTAGAATCAATATTTAAAATTACACCCAATTGCGTCTGCTCTTTCACATAATTTTGAAATTCAGAATAGATCTGTCCCTCTGCGACTTCCTGCCCCAGTGCAATGTTTTCCACACCATCATCACCGATAACACCGCCCCATAAGGTATTATCCAGATCAAGCACAAGACCCTTCTTGTTTTTGCCAAATACGGATTTAATGATATTTGCCACGTTAAATGCCAGATACGGAATGGCATTGACATTTAAGGCATATTTATACATATGGTAGAAAAATGGATCAGACCATTCTGCCAGCCCATAATCAGCGGAAATATAATTGATATCACAGATATAAAAATCCTCATGGTTGTCCGCATAATCGTAGAACAGCATATTGAGTCTGGTCAAAAAATTGACCTTTCCATGTCTATCACTGGCATCCCGATTGCCCATAAGCCGATACATAGGCATTTCAAAATTATTCTGTATGATCGGGCAATGATATCGGTCAGCAATACTTTCCCAGATCGTGCAATATTTCTGATATTCCGCCTCCAATAAGTCTGTAATCCGGCTTTTGGAATCGCTCATTTGTGGATAACGCGTGATATTGCGATTACTGGTGTGGATATAGATTAAATCCGGTGCAAATGCCTCTAACTCTGCATTATCAAATACTGCATCCTCATAATACTTGTTATATTCGGACTCATAAAAACTTGGACGGATTCCCTGATTTAATAAAAATAATTCCAGAATCAGTTTAATATCATTTGTCGTAGATCCTCCTAAAATAGCAATCTTTTTATCGACAAAACGTTCGCCCTCTGCCAACAGTTCTCTTTTGATCCTTTTCTTTTTTGCTAAAATATAGTTTGCATCAAACGGATACAGTAATTCTTTTTTCATGAGCATTTCCCTCTATTTTTTATCTTTTGCACCAACTGATATCCCAATAACGGCACGCCAATGCCCAGCAGTAAATAGACCGGCCACATATAGTCGAAAGAATGTGGCAGCGTCAGATACAATACCCGGTCCGGATCTCCTATGTGCGCCGCCCAGATACGATCAATGATCTTTATGAGCGGAAAATGCACCGCCATAATCCAGAAAGAAGCCTTTCCGCAGGATGCTATCAAAGAACCGATCCTGTTCAACCGGCTGATATATTTTGCCAGAGCCATACATACATAAATGCCGGAAAATGCCACCAGATACATTCCCGGATATAAAATACCGATGATCAGATCCAGACTATGATGAAAACTGATAAAATAAACGGCTAGTGCCAGGATGGCTGCTGCACATACAGACAGATATTGCTCCAGTCCTTTTCCGTAATTTCTGAGCAGATATCCTATCCACAAAAATGGCATGACCGTAAGCGATACCTGGATATTGGCAGGCATTAAAATAGATATAACGATACAGCCGACGATGGAACATACCAGGATGACTACAAACTGAAATGCAAATTTCAGATAGGAATTTCCTGTTTTCTTTTCTATTTTTCTGCTGATCGTAACCAGAAAGCTCAGGAATACAGATGCCATACAAAGTGCCGGAACAAACCACAAGGTTCCTCCCATCAATTCATTGGCTGTACCCAAAAGCACAAAAGCACAGGCTTCCGCTAAGGTCCGCAAACTAAAATATTCTGTTCCGATCGGCATAAAGCCCCAGCGGATCAGGGAATTATGTAATAACATAATGATCCAATAAACAATAACGTATTTGATCCAGGAAGACTTGAAGCGGTTGATCACATTTAAGTACGGATCATCCCCATATTTTTTTTCGCTATACATAAACCCGGAGATAAAAAAGAATAAGGGAATGTGGAATTCATAGACAAAATCATGTGCCCAACTACATGCATGTCCCAAAACAACACAAAGGATTCCTATCCCTTTTAACACATTCCAATATCGTCGATCCGGCATGATCGGATTCTGTTCTATCATTTGGCAACTCCTTTCGACAGTCTATTCCAAAATGCCTGTAACAGTAATGGCAAGCCAATACCCCATACTAAATACAAAGGGATCAGCATATTGTGATTTCCTAAATAATGTTCATACATCATAGCGATATCCTGATGATATCCTGCATAGATACGATCAATGCCGCGGATAATCATAAAATGTGTTCCCATCAAAAGGAAGGATGCCTGTCCCATTTTGACGAATAAACTGCGCAGATAATTGCTTTTTTGCAAAACACAGATTCCCTTTGCCAGACACATACAGACATAAAATCCCATAAATGCAGTCAGATACATGATCGGACTGACGTATCCATCCACCAGGCTATACAAATGATCTCTACTATAGATTGCAAGAAGCAGAAACAGGATGATACCCACCCAGTATTTTATGTACTTTTCCAGATCGGACATATAATTGCGTAAAAGATAGCCAGCCCAGAAATATGGTTGTACCGCAAAGGCGATCTGCATATGTGCAGGCAGATCCCAGCCATAGGCGATCATAAGATAGCCCACGATACTGCTGCATCCTATGACAATTCCCTGAAAGAGGAATTTGATCTTTTTACTTTTAAACCGATCTTCCAGCATACGGCTGTAATAGATAACAAAGCCCATGAAGGCAGAGCCGATCACAAGCACCGGAACAAACCACAGCGGACCTGCCAGAAGTTCATTTCCGTCTCCGATGACAGCGTACGCCATTTGTTCCACCATCTGTGCTTTTGTATAAAGCGGCTCATCTATGCGCAGCATATCATAATACCCCAAGAAATTATGAAGTAAAATATAAACAATATATAAAGCAACATATTTTACCCAGGACTTCATACGCCCTTTGAGATTATCATATGGGGCATCCCCGTATTTTTGCTCATTATACATATAACCTGAGATAAAAAAGAAAAGCGGCACATGAAACAGATAGACAAAGTTCTGCACCGGCATGGCACAATGTCCGAGCACAACGCAAAAAGCGCCGATTCCCTTTAAGATGTTCCAGTAATCCCTTTGCAATTTTCCATTTTCATCCGTCATTACATTATTCATTACGTTTTTCCATTTCTTCGGTACGAGACAATAATCTTTCCTGCGTTTTTTCATAAATGCTGTCTGTTTCTTTTTCATGTTCCGGCAGTTCGTACTTTTCTTTCAGATAGTCTGCCATATAGTCTGTGATCTTAAATGCACCACGATAATTCACATGCATATTCTCGTTGAAATCCGTTTCATAGTCCAAGCCGATCTCATCTACATGATCGTTCAGATCCAACACTTCATAGCCTCGGTCCTCAATCTTCTTCTTGATATAATTGTAGTTGGCAAATTTGTCCTCTTCCAGATTATTCGGGGTATTTGTAAAGAGAATGTTTCCATCGAAAGTATCCAGATAATCCAGCAGTTCCTCTAAATACTGCTGGTTGTCACTTGAAACTTCCAGTGGCTTTGCGCTTCTTCTTGCCAGTGTTTCCTGTTTATCAAAACTTTCTGTATCATCATAGATATAGTAGCCCATAAAACTATCCGCATCCTGTCCAAAATCTGCCGCCGTCAACTGACTCCAGCGATTATGATAGAGCGTGAAACTAAAGTAGTAATCAAACGCATTGACACGGCTGCCCGTTTTTTTCTCCAAACGCTCCACCATATCCTTTATGGCTTGTGTCCGATTATGCGAAAACCGCATAGAATCCGTTACACGCCGAATATAGTTATCACAGAAGATCTCATTTCCCATCACATCATAATCATATGCCAACATCCGGATATCGATCAGATAGACCTTGGGATCCTGTGTCTTTTGCACCTCCTGCAAGAGATATTTCGTCAGTGCAACCGGTTGGCTTGCCGTTCCAAGCCCATACATCTGCACGCCATTATGCGCGCAGGCTTCTGACGGTATAAAGGACGACTGTACCGCACTGGCACCAATCCATACGGCATCCAGACTATTTTTATCCAGCCTGTAAAAGGTATCAAATTCTGCTCTGGAATGTGTATCGTCAGATATCCTAAGCACCTGCACCGCTCCCCCAAAGAGAAGCGCCACCACCAGAAGAAATGCAATGATTTTTGTTATGTGTCTTTGTTTCGTTTTCAATATGTACTCCTAGAACTGTCCATATATAAAGGATGATGCATCGTAACCCGGACCGTAAACACCGCAGATCAAGACTGCAAATAACAATACAAGATAAAGGATCCAGCGGACCGGCAATGCCTTCTTTGCCACATACATCCGCACATCCTCTTTTTGCTTACCATAGGAGATCAGCCATACGATGACAGCTCCGATAACAAGAAGGAACCAGTCTGCACGCGATGCCAGTGGCAAAAGGGATGAAAGATTTGTCGGTTTAAAACATCTTGCCCACATACGAAAACCATCTTTCATGCTGGCAGACCAACTAAACGATATGCTGGCAGAAAACAATACAAAGGTACGGATCCGCTGCCAGAGTTTCCATCCAAAACTCTGTGTCGGGATATGCATCTTCTCTATACACCATTTACCAATCGGCTCTAAAATCTGCCCACCAATGATCATAAGAAAGAAAAACAAACCGGATCCGAAAACAAAGGTCCATGCTCCGCCGTGCCACAGACCTACAACCAGCCAAGTAAAAAACAGACCGATCCATGTCGTCATCTTCTTTCCCATTTTCTTGCCGAATTTCTTTTTCCACTTTTTAGCCCGCGTCTGCAAGCCTTTTGTTTTCAGGATTGGATACATGACATAGTCTTTTACCCAAGCTCCCAAGGTAATATGCCATCTTCTCCAATATTCGGATAGTGAGGTCGCATATAATGGTGTATTAAAGTTCTCCGGAAGTCGTATGCCAAACAATTCCGATGCCCCTAACACAATATCCATACATCCGGAGAAATCCATGTATAACTGCCATGCGTAACCGAGTACCCCGATCAACACACACCATCCATAAAAGTCTCCCGACCAGATCTCCTGTACGATCGGCGCCATACGATCCGCGATCACCAGTTTCTTGAAAAGTCCCCACAGAATGCGCTGCAATCCAAAACAAAAGCCCTGATAGTCAGCTCTGTTTCCCGCATACAAATCCTGTTCGATCTCCTGATACCGTGTGATCGGACCAGAGATCATGATCGGAAAGTAAATGCCAAAAAGGCAAAACTTCAAAAAATTCCTCTGCGGGCTGACAACGCCCCAATAGACATCCAAAATGTATGCGATATAACTTAATGTATAATAAGAAATCCCCAGCGGTGCTACTATCTGCCAAAGGAACAAGGTACTTTCCTTTCCCAGCAGATGAAGCAGGATATTGCCATTGGTCACAAAGAAGTTCATCTCTTTGTAATAAAGCAAAGCGCCTATCTGAAAAAGCACTGCCAGACAGGTAAGGATCCCTGCGGTATTTATCTTTGTAGAAACACCCTCCCTCTGCTGCTTGTCCGTCCGGATTGCCGCGCCATATGCCACGAGGATCTGTAAGAGTGTGACGACAAACAAACGGAGTGATCCACAGACCACATAAAAGAACAGACTCGCCCCAAGCAAGACAAACCAGCGTTTTTGCCGCGGCACCAGACAATACAGCAAATATATGACTGCCAAAAAGGCAAAAAATTTAAGTGACGTGATTGCCATGTCCTTCCCCGCCTACTTAGTCGCTCTCTCGATGATAATATCTACCATCTCACCTACATTTTTCATTTCATGTACTTCACCCATGGTAAACTTCATGCCAAACTGATTTTCAATCTCAACTACCAGATTGATATGCTCCAGGGAATCCCAATCTTCAATATCATCCGATGTGGTCGCATCGGTCAATCGAATATCTTCATCATCAAAAACATCCCAAAAAATCTCATGTAATCTTTCAAACACTTCTTCTCTACTCATCTGTTTGTTCTCCTTTTCTTTATCTCATGCCACCGGTAATGGCAATATTTTGTCCGGTAATCGCCTCTGCTGCATCAGACAAGAGATATGCCAGCATCGGCACCACATCATCCACTTGCAGATTGCGTTTCAAGGGACTTTTGGCTGCATTTTCTTCCACGATCAAATCCGGCAGATCACTGAGGAATTTGGTGTCGATCATCTCCGGGGAAATGCCATTGACTGTGATCCCCTTGCTATCATATTCTGTTGCCAGAGCTTTCATCAGCCCCAACAGGGCATACTTGGATGTCACATAAGCACTCTGATACTTAGGTGGCAGTCCCAGACAATAGGATGTCAGCATGAATACAACCCTGCCATACTTTTGTTTACTCATATGTGGCATAAAACTCTGTAGTATATGAAAAATAGATCTGACCGAAACTTCAAATGCCTGATCTAATCTGACCGAATCCATCTTGTGAAACCGCTCATTCGTAGTCTTTGGCGCTGCCAGATGCACGATATGGTCCGGCAGCCACTGTTCTTTTATCATCCCATCGATCATCGCCTGTACTTCTTTGGGATCTGCCAGATCTGCTTTGACCTTTTGGATCTTGCCCGGGAACTTTTGCGCAAGAGCGTCGATACTCTCATGACTATGACAATAATGTGCTACGATCGTGTCATACTGATCTGCTATTTGCAGGATCAATGCCTGCCCGACATCGGATGATGCCCCCGTGACAAATAAGACTTTTTTCTCTCTGCTCATTATAGCATGCACCCCGCTTTCAAAATACCTTTCGAAACTGTCTTACCTGTCTGGTTCCTGATCACAAACTTGATTGTCAGACGTCTGACAGATTCATGTATTTCCTTCACTGTGCCACTAATAGTCAGCTTATCTCCTATGTAGACCGGACGTGCGAAATCAATCTCCACGCCATGGATCAGGCAGTATTTCCCCGGCAGGTAGACACCTCCCAGCGTAGATATCTGCGATGCGATCAACATGCCATAAACCACACGATCTTCATATCCTCTGGCTTTGGCAAATTCTGTATCGTTATGTAAAGGATTGACATCACCGGATATATCCCGGAACTTATCCATCATTTCCCGGGTGATCTCAACTTGAAAAGATTCACTCAGACCCAGACTTATTTCTTCAAACCGATATTCTTTCATCTGTTTTCTCCCTTAGTAAACTCAAGACCAAAACACATGCGGCAAACACACTGACTACCCATTCTCTCCACTCCAGATGTGGATGCAAAGATGCATGATTATTGACAACCACATACCAGAGGATCGGCGAACATGCTACGAGAAATGAAATAAGGACTGTTATCTTTTGAAAGAACGGTTTTTGCTTTTTATACAACATATAGGCGATCACACCGACCAGGAAGATCACTCCAAGCAGGACTGTCGTCCATCCGACAAAAGCATGAAAATTAATGCGGAGTGCCGCCATAGGGCCAATCGCCATCCCATACTGATTGTCTCCAAAGTTGTCACCGGTTCCTGTTCTTCGCAGTACATTGATCCAGCCGTCTCTTAAAATATCTTCATGGGTAAAGGCAGTTGCCCAGATCCACTTCATAAACCACAATCCGGCATAGCCGATCAAAAAGGAAACTCCCTTGCCCACGATCTTCTTTACATTCTGTAAAAATCCGTCCTCACGATATAATAGATAGTAAGTCAGAACCGGAATGGCAAAGGCAACCAGCGGATAGGTCAAAAAGTCAAAGAATGCCACCAGCATACCATCGATCAGGAATATGTAAGGGATCTGTTTTTCCTTTTTGCAATACAAAAGTAAGAGCATGGTCAACTGCATGGCATAATAGATGGTAGACAACTGAAAGGACTGCGCAATCGCAACCGGATTCATGGCAATGATAGTTACCGCATACGCAATACAATATTTTCCCAATCTCTTATAGAGCAGGCAGAAGATCCATCCTGTCAAAAAGACCATAAGCATAGCATGCAGATAATAGATGTCCTGCACATTCATAAACATCAGAAGCGGTTTCAAAAATACCAGATAGCCATGCCAATATCTGGCATAGTTGACATAAGACAGATCGCCTTGCGCATCATTTGCATAGTTCATCAAGGTATCTGCCCAATCTCCCCACTGATTTTCCAGATATGCCCCGGACGGACACAGTAGGGCATCCTGCAATGAACCGTTGAAATCCGGTGCGATGGCTTCTAATAACATAATAATGTTGGTGTCTGTATCGTAAGTATCATAAAAATTGGAAATACTCATATTGTAATCATCATTTTGCAAACGGATCGTATTGTCTGATTCGATAACATGCTCTACCATGCGATTTCTTGGCAATTTATAGACAAGGCATAAAAGCCCCACCAATACTATACTGCTAATGACTACAATCCCTATCATTTTAATCAATACTTGGATGTTTTGCTTCACTTTCATCTTATCTGCACTCCACTGCTTTCTTTCTTCTATCTGTCCAGAACCATGCCAGCCACATTAATGGTGCAAAAACTGCCACCAGCCATTCTCTCCATTCCAGATGTGGATGCAGGGAGCAATGGTTATTCAATGCCACGATCCACACAATCGGAATGATTGTCAGTAATGCAAAGATCACAAACATTCCCGCTGCTCGCTTCGTAAAACCAGCCTTATGCCGGATCATATAAATGACCAGAACAACCGCAGCACATAGGAGCAGGAAGACCATAATCCTGACCGGTCTTGTGCCAAAGGCATGTAAATTTTCACGCATGGCTGCTGCCGGACTGATCTCCACGTTAAAAGCGCTATCCACATCCGACATCGCGCCTTTTCCTGTTCGGTGCAGGACACTTTCAATGCCCTCGGCGATCACGTTCTCATCCGTAAACAAAGATGCCAGGATCCACTTGCTTACCCACATTCCGGCGTAGCCTAATAAAAAGGCTATACCATAACGGATACTCGCAAGCAGATTATGTAACAGGTCTTGTTCTGAGAATACCAGCACAAAACAAAGAGGAACCACGAATGCCACCGGCGGATAAGTAAGGAAATCCAAAAATGCCAGAATAATACCATCGATCACAAAGGCATACAGGAAAAGATGTTCCCTTTTTTCCTTGTCATCCCAGCAAAGTACCATTATACATGTAAGGATCATCGCATAGAAGACACTCGAAAGTTGAAATGACCTCGCAATATAAGGCGGATTAAAAAGTGCAAGCAGGACAAGAAACGGTCCAACGTATGCTTTTTCTTTTTTATAGATCAAAAGCAGAGTGGCAAAACACAAGCCACATAAGATCAAGGTATTGATCTGATAAATCTCATTCAGGTTAAAGAAAACAAACATGGGTTTCAAGAACAGTACAAAACCGTGCCAATAACGCGGATAGGTCAATTTATTATCCTCACTATAGGCTTTCGCATGTGCATCATTTTGCAGAGTATTGACCCAGTCTCCAAAGAAATCCCGGATATAATTGGAACTCGGTGCCAGCAAGGCATCCTGGAAAGCCGTGTGTTCTCTCGGCGCGATCACCTCTTCTAAGGTAATGATATTGGTCTTGGTATCATATACATACCCGTCTATATTCGCGTTGATATTATTGTCATCGCACAGGGCATATAAAAGATTTTCTGACTCCTCTATATGTTTTACAAAAAGATCGCGCGGTATCATATACGCAAGCGTCAGCAAGAGTATTGCTGCGATGGCACACCCTATCACAAGCCCTATTGATTTGACATAATCTTTGATCCACTCTTTCAATTTCTTTACCTCGTAAATTCTATGATCGACTCTGCATCGATGAAGTCATTGGATACCATCCAGAATGTCAGAATGATCAATGGATAGATCACAACAACCGGCTCTAAAACCACTTTTTCTTTGATCCACAGTCGAAATGTATTCCATGATGTCTGAAATGCCAGCTCCTGACAATACAGGATCAACAGCAGTAACAGGTAATATACAAAAGCATATATGACCGCCCGGCAATAATCGCCCAGATAAGCCCACAGCAAAAAGCCCGGAACGGAGCCAAGACCACACAAAAGATAAGCCAGTCTGTGCCGTCCATCTGTCTGTTCTTTTATCAGAGAGGCAAAAAATTGAAAGATGGCATAAGTATATGGCAGAAACAAAAGAACAATGACCAGGAAGCGTTTCCCTGAAATACGCCCCTGCACATCTGCTGCAAATCCATAAGTTTCCTTTGCCAGAACAAATGCCACGAAAGCCATAACGACCATCCCTGCCGCCTGCACCATATTTCTCTTGTTATCCTCACACATGCCCTTTGCCAATACTGCCGCGAACAATAATGCTCCACCGGAAAATACGATCATCGGACAGATATATGCGGCAAGCAGGATGCCCGGCAGGACAATACCATCACATCTTCCGTTCAAAAGTGCCACAATGCATAAGAGTATGATGACCCACGCGTACAGATCCGGTGATCCCATATAACTGTCGCAGATAAACATCGGCATCAGGCATACGGCAAGCAGCGTTGCCATATAATAGATCCCGCTTCTATTTTCTTTACTGACTTTGCGCAGCGCCTGCCCAGCCACTCCGATCAAAATAAGGAAAAATACTGCCGTCATCCCCTGTATGATACGTCGGTTCCCCAGAATGGATAGTGCCCACAGGTGCTGCATCATATTTTCATTGTAATAACGCAAGACACACAGAAAACCAAAACCTGCCAAAGCAAGCAGAAAGGTCATATCTTTTTTTTGTAATTTATCTTTCATCCAAATCACCTCATCCTCTAGTAGAACAATATGCCCTTACTTTGCATAAAGCGCTGTAAGCCCTTGACTAACATGTCAATATCCACATCCATATAAGGGACAGTCAATACTACCAGAGTAAAATATACCAACCATGCAGGATGTTTTTTTACTCTATCTACGACAACTTTTGTTTCTTCCGTAACCAGTGGATCCCGCAAGATCAACATTGCCAGAATAATAAGCAGATAGTAAGTAACCACTGCCAGAATCCAGCGACCATAATCTACCTTCAAGAGCATATCCGGTAAAATAGTCAGGGAACCGACCGCTACCGCAAGATATTTTAACTTGGCAAACAGGTCGTCCGCTTTCTTGATGATCCTTACAAAAGCCCTTGCCAGAACAACGATTGCCGGCAAAAGTATCAGCAGATAAAGGACTAATTGCACATGGTTCATATATACAAAATCCGTCTCCGCACCGGAAACATCAATGCCTAAGACCTCATGGTACAAGAGGGTTGTATGATAGATTCCCTGATAGGAGACATTGGTCGCATCCCGCAAAACAGTCTCAAAAATGTCATTGCCATTGGTGCGGCTGAACAACTCAAACCACA
Source organism: Roseburia lenta (assembly GCF_014287435.1). GTDB lineage: Bacteria > Bacillota > Clostridia > Lachnospirales > Lachnospiraceae > Pararoseburia > Pararoseburia lenta. The sequence goes on from NZ_JACOPG010000002.1 coordinate 525,187, forward strand.
AAAACATACCGGATCCTATCAGAAAGGTCAGGAAAAACAAAATGGTATTTTTCTTATTCTTTCGTGTCATCATATAATAAAACTGGATCACCAGGATCACATTAAAATACATGAGGACGAAGCCCTGATGGAACATGATACCCAATGCCGCAAATGGCAGGGACAACCATTCTGTCTTTTCATTCATCAATGCCATAAAGCCCAATAACATCATCCATACCATGCAAAAATCTACACGCAAGAAATTGTATGCATAGGTAAAGGTTGCTACCATGGCAATATGAAAGGTCAGCAAGATGTATTGCTCTGCCTTTGTCACCATGCCATTTTCCATATCACTCTTCTTTAAAACATGATAGGAAAAAAATAAAAGGAATACGATAAACAGGACCGTTACCACATTGGCAAATACCAAGGCATTCTGATATTGCATCATATCTACCGGTATCACCGCATCCAGAATATGGTAGATGGTTCCAAGCAGGGATCTTGATGTAAATCCATATTCATAGGACAGCGCAAGCATGGTCGTATTGTAGGATCTGACCCAGCCTCTGTAATTTGTAACAAAGGTTGCCAAATCCACAAAAGCCAGCATCATGATAAACTGTCTGATATTGTAATTTGCCTTTACAAGTTTCTCTTTCATTTTCCTCTTTTCTCCTGCGTTTCCTATTTTTATTGCCACGGAATCCATATATGCAGATGCATATTCAGGATATTAACGATCCTCTCTGTCAGCGGACAGATGCTAATATGCATGAGCGGCTGGAACAAAAGCGGGTATATCAACAATAAGACCGCATATGGATATTTGCTTCTTAGCCTGTCTACTGTCTGCCGGCTCACCTCTGTCACTGCCGTATCGCGCATTGCAAGCAGTGCCAATAATACGACGGCATAATAACTGATGATGGAAAAGATCCAGCGGCCATAATCTACTTTTAGTATCATATCCGGTAAAATCGTCAGGACACCGGCAAGCACAATGATATACTTTACCTTGTCAATCTTTGTTTTTGCCAAGCCAAGCAGTTCCCGCGCAAAGCCTAGCGCGATCAAAATATAAGGCAGCATAAACAGGCAGTATAATGGAAATTCCACAAAATTTTGCTTGTGATACTCCCATTCCTTGGCTGATAGGTCCACACCCAGGATCTCATGATCCACAACTTCAATATGATAATCAGCATCCGGTCCCATACTGCATGCCGTATCGATCAAGTGATCCGCGAATTTTTCTCCATCAATATGTGAAAAACCCTCAAACCAGATAAATAAAGCAGACACCGTAAGCATGGTCGCCAAAAACATGCCCAGATATTTCCGGCTGGTCTTATTTGAAAAGATAACCCTCAAGTCTTCCTGTCCCTTGACCGCATCCAGTGCTTTATATAATTGCATCGCCAGCACCATTCCCATATACATGAAAACATGTCCCTGATGGAACATCACGCCAATGGCAGAGAGCGGCACCGCCAGCCATTCTGCCTTTCCATAGACCATAAGAAGCACAGATAGCATACTGCACATGACACAATACATGTCCAATCTTCCCAGATTATACTCACTGGAAAACATAGGGATCGCTGCAATAAAATATAAGATGATAAAATACCGGGCACTCTGCTTTACCTTTTCGTCGCTCATTCTCAGACACTTCATACAAAAGAGGAAAAGTAATACAACAAAGACCAGAAAACATCCTTCAAAAAAGAGCATTGCCCAGCCGAAAGTATATAAATCCCAAGGCAGGATCCGGTTTAAAACACCATAAATCGTCCCTAGTAGCCCACGGGAAATAAAGCCATACCCATAATGAAAAGCAAGCATAGTCGTATTGATATTGCTTGTCGTTCCCGCAAAATTATTCCAGAATAGTACAAAGGTAAAGAGGATCATTGCCCATGTAAATTTATTTTCTTTTATCTTCATCTATTTCAATCTCCTCTTATAAAGAATCCAGTCTCCAACGTATGGTATTTTCCCGATCAGACGGACCAGCCCCCAGGCAATTCCCCAAACCAACAGATAGGTAAGAATCATTTTCAAATATAGATTGCTGTTCCACTGACTAAGCCACGGCATCATCATGAGTGCGATCATATTATGTATAAGGTAAATGCCAAAAGAATCCTGTGACAGACGCTCCACGAAGGAACAATTCTTTTGCACAAGAAACATCGCAAAACCAAACAGTGCCAGACTGAGCAAAACAATCCCCGCGTGGTCATACCAAAGACTCACGTTTTCTCCCCTTCTGTGCTGGAGCCATAAATAGCCCTCACATCCAGCCAAAGCGAAAATGCCTGCCAGACTGTATATGGTGTAAGCAGCTTTTTTGTGTTCTACCAACGCTGTATGCCACCTCTTGTATGCTCCGCCAATCAGCATATACATGGCATAGGTTATATGTTGCGCCATACTCTCTTGGGCAAAATTCTGCAGCAACAATACAAGTGCCCATAGCAAAATGACGGTAATGAGGCATCCCCGATTGGAAAGTTTTTTCCAAACCAGTGCAAAAACAGGCAAGAGCAAATATAACCCCAATATAACCGGCAGATACCAGGCATGTGACAAAACTGGTTCCTCTATAAATAATAATCTAAGAACAAAATCTTTCCATACAAAAGGTTTCCCTTGCACGCAAACAGCAAATACTTCGTAAATGGCAAACCATATTTCTGTTACCAGCAACAAATATAACCATTTATGTAAATAAAAACTTTTCCATTTTCCATCGCTATAGTCTCGATCTAGCAGCAGATAACCTGTAATCATAAGAAAGAGCGGCACGCCGCATCTGCCAAAGATCAGCAAAGTATATAGGATGATCTGTCTTGCACCAGACATCTCCTGATACCCCAGCCAAAACAGGCAGTTAACATCAATCACATGACACATGATAACCATCAGGATTGCTAACGCACGGATATAATCAATAAATAAAATTCTTTTCTTTTTCATTTTTATCTTTCATCCATATCACTCACATTTGCAAAAACATTTTCCGAATCAGCGGTACCCTGCTCACCAGACCAACCACAACGTAACATGCAAACGTTACTGCGAACGCTTTTATCAAATTCATGCCAACAAAATAATGGGTCTGCAGCCATGGGAAACAGGTTGTCCACGAAAATACCGCCAGTAATATGTAATGCGAATAATAAATTCCCAGTGTATTTTGTCCTATGTATTCTCCTATGATTTTACTTGCCAAATTCTCGCGGTCAGAAAACAAACTCTCACATATACCATACAGCCCTATTGTAACCAAGGCTGTAGATAATCTGACATAGCCAAAACTCAGATAAGTGTCTCCCCATATCAGTAAGCCGGTCTCACGGTATTTGATAAACATAAGCCCCATAAGTCCGATTACCAGACATATCCCCGATAAAGGCAATCGCCATCTATAGATCCGCCCACATTCTTTTCGATCAACGCCTTGCTGATATTCCAGTAAAAATGCTCCCAACAGGAAATAAAACAGCAAATTATTATTGTTGCCAAAAGTCAATATGCTATTCCATGCCTGCAATGGCAGTTCCCTTCCATGTATGATCTGTCCAACCAGCCAATTCACAGATGGAAAAAGGATACCTGTCAGACCGGATAGGATCATGATAAAGAATGTAATCTGCCTTCCCAGTGTACCGCCGGTAAACAGGAAATAGGTAATAGGATATACGATCATAAGCCCCAAATAGGCGATCATATACCACATAAGACCTGTATCCACGCCCTCGTAATCCTGTAAAAAGAACAGATACTTGATGCATGTCCAAAGGGAAATCCCGGTGATCTTTCCTGCAATCCTATAAACCACCAAATACAGCAAACGCCAGCAGACCAAAGTCATATACATAGATCCAAGGCGTTTCCCGTGTTTTTGCCATGTAAAATGTCGGCTCTGATGCAGTACTGCCCCCGATGCCATAACGAAACAGGGAACGGCTCCCCAGGCTAAGGTCATCATCAAATTTCCTACCACAGAATGATAGGGCAGCAAAACGCCATGACAATAGATCACCAGGAGCATACTGACACCTTTTAACACATCCAAATATACAATTCGACTCGTCTTTTGTTGCATAACTTTTTCCATAACCTCTACCGCATCAATACCTTGCGCAGCCCTGTCAGCTCGCGTCCCATCCTGCCCTCGATCAGACCGATCAGTTTTTCCATGAACTCTTTATACTCTACCGTTCTGCCATAAAGCAGCATCAGCAGGATATTATACATAGCCGTACAAACGACAAGTTTTAAGAAGATCTCCAGCAATCCGCCCATGACAATAAAACTACAGACAAAATAAGTAAATCCACCGACTGCCACCGCAGATGCCGTATAGATAGAAAACATCTTGAAGTAATGGCTGACGCTCTTTTCAAAACCGTGCTTGTAGGTGACCAGTGCCTCCACCCAGAAGCAGACACCAGCCGTCGATACAAAAGTACCGATCAAAACACCGACCAGACCATACTTGATGACCAGAACAATAGAAACCACAAGGTTTACGATCACTTCAAAGATCGGCTTGTAACGATCGTACCAATACAGTCCCATCGCATCACGGAAATTCAATGTCACCTTGCGCATACCGCTCATATAAAAGTTCAGTACAATCAAAAACACAACACTCATCGGGAAAAGATAATCTTTGCCCGCCCAGACCTCGATAAACGGATTGAACATGACAAGAAAGGTCACTGCCGCATAGGAATGGATCCAAAAGCCGATAAAATTCAAGGTCTTATAGATATGAAAAACGCGTTCTTTGTCATCCGTGACGCTAAGGTTTCCGATACTTGCGACAAAGGAACCCAAAATGCCATTGATGGCTGTATTGACACTTCCCAGAAGCATACGGTAATTGTCAAAAATACCAACTGTCACCAGACCGACAAAGGCAGAAATGATCAGACTGTCCGTATTGTTGACCATGACATCACCCAACTTGTGCATGAACATGGCACTGACATTCTTAAAGATGCTCTTCTGTGTTTCCTTGGATGGCAGAGACTTGCGATCCTTTTTCAGATACGGATACATCCGGTCGCATTTCCAGGCGATTGAAAGATTGGTCAGGATATTGCATATGATCTGCATCAAAAGATATATGATGAAATTTTCAAATACCAAAAGAACAATGATCTGCGCAATGAACTGGATGGTCATAAAGGCTGTCACATAAAGCGTACTGATATAGCCTTTTTGATGTCCGTCGATCAGCGCTCTCTTATAGCCCCATAAATAGGACACGACCGTATTCAACAGATAGAGCAGATAAATCCCTGTCAGCCCGCTGATCCCGGGATCGTCTGCAATAAAATATTTTAAGAAAGGAACCAGGCAAAGTCCTGCTACCGTGATAAAGCCTGCTACATAAGAGTAGAGTTTGCGGTAGAGGTTCATCAGCTCCGTGATCTCTTTTTCATCTTCGCGCGCGATCGGGCCATACATATGGTAGATCATGGCTGTTCCGATACCGAGTTCTGCCAGAGAAAGCACGGAAAGGATATTGCCAAACAATCCCTGCACGCCCAAATACTCCTGTGACAGGACGCGGATAAAGATCGTACGTGCCACAAAAGAAAGTATCAAATTCACAATATAAGAGCCCGAATTTGCCAGAGCATTTAAAAAAGTATTCTTTGTTCTCATTTCACCTATCCTTGTATGCCCGGACACAATGCTCCTAGCATATTATTAAATTATATTTTATCTTGATGTAAAATTCAACATTGGGTATGATTATCCTAAGTATATATGGGAAATATGGCAGATTTCTGCAGGAAAATGAGGGGTTTTATGGAAACAAACGTAAAAAACGCAAAAATCAGTGTCATTGTGCCGGTCTATAACACACCGACCTTACACCTGAACCGCTGCATTGACAGCCTGCTGCAGCAGGACTATACAAATACCGAGATCATTTTGGTGGATGACGGGTCTAGCAGAGATTGCTGCGCTGTTCTGGAACAAATTGCTACTCGTGATAACCGCATCCACTTATTTCATAAGGAAAACGGAGGCGTAAGTTCTGCCCGAAATTTGGGACTTAGCAAAGTAACAGGAGAATTTTTGACTTTCATGGATTCTGATGACTATTTAGACTCTCACGCCTGGTCGCTCTGTATAGGATCCATGCAAAGCCACGACTCCGATCTGGTCTGCTTCGGCTGGCAGGATCATCTTGCCGATGGCACTCTGGTCGACCACTGCATTACGCAAGACTATTCTATGTCCACTATTGCCAAACATTTAGAAGTCATGAGACACATAACGCCAATAGAAGAAACACTTGCTTCCGGTCAAAAGCGTGTATCACTCCCTCGCTCGAAAGAAAGCAATCAGCCTCTTGTCTGTGACCGTGAAACACTTCTGACCGAAATCGCCTCTGACAATATCCATTATGGCGGCGGCTATCCTTGGAATAAGATCTGGCGTACCTCTGCCTTGCGGGATGCGGACGGTTCCCTGCCTTTTTATGATGAGTCACTTACCATCTACGAGGACAAACTCTGGGTACTGGAAGCCGGTGCACGGATTTCCTCTGCCCTTATCATGCCTCATATCCTGTATCATTATATGTTTTTGCCTGGCAGTCTGACCCACAAGGACACGGACATCATCGACCGGCAGCCACTGGCATACAAAGCATACGACAAGATCCTGGATTTTCTGGAAAAGGATTTTCCGGAAGCCTATATCAGAGCCTACAACTTCTATTTTGATGTGATCTTTGATGACATCCATGTCTTAAAAGATGCCAGACATCGCAATCATTATCAGAAGCAATACACCGAGACCATGGCAACTTATAAAAGGCTATGCAAACGCATAGCCCCTCGTACCTTATATTATCCGGTCCGGTCACCGCAATTTTGCAGTTGGCTGAAGGAACGCACCCTTCCCTAAGCCTACCACCAACCCAAGCCCAGCCCGGTATTGATATAACCGGCAAGTTTGGCAACGACGCTGCAGATTGCCACATCCCAAAGCGGCTGGAAGATCAGCGGATACAAGAGCATGACAAGAGCCGCAAATCCATGTTTTTTGATGCGCTCCACCGCTAGGACAAACTGCCTGCCGACCGCCTCATCCCCCATGGCAAACAGTGCCAGCAACACAACGCAATAATAGGCGATGATCGCATACATCCAGCGTCCGAAATCCACCTTTAAGAGCAGGTCTGGCAGGATGGTTCCTGCCCCGATGGCAACAAAGATATATTTTATCTTATTTTTTTTCTCTGCCGCCTGTGCGATCAATCCTTTAAAAAAGCGCACCATAAGCAGGATATAAGGCAGCATCAAAAGAATAAATATCGGAAACTGCACCGCATTCATACGGTGGTATTTTACCTCACGACCTGTTAGATCGATCCCTAAAATCTCTTTATCCACAACGTCCTGATGGATTTTCCCGTTTTTACACAATTTCTTGGCACTTGCCACAATCTCATCATAGATACCATTGCCATTGGCATGAGCAAAAAGTTCAAACCAGAAAAAGAGAATACATGCCACCAGTAGGGACAAAGCAAAGATAGTAATGTATTTTTTGCGTTCTTTGCCCTCTGTCGACAGTATCTTATACATGAGCAGGACTAAAATGATGTTAAAAAACATAAAGACATATCCCTGATGCACCATAACGCCAAGGGCTGAGATCGGGATCAGAAGCCACTCTGCCTTACCTTGGATCAAAAGCATAGCCCCAAGAAGGCTTAAGAATACGCAATAAATATCCAGTCTGCCAAAATTGTAATGACTGGCAAACATAGGCACGGTAAAGATCGTCAAAAAGAGCATCAGATAGCGCATGACATCCAGATATTCTGCCCTGGCTCTTTTTAAACACAGGACAAAGAGCCCCAGCACCGTTGCATAAAAAAGCATCGTGATAACAAGCGTATAGCCCACACAAGCCTGATAGGTCATCATGTTGACCGGCAATATTTTATCCAGTCCCTGATAGATGGTTCCGATCAGACCTCTGGAAATAAAGCCGTATTTATAGGAAAATGCCATCATGGTCCCGTTGATTCGGTGTACCCACGCCTCATAATAACGTAGGAACAAAAGTGCCCCTAATAAGATCTCCACCAGAACAAATTCTTTTATTTTACGATTCTTTTCTTCCATTTTCTATCCATCCGTTTTCTTCGGTTTAAAAGTAAGCCCGTTTCCATTTTCAGATTCTTCCCTAGCCCGGCAGTTGCATACCCAGCACTTCCATCACCAGCGTCCGCAACTTGGATGTCGCCCCGGAAATGATCACATCATAAAAAGGCATCAAAAACATAGGGTACAAAAGAACGATCCAAGGCACCGGAATCGTTGCCTTAATCTTTTCCTTGGTCGTCTCCAACTGGTCTGCGACAGCCTTATCCTGCATGACCATCAGGATCATGGCCATAACGATATAATAGGTAAAAGTCGTAAAGGCATAGCGACCGAAATCTACTTTTAGGAGGTATTGCGGCAGGATCGTACATGCGCCCAGCAAAAATGCCGCGTGCGCCCATTTGCTCCGTGCATCCTTGCTCCGTCCAAACAGGCCTTTGAAAAAGTGAATCACGATCGGCAGATATGGCGCATACAAAACCAAAAATGCCGGGAACTCCGTCCGGTTCAGTGCATGATAACGCGCCTCTGAGTCATAAACATCTTTTCCCAGAATCTCATGCTGGATCACGGATTTATTGTAGCCTTTTCCGTTTTCCGAAAGTGCCTTTGCAGCGGCTACGACCTCTTTATAGATGGATGCCCCATTGCCATGGCTGAAAAACTCAAAGTATAAAAACAAGGCAGAAATGGTCAGGAAAAATCCTGCAAAAAGAAGGATATATTTTTTCCGCCTTTTCCCTTCTTCCGTCATGATCTTATAAAAGAGCGGCACCAGAATCAGATTAGCATTGGTAAAAACAAAGCCCTGATGAATACACATGCAAAGGATGCCAATAGGAATGATGATCCACTCGGCTTTTTCATCAAGCAGGGCAAAAAGGCAGATAAAGGTCAGGATATAGAGATATACATCCAGTCTGCCAAACATTTCTTCCGACCAGAACATAGGGAAGAAATAGATGGCACAGGCGATCGCCATATAATACATGTTATGACGATGTTCAGCTTTGACTTTTCGAATGCATTTTCCCAAAAAGACGATTACCAGCAGGCTAAAGAGCCAGGTGATCCCCCAGTTGAACCAGTAGACCGCCTCATAGGTCATCAGATCCAGTGGCAGGATCTTATCCAAGCCTGCCCAGATCGTCCCCAACATACCGCGGGAAATGAAGCCATACTTATAGGACATGGCAAAGAGCGTCGTATTGTACTCTGTCATGGTGTGCTTAAAATAACGCAGATAATAGAATACCGCAAATGCCAGCATGGCTCCGATAAACTGCCTGTATCTTTTTTTCTCAACTTTATCAAATTGCTCTGTCATTTCTACCTCAGTCTATCTACCATAAATTCAAAAATGTCTCATTGATCGGGTTGCTGATTCCTCGCAGCAGCCCATTGATATGCACATCCCAAAACGGTGTCAAAAGCGCCGGCAGCAAAAGCAAAAGGATGGCAAAAGGATATTTTTCTTTGATCTCTGTAAAAATGCCGGTCAACTCCTCCGCCACGATCCGGTCTCCCATGGCAACCAGTGCCAGAAAGATCATACAGTAATAGGAGATCAGGGCAAATACCCAGCGCGCATAATCGCATTTCATCAAAAACAGGGGCAAAAGCGTTCCTGCGGCAATGGCAAGAAAGCCGTATTTGAGCCGTTCTGTTTTTCCTTGAGCCCGCGCCTGGATCCGCCGGAATAGTTTCACCGCCAGAACAATATAAGGCGAGATGATGGCTATAAAAAACGGGATCTCGATCCAGTTCATCACGCGGTAAGGATATTCCACATCGGACAGATCAATTCCCAGGATCTCGTGATCGATCAGGGTATCATGGTAAGTCATGCAGTTAAAAGGCTTTGTCATCGCCTTAGCATTAGCGATGATCTCATCCACATAACGCACTCCATCCGTATGGCTGAAGAACTCGAACCACAAAAAGAGGGCAGAACATCCGATCAGGCTGACCAGAAGAATGACGCCATAATAAATGCGTGCCTTTTTTTCCTTTTCCGACAAAAGCCGATAAACCAAAAGGGCAAGCAGGATATTGTAAAACATAAAGACATAGCCCTGATGGTACATAACACTGATCATGGAAAGCGGCACGATCAGCCATTCTGCCTTTTTTGCGATCAGACACATGGTCCCGATGACGGTCAGCGCCATCAGATAGAGATCCAGTCTTCCGAAATTGCGCTTGTAGGCAAACATGGAAACAACAAAAACAGCGTAAAAGAGGATCAGATACAAAAACCTGCCCAGATACTCTTCCTGACACCGCTTCATGCACTGATAGCAAAAAGCAAAGAAAAGCACATAAAAAGCAAGCGTCACGATCAGCGTAAAGCGGAGCACCATAGCATAATCGATCATATTGACCGGCAGGATATGGTCTATCCACTGATAGATCGTTCCCGCAAGACCTCGCGATATAAAACCATATTTGTAAGAAAATGCCAGGATCGTCGAATTGTAAGGCAGCACTCTCTCGTCATAGTCCAAAAAGAAAATGGCGCATGACAACAAGATCAAAAGCCACATAAAACGGCTGATCTGCTTCTTTTTTGGCATTTGGCTCATTGTTTTTTCTATTCCCATGCTACAAACTCCATACACGCATACTTTTTCATATCTTTCACACTTCTACCCCTGCCATCACGAACACCTTAGTGCCTTTGATGGAACAGGCAATCTCCCTCATTCATAATCCATACGACCAACAGAGAAATGACAAGGTGCATGCTCCATACCGTCAGACTGCTGTAATTTAAGTCCAGATGACACAGACGGTTGATGAGTTCCATCCCAAGATCAGTCGCCATGTTCCACAAAAAGATCGGCATACAGACATTTCCCAGCCAGACAAAAGGTTTTGCCCCAAAGATCTTTCGCAGGATATCCACCTGACATGCCAGATAGATCAGACTTGTCCACACAAAAGCGCTGACATACCACAAAGTCCGCAAGTTCTCGTGAGTTTCTGCCAAGATCAGACTGCCGATCAATACCACACTTGCCAATATACAAGAAAACGTCTTGCCCCGCTCCTTGGTCTTTTCTATGATCTGTGCCAGTATAATGCCGGCAAAAAAACTAAAATAACCTCTGCCACTCGTACAGTATAAAAGAGGCAGTCCCAAGGGATGAATCATGAGGAAAATCCCCAATGCCATCATACCCATATAGGATACATTCTGCCACAAACGTCCTCTGACATAGCGCGTCAGCAGATAGTAAATGGCATAGCAGACAAAGAAAACACTGACAAACCAACTCGGTCCGTTGACCGCCAGCGTATCATTGTCAGAAATCCATCCTGTCTGCAAGCCCAGCAGCGATACCAGGAGTGCCTTGAGGGAATTTCGCACCCCGGCTCCATCCGGATGCAGGATATAGACACCATAGATAGCATAGCCGACTTTCTGCAAAAGCCAAGTTACCAAAGCAGATGCCATCATCATAGGATAGATCTTTTTCATCTTTGGCAGGATAAAATTACCCAGCCGCAATTCGCCCTCGGACAGACGTTTCTGATAGGACCAGTACAAAAGCAGACCACTGAGCATAAAAAAGATCTCAGACATGCAGACACCATAGCGTGCCAAAAATCCCATGACAGCCGCCTGTATGGGGAAACGTTCCGGCATGGTATGAAACAATTCTGTATAGTGAAAGATATAGGCGATCGCGCAGGCACTCAAGCCCCGCAGGCCTGTAATCTCATTTCGTCTTTTCTGTGTCATCTCTTATAACTCATTTCATTTGATCTATGTTTTCTGTCAGATTTTCTGCAAACAGCCTCTTGCCATCGTCAGTACAGGATATGCAGCCATTTTATCTTCTTTTGTGCCAGCAGGATAAGTTCTGCCAGCCCTATGGTCACAAGCAATACCGACAAATACAAGCCCGTCATATTCCAGACAGCCCCGGTATATTTTCCGAGCAAATACTGCAAGCCTTCCATGACCCCATAATGTATGGTAAAGATCAAAATACTAAGCCTGCGCATATGCGCACAGGCGCAATCCAACCGTTTCCTGCTCTGCTCTCCCATTTTTTCAAAGATGTCCACAGACAAAAGCCACTGCAGGAGGAAATAAGAAGTTGGGATCAAAAAGAACATAGCCCCAAAACTCTGTCCCAGTCCCTTGTCACGGATGACATAGGATTCAATGATCAGGAGTAAAAAACTGATCAGACTCGGCAGGGCAAAATCCCTGCTGTCGTTTTTTTGTCCTCCCAGTGTCCGTTTATAAGCGATCCACATGCCCAGAGCGCAAAAGAAAAATCCGTAAGTCAGACCATTTCCATACCAGCCAAAAATACCGTAGATGGCAGAGTCAAAATAACCCGCCACCTGCCAGCCATCGGTGATACTGCAATATTCCATCCTTGCCACCGTAAGCAAAAACCATGGTGCCGATAAGAGAAGACACAGTCGCGATCCTAAATATTTTGTCAGGATAAAGACCAGAGGCATAGCCAGCAGGAGGGCTGTCATAAACCACATTGCCCCATAATAACCGCTCAGCCAGTATTTTTTAAGCAGTGCCAAAAGCATCCCGCGGATATTTCCGCACTCCTGCCATGTCCGCGGCAAAACGACAGGCGCATAAATAACAAACCATGCGGTATATAAAGCCAAAATACGCTTCATGTAATGTCCCAGCATGCACCAGGACATCCCCTGTCTCAGATCGCCGGATATTTGTGCAAATATCTTTTCAAAAAATAAAAATGCTGTAATCTGAAAAAAGAGAGGGTCTGCGATACGCGCTATAATGTCATCATAGACAAAGGCTGTCTGTCCTGTAAAAGGACGCACATGAATCGCCACGACAAGAATTGCCATGACAAATTTTGCGATATCGATCGCGCGATACTGTTTTCTTTCTGCTCTTGTATTGGTCATTTTCTTATCTCTCGATCCATCGGCTTTCCTAACACTACTGAAATCCGCATTTTTTGCAAAAGGCATCAATGCCCCGCTTCCAGAGCGGTGCCAGAAATCCGGTGTATAACTTCTGCGCCACTATTCCTACAAGCAGACAGGTTGCCGCATAGACGACCAGCCAGCCCCAAAATCCTGCCACCGAATAGTAAGGATACTGCCCATTGATCTTGCCAAAATACCAATAGACGCCCATGACTGTCTCATGCAAAAGGAATACAAAGAATACACTCTTTGCCATACGATTGATAAGCGGCGACTGGCGGAGCCGCAATGCCCGGAAGAAAAAGAACACAGCAAGTCCCATGACAAATTGCAAAGGCGCATATTTGCCGATCAGATGCTTTACGACCAGATTGGCGGCATCGTCATTTGCCATGACTCCCGGCATCTTGACATACCAGGCGTAAAAAAACGTAAACAGAAAGCCTGTCATATAAATGCCAGCCATCCATTTCTTCCCTGTCGGAAAGATCCAGCGCCTGTAATCGTCCCTGCGCAGATAACCCATGACAAAATAGGTAAGCAGAAAAGCGACCAGATCATTGACAAAATTCATCTGTAGGGTCATGCCATTGATGACAAACCAGATAGCCAAGCCCAGACAAAGCATCCCATGCCAGCCGCGGGACAGCCTCTCCATCAGCCGGTTCAGCCACGGATAGACCAGGAGCAGGACCATATAAGGTGCTACGAACCACCATGCTCCACCCAAAATATAGTCTTCTACAAACCAGTTTCCTGAATGGAATCCCCAAAGCCCGCGAATGACAATAAAACGGATGACATAAAGCGTCAGCACCTGTGCGCCAAACGTCAAAAACCGCCGGATTACTGGGCGGTCTTTGCTTTCCAGCAGAAAATAGGATGTCAGAGCGATAAAGGCATAATCCGCCGTGATTGCTCCCCCACTGGAGAGGAACAATCCCGGTGCCACATTCTTATGATAGTCCATATAGAAAACACCATTATAGAGCATCAGATGGTAAACCGGGATCGTCAGCATCAAAAGAATACGGAGCAGTTCAAAGTTGGATTGCCGTTCTTTTTTCTCCTGCGTCATTTATTCTGCCTTTAACTTTGCCTCTCTCTTGGCAAGTTCTAAGTCATGCTGTGCCATGATGCGGCATAATTCTTCATAACTGGTCTTCTGTGGATTCCAGCCGAGTTTGGTCTTTGCCTTGGTCGGATCTCCCCAGAGGTTGACAACGTCTGTCGGACGGAACCACTGTGGGTTGACACATACCAGCATCTTGCCGGTTGCCTTGTCATAACCCTTTTCTTCCATGCCTTCACCACGCCATTCTAGTTCGATACCGTCATTGGCAAAGGCAAGTGTTGTAAATTCACGGACGGTATGCTGAACGCCGGTTGCGATAACATAGTCGTCCGGCTGGTCCTGCTGTAAGATCAGCCACATACATTCTACATAATCCTTGGCATAGCCCCAGTCACGCAGGGAATCCAGATTGCCGAGTTCCAGATGATCCTGTAATCCGCAGGCAATACGTCCTGCTGCAAGGGTGATCTTTCTGGTAACAAAGGTCTCACCACGTCTCTCAGATTCATGATTGAAGAGGATACCGTTGCAGGCAAACATGCCGTAAGCCTCTCTGTATTCCTTCATCATCCAGAAGCCATACTGCTTTGCAACCGCATATGGGCTGAATGGGTGGAACGGTGTGTTTTCGTTCTGCGGAACTTCCTCAACCTTTCCGTACAACTCAGAAGTAGAAGCCTGGTAAATACGGCAGGTCTTATCCATGCCAAGCATATGTACTGCCTCAAGGATACGAAGAACGCCAAGCGCGTCCACGTCTCCTGTATATTCTGCTGCATCAAAAGACACGCCTACATGGCTCTGTGCTGCCAGATTGTAGATCTCTGTCGGGCGGACTTCATTTACCACACGGATGATGGAAGAAGAATCCGAAAGGTCTCCATCATGTAAGGTAATGGCATTCTCAGCGATCAGATGATCGATACGCTCTGTGGTCGATACGGAAGAACGACGGATGATACCGTGCACCTCATATCCCTTTTCCAATAAAAACTCTGCTAAGTAACTACCGTCCTGTCCGGTGATACCTGTAATAAGTGCTACATTTTTGCTCATTGCTTGTCTCCTTTGTCCTCATAAAATACTTGTATCATATCATAAAATCAGGGATTTCTCTACCCCTATCACATAGCCGTCCACCTGATAATACTGCAAGTGCGTCTCCTCAGACGGTGGTATATCTGAAATATCAAAAAAGATATAGAGGGTATGCGTAAATTTCTCTCCCTCTTTTCGCTTTTCAAAATGCGCATAGGTCTTTTGATCCGCTGTCCTGCTCATATCCCGGCTCATGTAGGTCACGTTCAAAGACATAGCATGGGCAAGCGCATATTCCTCAAAAATGCAGGATGTCTTTGGATCACACTCGATCCCAAACTGGGTCGGCGGATAAAAGACGATCTCATCCATCTGGTCTCCCAGCATATCCCAGACATCCGACGACAAATACTTTTTGTATGCCGCTGTCATGGTATCCCGGCTTTGAGACGCATCCCTTTCGCCGCCGGTCTCTGCCGCATAGGTATATGCCTGATGTTTGTAGGAAACACCCGGATAGAGATCATAGACCTGTAATACTAAAAGACCGATCAAAAATCCCAGAGAAAACCTGCCCCTGGATCTTTCCAAGAGGAAAACCATGCCATAGATCCCCAATGCCAGCAGTCCATAGTAGACCGGCCAGATCAGGCGCCCCGTCGACCGAAAGACACTGAGCGCCTGATAGATGACCTGCGGATAGGAGATCTGATACAGGATCCTGCTGCCAAGACTCGCCCGCGGTGACAGGGCAAGAAAGGTAAAAACCAAAAAACCGACCAGAATGCTGATGATCCAAGATCGCCGGTTGGTTTTTTGTGCCTGCCCTATCTGCGCCTTCTCCCCCTCATGTCTTTTTCTATATTTACCTGCGATCCAGCGAATGCTTCCATAGACCACAAGGCAGGCAAGGAGAAAGATCATGCCAAAGCCAAGATAAGCAAAGCCTTCTTCCTGCCAACCGGATACAGTCGGAAGGGTCGGCAAAAGTGAGGAATAATTCTGTTTACTGAAAATATAGTTCCTGTGATCAATGACGCAAAGATCATTGCTCGGATCAAAAAACTGTAACAGATTAAAAGACAATTCTTCCAGTCCTGTCGTAGAGACAGACACCTCCCCATAAAAATAGCCCATGATATAACAGATCCCAAAAAGGATCAGTCCGGCAACGAGTACTTCCACCAGATAGATTACAAGAAGCCCCTTGTCTTTCTTTCCCGCTTTCGCCAGATACTCCTGCAGATCACTACAGAGCCAGATGCCAAGGATCATAGGCGTAAAATAGGCATTGGTCAGAGCCGACAGACATAAAAGGATGATCCAACGCCCGGCATAACGCCAGCGCCTTCTGACGATCTGTCCCGTTGTTTCCCTCTCTGTCGATGCATACTCCGGCAAAAGGCTACCTCTCCAGACCCAGAGACAAAATGCCGCCAGAATCAAAAAGTGGGCAGACAACGCCGTATGATAAAAAGTCCGTTTCAACATGACCGGTGACAGGACAAAAAAGAGAGAAGAAAGCAGACAGATCTGGCTTCTTTTTGAAAATGCCCGCACAAACAGCGCCCCAAAGCCCCCCATCAGGGCATAGGACAAGAGTTCAAACAAGCCAAAATACTGAAAATTAGCCGGGAGCAGGGGCGATAGTATTTTAAAAAGTAGGGCAAAGAGAGGGATGGAGTCTGTATAGACGATAGACACCGGCTGGCTGTAAATCCCCTCGACCAGCCCCAGTGGAAAGTGCCATGGACTTTTCCGGTAGAAGACCCAGCCCAGATAATGCTGGGTCAGATCCCATAGCCCTTCTGCCTGTGAGGAGTCCGTCAGCCACGCCACATTTGTGACATTTACCACAGCCAGACCATAGATACATACAAAAACTAGGCTGCCCAGCAGACAACCTAGTACAAAAATCAGGTATGGATTTTGTAATCTTTTTCTTATGTTCATCCCGTAGTATTTTTCCATCTAATTCTCCGGCACCGCTCTATGCACACATGTGTCCTATCATATCCATAAGCGTCTGACGCAGTGGGATCTCCGCTGTCCAGCCGATATCCTGTCGGATCTTTTCTGCCGAGCCGATCACGACCTGATTGTCGCCCGGTCTCACAAAGTCCGGATTGACGCGGGTTGTCACGGAAACGCCCACGATATCTGCGATCTGATCCACGACTTCTGCCAGAGACACGCCCTTTTCGCCACAGATGTTATAGACTTCTCCCGCTTTTCCGTCCAAAAGCAGACGGTAGTAAGCACGCACGACATCGCGTACATCCACAAAGTCACGCACAATGGAAGTATCTCCGGTCTCGATCTCGCCGCTTTTTGCACCGCTTTCTGCAATATCTAAGATTCTGCGCACAAAACTCGGGATCACAAAGCGTTCATCCTGAAAAGGTCCCATATGGTTAAAAGACCGGGTCAGCATGATCTGCATGCCAAAACTGTCTGCCAATACCTTTGCCATCATTTCCTGGGAAACTCTGGCAACCGCATAAGGATTGACCGGAACTAAAGGCATATCCTCCTGCAGCGGCAGTTCCTCTTTTTTGACATCGCCGTATTCCTCCGAAGATCCCACCGACAAAAGACGGCAGTCACACAAGTCATGCTTGCGCAATGCCTCTGTCACATTCAAAAAGATGCTGGTATTGTTCATAAAGCAGTCTGCCGGATGCTGCCAACTATAGGCAACACTGGAAAAAGATGCCAGATGCAGGATATAGTCCGGTCGGAAAGTTGCGATCATATCTTCCACTGCCTCTTTATCAAGGAGATTTACCTGCTCAAAGGACATAGCCAGTGTTGGCGCATAGTCCTCCATGGCAAATTTCGGCAGATTGACATCTACGCCAAGCACCTCATAGGACAGATTATTTTCTACAAGATAATTTAAAAAATGACGGCTGACGAAACCGGAAAATCCGGTGATAAGCATTCTTTTCATATCCTATTCTCCCTCAGTTTCCGTCTTTTTGTTTTCTAAGAAGATCTTTCTGGTCACGAAATTGTAGACCATAACAACTGCCGTTGCCACGATCTTAGCGCCCGCTGTTGCAAGGGTAGCACCAACCAGTGCATGAAGCCATGCCCAGTTTGCATAGACAATATCAATGCAGAAAAGAATGATGAGTTCGTTGATGCCCAGACCGAATACACTGAGCACAACAAAGATGATGAATTCTTTTTTACGATCCAGATCATCCCTGCGCTCAAACACATACTTCATAGAAAGGATGTAATTGACAATGACCGATACGACAAAACCGAAAAAGGCACCGATCAACGCCGCCTGTGATGTCCCCATGCCCGCGCCCTGACGAAGTCCGGTCGATACTGCCATGGTAATGACAAAGTCCACAATAAAAGAAATGATTCCTACCACACCAAATTTTAAGATCTGGTCAATTAACTTTTTCATCTAATACTACCTTCCTGTGATCTCTCCGATCACATTTCATCTTTCTATCGGTCTCTTATTTATGCAGTGCATCTTGGATACGCACGCCCATAAGACGGAAAAGTGTCTTGATATAACTGATGATAAATTTCAAAAGTTGGCGCTTGGACTCGCCGTACATACGCTTCTGGAAATTGATCGGCACTTCCCCGATCTTTAACTTCTTGTCACGCTTGTTGAGTTTTAAGCGGAGCAAAACTTCTTCCAGAACATCATAGTTTTCACAGGTCAGTTTGACCTTTTTCAACTGTTTTGTGTGATACATGCGATAGTCTGTAGACAGGTCATTGGCATGCAGTCCCAGACAGACGCGGAATGCAAAATTGAGCATATGCGACATGATCTGTGACGACTTGGCATCATTTGTCACACCGCCTTTGACATAACGTGATCCGATAACAACATCGCATTTTTCCTCGACAAACATCTTGTGGATTGCCGGAATGCTCTTTGGCGGATGGGAGCCATCACTGTCCATGATCAAAAACTTGCTCTTGTTCGCATACTTGATCGCAGTACGGAAAGCCCCTCCGAATCCCGGTTCTTCCTGATTGATGTATCTTGCGCCATATTCCTGACAAACACCCTTGGTGTTATCCAAAGGCTTGGCTGTATCTACAACAAGGATCTCATATTCCTCATTACACTTTTCTACTTCTTCAATGATCTGTGGCAAAAGAACACGTAAATTATCTTCTTCCTTATATGCCAACAACACAAGGCTAATTCCCATAATGCCGATTTCCTTCCTTGATTCCTACTGTCCAAAGACAGTTTTTACACATATACCGCTATATTTTACCATCAATGCCCAATTTTTGCTATATCTTTTTCTGATGCCGTCTGACTTTCTCTCTTTGACGCCCTGTGCTATACTAATATATGCGGTCAGACTTGAAAGAAAGACCGCGTCTCACATTTTAAATTCAGGCAGAATAAGGAGTATAACTATGGGAGAACGTTTAACACCGTCAGATGTAGAAAAGATACAAAAAGAGATCGACCACCGCAAACTGGTTGTCAGAAAGGCAGCCATTGAAGCCGTAAAGGAAGCGCGGGCACAGGGCGACCTCAGCGAGAATTTTGAATATTATGCCGCAAAAAAGGACAAGAACCAGAACGAAAGCCGCATCCGTTATCTGGAGCGCATGTTAAAGAATGCGACCATCATTGAGGACCATACTTCTGAGGATGAGGTGGGTATCAATACGATCGTGACCCTCTACATCCCGGATGAAGACTGCGAGGAGACTTACAAACTGGTCACCTCCATCCGCAGTTCTTCCCTGCGTGATATGGTAAGCATTGAATCACCTCTGGGCAAAGCCATCCGTGGTAAAAAGGTTGGCGAGACCGCGACCGTACAGGTGGATCCGTCCTTTTCCTATGATGTTGTCATCAAAAAGATCGACCGCAATGTCGGGGATGAGGATGACCAGATCCGCAGATACTAGAATCTTATATGGATAAACAGATAAAAATGGCGCAGAAATCAGTTTTTCTGCGCCATAAGTGTTCCTATGGATACCAGGATCAAAGAGATCACCAAAACGCCTATGCGCAAGGTGTCCGCCTCCCGCAATAAAATCGCGGATAAGAGCACGCCAAAGATCGGCGTGGTAAAGCCAAATACCGCCACTTTTGATACCGGGTTGTACTTTAAGAGGACACCCCAGAGCGAATATGCCACCGCCGATACCATTGCCAGATAGAGCACGATACCGCATCCTTTGAGACTGAAAAACCCGCCCGCCATATGGCTTGCAACGGCTCCCAGCACCTGTCCTGTCGTCATAGCCGCATAGCCGGATCCCAGACTCGCCGGCAGGAAGATGCACATCAAAAATCCCAGAAGGATCAATGTGATCCCGCCCACGATAAATTGATATCCGCTTAATACAAAAGGTTCTTCCTGTTCGGAATACTTCCGCAGATAGACCGAAGAAAAAGCATAAGCGACCGTGGAGATAAAGACACAGATCTCTCCTATGCCAATACCACCCAGACTGCTTCCCGTCCCCCGGCTTCCCCAGATCTCTACAAGAAAGACTCCTGCAAATCCAAGGATAGATCCAATAATTTTATTTTGTTTTAATTTTTCCTGTTTAAAAAGAAGGCATGCCACAAACAATGCCACAAAGACATTCAAAGCCTCGATAATGGATGCCTTGACGCCACTGGTCTTTCCCAGGCCGATATAAAAGAAAAAATATTGCAGAGTCGTCTGTAAAAGGCTCAGATGCAGGATCGGCAACCAGGACGTTTTCTTTGGGAAAAGCGGACGTTTATGGGCAAAACTTCCGATCACCACCGCCATGATTCCTGCCAGGAAAAATCTAGTTCCGGCAAAAATGATCTGTAATCCGGTCTGCTCCCCCGAAATGTCAAAAATCCCATAACCGATCTTGATGCCCGGAAAAGCACTGCCCCACAAAAAGCAACACAAAAGGGCGACCAGACATACTACGGCTGTATTAGTCCAGACAAGTTTTCTCTCTGTCTTTTGTTGCATTACTTGCCCCTTCTCTGCTCATACAAGCGTGTCAGTGCATCCTGCTCGTATTTTTCATCCGAATAATCTGCAATCCTTTTGAGCAGATCGCCCTTCTTGATCGCGATCATGTCGATCTTTTCTCTTAACTCTTGTTCTTCCCGTTCTAAGACCTGTAATTCTCTCGTGAGGCTTTCCACCTCAAGTCGTCTCTCCATATCCATTGTATTTTCCTCCCAGGCTATGCCTGATCTTCTGCTATTTCCGCTGTTTCCATGCCCTTTTTATCATCTGCCTTTTCCGGCAGAAGTTCCAAAGGGATCAAAAACGGCAGTGTATATAAAAGCGGCATCACATAACGTGTATTTCCATTGTCCGGCGACACCATACAGACTGCGATCGTAATCAGTGGCACCAGAAGCAGCGCCTGCGCTTCTTTTTTCTTCCATTTCAGATTGTAGAGCAGGGCAAACAAAAACAGCCACGGCCACAATCCGATCGAGGCAAAGATATTCACGATTGGCACTTTTTCCGAAAAAAGAACCAATTGGTTGATCGCGTAGCGCTGTTCCAGATACTCTTCTGTGTTCTCCACATAAAGATAGGTATATTGCCCTTCTTTATCGTGCAATTGCAGATAATCATTAAACTTATAATACACCAGGCTGGAAATCTTATTGATGTCATAATACTGATAGGTATTATGCAACACGGACTCCACATAGACTTCCGGGTGCTTTAGGAACATCTGCCACCAGACCTTAAAATAATTCTTAAGATCCTGCTTTGTCGCTTCCTGATTGTAATATTTCTTGACCGGATCCGAAAGTTCCGGGTTGTACTTCTTTGCCAGTTTTTTGTAAGGGAGCACCTTATTGATGGCTTTCTTTTCTGCCGCTGTCACCTGGTCGCCGTATTCCGTGACATAGCGCGCCGTCTGCTGAAACGGCACGGACAGCGCCTCCTGGATGCCTCCCGGTGCTACATTCAGTGCCGGAAGCAGGATGCCGCAGAATACCACCTTATATAAGATAACCGGCAGGATAACCGACGTGATGATCTGGGCAAAAGTCCGTCGATATTTGACCAGATATACCACGCCAACGATCAGCAAAATGTACATTGCATATACCTTGGTCAAAACCATCATACAGGCTACGGCAAACATTGCCAGATCAAACCAGACCTTGCGGAAAGCCTGTCCCTTTGTCCTTGCCACATAGTGCATCATCATAATAAAAATCAGACAAAAGGTGGCATAGACCGTATCCTTTAGCATACAGATGGCATACATAGGAAAGATCGGTAAGAACATCAGTATCAGCAGGGCTCCGATCATGCGCTTTGTCGTCACGCCACAAGTGCGGATATAATACAGACATCCGGCAAATACCAGTGACAGAGCAATCATCTGCAAGATAACATAGGCTGCCACGCCAATACAGATGTCTCCAAAATGCAATCCTAATTTAATAAACCAGGAAAACACTAGCGTCAGGATATAAGGATGATGATTTGTGATGAAGATATCATCCGCCTGCACCGCTGACATGGTCTGGATATAAGACGGGATCTCGTTATACTCCATGATCATAATGACCGTATCTTCGTTGCTGGTTCCCGGGTAGAAATAAATAAAATACGGAAGCCACGCCACAAACATACAGACTGCCATCAAAAGAATCTGCAATACCGGTGGGATCTTTCGTCCCGCTTGTCCTCTGATCTCCTGTTGCTCCGCAAAATTTCGGAAGAAATGCATCATGGCAGCCACGATAAAATAGGAGATCAGAACATAGGCAGACCACTTCAAGAAAATGCGGTACATCTGAATCTCTGCCACGCCGCTCTCCTCCATGGCATCCATCATGGCGTACCAGCCGCCCCACTTTTTAAAGATCATGGCAACCAACTGCCCTGACGCAAACAGAAGACTGAATAAGAGATCTGCCAGACGTTCTTTATAAGTTCGGCTGAATTGCAGGACCATATAGACCAGTATGCCGATCACAAGTGCAAATAAAAAAGTCCGCAGACGATTGGACGAAAAAGACCGGTACATGGTCCGCGTATATAACATGATCTGACTCTCCAGATCAATATCCGGGCTGTTGTCTATGGTTGCTTCCCGCGAAAGAGAGATAAAGGCACCTAGGGCACCATAGATTCCCAGGATCACGGAGATCCAGGAATCTCTCCCTTTCAGTTTTATTGTAATTTCTTTCATTATCTTCCTATCTTTTCTTATATATCCACCAGATTTTCTATGTGACTTTTCTTCTGCGCAACAAAAGTCTACATTCAGTGTATTAGTATAGCGTAATTCTTGTCAAAAATAAACCCACCAATAGAAAGCCGCATGAGATCGCGACTCCATGGTGGGTCAATTCTTATGCCAAAATATCCTGGCGCGCCAGCGCCCGCTTTAATGCCAGTTCTGCCCGCGCGACATCCAGATCAGCATCCTTGCGATTCAGACGTTCCCTTGCCCGGTCTTCCGCCTTTCTCGCACGTTCCAGATCAATCTCTTCCGGCCATTCAGCCACCTCGGCAAGAAGTGTTACCTTCTCCCCCAAGATCTCCGCAAATCCGGCATGCACCACGGCCTTCTTTGCGCCGTCTGCCTCCGTGATCGTCACGATCCCCGGTGCCAGAACTGTCGTCAGCGGAATGTGATCCTTAAAAACACCGATTTCTCCTTCGGTCGTTGTAAACTCGATCATGCTTGCCTGCCCCCTATAAAAAATGCGGTCAGGCGTTATGATCTCGACTTGAAACAAATTATCTGCCATAGTCGCCTCCCTTACTGCATCCGGGCGCGTACTTCATCAATGGTTCCTGCATTCAGGAAATGTCCTTCCGGCACATCATCATGCTTGCCTTCCAGGATCTCTCTAAATCCGCGGATGGTTTCTGCAATCGGCACGTATTTTCCTTCCAATCCGGTAAACTGTCCCGCTACGAAGAATGGCTGTGACAGGAATCTCTGGATCTTTCTGGCACGGCTGACAACCAACTTGTCATCTTCTGACAATTCATCCATACCAAGGATCGCGATGATATCCTGTAATTCCTTGTACTTCTGTAAGATCTCCTGCACGCCACGCGCTACCTCAAAATGCTCCTGTCCTACGATACGAGGATCCAGAATACGGGAAGTAGATGCCAATGGGTCTACTGCCGGATAAATACCAAGTTCGGCAATGGATCTCTCCAATACCGTGGTGGCATCCAGATGGGCAAACGTGGTTGCCGGAGCCGGGTCTGTCAAGTCATCCGCCGGCACATATACTGCCTGCACAGATGTGATGGATCCGCTCTTGGTTGATGTAATACGCTCCTGTAAAGCGCCCATTTCTGTCTGCAGGGTCGGCTGGTAACCTACGGCTGACGGCATACGTCCCAAAAGGGCGGACACCTCAGAACCAGCCTGGGTGAAACGGAAGATATTGTCAATAAAGAGCAATACATCCTTGCCACCCTTATCACGGAAATATTCTGCCATGGTAAGACCGGTCAGACCGACACGCATTCTTGCTCCAGGTGGCTCATTCATCTGTCCAAAGACCATGCAGGTCTTGTCGATAACCCCGGATTCTTTCATTTCATAGTAGAGGTCATTTCCCTCTCTGGTACGCTCTCCTACACCGGTAAATACAGAATATCCACCGTGCTCGGTAGCGATATTATGAATCAACTCCTGGATAAGTACCGTCTTTCCTACACCGGCACCACCAAAGAGTCCGATCTTTCCACCCTTTTGATAAGGACAGAGCAGATCTACGACCTTGATACCGGTCTCCAACATTTCTGTGGAAGTTGCCTGCTCCTCAAAAGCAGGTGCCTTTCTGTGGATCGGCATATATTCCACGTCCTGCGGTGCATCAATCTCGTCGATAGGCTCGCCCAATACGTTAAAGATACGTCCTAAGGTCTGCTCGCCAACCGGAACACTGATCGGTGCCCCCGTAGCGTGTGCCTCCATTCCACGTACCAATCCGTCGGTCGTTCCCATGGCAATACAACGCACAGTATCGTCTCCCAGATGCTGGGCTACTTCGACTACCAATTTCCCGCCATCTTTTGTTGGGATATTGATAGCATCATTGATCTCCGGCAGTTCGCCTTCGGAGAACTTGATATCAAGTACCGCACCAATGATCTGAGTGATCTTTCCTATATTTTCTTTCGCCATATTTGTCACTCCTAATTCATCAAAACTTTGTTTTTGCCTTCTCCCTTGGTAAAGATTAGGAAATGGCTTCCGCACCGGCAATGATCTCTGTCAGTTCCTGTGTGATGGAACCCTGTCTTGCACGGTTATATTTCAGTGATAAGTCGTTGATCATATCCTCAGCATTGCTGGTCGCTGAGTCCATCGCCTGCATACGCGCACCGTTCTCACTGGCTACCGCCTCAACCAGCGCGCCGTAGATCAGACTGGTAATGTACTTTG
Organism: Roseburia lenta; assembly: GCF_014287435.1. Taxonomy (GTDB): domain Bacteria; phylum Bacillota; class Clostridia; order Lachnospirales; family Lachnospiraceae; genus Pararoseburia; species Pararoseburia lenta. The sequence continues at coordinate 550,798 of NZ_JACOPG010000002.1, forward strand.
GAATGATCATATCCAGAGCCTCTTCTTCATTTGGTTCAAAATTCATGAGAAGGTCCGCGTCATTTGCTGCAAGATCTTCTTCCTTTACCTGTACCGGTAACAAACGAAGCAGGGTCGGCTCATGGCTGACTGTATTCTTGAAATGTGTATATGCTAAGTAGATCTCACCGATCTCGCCTTTTGCATAGGCACTTAAGACTTCCTTACTGATCGCCTGCGCATCCTCATAAGTAGGAGCCTCCATGACATCCGAATAGTCGGACTCCATGTGATAGCCTTTGCGCGCCAGAGCCTCCTGCCCCTTGCGCCCCACTGTGTAGATCTTTGCGCTCTCCAGCGGGATGTCACTGCCCGTGATCAGACGGATGATATTGGAATTGTAGCCGCCTGCAAGACCACGGTTGGATGTGATCACAATGATTCCCTTTTGATCCGACGCGCTCTCCCGCAAATAGAGATGATCGATATTCCCTGCCTTTGCCAGCATGGAACACACTGTCTGATACATATACCGGAAGTAAGGTGTCGTTTCTTCTGCCTTATTCTTGGCTTTTTGGAGTTTTACGGTAGATACAAGTTTCATGGCTTTTGTGATCTGTTGCGTACTTGAAATACTTGTTTTTCTTCTTTTAATGTCCCTCATTGAGGCCATTTCATCTCACCGCCTTTGCTATTTATAGCTTTTCTTACATTCCTCAATCGCCTGAATAAGCGCCTTTTCGGTATCCTCTGTCAGCACTTTTTCGGTGCGGATGGATTCCGGTATCTCCGGATATTTGGTATCCACATACGCAAAGAGGGCTGCCTCAAACGGCAGTACATCCTCGACCGGAATATCCAAAAGATATTTCTTGGTTGCCGCATATATGATCATGATCTGATATTCTACCGGCATCGGCTTGTATTGCGGCTGCTTTAACATTTCCTGGATACGCTCACCCTGTGCCAACTTCTCTGTCGTGTCTGCATCGAGTTCCGAACCAAACTGTGCAAAAGACGCCAGTTCTCTGTACTGTGCCAACTCCACACGGATCGGGGCTGCGATCTTTTTCATCGCCTTGATCTGTGCGGAACCACCAACACGGGATACGGAAAGTCCGGCATTGATCGCCGGTCTGAAACCTGCGTTGAAGGCTTCGGTCTCCAGATAGATCTGACCATCTGTGATCGAGATAACATTAGTCGGAATATAAGCAGATACATCGCCCGCCTGCGTCTCAATGATCGGCAGGGCTGTCAGTGATCCGCCGCCAAGAGAATCATTCAAACGTGCTGCACGCTCCAAAAGTCTGGAATGCAGATAGAATACGTCTCCCGGATAAGCCTCACGTCCTGGTGGACGACGGAGCAGCAAGGAAAGGGTACGGTATGCCGTTGCATGCTTGCTCAAATCATCATAAACAACAAGCACATCCTCTCCGTTTTCCATCCATTCTTCTCCGATCGCACATCCTGCGTACGGAGCAATATACTGTAGCGGTGCCAACTCACTGGCGGTAGATGCAACTACCGTGGTATAAGACATAGCACCGAATTCTTCCAAGGTATTTACGATCGTAGCAACGGTAGATGCCTTTTGCCCGATGGCTACATAAATACATTTGACGTTCTGTCCCTTTTGGTTGATGATCGTATCGATCGCGATGGCGGTCTTACCTGTCTGACGGTCACCAATGATCAACTCTCTCTGTCCACGTCCGATCGGGATCATGGAATCGATCGCCTTGATACCTGTCTGTAACGGGGTATCAACGGACTTTCTGGAAATAACGCCGGATGCCACACGTTCGATCTGTCGGAACTTGTCTGTCTCGATCGGTCCCTTGCCATCGATTGGCTGTCCCAGCGCATTGACGACACGTCCTAACATTGCATCTCCAACCGGCACTTCTACTACACGTCCTGTTGTCTTTACGGTATCTCCCTCATTGATATTGCGGTTATTGCCAAGCAGAACCGCACCGACATTGTCTTCCTCGAGGTTGAGTACCATACCATACACTTCTCCAGGGAACTCTAAAAGTTCTCCCTGCATGGCATTTTCCAATCCATGTATACGTGCAATACCGTCTGCCACCTGTATAACGGTGCCGACGTCTGCCACTTGAAGCTGCGCTGCATATCTTTTCATTTGCTCCTTGATCACAGAGCTGATTTCTTCTGGTTTTAAATTCATGAAGCGCTTTCACCTACTTTCAACTGTATTTTGGATAATTCTCTCGATAGTTCTGAGATCTTGGTGCGCACACTGCTGTCCACAACGCGATCCCCAATACGGATTACCATCCCGCCGATCAGGTCGGCATCCACCGCATAATGCATACGAAATGACTGGTATGCAGTGGTCTCTAGCAAACGGTCCTCGATCTGCTTTTTCTGGGCATCGGTAACTTCCATCGGTGTCGTTACATAGGCGATCCCGATTTTCTTTTCTTCCAATGCCTTGTCGATAAAGAAGGTCAATACCTCCGGCATCTTTGCAAAATGATCCTTCTCCACGATCATCCGCATCAGCCCGACCATCTCATCGGAAATCCTGCCCTTAAAAACAGTCTCTACCATCTGCAATTTTTCTTCTTTTATGATGTTGGGATGAGTCATCATCTGACTAAATTCCTGATTGTCCCTAAGGACATCAAGAACTCCCTGGCTCTCCTCCAGATAGGCATCCAGACGGTCCTGCTCCATTGCCAGTTCAAACAATGCTTCACCATACACATTTGAAACTAACTTTGCCATGTAGCATCACCCATTTCCTTTAGCGTTTCTTCCACCAATTCATTCTGAATCGTGGTGTCTATATTGGCAGCCACGACCTTGCCAGCCATGACAGAAGCGATGGAGATCATCTCCTGCTTCATCTCATCCGCTGCACGCTTCTTCTCCAGAGCCGCTTCTTCTCCGGCTCTTGCAATAATACGTGCCGCTTCCTCTTTGGCATCCGCTATGATCTTGGCTTCGTTCTTAAGCGCCTTTTGTCTGGCTTCTGAAAGAATTGTCTCAGCCTCTTTATCAACATCTTTTAAACGCTTTTCGTACTCTGCTTTGACTTTGGCGGAGTCTTCTTTATCCTGCGCCGCACTGGCAATATCCTGACGAATCTTTTCCTGTCGATCCTGCAAGAGTTTTCTTACCGGATTGAACAGAAAATACGACATGATCAGGAATAGAAAGAAGACAGAAATGCCGAGTGAAACAGAGTCAAACAGCAACTGAAAATCTAAGTCAAATAATCTTGTCATAACTTTCCTGTAGTTCCTCCTTTCCCGGGAAATTCCAAACTACACGCATTAGCCTACTAATGGTTTTACGAAAAGTAAGAGCATGGCAACAAGAAGTCCATACAGACCTGTTGTCTCGGCAACTGCCTGTCCAAGTAACATGGTTGACATGATCTTTCCCTGTGCGCCCGGGTTTCTACCCACGGCTGCTGCACCGTAACCTGCTGCAATACCCTGTCCAATACCAGGTCCGATACCGGCGATAACTGCCAGACCTGCACCAATTGCGGAACATGCTAAAATCAAATCTTCTCCTGTGATATTCATAATTCTTTCCTCCTAATATGAAATATAAATTATTCTTCGTCCCCATAGGACTGTGTGATGTATGTCATGGTAAGCATACAGAAAACGTATGTCTGAATGGCTCCGGAAAACAGGTCAAAATAGACATGTAATACAGCAGGCCAGACATATGCAATCTTCGCCAACAGACCGTAAACCAGGGCCATCATTACGGTTCCTGACAATACATTCGCAAACAAACGCAGTGATAAGGAAATCGGCACTGCGATCTCGCTGATCAAGTTGATCGGCAGCCATAGTGGAAACCACGGCGGTAATGGAGAACACATGTCAACCCAGATCCTCTTGAAGGACTGGTGTCTCCATTTTGTGATGTGAATCAGTGCAAACGTAATGATACCAAGGGCAAATGTGGTTCCATAGTCCGCGGTTGGCGGTCTGAGTCCAAACAGTCCGGATATGTTACTGAACAATATAAATACGAAGATCGTACAGATATAATTCGTAAACTTTGGTGCGTGGGAACCCATGTTGTTTTCCACGATACCGGACAATTTTTCTACCATCAGTTCCAGAACGTTCTGAAAGGTATCAGGCACTTCTGTAGCATGTGCTATTTTTCGATTGGCTACAATAGAAAAGATCACAAGCACAAGCATAACAATGGCAATACATACATGGGATGTGGTGATCCATACTTCTTGTCCAAATAACTGAAATGAGAACAAGCCATGTATCATAAAGTCAATGTTATCAGCAGAAGCCGACATTAGAATTGCTTCATTCACAATTTCACCTCCTCTTCCTGTTCATTCGTTGATTCTTCCGGCGCAATGTCCTTAAAAATCATTTTATGCATAAAAGGTTGTACATATGCACTCACCTTTAGCCCCAAAACTCCTATAAATGCACTCACCAGATTACCCAGGTGAAAATACATCATGATAAAAAATACAAATACCACAACCAGATAGCGCAGAACAGACTTAAAGGATAAGCGCTTGGTTCCAGTATCTCCCATGCGCACCGCTTCCTCGATCACCATGGCCAGATGGATTCCCATGCCCATAGCGCAGGCGATGCCGATCCACAAGCCCGATGTATAGCGCAGCTTGTCGGAAACAAACCACACACCGGCAAATTCTACGATCAGTCCATATATGGCAATGCCAAGGAGCAGTCCCGGCAGAGCCTCATTCAGTCTCTTTAATGCTTTGATCATATGATGCCTTTTCCTGTTCTTCTTTTTCTCTTTGCAATTGACCCGGGGATTTTGTGTCTTTTAGATATTTCTTGACCAGACGATAGACATTCTGAAAACCAGCTATCGCCCCTAGAATAAACCCCAATACACTAATCCATCTGGTTCCCAACTTATGATCCAGCCATGCGCCACCGATCGCACACAACAAAATAGGTACTAACATAGTCACGCCGATCTGGACGATCAGAACCAGAGCATTTGCCACCTCATTGCTTTCTTTTTTTCTCAAATCTTCTCCTAAAAACTATAACGAGATCGTGATCTCGCGTCCTGTATGTTCATACTTATAGAACTCTACCCCTGCGGCACGCAGCATACGCTTGGATGCCATGACGGCAGGCGTGTGCTCGTATTTGTCCTGATCATAGACAATACGGCGGATGCCGGACTGTATGATGGCTTTGGCACACTCATTACAAGGAAACAGTGATACATATAAAGTAGCCCCTTCCAAACTGCCCCCACGATAGTTTAGAATGGCATTCAGTTCACTGTGTGTCGTATAAAAATACTTGTTATCGTAAGGCTCTCCCTCACGACACCAAGGAAAATCGTCATCCGAACATCCCATAGGAAATCCATTGTACCCCATAGATAGGATCTTATGATCGTCGCTGACAATGCAGGCTCCCACCTGCGTGTGCGGATCCTTGGACCGCATAGCCGATAACATGGCTACACCCATAAAATATTCGTCCCAACTGATATAATCCTGTCTTTTGTCACTCATGATGCCCCCCTTTATCATCTGTCTCTAACTTTGCCAATAACTTTTCGATGGACTTTTTCAGCACTTCAAAGCATAAGCCATAGGTCTGTAAGGATGCCCCATAAGGATCGACGACCTCGATCTCATCTCCCACATAGGTCGATAAGACAAAGGTATTATCCTCATCTGCTCCCTCGATCTCCTCGATCACCTTGACGCGCTGTGCTTCGTCCATGGTCAGGATCAGTGTACCCGGCACGATATCCGCTGCCGTCAACTGCTCTGCCGCAAAATTGTCCGGTGCAATGCCATTGCTGATCAGCACTGCCTCCGTCTTTTGATTCATCGGTTCCGGGAATAAAACGACAACTCCTCTTGCTAAGACATCGATATCTTTTCCCTCCGTCATCTGCTTCATGATCGCTGCCGCCATGGGTGCGCGGGATGTTCCACTGCCCGCGGCAAAGATCACACGTTTTATTTCTTCCATAGTTACTTCTTCTCCCAAAAAGTTCCCTTATACAAAAATCCGTTTATGCCCTGCCGCTTTCAGCAATCGGTTCATGATCGCCTGTCCCACTCCGGCAGCCGCAAAACTCTCTGAATATATAACATCTACACCAAGCGTATCAAACTGACGTAAGACATCAAAGAGGTGTCTTGCGATCTCCGCTTCATCCTCCCGCTGTCCGATCACGATCACATGATCCGCTATATAAGCATCCTGATTTTCCGCTGTTGCCAATACGCCAACGGACTGTCCCTTGACCTGTGCCTCCCCGGTCAGTGCGTTGATCTTTGCGATCACCTGATCCATATGTCCCTCGACCAAGGTAAGGTCTGCCTTTGGTGCATAATGGCGGTAACGCATGCCCGGTGCCTTTGGCGGCTTCTTGCTGTTTTCCGATGCAATGCCCGGATCCATACCGACCTGCCCCAAGACCTGAGATAACATCTCCTGAGTAATAAAGCCCGGTCGTAAGATCATGGGCTGGTCCTCGGAAAGATCCACGATGGTAGACTCAATGCCGATACCGACCGGTCCACCATCCAAAAGGACTTCGATCTTGCCCTGTAAGTCCTCCCACACATGCTGTGCCGTTGTCGGGCTCGGGCGACCGGATATGTTGGCGCTCGGCGCTGCGATCATACAACCGCTGTCCTGTAAAAACCTGCGGGCGACCGGATGGGACGGCATACGGATGGCAACCGTATCCAGACCTCCTGTCGTCTCATAAGGAATGACCTCATTCTTGCGCAGGATCATGGTAAGCGGTCCCGGCCAAAAAGCCTCCGCTAAGTCTCTCGCCTCCTGTGGCACCTCTGCCACGATATCTTCCAACTGTGAAAAATCTGCTATATGAACAATCAAAGGGTTATCCGACGGACGACCCTTTGCTGCATATATCTTGCGGGAAGCCTCCGGATTTGTCGCATCACCGCCCAATCCATATACCGTTTCCGTAGGAAAGGCGACTAAGCCGCCGCTACGAATGACCGCAGAGGCTTCCTTGAGTTCCGCTTCTTCTATCTGATTGTCTCTAGCCACAAATACTTTCGTTTTCATAGTCCTCATTATAACACTTTTCGTAAATTACACAACTAAAAACGCTAGTTGCTCTCCTGCATCTGTGCAAATGTCACAATTCCCTGATAGACCGCCTCCACGATCTTGTCCTGATACTTTTCTTCCTGTAGTTTCTTACACTCCTTCTCATTGCTTAAAAAACCACATTCCACGATCACGGTCGGACTGACGGTCTTACGCAGCATATAATAGGAATCGTTTGCCTTGGCTGCCCTGTGGTTGGTCGGATCGACCATGGATATCAGTTTCTCCTGTAACTGCTCCGCCAAGAGCCTGCTCTTTTCTGAGGTACTGTAATAAAAGACCTGCGCGCCGGAGATCCCGGCATCGCTATAAGAATTCTGGTGGATGCTGATGGTCACATCCGGGTCTACATTTTCTACGATCTGACAGCGCTTTTGTAAATCTTTTGCCTTTTTGCTGCCCCCGGACTCGGTGCAGAGTTCGCAGTCACTCTCCCTTGTGTAATAGACCTCCACGCCCTGCTTTTCCAGATATGCCCCCAGTTTCTGTGCGATTGCCAGATTGATGTCTTTTTCCAGAGATCCGTCCACCGCCACTTTACCCGGATCACTGCCGCCATGCCCCGGGTCGATCACTACTTTCAGGTGGCTTGCCGTCTTTTTTGCAGAAACGACCGACACGCCCCAGACACTTGCTAAGAGACTGATCGCAATAAAAAAGACTGCCATCACCATTTCTATTTCTCGTTTCATAAGATCACCACGTGTTTTTTATAATATATGGTGTCAAAAATAGAAATATGTAATGACAGTCTGTTTGGCTTTATTTAAAGTAAGTCTTTATTGTCTGCCAGGTATCCTTTGTCTCGAAGCCAAGTTTCCAGAAGGATGCACCTGCCAGTTTATTTTCTTTCATGACGTCTAACTTCTTGGAAAGTGAAGTCGCATCCTCGATCCATGCCATATAGGTCGTGTCACCTTCCGTAAATTCGGCATAATACTGACCTGCTTCCTCTGACCAGGTGCTCGTTGCCTGATTGCGATTGAGGAAAGACTGCATATCTTCCATACCGTATGCCGAACTGGTCAGACCGCTATCGGACTGCGCCCACACTCTGGCATAGAAAGGCATGCCTAAGATGATCTGATCTGCCGGTACTTCTTCCAGAGTATCCGCTACACCTTTTTCCACAAAACCGATGGATGCGACGGATCCCGCCTCATCACCACCGACATAATGCTCATCATATGCCATGACCGCAATATAATCTGCATAGTCTGCCTGCACGCTTCTATTATAAAAAGCAGTGGATGCGGAAGGCACATAGTTGTCTACCGATAAGATAATGTCATTCTTTTCGCACTTGATGGACAATTCCTTGATAAACTCAATATAGCCATCCTTGGCAGAAACACTGAGCGCCTCCATATCGACATTGATACCGTCCAGATCATAGGAAATCGCCTGTGTGATCAGGTTGTTGACCAGACTATCCCGGTAGGAGGTCGTATTCAGTACCGTTGTCGTGTCGACATTTTTATTTTCCAGATTGCTGACTAAGCCCCATACCTGAATGTTGTTCTGGTGGCAATAAGTCACATAATCGCTGCTGGCAAGACTCTTGATATTGCCCAGATTGTCGCTGAGCGAGAACCAGGTCGGTGAAATGACATTGAGGTCTGTGCCAGCCACCACCTGTGACACGCCGCTGTTGGCAGACTGGGATGTCACCTGATGCCAGCCCATAACGATAGGATCCTTGACGGTGATATGATTGTAAGTACGCTCCGGCAGCGTCGCCTCTACCGTCTGCTTTTCCGACTTGGATAAGCGCCTGTTCTGGACACAAGCCAGAACACCATCCTCTGTCAGCACATGGCTCCATTTGCCATAGTTTTCCAAGATCGTCAACTGATCGCCCTTTTTCGCATCCTTTAAGATCTTGCTCTTGACTCCGCCGAAACGGCGCAGTGCCGCATCACGTTTGAGGCTTGCAACCTTTTTCTCATAGCCTGCCGTCTCGATCACGACGCGGTTTGGACTGTCAAAAAGTTCAAAGGACATATCGGTATATAATTTGACAAAATCCGCTGACACAAAGTAAGCGCCATTTTGTGAAACAACAACGTCTTTGCCCAGAGATTCTCTGGACTTTCCTACCGTGTAGGCATCACTGTTTAAGGAAGCAGAGACCACATCCTGATCTGTCACATAACGCAGGACTCCCTCCGTCGTATCGTAAACATAGCCGTCATCCAGATTGGATTTTAAGAAACTGATCTCCAGATAAACGCCCTGGTCTGTCGCAATGGCATAGATCGCATCATCGCTGTCCGAGACTTCTTTATATTCGCCATTTAAGATAACGGCTGCCTGATTTTCCTCGGTCAAAGTAAAGTAATCGCTCAGACTCATATGCTCCTTGGTCGGCGTGTATCTGCGGATAACAAAGATCATCCCCACGACGACCAAAAGTAGAAAGGCGATTGCGAGCAGATAAATATGATTCGGTATCTGCTGGTTCTTTCGCTCATGCTTCCGGCTGCCGCCGCCCGCTTTTCTTCTATCTCTTTTGTCCATTCTACCCTCCAATGGTCATTTGTGTGCAAATTTGCATTCATTATAGCACATCTTGTCGTGCTATGTCATCTGCCAAGAAAAGCCACATAACAAATAGGGCGCACCTCTTTATCAGATACGCCCTCATCTTTTTTCGTGTTTACTGTATTAGCATTCTTGTTTCCTTTCAAACATAAGGATAACAACATTTTGTCATTTGCTTATTCGTTCGGTGCTTTACCTCCTCCTTCTTGTGTGATCACTTCTGTAACCACTGTTTCAAATAGTAAATATCTTTTTCCTCCAACGAAAAAGGATCTGCTATGTCCGGCATGGGTCTGACCCACACGCCGTTTTCTTTTGCAAATGAGACCTGCGACTTTCTATTTACATGCCTGCTATAGTATTCCATTTGCGCCATGTCGCTTTTCTTTTTATTTTTTTCAATACATGTCGCATAAGCCTCGCGTTCCCATGGCTGTAAGCCGCCCATAAGAACTCTGCGCTGACATCTGCTTTCCAAAAGTGGATTTTCCTTTGCGAATCTGCCAAAGTCAATGACCATCATCCCGTCGAAAGCATCCAATAGGCGTAAAGCCTCTTTCTCCTTGGGACAGATCAGATAGAATACCCCTTGATAGGCATAGAGGATATCGCCGCTTTTCTCTACGACTCGGTCCGAAAACATGGGATATAAATGACTGAAATCCCCCAATTCCAAGTACATTACCTCCCACTTTTCCACTGAGTGCAGATAATTTGCTACGCTCAGCGCCATATGCGTACAGCCCGCTCCCTCCCTTGTGCCAAAGAACCCCATTACTTTTTTAGGCATCTGCCTGCTTCTTTTTTTCACATAACAACTCCCTCTCTATCATTTTTGAAAAAAGTCTTTGTACCGCCAGTGTCGTATGAAACGGATTTTTCTGCCATGGAAACAAATACATACGTTTCTTTTGCACCCTTGCATACTGCCCGGCTTCCTGCCGTGAGAAATGATTTCCCACGAGGATCATATTTTCCGCCAATACCTTTTCTTGTCTCTGCCAGACTCTGCCACTACAGACATAGATAGTCGCACCTGCCGTGACGTCTGTCCTGCATCCACAGTCTATGACCTGTATCCCATAGGGAGGTTCGCCCTTGGCGAGTGCCGGTCCATCATCCAGATAGCCCCGGAAAAATTCGTGATATATCATTCCATCCTGTCCTATACAAGCCATATTGTATTGCAGCATGCGTTCGAGTGTCGGCGCTTCTGTTTCATTCCTATAATACGCGTAAAACCCCGCCCGGTTCAAATAACAGACCAGTGCCACAGCCACGTGTGTCGCCCCCACACCACTCTCACTTCCTACAACAGCGATACGATTTAAGAGATGCTTTTTGTTCTTCTTTTCTTTTTTGTTTTTCTGCCACACCCTTTGCAGATGATCCTGCACGCGACTTATGTCTGCGATGCGCCTGCCTTTGTCATAACGGAGCATCCGGGTGACAAGTCCAAGGAACCGCAAACGTTTTTGCATTGGCAAAAATAAAAGCATATAAGAAAAGATTTTGCCCAGACCGTATATATCGGTTCTTTGATCCACCGCACCACCATGCTTTTGCTCCGGTGCAGCATATTTTTTTGTTCCAAAATTTTGGAAATCATTTCCCGAACTGGTAAGAATCTTTGCATTGCCAAAGTCGATTAATTTCAACTGATTGCCACATACTATAATATGATCCGGCTTCAGATCCAAATGTAAAATAGGATATGGATCATGCGTATGCAGATATCTTATGATCTCACATAACTGCATGGCAAATTGTAAAAATGTATCCTGGGAAATGTTTTGATGATAAAGCAAATACTGATCTAAGGAATCTCCATAAATATATTCTTCTACGATATAGAAATATGATTCATCTTCTTCTGTTTCAAGTAGAATGGGAATTCCAGGATGACTCAGATCCTGTAGCAGACTTGCTTCAAGAAAAAAATGTTCCGGTGTAGTCGGGTCCTTTCTAATACCCTTGATAACATGTAAATCACCGGTATCTAATGCTCTGACAAGCACTACCCGCGTATGCGACGTCTCATACAAAACGTCCTGCGTCTCGTAGCGATCAGATAGAAAATATGACATTCATATGCTCCTCCCTAGAACCGGAAAAGCATCTCTTGCATATTTTATAGCAAATTCCTTTTTGAAACGCAAGACATTTCTACATTGTTTATACTTTTTTAACATTTTTAGACATTTTTAATACTTTGCTTTCTTTACTTTGTATTTTTCATTGTTTATAATGTGTATAGGTATAAGTTTACCTAATTTTCTGTAAAGGATGTGATCTTATGAAAATTGAAAAAGTAAACGATAACCAGATTCGCTGCACCCTTACCAGAGAAGATCTCGATAGCAGGCACTTAAAATTAAGTGAACTCGCTTATGGCACAGAGAAAGCCAAATCTCTTTTTCGCGAGATGATGGAGAAAGCCTCTTACGAATTCGGCTTTGATGCGGAGGACATTCCTCTGATGATCGAGGCCGTTCCACTTACCGCTGACTCCATTTTATTGATAGTGACCAAGGTGGAATACCCTGAGGAACTGGATACCCGGTTCTCTCATTTTTCAGAGGATATGGATTCGGATGATTTTGACATGGATTCTTATGATGACGCCATGCCACATCCGCCAACCGCGGCAGACGATATTTTGTCCCTCTTTTCCAAGGCAAAAGAAGCCGCAGCCCGTATCGGCAAGTCCGCAGATGCCAGTCTGCCGGATGCCAGCCAGATCTCCGTACCGGTCGACATCACCAAGTTGTTTGTATTCTCATCCCTTGATGATATGATCCGCCTGTCACATGTCCTTGGTGATTTTTACCATGGACGCAACTCCTTATACAAGAGTCCTTCGGATGATGTTTTCTATCTGATCATCAGCAAGAGCGATCACACACCGGAAGATTTCAACAAGGCCTGCAATATCCTGACCGAGTATGGTTCACAGGCAGATTTTTCTGTCGGACAGGATGCTTACTTCAAAGAACACTACACCTTGATCATCCCGGACGATGCTCTTGGTATGTTAGCGAAACTGTAAATGCAAAAGGTGATGGATCTTTGATTCACCACCTTTTCTTTTTATCTATGTTGCGTAGACTGCTTCATAGAACCCAAAAAAGACGCCCGCTTACGCGGACGCCTTTTGCTTTGTCTGTGTTATGTAACTATCTAAGGATTACTCCTGAGAGATAGCACCTGTAGGACAAACACCTGCGCATGTGCCACATTCAACACAAGCAGATCCATCGATTTCGAACTGGCTGTCTCCCTGAGAGATAGCACCTACTGGACATTCAGGTTCGCATGTTCCACAACTTACACATGAATCAGAAATTACGTATGCCATTATAAATTCCTCCAATCACCTTGTTGTTTATTCAGCTCTCTGCTGTAACCACATAATAAATCAATTATTTTAAAAAGACAAGTTCTTATTTAAAAACAAGATTAGGAATTGCAAAAGGCAAAAAAAGGCATTATAATAACACCATCAAAAATAAGGAGGATAAGGATCATGGCTAGAGTAAATAAGTCAACTATGATTGGTGAATTGTTACAGATCGATGAGAATGTAGCACCAATTTTATTAAATATCGGCATGCACTGTTTGGGATGCCCATCATCTCAGATGGAGACTATCGAGCAGGCTGCTATGGTACACGGTATTGACCCTGATATGTTGGTAGACGAGATCAACAACTTCTTAGAAGCACAGGGCTAATCAGTAAGCACAAAGAGGCGACGCTATGATCTCTCATGGCGCCGCCCTTTTATTTTCTCTATTTTTCTGATTTCTTTGTCGGAAGCAGCCACTTAACACCACGGTTCCGCTTGCGCTTTAGGCTGCTGCGGATAACTTCGTCCAATTTCTTATAATGATCTTCTTCCAACTGATAATGCTCCTGCATCAGATAATTCATTTCTTTTAAAATGCGCTCTTCCACATGGGTCGTCAGCGCGTCATTATTCTCACGCATGGCATTTGCCACGATCTCTGTCATCAGTTTTTGAAACTGCTCGATCTTGATGCGTGCCTGTTGCTGCGCTTCTGCAGACACCTGACTGTCTTCCCGCCGGCTGACCGGATGTATCGGATCCGATGCCGCATCTGCGACAGGCTCAGCATCCATATCTTCTCCCAGCCCCAGGTCTTTAGAAGAGGTCAAGGTGACAAATCCATCAATGTCCACGTGGTTCTTTCTGGCTTCCTGCTCCTTTTCCTCGTTGCGCTTTTCCTTTTTCAGATACATGCGAATGGCTTTGAGTTGATAGCCCTTTTCCCGCAGGTCTTTGATACGAAGAATTTCCTTGATGTTCTCATCTGTATAGTAACGATGCCCCATCTCATTGCGCGGGATATCCAACTGCAGTTCATCTTCCCAGTAGCGCAGCACATGTTGTTCCAATGCCACCATGCGCGCCGCATCCGAGATCATATAACGTGCCTTTTCCAAAAAACCAGTCCTTCCTGTATGTATACTGCTCTCTTCTATGTATAATTCCAGTATAAACGCTTACAGAAAGGCGGACAAGCAAATCTAATCGTAAGATTTCGACATCTTACTGCTGGGTATGATCTAAATTGCCAAACTTCGTGTATTCCGGCAACCATGCCAGATTGATCGTACCGATCGGGCCGTTTCTTTGCTTGGCTACAATGATCTCTGAAATGTTTTTGAGTTCGGTATCCTTATTATAATAATCATCACGATAAATGAACATTACCACATCGGCATCCTGCTCGATAGCTCCGGATTCACGCAGATCCGAAAGCATAGGTCTGTGATCCGGACGCTGTTCCACCGCACGGGATAACTGCGACAGGGCAATGACCGGCACATTCAGTTCTCTGGCAAGCGCCTTTAAGGATCTTGAAATCTCAGAAATCTCCTGCTGTCTGGATTCCGAACGACCGGAACCGCTCATCAACTGCAGGTAGTCAATGATGATCAGACGCAGATCCTGATCCATCTTGTATTTACGGCACTTACTGCGGAGTTCCGAAATGCTGATACCAGGCGTATCATCAATGATCAAATGGGAATTACCGATGATACCAGCACCCTCGATCAATTTTTCCCACTCAGACTCCTGCAGATTACCGGTACGCAGTTTCTGTGCATCCACGCGGGATTCCAAAGAGAACAGACGGTTTACCAACTGTTCCTTTGACATTTCCAGTGAAAATATGGCGGTACACAGATCCTCGTGAAAGGCAACATACTGTGCCAGGTTCAAAACAAACGCCGTCTTACCCATAGAAGGACGCGCCGCGATCAAGATCAGATCGGACGGCTGCAATCCGGCGGTCTGATAATCCAGATCGATAAATCCGGTCGGGATACCGGTAACCGTTCCCTTCTGCTTGGATGCCTGCTCGATCTTGTGGATGGCATTCATAACGACCTGCCGGATCGGGACATACTCGGAATTTCCATGATTTTGTACTAAGGCAAAAATATCGTGCTCTGTCTTTTCCAAGATCTCCGTCACGCTCTCCTTGCCGTTATAGCAATCGTTTTCAATCTCCTGATTGACCTTGATGATCTGACGGAGCAGAGCTTTGTCCTTGACGATCTGGGCATAGGATGCCACATTGACCGTCACCGGCACGGCTGCGACCAGATCACTGATATATTCCAGGCTTGCCACTTCCGGCGGCACATCCTTTTCCCGCAACTTATTCTGCAAGGTGACCAGATCCACCGGCTGTCCGCTATTATAAAGTTCTACAATGGCTTCAAACAAGACGCCATACTGCTGATGATAGAAATCATCCTTTGTCAAAATTTCAGATGCCGTCAGGATCGCATCACGATCCATAATCATGGAGCCGACAACTGACTGTTCGGACTCCAGACTATTAGGCATTGTTCTTTTGATCAGTGCTTCTTCCATGCTACTCTCCTGATACGTGTACGCGCATCACTGCTGTTACCTGTGGATGCAATTTTACTTTGACCTCATAGGTGCCCTGCGCACGGATCGGTTCTTCCAAATGCACCTTTTTCTTGTCGATCGTCTCATTGTACTGGCTCTTGACTGCCGCGCAGATCTCCTTGGAAGAAACGGAGCCAAAAGTTCTTCCGCCTTCGCCTGTCTTGATCTTGGTCTCAACCAGCCAGTCCTCGATCTTCTTTGCCATTGCCTGTGCCGCTTCCAGATTTTCCTGTGCTACTTTATCGGCATGCTGGTTCTGTAATTTCAGATCATTCAAATTTTTATTGTTTGCTTCTACGCCTAACTTTTTCGGCAAAAGCATATTGCGGGCATAGCCCTCACTTACATTGACGATCTCTCCCTTTTTTCCAAGAGACTTAACATCCTGTAATAAAATCACTTTCATAGTTTGATCTCTCCTTCATCTATCATAATATCCAGAATATCTTCGATTCTGCGTTTGACTTCTTCCACGCTGGCATTTTCGATCTGTGCACCTGCGACATTCAGATGACCGCCGCCGCCCAGACGCTCCATGATCTGCTGTACGTCGATCTCATCGATCGAACGGGAACTCACATAGATCTTGTGCTGGAACTCCGTCAGTACAAAAGATGCCTTGATGCCTACGATATTCAAAAGTTCGTTGGCTGCCTTGGCTCCTACAACGGTAGGGCTTTCCAACTCCTGCGATTCACAGATGGAGATTGCAAAGAGCCCCCGGTAAACCTCGGCATGGCGGATGATCTCGGCTCTCGCCTTATAGGCTGCCATATCCTCACGCAAAAGTTTTCGCACACGGGTAACCTCGGCACCGCAGCGACGCAGATATGCCGCAGCCTCAAAGGTACGCACACCTGTCTTTGTCATAAAGTTGTTGGTATCGATCAAAATACCGGCATAGATACAATCTGCCTCGTTTGATTTCAAATGTACTTTTTCGGAAAAATACTGTAAAACCTCCGCGATCATTTCACATGCAGAAGATGCATACGGCTCAATATAGGAAAGGATTGGATTGACGACCTGTTCACTTCCCTGTCTATGGTGGTCAAATACAACGATGGACTTGCTGATCTCCAAAAGCCGCGAACAGTCCGTATAACTCGGACGATTGGTATCAACGACGATCACAAGCGTCTGTGCGTCTGCCATTTCCTCTGCCTGCTCGGAATTGATAAACATATCCGCCGGATAGCCTGCTTCCTCTGAGAAAGACTCGACCAGTGGGCGCAGGGAACTTGTCACGGTATTTAAGACGATCCTTGCATTCTTTCGGATTTCACGCGCCGCGCAATACAGACCGACTGCCGCACCAAAGGAATCGACATCAGCGATCGGATGACCCATAATGATGATCTGCTCTCTGGTCTCCATGATCTCACGCAGAGCCTGTGCTTTGACACGCGCCTTGACACGGGTATTTCGCTCGATCTCCTTACCACGCACACCATAGTATGAGACATCGCCATTATTCTTGATAACTGCCTGCGATCCGCCACGTCCTAAGGCAAGATCGATCGCTACACGGGCAAACTCTGCATTCTGCACATAGGAATTGCCACCGATACCAAAGCCCATACTCAGTGTGATCTCCAGTTCATTACCTGCCTTGGTCGACTTGATATCCTCCAGAATGGAGAATTTGTCCTCCTCCAACTTTGCCAGATACTGCTGCTGGAAGAGTACCATAAACTTATCTCGGTCAAGTTTACGGACAATAGCATCTACATTCTGGAAATACTTATTGACCTTTCGATCAATGATCGCCGTGAGCAAAGAGCGCTTGACTTCCTCGATCGAATCAAAGACTTCCTCATAATTGTCAATATGCACTAAAGCGACGACCAATTTCTGCTTTTCGTTTTCTTCTTTGTAGTAATCCAGTTCTGTCTGGTCAAACAGGAGAAGTGCGATCAGAGAATTGAAATTGTCTGCCTCTGTCATGATCTCCATGGCATCCGCATCTTGGTCTTCATTGAATTGCAGGCGCTGCATATCTGCCGCATACTTGCGGTCGCCAAATTCCAGTTCCACGTAAAAATTGTTATTGACCGCTTTCTGGATCTCCTCACGGGTGATCTCCTTAAAGATAGAAGTAATGGACTTGTTGTAATGCTTGTCCCTGCCGGTCACGCGCGCGAATTCTTCGTTGACCCACAAGACCTTGCCTGTGTAATCCATAAGTGCATAAGGAATCTGAAACTTGTTCAGCAGTTCCTTTTGCACCGTCCCATAATGCGTCGCAAAATGGATAATCTCCTCATTCAGCCTCGCAGCACAGGTACGGTAGTACCAAAGGGCAATGGCTGCATAAATGATGATGCAGACCGAAACCAATGCCCCCGCCTTGATATTTTGCAGGTAGACCAGGACATCCCCGGCAACAAACAAGATGATCATATAGATCGGTGCCCGAAAGTATCGCTGCAATTTGCCGGTATATTTTATTGTCTCCATAATATTCTCCCTTATCTGTATCAGCCACCTATGGCATGATGCTTTGTTCTATAGTATAACACACTTTTTATGTTTGTGGGTAGAATAATAATACCCCCGGATCGCTCCGAGGGTATCATCATATAAGATAGGAAGATATATAAGAAAAAGATTAGTTAGTAATCACTAATTCTGTTTCCTTATCAAAGAAATGTGCATGCTCCATATCAAGCGCAAACTTGATATGATCGCCCTGCTTTGCAGTCGTTCTTGGATCTACACGGGCTGTAACCTGTGTGCCTGCATAATCGAAATACAGGAAAACTTCTGCACCAAGTAATTCATATACACGGATCTTTGCTTCGATCACGCTGTTTGGTGATGCTTCAATGAACATCTGGGAATCATGGATATCCTCCGGACGGATACCGAGAACTACGGTCTTGCCGTCATATCCGCCTTCGATCAAAGCCTTTGCCTTTCCAGCCGGAACTGTGATGTTAGCATCTCCCACCTGTGCTGTAACAGTCTCACCATTGACAGCGATCTTAGCATCCATGAAGTTCATCTGTGGAGATCCGATAAATCCTGCAACGAACAAGTTCTGTGGCTTATTGTATAAGTTGTGTGGTGTATCGATCTGTTGAACAACACCATCCTTCATAACAACGATTCTGGTACCAAGTGTCATAGCCTCGGTCTGATCATGTGTAACGTAGATGATGGTTGCGCCTAATTTCTCATGTAATTTAGAGATCTCAATTCTCATCTGCACACGCAGTTTTGCATCCAGGTTGGAGAGTGGCTCATCCATAAGGAATACCTTAGGATTACGAACGATCGCACGACCCATGGCAACACGCTGACGCTGTCCACCGGAAAGAGCCTTTGGCTTACGGTCTAAGAGACCTTCCAGATCCAGGATCTTGGCTGCTTCACGAACCTTTTGATCGATCTCAGCCTTTGGTAATTTACGAAGTTTCAGGCCGAATGCCATGTTGTCATATACGGTCATATGTGGATACAAAGCGTAGTTCTGGAATACCATTGCAATATCACGATCCTTTGGCTCTACGTCATTCATACGCTTGCCGTCGATCAAAAGATCACCGCTGGAAATATCCTCAAGACCTGCTACCATACGAAGGGTAGTAGACTTACCACATCCAGATGGTCCTACGAAAATGATAAATTCCTTGTCCTCGATATCAAGGTTGAAATCCTTAACCGCATGGAATCCATTTGGATATACTTTGTTGATGTTCTTTAATGAAATGCTTGCCATAATAAAAACCTCTCTTCAATACTAAAAATCTTCTGTCATTATTTTACGATGAACTCATCGATGGCTGCCAAAACAGCATCCAGATTGTCATCCTTCTGGATATTCAGTGTCAGGTTCTTGGAAAGATCCAAACTGAAGATACCCATGATAGACTTTGCATCAATCACATAACGATCGCATACCAGATCGAAATCATTGTCAAAAGATGTGATTGCACTGACAAAGCGCTTTACCTTGTCAATAGAATTGATATTAACAGTAACTGAAGTCATACGAAATCTCCTTTCTGATTGGTATAAGCACTATTCGCCAACTCATGAACTTATTATAGGAAATCCCCTTCCACCTGTCATCGTTAAACTAACCAAAATAAACAAGGGATGTTCGTCACTTTAACTTGGTTGACGAAGTGCTTGCACAAACGTTAAAATATCTATAAAAATACAGAGGATTTTGAACGAGGAGAGATCATGACAAGCGCAGAAAATATCGAGGAATTATTAGACCAGATACAAAATCAGACAGGCATCCGTTTTTCCATTACGGATAGCCAGATCGATGATGAAGAATTGCTCATCACTTTAAAAAATATGCTCCGTGCCGGGCACAGCAGTACATCCAAGGAGGGCTTTTTGCGCGGACTTTTGCTGGGGCTTTTATCTGATCAGGAGATCGCTGAGGGGATCCACCGCTTTCATCTGGAAAAGAACGGCTACTTTTTCCCGGTCCTCATGGAGACCAGACAACCGATCTCATCCATGGAGCAGTCTATCTTTGCCCAGTTCTTCTCCTCCGGTGCGGATACTCTGATCCAGACCGATGAATGTCATATAGCGCTCATCCGCCAGTTACCGCAGGAATCCTCCCAGGAGACACTGCGCCAGATGCTCTTTGATATGCAGGGCACTCTGGAGGCAGAAGCCATGATCTCCCTGCATTTTGCCTATGACCGTATCGCCACATCCTTAGACCAGTTGCCGGGTATTTTTCTCAATATCTCCTCCGCTATGGAGATCGGCAATATTTTCTCCGATACGGAGCACATCCACTGGGCGCAGGATCTGGGGCTTGGCAAACTGGTCTATCAACTGCCGGTCGAGACCTGTGAAGAATATCTGCACGATCATTTCCACGGGCTCCACCTGACGGATATTGATGATGAGACCCTGCACACCATCCATACCTTTCTGGACTCGGGTCTTAGCATTGCAGAGTGCGCCAGAAATCTCTATCTCCACCGCAATACCCTGATCTACCGCCTGGACAAGATCGAGCAATTGACCGGACTGGATATCCGCAAGTTTGATGATGCCGTCATCTGTAAAATGGCGCTCATGATCTCCACCTATCTCATACATAAGAGCGATCAGTAAACATATAGTTAAAAAATCCCGGACAAGGCAAAGAACCTGTCCGGGATTTCTATAGTTTCTATGTAATTTTTTATACGGTTCTTCTGGCACCGTCGCCGATGTCTACCACATAAAATTCTGCATCAATACCGGTCTTTTCCTTATATCCGGCACCAACTTTTTCCATAAAGGCGTCTACTGCATCATTCTTGACAATGCTGACGGTACAGCCACCAAAGCCACCTCCGGTGATACGGGATCCAACCACACCGTCGATAGACCATGCCAGATCTACCAAGATATCGATCTCCTCGCAGGATACCTTGTAATCATCGCGCAGAGATACATGGGATGCATTCATAAGTTTGCCGAACTTTTCTACGTCGTTATCTTTTAAAGCAGCAACTGCCTCAATGGTACGCTGGTTCTCTGCAACCGCATGGCGGGCACGCTTTTTACATTCTTCATCAGTGATAACATCCTTGTATTTTTCAAAGCCTTCGTTATCCAATTCGCCCAGACTCTGGATGTCAACGACCGTCTGCAACTGTGCCAAGGCTTCTGCACATTCCTCACGGCGCTTATTGTACTGTCCGTCCACCAGACTATGCTTTACCTTGCTGTTGGTAATGACGATCTTGGCATCCGGCAATGCGATCTTGGCATATTCATAGGAAAGGTCGCTCGTATCAAGGAAGATCGCACAATCCTTTTTGCCCATGGCAACGGCAAACTGATCCATGATACCGCAGTTACAACCATTGAAATTATTCTCAGAATACTGACCGATCAAAGCCAGATCTGTCATAGAAAGATCAGCAAATCCATAAAGATCACGCAGGATGGTTCCGGTCAATACCTCTAAGGATGCAGAAGAAGAAAGTCCGGATCCGTTTGGGATATTGCCCCGGATCGCCATATCAAAGCCTTGTGTCATCTTCTTGCCCTTGCCGTCAAATGCCCAGACAACGCCCAGCGGATAGTTTGCCCAACTGTATCTTTTCTGGTAACTAAGGTCTGACAAAGATACTTCCACAACCTCGCAATCCTCCAGATTTGCTGAGAAGAAGTGGATCTTATCGTCCTCTCTCTTTCTTGCTACACCATAAGTACCGATGGTAAGGGCACATGGAAAAACGTGACCTCCATTATAGTCTGTATGCTCTCCGATCAGATTTACACGTCCCGGTGCAAAATACTCGCGGATATCTCCACCGTCTCCGTAGATCTCTACAAATTTTGCTCGCAAATCCTTTGCGTCCATGCCTTTTTCTCCTTCCATTTGCTTTTATTTCATATGCCTATATATGTACCTTGTCGGGTGAGATCCGCTGCATTGCTTCCAGTAGATCCTCTCCCGGCTCAAACAAGACCTTGATCTCATTTCCCATATCCGGATCCCGGATGATCATCGTATAATAAGTCACCGCCGGGTCATGGGAAAGACAATCGTAAGTCTTCATATTTCGTCCGATGTATGGCTGTACCGGCTCTGTCTTGGAACGGGCAACCACAACCAGGTCCTTCATCTCGCAGGAGATCAACTCCTGTCGCTTGGTCTTACGTTTGATCTTGGTGATCTCCAAAATACCATTGGTATAGGTATAGTCAAAATCTATCTTGGTATTCTGCGTCACAAAATAGCAGGCGATGATCATAACGATCAAGGGAATACCAAACACCCTGTAATCTACAAAAACAAAATTGAGTGCCATAAAGATCGTGATCATGATCATAAGCACATTGTAGATCTTGGTAACCGCCGGTGCCTTTCTATGGACAGATTTTTCTATATATACATCCTGGTAGATCACTTTTTATCCCTCCGTAAGATAATAGTCTCGTAAGGTGATATTTTACCACTCCGACTACCCAAAAGCAACTCGCCCTCGCCAAGTTCCACATGTTGATTCATGGCAGAAAAGTTCTGCAGGATCACATAATCGCATCCTTCCTTGCTGCGCGTTGTCACTTCCACGCCCTCCGGGATGTAGTTAAACGGCTTGCACACGCGGGAAAGTTCCACGATACGCTTGTAGAGATCGTCGTAGCATGACTGCTCCACATCCGCCCCAATATAGTAGCCATAGCCCATGCCATAAGGCTGGAAAGTCACAGCCGGCTGTCCCTGGTAAAAATCCGTGCCATAGGTCATCAGCACACGCGCGCTGGTCACATCGATCAACTGGCACAGATACTTGCTCTCGTATGAGATCTGGTTTGCAAAAATACTGCGGTCCTCCGGCACCAGTTGATTGGTCTCTCCATCATACAAGCCGTCGATCTCGGTCTGGCGCAGTCCAAGCAAATCTGTAAGTCCTGCCGGTGTTGCTCCCAGATAGCAGCGGTCGGTCGCATCCACAATGCCGGAATGATAAGTCGTAATGAAGATACCTCCCTGTGCCACAAAATCACGGACTCTTTCAGCAAAGCCCTCGCGGAACATATATGCCATTGGTGCCGCTAAGATCTTGTATCCCTTAAAGGCATGATCCATATTGATCACATCTACATTTAAGCCAAGTTTGCGGAAAGCATAATAGGACTTTTGCACGGCTTCTACATAGTGGAGCCCCTTGTTTCTAGGTCCCTGTGCATCTTCCATTGCCCAGCGGTTCTCAATATCATAGATCACGGCTACATCCGCATGGGTGGTCGATCCGACCAGTTCGCGGATGGCTCCCAATTCCTCACCCACCTTGGTCACTTCTTTAAAGACGCGGGTATCCCTGCCGCCATAGTGATCGATCACAGCACCATGGAACTTCTCAGATGCTCCCCGGCTCTGGCGGATCTGGAAATAAAGCACACTGTCAGATCCATGCGCGATCGCCTGCATGGATTGCGCATCCAGCATGCCCGGTCTTTTCAGTTTGCTGACCGACTGCCAGTTGGTGCTGGACGGGCAGGATTCCATCATCAGGTATGGCTGATTCTTCAAAGAACGCATGAAATCATGCCAAAATCCATTGTCCGTAGCGGTCAGGATCTCCGGTTCTTTGTGCCAGGTCGGATAAGTGTCCCAGGACACTACATCGATCAGTTTTGCCAGTTGGTGATAGTTGAGCCCATAAAAATCATGCATCATATTGATGGTAGTAGGAATATCCGATCCCGCATCACGGATCGCCTTGATCTCCTCCGCAATAAAATCTCCGGTCTGTTCGCTGACAAAGCGCTTCCAGTCCAGATTTAAGCCGTGTAACATGGTCTCGCCCAGTGGAGACGGACTCTCCACCTGGTCAAAAGACTGGTAAGTGTGACTCCAAAAAGTCGTACTCCATGCCTGATTGAGTGCCTCCACGGTCTTATATTTGTCCTTTACCCAGTTACGAAAAGCCTCCTGACAGAGTGGGCAATGGCACTCCCCACCATACTCATTGGAAATATGCCAGAGAATGACCTGCTTTCTTTTGCCATAGCGCTTTGCCAGTTCCATATTGATGGCACGCACTTTCTGACGATAGATCGGGGAGGTATAACAGTGATTGTGGCGATAGCCATAATGAGCACGCTCACGCCTCTCATTCACACGGAGCACCTCTGGGTATTTCTCTGCCATCCACTGTGGTCTGGCACCGGATGGCGTTGCCAAAATGACCGATATGCCAGCCTGATCCAGACGATCCATAATGGTATCCAGCCAGCCAAAGTTGTATTTTCCTTCTTCCGGCTCTAAGGTCGACCAGGAGAACACTCCCAGCGTTACCGTATTGATATGCGCCTCCTGCATCATGGCGATATCTTCTTCCAAGATATCCGGTCGGTCTAGCCACTGCTCCGGATTGTAATCTCCTCCGTATAAAACCTTGTCCAAGTCCATAAATTCCTCCTTCTCCCAAAAGACAAATGCCCCCACCTTCGTGAGAGCATTTGCTGAAAACTCTCTTTTCTATATGCCTCGGAAAGAGAATGTCAATATTAATTTTTTGCTGTTGTCGATCAGATATTCCGGATGCGTCAATGCGCCCCAGGTATCGTCTCCCGCAATACCCATCTGCTCCAAGCCGACACGGATAAAGGTGTAATGTACCAGTGGAAGTTCTGTCGCATGCAGGGCATTGTCCAACTCATGCGGCGAGTACGGCAGGGCTGAAAAATGTAACTTATCGCCCCGGAATAAAAGTCCTCTGCCTTTTTCGTCTGTCACCTTTGCATAGCGGACACCGACTTTGTTGCCACATTCCTGCGGAACCAGATATTTTGCCATATTGTCAGCCACTTTATTGCTATAAAGTCCCAATTTTGCATGGCACTTGTCGACATAGGTCTCTTCCGGTCCCAAGCCGTACCATGTCAGATTGTCATAATCTGCATCCATGGTAAAGAGCATGCTGTACTCCGGCAACTCGCCAACTTCAGCGGATGGATCCATAGTCATTGCAACCTTGACCTCGCCGTCACCATAGACACTGTATGCCACCTGACAATCCATCTGTGGTTTGACCGGCAAATGGTAGGTATAGGTGATGGTCACATGATTCTCTGCCTCATCGATCGTGCAGTCGGTTGCTGCACGTCCGTGTTCATATTTAAAGGAAGAATACATACTTGCAATCTTCCACTGTCCTGCCCGAAATGGCAGGAGATTTGCTACATCATTATCAGTCAGGGCACGCCAGAAGTTTGGCTTTGGAATGGACTTGAACAACTCTACGCCACCATAACGGTAGGAAACAAGTCCTCCGTGTAAGATAGAGAATAAAACTTCAAAATCCTGTCCCTTAACACCAACATTATGCCAGCCTCTTGTCACCTGATATGGTCTGTCGGACGGTACTGCCTCCGGCATATGCCCGAGCACTTCCTGTCCGTATGCCACCTCATGTCCTCTCTTTGCCCAAGGGGTATCCTCGCGCAATACAAAGGATAAGGTCAATACATATTCGCCGTCTGTCGGAACCGAAACGTCCAATTCGATCTTCTTCTTTCCCAATGGCTCTACATCAATGGTCATGACCTGCTGATCCACAAACTGCCCCTCTTTTTCCAGCGTCACGATCGCATCATATACATTCGTGTTGGTAAAGAGATTTTTGTTGTGGATGGTCGCGATCCGGTCATGGATCTCGATCGCCATCGGCTGATAGTTATACTTGACTTCCTGCATCTTTGGCGATGGATCTCTGTCCTTGCCATAGCAGATGCCGTTGCCACTGAAATTGTAATCACACGGGCGCTCACCAAAGTCACCGCCGTATGCCTGAAATTCATTGCCATAGCGGTCTTTCTTTGTCAGCGACTGGTCGATATAGTCCCAGATAAATCCCCCTTGGAAAAGAGGCTCCTCTTCCATAAGGTCTGTATATTTGTGCATCGCACCACAGGAATTGCCCATAGCGTGTGTATATTCGCAAAGAATATACGGCTTGTCACGATGCTTCTTTAAATACTCCCGAATTTCTGCTGCCGGTGTGTACATGGAACTTACCATGTCCGTTGTCTCCGGATAACGCGGATCCCACCAGACACCTTCATAATGTACCAGTCTAGTGTCGTCCCATTTGTGGAAGGACTTGCTCATTTCTAAGATATCCTTGCCACCGAAGGACTCATTACCACAAGACCAGATCACAACAGACGGATGATTTTTGTCGCGCTCGAACATACTTCTGGCACGATCTAAGATCAACTCCTGATATTCCGGTCTGTCGCCCGGTACAACAAAATCTCTGTCAACCAGTCCCATCTGGTGTGCATTCCATGTTCCATGCGTTTCCAGATTGGTCTCATCGATCACATACAATCCATATTCATCACAAAGACGATACAATGCGCTTTGATTTGGATAGTGGCAGGTACGGACTGCATTGATATTGTGCTGCTTCATGGTGATGATATCTTTTAAGATGATATCCTCCGTGATGGCTCTGCCACGGTCTGCACTGAATTCATGACGGTTGACACCGTAAAATGCGATACGTTTGCCGTTGATATGCATCATACGGTTCTTCATTTCAAACTTCCGGAAGCCTACCCGTTCTTTTACCACTTCCTCTAAAGTTCCTGCCGGATCTGTGACACGGAGGGTCAGATCATACAGATAAGGATCCTCTGCACTCCAAAGAGACGGGCTCTTAACTGGCATTTCCATGTGGTTGGATCCCCTGGTAAGGTTCCCCGTCATGACCATTTCTACCTCATCATCTGACAGGCAGATCTCTGCCTTGCCATCTGCGGTAGCCTCTAAATCTAATTGTAAGACAGAATCCTTGTACTCATTGTCAAGGACAGTCTTTAACTTCATATCGCGAATATGAACTTTTGGTATCGTATAGAGATAAACATCCCTATAAATACCGGAGAATCGGAAGAAATCCTGATCCTCACACCAAGAACCTGCCGTCCACTTGTAGACCTGTACGGCTAATTTGTTGGTGCCCTTTGTAAGATACGGTGTCAGTTCAAATTCAGATGGTGTGAAAGAATCTTCACTGTATCCAACATAATGGCCGTTCAGCCACAATGCCATACCACTTTCTACACCTTGGAAAGAAATATATACCGGACCATTCTCCATGCTCTTCGGCACTTCAAAATATTTGACATATGACCCTACTGGATTGAATTCCTCCGGAATCTCTCCCGGCAGAACTGCCTGTCTTCCATCCCATGGATACTGGGTGTTGGCATATTGCGGTGTGTCATATCCTTCCATCTGAATATGTGCCGGCAATCGGATATCATCCCAAGTCCTGCAATCGTAGTCCTCTTTCTCAAAGCCTACGATCGCAGATGAGATGTTTTTTGCATAGGAGAATTTCCAGATACCGTTTAATGATTCCCTGAAATCAGAGCATCCTGCCAGGGCACTTTCCTCACTGCGATAATATGCATGATCGGAATGTGCCGGCAAACGATTTTCCATAAAGATTTCAGGATTTTTTATGATACTATATCGAAATTCTGCCATATTCATTACCTTCACTTAACTTTAATCAAACATCATAGCAAGTATGACTTGCCAAACTTATTTTACAGAACCTGTGATACCTTCTGCGAACTGCTTCTGCAATACGAAGAAGATGATCATGGTTGGGATGGAGCAGAACAATACTCCCATCATAAGCATTCCATAATCTACTGTGTATCCACTTGCCAGGTTGGCGATCAACATTGGCATGGTCTGTGCTCTGGTATCAGCCATAACAACCTTTGGCCAAAGATAAGCGTTCCATGCGTTCATGAAGGTGATAACCGCTGCTGCTGCATAGGTTGACTTCATGACCGGCATATACATGCGGAAGTAGATCTGAAACTCTGACAATCCGTCCAGTCGCGCTGCCTCCATGATATCAATCGGGAAGTTACGTGAGTTCTGGCGGAACATCATAATCAAAAACGGTGTGGAAATACTTGGTAAGATAAATGCCCATACCGTATTCAAAAGTCCTGCAGATGAGATCATCTTAAAGAGTGGGATCATGGTTGCCACCTGTGGGATCATCATTGCAAGAAGCAGGATAGAAAATACTTTATCCTTACCTTTGTCGTGGTACAATTCAAAACCAAATCCTGCCAAAGAGCAGATAAAAAGTGCTACGACTGTCTGTACGATCGCATAAAGGAAAGAGTTTCCAAGTGCTCCCCACAGATCTGTCTGGGATGTCAGATTTTGGAAGTTCTCTAAGGCATAAGAGCCAAAAGTGATCTTACCTCTTGCAACATCGACAGAACGGTTGGTTGCTGCTGCGATCATCCAGTATAACGGGAATACCGAAATAAAGGATACGATAATCAGAAAAATATAAGTTGGTATCAATCTACGCTGGATAGCGGAAGAGTTCTTTTTATTAGTCACGATTATCACCTACTTTCATACTGATTGCAGATAGGATAGCAACCAAAATAAAGATGAAGAAGGACATTGCTGATGCATATCCAAACTTACCAACACCCTGACCAAATGCATTGTTGTAAATGTAATGTGACATGGTCATGGTTGAATATGCAGGTCCACCCTGTGTCAAGTTTACAGATTCATCAAACAACTGTAAGGTACCATTGATTGACATGATAACGGTCATAACGATGGTCGGCATCAAAAGCGGAACTGTGATCTTCCAGAAAGTCTTCCATCCGTTGGCACCGTCAATCTTGGCTGCCTCGTATACGGAATATTCGATATTCTGAAGTCCTGCCAGATAGAATACCATGTTGTAACCCGTCCATCTCCAGATCAGTGCGATAATGATGATGGCTCTTGCACTTCCGGTATTTCCAAGGAAGTTGTAGTTGGTCTCAAGGATACCAAGATTGACAAAGATCGTGTTGATCAGTCCATCTAATGCAAAGAGTGATTTGAAGATCAATGCATAAGATACGAGTGATGTCGCACATGGTAAGAATACCATGGTACGGAAAAGTCCACGACATTTGAGGTCTCGGTTGTTCAGTAACTGTGCCAAAAGAATTGCCAGAACTAACATGACCGGCACTTCGATCGCCAGATAAAGGAATGTATTACCTACAGAACGAAGGAATGTCCTGTCGGCAAACATACGTGTGTAGTTGTAAAATATAGGATCCGCCATCTTTTGGTTGACACCGGTTCCTGTTGTAAATGATGTAATGAAAGCCTGAACCATCGGCCAAAAACTAAAGACTGCGATCATGATCGCTGCAGGCGCCAAGAAGAACCAGCCTGCTCTTTGTTGTTTACCCTGTATGTTCAAACTCTTATGCTGCTTGCTCAAGTTAAGCCCCCCTTTTCGATTTCATTGAGGTTTCTTTATGGAAAACGGGGAGTCGGAAGATCCGATTCCCCGCTTTTTTAAATATAATGTATGGAATTACTCTTCCATTGCAAAGTCGATATCATCCTGTGTCTGCTGAATTGCATCCTTAATAGATGTTCCATTGTGGATGTTTGTGATTGCTGCTGACAACTTCTCACGAAGTGTGTAGTGGTAATCACTCTGCTCAACAGTCTTAACGTTTGCTCCCATTTCTACGATCTTAGCGTAGATTGGCTGATCGTTGAAGTAAGCAACGCCTTCCTGGTAAACATCAGACTTACCAGCTGAGATACATGTTGTGATAACACCACCGTTACGAAGTGCATTGTCGTATGTATCGATTGCGCCTTCACCACCACCAAAGGTGTATGCTAAGAAGTCTTTTGCAAGATCAACCTTGTCACCCTTGCAGTTTGCTGTGATGTAAAGTGAAGAACCACCGTTAGAAGCATATCCTTCTTCGCCGCTCAGTGTAGGCATAGAAGTGATCTCCCACTTACCAGAGTTCTCATCAACCTTCTCAATGGTAGGAATGATCCAGTTACCATTCATAACACCTGCAACCTTATCCTTCTGGATATCGTTGGTGTAACCATCCCAGTCGTTCTCAAGAAGTAATACGTTCTTTTCCTGCATTCTCTCGATCACGTCTAAGATCTTCTCTAATGTCTCATTGCCAACTAAGTTAGCCTTGCCATCCTTGAACTGTGAAACGCCTTCTGCCTGAAGCATCATGTAAGGAAGGTCATTTCCACTACCGTCCATTGAAAGAAGATACTTGCCTGTCTTGTTGTAAACCTGCTCACCGATCTCGATGAATTTGTCCCATGTGATTCCGGTAACATCATCTAATGTGTAGCCACATTCCTGTAAAAGATCAACTCTGTATGCAAATACGACTGTACCGTTATCTACAGGAACACCATAGTGCTTGCCATCGATGGTAGAGAATGATAATTTCTCTGATCCGAAATCGCTCCAATCGATGTCTGCGTCATCTACATCCTGCCATGCATCCGGGTAGTTTGCCTGATACTGCTGAATGTAATGATCCTGGAATAATACGATATCCGGTAAGTTGCTGTAGTCTCCAGCCTCTGCTGCTGTTGTGACTGCATTCTCAATATCCTTTGACTGAGACTGCTCGATGATCTCGATCTTGGCATCCGGATTCTTTTCCTTGTATGCCTCTGCTGCTGCCTCGATTGCCGGGATGTTGAAACTTGCATCCCATGCTGCAACGGTCAATGTGTTCTCATCATCTGAGGTGTACATTGCTGCTGCACTGCTGTCATCTGAACTTGAGTCATCTGACGTTGCATCACTGCTTCCCTTACTTCCACATCCTACGAATGTAGACATTGCCAGTACCCCAACCAGCAATAAAGAAACGACTTTCTTCTTCATTAAAAATCCTCCTTTAAACATCGCTTATTTGGAAATCCGTGTGAGTGAATGTCTTTGAGATTTCCTTTGCTTGAATATAAATCTATTATACCTAGCCATTTGATTATTTGTGATTAAAAACGCGCCTCTTTTTTGCAAAATCAACCATTCAGAAACGATTTTCACATTTCTCGTTTCCCTCTTTGAACAATTTGCAGGAACTTTACTCCCAAATTTTGAACATATTGCACAAAATAAGAAAAAGCCGGGAAGTCATGCTTCCCAGCCCTTTAATGCACTGATCTGATAATTTTTCAGAATACCCTCTTGATAATTTTCTTTATGCTTCCATTGGTTTGGACTATAGCCCGTCAAACGCTTAAAGTTGCGGTTGAAGGTCGACTGGGTCTGGTAGCCCACGCGAAAACTAACTTCCTCCATGGAAATGTCCTGCCTTGCCATCAGCCCGCACGCCTTATCTACGCGCACCAGATTCACATAATCCAACGGCTTCATATGCATGGCATCCTCAAAGACACGGCGGAAATGGCTCTCGCTCAGTCCACTCGCCTCGGCAATATCCTCCACACGCACCTGCTCCATGTAATGCGTATTTACATATTCTAAGGCATCGCGGATGTATTCGTTGACACGATGCGTATGCATGGAACGGTCGCGCTCCTCTGCAAGCCGCATCATTTCGACCACGAGGGCATAGAGATAACCGCGCACGCTCTCCTCATAATAGATGGTCTTATCCCGGTATTCCCGGATGATATTTAGGATCAGGCGTGCCATGATGCCGTGATTTTGCTCGCTTTTCATCGTACCCCGCCGGTTAATGACACTAAGCACACGGTCTTCTAACAAGGCATCCAGATGCATTTCCGTCCTTACAAAGCGGTCAATATCCACAAAAAGATACTCCCACTTACAGATATGCCCCGGTGAACTGTTGGTCGTATGGGGGATATTGGCAGGAATGATAGTAAACTGCTTGCCCGAATAATGATAGGTCCTGTCCTCAATGATCAGTTCCCCGTCCCCATGATAGCAATAGCCGATCTCCATATAATTATGAAAATGAAGCATATCCCGAATGCCTACGCCGTACTCCTGCTCCCAGCCTTTTCCGAGCAGGGGAAGTACATAGGTGTCTGCCGGGATCTCATAGTAGCGGTACTCCATCCGCTTTTTCTTCTTTGCCATGTCCGTCCCTCTATTTCAATTTGGAATATTTCTTCACATAGGTGTTGCGCTGTAAGGCTGCATCCAAAAGTCCCAGATGCGCGTACTCTCCCTGTCTGCGCCCATAGGCATATGCCAGACAATTTTTCTCCAAGACCATAGCGACCGCTTCTGCTTCTTCCGGATCCGATGCCAGACAGAGCGCGCCGATCCCCCGGATAAAGACACAGGTCTTCTTTTGCAACTGGCTTTCTGCCTTTGTAAGGAATGTCCCATCCGCAGGAGCCAGACATAAGAAACGCACGCCTGCGATCTGCGCCATGTCATCGATCATAGGATAGATCTTTGTCTCGGTTCCCGCTATGTCCTCTACCACTTTTGAAGTATCTAAGAGCAGGCTTTTCTTTCCGGTCTTATCCACCAAAGCCTGTAAGTCGTCAAGACTTATCCCCAGACTTTGTGCGATGGTCCCTGGATCTGTCATGCGTATTTCGTCCACGATCAACTGGTCTTTCCTGCAAATAATGTCCTTGCAGATATCTTCCAAGGTCTCGCTGACAGCGAAAGCATGGTCATAGTCCCTTCCCAGACAAAGCACCCCATGATAACGCATAAAAAAGGCATTGCTTGCGGTATTTTTCTGAATGGCATCCGAAACATTGCGCATCAAATGCCTGGTGGATGAGATCGCATATTTTGCACTGATGACATCCGCCCCCAGGATCTTTTCTTCCTCCGCAGTCCTTGCCGACAGGCTCTTTCCCGTCGTACCGACCGCAGTCGCATATAACTGGTGGGTATGGATGACAAAATTCACATCCGGTCGGTATTTGTATGCCTCACCGTGGACACCCTTTTCACTGGACGGCTTAATCTCCCCCTCATACGAACAGTCACTGATCTTGCAGACCACAAGTTTGTCCGGTGTCAGGCGGTCATAGCCCATGCCGCTTGGCGTGACCAGAAATTCTGTATCCGAAAGCCGGGCACTGATATTGCCCCAGGTACGGGCAATCAGCCCCTTTTCCACTAAGGCATAGCCGGCTTTTATGATAAGTTCTGCCGCTTCTTCTCTGCTATATGCCATACGCTCCCCCTTGTCAAAACGTTTTCTGTTTCAAAGTATAACAGGTTTTCCGCAAACTGGCTACTCTATGCGCGCCCGATATGCGCTGGGCGAACATCCCATAGTCTTATGAAAGCAGTCCGAAAAATGACTTGCCGAACAAAAGGACAGATCCTCCGCGATCCGGGCAACTTCTAAGTCTGTCGTACGCAATAACATTGCGGCATATTCTATCTTTTTCCGCCGTATGTATGCCGGCAGGTGTTCCCCTGTCTCCCGGTAAAACTGACGTGACAGATAATAGACAGAATAGCCACTGGTCTGGGCTATGGTCGTCACATTGATCTTTTCTTTGATATGCAGATCAATATAATCCATACACGCCTGCGTCTTTTCCGAATATTTTCCTGCCTCCTCCTTGATCGCATGCACGCGCCGCAGATAGTCCTCGTAGATCCTTCCCATCAGACGCATGAGTTCCACCCCGGATAGGTCTTTTTCGATCTGTCCCATATAAGAGTCTGCCAGGGCATCGGCAATCTCCGGGCTCATGCCGCCTGAGACAGCAGCATCAGCACATTTTGCTGTAAAAATCAAAGCCGCATCTTTTAAGGTGCGACCGGGTTTCGTGATCGCCGCCGCATTTGTCGGAAGCATGGCATAGTTCATACCTTGTTTCATCTTTTTATCCTGCAAGACAGACAAATCTCCCATCGCAAGCCGTCCCAGCATCTCTGCAAGAAAGATACGACTCTCCCGATAAAGTCTAGGTCTTGTCTCCTTATTTTCATCCACCGGATCTTTGACATGAAAATTGACATCTTCATAGGACAGATGACGATGATTTACCACAAAATCCAGCATGAGGGCGTACTGGGTGAAATATTTCTGAAAGATGACCGGAAGTTCTTTTAGGCTGCGGATCAAAAGATGCCTGCTGTGGAAAGCCATCCCCTGCCCTTCATACTCCCGCAAAAAGTCCTCCAGTTGTTCCTCATCGACCGGCGAAAAAAAGACCGGTCCGAGCAGGTGCATCTGCTCTAAGTTACCATTTTTCTTTTCGATAACAACAAACCATTCCAAGCCCATATACATACCGAGGGCATAGGGTGTATCTGCATCCTTGCTATAAATCTCTACCTTTTGCGGAAAATCACTTTGTATAAAAAGAGAATGGATCCCTTGCCGGATATTCCGGGGCGCGTTGGTCTCAAGTATATTTCCGTTCACGTCACATTGCCAATAATATAAATGCTCCACCGCACAAAGAAGTTCCTGAAAATCTTTTGTTGTCATTGCCATGCCGGCTCCTCTCTTTCCTTTCACAGAATATGATATATTTTACCAAAATATGATAGCAAACGCAAAAATACGAATGTACGACTATGTATTTTGCATCTATGATAAGGGTAAGAATGATAAGAAAGTGGGGTGTTTACACATGAACATTTATTGTAATCCTATCAATTTCGGATACCGCTATCAGTTCAACGGCACACAGAAGAATGGCGTGACTGCTTCGCGTGAGGCTGCGGATCCATCCATGATCTACTTTAAGGGAACCTACTATATCTTCCCTTCCATGACCGCCGGCTTTTTGCATAGCAAAGATATGGTAAACTGGGAATTATTTACAACGACCCATCTGCCGATCTACGACTATGCACCGGATGTCCGCGTTTGTGGCGATTATCTTTATTTCTGCGCATCCAGCCACGACAAGGGTATCTACTATCGCACCACCGATCCTTTTTCTGATACTTATGAGACATTTGACGGAGCCTTTCCTTTCTGGGATCCCAATCTCTTTGTAGATGATGACGGCAGATTCTACTTTTTCTGGGGATCTTCAACCTCGGAGCCTTTGTATGGGGTAGAACTGGATCCTGCCAGCATGCAGCCGATCGGGAAAAAACAGGCACTCTGTGAGATTGATACCGAGATCAAAGGCTTTGAGAGAAACGGAGAAAACCACAAGCCAAGCCATACACCGGAGGAGCAGGCAGGCATCCTTGCCATGATCGAAAGCCAGCCTATGCCGGAAAGCATGAAGGAAGCCGCAAAGAACTACTTGCTGGAACTGCCTTATATGGAAGGCGTCTGGGTCAATAAGCATGCCGGAAAGTATTATTTACAATATGCTACGCCTTCTTCCGGTCATAATATTTATAACGACGCTGTTTATATCAGTGATGCGCCACTCGGTCCTTATGCTCTGGCACAGAACAATCCTTATTCCTACAAGCCGGGCGGATTTTTACCGGGTGCCGGACACGGCTCTACCATGGAGGATGAAGAAGGCCGCATCTGGCACACCTCTACCATGCGTATCTGCAAAAACCATAACTTTGAACGCCGTATCGGTCTATGGTCTGCCGGATACGATGCCAACGGCGATCTTTTCTGCAACCAGAGATACGGCGACTGGCCACAGGATATGGATGCCTTGAAAGCAGATCCTTGGGCGGATCCAGAGTGGATGCTCTTATCCTATGGAGCCGGGGCTTCTGCTTCTTCTGTTTCAGAGAAAAAGATCGAACCGGATCCTACGGCACAGAGAATGGGAAAGACGGTTGAGATCGTCACAGATTATGCTCCGGCAAATGCCACGGATGAAAATGTCCAGACTTGGTGGAAAGCCGCATCAGAGGATGAAAAACCTTGGCTGCAGATCGATCTGGGAAAGGTCTATGATATCCATGCCATCCAGATCAACTTTGCAGATGATGCCTTTACCCCGGATCCTTTGCCGGACGACTTCCATTTAAATGAGGCCCTCATGCAGCAGCGTTGGATTGATACCGATCCGCAAAAGACCCGCTGGTTGTTGGAAGGCTCTGTGGACGGCACGCACTTTTTCACCATCACAGACAAACGAAATGCAAATACAGACCTACCGCATGATCTGATCGTTTCCGAGGATGGCATAGAGGCGCGTTTTATCCGTCTGACCGTCACAGAACTGCCATACGATCAGACTCCTGCCATCAGCGGTCTCCGCATCTTCGGCCTGGGAGATAGCCCAAAACCGCAAAAAACCGCCGAAGTTACTTTTGAACTTACGACGGCTCTTGATCTTTGGGTAAATTGGGCTGCATCGGATGATGCCAGCGGTCATGTCATCAACTGGGGCTATGCGCCAGATAAACTCTACCACTCTTATATGACCTTTGATGACTCCGTAGAAATCGGAGGACTTATCAAAGACCAGTCACTCTTCCTGCGCGTGGATGCCTTTAACGAAAGCGGCATCACAAGAGGCGACATCTTAAAGGTTCGTTAAATTCATACTGGCAAATGTAGGCTTCACGCAAGTGAGGCCTACAAAACTTTAAAACCGCCAATAGCAATATCTGTCTTTCTAGAACCGTGCCAACACCTGATCTAACTGATCCAGCATTTCTGTTCCCATTCCGGCAGCGCCCGCATATTTTTCCATTATATCGCGCAGGCTCATATCCATCATCTGCGTTGGCATACGATCCAATCCCATTTTCTCACCCAAATCTTTAACAATCGCTGCATTCGATCTCAATTCACGCACTGTGGAATAGGTGCTATAAGACTTCTTAAGCGCTGTCTTTACCTGATACGTTATCTCATACGTACCAGAGCCCACATGGCATACACCATCACATACATCTGCAAATAAAGGATTTTCCTTATCCGCATAAGTGTCTTCTACCGCATCCGCAAGTACAATGTCAGCACTTGCATCAAATGGCACTTGCACAGAAAGGCTTACCTGCGTCGGATCAACAATCTTCCATGCCACTTTATAATTACCTGCTGCACTGTCAAAATTTCCTGCCGCTTCCTTCAGATTCCAGTTATAGGATGGAGCGATGTTCAAATGTTTTGCACCAGGATCTGCTTCATCCACACGAAATCCCAACACATAGCGGTAGACCCACTCCACTACAGATCCATAGGAATAATGGTTCAAACTATTCATTCCCGTACTTGAGATATGCCCTTCTTCATCCAGACTGTTCCAACGTTCCCATACGGTTGTTGCTCCCAGTAAGATCTCATGTAACCAGCCCGGATATTCCTCATTTAATAGGAGAGTGTAAGCCAGATCATTCATGCCATTATCTGATAGTGTCGGACACATGATCGGCATACCTGTAAATCCGGTCTGTAATTTATTATCGTTTGCAGTAAATAATTTTTTCAACATATCACGCGTCAACGCGACATTATCGGAAAGCCCATATTTCAATGCCAGCAGAAGACCTGTCTGCGTCTTGATACAGCATCTGCCCGTCTGTGAGAAGTACTCTTTTTTCACTTCAGCAAACTCACGTTTTGCAAGTTCATTGTATTCTTTTGCATCATCTTCTTTTCCAAGAACTTCTGCGGCTTTTGCTACAATTTCAGCACTCGCAGCATAGTAGATATTTGCGATATAGCCTTCTTCCGTACCGCCCATGACCTCATCTGCCTTGCCTGACGGATTATCCAGTGCCAGCCAGTCGCCATAGTGGAATACATGGCGCCATCCGTGATCATCACCGTCAAGGCGTCGGATATATTCGACCCAGGCCTTCATGCTTTCATACTGATCTGCAAGGATCTGCTCATCCCCATAAAACTTATACATATTCCATGGAATGATACATGCTGCATCTCCCCAGACGCAGGCACAGGTATGCACACCGACCGATGGCACCACATCTGGCACCATGCCCTCCAGATCTATTTGCTCCGTATACATATCATGCAGATACTTGCGGTAAAATGCATAGGTATCTCCATAAAATGTCGCTGTCGGCGAAAAGACCTGTGTGTCTCCGGTCCAACCCATACGCTCATCTCTCTGCGGACAATCCGTAGGCACATCCACAAAATTTCCTTTCATTCCCCAGCGAACATTTGAAATCAATTGGTTGACAAGTTTGTGCCCGGTTGTGATGTCACCCGTATAAGCCACATCACTATAGAGTGCCAGCCCTGTAAAATCCTCTGTTTTCAGATTGCTGACTCCTGTGACCTTGACATAGCGATAGCCATAAAAAGTAAAATGCGGCTGTATGACTTTCTCGCCGCCACCGCAGATATAAATATATTCCGACTTTGCGGTTCTAAGATTCTCATTATAAAAGCATCCATCCTGCAGAACCTCACCTGTCTGGATATGAATCTTGGTTCCCCGGGCTTCATGAACACGCAAGGTAAAGATACCTGCAAAGTTCTGTCCCATGTCAAAGACCTCTTCGCCCTTTGGTGTGTGAATCAATTCTTGCGGCTGCATCTGCTCATGAACCACAACCGGAAGACTATACCGGGCAGTCAGATGCCCTCTTGGAATCTGCTCATCTTTCTCCGGCTGACTGATATCATCTACCATCTGTCCGTCCGTCTTTCCTGCTGCGGCAAGTTCTTCAAAAGTACGACAAAGGATAACCGGCTCTACTGCAAGATCTTCCAGTGTCTGATCCACCTGTTCACCATCATAGATAGATGCATATGTGATCCGGCTTCTTTCGATCTGCCAGGTCTCATCCGTTCCAATGATCTCCTCTGTACCATCCGCATAGGTAACTACCACTTCCGCTATTAACTTTTTAGCGTTTCCAAAATAACCTTTTTCCTCATGTGCGCTAAAGCCAAAACGTCCGCCATACCAGCCGTTTCCCAAAAGAATACGCAGTTTTCCTCCATCTTTTACCTGCTCAGTCACATCATAAGTCTGATACTGAACCCAGCGGTTATAGTTATTCTGATATGGTGTTAAATATTCGTTGCCAATCTTTTCGTCATTCCAATACGCCTCATAAAGTCCCAGACCACACACATAGAGTCTCGCTTTTGCGACCTCTTCTTTGGCAGCAATGTCTTGTACAAAATAAGGATGTCTGGCCTGTTCAGCGGCACAAGTGATCCATCTTCCGATCCATGCCTCGTCCATTTTTGCTGTCTCAAAAAATTGCGGCGCACTAACAGTCACTTCATCCGCATCAGATGCCAACTCAAGAGTCCAGTAGTAGCGCGTCCGCGGCTCTGTCTTAAAATCGATCTTGTAACCCAGACTATTTGCCTCCCTGTCTTCCCCCGAATCAAACAAAATCTCCTGCATGACCTCATCTGCCGCAATGCGCAGCCTGGCATACTTTTGTGCCTTTCCTTTGGCCTCTTTTACTTTCCACGAAAAGGACAGTTTCCCTTTTCCCAATGCATACCCCAATGGATTACTCAGGTGATTGACCTGTAATGCATAAATTTCCATGGCTTACCTCCTCAATTGTCCTACTTTTCTTTTAATATAGCACAGAAGACACTACCCATACTATCTTTAATACAGTCGGAAAAATATGGTGATATAAAACCTCTTATTTTCCCACATAATCCTGCCAACGCCATTCATCCTTCCAGTCGATAAAAACCATCCCCTGTGGGTATTCCTCACACGCCTCTACAAATCGAATTGGCAGCCAGACATAATCAGCAATGGAAGTATTTCTTCCCATATCATCTATTCGCGAAAATTCCGGCATCTGACGTATGCGGCTTTTTTCTTCCTCGGTCCCGGAAAATAATTTATCGTAAACTTTTGCATAGAATTCGTAGTCTAAATCCATGCAATCCGGACACCAACGGTCTGCCGCCGCAATATATAAATCTTTTGTTCCCTCCACCTTGAAGATACAAGAGATCTGAGAGTGAAAGGATGTATGTGAAACATCCTCAGGATGCGGATCTCCCAGCACCATATATGGACCGTGCCAACTATCTGCCACAGCCACCTCTGACGGATTTGGCAGATATCCACTTGTTCCGGATGTCAGCAGATAATGTTTGTGTTTATGGAACAGATGGGCTGTTGCTTCTCTGACATATGGAGGATGTGGATGTGGAAAATGTGCACTGTAAAAACCTGTTACATCTGTATATTCCTCATTAAGATCCGCACAGATCGTCTCAGAATGTACACGTTCAAAATAATAATAGGCCTTTCCGTCTTCTGCAACAGCCAGATCAAAATCCCCCGCACTCATACCAAGTGGACGAATCCCCTGATTCACGAGCGTATAGGGACCAGTAATCTTGTCTGCCGTTAATACGGCTTCATCCTGATGTCCCTCTTTGTGCATGATCTTTACCCAACAAACGTATTTTTCTGTTCTTTCGTTATAGATAATATGCGGTCGATCCAACATACAATTCGTGGGATTTAAAGGCGAGTTCTCATCTTCCGTATCCGGAGGAATCACTAAGCCAAGATCCTCCCAGTTATATAAGTCATTTGACCTGTAAAAACGGATACCATAGGTCCAGACATCATTTGTTCCATCCGTAAATTCCTTGTTTTCTCCGTACCAATAATAAATGCCATCAACATAAATGACAGAACCGCCGTGAGCCTGAATGCGTTTTCCCTCGGTATCCAGCCATACTTGTC
The DNA here is from genome assembly GCF_014287435.1 of Roseburia lenta. Taxonomy (GTDB): domain Bacteria; phylum Bacillota; class Clostridia; order Lachnospirales; family Lachnospiraceae; genus Pararoseburia; species Pararoseburia lenta. The sequence goes on from NZ_JACOPG010000002.1 coordinate 591,265, forward strand.
CCGGTCTAAAAGAATCGTACATATTCCCTCCTACTCAACGCGAGCCACAAAAACTCTATCTCTGCTCTTTATAAATGCATCTTCTGTCACAGAAAAACTACTTTCCAGGCGGATATCCTCAGAAGATGATCCGATCCGTAGTCTGATCTCGCCCTTTTCTATCTTCCACTGCATATCCTCGTCTAAGAATGCCATCTGGGACGGAGAAACCTCCACCTGAATCTTCTTAGTTTCCTGTGGCTGCAATGTCACACGGGCAAAACCGATCAATTCCTGCATTGGTCTTGCCAGTGATGCATAGACATCCTTGCCATAGATCTGTACAATCTCGGTTCCTGCAAGATTTCCTGTATTGGTAAGGGTAAAAGATAGTTGCACTGTCTCATCCGGTGCGACTTCTTCCTTATTGCAGGAAAGATTGGAATATTCAAAGGTCGTATAGGATAGCCCTCTGCCAAACGCATAACGTGGTCTGTGGGAACAGTCTACATAATTCTTAAATCCGATACTATCCCCCTGACTCCAGGCAGAGCCATTGTACAGATTATACTGTAGCGGCAACTGTCCGGCGTGAATTGCTGTTGTTACCGGCATCTTTCCACTTGGATTGTTGATACCAAGCAAAGTCTCCGCAATCGCCTGTGCCCCCATCTCCGATGGATTCCAAGCCTCAATGATGGCATTTAAGTATTTGTCTGCAATATCGCTGGAGATCGGTCGTCCATTCATATGCACGCCGACCATAGGAATCTTTAATTCTGCCGCTTTTTGGATCAGAACATCCTGACAGATCGGCAGATTGATATTTGTTCCATCCACGCCCTCGCCCATAGAAGATACCGAGCAGGAGCCATGCTTGCCGCCCAGCATAAAGATGACCAGATCTGCTCCTTCCATAGCCTTTAACGCCTCCGCATGATGGGAGCAGTCATCCCCGGCTATCGGATAGCCATAGGTCCATACGACTTCTGTCTCCGGCATCATTTCCTGCATTTCTTCTAACAGACTCCTACAATCCGGTTTCTGCAAACGAAGCAGATTGTCCATTTCCTCAATATCATCACTCTGGATATTGGTTCCCGGGATCAACTGATATCCGGCATTTGTAATTGCTGTTTCAATATCCACGCCCGCCATGGCATTGTATGCCGCAAATGGTGCCTCAGCCATGGAAAGATGGGTATATCCTCCAAAGAAAAAGCGGGCATTTTTTGCCTGCGGACCAACTAGCACGATCTTCTTTGTATGATTCTTGACCGGCAATGTGCCATCATTTTTCAAAAGTACCATAGACTCTCTGGCAGACTGTAGGGAAATCTTTTTATCTTCTTCTGTATTGCCATAAAATTTTTTCTCTAATTCCTGACCGGTGTAGGCAAAAGGATGTTCAAAAAGCCCCTGACGGAATTTGGCGGTCAAAGCCTGTTTTACCGCCCGATCCAGATACTGCATATCGTATTCCCCAGACTTGAACTTGGCGATAAAGTCATCATTGTATGCCTCTCGCATCGGCAATTCTACATCCATGCCGGCACGGATAGATGCATAACCTGCCTGATCCATGGTCTCATAAAGTCCCTGAAAACGATGCTGATTTCCGATTGCACCGTAATCTGCCAGAACTTCCCCGTCAAAACCCATCTCCTCACGCAAGACCTGTGTCAGCATCTTTTTATTGGAAGAAGATGCACTGCCACCCGAAGTGCAATAGCAAGGCATGACACCACGCAGATTACCGTCTTTGATGGCAATCTGAAATGGCTTTCCAAACTTTTCGATCATTTCCCGGTCACTCACAGATACATCTGCACCATGGATACCGCCAGTCGACTTGTGAAATCCCATAAAATGCTTGGCACAGGCATCACAACGTCTGCCATTGTCCGCGTCTACATGATCCTGTATGCCCCTGGTATAGGATGCCCCCATAATGCCATTTAGCGTCGGGTCTTCACCATAAGTCTCGCCCTCGCGTCCCATTCTCGGATCCTGTGTGACATCCAGAACCGGTGCCAAAACCTGTGTGATTCCAACTGCCTGTTCCTGACGACTGACGATTTTCCCGATTTTTTCTTCCAATTCCACATCAAAAGAGGAACCTCTGCCAATGCCTGATGGAAAACTCATGGCATCCTGAATAAAGGCTCCGCAAAGCCCCTCCATATGAAAAGTTGCAGGGATATGATGTGGACTTTTTTCCATGACTTTCTTTTGTATTTCTATCTGCCAGTCCACACACTCACGCATGGTCTTTTTCTGGCGCATCTCAAGTGTTGATACCTGTCCGATACCATAGTCAATCTGTCCCGGTTCATCCACCTGTTGTGCCCAAATACCGGAAACCTGATACACTTTTTCCTCTACTGACAAACGCCCAAGCAGATCCTCTGCCCTTTCTTCCGGTGTCAGGGATGAATCTAAATATTTTTCACTCATATACATAACCTCACTCATTTCATCATGATATCTTTATCTTATCTGCTTACTTTAAATCACTCTATCCAGCATTCCGATACTTTTTATCCGAAATCCGATAGGCAGAATCTAACTTAAAAAATCCGCTTCTGCTTCCACTTTCCACTGTAAAAACGCCCCGCCGACAACATGGCTGACAAAACCGCTGCCGGAATCATGCTATACCAGATACCCATATGCCCCAAAGAAAGCCAACTTGTACAGGCAAACATAAAGAGGATATTGGCAACAACCTCAACCACTCCATTCCACAAGGTAAAAAAGGCATCGCCTGCTCCATTGAGCGTCGCCTTAAAAATATAGATAATCTGACGGATCAACATACATGCGCCATTGATCAGCAATCCCGGGATTGCCAATCCAGCAATCATCGCATCACCCACAAACATCGCTACCAAAATCTGTCTGCCGGCAAGAATGATAGCCATGCAGACAAGGGAATATATACTTGTGATGTATAAACTACGCCGACAGCCCCGGTAAATACGATCGTATTTTCCTGCGCCGGTATTCTGCCCGGCAAAATTAGCCATCGCCATGCCGTAATAGCCAAATGGCAGCATAAAAAATTCATTCAAACGACATACAATCGTATAGGCTGACATGACCTGACTGCCAAAGGAATTGACAATTCCCTGACATACCACTCCCGAAATGGATGCCATGGCGTTTTGCAATGCCAAGGGGATCCCTAATTCACAAATTTTCTGGATCAGATGCCAGTCCGGTTGCATATCCTGCCCCTGTAACTGCATACAGGCAAGATGTTTCCTGCCGTGCAGCCAAAGACCAATCACAGATACACCTTGTGCCACAACAGTCGCGATCGCCACACCTGCGACGCCCATAGAAAAATATAGACCAGCACAATATCCATCCCTACATTGATCAGGCTGGATATGACAATATAGATCAGGGGTGTGACCGAATCTCCCAGAGCACGCAGAATCTGGGAAATCGTGTTATAGGCGGCTGTAATCACCATAGCCCCACAGACCAGTCGCATATAAACCAATGCGTAGGTCAGATTTTCTGCCGGTGTTCCCATAAGAAGCAGGATAGGACGGGCTAGGATCAAGCCAATCAGTCCCATAACAAGCCCGGATGCCAATGTCACATAAACCGAATTTGCAACCACCTGCTTTAATTTCTTTTCGTCCCCGGCACCGAAGGACTGGGCAGCGCAGATATTGACACCGCCGGACAATCCGACGCAAAGTGCCATAAAGAGATTGACAATACCTGCCGCGGCTCCCACAGAACCGAGGGCTACAGGGCCAACATAGCGTCCGACCACGATGGAATCGACAAAAGTATATAATTGTTGAAAGGCCGCACCGACCAGCATGGGAAGCATAAATCGCAGAATCTGCATCACCTCATTGCCCTCGGTCATATGTATGGTCTTGCTTGATTTCACTCTATAGCCTCCTCATTCTGTGTATTTATATGTTTTTATGCTTCTTCCATTACTTCTGCATTTTGTCTGCGTTCCTCATTTTCTTTTCGCATACCATCAATCTTTTTATCCAGAGTATAGAACTTCAAGCAGAAAAGAACCACGGCAAAGAAAGCCGCAGGAATCAAACTGTAAAGCAAACGGATCATCATAAGGGCAGAATCCGGTAAAACTGCTGTATCTCCAGCACTTCCGACGTAACCGGATGCAGCCATAAGTACCCCACAAAGGAAGGTTCCGATAGCAGAACCGATCTTATTGGCAAAACCATTTATACTTCCCAGTGTTCCTTCCATACGAGGTCTGCCACACCATTCATTGTAATCTGCACACTCAATGATCAGAAGCGGTCCCATCATAGAAATCGGTAAAGTTCCCATTCCCATCAAAATATTACCGGTTGCCAACAACGCCATATTATCCTTTGCAAGGAATAAAACAAGACCCGCTACGATATAGAAAACACATCCTAACTGAATCAGGTTTTTTACACTCATTTTCTTCAACATAGCCGGATATGCAATCATGGTAAGCATGGCAACAACCGTAAAGAGTGACATAATTCCCATCAGGCTTAAGTTCTTTACAATATAGGTAAAATAGTAAACCGATACACCAAAACCAGATATAATCTGTGCCACCAAAGTAACCAGCGCTACAAAATAGATGTACTTATTCGTTTTTAAAAGAGTAATAACTTCTTTGAAATTAACACTTGCACTTCCGGCATCCACATCATATTTCTCCGGTACAAAGAAGAAGCGGAGGATTCCAATAATAGCAAGTGGTGCTGCAAGCATAAGAATCATATGGCTCCATTTTCCGGCATCTGTACCTGCATTTGCCATCATAGTCGGGAATACCACATTAAAGACTGCAACACCAGCGACCGTTACCAAACCTCCGATGGAACTCAATTTGACATAGGTCTGCTGACTATTAAATGCTCTTACCATATAGGCTGTGTTATTTGCATTTAGTAAAGTATTAAATACTGACTGTGCCATAGTATATGCCACAACGACCCAAACACACTTTGCCACCGTTGACAAAGATGTTGGCACAGAAAATACCGCCCATGTTGCGACCCAAAGACCAATAATAGCAAATTCGTAAGGTCTTGCCTTGCCCAACCTGGTATGTGTCTTATCAACAAGATAACCTGCCAAAATATCGGTCACACCGTCAAAGATCTTGGATGCCATGAGCAGTGTTGCAACTAAGGCTGCATTTAATTCTAAAACATCCGTGCAATAAAATACGATATAACCGATCAGCACTGCCTGAATACCGGCGGACATAGTTCTAAAGTTCCATGTCCAGAATTTTAATATTCCAACTTTTCCCTTTTTCTCTTCTTTCATTTCTGTTCCCATTCTTAACCCTTCCTTCTCTTATGGTAAATCTACTCTACAATGACCTTCACACGATCTAAGTTCTTGCACTGGGTGAAGATGTCGCCGGCATCGCCATGACGGTTGCTTGCCACCTTGATAACCGGATAATAGATACCCGGCTTGGTGAATACATGGTCTGCTTCAATCTTGTATGTAGTATCATCCACTGCCTCGATGACCTCATCATTGGACCAGTCATTTGTCTTTTCATAATCCCATGCTGCATGTGTTACTTTTCCAGCCTTGGGCGGAACTTCGATCACTGCCTTGAAGCATATGTTTTCACCGACTTTTGCTCTGGTCACCTTGCCGTCATAGTCGCTTTGTCCTGCTGCATTTTCTACTACTGCTGATACAACCGGCTGCATGCCGCCACGCTCTTTTGCCCCCTTTGGCAAAGTAATCTGTCCGTCTGCATAGGTATAATTCATGGTATCAAACGGCTCGATCCCCTTTTCACACCATGCAGCCACATCCAAGAGTGCCTGATGCAGAGTTCCTAAATAATCTACCTGATTTTGCGGATCGTCCAGATAACCCGCACGATCGTCATGGATACTATTGTCATGATAGTAGAGGCGGAAATGGTCCTGCTCATCAATACCACAGCGTCCGATCGCCTTGCGATACCAGTCTCCATGCCATGGGCAGGCACTTTCGTCCATCATGGAACATATGCCGATTACCTTGCCATGGATATTTCCCGTCGGCATCAGTCCTGCACCACTGATGGCTGTCATTGGTGCCACCAGCATAGGCAGTTGTGTGTATTTCGGACTGCCGTCCTCATTGCGAAACTGATCATACACATCATAAGTCTCGTCCGGCAACTGATGTCTGTGGAAACACTGCATGGCAATAGCATCGCCATTGTCAATCATAACCTGATCTCCCGGCTTCAACTCTTTGAAAGGATTTTCATGCTTGCCGTCGTTCTCCGGATGGAGTTCCAGCATATTCCCATCTATACTGCTAATATTGATTTCCTTTCCTGCACATGCACCATCTAAGACTTTAAAACGACAATGATAGGTATAGGTATCTGCCGGTATTGCATCCTTCAAATATATATGCGGTAATTTTTCTCCACCAAGGATTGTATTAAGCCAACTGGTATCCACCGTATTTTTTTCTTCTTCTGATAATTCCGGTTCCGCATAGTCATAGTCCAAATGCTCCACTGTCGTCACAAGTTTCATATGGGCTCTAGCCTCATTACTCTCAGGGTCTGCCCCTTCATAGCCTTCCTTTTCCCAGAAATCCTTAAAGTAAGTAGGAAACATCTGATAAACTGCCGGAACCAGTACCATGAGTGCACCGTCTCCCATATATGGATAATCAAACCATGCTTTGGGTGGAAATCCCATGCTGGTCGCCTCTTTTAACGCCTGCTTCTGGTCTTCGTTTAAGCCCTCATAGATGTCACCGCTCCCGCCGGGCTCCTGCGCTGTAACGACTTTTTGCATACCTTCTTCGCCGAGCAGACGTACTGCACGCATACGCGGTGCAAAGACATTTGGTGCTGCCATTGGATTTGCCATCACATAAGGAACCGCTCCATCCCAAACGCCATCCGTTCCCTCAATACAGCCCATAACCTTGAAAGACCCGCCACTGCCGCCAAAGACATAACCATAAGGTCTCTCCTCTGCCTCATAAATGCGTTTTGCAACTTTTCGCGAAAACTCTGCCGTATTTGCACTGACCTTATAAAGGCGGCTGGAGTCTCCTCCTAACATAAATCCGCCCTGATTGGAAACCACAAAATATGCTCCATGTGTGAGTGCAAAGGCAATTTTATTATCCTCGCCCGTCTGACTTTCTGTCGCATTTTCACTTTCCGGTGCCGGAGACAAATACTGGAAAAATCTACCCTCATATTTCTCTTTTTCCGGGAAATATAAGGCAAATCGCGCCTCACTTTCGCCATTGATATCCGTACCATGGAATCCACCATGCACATAATAATGACGAACTGGCGTATCGCGCCATTCCTCAACATCAATGTATGGATCTCTGAAATACGGATCTTCTGCCGGTACATATAATTTATCTTCCATCTTTCTTCACTCCTTTGAAATGGTTTTCAATAACGTTATCTTGTAAAAAAAAGATAGCATATGAAAATTTTTGATTATGTCATTTTTTTCTTGTTGTTGATAATTTTTTATGATATATTCCAAGAAAAAGCGCTATGGAAAGAAGGCACCCATATGTTAGAAAATTTGACCAGACAGGAATTAGATGAATATACGCTTGCCACCGGCATCCCCATCCATATCTTTTATGAGCAGGAGATCCGCTACAGTTCCAATATTGCCGCACAGATCCAGTTATATAATCTTCCTCTCTATCTTTTGTCCAGTCTGCCAAAGGAACTCCCGGATACCTGGATTACTACAACAAGAGAAAATCTTTATTTTGGAGGACTGCGAATTCAAGAAACCGGTGAAATTCTACTTTTTGGTCCCTTCCTGCTTACAGATTGCACCCTAAAACAGGCAAAAGCCATCTTGGCGCGCTTAGGACAAGAAAAAAGAGATGCCATGGACTTCCGTCAGCAATTGAACTTGATCCAACATATTGACGTGCCACAACTGCGGCACCATGTATCTCTTTTGTATTTGCTGCTAAACCATTGTACTGCGCCGGAAATTTCCAGCATTTCTTTTACTTGGGAACATCTCGTCCCAGCACAACTCCCGGTAATTTTAAACGACGAAGATCAAGACAAAAATGCAGCACAATCTGCCTATGTAGAAGACCATATTGTAGATTGTGTAAGACATGGCAAGACAGATGAACTGGTTGGTTTTTTTAATGCTATCCTGTTGGACTCCTCCGGCAATGAACCGGATAACTTTGACCTGGAACTCCGCCGGGGTTACATCTTTGGTGCCAACACCATGTTATCCCGCGTTGCCCGCGCTGAGGGATCAGATCTTGCAACTGTCAATACCATATCCGACTACTATATTGATCAACTGCTTCACGCAAAGAATGTCAATGAGTTGAACTATCTCTTTTACCAGTTTTCCACTCACTACACGGAAGAAGTACGTAAATTAAAGACCCTGCACACCAATTCCATGATCGCCAATCAGGTCAACGCCTATATCCAATCACATATTTACGAAAAACTGTCCACCACGCGAATTGCAGATGCCCTTGGCTTTAGTAATTCTTATGTCTGCAGCGAATTCAAAAAAGCCACCGGCACCACCATTACCAAGCATCTGACCGCTTGCAAGATAAATGAAGCTAAATATCTCTTGGAACGCGGAGAATACTCTGCAACGGAGATTTCGGATATGCTACAGTTTTCATCCGTTACCTATTTTTGTAATACTTTTAAAAAATACAGTGGCATGACACCCTTGGAGTGGAAGAATAAGCAGGAGGCTATCTAAGAAACTCATTTTTACTGGATACAAAAAGTGCACCCTGATATGGATGCACTTTTTTATGGAAGATTATAATTTTTTACTGTTATATAGATTTCTATGCTGTCTTATCCCTTCTCGGTTTTCTCATGCGCTCATAGGCGATATGGATATCACTTTCGGACATTGCCTTTTGTGCGGCTTCTTCCTCCGCCTGATCTACTTGCTCTTGCAAATTCTCCTCGGCTTCATCAAAACGGTCGATGGTCTGATCCCACTCTTTTTGCGTATAAGCCTTTCCACCGATCATGATGGAGTCTGCTTCTTCGATCTCACCCTTGGTTTCCTTAATCTTTCTTTCCATCATAAGGGCATTTAAGATCAGGAACTGGTCTTTGGCATTAAACATGCCGATCACATCAGACAACTGCCCTAAATTATCTTTATTAACAACCAAATATCCCCCACCAGATAATTGGATATTTAAACACTTAGACTTATCCGACGTATCTCCCAGATGCAACTGGTTCTGCTTCGTATCCAGACGGAAGATAACGCCATTGTAATTGATTTCTCCATCTTTTGCCAGATAATCATATGGCGCATGTCCGCCGCTCATATCGCGGTTCGGCAACTGGATCGTATCTGCGAAACTGTCGTCCTGCCGCTTTGCGCTCTTTAAATTTTGAATGTTTTGCGTATTTCTGATGTCGTTGATTCCTAATTCCATACCTTCTCCTTTTTGCCGATTATAGTGTCATTACCTTTTATATCGGCAGAAAGCATGAAAAATGTAGTTTACCGTCCGTTTTACCCTGCAGTTACTATAACTTTCTTCCCAGAAAAAGCAATTCCTAATTTCATCAGTTCCTTCGTTCCCTCATTTCTCATTTCATCCGCATAATGTTTCGAATCAATCTGTACTAATGCCTTTTCCGAAAGACTTTGTAATTCCCTCTCTGAAAGATCTCTTGCCCATTTGAGTTCCATGATAATGCCCGGATACTTTTTCTCTTTTGGAATCAACCCGATGTCATAACGACCTTCACCCGCTTCCCGGTTGGAACGTATCTTGTATTGATTGTCTAATAAAGCCATCAAGCCTAATAATAAGCCATGATAGAACCCTTCTGCCCCTGCATCATAGAAACTGATCGTTTTTTTCATGTATTCCATAATTGCGGTTTGCAGTTTCGCCATATCATTTACATACAGACTTTCTGCGATTTTATTTGCTGTAGACTGTGTAATAAGTCCCACTTGTAGCAAATGTGAAAGAACCTCTCCTTTATATACCGCTGCAATTTCCTTATTGGGAATCGAAATCTGACACATAAATGCTCCGTCCGGTTGTAATTCCTTTTTGACCGCCTTTAAATATCCGGCAACCATCAACAGGCTATAGACATTCGCCGGCTCTTCCGTTAGTGAACGATAGACAACATTTTGATTGATACATGCCAATACCGTTTCTCCTTGCAAAAGTGCAAACAATCTTTCCGTAATATCATCTGTTGCTTCCCGCAAAACATCCGCAAGTATCTCATTCTTACCTGTATTTGCCCAATATGCCTGTGGTCTGCATCCCTTTGCAATATAATTAATGACCGACCATGGATTGTAGATTTCTGTATCACCAAACAGATAGCCGTCATACCATTCCTGTAACTCAGTCTTTTTCTCCGCCACATCATAATATGACAGCATCTTGTCAACCTCACTTTCCGTAAAGCCGAAGAACCTATCATATTCTGTATCCATCACAGAATTGACTGTCAGATTATTGAGTCCGCTAAAGATACTCTCCTGCGCAATCCGTAAAATTCCTGTCAAAAATCCGTATGAAAGATTCCTGTTGTCCTTAAAAGCCCCAGAGAAGAAATTGCGCATAAAGCCAACAATATCTTCATAAAAATCCTTAGCATAGCCCTCTTGGATCGGGATATCATATTCGTCAATAATAATGATTGGGGCAATGCCATAATGCTTATGCAACATTCTGGAAAGATTCTCCAATGCTGCGGTCAATTCCACGCTTCCTGCTGTCCCCTGTAAAACTGCCCGAAAATAATCACGTTCATATTCCTCTAGTTTTTCACTTGTCAGAAGTTGACTATGTCTTCCAAACTCATCCTGTAAAAGTCCGCGGATCTTATCCATCGTGGCATCCCATGAATCAAATTTAACATCTTTAAAGGTCAGAAAAATCACCGGATATTTCCCTTGATACTTGGTATAATCTTCTCCTGCCTGCCAGATTTCCTTGTCCCTGAAATAAATGCTTGTATCCTCCTCTGATATTTCAAAGAAAACACGAAGCATATCCATATTCAAGGTCTTTCCGAATCTCCTTGGTCTGGTAAACAACGAAACAAGTGGCTTACGATCAATAAATTCTTTAATCAGCATGGTCTTATCGACATAATAATATTCTGCCTGTGCTCTTACATAATCAGAAATGCCGATAGGAAGAGGTTTCTTCCTGTAAGATTTGCCATTATTTTCTACTGTTGTTTCCCTTCGACGCAAGTCTACAGGTCGAACCACATCATCTGGAATCTGCCAACTTTTACCGACTTTTGCAGCACCAGCAATACGTCCCTGTTTACATAAATTTGCTATGCTACGCTCCGACATCTTCCATTCTTTTGCAATTTCCTTGCAGGTTTTCATAATGCTCACTCCGTCTCAATCTTATATAACACTAGTTTATATCCTTATATCGCAAATTATACCTCACTTTCCGCAATATATCAATTTACAGTTTGCGGAATAATCATTATAGTTTGCGGTTTGCGAAATATAACATCATGATCGCCAAAAAAGGAGAGCAATTCTCTTTGCCCTCCTCTCATTCCATTTTGGAATACGTTATACAATCAAATCTACGTGATTAACGGTGCCTACCTCGCCACTGCTTTCGTGGAGGTAAATTCCTGTCTTTTTGATCTCGCCATTTAACTTATGGTCGTCATCCTTTAAAGAAAACTGTGTATCCGCATTTCCAAGATATATGGCACCAACATCTGCATCCTTTAAACTGATCAGTTTGTCCTTGCCGTCCTCATCTTTTGTCCAGATCTTTAACTGGGAGAAAATGGCATCATTTTCATCGATCCAGCCATTGCCATCCGCATCATAGGCTGCCAGATCCTTAAAGCCGTCTCCGCTCTTGGTTCCGAATAATTCGGATCCATCATTGATCTTTCCATCGCCATTGCGGTCCAATGCCAGAAATCCGCTGCCCTTGCCCGCAAAAGAAATCTCTTCTTCTTTGCCATCCGTATCCAGATCAAAGAAGAATTTCTGATCGGACACACTGCCGATATCCGTATCCAGATTGATCATCAGAGGATCTGTCTTGATGTAAGACTCCACTTCCAGACTGTTGATACTTGCCGTAAATGCCCGCGACATGGAGACCTCCATATTAAAATTGATGTCCCTGCCGTCTACTGTACGCACGATTCCGCTGGTTGCAAAGGTCGTAGACTCTGCCTCGGTATAGAAACCGGAAGTCGCCGTCACCCTCTGCCAGATGGTGCCGCTGCCCGTCGTCCCGATCACCGGAAGTTCTGATCCCATACTGCTACCATCACTGCCGCTTGAACTCCAGGAACTTTCCATATCCTGATTGCGGTAAAATGGAGAACGCAGATCCAATACATTGTTGGAATCCGAAGTGGCAAGCCCGGAATCCATAAGGCTCTTGCCCTGACGCAAAAGTTCAAACATCCGCTTGATCATCTCCAGTTTGATCTTGTACTGATCAGACATTTCCAAGCGTCCGCTTCCGTTGGTCCTATTTGTGCTCTTGGTCCGCTCCAGCATCTCCTTTGCGGAACGTTCTTCATTTTCTTTGCGCTTTTGCGCGGCTTCCTGCTCCTGCTGCTTTTTATATTCCAGCATACTGGTCCGGTAATCTGCCCCGTCCATTTCCTCGGATTTTGTAAAAATTGCCCCTGCAAGATTTTTGGATGCTGCCGCCTCCATGGTCATAGACTGTTTGTAGGAAAATTTTGTTTCCTGATGGCTGGATGCCATCGCCACATTGCTGCTTGCTATCCTCATATTTTCGCACCGCCTTTCCGCTCCCTCTCTCTGTAACATACATATCGGCGGATGGTGCGATTTCATTAACCCGGGATCCTTGCAAGTTCTTTCCGTCTGCTTCTATCCCAACCATGGCATGTTGTCTATGTCCTTTTTATCCTAAATGCTTAAGCATAGCGTTTCGCCTTCTTCAAGGAAACAATCCCCACAATGAGCAGGATCGGGAAGATGATCCCCGCCAGAATTCCTTTTTTCAGATCATCCGAAGCCAGACCTGTGACAAAACCGACGAGTGTCGGACCACCGGAGCAGCCGACATCACCCGCTAACGCCAGTAGGGCAAACATGGCAGTTCCGCCATTTCGCAATGCCGCGGATGCCTTGCTGAAAGTCCCCGGCCACATGATACCGACAGACAGTCCACACAAGGAACAGCCGATCAGAGAAAAGAGTGGCGACGGTGAGAGCGAAATGCACAAGTAGGAAACAATGCAAAGCAGACTGCTCGCCTGCATAAATTTATCCAGATCGATCCGGTCACCAAACTTGCCGTAAAATGCTCTGGCACTTCCCATCAGGATGGCAAATGACATCGGACCTGCCAGATCTCCGATCGCCTTGCTCACGCCCAAGCCCTGCTCCGCAAAGGTGGATGCCCACTGACTGACCGCCTGCTCACTGGCCCCGGCACACATCATCATAAGCATCAAGATCCAGAAGATACGATTTTTACACAGTTCCCACAGGGACATACCTATTTCCCCTTCTTCGATCAATGGCGCGATCGGCACCTTGCAAAAAAGGATGCCATTGCAGACCGGAATAATGACCCATAAAAGGGCTAAGATCTTCCAGTCTGCAATGCCGAAAAACCAGAAAAAGAGGGTGGATAGCAGTACCACGCCGACATGCCCCCAGCAATAAAAGGAATGTAAAAGACTCATTGCCTTTTCCTTATTTTCACTCGGACAGGACTCCATGATCGGGCTGATCAGAACCTCGATCAGACCGCCGCCGATCGCATAAATGACCACGGCGATCAAAAGCCCGGCAAAGGCATTTGGCAAAAGATCCGGCAATACCACCAGTCCTGCCAGACCAAGCGCAGCAAAAATATGAGCCATTACGATCGACACCCGATATCCTATCTTGTCGACAAACTTTGCCGATAAAAGATCCACCAAGAGTTGGATACCGAAATTGAAGGTGATCAGCATAGTAATCTGGCTCAAAGGTATTCCATAAGAACTTTCAAAAGTTAAAAATAATAGGGGAACGAAGTTATTTACGATCGCCTGCACGATATATCCCACAAAGCAGGCATACATTGTATTTTGATATTTGTCTTTCATTTCTGTTTTCTCCTCGCAAACATCCTATCATTTTAAAATAAGAACCGCAATTTAAAATTAACAACAGAATCTGTCGTCAGTCCGTTCATGTATGCGCGCTGCCCTTTCCAGCGACCCGGAACACCCACTGGACTCCATCCGGCAGATATTCCCTATATAATATAAGCATTTTTTGACATTTGGGAAAAACTATGCTACTTTTAGTTAGTAATGACTAACCAAAAGAATGCATAAGGAGATGGTCTGATGACACCGGAAGAATATAAGAAACTTTCCATCAAAGAATTTACTGAGGCAGCCAAAGTCTATGACAGCGGACACGCCGGTATTTATGAAATGTGCAAGGATGATTATCCTCCGATCCTGGCAGAACTGGAAAAGGAGGCATTTACAGATGTCCTCGATTGCGGTTGCGGCACCGGTCCCATGCTCGAACTGCTCCATGACAAATACCCGGACAAACACTATGTCGGACTGGATCTTACGCCTGAGATGATCCATGTCGCACAGGCAAAAAATCTCTCCAACACGGAGTTTCTGGTCGGCGACAGTGAAAATCTGCCTTTTGATGAAGGAACTTTTGATGCGATCATCTGCTCCAATAGCTTCCATCATTACCCGAACCCGCAGAACTTTTTCAGCAGCGCCTACCGCGTCCTGCGCAGGGGCGGTCGCCTGATCTTGCGGGACTATACTTCCTCTGATTTTGTGGTCTGGCTCATGAACCATATCGAAATGCCTTTGGCAAATCTGTGCGGACATGGCGATGTGAAAATCCTCAAGGCTACCGAATTTACCGCTATGGCTGAAAACGCCGGTTTTACGGTTCTTACCATGGAAAAACAAAAAGGCTTCCGCGCTCACTTAGTCGCACGCAAAATGAAACGCATTGACTTTGAAACGGAACCATAACTAGGAACCGCGGGCTTTATCACCATGCTCTGTACCGTGTTACCGGAACTCAAAAAGATGGAAAAATCACAAAGGCAGTTCTAAATACTTTCTTCCGCTATCATAGGCTGCCCCCAGTTTCTCATAAAAAGCGAGCGATGGCGTATTCCAATCCAGACAGGACCACTCCATCCTGCTATAGCCCTCCGCCTTTGCTCTCTTTGCGACCGCATCAAAAAAGTATCTGCCAAATCCATGCTTACGGTATTCTGCCTTGATATAAAGATCTTCTAAATGTATGCCGCCACAGGCAGCAAAGGATCCAAAGACCGGATAATAGATGGCATAGCCGATGACCTTTTTCTCATATTCCAAGAGCAGGATCGTCGCGATCTTTCGCTCAAAAAGCCAGTAAGACAAGGATTCCTGTGTCCCCGTCATATCTTCCGGGCGCTTTTCATATTTTGCCATCTCCCGGATCAGTTCCTGCACCAGAGCGATCTCATCCGCCCGTGCTTCACGGATTTCCAGTGTATCATTCATGTTAATTCTCCTTAAACCTCTTCATCATTTCATTAGTCAGGCTGAACTCGCCCGGCTGCAAGACAATGTCCTCTCTTTGCACCCACTCGGCGTACTTTAATTCCTCAGGATCCATGGTGATTCTGTCGTCTCCGTCCACATCACAGTAAAAGCCAAGCAGGATATCATTGGCGGTTCCCCACGGCTGCGACTTATAGTAGCGGATATTTTTGACCCGGATGCCTGCTTCTTCCATCACTTCTCTTTGCACGGTTTCCTCCATGGTCTCGCCGATCTCCGTAAAGCCCGCGATCAGGGCATTGTAGCGAAAGCCGGTTCGGTAGCGGGTAATGAGCAATTTGTCTCCATTGGTCACCCCAACGATCACCGCCGGCATAATGCGCGGATAGGCGGTGTAGTGGCAGGCAGGACAGACCATGGCTCTCTCCGTTTTGGAATGTTGCATCTCATGCCCGCATCTTCCACAAAATTTCGTGTCCCGATACCAGTCTGCCAGATGCTTGCCGGTCACTGCTGCAAAAAGTGCCTCGTCCGGTCCTATGCCCTCTTTTCGCAGACTCTTTTCATCCACATAGGCATAGCCCTCCGGTATGTCTTTTTGCTCCAAAAGATGGTCGCACAGAAAATACCTGCTATCATCTATGGCAAAGAGATAGCGAATGTCAGCAACATACTCGTCTGCCAGATCCTTGACTCTTGGAAACCGCAACTCGTTTTCCTCAAAACAAGTCTCCTCCACTAAGATCCTGCCATTTACAATGCAAAGCAGCGTATCTTCCTTTTTCGTCTGTACGCCCGGATCATAATGGTTGTTTAATTGATGTGGGTAAATATCCTGTATCATAAATTCTCCGATCTTATGCTATTTTAAATACCTGCAAGAGCAAAAGCCATGCCAAACCATAGTAAGTCACTACTGCCACCAGGTCATTGACCGTCGTGATGAGCGGACCGGATGCCACTGCCGGATCCACTTTGATCTTGTGAAAAAGGATCGGCACCAGCGTTCCCACCAGACTGGAAATCACGATCGCTACGATCAGTGCGATACCAACACAGCCGGAAATGAGCATTGCCATCGCAAACGGATAGCCTTTAAACAGGCTGATGTAAATTCCCAGACAAACCAGAGCCATGATCCCCAGCAAAGACCCATTGCAGAATCCAACTTTCATTTCCTTGCCGATCAGGCGGATCTTATCTTTGCCGCTCAACTGTTCATCCATCAGGACACGAATCGTAACCGCAAGCGACTGCGTGCCGACATTTCCCGCCATGTCAAGGATCAGGGACTGAAAGCAGATCACGACCGGCAGGACGGCGACGACACCCTCAAAGGCTCCGACAACTGTGGATACACCCATACCAAGAAACAAAAGGATGATCAACCATGGCAGACGTTTTTTAATACTCTCTTTGGTGCTCTCGTTTAAGTCTTCCTCTGCGGACAGACCAGCCAGTTTTGCATAGTCCTCGCCCAACTCGTCATCCACAGCCTCGACTACATCCTGCGCCGTGATGATACCAATGATCTTCTTATCCTTATTTAAGACCGGCAGGGAATCCTCCGCATAATCTTTGATCTTTTCGATACTATCGGAGATCTTTTCATGGTCCAGCAGATAGGGATAAGCATAACTGATCAGTGAATCCAGCGCCACGTTTTCCCGCGCAACGATAAGGTCTTTGAGGTCGATCGCACCACAGAAACGCCCCCGGTCATCTACCACATAAAGGGTCGTGATATTATCATTTTCCCCTGCCTGCTGCACCAATTCGTGCATAGCCTGACGGATACTGAGATTTTGTTTGATGCGGATATAATTGGTCGTGATCAGGCTTCCGATCTCATCCTCATCATAGGAATTGATGAGAAGGATATCCATTGTCTTCTCATCATCCAGCATAGGACGGAGTTTGACCTTTACGCTCTCGTCAATGTCTTCCCAGAGATCAACGGCATCATCCGCCTCCATCTCATTGATGATCTCCGCCAGTTTGTCTATGCCGATCTCCTCGATATAAGGTGCCGGATCATCCACATAGGACATGATCTCTGCCAGCCACTTGGCATCCAGCCCGCTGTATAAAAGATTGCGCTCTGCGCGGTTTAGGTATTTCAGACTCTGCGCTATATCATTATCATGATAAGCCCTGAGTTGTTCCCGCATTTCATCCATAGACTTGGATACCCGGATCATAACGGCAATCTCTTTTTCAAAAGTTGGTTCTTTTAATACTTCTTTTCTCATCATAAGCCTCCTTCTTCCCCTAAAAAAGGGCATAAAAAATCCATCGTAACTCAGACGTTACACAAACTAAAGTTGTGATTTCGTTCTGACGATGGATCAAGGCTTATCTTGTATTTCAAAAATGGCGCACCTACAGACATTTGAAATAGCGTGTAAGTCCAGATCCATCATTATATGTACTTGAACTTCGACTATCACAACTGTCCATATGTTTCGCCTCCTTTAACTCATAAACTTTTCCGCGCTGATTATAGCACCATCCCGGACCCAGTTCAAGTTATTTTTCCTTTAGATGAATAAGATTGATTTGTTTATTCCTTTTTTCATAAATAAGAATCTCCTCCAAGTTCCGATTTTAAATTACTTTAGGCTATCGGGATTGCACTTCTTTATCATTTGGCCATGCTCTCCGAAGAGCCACATAGGATATCAAAAAATTTGCAAACCAACCTGCTGGTACAGCAAGCCAGACAAATACAATACCAAAACGAGGTGCACAAATCAAAGCAACCGACAAGCGGATCGCCAGGTTCACCATATTTGCAATAAGGAACGGGCGCATGATTCCAAGACCACGAAGAACCCCATCGGTTGCCATTTTGATTCCCATAAAGATGAAGAAGTAACCGAGCCATCTCATATAACCCTCAGATACCTGATAAGCCAGGGCAGTTCCATCTTTACCAAGGAATAGCGAGGAAATCTGCGTATGCAATGTTTCAATGACTATAAAAGCAAGAACTGCAAAACATACATCTAACACCAGTGCAGCGTGATATCCTTTTTTGATCCGTTCCATTTTCTTTGCACCAAGATTCTGGGAAACATATGGGGAAACCGCATTGCCAATGGATACAAATATCAATGAAAAAACATTCTCTACCCGCATCGTCGCCGCATACCCCGCAAGTGCCTGTGTACCGAAAGGATTTACGACAGCCTGTACGATCATCATACCGATGGACACGGTAGACTGCTGAAGAACCGAAGGTACAGCAATTTGAAGCATGGAATGTAGTTCCCGCCTGTCGAACCAATCAAAGCGACTTTTATATCGATGCATCCGGCTAAGGAAAAGGAATAGTGAAAACACCGCCGAAATCCCCTGTGCTATAAGAGTTGCAAGGGCTGCACCAAACACACCTAGACCAAGTCCTGCCACCATCCAAAGATCCATAAAAATATTTAAGATTGACGAGAATACCAGAAGTCCCAATGGAATTTTTGATTCACCAATGGAAGTAAACATGTTGGAAAGAATGTTATACATAAACAGGAACGGAAAGCCCACAAAATAAACCCGTAGATATAACACTGCATCATTCAGTATATCGCCAGGGGTTTGTAATGCCCTCATCATCGAGTGTGAAAAACAAAAGCCAAAAACACCAAGAACTATGCTTAGAATTAAAAAACTAAACAAGGACGTTGACACGATGGTCTTCATTTTTCCATACTCCCTGGCACCGAAATAACGGCTCACGAGCACACCGGCTCCGACACCTGCCCCCAGTGCCACACAAATGAAAACATTGGTCAGCGCTGCACAGGCTCCGACAGCTGCAAGTGCAGAGGAGCCAACAAATTGGCCGACGATGATAGAGTCAGCCATATTGTATATTTGCTGAAAAAAACTGCCCAAAATCATTGGCATTGCGAAAACCGTCAACGCTTTTAGAGGCGTATCTGTGATCAGATATTCATCTTTTGACATTATCATATTCCTCCACAGCCTTTATAATTTCACTTATTCTTTCCTTCATCAGAATTTATTCTATGTTTTCAAAATGCGCGTATTTCCTACTCTGATCTCGGTAAAGAAACCGGTATTTCCAGAGTGGCAGTAAAAGCCCGAATTCAGGCTCTGGAGAAAAAAGGCATAATTGAAGAATATACAACTATAATAAACCCTCAAAAGATCAGCGGTGCTGTTTCATGCTATTTTGAAATCGAGACAAAACCAGACCATCTGTCGCAGGTGACAGATATATTACATAACAATGATACCGTCACGCAGATTTACCGTGTCACAGGAAGAGACAAGCTGCATGTACATGCCGTTGCTTCATCAAGTGATGAAATGGAACACTTCCTGCACACAGTCATTGATACACTTCCCGGCGTTATCAGCTGCAGCTGCAATATGATCTTATCACGTATTAAAGATATTAAAGGGTTGCGGCTATAGAAGTCAGAACAAGACACATATTTAACTGCAAATACTTAATCAACTCATACGTTAATGCTGAAATTCCGCCTTAACTTATACACGTTTGTAAATAATGGGATCATCGTATCCAAAAGTCCGCTTTCCATTAACTTCCATAATTTCAGATACTTCCAAACAACTATCAGAAAACTTTTCCCAAAGCTTAAAGGTCATTACTGGTGAAAACTGACTTGTGCTACCTCCCTCCCAGATGCCATCATTTTCATGATAAAGTGCCGGCTTAAACTTTTTAGATTTTTTCAGTTCACTATAATCAACATTTTTCATAGAATCATATGAAAATGTATTTTTGTCTTCTCCTTCCGGAATCTCATAGGAGGAAAGTAAAATTCCATCTTCATTTTCTGTAATAAGGAAAAGGTGCGGTGATGCATGACGGTTACCATTTGTCTCATAGTAACTTTCTTCAACAATAAATTTTCCATTAAAATCTTGAGGAATATTATTTATTTTGTCATTGCAGACTGTATTTACATGCTTAGCATAAGGATATATTTTTCCTGTTGCCTGCATCATACTAAACTGCTCTTTATTATCAAAATGTCCCGTCATCATACCAATAAAATTATCAAGTTTCATCATTTTATTTTACCTCCATAAATACCGATTGAGCTTTCCCTTATTGTTTCCCTTGTGTTATATCGTCCCACCAGTGTTTACGAACTCTGATAAGGGAAAATACAAGGGCACAAGATGTCCGGTGGACATCTGCTCTGTGCCGACCGAAGCGGCAGCGGAGACCAAGAAAAATCTATAAAACAGTATAACACAAAATAAAAGTGACATGGTGAACTGATTGAAATGCTTCTGATTTTTGTAGCAAATAATTGATTGAACGATAAGGAGATAAGATACGATGAGAACAATATTTGCAGAAAAGAATTTGAGAACCACACCCGGATCAGATTGTGCATTAAACACACTTGCCATTGATGAACCACTAGAATATGCGAGACTGTATCTTGATGGGAATTTACAGATGTGGGTAGATGCAGAAGATTCCTTGACATTATAGTAATGTTCAAAAAAAGCTCTCTGTGCAATGCACAGGAGCTTTTTATATGTAGACCTCTATTTATTTGTGCTGTCTGCATCAATTACAGACTGAATCTGCTTCATAAGGGCATCATAGTTGTCCTTGTTATCAATTCCGCCGAGCATTGGTTCGCCTACAATATTGCCATTTCTGTCAACAAGTATAGTTGTTGGAAAGGCCATGATTTCTGAGGCATATTTACCGGCAGCACTAGAGGAGTCAATTGACAGATTACGATATTTGACACCCTGGCTTTCAAGAACAGAGGCAGCCTCTTTGATAGCTTTTTTATTGCCATCGAAGGTCTCAGTGTTGATGCCAACAACTTCTCCGCCCATTGATTTGATAGCATCATTTAATTCGTTAAGCTTGGATAATTCAGCGACACATGGTTTGCAGCCGGTAAACCAGAAATTGACGACTGTTACTGCATTACCGGAAAACAGGCTGTCATCAACCTTATTGCCATCAAAATCCTCACCGGAAAAATCACTGAATACAGATGAGGCATTAGAGCTGTCCTTCTTGTTATCGTCTGATGATGTATTTTTGTTTTCAAGCTCTGCTATCTGTTCCTCGATTTTTCGTATGGTTTCAATATCCTCATTAAGTGTTTTAAGCTCATCATCTGTGAATGAATTCTTGTTTGATTCTACGGTACCGGCAAGATAATCAGCATAATTTCCGTTTGGGTCGGCATCACTTTTGTTCATCATGCCAAATACCTTGTTCCACACATCAGCGTGATCTGCAAAAAGCTGATTTTCCTGCTGATATAAATCATCAAGCTTGGAATCTGATTTGCCGGATGCTTCTGAGCCGGCTTCAGTCTGAGTGTTCTTAGAATCTGTTGTGGAAGCTTGCTTTACGCCACATGCTGTAAGTGATAATGCTATGCAGAGTGTAAAAATAGAAATAAATGATAATTTGTTTTTCATGAGTAATTTCTCCTTTAAAATAATAGTAAAATGTTTAATAGTTATCTGTTGTCATTTTTTTGACATGATTTTCCCATAAACCGGTAGCAGATGGCGTCCTTCGGACAGGCCTTTATGCAGGCACCGCAGCGTATGCACTCGGGGTGATCCGGTGTCTCACACACATCCACATCCATCTTACATGCCTTTGAGCATTGACCGCATCCGACACATTTACTGCTATCAACGGTGATTTTGAGCAGGCTGACCTTATTAAATAATGAGTAGATTGCTCCAAGCGGACAAATCCATTTACAGAAGGGCCTGTAAAATAAGATACTTAGTACAATCACTGCAATTAAAATCATACACTTGAAAGAAAAAAGCTTTCCCAGCGCAGAACGGATAGCAGCATTTCCAATAGATAACGGTATAGCACCCTCTAAAACACCCTGAGGACAGATATATTTGCAGAAGAACGGGTCTCCCATTCCTATAGAGTTCGTTACAAGCATCGGAAGAAGTATAACGAAAACAATAAGAATGACATATTTTAGGTACCTAAGAGGCTTTAGTTTGGCTGTGGATAATTTCTTCCCGGGGATTTTATGAAGTAAATCCTGAAACCATCCAAATGGGCACAAAAAACCACATATAAATCTGCCGAGAGTTACACCGAGTAAAATAAAAAATCCGGTTATGTAGTATGAAAACTTAAATTTTGATGATCCGACAACTGCCTGAAATGCCCCTATTGGACAGGCTCCTGTCGCGGCAGGGCAGGAGTAGCAGTTTAATCCGGGTACGCATACTGTTTTTGCATTGCCCTGATATATTTTACCCTTAAATAAATTTGGAATATGAATATTGGTCAGCAGCGTTGCTACGGCCTGTATCCAGCCACGTACTTTTGCCAGTTTTCTTGATAGTAATTTCTTTTCCTTATCCAATTCCGACACACTCCAGACATAGTTTTATTGCTTTACCAAGCACTGTAGCCGCCTCACCTCTGACTGCACCATAGCTTATCATGGATACACCAAGGATAAGCAGAATGATTTGACATGTTTTTTGGTATTTCAACATAATGTTGCTCCTTTTTGTTGTATTGTTGACCAGCTGACTTTGGTATTATAAAATATAGGTTGTAAAATTATTGTTAAGAAGCAGGCGAACATTTTGAGATTATTAATTGTTGAGGATGAGAAACAAATATGTGATATGGTTGCAAAGAGTCTGTATGCTGCCGGTTATGAGGTGGATACCTGTTATGATGGGAAAGAGGCTCTTGAATGTATACTGTCGGAGAATTATGATCTGATAGTTTTGGATTTGAATCTGCCGGGGATGGATGGCATGGAACTTCTTAAGGAGCTTAGAAAATACAATGATGAAACTAAGGTTTTGATATTATCTGCAAGAGGTCAGATTGCTGATAAGGTAGAGGGACTGGATGCAGGAGCAAATGATTACATGGAAAAACCATTCCATCTGCAGGAGCTTGAGGCACGTATCAGAAGCCTGACAAGAAGAAAATTTGTACAGAATGATATATGTCTTAAATGCGGAGAAATAAAGTTTGATACGATTAAACGCGAGGCATATGCAAAGGAAGAGCCGGTTCCACTGACAAGAAAAGAGAATGGTATTTTGGAATATTTACTTATCAATATAGGCAGGCCGGTGAGTCAGGAGGAGCTGATAGAGCATGTGTGGGATGCCACGGCAGACAGCTTTAGCGGAGCAATCAGGGTACATATGTCTTCACTTAGAAAAAAGCTTAAGGCGAAGCTGGGATATGATCCCATTCAGAACAAGGTAGGTGAAGGCTATAAAATACGGGAGGAGTCTGACAGATGAAAAGAATGTCGCTACAGTGGAGACTTACGTGCATTACTACATTGTGTATTGCTATTATATGTGGCTGCCTGACTATGTTTGTCTATAAAAATGGTGTGCATTACATTGATTCTCTGCAGGATGTGGTAGAGTCACAGGGGGATGAAAAAGGAAACAAATCAGATGAAATATATATCAACATACCGGACGATAAGTGGGATGAGTTTGCGGATGAATTTTCGTTTCAGGTATACAATAATAAGGCCGACTATAAAAGAAACAGTCTGATAATCACGGTTTTGCTGGCGCTTTTGGGAGGTGTCGTCACTTATTTTATAAGCGGGCATGCACTCAGACCAATCAGGGAGTTTTCAGATAAAATTGAAGAGGTACAGGCTCAGAATCTGTCTGATTCAAGAATAGAGGAAAACAATGTTAAGGAACTGAACCAGCTGGGTATTTCTTATAATAAGATGCTTGAGCGTCTGTCGGAAGCATTTGAGATACAGAGACAGTTTACTGCAAATGCAGCACATGAGCTGCGTACTCCATTAGCGTTAATGCAGGTACAGCTTGATTCATATAATTCTGCCTCTCACCCGGGAAATGATGCAGACACTTTGCAGACCATAAAAATGGTTACGGAACAAAATGATAAATTAAACAGGATGGTAAAGACTCTTCTTGACATGAGTGAACTTCAGACGGTGGGAAGGGATGATAAAATTATATTGGATGCCATTGTTGAAGAGGTTTTGGCAGACCTTGAGCCTCTTGCCGTGGAAAAGAATATAAAGCTGATTGGAAAATGTGAGGATGCCACTATGATAGGCAGTGATATCCTTATTTACAGGCTTGTATACAATCTGGTTGAGAATGCCATCAAATATAATCATCCGCTCGGACAGGTTACAGTAACCGCATATCAGAGAAACAAGCATGTTTGTCTGTCTGTAGAAGATACGGGAAGCGGAATACCAAAGGAGTTTATGGAGAGAGTGTTCGAACCATTCTTCCGTGTGGATAAATCCAGAAGCCGGGAGCTGGGTGGCGTAGGGCTAGGTCTTGCTTTTGTTCGTGAAATCGTTAGAGTACATGATGGCAGTATTTGTATCAAATCAGGCAAGACTGGGGGAACGATTTTCGAGGTGACTTTTGCACAGCATTCAATGTAGCGTTCCATTTTCCCCATTTACAACTAATATTTTTCCATCTATGTCCACGACAACATATGAATGGCAGGAGGAAAGTTCAGGAAATCTCTCCACAAATTCCGATTTATTTCAGTTGCAAAAAATAACTTTCATGATTTCTTCTTCATTGTCTCTGGTAAATTTGCTTAATTCATAAGATCGGATCCTCTGGTTGACCAGTATGGGAACTACAAAACCATTTTTCACCAAAACAGCTAATCTGTTAATAATTGTTTTGTTCGTGACTGACAGTTTCCTGCTGACTTCAATCGGTGTAAATTTCCCTTTATAATCCGTGATCAAAAGTCTCAAAAGTTCCTTTTCCTTTCCTTTCAGGAACGATAAACTTGCAGCAACATCTTCCTCATTGGAAGCCATCTGCAGATCACAAACCTTTCCAGAGTATAACTTTACCATCCTCAGAAAATAGTTGATCCAGATTTCCGGATGGGGCGGATTATCTCTTCCGGAATAATATAATGCAGGAAGTCCCATCTGGATGGATTCGTAATATTCATCGATATCATAGGCAAAATATTCTTCCAACGACCCGATTCCGTTAAATCCGTATCCGTTTAAATCCATAATGTAACCGGAAAGTAATCTTGCGGTTCTGCCATTGCCGTCTTCAAAAGGATGTATGGTTACTAATTGGTAATGTACCACTGCAGCTACGATTAGTGGATGATCGTCTGTCGTATTTACATACGTTACCAATTCGTCCAGCAGATCTGGAATATCACAATATTCCGGGGGAATATAATCCGGCCGTCCTGTCTTAGAGTCATATACGGCAAATAACACTCCCGGCGGCATAGATCCTCTAAGACCGATTTTTTCCTTGGATGCCCCTTTTTCTACCAATTTCTGTACATCTAAAATAAGTTTTTTAGAGAATTTCTCTTTTCTAGTTATCTTTTGTTCCAGAAAATTCAATGCGAGAAAGTAATTCCGGACTTCCTGCTCCGGTTTCAAATAATGCTTTCTTTCATCATTCTCAATCACCTCATCCACCTGTTTTTCTGATAAAGGATTGCCTTCTATCTTATTTGAAGCATAAGTACTTTTTTTCTTTGAGTTCTTGCGCAGCTTATTCATAACGGTTTGGGACAGCTTGATCGAAGATACTTTATATCGGTTTTGCTCGATTTCCGTAATATACTTTAATATTTCGTTCGTTAAAGTTACCTTAATCATGAAAAAAAGTCCTCCTTTTCAATATTATTATATTCAAAAGAAAAACTTTTTTCCATTATTATTTCACTATTTTTACACTATTTTTCACTATCTGTAAATCTCATATACAAGCTGGAATTTGGCTATTTCGTTGCAACAATACTTATCCAATGATTTTTTGCATTTGAATACGTTTTGATCTCTGTAAAACCCGCTTCTTTCAAAGCGGCAACAAGTTGTTTAGATGTGTAAATCTTCATACCATTGATCATCTTTGTCCATTTTTCATCTGCGGCATTCGTTCCGTCACTCTCGTTACAAATCAGGAATATTGTGCAATTTTATTAAATGGTACATATTTTGCTGAATTTTGTCCATTCTGTAATGTACCCGGAAATGCATTTGTTGTTGCGTCACCAAAATTAACGGAATTCAGGTTTGTAATTAATTCGGTTGTAACGCCTTCAGCCGCCTGCAATGCACCAAGGAATGTATTATTTAATTCGTGTCAAAGATATAACAAGTAATGGTATAACTTCAAAACTTACAATGCTTCCAGAGAGTGGGGAATTTGATGAATGGGTTAATGTTACGCTTACTAAAAAGCAGACAAATGAAGTAAAAGCAAATCCCCAAAAATACTGAGTTATTGATAAGAAAACGCCTTTTGATTATCTTGATCTGCATTTTAATAATTTTTACGAAATGAAAATGAGAGTGATACGTTTTCCAATACCTCAAGGTTCTTATGAATGCATTATTACAAATCTGCCACAAGATAAATTTAATTCTGATGAAATCAAACGGTTATATGCAAAACGTTGGAGAATAGAAACCTCTTTTCGAGAATTGAAATATACCTTAGGACTAACACGTTTTCATTCAAAGAAACCAGAATATATTATGCAGGAAATATGGTCAAGAATAGCTCTGTATAATTTCTGTGAAATTATAGCAACTAATGTTGTTATAAATGAGAAAAAAGGCTACAAACATACATATCAGCTCAACTATACCGAGCGATTCGGATTTGCTGTTACTTTCTATCAATAAAAAAAGAAAAAGCTCCACCCGATGTAGAATATCTAATCGGACATGAGCTTCTTCCTATACGTTCTGGGAGAACAGACCCTCACAAAGTCAAGCCCCAGTCTGTGATAAGCTTTTTATATAGAGCAGCTTAAACAAATATTAGTATATACCATTTTTAAGGCAGATGAAAGCATCTGTCTGTTTGTTGTGCAAATTTATTATGTTAAAAGTGTTATAAGATAGAAATACAGCAGATAAACAAAATGTTTATCCGCTGTATAAGAATTTCTGACTATAAAGCAATCCTTATCTAAATGACATTTGGCTGTTTACCGAATCCTTTGTGGGATATGCTTTGTTTATGCTTTACCTAATAAGACACTGATATTTTTAGTAGATAGTCCTCTTTTTTGTCCTTAAATAGCTTATCTACTTCATTTATATTTGCCCACTTTAGTAGAATTTCCGTAGTTTCATCCGTTGAGACTTGAATTTTAAATTTTTGTACCGCTGTTGATATTCCTTCAATCATATCCCCATCTTTTATTGGAAAATCCGTTTTATTGTATGAAATCAAATTCACATATTCTTTTTCCTCAATGCTCCAATTATTAATAGGAAGATACTGGGGAAGAACGATTTCAACGATATTACTCTTTTTCTCCATTTTAATCTCAATTTCAGAATCCACTTTAGAATCTATATGTGAATGTCCTACAATATCTATAGGATAAGACGTATCATTGATAATTACAATATTGTTTTGCGGATATCCTCTTTCATTCACAGGAAATTCTATCTCCTTTTTTTCCTCCAATGCAGACCTTTCATGACATCCTCCTAGAAAAAGCACCACAGGAATTGTAAAGACACAAACCAAAACAGCTAAAACCTTCTTGTATATTTCCATGCATTACTTCCTCCTCCTAAGCTGTAAGTGAAGTTACCAGAAGAGTTTAACTTCACACTCCTATGAACACCACCATTAGGTTCTAGCAGTAACAACGTTTGCAATAACATAGACTCATTATTTGATGTACTATCTTTATTTAACACCTTAACTAGTAGTTTATTATGCTTTTGAACTGTCAATCTAAATTCGTTAATTTTCTTTACAAACAAGTCAAATGGCTTAGCCAATTCTTCTGGAATAAACGCACAGTTTTTCATATAAAATATAGTGAAATCATCACATGCTTTTTTATATTTCTTAACAGCGCTATCATTCTTTTCTGGTTCTCCAATAGTAAAATATACCTCCCGAGAAAGGTATGTGAAGTCAAATGCCTTTTCCATTAATTCTTGAATTATTGCATACTCTTTATCAAACTTATGCTGGCTAACATATATTTTCTGTTCAATAATACCTTTTTCATTTTCAATCTTCATATCAAAATAATAATCTATTTTTTTATCTATCATTTTTTCTATTTTATTTTTTGCAAATAATATAGTTGACACTACTATTGTTGCTCCACCTCCGAATGCAGATATAAATATTTTTAAGTACTCCATCAATAATTTCTCCTCACAAATTCCGATTTGCAAAACACATTCTTTTTTACATAGGCACAGTATACCACATTTCCTGTGCCTATGCGATTCAGTCTAACTCATTATTTGAAATTACAGAATATTCTCTCGCGGACTTTTTTTGCAAAAACATATTCTCTCGTGGACTTTTTAAAAAAATAGGACCCAGATTACACCTGAACATAAAATTCAGGCATAAACTAAGTCCTATCTCAAAATTATATAGTTCACCTCACAATCTTCCCATTATCCAGTAATCAGCCAGATAATATGACATTGTAGGTATTGATTCATTCGGCGCCGTCCTAATCCTTACCTCAAAATTGGTATTAAAAAAATAGGACTTAAATCATTCAAACCCTTGTTTTATAAGGTTTCTCTTGATTTAGTCCTATTTTAACGTATGCCCCCGTGATAACTTTTATGTCTGGTGTTCCATACAATTCGATCAACTCTTCTAAATACTTTTTTCTTACGATAAGTTGCATGGCGCCATCTCCTATTTCCACTTTCTAAAAATTATTCATTTTTCGGTAATATGGTTTACAAACACATATTAACACGATCTGTATCTTCTGTCATTAGCCTATTCCCACTTTTTAAAAAATATTCATTTTCAGGTAGCGAGTATCCACAAAATCGATCTTCTGCTCTATCAAAAAAAACGGAAGTCTGCATTTTGCAAAATCTTCCGTTTATATTCTATATCTAACTTATCTGGTGAAAGTATATTTACGATTGACTTTATATTCCATCAAACTCTGATTTACTTCTTATCCTACAAATATTACTTTCATTTTTTGCTTGTTTTCGGTTTATAATCCTTCATCTCTGGAATCGCCCCACCTGACACCGCCCACAAATACAGGCTTGCAACGCTGCAATAGGGACTAAAACGCCGACGATATTTCTCAAATAATTTGCGGTCAATCTTACGATGATGGTAGACCATCCGCAATCCACGTTGGATCGCAAGATCATCATAACTAAAAATATCTGGACGCTGCATACAAAAGAGCAAGATCATCTCCGCGGTCCAGACACCAATACCTTTTAAACTGCTCAATTCCCGGATAGCCTCCTCATCCGACATTTGCCAGACTGCATCCAGATTGCAAGTCCCATTATGAACTTTTTCTGCAAAATCCGTGATATACTCCGCTTTTCGGAAGGTCATGCCATAAGACTGCAATTTGGAAATATCCGTCGCCAGAATCGTTTCCGCATTTACTTCTCCCAGACCTTCCTGCATCCGCTGCCAGATAGTTGCCTGTGCTTTTGTGGATATCTGTTGCCCGATAATATGATGAATGACCGAAGAAAACAGGTCTGTATCCGTTTCTCTTTCGATCATACCAATCTTCTCAATCACTTCCGCAAGTTTTTCATCCTTACTTTTGAGATATGAAATTTCATTTTCTCCATATGCAAAATACATATCCCACCTCCGTGCTTTTTGTTGTACTTTCTTTCCACACCGACATCCTACCAACTTACAAACAGTATACTGCTTTCCCCAGTCACCCTTATTGCGTTTCTTTTATTCTCTGCTTTAAGACTTTGTATTTCTTGAATCGTCTCCCACATACCAGTAATCGCAGACTTCTCCTCCGCCTGCCAACGTATGCTCTCTATGTAATGTAAAGTGCATGAGTTTCGCTGTGAGGAAATCCACATCACACATGACCGGCAAAACCTCCAGATAGCCTTCTTTCCTAGCAAAATTATTGAGCGGACATTGCGTGAAATGATAGTAAAATCCCTCTTGATGCTTTGTATCATCAATATGGAAATCCCAGGAAACATCCTTGTATTCCGGGTGCTCGTCCAGCCATGCCGCATCTTTTTCTATCATCTTACGGAACTTTCTGACACCGCTTTCCTTATTTCCATTCACAAATAAACCTACTATTTTCAGCACAGGCATAGACAGAATAGCCGTACACATTTCCCGCAGATCACTGACGGATATTTTCCCATCGGCAGCCTTCCAGATCGCCAAAACGACCAGACATTCATAGATATTGGATGCCATAGGATTGTCCTCGCCCACATCATCTACACGATCCAGCATATCCCGATATACACCATCCGCCTTTGCTATCAGCGCTTTCGTATATTCCTTCCCATATCGCTTATTGAGTTCCTTTTTCATAAGAGGGATCAGTAATTTCCAATATTTATCCGTGTACGCCATCATAGGTCAGCCCTTCCTAAAATACATTTTTCGCTATTTTTTACGGGTAATGCGAAATGTCATTTCCACCATAGTGATCATATATATTTTCCGGTATGTCCTGTTGCTCCAAAAATAACGACTTTCTTCATTTCTAAACCCCAAATCACAAAGCATCCCAATGCTCTTTTGTCATTAGATTTGTATGCCCAATGCGAACCTCATGTAAAAGAGGCACCGGCACATCCTCGCAGGTATGATGATAAACAAAGCCCAATTTTTCCTGCACACGTTTGGACTTATCGTTGCCGTCATAATAGCCACACCAGATCTTTTTCATTCCAAGATCTTCAAATCCATGGCGCAAAAGTTCTCTTGCGGCTTCCGGCATATAACCCCTGCCCCAGAATTTTTGTCCCAGCCAGTATCCCAGTTCACATTCATCGTCCCGGTCTGTCATGTCTGTATGTCCCTTCAGTTTCAGCTCGACAGCCCCGATCGCAATGTTGTTTTCCTTTTCACAGATCGCGTAGCACTCCGGTCCGTTAAAGACATTTCGGATCACCTCTTTACTTTCCTCCACGTTTTTATGTGGCGGCCATCCCGCAACCGGACCCACCTCCGGATCTTTTGCATATGTATATAAACTGTCCGCGTCTGCCTCTGTCCATTTTCGCAATAATAATCTTTCTGTCTCCAGCATTTTTACCCCTTACTCTTTTGAAAAATTTCTTTTCCCCATATTACTATATTTCCAATGTTTTTTCCATTTCATTTGACAATCTCCCTTCCTTCGTATATATTTAGTTAGGTTTCTAACAATTAGAAATCTAACTAAGGAGGCAATCATGCAGGAAACATTCCATTATCTTTTGATGTCTGATCATCTGATGATACAAAAAGCCCTGATCTCCAGTGTCAAAGATACCGGATTGACCTCAGGACAACCAAAAGTTCTCGATTATCTGCTCCGCCATGATGGGGCAATCCAAAAAGAAATCGCCATATTCTGCCACATTGAGCCGGCGTCTTTGACCGCCATCTTAAATGGCATGGAAAACAAAGGTTATATCAAACGAAAGACTGCCGACAGCAATCGCCGCTCTCTCCATGTCTATCTCACGGAAAGCGGAAAAAAGTATGCTGACCGTCTCAATCTGGAATTTGCCCGGATCGAATCCCAGGCTTTAGAGGGCTTTACCCCGGCAGAAAAGCAACAATTACAGGACTTGCTCGGTCGCGTATATGACAACATGGTAACTACTTATAAGAAAGAAGGCACAAATAAATGAAACATTTAAAAACTAGAATCCCTATGCATTTTATCGGACTTTTCGTAATGACCATCGGCATTGCGCTTTCCGTAAAATCAAATCTGGGTGTATCACCCGTCAGTTCCATCCCTTACACCATGACCTGCGTCTGGGGCATTGAGATGGGCAAGGCAACCATCCTTTTCCATATCGTACTGGTTCTGATCCAGATCCTCTTATTGCGAAAAAATTTCAAACCCGTTCAGTGGTTACAGGTTCTGATCGGTGTCGTATTCGGTTACTTCACGACGTTTTGTAACTATCTGGTATCCTTCCTGCCAACGCCGGAAAATCTGGGCATCCGTATCGTCATGGTACTTGCCAGCACGGTGTTTGTCGCACTGGGTATCTTTTTATACCTGCCGGCAAACCTGATCCCACTCGCCGGAGAAGGCTGTATGCAGGCGGTATCCTCTGTAACCCATGTTGAATTTTCCAAGGTTAAGATCGGCTTTGACTGTACCATGGTCCTGATCTCAGCCGTCACCTGTCTTAGTTTATTGCACACACTGGGAAGTGTTGGTGCCGGTACCATTATTGCCGCTGTCTTAGTCGGCACGCTGGTCGGTATCCTCAACCGGGCATTTGGCAAGCAGCGCGATAAGTTACTTGGAAAAGAGGATGAGACTGCTGTCTCAGAAGAAACTTCCTCCAGTTATGTCATCACCATTTCCCGTGAATTTGGTAGTGGCGGACGTGAGATCGGAAAACTTCTGGCTGAGCGTTTCGGTTTTCATTACTATGATTCCGAACTGATCCGCCTTGCCGCAGAAAAAAGTGGTTTCTCACCGGAATATATAGAGCAGAATGAACAGACTTTGAAAAACCCGCTTCTGCATGATTTCTTTGCCTGGTATGCCGGACCTTTAGAGCAGACTGACCTGCCAATGGTCGACCAACTTTTTGCAAAAGAATCTGCTCTGATCCACGAACTTTCCCAGAAGGGTTCCTGCATCATCGTAGGTCGTTTAGCAAACTACATATTAAAAGATATGCCGACAGCCTACCATGTTTTCATCAGTGCAGATCTGGATGCCGAGGCTGCCAGAGTCTCAGCACGTGACAATATTTCTCCGCAATCTGCCGCTGCAAAGGTGAAAAAGGTCAACCATGAGCGTACCATCCACTGCAGACACTTTACCAAGACAGATTGGGGCAATGTAAAGAATTACGATCTTTGTATCAAATCCGACGATTTTGGTGTGGCAGAAACTGCCCAGATCATCGGCGATCTTTTCCAGAAAAAAATGGGACTATGATTGTAGCATCATAATAGCCCCTCAAGTATTTGCATAATATCCGCATTGACCGCCAGCCCTTTGTCCTCGATATCTTCCGGCAGGTATGCCTGCCCCTGATTGATACAGATATAAAAGGCATTCTGCCAGTTTGCCGCATATTGCCAGAAATTATACTTGATGATACCTGGCGTATTATAACCTACGCCGAGTTCCAAAAAGACGATCTTTTTTCGCATATGCTCTTCCATAAAGCGCACATAAGATGCGGACGCCGCTTTCCAGCCCGCATCTTCCACAAAGGTATTGTCTGCGCGCAGGTTCATGCTCATAGGTCTGCCGCACTTAGGACAGCGCGGAACAAGTTCAGCGGGAACGCTCATCTTAGGCATTACGCCCTCCGGCAGATACAAAGCCCCATCCTCCGCAATGGCATACCCCTGCGCCAGAACCATATCCCGCACAGTTTTTTCATTATCATATGTCTTAGCATGACAGGGTCTGCCGCACTGAAAAAGTCCATAGTCGCCCTGGGTATAAAAGAGTCTTTCCTTTGCAAATCCCGCCTTTTGGAACTGATGATCCACATTGGTCGTCAGCACGAAGTAGTCCTTATCCTTTACCAGCGCATACAAATTCCGATATGTGCCATTCTCCACATCCTGATAACGGTTGATATAAATATAGCGGCTCCAATACGCCCAATACTCCTCAAGCGTGGCATAATCATAAAAGCCACCGGAATACATGTCGGAAAAGCCATACGCGCTCCCAAAATCTGAAAAATACTTTTCAAAGCGATCGCCACTGTAAGTAAAGCCTGCCGCCGTGGAAAGTCCCGCACCGGCACCGATCACAATGGCATCTGCATCCTCAATTTTTTGTCTGATAAGTTCTATTTTGTCCGCTTGCTCTCTCATCTTCTGTGCTCCATACTTCTTTTTCTGCTTGCTGTTCTCATGCCCTATCCGCGATTTTGCTCATCCTAACCTAATAATCTCCGATAGATCCCTTCGTCTTCCTCTTTAAAGACGTTAAAAACCACCTTAATATCCGATCCGGTCTGCGCCTTATGCTCTTTCACAGTCTCAACAGCGATCTCTGCCGCACGCGCATTCGGAAAACAAAAAACACCGGTCGAAATACAACAAAAGGCGATACTTTCAATTCCCTTTTCCTCTGCCAGATCCAGACAGGACTGGTAGCAGGAGCGCAAGAGATCCTGGTCTTTCTGCGTCAGTTTTCCCTGCACGATCGGTCCAACTGTATGGATCACGTATTGGCAGGGCAGATTATACGCAGGTGTGATCTTCGCCTGCCCGGTCGGTTCAGCGTAGCCCTGTTCTACCATCATTTCACTACAAAAGGATCGTAGCTGCATCCCCGCATAGGTGTGGATACAATTATCAATGCAGTTATGGCATGGTTGATAACAGCCCGTCATGCCACTATTTGCCGCATTGACGATTGCTCCCACCGCAAGTCTTGTGATATCTCCCCGCCAAAAATAGATATCTTCCTGCAGTTCTTCCATATCCGCCAGTGTCACAAAACCCTTTTTCCTGTTCTCCTCTTGCAGATAAGCATCCTGAATCTGCAAAAATCCATCATCCACAGGCGCCGCCATACGCACATTCATAAGCGAACGCAGCAAGCGCCTTTGTGCGTCAGCATTTGCCGGAATCTCCATATCTCTATAGCCCGGCTGTTCTTTTAACAATTCTTTGATCAAATACATACGTCGCTCACTCTGGTTCATATGGCTGCTCCTCCTGTTTATCTCATCACTGTTTTAAAATTCATATGGTGGATTTCCTGAAAAGTCCGCGATCACACCATGCGCATCTTCCAAATAAAATACTTCAAAAATTGGGTTATCCGCGGTCCCATACTGGCTCTTGACAATAGGATTGGCGATGCACATTTCTTTTGCCTGCATGTTGTCCTCAAAAACTGCTTTTCCATGCAGACGGATCCATGCATAAGTTGGGCTGGATACGGAGATCTCAATCTGCGGATTTTCCTGCAGATCCTTGTAGACATCCTTTGTGTTGTTGGTGCAGAACCAAAGTTTGCCATCCATCTGACCCGCAAACATAAAAGGACGGCACTTTGCCTTTCCATCACGACCTACGGTTGCTAAATACTGTACAGGATTTTCCTGTAAAAATTCTACTACTTTTTCCATGAAATCTTCCTCCATTTTTCTTTTTTTGAACATTTCCTGTTCCTGCTTATGATTTTATGATGGAAAAAGGCAGAAAAAAAGTACGCACAAATCTATTACTTAGTTACCAAAAGGTAACTATTGCGCAGATCCTAAGGGCATACTATAATTTGATATAAGATTTATTTCTAATGTAGCATTCTAATTTGAACTGTTGTGATCCTGTAAGGAGAAAAGGAGATTGATGCTGACCAAAGAAGAATTACCGGCTTGCCCGGTTGCAACCACATTGCAACTGATCGGAAGTAAATGGAAGATACTGATCATTCGAAACCTCATGTCACGCCCTTGGCGTTTCAATGAATTAAAAAGGGATCTGGAAGGAATCAGCCAGAAAGTCCTGACTGATTCCCTCAGATCCATGGAGGAAGACGGTATCATCACCCGCACCGTCTATGCAGAGGTTCCGCCCCGTGTAGAATATGCCCTCAGCGATCTGGGCGAGTCCATGCGCCCCATCATCACGGCAATGGCAGAATGGGGCACCGCCTACAAGGAGTCCTTTTTAAAGGAATAAATAAACATACACGACAGAAAAAGGAGCATTCCCATATCTCTACGGAAATGCTCCTTTTGGAATACTATATCTTATCTACGAATCTTATTCGCAAACATATGGCATAAGTGCTACGTGACGAGCTCTCTTGATTGCTACAGTTAAAGCTCTCTGATGCTTTGCACAGTTACCGGTGATACGACGAGGAAGGATCTTACCTCTCTCTGAGATGTATCTCTTTAACTTTGCTGTATCCTTGTAATCAATCACGTTGTCCTTACCACAGAATACACAGACTTTCTTTCTTCTGTGCATTGGTCTTCTTCTTGAACCATCTGCTGTCTTATTGTAAGCCATGACGCTACCTCCTAATCAATGCTAATTGAATGGCAATTCTTCTTCAATACCATCCGGAATGTTCATAAAACCGTCTCCAGCGTTTGTATTCGGTGCCGGAGTTCCCATGTCGCCGCCAAATCCATTGTTTGACTGAGCATTCTTGCTCTCTGCAAACTCAATGGAATTCGCAATGATCTGATCGGAATATACCATGTTCCCATCTTTTCCGGTGTAATTGTTGTTTCTGATTTCACCTTCTAATAAGATCTTGGTACCTTTTCTAAGATATTTCTCAGCAAACTCTGCCTGACGTCCAAAAGCAGTTATACGGAAGAAATCTGCATCCGGATCTCCATCTCTCTTGAATCTTCTATCTACGGCAATTCTAAAATTTGCTACAGCAGAACCATTGGCTGCCCCATATCTTACTTCCGGATCTGCTACCAAGCGACCCATCATAATCAGTCTATTCATTCCTACTCCTTATCTACTATCTATGCCTCGTCTTTTCTGACGCATAAGAAACGAAGAACATTATCCATAATACGAACGTTTTCTTCGATCTGAGCAGGTGCATCAGCTTCTGCTTCGAACTGGATGAAGTAGTAATAACCTTCGCTCATCTTCTGGATGTCGTAAGCTAACTTCTTCTTACCCCAATCTTCTACTTCACTGACAACGCCGCCGAAACGGGTAATGTAACCCTGTGCCTTCTCAACGACTGCTGCTCTCGCATCATCTTCGATCTTAGCATTAACAACGAGTGCTAATTCATACTTGTTCATGCGATTTTACCTCCTTTTGGTCTTTTGGCCTTGCCAATATACGGCAAAGCAAGGATATTTTAATATACCACGAGTTGATATGATACCATGATTTTCCCTCTTTTTCAAGCCTTTTTTACATTTTCGTGCAAAACATTTTTGCATGCCTTGGTCACTTTTGTGCGCGGCAGCATCATCTGATGCCCACATCCCAGACATGCCAGACGAAAATCGGCTCCCACACGCAGGATGCGAAACTGGTCGCTCCCACAAGGGTGCTTCTTTTTCATGGTTACAATATCATTTACCTGAAAATCCCACTTGTTCTCCATACGCTTTTCCTTTGGTTTGTGATGTAAAAAAGAGACATCCTATCGGACATCTCCTAAAAAATTGCGGGAATAGGATTTGAACCTATGACCTCCGGGTTATGAGCCCGGCGAGCTTCCAGACTGCTCCATCCCGCGTCAACGTTATTTATTATAGGCTTCTTATCCCGGATTGTCAAATTTTTGTCATCGACAAGATCTGACATCAGTATGCGATCAGCCCCTGCATGATACTACAGACAATGACTGCCACGACCGCGCCTAAGATCATACCGACGATGATCTCCGGTATGGTATGCCCCATCTTTTCTCTTAAGTTTCCTTCGTACAAAGGCTCTCTGCCCTCGGCTTTATCCCGCTCCAAAAGACGGTTGAGCAACTGCGCCTCGCGCCCTGTCTCCATGCGCACGCCTGCTGCATCGTAGATCACGATAATAGCAAAAAACAAAGCCATAACAAAAGGAAATCCTCCCAGTCCCTCCACGATAGCAGTCGAAACGACCAGGCCCGTAACTGTGGCTGAATGTGAACTTGGCATACCGCCGCTTCCCGTGAGACGTTCCGCGGAAAAACCATTTTTTGCCGCGTCAATGATAACCTTTAAGACTTGCGCCACCAGCCAGGCAGCCGCCGTTGCCACAAATATACGGTTTGTGATGAGATCCATGAGCATGTTCATTTGTTTTCTTCCTTATCTTCTATAATATATGTCACCAAGTTTCCCTATATTACTACGAATTTGAAAATTTGTACAGTTCCTATAGCATCTGCCCCAGGATCACACTGGCGATCAGCCCCGCCAAAGTCGCTACCAGCGCGCCCGCCAGCGTCCATCTGGTCTTTCGGATGCCGACACTCATAAAATAGACCGACATGGTATAAAAGATGGTCTCCGTGCAAGATCCCATCAAAGATACAATCAGCCCATTGCTGCTGTCCGGTCCATATTCTTTAAAAATATCTAAGACCAGTCCGGTCGCCGCCGAGGAGGAAAACATTTTTACGATAGCCGCTGGAAGAAGCACGGAGGGAAAGACTTCCTCGGGTATGATCTTTCCCAACCAGACTGCCAGATCCGTCAGAAAGCCGGAAGCACGCAGGACACCGACCGCACACATAAGCCCGATCAGCGTCGGCATAATGCCGATCACGGTGTGAAAGCCGTCTTTCGCCCCCTCCAGAAAATCCTCATAGACCCTCCCCTTGCCAAGCAGGGCGTGAAAAAGGATGATAAACAAGAGAATGGGGATGATGGCATCGGATATATATAGAAGCAATTTCATAGCCGATCCTCCCGCCCCATACATGCCAGTTTACAAAAGATCACGGCAACCAAAGTGCTGATAGCGGTCGCAAGAATGGCAGGACCCGTGATCATGGATGGATTTGCCGATCCGTACTGACTGCGATAGGCGATCATATTGACCGGGATCAGTTGCAGGGAAGAAATATTAAGTACCAGAAAAGTACACATTTCCCGGCTTGCCACGCCCTCTTTCTGCCGGCTGACCTTCTTTAATTCCTGCATGGCAGAAAGTCCTGCCGGTGTTGCCGCCCAGCCAAGTCCAAAGATATTGGCGATGACATTGGTCGCGATATATTCTTTTGCCTTGGTCTCCTTTTTTAATGTAGGAAATAAAAAGTTCAGCAGGGGATCCAGTTTTTCTGCCAGAGTACGCAATAGTCCGCTCTTTTGCGCAATGTTCATCATACCTACCCAAAAACACATGACACCAAGCAATGTGATACAAAGAGAAACGGCTTCCTTTGCAGAGGAAAGTGCCGCTTCCGTGATTGCCGCCATCTCTCCCCGAAAGCCTCCATAGACGATGCCAAGTAAGAGCATGCCTGCCCAAAGATAATTCATAGGCACTCCAAGACTTTTTTTCATATGTATGAATTTTAAGGAAAATCTATGCCGGAAATCATATTTTTTTTCATTGTACATACACTGTAACTATGGTATTTCTTTGGGAGGCATTATGGGAAAACGATTTCTTTGTCTGATCCTTGCTATCCTGATCGCCTTTTCGGCGGTAGGCTGCAGCAAAGAAGATCTGGGAAATGCAAGGCTTTTTGATGCGGGTCAGACCAGCGATGCAGATACTTTTGAGGATCTGACAGACGATTGGTTTTGCAGGCAGATGGAAGCCGATCCTATGTCCTGCCACTTTACTTTAGAAAACCCGGATGCCTATCATATCACTTTTTCGGACCAGACGCTCTGCACACTGACCATGGAAGAACATATCAAGGAAATGGATGAGATCAAAAATCTGCT
This sequence comes from Roseburia lenta, assembly GCF_014287435.1. Taxonomy (GTDB): domain Bacteria; phylum Bacillota; class Clostridia; order Lachnospirales; family Lachnospiraceae; genus Pararoseburia; species Pararoseburia lenta. Next base: position 631,189 of record NZ_JACOPG010000002.1, read on the forward strand.
TGACCGTTTAAAGGACATTGACCGCAATAATCTGACTGCCCGGCAAAGGCTGGTCTATGACCTTATGAAGGATTACTATGGTCTGGAGGAAAAACTGGGCGACTACTACTACTATCAAAATCTGCTCTCGCCGACCGCCGGTATTCCTTCTTCCCTGCCGGTTCTTTTGTCCTCTTTTTCCTTTCACGATACCGAGGATATTGAATGTTACCTGTCCCTCTTAGAAGAAATGGATATCTACTTCGGACAGATCTATGCCTTTGCTACGGAACAGACCAAATTGGGGCTTATGGAAAACACAGACTCGTTGCAACAGACCATTGATTTTTGTGCCTCTTTTTCACAGGTGCAGGCGGACCACCTGCTTCTGACTTCTTTTGACGACCGCATAAAAAACGCTGCCTTTTTAGATGAAGCAGAAAAAGCGTCCTATATCTTCCGGAATCAGTCGATCATTTATGATGTCGTTTTACCGTCTTATTTGTCGCTTTCTAATCAATTATCGTCGATTATTGACAAAACAGACGATAATGGAAGTCTTTCTGTCAAAGAAAAAGGACGTACATACTACGCCCTTCTGGTCAGAAAAAACACCGGCACAAAGGAAAGTCCCTATACGGTTTTCCAAGAAATCGCTGCCAAACGTCAGGAAGACCTGTTCCAAATGGCTGACCTCTTTGCCCACAATCCTGCCTTAGCGTCCATGCTGGGCTCTTATGCCTGCCCCCTAAAAACAGCCGATGACATGATCGAGCATTTACAGGATTCTATACAAAATGACTTTCCTACTTGTGAAAATGTTACCGTCACCATCCATGAAATTGCGCCACAATTGCGGCAGACCAGTGCGCCCGCCTACTATCTGATCGCGCCTTTGGATTCTGGTGGCTATCACAATATTTTTTTCAATCCAGACAGCAATGCCGACACGACTTCCCTCTTTACCACCATGGCACATGAGGGTTTTCCCGGTCATCTTTACCAGACCGCCATGTCCTATCAGTACGGATTGGAACCGGTGCGCGCCCTTTTATCCTTTCCGGCATATACCGAGGGCTGGGCTACCTATGTGGAATATATGTCTTATCAATACGCCGGACTGCCGGATCAACTTGCGTCCGTCCTAGCCCTCAATGAGAGCATTGTCCTAAGTCTCTATGCCTCTGCCGACATTGGCATCCATTATTATGGCTGGGATCGTTCCAGTCTTTTGGAATTTTTAGAAAATTATGGGATCAAAGATCAAGATGTCGTCGATCAGATCTACCAGTTGATCGTGGAAGATCCTGCAAATTACCTGCATTATTATGTAGGCTATATGAATTTTGCATCCCTACAGAAAGACTATAAGGATGCAAAAAAAGATGATTTTTCTTATATGGAATTTCATAAAAAGATATTACAGACCGGACCTGCGCCTTTTGATATCCTGCGGGATGCCCTGCTTGGAACATCATAAAAGCGCCTGATAAATATCGCGCTTGCTGACGCCACGGTCTTTGGCTACGGCTTTCATGGCGTCCTTTTTGCTGTAGTCCTGATCCAGATAGATCTGCATATGCTCCTCAATGCTCAGATCTTCCCAGCGGCTCTGCTCCTCCTGCATGACCTCTTCTTTGGACTTACCGGCAATGACAAGGACATATTCACCGCGCGGGTCATTTTCCCTGTAATAATCCACAGCCTGCGCCAGCGTCATTTTCTTCTTTTCCTCATAACGCTTGGTCAGTTCCCGGCAGAGCGTGATGCTGCGGTCGCCGAGTGCCTGATAAAGTTCCTGCAAGGTCGCACGCAGATGATGCGGTGCCTCATAAACGATCATGGTGCGTGTCTCCTGCTGCATCTCTGCCAATACACGCGCGCGCTCCTTTTTGTCTTTTGGCAAAAATGCCTCAAAACTAAAACGCCGACACGCCTGTCCGGAACTCGTCACCGCAGTGATACAGGCAGCCGCACCCGGAACGGCATTGACCTCGATGTCTTCCTCATAACACATTGCCACCAGTTCCTCGCCCGGATCGGAAATGCCCGGTGTCCCGGCATCTGTGATAACGGCAATATTTTTGCCATCTTTTAAGGCTGCCAGTAATGTATGCGCCTTTTCGATCTTATTAAACTCATGATAACTTGTCATGGGCGTGTCGATCTCAAAGTGGTTCAAAAGTTTTATGGAATTTCGCGTATCCTCAGCAGCGATCAGATCCACTTCTTTTAAAATGCGGACACAGCGATAGGTCATATCCTCCAGATTTCCGATCGGTGTCGCACACAAATATAAGATACCTGCCATACTCCGGCACTCCTTTCCGTTATCTTTGCTCTACTTTTATCCCGCAAGCATTTAATAACCGTAAATATCGTAGATCTCCGGCATATAAACGCCCGGACTCTGATATACGATCAGAGGTTTTTCTACCGTGATCCTGGATTTTCCGTCCCGCATCCCCTCGATCAGAACCATATTGGGTTCCTTATCCACATAGGGATAGACCAGCTGCATCCGCTTTGGCTCAACCTTGTAACGGCTCATTGTGGATAAGATCTCCACCAGGCGGAAAGGTCTGTGCACAAAGTAACATCTGCCGCCCGGACGAAGGAGTTTTGCCGTCTGTGATACCACATCCTCCAGATTACAGAGCACTTCATGTCTGGCGATGGTCTTGGCATCGCCGTCATTCTTGATGCCATGCTGGTCAGTCATATAGGGCGGATTGCAGGTCACAACATCAAAAGAAGATGCCCCAAAAATATTTGTTGCATCTTTGATATCTCCTGTGACAATGGAAACGCGGTCCTCCAAGTGATTGTAAGCCACACTCCTTGCCGCCATGTCAGCACTCTCCGGCTGGATCTCCAGACCGGTAAAATGCTGCCCCTCTGTTTTGGCTTCTAAAAGGATGGGAATGATCCCGGTTCCCGTGCCAAGATCCAGCACTTCCTCTCCGCGCTTTACCTTGGCAAAGCCGGACAAAAGCACAGCATCCATACCAAAACAAAAACGCTTGGGATCCTGGATGATCTTGTAACCGTTGCGTTGCAGTTCATCCAGCCGCTCACCCTCATGTAAAAATGATCCTGCCATTATTTATTATCCTCGAGTTTTGCCAACTCTTTTAATTCTTCTTTTGTGACCTTGATATTCTTGCGCTTTGCCTTGAATTTGAGGTCTCCTACTGCGTAGTCGCGCTCTTCCTTGGTATCATTCTGCTCGATCAATACCTTGACGCGCTGACGAAGGACGCTGACCGCCTTAACCTGTCCGCGGATCCCTTCCGGTGTCGTCACATAGTCCCCGATATTCGGCAACTGGCTGTTCAGATACTCGTAAGTCTCCTGCTCATTTTTCAGACAGCACATAAGTCTGCCGCAGACCCCAGAGATCTTAGTCGGGTTCAGGGAAAGATTTTGCTCTTTTGCCATCTTGATGGAAACCGGAACAAAGTCTGTCAGATAAGAACTACAGCAGAGTGGTCTGCCGCAGATGCCGATCCCGCCCATGATCTTGGTCTCGTCACGCACACCGATCTGGCGCAACTCGATCCTGGTACGGAATACCGATGCCAGATCCTTTACCAGTTCACGGAAATCGATCCTGCCGTCTGCCGTGAAGTAAAAGAGCAGTTTATTGTTATCAAAGGTGTACTCTGCGTCCACCAGTTTCATTTCCAGTTTGTGCTTTTTGATCTTTTCCTGACAGATCTTGAAAGCCTCTTTTTCTTTTTCCTTGTTCTTCTCTGCCCGTTTAAAGTCTTCCTCGGTCGCGATACGCTGGACAGTCTTTAGCGGCTGGACAACCTCATCATCCGGCACTTCCTTTGGTGCTACGGCAACTGTTCCCATCTCGACACCACGCGCAGTCTCAACGATCACGCGGTCACCGATCTTTAAGTCTAAGTTCTTGGGTCCAAAATAATATACTTTACCTGCGGTGCGAAAACGCACACCAACAATCTTTATCATGCAATATTCTCCTTTATTGAAAGCAACATGAGTTCCACTGCCAAATTGTAATTGCCATTGCAGGCGATCCGCCGCCTTGCGGTATTCTCTGCCTGAATGATGGTATTCAGCCCGTGATAAGAACACTCACTTGCCTGTCTTTTTATGATCATCTTTTCATCCTGAAAAGTAATCTTTCTCTCATCACCTGTCGCCTTATATAATAACACATCTCGAAACCAGATGTTCATCAAATCCAAATAATCACCGATCTTAGGCTTGTATTCCTCCAATTCCTTGACGGCTTGGGAAATACCAAAGACATCCATCTTTTCCATACGACGCATCAGAGAGGTCATATGGGATTTCATTTCGTTAAATTCCTCGGAAGATGCCAATTTGATGGCTTTTCCCAGATTCCCCTGGGAAAACTGGGCACAGACATCTGCCTGATAATCCGGCATGTTGTGATGCTCCATCAACTCTTTTCGGATGATATCCGCAGAGATCGGCTTTAATTCCAAGGTCACACAACGGGATAAAATAGTCGGCAAAAATCCTGCTGCATTGGTCGTCAGCAAAAAGATAATAGCATAATGCGGTGGTTCCTCGATGGTCTTTAACAGGGCATTCTGCGCCGCCTTGTTCATCTTTTCCGCCTCATCCATAATATAGATCTTGTATTCGCTCGCATAAGGCTTGATGACAATGTCGTTATTGATCTGCTGTCGGATGTCCTCCACCGAAATGGTATTTGGCTTTTCATGCGAAACATAGCGGATATCCGGGTGGTTGTGGCTCTGGCACTGCTTGCAGGAATGACAATTTCCGCAGGCATCCTTGCCCCGGTCCTGACACAAAAGAGTCTGGGCAAATGCCTCCGCCAACATCATCTTGCCGGCATCCTTCTCCCCGCTGATAATATAAGCGTGGGACGTTTTGCCTAAAGCGATCGCGTTCTGCAAATGCTCTTTGATATCCTCTTGTCCTTTTATGTCTGCAAACTTCATTTTAAACTACTCCGTTTTAGGTGGAAATATCCAGAAGCAATCCCCGGATCTCATCGACTTTTCCAAGAATGGCAAGATGGTCTTTTTCTTCCTTGACCAGTTCTCCAGCCAGATCATCCAGATTTTTATCCACTAATTTTACCAAACCATAGACGCGGTGACGTCCCCGGCGATCCAAAAAGTTCTCTCTGGAAAACTTGTGGGAACGATTGACGACTTCATTCATGAAATCCTTGACCAGACCGCGGTATTTTTTCATATCCCGGATATCCATGTGCTCCGAGATCTTCTTTCCCTGCTCCGTGATCTCATCCATCAGCCCCGACAGTTTTTCCTTTAATTCCGCATCATCGATGGCACTCGCCAGGGTGAACTTAAATCCGTCATCCGTAGGCTTTGTCTGATTCACTTCCTGTGTCTGCGTCACGCCCGACACATCATTTACCTTTAAATCCATAGGCTAGCCTTCCTCACTCATCATGACTTCGCGCATAAAGCATACGATGTCCTCTTCCGTGCACTCCAAGTCCTCGTTATAGAAAATCCTGTGGATGCCTGCCTCCTGCAATTTCTCCTTGGAAAAATCTGCGGCATCTGCCAAAAATCGTCGGCACATTTCCTCATACTTTGGATGCTTCTGGCACCGCTCACGATCCAGTGCTCTTTGCAGGCGCACGCCGTCCTCTACTTCTATATATATCGGAAGAACCGCATCCTGACTAAAGTAATCCCGCAACTTGACAAAGGACTCGATCGTTCCGATCACCAGATAGTCATATCTGCTCAGATCAATGTTGCCATCGTCAACGGTAAAATAGTCCCAGATGCCGTGACAGGTATTATAACTGCGGATCTCCACGACCTTGCCGGATGCCAGCAGCCTGTCTTTTTCCTCATGTGTGCAAAAATGGTATTCGATCCCATCCACTTCACCTGCGCGGATGGGTCTGGTCGTATAAGACACGATCTGGCGCAGGGCAAGATCATGCCGTCCCAAAATGCGCTGATATAAGGTATCTTTTCCTGTTGAACTTTTTCCTATGATACAAAAAATCTTTCCCATGTTCCTTACTCTGCCTGTCTATAGAATGCGCTTACCATCTAGTATAATATAGTCCACCTCAAATGACAACGAAAAGCCCATGATCCACAAGCCCGGTGATGGTCAGCCCTTGCTTTTGGGCTAGATTTAAGAGGTCGATCCGCTCCTGATCGATCCGCTCACCCGGTACGATCAAAGGTACACCCGGCGGATAGATGGCGACCGATGACGCTGCGATCCTGCCCTCTGCCTGATCAAGAGCACAGCGTTCTTTCGCTTTTTCCATTGCCTCATGATATTCCATGACCTTTTGCCCGCGCCCGTATAAGACCTGCCCCGTCCAGCAAGGATCGTCTGTATCTCTTGCACTGGCTTCCCGATCGATCTCTTTTAGTGCCTCAAAAAGACGGACAAATCCCTCTTCACTATCCATGACACTTGTCATGGCAAGTCCATAGGAAAAAGAAGACATTTCCAGAACCAGATGATATTTTTGCAAGAGGATCTCTTCCAGCGCATGCCCGGAAAGCCAGGTCTTTGATACGTCGATCACGATCTTGCCCGGATCCTGCCCCGGGAAAGAAGAGACACGGATCTTTTCCAGACTTTTACACTTTTTATAAAAGTCCTGCAAACGAGAGGCATATACCCCAAATGCCGCTTTTTCTTCTTCCAGAAAGCGGATGCACTGACATATGGAAGCCATCAGGACGTAAGACGGCGAACTGGTCTCAAATACATCCAGATAGGTCTCGATCTGCCTTTCCGAAACAAGTGAATTTTCATTGACGTGAAGCACCGCCGTCTGGGTCAGCGCAGGCAGGGTCTTGTGCAGGCTCATGATGACAAGGTCTGCCCCGCTTTCCAGCGGAGACTTTGGGAAATAGGGATCAAAGCCCAGATGCGCGCCGTGTGCCGCATCCACAATGACCGGGATCCCCCTTGCATGTGCCAGTGCCACGATCTCATCCAGAGGTTCGATCATCCCTTCATAGGTCGGCGATGTCACCACGATGGCTCCGATATCCGGGTTGACTTGCAAAGCCTGCTCATATTCTGCGATCGACGTTCCCTCGATCATGCCGATCTGCCCTACCTTGGGATAGGTATAGACGATCCGGCACTGCCGCAGCCAAGCAGCATGATAAATACTTTTGTGGCTGCCCCGTCCCATGAGGATGCATCCCTTTTGCGGCAGAGCGGAAAAGACTGCTGTCAGGTTGCCACAAGTCGATCCTCCGACCAGAAGATAGGACTTTTTTGCATGATAAAGCCCTGCCATACGTTCCATGGCTTCTAAGATAAGCCCCTGTGGATCATGCAGATTGTCAAATCCTGGGATCTCCGTAATATCAATGGCATATGGGTCTTCCAGCCCGGTCTGCTGTCTCTTATGTCCCGGCATATGAAACGGATAAAAGTCCGAATCTGCCAGTTCTCTTAATTTATGATCTAACATTTTTCTTTTCTTTTTCCCTCTATCATCTTATAATAGTATCTACATGAAAAAACGCGGATGGCTTTTCGCGTGTTTGTTGGAGGTTACAATGAGTCAGGCTTTGGTCATTTTATGTGGTGGTGACAGTTCCCGCATGGGAACCGACAAGGCACTGCTGCCATTCGGTGATGAATGCTTATTAGAATATATGGTGCACAAGTTTGCGCCCCACTTTGACCGCATCTACCTGTCTGTCAACCAGCGTGGTGACTACGGACATCTGGATCTGGATGTCACGGAGATACCTGACATCTATCTCAATGCCGGTCCCATAGGGGCGATCTTGAGCAGCCTTACCATGATCGTTGAAAACCGTGCTTTTTTTGTAACCATTGATACCCCTTTTATCCAGCCGTCACTCTGCAAGCACCTGCTTGCGGCATCCGAAAACTACGATGCCTGTTCGCTGGCTCTGCGCGATCACTATGTCGACACCATCGCCTGCGTGTATTCCAAGGCGTGTATTCCTGCCTTTGGCAAGTCCATCCTTTTGAACAACCGCACCAACAGCCAGATCCAAGCCAAGTGCTATATCAACTATGTGCCGGTTTCGGATGTTGCGCTCTGCTCGACCATGCCTTTTGAAGACCAATTTTATCGTCTGAGCGACCGCGATTCCTATTACTATGCCCTTTTCCACCAGTTACAGGACATCAGCAGCATCCGCCATTAGTCCAAAAATCTGCCCAGTTGCGGCATCCAATCGCCAAAAAAGATCTGATCTTCCATCAGTTTTTCCCAGATAGGCTCTAAGAACCTACAGATCAGCCCGTGCACTTCCTGCCAGGCTGGCTCTTTTTTCTTCTCCTTACGCAAAAGGCTTTTCCATTTCTTTTCCATATAAGTGTATGTACCGTATCCGCTCAGACTTTCCCATACCAAGGCACTGCATTTTACATGGTCTTTGCGGCACAAGGCCCCTAAACTTTCCTGTACCTTGCGTCCCTCCAAAGGGTATTTGCTCAGGATCTCGTATAGTTTTTGGTAGTGCTCCATGTCCTGCAACAATTCCAACTGCTTTACAATGGGCAGCAGATGCTCCGCCGCGATCTGCTCTACCGGGTATGCGTATATACCGATCGTCTTGTTATTCTCCAAAAAAAGCCGCAGATTTTCTTCCTTTGGAAAAATATGCTCTCCGCCAAAAGGCAGAAGGCTGACGCGAAAAGGCACATACATGCCGCAGACTTCCATGGAAAAGTTCATCCGAAATCCCTGACCTTCTTTTTCCTCGGAAACCAGTTCTACGCCAAATCCTTCTTTTTCATATGCCTGCAATAAATCTTGTCGAATCCGCTCTTTGATCTCCTTGAAGGCTTTGCCACCGGTATAATAGTAGCGGACCTTCTCTGAGACCGATTTCTTATAAACATCCAGCCCCAGCCTGTCACTGCCCTCCAGCCAGAAGTCTTTGGCATCCGCCAATTCTGCAAAGATGCGCACCGTTGTCTCCAGGACATAGGCACTTAAAATATGGGAAAAAGGAATATCCAGTTCCTGACTCTTTGTCTTGATCCATGCTTCGTTTATCATGCTATGCTCCTACAACCAGATTCCAATCATGTTTTGCACTTTCTTTAAGACCTTGCGCTCCTTGGCATACTCCATCAGCGCCGCAACGTCCTTATCCTCATCACCGATATAGGTAAGGATGGCTTTCTTGAAATCGTTTCGATCCATTTTATCCTGATACTTGAGGCAGTCGCAGACCAGACGGTCTTTGGTATAGATCTGCATGGGCTCGCCTGCCAGTTTTATGGTCGTCACGCCCATACCCAGCACCTTTGGTTCCGTGTAATATGGCTGCAGATTCGGGTAATCCATCTTAAAGCGGGACTTGGAAACATTCTTGCTGACAGCAATGTGCCATGCATAAGGACGCTGTTCCAGATAACCGTGATAAAAAAGAGCGGATTCCATGGTAAGCACTCCATCCGAGAACATGCGCGCCACCATACTTTCTTCCGATCCGTCAAAATACTTGGTCGTATAATAACCGCTTTTGACCCGCTTGAGATAACCTTCCTTCAGAAATTGCAAAATGCGTCGGTAGTCAATCCCCATGGCGAGAATATCCGCTGTCTTTGCCATGCCTTGATTTTTTTGCACCAGGGCATCGATCTGCTCCAGATCATAGGCTTTCTTTTCTTCGCGGCTCAGATTTGTTAATTCCATTTTCCCCACTCCTTGATCTTACATTAGGTAGTTTCATACATTCCTTGCCTTTATTATAAGAATATGTATATTTGATGTCAATTCTATATACCTGTCCTTTCTTCCTCTTTTTTGTCTTGCATTTCCATGATTTTTGTCGTATATTGATGAAAGACAAACATTTTTGTCTTTTGATAATATAAAAGACAGTAAGGAGATACATTATGCCGGAAATGGAAAGAAGACTTCGCAAGAACCCATCCCGTAAAGAATGTGAGGATATCATCCGCCGCATCCTTATGACCGAGATGCTGGAAAAAGGAAAGAACGAACATTTTAAGACTGCCACCGATTTCATGAAATACTTTGAATCACTCTACCCAGCCAGCGACAGTCTAACCAAGCAGGTACAGCGTGCCATCAAGTCCCTTGATATGCCAAAGGATCCAAACGGCTACTTCATCATCAATAAGACTGCCGAACAGTTGGATCAGGATCAGGAACTTTCCTTCATGCTGCAAAAAAGCAAGGCACATGTGACTTCCCTGGAGGACTATGAGACACTCTTTCTAGCAACAGATCCTAACTACAAGTCCTACCTCTTACAGTTGATCCGGGAATCCAAGACCTGTCACGGCAAATATATCACGATCTTAGATACAACAGACGGGCTTTTATTCTATACGAAAAATGCATCCCAACTCCGTATCCTCTTGGAAAGCCTCATGCAACATTCCTGATATTGTCTGACAATAAATATCATATACGCTAAATATCCGACATTATATGGTGCAGATACAAATGTCTGCAAATAGCAAAACGACAATATACAAATTGTATATTGTCGTTTTTTATATCTTAACCATATATTATAGTCTAATTCAGATTATCTTGTCCTTTTTGACCGTTTTGTATTTCTATGGATAGGCTTGCCGGAAGTCCGGTTAGGCTGTCGCCTTGTAGCCGTGCCTCTGCTTGACGCTGCACGGCTTGCTGCCGCTTTTCGTTTGCGCCTCTTATTACGGCTGATCTGACGATAACGGCTTCTCTTCTTTCGGTCTTCGTTCTTTCTGTGATGGCTCAAAAGGATCTGTCCTGACATGACATTCCATACATAAACTGCCAATAAAAAGATCAGGATAATGCCGATCACCAGAAGAATGGTCTTAAAATCAATGCGGAAATACTTTACTTTGGATCCGCCTTCATCTGCGGAAATATTGTGGAAAGGATAGGTTGCCTTTGTGTTCTTCTCATAAATAACATTGGCTCCTCCCACCTGCTTTCCGGCATAGGTATAGGAGATCTTTGCAACGGCTCCCTTATCAGCATTTTTATCTGTCGGTGTGACCGTCGCCTGCGCATCGGTAAAAGATGCTGTATTTGGAAGAACGACCACGCCGTCCTCATCAACACGGATCAGATCGATCTTATCACTGAGTGATTCCAGTGCCGCCTGATCGCTCATATCCGAAAGGTTGACATTGTCCGCTACCGAATATAAGGAAAAGTTCTGAAAACAGTATTCAAACAGATTTTCCGTATCATTATAATGCGCCGGATTATTGCTGTCTAAGATCACACAAAGGAGGGTCATACCATTTTTCTGTGCATAGGTAACGAGGGTATTTCCCGCTTCATCCGTATAACCGGTCTTACCGCCTAGCGCATATTCATACAGGTTACTGCTTCCCCTGTGATTACTGATCATACCATGGGTATTGTTACAATTATATGCCTCTTTTTTGTTGTCTGCCGGGATCGTGTATGCCCTGGTAGAACTGATCTTGCGAAATTCCGGATACTGGTAAGCCGCACGCGCGATCAAAGCCATGTCTCTCGCCGTCACATAATGATCCGGGTTGGGAAGTCCGTTCGGATTGGCAAAATGTGTACCGGTACAACCCAATTCCTTTGCCTTGGCATTCATCATTTCCACGAACTTGTCCATACTGCCGCCGCCCACATGCTCGCCGATCGCCCAAGCACATTCGTTGGCAGACTCTAACATCATACCGTAAAGACAGTTCTCCAGCGTCATTTCTTCCCCGACTTCTCTGGCAATATGAGAGGTATCTCCCTCATTGCCATAGACTGCTTCCTCTGAAAAAGTGACTATCTCGTCCAGATCACAATTTTCCAGTGCCAAAAGTGCGGTCATGACCTTGGTGATACTCGCCGGATAATGGGAGGTATCCGCATTCTTTTCATAGAGGACAGTTCCTGTCTCCATCTCTACGACGATTGCAGCTCCCGATGTCACGCTGACATTGTCCGGCCAATACTCCGCTGCCTGTGTATTTATGGCACTGCCAAGCGACGATACTGCCGTGATCGCTCCCGCAAGACATAATGCTATCCACTTCTTTATTCTATTCATTTGCTTCTCTTTTCTATCTCTTTTCTTTTATACTGCCCATATCTGTGCTTCTTTTTGCACATACAGTAATAGTATAATCGCATCGTTTTTCATCTGCAACAGATTTCTACCACGAAAGTCCTATTTTATGATATAATCGTTTTGCTAAATTTTAAAATAATTTGAGATGGAGATCCTATATGAGATTAAGAAATATTCCGGGCGCAGACGAAGTGATCGCCAGCAGCCCTTATTGTGTGCAGGATGCCGCTTCCCTTGCAGGAAACTGGCAATCTATTTTTCCGCAGAAACAGCCACTCCATATCGAGATCGGTATGGGAAAAGGTCAGTTTATCATGGGCATGGCAAAGGCACACCCCGACATCAACTATCTTGGCATTGAGAAATACACCAGCGTCCTTTTACGCGCGGTGCAAAAGATGGAAGCCGAGGAAAGCCCGATCGACTCCTTACGCTTTCTCTGCTTTAACGCAGAGGACATTGCGGAGATCTTTGCTCCGGGAGAAGTTGACCGAATCTATCTGAATTTCAGTGATCCCTGGCCAAAGGACCGGCATGCCAAGCGCCGCCTGACATCTTCTGCCTTTTTAGACCGCTATGACAAGATCCTGAAAAAGGGCGGTCACATCGAGTTTAAGACCGACAACCGCGACCTTTTCGACTTTTCTGTAGAAGAGATCGAAAATTCCAGCATCTGGCAGATCGATGCAAAGACCTATGATCTGCATCAGGATGCGTCCATGAACCCCGGTAACATCATGACTGAGTACGAGGAAAAGTTCTCCTCCAAGGGCAACCCGATCTGCAAACTGATCGCCAGCCGCATAGACGCCTAAGATAAATATTTATCAATTTTTTCCTCGACCAGATCCTGCCCGATCACGATCACGACATCCTGTCCTGCCCCGATCGGTGCAAAACGGATCTGGTCTTTTGTCGCGTTGAGTTCGACCCACTTCTCATTCTGATCCAAAAAGAAGCCTTTGATACGGAATACCTTGCCGCAGGATACATCTGCAAATACCTGCTTTACCAGAACTTCCAGCCGATCACGATCAAAGGCTTTATTCATATAATATAAAGAGGAAAACTCGCCGCTGTCATCCACAAAGCGTTTCTCATAACTCTCGATACGATATCCACAATTAGCGATCTTCTCAAAATCTTTATCCACAAATTGCAAAACGCTCTTTCGGATAACTTCCTCTGAAAATCTGCGTTTGCACTGAATGCCCTCCATGGCTGCATTCAGATGTGCAATGGTCTCATCCATCTGTACCGGATCCGCCTCATCTGCATGGGAAAGCAGGATACAGCCTGCATTTGCCGCTTCACTTGCCAAGAGGTAATCGGCTGTCTCCGACAGGTCTTTTTCCAGTTTTGCATCCACGATCGTGATCACATTGCCGATCTCATACCACTGGTCTAAAGGATCCTCACGCAGGGCATCAAAAAATTCATCCACATCATAGATCCCGGACGGCTCTACGATCACCCGGTCATAACCGCACATACCCATGGCGATCAGTTTGGTGCGAAAGCGCCTGCGGTGACAGTCTGCGTCACATCCTCCGGCGATTATTTCCAACTCACACTTTTCCCCTTCCAGATCCTGCAAAAGCATCATATCGACATTGATGGCACCATAGTCATTTTCCAGAATACCGATATTTAAGCCCTGACGCATAAGGTATCTGGCATATTCTTTGATAAAGGTTGTTTTCCCGGATCCCAGAAATCCGGTGATGAGATCGATTTTTACCATAACTTCTCCTTTTTCTGCTTGCTGCGATGATACTTAAAGAGCACATAAATAACCATGAGCACGGCACCCAGCACAAAGGATGTCGGATAGGTCAGATACACGCCCATCACACCGTCGATACGCGATGTCATGGTCCAGATCCAGATCACACGGAAAAGACAGAGCGAGATCAGGATGATCGCCATCGGTCCCATGGTATCTCCGGTTCCACGCAAAGCCCCTGCTAAGGAGTGAATCACGCCCAAAACACTGTAAAATGGGGCAAGTGCCCAGATGCACATAACACCGGATGTAATGACTTCCGGCTCCTTGGAAAAGGCGGAAATAATCTGGGTATCAAAGCCTAACATAATGGCTGTCATCATCAGTGTATAGCATAAATTGATGACAAAGATCATGGCTGCACCCTGGAAAGCCCGCTTGCGCTTGCCTGCACCGATATTTTGTCCGACAAAAGTCGTCGCAGCCATGGAAAAACTGAGGATCGGCAGGATATTGAAGCCGTCTACCTTCATATAGGCGGAAAATCCTGCAACAACATTGGTTCCGTAAGCATTGACACCTGTCTGGATCAAAATGTTGGAAAAACTGATGACTGCATTCTGGATGGCAGCCGGAAGTCCGATACGGACAACGCGCATCGCCCAATATTTATCCAGGCTGATGTCACGGAATACTACGCGATAAGGCGCATCCACTTTTGCCAGATAGCGGAATGCCAGAATACTGCTGACGCCCTGACTGATGACCGTCGCGATCGCAGCCCCTTCCACGCCCATGCCAAATCCGCAAATCAGCAGAAAATCCAGAGCAATATTGACAAGGGATGAAACCACAAGATACTGAAGCGATTTTGTGGAATTTCCGACAGCATTTAGGATGGCTGCCAACATATTATAAAAGGTCATGAAGATCATGCCGCCAAAATAAATGCGCAGATACAGAACCGCCTCCGGCATCATATCTTCCGGTGTTCCCATGGCACGCAATAACTGCGGACAAAAGGCAACGCCAACCACTGTCGATACCAGTCCCAGTACCACGGCAATCCCCAACATATTGTGGATCACATGGTGGAGTTCATCGTAACTTTTGGCACCATAGAACTGGGAGATCAAAATACCGCCTCCGGCGGATGCCCCCAGACAAAAGGCGATCAGAAAATAGGTCAACTGCCCGCTGGCGCCGACCGCCGCAAGTGCTGTCGCTCCTACATAATTACCAACCACGAAAGAATCGACCGTGCTATACAACTGCTGCATGAAATTTCCCAATATCAAGGGGATCGCATATATGATAATGGATTTAATAATTTTACCTTCTGTCATGATTTCCTACTCTAATTCTGTATATTCCAGTCCGATCTGCTTACGGATCCGGTCTAAAATGTGCATTACATCGGATGTCGCCTGCAGCGGCACCATCTTACTTTCCAGCCTGCCTGCCCGGATATCCTCTGCCACGGCGTCAAATTCATCCAGATAAGAATTGATGCGCGGTCCCGGACCCTTAAACACTTCTTTATGAAAGATGTTCTTTTTATAAGTAACTTGATTGGTCGCATGATAAAAAGACGCTTGAATCTTACCCTTTTCTCCGCTGATGGTCATCTTTTCCAGCCCCTTCATATCCACGATAGACGCGGAGATCCTGGCAGTCAGTCCATTTTCAAAGGTCAGCATCACATCCTCGCCATAATCGATACCATTCTCGATCGTACCGCTGCTCTCGATTTTTACCGGATAGCCCCACAAACGATAAGCATAGGTGATCGGATAGATCGTGATGTCCAAAAGGGCACCGCCGGCACGCTTTGGATCCGACACACGTGGTGCATATTTGACAGACTTCATATGATAAGTGAAGTTGGCATCCGTCACCTTTCCCAGTTTGTCCTCCATCAACCATAATTTGACCTGATTGGCAGCCGGAGAGAACCAGGTCCACATGGCTTCTGCCAGATAGACTTTCTTTTCCCTTGCAAGCGCGATCAGACTGTCGGTCTCCTCCGCTGTGACCGTAAACGCCTTTTCACACAATACCGGCTTGCCCAGTTCCAGAGCCTCTTTGACATAACGGAAATGCGCATTGTGGGGTGTCACGACATAGACGCCCTCCACACCATCTGCTAAAATGGCTTCCTCGGCGCTCCCATATGCCTTGCAATGGAACTCCTCCGCAAAAGCCTTGGCATTATCCATATTTCTGGTATAGCAGGAGACGATCTCATGTCTGCCACTGGCAAGCAACTGCCCTGCCACCTGATGTCCCAATTTCCCCGTTCCGATAAAACACCATCTAAACTTTTCCATGAAAAACCTCCTGTATTATAAAATGATAAAGAAAAAAGTGCTGTTTCTATCAGCACCCCATCAACTATAAGATCCCCTCATAAAATACGAAAAGCAGGATACGGGAGTCGAACCCGCCTATCCAGCTTGGGAAGCTGGCGCCCTACCGATAGACTAATCCTGCCTGTGTTACCAATCTTGGTACAAATAACATTATAGCACGCTGCAAAAATTAAGAAAAGCATGGGAAGGATCTTTTTTTGAAATTTCCTGCCAAAGCACACAAGCATAATTTATGCATAAAATAAGAGAAAGCCCGGAGACTTTCTCTTATATGAAATGCTGTTTTTATATTCCTTACTTCTATCGGTCTTTTCACTGCCTTAAGATCTGTAAATGCCTGCGAAAATCCTTTCGCTGTCTCAGCAAAGACTTAAAACACCTGATCTAGTGTGCAAGACTATTTTTGTCCGTAGTAGGCGTTTGCTCCATGTTTGCGATAGTAGTGCTTATCCTGCAATTCTACCGGTGCCGGAGCAACCTTTGGATTGATCATCTCACAATTTGCCGCCATTTTTGCAACTTCTTCCAAAACGACTGCATTGTGTACTGCCTCATGTGCATCTTTGCCCCATGTAAATGGTCCGTGGTTCTTGCAAAGAACCGCAGGCGTTGCGATATAGTCGATGCCCTGTCTCTCAAACTCATCAGCGATCAGGATTCCTGTGTTGAGTTCGTAAGCCTCATCGATCTCCTCCTTAGTCAAGTTGCGGACACATGGAACGTCTTTGTAAATATAGTCTGCATGGGTCGTACCGTAGCAAGGAATATTTCTTCCTGCCTGCGCCCAAGATGTCGCCCAGGTAGAGTGGGTATGCACGATACCGCCAATATCCGGGAAACGGTTGTAAAGTACCATGTGGGTCGCCGTATCGGAAGAAGGGTTGTACTTGCCCTCAACCTTATTGCCCTGCAAATCCACAACGACCATATCTTCCGGTGTCAGTTTGTCATAATCTACACCGCTCGGCTTGATTACAAAAAGTCCTGCCTCCCTGTCGATACCACTGACATTGCCCCAGGTAAATGTCACCAACTGATATTTTGGCAAAAGCATATTTGCCTCATAAACTTCTCTTTTTAATTGCTCTAACATAAGATCCTCACCTCATTTTGTCAAAAATTACAGTTTCTCTACCGCTGTCTGCTCTACTGCGATCGCATCCTTAAAGATCTTGGCATATGCATCAAAGCCCTCTACGTCCTTTGGATCCGGGTCAACGGATGAGCCAACCGCATCTGCAAAGACACGATCTGCCAGATAATCGGCAAGTGTCTCCCCTGCTTCCTTATTGACCAGATAGGCTGCCAGAAGTGCCATGCCCCAAGGACCGCCTTCGCCTGCCGTCTCCATAACAGAAACCGGTGTATCCAGTGCTGCTGCCAGATAATTCTGGGCTACGCCCTTGGTCTTAAAGATACCGCCATGTCCATAGATAGCGTCGATCTCAACCTTTTCTTCCTGTAAAAGCAGATCCATGCCGACTTTCAAAGCACCGAAACTTGCATACAGATGAGACCGCATGAAGTTTGCCAGTGTAAACCTGCTCTCCGGAGTCCGTACGAACATCGGACGTCCCTCTACGCAGTTCATGATATTTTCGCCGGACAAAAATCCATAGGAAAGCAATCCGCCGCAATCCGGGTCTGCCTCCAAGGACTTGCGATAAAGCGTACCATATAATTCATCCCCGGACACCTTTACACCAAAAGTATCTAAGACTTCGCCACATAATCCAACCCATGCATTCAGGTCACTTGTGCAGTTGTTGGCATGTACCATGGCAACCAGACTTCCGTCCGGTGTCGTTACCATGTCAATCTGTGGGTAGTATTTGGTAAGTTCCTTATCCAGAACCACCATGGCAAATACGGATGTTCCGGCGGAAACATTACCTGTACGCTGTTTGACGCTATTGGTCGCAGCCATGCCCGTTCCGGCATCTCCTTCCGGTGGAGCGATCGGAATGCCTGCCTCTAATTCACCGCTTGGATCCAAGAGTTTTGCACCTTCTGCAGTAAGACTTCCTGCACTTTCTCCGGCAAGACGAATCTCCGGTAAAATATCTGCCAGATGCCATGCAAAGTGGCGGTCTGCGATCAGATCTTCAAACTTATCCATCATGACGGCATCGTACTGCTTTGTCTTAGGATCAATCGGGAACATACCGGATGCATCACCGACACCCAGCACCTTCTCCCCTGTCATGCGCCAGTGGATATAGCCAGCCAGCGTCGTAAAGAAAGCAAGGTCTTTTACATGGTCTTCGCCGTTTAAGATCGCCTGATACAAATGCGAGATACTCCAGCGCTCCGGGATATTGTATGAAAACAGTTGACTCAATTCTGCGGCAGCCGGACCGGTCGTAGAATTTCTCCATGTCCGAAATGGCACCAGCAGATTTCCGTCTTTATCAAATGCCAGATATCCATGCATCATGGCAGAAAAACCAAGTGCAGCAACTTTTGTCAATTTCACATCATATTTGTCTGCCACATCTTTTTTCAGATTGGCATAGGCATCCTGCAAACCTGCCCAGATCTCATCATCATGGTAGGTCCAGAAACCATTTTCCAGACGGTTCTCCCAGATATGGTCCCCACTTGCGATCGGCTTGTGCGCCTCATCGATTAGCACTGCCTTAATTCTCGTCGAACCAAATTCAATTCCGAGGATTGCCTTTCCACCGGCAATCAATTCCCCTATGTTTCCCATAAGTACCTCCTCAAATTATTTAAAATTATACAAGGCTCTGTTATAAGACCTATGATCCTTATTCTGCATTTAGTATAGCATTGCCGGTTTTTTTCCACTATACGTTTATTAACGAATTTAGTTCACTTTTTTATCGCACTGGTCTGGAGATCCTCTGCCGACCGACAGGGAGATTTTTGGAAAATAAAAAAGCGCCAAACCTAGACATTTCTAAGTCCGACACTCTTCAAATGCGCGATCAGGGGTTCGAACCCTGGACACCCTGATTAAGAGTCAGGTGCTCTGCCAGCTGAGCTAATCGCGCATATACTTGTCTGTCGTTCCTGACGACAAAAAATATATTACTACGACTCGATGAAAAAAGCAAGTACTTTTTTCATTTTTTTCTAAATAAATTTTGATTTCTCAAATTTGATAAAAATATATTTATATGCCATTCAAAAAGGAGCCGTGATTTCGCATCACGACCCCTGATTTTTTACATATTTGCAAATAAGGCTGCGATCTCATCCGGTGACAAGACCTTATTCGGATCTGACAAATCCGGCATTGGTGGCTTTTCTTCAGCGGCAGGCTCCGGCATTGGTTCCGGCTCTGCTATAGCATCCAGATCTGGCAGATCGTCTGCACTTTCTGTATATTCCTCAAGATCCGGCAGATCCAGATCATCCAACTCGTCCAGACTTGGCAGATCATCTACAGATGGCATGTCCTCCATGACAGGTACTTCTTCTGTCTCCCCTGCCTCTTCTTCGATCGCCTCAGCCTCCTCGGCTGCGACCGGTCCCTCATCGACCATCGGAGCATCCTCCTCGATCACGGTCTCATCCTGACGCATTTCCTCTGTATCCGATGCAAGGCTTGCAAGCATGGCATCGATCTCTGCCTGCGAGATCTCTCCGCCATTGTCAACAGGCTCTGCCTCCGGTGCGGCTGTCACTTCTTCTGCTTCCTCCGGCATTTCAACCGCTTCTTCTATGATCGGTTCGGCTACGGATTCTTCTATTACAGGTTCTTCCACAGTCTCTTGTGCAAGAGTTTCCTCGGCTGCTGCAAAAGCATCATCCTCTACCGGCTCCTCCGGAATCGGTGCTTGTGCTTCCGCTGCCGGGCTTTCTGCTACCGGACTTGCCGCCGGCTGTGCTGCCTGACGGAGTTCCAGATCGGAAATCTCCTGCTTCATCTGCTCCAATGCCTGATGCAGGGCAGCAAACTGATCCTGCATTCCCTGATTATTAGCCACAAGTTCTTCTCTCGTCTGCTGCAAGAGTGTCTCCTGCTGGCGAAGAAGGGCATCATTATTGTCTGCCAGTTTTTCCTCAAATCCAAACACGCGCTGAATCAGTTCATCATTGGCATTCATAAGCGCGTCTGCATTTTCCTTACTTCTGGAAATCGTTACCTTTGCAACTGCCTTTTGTGCTGTGATAATATCTTCCGCCGGAAAATTCGTATTTTCCTCTAACTGGTTCAGGCGTTCGTTCAACTCATCAAAGTATTTTCTCTGTGCAAGATAAGATGCCTTTTGCGCCTTATAGATGTCCTCGTAATCCAGTCTCTCTTTTTCTTTATTTTTCTGGCTCAGTTCGATGATCGATAAAACAAGAAAGAAGAGAACCGCCACCATACAAATGGCAACAATCAGTAAAACCGGAAAATTGCCTTTGGCGTGTATCATAAAGTAAATTTCCAACAAGAGAAATAATGCCTCGATCACACTGGCAAAAGCAATGGTAATTTTTTCTTTTTTCATGAATGTCCCCCGTTTTCCTCTATTAAGACATATTTGTACATTTAAAGACATTATACCCTGTCTTGCCAAACTTTCCAATAGAAAAACGGATGACTAATCTAAAAACTGCTGCATTTCTGACCAATCAATCTTCTTATCTTTAAAATAGTACTCTTTATCATGGTCGTTGATCTGTCGAACGACACGGCATGGCGTACCCATTGCTACCGAATTGGACGGAATATCCTTGGTTACGACACTACTGGCACCGATCACGACATTGTCCCCGATCGTAACACCCGGCACAACGATAACACCGGCTCCCAGCCAGCAATTCTCCCCGATATGAATCGGCATATTGTACTGGATGCCATGTTTGCGCAATTCCGGCAGCATAGGATGTCCTGCAGTCGCCAAAACGACATTTGGTCCAAAGAGAGTATGGCTGCCTACATAGATATGGGTATCATCTACACAGGTCAAGCCGAAATTTGCGTAAACTCCGTCTCCAAAATGTACATGTTTGCCGCCCCAATTTGCATGAAAAGGCGGTTCTATGTAACAATCTTTTCCCACATCTCCCATCATTTCCTTCATGATAGCATTGCGCTTATCCATTTCCGACGGTCTGGTCTGGTTGAAATCATACAAACGATCCAGGCATACCATCTGTTCTTCCATAACGCTGTCATCGTTCGGATCATATAACTTTCCATTGTGCATATTGTCTCTTTGTTCCATTTATAAAACCCTCCTTTAACTTTTCTATTCTTCTACGATATAGTTGTCCCTGCCGCCCCGCTTTACGCGATAAAGGATCTTGTCTGCCTCGTCAAAAAATGTTCGGAAATCCTTGTTTTCTGACAACTTACCATTCTTGTAACCCTGCGACAAGGTCACATGGACGCCTGCGAGCGAGTTTTCATTCGGAATGGCTTTTTCCATCAATTTCTGCCGGATCTGGTCTGCGATCTCCTTGATCGCCTCATTTTCATGGTTTAAGATGACGACTAAGAACTCATCCCCGCCATAACGGTAAACCTTGCCAGAGTGCTTGCTGACAACGTCCTGAATAATACTGGCGATATCTTTTAAGCAGTCGTCTCCGCTCAGATGTCCGTAAGTATCATTCTTTTCCTTGAAGCAGTCAATATCCAGAATACCTACACAGAGGCGCTGTAAATCCTTTTTGCAGAAACCGGCAAGATCTTCGCCCAACTTGTAACGGTTGAATACACCTGTCAACTGGTCGGTATCAGACTTCTTTTTTGCCTGTTTCCGCTCCCTCTCATTATTTTCCAAAGCAACCCTGACATCATAGGCTGCCTCTTTGTCATATCTGTCCTTTTCAATCTTCTCATTGTAAAGATCTGTCAATTCCATGCATTTTTTCGTATAGGAAGGCATATCATCCATGGTCTGATACCACTTACGCCACATCTCGTTGACAAACAACTTGAGGTCAAGCACGTTTGCCTTCGTCGAATATCTCTCCATGATCTCAATGACCTGCTTCCATTTATCGTATTCCTGCATATCTATCAATAATTGGCATAATTCCGTAAAGTTTTGTACATAATTGCCAATCGCAGTATATTCTGTGGCACATTTTATCAGATAATCCAGTTTCTCATAGACCAGGTCTTTCTTGCCAAGAACCCAATTTACCCGACTTTCCATCACATCATAATCAAAACGGATCCACTCCTCATCTGGCATATATTCAATCAATGGACGCTCCAGAATGAGAAACTTTTCCACCATGTCATATTGCTTTAAGGACATATAAGAGTCCTGCATATTGATGTATGCACCCAGCACGCGCTCCTTTTGGTTCGGATCCTGATCTAAATGATACTTGCGGATGACTTCCTCTGCCAGATTAAAATAGACCAAAGCCTTTTCATGCGCGCCAATGACCTGATATTCGCAACCGATATTGACATAGCCCATCATCTCATAGATCGGATAGCCATATTTTTGCGCGATCTCAATACATTGAAAAAGCTGGTCGATCGCCATACTACCGTTGCCGGTTGCTCCCAAAAGAACCGCCAACATATTCAGACTGGAAGCACATCCTTCCTTGTCACCAATTGTTTCAAATGTATTTTTTGCCTTTTCGGTCAGGGTAATACTGTCATCGGTATTCCCCCTCTCATACTCCAGACGACCATCTTTTAAATAGTCATAGGCAAGTTGTCTCAACTGTTCTGTGTCTTGTTTCATAAAGGCGCTCCAAACTAAAAAATTCTTTCATTTGTAAAAAAGAAAATCATTTATAGTGTAACATCGTTTCCTAATTATTTAAAGATGACAATGTTTAATTTCTGTGATATTTCTTAGAGTTTCCTGCATTTTCCTGCCTTATTTGACAGAAAAATCCCACGGTGCTACTATTAGGTTAGTATAAACTAACACGCAAAGGGAGATTTATCATATGAAAGTATATACATTTGGAGATAAGGAAAAACCGACCATCATGTTGTTTCCGGGAACCTGCTGTTACTGGAAAAATAATTTCGGTCATGTCATAAAACCCTTGGAAGAACATTTTTACACGCTGGTTGTCAGTTATAGCGGATTTGACGAGACGGAAAAGACAACTTTCATCTCAGAATTGGATGAAGTCGCTAAGATCGAAGATTATATAGAAGAAAATCTGGATGGCAAACTCTTTGCCGCA
Organism: Roseburia lenta; assembly: GCF_014287435.1. Classification (GTDB taxonomy): domain Bacteria; phylum Bacillota; class Clostridia; order Lachnospirales; family Lachnospiraceae; genus Pararoseburia; species Pararoseburia lenta. Next base: position 654,462 of record NZ_JACOPG010000002.1, read on the forward strand.
TACGGCTGCTCACTGGGCGGATCCTTTGTATCCCTGCTGGTAGACAGGCAAAAGATCCATATCGATCATGCCATCATCGGCTCCAGCGACATGGACCAGGCGCCAAAGTGGCTCGCCTATCTGGAGACATCCCTTATGCTGCCTCTCATTTATCCTGTCATGACAGGACATCCGGGCAAATTCATGAAAAAGCGCATGGACAAAATGCTTGCTGCCAATGATGAGCAAGCAGAATATGCCAAAAAATTTATGGCTTTTATGGGAATCGGCACCGACAGAGACTTCTCCTTTATATCCAAAGAATCGGTCAAAAATCAGTTCTACACGGATCTTTATACCAAAGTCGACGACCATATCCGCGTACCCGGAACAACCATCCATGTTTTCTATGCCATGAAAATGGGGCAAAAGTATGAAAAACGCTATTTGGAACATTTTGCCGATCCGGATATCCGCGCATTTGACCTGCGGCATGAGGAACTACTCTTGGATGCCGACCGCTGGGTCAGGGAAGTGTGCCTGACCTGCGGCATTTCCTGATCTTATAGGACGACCGGAACGGTACGTCTACCTATAGTTAGTTTTCATATATAGAAAGAAACAGATATTGGCATCCTCATCTGCGATTGACAGGATGAGGCGGTCTGCATAGACTGACTCCCGATTGACAATATAGTCTGTGGTAAAGCAGAGCAGGGTGGACGCATAGACCAAGGCAAACTGCCCTGTTTCATTCAGCGTCATTTTATTTTTCTGACGTTCAAAAAGCCTGACCCCAAAACATTTCTCCAGATTTTGCATGGAGCGTGTCATAGAAGGGGTTGAAATATGATACTTTTCTGCCACCTTAGATAGGGTTCCACACCTTTTGTTATATCTACATCCTGATCATGTAATACCATAGAAATTATATAATATGGAGTTCGATGATTATATTCACCAAAATCTCCTGATTCGTCAACAAAAATGCTCAATTCTTTCATCTATTTCTCCATATAAAAATGGCGGGTGTCTTACCCGCCATTTGGTGGACCCGGGTCTTGCGACCAGCCCAATATTTAATGTGCATACACACACCAGAATCATATCTGTGGTTATATTATGTGCGATAATATTAAAAATTACAACAATTTTTAATATATAATTTAATCACCAAAATTTGCTCTTATTTACTCAGAATTCCTACCTTATTCAACTCTAATATTGTAAAAAAGTCCCCACATATATCGACTTATTTTTCCCTAATAAGTCTGGCATACTCCGCTTCATCAATATGATATTTCTTTTTGATAATCACATAAGAAATTATCAATGCTAATACCGGTATGAGAACCATTCCAATTCGGAAAATAAGAGCCTGCTGCGCTGTTATTTCACTAATATACTTGTTTGCTTCCGCTAAAACCTCTTCACTGGAAAGATTTCCCTTGTTTACCTCTATCTCCAAAGCGCTGATGCTCTGGCTCTTAGCATAAACACCGCTCACAATAAGCACTAATGTTGAAAGCCCCTGATTAATTCCCCCCGCCAGTTTTACACTGAATGAGCGCACTGCAGATATGACTGAATCATGTCTTTCATGAAATCTTGCCTCATCATATTCGATCGTATTATTGATCATAACAACGATTGCCAGATTCATAAGTCCCTGAAAAAAGAAGATTACAAAACCGATTGCATTCAGAAGGATCACATTCTTCGGCAGCACATAACCAAACGCCATAAAGCAGGCATACCCAATCAGAAGAACAATAAAGCATACTTTAAGAATCTTCTCTCTTGAAAATCTCTTTGCCAGTCCTGCATAACTTGCCTGTGAGATCAGCATTCCAAGTCCATACATGACCGTAAAGTAAAATACCAGTGTTCCGCTTTCCGAATATCCGTACTCTGTATAAAAGAAATTCACCCCGAAAACAATCAGAATATTATTTGTAATATTAAAAAATATGGATGCCAGCCCTGATGCTACCAACTGGTCATTTCTTGCAAAAATATGGAACATATCCTTCAAAGACAATTTGTCTTTCTGTTCCTTTCGCGGCCGCTCCTTTATTCCAAATGCGGTCAGCATTTGAAAACAGATCAAAGCCAAAGCAACGATAAGTGCAACTATTCTGTATGCGTTTACTGCATTGCCGGCAATTACCACCGGTACAACTCCTGCAACTGAAAACTGTCCGATACACACGAAAATACTCATAATAGTTACAAGAGAATCTCTGGTTCCGGGATCAGAACTTAGCGACGGCAGAACACCCCAGTATGCAATATCATTCATTGTATAGGTCATTCCCCATAATAAATAAAACAGACTGTAAAAAGCCACAAATCCCCATCCACTTGGTCTTATGGTAAACAAACATACAATAACGATCGCATTTGTGATACAGCCAATCAGTATCCATGGCTTAAATTTTCCCATCTTGAAATGTGTATTTTCTATTATGATTCCCATTAGGAGATCATTAATGGCATCCCATACCATACAAAGAATCATTGCACCACTGATTACTGCAAACTGTGCACTTGTAAGGTTCATTGTATACTGTACATACAATATCAGGTACATGCTTACCAGTGCATATGCTGCATCTCTTCCTGTTGCACCGATACAATAAGTCCATTTTGTTCTTGCATCTAATTTTTCATTCATTTTAAAGCCCCCTTATTTGCTGAATCCACTATCTTTTTAATTGTCCTGTTTTTTATCAGACCTCCACTCTGATTACATACACTATCAATATTTCCCTCCAGAATACCTTCCGTCATCATTCTTACTTCCGGATCCTGCATGGATTTTGGAAAGTACATTAGTCTTGCTGCAATTTTTCCTATCCGGATCCATTTTTTTGCAAGCCGGGAATAAGGTGCCATCTGTATTAATGAGTTTTTTGTTGTAAACTCCCCAGGTTTCATATCTGAAAAATGGGTGTACGGATAAGAATAAATCATATTAAAATCTTTTTCAGAAAGAGGCACCTTCGTATTCCTGTATAGGGGAGAAACCAGTTTGGTTCCGTTCACTTCAACAGTTTCCGATAAACGTATATCCTGTAACGATGAACCTATCTGTATTTCATATACTCCTTCAATTACCTGAAATTCTCCGTTCTGATACACCGAAAAAGCCCTCTCATCAATAGCAATCACTATCTTTTTCTTCTCACTCGGCTTCAGGTCTGTTTTTTCAAACCCTCTTAATTCCCGGTTTGCCCGGAAATCGTCGGTTTGTGGATTTTTTATGTAAAGCTGCGATATTTCACTTCCAGATACCATTCCGGTATTTTCAATACAAAATGAAATTTGATAACTTTCGTTTGTAGCTTTACTAATCTGTAAATCAGAATAGGTAAACTGCGTATAACTCAGTCCATATCCGAAACAATATCTCACCGGAACATCAAATGTATCGTAATATCTGTATCCCGGAAAAATACTCTCCCGATACGCAACATCATCCAAATGGTGATTCTGCTCCCCCTGTCTTCCAAAATATCCATAACTAGGAACATCTTTTTCACAATAAGGAATCGATTCTGCAAGTTTCCCTGATGGATTAACAACACCTGTAACAAGCCTTACACAAGCTGCCGCTGCTGCTTCTCCACCAAGATATAACTGCAATAACCCTTTACATTTTGATGGAAGTTCCATATTATAGGGAGAACCGCTAACAGAAATAAATCCGATTTTATCATCTATACAAAGCATCTGTTCCAGCAAAGCTGTCTGGTTCGCCGGTAATTCAAAACTCTCCCTGTCATAACCTTCGCCCTCAGCAATATCTGTCAATCCACCAACAAAAAGGACTGGCATGTTCTGCTTCTTTGCTTTTTGCAATTTCTCCAAAGCTTCCTTTTCCAACCTGCTGTCTCTATGAAAGGTATTGCTCCTATAACCTCTGGCAAAATGTACTTTTATATGTTGTTTTTCAAATTCTTCTATAAAATTATCCACACGATCCGTATGAATATGGCTGCTGCCTCCACCCTGAATTCTCGGTTTATCGGCAAGGTCTCCGATCAGAAGAATTTCCCCTATATCCTTTAATGGGAAAAAGCCATCATTTTTTAGAAGTACTGCACTTTCTTCCTCAATCCGTCTTGCCAGTTCATGATTATGATTTCTTGTCTGCTCCGATACACACTTAGCTTCTTTCTTTTCAATTCTGTTCTTGCCATAAGCAGCAACTAACTTTTCAATTCTGTAGACAGAAGTTCTAAGCGCCTGTTCTAATCGCGAGTTCTTTTTTGCCGCTTCCAGTAACTCATTAAAATGATTTCCGCAGCTGTCCGGCATTTCTACATCCATTCCGGCAGCAATACAAGCCGGAAGATCTACGCATGCACCCCAATCACTCATTACCAGCCCCTCATACCCCCATTGCTTTCTAAGTATATCCGTCAGCAATTCATAATTTTCACAGGCCGGCACTCCATTCAGATAGTTATAACTTGCCATGACAGTTGCCGGTTTTGCACATTTTACTGTTTTCTCAAATGCACTCAGATAGATTTCATGCAAAGCACGTTCATCAATCATGGAATTACTCGTCATCCTATGAGTTTCCTGACTATTTCCGGCAAAATGCTTCAGGGATGTCCCCACTCCATTTGTCTGCATTGCACAAATATATGCTACTGCCAGTTCTCCGGCGAGAAAAGGATCTTCCGAATAATACTCAAAATTTCTACCACACAAAGGAGAGCGTTTTATATTGATCCCCGGTCCTAAAACAACAGATACACCAAGTTCTTTTGCCTCACTTGCCATTCCTTCTGCCATTTTTCCAATCAATTCTCTGTTCCAGGAACAGGCCGTACTGCTGGCAGTAGGAAAACAAGTTGCTTCGTAACTGTCATTATTCTTAGCCCCATCCTCCTGTGCGCGGATTCCGTGAGGTCCGTCCGATACATGAATGTTTCCTATGTGCCATGCTCCAGCCCCTGTCACAAGCCGGCACATTTCCTCAAGGCTTTTCCCCATAAAATACCTCCCATTCAATCCATTTATCTATCTTCAACATATCATCTATTTACATTTATCTATATCAAATTTATGTTGTTTTATATTATTTTTATTATATAATAAGTGGAGGAAAACCTGATGAAACTTGCTTACTCTTGGAAAACGGCGAATTTTTTTAGTGGAGGAATTTATGTCAGAAGATCATACAAAAATAAACTATGAATTTTTAGATTCAACTAAGAATTTTATATATGAAGCAAGAGAAACCGGAAAGACACATTCCTCTTTCCAATATGAGATCATGCTATTTTATTCTATTAGAAATGGAGATATTGACGGTGTCAGAAAAGCGCTTGACTTGTATAAAGAATCTGGACTGATTATTGGGCACATGTCAGATAATCAATCCAGAGAAATTCATTACTGGGCAGTTGCCACCATTGCTGTTGCCATTCACTATGCAATTCTTGGTGGCTTGGATGAAAGTGAGGCTTACCAGTTAAGTGACCAATATATTCAGGAGATTGATTACCTTCAGACAATGGAAGAATGTATTGATTATCTCTGTGAAAAAGCCATTGAGCTTGTTTCAAAAGTGAAGGAAAACAATATTCCACACACTTATAGCGACCTGATCAATCGTTGTATGCATCTGATTCATATCAATCTTCACAGCCGGCTTAAGATTGAACAATTATCCAATGCTTTACATGTTTCCCGCGATTACTTATCTCAGGCTTTTAAAAAAGAGACCGGTATTTCTCTGCACCAATATATCCTGAATCAGAAACTTGATGAATCACAGAAAATGCTATCTTCCGGAATGACCATAAATGAAACAAGTTACACCTTATGTTTTTGTAATGAAAGTCACTTCATCCAATTGTTTAAGAAAAAATATGGGATCACTCCTGCAAACTTTATTCGTAGTCTTGAAAAATTTTAGTATCTTTTTTAAGTGTAAAACTAAGGATTTCGTCTTTTGAACACAAACTTTTAGTAATATACTAATATCATTAAGAATATATATTGAAGTATTGTCATTTATAAAATTTTTCAAACAACTGATTTTTATCTAAAAATAACTATCTTTTCTTTCTTCGTTGCGGGATGTCACCCTATAAAAATAGAGATAATACATTCTGACTGCGAGTAAATCTCGCGCAGTACATATTGTCTCTATTTTTACATGACTTATAGTTTTCGCAAATGTTCCCTGCGGGAATCGAACCCACAACTAGCGCTTAGGAGGCGCTTGTTATATCCATTTAACTAAGAGAACAAATACAGGTCTGCCAAAACAGACCTTTTTATTAAATTAAAACTCCACGGTTCCCTGCATCCAAATGTTGCCCTTAAATCTACGACCAACCTCTGGGAGTCCCAATAGATCTTTTGCATTGATGCAAACATCAAACTCCAGATCATTACTTTCCAGATGCATCACATACAACTCTTCCATGGTAACATAATTTGTTAATTTATGGAACTCTTTTATTTGACCGATCACAGCAAATTTATCACTTTCAATACCATATGGCATAAAGGTTGTCTTTACAATGCTATAAACATCTTCCTTCGTGACACGCTTTGATATCATGGAATAGGTATCCATATCATCGATCGTCAGACTCTCGATCGCATCCTCATCCCCTTCTCTGGCTGCCGCCACGAGTGAAGTACGATCTGTCGTCTTTTTATCTGTCTTTTTTACGGTAGGCTCTGCCACCGGAAGTAATATCTTTCCCTCCAGCGAAAGTCCCGTCAGATAAGATCTGCGAAAACGATTTCCATCATAACCATGGCTGGACTTTTGCAGATACTCGATCGCATTCTGTAAGTAAAAGATCAGATTTACGCCAAGCCGCATCTCATCACAAAATCCCTGATAACTTTCTTTATCCGATTGCTTGATGATCTCCAGTTCCGCATCTGTAGAAAAATTACCGCCCTTACAATAAGGAAAGTAATAATCTACTTTGAAATTGTCATCCGTATCATATACACCACGAATGGCAATTCCCGTATGTTCGCACACTTCAAAATCAAGTTCTACAAATTCATTTCCATCAGAATCCAGGGCTACTTCATGGCTATCAGGCTTGCGTATCGCTTCATAGATCAAATGATCCAGTTCGTCTTTTGTAATATTGGAAAATCCAATCGCCTGTAAATAACTATGCATAAATTCCTACTTTCCTTACTTGTTACTCTCAAGCGCAGCATCGAGAGCCTGTTGTTCTTCCTCTGCAAGCGTAATGATGGAATTGCCGTCAATGATCTCTTTTACATATGTATAGCAGCCCTCACGACTGTGAACAGCATTAAGGACAAATCCGTCATTCTTCTCATTTAACATGGCAAGTGAAAAAGAAAGTTTTCCTCCCATCTCCTGAAAAGCATCATACTTGATGAGTCCGTACTTCTGAAAACCAAACTTCATTCTCTTGAACAAAGCATCAATGTTTCTCTCATTTGCCGCATTATTCTCGATCAGTTCATCTACCTGCTCCAGTCGATATACAAGTGTATCTTCCAGTGACTTGGCATTCTTACCACTCATAAAGATTGCATATCTTTTCTTTAACTTGCTCATCTGCACCACATTGATGATCATGAGGATGATCAAAAGCAAGATAACTGCTGCCATACCAATGACAACATAATCGGTACTGATTCCTAAATATTCTTCAAACATAATAACACCAACTTTTCTTTCTTTGTATTTTACAGAACATTTGTTCTATTCATGACGGATAGACTGAAACAGACCTACGATACGATCCAACTCATCCTGTGAGTAATACTCGATCTCTACTCTACCCTTTTTGTTATCCTTTGGCACGATAGTTACCTTTGTTCCCAGTGTCTTTTTCATCTGCTCCTGCAATTCTGCATAAATAGCCTCAAGTCTCGGATCGATCTTCGGCTCTTTTACCTTGTCACTGTCTTTCTCATTTTGCAGACGCTTTACTTCTTTTTCTACATCACGCACGCTGAGTTTTTCATCAAAAACACGCTGTGCAAAATCGTACTGCTTATCCTTATCTGTAATACCAAGAATGGCTCTGGCATGACCGGTGGAAAGCATTTCGTCAATGACCATCTGCTGTACACGCTCATCCAACTTCAAAAGACGCATAGAGTTGGTAACGGCTGTTCTACTCTTTGACACACGCTCCGCTACTTCATCCTGTTTCAGATTGAACTCATCCAAAAGTTTCTTATAAGCAAGGGCTTCCTCAATCGGATTTAAGTCCTCACGCTGGATATTCTCGATCAAAGAAATCTCAACGATTTCCTGCTCTGAAAGATTCATAACGATAACAGGTACTTCTTTCAGTCCTGCTTTCTTTGCCGCACGCCATCTACGCTCGCCGGCAATGATCTCATAATAAGAATCTTTTCCGTTCTTTACTTCATGCACCCAAAGTGGTGATAAGACACCATGCTGTTTGATAGAATCTGCTAATTCCATCAGAGCATCTTCATCAAATGCTTTTCGTGGCTGCTCTGCATTTGGCTCGATCTTGTCAATGCTTACCATTGCTTTTGCATTTTCTACCGCATTCTGATCTGATACTTCTTTTGCACTTTCTATTGGTTTACTTGGAATTAAGGAATCCAGTCCTTTACCTAATCCTTTTTTTGCTGCCATGCCTAGACATCCTTTCTCTCAATAATTTCCTTTGCCAAATTACGATAACTCTCTGCTCCGGAAGACTTTGAATCGTAAAGATTGATCGGCAGTCCATGGGAAGGAGCCTCTGCCAAACGAACATTTCTAGGAATGATCGTCTGATAAACCGTAGCATTCAGATTTTCTTTGACAGTATCTACAACATCTGATGAAAGATTTGTTCTTGCATCGTACATGGTAAATACCACACCATCAATCCTAAGATTTGAATTCAATCTTTCCTGTACCAGGTCGATCGTATGGATCAACTGGCTGATTCCTTCCAATGCATAATACTCACACTGGATTGGAACAAGAATTGAATCTGCTGTTGTCATAGCATTGACGGTAAGCATGTTCAATGATGGCGGGCAATCAATAATGATAAAATCATAATCGTCACGAATGTAATCTACTGCATTCTTTAAAATATATTCTTTTTCATTGATGCCCAGCAATTCGATCTCCGCTCCTGCTAAGTTTACATTAGATGGAATCAAAGATAAATGCTCAATATTTTCCACTTTTGTCATACTCTCTCGAATGGAACATTCTCCCAGCATCAACTCATAAACTGTATTTTCTATTTCTTCTTTATCAATACCAAATCCACTGGTCGTATTTCCCTGCGGATCCAGATCGATAACCAATACCTTCTTACCCAACTCTGCCAGACATGCTGACAAATTTATAGATGTCGTTGTCTTACCAACGCCACCCTTCTGATTTGCAATTGAGATGATTCTTCCCATCTGATGAAACTCCTTTTCTTTCTATTCTCTTATCGTATATTCTTATTTACAACGATACCAATTATAGCACTTTTATAGAACTTTAAAAAGCGATTTTTCCTAGTAAAATCAAGCCTTTCACTATATATAATACTAGATATTGTCTATTCACATTATCCACATTAGAATGTTTCACGTGAAACATTTTTACAAGATATAGTAAAATCATCTGGAGTTTATCCAAATCTCAACACTAAATATTGTGGTCATTATTTGTGGATAAGTATATATATATATAATGTTTCACGTGAAACATCTCATCCATAGTACCTATATCTAGTGTTTCATAAATATTTTTCTTTTCTAGATATTGTCATATCCTGATTTGTTTTCTATAATTAATAGATAAATACAGGAGGATATTTAACAATACTACCATGAACTATAGGATAAGGAGTGTATATGACTTTAATAAAAAAGAAAGAAGATGAATTTTACAGTCCATGGCCAAGGATAGTTTCAGTCTCTCTTGTCATCGCACTGCTCGGAACAATCCTTTTTACCATACTCTATCTACATCTACAAATTGACTGGATAGAGTCGCTTGCCATCACATTTTTTACAACAAGTTATCATATCGTGATAAGACTGTTGTCTCCTCTTATACTAAGCCTCCTGTTTCATCATAAGTATAACTACCAGATATGGTGGTTTCAACCAAAGACATGGGAGACCAAACTATACAAAGGACTTAAAGTAAAACAATGGAAAAGGCAGGTCATGGTCTTTGATCCAAGCCAATTTTCTTTAAAAATACATAGCATACAAGAGGTCATCAATAATATGTGTCATGCAGAACTTGTGCATGAACTTATCATGCTATTTAGCATCTTGTCCATTCTCTTTACCATACCTTTTGGTGCCTTACCGGTATTCTTGATCACGGCAATCTGTGCTACCCTATTTGATAGTATGTTTGTTATGATCCAGAGATACAACCGACCAAGACTTGTCCGCATCTATGAAAGACAGAATAAATAAAAAATGAGGGTAAACATATTGGATTGTTTACCCTCATAATATATCAAGACATATACTTACTGATATAATGATCCAGTTCCAATTTTGCTCTTCTCGGATCACTTATAATATAAGAAGAAATCGTTTTTAATTCTTTTTCATGTGAAACATCCTTCAACTGCTCTTGGTTGTTCTTGGTGTCCTTTACCTCTTCCAATGCTTTTTCGCAGTCGGATAATTTTTCATGCACTCTGTCTATCTCAGAAGAAAGATTTATTTTATCTTGGTTCAATCCTACCAGTAATTGTTGCAGTTCCTGTATACGGGACTTGTTTTTTTGATTAATATCTCTTGGTGTGAAATCAGAAAAATAAGAATTATCCTCCTCATCCAAAAGATCTAAGAATTTTTCATTTTCTTTAATTTTGCTAAGGACTAATTCATAGTCCTCATCCAGTTCTATTTTTTTAGCGATCAGTTCTTCCTGCTGCTTCTTTAGAAATTCGTAAACCATATTTCATCCTTTGATATTTATATATTTTATCACGTTAATACACTACCGTATTAAATATTTTTTAATACATAATTAGGATATTTAACTCCACCTATATTCTATAATATTATGACTTAGCATTGCAAGAATTCTACCTTAACAAAACAAAATAAATTATAGAAAAATTCTAAAAGTTTTCAGAAAATATTTGATAAGACGCATAAAGTACACTATAATAAAAAATAATAGGATTAGAAAATTTAGGGAGATCAAATATGGGTAAAAAACATTCCTTATTAAAAACAGTGCTTGCTGCAACGGCTGCTCTCTATGCGACCAACACAGCGATCGACTATCATGCAAAAGATAAAAATCTTTGTTCTACGGCAAAGGGTGATTTTTATGATTTTAAATATGGTCGAATCTATTACACCAGGCAGGGTCAGGGCGCTCCTCTCCTCTTGCTCCACAATTTAGATACCATCAGTTCCGGTTATGAATGGTCCAAGATTCTGAAAAAATTAGAAAAGGATCACACCGTATACACACTGGATCTTCTCGGATGCGGCAGATCAGACAAGCCATCACTTACTTATACGAATTTTTTGTATGTGCAGTTGCTGACCTCCTTTATCCAGGATGTGATCGGTGAAAAGACAAATGTCATTACCAGCGCAGATGCTTCATCCATTGCCATCATGGCAAATCAAATGAATCCTGATCTTTTCGATCAGATCATTTTGATCAATCCGTCTGACATCCATCAGATGAAGATGGAGACCAACCGTTTACAGATGACGATCAAAAATATCCTGTTTGCACCACTGGTCGGAACAGCCCTCTACAACTTTTATGTCAGTGAAGATCATATCCGTTCTATCTTTGACAAAAAGTATCTGAGCCGCCCACTACAGGACAACAAGAAATTTACAGATCTGTATTATCAGTCTGCACACATCCATAAGAGTAACGGCAGATTTTTATATGCCAGCAAAAAATGTTCTTATACAAACGTGGATGTGACAAGAGCCATCACAGACAAAGATAATCTTCACATCATAGAAAGTACAGACCGAAAGAAAGCCATCAGCATCGCAGAAGAATATGTAAAGAAAAATCATGCGATCGATGTCACATACATTTCCAATTCAAAATTACTTCCAATGTTAGAAGTACCGGATCAATGTCTGAAGATCATTCAGAATTATCTGGCATAAAGTAACACGATTGACTTACACAAGATGGGACATGCTTATGATAGAAAATACAAAGGAATGCAAAATCTGTCACAAATTATTATCCGCTGATTATGAGGGCGACGTCTGTCCGCATTGTCAGGAGGAAGACCTCTTTATGCGTGTGAAAGATTACATTCGATCCAATGTTGTAAATGAATATATGGTAGCAGATCATTTTCAGATTTCCATAAAAAAAGTGAGAAACTGGATCAAAGAGGGGCGTATCGAATATGTAGAAAAAGATACACAGATCGTCGGCACCAAATGCCAGCGTTGTGGCAAGCCGGTTTCTTTCGGAACACTCTGTCCGGATTGTATGCGCCTCATGAATTACAACAATAAAAAAATCCAACTTACACCGGATTTCAAAAGTCAGGAAGACGATCGTATGCGTTTCTTGGAATAATAAAAATGGGATAAGAATTTCCTCTTATCCCATTTTTATGTCTTTAATGTAATGGATCCTTAGAAGGCATCCCCGCTTTTCTCGGATAAGCCTTTGGTGTCTTCTTTTCTTTTTGAATGACTACAAAAGACCTTTGCAGATCAGAATCCGGCAAAGAAAATTTGTGCACATCCGAAACTTTTCCACCCAAAAGATAAATACCTTTCTTTCCCTGATCCAGTTCTTTATCAATATTTGATGACTTGTAAGAGATAAAGACTCCGCCTACTTTTACAAATGGTAGACAATATTCTGACAAAGTCGAAATATTAGCAACGGCACGCGATAGGCATAGATCAAACTGCTCTCTGTAATTCTTGTTGCGCGCTGCTTCTTCTGCCCTGCCATGCACTGCCTCAACATTTTCCAGACTAAGTTCATCTATGACATCCTGCAAGAACAAAATACGCTTGTTCAAGGAATCCATGAGTGTGATCTCAAGTTCAGGAAAAGCAATCTTAAGCGGAATACCGGGAAAACCTGCACCTGTACCAAGATCAAGTACTTTCTGAGATTTATGAAGATCTGCAACCTCAACCAAGGACAAACTGTCTAAGAAATGTTTTTCCACAACCTCATCAAATTCCGTGATTGCCGTCAAATTCATGACCTTATTTTTTTCTATCAGCATTTCATAATAAATAAGAAATTGCTTGATCTGATCTTCTGATAAGTTAATGTCAAGTTCCTGCAATCCATGATAAAATCGATTTAAATTATAATTCATACACTTTTCCAATCTTTACTCTATATTATGTTCTTTCTTATAATCATAACTTTCCAGATAAACCAAAAGTACGGAAATATCCGCAGGTGATACACCGGAAATTCTGGAAGCCTGCCCTATACTAAGTGGCCGCAATGCCTCCAACTTCTGGCGGGCTTCAATACGAAGACTCGGAACGACTTCATAATCAATATTCTCCGGTATCTTCTTTGACTCGATCTTTTTAAAGTTCTCTACTTGTTTTTGTTGTCTTGTGATATAGCCTTCATATTTGATATGAATATTGACCTGCTCTCTCACTTCCGGGTGGAGGCGAGGCCTCTCCGGATCAATCGGCGCCAGACATTCATAATTCAGTTCCGGTCTGCGGATCAGATCTGCCAAAGTCACACCACAGTTCAAAGGTATGCTTCCCTGTGATTCAAGAAAAGTCTGTACTTTTTCATTGGCACCGATATGAACACTATGCACGCGCTTGATTTCCTGCTCGATCAGACGCCGCTTTTCTTCTACCCAGGCAAAACGCTCATCAGAGATCAGACCGATCTTATGACCGATCGGAGTCAAACGAAGATCCGCATTATCCTGGCGCAACAGCAGACGATACTCTGCACGGGATGTCATCATACGATATGGCTCATGGTTTTCCTTTGTCACAAGGTCATCGATCAAAACACCGATATAACTTTCAGAACGATCTAATACAACCTGTTCTCTTCCTAAAATTTCAAGAGCAGCATTGATACCGGCAAGAAGTCCCTGACAGGCAGCTTCTTCATATCCACTGCTGCCATTGAACTGTCCACCACTGAAAAGTCCTTTGATCTTTTTAAACTCAAGTGTGGCATAAAGTTGATTGGCATTGATGCAATCATATTCTATGGCATAAGCATTGCGGACGATCCTTGCGTGCTCCAATCCAGGAACCGTATGATACATGGCGTACTGCACATCTTCCGGGAGTGAAGAACTCATACCACCGATATACATTTCATTGGTATTGAGGCCTTCCGGCTCCACAAACAACTGATGCCTGTTCTTATCAGCAAATTTTACGACCTTGTCCTCGATGGAAGGGCAATATCTCGGACCGGTGCCCTCGATCACACCGGAATACATTGGCGAACGATCTAGATTTGCGCGAATGATCTCATGTGTCTTTTCGTTTGTATAAGTCAGATAACAGGACACCTGATCTATCTGCACATCCTCCGGGTCTGTGGTAAAGGAAAATGGAACAACTTTCTCATCTCCAAACTGTTCTTCCATTTTGTCGTAATCAATGGTCGAACCGTCTATTCTTGCCGGAGTACCTGTCTTAAAGCGGTACATTTCAATACCATTTTCCACCAAAGAATCCGTCAGATGATTAGCGGCCTTTAAACCATTCGGTCCGGTATGTTCGATCACATCACCATAAAGACAACGGGCTTTCAGATAAGTTCCGGTACAAAGAACACATGCCTTACAATGATAGATAGCACCGGACAAAGTCTTTACCCCGGTGATCTTTCCGTCTTCTACTATGATCTCACAGACTTCTGCCTGACGCAGGGTAAGATTTTCGGTATTTTGCAAAGTCTTGCGCATCTCCATACTATAGGCAGCCTTGTCCGCCTGAGCACGGAGAGAATGAACTGCCGGACCCTTGGATTTGTTGAGCATCTTGGATTGGATAAAAGTATGATCAATGTTGATACCCATTTGTCCGCCAAGAGCATCGATCTCTCTTACCAGATGTCCCTTAGAACTTCCGCCGATATTTGGATTGCACGGCATCATAGCCACACTATCCATGCTGATAGTAAAAAGTATGGTATTTAACCCAAGTCGTGCTGCGGCAAGAGAAGCCTCACATCCGGCATGACCCGCACCGACAACAACGACATCATATGTTTCTTCTATTACTGGCATAATTTTTCCTTCCTAATTATGGGCACTTTCTATTTTCCGGTACAAAACTTTGCAAAAATCTCATTTACCAAGTCTTCCTCTACCGACTCACCAATGATAATACCCAAACTTTCATAAGCATCCATAAGATCGATCGACAGAAAATCTTCCGGCATATCCATAGAGATACTTTCCACAACATGCTTTAAACTCTCATTTGCATCAGAAAGCGCTGCAATATGTCTGGCATTGGTAAGAAATACCTCATTACTGTCCATGATCTGACCTGTAAAGAACATATCTGTGATCATTTTCTCCAGATAATCCAATCCCTGACCATTCTTTGCAGAAAACGGCAAAATGTCCTGTGACAGATATTTATGGATCTCGTCCGCATCCACGACCGGATCCAGATCCGTCTTATTTAAAAGTACAATAACTTTGAGATCTTTGATCTTTTCCATAATGGCAATATCATTTTCATCCAATGGTCTTGATGCATCCACGACATAAAGGATGAGGTCAGCATTTTCCATGGTATCATATGCCTTTTTGACACCAATCTTTTCTACCACATCTTCTGTATGGCGAATACCCGCCGTATCAATAATGCGAAGGGAAATACCATTCAAACTGATCTGCTCCTCCAAAGTATCACGAGTTGTTCCGGCAATATCAGTAACGATCGCCCGGTCTTTTCTGGCAAGCAGGTTCAAAAGAGAGGATTTTCCGGCATTTGGTTTGCCAATGATCGTCGTCTTAATGCCCTCTTTTAACATAGAACCATTATCCGCGGTTGCAAGCAAATGCGAAATCTGATCTATGATCTCCTGTATCTTTGGTAAAAGTTCTTCCCCATAACCTGTAATGTCTATATGCTCCGGGTCATCCAAAGCCGACTCAATATAAGCGATCTCATAAATGATCTTAGACCGCATATCCTTGATCTGATCTGAAAAAATGCCCTGCAACTGATTGATGGAATTGTGAAGAGCCAAGTTGGAATTGGAAGAAATCACATCCATAACAGACTCTGCCTGGGAAAGATCGATCCTGCCATTCAAAAATGCCCGCTTAGTAAACTCTCCCGGTTCCGCCGGTCTTACACCCTGCGCTATAACGGCTTTTAAAATCTCCTGCATGACAAGTGTCCCGCCATGACAATCGATCTCAACAGTATCTTCTGTCGTATAAGTACGCGGAGACTTCAAGACCAGTACCATAACTTCATCTATGACCTTATCATCATAAACGATATGACCATATTGTACGGTATGAGACTCTACTTCCGTCAGTTTATGTTTTCCTTTATAAATTCGATCAACTTTTTCAATCGCATCCGAACCACTCACACGGATAATACCGATACCGGCATTTGTCATGGCAGATGCGATTGCACAAATAGTATCTGTCTTATACATAATCAATTCCTTATAAGAAAAAATTGGACCTTATCCCCATTTATTATGAAGATAAAGTCCAAAGATTTCAACCCATTTATATTATTTCTTCAGGGTAATAACAACATGTCTGTAAGGTTCTTCCCCTTCAGAATGTGTTACAACATACTTGTCATTCTGCAAAGCAGAGTGAATAATTCTTCTCTCATAAGGATTCATTGCTTCCAAAGAAACCGGACGCTTGGTTCTCTTTACCTTATAAGCCATGTTCTTGGCAAGGTTTTCCAAGGTTTCCTTTCTTCTTCTACGATAATCCTCTGTGTCGATCTTTACACGAAGATAATTGTCTGACTTTCTGTTGACAGCAAGGTTTGTCAGATACTGGAGAGAATCCAATGTCTGCCCGCGCTTACCGATCAGAACGCCCATCTCAGGTCCCTTCAATTCAATGTCGATCACACCCTCGATCTCATCAAACTTCGTGATGATCTCAACTTCTAAGTTCATCTTATCAAAAACTTCTGTTAAGAAATCTTTTACAACATCTTCCGGTGTAGACTTCTTTGCAACCTTGATGACTGCATCTTTGCTGCCAAAACCAAGAATACCGTTGCTGCCTTTTTCGATTACTTCATATTCAATCTGATCACTTGTTGTTCCAAGAGAAACCAATGCATTTGTGATTGCATCATCAACAGTTTTTCCTCTAAATTCTACAAATTCCATGATTTTAAACCCCCATTATTTATTATTACGCTCGTTAAAATCTTTTACCAGATTGGCTTTTGATGCCATAGATCCGCTTGCAGCATGTGCACGCGCTTCTTCTGCCTTGTTCAAAGCATCAATCTTGTCAGAAGAAATGTTTGCCTTTGAAGCCATGCTGTTGCTCTTTGTATTCATCTTTGCTGCTTCATAGATCTGTGCCTGACGGATACCGCGCTGCTCTTTCTTCTTTGCTGCTTTTTCTTTGTTCTTTTCAATAATATCATCCAGATTGATCTTCTCAAAATGCTTGTTCAGTAAGATCTGCTGAACGATACGGACTACAGAACCCATGGTCCAGTACAAAACAAGACCTACCGGACAGGTGAAGGCGATGAAAAGTGTCATCAAAGGCATCATCATGTTCATTGTCTTCATCTGCTGTGCCATCTGATCTGCCTGTGCGTTGCCGGATCCGGAAGTATCCTGTGTAGGCATCAACTTCATATTGACGACCTGTCCAAGATAAGAAACGATTGGAACTAAAAGTGCTGCAATGAGGAGTACCCAATACTTATCAGCCCATGCTGTCTTCATCAGATTCCAAGGTGTATCGGAAATATTTAAGATGAACATGTAGTTGATATCTTTTAAGTTTGCGGCTGTGGTTGCGATGGAGTCAGAAAGATTAGGAAAACTGTCTGCCAGAGCGCTCCAACCGGATTCACTCAATTTGTAAAGAACATCAATGATAGAATTGCTCATTGCTGTACCGGTTGCATCTGCATGAAAAGCAACATTCTTAAGACCTGCACTCTTATAAAGTGCTTCCATGGTCTGTGCATAACCATCGGTTGCCATAATGCCGTTTACAACATCGGTAAAAATGTCCTTTACACTGGTAATGTAAGCCGGTACGTTCCAGAATACACGGTAAAGTGCAAAAAGGATCGGCATCTGAATGAGCATCTGTAAACAAGAACCCATTGGAGAAACACCGTATTTGTCATAGACCATCTGTGTTTCTTCCTGCTGTGCCTGCATAGAAGCAGTATCCTTTTTATTCTTGTACTTCTTCTGGATAGCATTCAGTTCCGGCTGCATCTTTCTTGTAAGCACAGAAAACTTCTGCTGCTTATAAGTCAGCGGGAACAGACACAGGTAAATGAATACCGTAAATACGATGATGGTAAGGGCGATGCTGTTGATATGACATACGGAACTAAGAAAAACGTATATCTTATCCATGATCCAGCCGAGTCCTTTAGCGATTGGTCCTAAGATCGCACCATCATAAGCAGTTAAATATAACTCTGTCAATGTTAAAAACCTCCATTTTATGGAACAGGATCATAACCACCTTTTGAAAATGGATTGCAACGAAGAATACGCCAGGCAGCCAAAGCTCCGCCTTTAAAAAAACCGTACTTCTCCACAGCATGCAGACCATAGGTCGAGCATGTGGGATAATACGGGCATTTCGTTGTCTTCATTGGCGAAATATACTTTCTATAGAATTTGATAATCCAGATTAAACCATTTTTCAAAATTGATTGCATATTCTTTTCCAATTATTACCTATTTAATATGTTGTGAAGACCTGCAAGATGAAGCAAAGCATCATTAATTTCATGATAAGAACAATCCCTTGCCCTGTTTCTTACAACGACTACGATATCCAAACCACTATTGAACATCTCTTCATGTAGTCTATAACTTTCTCTGATCAGTCTCGTCAAATGATGTCGTACTACACTGTTTCCTACTTTTTTACTAACAGAAATTCCAATTCGATTTGTGGATCCTTGATTCTCGCATACGTACATAACTAAATATCGATTTGCTTTGGATTGTCCGTTTTTATAAACATACTGGAAATCGGCATTTTTCTTTAAAGAATCACTGAATTTCACTAATATCCACTCACCTTTCCATGACAAAAAGTCTCTCGAATTGGGTCATGATCGTTTTTGATAAAAAGAAGAAAGACCACAGGGTCTGTGGCCTAAGCTGATAATTTCTTTCTACCTTTTGCTCTTCTAGCAGCCAATACTTTTCTTCCGCCTGCTGTACTCATTCTTGAACGAAAACCATGTACTTTAGATCTCTGTCTCTTTTTTGGTTGAAATGTCATCTTCATAGTATCCACCTCCCTTTATGAAAAAACATCGCTATCATTATAACAAAAAAAGTCTCAAAGTCAAGCAAAATCAACATTTTTTAGGTATTTTACCTTTTCCACAATTTTCTAAAATTCTCTTGATAAAGTGGATAACTTTGTGGATAAGTGTAAAATTTAAAAACATTCATCCACAGATATATTGCTAAAAATGTCATTTTGTGTCAGATATTGTGGTTTATAACTTATCCACATACTAAGTCTATTATCCACTTTATGCACAAAGATAGCCCTATAACGTCGTATTTTGGAAAATAAAGAAAATAAGGTGCCTGTATTATCCCCTATACCTATGATGTTTTTGTTGATAAAATGGCTTTATTAAGGTATTATAGATGATAGGTTATTAGGATAAAGAACGGGGACTACATATGAATTTAGAACTTATTCAGGAAAAATGGGATGATATTTTACAGAGTTTCAAAGAAGAACACTCTATTTCTGATATTTCCTTCAAATCCTGGTTATTACCACTGGAGCCAACATCCATTGAAGATGATACACTAATCGTTGTCTTTGATCCAAAAGATGATCAGGAATCCGATCCTGACCAGATGGCAATCAATTATATCACCAAGAAGTACGCAAAGTTTCTTGCCATCATGATCAGTGAAGTATGTGGCTTTACTAAGGAAGTAAAATTGCGTTTTGCCTTACCGGGCGAATTCAGCACACCGGCTATCAATGAGACTTTTATTCCAAAGTCAGCCAACTATGCAACTTCTAATTTAAATGCAAAATACACCTTTGATACTTTCGTCGTAGGTGGCAACAACAAATTTGCCAGACAGGCATCTCTCGCTGTTGCAGAATCTCCGGGCGAAGCATACAACCCACTTTATATCTATGGTGGACCGGGACTTGGAAAAACACACCTTTTACATTCCATCGGCAATTTCATTATCAATGAAAATCCTGATAAAAAGGTACTTTATGTGACTTCCGAACAATTCTTAAATGAAGTCATCGAAGGCATTCGTGGATCCAATTCTTCCAATGCCATCACAAAGACCAGAGAAAAATATCGTTCGGTTGACATCCTTCTGATCGATGACATCCAGATTTTAATAGGTAAGGAAAGCACGCAGCAAGAATTTTTCAATACTTTCAATACCCTTTATTTGGCTGGAAAGCAGATCGTTATCACTTCCGATAAGCCGCCAAAAGAGATGGAGACTTTGGAAGAAAGAATCCGCTCCCGTTTTGAAAGCGGACTCATGGCTGATATCGGCAATCCTGATTATGAGACAAGAATGGCGATCTTGCGCAAAAAAGTCGAATCTGAAAAGATCAATCTGAGTGATGATATCTTGGATTACATTGCTGAGAATATCAAGTCCAACATCCGTGAACTGGAAGGGGCACTCAACAAACTCATTGCCTACTCCAATCTGGAAAAGAGCGAGATCACCATGGATATTGCCATGCGTGAACTTCAGAATATTATTTATCCGGACAAGCCTAGAGAAGTTACACCGCAACTCATCATTGAAGTTGTTTCTGAACATTATAATATTCCTATGGAAAAGATGCTTTCCAAGGATCGCAGTAAATCCGTTTCCAGACCGCGTCAGATTGCCATGTTCTTATGCAATACCATGACAGATGCTACCTTAGAAGGTATCGGTCAGTTACTCAACGGAAGAGATCACTCTACTATCCTACACGGACGTAATGTGATTGA
This sequence comes from Roseburia lenta, assembly GCF_014287435.1. GTDB lineage: Bacteria > Bacillota > Clostridia > Lachnospirales > Lachnospiraceae > Pararoseburia > Pararoseburia lenta. Next base: position 675,627 of record NZ_JACOPG010000002.1, read on the forward strand.
AGAAGAATATAATAATGATGAAGAATTTCGTAAACAGATCGACACCATCAAAAAGAAGATCAATCCAAATTAGATGAGATTGTGTATAAGTTGTTGATTTCTATGTTTAAATATATGGGATAAGTTGTGAATTTATGTTTACAGCCTGAGGATAAAGGTAAAACACCTTAAGAGGTTGTCCCTTTTATCTACAAAACATCCTCTGTGTTTCCTCAGCCTTTCAACAGTACTTTTTGATTTAACTTTTAGGACAAGTCCAGAAACCATCAGCGTTTCACGACTTATACACTTTTGCACACCCTATAATAATATTACTATTAATTTCTATTATATTTATCTATGTTAAACTGAAAGGAGTTTTACCGATTATGAAGATCACCTGTCAAAAAGCAGAACTAGCAAAAGGAGTAAACATCGTTTCAAAAGCAGTTCCTACCAGAACTACCATGGCTATCTTAGAATGTATCTTAATCGATGCTTCTACAAATGAAATCAAATTAACAGCCAATGATATGGAAATTGGTATTGAAACGATCATTGAAGGCACGATTGAAGAAAGAGGTATCATTGCATTGGATGCCAGATTCTTTTCTGATATTGTTCGTAAACTTCCTGATAATGAAGTTACCATTGAAACAGATGCTACCTTTAAGACAACTATTACCTGTGAAAAGGCAAACTTTACTATCGTAGGAAAATCCGGTGAAGATTTTGCTTATATTCCGATCATTCCTCGTAATGAGCCGATCTTACTTTCACAGTTTACATTAAAGGAAGTGATCCGCCAGACCATTTTTTCTATTGCAGATAATGAAAATAACAAATTGATGACAGGTGAATTATTTGAAATTGAAGGAAATCATCTGAAAGTGGTTTCTCTGGATGGTCATAGAATTTCCATTCGTAACATCGAATTAAAGGAATCTTATGAAAATAAAAAGGTCGTTGTTCCAGGAAAGAGCCTGATAGAAGTCAGCAAGATCATTCCGGGATCCACCGAAGAAATGGTAAATCTCTTTATTACAGACAATCATATTATTTTTGAATTCGACAATACAACGGTTGTTTCCCGTCTGATTGAAGGCGAATACTTCAAAATCGATCAGATGTTGTCTACCGATTATGAGACAAAGTTTAAGATCAACAAGAGAGAACTTTTAGACTGTATCGACCGTGCGACTCTGATGGTAAAAGAAGGCGACAAAAAGCCGATCATCATGGATATTACCGATGGAAACATGGAATTAAAGATCAATTCTGTTGCCGGATCCATGAAGGAAGATATCGAGATCGGCAAAGAAGGTAAGGATATTTTGATCGGATTCAATCCAAAGTTTTTTATCGATGCCCTTCGTGTTATTGATGAGGAAGAAGTATCTATTTACATGGTTAATCCAAAGGCACCATGTTTTATTAAGGATGATGAGGACAAGTACATTTACCTCATTCTTCCGGTAAACTTTAATACAGCGACAAACTAAGAGGAATATAAAATGGAAGAAATTAGTTTAAGAGAGGGCGATGACTATATCAAACTTGGACAATTACTCAAAAAAGCCAATATGATGTCCTCCGGTGTGGATGCCAAGATGGTCATTTTAGATGGACTGGTAAGTGTCAATGGCGAGGTGGAACTTCGTCGTGGCAAAAAAATCTACCCGGGTGATGTGGTTACTTTTGAGGGAGAGAGCGTTAAAGTAGTCAGATGATCATAAAGTCCATAGAATTAAGTAATTTTCGTAATTATGAACATTTAGATATTACATTTGATGAGGGCACCAACATTTTGTATGGTGATAATGCCCAGGGAAAGACAAATATCTTGGAAGCTGCCTATGTCAGTGGAACGACAAAGTCACACAAGGGCAGCCGGGATAAAGAGATGATCCGTTTTGACCAGACAGAGTCTCATATCAAGACGCTGGTGGAAAAGAACGAAAAGGAATACCAGATCGATATCCACCTCAAGAAAAATAAGGCAAAGGGCATTGCCATCAACAAGGTTCCCATCAAGAAAGCAAGCGAACTTTTTGGTATTTTAAATATTATTTTCTTTTCGCCGGAAGATCTGAACATCATTAAGAACGGACCGGCAGAGAGAAGAAGATTTATTGATGCAGAACTTTGTCAGTTGGATAAGATTTATTTATCGGATCTGACAAACTACAATAAGATATTAAATCAGCGGAATAAACTTCTCAAAGATCTTTATTTTAACCCGAGTCTCAAGGAAACACTTCCGGTATGGGATATGCAGCTTGTCAACTACGGCAAAAAGATCATTGCCAGAAGAAATCAGTTTATCATGGAATTAAATGAAGTCGTTCATGATATCCATTACAAGATTTCCGGTGGCAGGGAAGAAATGGTTATCAAATACGAACCAAATATTGAGGATATTTTCTTTGAAGATGAATTGATACGCGCCAAGGAAAAAGATTTAAAATATGCACAGACTTCAGTCGGACCGCACAGGGATGACCTAAAAATCTCTGTGGGAGATATTGATGTGCGTAAGTTTGGTTCGCAGGGGCAGCAGAGATCTTGTGCTCTGTCGCTGAAATTATCAGAAATCAAATTAGTAGAGCAGACCATTCATGATAAACCTGTTCTTTTGCTTGATGATGTACTTTCAGAATTGGATCATAATAGACAAAATTATCTCTTACAGGCGATCGACGATACACAGACTATCATTACCTGTACGGGTCTGGATGATTTTGTGAAAAATAGATTTACCTTGAATAAGGTATACGAAGTAGAGAATGGATGCGTTCATTTACATAGCAATATGATGGAGGATAAAAATGAGTCAGAATAATCAGGAATATGGAGCAGATCAGATTCAGATATTGGAAGGATTAGAGGCTGTTCGTAAGCGTCCGGGTATGTACATCGGTAGCACATCTGAGCGTGGATTGCATCATTTGGTATATGAGATCGTTGACAATGCCGTAGATGAGGCTTTGGCAGGATTTTGTAACCATATTATTGTAAGCATCAACGAAGATGGCACGGTTACGGTAGAAGATGATGGTCGTGGTATTCCGGTCGGCATCAACTCAAAAGCAGGAATTCCTGCGGTTGAAGTTGTATTTACAGTTTTACATGCCGGCGGTAAGTTTGGCGGTGGCGGATATAAGGTATCCGGTGGTCTGCATGGTGTAGGTGCATCTGTTGTAAATGCGCTTTCTAATTGGCTGGAAGTAGAAATCTGCCGTGACGGTAAGGTTTATAAGCAGCGCTATGAGCGTGGAAAGACCATGTATCCTTTGAAAGAGATCGGTACTTGTGATCCGGATAAGACAGGAACTAAGGTTACTTTTTCACCGGATGGATCTATTTTTGAGACAACGACCTTTGATTTTAATACCTTAAAGGTGCGTCTTCGTGAGACCGCATTTTTGACAAAAAATCTCCGCATTACTTTGCAGGATAAGAGGGAAGATCCGATCAATGAACGCGTTTTCCACTATGAAGGAGGTATCAAGGAATTTGTTACCTACCTGAATAAAGGAAATCAGGAACTTTATCCTGAGGTTATCTATTGTGAAGGCGAAAAAGATGGCGTTTATGTAGAAGTTGCCATGCAGCACAATGATTCCTACAATGATTCGTCTTATTCTTTTGTTAATAATATCATCACACCGGAAGGTGGTACACATCTGGCAGGATTCCGTAGTGCGCTTACAAAGACCTTTAATGCTTATGCCAGAGAAGCAAAGATTTTGAAGGAAAATGAGAGTGCCTTTAGTGGAGAGGATATCCGTGAAGGATTGACTGCGATTATCAGTATCAAGATCGAAGAGCCGCAGTTTGAAGGACAGACAAAGCAAAAACTTGGAAATAGTGAGGCAAGAGGAGCGGTTGACAGTATTGTAAGTGAGCAGTTGACTTACTTTTTGGAGCAGAATCCGCAGGTTGCCAAATCTATCTGTGAAAAAACGCTGCTTGCGCAGCGAGCAAGGGAAGCAGCCAGAAAGGCAAGAGATCTGACCAGAAGAAAGACTGCTTTAGAGGGAACCTCACTTCCGGGTAAACTGGCAGACTGTTCCGATAAGGATCCAAAAAATTGTGAGATTTTTATCGTCGAGGGAGATTCCGCCGGTGGATCTGCAAAAACAGCGAGAAGTCGTGCAACACAGGCTATCTTGCCTTTGCGTGGTAAGATTTTAAATGTAGAAAAAGCTAGAGAAGATAAGATTTACGCAAATGCCGAGATCAAGGCGATGATCACAGCCTTTGGTACCGGTATCCACGAAGATTTCGATATTACAAAACTTCGTTACCACAAGATCATCATTATGACAGATGCCGATGTCGATGGTGCGCATATTGCAACACTTATGCTTACCTTCCTCTATCGTTTTATGCCGGAACTCATCAAGCAGGGCTATGTATATCTGGCAACACCGCCACTTTACAAGATTGAAAAGAATCGCAAGGTCTGGTATGCCTATAGTGATGAAGAACTCAATAACATTTTGACAGAGGTCGGTCGTGACGGAAATAATAAGATCCAGCGATATAAGGGACTTGGAGAGATGGATGCAGAGCAGCTTTGGGAGACAACCATGGATCCGGAGCGCCGTATCTTAAAGCGTGTTATGGTTCATGATGAAAATGCTTCTGAAATTGACGTTACATTTTCAACTTTGATGGGTGATAAGGTAGAACCTCGTCGTGAATTCATTGAAGAAAATGCAAAATATGTTCAGAATCTTGATATTTAGTAGGAGGACGTTTACAAATGGATGACAAGATTTTTGATCAGATTCATGAGGTGGATCTGAAAAAGACGATGGAAACATCATATATTGATTATGCCATGAGTGTAATCGCGTCCCGCGCCCTTCCTGACGTTCGAGACGGACTCAAACCGGTACAGCGTAGAGTTTTATATTCTATGATCGAATTGAATAATGGACCGGACAAGCCACACAGAAAGTGTGCGCGTATTGTCGGTGATACCATGGGTAAGTACCATCCGCACGGTGATTCTTCTATTTATGGAGCACTTGTCAACATGGCACAGGAATGGTCGACCAGATATCCACTTGTCGACGGACATGGTAACTTTGGTTCTGTGGATGGAGATGGCGCTGCTGCCATGCGTTACACAGAGGCAAGACTTTCCAAGATTTCCATGGCTATGCTTTCCGATATCAACAAAGATACCGTAGACTTCATGCCAAACTTTGACGAGACGGAAAAAGAACCAACCGTTCTTCCTTCCCGTTATCCAAACTTGCTGGTAAATGGAACAACAGGTATTGCTGTTGGTATGGCGACAAATATTCCGCCACACAATCTATGTGAAGTTATCGCAGCCGTGGTAAAGATTATTGATAATCAGGTAGAGGAAGATCGTGAGACAGATATTGAGGAATTACTTGAGATCGTCAAGGGTCCTGATTTTCCGACCGGTGGTACGATCTTAGGTCATGCCGGTATTGATGAGGCATATCGTACAGGACGCGGTAAGATCCGTGTGCGTGCGGTATCTGAGATTGAGCCGATGAACAACGGCAAGAACCGTATCGTTGTAACCGAACTTCCATATATGGTAAATAAGGCACGCCTGATCGAAAAGATCGCAGAACTTGTCCGCGATAAAAAGATTGACGGTATTACCGATCTTCGTGATGAATCATCACGAGAAGGTATGCGTATCTGTATTGAGTTGCGTCGTGATGTCAATCCGAATGTCGTGCTCAACTTACTTTACAAGCATACACAGTTGCAGGATACTTTTGGTGTAATTATGCTTGCCTTGGTCGGCAACCAGCCAAAGGTACTCAACCTCTATGAACTTTTAAATTATTACTTGCTGCATCAGAAAGATGTCGTAACCAGAAGAACCAGATACGACCTGAACAAGGCAGAAGAAAGAGCACATATCGTACAGGGATTATTGATCGCTCTGGATAATATTGATGAAGTGATCAAGATCATCCGTGGTTCTGCTGATGTGGCTACGGCAAAGCAGCAGTTGATGGAGCGTTTTGCTTTATCAGAAGCACAGGCAAATGCCATTGTTGAGATGCGTTTGCGCGCATTGACCGGTTTGGAAAGAAACAAACTGGAAGAAGAATATAAGTCTTTGATGGAACTCATTACGGAGTTAAAGGCAATTCTTGCAGATGAAAAGAAGTTGCTTGGTGTTATCAAGGAAGAAATCCTTGCTATCTCTGATAAGTATGGGGATGATCGTAGAACCTCTATCGGATTTGATGAATATGATATTTCCATGGAAGATATGATTCCGGTTACAAATACTGTTATCACATTTACAAAACTTGGCTATATCAAGCGTATGAATGTGGATAACTTTAAGAGCCAGCATCGTGGCGGTAAGGGAATCAAGGGCATGGAGACGATCGATGAAGATTACATTGTCGAAATGATGATGACGACATCGCATCATTATCTCATGTTCTTTACCAATACCGGTAGAGTTTATCGTCTGAAAGCCTATGAGATTCCGGAATGTTCCAGAACCGCAAGAGGTACTGCTATTGTCAACCTTTTGCAGTTGCAGCCGGACGAAAAGATCACATCCATGATACCGATCAAGGAATACTCAGACAGCCAGTATCTTTTCATGGCTACCAAGAATGGTATTGTGAAAAAGACGAAGATCACAGATTATGAAAATATCCGTAAGACGGGTCTTGCAGCCATCAATCTGCGTGAAGATGACCGTCTGATTGAAGTAAAACTGACAGATAATAGTGAGGACATCATTCTGATCACCAAGTTTGGTCAATGTATCCGTTTCCATGAGACAGATGTAAGAAATACCGGACGTACTTCTATGGGTGTTATCGGTATGAGTCTGACAGACCAGGATGAAGTGATCGCAATGCAGCTTGCTTCTCAGGGAGATTCTCTGATGATCGTTTCTGCAAAGGGTCTTGGAAAGTGCACACTGGTAGAAGAATTTACACCGCAGAACCGTGGCGGTAAGGGTGTCAAGTGTTACAAGATTACAGAAAAGACAGGAAATGTCGTTGGATGTAAGGCTGTCAATGAAGATGATGAGATGATGCTTATCAATACCGAAGGTATTATTATCCGCATCAAGGTCAATGATATAGCACTTCTCGGAAGAATTACTTCCGGTGTGAAATTAATCAATGTCGGTGAGGGCGTTACGGTTGCAAGTATTGCAAAAGTACGCAAGGAAGACATGATTATGGATGAAAGTGAAGAAAATCAGGAAGATTCTACAGAAGAATAAGAAGTAAAATAAAACTCCGCCAGAGTTGATTGCAGTTAATTGCAAAACTGGCGGAGTTTTATCAATCTGTGAGTTCGCTATAAATTTCTAAGGTTTCTTTATCATCAAATCCATTTACATAATAATTTTTTTCATCAGCCGAAAAATTTATATAATACTTGTGTTGCGGATTTAAGAATAGTTCATAGTTTCCCTGATTTCTCACATGGAATTTTCCCTTTAAGAGATTATCCATAGCGGTTCCATTGCTTTTTACCATAGATGGCAGTTCATCTACCAAAGATACATTGGAAATGGTATCTGTATCAATAGCATAGTTTTCAAAAATGTGTTCACAGTAAAGAGTGTCATCTTTTATGACAAGGTGGATTGGTGTAAATTCTTCCATGATCATAAAAATACTGATAAAAGGAATACTGAGCATTGCAATAATAGAAAAGATTGTAAGCCCTTTTCCGAGACCTGTTGCCATATTTACGGAAGTTCCAATGCCGGCTCTCGTTTCTACTATGCTGCTTTTGTCCTTAGGATTGTAGTAAAACAGTCCAAAGATCCATGCCTCGTCTTCGTTGGTCTTAAATGCCGGATCAAAAGAACTTGCATAACGTTTTTCAATATTTTTGAATTTTTTTCCTAATGGGATGATCAAGATCAAGAGGACAAGGGCATAAGCAATGGATCCAACAAGAAAAATACCTAGATGGATAGTATCGGATATAAGAGGCAAAAAGGTAATCAAAGTATAGACAAGGTTTAGCCAGACACAGGCTAACCAGAAATTTTTCCACACGTTTTTTTTGGATCTGGTGTAATTGATGTTGATGTCACTGTCATTGCAGATGACTTCCACCGGTCTACGATCCATCCAGAGAGCAATAATCCAGTACAATAAACTGATAGCCGCAATGATAAGAACCATAATCGTGCTGTCAAAATCTGTTTTTTCAGAGATAGCCGAAAATACAATGGAAAGGATAAAAACGAAAAAACTGAGAAAAGTCGGAAGGAAGAATGGCAAAAATCGTACCTTTCTGACATTTCCGGCATTTTTCATCTCTACATAAGATACTAAAATCTGATTTTCGTATAATTGATTTTCCTTTTTCCATTTCTTTAACTTTTTATTGGCTATGGCATATGGCACATAAAATAATAGAATTAAGAGCATGAGCCAATTCATCCAGATTGTAAACTGTATGGAAAAATGACTTGTCAGTAAACTGGTGAGAGGAATCGCAAAAAAGATGAGAAGCAGGATGTTCATCTGCTTCTTAAAGTCGCTTATGATCTTCTGAACTGCAGGTTGCTCTACCCATTCTTCCTTCATGGATACAGAAAACAACAAATGATCATGAAATTTATGGTTGTTTTTTAAAACGAAATAAATGATAAGCAGTACCGGATATGTACTAATAAAAAGAATGATATTAAACATAGATCTGCCTCCTAAAAATACTTTTCACATAATTGGAAAAATTCTTCCTTTGAAAATCCGCGAATGTTTGCCTCGGATATGATCTGCTGCAAATTGTCCAAAGAAGTTTGTGAGAGATATTTGCCCTGGTCAAATTCATTTCGGATCCTTGCGCCGTTTCTGCGGTCGGTAACGATATAGCCTTCCTGTTTTAAAAGAGCATAGGCTTTGTTTACCGTCATGGAATTGATCCCGATTTCTTCTGCAAGGGCGCGCACGGTAGGTAATTGTTCCCCGGGCTGTAATTTCCCATCAGAAATACCTAAGACAATCTGATTGCGGATCTGTTTGTAAATAGGAATTTCAGAAACCTCGTCAATACAGATGACCATGATAGACTCCTTTCTTCTTATTTTGTATTATTTAGTGTAATACAAATAATACAAAAGTCAAGAGAAAAAATTACCCATTGCTGATACAGACACCTGCGTATATAATAAATTTTAGATGTAAAGGAGAATATGCATGCGGTTAGTAATTCAGCGGGTAAATCATGCATCTGTCAAAGTAGATGGTGACGTGATCGGAAAGATCGGCAAAGGGCTTTTGATATTTCTTGGTGTGGCGGATGGCGACACCAGAGAAATGGTAGATAAATATGTCAAAAAGTTGCAGGGACTTCGCATTTTTGAGGATGCGGATGGAAAGACAAATCTGTCCATAAAAGATGTGGATGGTGAAATACTTATAGTATCACAGTTTACACTTTATGCGGACTGTAAAAAAGGAAACCGACCGAGTTTTGTCAAAGCAGGCGCACCTGATTTTGCCAATGGACTTTATGAATATTTTAAAGAAAAATGTCAGGAGGCATTTGGCAAGGTGGAATGTGGCAGTTTTGGCGCAGATATGAAAGTGAATCTGGAAAATGACGGACCATTCACGATCCTGTGGGATAGCGACTGGTGGTAGAGGGAGAAAATACAATGAGAGAAATAGCGGTAAAAGACATCACAAAAGAAATTGCGGATATGTGCATTCAGGCAAATCACTATCTGTCAGAGGACATGGATCAGGCACTGAAAGTTGCGACAAAAGAAGAAAAATCTCCTCTGGGCAAAAAGATTTTGGAGCAGTTGCAGGAAAATCTCACGATCGCAGACCAGGAAACCATTCCCATCTGCCAAGATACCGGTATGGCAGTTGTCTTTATGGAGATCGGACAGGATGTGCATTTTGTCGGCGGTAGTCTGGAAGATGCCATCAATGAGGGTGTGCGCCAAGGTTATATTGATGGCTATCTGCGCAAGTCTGTCGTAGGTGATCCGATCGAGCGCGTCAATACCAAGGATAATACACCGGCTGTCATCCATTATTCTATCGTGACCGGAGATAAGGTAAAGATCACATTTGCGCCAAAGGGTTTTGGCAGTGAAAATATGAGCCGGATCTTTATGTTAAAACCTGCCGATGGAATCGAGGGTGTAAAAAATGCCATTCTCACCGCGGTAAAGGATGCAGGTCCGAATGCCTGCCCACCTATGGTCGTAGGTGTCGGTATTGGCGGAACCTTTGAAAAATCTGCACTGATGGCAAAGCAGGCACTTACCAGAAATCTCAATCAGAAGCCGGAAATTCCATGGGTGGCAGATCTGGAAAAAGAAATGCTTGAAAAGATCAACGGACTGGGAATCGGACCGGGTGGACTCGGCGGAAGCACCACGGCACTTGCAGTCAATATCAATACTTATGCAACACATATTGCGGGACTTCCGGTGGCAGTCAACATCTGTTGTCACGTCAATCGCCACGTAGTGAGAGAATTATAATTGTAAAAAGGGGTTTCAGATGGATAGACATATTACATTACCAATTACAAAAGAAATCGCAGAAAGCCTGACTTCTGGGGACTATGTATATCTGGATGGTCAGATGTATGTAGCACGCGACGCAGCGCACAAGCGTATGATGGAAGTCCTGGATCGTGGAGAAGAACTTCCGATCCCGATCAAAGATGCAACGATTTATTATATGGGACCTTCACCTGCCAGAGAGGGCAGACCGATCGGTTCCGCAGGACCGACAACAGCCAGCCGTATGGATAAATACGCACCGCGCATATTAGATCTGGGACAAAAGGCTATGATCGGTAAGGGAAAGCGGACAAAAGAAGTCTTAGATGCTGTCATCCGCAATCACGCTGTATATTTTGCAGCCGTTGGCGGTGCCGGTGCCCTTCTTTCTAAATGCATCACAGAGTCAGAAGTCATCTGCTATGATGATCTGGGTGCAGAAGCCATCCGTAAGATTATGGTCGAAAATTTTCCGGTCATAGTTGTAGCAGATTGCCACGGAAATAATCTCTATGAAACAGCCATTCTGGAGTATCAGAAATAAAAGAAAATTGCGAAGAAATGCAATATTTCCGTTGACAAATGGGGATACCTTTAGTAGAATAGTTTGTGCATTGTGAATATTGATTTGGTTCGACTATGGAGAAGTACTCAAGTGGCCGAAGAGGTGCCCCTGCTAAGGGTATAGGTCGGGTGACCGGCGCGAGGGTTCAAATCCCTCCTTCTCCGTTTTCATAATGCATATGGCTCCGTGGTCAAGCGGTTAAGACATCGCCCTTTCACGGCGGTAACACGGGTTCGATTCCCGTCGGAGTCACTTACATCTTGACGGATGTATGACTTTTTTATATAATGCATCATGTTGATGCAAGTTATGGCGCCATAGCCAAGTGGTAAGGCAAAGGTCTGCAACACCTCTATCACCAGTTCAAATCTGGTTGGCGCCTCTGATTTAGCGGTTCACAGTAGTGAGCCGCTTTTGTTTTTATATCACAGGAAAAACCTGTGGAATTCCCTGATTTGTAAAGATGAGGAGACCTTATGATAAGCAGAGAAATGATTATATCTTATCTGACAGAATACAGTGCAATCGAAGAAATATTTCGCACATATTATGAACAGGATGGTAAAGTGAATTCTTTTTATGATATGGAAAAAAAATATGCTTTTTTTATGAAGGAAGGTAGCAGATTTCTTCAGAGAAAAAAAGAACTCGATGAAAAATATCCCAAAAAGATTCTTGATCTGGATAATGTAGATTTGGATGCATGGGAAAAAGAAAATGTACAAAAGAATATGGATCACGAAATAAAGGAAAAAAACAGAGTACATTTTCTTCACAAGGAATTTTTTGAAACAGACAAAAACATCTTTATCAATAAACACATTCGATTTTCTCCCGGAGAATTTCACGATCATGAATTTATAGAGATGTGCTACATATATAAGGGAAAGGTTGATCAATTTTTACGCAGTAAAGAAGGAAAAGCAGAAAAAAAGGAGACTTTGAATCAAGGAAACCTGCTGATCATTCCGCCGGGAATGCAGCATAAAGTAAATATTTATGATGACAGTATGATGATCAATATTGTAGTTAATAAATACACTTTTGAGAAGACATTTCTGGGGGATATTCCGCAACAGAGTCTTTTGCATCAGTTTTTCAGTGAGGTACTTTTTTCGCAGGAATCCAATGCATATCTTGTTTTTTCAGGTGGAAATGATGAAGTATTAAGGGACAAGTTACTTGATCTCATGGTAGCTTATCTGAATGAAACTACATACGGAGCAAGAATTTGTGATCATTATCTGAGTATCTTTTTTCTGGAACTTCTTGGTCAGTGTAAAAATGTAAAATTGTCCTCCAGGCTTGGAAAAGAAGGAGAGCAGATGACACAGATTTTATTGTATATCAATCATAACTATGCAAGCATTTCCCTAGAAGAAGTCGCAGAAGAATTTCACTATTCAAAAACTTATCTGAACCGGATTTTTAAAAAACACATGGGTACGACTATTTTAAAACAGATTCAGGATACACGTTTGCAGGAGTCTTGTCTGCTTTTGAAAAATATGAGAATGTCTGTGGAAGATATTGCCCTACATGTCGGATATGAGGATACATCCTATTTTATCGAACTGTTTAAGAAAAAGTATAAAAAGACACCTTTACAATATAGAAATGATATTGATTAGTTTTATATCACCATATTATATGGTATGAAAGACCTCTTTTTTTGTTTTATTTTGCAATCTACAATAAAGAAAAGATTGCTAAAAACAAAATGGGAGGTTTTTTCATGAAGATCAGAGATTTACAGGTAAACCATCTGTCTAAGCCATGGAATATCGAGACTATATGATCGATACAGAATGGATGTGGGGAGAATGGCTGGAGCCAGACCAAAGACTTGGTTATTTGCATGCTTCCTATGATTCTCCATATGGAAAGATCACGTCTGACTGGAAATATAAAAAAAACCGTATTGTCTACACCTTTGAGATCCCGGCAAATATGACTGCTACGGTCCGATTGGAAGGCTGCGATCCAGAGACCCTGAAGGCAGGATCTTATGAGAGAGTTGTGTCTTTATAGTTTTGATATACAAATGTATAGTTAATAAATAAGGCAGAACAAAGAGAAAGCCTTATCTCCAACGAATTTGTATAGTAAAGTTGAAAAAATAGCCAGATCAGACAAATTTGTTTACATTTCGTCGAATTTTCCGACATCTGATTTTATAAACTCTTTATAATTTAATCATAAGCCACAGAGATACTGCACAACTTTCTACGAAATAGGAAAGCGCAGTGTTGAGAAGTGATAAATGAAAAGAATATGGAGGGTTTGACTATGGCAAACGAGAAAAAAGCCGGCATTTTTAATGCCAGCGCACGTGATGGCGTTCAGTATCGTAAAGCATCCATGCTCGAAATGATACTTGGTAACGCAAATAACGGATGTGGTATCTGCTTTTATTTGCTGATGATGTATGCATCTTACATTGCAAATGCAGGATACGCAATCGTACCGGCAGTTGCAGGTATCATTATTACAGGAACAAGACTTTTTGATGGATTCACAGATGCGCTTTTTGCAGCATTGTTCGAAAAAATGAATCCAAAACATGGAAAGATCCGTATCTTCCTTGTGACTGGATGGGTGATGGCAGCACTTGCAGTTCTTATGATGTTTGATTGGGCATCCGGTAAATACACAGGAACAACTGGTATTGTAGTATTTATCCTTATTTATGTTGTATATATCTGCGGATATACCATCAATGGTATGGCAGGTGGTACGATCGGTATCGTACTTACGAATGACCCAACACAGCGTCCAATGATGGGTGTATTTGGAACATTGTTCTCATATCTTGTTCCACTTATTTTTAACAACATTGTTACCTTTGCTATTTTGCCTAGATACGACAATCAGTATAATGCTCCGATGCTGAAAGAAGCTTGCTACTGGTATGTAATTACAGCTGGTATCTTTATGTTACTTGCATGCTTCGCTGTTCGTAAGTCAGATAATGCAAAGACATTTGAAGTTATCGGAAAAGATGGTCAGAAGAACCAGACCGTTAAGTTTAAGGACATGGTTGCTATCTTAAAAGACAACAAGCCTTGCCAGATGTATATGCTTACCGGTATTTCTGATAAGTTGGCTCAGCAGGTCGGATCACAGTCTATCATTACAACCATGGCGTCCGGTATCTTGATCGGATCCTATGCAGCAGCAACTATGATCGGTAACTTTACTATGATCGTAGGTATTTTATTTGCCTTTGGTGGTGGTGTATTCGTTGCTAAGATGGGTGCAAAGAAGGCAACAACCGTTTGGTCATGGCTTTCTATTGCAGTAGCAGTGATTACAGTTGTATTCTGTGCGATCTTAGGACCAACCGGTATGAAGTCCATCGGTGTCTTCGGTGTACCAATGATCATTTATGCATTATTGCAGTTGGCTACAACCGGTACAAAGATGGTTCTTACCACAACAGGTACTGCTATGAAGGCAGATATTGTTGACTATGAATATGCAAGAACAGGTAACTACTTACCGGCTGTTATTTCCGGTGTTTACAACTTTATTGATAAACTCATCACATCACTTGCATCTACCATTGCAGCATTCTGTATTACATTGATCGGATATAAGGATACCGTTCCTCAGATGGGCGATCCTGCAACAAAGGGTGTATTCTGGATGACAATGTTCTTAATGTTCGGTCTTCCAATTCTTGGATGGTTGTGCAACATCGTTGCTATGAGATTCTACAAACTGAACAAGGAAGAAATGGTTGAGGTTCAGAAGAAAGTAGCAGAGATGAAGGCAAAAGCAGAAGCAAACGAAAATGCAGAAGCATAAAATACATAAGTCATAAAATAACAGGAGTCGGGACGAAAGTCTCGGCTCCTTTTCCTATGACTGTTTTTATTCCTTTGTCTGGTTCTGTTTGCGGTATTGCATAGGTGTCATTTTATATTTTTCTTTAAAGACTTTATAAAAATGTGTTTGGTTGGTAAAACCCAAGTCTCTGGAAATATCAGCAATAGTCTGGTCAGTATCCAGAAGACGTATGCTGGCTTCCTTCATACAAAAATGCATGCCATAATCAAAAAGGGAAAGTCCCGAGTATTTTTTACAGATGGCATTGAGATAGGTGCCGGAATAACTGAGTGCATCAGACAATTTTTTTCTGGAGATATGTCCGTGGTTTGCCTCTAAAAGTTTGGTGATCTGCTGGAAAAGGCGGTTTTCCGTGTCTGTTCCGATGCGGATAGGAACTGAGTTGTAATAATCCGGGCGGGAGAGATTATAGAGCAGGTCTAAAAAGAGACCTTGTACCCGAATATTGGCATCCGGCGTAGGATCGACCGTGATATGTACGATCTGATCTAAGATGCTGTGCACATGCTTTACCAAAAATGTATGCTCTTTTTGGGAAATCAGATCCAGATAATTCTTATTTGCCGTTTGTCGTTCGTTGATATTGTTATCCAGAAACTGTAAGAATTTGGAGTCCTTTGTCTTATGTCTGCCAAAGATATGCAGGGTCATGCATTCATATAGGTGTTTCAGAAAATTCGATGAGATCTGGACAAATGCAACGCGATAGTAATCGCGATATTCCTCAGTATGCCGCACATTTTTATTGAGGATACAGCAGCTTCCTTTGGTATAGAGATGTCTTTCGTTTTCGATATTCTGATATACCTCCCCATCCAATACGATCATGATCTCATAAAAGTCATGTTTATGAAGATTTCTTCCATCCGGTACCTGCTTAAGTTCCTTCATGGATAGTTCAAAGAAGAAAGTCTCTTTAGGCGAGATTATGGTCAATTTCTGATAATGATCCGGGTTGTCCGGCTGAATGGAGATCAACATGAGACGGTAAGGATGGTTTAAAACAAATCGTCCTGTATTTGATGAATCATGCTGAATAATAAAATCACTTTGTGCTTCACTGATATCACTTTGTGGATGACCTGTCATAAAAAACATAAATATTACCTCGAATATGTAAAAAAATAATAAAATCACAGTTAAAACTGATATGTTTCTATCACATATAATTATATATGATAGAAATATCCAATACAAGTTGTGTTGAAAGGGGTAAAACAACAATGGGAAAAACAAAAACAAATTCTACCGATAACAACCGGATCAAGGCAATTTCCGTAAATTTTAGATAAAACCCTTCTTGTAAAAGCGGTATGTGCAGTCCTTGGATTGCGCATGCCGTTTTTTACTTGTTGACAAATGAAAACCTGCGCCTGTATAATGAGGGAGATTGATAAATACGTTGATGGAAAAGAGTAGAGATACAGAGATCGGAATCAGAGAAGCGTCGGTTGGTGCGAGACGCAGAAGACGGTATCTTGAATACCTTCCTGAGTAGCAGTCTGAACCTGGATCTATAGTTCAAAAGTAGGATGCGCCGGATTGGCACACGTTATCGTGCTAAGAGTTTCACATGACATTATTTGTTATGAGACTTGATGAGGCAGGTATCGTGAGATATTTGTGAATAAAGGTGGTACCACGAGTTTACTCGTCCTTTATCTTTGGAAGAAGATAGAGGGCGTTTTTTTATTCCTATAAATAACGCTCTGTAACAGATCTTCCACGCATAGAATATAAGAGCAACTTTTGTCAGGTTGCGGAAATGGAGGAAAAAATGACAATTTATGATGAATTGGTTGCTAGGGGACTGATCGCCCAAGTAACAGACGAAGAAGAGATCAAGGAGTTGATCAATAACGGAAAGGCTACATTCTATATTGGATTTGACCCTACCGCAGACAGTCTTCATGTAGGACATTTTATGGCACTTTGTCTGATGAAGCGCTTGCAGATGGCTGGAAATAAGCCGGTTGTATTGATCGGTGGCGGAACAGCCATGATCGGTGATCCATCCGGAAGAACCGATATGCGTCAGATGATGACAACAGAAACGATCGCACATAACGTAGATTGTTTCAAAAAGCAGATGAGCCGCTTTATCGATTTTTCAGAAGACAAGGCAATTCTGGTAAATAATGCAGACTGGCTGATGGGCTTGAATTACGTTGAGTTGCTGCGTGATGTTGGACCACATTTTTCCGTCAATCGTATGCTTACCGCAGAGTGCTACAAGCAGCGTATGGAGAGAGGACTGAGTTTTCTTGAGTTTAACTACATGATCATGCAGAGTTATGATTTTTACATGTTATTCCAGAAATACGGATGTAATATGCAGTTTGGCGGAGACGATCAGTGGAGCAATATGTTAGGTGGTACAGAACTCATCCGTCGTAAACTTGGAAAAGATGCCTATGCGATGACGATCAATCTTCTTCTTAATTCTGAAGGCAAAAAGATGGGTAAGACCCAGTCAGGTGCCGTTTGGCTTGACCCGAATAAGACATCACCGTTTGAGTTCTACCAGTACTGGCGCAATGTATCCGATCAGGACGTTTTAAAATGCCTGCGTATGCTTACTTTCCTGCCACTTGAGCAGATCGACGAGATGGATAAATGGGAAGGAAGCCAGTTAAATGAAGCTAAGAATATCCTTGCCTATGAACTTACCAAATTGGTGCATGGCGAGGAGGAAGCCGTAAAGGCAAAAGAGGCTTCTAAGGCACTCTTTTCTACCGGAAGTGCTGCAAATATGCCGACGGAGACCATCACAGAGGATATCTTTAAGGATGGCAGTGTTGACATCTTACAACTTCTGATCAGTGCAAATCTTGCCACAAGCCGTAATGAAGCAAGACGTGCGGTAGAGCAGGGCGGTGTTTCTGTCAATGGCGAAAAAGTAACAGATTCACATGCAACTTATGAAAAAGAAGCCTTTGCAGAGGAATTTATCTTGAAAAAGGGCAAGAAGAAATTCTGCAAGGTAGAGTTGGCATAAAATAATTATTCTGGGGGTATACATATGATAGCAACAATGGGAAATGTTTTTTATTTTGACTGGGAATTTGATCTTTTGTATTGGTTTCAGGGACTGCACAATCCGGTCTTAGATAAGATCGTGGTGGCGATCACATCACTTGGTAATGCCGGAATCTTTTGGATTCTGCTTACGATCGCTATGCTGATTTTCTGCAAAGATAAGAAGGTGGTCTGGACATCTGCGCTTGCCCTCTTATTTTCACTGCTGGTGATCAATGTATTTTTAAAAAATACAGTCATGCGGGCAAGACCTTGCTGGATTGATGATTCAGTAACGCTCTTAGTGAAAAATCCAAAGGATTATTCCTTCCCGTCGGGGCATTCTTCTGCCTCTTTTGCATCTGCGGTATCCATTGTCCAGTATGCAAGGTATCGAAAGCAGGGAATTGCAGCAGTGGTTTTGGCGGCGCTGATCGCCATTTCCAGAATGTATGTCTTTGTGCATTTTCCAACAGACGTGCTGACGGGAACCATTCTAGGCATTATTGAGGCAATTCTCGCGGGTATCACTGTACGCTTTATCTATCGCAAGATGGAGGAGAAAAAAACAAAGATTGCATAGTAGGATTGTATCTATAAAAGTACAATGGATGAGACATGCTTTACATTGACACTTTCTGACATTTCCGATATATTGAAATGGCTATGAGGGAGTAGCTAGCACATAAGAATTGTGTGATTTGTCAACAGACCCGGCAATAGCCTGGCAAATCTTAAATGGTGAGACTCATATGTATATGGTGACTATTACATTTTGTAGTAGCAGATCATATACATATGGAGTCTCTTTTTTATTCTATAAGATAATCTTTATTTTTATGGACAAGCACACATACAAAAGTTAAAATCCACACACTTTAGAAGAAGGAAGTAATATGGGACTTGTTGAACTCATGTTGATGGGCGTAGGACTTGCTATGGACGCATTTGCCGTGTCTATTTGCAAGGGTCTTGCCATGCGCAAGGTCAACAAAAAGCAATGTTTTGTCATTGCGCTTTTCTTTGGCGGATTTCAGGCGTTGATGCCATTTGTTGGATGGCTCTTGGGAAGTCAGTTCGCAGATAAGATCAGCGCGATCGATCATTGGATTGCATTTGTTTTGCTTGCTTATATTGGCGGCAAGATGATGGCAGAGGCAATCAGGGAAAAGGATGAAGTCGTAGAGATTGATCAGATGGATCCGCCACTTGATATCAAGGAAATGTTCATTTTGGCGATCGCGACCAGTATCGATGCGCTGGCGGTTGGCATCACATTTTCATTTTTGGAAGTTAACATTGTGGAAGCCATTACGATCATAGGTCTGGTAACGGCGGTCATATCTGCGATCGGTGTCTTTGTTGGTAACATTTTTGGAAACAAATACAAGGCGAAAGCAGAACTGGTAGGTGGTCTGATCTTAGTATTACTGGGATTAAAAATTTTGACCGAGCATCTGTTGGGATAAGAGAAGGGCAGTATATTTATAGGAGGAAAAGAAATGGCAGTAACAATTTTAAAGGCAGTGGTCGTACTGATCATTGGTTTTGTATTATTAGTAAAGGGAGCAGATTTCTTTGTTGAAGGTGCTTCATCGGTTGCAAAGATGTTAAAGGTTCCATCACTCATCATCGGTATGACGATCGTTGCAATGGGAACCAGTTTACCGGAGACATCTGTAAGTATTGCGGCATCCATGAACAATCAGAATACACTTGCGGTCAGCAATGTTGTCGGATCCAATATCTTTAATCTGATGGTCGTACTTGGTATCTGTGCAGTGATCTCAAAGTTACAGGTAAGCCGGGATGTCTTAAAAAGAGACTATCCGTTTTCTGTGCTATGTGCCATTCTACTGCTTGTTTGCGGATGCATTGGCATGGAACTGGGGCGTATCGATGGAATTGCCTTCTTGGTCATCTTTGTAGGATTTATCGTAGTTTTGATCAAGAGTGCAATGGATGCAAGAAAGCGTGGAGAAATCTCTGAAAAAGAGCGTGAGATGAACGAAGAGATGAGTGAAATGAAAGAACAGCCCGTCTGGAAATCCATTATCTATATCGTAGGTGGCGCTATTGCTATCAAATATGGCGGCGATTGGGTTGTAGACTCTGCCTCTACCATTGCTACAAGTTTTGGTATCAGTGCAACGCTTGTCGGGCTTACCATCTGTTCCGTTGGAACATCTTTACCGGAACTTGTGACATCCATTGTGGCAGCCAGAAAGAATGAATTGGATATGGCAGTTGGCAATGTCGTTGGATCGAATGTCTTCAATATTCTGATGGTGCTGGGTGTTGCGGCAACCATCAGCCCGATCACTTTCCTTATGGAGAACGTGATCGACATTATCGTGCTTTTAGTATTCTCACTGATCACATGGGTATTTTGCATAACCAAAAAGGAAATCGGCAAAAAGGAAGGCATCATCATGCTGGTTCTGTATGCTATTTATCTTGTCTATATTTGCCTGAGATAAAATATTATTTAACTATTAAAATAGCCGCCTGTGGGCGGCTATTTTGCTTTCTATCATTATAATCATGTTTATTGCAAAAGAGGATATCCTGTTTAAAAATAAGTTATTATGGGATATAATAAGACCATGGAAAATACAGAGATCATAAGTTTCATAGAGCAAGCCATCGAGGCAAGAAAAAATGCATATACGCCCTATTCCCACTTTGCTGTCGGTGCAGCACTTTTGGGAAAAACTGGCAGGATCTACACAGGATGCAATATTGAAAACGCGGCATACACACCGACAAATTGTGCTGAGCGGACAGCGTTTTTTAAGGCAGTCAGCCAGGGCGAGCACGAATTTTCAGCCATTGCCATTGTGGGTGGCAGGGCAGACATGACTTGTGCGCAGATCTGTCCGCCGTGTGGTGTCTGTCGTCAGGTCATGCGGGAATTTTGCAAGGACGAATTTTTGATCTATCTGGGAAAGCAGACGCCGGAGGGAGAGATCTCTTACCGGACGATGACATTAGGTCAACTTTTACCGGAAAGTTTTGGACCGGATAATTTATAAGATGAGCCAAAGGGGATACTCCATATGGCAAAAGGAACGTCCCTAAAAAGGAGGTAACGTATGGTTGATTACACAGAAGGGTCCGGCAAACAGTATCATACCGGAATCGGACCGGAAGACATTGGAAAATATGTGATCCTGCCGGGAGATCCCAAGCGTTGTGCCAAGATCGCTGAACATTTTACGGATGCGCATTTGGTGGCAGATAGTAGAGAGTTTGTTACATACACAGGGATGCTGGATGGGGAAAAAGTCAGTGTGACTTCAACCGGGATCGGTGGACCGTCGGCAGCCATCGCCCTTGAGGAATTGTCAAAGGCAGGTGCGCATACCTTTATCCGTGTGGGTACTTGCGGTGGCATGCAGCAGGATGTATGTGGAGGTGACATAGTGATCGCCAGCGGTGCTGTCCGTATGGAAGGGACTAGCCGGGAATATGCACCGATCGAGTATCCGGCAGTAGCGGATGTCGATGTCATGCATGCCTTGATACAGGCAGCAAAAGAGAAAGAAATCACATATCACGCCGGTGTTGTCCAGTGTAAGGATTCTTTCTTCGGACAGCATGAGCCGGAGGTCATGCCGGTATCCTATGAACTGGAGAATAAGTGGCAGGCATGGCTTCGGATGGGCTGTCTGGCATCCGAGATGGAATCTGCGGCACTCTTTATTGCAGGCAGTTTTCTGCGGGTGCGCGTGGGATCCTGCTTTTTGGTTGTGGCAAATCAGGAGCGTGCCAAGTTGGGACTTTCCAATGCACAGGTACATGATACGGAACTGGCGATTGAGACAGCCGTGGATGCCCTTCGAATCTTAATCCGGGATGACAAGACAGGATTAGAAGTATTGTAAATGCTAAAGATATTAGAGTAGATCAGGAAGAAAGAAGGAATTGTAATGTATCGTTACAAACGTGTTTTTCTCATTGTTATGGATTCACTTGGCATTGGCGCCATGCCGGATTCCGACAAATTCGGTGATTTTGGTGTGGATACTTTAGGACACATTGCAGAGAAGATGGATTCCTTTACCATACCCAATCTCCGGCGGCTTGGCATGGCAAATCTAAAAGCGATGGATAAAGTAGATCCGGTAGAAAGCCCTCTTGCCTACTATGCGCCCCTGCGTGAAAAAAGCAATGGCAAGGACACCATGACCGGACATTGGGAAATGATGGGGATTGAGACGACAAAACCTTTCATTACCTTTACAGAACATGGTTTTCCGCCGGAACTCATCAAGGAGTTGGAGGAGCGTACCGGTCGCCATATCATTGGTAACAAGGCGGCAAGTGGTACGGAAATTCTGGACGAACTGGGTGAGGAAGAGATCGAAAAAGGCCACCTGATCGTATACACATCTGCGGATTCCGTATTGCAGATCTGTGGCAATGAGGAGACCATGGGACTGGAAAATCTCTACCACTACTGCGAGATTGCAAGAGAACTTACCATGAAAGACGAGTGGCGGGTTGGACGTGTGATCGCAAGACCTTATGTTGGAAAGAAAAAGGGTCAATTTGTCCGTACCAGCAACCGGCATGATTATGCCTTGGAACCTACAGGAAAGACCGTTTTGAACAGTCTAAAAGACGCGGGATTTGATGTGATCTCCGTTGGCAAGATCAATGATATTTTTGTCGGTCAGGGTATTACGGAAAGTAACCGGTCCAAGAGCAGTGTGCATGGTATGGAGCAGACCATCGAGATCGCAAAGCGTGATTTTTGCGGGCTATGCTTTGTCAATCTGGTGGATTTTGATGCTCTTTGGGGGCACAGGCGCAATCCGATTGGTTATGGGCAGGAGATCGAGCGGTTTGATGTCAAGTTGGGTCAACTGCTCCCGGTACTCCGGGAGGACGATCTTTTGATCATCACGGCAGACCACGGAAATGATCCGACCTATACCGGGACGGATCATACCAGAGAAAAGGTGCCGTTTCTTGCGTATTCCAAGAAACACAAAGGCAGCGGACCTTTACCGGAAGAAGATACCTTTGCGGTGATCGGCGCGACGATCGCAGACAATTTTTCCCTTGCAATGCCAGAGCATACGATCGGGCACTCAATTCTTGACAGTCTGCGATAATACGTTGAAAAGCGCGCCATAATAATGTTATAATGACAGAATATATCAGTATGACTTTGACAAATTTATCTAAAGGAGGAAAAACAAATGGATTTTTTCAGTAAATTAGGTGATTCTATCGTAAGTGCAACACAGGAAGTCGGCGAAAAGGCAAAGGGCATGACGGATGTTGCAAAGTTACAGTATGAGATGCGTTCAAAGGAAGATTTTTTGAACAAGCAGTATCAGGAGATCGGTAAGATCTTCTATCAGGAGAATAAAGATGCCGCACCAGAGGCATATACCTCACTTTTTGAGGAAGTAGTAGCAGCACAGAAGCGGATCGAGGAGATCAAGGAGCAGATCGCATACACCAAGGGCGGTAAGGCATGCCCGAAGTGTGGCGCTGTTGTAAGTGGTAGCGCTGCTTTCTGTAGCAAGTGTGGTGCAAAGATGGACGAGGACATTTTCGAGGATGAAGATGAGGTCGTAACCGAAGAAAAGACAGACGAAGTCGCTGAGGAGACCGTAGAGACTGTTTCCGGCGAAGTCGTTGAAGAAGATGAAGAGTAGGAGTTAGAAGTTAAAATGTCAAACAAAGGAAAGTATTACATTACTACCGCCATTGCATATACCTCAGGCAAGCCGCATATCGGCAATACCTATGAGATCATCCTGGCGGACAGTATTGCTCGTTTTAAAAGACAGGAAGGATATGATGTATTTTTCCAGACAGGATCAGATGAACACGGACAGAAGATCGAGTTAAAGGCAAAGGAAGCCGGTATCACACCAAAGGAATTTGTAGACAATGTATCTACAGAGATCAAGCGTATCTGGGATCTGATGAATACTTCTTATGACAAGTTCATCCGTACTACGGATGAGGATCACGAGAAGCAGGTAAAGAAGATCTTCAAAAAGTTATACGATCAGGGCGATATTTACAAGGGTGCCTATGAAGGCTTGTATTGTACCCCATGTGAGTCTTTCTGGACAGAATCGCAGTTGGATGAGAATGGCTGCTGTCCGGACTGTGGCAGACCGGTACAGCCGGCAAAGGAAGAAGCCTATTTCTTCAAGATGAGCAAGTATGCCGATCGTCTGATCGAGCATATCAATACACATCCGGAGTTTATTCAGCCGGTATCCCGCAAGAATGAGATGATGAACAACTTCCTCTTGCCGGGACTGCAGGATCTTTGCGTATCCCGTACATCCTTTAGTTGGGGTATTCCGGTAGATTTTGATCCAAAGCATGTTACCTATGTATGGTTAGATGCCCTTACCAACTATATCACCGGTATCGGTTATGACTGCGACGGCAATTCTTCTGACCTTTTCAAAAAGAACTGGCCGGCAGACCTGCATCTGATCGGTAAAGATATCATCCGTTTCCATACCATTTATTGGCCGATCTTTTTGATGGCACTTGACCTGCCGCTTCCAAAGCAGGTATTTGGTCATCCGTGGCTGATCCAGAGCGATGGCAAGATGAGCAAGTCCAAAGGAAATGTGCTTTATGCCGATGAACTTGTAGATTTCTTTGGCGTGGATGCCGTACGTTACTTTGTCCTGCATGAGATGCCATATGACAATGACGGTATTATCTCATGGGAACTTCTGGTTGAGCGTATGAACTCTGACCTTGCAAATACACTTGGAAACCTGGTAAACCGTACCATTTCCATGAGCAATAAATATTTTGACGGTCTTGTTTGTGACAAAGGTGTAAATGAGCCGGTAGATGATGATCTCAAGGCAGTTGTTACTTCTACCGTTTCCCGCGTGGAAGCCAAGATGGAAGATCTTCGTGTGGCAGATGCCATCACAGAAGTTTTCGCACTCTTCAAGCGCTGCAACAAGTATATTGATGAGACAATGCCATGGGCACTTGCCAAGGATGAGACCAAGCAGGATCGTCTGGCAACCGTTCTTTACAATTTGGTAGAGAGTATTTCCATCGGTGCTACCCTGCTTAAGAGTTTCATGCCGGAGACAACCGACCGTATCCTGACACAGTTAAATGCAAAAGAAGTCCCATACGAGGAACTTTCCACCTTTGGTCACTATGTCAGCGGAACCAAGGTGACAGATGCACCGGAGATCCTTTTTGCAAGATTGGATCTGGGCGAGGTCATGACAAAGGTTGCTGAACTCCATCCGCCGGTTGCAGCACCGCAGGAGGAGCCGGAAGAAGATGCAGATGTGATTGATATTGAGCCAAAGGATGAGATCGGTTTTGACGATTTTACCAAGATGCAGTTTCAGGTAGGCGAGATCATCAAGTGTGAGGAAGTGCCAAAGTCTAAGAAGTTGCTTTGCTCACAGGTTCGCATTGGCAGTCAGACCAAGCAGATCGTGTCCGGCATCAAGAAATACTACAGTGCCGAGGAGATGGTCGGAAAGAAGGTCATGGTTCTCGTGAACTTAAAGCCAGCCAAGTTGGCAGGTGTACTTTCCGAGGGAATGTTGCTTTGTGCAGAGGACGCAGAGGGCAATCTGTCACTCATGACACCGGAAAAAGACATGCCGGCAGGCGCAGAGATCTGTTAATCAAACACTATAATCATAACTTCAGGGTCAGGTCGGATTGGTCTGACCCTGCAAGTGTCTATAAGATTACTTTAAATGAAGAGAGAAAAAGATGATATTTGAAAGTCATGCACATTATGATGACAGACAATTTGATGTGGATCGGGAGGATTTATTGAGAGTTCTCCCATCCAAAAATGTAGGTATCGTTGTCAATGTGGGAGCAGATATGAAATCTTCTGCATCCAGCGTCGCATTGGCACAGTCTTATGATTATATTTACGCAGCCGTTGGCGTGCACCCGGACGAGGTGGAGTCTATGGATGCGGCTTGTATTGACCGCCTCCGGCAGATGGCGCAGGATCCAAGGGTTCTTGCCATCGGAGAGATCGGGCTTGATTATTTCCGCAAGGAGGGACATGCCTGCAAAGATACACAAAAATACTGGTTCCGTCAGCAGTTGGATCTGGCAGTAGAGTTAGAAAAACCTTTTATCATACATTCCAGAGATGCGGCGGAAGATACCATGGAGATTTTGCAGGAATTCGGAAAAGCCCACCCGGATATCAAGCACCCGGGTGTCATTCATTGTTATTCCTATTCGCCGGAAATGGCAAAGCAATACATTGCCATGGGCTACTATATCGGGATCGGCGGTGTAGTTACCTTTAAAAATGCCAAAAAATTGGTTGAGACGGCAAAGGAGATTCCGCTTGAGCGTATTCTGGTGGAAACAGACAGTCCTTATCTTTGCCCGGAGCCAAACCGTGGCAAGCGCAATGATTCATCGCAGATTCGCTATGTGATCGATAAGATTGCAGACATCCGCGGCATTTTGCCGGAAGAAGTAGAAAAGCAGACAGAGATCAATGCAAGAAACATGTATGGTCTATTACAATAGAAATTAGGAGTTACTATGGCATATTTAGGAAATCCAGCCTATACGATGGCGGTCTTAGAAAAACACGGCTTCCATTTTCAAAAAAAATATGGGCAGAACTTTTTGATCGATACGCATATTCTGGAAAAGATCATCGATGCGGCCGAGATCACAAAGGATGATTTTGTCTTAGAGATCGGACCGGGTATCGGTACTATGACCCAGTATCTGTGCGAAGCCGCCAGAGAGGTCGTAGCAGTCGAGATCGATACCAATCTTTTGCCGGTCTTGGACGATACCTTAAAGGAATACGACAATGTGACGGTTTTAAATGAGGACATCCTCAAAGTGGATATTGCATCCCTTGCCGGAGAAAAAAATAGCGGAAAGCCGATCAAGGTCGTGGCAAATCTGCCATATTACATTACGACGCCGATCATTATGGGCTTGTTTGAGAGCCATGTGCCGCTGGCATCCATTACCATTATGGTACAAAAGGAAGTTGCCGATCGCATGCAGGTAGGACCTGGCACCAAGGATTACGGTGCGCTTTCTTTGGCAGTACAGTATTTTGCAAAGCCGGAGGTCGTCTGTGTCGTGCCACCGACCTGTTTTGTACCACAGCCAAAGGTCGCAAGTTCTGTGATCCGCCTGACCTGTCACGAAAAGCCGCCGGTTGAGATCACGGATGAAGGATTTTTGTTTCGTGTGATCCGCGCATCTTTCAACCAGAGACGAAAGACGCTGGCAAACGGACTCAACAATGCACCGACCATTCCGGTCGCCAAGGAAGACATTATCGCGACCATCGAGGAACTGGGCTATCCGGCTTCTGTGCGTGGTGAAACCCTTTCCCTGGAAGAATTTGCGCGTCTGAGCGAAGCCTTAAAAAAGAAAGTACATTGATCGTATAAAATCTTTCATTTCAGCCATCCTATGAGTAGGAGGTAGTGGAATGAAGAGACAGAGTGAATATATAAAAAATCATCGTTTATCCTATCAGATAGCGGGAATTATGCTGATTATTGCCACGGTTGGATTCACGCTGATGTATTTTTATCAGAAGAATGTCATGCAGCGGCAGGAGGCAAAGCAGGAAAGTCTTGCAGAGGAAGAAAGCCAGTCGGTATCCGGCACGGTAGAGCCAAAGACCTCGACTGTAGATATGGAAGCCCTGCAAAAGGAGCGTTACGAGGCAAGCCTTGCAGAGAGGGACTCCCAGCAGACAGCCGAGCAGAGCGTGATCGAGCAGGTGGCAGAGACATCCGCGATCACCTTACATTTCCCGGACGAATTGACCTGGCCGGTCGATGGCAAGGTGCTGATCGACTACAGCATGGAGCAGACGGTGTATTTTAAGACATTACAGCAATACCAGTGCAACCCGGCACTGATCATCGGAGCAGAGGTCAATGACGAAGTCGTTAGCGCCTGTGCGGGAAAGATAACATCCATTTTAAATGATGCAAAAACGGGAACGACAGTAACAATGGACTTGGGAGATGGTTACGAGGCTGTCTATGGTCAGTTGAAGGAGATTCCGGTTGCAACAGGCGAGTATGTTGCAGCAGGCCAGTGCATAGGATATATCAGCCAGCCATCAAAATATTATTCAGCAGAAGGAGCAAACCTGTATTTTGAGTTGCGAAAGGATGGAAACCCAGTAAATCCGCAGGATTTTTTGCAACAATAAGAAAAATTCGGTAATAGATTTTTCAAAATGACAGGTTTATAATGGGCGTATGAATATCAGTCTTTATATGCAAGAGGTTCAAAATTGGATAAAAGAAATTCAGTCTGACCGGGGCAGAGACTCTAAGCGTCTTATGGAGAACTGCGATAAGATTGAAGAATACGGACGTAAGATACACGACGATGCATTGATAGGTTTTGCCTGCTTTTCCAGGGGCGAGACCTATTATTTAATGAATGACACCAGAAACTTTTATGTTCAGATGATCGCGTGTATTCCTTCCATGGAAAAGATCGGGGAGTGGGGATATGTCGTGATGGCAAACAATATGCTGGGCATCATGTCCCTAAATCGCGGCAACGCGCCTTATGCCATGGATTATTACTTGAAAGCACTTTCCTATTGTGAAAAATACGGACTGCCGAATCTGGAATGGATCGTACATATGAATATCGGTTCCCTGTATCTGAACATCCATGAGTATCAAAAGGCACTTGACCACCTGGAGAGCGGCTATCACTATATTATCGTGAATCCGACCATGCCCGGTTACATAGAGCATTTGACGGCGGCATATCTCAACATTGCCAAGGCATATCTTTTCATGGGCAAGGAGGAATCCGGTCAGGAAATGTTTGCGACGGCAGCGCGTTACAATGACAAGATTGAAAAAGAGTGCAAGCCATATCTGCAAAACGTCGATGGGCTTGTTGTGTCATGTTTTCAGG
Source organism: Roseburia lenta (assembly GCF_014287435.1). Taxonomy (GTDB): domain Bacteria; phylum Bacillota; class Clostridia; order Lachnospirales; family Lachnospiraceae; genus Pararoseburia; species Pararoseburia lenta. The sequence goes on from NZ_JACOPG010000002.1 coordinate 704,510, forward strand.
CGCGTTTTTATTATGAAAGAGGACAGGAAGATGCCTTATTGCGTGAGATAAGGCGTATCGGTGACTATCTGAAAGAAGAAGTGCCGATCATGGATGTTTACGACGATCTCTATGAGTATATGCGTATGCTTTTGGATGGCAAGCGTTATGAGGACTTTAAGGATTGCTATTTTATCGTCGAGGAACTGACCAAGCAGACCAATATCCGCAATCTGGAGAAAAAATTGCTGACGCTGCTGGTTTGCTACTATAAAGCCATAGAGGATCAGGACAATTTCCAGAAGGCGGCCGTGACCTATTATGAGTTGTCTGAGGAGATGGAAAAAGAAAACAGCGTTATGGTGGCGAGCATGATCAACATGCGTAATTCCCTCAACAATCTGGCGCAGATCAACTGGGAAGTGGAGCAGGAAAATATTGCCCTCCACCGCAAGTCAGAGACAGATCCTCTGACAGGACTCTACAACCGCTACAAACTAAACGAATACGGAGAAGATGCTTTTATCCGTGCACGCGAACAGCAGACACCACTTGGCATTGAGATCTTAGATATTGATTATTTCAAAGAATATAATGATAATTACGGACATCAGGCAGGAGATGAGGCTCTTAAGATGGTATCCCGCATGATCATGCAGATGCAGCATCAGGGGGAAGTTTTCTGTTCCCGCTATGGAGGGGATGAGTTTGTCCTCATATACTCCGGGATGTCAGAAGAAGAGACCTATCGGTGGGCAGAACATCTGAAACAGATGATCCTGCGTCAGGCGGTAGAGCATAAATACTCCAAGGCGGCAGAGGTTCTGACCATTTCACAGGGCATCTGCTGGGGTGTTCCCGTAGAGGAAAACAAGGTCTGGGACTATCTGCATGCAGCAGATGAACTTCTCTATCAGGTAAAGAAGGTTTCCAGAAACAGCATCCGACTGGGGCATTTGGGAGATGTAGAGAGGTTTGCCAATCATGACTGATAAAAAGCATTTTACCTACATACTCCGGTGTAGCGACGATTCACTCTACACAGGTTATACGACCAATCTGGCCAAACGCCTGCAAACGCATAATGCGGGCAAGGGTGCCAAATATACAAAAGCGCGTCTTCCGGTGGAAATGGTCTACCATGAGGAATATGCCACAAAGGAAGAGGCAATGCGCCGGGAAGCGGCGATCAAAAAATTAACGCGAAAGCAGAAAATAGAATTGATCAAGAATCAGACAAATACGAAAGGGATAAAGGCATGAAGACGATCAAACAAATCTTTTTTACAGATGTGAAAAATCTGGCAAAAAATCTGTTTGCCCTGATTATCGCCATTGGTGTATGTTTTTTACCAGCACTTTATGCATGGTTCAATATCTATTCCAACTGGGATCCATACGGCAATACCGGTAATCTACAGTTAGCGGCTGTCAATTTGGATCAGGGTTATACGGATGATGACGGAGAGTTCAAAAATACCGGTGAAGACATCATGGATGAATTGGCAGACAACGATAAGGTCGACTGGCAGTTCGTGGATTCTGCGGATGAAGCCATTGAGGGTGTGGAATCCGGTAAATACTATGCAGCACTCGTTGTGCAAAAAGATTTTACATACAATATGTATAATATGTTCGTAAACACAACAGAGGAACCTACCCTGATCTTTTACCAGAATCAGAAAAAGAATCCGGTAGCCAATAAGATCTCGGATACCATCGTTACGACCGTACAGAGCAACATCAACGAAGAGTTTGTAAAGGTCATGACCAAGACCATCTTTGAAGATGTCAATGATATGTATGACGACATCGAGGAAGAAGGCGGTGTGGATGCCTTTATTGAGAAGTTAGAGAAGTTGAATGACAATCTGATCGATTATCAGGATACCATCGACAAGGTCATCAGTGGAAATGCGGTATTATCCTCTAATATTGCAAATGCCACAGATGATGTGAGTGATCTGGAGGGCAAGACCAAGTCTTCCGCAGGAAGTCTGTCTGAGGCAAACGGTTCTATCCAGCAGAGCCAGAATACCTTAAATGCCTACAAAGATCAGATGAATCTGACGGTTGATACCATGATCACCATGTTGACAAACATGGAAAATCAGTTAAAGCAGGCGCAGATCAGCGGTGATATTGATCAGATGGCAGATGCCTGTCAGCAGACCTTAAAGGATACCAACCAGTTAAATAAAGATATCAATGCCCTCAGCCAGTCCATTGCAGATGAAAACGGGAATACGGATGTGGTCAATACCCTGCAGCAGTTATCCGATGCCGTGGATGCCCTGCAAAAGATATTAGAACAGGCAGATCTGGACGGACAGTATGATGCGACCGCCCAGCAGATCAAGGATGCCGAGGCGACCATGATCTCAGATATTGACAAGGCGGTCTCCAATATCACATCGACCAGAAATACCATCAACAACCAGTTGGTACCACAGCTCAATACCTGCGTGGATAACTTAGAGGATGTGATCGGCAATGCAAGTACGGTCATGAACAATATGAGCGGCGTGCTCAACTCCATGGGAAATGTATTTTCTTCCTTGCAGACAACGATTTCTACTTCGGATAAGAGTCTGGAAAAGACCAAAGAAGCCTTATCCAAGATCAGCACCAGACTGACCAAGGCGATCGACAAGGCAAAGAGCGTTGAGGACGACGAGCGTGTGCAGGCACTGGTAGATACACTGACCGGTGATCCGGATATGTACGGTGAGTTCTTCTCCGAGCCGGTAGAGATCGAGTCCGTTGCGGTATATCCGATTGAAAATTATGGTTCTGCAGTTGCACCATTCTATACGGTTTTGTCTGTATGGGTAGGTTGTATCATCATGGTAGCCATTGTCAAAGTAAAAATATCAAAATCAAAATACCCGGATGCGACACCGACACAACTTTTCTTTGGAAGAGGCATGTTCTTTATCGCTATGGGGCAGGTACAGACCCTGATCACGGTCTTGGGTGATCTTTTCATCTTGAAGATTCAGTGTGTTCACCCGCTTTTGTTCTGGGTGGTCGGCGCACTGACCAGTCTGACCTTTACCCTTTTGATCTATGCACTGGTCTACTCCTTTGGCGATGTAGGTAAAGCCATTGCCGTTGTTATCTTAGTGCTGCAGATTGCCGGAAGTAGCGGAACTTATCCGATCGAACTTTTGCCGGAATTTTTCCAGAAGGTATATATCTTCTTCCCATTCCCATACGCGATCAACGCTATGCGTGAATGTATCTGTGGATTATACGAGGCGGATATTGTAGTTTATCTGCTCAAGTTACTGACCTTCTTAGGTGTAGGTCTTGTCATCGGACTTTTGATCCGTATCCCATTCGAGGGGCTCAACCATTACATGGAAAAGCGTCTGGAAGATACGGAAATGATGTAAGGAGGGTAGGACTGTGGCAGAAAAACGAGAATACAAAGAGATGTATGAGAAGTTCATCAATTATGAACAGGATCTTCATCTGGAAAATCAAAAGAGAATCCGTATTGGTCTTAAAGTCAACATCATATTACCACTCTTCTTTCTGATCATGAGTTTTGCCATTTCAGAAGGGAAATTAGTCTTTTTGGTCCTTTGGATCCTTTCCCTCTTTGGCATAGCCTTCTATCTGATCTATGTGGAGTACAGTGATTACAAGATGATGGAGCAGATGAAAGAGTTTGGCGTGGATGTTGATAAACTGCATGACGACACCAGTCTGATCGGTGAAGGTGTGCAGCAGGCAGAGAGCAACATTTCCGAGAAATTAGATTATGTTGATGACCGCATTGACGAAGGCAAGCAAAAGATAGAGGCTGAAAAACAGAGAATCGGTGCCGAGATCGAGGAGCGTAAGGAGCAGTTCAAAGAGGCAGTGATCCAGAAGATCAGCCCGGACAATAAAAATACAGATGAAAAGGAGGACGAATAAGATGAGAAACATTATTCGGATTTTTACCTCCGATGCAAAGAGACTGGCAACAAATGTTGTTGCAGTTGTTATGATCATTGGTCTGACGGTTATTCCGAGTTTATATGCCTGGTTTAACATCATGTCCAACTGGGATCCATACGGAGAGGCATCTACAGCCAATTTGAACGTTGTAGTTGCAAGTTGCGACCAAGGGACAGAGATTGAGGGCGTAGAGTTAAATATCGGTAATATGGTTGTCAGCAACCTCAAAGAGAATAAGACCATCGGCTGGGTTTTTGTAGATAGCGAGGAAGAAGCGGTAGATGGCGTACAGAGCGGTGATTATTATGCGGCTTTAGTCATTGACGAGTCATTTTCGGAAGATTTGATCAGTTTCCTTGGCGGAGACATCGAGAATCCAAAGATCACTTATTATGAAAATGAGAAAAAGAACGCGATCGCGCCAAAGATTACCGGTAAGGTAAAGACGACTGTTCAGGAGGAGATCAACAGTGCTTTTGTATCGACCATGGCACAGGCACTCTTAAGCATGAGCGAGTATGTCGTGACAGATAATAGCGGCAATGGCGGCAACTTTACCAATGCCGCCCGGGATAAATTGGATGATATGGATGCCGATCTGAATACCTATATCACGATCGTAGATTCCTATATTGCCATCATTGACTCCGCAAACAGTCTGATGGATGCGACTAATGCTGTGACAGACCAGTTGGATTCCATTATGGAGACCGGACGGAGCATGGCAAACAGTGCAGATGCAGCAGCGGATGCGGCAGACGGCAGCATTGATACCGTTTCGGATATGGTGACGGTCAACCTAGATGATGTCTTAAAGCAGATCGATAACATGGCAGATGCTGTGGATGATGTTTTTGACAAGGTAGATAACACAAGCAATGGTATGTCAGGCCAGATTGACTCCATCAAACTTGCAGTCGAAGCTTTGCAGACGAGTTTCAACAGTGCAATGGAAAATGTAAATATGAATTCGACCATTACACAGCAAAAAGATGCAGTCAATGCAGATTTTGACAAGATTGAGGCAGATCTGGATAATTTAAAAGCAGCATCTGACAAGACTTCTGCAGATTCCAATGCAATCTCACAGTCCCTGCATGCAGATTTTGATACCTGCAAAAAGAGCGTCGAAGCCTTAAGAACGACCTATAAAGATACGGTAGACCCACAGTTGAACTCTACCATGAATTCCATCCAGTCATCGATCAGCGAGATCCAGAAGATCCTGAACTACTCCAGCGATAGCATCAAGGATGTTTCATCTGCTTTGGACTCTTACCCGGATATGATGTCTTTTGGCAAGGATAAACTGGTAGCAACCAGGGATGATGCCATCGAGATGGAAGGCAAACTGCAGGATCTGATCGCCGATATGGATGATATTGAGTCAAACGACCAGTACAACATTTTGATGTCACTGATCGAGTCTGACCCGGATCTGATCGCAGACTTTATTTCCAGTCCGGTTAATCTGGATCAGGAGCCGATTTATGCGATGGCAAATAACGGATCTGCAACCGCACCATTCTATGTGATCTTATCTATCTGGTTTGGTGCCCTGATCCTGATCGCCATTATGCATACCGGACTTAAGACCAATCCGGGATGCAGGAACTTGCGGAATTGGCAGAAATTCTTCGGAAGATATATAGTGTTCTACCTGATGGGACAGTTGCAGACGATCATTACTGTTTTGGGATGTATCCTCTATGTAGGTATCCAGTGTGACCATCCGCTTATGTTCTGGTTTGCGGCATCCTTTACCAGTTTTACCTTTACCATCTTTATGTACTCTCTGGCATATGCCTTTGGCAATGTCGGCGAGGCAGCAGCAGTTGTGCTTATGGTTATCCAGGTTGCTGGAAGTGGTGGTACCTTCCCGGTAGAAGTATTGCCAAAGGTATTCCAGTATCTTTATAAATATATGCCATTCGCACATGGTATGAATGCTTTGCGTGAGGCAATCGCAGGTACGCATGGCAATGACTACTGGATGTATCTGACAGAAATGACAGCCTATATCGGAGTCGCTCTGCTCTTTGGACTGGTTATCAGTATTCCTTGCAAGAAATTGAATGAAAAGATCGAGGAAAGCAAAGAACGAACAGACCTCTTGGTATAATGACAATTGAAGACGGTTTTGGAAGGCGGTGTCTTGTGGCATCGTCTTCTTTTTACGTAATAAAACGTTCATCGAAAATTCAAATAGCATAAAACGCTTTACAAATAGCAGTTGCCATGTTAAATTGATAATAGTTACTGATTTGTTTAAGATAAAGAAAGGTTGAAATTATGAAAACTCTGAATTATAGCAGGCAGCGGGAAGCCATATATAATTATCTGCTTTCGACGAAGAAGCATCCCACTGCAGAGACCATATTTCAAGCAGTTCAGCAGGATTACCCAAAGATCAGCCTTGCGACGGTCTATCGAAATCTGACGGTCTTAGAGGAAACCGGACAGGTGCAGCGTATCCCTTGCAACGATGCCAAGGATCATTACGATGCCAACACAGCAGAGCATCCGCATTTTGTCTGTAACTACTGTCAGTCAGTCTTAGATCTGGAAATGGATAATCTGGAATTTCTGCATACCCTTGCAAATCAAGGGTTTGGCGGCACGATCGAACAGAGTCAGGTAGTTTTCTTTGGAAAATGCCCTGCCTGTTTGGATAAAGAAAAAAATAATAATAATTCCTAACTTTCTATTGACATTTCATTGGTGAGGTGTTATATTAAGATCACCGAAAGGGAACAGTAAGTAATTAAGAATCATTATAAGTAAAGAAAAGGAGAAAAGAATTATGGCAAAGTATGTATGTAGTGTATGTGGATATGTTTATGAAGGCGAGCAGCCACCAGAGGAGTGCCCGGTATGTCATGTTGGTGCTGACAAGTTTAAGGAAGTCAAAGAAGGCGAAGAACTGACACTTGCTGCTGAGCATGAATATGGCGTATATGCTAAGACGGTAAAGAATAACGACGCTATCAGCGAAGAGGACAAGAAGTACATCTTCGATCAGTTAAAGGCAAACTTCGAAGGAGAATGCTCAGAAGTTGGTATGTATCTTTGCATGGCTCGTATCGCTCATCGCGAGGGCTATCCGGAGATCGGACTTTACTGGGAAAAGGCAGCATACGAAGAAGCAGAGCATGCTGCAAAGTTCGCTGAGATGTTAGGCGAGGACCTTGAGCCAAACATGAAGGCTACGACCAAGGACAACCTGGCTTGGAGAGTAGATTGCGAATTTGGCGCTACCGCAGGAAAGGTTGATCTTGCAAAATGTGCAAAGAAGAACAATCTGGACGCTATCCACGATACCGTACATGAGATGGCTCGCGACGAGGCAAGACATGGTAAGGCATTAAAGGGTCTGCTTGACAGATATTTTGGCTAAGCCGGATTTATAGAAGTTAAAAAGATAGAGGAATGTGTATGAGATTTACACGTTCCTCTTTTTTATATGTTGTCGTCTTTTTTCGACAGGAATAACCACCTAAGGATAGGAATTTAGTGTATGCTGGCTTTTGAGAGTGAAAAGTGTTGGTCTTTCTGCAAAAGCAGGCGTATAATGAAGCGATAACATAGGTGAATTATACCTATAGGATAAATTGCGTTTAGACAGAGCAAAATACATAGAATACGGAGGACGGATAATGACCGTACAGGAATGTTATGAGATGATCGGAGCAGATTGGCAGGATGTGCTTCAGAGATTTGGAGGAAGTCAGGCGATCGTCAAGAAATTTGCCATCAAGTTTTTGGATGATCCGAGTTTTTCAGACATGAAAAAAGCAGTAGCGGAGAAAAATGTGGAAGATGCATTCCGGGCAGCACATACCTTAAAGGGGGTTTGCCTAAATTTGGGATTTTCGGATCTCTATCATACTTCTTATGACATTACAGAGATCTTTCGTGCCGGAACGTTTGAAGGTGCAGAAGAATTGATGGAGGCAATGGACGATCAGTATCAGACGATCCAGGATGCTGTGACCCGCTTAATGCAAGAGGACGCAGAATAATGGATTTTTGACCGTATGGGGAGAAAGAGCATGAAAAAGAGATTATTAAGCCTGGTGCTTTGTGTAGGGCTGGTCCTAGGGCTGGCAGGCTGTGGAAGCAGTCCGGCAGCGGCAGAGGACACCTTACCGCAGATCATCATAGGCAGTGACGATTATAAACCTTACAATTATGTGGATGAAGACGGAAATGCAGCAGGCATTGACGTGGAACTTGCCAAAGAAGCCTTTGGGCGCATGGGATATGAACCGGTCTTTCGCAATATTGTCTGGGAGAAAAAGGAGGAATATCTGGCGGATGGACAGATTGACTGTCTCTGGGGATCCTTTACCATGACTGAACGTGAGGATGAGTACACCTGGGCGGGCCCCTATCTAAAGAGCCGTCAGGTCGTGGTCGTACGTCAGGAAAGCGGCATCAAGACCTTGCAGGATCTTGCGGGCAAGCGCTTTGCCGTGCAGGTGTCCTCCAAGCCGGAGGAGATCCTGCTCAACCATGAGGATCCCAGAATACCACAGGTGGATGAGGTTTATTGTTTTTCTACATTAGATGAAGTGTATGCCTGTCTGCGCAAGGGCTATTGTGATGCCATTGCGGGACATGAGAGTGCATTGCGCCTTTTTATGGATTCTATGCCGGACGAGTTTTACATGCTGGATGAAAGTCTTTATGAGTCCGAACTTGGCGTTGCCTTTGAAAAGGGGACACACGAAGAACTGGCAGAGGAACTGACCCGGACCTTGCAGGAGATGCAAAAAGATGGAACCACAGGGGAGATACTGGAAAAATACGGCATGAGCGCAGACCGCGCTTGGAGTGACGCAGATGCAGAGTAGAGATATGAGAAAAAATAAAGAGATCAGTTTGGCATGCTTTCTCTTAATCTTAGGAATAGCCGTTAGTTTGATCAGTGGTATGATCATCATACAGAGTGATCGCGCCAGACTATATTATGTCATGGATGAAAGTTTTGACACGATCAAGTCCAGGATCGTGCGATGGAATAACTATGAGGTCGGAGACCGCACCAAGAGCGAGGTCCGTCTTTTGGACAAGGCAAAGGAGTTGAGCCGTTGCCTAAAGCGGGAGGAAGCCTCAGATGCTCTCTTAGAGCAGTATGCCTATGAGCAGCGTCTGGACGGTATTCTGGTAACGGATGCGGACAATGTGCCGACATACGGTTGGGGAGAGATTGATGAGTCTGTCTGGGATGAATTTTTGAATAACGATGTTTCGTATGATGCATCCCACTATCCGGAAAATTCTTATGCGACCCGTATGGATATCGGGGGTAGCCAGTACGATTTTGCCATTGTTTCCCGGCAGGATCAGGTGGGCTGTGTGGCAGTTTTATCGGAAAAAAGAGAGATCTTTGCCAAGGACGAGATCAGCATACAAACGCTTTTAGATGATTTTATCTTTGAATTAAAGGGCACGGCTGTCATTGCATCCGGGGATGAGATCATCAGTACCAACGATGAAGAACTCAAAGGCAAATGCCTACAGGACTGGCTAAAGATGAGTGCAGAAGATTTTGGGGAATTGAACCAGACCAGTAATCTGATCCGCCTGACGATAAATGGCAGACATCTGTGTGGCGAGGTGCGCCGGGTGGAAGGCTATGATATTTATATCTTTTTCCCGGAGGTCAAGGTCTATTCCACCTTTATCATGACGGAAAGTTTTGGGATCATCTTGTATGTGCTTGCCTGTATTCTTTTCTTATTCCTGCGTTACAAACAGGAAGAAAAGAACCGGGAAAAAAGTGCAGAGCAACTGCGTACCATCAGTTCTATCAGCCGGGTCTATAGTTTTGTTTTGCTCATAGATTTGGGGACGGACTCCTGGAAGGTCTTAAAATCCGCGGATAAGATGGAGAGTGCGCTCAGTCAGGGCAGTGACGTAAAATATATGCTGAAAAGATATGCAGAGCATGTTTTGACTGAAGCCTATCAGGAGGATTTTCTGCGCTTTTCGGATATGGCGGATATGGCGGCGCGTGTCGCAGGTAAGACCTATGTTTCCTGTGTCATGGAAGAAAAAAATGCCAAGTGGGAACAACTGTTTTTTGTGCCGCAAAAATATGATGAGGACGGAAAATTACAGGAAGTTATCTTTCTGTGCCGGGATGTGTCGACCGAGAAGAAAAAGGAGATCCACTATCAGAACAGTCTGCGCCGTTCTGTGGAACATGCAGAGCGTGCAAGCGTGGCAAAGACAGACTTCCTTCGACGGATGAGCCACGATATCCGGACACCAATCAATGGCATTAAGGGTATGATCGAGATCAGCCGATATTATGCAGGTGACGAGGAAAAGCAGGAGGAATGTCGTCAGAAGATCGTCAGCGCCTCCAGTTTCCTTTTGGATCTGGTCAATAATGTGCTGGATATGAATAAGTTGGAGTCCGGCCAGGTGCGTCTGGAGCAAAAGCCTTTTGACCTCTTGGAATTATTCCGGGAAACGGTATCACTGGTTGAGGTACAGGCGGTAGAGTGCCAGGTCGATTTTCAGGTGGACGTTTGCAAGGGGGTACACTGGAATGTTTTAGGCAGTCCACTGCACCTGCGCCAGATCTTGCAGAATATCATGAGCAATGCCATCAAGTACAACCGTGAGGGAGGGACTGTGCATGTCAGCGTAGAGGAAACCGGATCGACCAGAAAGATGGCGATCTTTGTCTTTACCTGTCAGGACACCGGACTTGGCATGTCGGAAGAATTTCAAAAGCGTGCCTTTGAGCCGTTTGCCCAGGAAAATGCATCTGCCAGAACTTCCTATGCCGGAACCGGTCTGGGACTGCCGATCGCCAAGGAGTTGACGGAAAAGATGGGTGGCAGCATCCACTTTACCAGCCAGCAGGGGCAGGGAACGACCTTTACCATAGAATTGCGTTTCAAACTTGCCGACCATGTGGAGGATAAGGAGGACAGCGAGGACCAGGACATCTGTCTGGATGGCATCCATGTTCTTTTGGTAGAAGATAATGATCTCAACATGGAGATTGCGCAGTTTATCCTTGAAAATGCGGGCGCGGCTGTGACCAAAGCATGGAACGGACAGGAGGCAGTAGACTGTTTCCTGCAATCCGAGGGCGGCACCTATGACATCATCCTGATGGATATTATGATGCCGGTCATGGACGGACTGGATGCGGCGCGCTGTATCCGTTCCCTGGATCGGTCGGATGCAAAGAGTGTGCCGATCTTTGCCATAACAGCCAATGCCTTTAGTGATGACAAGGAGCGCAGTTACAAGGCTGGCATGAACGAACACATATCCAAGCCTATCATTAAAAAAGATTTACTACGGATTATGAAAAAATACATACCAAAGTAGGACAGAAGTCTATTATATTGGTATATAGGTAGTTTCGCGGAAAGGCGGATAAATAATTATGACAAAACGATCTCAGCCCAGATCGTATCTTTAGCGGATGTCTATGTGGCACTGAGCGGGATATCCGCAGAGAAGCCGTGAGCATGCACAGAGAATCCGAAAAGAAATAAATAAAAGAAAAAAGAACGCCAAAGCCGACGCAGAGCCAGTTTTGGCGTTTCCTTAATTCAAGATTTATTTTTTAATGATGGGCTTATTCGATCAGACCGCTGTTTTTCAGCAGGATCTCCACATCGGTTCCCTTGACCTTCTTGAGCAGGACTTTCAGGGCTTCTTTTTCTGCAAAGGAAAGTTTTACATCTGTGATCGGTTTCTTGTCGATTGCATAGTAGCATGCACGCAGGAGTTCGCGCACGTCATATTTACTTCCCCATACTTCAGGAACACCGCGGTCAATATCAAGTAGTGTGTAAACAGATTCCATGCCGGTACGCATAGAGTATTCAATGGTAAAGATGGTATCTCTCGGTGTCTCGGTAAACTGACCTAAGAAAGCAAAGTTGACAGAGCCTTCCGGTACGACCTTTGGACGATCCTCATTCTTTCTTGGCTGGAAGAAAGCATTGATAAATGGCATAAAGCATGTGGTTGTGTTGCAGGCATTTTCTGCCAGATCCGGGATCTCCTTTGGATCCACGCCGATATGATAGAGCCATTCTTCGCAGACCTCCTTACCGGTACAGTCACGCATGGCTTTCTTTACAAAGTTTCCTTCCTTGTTGGTATTGAGGGCATAGAGCCAGACAAGGACCATATTCTTATCCTGAGCCTTGAACTGTGGCTGACGGTTGATGGTCCAGGACAGATACCAGTTTTCGGTACTATCCTTTACTGTGACGATACCACCGGTCGTTACCTTGCCGTCTCTCGGATCACGCTTGCAGATATCCTTGATCTTGCTGATGATCTTTTCATCGGAAGTGGCAACAGTCGCGCTCATCCAGTTGGTTGCTTCGTAGTCATCACAGAAGTTATCCGGGTTACCGAATTCACCGTGCTTTGCCTGTCTTGCAATATTTTTCCACAGATCCCATGACTCGCCGGCACCATTTTTTACCTTAGAAAGATCCGGTACATGGGTCTGGTCGCCGTAGCAGGAAGTATCGGTGCAGCAGCCGTTTGTGATGAATACAAGATCATCCTCTACCAGATCCAATGTCTGCTCCTCGCCGTCCTTGATATATACGATCTGGCGTGCGATCTTCTTGTCGCCGACCGTTTCAATGACAACATTCTTTACATCCATGCCGTACTCGATCTGTACTCCATGTGCTGTCAGATAGTTGACAAGCGGCATGATGAGGCTTTCGTACTGATTGTACTTGGTAAAACGAAGGGCACTAAAGTCCGGGAGCCCATCAATATGGTGCACATAACGGCAAAGGTAACGCTTCATCTCCAGGGCACTTGACCAGCGCTGGAAAGCAAACATAGTCTGCCAATAGAGCCAGAAGTTGGTATCCCAGAATGAATCCGGCAGCACTTCGGAGATCTTCTTGCCTTCCAATTCTTTTTCCGGTGTGATAAAGAGTTTGGAAAGTGCCTGTGCGCTTGCCTTATCCAGCCCGAATTTCTTGTCTGTGTGAGCGTCCTGACCGCGATTTACGGTAGCACGGCAGAGAGAATAGTTCGGGTCATGCTTGTTGAGCCAGTAATATTCGTCCAGAACAGAGATTTCCGGGTTTTCCATGGAAGGCACATCACGGAACATATCCCACATGACTTCAAAGTGGTTATCCATTTCACGTCCGCCTCTCATAAAGAAGCCCTTGGTAATATCTTTTCTTCCATCGCATGAACCGCCGGCGAGGGTCAGTTTTTCCAAAAGGTGGATATGCTCGCCCTTCATTTGACCATCACGCACCAGATAAAAAGCTGCGGTCAGACCGGCAAGTCCGGTTCCGATGATGTATGCGGATTTTTTGTCGACACCCTCCGGTTTCTCCGGATGTGCGAATGATTCATAAGTTCCTGCTGAGTAATACATAATGTTTACCTCCTTCATTTCTTTGTACCTGTAGTATAGGTTTGTCAAAGAAAAAGGAAAATAAACAAAAAAGACCCCATGATAATTTTTTTATCATGGGGGTATGATTGTAAATAATTTTATCAAATCCGGTCTTTTGATAAAATCAGTGGTCACATAGACGATGTAGGGCTGCCGACAGGTTTCCCTGGATGACAATGGCAAGACGCTCGACCAGTTTTTCCGGGTCTTCTTTCATGTCATCGGCGACCCAGTCCAACATGAGCCCGACCAGGACATAGGAGTAGATCTGTGCGATAAAATCCTTGTCTGTCTGCTTGACAAAGAGTCCTTCGGACTGCTCCTCGATCACATCGACTAAGAGTTTATCGGTCAGCGGCATGAGGTATTTTTCTACACGTTCCCGGCTGACGCAGTGGTAGACATTCATGATGAATGGCTTATTTTCCTGCACAGCGTAAAAGATCTGTAACAGCCCCTGCTCCCAGGTATCATAGGTCTTTTTGTTGTTCAAGGCTTTCTCGGCATCTTCCAGACAGGACCATTCCACCAGATCATAGATATCCTTGAAATGATAGTAAAAGGTCATGCGGTTGATACCGCAATCTGCCGTAATATCGTTGATCGTTATTTTATCCAGCGGCTTTTGTAAAAGAAGATTTTTCAGTGATGTCTCTAGGGCACGCTTGGTTACTTGTGACATGAGGTCTCCTTTCTGCACTTACATTTTCGGAACGATATAACCATAGAGATAATGATCGCGCCAGCGATTTTGCAAAAATACCTTATCTACCAGCAGACCTTCCTTGTGGAAGCCCAGTTTTTTCAAAAGGCAGATAGAGGGGGTGTTGTCCGGCAGTACAAGTGCCTCGTAGCGGCGGATGCCGATGTCTCCCGAAACAATACGGATGCCTGCCTTGATCGCTTCGTAGCAGTAGCCTTTTCGCCAGAAATGCTGATCCATCTTGTAGCCTAACTGGGCAGAAGAATAGATATTCGGCGAAATGTTGTGGAAACTGACCGTGCCGATGATACGGTCGGGATTATCTTTTTCAAAGATCCAGAAACGTAGCATATGTAACTTCAGGATCTCCTGATACTCGTAGGTCAAAAGGTTTTTCTGATGCTCCAGACTGTAAAAGTCATTTCCGATCAGGGGTTCAAACTGCTCAAAGATCGCAGCGTTGTCTTTGTAAAATTGTAATACCTTTTCGGCATCATCTGCGGAAAGGATACGCAGAATCAGGCGGTCGGTCGTCTGTTCAAGATTCACTCACTTAACCTCGGATTTCTACCTTATTCAGAAAGGCGGATAATATTTGGACAAATTCCTGCATGGTCTTATCGTCCGGTGCGTGAAATCCCGGGTGCAGGACATCCGGCGATTCCTTGTATGGCTGGAGATAGTAGGCTTTGGCGCCGGATAACCACATACCGATAGCGGTCATATCCTTTGTCTCATGGAGTTCCTGGCAAACAGTCGTGCGGAACTCGTAATCGACTTTTTTGGAAGCTTTTAAGATCTCCACCGATTCGGCGATCGCATCCAGATCAAACTCATCCGCGTGGACGATATCTGCATATTTTGTCCGGCATTGCTTGATATCCATGGCAACATAGTCCACAAAGCGGTCTTTGACCAGAGAGCGGAGCATGTCAGGGTTGGTCCCGTTGGTGTCCAGTTTTACCTTGTAGCCCAGGAGTTTGATCTGGCGGATAAAGTCCGGAAGATCCCGGTTCAAGGTCGGTTCTCCACCACTGATGACAACGCCGTCCAGGACATTTCTTCTTTTGCGCAGATGATCAAAAATATCATCTTTTGTGTATGGTTTGATGTCGTTCAGCCCGACGATCAGATCACCATTGTGGCAGTAAGGACAGCGGAAGTTACAGCCTCCGGTAAAGAGGGTTGTAGCAACACGCCCCGGATAGTCAACCAAGGTTGTTTTCTGCATTCCATATATTTTTACAGTCATAGTGTTACTCCATTTCTTATCGTGTTATAATGAAACCAATCAAAAACATTATAACAGTTTGGTGGAGGTTTTACCATATGGCACTGAAAGAGAAAATCGAAAAGAACAGACAGGAAAAACATGACGAGAAGTACATGAAGATGGCACTCAAGGAGGCAAAAAAGGCATACGATCTCAACGAAGTACCGATTGGCTGCGTGATCGTGCGCGATGATAAAGTCATCGGCAAGGGCTACAACAAGCGCAACACGGACAAGAATGTACTTTCCCATGCGGAATTGATCGCAATGAAGCAGGCATGTAAAAAGACAGGTGACTGGCGACTGGAGGACTGTACCATGTATGTGACCCTTGAGCCATGCCAGATGTGTGCAGGTGCTATGGTGCAGGCGAGATTGAAAAAAGCGGTTATCGGCAGCATGAATGCCAAGGCGGGCTGCGCCGGATCCGTCCTTAACATTTTACAGATGGATGCTTTCAATCATCAGGTCGAGGTTGAGCGCGGTGTCCTCGAAGATGAGTGTTCAGCCCTCTTAAGCGGATTTTTCGCAGATCTGCGTGAGCAGAAGAAGCAGTTTTAGGGAGGAAAATCCGCAAGATCATATGAAGGTTGATAGAATGATGGGTTTTGATTGACAAATGTGTCATAATCCCATACAATGCAAATGGCGGCCTCCACAAGTGGCGTTGATACTTGGGTCTTGCGCGACGGATGCCTACGAATCGTGTCAGGTCAGGAATGGAGCAGCACTAAGAAGGAGTTTCCGGGTGCCGCAAGGGTGCCTGGGTTGAGCAGGCTGTGGAGGTAACGCTATGAAAGACAATTTCAGGGAGATCAAGGTATCTCCCTTTTTTACATTATGAATTAAAGTCATCTGCGCGCAAAGGGCAGCCTGAGCGTAAAGATACGGGATTTTATAGGTGTTTGATAGGGAAAGTCTCTGTATCTTTGGATGCAGGGACTTTTTCATATTATAGGTAAAAGCACACTCTTCATAAAAGAAAGGAGCATACTGATGGATACCAGAGTAGCAATTCTTGCGATCGTGGTGGAGGAGCGTGACAAGGCAGAAGAACTCAACCACGTCCTGCATGCATATGGCAAATATATCATCGGGCGCATGGGGATCCCTTATGAAAAACGCGGGATCTCACTGATCAGCGTCGCCGTAGATGCACCCCAGGATGTGATCAGTGCCATGTCGGGAAAGATCGGCAATATTGAGGGGGTAACGGCAAAAGCCGTCTATTCCAAATTGCAGTAAGTGACGCTTGGATAATAGCGAAAGAAAAGAGAAAAAGGAGAGAAATGCCTATGGCACTGGCAATGCAGGATGTCAAAGCATTGATTGATAAATTAGATAAAGAAAATGCACTAAGTCTGGATGAATGGGAAGAACTTATCCGCGGACGATGCGATCAGGTGGCAGAATATGCAGCGGAAATTGCCCGTCAGAGGTCCAAAGAGATCTTTGGCAACAGGATCTATACGCGAGGATTGATCGAGATTTCCAATTACTGCAAGAATAATTGCTATTATTGTGGCATCCGCAGGGATAACCGGCAGGTTGAACGTTACCGCCTGAGCCGGGAGGATATCTTATCCTGCGCAGATATTGGGGAAGAACTGGGTTTTCGCACCTTTGTCCTGCAGGGGGGAGAAGATGCTTACTATACAGATCAGGTCATGTGTGATTTGATCCGGGAGATCAAGGAGCGTCACCCGAATTGCGCCATTACCCTGTCTCTTGGCGAAAGAAGTGAAGAAAGTTACCGCTTAATGAGAGAAGCAGGGGCAGATAGATACCTTTTAAGGCATGAAACAGCGGATAAAGACCATTACAAGAGCCTGCACCCGCAGGAAATGGACTTTGACCACCGTATCCAATGCCTTTATACCTTAAAAGACTTAGGTTATCAGGTGGGTTGCGGTTTTATGGTCGGTTCCCGGGGACAGACGCCACATACGCTGGCGAAGGATATGGTCTTTATCCAGAACTTACAGCCGGCAATGGTGGGGATCGGACCTTTTGTGCCTCACCACGAGACACCCCTGAAAGACCAGGCACAGGGGACTGTGGAGGAGACCCTGTATCTGATTTCACTGCTTCGGCTTTTACAGCCAAAGTTGCTGCTTCCGGCAACGACAGCGCTGGGGACGATCGATCCGCGCGGGCGTGAAAAGGGGATCTTGGCGGGAGCCAATGTCGTCATGCCAAATCTGTCGCCGATTAGCGTGCGCAAACAGTATGAGTTGTATGATAATAAGATCTGCACCGGAGATGAGGCGGCAGAGTGTCGTCATTGTCTGGGAAACCGTATGCAGTCTATAGGTTATGAACTGGTTGTAGACCGTGGCGATGCACCTGTTTAATAGGTGTTGAAATTATAAGAAAATTTAATTTTACAAACAACCGTCGATTTTACAAGGGATAAATGAGACGGACTATAACATAAGACACATAGAAAAAGGGAGGAAAAAAGAATGTATGATGTAATGTCATCAAAGGCAGAGGAGTTCATCAGCGATCAGGAGATCCGCGAGTGTCTCGATTACGCTGAGAAGAACAAGAACAATCGGGAACTGATCGACCAGATCCTGAACAAGGCAAGAAAGATGAAAGGGATCAGCCACAAGGAAGCCATCGTGCTTTTAGACTGCGAACTGGAAGACAAGAATGAGGAGATCTATCAGTTGGCAAAAGAGATCAAGCAGGAGTTCTACGGCAACCGTATCGTTATGTTTGCTCCGCTTTATCTGTCCAATTATTGTATCAACGGCTGCGAGTATTGCCCATATCACGCAAAGAACAAGCATATTCACAGAAAAAAACTGACGCAGGAGGAGATCCGCGCTGAGGTTATTGCTCTACAGGATATGGGACATAAGCGTCTGGCACTCGAAGCAGGCGAAGATCCAAAGAACAATCCGATCGAGTATATTTTGGAAAGTATCAAGACAATCTACAGTATTCACCATAAAAATGGAGATATTCGCCGCGTCAACGTCAATATCGCGGCAACAACTGTCGAAGAATACCGTATGTTAAAGGAAGCTGGTATTGGTACTTATATCCTTTTCCAGGAGACCTACAATAAGGAATCTTACGAAAAACTGCATCCGACCGGACCAAAGAGTAATTATGCTTACCACACCGAGGCAATGGATCGTGCAATGGATGGCGGTATTGATGATGTAGGGCTTGGTGTTCTCTTTGGACTCAACAATTACCGTTACGACTTTACCGGAATCATTATGCACGCAGAGCACTTAGAGGCAGCCAAGGGCTGTGGACCGCATACCATCAGCGTACCGCGTGTGCGTCGTGCAGATGATATTGACCCGGATGTTTTCGACAATGGTATTTCGGACGAGACCTTTGCAAAGATCGTTGCCTGCATCCGTATCGCTGTGCCATACACCGGCATGATCGTATCTACCAGAGAGACCAAGGAGAGCAGAGAGCGCGTACTGGAACTTGGTATTTCCCAGATCAGTGGCGGCTCCAGAACCAGTGTCGGTGGCTATGTTGAGCCGGAAGCAGAGGAGGACAACTCAGCACAGTTTGATGTCAGTGACAATCGTACCTTGGATGAAGTTGTCAAGTGGCTGATGGATATGGGATATGTGCCAAGTTTCTGTACGGCATGTTATCGTGAAGGCAGAACCGGTGACCGTTTCATGTCTCTTTTAAAGAGCAAGCAGATTGTCAACTGCTGCCATCCAAATGCACTTATGACCCTGAAAGAATATCTGGAAGATTACGCAAGCCCGGAGACTAAGGAAGTGGGAGAGGCTCTGATCAAAAAAGAACTGGAAGTCATCACCAATCCAAAGGTAAAGGAAAAGGCGACCGAGTATATCGAAAAGATCCACGAGGGCAACCGCGACTTCCGTTTCTAAATGTGACGAAAGTCTGATATGACAGCAGAAAACGTTTGGGAAGAGAAGGGAAAATCTATGAGTATGAATGAGACACCAAGCGGAGAGCGCCTGCACATTGGCATTTTTGGCAGGCGCAATGCGGGAAAATCCAGCCTGATCAACGCGATCACGGGACAGGATCTCGCTATCGTATCGGAAGTCAAGGGTACGACGACAGATCCGGTCAAAAAAGCAATGGAACTCTTGCCTCTCGGACCGGTCGTTCTGATCGATACGCCGGGACTGGATGACGAAGGCGGACTGGGGCAAAAGCGCATGGAAAAAGGTCTGCAGATGCTCCGCCAGACCGATGTTCTTCTGCTTGTGATCGCAGCAGATACTATGGTAGGAGATCTGGAACAAGATCTTTTGGCAGAGGCAAAAAAACGTGGTCTGCCTTATCTGATTGTCTTAAATAAGACAGACCTTCTGGCAGATCCGGCGCAGATCGATGAAAAGGCAGGAGAGATCTCACAGGCACTGGCGGTCGATCCTGCTAAAGTCTGTCCGGTCAGTACAGATCCGGCACAGGGGATCGGGGAATTAAAGGAGCGATTGGCAAAATTACAGCCCAAAGAGGCAGAAAGACCTTTGATCCGTGATCTCTTAGAGGAAGGAGATCTGGTCGTTTTAGTCGTGCCGATTGATTCCGCTGCGCCAAAAGGGCGCTTGATCCTGCCGCAGCAGCAGGTCATTCGCGACAGTCTGGAGGCAGGTGCCATTCCGGTGGTGGTCAGGGATACCGAGTTGTCGCAGGCGCTGGCAGCCCTTGGCAAAAAGCCCCGCCTTGTTGTGACCGACAGTCAGGCATTTGGGACAGTGGAAAAGATTGTGCCGAAAGACATTCCTTTGACCTCATTTTCTATACTGATGGCGCGTTACAAAGGAGATCTGACAGTGCAGATCGCCGGTGCGCAGGCGATTGAGGATCTGAAAGATGGCGATACCGTTCTGATTTCCGAGGGCTGTACCCACCACAGACAGTGCGATGATATTGGTACGGTCAAGATGCCGCGCTGGATCAGGGAATACACTGGTAAAGACCTGCATTTTGCTTTTACCAGTGGAACAGAATTTCCCAAGGATCTTTCGCCTTATGCACTGGTCGTGCATTGTGGCGGCTGTACCCTGCCTTTACAGGAAATGCGCTATCGTATCTCCTATGGGGACAGCCAGAAGGTTGCGATCACCAACTACGGAGTCATGATCGCCTACATTCACGGTATCCTGCCGCGCGTGACGGAGACTTTTGCCGATAAAAAGAGATAAATAGGACTTGACAGACGGCTTGTTTTTTTGCTACGATCTGCTTAGATAAAAGGGAGTAGCTGACACAGCAGACCTGTGTCTATATATCGTCAGTACGATTGCGAGCAATCCGGTATGTAGTTAAGTAGCGAGACTTTTGTTGTATTATTTTTTTGATGCAACAAAGGGACTCGCTTTTTTTATCCCCAAGTTGCAGGAAGGGAGAACGATATGAACTTTGTACTACAGATTGTCTTTTTAGCGCTGGGATTTTTCCTTTTGGTCAAGGGGGCGGACTGGTTCGTGGACGGAGCCTCCGGGCTGGCAAGAAAATTGGGCATACCGCAACTGGTCATTGGTCTTACGATCGTTGCCATGGGAACCAGCCTGCCGGAAGCGGCTGTCAGCATTTCGGCGGCACTACGGGGAAATGCGGAGATCACGATTGGCAATATCGTGGGAAGCAATATTTTAAACATCCTCATCATCCTCGGCGTGACGGCGCTGATTGCAACGCTTAAGGTGGCGGATTCCACTGTCCGCTATGAGATCCCCTTTATGATCGTCGTTACCTTTGTTCTCTTGTGGCTGGGCTATACCGGAGGTCAGGTAACGCGGCTGGAAGGCATTATCCTCTGGGTCTTATTCCTCCTCTATCTGCGCTATCTCTACATGATGGCAAAAAAGGGCAAGGAAGAAGAAAGGGAAGCGGAGCAACTTTCCACGGCAAAGATCATAGGTCTGATCTTGGCGGGTGTCGTCATGATTGCGGCAGGAAGTAATTTCGCGGTCGAGGGAGCGAGTAATCTTGCAAAGGCGCTTGGCATCAGTCAGCGTTTTATCGGGCTGACCATTGTGGCGTTTGGCACCAGCCTGCCGGAACTGGTGACGAGTGTGTCCGCGGCACGAAAACATAATGCGGATATCGCCATTGGAAATATCGTTGGGAGCAACATTTTTAACATCCTCTTTATCGTAGGTACCACAGCCCTGATCACGCCGGTTACCTTTGCTTCCGGCTTTGTTGTGGATACCCTGATCGCCGCGGCGGTCGGCATTTTGCTATTTGTATGTGTGGCACGGACAAAAGAATTGCGAAAGAAAGCCGGCATCGTCATGCTGCTTGCTTACATTTTGTATTTTTTATATCTTCTTTAGAAATGATGTCCTTTTATTAACAAAATTTAAGATTTCCCTGACCGTCAAGCGTTGTCAGACTCTGGCTTGTATGCTATATTTTAAAGAGTATTTTCATATTTATATGTAAAATGCCAAAAGACGAACGGATGAGGTGTGAAATATGAGTGCAGCAGATCGCACTGAGAAAGTGCTGCGGGATATTCATGTACTTTTTTCCAAGGCAGAGCCATACAACGGCAGTAAACGCGACGTGATCGTGAACAAGAACGAGATGATGGATCTGCTCAAGGAATTAAATGCCTGCATGTATGACATGATCGACGAACATGAATTGTCCCAGACCAAAAAGGATAAGGCAAACCGTGAGATGCAAAAGCAGGGAGACGACATTATTTTTGCAGCTTCCCGCAAGGCGGAGGATATCTATGCGGCATCGATCATGTATACGGACAATGCCTTAAACGACATTCAGCAGATCATTGAGGATGCGGGAGATGCGATCGCCAAGATCTACGAAGACGCCAAGGATAAGATGGCAAGCGAAAAGCAGACCATCAAGTCCAACCAATCAGAACTCAAGTCGCAGTTGGGAGATCTGATCGACACGCAAAAGTATTTACATCTGATCGAGGAGGAAAATCACCGTTTGCGCTTAGAGCGGGAAAAGGGAGAAAAAGGCGATTTCGCGCCAAAGGATACCCCGTCCTATGCCAATGTGCAGCCGGAGATCCGCATCAACAAGGATTATTTCATACAAAATGGCATCCCGTTGGAGGATGAGGAAGGGACTACGGGGGTTCCGACCCAGGGCGAGTTGACCGAGAAAGAGGCAGCCGCACTTTCCGAGGATCTGGACAAAGAATATTTTGCATGGAAGGAATCCGACCAGGAAGAAGAGAAAAAGCCGGAGGAGGGAAAAGGTATTTTCTCTCTCTTCGGCAGAAAATAAAAATTGAGGAGGAAACACATGAAGTTATATGAACAGGGAGTATATCTGCTCCGTGGAACAGAGTTGGTCGCTAATGGCCCACAGGCACAGGATGAGATCAGACAAAAGACGGGACAAGAAGTCACAAAGGAAGAAGCAGCCAAGCAGACGATGGCATATGGTATCTTAGAGAGCCATAATACATCCGGCAATATGCAGAATTTGCAGATCAAGTTTGACAAACTGACTTCCCATGACATCACTTACGTTGGTATCATCCAGACAGCAAGAGCATCCGGGCTTGAGAAATTCCCGATCCCTTATGTGCTGACCAACTGCCACAATAGCCTTTGCGCCGTAGGCGGCACCATCAACGAGGATGACCACATGTTTGGACTGACATGTGCCAAAAAGTACGGCGGCATTTATGTACCTCCTCATCAGGCTGTTATCCATCAGTTTGCAAGAGAAATGCTTGCAGGTGGCGGTAAGATGATCTTGGGATCCGATTCCCACACGAGATACGGTGCTCTTGGAACCATGGCTATGGGCGAGGGTGGACCGGAATTGGTAAAACAACTTCTGAACAAGACTTATGATATTGCCATGCCGGGCGTTGTCGGTGTCTATCTGACCGGTAGTCCTATGAAGGGCGTGGGACCACAGGATATCGCGCTTGCCATTATTGGTGAGGTCTTTGACAAGGGTTATGTCAAGAATAAGGTCATGGAGTTTGTCGGACCGGGTGTTGCCAACCTCAGCGTAGATTATCGTATCGGCGTGGATGTTATGACAACAGAGACGACCTGTCTTTCTTCTATCTGGAGAACAGACGACAAGGTGCGTGAGTTCTATGAGATCCACGGCAGAACCGAGGACTTTGCAGAGTTAAATCCGGGTCAGGTTGCATACTATGACGGTATGATCGAGATCGATCTTAGCCAGATCAAGCCAATGATCGCTATGCCGTTCCACCCGAGCAACACCTATACGATCGAAGAACTCAATGCAAATCTCATGGATATTCTGGATGATTGCGAAAAGAGAGCCAAGGTCAGCTTGGACGGACAGGTAGACTTCACCTTAAAGGATAAGGTCAGAAACGGCAGATTATATGTAGATCAGGGTATCATTGCAGGTTGTGCCGGCGGTGGTTTTGAGAATATCACGGATGCAGCAGACATCCTGCGCGGTGCATCCATCGGACCGGATGAGTTTACACTCAGCGTTTATCCGGCGTCCACACCGATCTATATGGAGCTTGTGAAAAATGGCTGTGTTGCAGATCTGATGGAGACAGGTGCGATCGTCAAGACAGCATTCTGTGGACCATGTTTCGGTGCCGGAGACACCCCAAGCAACAACGGCTTCTCCATCCGCCACTCTACAAGAAACTTCCCGAACAGAGAAGGATCCAAGTTACAGAATGGACAGATCTCATCCGTAGCACTTATGGATGCCCGTTCCATCGCTGCAACTGCGGCAAATAAGGGTTATCTGACAGCGGCAACCGATATGGATGTCAACTACACCAAGCCAAAATACTATTTCGATAAAAATATTTATGCCAACCGCGTCTTTGACAGCAAGGGCGTTGCAGATCCGAATGAGGAGATCAAGTTTGGACCGAATATCAAGGATTGGCCGGCAATGAGCCCATTACCGGAAAATCTTTTCCTCAAGGTCGTATCTGAGATCCACGATCCGGTAACAACGACAGATGAACTGATTCCGTCAGGAGAGACATCTTCTTACCGCTCTAATCCTCTTGGATTGGCAGAATTTACACTTTCCCGTAAGGATCCGGAATATGTAGGCCGTGCCAAGGAGATCCAGAAAGCACAGAAGGCACTGGAAGCCGGAGAATGTGCCGGACAGGCAGTACCGGAACTGCGTGAGATCGTGCACACCGTGAAAAAGACCTTCCCGGATGTAAACCATGACAACTTTGGTGTAGGATCTACCATTTTTGCCGTAAAACCGGGCGATGGTTCTGCAAGAGAGCAGGCGGCTTCCTGCCAGAAGGTATTGGGTGGCTGGGCAAATATTGCCAACGAATATGCGACCAAGAGATATCGTTCCAACCTGATCAACTGGGGCATGCTCCCATTTTTGATCCCGGCAGGTGATCTTCCATTTAAGAACGGAGATTATCTCTTTGTTCCGGCGATCCGTCAGGCGATCATCGATAAGACAAAAGAAATTCAGGCATATGTGGTAAAGGATGGACAGATGCAGCCGTTCACACTGCAGCTTGGTGCTCTGACAGATGATGAGAGAGATATCATCTTAAAGGGATGCCTGATCAACTATTACAGAGGTTAATGACTTATGGATATACAAAAACAACCGGGGAGTAATGGCAGAGGGAATGTAAAGCGCATGATGACCATCTCTGTGGTGGTCATCTTCACGGCGTGTTGTGTGATCCTGTTTTATTTTGGTGTAGAGCGTTATCAGGGACTGGGCGAAGGCTGGAGCAAGTTTATGAGCGTCCTGCAGTCCATCATCATAGGATTTGGACTTGCCTTTCTGATGAATCCCATCATGGAATTTTTCGAGAGGCACATGTACCCCTTCTTTGCAAAACACTGCAAGACGGAAGAAAATGCCAAAAAGACCACGCGTATGCTCACATCTTTGATCGCACTGGTCATTGTGGTTGGTATTATTGTATTGTTCTTTGTTGCGATCATACCGCAGTTATACCAGACCATCCATTATCTGGTCACACACATCAACGAACAGATCGATGGTGTCTTGGATTGGGCAAACCAGATTACCGGCGGGCGCTATGAAAAGAATATCATGAGCGCTAAGGGCAGTAATCTTGACAAGGCGATCGATAAGGGCGTCAAGTGGCTGGAAAATTACATAGATGTGAGCACCAAGGATGTGATATCCGTGGCGGTGACAGGAGCGCTCGGTGTAGGGCGTTTGCTGGTCAACTGCATTATCGGCATCATCGTGTCCGTCTATGTGCTTTGTAGCAAGGAAACATTTAAAGGACAGGCCAAGAAACTGATATACGGTATTTTCCGTGCAGATCAAGCCAATGTCATCCTGGAAATCGGCAGAAAGACCAGAGACATTTTCTATGGATTTATCATAGGGAAGATCATTGATTCCGCTATTATCGGTGTGATCTGTTATGTATGTATGCTGATCTTTAAGATGCCGTATCCACTTCTGGTATCCATCATCATCGGCGTGACCAATATCATACCGGTATTTGGACCATATATTGGGGCTTTGCCGACCGTTATCATTATCTTTTTAACGGAGCCGATGCAGGGAATATATTTCCTTATCTTTATCATCGTATTGCAGCAGATCGATGGTAATATCATCGGACCAAAGATTCTGGGCGACTCTACCGGACTTTCTTCTTTCTGGGTTGTCGTTGCCATCGTTGTTGGCGGCGGATTGTTTGGATTTGCAGGTATGCTCTTTGGCGTACCGACCATGGCGCTCATCTACTATCTGGTGGGACGCTTCTCCAAGCACATGCTGAGAAAACGGGATCTGCCCGAGGAGACAGCCGACTATATCAATATGGAAAGAGTCAACGAGGCAGATCATACTCTTGTAGAGCATACCAAGGAATATGAAGAAGAATCACATGTAAAAGTCAATGTGTTCTTCAAAAAGAAGAAAAAACAATCTTCTGAGAAAGAGGATACAAAAGAATAAAACTATGAGGAGGACAGTTTCAAAAGCAAAGGAAACTGTCCTTTATATTGCTAAAAAATGGCAGGTTTTTCACAGATTTGTCAGACAAATATTTTTGACATGTCATGTGCCCTATGATACACTGAAACTGTATATTTATAGCTTGAGATAAGAGCGTATCAGGATACTTTTTCGAGGTAAGAACGTTGGATAAGAACGAGTTTAAGACAAAATACGATGAGATCAAACAACTGATAAAAGAAGGGCGTACAGATGAGGCTCTGGATATTGTAGAGAGCACAAACTGGCGCAAGGTGCACAACGTCAACGCGCTGGTCAAGGCAAGTGAGGTGTGCGAGGAGGCAGGCCGTCTGGAAGAGGCGCGGGAACTCCTTTATATGGCGCACGACCGCTCTCCGATCGGCAGGATGATCATTTATCATCTGGCGATTCTGTGTGTGAAGTTGGGCGATCTGGATGAGGCGAAGGAATTCTATGATGAATTCGTGGAGATCGCGCCGCATGACAGTCTCAAATATATCATCAAATACCAGATCAACAAGGCAAAAGGTGCCGATTATACGACACTAATCGGTATTTTGGAAGAGTTAAAGGAGCATGATTTCTTGGAGGAGTGGGCATATGAACTTGCCTATCTCTATCACAAGACCATGCAGGTAGACAAGTGTATCGATCTGTGTGATGAGATCATCCTCTGGTTTGGTGACGGTCCTTATGTGGAGCGTGCCCTTGAGATGAAGATGATATACCAGCCGCTCGACAAGATGCAGGAGGACAAGTACCGCCATTTCCAGCAGCGCCGCGACGGTGTGACGGAGATCCGCGCCAATGAGATCCTGCACTCCGGTGAGATCGTGCATGAGACTATGGCGATCCCGCAGGTAGAGTTACCGGCGGAGCGCTTCAACACGGTCAATTTGCAGGCGGAGATCAAAAAGAATATCGACGAGATCATGCGTGCAACGGAGGCAGAGGCTGTTTCCGAGAATATGGAAAATATCAAGACTCTGGTTGAGGAGATCCCCTATCTTCAGGTCAACGAACAGAGTGATGCTATTGCAGAGGAACAAAAGCAGGCAAAACAGGAACTGGATGAGTCCTTAAAAGATACTTTCAATGAGTATCTCGCCGAGGAATACGACGGTCAGATTAGTCTGCTCGTGCCGGAATCCAAAGAGGTCGAGCAGCAGGTAGACGGTCAGATGACCATTGAAGATGTCATGGAGGAATGGGAAAAGACCAGACGTGCAGCTGAGGCGGCATTACAGGAGGCAGAGCAGCAAAAGTTGGAGTCCGCCAAGAATATCGCACTCAAAGAGGCATCCCAGATCATGGATCGTCTGGAAGAAGCGATCCCGAAATTAGATGCCGGCGCAAGGCCGACAGATCTTTTAAAAGAAGAATATATGGCAAAGCAGGATGAGGCTTCATCCGAGCCGGTCAAAGATCGGACTGAGGATCTGGCACCGGCGGTATTCCAGATCCCAAAGGTGGAAGCGGATGGCGTCATGGGCGTTGGTCTGGAAATTCCGGTCGTAGATCCTGCAAGTGCGCATATCATTAAAGGGGAAGAGAGCCCGGAGGCTCCTTCTATCGTCAAGTCTGTAGAACCAGACGCCAGCGAAGAATGGCATCCACCGGTTCTAGAAGACCAGGATGAAAAAGCAGATCCTGCGCAGGAAGCGTCCCTGCCGGAAGAAGCAGATTTGGAGGAAGTGACAGACGTGGATTATAAAGAGGCAAGCAAGATCGTTGCCGATGTCAATGACATGTTACAGCAGGAAATTGACAGGATCATGGCAAACGAGGGACAGGAAGAGGTCAGACACTTAGAGGAAGAAACGCTTGCATCCGAGGTGGCAGAGGAGATTGCCCCAGATGTAGAGGAAGATGATCTGCCGGAGATTACATTGCCGGAAGATTTACAGGAGTTTGTAGCAGAGGCAGAAACGGCAGAGTCGGAAGTCGGCCCACAGGAGGCAGTGGCAGAAGAGGCAATGCCAAGCCGGGAGCAGGAGGTGGCAGAGGAGCCACTCCCTGAGATCGCGGATGTGGTATTGGACCCGGAAGAGATGGCAGAACTACTGGATGAGAATGTCTTAGAACGTGCCATCAGTGAGGAGATGCCGGAGTTGACCCTGTCCGAGGAGGAAAAGGAGATCTTCTCTTACTTTATGCCGATCGACGGCATGGAAAATACAATCTGCCAGGCATTGACAGGTGTGCGTTACCGTCTGGAAAATAAAAAGAATTCTGCAAGTGGCAATATCATCATCCAGGGAGGTGTCGGCAGTGGAAAGACCATGTTGGCATCCAATCTGATCAAGGTATTGCAGATTGAGACAGACAAACTGACAGGCAATGTCGGCAAGATTGATGCAGAACAGTTAAATAAAAAAGATGTGGCACTGGTACTTTCCAAGGTGTCAGGCGGATGTCTGATCATTGAGGGAGCAGGCAGACTGAGTGAGCGTACTCAGGAGACCATGCGCCAGTTGATGTCGCAGGAGAATTGTGATGTTCTGGTTCTTATGGAAGACCAGAAGAAGCGCATTGACAAGATGCTTTCCCACAACAGTGCATTTGCAGCCATGTTTACCGAAAAGATCACCATCCCGATCTTTACCATAGACGAACTGGTCAATTTCGGTAAGGTTTATGCCTTAGAGGAGGGCTATGTTGTGGATGAAATGGCGATCCTTGCCATGTATAACCGTATCAATCTGATCCAACGCGTAGACCATCCGACCTCCCTGATCGAGGTGCGTGATATTGTGGAATCCGCCATTGATAAAGCAGAAAAGGGCGGTATCAAGGCAATGTTCAGCCGTTTTGGATCCAAACGTTATGATGAAGATGGCAACTTGATCTTACGGGAGCAGGATTTCGAGTTGTAATATAAAGGAAAAGGGGTTTACTATGGGCAATTTTTCAGAGTTAGATATGTACCTGTTTGGGCAGGCGACACATTATGATATCTACAAGAAGATGGGCGCACATGTGCAGACCAAAGACGGCATCGAGGGGGTATATTTTGATGTCTGGGCACCACATGCAGCAGCGGTAGCAGTGATCGGCGAGTTTAACGGTTGGAATGAGACATCACATATGATGGAACGTCTGGTCGAGCCGGATATGGGAATTTATGAACTCTTTGTACCGGAGGCAAAGCCGGGACAGTTATACAAGTTTTTGATCTATACGCCGGACGGCGGCAAACTCTACAAGGCAGATCCTTATGCAGCCATGGCAGAGGTGCGCCCGGGTACGGCATCCCGTATTGTTGCGCCATTTTCCTATGCATGGCAGGATGACAACTGGATGAAGGAACGCCGCAAACAGGAGAATTTCTGGGAACAGCCAATGTCTATCTATGAGGTACATCCGGGTTCCTGGAAAAAGCATCCGACTGCAGAGAATGACGGCTTTTATTCTTACCGCCAGTTGGCTGAGAGCCTGGCGGACTATGTATGCGATATGGGATATACCCATGTCGAGTTGATGGGAATCTCAGAGTATCCCTATGATGGATCTTGGGGCTATCAGGTAACGGGCTATTATGCGCCGACGTCGCGCTATGGAAGCCCGGAAGACTTTATGTACCTGATCGATTATCTGCATCAGAGAGGCATCGGTGTTATCTTAGACTGGGTTCCGGCGCATTTTCCAAAGGATGCGCATGGACTGGCAGATTTCGACGGTCAGCCCTTGTATGAGTATGCGGATCCGAGAAAGGGCGAGCATCCGGAGTGGGGTACCAAGATCTTTGATTATGGCAAGAATGAGGTCAAGAACTTTTTGATCGGCAGTGCCCTTATGTGGATCGAGCAGTATCACATCGATGGTCTGCGTGTAGATGCAGTCGCATCTATGCTTTATCTGGATTATGGCAAGGAGCCGGGGCAGTGGGTGCCAAATCAGTTTGGTGGCAATGAAAATCTTGAGGCGGTAGAGTTTTTCCGTCATATCAATACCCTGATCCGCGGACGCAACAAGGGCGTTGTCATGGTCGCTGAGGAATCGACTGCATGGCCAAAGGTCACTGGTGATGTAGAAGATGGCGGTCTGAATTTCTCTTATAAATGGAATATGGGCTGGATGCATGATTTCCTGGATTACATGAAACTGGATCCGTATTTTAGAAAAGACAATCACAGTAAGATGACGTTCGCTATGAGTTACAACGAGTATGAACGTTATATTCTGGTCTTATCCCATGACGAAGTGGTTCATCTGAAATGCTCCATGCTGAGCAAGATGCCGGGACTTGAGGGGGATAAGTTCAAGAACCTCAAGGCAGGCTATACCTTTATGATGGGGCATCCGGGCAAAAAACTTCTCTTTATGGGTCAGGATTTCGGACAGATCCAGGAGTGGAGCGAGGAGAGAGAACTGGACTGGTATCTTTTAGACAATCCAAATCACAGCCATCTTTCGACCTTTGTAAAGGATCTCTTACATATATATAAGAAGTATCCGGCAATGTATGAGCAGGATGTTTCATGGGCGGGCTTTGAATGGATCAATGCCAACGACAGTTATCGCGGCATTTTTAGTTTTGTCCGCAAGTCTAAGAATGGCAAGAATGACCTGCTCTTTGTATGCAACTTTACACCGGTAGCCTATGATGATTACCGCGTTGGCGTATTAAACCAACGCAAACATAAACTCATCCTCAATAGCGAGGATGCCAAATACGGCGGCACAGATACCAAACGACAGGTATCCTATACACCGAAGCGACAGGAATGTGATGGACGGGAATATTCAATTGGCTATCCTTTACCGGCATATGGAGTGGCTGTATTTGTATTTTAGAATAAGGAAAGGGATATATGGCAGAGGATAATGCAGTAGTTTCAGCAAAAGGAAAGAAACATAGCGTCAAGGATCTGGGCGCGGCGGGAACCGAATTCCTGCGAAATCATAAGCACATATATACGAGACATCGGAAGAAGATCTTGGTCTTCTTCCTTTGTATTGTTGCGGTCATTTTATGGGTGCTTGTCTTTAATCTGCGCAAGTATGATGACTTTGATGTAAAAGAGACATATGAGCGTGTGGATTCTGCGGAGACACACTATGTGGATTTTCAGGACAACTTTTTGAAATATAGCAGGGATGGCGCTTTTTATACGGAGTATGACGGCGACCTGATCTGGAACTATACCTATGAAATGGATGATCCCCAGATCGATGTGTGCGGCAATTATATCCTGATCTATGATGTGCAGGGCACGCAGGCGGCTATCCTTACCAATACCGGCTTCAAGCAGACCATTAAGACAGCCATGCCGATCGTGGATGCCAATATCGCATCCCAGGGCACGGTTGCGATCCTGATGCAGGACGGTGAGGCGGGTTATGTGCAAGTCTGCAATGACGCGGGAAAAGTGCTGGCATCCGGCGAACTTCACATGAAAAATAGTGGTTATCCACTGGCGATCGCTCTTTCCTCTACTGCGCAAAGGCTCATGGTCTCACAACTGGATGTCAAAGATGGAAATGTAAAGACGACGATCTCTTTCTATGATTTTAGCAACAAAGGCAAGGATGAGATCGACAATATTGTTGCTACCTACAGTTTTTCGGATCAGATCATCCCGCAGATCGCCTATGTGGATGGAGACAAGGCGATCGCTTTTGGTGACAGCGAAGTGATCGTGTTCAACAACAATTCCAAGGCGAGCATTGCCAAGGAGACCTTTGTTGACGGACAAATCAAGAGTGTCTTTTATGATGACAAGTATTGGGGGATCATTTGTCAGGCGACGGATGACGAGGGAAAGTATATCGATCAGATGACAGTCTATACCCTGACCGGCAGAAAACGCTGCCAGAAGACGATCGACATAGCATCAACCAATGCGGAATTTGTGGCAAACCATGAAATTGTTCTTTCTAATAATAAAGAGGTAGAACTATACACCTTGCAGGGGATCAAAAAGTTTGCATACGAATTTAGCACAAGCATATATAAAATAATACCACAGGATGCATCGCGCAGATATGTTTTTGTGGAAGATGGACATACAGATGTGGTCCGATTGAAATAGTGAAAAGGGGACAAAATGAACATAGTATTGATCGTTATGCTGTTTATTCTCTTTTTCCTGACGCTGCAAGGCTGGCGTAAGGGAATACTTGGCATTGTATATGGACTGGTTTCTTGGATCTTTATCTTTATATTTGTATCGGTAGCCAATCCTTATATTCTGGGATATCTGAAAACAGAGACAAATATATATGATAAAGTCTATGAGCAGGCAGAAAAATTTGTGACAAATAAGGCGGAAAACCTGCCACAGGACACAGGGCTTGAGGACTGGTATCAATCCCTGACGGATGCTATTCCGGGAAATGCGCTGGGGGATGTGACGGATTCGATCCGGCAGATGCAGACGAATGTGGAGCAGAACCCGCAATTACAGGATCTTTTAAATGGACTGCAGACGCAGAATGATCTTACAGTCGCGCAATTTGGCGGGGCATCCAGTATCCTGCAATTATCGGATGGCACGCAGACCCTTGGACAAATGATCTGCGGTAAGATCGCGGATTTTATGATGCAGGGTATTGCAGTCTTTATCGCCTTTGTGATAGCACAGATCATTGTGCTGATCGTGGGTTATTTTGTCAAAGGTGCCAGAAAGGCACCGGGGCTCGGGCAGGTCAATGGCTTGCTTGGTCTGGTCGCTGGGGCTGCAGAAGGATTTCTGGTCGTTTGGATCATCATGTATGCGGCTGCCTGCATCAGTACAACGACACTTGGGCAGGGGCTTCTTGCCGGCATCGATCAGAGCAAATTCCTGACTTATCTGTACGATCATAATCTGGTTATGGCATTTCTTTCTACGATGTGATCCGGAAAATGCTCTTGGATACAAAATACATCCTTTTTATTATAGAAGAAATAGAGCAATAGATGTTGTGGTAAATGATCGGTTTGCCCCAACATCTATTTTCTTGTAATAGTAAACAAAAAAATAAGAAAAAAAGTAGTAAAAATGCCTTGACATTGGGTGTGGTCTTTGATAATATAATTTTCGCACCGCACGTGAGGCGGTTGCAACAACGGAATAAAATATGATTTCTCAAAAACTTTTAAAAAGTTGTTGACAAAGAGAAATACATATGATATTCTAAATGAGTTGTGTCTGACAGATGCGACAAAGGACAACCTTGATAACTGAACAGTGAAACAACCTTGAAAGATTCTAAGAGAATAATTCAAGTCGATCAGAAATGATCGCAAACGAACAGCTTTTTAAAAAGCAACCTTAAAACAGTAAGGAACGGAATGGCTCAAGAAATGAAGCCAGCGCGTTCATGAAACTGGGAAAACTTTTAAACAT
>NZ_JACOPG010000003.1 GCF_014287435.1 Roseburia lenta
AGGTAGATAGGACAGAGGTGGAAGTGTAGTAATACATGTAGCTGACTGTTACTAATAGATCGAAGGCTTAACCAAGAAGGTTTGATTCAAAGAATCTGTATGAAATTTTGAAGGTGTTAATCAGGCCCAATGGCTCAGTTGGTTAGAGCGCCGCCCTGTCACGGCGGAGGTCGCGGGTTCGAGTCCCGCTTGGGTCGTTTATTGATTTGGGATCTTAGCTCAGCTGGGAGAGCATCTGCCTTACAAGCAGAGGGTCATAGGTTCGAGCCCTATAGGTCCCATTTTTCATACGCCGATGTGGCTCAATTGGCAGAGCAGCTGATTTGTAATCAGCAGGTTATCGGTTCGAGTCCGATCATCGGCTTGTTAAGTTATTATAACTTAATATGGGTGGTTTCCCGAGTGGCCAAAGGGGACAGACTGTAAATCTGCTGCATCTTGCTTCGGTGGTTCGAATCCACCACCACCCATTGAGCATTGCTCATCTAATTAAATATCGCGGGATGGAGCAGTCTGGAAGCTCGCCGGGCTCATAACCCGGAGGTCATAGGTTCAAATCCTATTCCCGCAATTTTGTGCCCAGTTAGCTCAGTTGGTAGAGCAGAGGACTGAAAATCCTCGTGTCTCTGGTTCGATTCCGGAACTGGGCACTTTTTATATCCGTTTTATCATCTGCATCGGCAGGTGATTTTTTATTGTGGTAAAAGATAGAAATATTAAAGAATTATTAAGAAGTCATGACAAGCGTTTACTTTCTATAGTAAATGCTATATGATATGGAAAATATGAAAGAGGTGATTTTATGCTGACAGCATTATTTATTATTGCATTTATCTGGTTTATGTGGAAAGTGATCGCGCTGGCGGTCAAGATGACATGGGGATTTTTAAAGATTGGTTTCTATATTATATTTTTGCCGATCGTAGTCATTGGACTTTTCCTGGGAGGGCTGATCTATATAGCCTTGCCGATCTTGATCATTGGCGGTATCATAGCCCTTGTAATATCAAAATAAGAAATCAGGTGTAAAAATGGCAAAGAAAGCAAAAGAAGAAAAGACAAATGTTATGCGTCTTTTAGAACAGGCAAAGGTAGAATATAAACATTATTCTTATGCAAATACAGATGCCATCAGTGGTGTAGAAGTGGCAGAGGTTTTGGGGCAGAATGTGGATAAAGTCTTTAAAACGCTGGTGACTGTGGGGAAAAGCGGCGAGCACTATGTTTTTGTTGTGCCGGTGGCAGAAGAACTGGATCTGAAAAAAGCAGCAAATGCGGTAGGAGAAAAGTCGATTGCCATGGTAAAGTCCAAAGAATTATTAGGACTTACCGGCTATATCCATGGTGGCTGCTCACCGATCGGTATGAAGAAATTCTTTCAGACAGTCATTCATCAAAGTGCAGAGGATTTTGATACGATCATCTTTAGCGGAGGCAAAATCGGCTATCAGGTGGAGGTGTCCTTAGAGGGCTTGCGCAAGGTCATAGCATTTACAACAACAGACATTATTGTCTAGGACATTATTTATCGAGTGGATTTTTTGAGGAAGTTAGTTCATTTTTTTATCATCATCAGGAAACTGGATTGTACTTTTTCTTTTGAACTCGTACAATGAGGACGTTGAGAGAAAACTACAATTTAGGAGGAATGCAGGATGAAGTTTTTTATTGATACAGCGAATGTAGATGACATCAGAAAAGCCAACGATATGGGTGTGATTTGTGGAGTGACGACCAATCCATCCCTGATCGCAAAAGAGGGCAGAGATTTTAATGAAGTCATCAAAGAGATCACATCTATCGTTGATGGACCGATCAGTGGTGAGGTAAAGGCTACAACCGTAGATGCAGAGGGAATGATCAAAGAAGGTAGAGAGATCGCAGCCATCCATCCAAACATGGTTGTTAAGATCCCTATGACCGTAGAAGGACTGAAGGCAGTAAAAGTTCTTTCCGCAGAAGGCATCAAGACAAATGTTACTTTAATCTTCACTGCAAATCAGGCACTTCTGGCAGCAGAAGCAGGGGCTACCTATGTATCTCCGTTCTTGGGAAGACTGGATGACATCAGCCAGCCGGGTATAGGCCTGATTGAAGACATCGTGACCATCTTTGATAATTATGGATATGACACAGAGATCATTGCAGCATCTATCCGCAACCCGATTCATGTTACGGATTGTGCGCTTGCAGGAGCAGATATCGCAACCGTACCTTACAAGGTAATCGAGCAGATGACAAAGCATCCTTTGACAGATGCCGGAATTGAGAAGTTCCAGGCAGATTATCGTGCTGTATTTGGTGACTAATATTTATAGATAAGTAAAACTGCGCATGACAGGTGTCGGCTGAGGCTGGCACCTGTTTCTGTTATAGCGTTTATTTGTCGAATTCAAGCGACTTTCGATGACAAAAGTCGTTCCATCATGTATAATAAGACGCAAACAAAGATGTTTATGGCATAAGATATTATATAAGGAGAAAACCATGGCATACGATTTTGAAAAGGAACGTAATGAGGCTATTGCTGCGGGCGAACGCGCATTAACATCACTTCGCGCGGCAAGGGAGGAACTTCGCTCTGCCGGAAATTGGGGTCTGGTTGATCTTTTTGGTGGAGGGATGATCAGTGGGCTTGTGAAACACTCAAAGATGGGGAATGCCCAGCGTTATATGGAGCAGGCTAAGTTAGATCTGCAAAGTTTTAGCAGGGAGTTGCAGGATGTAAATATGACGCACAACCTTAATTTGAATGTGGGAGATTTCCTCACATTCGCAGATTTCTTTTTCGATGGACTGATTGCAGACTGGCTGGTACAGGATCGCATCAATGAAACCAAAAATCAGGTGGAAGATGCCATTCGCCAGGTGGAGGATATCGTAAGACGTTTGCGTATACTGTAGTTTATCGAGTATATGGGGGAATATTTTCTGGAATGGAGGATACAGATGGAATTTTGGATGAATTTAGTATTAAGTGATTGGATGTATTTATGGCTGGCGGTCATTGTTATCACGGCTGTAATAGAAATCATAACCGTAGGATTGACTTCTATCTGGATTTCCGGTGGTGCTCTGGCAGCGCTTATCGTGTGTTTGTGTGGCGGACATCCGGGCTTGCAGATCGCGGTATTTTTTGTTGTGACTTTTATCCTCTTGTATTTTACAAGACCATGGGCAAAAAAGTATCTGGAGAGTCGAAAGGTTGCGACCAACTACGAGGAGTGCATCGGCAAGGAAGTGCGTGTCATCGAGGAAGTCGACAATCGCAAGGAAAGCGGAAAAGTCCTTTATAACGGTATGGAGTGGACAGCACGTGCTGAGGATGACGAGCAAATATATGCTGTAGATGAGGTGGTGGTCGTATCCGAGATCCGTGGTGTCAAGATGATCTTAAAGCGCAAGTAGCATATAAGGAAATAAGACAGAAAAAAGACGGTAGCATTTACACAGTGTGGGTGTTACCGTTTTTGTGTTATGACGACTGCTAATCAGAGCGAGATTTGCAGAGCGTATCTCGTCTCGGTTTGGTAAATAATAAAAAATCGCAAAAGAACAAGAAATTTTGAATGAAAAAGCAAATTTTTGAATAGGGATTTCTTCAAAATGCTCTATGATGTAGTTAGCAAAGAAGAATGTCAGCATTACACATTCAAATATAGAAAGAAACTACAAAAAGGAGAGCGAGTATGAGCAAGAAATTTACTTGGAATGAAAACTGGAAGTTCACAAAAGATGCTGTCACAGTATCTGATAAGACAACTTCCGCAGGAAACTGGGAGACATTGGATCTGCCACATACCTGGAATGGCGAGGACGGACAGGACGGTGGAAGCGATTATTATCGTGGAACCTGCTACTATGCAAAGAACCTTTCTAAGGCAGAGGTTGCTGAGGGCAAGGAAGTTTATATTGAGTTTGAAGCAGCAAACTCATCCGCAGAGTTATTCGTAAATGGCGAGTCTGTCGCAAAGCATGATGGCGGATATTCTACCTGGAGAGCCAACATCACACCATATTTAAAGGATGAAAACGAGATCGTGGTTGCTGTTGACAATGCACCAAATGATTATGTATATCCGCAGAATGCAGACTTTACCTTCTACGGCGGACTCTATCGTAAGGTATCTCTGATTTTAGTCGATGAGACACGCTTTGATCTGGACTATTACGGAAGTCCTGCCATTAAGGTAACACCGGAAGTGACAGGAGATGATGCCAAGATCACAACAGAGGTATATCTGACAAACGCAGGAAGTACAGAAGAACTGGTATTTACCATTACAGATGGAGACACGGTAGTTGATACCGTGACTGTATCAGCAGACAAGACAGAGGTAGAGCAGACCATCACAAATGTGCATCTCTGGAATGGACGTAAGGATCCACATCTTTATACCATGCATGCAGAGTTAAAGAAAAATGGTACAGTCGTTGATGAGAGAAGCACACGTTTCGGCTGCCGTACCTTTAAGGTTGACCCGGAAAAGGGATTTTTCTTAAATGGCGAGCATTATCCACTTCGTGGTGTATCCCGTCATCAGGACAGACCGCATATCGGTAATGCACTTACACCTGAGATGCATGAAGAAGATGCTAAGATCATTTATGAACTTGGCGCAACCACCATTCGTCTGGCACATTATCAGCATGACCAGCACTTCTACGATATGTGTGATGAGTTAGGATTTGTACTCTGGGCTGAGATCCCATATATTTCTGTGCATATGCCAAATGGACGTGAAAATACCATTTCACAGATGAAGGAACTGGTCGTACAGAATTACAACCATGCGTCTATTTTCTTCTGGGGACTTTCCAATGAGATCACCATGAAGGGTGCAAAGGATCCTGACCTTTTAGAGAACCATCATATCTTAAATGATATGGTTCATGAAATGGATAAGACAAGACTTACCACTATGGCGGTTATCTCCATGTGTGATATTTCAGAGAGCCAGTATATAGAGATCCCTGATCTGGTATCTTATAACCAGTATCTGGGATGGTACGGCGGAAAGATCGAGGAGAACGGACCATTTATGGATTCCTTCCATGAGATGTATCCAAATATCCCGATCGGTATGAGTGAGTACGGTGCAGAAGCCTACAAGTGGCATTCTTCTCACCCGGAGCAGGGCGATTATTCAGAAGAATATCAGGCACATTATCATGAAGAACTCATCAAGCAGCTCTATACCAGAGACTTTGTATGGGCTACACATGTTTGGAATATGTTTGACTTTGCAGCAGATGCCAGAGACGAGGGCGGATGCAAGGGTATGAACAACAAGGGCCTGGTTACCTTTGACCGTAAGTACAAAAAGGATTCCTTCTATGCTTACAAGGCATGGTTATCCGACGAACCGTTTGTTCATCTTTGCAGCAAGAATTATGTAGAACGTGATGAAGATGTTACGACCGTTAAGGTTTATTCTAATCTTCCTGAGGTAGAACTTTTTGTCAATGGAGAATCTGTAGGAAAGCAGACAGCAGAAGATCACTTCTTTACCTTTGAAGTAAAGAATGTTGGCGAGACAAAGTTGGTCGCAAAAGCAGGAGACTGCGAGGACAACGCAACCATCAAGAAAGTAGATGAGCCAAATCCGGACTATCGTATGCCGGTGACCGGTGATGTCATCAACTGGTTTGAGATCACTGCACCGGAAGGATATTTCTCTATCAACGATACCATGGGAGACATCATGGCAAATCCGGAAGGACAGAAGTTGATGGGCGGTCTGATGGCGAAGATGCAGGCAGGAAACCAGAATCCATCCGATGATGATCCACAGAAGGGTATGAAAGAATTAGCAAGCCAGATCGATCCGGCAGCAGCACAGAAGATGATGATGGGCTTCACCGTCAAGAGAATGCTTGGATTTGGTGCCGTTCCAAAGGAGCAGGTACTGGGTATCAATGCTATGCTGAATAAGATTAAGAAATAACACGCTTATATCAAATTCCTTTCCTAAATACAGGCGATCAACAGGATCGTTACCCCAATTATGAGAGAAGACACTCCGCATGAGAAAATCTTGTGCGGGGTGTTTTCTTGTATTTTTAAGAAGATAGAATATATAGATTTATGAAAAATGGATAAAATGAAGGCCTGATTTTATGGTAAAATGCCAGTAGAAAAGCAATGATAGAAAGATAGGTTTAGGAGGCACAAATGAAGATAGTATTTTTGGATCGAAAAACCATAGGAGAGGATATTGACCTTACAAAGTTCCATGCATTTGGCGATCTCGTGGAATATGATTTTTCTACAAGTCAGGAAATTCCGGCGCGTATAGAGGATGCAGACATCATTATCACAAATAAATGTAACATGAATGAGGAAACGCTGGCGGGAGCCAAAAATCTGAAATTAATCTGTGTGACAGCGACCGGAACCAACAATCTGGATAAGGAATATCTGGAAAAGAGAAAGATCGCATGGCGCAATGTGGCAGGCTATTCGACCGAGACCGTGGCACAGCACACTTTTGCCCTGCTATTCTACCTATATGAGAATTTGGCATATTATGATGCTTATGTAAAAGAGGAAAAATATGTAAACGATAAGATGTTTACGCATTTCGCCAAGTCCTTTCATCAGTTGGCTGGAAAGACCTGGGGTATCATCGGGCTTGGGGCGATTGGAAAACGTGTAGCAGAGATTGCAAGCGTTTTTGGCTGTAAGGTGCAGTATTTCTCTACTTCCGGACGAAACCACGATAGTCAATATCAGGAAGTAGACTTACAGACTTTATTGAAGACATCCGATATTGTCTCCATTCATGCACCTTTGACGGATGACACCCTGCATCTGATCGGAGAAAAGGAACTTTCCCAGATGAAAGAGAGTGCTATTCTGATCAATGTGGGACGCGGACCGATCATTGTGGAAAAAGATCTGGCAGATGCACTGGATCGCGGAATTATCGCGGCGGCAGGGATTGACGTGCTTGATACAGAGCCGATGAGTGAGGACAATCCGCTGCGCCATATCAAAGACAGCACAAAACTCCTCATCACACCGCATATCGCATGGGCATCCGTGGAGGCACGTGTGCGCCTGATGGATATTATTTACGGGCAGATCAAGGAGTTTTTGGAAAAATAGTGAGGACAAAATTGATAGAACGATGATCTGGCATAAAGATTCTGATAGAATTACCTATGTATAAAGGAGACACTATGGACGAGAGATTAAAAAAGCAACTGGATTTTATTTTGGAGATTGATAAAGAGAAAAATATCCTGCGGCAAACGCATCTGTCCGGGCACGGCAGGAGAGAGAACGATTCGGAGCATGCATGGCATATGGCGATCATGGCATACCTCTTGCGCGATTATTCCAATGAGCCTGTGGATATTGCCAAGGTCATGCTCATGTGCCTGATCCATGATATTGTGGAGATTGATGCAGGTGATACTTACGCATATGATGCAGAAGGATTAAAGACACAAAAGGCGCGGGAAGATGCAGCCAAGGAGCGGATCTTTTCTCTTTTACCGGAGGATCAAAAGGAAGAACTGATCGCGCTCTTTGATGAATTTGAGGATTTTTCAACGGCGGAATCCAAGTTTGCACATGCCATGGATAATTTGCAGCCGCTTCTTTTAAATAACAGCAATGGCGGCGGTGACTGGAGAGAACACGGGGTAAGTGCCGAGCAGGTCTATGGCAGACAGAGAAAGACCACGCTGGGATCTGAGAAATTGTATGAGGTGACAGATCATATCATCCGGGAACACGTAGAAAAAGGGAACCTGAAAAAGTAAGAAAATTAAAATAAAGCAGGGTATAATGATCGGCTTTTTCATATACAGAAATATTATCTTAAAGATGTTTTAACATATTGATAATGGAAGTCCCGTATTATAAGATAAATCGCCGTGTTCTTCCATGAAGGTATTTCTGGCGTGGTAAATATCTTCCATGGAGACATCGGCGCGCTCACAGACAGCACCAAAGTAAGCATGTATGCGGTCTGCAAAAACCGGAGCCGCCAGATCAAACAGGTCATAAAGACTTTCGGTACGCTTTTGGTCAGGATTCCAAGGGTTGTGCCATGTTTTGTGGCGGAAATTGCAAGGATCCTTGTAGGCGTAGATCGTGTCACTTGGGATCATAGGTGAAATGACAGGAACCTTTACAAAAATGGCTTCCAA
This sequence comes from Roseburia lenta, assembly GCF_014287435.1. Taxonomy (GTDB): domain Bacteria; phylum Bacillota; class Clostridia; order Lachnospirales; family Lachnospiraceae; genus Pararoseburia; species Pararoseburia lenta. The sequence goes on from NZ_JACOPG010000003.1 coordinate 8,164, forward strand.
ACGGCGGACAAGCCTTTTCTTGATGCCAGTCGGGTCATGCATCAGACGGGATTCCGTCTTCATGGCGCGAAAGGCACCGCGGATCTGCCATTTTGGCATGACCGCATCCGGAAATACATTTGCAAGGGCAAAAGATAAGACCCTGGCAATCACACGGCTTTCCTTAGTAGAAAGGGCAATGGTATCTCCCGGACGAAAATCTGTCGGCTTGCAATGCAGAAAATGTGAGATCATTTCCTGATCGATGCCGGTCTCTAAAAAGACATGACGACCAAAATCATAAAGTCCACCATTGCGGTCTTTATTTTGTAAATGGTGTGTCCGGTCAAAGATGTATGGATGACAGTAGGTGTCGAGCGTATAGTGACCCAAAAATCCGCAGATGTAAGCGTCCGCAATGATGCGTTCGCTATGCGAGGACAATTTATTCCGGGCATCGATCATAGCAATAAAAAATTGCAATGAAGAATTTTCGTGAATCAGGCTGGCGGCATTGTGGTCATAAAGCAGCCATGCCGGCAGGTAATAATAGAAGATGTCAGGTCCCTGCAAGCCCAGATTATAGGCATGTGGATGTAAGGACAGGATATGATATTCCTGATCTTCTTTAAGATGTGAAAGTGACTGTTGTCCAAAAAGGTAATGTGAGGCGAATCCTGGCATAATATGCGCTCCTTTCCGCTGTTATGAGCACTTAGATTTATATTTTAATTATACTTGAACAAACAAAATGTGGCAAACAAAGTATAGATTTTGTCAGGTCAGATATACAAATTCGCGAAAATGTATAATGCGACCATACACAGAAAATCTATTGTATATGTCAAAAAACCACGTTATTTCTTATACTAGCAAAGGTAAAAGACAAAGAAGAAAAAGAGGGAGGAAGTTAGCATGGCTTCATTAGTTGAAAACGCACAGCACAAAGCAGAAAGAAAAGCTTTTGAGATAATGGTCAATGGTATCGTTGGTAAGTTGACAAAGACAGATGATATCGCAAAAAGACAGGAAACATTCCTTAACCTTATTGACAAGGCAGAGGCTTTCTGGGGAGAGGGCACAGATAAGGCAACACTGGATAAGGTTAGAGAGTATGTAAAGAATCCGGAGAACAGATGGGTAAAATTTGTGAACCGTGTTCTGGATGAGACAAACCCGAACTATGCTAAGAAATTCCTTCTGAATTTAGGATATGAAGCATTTTTCCGTGGAACAAAGACGATCAGAGCAAACCGTGAGAAGTACAACTGTAACATTCCTTGGCTGATCTTGTTTGATCCGACAGACGCATGTAACCTCCACTGTGTAGGATGCTGGTCTGGTACATATGGTCATAAGAACAACATGTCATACGAAGACATGGATAAGATCGTTACACAGGGTAAGGAACTTGGAACTTATCTTTACTTTATGACAGGTGGAGAACCTACTGTTCGTAAGGCTGATATTTTAAAACTTGCTGAGAAGCATAACGATTGTATGTTTGGTCTTTTCTCTAACTCTACATTGATCGATGAAGAGTTATGTAAGAAGATCGTAGAACTTGGAAATATTACATTTCTTCTTTCTATCGAAGGAACACCAGAGACAAACGATGGTCGTCGTGGTGAAGGACATTATGCAGCAGTTATGAAGGCAATGGATCTTTTGAAAGAATACGGTATCGTATTCGGTACTTCTATCTGCTACACCAGAGACAACGTTGAGGCAGTTACCGATGAGAAGTTCTTACGTTTCATCGCTGACAAGGGTGCTCGTTTCGGATTCTACTTCCATTACATGCCTGTAGGACAGAATGCAGCACCGGAATTGATGCCTACTTTAGAGCAGCGTGAAGAGATCATCAAAAAGATTCGTTGGGTTCGTACCGGTGACAATGATATCGGATTCTTCCCAATGGACTTCCAGAATGATGGAGAATTTGTTGGTGGATGTATCGCTGGTGGACGTAACTACTTCCACATCAATGCACAGGGTGATGCAGAGCCTTGCGTATTTATCCACTTCTCAGACTCTAACATCCATGACAAGTCAATCCTTGAGATGTTACAGAGCCCACTTTTCAAGGCATATCATGAAGGACAGCCATTTAACAGAAACCATCTGCGTCCATGCCCAATGCTTGAGAATCCAAAACTCTTAAGAGAAATGGTAAACAAGACCGGTGCTAAGGGAACAAACGCTGAGGCAGAGGAGACCGTTGAGCATCTTTGCTCTAAGTGCGATCACTATGCAGAAGAGTGGGGACCTGTTGCAGATCGTATCTGGGCAGAGCAGAAGCACAAGAAGCCTTCTTACGAGAACTATACAGAAGAAAAGAGAGAGCATCCGGAACTTGCAGCATTCGAGCATGCAGACGGATCTAATGGACTCAGAGACGAGGACATTCAGTAATTAAATCAGGTTATATTATTTGAAATATATAACAGCCCAACCCGGAAAGAGACTGGCAGACGCCAGTCTCTTTTTCATAGGAAAGCAGAATGCGCCTTGCAGCAGATAGAAGAAAAAAATTATGCGTCAGATTTGATTGCTTCCGGTATTGCGAGAAATAATATTTATGAAATAGCATTTGCCTTTGATGGCAAGGAAGTCTTAGTGAAGGAAAGACATGTGACGGCAAGTGACGATGAAGTATAAGCATGGAGCGATCTGTCGCCCACCATATCTTGTAGGTGAAAGATGGCGTAAACTACTAGTTTTTTTATTTGCTTCAAATGCATTGAAAGTTTAGTTGAAACGTATTACAATAAAACCTGTCGCTTCTTGACAGATTATAGACAGAAGCGCAGGTTTTATTACTTATAGAAGAATTTCGGGGAGACGAAAGCAGACAGATGTTTATTGGACGAAAGAAAGAACTGGAAGCGTTAAACGCATTTTATGAAGGAGATAAAGAAGCCCTTGCCTGTGTGAGTGGTGCGCTTGGTATGGGTAAGACGACACTTTTGCGTCATTTTGCAGATGGGAAAAAGGCAATCTATTTTCATGCTTATGAGACAACAGGAAAGCAGGAACTTTCCATGTTTACGCAGGTATTGGCAAAGGCAGATATAGCAGGCGTGGCAGCGGGAGAGGATACCGGAAAAAGAAGTGAGGCATCATTAGAAAACCTCTTAGATGCGATCACAGAAATAGCAAAGCAGGAAAAACTTTTGCTCGTGATCGATCAATATCCGAATTTTGTTAAGGCGGATGCCGATTTTGATGAAATCTTGTTTTCCTATGTGACGAGAGTTTGGCGGGATCTTCCGATCAAGCTTATCCTTTGCGGAGATGCCTTCCTTTTGATGGAGAAATATCTCTATGGAAAGAAAGCCAGATGGAAAGATACGATCGATCTGCATCTGAATCTGACCGGCATGGATTTTCTGGAGACAAAGCAGTTTTTCCCTGAGGCAGCAGGGGAAGATCTGGCACTTTACTATGGTATCAGCGGTGGTATCCCGGCGCAGATCCTGCGTATGCAGGGAAAGTCCGTAAAGGATGCGGCTGAGGTAATCTTCGCCGGAAATCCGGGACAGGCGGCACTTCTGCCGGAACAGGTCATGGGGATGGAACTCAGGGAGTTGTCCTATTATAATTGCATTTTATCGGCGATGGCGCAGGGCATGAACCGTGTCAATCAGTTATCCGCTGAGGTTGGCAAGCCAAAGGATGTTGTTGTTCCTTATCTGAATGCGCTGATGTCGATCGGTGTTGTCACAAAGCAGACGGCGATCACAGAGGAGACCAATCGCAAAAAAACGCGCTATTCTATCGTCAATAGCAACACGGTATTTTGGTATCGCTTTATCGTGCCGCATATGGATCTTTATGTAGCGGGAGAGTGGGATCTTTTGTGGAATACATATATTGTGCCGGATCTTGACAATTTTATGCAGCAGGTATTCATTGCTATGAGCAGAGAACATCTGGAAGAACGCAGCCGCAGAGGGCAGATGCCGTTTACGATCGAGCGTTCTGGTAACTGGTGGACCAATGATGATGAGGCAGGGACGACCGATGGATTTGATGTGGTATCGCTGGGTAAGACCGAGGGCAAGAGTGCGACGATTTTTACCCTGTGTTTCTATGAACAGCGCGAGATTGAGGTCGCGGAAGTTAAGTCAATGATTGAAAAGACTAAGCAGATGCATCGTGAGGGGGATGCCTTTTACGTGGTCTGTGCCAAGGATCGTTTCCATGAGAATGTGGAGACCGTTGCATCCACGATCAAGAATATTATCTTAGTGACACTGGATGAGGAGTGCAGGCTGGCATAGTGAGCGTATCTCCCATGAAAACTCAAAAATTTGCGTAAAATTGTATAAATTCTGCTATTGATAATAAAATGGGGTCATAGTAAAATTTTATCTGTAAGGTTTTTCTATGACCTTTTTGGTATGAGAACTTTATTAACTGCCGTGGGAGACTGCGGCATATCAAAAAATAGAGAGGATAAATGCAATGACAAATCTTGAATTACAAAAAGAAGCAGTGAAAGTCCGCAAGGGCATCATTGATGGTGTGCATGCTGCAAAAGCAGGACATCCGGGCGGATCTTTATCTGCCGCAGAAGTATTTACGTATCTGTACTTTGAAGAGATGAACATCGACCCAAAGGATCCAAAGAAGCCGGATCGTGATCGTTTCGTTTTATCTAAGGGACACACCGCACCTGGGCTTTATGCCGCACTTGCGAACAGAGGATATTTCCCAGTAGAAGACCTTCTGACACTGCGCCATATCGGATCCCACTTGCAGGGACATCCATGTATCCAGCATACACCGGGAGTTGACGCTTCCAGCGGATCTTTGGGACAGGGCATTTCTGTTGCTGTAGGTATGGCACTTTCCGCAAAACTTTCTAATGAGGATTATCGTGTGTACACGCTTCTGGGTGATGGCGAGATTCAGGAAGGACAGGTATGGGAGGCATCTATGTTTGCCGGATCACATCATCTGGACAACCTCTGCGTCATTGTAGATAATAACAATTTGCAGATTGATGGTACGATCGAGGAAGTTAATTCCCCATATCCGATCACAGACAAGTTTGCAGCATTCAACTTCCACGTGATTGCAGTCGAGGATGGCAATGATTTTGACCAACTTCGTGCAGCATTTGCGGAAGCAAGAGAGACAAAAGGTATGCCAACAGCAATCGTTATGAAGACAGTCAAGGGCAAGGGCGTTTCTTATATGGAGAATGCCGTAGGCTGGCATGGAAAGGCTCCAAATGACGAGGAGTATGCGATTGCAGTGGAAGAATTAAAGAAGGCGGAGGAAGCATTATGTCAGAAGTAAAGAAGATCGCGACAAGAGATAGTTATGGTAATGCGCTAGCAAGTCTTGGTAGAGAACATGAGAATCTGGTAGTTCTGGATGCAGACCTTGCAGCCGCTACGAAGACAGGTATTTTTAAGAAAGAATTCCCGGAACGCCACATTGATTGTGGTATCGCGGAAGCAAATATGATCGGTATTGCAGCAGGTCTTGCCAGCACAGGCAAGGTGCCATTCTGCTCTAGTTTTGCTATGTTTGCAGCAGGACGTACTTTTGAGCAGATCCGCAACTCTGTTGGATACCCACACCTGAATGTAAAGATCGGTGCAACACACGCCGGTATCTCCGTTGGAGAAGATGGCGCAACCCACCAGTGTAACGAGGATATCGCTTTAATGCGTACCATTCCGGGTATGACCATCATCAATCCATCCGATGATATTGAGGCAAAGGCAGCAGTCAAGGCAGCTTATGAAATGGAAGGTCCGGTATATCTTCGCTTTGGACGTTTGGCAGTGCCGGTCATCAATGACAGAGACGATTACAAATTTGAAATCGGTAAGGGTGTTGTGCTAAAAGAAGGTACAGACCTTACATTAATCGCAACCGGTCTTGAAGTAGCAGAGTCTCTTGCAGCAGCAGAGAAATTAGAGGCAGAGGGTATCAGTGTTGAAGTAATCAATATGCATACGATTAAGCCACTTGATGTAGACTTAGTTGTACGTTCTGCAGCAAAGACAGGCAAGGTTGTTACGGTTGAAGAACATTCCATCATTGGTGGACTTGGTTCTGCTGTAGCAGAAGTTATTGCAGAAAAGCAGCCTGCTAAATTACTTCGTATTGGTGTAGAAGATCGCTTTGGCGAGTCTGGTCCAGCGTTAAAACTCCTTGAGAAGTATGAACTGGATGCAGCAGGTATCTACAAGAAGGTTAAGGCATTTTTATAAAATATAAAATAGGGATATTAAAAGCGGCTACAGATGGCTTGATATGAGGGGATTCCTCAAAGCCATTTGCAGCCGCTTTTTGTTGTGGCGGCGGGAAGTTATCGTTTGATTTTATACGCCTTATTCAATTTTTTATCGTATTCCGGTATTCTCCGGGAGTCATATCAAATGCTTTTTTAAAATGCTGAATAAAATTTGCCTCATTTGCAAATCCCACCATAATCCCGATTTTATAACAGGAAATTTCCGTAGACTGCAATAACATCTGTGCCTGAAGCAACCGCAGATGTATGAGATATTCTCTGGGAGAAAAGCCTGTATATTTCTTAAATTGCCTGCATAAATGATATTTACTGATTCCTGTAAATTCTGCCATGGCTTCTAACGTAATATCCTGCGCAAAGTGATGTTCCAGGTAATTTTGAAGAAGACTGATCGTATCCGGTATTTCTTCCGTATTCTTAAATTCTTTCAGGCATTCTAAAATATGAAAGAGCATTTTCTCCAATTCAAAAGAAATATAAAAATCACGATTGATCATCGGTTCGTTTTGCATTCTCAGAATTTTCTCTAATTGTGTTTGAAAAGAATTTTGCTGTGTGCAGTGAAATACAGGTGGTTTATTTGCAAAATTTTCGTTGTAAAAAAGCGCAGATTGACCTCCCCAAAAGTGCAGATCAGAATGGCACCAGTGATTGCCCATGGTTTTGTAGAATTGTGCTTCTCTACAGTCGATGATAAAACCGTCTCCTTTTCTCAACGTATAACGCTGTCCCCTGTAAATCAGTTCCCCCATTCCCTCATAGGTATACAGTAGCAGAAAGGATGGGTAATTACTGCGTTTTGTATAGTAAGAAGCTCCTGTGTCCATATAAGAAAAAGACTGTAGATACATTAAGTGTTTTTGCTTTTCCCGGGACAGTGGATGCTGCAGAAGATAACAGGATTTTCCATCAATACAGAATGCTGTGTCTTCTGCCGGAGGAAGATGGTGCTTCTTCGCCATTTTCTGATAAGCCTCATCTTCCAGTACCTCCTGATTTTCTCCATCTGCCTGATGAGTAAAGAAATAAATATGTTCAAACATATATATGCCTCCTTAAAAAACAGCAATTTTCAATAGTCATGCAGCAATAAAACATCTAAAATCAATGTATAAATTATACTATAATGAAGCAAATAATGAAAGGAGAATGCTGAAATGTTAGTTAAAAATCTGAAAGTGCTTCACATGGAAAAACCTCTCGCTATCGATGTTGTGCCGTATTTTTCTTGGATGATGGAAAGTGATATTCCGAATACCATGCAGGAGTTTTATCAGCTCACAATAAAGGATACTGCGGGAAACTGCATATATGACTCGGGGGTTGTTGAAAGCAGCAGCAACGCTTATATTCCGTATAAAGGAGCAAAATTACAGAGTAGAATGAGGTATCTATGGACTGTGCGTGTTTCGGATAATCACGGAAATACTGCGACTGCCACATCTTCTTTTGAGACAGGTCTTTTATCAGAAAGTGACTGGTCTGCAAAATGGGTGAAGGCTCACAGAAAAGGCAAAAAAAGAAAGCCAGGATTTGGGAAACAGCAGCCTGCCACTCTTTTTCGTAAACAATTTGCACTAAAAGATAAACCTGTGAAAGCCCGTCTGTATGCTACCTGTTATGGTACATATGAATTATACCTGAATGGCAGCCGGGCAGATTCCCGTCTTTTAGCTCCGGAACATACCGTTTATGAGAAATATCTGTGCTACCAGACGTATGATGTGACAGAGCAGTTGACAGAAGGTTCGAATGCCATTGGCATGCATGTGGGGGATGGATGGTATTTATGTCCTCAGTCATTGCCCAATATGAAAAAAATGGACTATGCACATGCAGTACTCTTTCAGTTGGAAATTACTTACCCGGATGGTTCAATGGATATGATTATCTCTGACGAGGATGTGAAATGTTCCAACGGTCCCGTTCTGTCTGCGGATTTGTATGCAGGAGAATATTATGATGCGAATAAGCAGATAAAAAAGTGGAATTGTGCAGACTTTGTGGATTCCGGATGGACTTCCTGCATGGAAGCAAATTATGGATATGAGAATCTGGTATCTCAGATTGGAGAGCCCGTCGTGATCGTGAAGGAACTTCCTGTTTCCCGACTGACGAAAAGTCCGAAAGGAGAATGGATTCTGGATTTTGGACAGAATATTGCAGGATTTGTCCGTATGAAGGTAAATGCTCCAAAGGGAACACAGATTACCTTAGAACATTGTGAGATACTGGACAAGCAGGGAAATTTCTTTAACAATATTCAGGGAGCCGGCGGCGTGGGAAAAGGTGTTGACCAGAAGGATGTTTATGTATGTGATGGAACTTCAGCCACTTATGAACCTCATTTTACATACCATGGTTTCCGCTATGTGCGTGTGACTGGAATTGAGCCAAAAGCAGAAGATTTTACGGCATGTGTCGTATCAACAGAAAAGGAAAATCTCGGTACTTTTAAGACATCAGATGAACGTCTGAATCGTCTCTACGAAAATATCAGATGGTCTCAATGCGCTAATATGCTTTCTGTGCCGACAGACTGCCCGCAGCGGGAAAAAGCAGGATGGACAGGAGATATGCTTGTCTATTCCAGAACAGCTCTTCTGAACGAAGACTGCACCGCTTTCTTTACCCGTTGGCTGTACAATATGGAATGTGATCAGGATGAGTATGGCATTATTCCCATGGTAGTTCCGCAGGATGGAAATTATCCATCTATGGGCAAACTGATGAGTATGATGTATGGGGTAAAAGGTTCCGGAACTTCTTCCGGCTGGGGGGATGCTGCTGTGGTTGTTCCGTATTCTATGTATGAGATTACAGGAAATACAGATATCCTGAGACAACAGTATTATTGTATGAGACGCTGGTGTGACTATATCATTCTTCAGGCAGCATCCAATAAACCAAAAGACAGTACCCTCCCTGATGATATTGAGAAATATCTTTGGGATACCGGTTATCACTATGGAGAATGGTTGATTCCAAGTCAGAGCAAAAATGGTCTGGATATGAAAAACCTGAAAAATATTATGAGTATGAGTTCTTGCTACACAGCTCCGATTTTCGGATGGAATTCGGTTCATACTTTTGCGAAGATTGCTGAAATTCTTTCTGAAGAGACCGATGACAACATTTTATATTTGTCTGACATGAAAAAATATCAGGATATTGCAGATCGCATGAAGGAAGCCATTCAAAAAGGTGTTATAAAAGAAGATGGTTCTATGCCTTCGGATCTGATGGGAGCATATGTACTTCCAATTTATTTCAATCTGGTTCCGAAAGAACATAAAGAGACTTTTGCTGGAAATCTTGTAAAGTCTGTTGAGAATAACGATATGTGCATGGATACAGGATTTCTGACCACGCCGTATCTGCTTGATGCACTATGCAAAATCGGACGAATAGATCTCGCTTATACGCTGCTGTGGCAGTCAAAAAAGCCTTCCTGGTTATACGAGGTAGATGCGGGCGGCACAACGATATGGGAAAACTGCAATGGCTATGATGATGACGGAAATCCTGGTAACTTGAGCTTTAATCACTATGCATTTGGTGCTGTCGCAGACTGGATCTTCCGCACAGTAGGAGGTATTGACACAAAGGCTGCCGGTTTTAAACACCTTCGTATTGCACCGAAGCCGGATGGAAAGATTCGTTCTAGCAGCAGAAGTTACAGAACGGAGCAGGGTACAGTAGTCTGTGAATGGAATATAACAAAATCTGAGAAGAAAAATATTTTTTCATTGCACACGGTAGTTCCATGTAATACAGTTGCAACGATCGAATTACCGGATGGTACTGTTCATGATGTAGGAAGTGGAGAATATAGATATGAAGTCGAAATATCCTTATAGTAAAGAATTGAAAAAAGCCATAAGTTTTAGCAATATAGATCTGGAAAAAAAAATAAGAGATGGTAGTCTGGCAAAAGTTGCCGGTTTTTTAAATAAGCAGGTCTCCTCATATAAGAGCAAAATAGCAAAAGTCAGAAAGGATACCTATCATTCTTTTGATCAAAAAGGAAACTTATACCATTCCTATGAAAAATGAGTTACATGATTTGCCGCCTGCTTATATAGAACCACAGCAATTTGATACCTTGCGGGATGAGGCAATTGTTTACGCCAATAAGTTAAAAAATGCCGGAGTAGACGTAGATTTAAATGTAATATCAGGCTCTTATCATGGATTTGATGCAGATTTAAAGAGCCCTCTTGTAAAAAGAGTTTTTGAGAAACGATATGAAGTGATACGAAAGTTTATACAATAAAGTAAGAGCCATGGAGATTTTTTTCCATGGCTTATACTTTATTTGATCAATGCGGATCTTTATCAGCATATGACGACGGCAAAGGTCAAGGTTGTCATAGTAGAAGAGCATTCGATTGTTGGAGGCTGGGAAACGAGTTTATTCTGGCGCTGTATAAAAATAATAAATCTGTGGAAAAATAATCCATAAAAAATGAGGAAAGAAGAGGAATGATATGGATTATTTAGAAATTGAAAAAGTGGTAGGAAGGGAAATCTTAGATTCCAGAGGAAATCCGACTGTTGAGGCGGAAGTACATCTTATGGATGGAACGGTAGCTCGCGCAGCAGCACCGAGTGGCGCTTCTACTGGGGAATTTGAGGCATTAGAACTGCGTGATGGTGATGAAAAGCGATATGGTGGCAAAGGTGTTTTGCAGGCGGTAGGACACATTAACGATGAAATTAATGATACCATAAAAGGCATGGATGCTTCAGATATCTACGCGATTGATCGCGCCATGATGCAGGCGGACGGCACGGAGGACAAGTCTCATTTTGGGGCAAATGCTATTCTTGCCGTATCGATTGCCTGCTGTCGAGCGGCGGCGAGAGCACAGGCTATTCCGCTGTATCGTTTCTTAGGGGGTACTTATGGCAGACGCATGCCGGTGCCAATGATGAATATTATAAATGGGGGCGTACATGCGCCGACCTCCGGGCTGGATGTGCAGGAATTCATGATCATGCCGGTGGGGGCAGATTCTTTTCGCGAGGGTCTGCGCTGGTGTGCAGAGGTCTTTCATGCGCTGGCATCCCTTTTGCGGGAAAAGGGCATGACGACTTCTGTAGGTGACGAAGGCGGTTTTGCACCGGAATTGTCATCGGATGAGGAAGCGATCGAAACGATCATGGAGGCAGTGGAGCGTGCCGGGTATGAGATGGGTACACACTTTAAAATAGTTTTGGATGCAGCATCTTCGGAATGGAAATGCACGGCAGACTGCTTTCATGAAGATACTGTTGTCAGCAGCAGTGGGCAGGTGTATTATCATTTGCCAAAGACAGGTGTGGATTATACCACAGATCAATTGATCGCACACTGGAAGGAATTGGTGGAAAAATATCCGATCATATCCATTGAGGATCCTCTGGATGAGGATGACTGGGAAGGCTGGCAGAAATTAACACTGGAAATCGGTGATAAGGTACAATTAGTGGGGGATGATCTCTTTGTGACCAATACCAACCGCCTGCAAAAAGGAATTGCGCAGGGATGCGGCAATGCCATCCTGATAAAATTGAACCAGATTGGAAGCGTCTCAGAGACACTGGATGCCATTCGTTTGGCACATGAAGCGGGTTATCGGGCGATTGCATCACACCGCTCGGGAGAAACAGAGGATACAACGATCGCAGATCTGGCGGTTGCCATGAATACCGGTCAGATCAAGACAGGTGCGCCAAGCAGAAGTGAGCGTGTGGCAAAATATAATCGTCTGTTGCGCATTGAGGAAGAACTGCATGGACAGATATAAATGGCATAAAACGTGACGTCGGCTGTGCTTAGTCATGTTGGAAAAGTGTGTAAGGATCCTCAATGAAGTTGCAAAAAAGCAACACGTGTATCAAAACGCCTAGAAGGAGGAGAACAAATGCGATTAGAAAAGAAAGCGACTATGGAGAATGCAAAGGAACTTTGTATCGAAGCAATGGAAAAAGACGCCATACTTGGAAAGAATGCAGAAAGAATTTTGAAGATATAAAAAAATCCCAGACGTGTCGTGCGTCTGGGATTTTTCACATAATAGGCACATTCTTTTTATGCATCCATACGGCGGATATACTGCATGAAGAAAGAAACACCCGGAAGGATCTGGTCAATCGGGAACCGCTCATTGGTAGAATGCGGTGTATGTGTCAGTTCTGATGGCAGTGAAAACGGCGAAAAACGATAAAGATTTTCACAAACGCACTCATAATGGTAAGAGTCTGTGCAGGCTGTCAGTAGGTAAGGTGTGCAAAAAGCATTTTCTTGGCCTTCGGCAAAAATAGCGTCGATGGTATGGAAAGCCTGCGTGTCGATCGGGGAAACGGCACTTGCCTCTTTTCCCTTGATCAGGCGGATGCTTGCGTCGTAATCTTTTGCCAGATTCTCCAAATGCGCTTGTACGGAAGCCAGCGTATCCCCCTGCAAAAGGCGGAAATTGATCACACAACTTGCGGATTCCGGAAGTACATTTGGCGCTGGAGACGCAGATGCCATGGTTACAGCAGTGGATGTCTGTACCATGGATGCCGTAAAGGAATTGCCCTTCATGGCTTTTGCAAGGATTGATTTTAATATGCCCGGATGTTTTAAAATTGTTCCGATTGGGGAAGTCATATGGCTTCCGATGGTGGAAAACATAGACAGGACCGGACTGGTAAAGCGCGCCTCAAACGGATGATTTTCAATCTTGGTGATAAGTTCTGCCAAGAGACCGAGTGCGGTATGCTTTGGCGGGAAAGAGGAATGTCCGCCCTGCCCTTTGACCGTGATCTCATAGTCGGCATAGCCTTTTTCTGCGACACCAACCATGGTCACATGGGCATCCAGCAGTTTTTTGGCATGCACATCCATAGAGCCGCCGCCTTCATCCAGGATGCTGTCAAAGTGGATGCCACGCTCGTGGAGAAGTGCTGCAATTTTTTTGGCCCCATTGTCCTTGCCTGCAACAATTTCCTCGTTGTAGTCGAGGCATACATAGACGTCACGCTTTGGCGCATAGCCTTCTTCCAGCAGAGTCTCGATAGCCTCGATGATGCAGAGCAGATGACTTTTCATATCCAGTGCGCCTCTGCCCCAGATAAAAGTCCCGTCGTTAGCACCGGAAAATGGTGGATTTGTCCAGTCGTTCTCAGTTCCCGGAGCAATGGGAACGACATCCTGATGCGCCAGAAATCCAATCGGATCCAAGGAAGCATCGCTGCCTTTCCAGTGCAGGATCAGTCCGGCACGACCGACTTCTTCGACATCTAAGGTAGAGAAGGTCTTTGGGTATGCTTCTTTTAGGAAGTCATGAAATTCTTTGAATTTGGTCCAATCCGTGTCTGCTTCGTCTTCGTGGGAAATGGTAGCAATCTGGATAGCGCGACTTAGGTTCTTGGCAAAACGTTCTTCATTTACATGTTCTAATTTCATAAGGAAATACCTCGTTTCATAAAAATCAAACTGATCATAGTATGTTCGGAATAGTCAAATTATATCACAGAACGCTAAATTGGTTCGGTAAATTGTCGGGATTCGGTGTATAATAATAGAAACACATGGAAATGGAGATGACGATGAAGTATTATATGGCACCCATGGAAGGACTGACGGGTTATGTGTATCGCAATGCATATCACAATTTTTTTTATCCGATGGATCGATATTTTACCCCTTTTATTGCAAATAAAAAGATGAGCAGTGGCGAACGTAGAGATATTTTGCCGGAGAATAACGAGGGCAAGTGTGTGATACCGCAGATTTTGACAAATCGAAGTGAGCATTTTCTTGCTGTCGCTGGAGAACTCACACAATATGGATACGACATGGTAAATCTCAATGTGGGATGTCCGTCGGGGACAGTCGTTGCCAAAGGACGAGGCGCGGGTCTTTTAGAAGACCCGGAGACCTTGGATCGTTTTTTATATGAGATTTTTGCGGGTTATGATGGCAGAATCTCGGTCAAGACGCGGATCGGCATGGAAGATGAGGAGGAGTGGAAGGATATTCTGGCAGTCTATGAGAAATACCCATTGGAGGAACTCATCATCCATCCCAGAGTGCGCAAGGATTTTTATAAGGGAAAGCCGCGGCTCGATGCCTTTTCTTATGCGATGGAAGAGAGCGGGCACAGGCTTTGCTATAATGGGGACATCTGTTCGGCAGAGGATTTACAAGATAGGAAGGAGCGTTTCCCGGACTTGGATCGCGTCATGCTGGGACGGGGACTTTTGTGTAATCCTTTTTTGATCGAAATGAGTAAGACGGAGGATGATGTAGGGAGGAAAACGGCGGATGATGCGGCGCACGACCATATGCAGGAGAAAAAAGAACGCCTCTATGCCTTTCATCAAGAGATCTTAGAAGGTTATATACAGATCATGTCGGGTGATCGCAATGTATTATTCCGTATGAAAGAATTGTGGTTTTATCTTGGGGATTGTTTTACGAATGCGGATAAATACCTGAAAAAGATCAAAAAATCGGAGCGGCTGGTTGCGTATCAGGAAGCTGTAGATGCACTATTTCATGAGCAGGAGTTACGATAGAAAAAGTAGTGTGAAACGCTTGCTATCTTTTGGCACATGAAATATATTTTAGTTAAAAATGATAAAGAAAATGATAAAAAGAAAGGTGAGGAAAAATGGTAAAACATGTGATTTTGTGGACACTGAAGGAAGAGTTTTCAGAGGAAGAAAAGCAGCAGATCAAGGCAGGGATCAAGGAAGGCTTGGAAGGTCTGGCGGGGCAGATCCCGGGTTTGCTTGAGATTCATGTGCAGACAGAGAGTCTGCCAAGTTCTAATGTGGATATCATGTTGGATACGACATTTGAAAGCGCGGAGGCATTGCAGGGGTATAGTGTGCATCCGGCGCATGTAGCAGTTGCAGATGGCAAGGTGCGTCCATACACGGCGACGCGTTCTTGCATGGACTTTGAGGTGTAAAAGACACCGGAAAGGGGAAGGCATGAAAGAAAAGAAACAGGGGGCAAAATTTTGGTTTTTAGTCTGGGGGCTGGGAATTGCAGGACAGATCTGTTGGAATATGGAAAATCAATGGTTCAACACCTTTGTCTATGCAAAGATCGCGAAAGACCCGACGATCATTTCGTGGATGGTCGCCATATCGGCGATCGCAACGACCATATCGACATTTTTGTTTGGATGTGTGTCGGATCGTAAGGGAAAGCGAAAGATCTTTATCGCTCTGGGCTATATTTTGTGGGGGATTTTTACCATTGTATTTGGACTGACCCAGTACATGACGGATGGCAGTGGAAATAGCACGGGAAGCGTCCTTATCGTGGCAGGAACAGCGGTCGTGATCGCGGATGCAGTCATGAGTTTCTTTGGATCCATGGGAAATGATGTCGGTTTCAATACCTGGATCAACGATCACATGAATGATGATAACAGAGGGCAATTAGGCGGAGCGCTCGCAACGCAGCCGGTCATAGGAACGATCGCGGGAACAGTGCTCGGTGGTATGCTTGTCGGTGCAGATGACAATTATATGCGGCTCTTTCTTGTTATGGGGATCCTTGTGATCCTGTTTGGCATTTATTGTCTCTTTGCCATGAAAGATGCACCGGGACTCAAAGAGAGTAAACGTGGCAGTTTCGGACAGCAGTTCTTTTCCATCTTTAATGTAAAAGAGTATGTAAAGTTAAAAGAACTGGTCTGGGTAAACTGGTCACTGGCGGTCTATTTTATCGCTTTTAACATGTATTTTACCCATCTGGGAAATTATATGATCTATTATCTGGGATTTACTGCCGATATGATGGGATATATGGAAGGTATCGGACTGGTGCTTGCCATGTTAGCCGTTATTCCGTCAACGAAGATCATCAATCAGGGAAAAATTCCGGGCTTGTGTCAGGTAGCAGTCTTTTTAAATTGCATTGGCGTTGGTATGTTGGGGCTTTTTGTACGACCGGAAAATGTAAATACGCAGACGCTTTGGAATCCGGTTCTTCTCTTAGGTATCTTTGTTTTGGGACTTGGTTATATGCTCTTTTTACAGGCGATTACCGTCTGGGGCAAACAGTTGTATCCGGAGGATGCCAGAGGACAATTTGAGGGCATTCGTATCGTATTCTTTGTCCTAATCCCGATGATCGTTGCACCGATGATCTCCAATCCGATTATCATGCGCAGCGGAAAGTTCGTAGATTCCTATGGATTTACGGAGTATCTGCCGACCCATACCCTGCTCATCGTAGGAGCTGTGCTGGTGCTTCTGACCTTGATACCTCTGGCATTTGCCAAGAAATATTACATAAAACGTATAAAATAAGGTATGATATCCCGCCTATGATTATGGGGATGTCAAAAGAAACGTTCAAAGCGTAGCAGTCTAAAGGCTGCTGCGCTTTTATGTAATAGGATATTACGCACATGTTCTTTTGAAGATTCTATAGATGTCTACGCAACGTAGATTGCGATACAGATAGATTTTATGTTACGATTCTGACAAACAGGAAGGGGGATGCACATGGATACGGTAATACTAGGAGAATTTATTTCAAAAAGAAGAACAGAACTCCATATGACGCAGGCGGAACTTGCAGAAAAAATACATGTGACAAATAAAGCAGTTTCCAAGTGGGAAAATGGAAGGGGCTTGCCGGACATAGATAATATGCAGGAACTGGCAGTGGCACTGGAACTGAATTTACAAGAATTGCTGGAATGTCATGTGTATCAAAAGGAAGAAGAGAAAGGGGGGACTGAGAAAGTATTGCAGGAGGCATTGGCATATGCACAGATGAGGATAGGAAAAGCAAGACGTAAATGCTTGTTCATATTGATCTTGGCATGGGGACTTATGTTTGCTTTGATTTATGTCATGTGTACATATATGAATCTGAACCAGCATCTGGAATTACGGGCGCTATTGATTGGATTTTTGGTTCTGGAAGTGGGATTGATTGGGAATGTACTGCGTGTTTTGCAGGAGTAGAGGCAGAAAAGAGAGAATATTCCGACCGGAGAAGAGACTGGCAGATGTCAGTCTTTTTTTGTGGCGCCAAGGTACATTTTTACATAATTTTTCCATAAACCCTTGACATATAACTGCATATACTGTATATATAACATATAAACAGTTATATA
The DNA here is from genome assembly GCF_014287435.1 of Roseburia lenta. Taxonomy (GTDB): domain Bacteria; phylum Bacillota; class Clostridia; order Lachnospirales; family Lachnospiraceae; genus Pararoseburia; species Pararoseburia lenta. Next base: position 25,546 of record NZ_JACOPG010000003.1, read on the forward strand.
ACAGTTAAAAAACAGGTAGGTGATGTCTACGAAATTGATACAAAATTCAGGAATACCGATTTATCAACAGATCGCAGATGCTTTCCGCAGTGACATTCTTTCGGGAAAGATGCAGCAGGGGGAGTACCTGCCATCGATCCGCGGTCTGGCAAAGGAACTAAAGATCAGTGTCATTACAACGATGAAGGCATATGAACTCCTCGAAGAGGAGGGGCTGGTGACCGCCATTCAGGGCAAAGGCTTCTGTGTCAACGCACAGGATTCACAGATGCTGCAGGAACAGCACATGCGCAGGATCGAGGACAGTCTTACGGACGCGATCAAGGCTGCGCGGATGGCAGGGATTTCCAGAGACGAAGTAATGAAGACATTTGATTTGCTATGGAATATGCAGGAATAGGAGAGAGGCAATGGAAGAGGTAAAGACAGCAGTTTCAATAAATAATTTCAGCAAAAAGTTTAGGGGCTTTACACTGGATGTGCCGTGCTTAAAGATCCCGCAGGGCTTTGCGACAGCCCTGATCGGAGAGAACGGCGCCGGTAAGACAACACTTTTAAATGCATTGGCAGGTGTGCGGCTCGATTATAAGGGCAACATGGAGTTTTTCGGACAGTGGGATGATAAGGAGCGTGAAAATGCCGATTGCCCTGTCAAGGAGATGATCGGCTACGTTGGACCAAACAATTATTATCTTCCGCAGTGGACGGTCAAACAGGTAGAGGAGATCACCGACCTGCTTTATCAGAATTTTGACTGCAACAAATTTGAAAACTACATCCAACAGTTGCAGGTTGCAACGAAAGATAACAAGGGCAAAGGAAAAAAGTCAATGACTTATCAGATGGAAACCGCATGAAACTTATGCTTTCCGGCGTTTTTGCCAGAGAGACGCAGATGCTTCTTTTGGATGAACCGGCATCTCCGCTGGACCCATTGATGCGTGATGTTTTATGCGATATGATCCGTGGCTATTTGGAGGAAGGTGCTGGAGAAAAGACGGTTCTTTTTTCCACACATAATATTGCAGATATGGAAAACGTAACAGATTATGCGGTGATTGTAGAGCATGGACAGGTGGTGGAAAAAGGCTTTGTGGAAGACTTAAAAGAAAAATATGTCTATGTCAAAGGCGAATTGAAAGATGTCTGTACGGCAGAGAAATTTATGTACAGCATGACAAAAAATAATTACGGCTACGAAGGTATTTGTCTGGCAGAGGATATGGATAAACTGGCAGGATTAGATGTTACCGTTCAGACACCGACCTTGTCCCAGATCAGTGTGGCGATCATGAAAAAATCCAGCAAGGTGCATCTACAGTAAGGGGGCTTATGATGAAAGCGATAAAAATGTATTGGAATAATACAACACTCATATACAAGATCACAGCGCTTTTGCTCATCCCACTTGTTGTTATCTTTACCAGCAGGATTCCGGTATTATCTGCATCTGATGGCCCTGATCCGGAGTTTAGTGTGATCGGTTTTGGTATACTTATCGGATATATCTTGCTGGAAGTCTTTACAGATAGCTGGAACTTTAGCGGTATATATGGCAAAGAATTTCGCGGGATTGAGTTAGTGAAGGCATCGACAAACGGCATGAAATTGTATGGGCAGATGCTGATCGTAGACGGCGTTCGCAGGTGTCTCTACTTTGGTATCCTGGCAGGCATTTGTATGTGTTCGGTGGCATCGGGCTTGATCATGGGAGCCGTTGCGACTTTTGCCATCATAGGAAGCCGGTTTTTTGCAGGCTATGTCAGCAACTTGCTGTTTTCTTATCTGGCCCCGGTTCTGGCGGTTATCCTTGTCTTTTGTCTTTATGAGGGTAATCTGATCCTGCAATGGGGCGTAGCCCTGCTGCTGGCGATTATTGCAACGATCCTAGAAGCCAGATTGGCAGTTAGAAGGATGGAAAGGAGTTATTATGATCGAGAAGATTAAATATATATATGAATTTCAAAAATATGGTTTTCAGAGGAAAACACAACTGGTCAGCATGCTCATCATGTATGTGATCGGTCTTGTCATGGAAGTAGTTTCGCATGGAACCTATTGGCTGGGCATGTTTTTTATGATGATGTCACCGCTTTTTGTGACGCAGACCCTCTATAGCATCTGTATGTCGGGGCTGGTTGCGGCAAGCCCACGTGGAAAGCAGATTCAGACTTCACTGGCGTGTCTCGGCGACCTTGTGACCACTCTGGTATCCATGAGTATTCTGGTTGTCTTGAAGATTGTGGAGGTAAAGGTATATCCGGACCATGCAAGAGTTGTCTTAAGTGCTTTTGTCATCTTATGTCTGATCATGATTATATTGCATCTCTACACGGCTTTGGTGTATAAGTATTATGCTTTATCGATCATATTGTTATTCGCGATCATCTGTCCGATATCCTATGTTATGGGCTATCAATCTGTAGGGGAGAGCAGTTTTGTCTTGTCTTTTGTTCCGGCATCTCCCGGGCTAGTCATCCTCTTTGCCTATGCAAGTGCGCTGGTTGGTGTGGGACTGGAATATCTGATCGCAAAACTGGTCTATCGTGCACCGCTTTCTAAGTATGCGCAGGGGGCAGCCATGCGAAAATATCTGAAAAATTAATCGTGTAAAAAGAAAAATCCCCGGGATGCATGATAGTCAGAAGTCTGATTATCGAGTCGTCCCGGGGATTTTTAGATAATTATACTGTCGTAAATTTGTAAACGGTAGAAGTCTTGACCGTCTCTCCTGCCTTTTCTAGCGGCTGCGGGAAAGATGGGATGTTGATGGCATTTGGGAAATACTGTGTCTCAAAGGCTACGCCATAGCGTTTGCCATAAGTACAGCCGCCCTTGCCGACTAGTCCCTCATTGATATAATTGCCGCCGTATAACTGCATGCCCGGCAGATCTGTGTAGACTTCCATCTTGCGACCGGATGCCGGATCATAGAAGGAAGCAGCAATTCCCATTTGACCCAATGGTTTGTCGAGTACGAAGTTGTGATCGTATCCGCCTGCCCATGCAAGCTGCTCGTAAGCATCATCCATCTCTGGTGCCATAGGCTTAGGTGTTGTAAAGTCCATTGGTGTGCCTGCAACATCGAGAAGTACGCCGTCTGGGATAGAAGCGTCGTCTGTCTGGGTAAAACGGCTGGCGTTGATCCAGATCTTCTGCTCCATAGCGGAAAGTCCGGCATCGTGTCCGGCAAGGTTAAAGTAAGAGTGGTTGGTAGGATTGAAGATTGTGTCTGCATCAGAAAGTCCGGTGTAGTCCAGACGCAGTTCCCTATCTTCTGTCAGTGTATAAGTCACGGTATAGGTTGCGTTTCCCGGAAATCCCATATCCATATCCTTCTTCTTATAAGAAAAAGTGATGCTGTTTTCGGATACGGCATCGACATCCCAGATACGGCGACAAAGAGGATGGAAGCCGCTATGTAAATTGTTGACACCGTCATTTTTATCCAGTTCGTAGGTCTTGCCATTCAAGGTAAATTTGGCATCACCGATGCGGTTGCCGCATGGAACGACGCTGCATCCAAAGAAAGCATCGTTGGTAAAATAGTCTTCTAAATGTTCATAGCCAAGTACAATGTCCTTGCAATCCCTATTTTTATCAGGAACAAAGAGTGTCAAAAGATTGGCACCGTAATTCATCACGCTTGCCCGCATGCCATTGGTTCCGGTCAGTTCGTAAACTACAACATCTTCTCCATCGGGTGTCTGTCCCCATACATGTTTTTCCAAAGTAAATACCTCCTGTCAAATCGGTTTTTGGCAATATTCTGCCAAGTTAGATTTATTATAGCAAAAGATACCTGCATTACCATGTAAAGTAGTTGATTTTTTTGTATCAGTTTTTTGCCAAGAAAGATCAGATGCAAAAAGATATATAAAAATTTGTAAAAAAAGCAAAATTTTGATATCGAAAAAAGAAAGGCTGCCTTATGATACAAAATAAGAATAGATAATTTCGCGCTGGAATGTGCATATAAGAAGGAGGAAAAGGAATATGAAGTATTTTTGTAATCCGTTAAATGTGGATTACCGTTACCAGTTCAACCAGCAGGTTATGCCGGGATTGGGTGAGGGTGCGATCGAAGTATCGCGTGAAGCGGCAGATCCATCTATGATTTATTTTAAAGGAAAGTATTATATCTTTGCATCTATGACACTGGGTGTCTGGGTATCTGAAGATATGGCAAATTGGGAAGCAAAGCGTCTGCCGGACAATCTGCCATTTTATGACTATGCACCGGATGTACGCGTCTTAGGTGACTATGTTTATTTCTCTGCTTCCAAAAGAGGAGAGCCTTGTAATTTTTATCGTACCAAGAATATTGAGGAAGGACCTTATGAGGAGATCAAGGGAAGTTTTGATTTCTGGGATCCAAACCTTTTTGTAGATGATGATGGAAAAGTATATTTTTATTGGGGATGTGCCAATATGACGCCAATCTGGGGCGTGGAAATGGATCCGGAGACCATGCAGCCAAAGACGGAGCGAATCGAACTTGTGCATGGTAATTGGAGTGAAAATGGTTATGAAGTCTGTGGAGAAGACCATTGCGACCTGCCTTTGGAAGACGATGCTTTGGAAGCAAAATATCGTGGATTCATGCAGATGCAAGGAATGGATCCGGATAATCTGCCACCGCAGATGCAGGGCATGGCTATCATGTTAAAGGGTTATGTCAGCGGTCGCCCATACATCGAGGGTGCCTGGATGGATAAGCATGATGGCAAATATTATCTCCAGTATGCCTGCCCTGGTGCACAGTATAATGTGTATGCGGATGGTGTTTATGTATCGGATTCCCCGCTGGGACCTTTCAAATTGGCACAGAATAATCCGTATTCTTACAAACCAGGCGGATTTATCCCGGGAGCCGGACACGGTTCTACCATGCGCGATCAGAAGGATAACCTTTGGCATACTTCTACCATGCGTATCAGCATCAATCATAATTTTGAACGTCGTGTCGGTGTATGGCCGGCGGGCTTTGATGCAGACGGCGAATTATTCTGTAATCAGAGATATGGTGACTGGCCACAGGCTGTCAGCGGTGATAAGCAGGACCCATGGAAGAATCCGGAGTGGATGCTCTTAAGTTATGGAAAGAACGCGACCGCATCTTCTGCAGAAGAAGGAAAAGGTGCGGATAAGGTTACAGAGGAAAATGTCCGTACATGGTGGCGTGCTGCAAGCGAAAAGCCGGGTGAATGGGTACAAGTAGACCTGGGCGAGACTATGGATGTACATGCGATCCAGGTCAACTTTGCAGACGACAAGATCGAAATCCCAACACCGGGAGAACTTCGTGGAAATCAGACCGGAAAGCGTTATATTGAGGAGCGCGATCTGATCACACGCTGGACATTGGAAGGATCCGTGGATGGCAAAGATTACTTTATGATTGAGGATAAGTCAGAAGTTACAACAAACCTGCCACATGATCTTGTGGTAAGAGAGGATGGCTTACAGATACGTTACCTGAAATTGACAGTTCTCGAAGTGCCATACGACCAGAAAGCATGCGTCAGCGGACTTCGTGTCTTTGGTAGGGGGAATGGACAGGCGCCAAAGACTCCTACATTTGCAGCAAAACGTGAGGCTGACCGCAGATACATGAAAGTTACGATCGAGAGTCCTAGTGATGATGTCGTAGGTTACAACATCCTCTGGGGACATAAGGCAGACAAGTTATATCATAGTTATATGGTATTTGGCGTGACCGAGAAAGAGATTAAGGCACTTGTTACCACACAGAATTACTTTGTCCGCGTGGATGCTTTCAATGAAAATGGCATTACGGAAGGTCAGGTTATTGCATTATCATAATACCTGCAAAAACTTTATAAATAAGAAAACTCCTGCTGTCTCTGAATTACGTGAGATAGCAGGAGTTTTGTTACATATATAAGTATTTAATTTTTTTCAGTTAAAAAGATCAGCTTGATATCACAAATCCATAAAATCAGTGACATTGCATTAACAAGGGTGGAGACAGATTTTGATACACTTTTTATAGAATTTACAGAGGAATACATGATAAAACAGTTGCCTTTTTGGAACAAGTGATATACAACTATATTGGAGTATGAGCGAATTTGATTTGCTAGGAGGAGTTAAAAGTGAAAGTTATCATTGCTGGTGCCGGAAAAGTTGGCTGTATGCTGACCAAAAAACTGCTGGCAGAAGGTTATGAGGTTACGCTGATTGATAATAATCAACAGGTGATGGAAGTATGTTCTGACCGTTTTGATGTTATGAGTGTACAGGGAAACTGTGCTTCTATGGAGGTCTTAGAGCAGGCAAATATACGAAAGGCGGATCTTTTGATCGCTGTTGCGGGAAAGGATGAGTTCAACCTCTTATGTTGCATGACTGCACATGGCATGAATCCTGATATTCATACGATCGCCCGTATTCGTAACCCAGAGTATGGAGATCAGATCTATAAAATGAGAGATACTTTTGCGCTTTCTATGACGGTAAATCCGGAGAGACAGGCTGCACTTGAGATTGACCGTCTCTTGAATTATCCGGGTTTCCTGCGAAGAGACACCTTTGCGCGTGGCAGAGCAGAGATCGTAGAATTGAAGATAAAAGAAAATTCCAAACTTTGCAACATTGCACTGAATGACCTGAACTCGATCGTAAAGAGTAAGGTCTTGGTGTGTGCTGTGCGAAGAAACGGCGTGGTCAGTGCACCGGATGGTAATTTCGTCTTAAAAGAGGGCGACCGTATCTATGTAACGGCGGCAGCCAAGGAACTGACAAGCCTTTTGAAAAATCTTGGCATCATCACCCATAAGGCAAAACGTGTGATCCTGTGTGGCGGCGGAAAAGTCAGTTTTTATCTGGCCCAGATGTTGTCGCGCGCCGGTATTGATGTACATTTGATCGAGAAGGACAGAGACCGTTGCGTGGAACTGGCAAAATATCTGCCGGACGTATCCGTGATCTGGGGCGATGCCAGCAATCAGACATTCTTGGAGAGCGAAGGCTTAGAGCAGTGTGACGCTCTGGTTACCATGACAAGTTATGATGAGATGAACATGATCATTTCGCTTTATGCACAAAATTGTAACGTGGAACAGGTGATTACCAAGGTGGATCATACCGAGAATTCCATGATCCAGGATATCTTGAACCTGGGAAGCGTTGTCTGTCCGAAGGAGTTGTGCTGTAACCAGATCGTGCGTTATGTGCGTGCTATGGAAAATACCACAGGTGCGGCGTTATCCGTACATTCTTTTGCAGAGGGACAGATGGAAGCCTTGGAATTTCGCGTGGATGAAAAGACGAGAAACTGTGGCAAGCCGTTAAAGGAACTGCAGTTGCGCAAAAATGTGCTGATCGCGTGTATCACGCGTGGAAAGATGCCGGTCATCCCGGATGGAGAATCGACCTTTGACGTTGGCGATACCTTAGTGGTTGTAACGAACGGCGATGTGGTTCTTCACACATTAAATGATATGTTTGCATAATATAAATTAGAGTAACGAGGTTTGGTATGAACTATAAGATGGTGGGACGTTTCATGTCCCTCGTGATCATTACGGAAGCGGTCTTTATGGTGCCGGCATGGATCATTAGTCTGATCCACGGCGAGGCGACTTCCATTACGGCATTTGCAACAACGATCATAGGATCGATCCTTGTAGGACTGCTTATGTTTATGCTCTGTCGTAGGGCAGAGATGCGTTTTTATGCCAGAGAAGGATTGGTCAGTGCGGGTCTGGGCTGGGCGATCATGAGTCTGGTCGGCTGTATGCCGTTTTTTATTTCCGGTGAGATCCCGGCATTTATTGATGCATATTTTGAGACGGTTTCCGGCTTTACCACAACGGGAGCATCCATTCTTACCAATGTGGAGGCAATGTCCTATGGCATGCTCTACTGGCGTAGTTTCACCCATTGGCTGGGCGGTATGGGGGTTATGGTCTTTCTTCTGGCGGTCATTCCTGCCAGTGGCAAGGGCAACGGCTTTACCATGCATTTGCTTCGAGCAGAAAGTCCGGGACCAAATGTCGGCAAACTGGTGCCACGTATGCGCCAGACAGCGACGATCTTATATACCCTGTATGTGGCCTTGACGATCTTATGTTTTGTGTTTCTGCTTTTCGGCGGTATGTCACCCTTTGAGGCGATCTGTACTGCATACGGAACCGCCGGCACGGGTGGATTCGGTATAAAAAATGACAGTATGGCAGGTTACAGCGTCTACATCCAGAATGTCTGTACGGTATTTATGATCCTCTTTGGGGTCAATTTTACCTGTTACTATATGCTCCTTTTAGGCAAGGTGAAGGATGTCTTAAAGGACGAAGAACTGAAACTGTATCTTGGGCTTATTTTTGCCAGCGTGGTCCTGATCTCCATCAATACCAGATCTATGTTCCACAGTCTGGGAGAGACTGTTCAGCAGGTATTTTTCCAGGTGGCGACCATCATCACGACGACCGGTTTTGCAACCACGGACTTTGACCTCTGGCCGACCTTTTCCAAGGCGATCCTGATTATCCTCATGTTCTGTGGAGCGAGTGCGGGCAGTACCGGCGGTGGTTTTAAGTGCGGTCGTATCCTGCTTTTGTTCAAGAACCTGCACCGCAATCTGCAAAAGACCCTAAATCCGCAAAAGGTCTTAGTTGTAAGAAATAATGGTCAGGTCGTCAGCGAGAAGGTGCTGGATAATCTGAACACTTATCTGATCGCCTATGTGATGATCACCATCGTCAGTTTCCTTGTGATTTGTCTGGATGGTAAGAGTTTGACAACAACCATGACATCGGTCATTGCCTGCTTTAACAATATCGGACCGGGCTTGGATGGCGTCGGACCGACTTGCAATTACCATGATTTCAGCATTCTGTCAAAGATCATCCTGATCTTTGATATGTTGGCGGGCAGACTGGAAATTTTCCCGATCATGATCCTGCTTTCCAAAAATACCTGGAAGAAGTTGGGATAATGGTTGAAATCTGAGAGGAAAATACCGATAAATTCAGTATAAAACGCACAGGATTGACATATATTTCAAGGGCAGAATTCTTGAAATATGGGCATATAGTGGGTATAATGTTTTACTATAAAAGATGTTAGTGTAGTTTTTTATGATAAGAGGATGAGGTGCATGAAGGGCAAGAAAATAATTTCATTATTATTAGCAGGAAGTATGGCTGTTGCATCGGCAGTCTGTCTGTTGCCGGATCAGGCAAGGGATGTACTGGCATCGGACAGTGTCGTATGCGATGGCAATAGCGCGGATTGGGGCAGTATCGCCAGCCGTGGTTCTGCAGATGGCTCTGTCAGCGATTGGAAGACCTGTGTATCGGGCAGTTATCTGTATTTATATGCAGCGCAGAATCCGACCGGGGCATATGGCGAGGCGATCGGCAATACCAAGGTGAGCCTTACATACAATGACAGTCAACTTTACAATGCCAATTACAGCACCATTCAATTTGTACAAGACTGGTCAGACGGCAGTGGATCTTATGTTGTCAAGGATGGCTGGAACAACAATATATCCGGGGCGCAGTTGGTCTTTGAGGGCGGCAATACAGATTACAATGTAGATTCTGCCTTCGCTGAAGTTGCTATTCCAAGATCCTGGTTCCCATCTGAGGACTTTACTTTAGCCTATGCCGGTGTTTCCGTTTCCGGCAGTGATATTGCAACGATCGACGGTGCGTCTGTACTGGAAAAGCCGAAGGATGAGACGGGCTACGGCAATGGTAATTCTTCCGAAGCATCCACAGAGGAGACCGTGGAAGCCATTGATGAGAATGAAGAAGATACTACAGAGGACGCAAATGCTGATCTGGCAGTGACTACAGCAAACGGCATTACGATCGATGGCAATTTCTCGGATTGGAATAATGTGCAAAAAACGCAGAACCCGGCAAGCGCCTTGAAGGAAGGTGCGGCTGTATGGATCGGAGATTACGTTTACCTCTATTTGCGTGAGCAGGACTGGTGGGATGGCTGTGCAACACAGGTAGGCCCATGGAATAATGGTACTTACTGCATTGAACTGAGTGATGGTACCAAGACCAATATCATGATCAGCAATGCAGCTGCCTATGTCAGATCCGGCAAAGAGTTGCGTGAGTTGGACTTCCGCTATAGCAATCATGAGTATGAGATTGCCGTGCCGGTATCCAGCCTGCAAGGTTTTAATGACAAGATCACATCCCTCAATTTCGGTATTATGACGGATACGACACCGATCTATATCGCACAGGGCTGTGTCAACCAGTCACCAGGCATTGATACAGATGATACGACGACAGGAACGCTCAAAAAGATTTCCTATGACTATGATTTTTCTGATTGGGAAGGCTATCAGAAGACATCCATCGGTTACAATACCAAGGCAGATGCTTCCGGGGCTTTGTATTCGGACGGTGACATTCTCTTTGGCTATGTAGATTATTATGGTGCTTACTACCGCGATGCATTCAATTTCATTACTTTGAGTGTAAACGGTCAAAACAGCAGAAATACCATGTATTTCACCCTGCGTGGCGTAGATGCCAATGGCAATGTGCAGCAGTGGAAGGATGCAACCAATCTTGGACCCGGAGATTATGAATTTTATCTTTTTGATACAGCATATGTAGGATCTGCTAGCAACATCAATGATCCATGGACTTATACATATGGCAGAGCCTATATCCATGTCGATAAGACCGGCAGGGCACAGATGGAATACTACATTGATATTCCAACCTTGGTAGAGGTTGTGAATAAGGCACCGGAGCAATGGGGTGCTTATGACTGGAATCTCAAGCAGTCCGACATGAAGACATTCCATGTGAACTATGTTCGTATCGGATCGCAGTGGATATCCTGTGGCGGTACATCTACAGGACCGATCTTAGGTATTCTCCTGTGTCTGGCAGTTGTTGTGATCGCACAGGTATATCGTAAAAAACGCACCGGAAGGTTAGCATGAAAAATATCATTGGATTCGTTTTAATCGGAGTTTGGATTTATATTTACTATCTGATGCATAAAGCGCAGCTCAAAGCCTGGAAGTATTTCTGGGGAGCCTGCGGACTTTTTATCATCATGATGGTATGGGTAAGACCTATCATGACCCAGCCACTGGCAGAAGTAGTTGCTGCAGTGGCTGGTGTTTTTGGTGATATCACAGGTATGTATACGGCATTCTTCAAGTATGGCGTATTATTTGTCAATGCCGCCGACGGAGCCATCACGCTCCAGATCGACTTTGAATGTTCCGGTATTCTGGAGATTATGGCATATCTGGCATTGCTTGTCTTTTTTGAGGCATACAACATTTTTGAACGTATCATTGTAAGTGTAGTTGGCATTTTTTACATTATCCTTGCCAATGCACTGCGTATTGCCGTCATCTGTACCATTATCTATTTCAATGGTATCGGTGCCTATCATATAGCACATACCATTGTGGGCAGATTGGTGTTCTATGCACTGACTGTAATATTGTATTTCTTTGTATTTACCAAGGCACAGATTATCCGGCAAAAAGTGGGAGGATTTGCGTATGGTCACGATAAATAGCGTGTTAAATTCCTTTCTTTTCTGGGCTGCGTGGATCATCATTCCATTTATCATGGAAATGGTCCCGGCGATTGGTAACATCTTTATATTATTTCGCAAACACAAACGTATCAAACAAAAAACAAAGGAGTCAGAGGAGCAGAACTTGGGATTTTATCCTGAGATCACTCTGATGATCCCTGTGTATAATTCTGCGTGCACACTGGAAGCCTGCATCCGATCGATCTATGAGAGTGATTATCCAAATGACCGCATCAATGTCTATCTGATCAATAATCAGGGCAAGGATAACAGTTTTCAGGTATTTTGCCGATGTCAGTCCAAGTATCCGGAACTGATCATGCAGTGGCTCAATGCAGAACAAGGTAAGTCCAAGGCGCTGAACATGGCGCTTTTTAACAGCAAGGGCAAATACATCATAAATATTGACAGTGACGGTATTTTGGAAAGGTCGGCATTGAAAAATCTGATCGCCAAGTTTGAGGCAGACCCGGAGATCCAGGTCATGACCGGGGCTATTTTGATCGAGCCGCGCTTGATCGAGGAGTATCCTTGGGTATTTCCAAAGTTATTGCGCAAGACAGAGTTCATGGAATACGCGCAGGCATTTTTGGCAGGGCGAAACTATGCATCCGAGACAAATTCGGTCTATACCTTATCGGGGGCTTTTTCTGCCTTTCGTAAGTCGGCCGTGTTAAACTCGCATATGTATAATACGGACACCATTTGTGAAGATACGGAACTGACTTTCCAGATGCGCTACAATAAAAAAGAAAAGGTGCAGATCTGTGAGAATGCCATCTTTTTTGTTGACCCGATCGATGATATGAACAAGTTATATACGCAGAGACAGCGCTGGCAGCGCGGAAGTCTGGAAGTTTCTTCCATGTTCTTAAAGGACAAATTGAAGGTCAACCGCATGTTTTCTGACCCGACCGTGCGCACCCTGGTCTACGATCATACCTTTGCTTTCCCGCGCATGATCTGGTATCTGGCATTGATCTGCCTGCTGTTTATGAATTACTCCATGCAGATGGTTTTGTTTTCGGTAGCGATCCTGTTTTTGGGCTACTTTGTCGTGGGATTTTTCTATTTCTTTTCGACAGTGGTATTCCTAAAGCCATTTAAGGAATTGCAGAAGTATTATAGGAAGCAGTGGTATGTGGTGTTCCTTTTGCCATTCTTTAACCTTTTGGTATTTTTCATCCGCTTTGCAGGGATCATCAACAGTATCAATACCAGCAGTGCATGGAAAACACGTAATTTTACCGAAGAAAAGCAGGCATTTAAAGATGAGTTTTTAGGCAATACATCCGGTATTCGGGGAGCCATCCAGAAGTTCCGTGCATTTGTCAATGTGCCGGGGATGGAAGACGAATGACCGTAAGATATGATGATAAACGGAGGCAGGATTTTGAAAAAGAAAGAACTGCGACAGACAGCAGAATGGCAGAATAAAAAGACAGATATCAGGAAACTGGAAAGAAAATTCCGGAATATACTGATCCTTACCCTGGTCGTGGTGGCAGCCATGTCGGCGATGGGACATTATCTGATGAAGCGCTATACGACTACAATTATGAATGTTTATGCGACCCAGCAGGATAACTATGTGCAGTTGGTGCTGGATCAGATCAATTTACAGGAAAATGGAACCGAGGAAAGCATCATTTCTGATATTATAGAGACTCTGGATAGTGGAAATACACATTACTGGACCCTGTCAAAAGAGGAGAATATCCTTTTTGTCAAAAATGTTACAGAGACAGACAAATATCAGGGGACTTCACTGGATAAGTTTTATGACACAAGTTCGGCAGATGAATTTGTAAAATCCCTGCGCTTGAACCATGTGACCCATGAACTGATCAAGATGGACGGATCCCGTTATGTGGCATCCGGTGTGATCTTTTCCTACAATGACACACAATATACCCTGTGTCTTTTGACCGATGAGACCGTTATCTTAGATAACAACGAATTTTTGTCAACACGTATCAGTATGTATATTTATGTCATCATCATTATGGTACTCATGCTTTTGGTAGCCATGGGAGCAGAAATGACGGTAAAGAAGCGGGAACTTGATAACAATCTTTTGCATAGCCGTCTGGAGATCCAGAACCAGCACATCGAGCGCTTGGAGCGCGAAGCAAAGGAGAGGGATGCCTACGATACGAGATTAAATCTTTATCAGGAGGCAGTGCTTCCTGCATTTGCCCGCAAATTGGATGAGAAAAATGTGGATCAGGCAGTGCTTGCGGTGCTGCGTTTTGCAACGGAGGCGGACACCAAACAGTTTTTGGCAGATTCTATGACCAAATTAGATGATGAGATCCTGCGATTTAAGAAAGATGACACAGGGATCATTCTCCTCATGTGTCACTATACCTATGAAATGGCGTGGCGCGTGATCCATAATGTGGGAGCGGTCGATCAGATCCGCCACATGGAAGATATTAAGGAAAGCAAAAAGACCATTACAGAGGCATGCGCGGAAGCGGAAGAAAAGGAGTGGTAATTCATGGCATTACAGTTGAACCGTACCTATCGTTTTAAATTTTATCTCAATGCGAATCATTATATCATCATCAACGGTGTGGAGGGCGAGACACATCCCCACACTTGGGAATTTACCATTGACATCATGATCAAAAATGATGAGTTCGTGGAATTTAATACTTACGAGAAATCTATCAGCGAGTATTTTGCCAAGTATCAAAACGGAATCATGAACAATTTTGAACCTTTTGACACTGTGATTCCAACCCTGGAAAACATGTCCGAAAAGTTTATCTTAGATATCCGCGATATTGTAGAGGCTGGCGATGCCAAACTGATCAAGATGGAGAGCAGCGAAACGCCGACCAGAAGTTACATCATCAGTTTCGAGGAAGACGAGGATTTCAAGGAAACGATCAGAAACAGACGCAAGGAAAGCATGGATGCGGAAATTGATGCAGTCGTTGACCGGATCGCGCAGAAAAAGGAAGACTGACCATGAAAAAAAGAGGTAAGACGATATGCACGATCGCTGTTATGCTGGTGCTTTATGTCCTGATCGCAGTTGGCCTTGTATATATGCTTTATCGCGGTGGAAACTATCCCGCAGGAACAAATACATTACAATATATCTATCGTGCAAAGATGCTTCTCAAAGGCATAGGTGAGGGAAACGGGTTTCCTCTCTATGATCCTTATTGGTTTAATGGGGAGCAGTTACTCCGTTATGTGGAGCCTCTGCCGATCTATCTTATAGCAGCGTGTCAGGCTCTTGTGGGCGGCGATGCCAATACAGGCTATCTCTTTTTTGTGGGATTGCTCTATTTTGCAGGCGCGGTCGGCTGGATCTTTATCGGAAAGAAGATCGGACGCCTGAAGACCGGATTTCTGGTCGGCACGCTTTGGTTCTTTATGCCCAATAATATGCATACCCTCTTTTTATTGGGAAATTTGGCAGAAGCATGTGCCATGATCTTTTTGCCGGTATTGATCGGCTTTACCTATGAGTGGTTTTTTACGGAGGTCAAAAAGAGCAGAACTTTAGCTGGTATGATCGTCAGTCAGTTTTTGATCGTGGCATGCAGTGTGCGCTACAGTATTTTTGTGGCGATCACGGTCCTGCTGTTTGGCATTTTGGTACATTTTATGTATAAAAAGAAGCCGGGTATCCTACCTGCAGTTGCAGCCATGGTGCTTGGCATCCTGCTTCTGGGCGTATGGCTTTATCCATCCTTGCAGGGGGACGGATCGGATACCTACAATGTCACAGTCATGAAAAATTACTTCCAGAGCGCCTTGCAGTCTTTAAATCCGGTCTATCGTTTGCAGGGAAATGACCAGCATTATTATTTTGGGCTGGCTGCCTTTTTACTGACAGTCTTTGGTGTGCTTGCAGGTTCCAAAAAGTCACGTGTTGGCTATGTGGCAGGCATTATTCTCTTTCTGGGAACGACCAGCAGCGCCTATATTGTTTTATCCAATATGCCGGGCAAACGATATTTCTGGATGACAGAGTATATCTCCATAGCCCTGTGTATGATCCTGCTTAGTTTTGTTTATTGGAAATCTTTGAAAAAGATCTTTTATCTTGCCTGTGTGGCGGTGCTTGTCATAGATGCCTATCCATCGATCAAGGTAAATCAGGGGCAGGCATACTATGATGCGACAGACCAGTTGGATGTTTTTGAAAAGACGACTTTGCTGGATCAGGCACGACAGATCACAAAGCAGCGCATGTATTTTCTGGATGGTGATATTTATGGCGCAAGTGCAGCCTATGTGGCAACGGTAGCGGATGACGGACAGGGCATAGTGGCACAGAGCGGAGGCAATGGCTGGCAGTATGCGGCAACATCCGAGAATATCATGGATGTGAACGAAGCGGTTGGAGCCAGACACTACACCTATTTATTTGACCGGCTCCTTTTACTTGGAAATGATACGGTGTTGATCTATACGGATGCGACCAAGTATCTCGCAAAAGATATGGAGGATGTGATCGCGGCGGCGAAAAGTTGTGGCTATGATCTGGTTGCCAGCAAGGGCAAATATTATCTTTTCCATCAGGGCACACCGGAAACCTTTGGTGTTGTCAGCCGGTATGATGCTATCAGTATCGGCACGTCGGGGAAACTTTTGACCTATTCCTATGCGGATATGATCCAAGGGAAATCAAATAATTTAAACGATTATTCTTTTGCTGATTTAAAGGACTATAAACTGGTCTATCTGTCCGGTTTTACCTATGACGATCAGACCAGCGCGGAAAATCTGGTCATGAAACTGGCAAAGGCAGGGGTTAAAGTCGTGGTCGATGCCAGCAGTATTCCAACCGATACCTACACGGGTATCCAGGAATTTTTAGGTGTGGATTGTCAGAGTGTCAAGTTTGAAAATGGTTATCCTATCCTTTATTACAACGATCAGGAAGTTCTGTGCGAACTCTTCCCGAAAGACGAGACAGAGTGGAAGACCGTCTGTATGAACGGTCTGACCAACGTCAAGGGTTATTTGTATGAAAACGGCGTACAGATGGCGTTTGCCGGAACAGCCAAGAATGAAAATATTACTTTTATCGGTATCAGTCTGGCATATCATTATTACCGGACACTGGATGAGGATGGCAGCAAAAAGATCATAGACGATCTGATCGGTTCTTATGTGACCAAGGAGCCGGATCATAAGATCGTGCCGCTGACCGTAGATGTGCAAAATAAGGAAGTGACGATCACATCCCAATATGACAATGTCAACACGACACTTGCCGACACGGATAATATGCTTGCATCTGACGATTATGACATCAATGGGCATCAGGTTTATGTCAACAAAGGTACGACGACGATCATCCTGTATTATCCATATTTTACGCAGGGTATGCTCTTGTCTGCGGGAGCACTTGTGTCAGCGATACTGTTATTGATCGGTGTAAGAAAGCACGGAAAAAAGCAATTAGAACGAGTTTAGAGGCTTATGAAACAAAAAAACAAAGAACAGAACCACAATAAAAAATATATTGCCATTGAAATTTTGGTAGGCATACTGGTTTCTCTCGGGATCTTTTTGTTCTTGTATCTGAGAGGCTATCAGCCGGCAGGAGAAGATGTCTATGGACACTTGTATAAGGTGGAATTCTTAGGAGAAAACATCAAAAAAGGTGTGCTTTTTCCCCTCTATACAGAGGACTGGTACAATGGATTTCAGATGTTCCGCTATTGGCCGATCTTTGCTTATTATGTGATGGCGATCGGCTATCTGCTGACAGGTAGTCTGCTCTTATCTTACTATCTGCTCTTTGTGACCATTTTTGCGGTTGGTTATATCGGATTTTGTCTGATCGCCAATCGTGAGCAACGGTTTTTCTTTATCGTGATCGGCATTTGTTATTTCTTTTTGCCGGATAACGTGCGTCTGATGTTTGGTGAGGGAAATCTTGCCCGTGCCTTTATGTCGGGTATGCTGCCGCTTTTCTTTTATTTTTATACGAATCTGATCGAAAAGAAAAAATCTTTGATTCCGACAGTGATCATGGTATTTTTGTTTGTTGCGACTCATATCATGTTGACTGCTATGTGTGCCATTATTTTTTCACTGTATAGTATTTTTGCCGGAGCAAAAAAAGGAACATGGTATTTAGGACCTTTAGCTTTTGTACTGGGAATCCTGACTTCCGGAATCGTTCTCCTGCCAGCGCTTTTGGGCGACGTTGTGACGGGATCCTCTTCTTCGACGGCAAACCGTATGTCGGATTGGAGCCAGAACCTGCTCTTGTCTTTAAGTGTGACAACCAGACAGCAGGGCGAGACATCCTGTACCTTTGGGCTGGCGATGTTTGCGATCGCCATTGTCATTATCATCTTTGGTAAGCGAAAAGCGGGCGCGATTATTGGTCTGATCTTCTTTGTTTTATCGGCAGATGCATTTTTGCCACTAGTGAGTCATATGCCTTTGCCGCAGGCATGGTGGATGCTGCGTTATGTGCAGATGTGCTATGTTTTGATCTGCTATGAGTGGGGCTTTCTGGAATTTAAGAAGAAGGGGCTGATCTGGCTGACACTGGTTGCGGTGCTTTTAGATACGGCGCCGTCCTATTTCTATTTTACCCAGATCGAGGAGCCGGTATCCGGGGAAAACCTCTTGGACGAGGCGGCAGACCTGACTTCAAACCGTATGGGCCTTGTGGATGAAAGTACGCTGAAATCCTATGTTTCCTATTTTGTACTGGAAAAGAATGTGGATTATGTGCAGGGCTGGGATATTCAGGGTGCGACGACCAATGTGCGGATCGTGCATATGACGGAGGCAGCGCGCTATGGATATTATGATTATACTTTCCAGGAATTGCTGGAATTGGGCTGTGACAGTGCGCTTTTGAAAAAATCTATCCTGCCAAAGGGATTTTCGACAGAGGACATTGTAGCGGCGGCAAAGAGATATGGCTATACCTTTGTGGACGAAAATGCAGATGTGATCCTCTTTGATCTGGAGGGGGTAGACGGACAGTTCGGTGTGAATATATCGGCTGACAATCTGGCGATCGGATCGTCTGCCTTGTATGTTTCCTACATGTATCCGTCCTTTGTGGCTGGTGCAAGTGAGGATCTGGACGACTATTCTCTGGATGATCTCAAACAGTACAAAAAGATCTATCTGTCCGGATTTACCTATAGTGATCAACAAAAGTTCGAGGAATTGTTGACATCTTTGGCAGATGCCGGGACAGAGGTGTATATCGATGCCAGAAGTATTCCGAAGAATCGTTATGGTATAGGAAATCTCTTTGGTATTGAGGTTCAGGATATCACTTTGACAAAGGTTTCCGAGTGGCGGTATGGGGATGATACTTATACATTTGATCTGCCATATAAGTGGGTTTCCCAATATCTGACGAGCAGCAATGATGACGTGACGATGGAAAATTTTGTGACAGATGGCTTGGAACTGGGATATTTTGCGACCTACGACAAGAATATTCATGTCGTGGGCATGAGCCTGCCTTATATGCTGGCAGAGAACCCACAGGCAGATCTGCGGACCCTGGTGGAAAAGATGTTTGCCATGAAAGAGGCAGATACCAATGTTTCTTATGAGATCGTTCCGCTGACGATCACTTATGATGCAAATGGCATGACGATCAAGACGGACCAGGATGTATGCACCAATGTAGCATACCAGGACAATTTTGTGTCTGACCGGAAATTCGGTGTAAAGAATGAACTGATCACGGTTAAGGCTGGAACAACACGGATCCATTACGTTTACGCATATTTTAAAGAGGGCATGATCGTCACACTTATTGGCATTTTTGCAACGATCTTCCTATGGATCCTGCTCTTTAAGAAGAAATGGGATCCTCTTGTGCCACTGCGCAAACTGACAGATAAACTATTGGAGATGAACTGAGTATGGATGAGTTGACGGCTCATTATAATAAATTTAATGAGGATAAGCGCCTGATGCGCAGGCACGGGCAGGTGGAGTATATTACTTCCATGAAATATATCCATAAGTATCTGGAGATTCTGCAAGGCGAAAACGCAAAGGATACAACATTACAGATTCTGGATATCGGGGCAGGAACAGGTCGTTACGCAGTAGAACTGGCAAAAGAAGGCCATGATGTGACGGCTGTGGAGTATGTGAAATATAATCTGGGACGTTTAAAGCAGAATGCGAACGTGGCGAAAAAAGAATGTCAGGAGGCTGGCAAGGAATTTTTGCTGCAGGCTTATCAGGGCGATGCAAGAAAGCTAAAACGCTTTGCCGAGGATACCTTTGATCTGACGCTTTTGTTTGGACCCATGTACCATTTGTATTCCTTCGAGGATAAGTTGCAGGCGCTGACAGAGGCAAAACGTGTGACAAGACCGGGGGGTTATATTCTGGTCGCCTATCTGATGAACGAATATGGTGTGCTCACCTATGGTTTTAAAGAAGGGAATGCAATTGCGTGTATCGAAGACGGACGATTGGACGATAACTTCCATTGTCATTCCACGGAAAAAGACCTGTACGACTATGTGCGGTTGGAAGATATGAAAGAACTGCGTGATGCAGCAGGACTGGAGCATGTGCAGACAATTTCTGCGGATGGACCGGCAGACTATATGCGCAGGGAATTAAATGCTATGTCGGAAGAGATGTTTGCGAAATTTATCGAGTATCACTTGTCAACATGTGAACGTCCGGAGCTGCTTGGCGCCGGGGCGCACACAGTGGATATATTAAGATGTAAAAAGAGTCATCTGGGTTAGACCAGATGGCTTTTTTCATCTTTATACAATCTTTATATCAGAAAAAAACAATTTATGGCACCTTATTTTTTATGACGTAAAATATTTGTAGAAAAAGAAAGAACGGAGGAAGTATAGGTGTCAGACCTTGTAAGAATAAAAGAAAAGTTAACATCTTTTCAAATTATAACATTAGGATTTGTTGGGGTGATTTTGTTAGGAGCAATGTTATTGATGTTGCCTATTTCGTCGCAAACAGGTGAGGTTACTTCCTTTGGAAGCGCTTTATTTACAGCCACATCTGCGGTGTGTGTTACAGGACTAGTGGTATATGATACGGCTACATATTGGTCATATTTTGGACAAACAGTGATTTTAATACTGATACAAGTTGGTGGACTAGGAGTTATCTCTGTAGCTTCATTTCTTTCTATGATTGCAGGAAGAAAAATCAGTTTAATGCAACGTCAGACCATGCAAAATGCACTCTCCGCACCACAGGTTGGTGGTGTTGTCAAACTGACACGATTCCTTTTTTTGACGTCATTTGCAATTGAGGGGATTGGCGCATTATTGCTATTTCCAGTATTCGTGCCGCAATATGGGGTAAAAGGAATATGGCTATCTGTCTTTCATTCTATATCTGCGTTCTGCAATGCAGGATTTGATCTTATGGGAGATAAGACAGGAAAGTTTAGTTCTTTAACCTCATTTTCAGGAAATGTATATCTAAATATGGTGGTATGTATTTTGATTATTCTGGGAGGGCTGGGATTCCTTACATGGAGGGATATTGTAACGAAGAAAACACGCCTTAAGGAATATGCAATACAGACAAAAGTAATTCTGGTAACGACAATAATATTGATTTTCGTACCCGCGATTTTATTCTTTTTTGTAGAATTTTATGACAATCCTTTGGAAAAACGTGTTTGTATGTCTATCTTTCAGGCTGTAACGCCAAGAACGGCGGGATTTAATACAGCAGATTTATCAAAAATGTCTGATGCAGGAAAAACGCTTACAATGATTCTAATGTTAATAGGTGGTTCTCCGGGTTCTACAGCAGGAGGAATGAAAACAACAACGGTTGCTGTTTTATTTGCAAATGCTGTTGCAGTATTTCGGAGAAGGCAGAATGCAAATTTTTATGGAAGAAGAATAGATGATTCCATTGTAAAAAGCGCAGCAACCATTATGTTTATGTATCAGTTTTTTGCAGTGTCAGCTGCTGTTATCATCAGTATGGTTGAAAGCTTGCCGATATTGGATTGTATGTTTGAAAGCTTTTCAGCTATTGGTACAGTAGGGCTTACTCTTGGAATCACGACAAGCCTTTCACAAACCTCGCATATCATATTGATTTTGCTTATGTTTTTTGGACGTGTGGGAGGTTTGACAATTATATATGCAGCTTTTTCGCATAAGGATACAAGTACATTAAAGTATCCAATAGAAAACATTACAGTAGGATAAGGAGAGAAAAAATGAAATCAGTATTGGTAATAGGGCTTGGCAATTTTGGGATGTTGATTGTGAAACAAATTCATGAATTGGGACATCAAGTCATGGCTATAGATAAGAACGAGAGCAGAGTAAACGAGGCATTGCCATATGTAACAAATGCGTTGATAGGAGATAGTACGAATGCTAACTTTTTGGCATCTTTAGGAATTAATAACTACGATGTATGTATTGAAACTATTGGAAATGATTTTCAAAGTTCTCTTGAAACAACATCGCTATTAAAAGAACTTGGTGGAAAGATGGTTGTTTCAAGGGCAAATCGTGAAGTTCAGGAAAAATTTCTTTTACGAAATGGCGCGGATGAAGTAGTGAATCCGGAGAAACAAATTGCAAAGTGGACAGCAATAAGGTATACATCAAATTACATTTTGGACTATGTAAAGTTAGATGATAATTATGCGATTTTCGAAGTGGAACTGCCAGATGCCTGGATTGGAAAGAATATACGAGAAGTCAATCTCAGGCAGAGATATGGGATTAATATTATGGCAATTAAGGAGAAGGGGAGTATGAAATTGGCTATATCTCCAGATGATATTTTGAACGAGGGACAAACACTTCTTGTGGTTGGCGAACATAAAGCAATTCAAAAATGTTTTCACATATGAAATGAGGCGATTTGATTGGGAAATATCATAGTAGTATTGGTAATTACGGCAATTTTTGTTTTTGGATATTATGTGATGAGGGCTGTAGATCGTTTTCTATTAGAAAATGAGAGAAGAATGACAAAAGAAATGGAAAAAAGGAAGCCATTGGTCGTTCGTTTATCTGGAAATATGTCACTTGAGGAGATTGACAAGGAAATTGACAAGTTTAGAAAGGATCATATAAATTTTGAGATTATCTTAATAGAAAAAAGTGGTATGATGTAAGAAAAAATTGGAGCATAAACTGAATGAGTCAAAATGATAGTATAGTAAGAGAAAAACAGCAACATATCCTGGTATGTCTGTCATCGTCACCTTCTAACAAAAGGATTATTGATGAAGCGGCAAATCTTGCAAATGCATTTCATGCAGAATTTACAGCTTTATATGTATCAAATGTAAGGCAGAATTCACTCAATGAGGTGGATCGGGAGAGATTACAAAATAACATAAGATATGCAGAGGATAAAGGAGCGGAAATTACGACTGTTATTGGGGAAAATATCTCATTTCAGATAGCGGAATTTGCCAGAATCTCTGGTGTCACAAAAATTGTGATTGGTAGAAGCAACACAAAAAAATTTTATTTTTGGGAGAAGCAGACTTTAACCGAGCAACTCATTATGACTGCTCCTAATGTAGACATCTATATTATCCCGGATTCAAAAATGGACATAAAGGAAAACCGAAAGATAAGACTGACGGAGTATATTATACCAACCAAAAAGGATATTTTTATTACCGTAACACTGTTGCTGGTTACGACAGTGTTGGGATTGTGTTTTAGTCGTAGCGGATTTACAGAGGCTAACATTATTACGGTGTATATCTTTGGGGTTTTGCTTAATGCTGTCTTAACAAAAAGTCATTTTTGCAGCTTAATTAGTTCGTTGTGTAGTGTACTTCTTTTTAATTATATTTTTACGGAGCCGAGATATACCTTTCATGCATATGAACCGGGATATTATGTGACGTTTATTATCATGTTACTTGCCGCATTACTCACAGGCTCATTGGCATATCGCCTGAAAGACAGCGCAAGAGAGTCTGCTCGCGCTGCTTATCGGACAAAAGTATTATTTGACACAAATCAACTTCTACAGAAAAGTAGAACGTATGATGATGTATTACAAGTAATGGCAAATCAGGTGATTCTGTTATTGGACAAAGATATCGTCATTTATCCAGTTAAAAATGGAAGGATAGACAATGGTTATATTTATGCAAAAGAAGTATATGGAAATAGTGAAATATATATGGATGATTCAGAAGATGAAGTGGTGCAGTGGGTGTTGAAAAATAAAAAGAGAGCAGGTGCTACAACAGAAAAATTTTCAGAAGCCAAACATTTATATCTGGCAGTTCGGAACAATGACATTGTATATGGAATCCTAGGGATTTTAGTGGAACATGAATCGTTGAGTTCTTTTGAATATAGCGTGTTGTTATCAATTTTAGGTGAATGTGCATTGGCTTTCGTAAATCTTGATAATGAGAAAGCTAAGGAAGAGGCATCAATGATTGCCCGTAAGGAAAAGCTCAGAGCAAATCTTTTGCGTACGATATCACATGATTTAAGAACGCCTCTTACCTCTATATCAGGTAATGCATGTAACTTGTGTAACCATTATGAAATGTTAGATAATGAAACCAGGAAACAAATATTTTCGGATATATATGACGATTCGGAATGGTTGATACAACTTGTAGAAAATCTTTTGTCTGTCACTCGTATTGAAAATGGTGAAATGAAATTGAATCAATCAATAGAGATTATGGATGATGTCATAGACGAGGCGCTAAAACACATTGATAGAAATAAGGTGGAGCATGATATAGAAGTTTGTCGTCCAGAGGAGTTGATTATCGCCAATATCGATGCGAAGTTGATTATGCAGGTTGTTATAAATATTGTGAATAATGCAATAAAATATACACAAGCAGGTTCGATTATTAAGATTGCATATGGAAATAAAAATGACATGGTTTATGTTAATATATCAGATAATGGACCAGGAATGGATGATACAATAAAGGAACATGTATTTGATATGTTCTATACGGGACAAAATAAAATTGCTGATAGTAAGAGAAGCATGGGCCTGGGACTTGCATTGTGTAAATCTGTAGTAGAGGCACATGGTGGAAGTATAGAAGTAAAAGATAATATTCCATTTGGCTGTATATTTACTTTTTACTTAAAAAAAGGAGAGGTAATAATAAATGAATAAGTTTCAGATACTTGTAGTTGAAGATGATGCTCCTATTAGAAATTTAATTGCAACTACCTTGAAAACACATAATTATAAATATTTGCTGGCGCAAAATGGAGAAGAAGCTATTATACAGGCATCAACGCATGATCCTGATGTTGTCTTTTTGGATTTGGGGCTCCCTGATATGGATGGAGTTGAAATTATAAAAAAGATTCGGGAATGGTCAAATATGCCTATTATTGTTATTAGCGCAAGGAGTGAAGATGAAGATAAAATAGAGGCTTTAGATGCAGGGGCAGATGACTATCTTACAAAACCATTTTCTGTCGAAGAGTTGTTGGCAAGACTAAGAGTTATGCAACGCAGAATTGCGTTACTTCAAGTAGACAATAATGTAAACAAAAGTTCAATATATACGAATGGAAAGCTTAAAATTGATTATGTGGCAGGATGTGCATACAAAGATGATGAAGAATTAAAGCTTACGCCGATAGAATATAAATTGTTATGTATTCTTGCAAAAAATACAGGGAAAGTACTTACACACAAATATATAACGCAGAAAATTTGGGGAAGTGCATGGGATAGCAATGTTGCGTCTCTTAGAGTATTCATGGCAACTTTGAGAAAAAAACTGGGAAATGATTCAAATTCTTATATTCAGACCCACGTAGGGATTGGATATCGCATGTTGAAGGTTGAAACTAATATAGAAGATGAAATGTTACCATAGTAAAAAGGCGGGAGCAAATGTGCTCTCGCCTTTTTGTCATTTCTTATTTGGTTACGGTTACGTTCATAACGATTGGGTTATGATCAGAGTTCTTAAATCCAAGATCTCTTGTCTCAACTGTGTTGATGGTAAGATTATCAGAAACGATAAATCCGTCAATCATGTAATACTGGAATACACTTGGATCACTGTCGTTGCCGGCAAGTGGACGATCCAGAGAGCGGCAGGACGGTGTGGAGTTGTCGGTTACAAAAGTCAGATTGTCGCTAAATTCATCGACATCAATGACACCCGGTGTCCACATATCTTCGCTGACAAGCGGATAAGCGCTGTTGTCATAGTTTGAGAATGCCTGGTTGAAATCACCACCGGCAATGACATAGTTGCCCTTTTCTGCTTCTTCCTGTAAGAGTTCGCGCAACTGCTTGGTCTGTGCAGCCTTGCCTTCGCCATCGTCATAGGCCTCCAGGTGCAGGTTGACCAGCACCAGTTCTTTGTCACTGCCCTCAATGGCAACGCGATCGACCATGAGACAACGCTTGAGGTTGCCGAGGCGGATCGGGTACTTGAACGGACATGGCAGAGAGATACGCTGGGAATCATCTACGCTAAAAGCAGATAAAGTGGCGATACCACAATCGACCTTGCCAATGGTAGGAAGCGGATAAGGAACGTAGGCTACCTTGTAGTTTCTGGCAAAGGTAGAATTGTAACCATCCAGAGAAGAAGTGATCTTTTCTAATTCATCAATGCCGTAAGATCTCTTGGAATCACGATCGACCTCCTGTAAAAAGACAACATCAGCATCCTCCTTCTGGATCTGTGCCACAACAGCATCAATATTGTCATTGACCTGTGACTCGGTGCAGGAGCGGACGTGTTCACCGCCATCCATAAAGAAATCAGCGTTTTCGCCAAGTCCGGCATAGCCCATATTCCATGTCATGATGGTAAAGTCATCACCTGCGGCGAGTGTCTCGGAAGAAGATCCGTCAATGTCCAGAGACTCGGTATCCTTCGGCTTGTACTCCGTGATGGTCAGATACCCGATAAAAAGAATGACTGCGGCTACCAAGACCAAAAGAATGATGAGGATGGTCTTAAGAACCTTTTTGAGTGTTTTGTTCATGTAAAATACCCCCTATTGATAAATGTAAGAAGATGCCCTCCCCAGAGCATCTCGACCTTGCTCTATTTTAGCATAAAAAGAGAGGCAATAGAACCATTGATCCTTGGAAACTTTACATAAATTTTATATAAGAAATTTGTTTAAATTGATAGGAAAAAGCAGAAACGATAGCGGCCTACACCGAAAAACGCTTAATGAGCGATGTGGAGATCTGCAATTTGACGGTATGACTGGCAGGATCTTCCATCTGGCGGATCAACTGGTCGACGGCGGTCTGACCCATGAAACGTCTTGGAATATCAATGGTCGTCAGTGAAGGATCTAAAATACGTCCCTCGGAAATATTGTCAAATCCGATAATGGCAATATCATCCGGGATCTTGTATCCACGCAGTTTGAGAGCCTTGATGGCGCCGATGGCGATCAGATCATTGTCCGCAAAATAGCATTTGGCAAGCGGTGTGCCACTGTCAATGATCTCCAGCATATCCGAAAAGGCACCCTCGATGGATGGGGCTAATTCATGGGAAAGGGACTTGCTGACGGACATGCCGTGTTCGCGCACTGCCTTTTGAAAACCGGTCTTGCGTTCGGAAAAATTGGCAATCGAATAGGAGGAGCAAAGGTGACCGGGCTGTTCGTTGCAACGGTCGATCAGATAGCCGGTGGCAAGGTAAGTCCCCTGCACGTTGTTGATAAGGACGCTGCTACAGTCGATGGCATCGAAACTGGCGTCCAAAAGCACCATAGGCAGGGATGCTTCGAGAAAGCGACGGCAGATGCCTGCTGAGAGTTCGGTGCCGAGCAGGATTATGCCGACACAACCGCAAATGCGCAGTTCCTCCACAACCTGTGTCAGGTCATCCGTATTTTCATAGACCTGCAAAGTTTTCAGACCATAGCCCTTATGGCGGCACTCTGCTTCGATCCCTTCCGTCAGTTCGGAAAAGATAGGCGTGTAATTTAGGATGGCGTTGTGGGCGCGGTAAATGATGCAGTAGATATCCCCCGAATGATTTTTCTTTAATTGCAGTCGGCTAAAGTCATAGCCGGCTTTTTCTGCCTCTGCGATAATGCGTTTGCGCATCTCGGTAGAAACGCCTGGTTTTCCATTCAAAGCCATTGAAACGGCGGTAGCCGAGATATTTAATTTTTCAGCCAGTTCTTTTCCTGTGATCCCCATATATTCTACCTTCTTTGATCGATTTCATAAATAAAGTAAAAATAAAGTTATATTTACTTTATTTTACATTTCAATAAAGAAAGAGACAAGGTATTTTATAGAAAAAGTCGTAAATCGGAGGAAAGGAGCATTTTTATGGATCATATTAAATTGGGTTACGCGCCGACCAGACGCAGTATTTTCAGTGCACCGGACGCGATCAAGTACCGGGGACTGACCGCACAGAGGCTGACAGAACTTGGCGTAGATTTTGTAGATATCACGGACATCAATGAGGAGGGGCTTCTTTATAATGATGCCGATATGCTTAAGATCGCTGAAAAGTTTAAGGCAGAAAAAATAGATGGTCTGTTTTTACCACACTGCAATTTTGGGACGGAATACGAATGTGCAAGGCTGGCAAAGGAACTGGGGGTACCGGTGCTTTTGTGGGGACCATTGGATGAGCGCCCGGAGCCGGATGGTACACGACTTCGGGATACCCAGTGCGGGCTATTTGCAACCGGAAAGGTATTAAGACGCTTTGGCGTGCCATTTACCTACATGACAAATTGCCGTCTGGAAGATCCGGTATTTGAGCGCGGACTTCGTGACTTTATGGCGGTCTGCAACGTAGTCAAGACCTTCCGCCATATCCGTATCTTACAGATTTCGACCAGACCTTTTGATTTCTGGTCGACCATGTGTAATGAAGGCGAACTTCTGGAAAAATTCAATATCCAACTGGCACCCATTCCTATGGGCGAATTGGTGGACGAAGTCAGGAAAAATCTGAGAAATGTCGCCGAGACACAAGAAGTCATGACTTATTGCAGAGCCAATATGAATATTGCCATCAAGGACGATGAACTGGAAAAAGTGGCAGCCATGAAGGTAGCCATGAAACATCTTGCAGAAAAATATGGCTGCAATGCCATTGCTATCCAGTGTTGGAATCAGTTGCAGACGGAACTTGGGATCATGCCATGTGCGGCAAGTGCGCTTTTAAACGAAGAGGGTATTCCGACGGTCTGTGAGACGGACATTCACGGAGCCATTACAGCACTTCTGGTAGAGGCAGCAGGCATGGGGCAGGTGCGGTCTTTCTTTGCGGATTGGACCATCCGTCATCCGGATTGTCCGAACGGAGAACTCTTGCAGCACTGTGGACCATGGCCGATCTCTGTGGCAGGCGAAAAGCCGACCATTACCTATCCTTTGGCATTTGACCATCCGGGAAGTATTACCGCGGAGGCAAAACACGGAGATGTCTCACTGGTGCGTTTTGACGGAGATCTGGGGCAGTATTCTTTGTTACTTGGACATGCCAAGGGCATTGACGGACCAAAGGGTATGGGTACCTATCTTTGGGTAGAGGTGGATAACATCAAGCGTCTGGAAGCAAAACTGGTGGAAGGACCATATATCCATCACTGCGTGGGTATTCATAAGGATGTTGTTCCGGTGCTTTATGAAGCATGCAAATACATTGGCGTCAAACCGGATCTGTACGATCCAATCGAGGAAGAAGTCAAAGCCTACTTGCGTGGGGAATGAAAGAAGGGCAGGGAAATGAAAAATAAAGAATTAAAAAAACTCGCCTATGAACTGCGTCAGGATACTGTGGATATCATTATGGCAGGGGGCGGCGGTCATATCGGCGGCGATATGTCTATTATGGAAATTCTGGTGGAACTTTACTTTGACCAGATGAATATTTCTCCGGAAAACCAGAACGACTCGGATCGGGATCTCTTTGTCCTTAGCAAAGGACATTCGGTGGAAGCCTATTACAGTGTTCTGGCAAAAAAGGGATTTTTCCCTTTACAGGAGGTAAAAGATCAGTTTTCTAAATTTGGCTCCCCCTATATCGGACATCCCAACAACAAATTGCCGGGAATTGAGATGAATTCCGGTTCTCTGGGACATGGGCTTCCGGTCTGTGTCGGCATGGCTATGGCAGGGAAACGTGATGGCAGAGACTACCGCGTTTACACGGTCATGGGTGACGGAGAACTGGCAGAGGGCTCCATCTGGGAAGCAGCCATGGCGGCACACCAGTATCATCTGGACAATCTTTGTGCAGTCATCGACCGTAATCACTTGCAGATCTCCGGTAATACGGAAGATGTCATGGGTCATGAAAACCTGCATGACCGTTTCGCAAGTTTCGGCTGGCATGTCATAGATGTTTCCGATGGAAATGATATTGATGCTTTGCAAAAGGCATTTATAGAAGCAAAAAATACCAAGAACCAGCCGACGGTCATCATTGCCAATACCATTAAGGGCAAGGGGTCGCCGGTCATGGAAAATAAGGCATCCTGGCATCATCATGTGCCGAGTCAGGAAGAATATGCGACGATCATGGCAGATCTAAAAAAGAGAGAGGAGGCGGTTTAAATGACAGCAGATAAGAATACTGTGGCAAATCGAAAGGTCATTTGCGATGTATTGTTAGAACATGCAAAAATGGATAAGCAGATCACGGTGCTTTGCAGTGATTCCAGAGGCTCTGCTTCCATGACACCTTTTGCGGATGCCTACCCGGACCAGTTTGTGGAGATGGGGATCGCGGAGCAGGATCTGGTTTCGGTGGCAGCCGGCATGGCGCACTGTGGAAAGAAGCCTTACGCTTTTTCGCCT
This sequence comes from Roseburia lenta, assembly GCF_014287435.1. Taxonomy (GTDB): domain Bacteria; phylum Bacillota; class Clostridia; order Lachnospirales; family Lachnospiraceae; genus Pararoseburia; species Pararoseburia lenta. Next base: position 55,888 of record NZ_JACOPG010000003.1, read on the forward strand.
GCCTGCTTTCTTTCTACCAGATCCTATGAGCAGTGCAAGATTGATGTGGCATATTCCCATACCAACGTAAAACTCATTGGGATCAGTGGAGGCATTTCCTATGGCGCGCTTGGCATGAGTCATCATTCTGCGCAGGACATTGCCGCTATGAGTGCTATCCCGGGGATGCGCGTCTATCTGCCGAGCGACCGTTTCCAGACAAAAAAACTGATGGAGCATCTGTTACAGGATAAAGAACCGGCTTATGTTCGTGTAGGGAGAAATCCGGTCGGGGATATTTACGATGAGAAAAATTGCCCCTTTACCATGGATCAGGCTGTGATTTTACAAGAGGGAAGCGATGTGACCCTGATCGCCTGTGGTGAAATGGTAAAAAAAGCAGTGGATGCAGCAGAAATCCTTGCAAAAGAGGGTATCAGTGCAAGTGTCATTGATATGTACTGTGTGAAACCGCTGGATAAAAAGGCAGTCGTTGAGGCGGCACAGAATACAAAACTTGTAGTTACCGTGGAAGAACATGCGCCATTTGGCGGGCTTGGATCTATGGTGAGCCAGGTGGTTGCCGCGGAATGCTCAAAGAAAGTCATCAACATTGCCTTGCCGGATGCACCTGTCATTACCGGTAACTCCCAAGAGGTATTTGCCTACTATGGCATGGATGGCGAAGGTATTGCAAAGTCAGCAAGACAGGCGCTTTTTGCTGAGTAAAGAGGGAATAGAATGGCAGGAAAAAAGTATGTATTGGCAATCGATCAGAGTACACAGGGAACCAAAGGTATTCTGTTTGATGCAGAAGGGCAATTGATCTGTCGGCGTGATATTGCGCATGAGCAGATCGTAAATGAAAAAGGCTGGGTTTCCCATGATCTCGATGAGATTTATCGAAATACGCTTCAGGTCGTGCAAGATGTGGTGACAGAGGCTGGCATTGCACAAGAAGAAATAGCCTGTCTTGGCATCAGCAACCAGCGTGAAACATCAGCTGCGTGGGATCGCAAGACAAAAGAGCCGCTGGCGAAAGCAATCGTCTGGCAATGTTCGCGTGCGGAGGATATTTGTAAACGAATAGAAAATAACGTTATTCTGGATACCAAGCAGGAGCAGAAGGCATCCGGTGGTGTCGGCGAAGCCATTCGACAAAAGACCGGCATGCAGTTATCTCCTTATTTTCCGGCGGCAAAATATGCATGGCTGCAGGAAAATGAGCCGGAGGTAGCGCGTGCCAAACAGGAAAATCGTCTTTGTCTGGGTACGATCGACTCTTGGCTGGTATTTAAACTGACAAAAGGAGAAGCCTTTGCAACCGATGTATCAAATGCATCACGCACACAACTTTTTAACATCACGGATTTAAAGTGGGATGAAGAGATATGCGGTTGGTTTTCCGTGGATGCCAAAACACTTCCGGAAGTAAGAGACAGCAATGCTTTTTATGGCAAGACGGACTTTGAAGGATTTTTTGCGGAGCCGATCCCGATTCTGGGAGTGATCGGTGATTCGCAGGGAGCCTTATATGGGCAGAATTGTCGGGAAAAGGGACTGGTAAAAGCGACATATGGGACGGGTTCTTCTGTCATGATGCATGCGGGAGATAAGCCGATCGTCTTGGATAATGGTATGGTAACATCGATCGCCTGGGGCATGGATGGAAAGGTATCTTATGTTTTGGAAGGCAATATCAATTATGCCGGGGCAACGGTCAGTTGGTTAAAGGACAATCTGGGGATAATCACAAGTGCAGGTGAGACAGAGGCGATGGCATTTGCTGCAAATCCGACCGATGAGACATATCTCATCCCGGCGTTCAGCGGTCTGGGCGCACCTTATTGGAAAGTAGATGCTAAGGCGATGCTATATGGCATGAGCCGTACAACCGGAAAAAATGAGATCGTGTGTGCGGCATTGGAATCCATCGCTTATCAGATTGCAGACATTGTGGAAGGAATGCAGTATGATAAAGGTATGTCAAAGTCAGTGCTTCGGGTCGATGGAGGAGCCACAGAGAATGCTTATCTCATGCAGTTTCAGAGCAATATTTTGCAGAAAAAGGTAGAAGTATCTGCCTGTCAGGAGGCATCGGCTTATGGAGCAGCACTTTTGTCAGGAGAAAAAGCCGAAATTTATGATGACAAGGTGCTTTCTGATTTAAGAGCGTGCCAGGTTTATGAGCCTAAAATGCCGGAAAGCAAGCGACAGGAAAAATGGCAGGGCTGGCGCAATGCCATGGAGAAAGTCTTGCGTTAAAAAGTAATGTGATAAATGTGTATATGAATGAATTTCAAAAAGGAGGACGAGACAATGAAACAATTTGAAATGTATGAACTGACCATCAAAGGAGAGGAGCCACAGGGCTCGCAGGCTCTGGTAGATGTGACGGCAGAATTTACCTGCGGCGGTCAGACTACCAAGGTCAAGGGCTTTTATGCCGGGGATGGAAACTACAAGGTGCGCTTTTACCCAAGTCTGGCAGGCGCTTATACCTATCGTGTGAGCGGTCTGATGCAGGCAGAGGGCAGTCTGGTATGTCTGCCGAATGAGGATAAAAAGGCCGGTATCGTGCGTGCCGAGGGGACACATTTTGTCTATGATGGCGGGGAGATCTTCAAACCATTTGGAACGACCATTTATGCTTTGAGTCATCAGGAAGAAGAAAGAATCGCACAGACCATGGAAACTTTATCGACTGCACCATTTAACAAGGTGCGCCACTGCGTATTCCCGAAACATTATGATTACAACCACAATGATCCGGAATTATATGCATTTGAAAAGGATGCCGATGGCAAGTGGGATGTCAACCGTCCTTGTTTTGCTTTCTGGGAGCATCTGGAAAAACAGATCTTTACGCTGGCAGACATGGGGATCCAGTCAGATCTGATCCTTTTCCATCCATACGATAAGTGGGGCTTCTCTCATATGACCATGGAGGAAAATCTCATCTATCTGGATTACCTGCTCCGTCGTTTTGCAGCCATTCCGCAGATCTGGTGGTCTATGGCAAATGAGTATGATCTTGTTATGGATCGGACGATGGAAGACTGGTACGATATAGAGTCCTTTATTGTGGAAAATGATCCATACCATCATTTACTCAGCAACCATAACTGTTTTGGATTCTATGATTTCTCCAGAGAGAATATTACCCACCAGTGCGTGCAGACCATCCTGGTACAAAAGGCGGCTGATTGGATGAAGGAATTTGAAAAACCGCTCTGCTATGACGAGTGCTGTTATGAAGGAAACCTGCCTTTGACCTGGGGCAATATTTCCGGCTGGGAAATGGCAAACCGTTTTTGGATGGCTGTCTGTCAAGGGGCATATGCAACACATGGTGAAGTATTCTTATCCGATGATGAAGTGCTCTGGTGGGCAAAGGGTGGTGTCCTCAAGGGAGAAAGCCCAAAGCGTATTGCCTATCTGAAGGAGATCGTAGATGCCATTCCGGGAGCGATCGAGCCGTGGCAGGAATATCATGATTTTGATATTCAGGCATACATGGAAAAACATCATCTGGAGAGCATGGAAGAATTACAGAATAGTCCCCTGATAAGTCGATTTATGAATCCGAATGAGGTTGATGACATTGTTTCTAAGATGAAAGACTACAATGCCTTTGGTCACGTGGGTGAGGATTATTACATCGGTTACTATGGCAGACATTGTAATGGTATTGCCCCATGGAAGCTGCCGGAAGACCATCAGTATAAGATAGAGATTATCGATATGTGGAATATGACGCGCGATGTAACTATGACCGGCGTCAGTGGAAGATTTGACGTTAAAATGCCGGGCAAAGAAGGTATCGCAGTTCTGGCAAGCAGAATAGATTAGCATATCCTGCATAGCATAAAGAAGATCGCTTAAGCCTATAAAAACAAGCCTAAGCGATCTTTTTATTGGTAGTTTTCTTTTCTTTCTTTCGCTTGTTTTGCAGTATCCATGACATAGGAAAAAGCATCCTCTTCACAGTGTTTTTCGATAATTCCTATGGAGTACAAAAAAACGTGACAAAGTGCTTCCTCCATGTGAGGGATGGAGAGCGTGACGTTTGAACCGGAAAAGTTGGGAAACAAACTGATCCATATCTACTTTATCTGTTTTGATCTTATTGAGTGCATAAATGAGATCCTTTGCAACGGACAAACTGGCGCAGACCGCAGCAAGTCAGTCTGTTATTCTTACCTTGTTAAATGGTATTCTGATCGGCAGTTACAAGGCAACGACCATGATCAATAATTTTACTATGATTGTAGGTATTGCATTTGCCTTCCTGGGCGGTATGTATGTATCCAAGCATGGTGTTAAGAAGTCAACTACTTTCTGGTCATGGGTTTCCATTGGCGTTGCTGCTATGACTTGTGGCTTCTGTATTATTTTAGGAAAAGATGGTATGAGTCAGATTTCTGTGGCTGTTGTGCCAACAATTATTTATTGTATCTTTATGTTGGCAACGACTGCAACGCGTATGATTTTGACGACCACAGCAGGTGCCATGCGTTCGGATGTTGTTGACTATGAGTTGGAGCGTTCCGGAAAGTATATGCCGGCAGTGGTAGGTGGTGTCTATTCTTTTATTGATAAGTTGATGGCAGCACTTGCTACGACCATTGCGACCCTTTGTGTGGCAGCCATCGGTTATAAGAATACCATGCCGCAGATGGGCGATAAGGCTACAAGTGGTGTTTTCTGGATGGCAATGTTTCTAAGTTTTGGACTTCCGATTATCGGTTGGTTGTGTAATATCGTTGCCATGAAGTTTTACGAACTGGACAAAGATCGTATGGTTCAGGTACAGAAGAATATTGCAGAAATGAAAGAGCAGTAAAGTTATGCCTTTGTGCGCTAAAACCACAGTGACAAAGACAATAATAATTGCTTTTTCATCTGCCTGAGATCCGGCTTGCTCTGGGTAGCAACAGACTGCATAAAAGATAGGCAGGCATCTGTGGCAAAGGAGAGAAAGTCCGAATTATCACGCGAAAGAGCGCAGACTTCCGGCGGCAGAGTCTCTTGCAGGTATTGCAAGAAAGGCTCTGCCGGCAGAATCTCTGTTACCGGATCGGCAGGATAGATGTAGAGACCAAGGGTCATGACCAGACGAAAATCCTCCCGGCGGCAGATCATGTCGTCAAGGATCAGGGAAATATACTCCAAAACCAGATCTTCTGGCTTTTTTTGTGTGGGGAAAAGATCCGGGAACTGGAATAAGGTGCCGGTGGTTGCCTGGTAAAGGTCTTCAATGATCGCAATACTATTCTTATAATATTTATACAATGTGACCGTAGATACATCCAGCGTCTGTGCCAATCCCTGCATAGAGAATGAAAAAAGCCCTTGATCCAGTATCATCCGGCGTGCCGTTTCTAAGATTTCACTGCGCCGTTTCTGACGCATCTGTTCAAAATAAGCAGTTTGATCCATATATAATATCCCCTTTTAACTTTTGGAAAATGTGTGATTTTGTATAAAATTCCTATAATTCTACATTAGTATAACACGTTTCTTGTGAAAAAAACAAATATATCTTGAAACAGAGTGTAAAACGAGTTAATATAATGTTAATTCATTTTATAAAACGAAAAGGAGAAGAAAATGGACGTAGAAAAAATCGTATTGAATGGGGAAAGAAATGTGACGCTGACAGCATACACACAGCCGGTGGAAGGAGAATTTAATCATATCAGTAAGCGGCCTGCTGTGTTGATTTTGCCGGGCGGGGGCTATTCTATGTGTTCTGACAGAGAGGCAGATCCGGTAGCCTTTCCTTATCTTGAGGCAGGCTATCAGGCTTTTATCCTGCGCTATTCGGTGGGAGAGGATTCTGTTTGGCCGAATCCATTAGATGATTATGAGCAGGCCATGGCTTTGATTGAGGAGCGAGCAGATGAGTGGAAAGTCCTGACGGATAAGATCGTGGTAATCGGGTTCTCCGCCGGTGGACATCTGGCAGCCAGTGCGGCAACGATGAGTCAGCATCGTCCATATGCGGCGATTCTGGGTTATCCTGTTATTGAAGGAGATTGTGCCAAGATTTATGAGAAGACAGCGCCGGATGTTATTGCAGCAGTGGATGAAAACACCTGTCCTTGCTTTGTGTTTGCAACGAGAACAGACAATGTGGTACCGGTAAAGAACACGATACATCTGTTGGATGCTCTTGAGAAGCATGAGATTATGTTTGAAAGTCATATTTATTCCCATGGATCGCATGGATTTAGCGTCTGCAATACATCTGTGACAGCGGATCCGGAAGCATACAGCAATCGTGTGCCGCATTGGGTGGCAGATTCTATCGAGTGGCTTAAGGATATTATGGGAGATTTTGCGAATGGGCAGATGAAGCAGCCACGTTTTTCAAAAAGTATCAATGGAAATCGTGAGCCATTCTTAAACGTTGACTGTACTATGGCATATTTGTCCGGAAAGCCGGAAGCGATGAAGATCATTGAGCCAATTATGCATATGAGTGCAGGACAAGGTCAGGAGCAGGCAGCCCAGGTAGATGGAGCAGCCATGATGGAGGCGTTAAAACTTATGACCCTGCGACATTTGTTATCCTATGCTGTTACTTATGCGGGAATGTCGCAAGATTTGATCGATCAGGTGGATGAGCAATTGCGTCAGATTCCGAACAAGTAAAGATCAGTATTGTATGATTAAGGTGGAGATACCACACAAATAGAGTCAGATGGAGGTAGGAAATGAAACTTGCAAAAGTATTTTCAAATGGGATGGTTTTACAGAGACAAAAACCAGTATATATCTGGGGAGAGAGTCAGCCAAATCAGATGGTAAGGGCTGAGATTCAGGGAAAGAGCGCTGAGGTAATGGCAGATGAAACAGGTCATTTTTGCCTGAAACTGGAGCCACTCGTGGCATCTGCATCAGAGGTGCTGCAGGTGAGTGATGGAATAGAGACAATGACTCTGGAAGATATAGCAATCGGTGAGGTTTACATTGCCGGCGGACAGTCTAATATGGAATTCCCTCTGCGCTATGAAAAATATCATGAGCAGGTCATGGGGCTGGATGATCATGAGTTGCGCTTTTTTGATGTACCAAAGAAGTTTTATGAGGAACAGGATAGCGACTTTGATTACAGTGCAGTAGGCAGATGGCGCAGAGCCACATCAGAGGAGAATCTGGCATATTTTTCTGCGGTTGCTTTTTACTTTGCCAAGGAGATCAGAGAAAAGGTCGGCGTTCCGGTCGGTATTATAGGATGCAACTGGGGCGGTACCTACAGTTGTGCATGGATGGACCAGGATACTGTGGAACGTGTAGGAAAACCATGGATGGAAAAGTGGGAAAAGTCAGTGGAAGGCAAGGATATGGAGCAGTTCTGGGCGGAGAGGAAGGCAGATCCGCAGAGCGATGCAGGAAAGCCTTGCCTGAGTCCTTTTGATCAGGTGGTTCTTCCGAGAACACCATCCATGGAAGAAATCGGAAAAGCCATGATGGATATGGCACAAAAGGGGCTGGAAAGTATGTCACCTGAGGCACTGGCAGAGCAGAAAAAGGCATTGGGACTCGATGAGAATGCATCGCTGCAGGAGATGATGGCAAAAACAATGGAAGCCTATCGCATAGAATATGTAGACGCCAGAACTATGCCGGGAATTTTATATGAACACATGGTAAAGCAGATTGCCCCATTTTCCGCACGCGGGGTACTTTGGTATCAGGGCGAGAGCGATGATGTGCCGGGCTTGCAGTCACTTTATACCGATATGATGAAGGGACTGGTCAGTGATTGGCGCAAATTATGGAAGGACGAAGCACTTCCGTTTTTTGAGGTGCAGTTGCCGGGATGGAGAGACTGGATGATGCAGACCAATCTGGATTATGCTACAATCCGTCGCTGTCAGGAAGAAGCATCAAAAACAGTGGATGGCCTCTATATGGCGTCTATTTCTGATGTCGGCGAAGAACATGATATTCATCCGAAAGATAAGCGCACGGTGGGACATCGCTTGGCGCTTTTGGCAAGAAAATATCTATATGGAGAGGATATCCTCTGCGAGGCACCGAGACCGGAAGGGATAAAACGTGAGGGTGATACGATCCGTATAAAGATGGCATATGCGAAAGATGGACTTGAGATCGCAGGAGATTCCATCAATGCCTTGTCAGTGCTTGAGAATGGCAGAGAAATCCCTTATCAGGCTTTGGTAGACGGAGACAGTCTGGTTTTGAGATTGGAAGAAATGACAGAAGAATCTCTGCAGATTCGTTTTGCAAGAGATGCCTGGTATCAGGTGAATTTGTTTAATGCAGCAGGAATTCCTGCTATTCCATTTGAAACGCGTTGTTAAGAAGTTGTGGCTGTAAGAAAGTCCGGGATGACCGTAAGAAAAAAGGTTATCCCGGACTTTTTAGCACATTTTTGATATTTAGGAAGTCTGAAGACTTACTGAAAACTCGTAGCCCCATCACGCAAACGACTTTCGATATATTCCATGATATAAACATTGTCGTCAGGCATCTGGCAGCCAACGATGTAGGTGCCATCGTGATCGGAACAGCGAATGATCCGTCCATCCAACACGTTGTGAGATGCCAGTGCAAAGTCATTGATCGTGATGGTAAGGGATTGTCCCTTGGCATCGGTAAAGACCGGATCGCTGGACAGGAAAGCAAAGCCATTGGCACTGATGTTGTCCAGTTTGCCGGAATAGGTCTTTCCGCTGTCAGCCATGGTGATCGTACAGGTGTTGCTGGCATCAATACGCGGATATTTACGGCGATTGTTGATGCGTGGGCGACCGGTAATGCGGATGCTGTAATTGCGGTTGTGGTCGGTATTTGGATCCAGACTTGCCTTGTTCCAGCAATAGAGGACATTGCCGACAACGACCTGAACCTCGCAACCGGTAACCCTATGCAGGCTAAGGATCTCGCTTGTCTTAATAAGGAGTCCGTCCTGTGTCTGCTCTACCAATTCGCCGTGATGCGGCTCAGTCTCTCCCTCTAAGGTAAAGAGAACTTTCATTCCGGCTTCCACATCCGCGATTCCCATAAATCCACCAAAACCGAGTTCACACATGAGGCTTTCAATGACGGACTCGATGGAATTGATATTGTTGGCACTTTCTTCGTATTTACTGAGCATACGCTTGCTGGTCTCATCAGAGTCATTGATGCAGTTGGTCATATGGCTCATGATGTCAGAAACCTGCTCCATATTCTCTACCAGTTGTGAGTTGGATGTCTCGACCTCACGCATAGCAGAATCGATATCCTGGATATGATCGCCCAACTGGGAAGAATCTTCGTTGATCTTTTTGACATTCTCGCCGGTCTGTGTCACCTTTTCCATGGTCTGCTGGATGAGTTCCAGTGTCTTTTCCATGGAGGTCATCATCTTGGCGGAGGTCTCTTCCAGGCGGACCAGAGCATTCTGGATCTGACCGGAAGATGCGCTGGTTTCGGAACTCAACTTGCGGATCTCCTCGGCAACAACGGCAAAACCTTTGCCTGCTTCTCCGGCTCTGGCTGCTTCGATGGAAGCGTTGAGAGCCAACAGGTTGGTCTGGCTGGAAATATTGTCAATGGTACCGGTCTCTTCCTTTACCATCTCAAATTCACTTTTGAAATCATGTAATATATGGTCTACTTCGTTTGATAAGTTGGACATGACTTGCGTTGTCTCGATCAAACTATCCAGGTCGGAAGAACTGCTCTGTGCATGGACACCGGACTCGCGGGTCAGTTCCACCATTTCCTCGATCATGGCGGCAACATGTTGTACCTGTGCATTGATGTCGGTCGTCATATCCATAGAGGAAGTCGTGCGATCCTGCAACTGTGTGTTGTTGCCGGTTAATTCGTTCATGCCCAGCATAACGACATCAGCGCCGTGCTTATTCTCGGAAGCAAGTTCGCGGACAACCGTCACGCCGTCCAAGATAGAGTTGCTGGCAGACTTTACCTTGTCCACTGTGGTAACAACGCGGTGCAGATCTGACTTGATGCTGTCGGTCATAGCTCCGTCTGACTCATTCAGATGCTGGATAGAACGGACATAGCATATATAGCAGAGGATGATGCAGGCAATCTGCAATTGGTAGTTCTTGGTGTCTGCTGCGGAGTTAAAACCGTGCAGATAATGATATGCGCAACTGAAGATGACCATGCCGGTATTGATGATACCGCAGTATTTCATAAATTTTTTGTCTTTATAGAGTACTAAAAGGCTGGTCACCGGAAGGGCATAGGTAAAGGCGATCGGTGACTCTGTAGTACAGATAACAAAGAGATAAAAAATGCCATAACCGATCGCAAGATCATAGCGATAGAGGTCGGTGTCGGCACCCTTTACTTTCATAAGGATCTGACCGGATAAAAATGGCACCCAGCAGAGAAGTAAGAACATCAGATAATAGATCGGTGTGTTCAGACCGTTAGCAACATCAGCACCATAGTTGGCAGTCAGCAAGAGAGAAAAAACAAGCCAGATGTTGCGCGCTCGTCGATTCGCTTTTGCTTTAAAAAGGTTTTCGTCGTATTCCATATATTTATTCTCCTTTGTGGACCAAAAACGTGGAGTTGGCACGGTCTCTGGATCAACTTATACTTATGTATATTTTAATGAATATATGAAATGGATGCAATACCTGACTTGCTATTTTGCCATAGATTTATGAGGGCAGAGACTGCCAGAATGCCAGAGCATCTTCCAGCCATCCTTCTACGGCAAGTCCCTTTCCCAGTCCGAAACTGTGTCCGCCTGCTTTTCCAAATCTGCATTTGTGCGTCACTCCTTTTTCTTATGATCTATTCATGTTTTGGGTTTGCCTTGCGGTAGGCAGATGGTGAGGTTCCCACGACGGATTTAAAGGTCCGGTTAAAATGTGTCAGGGAAGAAAATCCGGTCTGCTCGGCAATCTTGGTAAAATTCAGGTCACTTTCTGTGATCAGGCGCTGGGCGTGCAGGATGCGCAGGGCATTGGTGTACTGGACGATGGTGCGGTTGGTGTACTTCTTGAATTCATGGCAGAGATAATACTCGCTCACATAAAATTCAGCCGCGATATCTTGTAAACGCAATTCGTGTTGATAGTTTTTCTCAATATAAGAGATCACCTTTGCCATACGGCTCTGGGTCTCCGGCTTTGGCGATGCCTGGGTGCTGCGCATGATGGTAAGCAGCAGAGTATTGAGCAGATTTTCCATAACTGTTTCATGCAAAGGATCATCCCTTTCCTGTTCCTGCTCTTTTTGCAGTTCATTTAATAAAAAATGAATGGAGGAGGAGATCTTCTGCTCCGGTTCATACAAGCCGCTTCCGTTTTTTAAAAGATCCAGAAGCACCGGGGATGCGACTGCCTCATCTTTAAAATAGAGGACTGTCCGCTTGAAAGATACATCATGATCGGAAAAAGAATAATGCATGATATAAGGTGCAAAGATCATAAAAGAGCCGACCTTGGTTTCACACTGTTGATCCTGCATGACGTGGTGACGCTCGCCTCCCTCTAAAAAATAGAGTTCAAAGTAAGTATGGTAATGGGAATGTGACATATTGTCATTCATGCCCTCCACGCGATGACAGGCAATGGAGGCACCCTGTTCCATTAAGATAGCGGCACGATCGATCATTTTTGACCTCCTTTTTACCCAAATTTTTACCCAAAAACTTGGCATCATCATAAGAAAAATTGTTAGTTTTATCTACAGATCTGTCGCGAAACAACAAGATTTGTAAAAAAATGTCACGCACAAAACAAAAATGGTGTAGTTTTGCTATTGCCATTTTGCTACCATTTTCCCAGAAACGCAAGAGACAAATTCTGAAAGGGAACTTGTTAAAAACGAGGAGGTGAAGATGAGATGGCATTGATGGAGACACATTATTACAGTTTCTCTCTGGGAAGCAACATCACTTTAAATGTGTTCGTGCCAACGCCGGGAAGCAGTGAGGAGATCACCCAGATCAACCATACCCAAAAGTATGATTATGAGGCGGGACTTCCGGTACTCTATCTGTTGCATGGTGCCTATGGGGATGCGTTTTCCTGGGTGCGTTACAGTAATATCGATCGCTACGCGCAGGAGCGTGGCATGGTTGTCGTCATGGCATCCGCAGAAAATTCTTTTTATCAGGATCTAAAGAGCGGTAAAAAGTATAAGACATTCTTTACAGAGGAATTACCGGTTTTCATACAGAGTGTATTCCCGGTCACAAAGGATCGTGAAAAGACCTATATTGCCGGATTTTCCATGGGAGGTTATGGGGCATGGTATCTGGGACTCAGCCGCCCGGATCTTTATGCCAAGGCGGCGAGCATGTCGGGAGCCTTAGACATCGCAGGACTTTATGAGAGTGCGACTATTCAGGAAAATGAGAACAATCCTTTTTCCTGGGAGGATTCTTTCGGAGATCCGAAGAAATTGTCCGGAAGCAAATACGATCTCTTTGCCCTTTATGATCAGGATGTGAAAGGTGGCTGTGTGCCCAAGTTGTATCAGGCAGTCGGCACGGAGGACTTTTTATACCAGTCCAATCTGCATGTAAAAGAAGTCCTGGAGGCAAAACACGCAGATCTGATCTACAAAGAGGACAAGGGCGGTCATGATTGGAATTTCTGGGATAAGTACATTCAGGATATTTTAGACTGGCTTTTACAGTAATTGGGAGGAAAAGGAAGATGAGCAAAAATAATGTAGATGCGCTTGCGGCACGCAATGAAAACTAAAAACTACCATAAATCAATGAGATAGCAAGATATGTAAAGAAATGTTTGAAAAGACAGCAGAATTCGTGTGGATTTGCTGTCTTTTCTTTGCTAGTATGAAAATATAGAAAAACTATGGGAAAGGGGATTTACCATGAAGATTATCGAGAAATTATTGGGAATAGAAAAAAGGGGAGAGGCTTTTATCCTGTCTACCAATGCAGTGGAAATGCGCATCCTCTTTTTGACAGATGATATTGTGCGTATCCGCGCAGGCTTCGACGGGGATTTCACGGAGGAATCCTATTCACTTGTCATGACGGCTTGGGAGGACCGCATGGATGGCATCTTAAAGGACTATCGCCACAGGATCACACCGGCAGACGCTGCCATGTCAGAGGATGGAGATAAAGTTATTTTGCAGGGCAAAAAATTAAGGATCGTCGTACAGAAAGATCCTTTTATCTTACAGATCTTTGATGCAGAGGGCAGTCTTTTGCATGAGGATATCCCATATCGCGGTTGGCTCTGTGACAGCAACGGACGGCGTATCCATACCTGTGTCATGGAAGCAGAAGATGATTACTATGGCTTTGGCGAGCGTACGGGGCAGATCAACAAGAGAGAAGCATTTATGCAGACGGCACCGGGAGACTGCATGGGCTATAACCCGGAAAAGACAGATGCCCTTTATAAGCACATCCCATTCTATCTGAAACTGAATGAAAAGACGAAAAAGGCAGTCGGTTATTTTTATCATACGACCTGGGAATGTGATTTTAACATGGGAAGATCCCACAGCAATTATACCAAGCACCACAGCACCGTTCGCATAGATGGCGGTGACATTGATCTTTTCTTTATTGCGGGGCCGACGATGAAAGAAATTGTTTCGCGCTATACGGATTTGACAGGAAAATCGGTTATGCTGCCAAAGACGGCACTGGGATATCTCGGATCTTCCATGTATTATCCGGAATTGCCGAAAGATGCGGATGATGCGATCGTTGGATTTATCGACACTGCAAAGGCAGAAGAAATCCCGATCGATGGATTCCAGTTGTCCTCCGGCTATTGCGAGATTGATGCCGGGGAGGGTATGAAACGTTATACCTTCACCTGGAATAAGGACAAGTTCAAGGATCCGGCAGACCATTTCAAAAAAATGACAGAACGTGGGATTACGGTTTCGCCAAATGTGAAGCCGGGAATGCTTTTATCCCATCCTTATAAAAAAGATATGGAAGAAAAGGGCATGTTTGTCAAAGACCCTCAGGAAGATAAGCCGGCAGTCGGACTCTGGTGGGGCGGTATGGGAAATTATATCGACTATACCAAGGAGAGCGTGCGTCAGGACTGGAAGCAATATTTAAAGGAAAATCTCTTGTCTTACGGTGTGACTTCCGTCTGGAATGACAACTGCGAATACGAAGGGCTTGTGGATAAGGATGCCCGCGTGTTCTTTGAGGGAAAAGGGGCTACGATCGGGCAGGTCAAGCCGGTCATGAGCAATCTTATGTGTCAGTTGACGCAGGAGGCAGTACATGAAGTATTTCCTAATACCAGAGCCTTTGCTGTGTGCCGTTCCGGTCATGCCGGTATCCAGCGCTATGCCCAGACCTGGGCAGGGGACAATCTGACCTGTTGGGAGAGCCTGAAATACAACATTGCGACCATCCTTGGCATGGGACTTTCCGGTGTGGCAAATCAGGGCTGTGACATTGGCGGATTTTACGGCACGGCACCGGAGGAAGAACTTTTTGTGCGCTGGGTACAAAATGGCATTTTCCAGCCGCGTTTTTCCATCCATTCGACCAATACGGACAACACGGTAACGGAGCCTTGGATGTATAGCGGCACCAAGCATCTGATCCGCGATGCTATCCAGTTCCGCTATCGCCTGTCTCCTTATATGTATGCGCTCATGGCAAGAGCGGCAAAGACGGGCGCGCCGATCATGGAGCCGCTGGTCTATGCATTTCAGCGGGATGAGAATTGCTATAACGAAGGAGTGGAATTTATGTTGGGCGATTCGCTTCTGGTGGCAAATGTGGTAGAAAAAGGTGTCACAGAGCGTGAGATTTATCTGCCAAAGGGCACGGTCTTTTATGATTACAAGACAAGGGAAGCCTACGAGGGCGGGCAGACCATCAGCATTCCGGTTACACTGGAAAGTATTCCAATGTTTTTAAAGAGCGGATCCATCCTGCCAATGGCAGAAAATCAGATCTATAATCTGGCGACGGAAAAGGTGACAGGCTTAAAGATCCTCTGCGTGCCGGATCAGGATGCAGCCTTTGATCTCTATGATGATGACGGCGCAAGCATGGACTATGAGCAGGGCGTCTACGCTAATATACATATTGAGATGAAAGCGGGAGAGCAGACCATACTTAACTTTGTAAAGACAGGAAGTTATGAAAGTCCGGTCGAGCGTATGCATATTGATATGGTGCATCGTGAAAAGTCGCCTTACTGGGTTAGGGTCGATGGTATGGAGGTGCCACATTTTCTCAATCGTTCGGACTATGAGGCGGCAGAGAGTGGCTGGTACTATAGCCAGACCTTAAAATCTGTCCAGATCAAGTATCCGAATATCCACAGGGATTATCAGGTTGTAGTTTCCTTTGAAGCATTTGATCTGATTGGCATGTGAAAAGTTGGAAAAGTTGAAAAAAATCGCAAAATCCGGTTGGAAAAGTTGAAAAAAACAATGTATTATTAAGGTGGAAATGTCCATTTTAAATAAGGATAAAGCCATCAACAATGGCGCTTTGTTTGAGAATGTAGTGGCGCAGGAGTTGTTGGCAAAAGGATTTAAGGAGCATTACTTTAATAGCAAAGAGCAGGGAAAAAGGTGTATTTGCCTATCTATATGATTATGTTTCTGGAAGAGGAAACACTGGAACAGACCATATATCGTTTGGATTTGCATGGATTGGAGGATCACTCATGAATACAAATTATGAACACATCGTACATCCCTTTCCGCCCTTATATGACAAAGCATCAAAGATTTTGATTTTGGGAAGTCTTCCCTCAGTGAAATCCAGAGAGCAGATGTTTTTCTATGGGCATCCGCAGAACCGTTTCTGGAAAGTGATGGCTGCGGTATTACAGGTGGAAGTCCCAATCAGCATAGACGAAAAAAAGAAAATGCTGCATGAAAATCATATTGCACTTTGGGATACCATCTATAGTTGCGATATCATTGGATCGAGCGACAGCAGTATCCGCAATGTCACGCCGACAGACCTGCAGCCCATCATTGAGCAATCGCAGATCAAAAGGGTTTACTGTAATGGTGCAATCTCGGGAAAATATTTTAAGAAGTACCAGCAGAATGTGCTTGGTATGGAGGCGGTTACGCTTCCCTCCACCAGCCCGGCAAATGCGGCATACTCCGTGGAACGACTGGTTTCTATCTGGAAGCAGGTGCTGGAATGATCAGACCTGTTTTTTTAGTATGCGCGATGCATGGAGGATCATATAAAATGCCATGCCAAGTACGATAAGACTGATAACGCTACCACTAAGAGAAAGCATAAGATGGCAAAAAGCAGGCCTCCGAGTGTTCCCAACAGCATAGTTATAAATGTACTTTTTTCATTATCATAAACCTTCCTTTCCGTATTTCAACAATTTTTGTGTGGGATTACACGGTTGTTTGATGATGAAAGAATACACACTTCCTGTTTCGCAAATATTTTTCTGATGTTAAAGTTTTGTTAAAGCGTATGGATCATAAACACAGGGCAATAGCGGAAAAAATTGCACTCAGGATGATTTTGTGGTATCTTCCTATTCAGAAGAATGAAAGATAATGAAGGAGGACGACATGGGAGAGATTCATAGTGTTGATGTAGAGGATGATCAGTTTGCCTATCGTTATGATACGCAGCTTCTGATCGACCGCAGAGATGAGGATCTGGATGAAGATGAGATCGCAGATTATATAACTGATCATTTTGAAGGAAATTGTTTGATCGCAGCAGGAGACGAAGATCTGATCAAGATACATTTTCACACAAATGAGCCGTGGAAGGTTTTGGAATACTGTAATAGTATCGGGGAAATCTACGATATCGTAGTCGAGGATATGATCCGTCAGTCCGCAGGATTGCACGGATAAACATTTGTAAAAAATATTCATTTCAAGAGGAAAATACTTACAATAGTAATTGACATATGCCATAAATGAGAGTAGAGTAAGAATGGAAATATTAACTGGCATATGCCAATAACAAAGGAGCCGTAGCATGCCAAGACCGAGAAAGTGCAGAAAAGTATGCCACATGCCAAAGGTATGTAACTTTGTGCCTGTAGGACAGGATGAAAATCAGGCAACAGTCGTTTTGACGGTTGATGAGTTTGAAGCAATCCGCTTGATTGATGAGCAGGGTTTTTCACAGGAAGAATGCAGTAGTTATATGCAGGTGGCAAGGACAACAGCGCAGGCGATTTACAATACTGCCAGAGCAAAAATTGCGACAGCACTCGTAGAAGGCATGCCCCTTCGTATTGAGGGAGGAGACTACCGCCTTTGTGAAGGCAAGGAAGACGTATGTCATTGTGGCGGTTGCCAGAGACATAAGTATGGTGCCCGGTTTCAAGAGAAGGGAGAAAAGCAAATGAGAATCGCAGTTACATATGAGGATGGAAATATTTTTCAGCATTTTGGACATTCCGAGCAGTTTAAACTTTACGATGTAGAAGATGGTAAGATTGTAAATACCCAGGTTGTGGATACAAACGGACAGGGACATGGAGCACTTGCAGGATTTCTTACAGGTGCAAAGGTAGATGTGCTTATCTGTGGAGGTATTGGTGGCGGTGCACAGAATGCATTGGCACAGGCTGGTATCCAGTTGTACGGTGGAGTGGCAGGATCTTGTGATGCAGCAGTAGAGGCACTTTTGGCAAATAATCTGGGATACAACCCAAATGTAGAGTGCTCACATCATGGTCATGGAGAAGGTCATTCTTGTGGTGGTCATTCTTGTGGCGAAGATAAGCACGGATGTAGTGGAAATTAACGGAAATTAAGGAAGAAATTCCTAGGCACAACAGAATATTCTTGCTATAATATAACCACTGTGTATTTTTACGCAGTGGTTATTTTCTATTTCGGAAAAATACAAAATAACGATAAAAACAGGAGAAATTAAAAAGATGAAAAAGAAGAGTAGTTTTAGCGGCCAGATTGGATTTGTTCTGGCGGCAGCAGGAAGTGCCGTAGGCGTAGGAAACTTATGGCGCTTTCCTTATTTAGTGGCAAAAGACGGTGGCGGTCTGTTTCTGATCATCTATATCGTTTTGGTGCTGACCTTTGGATTTACCCTGCTGACGACAGATATTGCGATCGGACGAAAGACAGGACAGTCCGCCATAGCGGCTTATGAGACTATGCGGCCGGGATGGAAAAAACTGGGTATTCTGACTTTCTGCGTCCCAATGCTCATTATGACTTATTATGCCGTGATCGGAGGATGGATCCTCAAATATTTTACGGTCTATCTGACAGGCGATTTTGCGGCTGCAGCAAAGGATGATTATTTTACAGATTTTATCACAGACCCATCATCGGTCTGGTTTGGCTTGATCTTCATGCTGCTTACTGGCTTTATCGTTTATAATGGTGTTGAGGGCGGCATTGAACGATGCTCCAAATTTGTTATGCCGATCTTGCTTGTGCTGGTCGTTGGTATTGCCATCTTCTCCCTGACTTTAAGATCAGGGGATGAGAGTGGAGCCGTGCGGACAGGTCTGGATGGACTCAAAGTCTATCTGATGCCGGATATGTCTGGGTTGACGCTATCGCGTTTCCTGCAGATCACCTTGGATGCTATGAGCCAGTTGTTCTTTTCCCTTAGCGTTTCCATGGGCATCATGATCACCTATGGTTCCTATGTGCAAAAGGAAGTGGATCTCAATAAATCGGTTGCACAGATCGAGATCGTGGATACCGGCGTTGCTATTCTTGCCGGTATGATGATCATTCCTGCCATCTTTGTATTTTCCGGTATTGATGGCATGTCTGCCGGACCTAGCCTTATGTTCGTGGCACTGCCAAAGACCTTTTACACCATGGGAAAAGCGGGCTATGTGATCGGATTGGTATTTTTCCTTTTGACAGCATTTGCGGCGCTGACTTCCTGCATTTCCGTTTTGGAAGCCATCACGGCAAACTGCATGGAAGTATTTCACACTGAGAGAAAGAAAACGACAGGCGTCCTTACCATCATTTACCTGATTGCAACAGCAGTGATCGCACTGGGCTACAGTGTATTTTATGTCGAAGTCAAATTGCCGAATGGCTCGACCGGACAGTTACTTGATATTATGGATTACATCAGCAACAGTTTCCTAATGCCGCTCATTTCGGTATTTTCTACCATATTGGTCGGCTGGATCGTCGGTCCAAAATGGATCGCAGAGGAGATGGAGCACCCGAACGGCAAGTTTTCCAGAAAGCATTTATACAACATTATGATCAAGTATGTGGCACCGTTCATCATGGTAATTCTCTTCCTACAGTCAACCGGACTTTTGGATCGCCTGCTTGCTGTGGTTGCTTAAACGAAGCATAGGAGAAAGTGGATATGGCTAAGATTATCTTTTTTGATATTGATGGGACGACCGGTTTCTCTGGCAACAAAAGACCGGGATCTGGTAGATTATTATGCCATTGCCAATATGGAAGTGGAGGTTGCCCAAGATTTTGCGGAAGTGCAGAAGCAGGAGATCTATCACTATTGCAAAGAAAAGCATTTTATATAAACGCTGTTCATTTGGAAAAATAGGCATATAATTATTTACAGATAAGAGGAAAAGTTAAATGTAAGTAAGAGGAGATGATTTTTGTGTGGGCAGTATTTGCAGTTCTTTCGGCAGTGTTCGCAGCTTTGACGTCTATTTTGGCAAAGATCGGTATTGATGGAGTCAATTCCAATCTGGCGACGGCAATCCGTACCATGGTGGTCGTTGCTATGGCATGGGGGATGGTATTTTTGACCCATACACAGAGTGGGATCACGGAGATCAGCAAGAAGTCCTGGCTGTTTTTGATCTTATCCGGTCTGGCAACCGGTGCATCCTGGCTGTGCTATTACAGGGCTTTGCAGATGGGAGAGGCATCTAAGGTTGTACCGATCGATAAGTTGAGCGTCGTTATCACCTTGGTACTGGCATTTGTATTTCTGCACGAGGAATTTACAGCCAAATCTTTGATCGGTTGTATCCTGATCGGCGTGGGCACACTGGTTATGGTCTTATAATCTGGACTGAAAAGTGATGGCAGATGTCCTGCTTTAGAAACATTCTAAGGTGTCATCCTCATCAATGTGTGTCGCCACATGTTTGATGTAGTAGATGGCATCTGCTACTTTTGGGACACATAAGAGGAGCAGGGAAAAACTGCCCTCGATCAAAAGATAACTGCTATCATAGACGATATTGTAAAATAAGTTGCTGAAAAATCCATCGCGGTAAGGCGGATAGAAAAGTTCTGCGGAAATGACATAGCAGGCGAGCATGGCGGCTACGCCGATGACATATCCCATGCGTAATTTATATGGTTCCGCCTGGATCCGTTCGTGATCGTCAATCGTATAATCGTTCTTTTGCCCTCGTTCCTGTAGAAATCCACCCAGACAGAAAACACCATGTGCGATCGGGTATTCTAATAGGATAGACCAGATGTTGGGATTGATATATTCTCCGGTCAGATGGGTGATGCCCAAGCGGACAAAGCCAAATAAAACGGAGGCGATCAGACCATAGCGTGGTCCGTAGATAAAGGTCATAAGCCAAAGGATCATGAGGCTGAAATAGGTCAGACTTCCGCCCTGTGGCAGGACCAAAACTTTGATACTGGAACAAAGGACAGCCAGTCCGAATAAAAGGATGCACCAGAAGGGCTTATTGTTCCAAATCCCTTTTTCTTTAGATGTCATAGTCTTTTAACTCCTTTATATGCATGCTGCCTTTACGCATCTTGCTGCGCATACGGTTGATGATGATGAGTACCAGAACAAAGGAAAAGGTACCGCAGATGATCAGGGTAGAAAAGGTGCTGCCGGCGTATGTAACGTCAATTCCGGCTTTTTTGTAAAAACCTTCCAAGAGTTCTACAACAAAATCCTGTACCTGGATTACGGCAAGGATGGTGGCAACGATGTTTAAGATGGTGCCGTTACGTTCTTCTGTCTGCGCACCCTTTAACTCAACGATATGTTCCAAAAATTCCTGATGTTCGTAGTAGGTTTCTTTTAGTTCTTTATTGCCAAAGGCTTCCACGATACACTGGGCTTCCTGTTGTGTCCCCCAATACTTATAGTTGTTCTTTTCCCAGAAACGGACAGTCTTTCCGAAATTGCGGTAGAGTCCCAGGATCTCCTGGTGGGAAATGTCGCCGTCATTGGCCAGAGCATTGGAGATCTGCATATTGACCTTTTCGATCGAAGTATTCTGGAACATGGCGAGGATTACGATAAAGGCATAAGTTGCCGTGATATCAATTCTTTCTTCCATATTTTCAGAAAAGTTTTCCATGATACAGGCGACGACCATTTCTGACATATAGACCTGATAATAGTCATACTGTGCATGATTGGTCTGACAGATCTGGGAAATATTGTCGCTGGCGATATGGAAATCCTGATGCTGGCTGTCGTAGGTTTCGCCCGCCATCATACAGCGAAATTCGTCTTCCTTTTCCGGGCGATCGGAAAGCAGGAGAAAAGCCTTGCCGGAACCGCATTTGAGCAGTCCGTATTTATACTTGAGGTAGTCGTATAGATCGACGTAGTCCGGGATGGCTGCATATTTTTTTGTGTTGATGCCTAAATATTGCCCGGCATCCTTGGGACAGGCGATCCACAGGCTTTCGTGGCTCAACTGATCCAGCACCTGTGTGGTGGAAAAATCTTTGACAGTATCTTTTGGCAGAACCACAGTAAGAATATACATATGGGTTGGCTGGTGTGCCGTCAGTATCAACTGGCAAGTAGATGTCCCGACCACATCTGGATCTTCCCCGTGCTTGGGATAGTCATCCGTAGAATGTAAAAATTCGTACTGTCCCAGATATGCCATTCGCAACTCATCCACAACCACGTTGTTGCATTCATATTCCAGATAAGATTGTAAATTGTTTAAAAGGCTTCGGGAGAAGTCATCAGGCACGCTTGCATATGCTGTCTGCTTATCTAAGGATGCCTGTTTTAAGACCCCGAGTTCGTCCAAACGCCAGTTTTTCTGATTGTCCGCCAGCGGGAGCATCAGATAAATATCATTTTCGTAATTGGCCATGTAATCGTAATTCCTTTTTCTTTAGTTTTTGGAGGTTTTGTTCCTCACAGACGTAAACAATGTTGCCATCCTCTCTTAAGATGCGCTCCTGTTCAAACTGCATGCGGTGCAGCGCCTTGCGCCCATCGGGCGATACGGCGGTTGCGGTGATGCTTGTGATCGGATAGCCGGAAGTTTCCAAGCGGTTCAGATAGTCGATCCAGCCGTTGGACAGATCCTTGATGGCATCGGTATCCTTGAAATCCGGGTGCAGGGCAATGGATATGATAAAAAGATCATTGCCGGTCTGTTTCAGGGGTTCTAACTCCTGCGGTCTGATATCGTCATCGCGGATATGCTCGCTTTGGTAGCGGATATCTTCGTAGAGCGCCTTGGTACAGGGGATAAAATTGATATATCCCGCCAGACGTCCGCTCTCGGTATCTTCGATACATACAAACTGTCGGGGATCGACCAGATAACGGGCAACCATGTTTTTCAGTTCGCCGACATAACCATCTTCTGCATAGACGATCTCGTCGATCTCCATGATGCGTTTCAGGTAATTTTCGTCAAAATCTTCGCCATATTGTAATTTAAAATTCATAAGGTCATAACCTTTCTGTTATTTTCTATTCATATCATAGCATATATTCTCATTTTTTCCACATACTAACGCAAAAGTGATAACACAGAAAATTTGGATGTTGGAGGAAGATGTTGATGAAAGCCACAGGTATTGTTCGGCGTATAGATGAACTGGGGAGAATTGTTGTGCCAAAAGAGATCAGAAGAACGCTGCGGATCCGGGAAGGCGACCCGCTGGAAGTTTATACGGACCGTGAGGGTGAGATCATTTTGAAAAAGTATTCTCCGGTGGGAGAACTGGCAAATTTTGCAGCCCAGTATGCAAAGGTGCTGGCGGAGACGACCGGTAAACTGGTCTGTATCACAGACATGGATCATGTGATCGCGGCTGCTGGCAATGGCAAGAAGGCATATGAGAACCAGCCCATCACGGGAGAGTTGGAAAGCCTGATCGCAGGACGGCAGGATTATCATGCAAAAAAAGCAGAGGATGTCATTCCACTGGTTGACAAAGCCCAGACGGAATATGCCGAGCAGGCGATTGCCGTTGTCAATGTGCACGGGGATATCATGGGTGCCGTTGTCCTTTTGGGGCAGGATGAGATTTCTTCCCTGGAGATCACTTTGGTACGCACGACTGCCGAATTTTTGGGCAGTATTATGGAAGATTAGGACGGACATATAGAAAAATTCGTAGCCTTGTTATCCTATAGTTGTGGTATAGTATAAAGTGCTGATAAAATAGCAGGCAAACCTATATAGGCAAGGAACAGAGGAGGTTTACGATGAAGTACGATTTTGATCAAGTGGTAGACAGACGAAATACCAATAGTTATAAATGGAATGTAAAAGAAAATGAACTGCCGATGTGGGTCGCAGATATGGACTTTCCGGCAGCACCGGAGATCCGCAAGGCTTTGCAGGAACGCCTGGATCATGGAGTGTTTGGCTATGCCGATCTGCCGGAGGAGTGGTATGATGCTTATATCAACTGGTGGGGCAGACGCCATGGCTTTACGATCGAAAAGGACTGGCTGCTTTTTTCTACAGGAGTCCTGCCATCCCTTTCGTCCATTGTGCGCAAATTGACGACACCGGCGGAGAATGTTCTCGTCATGACACCGGTTTATAATCATTTCTTTTCTTCTATATTAAATAATGGAAGAAATGCACTGGAGAGCCTTCTGGTTTATGAAGATGGAGCCTATCATATTGACTTTGCAGATCTGGAGGCAAAACTTGCAGATCCGCAGACGTCCATGATGATCCTTTGCAATCCGCAAAATCCGGCAGGCATCATCTGGGATCGTGCGACCTTGGCGCGTATCGGAGAACTTTGTACCAAGCACGGTGTGCTTGTGGTTTCCGATGAGATCCACTGCGATCTGACCGATCCGGGCAAGGAATACATTCCTTTTGCGTCCGTAAATGAGACATGCCGGGATAATAGCATTACCTGTATCGCACCGACCAAGACTTTCAATCTGGCAGGCTTGCAGACATCTGCTATCGTCGTGCCAAATCCTTGGATCCGTCATAAGGTATGGCGTGGCATCAATACGGATGAAGTCGCTGAGCCAAATGTATTTGCGGTGACAGGGGCTGTAGCAGCATTTGACCAGGGGGCAGACTGGTTGGATCAGTTGCGGAATTACATTTATGAAAATAAGAAAACAGTCGCAGAATTTGTGGAAAATCAGATACCGGATCTGTATCTGCTGCCATCGGAGGCAACCTATCTTTTGTGGCTGGATTGCAGTAAGATCGCGGCAGACAGTCAGGAATTTGCAGATTATCTGCGCGAGGAGACCGGACTTTTTGTTTCCCACGGTGTCCAGTACCGCGGGGACGGAAGATCCTTCCTGCGTCTTAATATCGCCTGCCCGAAAGCGACGCTTCTGGATGGACTGGCACGTTTAAAAGCAGGTGTCCTATCCTATAAAGAGCAAAGATAAGAAAGATAGAAAAGACAAAAGAGGTAGAAAGAATGAGTGATGTAAAAGAGATCAGACAGGCATATTATGAGGGCGAACGTTCTTTATTCGGTTCCCATCATGTCAACATATACGATACGGTATTCGGTGAAGGTGAATCGCCGCTCAAGGAGAGTTCCGACCTGTATTTAGAGCATGTATTGTTCCAGTGGAAATACCCGCTCTGGTATTGTAAAAATGTCGAAGTCAAGGACTGTACCTGGTATGACATGGCAAGAGCAGGCATCTGGTATACCGATCATATCAGCATGACCAATACGACCATTGAGGCACCGAAGAATTTGCGCCGCGCCAATGACGTGACCTTAAATAATGTATTTTTCCCACATGCGGAGGAGACACTTTGGAACTGCGATCATGTTGTCATGAACCAGGTCAGCGCCAAAGGCGATTATTTTGCCATGGGAACCGACAATATGGAGATCGATGGCTTGCATCTGGTCGGAAATTATAGTTTTGACGGCTGTCACAATGTGACTATCCGTAATTCTAATATCCTGTCTAAGGATGCTTTTTGGAACAGTGAAAATATCACGGTCTATGACTCCTTTATCTCAGGAGAATATCTGGGCTGGAATGCCAAAAATCTGACACTGATCAACTGTACGATCGAGAGTTTACAGGGTATGTGTTATATTGACAATCTGGTCATGAAGAACTGCAAACTTCTGCATACGACGCTTGCTTTTGAATATTCTACGGTGGACGCAGAGATCACCAGCAAGATCGACAGTGTGATCAACCCGACATCAGGGCAGATCACAGCAGAATCCATCGACGAACTGATCCTGGAAAAAGATAAGGTCGACCCATCAAAGACAAAGATCATCTGTAAAAAAGACTAATTTTAATGCCTTGTGTCGTTTGGGGCTAACGTGTAAAATAAGAGCATGAAAAAACGCAGGAAAAAAACACGTTCCCAAAAGATATGGGGCTTTTTAAAATTTCAAATGATATTGATGCTGCTGGTGGTAGCGGCAGTGGCTTATTATTATGCGGGAGGCTATGCTGCCAAGGTCAGTGCCATGAAAACGGAGGCGGTCAGCCTGGTTTCCCATTCCTCCAAGGATACTTTCCGCAAGAACCAGACCAGTATTGCCTACGATGTCAATGGTACTACCCTGTCGGTGCTCAAAGGGGAAAAGGATGTCTACTACATAGAATACGAAGACATTCCTGTCTACATCAAGCAGGCAATCATCAGTACCGAGGATAAGCGCTTTTACAAGCACAAGGGAATTGATTACCGGGGCATTATGCGTGCCATTATCGCCATGATCCAGGACGGTGAGGTGACCCAGGGCGGAAGTACCATTACCCAGCAGTTGGCGCGTACGGTCTTTCTTTCCAACGAAAAGACCTGGGAACGAAAGATCGAGGAAATGTATATTGCGGTAGAACTGGAAAAGAAATATACCAAAGAGGATATTTTGGAGTTCTACCTCAATAATGTGTATTTTGCCAATGGTTACTATGGGATCGAGGCGGCGGCGCAGGGCTATTTTGGCACAGATGTCAGCCATCTGTCCCTTTCACAGATGATCTATCTGTGCGCCATTCCCAACAATCCGACCTTATACAATCCTTTGACCAACTCGGATAAGACGGAAGCAAGACGGGATCGTATCTTAAAATCCATGCTGGAAGACAAGGTCATCTCGGAAAATTCCTACGAGACGGCAAAGGCGGAAAAGATCGAGACGGTGCAAAAGGATGAGATCAAGAATAACTACGCGGAGACCTTTACCTATTATTGTGCGACCCGCGCGCTGATGGAACTGGAGGGCTTTGAGTTTCAGACGGTATTTTCGGATGATGCGGAAAAAGAAGCCTACGACCGCGAGTATCAGACGCTCTATGATGAATGTAATGCCAAATTATTTACCGGAGGCTACCGCATTTATACCTCACTGGATCTGGAGGCGCAGAGCCGGCTGCAGGCATCGATCGACTATATTTTAGGTGGCTTTGATGAAAAAAATGATGAGGGTATCTATACCTTGCAGGGGGCATCGGTCTGCATTGACAATACGACCGGCATGGTGCGTGCTATTGTGGGCGGGCGCAGTCAGGATGATGTCGAGGGCTATACATTAAACCGCGCTTTTCAGAGTTTCCGACAGCCGGGAAGTGCGATCAAGCCTTTGATTGTTTATACGCCGGCATTGGAGCGGGGCTATACACCGGATACCATTGTGGTCGACGAACCGATCGAGAATGGACCGGTCAATGGCGATGGTACTTATTCCGGGGCAATGACCCTCCGGCAGGCGGTTGCCCTTTCCAAGAATACGATTGCCTGGAAGATCTTTGAAGAGATCACACCGGAAGTGGGGATCTCCTATCTGGAATCCATGCAGTTTTCCAATCTGGATGCCAATGACAAGCGTCTGCCGGCATCTGTGGGCGGTTTTACCAATGGGGTATCTGCGCTGGAAATGGCAAAGGGATATGCAACGATCAAAAATGATGGCGGCTACCGCAATCCGACCTGTATCATCAAGATCACGGATGCGGATGGACAGGTGCTCTATCAGGCAGACCAGACCGCCAGTGTCGTTTATAAAGAAAACGCCTGCCGTCAGATGACGGATATGCTGCAGACGGTCATCACTTCCGGCACCGGACGGGGCTATTCACTTGGCAATATGCCATGCGCCGGTAAGACGGGAACGACCAACGATAACAAGGATGGCTGGTTCGTCGGCTACACGCCATACTATACGACCAGTGTTTGGGTGGGCTATGACATCCCAAAAGAAGTGCCGGGACTGGGCGGAGGCACCTATCCGGGCAAGATCTGGTACTCCTTTATGTCCTGGCTGCATGAGGGATTGGAGCCGATCGACTTTGTGCATCCGCTGGATCAGACCCTGACCGATCTGGGACAGACGGATACAACAGAAAATGCCTTGCCAGAGACGGGCGAATGACATACAATGAAAGGCATGAGTGAGAAAGACGGAGGAAGATAGCATGAAAAAATACGGATTTGGCGCAGACGTAGGCGGAACTACGATCAAAATGGGACTTTTCGAGATGGATGGCACCTTAGTGGAAAAGTGGGAGATCCCGACAGATACGACAGAAAAAGGCGCACACATCTTACAGGATATCGCAGCCACAGTACATGGCAAGATGGTAGAAAATGATCTGACAAAGGATATGGTTGAGGGTATCGGTATCGGTGTACCGGGAGCCGTAGACAAGGATGGCGTGGTCAACCGTGCCGTCAATCTTGGCTGGGATATCGTACCGCTGGCTGAGGAACTGGGCAAGTTGTCCGGTATGAAAGTAAAAGTTGGAAATGATGCCAATGTGGCAGCCCTGGGTGAAAACTGGATGGGCAGTGGAAAAGGCTACAACAGCATTGTTATGGTAACACTGGGAACCGGTATTGGCGGTGGTATCATCATCGACGGCAATATCCTTACCGGAGCAAACGGAGCCGCAGGAGAGATCGGTCATATCGTTGTCAATGAGCAGGAGATCGAGGCGTGCAACTGCGGTCATTACGGTTGTATTGAGCAGTATGCATCTGCAACCGGTATCGTACGTATGGCAAAGCGTGCCCTTGCCGGAACGTCAGAAGGCAGTAAACTTCGCACTTTTGGGGAAGCTGTTTCCGCAAAGGATGTTTTTGACTGTGCAAGAGCAGGAGATAAGGTGGCTTGCGACGTGGTTGACCAGGTCTGCGGTATGCTTGGCGCAACGCTGGCAAAGATCGGTTGCGTTGTCAACCCGGATGCCTTTATCATCGGAGGCGGTGTATCCCGCGCAGGACAGATTCTGATCGACGCTTTGCAGGAGCCGTTTAAGGCACAGGTCTTCCATGCCTGCAAGGACACACCGATCGTACTTGCAACGCTTGGAAATGACGCCGGTATCTATGGAGCCGTTCGTATGCTTTTATCTTAATGAAAAAAATTAGGAAAAAGGCTGGAAATTTATTTTTAGATGTATTATAATAGCAAGGCAGTTCACGATAAGGACTGTCTTGCATATACAAGACGGCGCGTGGCTCAGTTTGGTAGAGCGCTGCGTTCGGGACGCAGAGGTCGCAGGTTCAAATCCTGTCGCGCCGATTTTAAAAACCCCACAGATTGTATCAGATCTGTGGGGTTTCGTTTGTCTATGTAAGAATTTTAGGCTTCTTTTTCGATGATGCCGCTGTAGCCTTTGGCAATGATCATGCTGGCGTATTCGATGAGTTCGTCGAGCGGAATCGGTCTGCCGTTCTTTAACCAGTTACGGTAGATAAAGGTAATACAGATTGAATAAGAACGAACGATATCCGGGTGCTTTGTCATCTCAAAGAACCTGGAAAAGGCATTGCTCTTTAACACAGCATCTGTGACATCCTCATAGAAGAAATAATAATGGGAATCACAGAGGAGTTTCTGCTGTACCTCATCACATTCATCCAGATAGTGATAAAAATTGTCGACACAGCCTGCAACATCCATCTGCTCTGCACTCATGCGGACATTTTGTAAAATGTGGTCTACGATCTCCTGCTCTACTTCTTTGACCAGATCGTCCAAAGAAGAATAGTGTAAATAAAATGTCTTGCGGTTGATCTCAGCCAGATCTGTCAACTCGGTAATGGAAATGTCAGAATAGTTCTTGGTCAATACCAACTCGTAAAATGCACTACGAATGGCTTTCAGTGTTCTGCGGACACGTAAGTCCTTGCTTGTGTGTTCCATTGGTACCCCTCCTGCATTTTGCAAATAATAATATAGGCATTATACATTATTTTGCCCAAATATACAACAAGTGAGTAGAAAGTATCATAAGAAAAAGAAATGTATAGAATCCGACAGGGGCTTATGGCAATTTGACCAAGAGACAAGGGAGAAAAAATAAGTTTTTGTAGAAATTATCCTCTTGCAAAGAAAAGGCAATCGCTCTATAATAGTTCGAAACCGAACAGTTCAGAAACGAACAGTTTGGTGTTGAACTATTAACAAAGATTAAGAAACGGGTGCTTGGCATCAAGGAGGAGAAAGTGAGAAATGAAGAACAGATAGGCTATCAGATCAAAGAATTAAGTCGTCTTTTGGATAAGAATATCTGGCAGAAAAGCATCCTGAATGCCGGTGTGGATACGGTCACAGCCACACATGGCTGGATGATCGGTTATCTTTATCATCACAGGGATCGGGAGATTTTTCAAAAGGATATGGAGGCTGATTTTCATATGGCAAAGTCCTCTGTGACAGCAGCCTTACAGAGTCTTGAGAAGAACGGTTACATCAAGCGTGTTTCTGTGGAGTGGGATGCCCGTCTGAAAAAGATTGAACTGACCGAGGCCGGGATTAAGTTCCATGACAATATTGAGATCAGTATTGACAGCATGGAAGAAAGACTGGTGGTCGGGCTGAGCAAACAACAAAAGGAAGATCTCTTTGCCATGTTGAGCCAGATTAAGAAACAACTGGAGGCGGAGATCGCTTCCGATGGAGAAAAAATAGGAAAGGAAAGGAAAAAATAATGCATGTATTAAAAACATTACTTGCACAGGTAAAAGAATTTACCAGAGATTCGATACTGACACCGATCTTTATGCTTGTGGAAGTGGCAATGGAAATGGTCATCCCGCTATTGATGGCATCCATCATTGATGAAGGTGTCAACAAGGGAGATATGCACCATATCTTTGTCATCGGTGCTTACATGATCTTAGCAGCCCTCGTTGGACTCTGGGCTGGTATGATGGGAGGAAAATACGGAGCAAGGGCGTCTGCCGGATTTGCCAGAAACCTGCGTAAATCCATGTTTGCCAATATCCAGACCTTCTCCTTTGAGAATATCGATAAATATTCTACGGCGGGTCTGGTCACCAGACTGACAACCGATGTGACAAACTTACAGAACTCTTATCAGATGATCCTGCGTATGGGTATGCGTGCACCGGCAAGTCTGATCGTTGCCATGATCATGTCCTTATACATCAGCCCGCGTCTGGCAAGTGTATATCTGATCGCAGTTTTGATTCTTGCTTGTGTCCTCTTTTTGATCATTTCACGCGTGACCAAGATCTTCGATTATGTATTTAAGAAATATGATGACTTGAATGCCAGCGTGCAGGAAAATATTTCCGGTATCCGTGTTGTTAAGGCATATGTGCGAGAAGATTTTGAAAAAGAAAAATTTCAGAAGGCAAGTGGAAATATCTACAAGTTCTTATTAAAAGCAGAACGTATTCTTGCCTGCAATGCACCGGTCATGATGACAACGGTTTATACCTGTATCCTGCTTATCAGTTGGCTGGGAGCAAAGATGATCGTGACCTCTACCTTTACCACAGGTGAACTCATGAGTATGCTTACCTATTGTATGAATATCCTGGGCAGTCTGATGATGCTCTCTATGGTATTTGTTATGATCACCATGAGTGTGGCAAATGCCAACCGTGTGGCAGAAGTCTTAAATGAAAAAGCAACGATCGTGAATCCGGAAAATCCGGTCATGGAAGTGCCAAACGGAGATATTGATTTCGATCATGTCAATTTTGCATACAAAAAGGATGCAGAAGAATTTGTGTTGGAAGATATCGACCTTCATATTAAACGTGGTGAGACCATCGGCGTTTTGGGTGGAACCGGTAGTGCCAAATCTACACTGGTCAACCTGATCTCGCGTCTGTATGATGTGACGGAAGGAAAAGTCCGGGTCGGCGATATTGATGTGCGCGACTACGATCTGGAAGTCATCCGTAATCAGGTATCTGTTGTTTTACAGAACAATGTCCTTTTCTCAGGAACCATCTATGAGAACCTGCGCTGGGGAAGTGAAAATGCGACGGACGAGGAGTGCCAAAAGGCTTGTAAACTTGCCTGTGCAGACGAGTTTATCGAGCGTTTCCCGGACGGCTATGATACATATATCGAGCAGGGAGGCAGCAATGTTTCCGGTGGACAGCGTCAGAGACTTTGTATTGCCAGAGCCTTGTTGAAGCAGCCCAAGGTATTGATCTTGGATGACAGTACCAGTGCGGTCGATACGGCGACAGATGCCAAGATTCGTAAGGCTTTCCGTGAGGAGATCCCGGGTACGACCAAACTGATCATCGCACAGCGTATCTCCTCCGTACAGGATGCAGACCGTATCGTTGTGATGGATAATGGCCGCATTGATGGCATTGGCACCCATGAGGAATTACTGGAAAGCAATGCGATCTATCGTGATGTATATGAATCCCAGACCGGCGGCGGTTCGGGCGATTTTGATGAGAAGGAGGGTGAGTAATATGCCAAGACAACAGGCGGCTCCGAGAGGCAAGGGAAGCCTCAAGGTAAACAAACATATTATGGGCAGACTGGCACGCTACATCTTTAAGATGTACGGCATCCATTTGATCATTGTTTTAGTATGTATTCTGGCAAGTGTGCTCTGTTCTTTGCAGGGAACCATGTTCATGCAGAATTTGATCGATGATTACATTACACCGATGGTCGAAGCACACAGTGTGGACTTTGGACCACTTTTGGCAGCAATCGGACGCGTGGCAGGCTTTTACGCACTGGGCGTGGTATGTGCCTTCCTTTACAACTTTATCATGGCACAGGTGACACAGGGTACACTGCGCGCCCTGCGTGATGAGATGTTCGTTCATATGGAAGAATTACCGATTCGCTATTTTGATACCCATCAGCACGGTGATATCATGTCCATCTATACCAACGATATTGATGCCCTGCGTCAGATGATCAGCCAGAGTATTCCGCAGATGGTCAACTCCGGCGTCACCGTTATCGGTGTTATCGTCTGCATGATCAGACTGAGTATCCCGCTGACCCTGGTCACACTTGGCATGGTAGCCATCATGCTTTTGGTGACAAAGTTCTTGGCAGGAAATTCCGGCAAATATTTTGGCAAGCAGCAGAGAAACCTGGGACGTGTCAATGGTAACATCGAGGAAATGATGAACGGCCAGAAGGTTGTCAAGGTATTCTGCCACGAGGAAGAAGCAATCGAAAAATTTAATGCCTTGAATGATGAACTTTTTGACAGTGCTTATCAGGCAAATATGTATTCTAATATGTTGGGACCTGCCAATGCACAGATTGGTAATGTCAGTTATGTGATCGTTGCCGTTGTCGGCGGTATCCTTGCTATCGGTGGATTTGGCGGCTTTACCCTGGGTGGTCTGGCAAGTTTCCTTACCTTTAATAAGAGTCTGAATATGCCGATCATGCAGGTCAGCCAGCAGTTGAACTTTATCGTTATGGCTATGGCGGGTGCAGAACGTGTCTTTGGACTTTTGGATGAAAAGCCGGAAGATGACGAAGGTTATGTTACTCTGGTCAATGCCAAGGAAGAAAACGGACAGATCGTTGAGACAAGCGAGCGTACCGGTATGTGGGCTTGGAAACATTACCATCAGGCAGACGGCACGACATCTTATGTAAAATTGGAAGGCGATGTGGTCTTTGATGATGTTGATTTTGCCTATGAACCGGGCAAGACGGTATTGCACAATATCAAGATGTTTGCGACACCGGGACAGAAGATCGCCTTTGTCGGTGCGACCGGTGCCGGAAAGACGACGATCACCAATCTGATCAACCGTTTCTACGATATTGCAGACGGCAAGATTCGCTACGATGGTATCAATATCAATAAGATCAAAAAAGATGATCTGCGTCATTCACTTGGTATCGTATTGCAGGATACCCACCTCTTTACCGGTACGGTGGCGGATAATATCCGCTACGGTAAACTGGATGCAACGGATGAGGAAGTGCATGCAGCAGCAAAACTTGCCAATGCAGACAGTTTTATTCACAAACTGCCGAATGGCTATGATACGGTACTGACCGGTGACGGTGCTAACTTGAGTCAGGGGCAGAGACAGCTTTTGGCGATCGCTAGAGCAGCCATTGCAGATCCGCCGGTACTGATCCTTGATGAGGCGACAAGTTCGATCGATACGAGAACAGAGAAGATCGTACAGGATGGTATGGATAAATTGATGGCAGGCAGAACGACCTTTGTCATTGCCCATCGTCTGTCAACGATCCGAAACAGTGATTGTATCATGGTCTTAGACCAGGGACGTATCATTGAGCGCGGTAACCACGACGAATTGATCGCCGAGGGCGGTAAATACTACCAGTTATATACCGGAAAGATCGTGAACGCATAATAGAAATGACCATAGGAACCATGTCAGGGGCTTTGTGCTTCCGGCATGGTTTTTATTTGCTGTGGAAGATAATTTTACAGAAAAAGGTAAAGTTTTGAATAGGATAGGTCGATATGGAAATAGAATAAGTCTAACTATGCCCTTGGATGGGCGTGAAAAATAGAGAAGAACTTGGTGAAAGGGGCTCTATGAGTATGTACAAGGATGTAAAGAAAAGAATTTTAGCAGGAGTGCTGGCGGCGCTGATGGTTGTCTCGACACTGTCGATTGGAAGCAATCTGTTCGCGGACTACACGTCAAATATTGGCGAAACATTGCTGGAAGAAGGACAATATGCACAGATTGGCAGCGCGACAAAAGATTATCAGAGGCTGGATCGTGCAGCCATGAAAGTGGACATGGATGTGGCGCAGAGCGTAGATTATACCGTTTCGGTCTATCAAAATCTGGCAGATGCCAGTGATCCGACCAGTGGAGTCTTACGCTATACCAGTGCCCAGCAGCATATGGATGGAACATCGGAGAGCGCATCTGCAAGAGAACTTTCTCTGGATCTGAGCGGAGCGGGAATTTATTTATCTTCCGGTGAGACCTATGCGGTTGTCTTTAACTTCACCAGTGTCAGCGATGCTATCTATTACTATACGGCATCCGGTAGCGGCTATTATTATGAAAGCGCCTGGGATGGACGTGACGGTATGATAGAGACCGGGCTTTCTGATGTAGGCGCGGATGCAGTTTCAGATAACACCACTGTCACTGCCGGTCAATCTACCATCGCCATAGACGCAACGGACACACAGACAGCGGTTCAGGCAAGCCTTTCACCAGCCTTGAAACGTACACTTATCTATACGGTAGATGCAGGTGCGCCATTTACGGTAAATGCAGATGGAACGATTTCTCTTAATGCCGATGTGACCAGTGGCAGCGGAAATGTGACAGTATCAGCAGTCGGAACAAGCAGTACTGCAAGTATCAAAGTCAATATCTTAGAGGCATCCATCGCAGAAGGAACTTATACTTATACAGGAGAAGCGGTAGAACCGGCAGTTACTGTAAAATGCGGTAGTACAGTTTTAACACAGGGAAGTCAGTATAATGTGACCTATAATGGCAGTACCAGCGCAGGGGAAGCAGTCGCAAAGATCACAGGTATTGGTGATTATGCAGGCTATAGCAAGGAACTGACCTATACGATCGGTACAAAGGCTTTGCCAAAGGATGCGGGTGCACAGTTTAGTGTAGATATTGCATCCAACACGGTCACTAACGGTATCTATTCCGATGAGGGCAAGACTCTTACTTTTGGAACGGACTATACAGCAGAAGCAGTATTAAAAGGAAATCAGGTAGAAAGCGGACAACTGGTTTATCTGTACGATATTACCGTAACCGGTATTGGCAATTATACAGGAGCACAGATTTACAATAATTATGAGATCAAGGCAGGATCTGACAATAAGTTTGATATCAGCCAGATCGTAAGCGCTGAGTTGTCACAGACTTCTTATACTTATGACGGCTTGACAAAGGAACCGGCGGTTACCTTTAAGAATGCCACAACAAACGAAGCGATCGAAGGCTTTGGCGATAATTGTAATGTTGAATATACCAACAATGTAGAAGTTGGCAGGGCAACTGTGACCATCACCGGTAAGGAAGCAAACGGCTATACCGGAACGATCGTTTTAGGCTTTGACATCAACCGTTGTGATCTGGAGCAGGCACAGGATGATGATAAACTGGATATTACGGCAAGCATCGATGGCGTGGCTGCTACTACATTTGCCTATACCGGTAAGAAGATCGAGCCGGTCATGACAGTTACTTTAACACGTGACAACTCTGTTTATACCCTGGTTCAGGATCAGGATTATACAGTAACCTATAGCAAGAATACAGCCATTGGTACCATGAGTGTGGAAATCTCAGGTGCCGGAAATAACTTCCAGGGTACTGTGACAAAGCAGTATCAGATCCTTGGTGATTTTGAGACGGCTGCGGTTGTCAGCATTGGAAATAACAGCGTCACATATGATGATGGTTATGCCAGTGATTATACAGCAACCTACACAGGTTCTGAGATCCAGCCAACGGTCTCCGTAAAAATGGGCAGCAGTTGGCTAAAAGCAAAAACAGACTATACCGTTTCCTATGAGAATAATATCAATGCAAGCACAGATGACCAGAAGGCGGTTGCCGTCATCAAGGGTGCAGGCAATTACAGTGGTAAAGAGATCCGCGTGACCTTTACCATCAAGCCACAGACTATCAGTGGTACTTTGAATGTTTCTACAAAGAAGACCTATACAGGAAAAGAGATTACCTTATCTTCCGGTGAATATACTCTGACCAAGATAGGTAAGACCTATGTCGAAGGACAGGATTTTGAACTTTCCTACGAGGATAACACCAATGCCGGAACAGCAACTGTTTATGCAAATGGTATTGGCAATTATACCGGTAGTGTAAAGGCTACCTTTACCATCCAAAAACTGAGTCTGACAGATAGTCATGTGGTTGTAGAACCGGAAAAGATCGCAGATCAGATTTATACCGGAAATCAGATCAAACCGGATATTACCTTATATTATCAGGATGATGATGGAACGAAGCGTGAAATTTCAAACGCAAACTATTCCTTGTCTTACAGTAATAATAAGAACATTGGTCAGGCAACCATCACCATCACAGGTGAGAAGAACCTGACGGAGGAACGAGACGAGTATTTCTCCATTGTTGCCAAGTCGCTTTCAAATCTGACCTTTATCCTGGGCGGACAGGAGGTCAAGCAGATTGCAGAGAATACTTATCTGGCAACCTATGTTGCAGAATATACAGGAAGAACGATCTCGCCAAGTCTGACCGTTAAGGATGGGGACGCTACAGTCGCTAAGAGCGGAAACTATAAGACAAGTTCCGTGAATGCGATCAACGCGGCAGGTTATGATGAGAATAACACATCCAAGACACCGGCAATCGTGGTGACCGGAAAAGGAAATTATGGTGGCTCTACCGTGACCATTTACTACACGATCGCACCAAAGGACATTACATCCGAAGCAAGCGGTGTTACGATCACAGATACACAGAAACTGGTTAAGAATGGTGACTATCGCCTGCCGGTTGTAAATGTAGTAAACACCAACTTAAATAATAAGGTTCTGACACAGGATACCGATTACACTGTATCCGTAGGTGAGGACAGTAAGACTTCCGGCGAGGGAAAGATTGCAACCATCACAGGTATTGGCAATTATACCGGAAGCAGAAATATCACCTATACGATCGGAAGCAATCTGGCACTGGGCGGAGCAGTAGAACTGCATAACCCTTATGATGACTCTACCCTAAAACCGGCATCTTCCGGGGATTACTATGTACCATATTGGGGCAGAGATACAGATGGCAACAGCATCAAACCGGTATCGAAACTGACCTACACGGATGCAGACGGCAAGGAAACAGATCTGGAAGAAGATACCGATTACACCGTCACCTATACGACCGAGGCCGGTGGTATGGGATCTACAGAGAGCGTTGTTATCACTTATACAGGTATTGGCGACTACTATGGAACCATTACCAAGCGCTACTATGTGACCATGGTTGTTTTGGATAATGAGTCTTCCGTAACCGTTACAAACATTGATCCGAACCATCCGGAGGCAGGCTTTGAGTATGTCTATGATGGAAATAAGATCACACCACAGATCCAGGTGACCTACAATGCATCCGGCAAGACCATTCAGTTGGTTGAGGGGACCGATTATCAGTTCACGGCGACGGAGGTAGGACCAAATGTTGGTACATATACCGTACAGGCAAAGGGTATCGGACATTACAGCGGAACCCTGAGCCAGACCTATACGATCGTGGCAAGTGACCTGAGCGCATGTACACCGTCCGCAACCACCCTGCCGGATTATACATACACCGGAAAAGAGATCAAGCCGGATATCAGTGGCATTACAATCACAAATACCGCAGGAACTGTCTTGAAACAGGATGTGGATTACAAGGTACAGGGCTACAAGAACAATATCAACATTGCAGATAAGAGCGATGCAGATGCACCTACCGTTATGATTGTGGGTATTGGTAACTACAGCGGAACGATCAACTTGAAGTTCTCTATTGTTACCAAGAGTATTTCTGATAATGTGACAGTAGAGGCGATCCCGGATCAGATGTATACCGGAGATAAGATCATGCCAAGCCTTTCCCTTATGTATGGGGATGTGGTATTAAAAGAAAATACAGATTATACATTGACTTATAGTAACAATGTCAATCCGGGTAGAGCGACCATTGCGATTGAAGGAATAGGTGCTTACAGCGGAACCCTGACGGCGCGATTTAATATCATTGGTAATTTGAGCAATACCAGTCAGTTTACCATTGGCGGATATCAGACCACCTATAGTT
The DNA here is from genome assembly GCF_014287435.1 of Roseburia lenta. Lineage (GTDB taxonomy): Bacteria > Bacillota > Clostridia > Lachnospirales > Lachnospiraceae > Pararoseburia > Pararoseburia lenta. Next base: position 94,023 of record NZ_JACOPG010000003.1, read on the forward strand.
TACAGGCAAACGGAACCTTACAGTTCTCCGATGCCGGTATCAGCATTACTTATCAGAACCAGTCTAATGTAGACAGTTCGGGAAATATGAATACCATGTATCTGGATTCTTCCAATTATGAGATCCAGCAGTATAACTGTGACAGACCGGGTGAGGGACAACTGATCTTTGTCGGAAAGAACTACTGCATCGGAAGTCAGACGATCCCGATCAGGGTTGTTGGAGATCTGAAAAATGTGGAAGTGATCAATGTCAATGATCAGTATGACTATACCGGAAAGCAGATCAAGCCGACACCGATCGTCCAGTTTGGTTCACAGGTATTGGAAGAGGGCGAAGATTATACCATAGAGTACGGCAACAATGTAGATGTTGGTACGAATAGTGGTAGTATTGTGATCCGCCAGGTTTCCGGTACAGATACTTACTATACCGGCTCCAAGACAGCACGTTTTAATATTTATTATAATCTGTCCAAGGCGACGGTTACCGGTTTGAATGATACCTATTCTTATACCGGCAGCGAGGTCAAGCCGATACCACAGGTAACATGTGCAGGAAAAGTCTTGCAGGAAGGCGTTGACTATAGTCTTACCTATACCAATAATATCGACGCGGGTACAGCATCCGTGGTTATCAATAGCATAGATGGCGCATCTATCGGCAATCAGGTTGTAAACTTCGAGATCAAGGGTATCAATCTGGCAGATCCGGGCATGAACATTACCTTAGACGGTCAGTTGTCCGGTCTGACTACGACTTACACCGGAGATTACATCCAGCCCAATGTAGTTGTGACCTATGGTGGCAAGACACTGACACTGACCAAGGACTATAATGTAAGTTATGCAGAGAACCTCAATGTAGGAACCGCATCTGTGACCATCAGTGGTGCAGGAAGTTATTATGGTGCCGTGACAAAATACTTTACGATCACACAGAAAGATCTTTCTGCAAGTGACATTAATGTCAAGGTTTCAGACACCGGTTATGCCGGGGGACATCCGGTAGTTCCGCAGATGAGCCTGACTTATAACGGACATACCTTGCAGGAAGGCGTGGATTACACTTATACACTTTCCAACAATGAGCAGGTTTCTGTTGACAGCAAAGCATCTGTTATATTTACAGGAATTGGCAATTACACAGGATCCAGAAGTGCACAGTTTGAAGTTACCAAGGTAAATCTTGCCGGCGGAACCGTCAAACTGGATAAGACATCAGCAGTCTATACCGGAAGCGTGATCACACCGGAAATTGAAGTTTCTTGTCCGGTTGGTGATGGTACGACCTATATCTTACAGGAAGGTACCGATTACACGATCTCCTATGGAAATGGTATCCGCGATGCCGGAAAGTACAATATTTCGATCGTTGGAAAAGATAACTTCTATGGCTCTTTAAATCCTACCTTTACGGTAGAACCGAAGCCGATCACAGAAGATGATATTACCGTGACGGTACCGGATATGGACTACAGTGGTTCTGCGGTAGAACCGGCAGTAGTTGTGACGGATACGACAAGGGGCGTGGAGTTGACCAAGGGTACAGACTATGACCTGACCTTCAAGAATAACATCAATTCCGCATCTAAGGATGATACAGACGCAGCGCCGACGGTAACGATCACCGGTAAGGGCAACTACACAGACAGCAGAACGGCGACTTTCAATATCGGTAGATCACTCGCAGATGCACAGGTGCGTATTGCACAGGATCAGCAGGAATTTACCTATGACGGTAAGTCTCATGTACCGACCTATGCAGTCTATCTTTCAGACGGCACTTTATTACAGGAAGGTGCCGATTATGAAATGATCGACATTGAGGATAGTGTCAATGCCGGTACAAAGACCTTGGCGGTCAAGGGAATTGGCAATTACTATGGCAAGCCGTTTACTTATTACCGCATCAACCAAAAGGTCGCAAAGGCATCCGAGATCAATGTGGTATTAGACCTGCCACAGGACGAGGATGGCAATTATGTGACGACTTACACCGGTAGTGCCATCACACCGGGCGTAAAGGTATATGATACCGCGATCTCCACAAAGACAGAGATTGATCCGGTCAACTATAGTATTACTTATGTCAACAATGAGAATATCGGAAATATTAACAGTCCGGCATTTGTGGTGGTTTCTCTGAAAGGCAACTATGCATTGGGATCTGAGACCAAGAGCCAGGCATTCATCATTGGGGCAAAAGATATTTCAGACTTTAAACTGGTATTAAATGATAAACGCGTTACCTACACCGGAAGTGCTATCACACCGGACGTATCCGTGATCTATGACAATGGTGTGGATCCGGTATGGACCTTGGTGGCAGGCGTCGATTATGATCTGGAACTGACAGATAATACCAAGGCTGGTCATGCGACGGTAACAGCCGTAGCAAAGGGCAATTACACAGGTCAGGTGACCGAGGAATTTGACATTGTAGCATCCTTAAAAGATGCCATTGTCACCATTGAACCACAGTTTTACACCGGAAAGGCAGTAGAGCCACCGGTTACCGTAGAATGTGGCGGCAACGTATTGGAGCAGGATGTAGATTACAAGGTAGACTACTATTCTGATGACAATTACACGACAGGCGGTTATGTCATTATCACACCGCTGGTATCTTACTATAGTGATAGTGCAAGATGTGCTTACACCATCAGCGCAGATATGTCACTGCTTCGTGTCAAAGGTTATGCAAACCAGTACACCTACACCGGAAAAGCGATCCGACCGGACTTTGTCATCGAGGATCCGAGCGGCAACCAGGTGGCTTATGATGCAGACCAGATCGTCTATGGACGTATGAGTGCAGAAGAGGCGGAGACGACCGATATTGCGGATGTTACAAATGATGATTGCATTGCGGTCGGAACGATCACAGCCTTTATTCCGGTAGAACTTGCCGGCAATAAAGAAGTCTTACAGGCAACTTATGAGATCATTCCAAAGAATATCAACGCATGCAATATCATTCAGTTGAACAAGAATACCTACACCGGAAAAGCCATTGAACCAAAAGCAACCTTGTTGTATGATGGTAAAGAGTTGATCCAGGGAAAAGAATACAGTGTTACTTACAACAACAATGTAAATCCTGGCGTTGCTACAGCAACCGTACAGGGACTTGGCAACTACACAGGAACCAGCGTATTGAAATTCAATATCATCGCCCCGGTCATGGTAGGATTAAAGGCTCAGGCAGCCAGTGAGACAGGTATTCAGATCTCATGGCTGAAAAACGGAAAGGCTACCGGTTATGAGATCTACAGTGAGGACAACCGTACCAAGTACGGCTCAACATCGGCTACATCCTTTGTGGCAAATGGCTTGAAGAACTCAACGACCTATACCTTCCATGTGAGATCTTATGTGACCGCAGGTGGAAATACGACCTATGGCGAAATGCAGTCGGTAACGGCTTATACCAAGGTGGCGTCTACCAATGATCTTGTCGGCACATCAACGGCAAAGAGAAGTGCGACGCTTACATGGAACCGCAGCAACACGGTAGCAGGTTATGAGATCTATCGTAGTTCAAGTGCAGACGGTACTTACAAGAAGATCGCCGTTGTACCAAATGGCAAGGGTGCCTATACCGATACCAAGGTAGGCAGCAACAAGACTTACTATTACAAGGTACGTGCATACAAGCCGGTGGATGGTTCTTATGTTTATGGAGATTACTCAAAGACAATAGCGATCACTATAAAGTAGGAATATTTCATGCAGGAACAAGGAAAATATAAGATCGGCGAATACACCTTCCAGACCTTTCACGAATATCGTGATGGTCAGGAAGATGTTCGCAAGATCGAATGTATCAACAAAGAATTAAATATACAGGATCCCGAGGTGGCAGTGCGTCTTTACAATGACATTCGAAGCGGCAAGATCGTATTCAAGTCACCGATCGGCGATCAGTTTTTTGCGCATCTGGCAGATATCGTTGCGGATAAGTCCGTAGATCTGTTGGAGGACAAAGCCGTTGTAGAAGAGGCAGAGGGCAAGGTAAAATACCAGAAGATACTTGGTGTTGCATTTATTATCTTGGCACTTGTCTCTTTTGCTGTGTTTGGAATTGCTGAGATCCGGGACATTGTGACGACAAGGCAGATGCAGAAACTGGCAGATCAGGTGGAAACACCAAAGAGTCAGGATAATGCTTCCAAAAATGACGATGCCAAGAAGGAAGATACTTCTATAGAAAATGGAGATACGTCATCCGATCAGGAAGAGCAGACGCAGAATTTAAGTGTTTTGCCAGAATATGCGGAACTCTTACAGCAGAACCCGGAAATGGTAGGCTGGCTCTCCATTGACGATACCGAGATCAATTATCCGGTCGTACAGAAGGATAACACCTACTATCTGACCCATGGATTTGACCAGGCGACCAACTCCAACGGCAGTATTTTCATGGACGAGCGGTGCAGTATCTTAAAACCGACAATCAATACCATTATCTATGGGCATAACATGAAAAGCGGGATGATGTTTGGTGGGCTGAAAAATTATCTGCAAGAGGGTTATCTGGATGCTCATAAATACATCAATTTTAATACCATCTACGAGAAAAGAACCTATGAGATCGTTGCGGTAGGGCTGTCCAAAGTCCAATACCAGGATGAAGATGCTTACCGTTATTATGATTTCATCACCTCGACTTCCGCACAGGATCTGGAAGATTTTATCCAAAATGTAGATTCCCTTGCCGTATATGGAAATGCGGATGGTCTGACACTACAGGATAAACTTTTGACCTTGTCGACCTGTAACAGTTATACCGAGGATGGACGATTATTTGTAGTAGCCAAACAAGTACAATAGGTGTATAATATACTAGATGTTGTAGATTTTTATTTCGAAATAGAGTTATACGGAGATAAGAGAATGAAAAGAGGTACAAAAATTGGATGGTTTCTGATCGCACTGTCTGTGATCTTATCCGTTTGGGTGATCGTCAGTCAGAGTTCAGATGCAAGCCAGGCGACAGAATCCGGATTGGTGCTGAGTGATGATGGCACAGTTCTGGAAGATTACACAGGAAATGGCGGAGCCGTTACGATCCCGGATGGTGTGACTACAATCAATGCCGGAGTCTTTGCATCAAAAGACATTACATCGGTTGTTATGCCGAGTTCGGTGACCAGTATGGGAACAGGTGTATTTAGCGGATGTACTTCTCTTGCGTCAGTATCCCTCAGTTCTTCTTTGAATGGGATCCCGGAAGAGACCTTCCGTGAGTGTTTATCCCTTGGATCTGTTACGATCCCGGATAGTGCAACCTCGATCGGCAGCAATGCTTTTTACGGATGTGCATCGCTTAGTTCTGTCAGCATTCCGGCAAGTGTCAGCAGTATTTCTACGGATGCTTTCAGCGGATGCGGCAATCTTTCCAATATCTCAGTGGCATCCGGCAATGGTGCTTATGCATCTTCGGATGGATGTTTATACAATGCGTCAAAGACCCGCCTTTTGTTAGTTCCGGAAGGCAAGACTTCTTTGGCAATAGCAGCAGGCACGACAACGATCGGCACAGGCGCGCTTCAGGACTGCACCGGTATTTCTACCGTGTCCCTTCCAAATAGTGTGACCACGATCGAAGCCAATGCTTTTACTGACAGTGGTGTTGAGACTATCACCATCCCTGCATCCGTGACATCGATCGCGGCGCAGAGTTCGTGGACACCATCTACTATTTATGGTGTTTCCGGTTCCGCAGCAGAAAAGTATGCTAAGGATAACAATATTGTCTTTGTTGTCTTGGGAGATAACCAGGATGATGATAACAACGATGACAATAATGACGATAATAATAACAATAATAGCGGTGGTAACACCAACGGCGATAATAATGGCAACAACGATGGTGCCAATAATGGAGACAACGGCAGCAATAATGGTACTTCCGACGGCGATGTTGTGAACCCGGACGGATCCATTACCCACGCAGACGGTTCTGTGACAACCGCAGACGGCAGAGTGATCAAGAGCGCGACAAACGGGGGCACTGCATCCCATACAAAAGATGCGACACCAACGACCGCAGATGGTATTGATCCGAGATACTTCCTTTGCATTGCAATCTTTGCCGGTGGTATTGGGGTTATTCTATACAGCCGTTTCAACAAGATGAAATATTTAAGCCAGAATCATAAGGATAGATCATAAACATGTTTACAAGAATGATGGCACAAGGGATTGTGACAATAATCTATACGCTGGAATTTGCCGGGCTTTTGGTAGCGGCTTTGCCGCGCTACAAGCAGAAATACTATGTACCGGTCAAGATGTTGTGTAGTGTATCCTTTGTTGTGATCGCAGTCATGTTTGCCTTTGTCAGCGACCATATGCAGTATTTTTATATGATGCTGGTGCCATTGGTTCTGTGTGCGGTCGGAGATCTCTTTATGGGGCTATACCAGATCAGGAGCAGGCGCAAGCATATGCTAGCAGGCATGATTGTCTTTCTTCTGGCACATATGGGATTTTTGATCTGCTTCTTCCGTATAGATGCAAGGCTCACATGGTGGAACATCTTCCTGCCGGTCGTATCGCTGGCAGCCTTCTTCTTTGTGAAGCGTCTGATGCATCTGCACATGGGAAGACTGGCGATTCCGGCAGCGATATATTGCGTCTTTCTGTCGCTCATGCTATCCAAGAGCACACAATATATGGCACTCTGCCCGGGACTTGCTTCCGGCTGGATCGGCTTTGGAGGTATCGCCTTTTTTATCTCCGATTTTACGATCATCTTTTTGTACTTTTACAAGTTCCGTAAGCCGGAAAATCGTGGCAAGATCCACTATTTAAATCTGGCAACTTATTATTATGGTATTTTGGCATTTGATATCAGCATTTTATATTTTGCAGCCTTTTAAGAGAATAGAACACAAGCAAAAGAACTTCCCATATTGTGGGAAGTTCTTTTTTCAGAGTCTTTATAGAAAACATATTAAGAAATGGCTTGTTTTTTCACGGTTTCCAATGCCTTTGCAACCGGTGGGATAGCGATCACGATCAAAGTGATGATTGCCTCTGCTCCCAGATAAGAACCATTGTAAACCAGTGAGTAAACAACGGCATTTGGGAAGGTATCCGGTGCATACATGCCAAAGAAGATCCAGCCGGACAGGAAAGCGAAGAAGTAACGTCCTAATACGGCGACGATATAACCCTTGATGAGCCCGTGCTTGGAATTGTGGAAAAGACCTGCAAGACCAAGAGCACCAAATGCTAAGATGTAATCAACCAGCATCTGTGGGAAACTCAGGATATACGGATCGATCAGAAGTTGTAATACGCCGTAAGCCAGGGCTGCTGTAAGACCGCCGCCAAATCCATACCAGTAACCGATCAGGACGATAAAGAGCATGGAAAAGAGTGTGACAGAGCCGCCCATAGGCAGGTCAAATAATTTGATCATAGAGGTAACTACAGCAAGTGCAATCGCCATAGCGGAAAATACCAACTGCTTGGTGCTCATCTTCTTCTTGGTGCCAAAGACAGCAGCACCTGCGAGAAGAAGTGCAATGAATACTAAGATCAGCGCGGTGTAGCCGGCAGTGGTGAGATCATAAGCACCATCTGCGTTTGCTGTTACAAAAAAACTCATAAAAAAATCTCCCTTCATTTGTACATGCTAGGAGATCAGTCAGGAACTAAGCTTCCTTACGCCGGTATTACCCGGTTCAAGTAATAAGGGTCGATGTCAAGACATCTCTCAGCCCCAAAAGGCACCCCTAGCATAGATTTTGTATTGATTTGTTTTTTGTCGTTTGTTAGTATAGCAGTAGTTCATTAGAAAGTCAACCGACGCAATAGGAGATGCAGGATGGATAAACAGGCATATCCTATAGAAAAGAGGAAAATATATGGTCAGACTATTGGCAAAGATGTTTATCAAAGATTATAAAAACTACGAAGATATAAATGTGCGGGAACGTTATGGCATACTGAGTGGCTGTGTAGGTATCCTGCTCAATGCCATGCTCTTTGGGATTAAATTTTTTGCAGGATTGATGAGCCATTCGATTGCGATCACAGCAGATGCCTTTAATAACTTATCTGATGCCGGGTCTTCCGTGATCACCCTGCTTGGCTTTAAATTATCGTCTGCGGATCCGGATCCCGAACATCCTTTTGGACATGGCAGACTCGAATATCTGTCAGGCCTATTGGTATCAGCCATTATTGTGATCATGGGCTTTGAACTTTTGAGGGATTCTGTAGAGAAGATTATCCATCCACAAGACATGGATTTTTCACCGCTGGTGATCATTATCCTGCTTGTGTCCATTGCTGTAAAACTCTATATGGCGTATTATAATCGATCCTTGGCAGATAAATTGGATTCTGCTGCCATGAGAGCAACGGCAACTGACAGTATGAGTGATACTCTGGCAACTTTTATTGTCCTGGTATCTACGATCTTTTGTGAATTCAGTTCCTTACATATTGATGGTTATTGCGGCTTGATTGTTGCCCTGATCGTTATCTGGGCAGGTTTATCTGCCGGGAAGGAGACCGTAGACCCACTTTTAGGGCAGGCGCCGGAAGCAGGCTTTGTTGATCGCATAGAGGAGATTGTAATGGCGCAAGATGGAATCATAGGTGTGCATGACCTTGTGGTACATGATTATGGACCGGGACGCCTTATGATCTCTCTACATGCAGAAGTTCCGGCAAGCGTAGATGTTATGATCTCGCATGATGTGATCGATCGGACAGAACACATTTTGAAAGAAGAATTGCATTGCGAGGCAGTTATCCATATGGATCCGGTAGTGACCGATGATCCTCGTTTGGATCAGTTACGCGAGTCGGTAAAAAAGATCGTGGAGGACTGGAATGAAAAGGCTTCTATTCACGATTTTCGAGTTGTTTTCGGACATACGCATACGAATCTGGTCTTTGATGTGGTCGTGCCTTATCAGGTCAAGATGACAGAACATGAGATCACAGTGCAACTGCAAAAGAGAGTCTCGGAGCAAATCGGCAAAGAGTACTTTATAGCAATCAATATCGATCGTAAATATATATAAAATACAAAGAAGGTTTGACAAAGTTTTTATTTGCCAAACCTTCTCTTTTAATCTACATAACTAATAAATACATTTCCTGCGCTTTCAAAGACCTGAGATGCATTGTCTGTCGACATCTTGGTGTATTGATCGGTATCGGAATGATAAACGATGATATTGGCGGCATCATAGCCAATGATCAGCAGGGCGGCGTCATCCCCGGTTCTCGCATAGACCGGCGTTCCCTGACTGACATAATACAATGCTTGGCTCAAGGTACATCCGGTCAGGTCTAAGACCAGTTTATCCTTGAGGGAAGTCTGCAATACGGACATTGGTGTTTCGCCTCGGTCTAAAAGAGCGTGTACTTCGCCGCTGATGCCTTCGCTTTGCAGGATGGCGCTGATACAGCCGGCGGATGTGCTTGCCTTTCGGTCGGATGCGCTGGCTTCAATGTCGTTGAAAGCGTTGACGTAGGATTTCTTGCCACGGTTCCAGATATAGCGCTGCTGGTTGTCAACGACCAGTCCCATATCCGCATCTGCAGCCATAATGGCTTTGTTCAGGTTCTGCGTTGTCAGAGTAACACGGTTGCCGACATACACAAAGTAGGTTTCCTGTTCCTCGGTCGTAGAAATAGAAATGCTCTTGGTGTCGTTGATGGTCGCCAGGCTTGCATCCCCGGCTGCCAGACTATGGATAGACTGTCCATCTTCCAGATCTGCCATGACATAGGTTGTAGCCAGCCCCTGCGTATCGCTGGCAGTCTTTACCAGGGATACCGTCTTATTCTGCTCGCCTGCAGTATCTTTTATAGTATCCTGGGTGGTTGTCACATATGTGCCATCCTGTTTTGTTACGCGATCCAGATAAAGGGTATAGGAGGACTTGGTCGCACCGGTCACATAGATACCGTCCTTGGCATATTCTTTTAACTGTGTGAAATTGTCACTGGACGTATCGATGATCTCGACTTTTGCCATTGGATAGACGGCACTTCCGGCTGCATCTGTTGAAATATCGCTTTCGTTTGCAATCCCGTATACAAAGTCTTCTGTCATAAATGCCAGTGGCTTGATCTTGGTTCCCTTGGCAGCATCGATCGTGCGTACTTTTTCTGTTTCCAGATCCATGATGGAGATCTGGTCTGCTACATCATCTTCTGTCATCCATGCTACATAACGGCCGGAGGAAGACACGGCATACTGGTCGGATTTCAGGTTTGTGATCAGTTCCTTGGTGGACAGGTCATCCAGACCGACTTTGGCAAGGGTGCCGCCCATCATGATATAAAAGTCACCATCAGCATTTTCGTAAAGCAGATCACTGAAATCTGCGTTTAAGATCTGATAAGAATGTGTGGTCGCAATAAATACCTGTTCAATGGCTTCCTGCTTGATGCTGTCATAATGGTAGAGATCAATGCCGCTTTCGCCTTCGTGTTGACCGCGGTTCATATAGCCGTAAACAACAAAGTCCATATTTCCGGTCTCATCAATATTTAAGATGCGGATATTGTGTTGTCCGTAACTTTGTCTGGCATCTGTCGGATCATCAATAAAGCCATAGACTTTGGTAAAGGTCTGCTTGTTCTGGTTGTATTCAAAGAGTTGACCGGACTGCACAAAACTAACGATCGTGCCGGTCTCATTGGACAGGTACCCGGTAGTATCACTGGTCACGCCGACCGATAAGATATTGCCGCTCACGTTCACAGATGCCGTATCGATGATCTGCTCCATGCTGCGCTGATAATCCAGCAGGTAGATCTGCTGGTCGGTATAGCGGACTTTATAATATTCTTCTACATTATAATAATTGGTCGCGCCGTCAGCCTCCTCAGCCATCTGGTAGGTATAGACAAGGGAAGCGTAGGTGTCGTTGATGTCGGTAAAGGATACCAGCGGATCGCCCACCTGTTTGCCTGCAAATCCACGCCAGCCGATCTGATCGATGGAAGAATTGATATTGACGTTACCCAGATCGTTTTTGTCTGTATAGTCTGCTGGCTCTATATAAGATGCCAGGAGTTCGTATTGGTCGCTCATGGACACGTTATGGAAACTATCGGTAAATTCCAGACACTTCTTGGCGTAGGTCTCCTCAGGCAGCGTGATACGGGTATAATAGTAAAGATCATCACTCTTACAGTGTAATTTTAGGATAAAGAGGTATTCCTGCCCCTCATCCACCAGATTTTCAATCTGTAAAGATTTGGTCCAGGTATTGCCATCCTTGTTCCAATCGGAAACCTTGGTGTCTGCGATCTTGCGCTGGGTATCCAGACTGCGCACTTCATAGGAGACGCTGTCCACATCATAGCCATAGGTGTTGATGGTCAGATCCATTTTTCGCTTGGAGTCAAGCGGAATCAGGGCATCACGCATATAGCAGGCGTCCATCTGGGTACGGTAGCCATGCAGTTCCCCCATGGTGTGATCGTAAGTCTGCACACCAACAAGAGGAAGTGTAGCTTCTGCCATCGTGACCTTTTTTTCTTCCTCGCCCAAATTCAGGAGGATCTGGAAAACGATCAGTGCTCCTGTAAATATAAGAAATAATACCAACAATCTATGACGAATCCATTTTGGTATACCTTTTTCTCTAAAATTTAATTTCATAATTCCTTATCCCTATTTTATGCTCTATGACCCGGGGGCCAATGTTCTAGTTTCGCTGGCTTCCTTGCAAATGACAAGCCAACATGCTATAATTTTATCACTCTTTGCGAAATGTGTCTTGTTCGATTTTGGACTTTCACATTTTTGTCACATTTTTAACTATACTTAAAAGATGTGACGCAAAAGAGTATTTTTGTTTGGAGGCAATATGAAAGCAGTATTTTCAAAAATCGGAGGTTTCTTTAAATCTCTTGGCAATAAGTGGTCGGCAGTCAAGTCCAGGATACCGACACCGAAATTCGTACAAAAGATCCGTGAAAACGAGCGGTTGCAAAAGATAAACGATTGGTTGAACCGCTATTCTCTGATCGAGCACATCCCATTATCTTTGATCATGTGTTTTGTCATGGAATGGTTGTCTCGTCACTCTTTTATAGAAGCGTGGGGATTTGTCACCAATCATACCGGAGCCTATCTGTATAACTCCTATCTGATCTTTGTGTGTTATTCTCTATGTTACCTTATCAGCAGACAGACCTTTATGCGTATGTGTATCAGTGCCGTATTTGTTGCACTGGGTATCACCAACTGCATTATCCTGCTCAACCGTGTAACACCATTTGGATTTACGGATATTTCCATGATCGGTGATCTGCTTACCATGCAGAATACCAATTATTTTACCTCGCAGCAGGCAGCCATTTCGGTAGTAGCACTTTTATTATATACACTTTGGATGGTTCGCATCTTTATCAAAGGCAAAAAGTTAAAGCCGCGTTTTCCGTATTGGGTCAAATTGCTCTTTATCGTGGGATGTTTTGCCAGTGTTCCGGTGACGACTTCTACTTTGCAGGGCCAGGGCGTACTTTCCTGTTATTTTGGTAACTTAGCACAGGGCTATCTGGATTATGGATATCTGTATGGATTTTCTACCAGTATCTTTAATCGTGGTATGTCCGAGCCTAAGAATTATGATCAGGAGTCCATTTCTGCGATCGTAGACGAGACCAAGCAGGGCGCATCCACGATCAAGGAAGAAGACCGACCGAATATCGTCGTTATCCTTCTGGAGTCTTTCTTTGATGTCAGTGAGGCAAACTTTATCGAGACTTCCGAGGACCCGATCCCATATGTGCATTATCTGGAACAGAATTTCTCGACCGGGCATCTGACAGTGCCAGTTGTCGGTGCCGGCACCTGCAATTCCGAGTTTGAAGTTCTGACCGGTATGTCCTGCCGCTTCTTTGGACCTGGTGAATATCCGCAAAAGACGATCTTAAAGAAGACAGACTGTGAAAGTTTTGCAGGCGATCTGCGCAACCTTGGTTACAGCAGCCATGTCGTACACAATAACGGTGGTAATTTCTACAGCCGTGCCAATGCCTTTTCCATGATGGGCTTTGACACTTTCCAGAGTAAGGAAATGTTGGATATTACCGATTATACACCGCTGGGCTCCTGGCCGACCGATGATATCTTAACACCTGCCACCACAGAGGCAATGGACTCTACCGAGGGACCGGATTTCGTCTATACCATTACCGTAGAGGCACATGGTGATTATCCGACCTACAAGGTCATTGAAAATCCTGCCATTGGTGTTACCTGCGAGGGTAAAACCCAGGAACAGACCTATGCTTGGGAATATTACATCAACCAGATTCACAACGTAGATGAATTTATCCAGTCCTATATCGAGGAACTGAGTAAACGTGATGAAGATACATTGGTCATCATGTTTGGCGATCATCTGCCGACCATGGGATTGACTGAGAGCGAAGTGGCTACCGGAGATCTTTTCCAGACCAAATATTTCACCTGGAACAACTTTGGCATGTCAAAAGAGGATCAGGATCTGACTTCTTATCAGTTGGTTTCTGAATATCTCAATCGTCTGGGTATCCATGAAGGTACCATGACCAATTATCATCAGAGCAAGATAGCAGCAGGTGTCAGAGCCGGAACACCGGAATATATGACAGATCTGGAAGCCCTGCAGTATGATATCTTATACGGAAAGCGCTACGCTTATAACGGCGAGGATAAATATCCTGCCACCGATCTGGAAATGGGTGTATCTGATGTTGTGATCGACCGTGCATACTTCTTTGACGGCAAGTTGCACATTTATGGTTCCAACTTTACCAAGTGGAGTAAAGTCTATGTCAATGGAGAAAAGGTTACGACCAATTACGAGAGTGGGCAGTGCCTGACGATCAAGGCATCTGCGGTACAAAATGGCGATACCATCACGGTATGCCAGGTAGGATCCAGCAATACAATCTTCCGTGAATCCAATGAGTTCACGGTCGTAGATCCGAATTATGTATCCGATACGCCGGGAAGCGCAGAGCAGCCGGATGAGGATGATCTGGAAGCAGACGATGAATCTTCACAGAATTAAAGAATATAAATGCAGACAAAAAGAAGGCATCCCATATCCGGGATGCCCTCTTTATTTGCCTTATAAGGACGAATCTTACAGTTCGCCATTGTTGTATTTGTTTACGACCTTGTGGATACGCTCGTATGGATCTAACAATCCGGAGATAGAGCAGTCATGGTTCAAAGTATCAATGATATAAGCGATGTACTTGCTCATATCGCAGTTGATATAGTAAGGACGGCTCAAAAGTTCCGGTGTCTGATAGGTCAGGTTTGTAGTTACAACACGATAGATGATGCCTTTTTCTACGGCTTCATCGAATTTCTCCAGACCATTGGTGAAAAGACCAAAGGTTGCCACAACGAAGATTCTCTTTGCTTTACGCTTCTTTAATTCGGTTGCTACATCGATCATACTCTCGCCGGAAGAGATCATATCATCAACGATGATGACGTCCTTTCCTTCTACGGAAGATCCCAGGAATTCATGAGCAACGATTGGGTTACGTCCGTCTACGATCATGCTGTAATCACGTCTCTTGTAGAACATGCCCATATCTACACCAAGCACGCCAGCCATGTAAACGGCACGGTTGGTACCACCTTCATCCGGGCTGATGATCATTAGGTGGTCGTTGTCGATCTGGATATCCTTGACGTTCTTTAAGATGTTCTTGATAAACTGGTATGCAGGCTGTACTGTCTCAAATCCATGAAGCGGGATAGCGTTCTGCACACGAGGATCATGTGCATCAAAGGTAATGATATTGTCAACACCCATGTTGATCAGTTCCTGCAATGCGATAGCACAGTCGAGGGACTCACGGGAAGAACGCTTATGCTGACGACTCTCATAGAGGAATGGCATGATAACGGTAATTCTCTTTGCCTTACCTTCGATAGCAGCGATGATACGCTTTAAGTCAGAATAGTGATCATCCGGTGACATGTGATTGGTCTGACCACAGAGAGAATAGGTCAGGCTGTAGTTGGTTACATCAACGATCAAAAAGATGTCCAGTCCACGGACAGACTGTAAGATGGAACCCTTGGCCTCGCCGGAACCGAATCTCGGAACAGCAGCCTTTACAATGTAAGAATCACTCTTGTATCCGGCAAGTGTGATGTGATCGTAATGCTCAGCATCGCGATCCTGTCTCCAATTCACCAGGTAATTGTTGACTTTGGCACCGAGTTCCTTACAACTCTCCAGTGGGATGATACCCAAAGTACCTACAGGTGTGCTTTCTTTTAAGCAGATTTCTTCGTTTGGCATGAATCTTTTACTCCTTTGTTTGTTATGATTTATTGGATAATTTTTTCTTGATGCGAATATCGTCACCAAAAAGTTTACAAGGTTGATAATTGCTGAAAATGCGGGAAGATGTACGTTCTGAGTAGATCTCACGCAGTTGTTTCATGGAAAGATTGGTGGAGATCACAGTGGATTTGCCACGCAATAGTCTCTCATTTAAACATAGGAATAACTGGGATGTCGTAAAGGAATTGGAAAATTCCGTACCCAGATCGTCAATGATCAGCAAGTCACATTGGAATATTTGCTCATGAGCCTCCATTGCGTCTTCATCTTTCTGGAAGACATCTTTTTCAAAGATATCGAAAAACTGGAAGGCTGTAAAATAAATCACAGAATGTCCCTGATCTAACAGAGACTTAGCGATACAGTTGGAAAGAAAGGTCTTGCCTGTCCCCGTATCGCCATACAGAAGTAGACTACCACCTTCTGTAGAAAAATTCTGCACAAAATTTTGTGCTGTTTCATAAGCATCCTTAGCAAAATCCAAAGAAGACCGCCCGGACTTGGCATCTACGATGTCTTTGGAGTAGTAGTCGAAAGAGAAAACGTCGAAGTTCTCCTGGTCTAAAATGTCGTCTAAATGAGACTGGGAGTAGACCAGATCAATGGATGCCTGCACAAAACAGCGACAGCGTTTGCCATCCACAAAGCCGGTATCCTGACAAAGCGGACAATCATATGGCGGTGTCAGATAATCCAGAGGATATCCATGCTCTTGGATAAGAGTTTCACGCTGCTTGCGGATATCGCCTAACTTCTCCTTGAGGGCGGCAGAGCCGGCAGCATCGCCATTTAAAAGCCTGTCTATGCTCTCAACCGATAAGCGGCTGACCTCATCATCCAATCGGGACAATTCCGGAACTGCCCGGTAGAGTTCTTCTTCACGCTGTATCACGATCTGGTGATTGCGCATTTGTTTATTGTTGTATTCCCGCATGAGCGAGTCATATTGTGCATTGGTCAGTGCCATGGATCCATCCTTCTACTTTCGCAGTAATTGTTGTTCTAATGCTTCGTAATAGTCGTCATCATATTGACGCTGTTCAAAATTGTGGAAGCGGTTGGTCTTGGTGCGTGCGACCGGAGCGGAAGCCACCTTTGCCTGCTTGGCGGAAGCGAATGCCTCGTCTAAGCGGGCGATGTCATCCAACTGGCGGATGCCCTTTTTGCTCCAACTGCCCAGAATGGAGTCGGCGTATTCAAAATTGACTTTGCCGGTGTTGCGGATCGTGCGCTCACAGGCTTCGCGGATGATATCCAGCGAAAAGCCGTAAGAACTTGTCCATTTGTTGATAAAAGCAGTCTCGCGCTCGGTCAGATTACGACCGGAAATACCAAAAGCTTTCATGATCGCATAGTAAGACTGTGAATGGATATTGGTGGAATCCTTGGCTTCCTGCAAAGAGGAGATCCCACTTTCCTTCCAATTCAGGGCAACCTTGTTCATATAATGGAAGTTTGGATGTCCCTTCTCTACACAGCATTCCACAAGATACTCGATCATATCAACCGGAAAATGCAATTCTTCTGCCCAAAAGAGGATTTTTTCTACTTCGGTCAGGTTGAGCGGATGTCCGACATAACGCTCTGAGATATAGAGGAGTTCGGCAACATCATCCTGCTTTTTGAAAGCGGCGATCTGACGTGGCGAATAGTGGCGTGGCTCGTCCGGTGGGATCTGCAAAGCCTTTTCCTCTGTCTTAGGCTGATGCACATTTAGGTCTGCCGCAGACTTGTCCTGTCTGTCAGAAGGAAGCAGCATCATCTTGATGGTGGCAGAGGACTCTGTAGGCGCAGAAGCCTTATGCTCATCCTGTCCCGGTTCTAAAAGACAGATGCCTGTCAGTTGATTGGCATCGTTGTATTCTAATTGCAATAAATGCATCTGTTCCCAATAGGAAAGTCCGCGGCGGATGTCATTTTCCGTGTAGTGGAACTTGTCCGCCATGGCAGAAGGATTAAAGTGTCTGTCACCTGAGGAAAGTACCCGAAGCAGGTAAAGATAGATCTTTACGAACTCGCCGCTGGCATCCGGCATAAAACAATCTATAAATGTATTTGACACACAAGTGGATTGATGACTTGTGGCAACATGTATCTGTATGTCTGTCATATCATAACCTCTCTTCATTAGCAATCAGAATTATAGCATATAAAATATGGGTTGAGAAGAAAAAAGTAATCCACAAATCCAGTAAAATCAAGGGTTGGCGGGAACTTGACTTTTGTGGATAAGTACAAAAAAGAGCGGGCTTAAGGGCATAAATAATCCACAATTCTGTGGGGATAACTTACCCACAAAAATTGTGGATTATGTGGATAACTCTTATTTTAAGAGGTCTTCTCCAATATTTACAACGTTTCCGGCACCCATAGTTATCAACAAATCGCCGTTCATACATTTTTCTCTTAAAAAGTCCTCGATCTCCGCAAAAGAAGGGAAGTAATAGGCTTCTACCTGTTTTTCTTCCAGCAGGCGCAGGATATCCTTGGAACTTACGCCGTAAATGTCCTGCTCTCTTGCAGCATAGATATCAGCCAGTACGACTACATCTGCAAGGGAAAGTGCATCTGCAAAATCAGATAAGAATGCCTTGGTACGTGTATAGGTATGCGGCTGGAATACGCAGATGATACGCTCGTGCGGATAGTTCTGCGCTGCACTCAAAGATGCGCGGATCTCTGTCGGATGATGTGCATAGTCGTCAATGACGGTCGCTCCATGGAATTTGCCTTTGTACTGGAAACGACGGTCAGCACCACCGAAACGATGCAGTCCTTCTGCAATCTGCTCCCAAGGAAGATCCATATCCTGACAAAGCGCGATGCAGGAAAGGGCATTGCCGACATTGTGCAGACCCGGAACGGAAAGGGCCACGCGAGGAAGATCCTCGCCCTTGTGTACCGGTGTAAAAGTGGCACAACCCAGTTCATTATAAGTAATGTCCTTTGGATAATAATCACAGGCATCGGTAAAGCCAAAGGTGATGACCTGGCAGGAAAGACCTTCTGTGATCTCCTGATAGTCCGGGATCTCACCGTTGATGATCAAAGCACCGTCTGCCTTGGTATTGCCTGCAAACTTGTGGAAAGAGGAACGCACATCTGCCAGATCTTTGAAGAAATCCAGATGTTCTGCTTCTATATTTAAAATAATGCTGTATTTCGGGAAGAAAGAGTGGTAACTGTTGGTGTACTCGCATGCCTCTGTGATAAAGAGGTCAGAGTTGCCAACATGGATGTTGCTGCCGATCGCCTTTAGGATACCGCCGACAGAGATCGTAGGATCTTCCTGTCCACACAGGAGTACCTGACTGATCATAGAGGTCGTTGTTGTCTTGCCATGGGTTCCGGCAACCGCGATCGAGCGGGCATAGTGAGCCATGATCTGTCCGAGTAACTGCGCGCGTGTCAGCATAGGCACGTCTAATTCCTTGGCGCGGATAAACTCCGGATTGTCCGGATGGATGGCAGCCGTGTAGACGATGATCTTGGTATCGTCCGGGATATTGGCAGCCGCCTGCGGATAAGCGATCTGTGCGCCCAGTTCTGTCAGATGCTGAGTTAGAGGAGACTCCTTGCTGTCAGAACCGGATACACGAAAGCCCTCTTTTAAAAGGATCTCTGCAAGTCCGCTCATGCTGATACCGCCGATACCGATAAAGTGTACTGAAGTTGGTTTTGAAAAATCTATTGTATACATAATTTTGACCGTCCGTTTTCTTTGATTTCTTATTTATATTGCTCTTATATTATAACTTTCTCTCTTTAATTTGCAACAACCTATCATTTTTTTGACAGGATCAACATATTTTAGGAGAGATATATGGAATGATGTTCCTGTAATTGTATAAATTATCCAAAAAATTTCAGAAAATTACAAGAATTTAGGAATATTGTTGCAGAAAAAATAGTCAATATGCTATACTTTATATACAAATTACACCTGTAGTTTAGGGAAGGCTATAAAGTGAGCTGACAGACATGAGGAAAGACGTGAGGTGACAGACTATGATTCGCAAAGAGATGATTGCCATGCTTCTGGCAGGTGGACAAGGAAGCAGATTAGGAGTGCTGACTTCTGACGTGGCAAAACCTGCGGTGTCCTTTGGGGGGAAGTACCGCATAATTGATTTTCCGCTGAGTAATTGTATCAATTCGGGGATTGATACCGTTGGTGTTTTGACCCAGTACCAGCCGTTGGTGCTGAATTCACATATCGGTATCGGTATTCCGTGGGATCTGGATCGTAACAATGGTGGCGTGGCAGTGCTGCCGCCATATGAGAGGAGCGATACGAGTGAATGGTACACAGGAACGGCAAATGCCATTTACCAGAACCTCAAATACATGGAGCGTTACAATCCGGAATATGTTCTGATCTTATCCGGCGATCATATTTACAAGATGGATTATGAGGCTATGCTGGATTTCCACAAGCAAAAGAATGCGGATGTGACGATCGCAGCCATACCGGTTCCTATGGAGGAGGCAAGCCGCTTTGGTGTTGTCTTGACGGACGAGGATAAGCAGATCACAGAGTTTGAGGAAAAGCCGGAGCATCCGAGAAGCAATCTGGCATCTATGGGTATCTACATATTTAGTTGGCCGGTCTTACGGGATTCTTTGATCGCCATGAAAGATCAGTGCAACTGTGATTTTGGCAAGCACATCATTCCTTATTGTCATGAGGGCGGCAAGCGACTGTTTGCATATGAATTTAATGATTATTGGAAAGATGTCGGAACACTTGGATCTTATTGGGAAGCCAATATGGAATTGATCGATCTGATCCCGGAGTTCAACTTATATGAAGAATATTGGAAGATCTACACCAAGCAGGACATCATCGAGCCACAGTACATTGCAAAGGATGCAGTGGTGGAACGCTCGATCATCGGTGCAGGAGCGCAGATTTACGGACAGGTATCCAACTGTGTGCTTGGTGCCGGCGTTACCGTAGAAGAGGGAGCCGTGTTAAAGGATTCCATCATCATGAAAAATACCTATATCGGTAGGGACGCCTATGTGGAAAAGGCGATCATCGCAGAGAACTGTACGATCGGTGAGGGCGATGAGATCGGTGTGGGAGAAGAAGCCGAGAGCAAGTTAAATGCAAAGATCTATGCCTTTGGACTGGCGACGATCGGGGAACATTCTGTGATTCCGCCGCATGTAAAGATCGGAAAGAATACAGCCATCAAGGGTAAGACAACAATGGACGATTATCCGGACGCAGCACTTCCAAGCGGCGGATACATCATTAAGGCAGGTGAAACATCATGAAAGCATTAGGAATTATTTTAGCGGGCGGCAATAGCAGCAGAATGCAGAACCTTTCAGAAAAGAGAGCCATTTCTGCAATGTCGGTAGCATGCAGTTATCGCTGTATTGATTTTGTACTCAGTAACATGACCAATTCCAACATTCAGACGGTGGCAGTCCTGAGCCAGTATAATGCCCGGTCTTTGAATGAGCATCTCAATTCCTCTAAGTGGTGGAATTTTGGTAGAAAACAGGGAGGACTTTTCCTCTTTACACCGACCGTCACTTCAGACAACTCTTGGTGGTATCGCGGCACGGCAGATGCTATGTGGCAGAATATTGATTTCCTCAAGAAACGCCATGAGCCATATGTAGTCATCGCCAGCGGTGATTGTGTATCCAAGATGGATTTCAATGAGATCCTGGAATATCACATCGCAAAGCAGTCAGACATTACCGTTGTCTGTGCAAAACTGCCGGAGTGGGAAGATCCAAAGCGTTTCGGCCTGGTCAAGCTGGATATGGAAGGCAGGATCATGGAGTTTGACGAAAAGCCTATGGTTGCAGACTCCGATATCGTATCTACCGGTGTTTATGTGATCCGCCGCAGAACCCTGATCGAGTTGTTAGAGCAGAGTAATGAGGAGGGACGTTACAATTTCGTTACCGATGTCTTGATCCGCCAGAAGGGCTTGAAAAAGATCTATGGATACATGCTGGACGGTTATTGGAGCAATATCGCATCTGTGGAGAGTTACTATCGCACCAATATGGACTTTTTGAAAAAGGATATCCGCGATTACTTCTTCCATCAGGAACCGCAGATCTACTCCAAGGCATATGATCTGCCGCCAGCCAAATACAATGCAGGCTCCAAGGTCAGCAACAGTCTGATCGCGAGTGGCTGTATCATTAACAGTACAGTGGAGGATTCCGTACTGTTCAAGAAAGTCTTTGTGGGCAACAACAGTGTCATCAAGAACTCCATCATTATGAATGGAGCCTATATCGGTGACAATGTATATATTGAGAATTGTATTGTGGAGAGTTCGGAGACCCTGCTGAGTGGCAGCAAGTATGTCGGTGAAGGTCAGATCAGGATCGTTTCCGAAAAGAAAAAACGTTACGAAGCACACCAGGCAAATGGGGAGGGGTAAGATATGCAGATTACAGATGTACGAATTCGTAAGATTGAAAAAGAAGGCAAGATGAAGGCTGTGGTATCCATTACGATCGACGAGGAATTTGTGATCCATGATATCAAGATCATTGAGGGCGAAAAAGGCATGTTTATCGCCATGCCAAGCCGCAAGACAGCTGAGGGCGAGTACAAAGACATTGCCCATCCGATCAAGTCCTCTACGAGAGAACTGATTCAGAATCTGATCTTGCAAAAGTACAACGAGGAGTTGTTACATAGCGAAGCAGTATAGAAGATCCGCATAGGAATGTATATGGGGATGAACGCAGGTCGAGGGCAGCCTTGACCTGCGTTTTTGTATTTTTGTCATCTTGCAATTTTTGGCACGGTCAGCTAAATTGTATATCAGTAGAAATCACGTTATCAGGCAGGAAATGAGGATGATCGTATGTATGTAATAGTTGGATTGGGAAATCCGGGAGATAAATATGCAAGAACCAGACATAATGTTGGCTTTGATGTCATAGACTTATTGGCAGAACAGAATGGTATTTCTGTGACGGAACGAAAACACAAAGCTCTGATCGGAAAGGGCAGGATCGCAGGACAGGCGGTCATTCTGGTCAAACCGCAGACCTTTATGAATTTAAGTGGCGAGAGTGTGGGCGATATCCTGCATTTTTACAAGTTGGATCCGGCACAGGATCTGATCGTGATCTCAGATGATGTGGCACTGGATCCGGGAACCTTGCGTATCCGCAAAAAAGGAAGTGCGGGCGGTCACAACGGCTTGAAGAATATCATCGCCCACTGTCATACCGAGGAATTTATGCGCGTGCGCATCGGTGTAGGCAAATTGCCGCCAAACGGAGATATGATCGCACATGTGCTGGGACGTTTTGCACTGGAGGACAGACGTCTGGTGGAATTGTCCTATGAGCGCGCGGCGCAGGCGATCGACTGTATCTTGTCGGAAGACGTGGATAAGGCGATGAGCCGCTATAATGGAAAAGTGGAAGTATCATGAAAACATTTTTAAAACCTTTTGAGGAGATGCCGCAGATCGAGGAACTGCGGGAACATCTAAAAAAAGATAAACGCATCTACGAGGTGTCGGGGCTGATCGACAGTCTGAAACCGCATCTGATCTATGGCATCGGTTATGATGTGCCGATCAAACTGATCGTTACCTTTGACGAGATGCGGGCAAAGCAGATCTATGAGGGTTATCAGTTTTTTGATGAAAACACTCTGTATTATCCGGCAAGAGATCTGCTCTTTTATCAGTCGGACATTCACAGCAACGCTCTTACCAGAGAGCGTCTTTCTGTCGTACAGGCACTCATTGAGCATAGACCGGTCACGGTCGTAACGACTATGGATGCCCTGATGAACCGTGTGCCGCCCCTTTCCTCTTATGAACGGGGCATTTTTACCATTGATCTGGAAGAGACGGTGGATCTGGATGAAATGCGAAAGAAACTGGTCATGCTGGGCTATGAAAATGTGACCCAGGTGGAACATCCGGGAGAGTTTGCCGTGCGTGGAGGGATCGTGGATATCTTTCCTTTGACAGAAGAACATCCCATCCGTATGGAGTTGTGGGGCGATGAGATCGATTCGCTCCGTTATTTTGATGTCGCAACGCAAAAGTCCATCGACTCTGTAGAACATGTGACGGTCTATCCGGCGATGGAACTTGTGCTGACCCAGGAGGAGATCGAGACCGGTCTAAAGCGTATGGAGGCGGATGCGGAAGAACTGTATCAGAAGTATCGCAGTCTGATGCGCACGGAAGAAGCACACCGGATCAAGACCGGAGTGGAACAACTGGCGACCGAGACCAGAGAATGGGGACTGGGGCTTGGTCTGGAGACACATCTGAATTACTTTGTCAGCCAGACGGAAAGTCTGCTTTCCTATTTTCCGCCGGAGACTCTGGTCTTTTTAGATGAACTGGTGCATCTGGACGAAAAGGGAAAGGTTATTGAACAGGAGTTTTCGGACAGTATGACCAGCCGTCTGGAAAAGGGCTACTGCCTGCCGGGACAACTGGAAATGCTGCTGACTACCAAGAGCGTCTTTGCTATGCTGCAAAAACATCCGGGTGTGGTCTTGTCAACTTTGGATAGCCGCGAGGGACTGCTTTCCATTGCAGGGCATACCGGCGTGCGTGCGGTCTCTGTGGGCGCCTACAACAATCAGTTTGAACTTCTGGTCAAAGACCTGAAAAGATTTAAAGACCGCAAATACCGTATCCTTTTGCTCAGCCCATCGCGGACCCGTGGTAATCATCTGGCAGAAAACCTCATGGATCAGGATCTGAATGCCTTTTTCTCGGAAGACTACGACCATGAAATCTATCCGGGTGAGATTATGGTATCTGTGGGAAATCTGGCGCGGGGCTATGAGTTCCCGGAGTCATCTTTTGTCATTTTGTCGGAGCAGGACATTTTTGGCAGCAGGGCACGGCGGAAAAAGAAGAAAACCCGCAAATATGAGGGGGAACAGATCGCCGGTCTGTCAGATCTGACGATTGGGGACTATGTTGTTCATGAAAATCATGGCTTGGGTATCTATCAGGGATTTGAAAAGATCGAAGTGGATAAGGTCGTCAAGGATTATATCAAGATTTCTTATGCCAAGGGCGGCAATCTCTATATTCCGGCGACCCAGTTGGATGCTATTCAAAAATACGGCAGCCAGGATGGCAAAAAGCCAAAATTAAATACACTGGGAACCCAGGACTGGGTCAACACCAAAAATCGTGTGCGTGCAGCAGTCGGCGTGGTTGCCAAGGAATTGGTGGATCTTTATGCCCTGCGCGAGCAGAATCAGGGCTATGTCTATGGACCGGATACCGTCTGGCAGCAGGAATTTGAGGAAACTTTCCCTTACGAGGAGACTGACGGACAGTTGGAGGCGATCGCGGCAGTCAAGCAGGACATGATGAGCAGCAAGATCATGGACCGCCTGATCTGTGGGGACGTCGGCTATGGCAAGACGGAGATCGCTATCCGTGCAGCCTTTAAGGCAGTGCAGGACGGCAAGCAGGTCGTTTATCTGGTGCCGACGACCATCCTGGCGCAGCAGCATTACAATACCTTTTTAAAGCGTATGTCCCACTATCCGGTCAATATTGGACTGCTTTGCCGCTTTGTCGGTGCAGCAGAACAGAAAAAGACGATCGAAGGTCTAAAGACCGGACAGATCGATATTGTCATCGGAACCCACCGCCTGCTCTCCAAAGATGTTTCCTATAAGGATCTGGGACTTTTGATCATTGACGAGGAACAGCGTTTTGGTGTCAACCACAAAGAGCAGATCAAGCAGATGAAAAAGACGGTCGACGTGCTCTCCTTATCAGCGACACCGATACCGCGAACCTTGCATATGAGCCTGATCGGCATCCGGGATATGAGTGTCTTGGAAGAGGCACCTATGGAGCGCCAGCCCATCCAGACTTTTGTTTTTGAATACAATGAAGAAATGATCCGGGAAGCCATCGTCCGTGAAATGGCGCGTGGCGGGCAGGTCTACTATGTCTTTAACCGGGTAAAGCAGATCGCGGATGTTGCGGCAAAGATCGAAGAACTGGTGCCGGAAGCCAATGTGGCATATGCGCATGGCAAGATGACGGAGAGCCGTCTGGAAAAGATCATGTATGGCTTTATCAATCAGGAGATCGATGTTCTGGTATCAACGACTATCATAGAGATCGGGTTGGATATTTCCAATGTCAATACTATTATCATCCATGATGCAGACCAGTTGGGACTGTCCCAGTTGTATCAGCTGCGCGGTCGTGTGGGAAGAAGTAATCGCAGTGCCTATGCATTTTTGATGTATAAAAGGGACAAAATGTTAAAAGAAGTGGCAGAGAAACGTCTGGCTGCCATCAAGGAATTTACGGATCTGGGAAGCGGCTTCAAGATCGCTATGCGGGATCTGGAGATCCGCGGGGCAGGCAACCTTCTGGGACAGGAACAGCACGGACACATGGCGGCGGTCGGCTATGACCTCTACTGTAAGATGCTGGGCGAGGCTGTGAAAAAAGAAAAAGGCGGCATGGTGGAGGAGCACTTTGACACGACGATTGATCTGGATATCGATGCCTATCTGCCGGAGACTTATGTTGCCAGTGAGGAACAGCGCCTGGATCTTTATAAGAGGATCGCACTCATCGATTCCGAGGAAGGACGCGATGAGATGTTAGATGAGTTGATCGACCGTTTCGGAGAACCATCCCGGTCTGTGCAAAACCTTTTGTTTATTGCCATGCTCCGTATGGAGGCTCACAAGGCATTTGTCACAGACATTGTACAAAGACCGGAGGAGATCGTTTTTACCCTCTTTGAACGCGCGGCGATCGATGCCAGCGGGATCCCGGCAGTCATTGAGAAGAATAAACCTTATGTGACCTTTACGGCAGATGCCAAACATCCGGCTTTCCATTATTTTTACAAGAAAAATTCAAGGATCAAGCCCAAGGATCTGCCGGATCTGGTCATGACATTTGTAAAAGAATTGCAGGGCTTGGCATTAAATCAAAAATCGGAGAATTAGGCGACACAAAATATTCAAAGGTTTAGAGGTTGCCCCTTACCTGCAAAATGGCTATAATAGCAAGGTAAGCCGAAAACAAGGAGATAAAGTCAGTATGAAAAAAAGAAATATTCTTGTTGCTGCAATGACGTTGACGCTTGCGGGAGCGACCCTGCTTTCCGGATGCGGTCTGAATGCAGATGCAACACTTGTAAATATCAATAAAGGAGAGGACAGCATATCACTGGGTTACGGCAATTTCGTTGCCAGATATACACAGTCCTTGTATGATGCCACATATTTACAGTATATGGGTACGGATATGTGGACAAAGGAAGATGATGGCACGACGCTTGAGGATAACGTCAAGAAAAATGTCATGAAGTCCATGAAGGAAGATTACCTCTTGGAACAGCATGCCTCTGATTATGATGTGACCCTTTCCGATGATGAGAAAAAGTCCATCAAAAAGGCAGCTAAGGCATTTATCAAGAACAATTCGGAAGATACACTGGACGCTATGACGGCGACCGAGGAGATCGTAGAAAAGTATCTGACTAATCAGACGATCGCATCCAAGGTATCCGAAGCCATCAAGGAGTCGGCAGATGTGACAGTGACCGAGGAGGAGGCTGCACAGCGCACGATCACTTATGCTTATTTCGGATCCGTGACTTATAAAGATTCCTCTGGCAATACTGGATATTATACCGACGACCAGAAAAAGGAATTAAAGGCAAAGGCAGAAGCCCTTACGACTTCAACCGATCTGGAGACAGACGGTGAGGCAGCGGGCGCGACCATCAAGACAGCATCCTACGGAAAGGATGACACTTCTTTGGATGAAGCCGTGATCGCAGCCGCAGATGCTCTTTCCGAGGGACAGATCTCATCTGTTGTAGATGTAGGAAACGATGGTTACTATGTCATCCGCTTAGATAGCGCGTATGATGAAGAAGCAACCCAAAAAGCGATGACAACGCTTGAGGAGAAAAAGCGCAGTGACTATTTAGAGTCTGTCTTGAAGGGCTGGAAAAAGGAAATTACCTGGACGACCGATAAGAAGCAATGGAAGAAAGTACAGTTCGATACTTTCTTTGAAAAGGTAACGGCAGCAGACACAACGGCAGAATAATGACAGGCAAAAGCAAGGCGCAGTCCTTGCTTTTGCTTTTTTTGAAGTAAGGGATAGAAAATGAAGTTCTTGGGAAAATATTTAAAAGATTATAAAAAAGAAAGTATATTTGCACCGCTCTTTAAGATGCTGGAGGCAATTTTTGAACTCCTGGTTCCGCTGGTAATGGCATCCATTATCGACGTAGGAATCGCAAACCGGGATAGGGACTATGTGATCCATATGTGCCTGCTTTTGACCTTGTTTGCCATCTTGGGTCTGGCATTTGCCATCACGGCACAGTATTTTGCGGCAAAAGCAGCCATCTACACGGCTTCTAAGATGCGTGCAGATCTTTTTCACCGCATCATGGATATGTCAGCGGCAAGCCATGGCAGTGTGGGAACATCGGCACTTACAACACGTATCACATCGGATATCAACCAGATACAGAGTGGTATCAATATGTTCCTGCGTCTTTTCCTGCGCTCTCCGTTTATCGTGTTTGGTGCGATGATCATGGCACTGATCGTTGATGTCAAGTCGACCCTGATCTTTGTGATCGTGATCGCCCTCTTAGGGCTGGTCGTCTATGGTATCACCAAGTCGACCCTGCCGATCTTTAGCCGGATCCAAAAGAAGATGGAACGCGTCTTTTTGGCAGTCGGTGAAAACTTAGAGGGAGCCCGTGTGATCCGTGCCTTTGGTAATCAGGATCAGCAGAAGCAGGCATTTGGGACGCAGACAGAAGACCTGTATGCCGACCAGATGCGTGCCGGCAAGGTTTCTGCACTTCTGAACCCGATCACCTATGTGATCGTCAATCTTGGTGTTGTGGCAGTCATATGGTTTGGCTCTACCCAGGTCGATATGGGGATCCTTGCCAAGGGACAGGTCGTAGCACTTGTCAACTACATGTCACAGATTTTGGTAGAACTGATCAAATTGGCAAACCTGATCGTGGTACTTATGCGTGCCTACGCTTCGGTTACCAGAGTGGAGCAGATCATGGAAATGCCATATGATGAGCGGACTTATGTGACAGAGACACAAAAGGCGTCGGAGGCGGATGCAGTATCTTATGAGCAGGTATCCTTTGCTTATCCGCAGGCGGGCGAGATGGCGATCCGGGATATTGATTTTAAGGTGCCGGATCATGGAACCGTTGGTATCATCGGCGGCACCGGCTCCGGTAAGTCTACCGTTTTGCACCTGCTCAACCATATGTATGATGCCAGCAAGGGAAAAGTATTGATCTACGGCAAGGATGTACGCAGTTACAAGGAAAACGAACTGACAAAGATCGTAGGTCTGGTACCGCAGCGCGGTGTGCTTTTCCATGGAAGCATCCGGGACAATATCCGTTTCGGACGGGAGGATATTACAGATGATATGATCGCGACAGCCGTCCATGCAGCCCAGGCAGACAACGTCATCGAAAGCAAAGAGCATGGTCTGGATGAGGAGATCCTACAGGATGCCAGAAATCTTTCCGGCGGACAGAGACAGAGACTGATGATTGCCAGAGCCCTGGCGGGACAGCCGAAGATCCTGGTCCTGGACGATTCGGCTTCTGCACTGGATGTGGCAACGGACGCAGCACTGCGCAAGGCGATCCGCGGGCTGCCTTGGCATCCGACGACCTTTATCGTATCGCAGCGTGCTTCCTCTGTGATGGAAGCGGATCAGATCTTAGTCATGGAAGATGGCTGTATCGTAGGCAAGGGCAAACACGAAGACCTGCTGCGGGACAATGCCATTTATCAGGAAATATACTATTCACAGTTTCCAAAAGACGAAAAAGAGCAAAACTCGTAAGAGGAAGGGTCAGCAATCATGAGTACAAAAAATGAAATCAAACAATCTCAAGTAATCAAACGTGTTCTGGTGGAATTAAAGACCTACCGTTTACAGATCGTTCTCAGCCTGATCTGTGCGGTACTGACAGTCATCTTCACCCTGCTGGTTCCGGTACTTACGGGAAAGGCGGTCGATTGTATGATCGGCAGCGGGCAGATCCAATGGGATGGACTGTATCAGATTTTAGAAAAGATGGCACTGGCGATCGTGGGTACTTGCTTTTTCCAGTGGCTTATGAACCGTATCAATAATTACATTACCTATGACATTACAAAAAACATGCGGCAAAAGGCTTTCGAGAAGATGTTAGTCATGCCGATCAAAAATATTGATTCCCATTCCCATGGTGATTATATGAGTCGTATCGCTACGGATGCGGATGTCTTTTCCGATGGTCTTTTGATGGGATTTACCCAGTTGTTTACCGGTGTACTGACCATTCTGGGCACGATCTTTTTTATGGTGCGTGTCAGCCTGCCGATCGCATTGGTAGTTATTGCCCTGACTCCGGTATCCCTTCTGGTGGCAAAGTTTGTCGCAAGCAGGACTTATGCTATGTTCCAGTTGCAGGCGAAGCACCGCGGCGAACAGACTGCATATGCAGATGAAATGATCGAAAACCAGTCGGTTGTATCTGCTTTTTCTTATAATGAGAAGGCAAAAGAGGAATTTGATGTCTTGAATGACCGCCTGGCAGACAGTTCCTTCAAGGCGACTTTTTATTCTTCCATCACCAACCCGACAACACGTTTTGTCAACAGTCTGATCTACAGTGGTGTGGGTGTCGCAGGTGCCATTCTTGCGATCTTCGGCGGCATCACGGTCGGTGGACTGACCAGTTTCTTAGGCTATGCAAGCCAGTATGCCAAGCCTTTCAATGAAATCTCCGGCGTTGTCACGGAATTACAGAACGCCATTGCCTGCGCAGCGCGTATTTTTGAGATCATTGATGCACCGGCAGTGGAGGAGAGCCGGGAAAATCATCTGTCGGATGTGGAAGGAAAGATCGTATTTGAGGACGTGGCGTTTTCCTATGATCCGAGCAAACCGCTCATTGAGCACTTAAATCTGACCGTAGAGCCGGGACAGCGTATTGCTATTGTCGGACCGACCGGAAGCGGTAAGACGACGCTTATCAACCTGCTTATGCGCTTCTATGATACGACACATGGCAAGATCACCATTGATGGTGTCGATATCCGGTCTATCTCGCGTGCCAACCTGCGTGAAAAATTCGGCATGGTTTTACAGGAGACCTGGCTGAAAGAGGGCACTATCCGGGAAAACCTTTTGTTTGCCAACCCGGATGCGACAGAAGAAGAGATGGTGCAGGCAGCCAGAACTTCCCATGCGCATGAATTTATCAAACGTTTGCCAAATGGGTATGATACTTATATCAAGGGCGATGACGGCAGTCTTTCGCAGGGAGAAAAGCAACTTCTTTGTATTGCCCGCCTGATGCTGGCATTGCCGCCTATGCTGATCTTGGATGAGGCGACATCTTCCATTGATACGCGTACGGAGATGAAGATACAGGAGGCTTTCCAGACCATGATGGAAGGCAGAACAACCTTTGTCGTAGCACACAGACTTTCCACGATCCGCGAAGCAGATGTGATCCTCTATATGCAGGACGGTAAGGTCTTAGAACAGGGAAATCATCAGGAATTGTTGGAGAAGAACGGATATTATGCGAAATTGTATCGCAGTCAGTTTGTATGTGGCAAATAGATTGACTTTTTCAAGTGACGCAAGATTTACTGGTGCATATGATGTAGTATGTGCTATAATGTCTTTTATCAATGGGTAAATATAGGCGAGAGCCTTTGGAATAAATGAGTAACGAGGTGTTATATGGAACAATTCGTAATTAAGGGGGGAAATCCGATCGTAGGGGAAGTAGAGATCGGTGGTGCCAAGAATGCAGCGCTCGCAATTCTTGCAGCGTCCATTATGACGGATGAGACAGTGACCATAGATAATCTGCCGGATGTGCGGGATATCAACATCATGCTGGATGCTTTGAGCGATATCGGCGCAGTGGTAGAGCGCGTAGACCGGCACACAGCGCGCATCAACGGATCAACCATCGGACAGTTGAACGTAGATTATGAATACATCAAAAAGATCCGTGCTTCCTATTATCTTCTGGGAGCCTTACTTGGAAAATACAAAAGAGCAGAAGTAGCATTGCCGGGTGGTTGCGTGATCGGCAGCCGACCGATCGACCTGCATGTCAAAGGATTCAAGGCACTGGGCGCTGATGTGGACATCAGTTATGGCTTGATCTCTGCAAAGGCAGACCATCTGGTAGGCAGCCATATCTACATGGATAAGGTATCTGTCGGTGCTACGATCAATGTACTTATGGCAGCGGCACTTGCCGAGGGCAAGACCGTGATCGAAAATGCCGCTAAGGAGCCGCATGTCGTAGATGTTGCCAACTTCTTAAACAGCATGGGTGCCAATATACGTGGTGCAGGTACGGATGTGATCCGTATCGTAGGTGTGGAAAAGTTACACAAGACATCTTATTCTGTCATTCCGGATCAGATCGAGGCGGGAACCTTTATGTGCGCGGCAGCAGCGACCAAGGGTGATGTCCTGATCAAAAATGTTATTCCAAAGCATTTGGAAGCTACATCTGCCAAGTTGATCGAGGCAGGCTGTATGATCGAGGAATTTGATGATGCTGTTCGTATTGTTGCCAACAAGGGCTTGACCCATACCCAGATCACGACGCTTCCGTATCCGGGATTTCCGACAGATATGCAGCCGCAGATGACGGTTGTGCTTGGTATGGCAGATGGTACGTCTACCGTTACCGAGAGCATTTTTGAGAACCGCTTCAAGTACGTGGATGAACTTTCCCGCATGGGAGCAGATATCAAGGTGGAGAGCAATATTGCCATTATCCGTGGCATTAAGGAATACACAGGTGCGCGCGTGAGTGCACCGGATCTGCGTGCAGGTGCAGCCCTTGTGATCGCCGGGCTTGCAGCAGATGGCATTACCATCGTGGAAGATATTCATTTCATCCAGCGCGGTTATGAGGATTTCGAGATCAAGTTGCGCAGTCTGGGCGCACAGATCGAACGGACAAATTGCGAAAAAGAGATCCAGAAGTTTATGTTTCGGGTTTCCTAGATCAAAAGATAAAAAGACGGCTATCTTTGTCATGTATGTGATAAAGATAGCCGTTTTTGATTTTATAAGAAATGTTAAAGGATTGCCTTGATGAACAGATCCTTGTTGGCAGACTGGGATAAGTCAATCAAGCCATGCTCGACAGTGTCGACGATCGGACGGGATAAGGTATTTTTGTTGAGATACACGATCTGTCCGGCGGTGCCGTCACTTAAAAGGACACGGCTGTTGTTGTAGCAGGCTGCCACACGCTGCAAAAAGGTAAAGATGACTTTTGGGTTGTACTTCTGGAAACCGTCATCTTCAAAAGCGGCAATGACCTGAAAAGCACATTTGGGAGCACGGTAAGAGCGTGCTGCCGTCATGGCATCATATACATCAGCGATGGCAACGATGGAAGCAAAAGTATCGATTTCATCGGATTCCAGACCGCGTGGATAACCGGATCCGTCATAACGTTCGTGATGTTGTAAGGCTGCCAACTTGATACGAAGATCCAGGTCGGTGTCCTTTAAGATCTTGTGTCCCAGTTTGGCATGGGAACGGATGATGTCAAATTCCTCATCGGTCAGTTTGCCCTGTTTATTTAAGATCTCAGAAGGGATCTGGGTCTTGCCGATATCATGTAAAAGCCCTGCCAAGGTCAGGGTGTTCAAATCTTCCTTGGAGAACTGCATCCATTTACCGATGGCTCTGGAGATCAAAGCGACATTCAAAGAATGGGCGTAGACGGAATCATCGACAGAACGCATGGTATGTATCATGTCAAAAAGTTCCAAGGAAGTCTTGGAAGCAAATAAGGATGCTGCCTCGGACAGAAGATGGTCACATGCACCGTCAACCTGTCCTGCAATGATGAGATCAAAATCCTCTTTCAGAGAGATCATATTGCGTGTATAAGAGGTCTGAAATGCCTGAAACTGCGGCGTGGACTGTATGCGCTGTCTATGCGACGTTGTCTCGAGCGGATGGACCTGCGGGTGCGGAGTCTCTGTCTTTTGCTCTGTGACCGGTTTTGCGACCAGCTTTTGGGCAGGAGCCTCTGGCTTTGGCTCGGCAACTTCCAGTGTGACTGCCTGTTCGCGGATCTCCTGTGGGATCGAATTTTCATCGATCATAACGGTCTGGATCCGGTAAAAGGATAACTTGGCGATCAACTGTGATGTCAGACTGGCCCCGGCAGATGCGATGGTCTGTCCTCTTTTTGTAACGATCGGCTTGGCAACGACCATGCCGGCTTGTAATCGGTTTACGCTTACTTTTATCATATTATGTTCTTCCCCCAAAGGTGTGTAATTGCTTCGTAAATGAAAGAAAATTATACACACAGAGATATTATATATGTAATATCTCCCATCTGGCAATAGTTTTCTGACGATTTACGTCGAAAGCTAAAGAAAAATGCCAAAATGGGCAAATATATACAGATTGCGGGGTAAGACTAGGAGACGACTACAAAATGCAGGAATTGTATAGGGGGATTTCTTGACAAATACCCATATGGGGTGTAAAGTCATCACTGATGAAAGTCACAGATTTGAAAATTCCATATCGTATTTTCTCTTATTCAGAGTGGCGGAGATACATAGGATCGATGAAACCACGGCAACCCCGGAAGATGGAAGGTGCCTACCTGAGCGAGTAACTCGAACAATAAGGGATTTGATTATCTTAGACAATTAAATCCGCTTATGGCGGATTTTTTAATGCTTTTTTTGAGGTGTTAAAAAGGAACCAAAGGGTAATACAGAAAGGAAGAAGAAAATGGAAAAATTATTATTTACTTCAGAGTCTGTTACAGAAGGACATCCGGACAAGGTCTGTGATGCTGTATCAGATGCAATCTTAGATGCTTGTATGGAACAGGATCCGATGAGCCGTGTTGCCTGCGAGACAGCAGCATGTACCGGATTTGTACTTGTAACAGGCGAGATAACCACAAAGGCACAACTTGATATTCCTGCAATCGTTCGTAAGACGGTTCTTGATATCGGTTATGATGATGGTAAGAAGGGTATCGATGGCAATTCCTGTGCTGTTATGGTTGCATTAGACCAGCAGTCAGCAGATATTGCTATGGGTGTTGATAAGGCTTTAGAGGCAAAGAAGGGTTCTTTGACAGATGATCTGGATACCGGTGCCGGAGATCAGGGTATGATGTTTGGTTATGCTACCAACGAGACAGAAGATTACATGCCTTATCCGATTTCTTTGGCTCATAAGTTGGCACTTCAACTTACTAAGGTACGTAAAGATGGTACACTTTCTTACTTAAGACCAGACGGAAAGACACAGGTTTCTGTAGAATATGATGAGGCTGGTAAGCCAAAGAGACTTGAGGCTGTTGTTCTTTCTACACAGCATGACGAAGATGTAACACAAGAACAGATCCATGAAGACATCAAGAAATATGTCTTTGACCCGATCCTGCCGGCTGAACTGGTAGATGATGAGACAAAGTTCTTCATCAACCCGACCGGACGTTTCGTTATTGGTGGACCACACGGTGATGCAGGTCTTACCGGACGTAAGATTATCGTAGATACATATGGTGGAATGGCTCGTCACGGCGGCGGTGCTTTCTCTGGAAAGGACTGCACAAAGGTTGACCGTTCCGCAGCATATGCAGCACGTTATGTTGCTAAGAACATCGTTGCAGCAGGTCTGGCTGACAGGTGCGAGATCCAGTTGTCTTATGCGATCGGTGTTGCACAGCCTACATCTATCATGGTAGATACTTTCGGTACAGGCAAGTTATCTGATGAGAAGTTAGTTGAGATCGTTCGTAATCATTTCGATCTTCGCCCGGCTGGTATCATCAAGATGCTGGATCTGAGAAGACCGATCTACAAGCAGACAGCAGCATATGGTCACTTTGGACGTAATGATCTGAACCTTCCTTGGGAAGCTTTGGACAAAGTTGAAGATCTGAAAAAATATCTTTAAGATTCTAAAAAAAGTATAAAACTTTGATGGAATGCTTTTTTTGAGGGGATGAAGTGATATAATGAAGTCGTGGGATGAATGAGACATCCCACGACTTTTTTCTATATAAAGGATGGAATGGTTTATGAAGTTACGGACGCGACTTGTCATATCCTTTTGCATTATCATATTTGTACCGATTATCATGGCAGCCATAGGGCTATATGCCATCAATACGATCTTGCCAACGCTGAACATCCAATGGTCCAGTACCAGTTATGAGTATATCGCCCATTTGCCGGATTTTAAGAATCTGGTGGTCGATGTTATGATCTCTGTGATCCTGATCCTCTTTTTTACAGCGGCGATCTTAGTGATCTGGACATACAGCGGTATCATTTCCCGTCTGCGCCAACTCAATAAGGCGGCAGAGAATATCCGGGACGGCAATCTGGATTTTTCCATTGATACCAAGGGACATGATGAGATCAGTGAACTCAGTGAGAGTTTTGAGGCCATGCGCAAGCGCTTGCAGATGAATGCGCAGGAGAAACTGGATGCGGAGCAGGAACACCGTATGCTGATCTCCAATATCGCTCATGACCTAAAGACGCCGATCACGGCGATCAAGGGTTATTCGGAGGGGATCTTAGATGGGGTGGCGGACACACCGGAGAAGCAGGAACGCTATCTAAAGACCATCTACAACAAGGCAAATGAGATGAACACCCTCATCAATGAACTGACCTTATACAGCAATATCGATACCAATAAGATCCCATACAATTTCCACAAACTAAACGTCAAGGACTACTTCACCGACTGTATGGAAGAGTTGGAAATGGATCTGGAAAATCAGCACATGCAGCTGACTTTCTTTAATTATGTAGATGAAGATACCCTGATGATTGCTGACCCGGAGCAGCTTGGCAGGGTCATCCACAATATCATCGGCAATGCCATCAAGTATATGCGGGCAGAGGAGCCGTCCTTTATCAGTATGCGGATCAAGGATGTGGGCGACTTTATCCAGGTCGAGATCGAGGACAACGGCAAGGGTATTTCCAACAAAGACCTGCCATATATTTTTGACCGCTTTTACCGGGCAGATGCTTCGCGCAATTCTGCGGCAGGCGGAAGCGGTATCGGACTTTCCATTGTCAAAAAGATCATTGAGGATCATGGTGGAAAAATCTGGGCAACCAGCAAAGAGAATGTAGGTACAGTCATGTACTTTGTTTTACGAAAATATCAGGAGGTACCAAATGAGTAGAGTACTTATTATCGAGGATGAACTAGCGATCGCGGAACTGGAAAAGGACTATCTGGAGTTATCGGATTTTGAGGTCGTGATCGAGGAGAATGGCGTCAAGGGATGCGAGCGTGCCCTAGCAGAAGATTTTGATATCTTTGTGCTGGATCTCATGCTGCCGGATATGGATGGCTTTGAGATCTGCCGCAGGATCCGTCAGGTCAAGAATACGCCGATCCTTATGGTTTCTGCCAAGAAAGAGGATATCGACAAGATCCGTGGATTGGGACTGGGCGCGGATGACTATATCACCAAGCCGTTTTCACCGAGCGAATTAGTTGCAAGGGTAAAGGCTCATCTGGCACGCTATGACCGTCTGGTGGGCAGCAATCAGCAGACCCAAGGCGATACCTTCCAGATCCGTGATATCAAGATCGACAAGTCGGCAAGACGTGTATGGATCCGGGGCGAGGAAACACAGTTTACGACCAAGGAGTTCGAACTTCTGGCATTTCTGGCAGAGCATCCAAATCATGTCTTTAGCAAGCAGGAATTGTTCAAGGAGATCTGGGATATGGATTCGGTCGGAGACATCGCGACGGTCACCGTTCATATCAAGAAGATCCGTGAAAAGATAGAATTGAATACCAATAAACCACAATACATCGAGACGATCTGGGGCGTGGGATATCGGTTCAAGGTATAAAGAAAGCGCAGCCGCCTATGGGGGCATAGCGGCTTGGCGCGGAAGGAGAAAGTATGGAGTTAGAGGTATTATTTGAGGATGAGGATGTGCTGGTCTGCTATAAGCCGGCAGGGGTCGCAACGCAGACCGCCAAGATGACAGAGCCGGATATGGTCAGCATGATCCGCAATTATCGTGTGGCAAAGGGCGAGAGCGACTATGTAGGGGTGATCCACCGTCTGGATCAGCCGGTCGAGGGAGTATTGGTCTTTGCAAAAAATGCGGCGGCAGCAGCCATTCTTGGCAAAGAATTAAAGGCAAGGCAGTTTGCCAAATATTATTACGCCATCGTGACCAGAGAGAATATACCGGAGACAGGCGTTTTGGAAGATTATGTTGTAAAAGATGGGAGAAAGAACCGTGCCATGGTGGTTACGGAAAGTAACCCAAGGGCAAAGAAAGCGCGCCTTTCCTATGAAGTGGTCAAGCGTCTGGATGATCGCAGCCTCTTGGATATCCATCTGGATACCGGTCGTTTCCACCAGATCCGCGTACAACTGGCAAGCCGTACGGCACCGATCTTAGGCGATGTCAAATACGGTGGCAGCCGTACCGGAGAACCGCTTTGTCTCTGCTCCTACCGCCTGCAGTTTACGCATCCGGTCAGCGAGGAGGGCATGGATTTTTCCATCAAGCCTCGTGGCAGAGAGTTCGGTGACTTCTTTGCATAAAAAGGAAGAATTTGCTACATACTGATCCTATGGAGCAGAATTATCATTTTATCAGAAATACAATTAAACTACTGGGAATCACCCTCTTGGTATATGCCTTTATGAAGTGGCTGCTGCCGATGGTGCTTCCCTTTTTTGTAGCCTTTTATCTGGCGGGCGCTTTTCGGCGGTCGGCATGCAGGAAAAAAGAGCATAAGACTCTTCTGATCCTGCGCAATCTCCTGATCGTGGGCGGTGTCTGCCTGCTGCTCTGGTATCTGGTAAAGGAATTTATGGATCTGTGGGGGCGGCGGGAAGAACTCTTGTATTGGGAGGGGGCAAAGGAGTCCGGTCTGTTCGGGGAAGCCTACGAAAAACTCATGGCAAAATTTAACACAGAACAGATGCTTGACCATTTTGTAGACAACGTGGCGTCACCTTTCGGCGGCATGCAGGATACCTTGGGCGGCATGGTGGCTCTGGCGGTGACCTTGGTGGCGACCATCCTTATGACCAAGGATTATGCCCTTTTACAGGAGCAGATTAAAAAGAATACCTTCGGGCAGGTGGTTGTGTCTCTGGCAAAAGATCTGTCCGTGGTAGGCGGCGATTATCTGCGCGCCCAGGGGATCATCATGCTGATCATCACGGCGATCTGTATTGTTGCCCTGCTCTTGACGGGCAACCCCTATGCGGTTTTGGTGGGCGTTTTTATCGGTTTTTGTGATGCCCTGCCTTTTATCGGAACATCACTGATCTTTTTGCCCTGGGCGGTCGTCATGTTCCTGCAAAAGAAGATTGGGCTTGGCATCTATTATCTTTTTTTGGCAGGGGGCACCAGCCTGCTCCGTCAGTATCTGGAACCAAAACTCATCGGCAGGAGCGTCGGTGCTGATCCTCTCATTGTTCTGGCATGTATTTATCTGGGACTGGAGATCTATGGGATCTGGGGTGTGATCTTAGGACCGGCAAGTGCATTTTTGATCTGGGAGATCTACCGTTTTACCTAAAAAATAAGGCAAAGTCCGCTGATGTCAAGCCTTGACAAGACTTGTGGATTTTTTTAGAATAAATGGTATTGATGAAAGATGAAGGAGGCCATGATGGCAAAGGATAAAAAATTAGTAGAAGCCATTACATCTATGGATGTTGACTTCGCACAGTGGTATACGGATGTTGTAAAAAAAGCAGAATTGATGGGCTATTCCAGTGTCAAGGGATGTATGATCTTCAAACCTGCCGGTTATGCGATCTGGGAGAATATCCAGCATGAACTGGATCGTAGATTTAAGGAGACGGGTGTAGAGAATGTCTACATGCCAATGTTCATCCCGGAGAGTCTGTTAGAGAGAGAAAAGGATCATGTCGAGGGATTTGCACCGGAAGTTGCATGGGTCACCTATGGAGGACTCAATCCATTACAGGAAAGACTTTGTGTCAGACCGACCTCAGAGACTTTGTTCTGCGATTTCTATAAGGATGAGATCCAGTCATACAGAGACCTGCCAAAGGTATATAACCAGTGGTGCTCTGTTGTCCGTTGGGAAAAGGAGACCAGACCTTTCCTTCGTTCCAGAGAGTTCTTGTGGCAGGAAGGTCACACAGCACATGCAACAGCAGAGGAGGCTGAGGAGCGTACACAGCAGATGCTGAACCTCTATGCAGACTTCTGTGAAGAAGTTCTGGCTATGCCGGTCATCCGCGGACGTAAGACAGACAAGGAAAAGTTCGCAGGTGCAGAGGCAACTTATACGATCGAGGCACTCATGCATGACGGCAAGGCTTTACAGTCCGGTACCAGCCACAACTTTGGGGATGGTTTTGCCAAGGCATTTGAGATCCAATATACCGATAAGGACAACCAGTTAAAGTATGTACATCAGACTTCCTGGGGTATGACCACCCGTCTGATCGGTGCTATCATCATGGTACATGGGGATGATTCCGGTCTGGTACTGCCACCAAGGATCGCTCCGGTTCAGGTGGATGTCATTCCAATCATGCAGAATAAAGAAGGCGTGCTGGATAAGGCACACGAAGTATTGGAGACCTTGCGTGCAGCAGGACTCCGTGCCAAGTTAGATGATACGGACAAGTCTCCGGGATGGAAGTTCTCTGAACAGGAGATGCGCGGTATTCCGGTAAGAGTAGAGATGGGACCTCGTGATATCGAGGCAAATCAGGCGATCCTTGTTCGTCGTGATACCAGAGAAAAGATCACGGTATCTCTGGATACATTGGCAGAAAAGATCACAGAGATCTTGGATACCATGCAAACAGAGATGTTAGAGCGTGCAAGAGCACACAGAGATGCGCATACCTACGACGCACACAACTACGAGGAGTTCAAGGACATCGTAGCCAACAAGCCGGGATTTATCCGCGGAATGTGGTGTGGTGAGCAGGCTTGTGAAGACAAGATCAAAGAAGAGACAACAGCGACCAGCAGATGTATGCCATTTACACAGGAAAAGATTTCAGATGTCTGTGTATGTTGTGGAAAACCGGCTAAGAAGTTAGTTTATTGGGGCAAAGCATATTAATGAAGATCGTATTACCACAGGACGTAATCACAATTATAGATCGTTTGGAAAGTTGCGGACACGAAGCCTACGCGGTAGGTGGCTGTGTCCGCGACAGCATTTTAGGGAAAGAACCGGCGGATTGGGATATCACGACCTCGGCATCCCCCCAGGAAGTCAAGGACTTGTTTTCTCATACCATCGATACCGGTATTGCACACGGGACTGTGACGATCATGTGTGGAAAGACCGGTTATGAGGTGACGACCTATCGCATTGACGGCGAATACAAGGACGGCAGAC
Organism: Roseburia lenta; assembly: GCF_014287435.1. Lineage (GTDB taxonomy): Bacteria > Bacillota > Clostridia > Lachnospirales > Lachnospiraceae > Pararoseburia > Pararoseburia lenta. The sequence goes on from NZ_JACOPG010000003.1 coordinate 134,847, forward strand.
ACCCAGAGAGTGTCGCCTTTACCAATCTCTTATCCGAAGATCTCAAGCGGCGCGATTTTACCATCAATGCCATGGCTTACAATGACAGTCAGGGCTTGGTAGATCTCTTTGACGGCGTGGGCGATCTGAAACGTGGTCTTATACGCTGTGTGGGATGTGCGAGTGAGCGATTTTCTGAGGATGCCCTGCGGATGCTCCGTGCCGTGCGTTTTGCAGCACAGTTGGGATTTACGATCGAGCGACAGACCTACGAAGCGATCTGCACTCTGGCATCGACCATTGCCAAGGTGAGTACAGAGCGCATTATGGTAGAACTGGTCAAACTATTAACATCAGACCACCCGGAGGAGATGCGGGCTGTCTATGAGAGTGGACTCAGCCGCGTATTTCTGCCGGAGTTTGACGCAATGATGCAGACACCCCAGCATACCATCCACCATCAGTATTCGGTGGGAGAACATACCATACATGCCATCATGGGGGTTCCGCCAGACCGTATCTTACGACTGACCATGCTTTTTCATGATATCGGAAAGCCCCAGTGCCGTACGACCGATGCGGATGGCATCGATCATTTCCACGGACACCCGGAAGTGGGGGCGGAGATGACAGGGCAGATTTTGCACCGACTCAAGTTTGATAATGATACGATCCGCGCGGTCAAGCGCCTGGTCCGTTTTCATGATCTGCGTCCGGCGCTGACCAAAAAGAGCATCCGGCGCAGTATGGTAAAGATGGGGCTGGAATGTTTCCCACAGATCTTTACGGTCAAGCGTGCAGACGCTCTGGCGCAGAGTACCTATATGCGGGCGGAAAAATTAGAGGCGATCGACCGTTTTGAAGAACTCTACGAGGAGATCTTAGCAGACCATGCCTGCATACAGAAAAAGGATCTAGCTATCAACGGCAAGGAACTTTTGGCATTGGGTCTGCCACAGGGAAAACAGATCGGTCAGGTCCTGGATAAACTCTTTGCCAAGGTGGTCGAAGACCCGGCATGTAATACCAAAGAGATCCTGCTTGCAGAGGCAAGAAAAGAGTTGGAACAGCAGGGATAGATAGGTATAATCTGAAGGATTCCTTCATAAGATGAACAGATATCGAAGCATCATGTTCGTCTTATGGAGGATTTTTTTATGTGTGAAAATATAGAGAAAACACAGGTTGTTATTCCGCGTCTGGGACAGGGAGAAAATTTGCTGGGAGCCTATGCTCTGGAAGTTACGGGCGTGACAAAAGGAAGGGGGAGTCTTTTTATACATACGGCAGGGGCGGTCTATATGTTAAAGTCTTTTACCGGATCCATGGAAAAAGCACAAGGACTGGCGCAGGTGCTGGCAGAACTAAAGACCTGGGATCCTGCTGTGGAGCAGATCCTGCCGACACAGGAGGGGGCATATGCGGTCCGGGAAGAAGGCGGACCGACCTATGTTTTAAAGTCTTACCAGCCCGGGCGGGAGTGTGACGTCAAAAATGCCTTTGAGGTCTTGGAGGGGGCAAGAAAACTGGCAGACCTGCACTTGCAGTTGGAAACGATAGAGACAGACAAAAAGGAGGTCTTTTTTGCGCCGCAGCATCTGCTGGCGGAGGAAGTCAGACGGCATAACCGGGAACTTAAGAACCTGCGGAATTATATCCGCAAGAAGAAAAAGAAGACGGGATTTGAGGACTTGTACGAGCAGGCATACGGGACTTTTTACGGACAGGGGGAGCAAGTGGAAGAAGAGATACTTTCCCTAAAGGAAGAATTACAGTTATGCCATGGCGATTATCACCATCACAATGTCTTGGATTGCAGCGGAACTTCGCACATACAGCATTTTGAGAGCATGCGCATGGACAGCGCCATGAGCGATCTGGCAAAATATACGAGAAAAGCCCTGGAAAAGAACCGCTGGAACGCGGAACTGGGCAGGCAGATGCTCATGACCTACCAGAGAGTCCGCCCTTTCCGCACGGGGGAGTTGCAGCAACTCTATCTGCGCCTTTTGTATCCGGAAAAATTCTGGAAGATCGCCAATCATTACAATAACAACAAAAAGACATGGTCGTCCAAGCGTGACGGTGACAAATTGCGGCAGATCCTGGCGCAGGAGAAGGCACGTCAGGAATTTCTGGTCTTATTGTATAATCTGGCGGAATAGTTTATAATCGACCTATGAAAAACATAAGAAAAACAAGCGGTATTCTGCTGTGTCTGCTTGCTTGTCTTGGCGCTCTGAGTGCCTGTGGGAAAGAGGAATCGAACGAACCTTTTACCTATCGTGCGCCTGCCGCAAAGCAAGAGGAGGAGAAGGCAGACACGGAAGAAGATACGCAGGATTTTGTTATTGAACAAATGGATATGGTGGGAGAGACGATGACCCTGTATGCGCCGGAGTCTGAACGTCAGGTGCGCTATGCTTATACGCTGGGAACCCGTTTTATGGATAAGTATGGGGATTCTTATAGTTCGATCCATTTTACACCAGGGCAGGTTGTACAACTCGGGGACATTACGGCGGCATCTGCCCTGAGCAGCGTGAAGATGTCTGATCAGGTCTGGAATCAGACAGATGTCACCAATTACAAGATCGACATGGGAAAAGGGATCTTTACGATCGGGCAGACCCAGTACCGGATCACTTCCAATACTATGGCTTTTTCTCAGGATGCAAGCATTAGTTTGGATATGATCGGGACGGATGACACCTTGCAGGTTATTGGCAAGGACAAAGAGGTCTGGTCCGTCATTGTGACGACTGGGCATGGGTATATCCAATTGCAGAATTCTTCCATCTTTGTGGATAGTATGATCTGTATCGGCAACCGGATCTTTACTAAGATCACTGGGGATATGCTTCTGGAGGTGCCGGAAGGAACCTATGCCATCACGGTTGCCAACAAGGGCTATGGCGGAACCGGGACATATACCGTGGCACGCGGAGAGACAACGTTAGTTGATCTTGATCAGTTAAAAGGCAGTGGACCAAAAGTATGTCAGTTGACGGTTACATCTGAAGTGGCAGGTGCATCGGTCTACATTGACGGACAGCAGATCACGGTCGGACAGGCAGTGCCGGTTACCTATGGATCTCATACCCTAAAGGTTGTGGCAGAGGGATATGATGACTGGCAAAAGACACTGATCGTCAATTCCGAAAGTGCGACGATCTCACTGGATCTGGCAGAAAGTGAGAGCACGACAGGGGATAAGCAGAGTGAAGAAGATACATCAACATCTTCCGATACCGGTAAGAGCAGCGGTTCATCAAACAGCAGTACCAATAGTAACAAGTCTACCGGATCGACCAGCAAGAGTTCATCAAGTAAGAGCAGTTCGTCCAAGACTTCGGACAGCAGTTCTTCCAGTCTTACGGATACGGACTACCTGACGACCATTTCAAAGATGTTATCTACATTGCTTGACGAAAATTAGTCTGGCAATTATCATAAAAACAGAACACATATAAGGAGGATACTATGGGTTACAAAGAGCAGTATATGCAGTGGCTGGAAAGCGACTACATGGATGAGGCTACAAAGGAAGAACTGCGTCAGATCGCAGGAGATGAGAAGGAGATCGAGGAGAGATTCTACACGGAATTGGAATTTGGCACCGCGGGTCTCCGTGGTATTATCGGTGCAGGCTGTAATCGTATGAATGAATATACCGTGCGCAAGGCAACACAGGGGCTTGCCAACTACATCTTAAAGGTCGGCGGTCAGGATCGCGGCGTAGCGATCGCCTACGATTCCAGACATATGTCACCGGAATTCGCAGATGTAGCAGCACTTTGCTTAGCAGCAAACGGCATTAAGGCATATGTGTTTGAATCCCTTCGTCCAACACCGGAATTATCTTATGCTGTACGTAAATTACATACAATTGCTGGTATTAATATTACTGCAAGTCATAATCCACCAGAGTACAATGGCTACAAAGTATATTGGGAAGATGGTGCGCAGATCACACCGCCACATGACAGCGGCATCATGAACGAGGTTAAGGCGATCTCAGACTACGCTGTATGCAAGAAGATGGACAAGGATGCAGCCATTGCAGCAGGTCTGTATCAGACGATCGGTGCGGATATCGACGATCCTTATATCGAAGAGTTAAAGAAATTAGTCGTACATCAGGATGCTATTGATGCAGTGGGATCTCAGATCAAGGTCGTTTACACACCACTGCATGGTACCGGAAACATCCCGGTGCGACGTGTCTTAAAAGAACTTGGCTTTACCAATGTCTATGTGGTACCGGAGCAGGAATTGCCGGATGGAGATTTCCCTACCGTTTCCTATCCGAACCCGGAGGCAAAGGAAGCCTTCATTTTGGGACTGGCATTGGCAAAGAAAGTGGATGCTGATCTTGTTCTTGCGACAGACCCGGATGCTGACCGACTTGGCGTATATGTCAAGGATGCCAAGACCGGCGAGTATCATCCTCTGACCGGTAATATGTCAGGCTGTCTGATCGGCGATTATCTGATCGGACAAAAGAAAGAGTTACAGGGACTGCCGGAAGATGGTGTCTTTGTGCGTTCAATCGTCTCTACCAACATGGCAGATGCGATCGCAGACTACTACGGCATCGAATTGGTTGAAGTTTTGACTGGATTTAAGTTCATCGGTCAGAAGATCTTAGAAATGGAAAAGACAGGCAAGGGAACTTACCTCTTTGGTATGGAAGAAAGTTACGGCTGTCTGACAGGCACCTATGCAAGAGATAAGGATGCGGTTGTGGCTTCTATGGCTCTTTGTGAGGCTGCCGCATATTACAAGACCAAGAATATGACCCTCTGGGATGCTATGATCGCTATGTATGAGCGTTATGGTTATTATCAGGATGGCATTACAGCCATTACCTTAAAGGGCATCGAGGGCTTGGAAAAGATCGGACAGATCATGAATACCCTGCGTGCAGAGGCACCAAAGGAGATCGGTGCTTATCAGGTGACAGCCGTCCGCGATTATAAGAACGATACGATCACTGATATTGCTACCGGTGCCGTACGCCCGACCGGACTTCCAAGTTCCAATGTGCTTTATTATGAACTGACGGATGATGCATGGGTATGCGTCCGTCCTTCCGGTACAGAGCCAAAGGTTAAATTCTATTTTGGTATCAAGGGAAGTTCCCTGGCGGATGCAGATGCTAAGGCAGAGGCTATGAAAGCGGCTGTCAATGCCTTGGTAGAAAAGATGTTGTAGTATTCTTACACAAAGATTATTTATTATTTTGTATAATATGGAAAAACGTCGGGAAACCTTGAAAATATAAGGGCTTTGCCTTGACAAAAATAGGTAAAACCTTTATAAATATTTTTGTAGTTATTTTGGAGGCAGACCTCTGACATAATATTTTATTTTATATTCCATAGGAGGAAGTTAATATGAACAAAACAGAATTAGTTGCAGCTATGGCTAGCAAGGCAGATCTTTCAAAAAAGGATGCAGAAGCAGCATTAAAGGCATTTACAGATGTTGTTGCAGAAGAACTCAAGAAGGGTGAGAAGATCCAGTTAGTTGGATTCGGTACTTTTGAAGTATCTGAGAGAGCTGCTAGAACAGGAAGAAATCCTCAGACTGGCGCTGAGATGAAGATCCCGGCTTCTAAGGCTCCTAAGTTCAAGGCTGGTAAGGCTTTAAAGGATATGATGAACTAATTCATATTGTTTTATGAACATCTGGCTCAAAACTTCGGTTTTGAGCCTTTTTTGTATAAGCAGGAAGGAAGTAAGGACAATGCGCTTAGATAAGTTTTTGAAGGTGTCCCGTCTGATCAAACGCCGCACTGTGGCAAACGAGGCGTGTGATGCAGGGCGTGTCATGGTCAATGGCAAAGAGGCAAAGGCTTCGGTCAAGGTCAAGGTAGGAGACATCATTGAGATCGCCTTTGGCAACAAGCCGGTCAAGGTCGAGGTGCTGGCACTCTTAGATACGACCAAAAAGGAAGAGGCAAAGGACATGTTCCGTTACCTATAGGAATTGCTGTCATAAAGTTGGATTTCTGACATAGGATAGAGATATAAGAATGTATCAGGAGGAGATCCTATGGAAGAAAAACAGGTCATGACCAACCACAAATTATTGATGACGAACCGCAAAGGGATCAGCCTTACCGGGATTTTAGATGTGATCTCCTTTGATCTGCGGGAGATCTTATTGGAAACCTCGGAGGGGATGCTTACCATCAAGGGCAATGATCTCCATATCAACCGCCTGTCTGTGGAAAAAGGCGATCTGGAAGTAGAAGGCAGGGTAGACGCCTTGCTCTATTCCGAAGTTGTCTCCGCTAAGGCGATGGGCGAGAGTTTTTTAGGACGGATGTTTAAATAATGCATTTGTATTCTTTTGTGACGGAACAGGGACATATCCTCTGGGTCATGTTTCTTCTGGGCATAGGTCTGGGATTGGGATACGATCTAATCCGCACCCTGCGACGCATCAGCAAAATTACCAAAGAGGGGGCGGCTCTGGGCGATTTTTCCTATTGGATCGTTGCAGGTCTTGTTATTTGGCAGGTACAAAATGCAGAAACGGAGGGGATTTTACGTTTTTGTCAATTATTTATAGGTGCAGCCGGGATGATTTTGTATTATGCTATAGGTAGTAAGTTGGCAAGACGGATATTGTATGTCCCACTTGCTGTCATCTGTAAATTTTTTTCAAGCCTTTACCGCTATATGGGGAAAGGCTGTGATCGTCTGTTTGCCTTTCTGGCAAAATGGACAGAACAAAAAGAAAAAAGGGACGATATATGAGTAGAAGACCGAGAAAGAAAAAGAAAAATAGAAATAGCGCAGGAAGGATCTCTTTTCTCTGCATTGGTATATTCTTAGTGCTGGTGCTCTCCGTGCAGATGGTGCGCCTATACCAGAAGAATGAGGCCTTGGTGCAGACGGAGCAGACCAAGCAGAAAGAACTGAGCGAGCAAGAGGACAAGCAAAAGGAACTGGAGGAACAGGAACAGTATATCCAGTCGGATGAATACAAAGAAAAAGTTGCCAAGGATAAATTGGGCTTGGTTTATGATAATGAGACGATTTTTCGCGAAAAATAGAACATAAAGATGATAGAAAAAAGATAAGCAGGACTTCCTTTGACAAATAATGCAGGGAAGTCCTTTTATAATAGCCTCTGCAAGTGAAATAGGAGGCACATTATGAAAGACAAGATTGCAAGAACTTTGATTTATCTGCTTCTGGGGCTGTTGGCCTGCCATATTAAGATGCTGGGATGCTATCCTTTTGTGGCAGTCATATTTGGGGCGTGTTATCTGAACGAGGAGAACAGGCGATTGTGTGTGCCGTTTTCCTATTTGTGGATGGTACTCTTTTTGCCGATCGCAGCCCTCTTTCGCTACGGCGTGACATTTTTAGTCTGGATGGTGGTACTTGCGATCTTCTGGCATATGCATATATTGGTGCGTCGCATGGGGCAGACAAGCCTTTTGGGCATGATCCTGGTGGCGATCACCTATGGCGGACGCGTGATGACGGCGACACAGACCATGACCTTTCCCTATGGGATCCTGCCAGTGCTGGAGGGGCTTTTGGTGGCTGGTGGAGCCTATTTTACCTGTCGGGGGATGGATCTTTTGGAGGAGGTCTGGCACAGTATGCAAAAAAAGACCGGTACCCGTGTCCTTCCCCTCCAGGCAAGAGAATATTCCAGAGCCATGAGTGGGCTGGCACAGAGCATGGAGGCGCTGGTAAGACCGAAAGAAGGGGAAGCAGGCATGGGATTTGTCGCCATGCAGCAGGAGTTGCGGGGACGGATCTGCGGAGATTGTGGACGCTACGAGACATGTCTGGCACAGGGGAGTGCCATGTCACTTGCCATGGAGCAGTTGTTTGCCCAGGCAGAAAAAGGACAAAAGATCGATCCGGTCTTACAGGAGAAGATCGGGCGGCAGTGCGAGCGGGCGGAACCTTTGATCCGGGAAGCACTGGGAATCTTTGAGCGTACCGAGTTAAATCTGGCATGGTATCGCCGCCTGTGTGAGCATAGGGAAATGATCGCCGGACAGATCGATGCCATGGCATATGTGATGGAAGACTGTATGGAGGCGGACAGGCTTTGCGATGACAAAGAACGCTGGCTTTTGGCAAAGATCCGTTTCCATTTGCGCGAGGTCGGGCTTAGGGTATGGAATCTGCATTTTTACCGGCGGAAAAACGGAACCTGTCGGATCCTTATGGAACTGGCGGCGCGCGCCGGTGTCTGCATGACCAGCAAGGAGGTGCTGGCGATCATAGAGACCTGTACCGGACAAACTCTTATGATGGTTGAACAGAACCGCAGTATTGTGGGGCGCGAGCGGGCAGACTATGTCTTTGTGACAAGACCGAAACTGGAGTGCACCTATGGCGTTGCCAAGATGTTACAGCGGGGGCAGACGATCTCCGGGGACAGTTTCGGCACCAGACGCTTGGAGCAGGGAGTCTTTGTTATGGCACTATCCGATGGGATGGGCAGCGGAAGACAGGCACACGAGGAGAGTGATACGGTCGTCAGCCTTTTTTTGCAGTTTGCCGAAGCCGGTTTTACCATAGATATGGCATTGCGCCTGATGAATGCGGCAATGATCTTTGGCGCGGAGGCAGAACGATTTTCGACGCTGGATGCCTGTCTGGTGGACGAATATACCGGGATCGTGGATTGTTATAAGGTGGGGGCACATGTCTCCTTTGTGCGCCATAAAAGGCGGACGGAAGTGATCGAGGCGGACAGCCTGCCTATGGGAGCCAGTGCTTCCCTGGAGGCACTGCCTTTTCGGTCCTATCTGGAAGCAGGGGACTATCTTGTACTCGTTACGGATGGTGTGTTAGAATATTTGCAGGTTGAGGACGCGGTAGAGATGCTGCGTCAGTTGATCGAAGAACTGGCAGATACAGATGCCGTGACATTTGCACGAAAGATCATAGAGCGTGTCCTGCTCTTTACCGGAGGGACAGCGGCGGATGATATGACCGTGCTGGTCTTGAAGGCGTTGGAAAGGTAAGAAATGCAGCAGGCAAAATGGGAAGAAAGTGTTTGCAGATTCATAGAGCAGGAAGACCTCATACATCCGGGTGACGGTGTCTTGGTCGGCGTGTCGGGTGGGGCAGATTCTGTGGCGCTCTTACGCTTTCTATGGCAGATGCGTGACCGTCTGGGGATCTGTCTGCGCTGTATTCATGTAGAACATGGCATCCGGGGACAGGAGAGCCTGTGGGATCAATATTTCGTAGAAGAACTGTGCCGGGATCTGGGAATAGAGGAGCGGACCATATCGGTCAAAGACCGCCTGCAGGATGCGGTTTTAGCGCAGACGGCTGTGGAGGAAGCAGCGCGGGAGGCGCGTTATGCGGTTCTTACGCAGGAAGCCGAGGCTTGGGAAAAAGAACTGGGGCACCCGGTGCGCATTGCCTTAGCCCATCATGCCGGAGACAACGGAGAGACCATGCTTTTTCATCTGGTGCGGGGTACGGGACTGGAGGGCATGCGGGGCATGCCGGTCAAAAGGGGACGTATCATCCGTCCTTTCCTATCCTCAAGCCGGGCACAAGTGGAAGCCTATCTGGCGGGTCTGGGGCAGTCCTACTGCCAGGACAGCACGAATACGGATATCCATTATGACAGGAACCGCCTGCGTCATCAGGTCATGCCGGAACTGCAAAAGATCAATGCTCAGGCAGGCGATCATCTGGGCAGGGAAGCCTTATATCTGGGGCAGGTGGCAGATTATATCCGACAGGTGGCAAAAGACCTGCTTGCCCAGTCTAGGCAGGGAGATCTGCTCTTGGCAGAACCTTTGAAAGACCAGCCTTCCTTTTTGCGGTGTCAGGTCCTATACCTGTGGTTGGCGGCTTATGTAGCCGGTCTGCGGGACATCAGCACGGCACATTTGGAAGCCTTGGATCAACTCTTAGCGGCGCAGACGGGGCGCAGAGTGGAACTGCCTTATGGCTTGAGTGTTGCCCGCACATACGAAGGCTTGGAAATGCGATGTGGGGACAGTGGCCTTGAAAAAGAGGATCTTTGCCATACTTTTTCGGCGGAGGAGATCCAAGAAGGAATCCGTATCCCTTTGCCGGAGACAGGAAAATATATAGAGGTATCGAGTTTTTCCTATGATCCCAAGATGGAAATTCCTAGAAAATTCTATACGAAATGGTTCGATTATGATAAGATAAAGAATGCTATTCAATTACGCTATAGGCGTAAGGGAGACTATCTGACCGTGACGGCGTCCGGTGGTCGCAAGTCATTACAGGATTATTTTGTCAACGAAAAGGTATCCAGGTGGGAACGTGATCGGGTTCCGCTTTTATGCGATGGCGACCATGTGATCTGGGCGGTTGGTTATCGGATCAGTACGTATTATAAAGTAGACGATCATACAAAAAGAATATTAAAAATACAGGTTTTGGAGGAAAATGAAAATGAGTGAGACAATCAGAGAGATGATCCCTGAGGCGGATCTGGCAGCAAGAATTGCAGAGTTAGGAGCGCAGATCAGCAAAGACTATGAAGGAGAGAGCGTATATGTGATCTGTATTCTGCGCGGCGCATCTTTCTTTGCCTGCGAACTGGCAAAAAGGATCACCGTTCCGGTAACGATCGATTTTATGACAACTTCCAGTTATGGTTCCGGTACCGTATCTACCGGTGAGGTCAAGATCAAGAATGATGTCGAGATTCCGGTAGATGGACGCAATGTCCTGATCGTGGAGGATATCATCGACAGCGGCAACACTCTGCACTTTTTACAGGATGTATTTAAGGAGCGCAATGCCAAGAGCGTTCGTCTGTGCACCATGTTAGATAAGCCGGATCGCCGTGAGGTAGATGTGGACGTTGATTATGTCGGATTCACGATTCCGGATGAGTTTGTTGTAGGCTATGGTCTGGATTATGACCAGAAGTATCGTAATCTGCCATACATCGGGGTTGTAGAGTTATAAAGGAGGCAATCATTGAAAAAGAATAGAGTGGGTCTGGGCTTATATGTTGTGCTGATCCTGATCGTGGTATTTATTTGGTATTCCATTTCCAATCCACAGACGGCAACTTATACTTCCAGCCAGTTTGACAAGGCATTGGCAAAGGGCGAAGTGGCATCCGCAGTCATTCACCAGAATGAACAGGTGCCGACCGGATCGGTGACGATCACGACGACTGCCGGTGGGAAATTTACCGTCTATGTGTCTGATGTAGGCGAGTTGCAGGATACCCTGGATGAGGAAGGCGTTGACTACAGTTTAAATGATGTTCCCAACAGCGGCTTCATGGAGAGCCTGCTCCCAATGCTGATCGTTGTTGCGGTCGTATTTATCCTCTTTATGATGATGATGAATGCACAGGCACAGGTGGGTGGCGGAGCCAATACCAAGATGATGAATTTTGGCAAGAGCCGTGCTACGATGACAACGCAGGACAAGATGCCGGTGCGTTTTGCACAGGTAGCAGGTCTGAGAGAAGAAAAAGAAGAGTTAGAAGAGATCGTAGATTTTCTGAAAGATCCGGCAAAATACACCAAGGTGGGTGCCCGTATTCCTAAGGGACTGATCTTAGTCGGACCTCCGGGAACTGGTAAGACTTTGCTTGCCAAGGCAGTTGCCGGAGAGGCAGGCGTGCCGTTTTTCAGTATTTCGGGATCTGATTTTGTTGAAATGTTTGTAGGTGTCGGTGCATCCCGTGTGCGTGACCTTTTTGCAGAGGCAAAGAAGAATGCGCCTTGTATCGTCTTTATCGATGAGATCGATGCCGTGGCAAGACGACGCGGAACCGGTATGGGCGGCGGACATGACGAGCGTGAGCAGACCTTGAACCAGATGCTGGTCGAGATGGATGGTTTTGGTGTCAACGAGGGTATTATCGTGATGGCAGCGACCAACCGTGTTGATATTCTGGATCCGGCGATCATGCGTCCGGGACGATTTGACCGCAAAGTCTTTGTTGGACGACCGGATGTTGGCGGACGTGAGGAGATCCTGCATGTGCATGCCAAGAATAAGCCTTTGGGGGATGATGTGGATCTCAAGCAGATCGCACAGACGACCGCAGGCTTTACCGGAGCCGATCTGGAAAATCTCTTAAATGAGGCGGCAATCTTAGCGGCAAAAGAGGGCAGAGTTTATATCTGCCAGAATGATATCAAGAGATCTTTTGTCAAAGTAGGTCTGGGTACGGAGAAAAAGAGCCGTATCATTTCCGAAAAAGAGAAGAAGATCACGGCATACCACGAGGCTGGACATGCCATTCTCTTCCATGTCCTCCCGGATGTCGGACCGGTCTATTCGGTATCCATCATTCCGACCGGACAGGGAGCAGCGGGTTATACTATGCCGCTGCCGGAAAAGGATGAAATGTTCAACACCAAGGGTAAGATGTTACAGGATATCATCGTTTCTCTGGGCGGTCGTGTGGCGGAGGAGATCATTTTTGACGACATCACGACAGGGGCATCTTCGGATATCAAGAAGGCGACCCAGACAGCCAAGGATATGGTCACCAAGTATGGTTTCTCCGCAGAAGTCGGACCGATCAACTACGATAATGATGAGGATGAAGTTTTTATCGGCAGGGACTTGGCACATACCAGAGGCTATGGTGAGCAGGTTGCATCGACCATTGATGGCGAAGTCAAGCGCATCATTCAGGAATGTTATGCCAAGGCAACTGGACTGATCAAAGAGCATGAAGATGTTTTACACAAGTGTGCAGAACTCCTTCTGGAAAAAGAAAAGATCGGACGTGCAGAGTTTGAGGCTCTCTTTGGCGGTGATCCGATCCCGCAGCCGGAAGAAGAAGGCGTGGTTGTGGAAGGAATTTAAGTTGGGAAAAGGGCTTATGATTGTTATTTGAAAGACATTTTTGTACATGTTGCACAAAAACATCTATGCAAAATTAGTAACTTTGTGAACACTTATGGGTGGACGCATTATATAATAACAATCGTAAAAACCCCCCAATACATTATATAAATATTTTTGCTAACCCCATAGTAAAAATACCTTCTCCTAAAAAGACAGCGTTCGATAGCTGTCTTTTTTACTTTCTATTTTATTTTTTCTGTATTTGAGAAAAATCTACAAAAATCCCTAGAAAAGACAAGATAAACTGAGTATGATAAAAGAAGATAACATGCGAGATAAGAGGATAAGAGTATGAATACAGAAGCAATTTACAGCGATGAGACAGGACAGTATGTGGTCCCTATGGAGGCAAATCCGGGCGACCGGGTCACCATTCGTCTGCGTGTCGCACATGGGCATGCAAGGGAGATCTATCTGCTGGCGCAGGATACGCATTACCTGATGCGCCCGGCACAGGCAGGCGAGCGTTTTGATTACTATGAGACACAGGTGCAGTTGGGAGACCAGTCATTTTCCTATTGTTTTTCAATTCGGGAGAATGAGCAGGAGCAATGCTATTTTGATAAATACGGCGTGAGTCAGGAGATCCGACCGGAGTATGCCTTTCGCATCCTGCCGGGCTTTGCGACGCCGGATTGGGCAAAGGGCGCTATCATGTATCAGATCCTGGTCGACCGTTTTGCCAACGGAGATCCGACCAATGATGTGCTGGACAATGAGTACCATTACATTAAGACTATGAGCCGACAGATCAAGGATTGGAACCAGCTGCCAAATGCCGATTTTGGTGTGGCTGAGTTCTATGGCGGAGATCTGGAAGGGGTGCGGCAGAAATTATACTATCTGAAAAGTCTGGGAGTAGAGGTTATCTACTTCAACCCGTTGTTTGTCTCTCCTTCCAACCACAAATATGATATTGCAGATTATGACCATATCGATCCCCATTATGGCAAGATTGTCTTAGACCAAGGGCAGACCCTGCCGGAAGGTGCAAGGGACAATGCCGGGGCAAGTCGTTTTATCAATCGTGTGACGGCAAAGGAAAATCTGGAGGCCTCCAATCAGTTCTTTGCGGATTTTATCGCAGAGGCACATGCCAGAGGCATCCGTGTGATTCTGGATGGTGTCTTTAATCATTGTGGTTCCTTTAATAAATGGCTGAATCGGGAAAAGATCTATCGCCCTGACAAGGGCTATGCACCGGGAGCCTATGAAGCAGCAGACAGCCCATATCACGATTATTTTCATTTTTATGATGAAAACCAGTGGCCGGATAATGGTACTTACGAAGGCTGGTGGGGGCATGATACACTGCCGAAACTCAATTACGAGGGCTCGGAGGATCTCTACCGCTATATCTTGGAGATCGGGAAAAAATGGGTTTCTCCGCCTTATAATGCGGATGGCTGGCGTCTGGATGTGGCGGCAGACTTAGGGCACAGTCCGGAATTTAACCATCAGTTCTGGCGGGATTTCCGCAAGGCTGTCAAAGAAGCAAACCCGGATGCCATCATTTTGGCAGAGCATTATGGGGATGCGTCTTCCTGGTTACGGGGCGATGCCTGGGATACGGTCATGAATTATGATGCTTTTATGGAGCCGATCTCTTATTTTGTGACTGGAATGGAGAAACACAGTGATGCCTATGAGCCGGGAGCACAAGGCGACAGTGAGCGGTTTGAAAATGCCATGCGTTATTATATGACCAAATTTACAGGTTCCTCTCTTTATACAGCCATGAACCAGTTGTCAAATCACGACCATTCTCGCTTTTTGACCAGAACCAATCATAAGGTGGGCAGAGCCTCTGCGCTGGGGGTGGCGGCAGCCTCCGAGGATATCAATATACCGCTTTATAAGGTGGCAGTCCTGATGCAGATGACCTGGCCTGGAGCACCGACCTTATACTATGGGGACGAGGCGGGTGTGTGTGGCTTTACCGACCCGGATAACCGTCGTACCTATCCGTGGGGAAAGGCGGATTATCCTCTGGTTGATTATCATCGGGATATGATCATGGTGCATAGGTGCAGCAGTGCCTTGCGGCGCGGCTCCTTTAAATTCTTAAAGCGGATGAAGAACTTTATCTCCTATGGACGTTTTAACGAGCAGGAACGCTATGTGGTGGCTGTCAATGTAGGCGCGGAGACCCTAGAGGCAGATGTACCGGTCTATCTGGCTGAGGTGGCAGATGGTTTTATGGTACAGGCGATGCTCACCAACGAAAAAGGATATTCGATCATGCCAACCAAGTATGCGGTTAAGGATGGTATGATGCATGTTGCCCTTGCGGCATATAGCGGTATGGTATTTAAGCAGGAGATATAGAGAAGATCAGAGGTGCTGAGGAGGATAAAAATGGCGGAAAACAAGGATTTATTACAGGTATTATGGAGTGGAGCAGATGTGCTTCGTGGCAAGATGGATGCCAACGAATACAAAACATATTTACTGGGATTGGTTTTTTATAAGTATTTATCAGATTCATATCTGGCAAAAGTATATGATTTGTTGAATGACGAATCCCCGGATGATCTGCGAGAGGCGCAGAAACAGTATGAAGACGTTATGAAAACGGATGATGCAGAAGATTTGCTTCAAGAGTTAAGGACTTCTATGCATTACACCCTGGAACCTGATATGACATATGTGAGCATGTTAAATATGGTCAATAACAATGCTTTTAACAGAGAAAAATTACAGGCCGCTTTTAATCGCATTCAGGAATCGGATGAATTATTTAATGGGCTGTTTGCAGATGTAGATTTGTATTCTAACAGACTTGGAACTGGAGACCAGAAGCAGAGTGCTACGATAGCAGAGGTGATAAGGGTGCTTGACGGTGCTGATTTAATTCATGCGAAAGGTGATGTGCTTGGAAATGCCTATGAGTATCTAATAGGCCAGTTCGCATCTGAGACGGGAAAGAAGGCGGGAGAGTTCTACACACCTCATGGACCGGCACAGATCCTTTGTAGAATTGCTATGACAGGTTTAGAAGATAAAAAAGGATTGCAGGTATATGACCCATGTATGGGGTCAGGATCATTGATGCTTAGTTGCAGAAATTATTCCAGTGAACCGGATTATATCAAGTATTATGGTCAGGAACTTATGCCATCAACATATAATTTGGCGAGAATGAATATGTTCCTTCATGGCGTGCTACCAGAGAATCAGCATTTAAGAAATGGTGATACATTGGATGCTGATTGGCCAACTGACGAAGAAACGGAATTTGACGTAGTTGTAATGAATCCTCCATATTCAGCGCATTGGTCAGCCGCTGAGGGCTTTAAGCAGGATGAAAGATTTATGGATTATGGTGGTAAACTCGCACCGAAGTCAAAAGCAGATTATGCATTTTTGCTTCATGGTTTCTATCACCTGAAGCAAAATGGAACGATGGCGATTGTCTTGCCACATGGTGTTTTGTTTCGAGGGGCTGCCGAGGGGTGTATTCGAGAGACGTTGCTAAAGAATGGGGCAATCTATGCAGTTATTGGTTTGCCATCAAATATGTTTTACAATACATCAATTCCAACATGTATTATTGTCCTAAAGAAACATAGAGAGGGTAGGGATGTGCTTTTCATTGATGCATCTAATCTTTTTGAGAAGGAAAAGAAGCAGAATGTGATGAATGAGGAACACATCAATAAGGTTTTAGAATTCTATAGTGATAGAAAAACAGTTGAAAAGCAGACATATCTGGCTTCCTATGAAGACATAAAGGCAAATGATTTTAACCTCAACATTCCGAGATATGTGGATACAAGTGAGGAAGAGGAAGAAATCGATTTAAAGGCACTTACGGAGAGAATAAAGGAAACCAACCAGTCCATTAAAGAATGCAACGAGACTATGATTTCAATGCTTGGTGACCTTACGTTTAACTCCTCAGAAACAGAAGAGGCAGTGAAAGAGTTTATCAAGATATTTGAGGAGGTGTAAGAATGGGGAATACACCAAATATAAGATTTAAGGGTTTTACTGATGATTGGGAACAGCCTAAGTTAGAAGATATTGCGGAAAGAGTGACGCGTAAGAACCAAGATTATGTATCAGAATTACCGCTTACTATATCAGCACAATATGGACTCATTGATCAAAATGAGTTCTTTGATAAGCGCGTGGCCAGCAAAGATGTCAGTGGATATTATCTGATTTACAATGGGGAGTTTGCATATAATAAAAGCACATCAAATGATGCACCTTGGGGTGCAATTAAGCGTCTTGATAGATATGAAAACGGTGTATTATCAACACTTTACATTGTTTTTAAGATAAAAGATGAAGATGTAACAAGTTCTGATTTTATTGCAACATATTATGACACAAGCAACTGGCACAAAGACATTCAGGCTATTGCGGCAGAAGGTGCAAGAAATCATGGACTTTTAAATATTGCTCCAACAGATTTCTTCAAAACAGAGTTGATGTTGCCGCAAGATATTAAAGAACAGCAGAAGATTGGAGACTATTTTAGATCATTAGATAATCTTATCACCCTTCATCAGCGTAAGTATTATGAATTGAAAATCTTAAAAAAATATATGATAAAAAATATGTTTGCATAGAAAGGAGAAGCGACTATGGCAGAATTGGAGTCAGTAATAGAAAAGCGTCTTATAGATCAACTTTGCAGCGGAGAATCGCAGTGGACTTATAGACCGGATATTAGGACAGAAGAAGACCTGTGGAGTAATTTTAAATACATATTAGAGCAGAATAACAAGGCAAAATTGGATGATGTTCCACTTAGTGAATCAGAATTTGCCAAGATTAAGAACGATTTATCTCATGCTTCTTTTTATGACGCGGGAAAGTGGCTGATTGGAGAAAATGGCAAGGTTTATGTTCATATTCAAAGGGGAAATGAGACACTGCATCTTGTTGTTATGAATAATGAACATATTGCAGGGGGAACAAGCGTCTATGAAGTGATTAATCAGTATCAGGCATTTAGGGATGAAGCGGATGAGAATGGTAGAGACAGAAGATTTGATGTGACGTTACTTATCAACGGAATTCCTATGATTCATATTGAATTGAAGAACAAAGAACATTCATATATGGATGGGTATAGGCAGATAAAGAAATATATTGCAGAGGGAAAATTCCATGGGATTTTCTCAAATGTTCAGATGTTTGTAGTTAGTAATGTGGATGACACAAAATATTTTTCATCCGCCAGAGATACAGAATTAAATAAAAAGTTCCTGACAGGGTGGATTGATGATGAAAATGATCCGGTGTGTGACTATCTGGATTTTGCACAGGCAGTACTTAAAATACCGGAAGCACATGAGATGGTTACAAAGTATACGGTGTTGGATAATGACAAGAAGAAACTTCTTATCTTAAGACCATATCAGATTCATGCAATTGAAGCTATGAGAACCGCGTCAAAAACAGGCAAATCTGGTTATATCTGGCATACAACAGGCTCTGGAAAAACCATGACATCTTACAAGGCTACAAGAAATCTTTTGATGGATATTCCATCGATTCAAAAGACGATATTTTTGATTGATAGGAAGGATTTGGATTTACAGACAAAAGGGGCTTTTCAGTCATATGCTGACAACGACACTATTGATGTTGATGATACAGAGCATGTGGGTAGTTTGATTAAGAAATTGGTCGACGATAACAGACAGATGATCGTAACCACAAGACAGAAGATGCAGGTAATGATTAATCGTCGTTTGAAAGAAGGAACCAAGGAATATAACAAGATAAAGGCTCTTAAGGTGGCTTTTGTTGTGGATGAGTGCCATAGGGCTGTGACGCCACAGACAAAAAGAGATATAGAGAGATTTTTTAATCATTCCCTGTGGTTTGGCTTTACTGGGACACCTATATTTGAAGAAAATAAATATGAGCAAAAAGGGGATTTGCCGCAGACTACAGAGGAATTATATGGTCCATGTCTCCATAGTTACACAATAAAAGAAGCAATTCACGATGGCGCGGTATTAGGCTTTAATGTTGAAAACCTAGGACCAAAAGGTATCGAAAAAGAAGACGAAGAAAAGTATTATCACAGTGAAAGACATATGAGAAATGTTCTGAATGTAATACTGAATCAGTCTACTTCGAAATTCGGAATGCAAAATGGGCGAGGAAAAACTTATGAGGCTATGCTGACTGTAGAATCGATTGCAATTGCTCAGAAGTACTATGAAATGATATTGAAAATCAAGGCTGGTGAGGATGAACTGAAAATCAATGAAGAAATAAAAAAGGCGCTTCCTGATTTTCCAAAAGTGGCTATTACTTTTTCAGTGTCTGAAAATGAAGAAACATCGCAGACAAACCAAGATGCTATGAAACGGTACCTTATGTATTATAACAACATATTTGGAACGAAATATGGAATTGAGGGGCTGGGTGCATATAATAGTAATTTGAATGATCGATTAGCGCGAAAGGGAAATCGTTACAAGTTGAGCAGAGATCAGCAGGTGGATCTTGTTATAGTGGTAGATCGTCTGCTTACAGGCTTTGATGCACCTTGTTTGTCAACATTATTCATTGACAGGCAGCCGATGAGCCCGCAAGGGTTAATACAGGCGTTTTCCAGAACAAATCGTTTATTTGACCAGAATAAAGAGTATGGGCAGATTGTTACATTCAGGAATCCAAAAGAGTACAAAGAAAAAATTAATGATGCACTTGTGTTATATTCGAAAGGGGGGATAGGGCAGGCGATAGCAGAAGATTGGGATACGGTGCTTGAAAATTTCACGTTATCATTAAAGACTATAAGAACCTTTGCACCTGAGCCCAAGGACGTTGTGAACCTGTCCAAAAAACAAAAGAAGACATTCATCAAATTGTTTAGAGACTTGGATCATGACTATGCGCATCTGAAATCGTTTTCTACATTTGAACCTAAAATGCTGGGTAAATTCGAGTTTGGTCAGGATATATATGAGGATTACGCCGCAGTCTATAATAATGTAATGGAGGAATTGAAGAAAGATCCGATAGACGATACAGATGATGAGCCAATTAGAGATGATTATGATTTAGTGGCTCATAGCAAGTTTAGGATTGATTTCGAATACATTGTAGAACTATTGCAGGGGTTTGTTGATTTCTTGGATCAGAAAAATGAAGATTTTGATGAGGCTGAGTTTGAGCATAAACTTTTACAATTGAAGGAGATGGTAAAAGAATTCGCCGAGAACAATCCGAGACTAAGTGACTTATTATTGCAAGTCTTAGATGAGATTGAGCAGGATAAAGCCCGATTTATGGGTCAGGATATTTCTGTTATTATCAATCAGATGCGTTACGCTGCTATAGATAAAGAAATTGAAAAGTTTTCTTCAAAATGGTTTGTACCCTTTGAGGATGTAAAATATGAAGCATACAATTTTAAGGATGGAGAACTTGCCAATGAAAACAAGTTAAAAGCAGCGGCTGACTATGCGGCATATAAAGATAACACAGTTGATGCGCTCCCTAAGTTTAAATTTAATGGAGCGCTTATAAAAGAGTTTAAGGAAGTTTTGATGTCTGAAATCAGTCCATTGCTTGGATAGTGTAAAGAAGAAAACTTGTGGTGATGAACGATTTCTAGTTGCATGATTTGAAAGAGAGGATATTATATTGAAAAGCACACTTATAAAAGATACTACAAAATCAGAAAGAATTCAGATTGTAAAACAGTGGGAAGAAACAGAGGGGTGTGAGAGCGGCGGAATCGACCTGATGGAATTTTTTAGAGAATACATAGATGGGACTAAGGAAATATCGGAAGTTAATGCAGCGTTCACTGCAAAGTATATGTCGGATATCCCAGATGAGTCTCCGAGAATAAGTTGTGGTGAAGGGATGAGAAGATGAGCAGAGGAGTTTTTGCATGATGACAGATGAAATCATTAAGGATTCTAATGAACTTGAGTTTGTTGTATTCTGCATTGAAAATGTTGCAGCAAAATTGGGGGTGGATGCTGATTTTGTATATAAAGCATTGACCGAACAGAGTGATATTCTGAACAATTATATTGTACCGGAATATGAAGTGCTTCATACCCAGAGCAAAGAATACATTGTAGATGATATTCTTCGTGTGATGGTGGAAAAGGGGGTGGAAGTGTGATTCTTTATCATGGTTCATTTTTGGCGATCTCGCAGCCGGATTTGGCTCATTCTCGTCCAAATGTTGATTTCGGGCGCGGCTTTTATGTCACACCCTTGTATGAACAGGCAAAAAAATGGTGTGGAAAATTTAAACGTCAGGGAAAAGACGGTATTATTTCTAAATATGAATATGATGAGCAATATGAGCCCGAACTGAAAGTTTTGAAATTCGAATCCTATTCTGAGGAATGGCTTGATTTTATTTTGAGTTGTCGTGGGGGAAAAGACGTGGCTGACTATGACCTTGTATTTGGTGGTGTTGCCAATGATAAGGTGTTCAATACAGTGGAATTGTATTTTGATGGTTTGATTGATAAGGCAGAGGCTCTAAAACGTCTACGGTATGAAAAGCCTAATCTTCAAATATGTTTTCGTACAGAAAAAGCATTATTTCTATTGCGTTATGAAGGGAGTGAGAAAGTATGATGGCTAATCCGATCCTACTTCAGAAAAAATACTGTCGTATTATTGAAAGTTTTGCGAGCCGGCAAGGAATTTCACTGGATGCGGCATTGGATTTTTTTTATTGTTCTGATGTTTACAAAATGATGAGAGACGGCGTATCAGATATGCATTGTATGAGTGATGCATATTTGGCAGATGAATTGGGACAAGAATACAGTTCTCGTGGCTAAAGAGATATATTGAAGTTAGGGAGCATTATCCTTCATCAGCGTAAGCGTTTAGTTATTAGTTTAGACTTGACAGTGAGCGCATAACCAAATCAACATCTTTGCTCTCGAGTTCCTGAATGACGTGAAGGTAAGTTTTTTGCGTTGTAGTCATGCTTGAATGTCCCAGCCTTTGAGCAACGCTTGCAATTGATACGCCTGCAAACAGGAGAAGTGAAGCGTGTGTGTGCCGCAGTCCATGAATGGATATTATCGGCACATCAACTTTTTTACAATATCGCGCTAGGATGTTGTTGATGGTTGAGTTGTAGACTTTGCCAGATATAAATATGGGTTCGTCCTCAGGTAGATCCTTGACTAATGTTGAAAATTGGATTATAAGTTGCCAGTCGATCTGAATTTTTCGTACGGACGATTGGTTTTTGGTGGGCATATACCCACCACCATTTTTATAATCCCATGTCTTGTTGATGGATAAGGATTGCTTTGTAAAATCAAAATCCCTAGGAGTGATCGCTAGAGCCTCCGAAAATCGCATGCCTGTTTTGGCTACTAATAAAATAAACCAGTCCCAGTTGACTTCTTGTCCCAAATTCAAATTTGACAATAGTTTGTGGAGTTCAAACTGATTTAAATATTTGATTTTTTTCTTTTTAGGATTTTTTCCTTTAATAATAGCCTTTCGTGTAGGATCTCTCTCGATAAGCCCCTCATCGACTGCATCTAGGATGGCGCCTTTTAGTTGATGGTGAAAATCCATTGTCGTCTGCCTTTCGTGAAACTCAGCATAATCATTCAATAATTTCTGATAGGTTATTCTTGTCATGTCACCAACTTTTAGGTCTGGCGCTAACTTCTGTATCCAGGCTAGCGTTAACCGATACTTGTCCATTGTAACCTTTCTTATCGCCCCCTCCTTATAAATTTCAATCCATTGTGCGTAGTAGTTATAGAATAAATCTGTGTTGTCTATGTTATTCAGCATAAAAACCTCCCAATATTATGATAGGCTTACGCTGATGAAGGGTGATGAGGTTGTCTAACTGTTCAAAATAAGCACCAATTTTCTTTTGCTCTTCAATATTTGAAGGCACACAAACAGGAAATTTTTCTAGTTCCCTCATGCTTAAATTAGGCTGCGTTCCGTTTGATGCTTTATCAGCGACCTGAGCCTGCAAATCTTTTGTTTGTAACAAATTATACAGGAAATATGGATATGTTTTGTCTCCACATCTCATTGCTGCTAAAGGCGACCATATATTGAATTTTTCAGTAGTTTCAACAATTGCGACCTTTCCTACAGTAGAACCTGACTTCACCAAATATACATCGTGTAACTGTGGTTTATATTTTTTGCAACAAAGTTCATCATATTTTTCGGATATGTTTCCACGCTTTCTGCTGAAATCAATCTTGTTATCAACAATAGCATCAACTGATATAAAAGGAACGCCTTCTTCAACTAGTTCAGGAGTTTCATGTGGTCCATCTGTCACAGGTTGAATAAGTAAATCTAAAACCTTACGCTGTTCCCAAGTATACTTGAAAATGGATCCAAGGGTAAGCCATTGATGATAGAAAACGTTAAAGAATAAGTCCTTAAAACTCGTTGCATAAATTTTCCTGCCTATGTATACTATAGTCAGCGGATGGTCTATATGTCTATCGTGTGGACTGACACGTAAAGATGCAAAATTTTACGGATTTTGGACGAATCGTGCAGGCAGAAATATAAGTGGGATTCTGGGAATGGTGACGGATGAACTAGAGCAGGAGATACAGAGAAGATCAGAGGTGATAAAGTGAAAACGAGAGAAGAAGCCTTAGCCTATGGATTGACTTTTCCCGAGACTTATCAGGAAGCACCCTTCCATGATCCGAATTGGCAGTTGGTGCGGGTGCAGGGCAGTAAAAAGGCGTTTCTATGGACTTATGAAATGGATGGACTCATCCATTTGAATGTCAAGGTGGATCCCCAGTGGCGGGATTTCTGGAGGGATGCTTACGAGGCTGTCCTGCCCGGCTATCATCAGAATAAAGAGCACTGGAATACCATACGGCTGGATGGAACCATCCCGGATGTTGATGTCAAGCGGATGATCGCTGAAAGTTATGATCTGGTGACGGACAGTCCGACCAAGCGTATATATGAAGCCGTCAAGCGGATCCCAAAGGGGCATGTGGCAACTTATGCACAGGTGGCAAAGATGGCTGGCAATGAGAAAATGTGCCGGGCGGTCGGAAATGCCCTGCACAAGAACCCGGATCCGGACCATATTCCCTGTTTTCGTGTTGTCAATGCCAAAGGACAACTCTCCGGTGCATTTGCTTTTGATGGACCAGAGGAGCAGGCAAGGAGACTTCAGGCGGATGGTATTGTGGTAGAAAATGGCAGAGTCGATCTGGAAAAATATGGTATGAAAGACCCACACGACGAATAAAAAAATTCTTGCGTGCGTAAAAAGCCTGTGCTATAATCTTATTTTGTCAGGACATGAATTTGTTTTGAAATGGGTGGTTTCCCGAGTGGCCAAAGGGGACAGACTGTAAATCTGCTGCATCTTGCTTCGGTGGTTCGAATCCACCACCACCCATTGCACGTAAGATTTAAAGGTATCATATGTGCTCGTAACAACACTTGACTACTAAGTTCGAACTTCACTGACATTCGTTCTCACTAAGGGTCAAGTATGTATCGCACTAAACTCGAACGGCGCTATGCTTGTTCTCGTTAAGTGCTCTAACAAGCCGCAGTGGCGGAACTGGCAGACGCGCAGGACTTAAAATCCTGTGGTGGTGACATCGTACCGGTTCGATTCCGGTCTGCGGCAGTTTCTGTAAGGAGGACTTCTTTCTGAATAGAAAGAGGTCCTCTTTTGTATAATAGGCAATTTATAGCAATAGGAGGGATCGGCGCATGGCAGAAAAAGGCGCAGACAATCGGAAAGAAAAAACTTCCCATCGGATACGCTACGGAAGCCTTATCGTCATGCTGGCGGTACTGATTTTGGGCATCGTATATCTGCACGGAATGGTGCAAAGGTCGGAAGAAAAAGCACCGGCAAGTCAGAGTGAAACGCCCGGAGCGGGGCAGGAGACGACCATCTTAGAGAGCATCGAGAATCTGAAAGCAGGGCAGATTCTAGATGCGGCAAGCCTTGATCTGAATGATCCGGACAAATATTTTACTTCAAGTCAGCTTACTGAGGAACAAAAAGAAGATATGAAGGGAAAATCTTATATAGATAACCCGGATATTTCTTACGACGACCTGTCTTACCTTAAGGTCTTACATTATAATTATGAGCATGAGATACAGGTGGGAGAGATCGTTGTGAATACAAAGGTCGCAGAGGATTGCCGACAGATCTTTTTAGAACTTTTTCAGGAGGGATATGAGATCCATTCCATGTATCGGATCGATCGGTTTTACGGAGACGATACGACGCGTGATGCCGAGCAGGCTGATATCGACTCTATCAATCAGGATAATACCTCCGCTTTTCATTATCGTAAGATCGCAGGGACAAATGTCACATCTGAGCATGCATATGGCATGGCGATCGATATCAACCCTCTGGAAAATCCTTATGTGCCTGCAAATGATGTGACGGCGGCGGGAGCCAGCCCTTACTTGCAGTATGATCTTTATAAGGATCGAAGCAATCTTCGTCCGCACATGATCACGCATGAGGATATCTGCTATCAGATTTTTACAAGGCATGGTTTTACCTGGGGCGGCGATTGGAAGGGAACAAAAGATTATCAACATTTTGAAAAGGAAATGTAGCGAATGAAACGATTGACCATAGGTATTCTGGCACATGTGGATGCCGGAAAGACAACCTTATCGGAAGCCCTTTTGTATGAGACGGGGGCGATCCGTAGCATGGGACGGGTAGATCATGGGGATGCCCATCTGGATACCGATGCCATGGAGAAAGCGCGTGGAATCACCATTTTTTCAAAAATGGCACGCTTTGCGTATGGAGATGCGGAATATGTACTTTTAGATACACCGGGACATGCGGATTTTACAGCGGAGATGGAGCGTACCCTGTCGGTACTGGACTATGCCATTCTCGTGATCAGTGGGATTGATGGTGTGCAGGGACATACGCGTACCCTGTGGAAACTTTTGCAAAATTATAATGTTCCATGCATCCTTTTTATCAATAAAATGGATGTGAGTCACAGAGGCAAGGAAGAATTACTTTCTCATTTGCAGGAAAAATTAGCGGATGCCTGCATGGACTTTGGGGCTTTTTATGGGAATGCGCCTATGAGCGATCGAGACAAGGAACATATCGCCCTGTGCAGTGAACCGCTCTTGGATGCTTTTTTAAATACCGGTGACCTAGATCAGAAACTCCTGGTGGAGGCGATCGCAAAAAGACAGATCTTTCCGGTTTTATTTGGGTCTGCCCTCAAAGTGCAGGGAGTAAAGGAACTTTTGCGCCTCATGCAGGACTATATGCGTCAGCCGTCCTGGGGGCAGGATTTTGCTGCCAGATGCTTTAAGATTGGACGGGACGAAAAGGGCAACCGTCTGACTTATCTCAAGATCCTGGGCGGGGCAATGCATATCAAAGATAATTTGGCCTATGCCATTCATTTCGCAGGGGCAGACAGTGATGCCGAGGAGGAAGCTGTGGAGGAGACCTGTCTGGAAAAAGTAAACCAGATCCGCCTGTATTCCGGGGAATGTTACGAGTGTGTAGATCGGGTGGAGGCAGGCGAGGTTTGCGTTATTTTAGGCTTGAGCCGGTCTTATGCAGGTATGACACTGGGTGACTGCGCGCGGGAAGAACATGCGATCATAGAACCGGTACTTTCCTATGAAGTGATTCCGCCGGAAGCTTGTGCGCCTCATGTCCTGCTATCTTATATGCGGCAGTTGGAGGAGGAAGATCCGACCCTTCGTGTGACCTGGCAGGAGAGGGCAAGACAGGTGCATGTGCATCTTATGGGACCGGTTCAGACGGAAGTCCTGCAGCAGCAGTTGAAAAAGAGATACGGTATTCTGGTTACCTTTGGTGCAGGAAAAGTGCGTTATAAGGAGACGATACGCGGTGCGGTAGAGGGTGTGGGGCATTTTGAACCCCTGCGTCATTATGCGGAGGCGCATATACTGATTGAGGAACTGCCGCAGGGAAGCGGCATGGAATACGCCATGGACTGCCCACCGGATGTCCTGGATCTGAACTGGCAGCGCCTGATCTATACACACCTTGCGGAGCGAACACACCGGGGCGTTTTGACCGGATCTCCTCTTACAGATGTGCGCCTGACTGTTGTGAGTGGCAAGGCACACAAAAAACACACGGAGGGCGGAGATTTTAGACAGGCAACCTATCGGGCAGTTCGACAGGGACTGCGCAAGGCGCAGAGCGTGCTCTTAGAGCCATATTACCGGGTGCGGATCGAGATGCCGCAGCAGGCGCTGGGACGTGTTATGACGGATATGAGCAGGATGTATGGCAAGTTCGACGCACCAATCTTAGAAAATGAGACAGCCGTCTTGCAGGGAATCGCGCCGGTAGCCCTCATGCGGGACTACGGTGCAGTGCTGGCGCAGGTAACCGGTGGTCTAGGGCAGATGACACTTGCTTTGGAAGGCTATTTTCCGTGCCACAATCAGGATGAGGTGGTAGCAGAGATTGCCTATGACCCGGATAAGGATCTGCGCAATACCTGTGATTCGGTATTTTGTGGTCACGGGGCAGGCTATCTGGTGCCTTGGTACGAGGTCGAGGACAAGATGCATATGCCGATGGCGTCCTATCTGTATGAGAAAAAGCAGGAAGCGAGCATGGATCAGGTCATTGCGGCAGCCAAGGCGAGGGCGGAAGCCATGCGGCAGGGACAGCCCCAGGGCTATGACGGTTACGGCGGACTGGAATCGGATCTGGAAGAGATCTTTGTCCGTGAATTTGGGGAGATCAAGCGGCGATTGCCGGGCGCAGAGAAGCGTGTGATCGATGCAGACAAAAAAGACCGGATGCAGGAAGCACGCGAAGCCTATCAAAAGGCACACGCTAGAGACAAGAAGGTTGCGATCAGAAAGAAATATCTTCTGGTCGATGGATATAATGTCATTTTTGCGTGGAAAGAGTTGGATGAGATCGCCAAGACCAGCATTGACGGAGCCAGAGGCAGACTGCTGGATATCATGTGCAATTATCAGGGGCATGTGGGACAGGAAGTGATCGTTGTTTTCGATGCCTATCGGGTGCGTGGTCATGTGGAAGAAGTGGTGGATTATCATAATATCCATGTAGTCTACACCAGGGAAGCGGAGACGGCAGATGCCTATATTGAGCGCACGACCCATGATATGGCGGATAAATACGAGGTGACGGTGGCAACATCGGATCGCCGGGAGCAGATGATCGTCATTGGCGAAGGGGCAAGGCGATTTTCGGCAAGGGATCTGGAAAAGGAAGTAGAACGCGTCAATCGGGAGGCTATGGAAGCATTCAAACCGCTGGAATGAGACAATTTTTGACAGACAAGCCATAGGAGTATGTGGTATACTAATCTACATGGTATGAGACGTTTATAAATGAGGTAGCAATATGAAAATAATTCATTGTGCAGATCTGCATCTGGATTCCAAGATGGAAAGCAATCTGGATCGGGAAGCCGCCGGCATGCGACGGGATGAATTGCTGGATACTTTTGAGCGTATGGTGGCGTATGCAGCAGAGCAGGACGTGCGTGTGATCCTGATCGCCGGAGATCTGTTTGATAAGCCCAATGTACGAAAGACGGCAAAGACCCGTGTGATCGAGCAGATCAAGGGACATCCGCAGATCGATTTTTGCTATATCAGGGGCAACCACGATCAATTGGATTTTGTGGAAGAATTATCCGAGCAGGAGAATATCACCAACTTAAAACTCTTTGGTACGGACGAATGGACATCCTATGATTATGGGGATGTGGTCATTACCGGCATGGAACTGGTCAAGGAAAACAGTCAGACCTTGGGCATGAATCTGGTGCTGGATCAGAACCGTGTCAATATTGTCGCTTTGCATGGGCAGGAATCGGACTATCAGGGCAATGACCGGACAGAGGTCGTAAACCTATCTATGCTGCGGGGCAAGTATATCGATTATCTTGCTTTGGGACATATCCATTCCTACAAAAAGGAAAGGCTGGATGACCGCGGCGTTTATTGTTACAGTGGTTGTCTGGAAGGGCGCGGCTTTGATGAGTGCGGAGAGAAGGGCTTTGTCCTTTTGGATATCACCGAGGGCAAGATCCATACGGAATTTGTGCCGATCGCAAAAAGGATGCTGCATGAAGTCAAAGTAGAGGTCGATCCGACGATGGATATGGCGGCGATCATCCGTGCTGCCAAGGAATGTGTGAAAGATATCTCATCGGAGGATCTGATCAAGATCATCGTGACCGGTGAGACAAATATAGATACCGATATTGATTGCGAGCGCCTGCGCCGCAGTCTGGATCAGGACTTCTTTTTTATCAAGATATATGATCGCACATCGGTACAGATCGATTATGAAAGTTTCCGTAATGACAAGTCTCTCAAAGGAGAGTTTGTCCGTCTGATGGAAAGACAGCATATGTCGGAAGATGAGAGAGCAGCCATTATTGAGTTGGGCATGAAAGCAATTATGGGCGAGGACATAGAAGTATGAAGTTAATTTCCTGTTATATTACCGGATTTGGGACAATCAAAGAATGGTCTTACGATTTTTCTGACGGCATGAATGCCCTGTGTCAGGAAAATGGCTGGGGAAAGACGACCTTTAGTGTGTTTTTGAAAGCCATGTTCTACGGCATGGACTATTCGGCACGCACCAAGATGCTGACCGAGCGCAAGCATTATATGCCTTGGGATGGCGGTGTCTGTGGCGGTTATCTGATCTTTGAGGCAGAAGGCAAGCGCTATCGGGTCGAGCGTAGTTTTGGCAAGACGGATAAGGATGACACCTTTACTCTGATCGATACCAATACCGGGGCAGCCTGTGACGATTTTTCACAGAATTTGGGTGAGGAACTCTTTCAGGTAGATCGGGATTCTTTTGAAAAAAGTATCTTTATCCCGCAGGCATCGGTATCAACGGCGATGACGGACAGTCTGAATGCCAAGATGGGAAATCTGGCATCGGCAAAGGACGATATCAACAACTTTGATGAGGCTTTGAACCGTGTCAGTGAAGTGCGTAAAAATTATACCAGGCGGAGCAAGGTCAACAACGGCAAGATCAATGTCATCAAGGAAGAGATCAGCAGATGCAGTGAAGTGATCGATAAGAAGGCGGCGATCTTAGACGGCTACCGCAAGCAGTTTGACAAGTTAGAGGAAAAGAAAAAGTCCTTAAATTGGATGGAGGCAGAAAAGAACCGTATCACGGAAGCCATCCGCACGCAGAGCAAGCGCGAGCAGGATATGGGGGCATATCGCCAGCAAAAAGAATTTTTGGAAAAACAGCAGGAAGAAATGAATGTCCTGGATGATTTCTTTGCGACCGGATTGCCAAGTGAGGAAGAACACGCAAAACTGGAAGATGTGGAGCGTCAGTATGACATGAGCCGGCGGACAGAGAAAGACTTAGCGATCAAATTGCCGCCGGAGCAGCAGATCAAGAAGTGGGAAGACCTCTTTGGGGACCAAGTACCGGATGAGGAGGATCTTTCCAAGTGGAAGGATATGTCTGTCCGCGTGCAGGAATTGCGGATGCAGGGAGAACACTCCAAGTTGTCTGAGGAGGCAACGGCACAGTTAGATCAGTTAAAATACTTCTTTGCCAATAAGGTTCCGACGGAGGAAGAATTATCCCAGATAGAAAAGGACGTTGTGGAACTGTCGCGTCTGGATGGTCGTATCGTGGAGCAGGATGAGAATTATCGAAACATCAAGGCACGTGTGGATATGGCACAAAAGACCGGCAGGACAGCGGGCAAGACGGCAGGGGTTCTATTGCTTTTTATTTTATTTGCAGCCTTACTCCTGGGAGGATTTTCTTTCCGGATCCTTGCCCCGGAAGCAGACGGCAGTACGATCTATCAGATTCTTTGCTTTGTCGGCGCAGCAGCGACAGGAGTAGCCGCTATTATGCAGATCGGCAGAATACGATCTTTACATCGCAACAAGCAGGAAGACTTGCAGGGACAACTCGCAGAGGCTGCGGAGGCACTGGCACAGAGCCGGGAAACAAGAGAAGTCTTAGCAATCCGTTGTAAAGCATTTTTGGCTGATTTTAAACTGACACCGGCAGACAGCATGCAGCAGATGGTTTATGAGATACGTGTTAATCTGGATCATTATGTGCGCCTGCGGGATGAGGAGCATCAGGCGACAGCGCAGACAACAGATGCCGTAGAGGAAATGGCTGATCTGCGCATGGAACTTTATACTATATTAGACCGATATGCCCAGGTATATCACATGGATCTTTACCATGAGGGCAATGAGGCAGACCTTTTAGAACAGTTGAAGAAAGATAAAAATGCCTATGAGGAATACATTCACTGCCGTAAGCAGTTGGAATTGATCCGTCTGACCATGGAGGAACAGAAGCGGCTTTTGGAAAAATATCTGGGCAGATTTCCGTTGGAAGAAGGAACTTCCCTGCAGGAACAACTGCATCTGATCTGGAGCAAACGGCAGCGTTATGGTCAGTTACAGGAAGAGATCGCTAGTTTGCAGGAAAAGATCCAGGCATTTGCCGAGGATAATCAGGTAGAGGAGATCGCGCTTTCCGTCGAGCAGTTACAGGAGAAACAGGTACAGATCGATGAGGAGATCAAGGATATGCAAAAGGGCATCACACAGGATCGAGAGTCGCTGCACCAGTTGTCAGTCGAGTTGGACGGCATTGAAGATGCGGAGAACCGTCGTGATGTACTTCTGGAGGAAAAGGCAGAGTGCGACCGCAAGGTAGACCTGCTTACCAAGACCGAAGAATATTTAAAGATCGCCAAGGAGCAATTCCTGTCTACTTATATGCGGCCTTTGCGTCAGGGCATGGAACACTATATGGCGATTCTGGATGATAAATATAAGGACTCCGTCAAGGATATGGATTTTGATATTACCATGGATCTGTCCGTGCAGGTGCTGAGTCAGGGAAGCACCCATTCCAGTGATTATTTGAGCCATGGCTATCAGGATCTGGTAGGGCTTTGTGCCAGATTTGCCCTGGTGGATGTCTTGTATCATAAGGAACAGCCGGTGATCGTACTGGATGATCCTTTTACCAATTTAGACCAGCAAAAGATTACGCATGCCTTAAAACTTCTTTCTGACATAGCAAAGGAGCGGCAGATCGTTTACTTTACCTGTCACGAAAGCCGCATGCCATCTTAGTCTGGGATGATGATTTTCCCGCCTGTCAGATATCGAAAAAGTTCTTGACAGGCAGGGGGATTTTCGATAAAATCAACTTGTTGTTGTGAAACGACGAGCCCAGTTAGCTCAGTTGGTAGAGCAGAGGACTGAAAATCCTCGTGTCTCTGGTTCGATTCCGGAACTGGGCATCTGCGGGTGTAGTTCAATGGTAGAACATCAGCCTTCCAAGCTGAATACGTGGGTTCGATTCCCATCACCCGCTCTTAAGAAAAGCCTTGATTCGATATGGATCAAGGCTTTTTACATTTATATCTTGTAGTCTGGGAAAAGCAGACAGAAAAGGGGCAGATGATGGATAAAAGAGAAGCACCGATCGCGGTGTTTGACTCTGGCATGGGTGGAGTCAGTGTTTTGCGTGAACTGATCAAAACGATGCCGGAAGAAGATTTTTATTATTTTGGTGATTCTAAGAATGCACCGTATGGGACAAAGAGTACAGAAAAAGTGCGCGAACTCACCATTGCACATACAGAAGATTTTATGAAAATGGGAGCCAAGGGCGTTGTGATCGCCTGCAATACGGCTACCAGTGCGGCGGTGCGCGTCTTGCGCCTCATGTACCCGGAACTGCCGCTGGTAGGGATCGAGCCGGCGGTCAAACCGGCAGCAGAAAAGTATCCTCAGGGCAATATCCTTGTGATGGCGACACCGATCACGATCCGGGAAGAAAAACTGCATCATTTGATTGAAAAATTTGGCGGTCATGCTAACGTGATGCCGCTTGCCTGTCCGGGACTTATGGATTTTGTGGAAGCGGGCAATATTGACAGCCCGGAACTCTATGGTTTCCTGCGCGATCTGTTGGAACCCTATCAAAAGAATCTGGATGCGGTCGTTTTGGGATGCACCCACTATCCTTTTGTGCGCAAGGTCATCGAACGGATCGTTGGCGATCAGGTGGAGATCTTTGACGGCGGTGCCGGGACAGCGCGGGAAATGCGCAGACGGCTTGCTGTGGACGGTCTTTTGCGGGAAGCGACCGGAAGACAAGGAAAAATCGAATTTCACAACAGTGATCTTACCAAAGAAAGAGAAGATTTATTTGAAAAATTATTGCACTACTAGGCAGTAAGATTATGGGAATAAGAGGCGAATTCATCAAGGTGTGGAAAAACCCATAAACGCTTGCATTAGGAATATGATAGGAGTAAAATAATTGCGGTTCAAAGGAAACCGTATGGTTTTACAAATATATAAAATGAAAGAAAGAAAAGGTGAGCGTTATGAATTACGAATTTTTACTTTGGATTGCTTTGATTTTAATTTCGACAAAAGTATTGGGACTGCTGTGTAAGGCAGTACATTTGCCGGAGGTTGTAGGAGCACTCTTGGCAGGTGTGATCTTAGGACCTTCTGCACTGGGACTTATGTCTATGGAGGGCGATACCGGTACACTGCTTACATATGTGGCAGAGATGGGCGTTATTTTCCTTATGTTCTCCGCAGGTCTGGATACAGACTTAAAGGAATTAAAGGCCAATATCGGAGCCTCTTTTGTTACGGCATTGATCGGTGTTATTGTACCTCTGATCGGTGGTATGATCGGTTATGCCATTTACTTTGGAGAAGATCTGAGCAATTACGATCAGATGTTACAGAGTCTTTTCGTCGGTGTTGTACTGACGGCGACTTCCGTTAGTATCACGGTAGAAACTCTGCGAGAGATGGGCAGATTGTCCGGCAAGGTTGGTATGACCATCTTGGGTGCAGCCATTATCGATGATATCCTGGGTATGGTCGTTCTGGCTGTTGTTTCCAGCATGAAGGATACTTCCGTAAAGCCAACAACCGTATTGATCAAGATTGTATTATACTTTGTATTGATCCTGATCCTCTTTATGGTTACCAGCCGCCTGGAGTTTGCGATCGAAAAAAATGACCACAAGAGACGTGTGGCAATCTTTGCCATTGCATTCTGCTTTATCTTAGCCTATGTATCAGAGATCGGTTTTGGTATCGCGGATATTACCGGTGCATACTTTGCCGGTGTTATGTTATGCCAGTCAAAGATCAGAGATTATGTTGATGTCAAGATCCATGATGTATCAACTGTATTCTTCTCATGTATCTTCTTTGCCAGTGTAGGTTTAAAGGTTACCCTTGGTGGTATGACCTTAAAGGTATGGATGTTTGCAGTGATCCTGACACTTATCGCTATCATTTCCAAGATGGTAGGATGCGGACTTGGCGCAAAGATCTGCAAGTTTACATGGAAAGAGTCTTTGCAGACAGGTGTTGGTATGATTTCCCGAGGTGAGGTTGCCCTGATCGTTGCAGAAAAAGGACGTCAGGTAGGACTGATCAACGAAGATTTGTTTGCACCGATCATTCTGGTCGTTATTGTCACCACGCTGATCACCCCAATCCTTTTGAAGGTAGTGTTCAAGGGTGATGAGCCGGCAGAAAGTGCAGTAGAGAAAGCATAAGTCTGGGAAATAAATATGAAATGGAATCCGACAGATGTGGCATGTGATATTGCCCGACTGTCGGATTTTTTGTATAAAAGGCACATTTTTTCTATGTATTTAAACATACAAAAACAACAAAGCGTATGATAAACACACATAAATGCTTTTTTAATGGTGGGAAGATGTCATAGAACCTATTATATTAATCCTAGAAAAAATAATTTTTAGGAGGTCAATGATGGCAAGTCAAGAAATGGAAACATTAAAAACAGGAATGAAGATGATGATGGAGAAAGGCTTTGCACCAAAATTTGACGGAAAGATGGATCCTTTGAATTTGCGTGAAGTGGTCTTCGCAGCGCAAAAACGCATGCCGGCAGAACCAGGCATAGAGTTCCTTCCGGTTACCTACGGTGGAGTGACCGGAGAGATCAATCGACCGGAGCAAAAGAAAGATGACTATATCATTATCTATATCCATGGCGGCGGGTTGATCTGTGGTAATGCCTTTTCGTCCAGAGGTTATGCCTCTATGCTGGCGGCAGAAACGAAGCGGGATGTCTATACACTGGATTACCGGCTGGCTCCGGAAAATAGATTCCCGGCGGCTGTGGATGATGCCTTTGCTTTTTATCAGGGAGTTTTGGAGGAACACAAGAATACACCGATTTTCCTGATCGGGGAATCAGGAGGTGCCTACCTATGTATTACAACCATGATGAAGTGTCGTGATGAGGAGGTTAAGAAACCTGCAGGCATTGTACCATATTCTGCACCGATTGATTTCGCTGGGCGCATTGATCGTCATTTTGAGGGCAATAAAGACTTTACAGTGACGCCGGACGGCTTGGAAACACTGAAAGATATGCTTTTGGAAGAAAAGGATCTGGATAATGTGTATGCCAACCCGTATCTGGATGATTTGCATGGCTTTTGTCCGGTGCTCTTAGCCTGGGATGAATCGGAGTCTTTGGCAGTGGATCAGAAGATAATTGTGGACAAGTTGGAAAAACAGGGCAGCCCTTGTCAGTATAAGTCTTATCCGGACTGCTTTCATGCCTTTGCAACAGCAGGACGTGGCACGGAAGAAAGCCGTGAAGTTCTGCGCGATACCATAGCTTTTTTTGAAAAATACAAAACACAGGCTTAGACAGGTTTGTCAGCTACAGAAAAGTGACGGGATGAATAGTTCTGTAAAAGATTTTGAAAGGCTTCTTCTGCCTCGGGTGACTCCAGGCGGAAGAAGTTTTTTGCCATATTATAAAAAGTCTGGAAAAAGAGATTGATAAAATCTGTGTCAAGGCTGGAATCCAGATTCAGATAGTAGAGCATATAATCTATGGTCATTCCGGCGAAGAGACTGGCTTCTAAAGGTGAAATCTGATGAAGATTTTTCCCCAACATCTCTTCCAGATATTGACGGATCCGGTCTTTGAGCGGAAGAGAACTAGACTGTATGGAAAAAATCTTTTTTAAAATGGAGCGGTTTTTTTGAAAATAGGCCTGCAGTGCGATAGCATAATCATTGAGATCCGGATTTTCCATGGCGCCGACAGACTGTGCCACAGCGACAAACTCGTCCAGGTACTTGGCCTGCAGACGCTCAACGATCTCGTATTTATCGCTGAAGTGTTGATAAAAGGTAGAACGGTTGATCCCGGCTTCTTCAATAATCTGAGCCACAGTGATTTTTTCAAAACGGTTCTTTTCTAGCAGAAGTAAGAGGGCATTGGTAATATCCCGGTCGGTGCGCTCAAATTGTTTGATTCTTTTCATATGATTCTCCTATCTTATATCTATAAAAACCATACATCCTGATTGGTGGTTGAAATAGCAGTTGCACCGGCATCGATAAGTGCGTAGACGTCTTCCTTTTCACTGATCAGACCGCTGGAGATTAGCGGCTGGTGGTTCATTTTACGGATGCGGCGGACGACACTTGGCATTGGCCCGGGCAAGACTTCTATAACGTCAGGCTTTGTGTTTTTTAATTGTTTCTCAATGCTGTCATATGCCATGGAATCGATAAAAAAGAAACGCATAATGGTACACAAGCCCAAATCCTTGGCTCTGGAAATCAGGGGGGCTTTCGTGGAAATGATGCCGTCAGCTTTGGTAAATTTGGAGATATAGTCAACGGCTGCTTCTTTGGAACTCAGCCCCTGAATCAGATCCATGTGTACAAATGCCAGTTTGCCACTGCCTTTTACCTTTTCTACGATGGAAGGGATGGTAATGATATCGCCGTAAAGAATGAAGATGATCTGGCTGTCACAGTCCAGACAGCGGGTAAGTCCTGCATCATCTTTGATGGCTGCAATGATGGGAGAGTCCTCCAATGCCTCTTTAAATTCTTTTTTCATGTGAATACTCCTTGTAAAATCAACCTACTATTGTCATGATTGTAGCACAAAACAAGTAGAAAAGCGTTATAACCTGTCTGGACAAAGACAAATAAGTGCATCCTCCATATCCTGTGGCAGAGCTGCGGTAAAGGTCATAGGTTCCTTTGTGATCGGATGAATAAAGGACATGCGATAGGAATGGAGTGCCTGCCGCTTCATATAGCGCATATCGGGATTGTAGAGATAATCGCCGATCAGAGGATACCCGATGTATTTCATATGTACGCGGATCTGGTGTGTGCGACCGGTTTCCAGTTGCAGGGAGACAAGGGCGTGATCGTTTAGTGCCTTTTCGACTTTATAATGGGTGATGGCACGATCGCCACACGAAAAATCGACCTCTCTTGCAAGGATGGTTCCGTCTACCCGGGCAAGGGGAGCATCAATGGTGCCGGTGGTGGGATCCGGGATGCCACTGCAAATGGCAAGATATTCCCGTCGCACCTCCTTTTTTGCCACAGCATCGGACAGGATACTGGATGCTACTAAATGCTTTGCAACGATGGTAAGACCGGATGTGTCGCGATCCAGACGGTTGGTACAGCGGAAAATAAAAGGCTTGCCCTGTTTCTCATAGTAATATGCCAAAGCGTTTGCAAGTGAATTCTCGTAATTTGCCATGGAAGGATGAATGGGCATGCCGGCTGCCTTGTTGAGAACAATGATATCCTCATCCTCATAGATAATATCCAGTGGCAGGTCTACGGGAGGGATCTTTTCAGAAGAAACCTCCTCATTGATCTGGACGCGCAAGTGGTCGCCGGCATGGACTTTGTCCTTCATATAGACAAATTGACCGTTGAGCAGGATGTTTTGAGGCATGCGCTTGATGAGTGTCAGATTCTGACCGGAGAAGCCCTGCCGCCTTAAAAAATGCTCGATGCGTATACCTTCATCTGCTCTTGTGATCTGATAGTCAATCGTTCGTTTCATGTATCTATGCCTGCCCTAAATTTTTCAATGCCTTTTTGAATTGGACGGTAAAGAGGATGATCGTAAAGGTGACGGCTAAGATGTCAGCGATCGGTTCCGCAGTGTAAACAGCCATGGTCTTGTCGGCAAGAAAATGTGGCAGAATGTAAATGAGCGGGATCAGGAGCACAAATTTACGCATGATAGCAACAATGATGGAGCAGACTGCATTGCCGGTGGAGACAAAGGTCATCTGGCAGGCGATCTGGATACCCATCATAAAGAGTGCACCACAGTAAATGCGCAGAGCCTTAGCGGAGAAGGCTAAAAGGCTGGCATCGTTTGTAAACATACCGGCAAAAATCTGCGGAAATGCCTGCACGCAGATCCAGAGGATGACAGAGTAGGTCAGGCTGGTGATCAGTAGGAGTTGGAAACTCTTTTTGACACGGGCACTGTTCTTGGCACCGAAATTGTAACTGGTGATCGGCTGGGCACCCTGTGCGACACCCTGCAATGGCAGCATGGCAAACTGCATGACACTGGTCAGGATGGTCATGGCACCGACTGCAACGTCACCGCCGTATTTGAGCAGAGAAGAGTTAAAGCACATGGATATGATACTCTCTGTAGACTGCATGATAAAGGCAGAAAGCCCTAAGGCAACACAAGCCGGCATGAGGGGAAGTCCGCTGCGCAAGTTTGCCTTGCGGATACGCAGTAAGGTCTTTTTCCCGAGCAGAAAATAAATGCACCAGATACAGGAGCATGCCTGGGAAAGAATGGTAGCAAGGGCAGCACCGCGAACACCCATATGCAGGGCAAAAATAAAGATCGGATCCAATATGATATTGATGACGGCACCGATCAGGACAGTCATCATGCCGTCTTTGGCAAAGCCCTGTGCTGTGATAAAGGCATTTAAGCCCAGAGTCATCTGGACAAAGATAGTGCCGAGCGCATAAAGGCTCATATAAGAAGTCGCATAAGAAATCGTGTTCTCGCTGGCTCCAAAGAGTAGGAGAAGATCACGGTTCCAGATGAGGATGACGATGGTAAGTGCCAGTGAGATCATGATCTGTAGTGTAACACAACCGCCGAGGATCTTTTCTGCAGATTCGTGATCGCCCTTTCCCATAGCGATGGATGCACGCGGTGCAGCACCGGCAGAGACAAGGCATGCAAAGGCAGATACGATCATGATGATAGGCATGCAGACACCTACGCCGGTCAGGGCAAGACTGCCTTCGCCCGGAATGTGACCGATATAAATGCGGTCAACGATGTTGTAGAGCATATTTACCAACTGGGCAATGACGGTTGGGATAGCCAGTTTAAGTAACAATTTACCGATAGGCTGGGTTCCTAAAAATTCTTTATCCTGATTCATAGTGTTTATCCTTTCCTGTATAAATCCATAAACGCATAAATCTTATTATAGCATAGATACACAGGACGACACCTACATTTTTTACCGGATTTGGACAGTATTTAGATAAAAAAAGGAGAAGCCGTCCCCCAACGGCTTCTCCTTTATCTCCCTTATTAAAACCCCTTACATTTTACTCCGTATCTTCTCAAAAAAGACTTCTTACTTTACGTCTACATTCTTTGTCGCTACGACATCAACACCTGTGTCACAGACATTGGCAAGAACAACATCACCAATGGCAACCGGTGCAGGAACAACAACATTTTCCAGAGCCTTGCAGATATCAAAGATCATGCCTTTTGGAATATCTTCTTTGGTCTTGCAGGAAACCATGTTGATCTTACCACCTTTGACGCGGACAGAAGATGTTACGATTCTGGTAGGATTCGTACATTCTTTTCTGGCATATTTATCGCCGTTTGGACAAGTGTTTCCGGTCACTTCTGTAACTTGACCATTTTCTAATGTAACCTTAAGGCTGCATCCCATAGGACAGCCGATACAAATCAATTCTCTTGTTTCCATCCTTATGCCTCCTCAATCTTGATTGTAATGTTCTCAATGTCAGGGTACTCTGCCAACTGTGATTTCTTCAGAACAACCTGCTCCATTTCACCCGGTGCCATAACCGGACGTTTTCTCTTGGAGATCAAGGTATCTCCAAAGTAGGTAGCGATCGCGCAGCCCTTGAAGACCTGACCTACACGGAAACGAACCGTTAAAGTGTCATCCATTACTTCCGGACGTACATATTTTGGAACGGTATAGCGGACACCGTCAACCGGCAGGATCTCGATCTGCTTTGCAGAAGTAACTTCGCCTTCCTTGATGTATTTTGCAGCATTCTTTCCGGCATTGGTTGCTTCCTGTGAAACAAAGTCAACCAGATCATGTACATGAAGTACGTTACCACAGGCGAATACGCCCGGGATGTTGGTCTCTAAACTGTCATTTACAACAGGACCGGAAGTGATAGGACTGAGGTCTACACCTGCGGTCTTGGAAAGTTCGTTTTCCGGTAAAAGTCCACAAGACAGAAGCAGGGTATCGCAATCGTAGTGGATCTCTGTGCCAGGGATCGGCTTGCGGTCCGGTCCGACCTCGGCGATGGTAATGCCTTCTACACGTTCTTTACCCTGAATGTCAACAACGGTGTGAGATAAGTAAAGCGGAATATCGAAGTCATTTAAGCACTGTACGATATTTCTCTTCAGACCACCGGAATAAGGCATCAGTTCGGCAACAGCGAGAACCTTTGCTCCCTCTAAAGTCATACGACGTGCCATGATCAGACCGATATCACCGGAGCCTAAGATGACAACGCGGCGGCCAGGCATATAGCCTTCGATATTAACAAGACGCTGGGCGGTACCTGCTGAGAAAATACCTGCCGGACGATAGCCCGGGATATTGAGCGCACCACGGGAACGCTCGCGGCATCCCATAGCAAGTACAACAGCCTTTGCCTCTACGGTAAACATACCATCGGTAGAATTCATGGCGGTAACAACCTTGTCATTTGAGATATCCATGACCATGGTGTTCAACTTGTACTCGATGCCACGTTCCTCTACCTGGGCAATGAAACGTGATGCATACTCCGGACCGGTCAACTCTTCTTTAAAAGTGTGAAGACCGAAACCATTATGGATACACTGGTTTAAGATACCACCTAATTCACGATCTCTTTCAATAATTAAAATACTGTCAATTCCATTATCTTTTGCAGCGATAGCAGCAGCAAGACCTGCAGGACCACCACCAACAATGACTAAATCATATTTCATTTTCGTGCTCCTCCTTATATCTTCTTGTTGTAACCAAATACGATCTTGGCATCTTTACCATTCTTAGTTACATCAAACATGCTCATTGGAACTTCGCGCTCCAAAATCTCCATTGTTTTCGGTGAGCAGAAGCCTGCCTGACAACGTCCCATGCCGGCTCTTGTTCTACGCTTTACAGCGTCTAAGGATCTGGCACCTAAGGTTCTGTGGATCGCATCTAAGATCTCACCTTCTGTGATCATTTCGCAGCGGCAAATGATGTTTCCGTACGCCGGCTGCTTTTTGATGAGTTCATTTCTTTCTTCGATAGAAAGGGTTGCCGGATTGAGGATGCCCTTGCGGTGTCCGTTGAAAGAAGGATTCTTTTCTAATCCCAACTTTTCTGCAACCTGTGTGGCTACCATTTCGCCGATGGCTGGTGCGGAAGAAAGACCAGGAGACTCAATACCGGCTGCGTTGAAGAAGCCTTCTGCATCTTCTGCTTCGCCAATAACGAAATCACCGCCAATTTCATGAGCACGAAGTCCGGCAAAGGATGTGATGACCTGACGGAGAGGGACGTTCTTGACAGACTGTGCACTGGTTGCTCCCAAAGAACCAAGTCCTTCTGCTGTCGTGTTGATACCTTCTTTATTGTCTACATCTTCTGCGGTAGGTCCGACTAAAAGGTTGCCGTGTACGGTAGGTGTAACCAGAACACCCTTGCCCATCTTGCTAGGCAACTGGAAGATGGTGTGGCTGACATGGTTGCCTGCGCTCTTGTCAAGCAGCATGTACTGACCGCGGCGGGCGATGATCTGTAACTTGTGTTCGCTTACCATATTGTTGAATTTGTCAGCGTAAACACCGGCTGCGTTGACAACGACCTTAGCCTCGATCGTGTCTTTGTCGGTCTTGATCAGGTAATGATCATCAGACTTTGTGATGTCTGTTACTTCTGTATTTAGGAAAAATTCTAC
Source organism: Roseburia lenta (assembly GCF_014287435.1). Taxonomy (GTDB): domain Bacteria; phylum Bacillota; class Clostridia; order Lachnospirales; family Lachnospiraceae; genus Pararoseburia; species Pararoseburia lenta. The sequence continues at coordinate 176,777 of NZ_JACOPG010000003.1, forward strand.
GCCGTTGTCGGCTGCATTTTCTGCAAATGCCATGGTCAGATGGAACGGACAAACAATGGCACCGGTAGGAGCGAAAAGTGCTTTGACAACATCATCAGCAAGATTTGGCTCCATCTGGATGAGTTCGTCACGGTCTAAGATGCGAAGATTCGGAACACCGTTTTTCTTTCCTTTTTCTAATAATTCGTCAAGAAGAGCTGGATCCTGATCCTTGGTACAAACAACGAGAGAACCGTTTCTCTTAAATGGAAAATCCAGATCCTTGGACAACTGATCCATCATCTCGTTTCCTCTGACATTGAGTTTTGCCTTTAAGGTTCCCGGGGTAGCATCAAAACCTGCGTGAACGATAGCACTATTGGCTTTTGATGTTCCGTTGCAAACGTCTTCGTCTCTTTCAATGACACATGCGTTTACTTTGTACTTGGATAATTCTCTTGCGATGGCACTGCCGACTACGCCAGCACCAACAATTGCTACATCATACATATGTAACGACTCCTTTCTTTGCATAAAAAAAGCAAGATAAATAAAGCGAATTCTATTCGCCTATCTACCTTGCTCTCATCTCTGGTAATTTATTTATTTTGTGATATGATTATAGCACGTAAAAATGGTGGCTACAATACCCAAATGGAAAAAAATGGGTCATATCTAAAAGTTATTTTTTTAACGAGGTGTCAGATGGCAAATGTAGGAAATCAGAAGCAAAAACTTCTTTATATAATGGAGATTTTTCTGCGGGAGACGGATGAGGAACATCCGATCACGGCGGCGCAGATCATTGAGAAATTAGAGGCAAGGGAGATCGTGGCAGAGCGGAAAAGTATTTATCGCGATATCCGTGCCTTACAGGATTATGGGATGGATATTGAAAAAGCCCCGGAGCAGAATGGCTTTTATCTGGCAGAGCGGACCTTTGAACTGGCAGAATTAAAACTGCTGGTAGATGCGGTGGCGGCGTCAAAGTTCATCACAGAGAAAAAGTCGCGCGAACTGGTGCAAAAGATCGAACATCTGGGAAGCGCCTATCAGGGCAGACACCTTCACCGTCAGGTCGTTGTGTCGGATCGTGTCAAAATGGCAAACGAGCGTATCTACTACACGATCGACGAGATCTATCAGTGTATTGATAACAACCATAAAATGACCTTTCAGTATCTGGAATGGAATGATAAAAAAGAACAGACTCTGCGCCATGGAGGGAAATGGTATGAGGTCAGCCCGGCTTTTTTGCTGTGGGACAATGAATATTATTATCTTGTGGCATGGGATGAGGAGGCATCTGCGGTACGTCATTACCGTGCAGACAAGATCCTGGGCGCAAAAGAGATGGAAGATAAACGCAGCAAAGAAGTCCTGGCGATCGAAGACCAGAAAGCAGACTATGCCAAGAAGCGTTTTAGTATGTTTGCCGGAGCAGCGGAGATCGTGACCCTGCGTGCGCCAAAATACATGGCAGGCGTTATGATCGACCGCTTTGGCACAGAGGTAAGGATGCGCAGAGAGGACGAGGATATCCTGGTGCGTACCGAGGTGGAGGTCAGTCCGCAGTTTTTCGGCTGGATCACAGGTCTGGGACCGGGGGTTCAGATTCTGGGACCGGAGACAGTGCGCAGGTCTTATCAGGAGCATCTGGAACAAATTCTTTCTGCTTATAAATAAGTTATCCTTTACATCAATACTTGCTTATGATACTCTTTTAACATATTAGCACGCTAAAGTATATAGGCTGCTAGGAATAAGTATAGGAAGAAAGAGGACGCAGGTATGAAGATGAAAAAGGTTATGGCAGGACTTTTGGCAGGTTTGATGGCATTTTCTATGGTGGCATGTGGCAATAAGTCTGCAAGTGCAGAAAAAACAGATGCAAAGGACACCAACAATGATGGAAAGTTTGTTGTCGGTTTTGATCAGGATTTCCCGCCTTTTGGATATGTAGGCGATGACGGCGAATATACAGGTTTTGATCTGGAACTGGCAGCGGAGTGCGCAAAGCGTATGGGACAGGAGATCGTTTACCAGCCGATCGATTGGGACGCCAAGGATATGGAACTGGAGTCGGGAACGATCGACTGCATCTGGAATGGCTTTACCATGGATGGACGTGAGGACAAATACACATGGACAGATCCTTATATGGATAATTCACAGGTTGTCGTTGTCCGCAAGGACTCCGGTATTTCCGGTCTGGATGATCTGGCAGGCAAGATCGTGGAAGTGCAAAAAGAGTCCAGCGCACAGTCAGCCCTGGAAGAAAATACAGACTTGTCCGGTTCCTTTGCACAACTTTTGACAGTGGGCGAGTATAATACAGCCATTATGGATCTGGAAAGTGGGGCAGTGGATGCGATCGCCATGGATATTTTTGTTGCCAAGGATCAGTTGGCAGACAAAGGAGACGAACTTGTGATCCTGGATGAGCAGATCTCATCTGAAAAATATGCGGTTGGATTTTTGAAGGGCAATACAGAGTTGCGCGACCAGGTGCAAAAGACTCTGGAAGAAATGGTCGCAGACGGCACTTTTGCCGAGATCTCCAAGAAATGGTTTGACTCCGATGTTTGTATTTTGAAATAATCAGGTGATGAAATGAGTTTACAGTTGATACTATTGCAGTTGTCAGAGGGCATGTTATCGACCATCTGGATCTTCGTGCTGACACTGCTTTTTTCCCTTCCTTTGGGGCTTGTGATCGCGTTTGGACGGATGTCACGCAATGTCATCCTGCGCAATATTACAAGGATCTACATATCGATCATGCGAGGGACACCGCTGATGCTGCAACTTCTGGTGGTCTATTTTGGACCCTACTATATCTTTGGCATCAGTATCTCGTCCTCCTACCGGGCGTATGCGGTCATCATTGCATTTGCCCTAAATTATGCAGCCTATTTTGCGGAGATCTACCGCAGTGGCATTGCCTCTATGCCAAAAGGTCAGTACGAGGCTGCCAAGGTGCTGGGCTATAGCAGGACACAGACCTTTTTTACCATCATCCTGCCACAGGTGATCAAGCGCATCCTGCCATCTGTGACCAATGAAGTGATCACCTTGGTAAAGGATACGTCACTGGCATTTTCCATTGCCTATGCGGAAATGTTTACGCATGCAAAGGCACTGGCGGCATCGCAAAAGAGCATGGTGCCGTTTGTGGCTGCAGCCGTTTTTTATTACATTTTCAATTTTGTTGTGGCGGCGATCATGGAATTCTTCGAGAAGAAGATGGCATATTACCAATAGGATAGGAAGGATATCTGGATGAATATATTAGAATTAAAACACGCAAAAAAGTCTTTTGACGGCGTGGAAGTTTTAAAAGACATTGATCTGTCGGTATCCGAGGGACAGGTGGTTTCTATCATAGGACCTTCCGGTTCCGGCAAATCCACCCTGCTTCGCTGTGCGACTTTTCTGGAGACGCTGGACGACGGTAGTCTGTCTTATCAGGGGCAGGAAGTCGTGCACTCAGAAAATGGCAGGGCGGTCTATGGGAACAAGGCACAGATCAAACAGGCAATGGGAAGTTTTGGGTTGGTTTTCCAGAATTTCAACCTTTTTCCGCATTTTTCGGTCTTAAAAAATATCACGGATGCACCGATCCGTGTGCAAAAGCGTCCAAAAGAGCAGGTGGAGGCAGAGGCAAGGGAACTGCTGAAAAAGATGGGGCTTGCGGATCGCGCAGATGCATATCCCTGCCAGTTGTCCGGCGGGCAGCAACAGCGCGTTTCCATTGCGCGTGCGCTGGCACTCAAACCGGCAATCCTCTTTTTTGATGAACCGACCAGTGCACTGGATCCGGAACTGACGCTGGAGATCTTAAAAGTCATCAAGGAATTGGCGGCGGAGAAGATGACTATGGTCATTGTGACACATGAGATGAATTTCGCCAAAGATGTCTCTGACCGGATGATCTTTATGGATAAGGGACTTATCGTTGAGGAAACGACACCGGAATTACTCTTTAAATCGGAAAATCAAAGGACGAGGGAATTTTTGGGAAAATATCACGATCTATCATAATAGGGCAAAACAAACAGGCTGCATCACAACCGGATGCAGCCTGAATTACTTGTTCCAACCTTATATATGCGCCTCTGGATCAAACTACTTGGGCTGCTTTTGGTAGTGATGCAGGATCAGTTTGATTTCATCCTTTAGGATGTCCTGTCCCTCCGGTGAAAGATTGCCGCAAGCCTGCAAGATGGCAACGGCATCATCAGACAGGTCCAGCATAGAATTTTGTGGTGGTGTGTAACCGAGCAGATAGTCGCAGGTCGTGTTGAAATAGGCTGCCATACGCATAAGAATATCGTAACTTGGCTGTCGTTTGCCCGAAAGATATCCGCTGAAAGTTGACGGATGGATATGTAGCGATTCACAAACCTGTTTTTTACTGGTATTTTGCAGTTCCATGAGATTGGTGATACGTTCCCCTAAAAGCATTGATGACATAAGTGCCTCTCCTATCATTTATCATTAGTAACTAAATAAATGATAGAACAGGAGAATTTGAATTTGCCCGGATTTCACATAACGCATAAGGGGAACGCAAAACGCCACGAGCGATTTAGATATATCCTCCATCCATGGAAATGACCTGCCCGGTCAGATAGGTCGGCATCTTTATCACTTGCAGTACAGCCTCGGCGACTTCTTCCGGCTGGGCAAAGCGGCCGGCTGGAATTTCTGCCTCCAGGGCGGTACGTTCTTCTACGCTTAGGAAGCCGTTCATGTCGGTATCGATGACACCGCAGGCAATGGCATTGACGGCGATCCGGGATGGCGCCAGTTCTTTTGCCAGAGCCTTTGTAAAAGCATGGATACCACCCTTGGAAGCGGAGTAAGCGATTTCACAGGAAGCCCCGACATTGCCCCACATGGAAGAAATATTTATGATCCGACCGCTCTGTTTCTGCACCATGGCGGGTACAAATGCCTTGGCAGTGTAGAAGCAGGAGGACAGATTGACGGACAGAATCTGATCCCATTCCTCGACCGACATATCGGTCAGAAGTCCGATATGGGAGATACCTGCATTATTGACAAGCACATCGATCTGCGAAAAATGAGCAAGCATTTCCTCAGCAAGAGCCTTTACAAAAGAGGGATCACCGACATCCCCGGTAAAGGTCAGGACTTCGATATGATAGACGGAGCGCAGATCCTCCGCCAGATCTTCCAGCATCTTTTGATTTTTCCGGCAGACCAGTCCCAGATGATAGCCCTCTTTGGCAAGGCTTGTGGCTATGGCGCGTCCGATCCCGCGGGAGGCACCGGATACAAATGCAACTTTATACATGATCGTTCTCCTTTTGATACTATCTAAATTTATTTTCACTATAACAAAGAGCGGAATAAAGCGCAAATATGGTGCTATGTTGTAACTAACTGTATGAACAATTTATAAAATAAATTTTATTTTTCTGAAAACTACTTGTCCTAAAAACGTAATATGTTATAATTGAACCATGATATTCACACGGTATCAAATATAATGTGAAAAGGGGATGGACATCATGAGAATTACAATCACAGGGAAAAACATTGAACTTACCGATGGACTGAAGGAGGCAGTGACAGAGAGACTCTCCAAACTGGAGAAATATTTTGCACCGGAGACTGAGGCACATGTGACATTGAGCGTAGAGAAGGAACGCCAGAAGATAGAGGTGACCATACCGGTCAAGGGCAGCGTTATCCGTGCAGAGCAGGTTAGCAATGATATGTACGTTTCCATTGAGGTTGTTGTGGAGACGATCGAACGCCAGTTAAAGAAATACCGTAACAAGATCGTGACAAAGCAGCAGAGTGCTGAGAAGTTCTTTGCACAGGAATATCTGGAAAAAGATACGGATGACGATGATGAGATCCGTATCATCAGAACCAAAAGATTTGGTATTAAGCCAATGTATCCGGAAGATGCCTGCGTGCAGATGGAATTATTGGGACATGACTTCTTTGTATTCTTGAACGCAGAGACAGAGGAAGTAAATGTTGTTTATAAAAGAAAGGGCAATACATACGGCTTGATCGAACCGGAATTTTAAAATCTTGCGAATAGTCGTCTGCTTTTGCAAAATGCCATTAGGTCTGCAGATTCCCGGGATGCTATAATATCCCCATCAGGGGGAGGATGAGCATATGAAAGAACAGTCTATGGGACGGATTCTACGCAGGATCCGCATAGAACAGGGGATGACACAGGAAGCATTGGTGGAGGGTATTTGTACCGCCGGTTATTTATCACGCGTAGAAAATGGAAGCCAGATTCCGTCCAGACAGATCTATCAGTTATTGATGGAGCGTCTGGGGGAGTCTGGCTATTCTTATGCCTATTGGCAGGAAGAGGAGGAAAAAGAGCAGACCTGCCGCGAACTTTTGCACGCTTTACAGACATGGCAGAAAGAGCATGTGGATGAGAAACTTCTGAAATTACAAAAAATGAAAGGGGCACAGGACATCCGGGAGCGCCAGTTCTATGGCATGGCACATGTGATCTGGCTTTATATGAATGAAGCGATCCCACAGGAAGATTACCTGGGCTGCTGCCGCACCATCTGGGAGAGTGATGCGCAGGGAAAGACCAGAAGGCGACAGGGGATGGATAAGATAGAATTTGCGGAAATGTCGGAAGTGCAGCTCTGGATCCTCAACAATCTTGCCATCGGACATATGTGGCGTGGGGAATACCGGGAAAGTGCATCCATCTTACTGCGTCTTTGCCGCTATGGGCAGAAGTCTGCAGAGGATGTGCGCTTGCCCTGGAGTGTGCGGGCGGCGCTCTGCCATAATATGGCGGTCTGTCTGCTGGAGATGGAAAAGCCCAAGGAGGCTTTGTATTTTTGCGACCAGGCGATTGCCATCCTGCAAAAGGAAGGTGGACTTTCTTCCGTATTATATGTGCTCCGCCTGCAGATGGAAGCCTACCGGATGCTGCAGGATATGGATGCTTATTATCGGGCGCAGACCTTGCTGCATCACCTGAACTGTCATCTGGTCAAGGAAAAGGGAAGCCGGGCACAGATCGAAAAAAGACTATGGGATAGAAGAACCTTGTTTGTGATTTTTTGAAATGCTATAATAGGGACATCATTTTAAGAAAGCAAGGAGTGAAGATATGAATATCGTAGTTTTGGCAGGCGGACTGAGTACTGAGAGAGATGTATCCTTTAAATCAGGAGATATGGTTTGCAAGGCTTTGCGGAGTCTGGGACACAGAGTTTTGCTGTTGGATGTATTTCTGGGTTACCATGATACAGAGGAAGATATTAGTGATATTTTTGAACATACAGAGGAAGCAAGTGTGGAGGTGTCAGATATTCCGGATACGGCACCGGACATCGCGGCGGTCAAGGCTTCCAGAGCAGACCAGTCAGACTGCTTCTTTGGACCGAATGTGATCGCAATCTGCCGTAAAGCGGATGTGGTCTTTATGGCATTGCACGGCGAGAACGGTGAAAATGGTAAGGTGCAGGCAGCCTTTGACCTGTTTGGCATCCGTTATACGGGAAATGGCTATTTGAGCAGTGCGATCGCTATGGATAAGGGAATTTCCAAAGAATTTTTTAAGTCTTACGGTGTTCCTTGTCCACAGGGATTTTCCCTGAGCGTGGAGGAGGCAGACGCACCGAGACAGCCACTGGCTTATCCGTGTGTGGTAAAGCCGGCTTGTGGCGGATCTTCCATCGGTGTTTCTATCGTGCACAATGAGACGGAGTACAAAAAGGCATTAGCGGATGCTTTTGTCTGGGAAGATCAGGTTGTCATAGAGGATTATATCCAGGGGCGCGAGTTCTCTGTCGGTGTTATCGAGGGTAAGGCACTCCCGGTCATTGAGATTGCACCGATCCAGGGATTTTATGATTATAAGAACAAGTATGCAGCAGGCAGTGCGGTAGAGACCTGTCCGGCAGATTTACCGGCGGATATTACGGCACAGATGCAGCGCTATGCCGAAATGGTCGTGGAAGCACTGGGCTTGGAGACCTATTCCCGTATGGACTTTTTACTCAATGAGAAGGATCAGATCTTCTGTCTGGAGGCAAATACACTGCCAGGCATGACACCGACCAGCCTTTTACCGCAGGAGGCAGCCGTTATAGGCGTAGACTTCCCGGCACTCTGTCAGCAGATCATTGATATCTCGCTCAAGAGATTTGAAAAGTAGAGGTAGACATAGCATGAGAAATATGACATTAGAAAAGATTGCACAGGCATTGGGCGGCAGGCTTTACGGCGCAGAAGGATCTGATCTATCCGATCGAGAGGTGCAAGGCGTTGTCATTGATAACCGTCAGGTCGAGAAAGATTATCTCTTTATACCGATCCGTGGGGCGCGTGTGGATGGACATTCCTTTATTGGGGATGCCTTTGCCAAGGGGGTGCTTGGCGTCTTATCAGACCATGTCTTAGAAGATGCAGCAGGACCTTATATTGTAGTAAAAGATACCGAGCAGGCACTGAAAGATCTGGCGGCATATTACCGGGAACAGATCGATGCCTATGTCATTGGCATTATCGGCAGTGTGGGTAAGACCAGTACCAAGGAAATGGTTGCTTCCGTCTTAGGACAGCACTTTTCGGTCTTAAAGACCCAAGGCAATTTTAATAACGAGATCGGTCTACCGCTGACCCTCTTTTGTATCCGCCCATCCCATCAGGTTGCAGTCGTTGAGATGGGAATTTCCGACTTTGGCGAGATGGATCGATTGGGTGTCATGGCAAGACCGGATATGGTCATTATGACCAATATCGGACAGTGCCATCTGGAAAATCTGAAAACCAGGGATGGTATCCTCAAGGCAAAGACAGAAGTTTTTGCCCATATGCCGGCAAGCGGGCGAGTCATTTTAAATGGGGATGACGACAAATTGCAGCAGGCAGATACCTTGGGCATGGAGAAGCATTTCTTTGGTTTGCAGGGGCAGGAGTTTTTTGGATCTGCGATCGCAGGACACGTGGATCATGTGGATGCCTTGCTTCATACACCGCAGTGGGAACATGCTGTCAGCATTCCGATCCCGGGAGAGCACAATGTCTATAATGCACTGGCGGCGACCGCAGCAGGCACACTTCTGGGCTTGTCCGAGCAGGAGATCCTTGCGGGGATAGAGCAGGTGGAGACCATAGCCGGACGCAACCACTTTATCGAGGCACATGGCATGACTGTGATCGATGACTGCTACAATGCCAACCCGGTGTCCATGCGCGCTTCCTTAGAGGTGCTGGGACATGCGGCAGGACGCAAGGTCGCTATCTTAGGCGACATGGGAGAACTCGGTGAGAACCAAGAGATGCTCCATTATCAGGTAGGGCAGGTTGTTGTGGAAAATGGCATTGACCTGCTTTTGACAGCAGGAAAACTTGCCGGACAGATTGTACGCTATGTGCAGGAACATGGAGACAAAACGCAGGCGATCGCCTATGCTGACAAGGAAGCCCTCTTGGCAGACCTGGATCAGCACATAAAAAAAGGAGACACCATTTTGATCAAGGCGTCTCACTTTATGAACTTTACGGAAATCGTAAAAGTAATTACAGAATAAGATCTTTATCTTCAGAAAGCATATCTGCGATAACACTTTGTGTGTAAGCGCCGATGTGCTTTTTTTGATCCGCTTCTAACTGATCCGGATAGATCGGCTTGCCATAGTGAAAGACAACGGTCGTCTTTTTGACAAATGGCATATGGTTGCGCAGGATCTCATCGGTGCCTGTGATGGCAACCGGGATAATGGCACAACCGGTCTTGGTGGAGATCTTGAAAGTACCCTCCTTGAAAGGTGCCATCTGACCGGTCTTGGTACGCGTTCCCTCCGGGAATACAAAGATGGAGATACCACGCTTGATATCATCGATGGCTGCGAGGATCACACGCAGACCGTCTCTGGGATTGGTACGATCCAGAAAAAGGCAGTGAAGCCTGCGCATCCATACGCGCAGGAGTGGGATTTTCTCAAGATTATCCTTGGCGATAAATCCGGTCAGCCCCGGACAGTGTGTATAACCGATCACGACATCAAAGATGCTGCGGTGGTTGCCAACATAGACGACGGCTTCCTCGGCAGGGATATTTTCTGCGCCCTTGACGATGACATCAGTGCCGCAGATGCCGATGATCGTGGAAAAGGCCCACTGCACAATGCGCAGACTGCTCAACTCGGCTCCTTTTTTATTGATCTTGCCATAAAGCCATTCGATGCCAAGCACAGGAATGCCAACGACTAAAAAGAGAAAGGCAAATAATAATGCCATAATGGCTCGTAACATAGTAACCACCCTCCGTGTCAAAAACTTTTTCTTAATCATAAATCATATATTACAAAATTACAATCTTCATATTCAAAAAGTCACCGCATATAATTTGAAAAAAACCATGGGGTAATTTATGAAGCGAAGATGCTTACTCATTTTTTGCTGCCTTTGTCTCTTGCTGATGGCAAGCGGATGCAGTTTACAGACCAAGGAAAAGAAACTGCGGGATGTGGAATATACGGTTTTGGGAACCGACCATATCCCACAGGAATTGCGGGAAAAGATCGATCAGGTCAAGACGGAGGAATTTCAACTGACCTATGATGACGGACAGTATCTGTATCTGGCGAAGGGGTATGGTACGCGCGAGAGCAGCGGTTATAATATCAGCGTAAAAGATTTATATCTGACGGAACATACCATTGTCTTTGAAACGCAGATCAGCGGCCCGACGGAAGGGGAGGATGTCAGCCGGAGGGAAACAACGCCGTATATCGTGGTAAAGACGGAGATCTTAGACGGTCAGGTGGTCTTTCCATAAGAGGGCAAAGTTATTTGTAAAGATAAATCGTTCGTGATAAGATAAGGGCAATAGAGGGAGACGTACAAGGGAGGATAAGGGATGACAAGAGAAGAAACAAAAGCAGCCGTGAAGGCGTTGCTGATCTCGGATGAGGATTTTGCAGCAAGACTGGAAGATACGATCAAGCCATGGGTGGCAGAACATCTGCAAGAGGAATACTTTACCAGTTTTGATGGTACGCGCATACATACGCATTATGCCATCCATCCAAAGGAAAAGGCATCCATCGTGATCTCACATGGATTTTGTGAATTCGCAGGGAAATTTCACGAGGTCATGTATTATATGTATGAAATGGGCTATTCCGTCTTTTTCATCGAGCACCGGGGACATGGATTTTCAGACCGTGCGGACTGCATCCATGAGTGGGATCGCGTCTATGTCAAGGACTATGGGGAATATGTGCAGGACATGCATGAATTTATGGAACAGGTGGTAAAAAAGCACAGCCTGACACATAAGTATTATCTGTATGCACATTCCATGGGCGGTGCCATTGGAACCCTGTTTTTGGAAAAATACCCGGAGGTCTTTGAGAGGGCAGTATTGTCCAGCCCAATGTTACAGGTGAATTTCGGCAAAAACCCGACCTGGCTGGTCAAGGTGCTGATGGTGCTTTCCAAGATCCTGCGCTGGGACTTAAAATATGTGCCGGGCCAAAAAGGCTTTGACCATGTATATGTGTTCGCAACCAGCAGTTCGACTTCGGAACCGCGCTATGCCTATATTTTCAACCAGCGTGAGCAAGTGCCGCAATATACGAGTTATGGCGGTACCTATGCCTGGACCAGGGCATCCATCAAGGCGACCAAGCAGATCGCACGGGATGCAGGAAAGGTACAGATCCCGGTATTACTCTGTCAGGCCGGCAGGGACACCATGGTAAGAGCGGAAGGACAGGAGTATTTTGCAAAAAATAGCGGAAATACCCGGATCGTGCGTTTTCCGGACTCCAAGCATGAACTTTTTACGGCGACCTATGACATCATGTTACCGTATTACGAGGAAGTCTTTGACTTTTACGCTGAGAAGTGATATAATACCACAGATGCGTTTCGCAAGACGAGACCATGTTAGGAGGTACATTGTTCATGGAACATTCAGATTTTGATAAAGTACGCGCTTCTGTTAAGCAGCAGTGTGGCAACAAGGTCGTGATTCAGCTGGATAAGGGACGCAACAAGGTAGACATTCAGGAAGGCATTATTCAGGAAGCCTATCCAAGCGTGTTTACGATCCTGACAGATGATACCGAGGAGAAGCCTTCTCAGTTGTTATCTTTCAGTTATACGGACATCATTACAAAAGAGATTCGCATGAAGTTATGTTAATTTCATAAGAGCAGGGAACCGGGCAGATCTGTCCGGTTCTTTTTTATCAATAAGAAAATAATCATATCCGTCTGTTTTGTCTCATATCTTATATACAAATACGAAAAATGGTGGGAATGGTATGGAGTTAGAGACAAAGGTAATACATAAAAATAAAATGCCAATCGAGGTCATGTCGCAGTTGATCGCAGAGGAGGATTACAATCTGCCGGAGTATAAGCCGGACATCAAGTATGTGATCAAGAGCCATGGAAATATCGTGGTAGAGGAGGTCGTGCCGGAGGAGGAATATATCAGCGTCAAAGGCAAGATGCAGTTTGCCATTTTGTATCAGGGAGAAGGTGGGGAGAGCCTGGTAGACCAGGTAAACGGATCCATCTCTTTTACGGAGCGCCTGCATGTCGAGGGGGCTATGCGGTCGGAAAACGTGACCGTGAGAACACAGATGGAAGATCTGGGCGTGGTTGTGATCAATTCACGCAAGTTGTCTCTGCGGGGACTGGCAAATGTGACTGTCTGCATCTGCGAGGGCGTGGAACTGGAACTGCCGCTTTATTGTGAGTGTCCGGCAGAGTACCAGGTGCAAAAAGAAGAAAGACGTATCTTAAAATACGTGGAAGGACGGGGCGATCGTCTGCGCTTTAAACAGGAAGTGACCCTGCCCAAGGAAAAACCGGATATCCATATGCTTTTGTGGCAGGATGTCCGTTTGGAGCAGATGAGCATACGACAGAATAATGAGGGGGTGGAGATCGCCGGTATGTTATATCTTTTTGCCCTGTATGAGACAGGGCAGGAGGAAAAGTATGCCTGGTATGAGACCAGCCTGCCGGTCTCTGCGCAGATGGAGTGTGACATTCCGCTGACGGATGGCTTCTTTCTGGTAAAACAGGTGCGGACCCAGACCATGCTGGAACCGAGAGAGGATCTGGACGGTGAACTGCGCAATCTGGCGGCAGAGTGCAGTATGGAGGTGGAACTCTTTATCTGGCAGGAGGAGGAGATCGCCCTTTTACAGGATGCCTATTGTATGGCGAGAGAGTTACATGTGCACCGGCATGAGGAAGAACTCTGGCAGGTGGCAATGAAAAATGAGGCACTTTTCACAGCCGAGGGGCGGCAGACGATCAGCGCCGGAAAGGAAGTTCTTTATCTGTGTGATACGCAGAGCCAGGTGCATTTACAGGAAGTGCATCTGCAAGGAGGCAACATTGCAATTAAGGGAGTCTGTGAGGTGGAAGTCCTATATGCGACAGCAGGTGAGACCCAGCCTTTTGCCAATGAGCGCATGACGATCCCTTTTGCCGGAGAGATCGAAGCCGGAAATGTCCGTGAGGGAGATTATATAGATGCCGAGGCCCGGGTTTACCGCACCCAGTCTTCCATGGCTGATGCCATGGCACTGCAATGCCGGGTGGAGATCCAGGTGACCATCATGGCGTTTGAGCGCAACCGCTTGCAGATCCCGGATGATCTGGTGGAAGAACCTCTGGATTTGGAAAAATTACAGAAAGAGCCGGGCATGATCGGTTATGTCGTGCAGGAGGGGGATGATCTGTGGTCGATTGCCAAACATTTTCACACGACCAGACAGGAATTGATGGAAACCAACGATCTGACGCAGGAGACCTTGCAGAAAGGACAAAAACTGCTGGTGATGAAACATATTTATCTGATGTCTTAAGATGGTTTTCTAGTATTTTCCGGTTGCAAATGCTTGCGCTTTTTTCTATTATAATATAAGGAACACTGCGTCTGTAAAAGAAGGGAAAGAGGCGCAAGCATAAGAACAAATGAGGTGCACATGAAAAAAATTACTTTACATAAAGGGGGACGGGGAGTGCTGGCGGTATGTCTGGCAGGATCCATGCTTTTCACACGTCCAATGCAGGTGAGCGCTGTCCGCAGTATCTCCGAGATCGAGGAAGAGCAAAGCAGTATCCAGTCAGAATTGAACGGACTGGATGCAGACATGGTTTCCCTGGTTACAGACATGACCGATCTGGAATCCCAGATCACCAGCAAAACACAGGAGATCGCAGATGCCGAGGCTACCCTTGCCGAGGCGCAGGCAGCCGTAGATCAGCAATATGCTTCCATGAAAGTCCGTATCCAGTATATGTACGAGAACAGTGACGAAAATATCATGACGGTTCTTCTGGAGTCCGGCAGTATTTCGGACTTTTTGAACCGTCTGGAAAATATCAATGCGGTCTATACCTATGACCGTACGGTCCTTGGAAACTATCAGGCGGCAAAGGATGAGGTGGAAGATCTTAAGGCTTCTCTGGAGGAAGAAAAGGCTTCCTTAGAGGCAAATAAGACACAACTTGCCAACCAGCAGGCACAGCTAAATGCCATGATCTCAGAGAAGCAGGGAGAGATGGCAGACATCAAGTCAGAACTTGCCGATGCCAAGGCTCTGGCAGCCAGACAGGCAGAACTGGAACGCCAGCGTCAGTTGGCGGCACTGACCAACAATACCAACAGCTCCAATAATGGAGGCAGTGGAAATACGGGAGGCAATACAGGGGGCAGCACCAACAGCGGCGGCAATCTGAATCCGTCAAATACAACGGGTGTCAGCGGAAGCGCCGTGGTAGCCTTTGCCAATCAGTATGTCGGTTATCCTTATGTATGGGGCGGAACAGACCCGAATACAGGGGCAGACTGTAGTGGATTTGTATATTATGTTCTCAAAAATTTCGGTATCAATTACGGACGTCTGACCTCTTACGGATGGCGTAGTGTCGGACAAGAAGTCAGTGTCAACAATATGCAGCCGGGAGACATTGTATGTTATGCAGGACATGTGGCGATCTATGCCGGCGGCGGTCGTATCGTTGAGGCACAGAGTACCTCTGCCGGTATCACCAATAACCGGTCTGTCTATTGCCATAATATCATTACCGTTCGACGTGTGTTATAATACAAAGGCAGGATATGGGGAGAAAGGCGCATAAGATGAAACGGATGGCGAGAAATATTATCATTGCGATCATCATAGTGACTGTCATCTGCGGTCTGGTATATTCCTGGCAGAGCCGTCAGCAGTTGGACTATCGGGATTGTCTGGAAGAAACGGCATTTACGGTAGACGGTCAGGCGGTGCAGATGAAATGGCTGGGATTTTATGTTGTCTATGAGGAGCGCGAGGTAGAAAAGCAGGCGCAGATCTATCATGCCGACAATACAGCCGATTACTGGAATCTCCATGTGGATGGTCATTTTATCCGGCAGGATGCCAAGGACACGATCATGCAGATGGCGATCCATGATTATATTTATTATCAGAAGGCACAGGCAGAAGGGATGACGCTGGATGCCTCCGAACAACGCAGTCTGGAGAATACGATCTCGGATTTCTGGATGGATCTTTTAGATGATCAGGTGGACAACCTTCCGGTGACAGATGAGTATATCGTCGAGACTATGCAAAGGATTGCGCTGGCAGAAAAATATCAGGCAGCCCTGGCTGCAAAAAAAGACAGGTCATACACCTCTTATTCCTGGAATGGCGGCTACTATAAGAAATGGCTGGCAAAACAGGATGTAGAGATCAATGATAAGATATGGGACCGTGTGTCGGTTGGGAATATCACCTTAAAACACGACAAAGTAAATTATGTAAACGGTCAGGATGAAAAGGATAGTGATGAAAATGAAAATCGGAAGAAATGATCCATGCTGGTGTGGAAGCGGAAGAAAGTACAAACAGTGTCATGAGGCGTTCGATCATAAGATCGCGTCCTTTGAGAGAGCGGGACATATCGTGCCACCGCATGAGATCATCAAGACACCGGAGCAGATCGCGGGGATCAAGGAGAGTGCCAAGATCAATATTGCCTGCTTGGATGAGGTGGCAGAACAGATCCATGCCGGTATGAGTACACAGGAAATCGATGATATTGTCTATCGCGTGACGACAGAGATGGGAGGCATCCCGGCACCTTTGAACTATGAAGGATTTCCAAAGAGTGTCTGCACATCCATCAATGATCAGGTATGCCATGGCATTCCGTCGGAGGATGTGATCTTACAGGATGGGGATATCATCAATGTAGATTGTTCTACTATTTTGAACGGCTATTTTTCAGATTCTTCCCGTATGTTTATGATCGGCGATGTCAGCCCGGAGAAACGCAAACTGGTCGAGGTTACAAAGGAGTGTGTGGAACTGGGGCTAAAAGAGATCAAACCATGGTCATTCATGGGAGATGTCGGAGCCGTTGTTTGTCAGCATGCAGCAGAAAACGGTTATACCGTTGTGCGTGAGATCGGTGGACATGGTTGTGGTCTGGAATTCCATGAGGAACCATGGATTGGCTATCATACCAAGCCGGGAACGGAAATGCTGATCGTACCGGGTATGACCTTTACCATTGAGCCTATGGTCAATGCCGGAACAGAGCGTATTTATACGGATCAGGAGAACGGCTGGGAAGTCTACACTTTAGACGGAGAGCCGTCTGCACAATGGGAATATCAGGTTGCTGTGACAGAAGACGGCGTGGAGGTGCTTTCTTACTAGATGAACAAGCGTATTTTGTTTGTGCATACCAGAGAACTCTGTTATTATTCCGGGTCTTACTTTTTGCAGCAGATGCAGAAAGAGGTCGCAAAACTCGGCATAGAAAGCCAATATTTTAGCCTGGGACAGGATCCTTCCTCTTTGGAGGGGATTCTGGGCAGGCATTATGATGGGGTAGTGGATATCAATTCCAAACTACCCTATTTTGTATTGGAGGATGACCGGCGTTTTTTGGACGTTCTGGGTGCACCTTTTTATAATTATATTGTGGATCATCCCCTCTATCATCATCCAGGGCTGATTTTTCCTTTGAAAGATTATCATGCCATTGCCATTGATCATTGCCACAAGTCTTACATGGAAAAGTATTATCCGCATTTGCAACAGGTGGCTTTTTTGCCGATCGGGGCGACGCAGAGCAGACATGCAGATGTCATCCCTTACGACAAACGGCAGATTCCCCTTTTATTTCTGGGAACTTATGAATCGAAAGATGGCATGCTGGAAAAGTTCAGGGCTTTGTGCAGGAAGACCTTTGCAGACCCAAAGATCCGGCAGGAATTTTATGATCTTGGCATGGCGCTTTTGGAAGTCATGCTGGCGGGCAAGGAATCGGCAAATGGAGAGCGGGTAGAGATACCAATGGAAGAAGCCCTGGCGGGCATTGTGGATCAGGAAAAATTGCAGGCAGGGGCTTATGGCACCAGGGATTTTGCGGTTCTTATGAATTATCTTTACCTGATCGATAAATATGTGCGCAATGCCAGAAGACACAAGGTACTTTCTTATGTGGCAGACCTGAAAGTGCCGCTGACTCTTGTCGGGGAGGGCTGGGAAAAAGTGCCGCTGGCAGGGCAGGCACAGGTAAGGCTTCTAGGGGCGAAGCGGATCGAGGAGACCTATGATCTGCTGGCAGATGCCAGACAGGTGCTGGATGTCAATCCACTTTTTGCCGACGGCGTGCACGATCGTGTGACCTCTGCCATGATAAACGGCTGTCTGTGCTGCAGCGACATGTCCGTGACTGCGGATCCCGCCATGGGGGACGGCAGACATTTCTGTCATTACAGTAACTGGAATCTGGATCCGCTGGGTTATGCCCTGACCGGAATGCCACTGGGGCAGCAGGAAGAAATGGCTGGGCGGGCAAAGACCTATGCCGTAGACCATTATTCTTGGCAGGCACATGCAAAGAAACTCTTAGACCTGATGCAGATCAGACCATAAAGGAAAACATACAAAAGGCGGGCAACCATACATCTGTGATGGGCACCCGCCTTTAGTAATGTTCTGTTGTCGTATTGTCCAATGGACGATACCTCTCTTTCTTTTCAATTATCTATTGCACTCGTTAATATGTATCTCCTATCTAACAAGCCCTGTAATTGCATATGCTTCTCAATTTCTAATAATTTTATTAAGGACTAAGACTGTCCGCGCCTGAAAGTGCTACTACCTTGTTAAATAAGATTCTGATCTATACCAATCAGAGTGGTTAAGATAAGGATGAAAATTCTGGTGGTCTGTACCTCCTTTGCTTAAATTTTATCGCTGATACGAGAAACGTTTTATTCGTTGTGCTCGTTCTTTGTTTGTGACTATATAATATCTCATAATTATCATATTGTCAATAATAAATTAGAAAATATTAAAATAAATATTAAGATGTCGCAATATTCAGAAAACTACGAGTGAACCATAAGAAGGGGATTGCATATGATAGATTACGGAGGTGGCATATGGAGCAAAAGAAGATTGTGGCAGAAGAAAAGGTCATCGACAAAAGTACAGGAGTAGGTATCCTGATCGTGGACCAAAGGCAGGTCTACATGGCAAAATTACTGGAAGAAAGAGGCTATCGTCTGATCACATGGGATCTGCGCGAAGGTCAGATGCCGCGGGGCAAAGATCCTATCTGGTGCGCGGGAGTCCTGATCCTGCCGGTCCCGGTCAGTCGTGTGCAGGATTTGTCACGTCTGGAACAATGCCTGATCATGCACAGATACGACATCAAAATGTGTATTGGCGGGGCATTTCCGCAGGAGTTGAAAGAACTTCTGGATCAATATGAGATCCCATGGATGGATGTTCTGACGGATTCTGGGGTGGCGATGAAGAATGCGATCGCTACGGCGGAAGGATGCATTGCTGAACTCAGCCGTCTCATGCCGGTCAATATTGAAGATGCCAACATTATTGTCATGGGCTTTGGAAATTGCGGCAAACCGATCGCGGAGAAACTTTATTGCATGGGGGCGCATGTTTCTGTGGTGGCACGGAGTGAAAAAGCCTTATCCATGGCGCATTACTTTGGCTTTATGGATTATCCCATGGATGCAGCCATTCCATACACAGAGGCAGATGCCATCATCAATACGATCCCGGCGCTTGTTATCACAAAAAAGGAGATCGATCTTTTACATGAGGATGCGGTCGTGTTAGACATTGCATCAGCGCCGGGAGGATGTGACAGTGCCTATTGCAAGGAAAAGCATGTGCCTTACAAACTGGCATTGGGACTGCCGGGACTGTATTGCCCTAAGACCAGCGCCATGATACTGTTAGAAGCCATGCCTTTTGGCTATAAGCCGAACCGGGAGAAATGGAAGTCATAAATGAGAGGAAGAGAAATGGATTTTTCAAAATACACCATTGGATTTGGTATTACAGGTTCTTTTTGTACGCATGAGAAGATCAAAAAAGAAATACAGAGGCTGGTGGATCTGGGGGCGACGGTCATTCCTGTCTTTTCCTATCAGACACAGTCCTTGGATACCCGTTTCGGAAAGGCGGCTGATTTTATGCAGGAGGTCGCCGAGATGACCGGAAACAAGGGGCTGCGTACCATTACGGAGGCAGAACCCATCGGACCCAAAGGACTTTTGGATGTCATGGTCATTGCGCCATGCACGGGAAATTCCTTGGCAAAACTGGAGGCGGGGATCACGGATACGCCGGTGCTCATGGCGGCAAAGGCGCATTTGCGGAACGACCGTCCGCTTGTCATTTCCATCTCGACAAATGATGCCTTGGGGATGAACTTTAAAAATATCGGAAAACTCATGTACATGAAAAATATATATTTTGTGCCTTTCGGACAGGATGATTATGCCAAGAAGCCGTCCTCCATGGTGGCAAAGACCAAATGGCTGCCGGAGACGATCGAGGAGGCACTGCGGGGAAGGCAGATCCAGCCGGTACTGCGATGAAAAAATCCCATCAGGAAAGATTGACCTGATGGGATTTGTCTGTTTTAAAATTATGAAGGTAATTGATAGGAAACCTGATATTCCCGCAGCCAGAAGTCAATCTGCAGATAGTAGGCGAGCAGTTGCGGTCCTGCCATAAGTTGACCGAACCAAGGCTTGCCGTAATCTTTTGGCGCATTGCAGAAGGCCAGGACCTTATCCGGGTCAATGAAATCCAGGATCGGATGATTGCCCTGTGCGATCAGTTTTTTCATTTCCTTACACAGCATCTGTTCATATTCCGGGTGATAATTCTTAGGATATGGACTCTTTTTCCGCTCGGCGACCTCCTTCGGCAAAAGTGGGGCGGCGATCTGACGCAAGAGGTGCTTGACCTCGCCGTCCTTTGCCTTCATTTCCCACGGCACATTGTAGAGATATTCTGCCAGACGGATGTCTGCAAATGGGCAGATGGCTTCCATGCCCGCCAGCGCAGCAACACGATCCATGCGGTCTAGGAGCGTCTGCATGAAATATTGTGTCGTCAGGGCAAAGAGACGGCGGTGGCGGCGGTTCTCCGGCGTATCATCCGGCAGGTAAGAGACCTGGGAACAGGAGGCGTCATAGACCTGGGCAACGTATTCCTCCATGCCCAGATGCTCTAAGAAGTGGTCGCGCAAAAGCATCTGTCTTGGCTGCAGATCCATGGTCCAGGGAAATGTGTTAGCAGACCGCATGGGCTCCTTATGGTACCAAGGGTAGCCACAGAAGATCTCATCCGCGCATTCCCCGGTGAAAGCCACTTTGGAGCGCGGGGCGATCTGCTTGCAGAAATAGAGCAGGGAAGAAGAAATATCAGCCATGCAGGGACCATCGTGCGCCAATACTGACTGTCCCAGAAGGGATGCCTGCACCTTGGCGTTACATTCTAAAAAGGTGTGGTTGGTATGGAAGTGCTCTGCCATGGCAATGACATAAGGACGATCCAGACTTGGCTGGAAGTCATTGGCAGAAAAATATTTGCTGCTGTCCGTAAAGTCAAAGGAATAGGTGGTCAGTGGCACGCCGCTGTTCATATTTTCTCGATTGGCAAGGGCGGTGACTACCGAGGAGTCCAGACCGCCGGAGAGCAGGCAGCATTGGGAAGCATCTTCGTTCCACTGACGATGCAGGGCTTCGGATAAGAGATGGGAAGCATGGTCTACGGTTTCCTCATAGGATTCCTCATGGCGGCTTGCCTGCAAATGCCAGAAGGTATTTTCGATGATCCGCCCCTGGCTGTAGATGATGGTCTTTCCGGGGCGGACTTCATGGATATCCTGATAGACGGTTGCACCCGGAAGGTGTGCAGGTCCCAGAGAAAATACCTGATGCATACCGCGCAGATCCATGCTGGCATGCACGCTCGGATGGGCAAAGATGCCCTTGATCTCGGATGCAAACAAAAAGAGATCTTTCTGCTGGTGATAAAATAAAGGTTTTACCCCCATGGGGTCTCGGAAGAGGACGACCTTGTGGAGCCGTACATCCGCGATGGCAATGGCATAGCCGCCCCGCAAGAGTGTTGCAAAGCGTTCGCCGTAAAGATGATAGAGCGTAAGCAGGATATCCGGCTGGCTCATATTTCTAGCGGAAATATTCTGACTCTCCAACTGGGATGCCAGTTCATCATAATTGTAGATGCCGTCATCGCAGACGATATGCAGATGTCCAAGCCTTCCCTTGCCCTGTGTTGGGACATTTTTCCGGCTCATTTGATTGGTGTATAGGGCATTATACATGAGCACGCCATCGCTGGTGGTCATGCGATATGCCTGATCCGGTCCACGGTGGGACAGGCTCTTTAGTATCTTCTCAGCGGTCTGTTCCAGTGCGCCCAGACGCTGCCCCTGCCTGAATTCAGGCGAAAAAAATCCGGCAATACTACTCATAGTTCCTCCAATAAAAAATTACTGGAATAATATATGAGAGATTGCCGGAAAAAATGCAGGATTATGCCTGCTGTGATGCAGCGTAGGCTTCTGTTACGGCTTTGGCTAACTGATCGCCGCAGGAAGTGCCGCGCCCATTGCAGGAAATTCCGCTGATGCGTCGTACGACTTCGTCAACGGTCATGCCCTCTACCAATTTTGGAATGGCTTGCAGATTGCCGTTGCAGCCGCCGGTAAATTTGACATCTTTTACAATGTCGCCATCTAATGTGACTTCGATCTGAGAAGAGCAGGTGCCCTTGGTCTTATATAAGTAACTCATATGATCTTCCTCTCTTTCTTAATACATGTATCTGATTATACGGCCGACGAATGAGATTGGCAAGATGTAAAAATCAAGGCTTTTTATTGTTTCCATAGAAAAAGAGTGTTACAATAACGCCATATGGGTGCAATCCTGCCCCAAGCAAGTAATGAGTGTTTAAGGAGAAGAACATGGGACTGTTTGACAAGATATTTGGAACACATAGCGAACATGAGTTAAAGCGCATCTATCCGATTGTGGACAAGATCGAGGGGATGCGAGAGGATATGGTCGCATTGAGCGACGAGGAATTGCGTGCCAAGACAGATGAATACAAAAAGCGTCTGGCAGATGGCGAGACACTGGATGATCTTTTGCCGGAGGCTTTTGCGACCGTGCGTGAAGCAGCGCGCCGTGTGCTTGGCATGGAACATTTCCGTGTGCAGTTGATCGGTGGTGTCATCCTGCACCAGGGACGTATTGCTGAGATGAAGACAGGTGAAGGAAAGACTTTGGTTTCTACCCTGCCTGCATATCTGAATGCCTTGGAAGGAAAGGGCGTGCATATCGTCACGGTCAACGACTATCTGGCAAAGCGTGATGCGGAGTGGATGGGAAAGGTACATGAGTTTTTAGGATTGACGGTCGGCGTTGTCTTGAATGATATGTCAAGAGAAGAAAGACAGGCTGCCTACAACTGCGACATTACCTACATTACCAATAATGAACTGGGATTTGATTACCTGCGTGACAATATGGTAGTCCGCGAGAACCAACTGGTACAGCGCGGTCTGCATTATGCCATCATCGATGAGGTCGATTCCGTATTGATTGATGAAGCGCGAACACCGCTTATCATTTCCGGACAGAGCAACAAGTCCACCAAGTTATATGAACTGTGCGATATGCTTGCCAAGCAGTTACAGCGTGGCGAAGACCTGCCGGAATTTTCCAAGATGGATGCCATCATGGGAATCGAGCAGGAAGAGACCGGAGACTTTATTGTCAATGAAAAGGACAAGGTTGTCAGCCTGACCCAGGAAGGAACCAAGAAGGTCGAGGAGTTCTTCCATATTGACAACTTATCTGACCCGGAAAATCTGGAATTGCAGCACAACGTCATTTTGGCACTGCGCGCCAACAACCTTATGTTCCGCGATCAGGATTATGTCGTATCCGACGATCAGGTTTTGATCGTAGACAGTTTTACCGGACGTATCATGCCGGGGCGTCGTTATTCTGATGGTCTGCATCAGGCGATCGAGGCAAAGGAACATGTGCAGGTCAAGAGAGAGAGTATGACTCTTGCCAACATTACCTTCCAGAATTTCTTTAATAAATATGATAAAAAGAGCGGTATGACCGGTACGGCGCTTACCGAGGAGCAGGAGTTCCGTGATATTTACGGCATGGACGTTGTGGAGATCCCGACCAACAAGCCGATCGCGCGTAAGGATCTGGATGATGCCGTTTATAAGACCAAGAAAGAAAAGTACCATGCAGTCGTAGAGGAAGTCAAAGAGGCTTATGCCAAGGGGCAGCCGGTACTGGTTGGTACCATTACCATTGATATTTCAGAGGAGATCAGCCGACTCCTCAGCAAAGAGGGCATTCCGCACAATGTATTGAATGCCAAGTTCCATGAAAAAGAAGCCCAGATCGTCGCAGAGGCAGGTCGTCACGGGGCAGTTACCATTGCAACCAATATGGCGGGTCGTGGTACGGATATCAAGTTGGATGATGAGGCGAAGGCAGCCGGTGGTCTGAAGATCGTCGGAACAGAGCGTCATGAATCTCGCCGTATTGACAACCAGTTGCGCGGTCGTGCCGGTCGACAGGGAGATCCGGGACAGTCTCAGTTCTTTATCTCTTTGGAAGATGATCTGATGCGTCTGTTTGGATCTGAGAAGTTGATAAATATGTTCAATTCTCTGGGTGTTCCTGAGAACGAACAGATCCAGCACAAGATGCTCAGCGATGCCATCGAAAAGGCACAAAAGAAGATCGAGAGCAACAACTTTGGTATCCGTAAGAACCTCTTGGAATACGATCAGGTCATGAACGAGCAGAGAGAACTGATCTACGCACAGCGCCGTCGTGTGCTGGAAGGCGAGAATATGAAGGATCAGATCCTTTCCATGATCGCAGATAAGGTCAGCGAGAGTGTCAATATGTGCTGCACAGATGAGGTTGCAACCGAGGATTGGGATCTTACAGAATTAAACCGTGTGATCCGTCAGATCATCCCATTACAGCCGATCACTTCTGAGACCTTAGAGGGTATTAAGAATACCAAGCAGTTGATCGAGAAACTGACGGATGAGGCAAATGCCTTATATGCAGCCAAAGAAGCGGAGTTCCCGGAGCCGGATGCCTTCCGTGAGATCGAGCGTGTCATTCTTTTGCGTGTGATCGACCGCAAGTGGATGGAAGAGATTGACGATATGGAGCAGTTGCGCCAGGGTATCGGTATGCAGGCTTTTGCCCAGCGTAATCCGATCGATGAATATAAGATGGCAAGTTATGATATGCTGGATGCCATGAATGATGCTATCCGTACCGAGACGGTACAGATGCTGTACCGCATCCGCATTGAGAAAAAGGTAGAGCGCGAGGAAGTTGCCAAGGTTACCGGTACCAATAAGGATGAATCAGCAACAAAGGCACCAAAGAAGCGGGCAAATGTCAAGGTATATCCGAATGATCCGTGTCCTTGTGGCAGTGGTCTGAAGTACAAGCAGTGCTGCGGACGCAAGGCATAGGATAGATGCAGGGCTTCCTGCAAGTCGTGAAGCCCATGAATGAAGAAAATGACGATTGGAGTCAAAAAAAGAGGAACTACATTTCCACTGTGGGGTGTAGTTCCTTTTTTGACATAAGCCAAGATATTTTGCATGCAGGTCATCCGCAAGATGCAGGAATGTTTGCATGTTTACGGAGCACTGGTCTCCTCGACGACCGGATCCGGCTTTGGCGGATAGGTGAAGCCTTCGCCCACAACAGCACTGACACGGTTGACGACCATAAAAGCGGTTGGGTCCATTTGATGCACGATACGCTCAACGCGGCTCAACTGACGGCTGGAAATAACGGACATGACAACTTCCACATCCTTGCCCAGATAGCCGGAGCGGCCTTTCATCATGGTGACACCGCGGTCAAGATCTTGTAAGATGAACTGACGGATCTCGTCGCTCTTGTCGGAAACGATCTGGACTTCCACACGGTTCTTTCCGATCAGACTGATCTTATCAATGAGAACGGAATATACGATAACCAGTACGACACCATATAAGACATTGTCACCCGGGGTCTGCAAAGCCTGTAAGGCGAGGATGATGACATCGACGATATAGACGCCGACCGAGAGTGGAATGCGCAGGTATTTGTTCATCAAAAGAGAGGGGATATCCATACCACCGGAAGATGCTCCCGCACGCAGGACAAGACCGACACCGGCGCCGATCAGGATACCGCCCATGATGGTGCATAAGAAAATATCATTGGTAACTGCATGCCCGTGCAGCGCTTGTTCCATAATTGCCATTGCCAGCGGATAGCAGAAGGTGCTGAGGATCGTTGAGAGGGCAAAGCGTTTGCCCAGAAAAATGAGCCCTACAACCAGCATGACAGCGTTGATGATAAAGACATAGACGGAAGTCGGTATGCCGGTCTGCCGGCTCAAAAACAGTCCGATACCGGAAGTGCCGCCGGTGATTAGACCGGAACCGGAAACAAACAAAACAAAGCCGGCTGCGTCTAAGATATTTCCTATCAGGATCATGAGTAATCGAAGCAATTCTTTAGATTTCCTATTCATGTTACGTCCCTTTCTATACTATATGTGATAGAATGCTATGGTTTCCCACACGTTTGCTATTATATGACAAATGGGTACAAAATAACAATAGTAGAACAAACATTCGATTTTTCCTGTACTTTTGCCAGTCTTGATGTTATATTATAGGAAGAATATGTGCAAACTAGATAGTCAGGAGTATGAAGGATATGGATCATTTTGAACTGCATTCCCAATTTGAACCGACCGGAGATCAGCCGCAGGCGATCGCAGAACTGGTCGCGGGCTTTCGTGAGGGCAACCAGTGTCAGACCCTGCTTGGTGTGACTGGCTCAGGAAAGACCTTCACCATGGCGAATGTCATACAGGAATTGAATAAACCGACACTGATCATTGCGCATAATAAGACGCTGGCAACGCAGTTATATGGAGAGTTTAAAGAATTTTTTCCCAATAATGCGGTGGAATATTTTGTCTCCTATTATGATTACTATCAGCCGGAGGCATATGTTCCTTCGACCGATACCTATATTGCCAAGGATTCCTCCATCAATGATGAGATCGACAAGTTGCGTCTGTCGGCTACGGCAGCCCTGACAGAGCGGCGCGATGTCATTATCATATCTTCGGTATCCTGCATCTATGGTATTGGTAGCCCGGATGACTACCAGAATATGATGGTTTCCCTGCGGCCGGGGGATGAGAAGGACCGGGATGAGGTGATCCGACAACTGGTAGATATGCAGTATATGCGCAACGACATGGATTTTACCCGTGGTACTTTTCGGGTGCGTGGTGATGTGCTGGAGATCATTCCGGCGGATACCTCGGATTATGCCTATCGTGTGGAATTTTTCGGGGATGAGATCGATCGTATCACGGAACTGGATGCTCTTACGATGGAAGTACGGTGTGAGATGAATCATGTCGCTATTTTTCCTGCCTCCCATTACGTCGTACCACAGGACAAGATCAACAAAGCCTGTGTCGAGATTGAGGAAGAGTTGGAGGAGCGCGTGCGCTTTTTCAAGGGAGAGGACAAATTGATCGAAGCGCAGCGTATCGCGGAGCGTACCAATTTTGATGTGGAAATGCTGCGTGAGACAGGCTTTTGTAGTGGCATTGAGAATTATTCCCGTCATCTGACCAATCAGAAGCCGGGAGAGCCGCCACAGTGCCTTTTGGACTATTTTAAGGATGATTTTCTGATCATTGTGGATGAGTCCCATATCACCCTGCCACAGGTGCGCGGTATGTATGCCGGAGACCGGGCGCGGAAGACGACCCTGGTAGATTATGGCTTCCGTCTACCGTCGGCGCTGGACAACCGCCCTCTGAATTTTTCGGAGTTTGAGTCCAAGATCGACCAGATCTTATTTGTGTCGGCAACACCGGCAGAGTATGAGGAAGAACATGAGATGTTGCGTGCGGAGCAGGTTATCCGTCCGACCGGTCTTTTGGATCCGGAGGTAGAGGTGCGTCCGATCGAGGGACAGATCGACGACCTGATCGGCGAGATCCGCAAGGAAACGGCACAGCGTAACAAGGTGCTCATTACTACGCTGACCAAGCGGATGGCGGAGGATCTGACCGATTATATGGCAGAACTCGGTATCCGTGTCAAATATATGCATTCCGACATTGATACCATGGAGCGCGCGGAGATCATACGAGATCTGCGACTGGATGTCTTTGATGTTCTGGTTGGCATCAATCTGCTCCGTGAGGGACTGGATATCCCGGAGATCACGCTTGTGGCGATCCTAGATGCGGACAAGGAAGGCTTCTTACGTTCCGAACGTTCTCTGATCCAGACCATCGGTCGTGCAGCGCGAAATGCATCCGGTCATGTTATCATGTATGCGGACAAGATCACAGACTCTATGCGGCTGGCATTGGATGAGACCGCCAGACGTAGGCAGATCCAGCAGGCATACAATGAGGAGCATGGCATCACACCGCAGACCATCCAGAAATCGGTACGTGATCTGATCAGTATTTCCAAAGAAGTTGCCAAGGAAGAGATGCAGTTTGAGCGTGATGCGGAAGAGATGGATCGCGGGGAACTGGAAAAACATATCGGTCAGATCAAGAAGAAGATGGAAAAGGCTGCGGCAGAACTTAACTTTGAGGCTGCGGCAGAATATCGTGACCGCCTGATCGAACTGAAAAATATGCTGCGGGATATGTAGCAGATAAATATTAAGATAGAGATAAGATAGAGGTTTAGAATCATGAAGGACACAAGAAAATACATCAAGATCAGAGGAGCCAATGTGCATAATCTCAAAAATATCAGTCTGGATATTCCCAGAGATTCCTTTACGGTATTGACCGGGCTCAGCGGATCGGGAAAGTCATCTTTGGCTTTTGATACCATCTTTGCAGAAGGACAGAGACGATATATGGAGTCTTTGTCTTCTTACTCCAGACAGTTTCTGGGACAGATGGAAAAGCCGGATGTGGAGAAGATCGAGGGATTGCCGCCGGCGATATCCATCGACCAGAAATCGACCAACCACAACCCGCGTTCTACGGTAGGGACGGTGACGGAGATCTATGATTATTTCCGTCTGCTCTATGCGCGTATCGGTATTCCTCACTGCCCGAAGTGTGGACGGGAGATCCGCAAGCAGACCGTTGATCAGATGGTCGATCGTATCATGGCACTGCCGGAACGTACCAAGATTCAGTTATTGGCACCGGTTGTGCGCGGGCGAAAGGGAACCCATGAAAAACTCTTTACCAAGGCAAAAAAGAGTGGCTATGTGCGTGTGATCGTGGATGGCGATTTATATGATCTGTCTGAGGATATCGTTCTGGAAAAGAATATCAAGCACAATATCCAGATCGTTGTCGACCGTCTGGTTGTCAAAGAGGGCATTGAGAAGCGTCTGACCGATTCGATCGAAAATATCCTGCACCTGACCTCGGGATTAGTCGAGGTGGATGTCATCGATGGTGAGAACTTCATGATGTCCGAAGGCTTTGCCTGCCCGGATTGCGGTATCAGTGTAGATGAGGTGGAGCCGCGTAGTTTCTCTTTCAACAATCCTTTTGGAGCCTGCCCGGAATGCTTCGGACTTGGCTTTAAGATGGAGTTTGATGAGGATCTGATGATCCCGGACAAGCGCCTGAGTTTTAATGAGGGCTGTGTCACGGTCATGGGATGGCAGTCGGCATCCGACAAAAAGAGTTTCACGCATGCGATCCTGGTTGCACTGGCAAAGGAATACGGATTTTCTTTGGATACGCCTTACAAGGACCTGCCGGAGGAGATACGCCATCAGTTCATCTATGGATTTGACCGTACTGTGCCGGTGCATTATAAGGGGCAGCGCGGTGAAGGCGTTTATGATATCTGTTTTGAGGGATTGATCGCCAATGTGAACCGCCGCTATCGTGAGACGCATTCGGAGACCATGAAAAAGGAATATGAGGAATTCATGTATATCTGTAAGTGCCCGCTGTGTAAGGGACAACGTCTGAAAAAGTCCTCTCTGGCGGTCACTGTAGCAGATAAGAATATCTTTGAAATGACGGAACTGCCGATCCGCGACCTGCAGGTATTTTTGCAGGACATGCAGTTGAGTGATCAGCAGGAAAAGATCGGGCACCAGATCTTAAAGGAGATTCGGGGACGCGTTGGTTTTTTGGTGGACGTAGGTCTGGATTACCTGTCCTTGTCCAGAGCGACCGGGACACTTTCCGGAGGAGAGGCACAGCGTATCCGTCTGGCGACCCAGATCGGTTCCGGTCTGGTAGGTGTTGCCTATATTTTGGACGAACCGAGTATCGGTCTGCATCAAAAGGATAATGACAAACTTCTGGCATCTTTGAAAGGTCTGCGTGATTTGGGCAATACCCTGATCGTGGTCGAACATGACGAGGATACCATGCTGGCGGCAGACTGTCTGGTGGATATCGGACCGGGGGCAGGCAAGCATGGCGGCGAGGTCGTAGCGATCGGTACGCCGGAGGAAGTCATGGCAAATCCGAATTCAATCACCGGGGCATATCTGAGCGGCAAAAAGACAATTCCGGTGCCAAAGGAGAGGCGGCAGCCGACAGGATATCTGACCATCCGTGGGGCAAAAGAGAACAACCTCAAGAATATTGATGTGCAGATACCGCTTGGCGTGATGACCTGTATTACCGGTGTGTCCGGTTCGGGAAAGAGTTCGCTGACCAATGAGATCCTATATAAGCGTCTGGCAAAAGAACTAAACCGTGCCCATAAGGTGCCGGGCAAGCATGATGATATCGAGGGGATCGACCAGTTGGATAAGATCATTGATATTGACCAGTCGCCGATCGGGCGTACCCCACGATCCAATCCGGCAACTTATACCGGTGTGTTTGATATGATCCGTGATCTTTTTGCGGCGACAGCAGATGCCAAGGCACGCGGTTACAGCAAGGGACGTTTCAGTTTTAATGTCAAGGGCGGACGCTGTGAGGCATGTTCCGGAGACGGTATCATCAAGATTGAAATGCATTTCCTGCCGGATGTCTATGTGCCGTGCGAGGTATGCGGTGGCAAGCGCTACAATCGCGAAACCCTGGAGGTCAAGTACAAGGGCAAGTCTATCTATGATGTTTTGGATATGACGGTGGAAGAAGCCTTACATTTCTTTGAACATGTGCCATCTATCCATCGTAAGATCCAGACCCTTTATGATGTAGGTTTATCCTATGTAAAATTGGGACAGCCGTCTACGACACTTTCCGGCGGAGAGGCGC
Organism: Roseburia lenta; assembly: GCF_014287435.1. Lineage (GTDB taxonomy): Bacteria > Bacillota > Clostridia > Lachnospirales > Lachnospiraceae > Pararoseburia > Pararoseburia lenta. The sequence continues at coordinate 207,444 of NZ_JACOPG010000003.1, forward strand.
AGCGTATCAAACTGGCGACCGAACTCAGCCGCAGGAGTACAGGACGTACCATCTATGTATTAGATGAGCCGACCACGGGGCTCCATTTTGATGATGTAAATAAACTCGTTACCATTCTGCGGAAATTATCCGAGGGTGGCAATACGGTGGTCGTGATCGAGCACAATCTGGATGTGATCAAGACGGCAGATTATATTATTGATATGGGACCGGATGGCGGAGACCGCGGAGGCAGGGTCGTAGCCTGCGGCACACCTGAGGAGGTGGCACAGCATCCGACTTCATATACAGGACAATATGTAAAACGTTATCTGGAAGCAGATAAGAAGCGCTTATAAGGGCAAAACAAGGGCAATCCCTAAGAAATACTCCGGGATTGCCCATGTTCTTTCTGCAAGATGCAATAAAAAAGGAACCGCAAAAGCGATTCCGTTATTTTTGGGGAGTGCTCCGGAAGCAAAGCCTCCGGAGCTGAGTTATGAAAAATATATTAGCACTATTTGCTAGTACGATTATTATAATATCCAAGAAATGTGTCCATTATGTGAAAAAAGAATAAAAAAATAAAAAATAAATATAAAGATTTGTTTAAGGTTATCTTCAGAAAAAATTCATTGAAAAATGGTAACATTTGTATATAATTGAAATTAGAATGCAAAACTATCATTAGGTGGACTAGGTTCACGTTTCATATACAAACTGAAAGGAGAAACAGTATGGTTTCAAGTGATATCGGAATTGATTTGGGTACAGCAAGCATCCTGGTTTACGTTAGAGGAAAAGGTGTCGTATTAAAGGAGCCGTCCGTGGTGGCTTTCGATAGAGATACCAACAAGATCAAGGCGATCGGTGAAGAAGCACGTCTGATGTTAGGTAGAACACCGGGCAATATCGTAGCCGTTCGACCACTGCGTCAGGGAGTTATTTCAGATTATACAGTAACAGAAAAAATGATCAAATACTTCATTCAGAAGGCAATGGGCAAGAAGAGTTATCGCAAGCCTCGTATCAGTGTCTGCATCCCGAGTGGTGCTACCGAGGTAGAAAAGAGAGCGGTAGAGGATGCAACCTATGCAGCAGGTGCCAGAGAGGTTTCCATCATTGAGGAGCCGATCGCAGCAGCAATCGGAGCCGGAATCGATATTTCCAGACCATGCGGAAATATGATCGTAGATATCGGTGGTGGTACGGCAGATATCGCTGTGATCTCTTTGGGTGGTTCTGTTGTCAGCACTTCCATCAAGATCGCAGGGGATGACTTTGATGAAGCCATTGTCCGTTATATGCGTAAGAAACACAATCTTCTGATCGGTGAGCGTACCGCAGAAGACATCAAGATCAAGATCGGTACCTGTTATCCACTCCCGACACCGGAGACCATGGATGTCAGAGGACGTAATCTGGTCACAGGTTTGCCAAAGACCATCGAGGTTTCTTCTGAGGAGACCGAGGAGGCACTGCGTGAGCCAACCTTACAGATCGTAGAAGCCATCCACTCTGTACTGGAAAAGACGCCACCTGAGTTGGCGGCGGATGTTGCTGACCGTGGTATCGTTCTGACCGGTGGTGGAGCATTGCTTCGCGGCTTGGAGGAATTGATCGAAGAGCGTACCGGCATCAATACGATGACGGCAGAAGAGGCAATGACTTGTGTTGCTATCGGAACCGGTAAGTTCGTTGAGTTCCTTTCCGGCGATCGTTCTGAAGATTAAATTTCAGATCTTATATAAAAAATACGACAGATCTATCCGATATATAGATAGAAGTCAATATCTAGTTTTGCTTGCGTAGGAGGAATTATGGTAAAAGGGCTGTACACCGGATATACCGGCATGGTCAACGAACAGAAACGCTTGGATGTGATTGCCAATAATCTGGCAAATTCCGCGACGACCGGGTACAAAAAAGAAGGTATGGTAAATCAGTCTTTTGATCATCAACTGGCGATCAAGATCAAGGATACATCGAATTATGATATGCCGCAGCGTATCGGTTCGATTAGTCTGGGCGTGAAAGTGGGAGAGACCTTTACAAACTGGGATCAGGGCAGTTTTCAGATCACAGACAATATGTCTGATCTGGCCCTTTCCGGTGAGGGATTTTTTGCCATCGCTTTTACATCCAAGGACGGAGAGACTTCTATCAAATATACCAGGGATGGTGCTTTTTCTGTAGATAATCAAGGATATCTGCGCACATCAGACGGAGATTATGTCCTGAATCGGATCGGAGCGCTGAATTCCGATGATGCACTTGCCAATTATGTACGGATTGACCCGGATCAGTCTTACGAGATTGATGAACAGGGATTTATCTATCAAAATGGTCAGGTTGTAGACCGTATCGGTGTGGTGCAGTTTGCAGATAATAATTTTGTTTCAAAATATGGCGAGAATCTATATGATCTGGTTCCGGGCGGACAGGTCATCGCCAGCGATGCTTCCGTTGAGCAAGGATGCCTCGAAGCTTCCAATGTCAATGTGATAGATGAAATGGTCGACATGATCACGGTTGCCAGAGCCTATGAGGCTGGGCAAAAGGTGATTCAGACCGAGGACTCTACACTGGACAAGGCAGTCAATAGCGTAGGACAGGTGTAAAATTCCTAAATTGACAATGCCGATGAGACTGCATGACAGTATTCAGTCATGCTGACAGAGAATTTGGAAAGGAGATGCATTCATTATGATGAGAGCATTATGGACAGGTGCGTCAGGGATGAAGGCGCAGCAGACGAACGTTGACACGATCGCCAACAATCTCGCCAATGTCAATACCGTGGGATATAAGTCCCAATCTACGCAGTTCAAGTCACTTTTATACCAAACCCTTCGTACAGAGACGACAACAGCAAACGGAGAAAATAAACCTACGACAGCACAGGTGGGCTTGGGTGCAAGAGTGGCATCTACCAATACAGACTATACACAGGGAACCATGCAGGCGAATGCCAGCAAGACGGCATTGTGCATTTCCGGTTCCGGTTTTTTCGCAGTGCGCGGTGCAGACAATGGAACCTATTATACCAGAAGTGGTGATTTTACATGGGCACTGGATAATATGGGCAATCGTGTTCTGGCTACATCTAAGGGACAGGAAGTCTTGGATTATCAGGGCAATCCGATCATGTTGCCGGATGGCGCTTCGGGCGATGCGTTTTCCTTTGGAACGGATGGTTCTGTGGCATATAAGGCAGCAGACGGCACCTATATACCGACCGGGCAGCAGGTGGCATTGTACCAGTTCAACAATCCAAAAGGATTGGAAAAGACCGGGGACAGCCTTTTTGAGGCAACCCAGGCTTCGGGTGTACCGCTGAGTGAGATTGCGACCGCCGGCGTGACCAGAAGTACGATCGCACAGGGCTATCTGGAAGCGTCCAATGTCAATGTGGCAGATGAGATGGTCAATCTGATCGTGGCACAGAGAGCCTATGAGATGAACTCCAAGGCGATCACGACCTCCGATACCATGTTGGAACAGGCAAACAATCTCAAGCGATAGGAGGAGGTAGGGTATGAGTTTTTCAGTAGATGGTTTATCTTCTTATTACGATACGGTTTCTTCAAATGCACAGTCGTCCAGCAGGTCGGACAAGGCAACCAGCGCACTTTCCGGGCTTTCTTCTGATTCCTCAGAGGAGGATCTGGTAAATGCCGTAGAGTCTTTTGAATCCTATATGTTAGAACAGGTCATCAAGCAGATGAAGGACAGTGTGACTTCAGATGATGATCAGGATTCGACCATGAGCCAGTATACCGATATGTATATGGATGCGACGATCCAGCAGCTTGCAGGCGAGATGGTATCAGAATATGGCGGTAGTCTGACAGACCAACTGGTCGATCAGATGAAGCGCAATTACGGAATAGAGTAGGATAGGACTACATAATCGATGGAAGATTTACAAGGCTATGTGGAACACATCGTGTTCCGCAATGCGGATAACGGTTATACCGTTCTCAATTTAATAAGCGAAGAAGATGAAATTACATGTGTAGGAATCTTCCCTGTCGTCACGGAGGGGGAGATTCTTTTATTACATGGGGAATATACATCACATCCGACCTATGGCGAACAGTTTCAGATGAAATCCTATGAAACAAAGGCGCCGGAAGATGTCCTTTCTATGGAGCGTTACCTGGCATCCGGTGCCATCAAGGGAATCGGTGTGGCACTGGCATCCCGTATCGTGCGACGGTTCAAAAAGGACACCTTCCGCATCATGGAAGAAGAACCGGAACGGCTTGCGGAGATCAAGGGGATCAGCGAGCGTATGGCGATGGAGATTTCCAGTCAGATGGTAGAAAAGAAAGACCTGCGGGATGCTATGATCTTTTTAGAAAAATATGGCATCACGAGCAATCTGGCGGTCAGGATCTATCAGGCATATGGACAGGAAATTTACAGTGTTATTCGTGAAAACCCCTACCGCATGGCAGAGGAAGTGCCGGGGATCGGCTTTAAGATAGCAGATGAGATCGCTGAGCGTGTGGGTATTCGTACCGATTCGGATTTTCGTATCCGGTGCGGGATCCTCTATTGCCTGACAGGGGCATCGACACTGGGGCATACCTATCTGCCGCGGGAAGAATTGCTCCGTTATGCCAATCAGTTACTGGGTGTTGCACCGGAGCACATTGAGGAACATGTTATGAATCTTGCCATGGATGGCAAGGTGGAATTAAAGGATGAGGGCGTGTATGCCAAGAACTTTTACCGTATGGAACAGGTGTCGGCAGGACTTTTACACGCTTTGAATGAGACCTATGATGTGACACCTGCCAAACTGACCCAGGCGATCGCGAGAATCCAGAAAGAAGAAGATATGGAATTGGATGAGTGGCAGGCAGAGGCGGTCAGACAGGCGGCGACGCATGGCCTCTTTATCCTGACCGGTGGGCCGGGAACGGGAAAGACGACGACGATCCGAGCCATGATCTCTTATTTCGTGGGCGAGGGCTATGATATTTTTCTGGCAGCACCGACAGGGCGCGCGGCAAAGCGGATGAGTGAGACTACCGGATATGAGGCAAAGACCATCCACCGTTTACTGGAAGTCAATGGGGCGATGAGCGAGGCGAAAGATGATGCCAAGGCGGTCGGCGGTTTGTTTGAACGCAACGAGTCCAATCCTCTGGAGGCGGATGTCATAATCATTGATGAGATGTCTATGGTGGATATCACTCTCCTGTATGCTCTGTTAAAGGCGATCGGGCCTGGAACGCGTCTGATTCTGGTGGGGGACATCAACCAGTTGCCGAGTGTTGGACCGGGCAATGTTCTGCGGGACATCATAGCGTCAGAGTGCTTTCCGGTCGTGACCCTGCAAAAGATCTTTCGTCAGGCGAGCCAGAGCGATATTGTTGTCAATGCGCATAAGATCAACGACGGCCAGCATATCGTACTGGATAATAAGAGCCGGGACTTCTTTCTGCTGAAACGTTATGATGCAGATGTCATCATCAGTGTTATGCTACAGTTGGTCAAACAAAAAATGCCAAAATACGTAGACGCGACACCGTATGATGTTCAGGTGCTGACACCGACCCGCAAGGGGTTACTGGGGGTAGAACGTCTCAATGGCATTTTGCAGCAATATTTAAATCCACCGGGAAAGGGAAAGAAAGAGCATCAGGTGGGTGAGCGGATCTTCCGTGAGGGTGACAAGGTCATGCAGATCCGCAACAATTACCAGTTAGAATGGGAGATCCGCAGCCGTTATGGACTGGCAATCGACAAAGGACTGGGCGTATTCAATGGGGATGTTGGGATCATTCAGGAGATCAATGACTACAGCAGCACGGTCAGTGTACTCTATGATGAAAATAAATTGGTGATATATCCTTTTAAGGGATTGGACGAACTGGAATTAGCCTATGCGATCACCATTCATAAATCGCAGGGAAGCGAGTATCCGGCGGTGGTCATGCCTTTGCTGCCGGGACCGCGTATGCTTATGAACCGGAATCTTTTATATACGGCTGTGACCAGGGCGCGCAAGTGTATTACCATTGTGGGGGATGAAAATGTATTTTACCGGATGATCGATAATACGACGCAACAGCGTCGGTATTCTGGATTGAAAGAAAGATTAAAAGAGGCCTCGCTCATATAAGCGAAGCCTCTGAAAAATATCTTTTATTCTGCTGTATCATCACTACTGATTCTTGTAGTGGTGGATCCAATTTCGTAATTTGCAAAATAATCATTGATCTCGTGGAAAGATTTTGGAAATGTCATTCCAAGACTTTCGGCACGAGATGCGTTGTAGAGTTTGACGTTCTCGGCAGGAGAATTGGTGATCTTGATATCACCCGGATCTGCCCCGTCGACTAAAATGCGGTAGACCATCTTGCCTGCGGCATAGCCCATAGCATAAGGGTCTTTATACATAGATACCAGCGTCTCTTGTCCGAGTGAGGCATCACCACCGACGGTTCTGGTACCGGATGCCGTGGCGATATCAACGATCGTCCGGACTTCGCTGGTCAACTGGCTTTCGGCAGGAAGGAAGAGAACGCTGCACTCGTTGCAGGCGTATTGTACTATGTCTTCTAAGGAAGCATCCGCTGCAAGCGGTTCTGCGTTGGCTATGGATAAGTCCGGCGTCCAGGTAGCAGAAGTGCTGGCAACGTGAGCACTGCTTGGAGAAAAGATACCACTCAAAAGATCATTCCCTGCGAAGGAAACTACGTCATTATTGCTGCCTTCTGTGACAGAAGAAGCGATCTGCTTGGTTGGAGCAATGGCGGTCGCATCGGTCAGTTCATCACTGATGCTGCTGTCGATATCATCCGAAGGAAGTGCGTATTCTTTCCAAGGGATACCTGCCTGATCCAGATATTTTTCTAAAAGGACATTCTGGTAAATGCCGTCCGTATCTTCCGGGTTATACAAAAGCCCGACAGACTGCAGATCCGGTGTTGCCTCGATCAGGAGTGATAATTGCTCCTCCAGATTTGGCTTGGATGAAATACCGGTCACATTGGTGCCTGTTTTTTTGTTCCAGGAGGAATCAGAGGCGGTGGCTAAGTGAAGGACACTCTGGTAGTCCATAACAGCAGCGCCGACGATCGGAATGTCCTCGGTTGCCGTGGCAGCGGAAGACAGGCTCTTTTTGCCATTGGCAAAGATCAGATCTGTGCCGCCGGTGACATAATCTGCGCAGATGCTGTCCGTGCCGATCGTATTGTTGGCGACCATGGTCGTGACATTGACATGAGCAGATCCGAAAAGATCTGTCAGGGCATCGTTAAAGCCCTGTGAGATATTGTTGTAGTAGTCGCTGTCTTCATCCTGACAGAGACTGATATTATATACTGTGTCATCTTCTTCCGGCAGGGGGGTATAGCCGGAGGACTTGTCCTTGCCGCAAGCCGGAAGTGATACTACCAGAATGGCGGCGAGCCCGGTGCAGGCAAAACGTTTTATATTTAGCATAGTTAGAAAAACCTCCATATGAAACTGTTATACAGCATTTTTAAATAACTCTGAAATTACATTTTAAAGAGAGGGGAGAAAAAAGTCAATGAGGGGTCATAGAAAATACACACTGCCAGGCAAATTGCTGGAGGGGATCCGACAGGAAATCTTCCCGGAACGCTGTCCGGGATGCAATGAGATCCTGTTTGCCAAGGAGAAAGAAAAGGGATTTTGCCAGGCATGTGCCGGGAAAATCATTTATATAGGAGACGGGGGCTGCGTCAAATGCGGGAAAGCCCTGACAGATCTTACGCAGGATCTGTGCGGGGATTGCGGGAAAAAAGCGCATGCATTTGTGCAGAACAGGGCGGTCTATGCCTATGACGGTCCTATGAAAGAGGCTATGTATCGCTTTAAATATAGTAATTGCCGTGCATATCGGCGTGTTTTTGCAAAGGATGCCTGGCGTATCTACGGTGACTGGCTCAGAAATTTGGAGGTGGATGCGGTCGTTCCGGTGCCTATGTATGCGGGAAAAGAGCGGCGGCGCGGCTACAATCAGGCAGAGGTTTTTGCAGGGGAGATCGCAACTCTGATGGATTGCAGGATGGAAAGGTCACTGGCTGTGCGGACCAAGAATACGGCACCCCTTAAGAACCTGAATGATCAGAGAAGAAAAAAGAATTTGGAAAATGCTTTTAAAATCAGAAAAAATGGTGTAAAATTAAACAAAATTCTGTTAATTGATGATATCTATACGACAGGGAGCACATTGGATGGCGTGACCGAGGCTCTTTTGGCATCGGGCGTGCGTCAGGTCTATTGCCTGACGGTCTGCGCCGGCAGGGAAAAACATGTGTGACCGGGAGGAGGAAAATATGGACGTACGAAATTGCAGACAATGTGGCAGATTATTTAACTATCTGGGAGGACCGCCAATTTGTCAGGCATGCAGAGAGGCTGTAGAGGAGAAGTTCCAGCAGGTCAAGGAATATGTGCGCAATAATCCGGGTTCCAACATCCAGATGGTAGCCGAGGATAATGATGTCACGGTACAGCAGATCCGTCAGTGGATCCGTGAAGAACGCCTGGAGTTTTCAGCAGACTCACAGGTGGGAATCGAATGTGAGTGCTGTGGTGCTTCTATTCGTACCGGACGTTTTTGTGAGGCATGCAAGAGCCGTATGCGTGGGGATTTTAGCAACGCGATCCAGAAACCGGAGCCAAAAGAAGATCTATCCAAGAACAAGGGTCTGCGTGATGTAGACAAGATGCGTTTCTTAAAAAAATAAATATGAGCAGGATCATACCCCTTTTCACTCGGTTGGAGAAGGGGTGTTTTTGTGTTTTTCTTGTGTATTCCCCCTGCGAGGTTGCGCCGAGATTTGATTATGTTATAATGTGATGTAGTGGTGAGTAGTGTTTGTATGCGCACGAGCAAGGAAAATGCAGGAGGAAGCCAGATGCTAAGCGAACAGCGTGTCATGCATATGACAAAGATGGCGATGATCGAAGACAAACAAGGCCGCAAACTTGGTCCGGCAATACATTATCGCAAACGTGATTATCTTTCTCTTTGTACCTTGGGCGGTGTCTTTCTGGGTACTTTGATCTATGCGGCACTTTATGCAGGTCTTATTGTCCTGCTGGCCAGCACTTTGGTAGTCAATATCCATCTGGTTGGATTGATACTTGGCATTTTATTGGGATTGGTTCTCTATATATTATATATGTACTATTATCTTCGTATGGTGCGCAGACACGCAGCCAAGCGATATGACGAGGGTGTGACGCTTTTGCGCCACTTGCGCAAGGACTATCGGGAACTGCGCGAGATGTATCAGGAAGAGGACCTGTCGAAAATACCTGAGGGATGGGACTAATATGACATTTTTAATACAGATACGAACGAAGATCAGGCATTTTATCATAACAAGAGAAGAATGGGTGGTACGCTTGCTCCGCTTTGCGATCGTGCTGGCTGTGCTCTTGGTCATGAATCGGTGCTTTGGTTATCAAAAGATATTGAATCATTGGTGGGTCTCTGTGGTGATCGCGGGTATCAGTATGCTGCTTCCGCTGGCAGGGTCTACTTTTATTGTGTTTTTTGTGGGACTCATGCATCTGATGACCTTGTCGACAGATGCAGCGGTCATAGCCTTGGTTCTGCTGGCGATCAGTTATGCGGTATCTGCATATTTTCGGTCAGATGATACTTATAATATGATGGTCATACCGGCTTGCCGTTATCTCAATATCCCCTTTGTCGTACCCATGGAAGCGGGTCTGATGCGCAGCATACATGAACTGCCTACGATCATATGCGGAAGTGTATTATCATACTATCTGAAGACGGTCGTGGAAAATGCCTCATCTTTTCTGGATCCCAATACGGATCTGAGCGCGGCAGAGTTATTACAGGGACAGATCCTAAACAACAGCATGTTTTACATCTATCTGGTGGCGATGACGGCAATGTTTCTGGTGGTCTACACCGTGCGGACTAAGGGCATAGAACATGCATGGCTGGTGGGCGTACTTTCCGGTGTAGTCGTTGAATTTGTGCTGATGCTGGCAGGCATCCTCTTTACCGGAGAAAAGGAAAACATTCCGCTTCTGGTGATCGGCAATGTTGTGACCCTGATCGTGGGACTTGGCATGGTATTTTTTGCCAGAGGATTTGATTATACACGTACCGAGCATGTACAGTTTGAAGATGATGAATATTATTACTATGTGACGGCAGTGCCAAAGATGCACATACCGGAGCAGGAAAAAGAGATCAAGCGTATTACTTCCGAGACATTACCGCTCCCGGTGGATGATCTGGAAGAAACAGAAGAGACGCAGGACAATTAAGAAAGGGGTGAGATGATATGGACAACATCATAAATAGTCTGGATGCATTCTTTGGAGATTATTTTGGAATCAATTTTCCGAATGTGCAGATCACGGATATCGTGGAAATTATCATCATTGCTTTTTTCATTTATCAACTTTTGATCTGGGTGCAGAACACAAGGACTTGGATGCTCTTTCGAGGTCTGCTGGTTGTTGTAGCATTCTTTATTTTGGCAGCCCTGTTCCAGATGAGTACGATCCTCTGGCTGGGCGAAAAACTCCTGAATGTGGCACTGATCATGGTGATCGTTGTGTTCCAGCCGGAACTCCGTAAGGCTCTGGAAGACCTGGGGCGACGACGGCTGTTTACTTTTCTTGCCAATCTGGGTGTTGGCAAGAGTATTTCCAAGCGTTTTGAGGATAAGACCATCAATGACACGGTCATGGCATGCTTTGAGATGGGAGCCGTCAAGACGGGAGCCTTGATCGTGGTAGAAAACCAGATGCGCCTGGATGAGGTGGAAAGAACCGGTATCACACTGGATGCCGTTCTGACCAGGCAGCTTCTGATCAATATCTTCGAGAAAAATACACCCCTGCATGACGGCGCGATCATTGTACGAGGCGATCGTATCGTGGCTGCGACCTGTTATCTGCCGTTGTCCGAGAATATGAATTTAAGCAAGGCACTCGGTACAAGGCATCGTGCGGCGCTGGGCATCAGCGAGGTCTGTGATGCGCTGACGATCGTGGTTTCCGAGGAGACTGGCGGGGTATCCATAGCGCAGAACGGACATCTGACGGAGAAAGTGACTGACGATCAGTTAAAAGAAAAATTGATCGAGTTGCAGAATCCGGTAAAAGATGTAGACGAGAATAACAAACCGCGTTTGGGAAGGAGGGTAAAAGATGAAGCAGAGCATAACTCCTAAGATCAAACGAATGTTTTTAAATAACTGGGGACTGAAACTGTTAGCACTTTTCTTTTCCATCCTATTGTGGCTGATCGTTGTCAATGTGGACGATCCGACCCAGACCAAGACTTTTACGACGAGTGTAAATGTGGTCAATGCGGATGTTCTGACCGATGCCGGACGCTACTATGAGATCCCGGAGGGTGGCAATACCGTCAGTTTCCGTGTGACGGCAAAACGTTCTGTGATGGAACGGTTGTCGGGATCTGATTTTACGGCAACGGCTGACATGAACTATTTAGAGGATGATTCCCGTGTTCCTGTGACGATCACGGTCAACAATAACAACAGCAGTATTACGGTCTCAGCCAAGAGACTGTATCTGCAAGTCATCATCGGTAATAAAATGACGACTAAGCATGATGTGGAAGTCGAGACCAACGGCAATCCGGCGGAGGGCTGCGTGATCGACAAGACGGAAGTGGATCCATCCAGTGTGACCGTATCGGGACCGGAAGATGTAGTCAGCACCATTGCGAAAGTGGTTGCATATGTTGATGTTGACGGTGTCAACGAAGATTTTGATACGGATGCATCCTTGCATTTTCTGGATAAAAACGGTAATGAGATCGATCAGAGCCGACTGAATGTAAACCATGAGACGGTTAAGGTCAGTCTTACGATCTCCCATATCAAGACAGTAGCGGTACAGGTGCAGACGACAGGAAGTCTGCCACAGGGATTGTATCTGGAGTCTGTCAGTGTGGATCCGGACACAATCGAGATCACCGGAGAGGCAGATGTGCTTAATGAGATCACGGAGATCACGATCAGTGGCAGTGCACTGGATCTGTCCAAACTCACATCGAGTCTGACGACTACCGTGGATCTGAATACTTATCTGCCGAGCGGAGCCAAGGTCGCAGACAGTAATGCTGCGCAGGCGACGGTCAAGGTCAACGTATCCGGGGATGAGACAAAGACTTATCGTGTGCCGACTGCCAATCTGACGATCAAAAATCTGGAAGATGGCAGCAAGGCAGTATTTGATGCTACAACAGTAGAAGTAAAGATTACCGGAAAGGCATCGGATCTGGCAGACCTTGTCGCAGAGAATATCACAGGGTCGGTGGATGTCAGTGGTCTGGGAGCCGGTAAGCATACGGTGTCTGTCACGTTGGATCTGGACAGCGGGATTTCAGCGACGGCAGCAACGACGAATATAACAATCACAACGGAGTAAGAAGGAGTTAAACATGGGAAGATTATTTGGAACCGATGGCGTAAGAGGAGTTGCCGGTTCAGAACTTACGATCGGACTGGCTACGAAACTGGGGCAGGCGGGAGCATACGTCCTTACCAAGGAGCAGGCACACAAGCCAACGATCATCGTAGGCTGTGATACGAGAATATCCGGTGGTATGCTGGCAAGTGCTCTGATGGCAGGCATCTGTTCTGTCGGTGCAGATGCGATTTTCGCCGGTGTTATGCCGACACCTGCGATCGCGTATCTGACAAGAAAACACAAGGTGGATGCAGGTGTTGTTATCTCTGCGTCTCATAATCCAATGGAATTTAACGGTATCAAATTTTTCAATGGCGAGGGCTATAAGTTGTCCGACGCTCTGGAGGATGAGATCGAGGCTCTGATCGCCAACGATATGAAGGATATCAATCTGCCGACCGGATCCGGTATTGGCAAGATCGAATACCGCTTCGATATGATTCGCGAGTATGTGGACTTTATGAAAAAGACAGTTCCGGTCGATCTTTCCGGCATGAAGATCGTGATCGACTGTGCAGAGGGCGCGTCTTATAAGACCTCCGTGGAGACCCTGCGTGAACTGGGAGCGAATCTGGTAGCCATCCATACAAACCCGGATGGAACCAACATCAATTCCAATTGCGGATCGACCCATATGGAAGAATTGCAGGCGAGAGTTGTCTATGAAAAGGCAGCTCTGGGTCTGGCTTTTGACGGGGACGCAGATCGTATGCTTGCCGTAGATGAAAATGGCAAGATGGTAGATGGCGATGAGATTATGGCGATCTGTGCCAACTATATGAAGGAAAAAGGAAGTTTAAAACAGGATACGGTCGTTGTTACGGTCATGTCAAATCTGGGATTCACCCTGATGGGGCAGGAGAAGAATCTTCACATCGAAAAGACAAAAGTAGGCGATCGCTATGTTTTGGAAAATATGCTTGCAAACGGTTATAATTTAGGTGGCGAGCAATCCGGTCATGTGATCTTTCTGGATGACAATACAACAGGTGACGGGCTCTTGAGCGCACTTCATCTGTTGCAGGTCATGGTGGATACCGGCAAGCCATTATCGGAACTTGCCAAGGTGATGGAAGTCCTACCACAGGCACTGGTGAACGCCAAGGTGCCTAACCATAAGAAAGAAAGTTTTATGGAGTATCCGGAGATTGCCAGTGCCGTGAAAGAACTGGAGGATAAGTTTGCCGGAGAGGGACGCGTTTTGATCCGTCCATCCGGAACCGAACCGCTTGTCCGCGTTATGATCGAGGGCAAGGATCAAAAGCAGATTGAAGAAGAAGCCAAGAAATTAGCAGAACTGATCATGAATACAATGTTATAGGAGGTTGTCATGGTTACACAGAAGGTACAGATTATCAATCCCACAGGCCTTCATTTAAGACCAGCGGGAATCTTTTGCCAGGAGGCAATGAAATACACATCCAGTATCACATTTCATTATGGAGCAAGTGGCACAGCCAACGCTAAGAGTGTCTTGAGCGTGCTTGGCGCCTGCATCAAATCCGGTGATGAGATCGAGATCGTCTGTGAGGGCGAAGATGAAGAAGAAGCCCTGAAGGCATTGGTGGCATTGGTAGAAAACGGATTTGGAGAATAAAGGTAAAAAGGCTGATTTCTTGCTGCAAGTATAAGAAAGAAGGAATTTAGAAATGTTAAATTATAAGAGGTATAAGAGAAACCCGGTTTTAAATTTCCCGGAGCGTACCTGGCCGGATAAGCAGATTGAAAAGGCACCGATCTGGTGTAGCGTTGATCTGCGTGACGGTAACCAGGCGCTGATCGAGCCGATGAATGTAGATGAAAAGATGGAAATGTTCGATCTTTTGCTTCGTTTAGGTTTTAAGGAGATCGAGATCGGTTTCCCGGCTGCATCACAGATCGAATATGATTTCTTACGCAAGTTAGTAGCAGAGAATAAGATCCCGGATGATGTCAAAGTACAGGTGCTGACCCAGTGTCGTCAGGAACTGGTGGATCGTACCTTTGAAGCTATCCAGGGAATCAAGAATGTTGTGGTTCATATCTACAACTCCACATCTACTCTGCAAAGAGATGTGGTATTCAACAAGAGTCAGGATGAGATCATTGACATTGCCATCGCAGGAACCCGTATGGTCAAAGAGCATCTGGCAGATTTTGACGGTAATGTGCAACTGGAATACTCACCTGAGAGTTTTACCGGTACAGAGGTAGATTTTGCCCTTCGCATCTGTACGGCTGTGCAGAAAGAATGGGATCATGCGACGGATGCACCGATCATCTTTAACCTGCCTGCAACAGTGGAAATGAATACACCGAACGTATATGCCGATCAGATCGAATGGATGAGTACCCATTTTGAGGATCGTGATAATATCATCTTAAGTGTGCATCCGCACAACGACCGTGGTACCGGTGTTGCCATCACGGAATTAGCACTGCTTGCCGGTGCAGACCGTGTTGAGGGTACTTTGCTCGGCAATGGCGAGCGTACCGGTAATGTGGATATTCTGACGGTTGCTTACAATATGTTCTCCCAGGGTATCAATCCGGAATTGGAGATCGAGGATGTCAAGGAGATCGTTGAGATCTATGAGAGATGCTGCAAGATGCATGTAGATATGCGTCATCCTTATGCCGGCAAACTGGTATTTACCGCTTTTTCCGGATCCCATCAGGATGCCATCAATAAGGGCGTACATGCGATGCAGGAGCGCGGAAATGAATATTGGGAAGTCCCGTATCTTCCGATCGATCCGGCAGACATTGGCAGAAAATATGAGCCGGTGGTTCGTATCAACAGCCAGTCCGGCAAGGGCGGCGTTGCCTTTGTGATGGATACCGTCTATGGCTACAAACTGCCAAAGAAGATGCAAAGAGAATTTGCAGATGTCATCCAGTATATTTCCGAGCAGGAAGGCGGCGAGGTTGAGCCACAGAAGATGATGGAAGCCTTCAAAAAAGAATACTTTGAGAACAAGATGCCGTTTGAACTCGTCTTTGTGGATATCGATGACAATATGGCAAATGATGAGACACATGTATCTCTCGATTTTAAGTACAATGGCAAGGCAATCCATTCCGAGGCAGATGGTAACGGACCGATCGATGCGGTAAAACTTGCAGTCAAGCAGTGTGTACCGCAGGTTGATTTCTCTGTGCTGGATTATAGCGAACATTCTCTGGGCAAGGGCTCAGGTGCAAAGGCAGCAGCCTACATTGAGATGCGTGACAACCGCAGCGGAAATATCACCTTTGGCGTGGGCGTTAGTTCAAACATTACGAGAGCATCCATTCGCGGTATGTTCTCTGCCATGAACCGGCTTGCAAAAAAGGCAAAGGATTATGTATAGACAGAAAGGGTAGATGATATGAAAAAGGTACTTGTGACGGGCTGTAATGGACAGCTTGGACGAGCAATTCAAAAGGAATATGCAGGTCAGGTGGAATTTATCCTGACAGACGTAGCAGAGGGAGAGAATATCACTTCTTTGGATATTACAGATATTGATGCAGTCATGACCTTGGCTTTGGATAAAAAGCCGGATGTCATCATCAACTGCGCAGCTCTGACCAATGTAGACGGCTGTGAAAAAATGTGGGATCTTGCTTACAAGATTAATGCGATCGGACCGCGTAATCTTGCGATCGCTGCAACGACAGTAGGGGCAAAACTGGTACATGTTTCTACCGACTATGTCTTTGCCGGAACAGAGCGTGCGCCACGTACAGAGTTTGATGAGCCGAATCCGATCAGTGCCTATGGCAAGACCAAGTTAGAGGGCGAGCATTTTGTACGTCAGTTTGCAGAGAAGTTCTTTATTCTTCGTACCGCATGGCTGTATGGCGATGGCAAGAATTTTGTTAAGACTATGGTACGTGCATCCAAGACACATGACGAGGTGTCTGTGGTATGCGACCAGTTTGGATCTCCGACTTCAGCAGTAGAACTTGCCAAGATGATCCATTTCCTGGAAGGAACAGACAACTATGGTATCTTCCATGCGACCTGTGAAGGTGAGACAAACTGGGCGGATTTCACCGAGGCATTCTATAAGAAACTGGGAATCAAGACTAAGGTCAATCACATTACCAGTCAGGAGTATGCCAATATGAACCCGGATGCAGCAAAACGTCCGGCATATTCAAATCTGGATAACTACATGCTGCGTCTGACAACAGATCAGTTTGCCATGGCAAATTGGGAAGATGCATTAGATGTCTATTTAAAAGATTTTGACATGGAGAATTGCTAATGGAATCACCACTCGTCAGTGTTTGTATCCCGGCATATAACAATGCGGATACGATCCTGGAAACCATACAATCCGTTCTGACACAGACTTATCAGAATCTCGAATTGATCGTTGTGGATGATCGGTCAACGGACGATACCTATCAGGTGGTGAAGACTTTTGCAAAGCAGGCAGGGGACGATCGCCTGCATCTTTATCAGAATGAAAAAAATCTTGGTATGGCAGGCAACTGGAACCATTGCATGGAACTTTGCAAGGGGGACTTTATCAAACTCTTATGCGCGGATGATCTGATCCATGAAACTCTGCTGGCAAGAGAAGTGGAGATCATGGAGAGGTATCCGGAGGCAAATCTGGTGCAGACGGATACGCGCTTTGTGGACATGCATGGCAAGACCACCGGCTATTATAAGCGCTATCACGCAAGTGGTCTTGTGGAGGGCAGGAAAGCCTGTCGCTTCTCCGCTTTTACCAGAGATTATCTGGGGGCGCCGCTTGCCAATCTGATCCGTAGAAGTGCCTATGAGGCATGGGGCGGTTTTGATCCCTCTTTTGTCTATATCATTGATTATGATTTCTTTATGCGCATTTGCTGTAAGGGAAAGATCTATATATTACATGAGCCGCTCAATTCCTTCCGTATCCGAAACGATTCGAATACCAGTCAGGTTATGAATGGCGACAAAAAAGATGTCTATCTGGAAGAACATAAAAGATTGGTAGAGCGATATGCCAAGGAACTACACCTGTCTAGATGGCAGGTGAATCTGAGTGTTATGATACGCCGGCTGATGAGTTTTCTCGGAGGCATTTATCTAAAGATTTTTGTGAGGTAACAATGAAGAAACGACTGGTGATCATACCGGCATTTAATGAGGTCGGTTCGATCGAGAGGACAGTAGAAGATATCAAAAAAAATGCGCCGAGTTTTGACTATGTCATCATCAACGATCATTCCATGGATGGTACCAAGGAACTATGCGATCGGCTGGGCTATAATATGGTAACTCTCAGTATCAATTCCGGTATTGGTGCCGCCGTACAGACAGGATACTTGTACGGACACCGGTTTGGCTATGATTATGCGATCCAGATTGATGGAGATGGGCAGCACGATGCCAAGTTCCTGGAAAAGATGGCAGATGTCATGGAGGCTGAGGAGATCAATATGCTGATCGGTTCCCGTTTTATTGAGGGAGAAGGTTTCCAGTCGACAGGACTTCGTCGCGTAGGCATCCATTTTTTTACATGGCTGATCCGCCTTTTGACGGGGAAGACCATAACAGATCCGACCAGCGGTATGCGCATGGTGGATAAGGAAGTCATGCATATGTTTGCCAACGATTATCCAAAGGATTACCCAGAGCCAGAGACTGCTGTGACTGTGTTGAAGCGAGGCTTTGTGGTAAAGGAGATCCCGGTCGAGATGAAGGCTAGAGAGTCCGGCAAGTCATCCATATCCTTTAAAAAGTCGATTTACTATATGATTAAGGTGCCATTGGCGTGTATTATGGCTGCCATAGGTGATTAAGAGGAGGCTGTATGAGTCTGAGATTACAGGTGGTTATCGCGATCGGTGCGATCATCGCTATCTTATATATTGGAAATCTGGTACGTATCCGGCGGCTGGAATTGAAATACGCTTTGATCTGGTTTTTTGTGGGACTTTTGCTGCTGATCTTTGATCTGTTTCCGGGACTGTTGACGATTATGTCACAGACACTGGGGATCACACTTCCGATCAATATGCTGACATTTTTGGGACTTTTGTTTGTCCTGATGATCATTTTCAGCCAGACGATCGTTATTTCCAATCTGACCAGAAAGTGTAAACGCTTGACACAAGAGGTTGGCTTGTTGTATAAGAAAGTAGAGGATTTGGAAGAAACTGTAAAAGAAGAGACAATAAAGTAATCAAAAAGGAGAAGATTATGAGAACATACTTAGTAACAGGTGGAGCAGGATTTATTGGAAGCAATTATATTCATTATATGTTCCGCAAATATGACAATGAGATCCGTATTATCAACGTGGACAAGTTGACCTACGCAGGAAATCTGGAGAATTTAAAAGATATTGAGGACAGAGACAATTACACCTTTGTCAAGGCTGATATCTGTGATAAGGAAGCCATCAGCAAGATTTTTGCAGAGAATGACATTGATCGTGTGGTTCATTTTGCAGCCGAGTCTCACGTAGACCGTTCCATCAAGAATCCAGAGGTTTTTGTACAGACGAATGTCCTTGGTACAGCCGTTATGTTAAATTGTGCTAAGGCTGCTTGGGAGTTGCCGGATGGAACTTTCAAGGAAGGTAAGAAATTCTTACATGTGTCTACAGATGAAGTATATGGCTCTTTGGATGATGATCCAAACGCATATTTCTACGAGACAACACCATACGACCCACATAGCCCATACTCAGCAAGTAAGGCATCTTCTGATATGCTTGTTAAGGCTTATATGGATACCTACAAGTTCCCTGCAAATATTACAAACTGCTCCAACAACTATGGCCCTTATCAGTTCCCGGAGAAGTTGATTCCGCTTATCATCAACAATGCATTACAGGGCAAGAAGTTGCCGGTATATGGTGATGGCAAGAATGTGCGTGACTGGTTGTATGTAGATGATCATGCAAAGGGGATCGATATGGTCCAGGAAAAGGGTAAACTTTTTGAGACTTACAATATCGGTGGCCACAATGAAAAGCAGAACATTGAGATCATCAATATCATTATCGAGACGTTGCAGGAAATGCTTCCGGCAGATGATCCAAGACGTGCCAATGTCAGCACAGACCTGATCACATATGTGGAAGATCGTAAGGGACATGACAGAAGATATGCCATTGCTCCTGACAAGATCAAGAAGGAAGTAGGCTGGGAACCGGAGACTATGTTTAAGGATGGCATTAAAAAGACGATTGCCTGGTTCTTTGAGCATGAAGATTGGATGAAGAACGTTACTTCCGGTGATTATCAGAAGTATTATCAGGAAATGTATAAGAATGAATAATGCAGTCGTTATTGTAACTTATAATCGCGTAGAATTATTAAAGGAATGTCTTGCCTGCGTATGTGGGCAAACCATTCCTTTTTCGCGTGTTATTGTGGTGGATAATCACAGTACGGATGGAACAGCAGAATTCCTTGCTGCCCGGGAAGATCTGGACGTGATACGGGAGCCGGAGAATCTTGGTGGCGCAGGTGGATTTTATGACGGTTTACAGTGTGCAAGTCAGGGGGAATATGACTGGGTGCTGATCATTGATGATGATGCAATGATCGCACCGGACTACATGGAAAAACTTCTGGACTATGCAAATGCGCATACAGGTATTTATGGTCTTGCGGGAAAGGTTGTGACCGAGGGACATATTGATGTCAGCCATAGAAGGCGAATTATCAATCGCTTGCTTTATGTGGAGAGCAATGTTGCTAGCGAGGAATATCAAAAGGAGAGTTTCTCCTGCGATGCTGCGACTTTTTGCGGACTTTTGCTACAGGGACAGAAGATGCGGGAGATTGGTCTGCCCCAAAAGGGATATTTTCTTTGGTACGATGATATTGAATATTGCCTGCGCTTGCAGGAGTGCGGTGGTGTGACGGTGGTGCCGGCAGCGGTGCTTCATCATAAAACAGTGCTTTCCAAGGAGGGCATGGTGACCAAAGGGGTCTTACATCGGATCGGCTGGCGGCAGTATTATGGTTATCGCAATCGTTATGATACGGCAAAACGGCATTTGGGAAGCCTGTCTGCCTGGGTGATCTTGTGGCAGTATCGGGTCTTTTGGCTTCTCAGTTTTTTTATGACCTGGAAGAAAGAGACGAGAGAACAGGGCAGGAGCAACCAAAAGATCCTGCATGATGTGATAAAGGATTGCAAAGCGGGAAAACTGGGGAAACATCCGGAGTATCACTATTAGATAAATAAAGTAAGATTGGGAAGAACGTTTTGAAGAAGGAAGTAAAATGGGATCGTACAGCACTGATCGTTGAGGTATGCTGTATTGTCTTAGTGGGGTTATTGGATCTGTCCCTGTGTTGGATGGACGGTATGCTGGCATACCATAAGGTGTTGGTGGTGCTGGTTAATGTTGTGGGGATCATAATCTTTCCATGGCTTTTGCTGCATTTTGCATGGACACGCGATGCCGTGGAAAAAGCCTTGGCAGATTTGGAACAAGGCTGGCAGAAGATCAGGAAGGATCATCAAAAGATTATCAAATATGCAGCCTATTATGTTGGTTTGTGGCTTGGGCTGGGAGTTATTGTCCGGATCGCAACGCATGGGACAGTTTTCCCATGGTGGAAATACTATTTTTTTGCAGGGTGTGCCAGTCTGATCCTGACATTCTGGCTCATGCGCAGGCAGATGGCGGAAAAGACGGAAGGGGCATTTGCTGTAACGGCACTGATCCTGGGGCTGACTTTTATCCTGTCGTCGCCAAGGATTGTGGGTGTGTGTTGGGATGACGAAACACATTTTGTACGGACAATCTCTATTGTCAGTATGTTTGATTCTGTAAAGTATGAAGCAGAGAACAAGTTGGTTGAGGATTTTCCGCAGTTGAACCAGCAGATTATGGATAAAACATATTCCTATGAGTCATTGCGGGAATACAGTCAGACATTGGATGGGCTTTATGACAGAGCACATGCACACAATCAGGAAGTCTTACGTCCCTATGATGAAGCAACGATTGGCTATAAAAGTCTGGGTGGAATTTATTCCATTGCATATATTGTGCCGGCGATCGCGATCATTATTGGAAAAGGCCTGCATCTGAGTTTTGCCCATGTTTTTTTACTAGGGAAAATAAGTATCTTACTGGCATATACAATGATCATTTATTATGCGATCAAGCGCTTGCGTTATGGGAAGATCCTGATGTCTGTGATCGCTCTTTTACCGACTTCCATGGTACTTGCATCATCCTATAGTTATGATTGGTGGGTGATTGCGTTGACATTGGCGGGAACCTCCTACTATATCGGAAATCTGCAAAGGCCAGAGGAGACCTTGCAATATCGGGATCTCTTTATGATGGTCGCCTGTTTTGCGCTTAGCATCATGCCCAAGTGGGTTTACTGTGTGATGCTATTGCCACTGTTTTTCTTCCCAAAGGAAAAATTTAAAGATAAGCGGCAGAGAGGGGTATGGTACGCTTTTCTGATCGGCGGTATGGCAATCATATTTTTCCTGTTTGTACTTCCGGTTCTGCATCATGGGCTCGGAATGGGAGACACAAGAGGCGGGGAGGGGATCAATGCCAGCGAACAATTATGGTGGATCTTACAACTTCCGGGCAGTTATCTGCAAAAGCTGATCGGTTTTATGGCAGGTTATCTGGGATTTAATGTAGCACCGCTTTACACAACGAATATGGGATACTTAGGGCAGGGAGATTATGGAATTCTTCTCCTGATCCTTATTGCGGTGATTCTGTATCTGGATCGTGGTGAGGAAAAGCGAAAAGTTACATGGCTTAGGATCAGTCAGTGGGCAACGTTCCTTATCCTGGTGGCGGTGATTGTAACCGTGTTTTATCTTGTTTATACACCAGTAGGAGGACAAGTCTTACAAGGGTGTCAGGGAAGGTATTTATTGCCGGTGCTGTTCCCATTGGCTTACTCTCTGGGAATTGATGGCATAAGCATTAAGTTTGATAAAAACCATATGGTCATGGCTGCCCTAGGTTTCACATCTCTTGTGTTTTTGCTGGATTATTACACGCTATATATTTCATATTTGTAAAAGGACAGAAAATGGATGGAAAGGTAAGAGTGTGAGAGCAGGATGCAACATGTAACAGCAGTAGTAGTCACATACAATCGGATAGATTTGTTGAAAGAGTGTCTACAGGCTCTTCGAGAGCAGAAAGTAGACCGGGATACACAATTAGATATTTTTCTCGTGGATAATGCCAGTACGGATGGCACAAAAGAGTGGATAGATGGCATGGTATCGGCAGGCGATGCCGAAGACAGGCGGATCTATGCGACCCATCTGGCAGAGAATACGGGTGGAGCCGGTGGATTTTATACCGGTATGAAATGGGCGTATGAACATGGGGCAGATGCGATCTGGATCATGGATGATGATACGATACCGCAGGCAGATGCCTTGCAAAAATTATTGGATGGCATGATGTGCGCTGGAAATGAGGTCGCACCGCAGGACGAGATTGGTTTTGTCTCATCAACGGTCCTTTGGACAGATGGAAGTCCTTGCCAGATGAACCGTCAGCATTATGTGGGACAGGAAGTGACTGTGTCCGGCAAGGGTGCAGAAGAAAGTGCCTTGACCCTGCAGGCGGTGGATAGTGCAACCTTTGTTTCACTTCTCTTTACAAGAGTGGCAGTGGAAAACAAAGGGCTGCCGGTCAAAGAGTATTTCATCTGGGGCGATGATAAGGAATACACGCTTCGGATTTCGGAGACTTATCCATGCTATCATGTCAAAGAAAGCGTGGCTATCCACAAAATGAAGACCAATGCCGGAAGTAATATTGTGATTGATGATATAGAACGTGTGCCAAGATATTTTTATGCATTTCGTAATGATCTGTGCACGGCAAAAAGGCATGGGACAAAAGAAGTCTGTATTTACTTTGCGGCATTTTTCCTAAATATGCTGCGCATCCTGTTTAAGAGTAGGGATGGAAAGAAAATGCGCATTGCTACGATGTGGAAAGGAATGACGGCTGGGATGCGTTTTGCACCGGAGATAGGAGGATGGAAACAGTGATTATTCAAAAATTGATCGGACCAAGCAAGGAAGTATGCAATGAGTGGGGGATGTATTTTAGAAAAGTGGATAAAGAGGGAAATGATATTACGACCTATCCATATGATGATGGGAATGTCATGTTCCATAAACTGATCGATGGCGTGAAAGCATCGGAAGTGGCAGCAGAATCTTTCCCACTTGAGATCAAGCAGGGAGAGATATTATCCCTGGATACGTATTTCAATGCTTTTTCCATTGGAAAATGGAAGAAATACACCAAGTTGTCGAATCTGGCATTGGAGATCGTGACCAGTGGTCCGGTAGAGGTCAGAGCCTATCAGACGGTTGGCATGGTAGAAACAGAGCATATGTGGCATGAGTTCCCGGATGAGGAGACCATGTACAGTTTCTTGCACAACAAAAGACGGGAAATGGACTGCCCACAGGAAGCAGAAGCATTTGTAACGGACCAGGGACAGCAGGCGATCAGGACGATCATTCATTTCTCCGAATTAGCCGATGAGGGCATTTACTATATTACGATGGCGCCGTGCGAGGATGCAGTTTCTCTTTTGTCGGGAGCATATACCACAGACGTAGAGAAAGAGGATGTCAATCCGGTGGAACTGGTACTTGGCATCTGCACTTTCCAGAGAGAAGAATTTTTAAAGAAAAATGTGAATCTGGTACTGGATAAGGTCATCAATAATGCCATGTCGCCATTGTGCGATCATGTAGAAATTTATATATCAGATAACGGACAGACGGTGCCGCAGGATACCTTCCAGAGTGACAAGGTGCATCTTTTCCCGAATAAAAATGCCGGTGGAGCAGGCGGTTTTACAAGAACCATGATCGAGTCTCTTTTCCATCGCCAGGACTCGCCATTTACCCATATCATATTGATGGATGACGATATTATTCTTTCTACAGATGTGTTGGAGAGAACCTATCATTTCCTGCAATTCGTTGATGAAGAGCATCATGATATGATGGTTGGCGGTGAAATGTTCATGTTAAATCTTCGCTATAAGCAGTTTGAGGCTGGGGCAAGATGGCGTGGCACGCAGGTGACTTTTTACAATAAGATGTGGGATCTGCGCAGACAGGAATGTGTTGCCACCAATGAATGTGAAAATCCGATCAATTACAGTGGCTGGTGGTACAGTGTTATCCCGACCTCTATTATTACGGAAGATAATCTGCCGATACCTTTGTTTATCCATTATGATGATATGGAATATGGGGTGCGAAATGAGAAAAATGGCACAATTCTTCTGAACGGTATCTGTGTATGGCATCCACAGGGGATCAACAAGGCGGCAACGCGTATGACCTATTACGATATCCGCAATATGCTGATCGGCATGGCAGGGTCCGAAACCTGTGCAACAGCAGGCGATGTGATCCATCATTTATCAAACCGTATTGTCGGTGCCTTGAACCGTTATCGTTATGAAGATGCAGAGATCATCTATGAGGCTATCGATGATTTTTACAAGGGACCGGACTTCTTTAAGACATTGGATCCGCTTGAGAAGCACGCAGCACTGACCAAGTATAATTATAAATACGAGGAATTGTCTGCCTATGATCTGACCGAGGATATGGTAGAAGAAAATGGATTCCACAGCCATTATCTGGCATGGAGTGTCTGGGCGATCATACGCTGGATTCTTCCGAGCACAAGGGCACTCAAGGTCGCCGGACTGCGCGATAGTGGCATTGCTTTTGGTGCTAAGAAGATCTTCCACTATGATGAAGAAAAGCGCAAAGGCTATATGACAGAGAAGAGTTATGCAAGAGGCTGGAAAGATTTTTGTGACTATCTGAAGATGACAAAGAAAATCAGAAAGAACCACGATGTCATGATGCAGCAGTGGGCAGAGGCGAAAAAAGAGATCACGAGCCTTGGATACTGGGAGAAGTATCTGGGGTTGTGACTATAGTGTGTATATATTTCTTTGATTGATGTTATAAAAGCCTGGTTGCATAGGTTAAAGCGAAGAAAAGTGAACATGAATTTGATAAACGAAGGGAGATGTATATGGTAAGACGAAGGAAAAAAATAAGATCGGGTCGTGTAATGTCAGTTTTTCTGCTGTGTGCGATCATGCTATTGGGGGATGCAGGGATGATGACGATTCAGGCAGCACCATCGACAGGCCGGGCAGCGAACCTGGTTGTCATTGTACGTTATCAGGGAGATACTGTGGGAGACGACGATACGGGTTATAATACACCATATACCTCACAGATTTCGGGAGCCCCGACAACTTATTGGGGCTTGTTGCAAAGGCGTTTCAATGGAGAGAATGACACCTTTGCGATCGGATCATTTCGGGAATATCTGTCGAGGCTTTCCGGTGGGGCACATCAGGTGGAGTCACTTTTCCCGCAGACTGTGTCAGGTGAAAGAGTGGAATATATCACGTTGGACAAGACACTGGCGGAATACCAGGGATCAAATGAGATTTCTCTGGTTGCTGAGGTCGCTCAAAAACTGACGGAAAAGTATCCAACTTATGATGGGACACTTCTGGATCGGGACGGTGATGGGGCAATCGACAACCTGATGATTCTGGCATCTGTACCAAAGACAGGGCAGTTTACACCGCACACAACCAATGCCGGAAATAACTATACTTTTGCCGGCAAGACCATAGGTTATTATAATATACTTGAAACTTGTACAACGACACTTTCGTCGGGCACATTTTGGGATTCTTTTGATATTGCAACTGCAGCGCATGAGTATGTGCACACATTTGGTGTGCCGGATTATTACCGTACATCGGGAATGAATGGAACACCGGTTGGAATGTGGGATCTTATGGCAGGATCACTGGGCAGACCATCACTTTTGGCAACGACAAGAGAGAATATAGGCTGGGCAAAGATTGCCCAAAAGACAGCGACAAGCTCAACCTACACATTGTATGATATGGATAGTGCATATGCGAATGGCGGAAAGAGTCAGGCTTATAAGTTTTATACACCATTTTCATCCAGTGAATATTTTGTGGTGGAATATCGTAAACCGGGCAAAAAGTATTCAGCGGACTTGGATCAGAACATGTCAGGAGCCGGGCTTATCGTATATCGTGTGAATCCGGCATATGCTACGGATGGAAATCTGCGTGGTAATGACTATATCTATGTATTTCGACCGGATGATACCGGGGGGAATGCATCCGCGGGCGATATTACAAAGGCTGCGGCAGGGATGCCGACCTACATATCCGGCAGACAGTCTATCGGATCGGAGGATTTGTCAAAAACGATTGTTGATAATGCCATCTGTTACAGTGACGGGCGCAATTCCGGCATGACAATCAGTGTGACTGCGCAGACGGATGACTCAATCACATTCGATGTGACATTTCCAGATTATGCAAATATGAATCTGTGGGAGACGGTGACGAGTCAGGATGGGACGACACCATTGTCCACGATGAATGCCAGTGCTACACAGTTGGCTACAGATGGAAACGCTATTTATGTTTTGGCACAGAATACAAATTCTTCGACTGTTTTACAGTATGATGGAGCGAATTGGACGAATCTAGGCAAGCCTATAGATAATGTGTCATCATCTGTGAGCATAGAGAGTTGCAATGGTAGTTTGTATGCGTTGATTTCTGATTATCGCAATAACTGCAGCGTCTTGAAAAAATATAGCGGGAATGCCTGGAAGGAAATAACGACTATGAATGCATATGCTACTAATCATCCCGTGCTGGGGGTGATCGGAGATAAACTGGCTACGATCGTCGCTAAGGACAATAAAAATCCACAGTTATATCTTTTAGAGAATGATTCCTGGAAGGCTGTGGGACCGCAGCTAAATGTTTCTTATCTGGTAAGTCCGGTATTGTTTTCGTATAATGGATTTCCTGCTCTGGCATATGGTGATTTTACAGAGCGGACAACGAGTGTGATGGTATATAAAAATGATCAATGGACTTCTACGCATAAGAATACCGATGCGTATGCGAAGAAGATCGTGGTCAAAACAACAGGGGATCATGTATATCTTTTGAGTAATGAAAGCACAGGTAGTGCCAAATTAACCACAATGGATATGTCAGGAGGCGTTACAGAAACGGTTATGTCTTCACTGGGCAGTAACCTTCTGGATATCGGTCTGACAGCAGGAAAACAAAATCTTTACTATGCCATTGTAACTGCAGATGGGAAAGTAAATGTATATAGTTCTACTGTGGCAGATCCGACCGACACGACAATGCTGGGAAGTACGGTTTATTCTCCGGCGTTTGGAACTGCGCTGGGAAGAATGGATGGAATTCTATACTGTGCATCGACACCACAGAGTGATGGGACGATGGATGTAAGGCGTTATCAGGCTCTGGATGATGAGATACCATCTACACCGGAACCAACGCCTGAGCCAGAGCCAGAGCCGGAACCAAAGCCGGAACCGACACCGAAGCCAAATCCTGAGCCGACACCAACACCGGTGGAGCGAACCTACAATGCGGTATATAATGGAGTGGATTACAGTAGTGTTTTTGATCCATACTATTATGCGGATCAGTATGCTGACTTGAAACAGGCATATGGTTATGATTGCAGTCAACTGTTACAGCACTTTATCAATTATGGCATGAGTGAAGGACGTCAGGCCAAGGCAAGTTTTAATGCGACCTCATATCGTCTGCAGTACAGTGATCTGCGTCGCGCTTATGGAAATGATCTGAAGCCTTATTATATGCATTATCTTCAGTGGGGAAGAAGCGAAGGGCGTCAGGGAACAGGATGTAATGTGCTGCAAAACGGACTGACAAGGTATGATGGCATCGATTATGCAGCAGTTTATGATTATAATACTTATGTGAGCCGGTATTCGGATGTATTTCGGGCATATGGCTACGATGATCAGGCGGTACTTCTTCATTTCATCCATTATGGAATGAATGAGGGACGCATTGCGAAAGCGTCTTTTGATGTGACCTCATATCGCCTGCAGTATAGCGATCTGCGTCGTGCTTACGGGAACAATCTGAAATCTTATTATTTGCACTATCTGCAGTGGGGAAGACAGGAAGGACGCAAGGGCAGTGGCTGCATACGCCTGCAGGGGGCGATAACAACACTTAATGGTACTGATTACGGAAAGGTTTATGATTATCAATACTATATAGATAAAAACCCGGATGTATTCCGTGCATATGGCTATGATGATCAGGCAGTACTGGCTCATTTTGTAAATTATGGTATGAAAGAAGGTCGTATCGCGAAAGCATCTTTCGTTGTAAATAATTATAAAGCGCGCTACGCGGATTTACGCCAGGCATATGGGAACAATACAGCCATGTATTATAATCACTATATAAACTGGGGATACAAGGAAGGACGCAAAGGAAACTAACTTACAGAGGGCAGAAGTCAAAGGATGACTTCTGCCTTTTCTATATGGGTGAGGAGGCTTTATCCTGTCTAATTGCTAGCATAAGGTTGTCAAAATGTTACAAAATTGCTACAATACAATTAACTATGTTCGGATTTAAATAAGAAAGGAAGACAGAGATTATGAAGCATTATGACTATCTCGTAGTAGGTGCTGGACTTTTCGGAGCCACATTTGCATACGAAGCAAAAAAGAGAGGAAAGGAAGTACTTGTTATCGATAAGCGCGATCACATCGCGGGTAACATTTATACCAAGGAAGTAGACGGTATCAACGTACATGTTTACGGTGCGCATATCTTCCATACCTCGGACAAGGCTATCTGGGAATACATCAATCAGTTTGCAGAATTTAACAATTATATCAACTCTCCGATCGCAGTTTACAAGGACGAACTTTATAACCTGCCATTCAACATGAATACCTTTAGCAAGATGTGGGGCATCCGTACACCGCAGGAGGCTAAGGATATTATCGAGAAGCAGAAGGCAGAGTATGATATAGACGAGCCAAAGAATTTGGAGGAGCAGGCATTGTCTCTTGCCGGTAAAGATGTCTATGAGAAACTGGTCAAGGGTTATACCGAGAAGCAGTGGGGAAGAGACTGTACAGAACTTCCGGCATTCATCATCAAGAGACTGCCGATGCGCTTTACTTACGACAACAACTACTTTAACGACCGTTTCCAGGGTATCCCAATGGGCGGTTATACACAGATCGTTGAGAAGATGCTGGATGGCATCGATGTCGTTACCGGAGAGGATTTCTTTGATCTGAAAAAGTCCGGAAAGTTATCTGACGGCACTGAAGTCTCTTATGATCGGATACTCTTTACCGGTCAGATCGATGAATACTTTGATTCTAAGTTTGGACCACTGGAGTATCGTTCTGTCCGCTTTGAGACAGAGAAACTGGATATGGAAAACTACCAGGGCAACGCTGTAGTCAACTACACAGAGCGCGAAGTTCCATATACCCGTATCATTGAGCACAAGCATTTTGAGTTTGGCAAGCAACCGACAACCATCATTTCAAGAGAATATTCTTCTGAGTGGAAGCCGGGCGTAGAGCCATACTATCCGGTCAACAACGAGAAGAACAATGCTTTGTATGAGAAATATGCAGAACTTGCTGCCAAGGAAGGCAATGTGATCTTTGGCGGACGTTTGGGACAGTACAAGTATTACGATATGGACAAGGTGCTTATGGCAGCGCTGGAGTGTGTAAAGGAGGAATTTTAAGATGAAAGGTATCATTTTAGCAGGTGGTTCAGGAACCAGATTATATCCATTGACCAAGGCGATCAGCAAGCAGATCATGCCGGTATATGATAAGCCGATGATTTACTATCCGCTGTCAACACTGATGTTGGCAGGTATTCGTGAAGTGTTAATTATCTCTACACCAAGGGATGTGGTTGTCTTTGAGGATCTTCTTGGAGATGGTAGTCAGTTAGGCATGGATATCCAGTATGCCATTCAGGAGCAGCCGAATGGACTTGCAGAAGCGTTTATTATCGGTGCAGACTTTATAGGAAAAGATGCAGTGGCGTTGGTACTTGGCGATAATATCTTCTATGGTCAGAGTTTTTCACAGGTATTAAGACGTGCAGCAGATAGAACTGAGAACGAACCTGGGGCTACCATCTTCGGCTACTATGTCAGAGATCCGAGAGAGTATGGCGTGGTTGAGTTTGACGAAAATGGTAAGGCTATTTCGATCGAGGAAAAGCCGGAAAATCCAAAGTCAAATTACGCGGTTCCGGGTCTGTATTTCTATGATAATTCGGTCGTTGAGATTGCAAAGACAATCAAGCCGTCTGCCAGAGGAGAACTTGAGATCACAGCAGTAAACAACGCTTATTTAGAGCGTGGAGATTTGCACGTAGAGACATTGGGACGTGGATTTGCATGGCTTGATACAGGAAACCATGACATGCTTCTTGCAGCAGCAGACTTTGTATCTGCTTTTCAGAAGCGACAGGGACTTTACATTTCTTGTATTGAAGAGATTGCATACAAGAGAGGATTTATTGATAAGGAGCAGCTGGTAAAACTGGCACAGCCGCTTTTAAAAACAGATTACGGAAAGTATCTGATGGAGATTGCAGAAGGGTTATAGTTTTACGGCATGATTAGACGAGCAGCGAGAAAAGCAAAACGTATTATAAAACGAATATTGCGCATTGGTAACTATCAGAATATTGATGTATTCCGACAGTGGATAGAAGAAGTAGAGCCGACGGTCTGGAATCAGGGGGTCTTGTCATATGCCCCTCTGATTTCTGTTGTAGTACCGGTTTATAATGTTTCAAGCCAGATGCTGCGCGACTGCATCGATTCTGTCAGAAAACAGACATATGAAAACTGGGAACTCATCCTGGTGGACGATCATTCTTCATGGGAGAATGTCCGACAGGTGCTGTCTGAGTACAGTGACATGCCGAAGATCCGTGTGATCTATCGGGAAGAAAACGGCAATATTTCAGAGGCGACCAATACAGGACTTGCACAAGTGCAAGGGGAGTTCATTGCCTTTATGGATTGTGATGACGTTCTGGCTCCGCAGGCATTATATGAGGTAGCATATCTTTTGAATGAAAACCAGGAATTGGACTTTATCTATAGTGATGAGGATAAAATTACCGAGGAGTGTCAGGCAACCAGGGAAGGCACGTTTGCAATACCTGTAAAAGATCGTCATACACCTTTCTTTAAACCGGATTGGTCACCGGATGCCTTTATGTGTCTGAACTATACCAATCATCTGTCTGTGTATCGAACCGAGATCGTCAAAGAAGTAGGCGGTCTGCGCACAAAGTACAATGGCAGTCAGGATTACGATTTTGTTTTGCGCTTTATGGAGCATACGACAAATCGGCGCGTGGGACATGTAGACAAAATTCTTTACCATTGGCGCGAACGAAAAGAATCGGTGGCGTATGATCCGAATTCCAAGCCGTATGCACTGGAAGTGGCAAAGAAATTAAAAGAAGAAATGATCACACGACGCGGACTGCATGCCGATGTGGAGTATGTGGACGGCGAGTACCAATACCGTCTGGTCTACCACAATGACACAAACGAGAAAGTAAGTATCATCATTCCGTCTAAAGACAATTTTGATATTTTAAAGCATTGTCTGGCTACCATTGCAGAGTTTACGGATTATCCGAACTATGAGGTCATTATTGTGGATAATGGCAGTGCGCAGGATGTGCAGGACAAGATCAATGATTATATTGCCGGCAAGAATATACACTACATCTATGAAAAGCAGACCTTTAACTTTTCACATATGTGCAATATTGGTGCGGAGCATGCATCCGGAAAATATTTCTTATTCTTGAATGATGATATTGGAATCCTGCATCAGGGATGGCTGGATCGTCTGACCGGACATGCCGCCCAGGAACATGTGGGTGCCGTTGGAGCCAAACTTTTATATCCGGATTCGACAGATATCCAGCATGATGGTGTGTTAAACCTGACTTGCGGACCGTCTCATGCATTTAGTCATATGGATGATGCACAGTCTTATTATTTCGCGAGAAATCGTGTGGAATATGACTGGCTGGCAGTGACCGGCGCCTGTTTGATGGTTGATAGGGCAAAGTTCTATGAGGTTGGCGGCTTTGATGAAGAATTTCCGGTTGCCTACAATGATATTGACCTGTGTTTTAAACTGGCAGAGGCTGGTTATTATAATGTATGTCGTAATGACGTCATCTTGTATCATTATGAGTCT
The DNA here is from genome assembly GCF_014287435.1 of Roseburia lenta. Lineage (GTDB taxonomy): Bacteria > Bacillota > Clostridia > Lachnospirales > Lachnospiraceae > Pararoseburia > Pararoseburia lenta. The sequence goes on from NZ_JACOPG010000003.1 coordinate 240,056, forward strand.
GTGAGCCGTGGGCTTGACAATCAGGATGATGAAAAGATGCTTCGACTTGCGATGGAACGCAGCAAATTGTATAAAAATCATCCTGCATTTGAGGGTTATGATCCCTTCTATAATCGCAATCTGGGGGGATATAATATCTCCTTTAGTATCCAGATGCAGGGGGCTGGCGATCATGAGCCGCTGCAGACAGAGAGCAGCATGGAAGATTTTGTCATTGATTTTGATACAGAGTCTATCAATTTTATGGCGCGCATTAATAGTGTGGAATATCTGAATTCACTTGTGCGTGTTGTTGGTTGGTTCTATACAGGTAGTCTTCGGGTGGATAGTAAGAGAGAATTGTATTTGGTTTTACGCGGTGAATCCGGCAGGTGTTATCGTGTCGAGGTCGAAAGATTTGTATCGGATGAAGCGAGAAGAACCTATGACAGTCGTTATGGAAATGTTGGTTTTGAGATACTGGTTGATAAGGATAAATTGGAGGAATCCGATCAGAAGTATCAGATAGGTGTTATGATCTCCGGAGATAAGCGCCAGGATTGGTTCGTGCAGTGGACGGAGAGATGGATTTTGAGATAGGTGATAGAATATAATTATGGATCAAGTGCAAAAAGAAAAATATCAAGCCAGAATACTTGATTTGTTAATTCTTGACAAGAAACAAAAAATTCTTGTGGTCAATAATGAAAATCCCATTTTTGCAGAAGACTTAAGAGAACGAGGGTTATCTGTTGAAGAAACAGATGACAAGATTGATATGCAGGCATCCTATGATGTTATTATCCTGTTTGGAATGCTTCGGGGGGGATTGACGCAGTCTACGATGGAAGAAGTGATGAAATTTCTTGCGGCAAGATTGGATGAACATGGACAGTTGTTGTGGTGTGTTGATAATAAATTTGGCTTAAAATATTGGTCAGGGATGCAATATGAAAAGGGCGGTTTTTTCCGTACTTTGGAATCGACAGAGAATGAGGATGTTATTTCATATCAGAAAATAATGAATCTGCTCCTTGAGATGCCTGAAGTAGACAGTACAGTCTACTATCCGTATCCAGATTATCGCTATCCGATGGAAATCTATTCTGATGAATGGATGCCGAGCAAGGGAAGTCTGGAAAATTATGACTTTAATTTTGAATACTTTCGTTATCGTTTCTTTGATGAAAGCAAGGTGTGGGATAATATAATTGAGGAAGGGCTGTTCTCGGAGTTCGCGAACTCATTTGCTGTAAAGATAGAAAGGCGATAGGTAATGGAGAAGACAATCTATATAAAATTTTCAGAAGATCGAGCGCCTGAATTCTGCAGCAAAACACGGATTGCCATCGCAGATGGAAACAAAGTCATATATAAAAGTGATCCAAATGGACAGATCTCAGAACATCTAGCGTTAATGCCGGAAAAACATCAGTGGCTGGTGGAACGTTATGGGGATACAGCAATCGATATTAATGATGTAAAGAGAACAGACAAGGGAATGCAGTTCGCATTTGTATCTGGAGAGTCGATTCAGTCAAAGTTAGATTTGTATATCTTGCAAGGAAATGAGAAAAAAGTACGTCAATTGCTCAATGAATATGTTGAAAGGCTGTTGAGGCACGGCTCGTATAGAGGTGATTTCCAACCGAATGCAGATGAACAGAAAATTTTCGGAAACGTAGAAATGAGAGATATTGACTTGGCGAAAGTCAGCAATATTGACATGATTTTTCCGAACGTTCTGGTAGATGAGGAAAAGTGGCATGTAATTGATTATGAATGGACATTTGACTTTGAAATTCCACAGAAGTTTATTTTGTATCGAGCACTTTTGTATTGGAACAGTACATCGAATGCGCTGAAAAATCACACTTGGGAAGAGGTATTGGATCTAGGAGAGATTTCGCTTATTGAAGCAGAAATATTTGAAAAAATGGAGGCCTGCTTTCAACGATATGTGGCGGGCGAGACAGAAACTTTCCGAACAAAGGCCAATTATGAATGCAAACCGCAGTTCAGTATCAATCAGATCAATCAAAAGATTATAAGAACGAAAATAAAAAAAGAACCACTAAAAGTATACTATCCAACGGAAAAAGGATATGACGAGGAAAATACTTGCACTTTCTATTGGGAGAGAAGAGATGATCAAGCGATAAAAATAGATATAAAAGAGGCATACGATAAATTGAGATTGGATCCAATAGAGCAGTCGTGCATGATTCGGATAGATAAAGTATCCTTGAATGGAGAACCACTTAGTTACTCATATAATGGTGTGGAAATGTCTGAAAATGTGATAGGATTTGATCATAACGATCCACAAATAATTGTTGATCTGGAAGGAAAAAAAGGAACGTTTTGCGTGAGATATGAAATTATGTATGCTGATGATTTTGAATGGTTGAATGAAGTGGTATCATATGAAAGGGCACTACGTGAAGAAAAACAACGCTATATTGAAAAAATAGAAAGAGAAGCACAATCAACAATTCTAGAACAGCAAGAGATAATCAATGCAAAGACAACAATGATAGATCAGTTTATGCCTACTGTTTGGTATAAAGCATATCATTTAACAAGGCTAATAAAAAATTATTTGAATAGGAAAATGGGAGATTAGTATGTGGAAAGAACCCCAACTCGAACAATTAAAAAGTGGAATTCTGCAAGCAGACATAATATCTTTTGATGTCTTTGATACTTTAATTGTAAGAATGACGAATACCCCAGAAGATGTGTTTACATTACTGGAAAAGAAAACGGGTATTCGTGGATTGGCTAATTGGAGACAGAGATGTCAAATGATGGCAAGTCAGGAAGTGGAAGAAACAGAACAAAAAGCACATGCTGATTTGGATGACACCTATGAGTATCTTGCCAAAAATCATGGATCAATAGTGGATTGGGAGCAAGTAAAGCAAGAAGAAATTGCGATAGAAAAACAAGTTTTAAGAAAAAATGATGAAATCTATGAAATATATCAATATGCAAAATCTTTAGGAAAGCGCATCATCGTTACAAGTGATATGTATTTGGATAAGTCGACAGTAAAAGACTTAGTTGAAGGCTGTGGCTATCATGATATTGAGCAATATTATGTTTCTGCAACGGAGAATCATACAAAATTCCGTGGGGATATATATCATTATATTGCTGAACAAGAAAAGGTAAAGCCGAATACAATTTTACATATTGGCGACAATGAAAATTCTGATGTTCGCTTAGCGCGAGAAGCGGGATGGAATGCTTTTTTGTACATACGTAATGAAATCCCAAATGAAACAAAAATAGAAAATATGGGCATTTTCGATCTGGGGGTTGGCCGATATGTGCAAACGGGAGAGTTTTGGCATGATTTAGGAGCGTATGTAGGTGGTCCATTATATGTAGGCATTGTTAAATGGCTGAAAGAAATGAGAAAGGCTAATCCGAATCGACCTTGTTATTTATTAGCGAGAGATGGATATAATTTGTTTCAACTGAGCGAGAAACAAGAGTGGATCGGATGCCAATATATGTATACATCGCGCCGAGCATTGACCCTGGCGGGAATTACGGAATTAAATGAAGAAACTCTTCGCATATTGCCGCCGTATACACTGGGGCAGACGATTGGAGAGGTTGTTCATTATATTGCTTTAGAGGGTGTGACCGAGGAGCAAGTTCAATCCTTGGGATTCGCAGGATTAGATGCGAAGATTAATACAGTTGATGATATGGAAAAAGTAAAAAAACTGTATTTAATGAACGAGGCATTATTTCTGAAAAGGTGTGAGAAAGAGCGAAATAATGCAAAAAACTACTTTGAGAAAATTGGCCTGTTGCAGAATGACAGCATTATTTTTGATTGTGGTTGGAATGGCAGTTTCCAATATTTATTGAATCGTGTACTGACGAATATTGGGTACAGTAAAGAGAATAGATTTGTTTATGTCGGTATATTGGATACTGTTAAGAGTAGACGCCAACTGAAAAACACTGAATATGATACATATTTATTCGATATTGACAAGAATAAGCGGATTCAGCAGGAGTTGAATTCGGTTGTTGCCTTATTAGAACTGTTTTTTGGCGCGCCGTCAGAATCATTATTTCAATATGGCGAAGATGAATTAATATTTGAAACCATAGGAAATGATGAAAATTATAAAAAAAATGTGTGTCAGGGAATTATAGATTTTGTCACGGTAGCAGAACCAATGTATGATGCATTTGGGATTCGAGAAGAGGCGAAAAGTACATTGGCTGGGTTTATGCGCTTAATCAATTACCCAAGTGAAAAAGAGGCAGTGACAATTGGAGATATACCGGAAGTAGATGGGTTTGTTGTTCAGAAAGATACAAAAAAATATTTAGCTCGTCTGGATTATGATACTTACATGAAAAATCCTAATATTGAAATCTATTGGAAAAAAGGCTTATTGTCAAGACCAGATTTGGATCCAAGACTAAAGAATATATTGGTAGCGAAAGAAAAATCTACGGAAGATGAATGTGTGAATTGCCAACAGGACTACCGCACATTACGTCGTACTTATGGAAAAAAAGTTGCAGATTATCTTATTTGTCAAACACAAGAAGAAACAACGGATGCATATCAAAACTGGATTAGGGAAGAGGAACCAGCCGTTTGGACTACGGAAAAAATTTCACCCAGTACGATGTTTTCGATTGTTATCCCAGTATACAATGTATTGCGTCAACAACTGGAAGAATGTATCGAATCTGTATTAGGACAAACATATCATAATTATGAGTTGATTTTGGTAGATGACTGTTCGACTTGGGATGAAGTTCGTGATGTACTGAGAAAGTATGAAAAAAGAGATAGAGTAAAGGTAATATATCGAAAGGAAAATGGACATATATCAGAATGTACCAATACAGGGATTAATGCTACTAAGGGAGATTACATAGTCTTTTCAGACTGCGATGATGTTTTGTCAGAGCATGCATTATATGAAATGGCTGTTGCAATAAATAAAGATCCTGAACTGGATTTCATATATTCTGATGAAGATAAGTTGTCTGAAGACGGAACAAAGCGTCACATGCCATTTTTCAAGCCGGACTGGTCTCCAGATACGTTTATGTCATTAATGTACACAAACCATTTGGGAGTATATCGAGCAGACATAGTAAAACAAGTTGGCGGACTTCGCACACAATATAATGGAACGCAAGATTATGATTTTACGTTCCGTTTTATGGAGCATAGTAGTAATGAACGCGTGGGGCATATTCCCAAAGTACTGTATTATTGGAGAGAGAGAGGTGAATCGATCGCATCTAATCCAGAAGCAAAGCCATATGCGTTGGAAGTAATGCGTCAAATGAAAGAAGAAATGTTGGCGCGACGCGGAATTGATGCAGAAGTGGAGTATGTACCTGATATGTATCAGTATCGTGTCGTATACCATGCACCTAAAGATGCGTTGACAAGTATTATTATTCCGTCGAAGGATAATCCGGAAACTCTAATGCGTTGTATCGATTCTGTATCATATTATACGCGAAATCGGTATGAGATTATTGTTGTGGATAATGGGAGCAAGGAGAGTAATAAAAAGAAGATAGAAAATTATCTCAAAGAAAAAAATGCGCAGTATATATATACGCCGATGGAGTTTAATTTTTCGAAAATGTGTAATATTGGTGCTGCGGCAGCGAATGGAGAGTTCTTGCTGTTTTTGAATGATGACACAGAAGTATTTCGTCACGAATGGTTAGAGAGAATGGTTGGACATGCATCACAAAAACATGTTGGGGCTGTCGGTGCGAAATTGCTATATCCAGACAGCAACGTGATACAGCATATTGGTATTACAAATTTGGAAATAGGACCGTCTCATAGTCAGATCGGATTTTCAGATAATGACATTTATTATTTTGGCAGAAACAAAATTGAATATAACTGGCTGGCAGTGACAGCGGCGTGTTTGGTGGTTCAAAAGAGCAAGTTTGAGCAAGTGGGCGGCTTTGAAGAAGAATTGAAGATAGGCTATAATGATGTCGATTTGTGCTTCAAATTATCTGAATGCGGTTGGTATAATGTCGTGCGTAATGATGTGACCTTGTATCATTACGAATCATTAAGCCGCGGAACGGATAATGAGGATGGGGCAAAGAGAAAAAGGCTGTTAAAAGAAAGACAGAGATTGTATGAAAGCCATCCTCAGTATAATGGTAAAGATCCATTTTATAACGTTAATTTAGTGCCGGACAAAGTAAATTATGAAGTGAGAAACAGTGCACCGGCAATCGTATATGCGGATGTACAAAAGGTTACGCATTATTGTTCAAAATATGAGGACAATTATGTTGTCATTATTGATAATTTCGATGATGACGAAAATGAGATATTTGTTCGTGGATGGTACTCTACAGGAAAACCCAAATGTGATAATGACAGCGATGTTTATGTCTGGTTACGTGATGAACAAAATCATTATGTGCGAGCATTAGCATTAAAAGAAATGCGAGAGGATGTAGCAAATAATTTGAATGATGGTACATGCTATGTAGGATTCTCATGTTATCTGCCTAAAGAGGAGTTTTTGACAGGCTGGGATAAATATCAAGTTGGAGTGCAAGTGAGAAAGAATTCTGTCTTTGGATGGAAATTAAAATGGACAGATAGTATCATGTATAACGAGGAGAATAGAAATGAGTAATAGCAAAACAAAGAAATCAGGTGGAATTTTGCGTGAAATTGCGCAGAATAAGAAACTGATTTTCAATTTGTCAAAAAACGATTTTAAAGCCAAGTTTGCAGGTTCATATTTTGGTATTATTTGGGCGTTCATTCAACCAATTATTACAATTTTGGTATATTGGTTTGTATTCGACAAAGCGTTAAATGCCGGAACACAGATTACAAAAGCGGGAATTAATGTGCCATATGTCATATGGCTTGTGGCAGGTATGGTGCCATGGTTTTATTTTTCGGAGGTAATTAATACAGGCAGCAATGTTCTGGTTGAATATAATTATCTTGTAAAAAAAGTTGTTTTCAAGATCAGTGTATTGCCTATTGTAAAAATCATTTCAAGTCTGTTTGTGCATCTTTTTTTTGTTGGCTTTATGGTCGTATTGTATGCGGCATATCATTACTATCCAACCGTATATACACTTCAGATTTTGTACTACTCTTTTGCAATGATTTGTTTATGCGTGGGAATTATATATGCAACTAGTGCGATGACGGTTTTCTTTCGGGATTTAACACAGTTGATTAATATTATTTTGCAGATTTTGATGTGGATGACACCGATTATGTGGAATATGGATGCTATGGTTGACAGAATTTCCAAGCCGATTGAGATCATACTGAAATTAAATCCGATGTATTATATCGTATCTGGTTATAGAGATTCTATGATTAATGGCATTTGGTTTTGGAACCGACCAGAAACGACGATTTATTTTTGGGGTGTGACTATTGTCCTTTTCCTTATCGGTAGCACAATATTTAAAAAACTTCAAGTCCACTTTGCGGATGTATTATAAGATTGGAACGAGGGATAACTATGAGCGAATATGCGATTCAAGTAAAAAATGTAAGTAAAATGTACAAGTTATATGATCGTAATAGGGATCGTATTATGGATGCGTTTGGACTATCAAAAGCGCCACGGTATCATGAACATTATGCTTTGCATGATTTAAATTTCTCCGTGAAAAAAGGGGAAACAGTCGGAATTATTGGAACCAATGGTGCTGGAAAGTCAACCATCCTAAAGATTATTACTGGTGTCTTGAATCCAACAGATGGAGAAGTGGATATCAATGGTCGTATTTCGGCTCTGCTAGAATTAGGAGCCGGATTTAATATGGAGTATACAGGTATAGAGAATATATATTTGAATGGGACTATGATAGGATTCTCCCGGGAGGAGATAGATAAGAAACTTGATGATATATTAAAATTTGCAGATATTGGTGATTTTGTCTACCAGCCGGTCAAAACCTATTCAAGTGGTATGTTTGTTCGCTTAGCATTTGCGGTTGCAATAAATATTGACCCTGAGATACTAATAGTAGATGAAGCACTTTCTGTAGGAGATGTTTTCTTTCAGGCTAAATGTTATAAGAAGTTTGAAGATTTCAAGAAGTTGGGAAAAACAATCTTGTTTGTCAGTCATGATCTAGGTAGTGTTGCAAAATATTGCGATCGGGTAGTTCTATTGAACAAAGGAGCGAAGATAGCAGAAGGTAATCCCAAGCAAATGATTGGAATGTACAAGAAACTTCTCGTCAACCAATTAGAACTTGATGAACGAACTCAGGAAATGGTTATGGAGGACGAACAGGAACATAATAGAATAAACTCGCCGGTGTTCGATAATACAAGTGATAAGGTGGAATTGTGGAAAAACCAGTATAAAATCAACCCAGCTCTTGACGAATATGGGAACGGTAAGGCACATATCATTGATTTTGCAGTTCGTGATGAAGAGGGAACAATAACAAGCAGTATAGAAAAAGGAACCAGGTTTTCTATCTTATCAGAGGTCAAATTTGAAGACACGGTTCAGAATCCGATATTTACCTATACTTTTAAAAATATCCAAGGCACAGCGATTACCGGTACCAATACAATGTACGAAAAACAGGAAATAGATGTGGCTAATGCTGGAGATGTATATCTTTGTGAGTTCAATCAGGAGATGAATCTACAAGGCGGTGAATATCTGCTTTCTATAAGTTGTACTGGATATCGCGATGGGGATTTTACTGTCTACCATCGCTTGTATGATGTGATAAATATTTCAGTCGTTTCAGACAAAAACACAGTAGGATTTTATGATATGAATTCAAAGGTGAAGATTACCAAAGTGGAGAAAGGAAAACAAGAGAGATGAAGTATTCAAAAAAGGTAAGAGGATTATGTGTCTCGTTGATCACGACGTTATTTGTCGGATTGTTCATGAACACAGGCATTCTTGAGGCTAAGGCAGCAGTGGCCCATTTTGATGGTAATGATTATCGTATGTCAGGACAGGTAGATGAGGGCTTTTTTGATGACGATTCCACCAGTGTCATGGGCTATACCAAAACCAGTCCGCGTGTAGACGAGTGGCCTAGAATTGGAATTGATGTATCGCACTGGCAGAATGACCGTGGTACGATCGACTGGAGTGCTGTAAGGAATTCCGGAGTTGATTTTGTCATTGTCAAAGTTGGTGGTCGCTATAATGATGGTTCATTTTATACAGACAAGTGCTATAAGCAGAACATAGAGGGAGCACTTGCGGCGGGACTTCGTGTGGGCGTTTATTTCTGGTCAGAGGCTGTAACAGAGGCTGAGGCGAGAGAGGAAGCAAATTATGTGACGGGGCTCATTTATATGTATAATATTACGCTGCCGATCTGTATGGATTACGAATGGTGTCCTTCGCAGTATCGTAGCGATTGCCGTTTATACAATTCCAGGCAGAATGCTGCACAGAGAACAGCCGTGGCAAATGCTTTTATGAATCAGTGCGCATTGAATGGCTATACCGGAGCATTGTATGCCAATAAATCAACCTTAAGAAATTTCTTTGACGGAGACTCTCTGGCAGCCAATGGACGCGTATGGATAGCAAATTATTCAAATCCACAGTGGACAGGTTATTTATCAAATGCAGGATATTTAGCAACGACAGATTATGAGAAGACATACGATTTCTTCCAATTCTCTTCCCAGGGATCTGTACCGGGTATCACCGGTTATGTGGATCTGGACTATTGGTATGATGATGGAACCATCAGCGGGCAGGACTATTCGGCTGTCTTTGATGCTACATATTATGGAGAACACAATGCAGATGTCGTAAGTGCAGTGGGGAGTGATGCCGGAGCATTGCTGAGCCATTTTAAAAATTATGGCATGGCAGAGGGTAGACAGGGTTGCGCAACCTTTGATCCAAAATCTTATTATCTGCAATATGGAGATCTGCGCTATGCCTATGGTACGAACTGGCCTTTGTACTATCAGCATTATATGCTTTATGGAAAGGCAGAGGGACGCCAGGGAACCGGTTGTACGACTATGCAGGGACCGACAACGGTCTATAATGGCATTGATTATTCTGGCGTATATAACTATTACTACTACTTGGAGCACAATGTCGACGTGAAAAATGCATTAGGTACGGATGATGCCACGGTTTTGAAGCATTTTGTAAATTATGGTATGGCAGAAGGACGTCAGGCAATTTCTACTTTCAGTGCAACATCCTATCGTTTGCAGTATGCGGATCTTCGTAGTGCATATGGTAAGAACTGGAAGAATTACTATTTGCATTACGTCAAATATGGGCAGAAAGAGGGACGAAAGGGAACCGGTTGTACGGCGCTGCAAAATGCAACAACGGTCTATAATGGCATTAATTACGCCAGTGTTTATGATTACAACTATTATGTAAATAATAATGTCGATGTAAAAAAAGCCTATGGAGATGATGAAAACGCAGTGCTTGCACACTTTGTCAATTATGGTATGAAAGAAGGAAGACAGGCAAAATCCACTTTCAATGCAAACTCTTATCGCTTACAGTATGTGGATCTACGAAATGCATATGGCAGCAACCTTAAGAACTACTATTTGCATTATATGAATTATGGAGCAAAAGAGGGACGAAAAGGGGCCGGTTGTACCACTGTGCAGGGAGCTACGACCGTCTATAATGGCGTAGATTATTCTGCTGTGTATGATTACTACTACTATGTATCAAATAACAGCGATATAAAGAATGCTTATGGAAATGATGACCAGGCAGTGCTTGCGCATTTTGTGAATTATGGAATGAAAGAGGGACGTCAGGCGAAAGCAGATTTCAATGCAGGGGTATATCGTGAAAACTATGCAGATTTACAAAGCGCATATGGAAATGATCTGAAAAGTTACTATCTGCATTATATGAACTTCGGTAAAAAAGAAGGCAGAAGCGGAATTTAGGAACTCTCAAAGAAAAGACGATGAAAGATAAATTTTTAAAAAGATTAATAACCATACTGCTTGCTCTTGTTATGTGCACTTGCTTGTATGTGCCGTCAGGCAGCATAGTGCACGCAAAGGATGGTGATGACTCTACGACAGCGCAGATGCGCAAGGAGTTGGAAGAAGCATTTGGTGATGCTGACTGGGCGTTGCAAAAGGCAGCTATCAAAAAATATGCAAATACGGGACGACTGACAGTTGTCTTGGATGCGGGACATGATAGTACACATCATGGGGCATCCCGTTCCGGTTTGAAAGAGGAAGAACTGACATTAAAGATTGCCCAGTATTGTAAAGCGGAGTTGGAGCAATATCAAGGCGTGGATGTGTATTTGACCAGATCATCAAATGCATGTCCGAATCCCGGAACTTCATCTACCATGGATAATTACTATCGTATGGTGTGGGCTTCTAATATGGGGGCAGATGTTTATATCAGCCTGCATCTGAATGTCTCACAGTCAGCGGCGACATCCGGTGTGGAAGTGTATGCACAAAATAGCGGCTACCGACCGGATCTGAGTGCGGAGAGCCATTCACTGTCACAGAGCATAGCCAATGTATTACAGTGGATCGGTCTGTCAAACGCGGGAGTCAAGATCCGCAATTCAAACGATGGAAGCACCTATCCGGATGGAAGTGTGACGGACTATTATAGTGTGAACCACAACAGTAAATTGTTGGGATTTCCGGGTATCATCGTAGAGCATGCTTATCTGACAAATGCCGGAGATATCCAGCGTTTCCTGGGAAATGAAAGTGGATTGCAGCAACTTGGTCTGGCAGATGCCGCGGGTATTGCGAATTATTATGGCTTGTCCAAGGAGGATTATTCTGCGGCTTTTGATGCGTCATATTACTACAATAATTATGCCGATCTGCAAGCGGTCTATGGATATGATGAAAAGGCATTGCTTGACCATTTCCTGAATTATGGTCTGGCAGAGGGGCGTATCGCAAGCCCGATCTTTGATATTACATATTATAAGAAGAACAATCCGGATCTGGCTGCGGTATATGGCGATGATTTAAAGAAGTATTGTACGCATTTTGCGGTTTATGGTATGAATGAAGGACGGCAGGGCTGTGCAACGTTTAATGTCAACTCTTATAAACTGCAATATGCAGATTTGCGTCAGGCGTATGTCAATGACCTATCGAAATACTATGAACATTATCTGAAATATGGATATCGTGAACATAGAAAAGGAACCGGCTGTACTTCCCGACAGGGATATGTGACACAGTACAATGGCGTGGATTATGCATCCGTTTATAATTGTGATTATTACCTTGCAAATAATGCAGATGTGAAAAATGCCTATGGATCAAATGATGATATTGCAGTTCTGCAACATTTTGTCAACTATGGCATGAATGAGGGACGGCAGGCAAGCAGCAACTTTAACGCGACATCCTATCGCCTGCAATATGCGGACCTGCGCAATGCTTATGGCGGACAGTTGAAGTCCTATTATGAGCATTATATAAGATACGGCAAAAAGGAAGGGCGTGTTGCAACGGGCTGCACGACGGTACAGGGAGCCACAACAATATATAATGGTGTAGATTATTCTGCGGTGTATGATTATTACTATTATGTGGCAAATAATGCGGATGTGAAAAAAGCCTTTGGCAATAACGATGTGGCAGTTTTGCAGCATTTTGTTAATTATGGAATGAAAGAAGGCAGATGTGCAAAGGAAACGTTTGCAGTGCAGTCTTATCGAAGCAGATATGCGGACTTGCAGTCTGCGTACGGTGATAATTTACCGGCATATTATATGCATTACATATCTTATGGACAGATTGAAGGAAGAAGCGGTGTGCGATAGTAAGTGAGGAGAAAACCTATGAAACGAATGAAGAAACTGTTGCTGGTATTATGTAGTGCGGTATTTGTGACCGTGTCAGCGCTGGATGCATTGCCGGTTTATGCGGCGAATGAAATAACAAATGCAGAGGGATACCATGCACCGCAAGTCACAGAACAGGTCGTTTCAGAGTACACCGATGTATATGAGCCGAGTTATACCAGAAATGCAGGCAGCAGTTACTGGGCAAAGTATGGCTCAGATTATTATTACAACCAAATGACAGCGAGTCAGAAGAAACTTTATGATGGTCTCTATCAGATGTGTATGGCATATCTGACTGGAACAGGGGATATCAATGGAAAGACTGCTGTCATGAACGCAAGCCGTGAATATACACAAGGTGTGTCATATAGCGGCTTGACAGACACAGAGGCAATCAATACAACGATTGCCTTTGTTAATTCTAATCCGCAATTTTATTTCCTGGATGGTGAGGATTATGTCAGGGAATATTATGCCGGTGTGGAGAATGCAGGAACGATCTATGTTGATGTCTATGACGAATTTGTAGATGGTGCAACGCGCCAGAATTATACCGACCAGTTTCAGAGTGTGATCGATAACTGGATGAGTCAGGTCAATGCGCAGGCAAGCGTTTTGGACAAGGAGTATAAGGCACATGAATTGGTGATAACCAATACGATATATAAGGATGGTGCATCCTATAATCAGTCTTGTTATAGCGTTTTTATGAGAGGACAGAGTGTATGCGCCGGCTATGCAGAAGCATTTGAATTATTGTGCAATGGAGCAGGAATTGAAACGATCATTGTGACAAGCGCAACGCACGAATGGAATCAGATCCATATAGGAAATTATTGGTATGCTGTAGATCCGACGTGGGCGGATACATCCGGCACTTTGGCATATTACAATGTAAGTGATGAGACTTTGCGGAAAAATAACCGGTCACATGTACCGGAGACTTTCTGGAGTACGGTCAATCGTCCGGAGTGTAAGTATGACTATGGTAAGGAAAATACAGATAGTAATACGGGTAGTTCTTCTGGTGGTCAGAATCCGGGAGGAAATGAAGAATCTGGAGGGGAGCAGGGTAACAATGAAAATCATTCCTATACAGCAGTTTATAATGGAGTTGACTATAGTAGTATATTCGACCCATTTTATTATGCTAGCAGATACAGTGATCTGAAACAGGCATATGGCTATGATACAAATCTACTGTTACAGCATTTTGTTCAATGGGGAATGAACGAAGGGCGCCAGGCAAAAAGTACATTTGATGTCAGGTCATATCGACTGCAGTATGTAGATCTGCGTCGCGCATACGGAAATAATCTTAAGAATTACTATATGCATTACATCCAGTGGGGAGCCCGGGAGGGCCGAGTGGGAACCGGTTGCAATGCTATGCAAAATGGACTGACCTTGTGGAATGGCGTGGATTATAGTGCGGTGTATGACTATAGTTATTATATATCAAAGAATCCGGATGTGTATCGTGCGTATGGAGATGATGATGCCGCGGTATTACAGCATTTTGTCCAGTGGGGAATGAAGGAAGGACGTCAGGCAAAGAGTACATTTGATGTACGATCCTATCGTCTGCAGTATGCAGATTTGCGCCGTGCGTATGGAAATGATCTGAAAAATTACTATGTGCACTATATTAATTGGGGCGCTCGGGAAGGACGAAGAGGAACCGGTTGCAATACGCTGCAGAATGGACTGACCTTGTGGAATGGCGTGGATTATAGCGCGGTGTATGACTATAGTTATTATATATCAAAAAATCCGGATGTATATCGTGCGTATGGAGATGATGATGCCGCAGTATTACAGCACTTTGTCCAGTATGGAATGAACGAAGGACGTCAGGCAAAGGTGGATTTTAGTGTGCAGAATTATCGTACAAGATATCAGGACTTGCAGAAAACTTATGGAAGTGACTGGAAGGCGTATTACTTACACTATATCAATTATGGTGTGCGAGAGGGACGAAGAGGGGCATAGGGAGAGAATGAGAGAGGTTACAAGATATTTTAGAAATGCCGTGGCGGTACAAACAAATCCGAAATGCGAGTATAAAGATGGGGAGTTTTGTTTGATTCCAGAGCAAGAAGTAATGACAGGAGAGGTCGGAGATATTGTTCTGGAGCATTTATTTGGAAAATGTAAAACAGACCAGCAGATGCAAAAGCAAACTATCAATGTCATAATTGCCTTTAAAACTTTAGCAAGCATATATGAAAATGGAGATAGGATAGATGAGAAGATAGAGGACTTGAATTCCATTTTCTTTGTCCCGGCAAAATTAGACGGAGAAGGAAAATTGTCCAGAGCGGATGTTGGAAAAGAACCATGGTTTCCTAGAGAATATTTATATCCAATGATTGACCCTGAATTATCTGTTGGCGATATGACAACCTATGATGAGTACGTAGAAAAGATGACAAGTGCACGTTATGAAATCGAGACATGGGAACAATATGTCCAATACGCGATATTTATGTATGAAACTGTTACGCACAGTTCTTTTGATGATGCTTTTGTACAAAGTTGTGGTGAAAAAATTGCATTAGATAATAAATACTATATCTTTGAGGATAAAATGGTCAATGCCACAAAGCATATATTAAGTTTATACAATGAGTTGCAGAACCAGGAAGAAAACAAATTATATGCTAAGTTGACAAATGGAAAGACTGAACCGAAAAAGCAGCTGATTTCCAATGATGATGTAAATAAGATGATGCAACATGCAGGACAAATGAATGGACAATATCCCTTGTCACCATCTCAGAGAGAGGCAATCAATCATTTTAATGAAATGGAAGAGGGGGATATTTGAGCGGTTGGTGGACCACCGGGGACAGGAAAAACTACTCTACTACAATCGATAGTGGCGGATATGTATGTAAATGCCGCATTAGGAAAAAAAGATGCACCACTTATTGTGGCAACTTCGATGAACAATCAGCCGGTAACCAATATTATTGAATCTTTTCGAAGTATTGAAAATCAAGGGATAAAGAACCTAGAACATAAATGGATCACAGGTGCGGACAAATTTGCTATCTATTTTCCCTCATCAAGTAAAATGAAAAATGCCATGGAAATAGGTTATCAATGTTCTAGTGTTGGTCAGAAAGAATTTTTCCAGAAAATAGAAGCAGAAAGCAATAGAAGAAGTTCTAAGGAAAAATACTGTCAGGAGTTTAAAGTTTATTTTGGACAGGAAGAAGTTGACTTAGAACGATGTGTGGAGAAAGTCTATCAACATTTAAACGATATAGATCAAGAACGGAAGCAAATATTGAATATGACGCATCAGTTGTTTGAGGCTATGGGAAATCAAGAAGGGGGTGCTTATCTAAAATCGTTGCAAGAACGGATACAGGAGGACCAACAACAGAAGGAAATGTTCCTGCAAAAACAGGAATTGATCAGTAAAGACGCAGAAGTATGTAAAAAACGATATTTGGAATGGCAACAAAGTTACCAAATGCTACCGTTGTGGGTGAGAATTTTTCCATTTTTACCATGGAGTAAGAATCGAGAAGCAGCATATGTATCAACCTTTTCTCTTTTAGACGAGTGCCAAATACTACAAGATAGTGTGACGTATCATGATGTGCAAAAACAGTATCAAGCAAAATTGTCGGAATATGATATGGAATATCGACTGACATGTGAACAGATCAATCAATTTGAAGAGGCGATAAGCAGTGCTCAAGAATTAATGGAGAGCACAACGAAACAGATGGAGGAAATCAATCAAAAACTAGCAGATATCTATTCATTTGATGTAAAGCAAGAACAGAAATTTATTTGGAATCAATTTACACCAACAGATCTGAATGAACTGATTGATAAAATCCGTTATAAGGAATTCTGGATGGCAGCGCACTATTATGAGGGAGAATGGTTGTTACGTGATACGACTATAACAGTTAAGCAAATTCCTACTACTTTCGAAAAAGTTCTAGACGAATATTATCATAGGATGGCGATGATTGCTCCATGTATGGTTATGACGACATTTATGCTACCCAAGCAATTCCAGGTATATGGTGGACAGTATCTGTATAATTACATAGATCTTCTGATTGTAGATGAAGCTGGTCAAATTTCACCGGAGATGATTGCAGGGAATTTTTCGCTTGCAAAAAAAGCGTTAGTTGTGGGCGATGAACATCAGATATCTCCTGTTTGGGGTGTGACGCGGGGAATAGATAAGACTATGGCTATGATTTATGGGGTGATTGCTGAAGAGAGACAGTTTGAACAATTAGAGAATAATGGTTTAAATTGTTCTCAATCAAACATTATGAAGGTTGCAGCATTATCATGTGCTTATAACAAATACGAACATGGTATGTTTTTGAATGAGCATCGGAGATGTTACGATGAGATAATTTCATATTGCAATAAACTAGTTTATAAAGGAAGGCTACAACCTAAACGAGGAAGTGCCTATGAGGCCGGAAAGAAGAAATTGCTTCCTCCAATGGGACATTATCAGGTATCTGTTGAGTATTCACACAAGATTGGGGGGAGTAGAGAGAATAGAGCGGAAGCGGAGGCTCTAGTCACTTGGCTGACCCATAACTATACTTTGCTTATTACAGAATATCAGCAAGATATTGATGCGGGAAAAATGGAAAGTAAAGACGTAATTGGAATTATTACGCCCTTTAAGGGACAGGCATTTTTGATAAAAAAAGAATTGATGAACTCACCATTGGCCAAACAAATGTCAAATATTTCTGTGGGAACTGTGCATACCTTTCAGGGGGCAGAAAGAAGGATTATCTTGTTTTCTACAGTCTATGGAAGTGGAGAAAACTGTTATTTTATTGATAAGGATGAAAGTATGATGAATGTTGCCGTGTCACGAGCCAAAGATGCGTTTATTGTCTTTGGAGATCGTGGATGTTTTTCGGAGAGAGAGACATCGGCGACGTATTTGTTGGGGCATACTTGTGAAGAACTATAAGAAAATAGAGAAGGTATAAGGAGCTAGAAATAAGATGTCATTTATAGCATATAATGAAGAGGAACATATTAATAAGAGATATGCTGCGGACGTTCGTCCTGAAGAACAAGATCATATTTTCTATTGCCCAAATCCAAAATGCAACTGTAAATTTACAGTATCAGCATTCAACTCCAACAAGATAAGAACACATTTCGTCAAACTTCCTAGTAGCGATCATGTGGAGAGATGCTGGTATAATGTGGTTTTGACGGATACAGGAGATAAAGAAAATTATGACACATCAGATTTCTCGCCAGAATCATTATTGAATAATATACAAAAATCAGAAGGCAGACGAGGATTTGTGAAAAAAAGATCTATATACAGTGTGGCGCGATCTGCAGATGAAGAGAAGCGACAATTATATATACATACAATACGCCAATTGTATGCGATATGTATTGAGAATGATGATGATGATAAAATTAATGGAATTATGGTCAAATATATTCTCGCGGGACGAAAAACTTCTTACCTATATACCAAGTATATTTCGGGCATCAAACTTGTTGAGTGTTCTTATTATAGTTATGATTCAGAGAAGAATTTTATAAGGTTCCGCTTTCCGTATGAAGGAAATCATTTTATGCTTTTAGTTTATTTTGAAACAAAAGATTTATTTAAAGAAATGAGAAAACAGTTATACGAATATAAACAACCTGTCCTTATTTATGCGAGTTGGAATAATAATCAAACGACAATTAAAACCAAAACTCAAATTGTACCATTGAAAGCGAGATAATCTTTTGCTTCTGTAGAGATTTTGTCATTTCGAAATTGATGCTTTTGATACCATTGAAAACAAAAGCAGAGGCGTGGAAGAGAGATGAGATATGCTGATATACATTACTATATACTATATCTTGCTCAAAACTTTCAAAAATTGTATGATGAACTGAGTCAGGATAGATTGTATACATTATATAAAAGAGTGGATTTTCAGGAGTATTGGGATAGGTTTTCGGTGTAGGGCGTCCAGTTCGTGTCCGTATTTTTCATACAGTTTGTCAGCCAATTCGGCATCTTCAAAATCAGCAAAAAATAACATACTTTGTTTTTTCCCGGATATTTTGAAAATGAGAGAACTACTGTTCGGCAAATCAAGATTTCGTTCTATAATCTCAGGCGTGTATTCGCTATATACCTTCAACTGGCTGTCTCCCAGATGCAGGGTGTCTCCCTCGTGTAGATATTCGACAGATAATATATTCTTATCCTTCAGTGTTTGCGTGGTATCTAAAAAAGTATAGTAGGTGTCAATATCGTCAACATCACGTGCAATCTGTTCATAAACTTCTAATGGAAATTCCACTGTATACAGATGGTCGATTGTGATCGAGACGGCGTCATCCTGCATGATACGATTAAAGGCTCCCATATGATCTGTGTGTGGGTGCGTAATAATCCAATTATCCACATGGTTATTATGTTCCTTTATAACTGTGCGAACAAGGTCAGCCATAGCTGGTATACCGCCGTCAATGATGGAAAAGGAGTCTGCTGTTTCAACCGTCCAAAAACTAAATTGCGTTGCAGTGGTGCTGTCATAGCCATATTGTGTGATGATCGTTTCTCCGGAAGCAAGACGCTTTCGAATACTGTTATCTTCCCCGGTATGTCGCTCATAAAGCAGAATCACCAGTATCATACAAGGGATAAGAATAACGGCTGTGCAGCGGTACAGTTTTTGGCGTTCGTTGCGTGAAAAATTGCGTTTGCGGTATAGCAGAAGATAAAGAGCCATGCCCATGAGCGCAAGCCCGCTGATGCAGATGCTGACATATATCATAGGGTCACTGTAGGCCAAACGTACATCATGCTCACCGGGGCTGATGCTTATGCCTGTCAAACCACCGTTAATATTGTATGCTGTGACTTTTTGCCCATCGATATAGGTAGACCAACGATTATCATAAAAGATAGGGAGGCATAACATGGCATCGGCTATCTCGGTATTATTAATCTTTCCGCTTAGTTCATGGTCGACATAGGATATATCATATAAGGATTCTTTTTGCAGTTGTTCCAATGCGAGATTGGCTTGTTCTACACAAAGGGAAGACGTGTCAATGGTAGCATATTGTGAGAGCAACTCAGACTCATTTTCAGACTTTGTCAGATAAAAGCCGGAAGTCATAGCATATGCTTTCTGTTCAGGACTCAGCTTATCGTAACCGTCATGGGAAAGTGCATGGTGATACGGTAGAGCCCGAGGTCTTTACTTTGTATGTCAGCAGCAGCCTCTTTTGTCCCGTCATTATACAGAGATGTTTCATAGTTCTCCTTGATAATGGCGGTTCTGGTATTAGCAATCGGATAAGTCTCTAGTGCAATATCAAGGCAGACCACGAGCAATAAACTGAGGGCTGCAAATTGCCGGCTTTTCTTGACCATTGCGATAAAAACCATATTGTACAAAAATAGGATAAAGATTACCTTTACACAAGCGCGTTTGCTAATCGCTATCTGTCCGGTCACGGAAAATCCGAATACAAGTGCAAGTAAAAGTAAAATAATCACATCGCTGATGAGCAGCCAGCGTTTGAGAGGAATATGGTCGACATATTCTGTAATATCATCTAATGTGTAAATACATAGGCAGATTAGCGCTATGATATAGACAAAAGTCCAGCGCTGCTTGGTTGCATCAAACGTAAAGAGTTTTGTGACGATCGGAAAGAGCAGCGTTAAAGTGCATAGCAAAAAAATGATGCGTTTTTTATGGTTCCCCCGAAAGAACAGACAGAAAATCAGCATCATGATCGACAGAAGGGAGCACCAGAGGATTGTACCTTCATAGTAATTGTATGCCCCAGTATAATCGTTACCAATGCGATAACCGTAAATACCTGCAAGCATAGTGGAAATATACATACTCAGTATATATGTATAGGGAAGCAGGGCTGATGGCACAATATAGGTCAATATTTGCGCTGGATTGAGATAGGAAATCAGCAGAGTGTATAAACCACCACCCAGTCCCGATTGAAAGGAATAGTCATTCAGGCTTCCGATATGGCTATCTGCGGCTGCGGCTGCAAAGGGATGAATAATGGAAATCGTATCAAATCCTATGTCTGTAAACATAAATAATTTATCACCAAAAATATATTGGTGATAAATTATGAGAAAAAGAAGTGTGATGCAAGATAGCGAAAGTAGCCATTTGAAACGTAAGGAACGGTATGGTAGTTCCCCAATATCACAATGAAACAGTTCATCAATTGGGTCTGTGTAGATAAGAGTACCTTCTATATATGAAAAGATTTTGAATAGGCTAGAAATTCCCTACCGTAATTTCCACTGCCTCAGACACACATTTGCTACAAGGTGTGTTGAAAATGGCGGTGATTATAAATGCGTCAGTGAAATACTTGGGCATAGTTCTATCAAAATCACCATGGATCGCTACGTACATCCCAGAATGGAGCAGAAAAGAGAAATTGTGGAAATGCTATGTAATTCATAAACAATATGATTTTATACGAAAAATTGTTGATAATTTGAAAGAGAATGCTATAATATAAGCACAATTGAAAAGCGATAGTTTTTATAGGGTGTGTCCATAATGATATGGCACTCTTTATTTTTTGTGAATATTACATTAGAAAAGGGAAATCAGACATCATGGAAACTCCATTGTTAGCTGATTTTTTCAAACTAGACAAAATACGACAATAATAGTATAGTAGATATGACCTTATTGGTTTTCAATGAGGTCAGTTTACCCTGAAAGAGAGAAAATTATGATTAATTTTAATGTACCGCCTCATGTGGGAGACGAAGAAAAATATATTGCCGAGGCGATTGGCAATCATAAAATATGCGGTGATGGACCTTTTTGCAAAAGATGTGCAAAGTGGTTTGAAGATACTACAGGAACAGAAAAGGCGTTACTGACGACTTCTTGTACACATGCGACGGAGATGGCAGCGATTCTGGCAGATATTCAGCCGGGGGATGAAGTCATCATGCCGTCGTATACTTTTGTATCGACAGCAGACGCCTTTGTTTTGCGTGGCGCTAGAGTGAAATTTGTAGATATCCGACCGGATACAATGAATATAGATGAAAAATTGATCGAGGATGCGATTACCAAAAAGACAAGGGCAATTGTGCCGGTTCATTATGCGGGAGTTTCCTGTGAGATGGATACGATCATGGATATCGCGCGTAGACATAATTTGTTGGTTATAGAAGATGCAGCGCAAGGTGTCATGAGTACATATAAAGGGAAAGCTCTTGGGACGATTGGTGATTTTGGATGTTATAGTTTCCATGAAACAAAGAATTATAGCATGGGTGAAGGTGGACTTTTATTAATCAAAAATCCAGATTATATAGACCGAGCAGAAATTGTACGTGAAAAAGGAACGAACCGAAGCAAGTTCTTCCGTGGGCAGATTGATAAATATACATGGGTAGATGCAGGCTCGTCTTATCTGCCAAGTGAACTCAATGCAGCATATCTCTGGGCGCAGTTGGAGAAGGCGCAGGAAATTTATGATGATCGCATGAACAGTTGGAATCAGTATTATGAAATGCTGAAGCCGTTGGCAGAGGCGGGATATATTGAGTTACCATATGTTCCGGAGGAATGTATACATAATGCACATATGTTTTATATTAAGGCGAAGGACTTGGAAGAGAGAACAAAACTGATCGAGTATTTAAAAAACCATGGCGTTGGAGCAGTGTTCCATTATATTCCGCTGCACAGTGCACCGGCAGGCAGAAAGTTTGGTCAATTTGTGGGACAAGATAAGTACACGACCAAGGAAAGTGAAAGACTTATGAGGTTACCAATGTATTATGGCTTGAAAGAGAATGAAATAGATAAAGTGATTGAGTTGATATCTGCATTTTATCAGAACTGAGAGGAATTATATGAGTAAAATTATGGTTATAGCCGGTGGAGATTGGCAAATTGAACTTATCAAAAAGGCAAAACAGATGGGGCATTATGTTATTTGCTCTAATTTATACGAGGATTCACCAGCCTTTCCTTATGCGGATGCATGTGAAGTGGCAAATGTGTTAGATAAGGAAAAAAATCTTCAAATTGCGCAGAAATATCAGCCGGATGCGGTGATCTCTGATCAGAGTGATATAGCAGTACCAACCGTTGCTTATGTAAATGAAAAAATGGGCTTACGAGGCATCGGTACAGACAAGGCAGATATTTTTACAGATAAAACACTGATGCGTCAGAGATGCAAAGAAGCAGGTCTGCCAGTGCCGGATTTTAAAATTTGTAAAACGCTGGATGATGCATTAGAAATGCTGAACAAACACAAGAAAATTATCATAAAGCCAATTGACAGCCAATCTAGTCGAGGTGTCTATACAATTACAGACGAAAAAAAATTGAGAGATAAATTTGATGATACAATGTCATATTCAAATCGACGAAAAGAAATTCTTGCTGAGGAATATATTGGCGGAGATGAGTTTACCATTGATGGACTTGTAGTGAATGGAACACATTATCCTTTATGTATTTCAATAAAGGAAATGTATAAAGAAAATCCGAATGTTTCTAAAGTACAGACATATACATATAGTCATCCGGTATATGATTATGAATTATTACGGAACACGAATAAGGCACTGGTTGAAAGCATTGGTCTGCCGATGGGATTGACTCATTCAGAATACAAATTTTATAAAGGTAAGTTTTATTTGATAGAGGCTGGCGCAAGGGGAGGCGGAAGCAACCTTTCAGGGAAAATCGTACCATATATGTCAGGCGTTGATAATTATGAGTATCTGATAAAAGAAGCATTGGGGCAGAGTGTTGATCAGAAGGCACTGGATCAGTTACATTTGCCAGAACAGCGATGTGTTGTTATGCGCTTCTTTGATTTTGGAGAGGGAATTGTACAGAAAATACATGGGAAAGAATATTTAGCACAACATGCGAACGTCCTTGATTATCAGTTGGAGATCCATGAAGGAGATCGATTAGAGAATCCAAAGTATGGACGATTGAGACCGGGGCATTTCATTGTAGGGGCAGATTCCTATGATGAAGCACAGAAATTAGCACAAGACATTTTGAATAATGTATATGTGACTTTTGAGGAGCAAAAAGGGTGAAAAGAGAATTAGTGAGTTTTGTGATCCCGTGTTACAATTCTACAAATACCTTAGAGGATGTTGTATCTCAAATAGAAGATGTTATGTGCCAGAAATTATCACAATATGAATATGAGATTATTCTGGTAAATGATTGCTCGCCAAATGGGACAACCTACCCAAAAATATGTGAGATTGCTACTGGAAATACACATGTTAAAGGCATCAATCTTGCACGCAATTTTGGACAACCGTCGGCTGTAATGGCAGCATTAAATCACGCTAAAGGTGACTACGTGGTGTGCGGTGATGATGATGGGCAGACGCCATTTTCAGAATTACCGCGTTTGTTTGAAAAAATTGATGAAGGATATGATGCGGTCGAAGCAAGGTTTATTGAACATGAAAAGCGTTCTTGGTTCAGAAAATTTGGAACGTTCATGAATGAAAGTATGCAATCCTGGCTTATTGATAAACCGAAGGGGGTTGTTTTAACAACCTTTTGGCTGGTAAAGAGATTTGTAGTGGATGAGATGTGCAAGTATCCTAACTCACATCCTTATTTGGGCGGTTTAATCCTGAGAAGTACAAGAAATGTATGCAATGTTGATGTGAAGAAAAATGAACGCCTTCGAGGCAAATCAGGATATAACCTAAAAAAGATGGTAGAACTTTTCTTAAATGGCTTTACAACTTTTTCGGCGAAACCATTACGAGTTACGATGTTTTTGGGCTTATTTGTAGGATTTATGGGGCTGATTTGCGGCATAGTGACGATTGTTCGCAAATTAATTGATCCGGCGATAAGTGCTGGTTATAGTTCAATGATGGCTGTGATTTTAATACTATTTGGTATTTTGTTTGTCATGTTGGGAATATTTGGCGAGTATATAGGGCAGACATATATAGCGCTTAATCAGGCACCACAATATGTTATCAGAGATAAGATTAATTTCGAAGAGGAAGTAGATGGTGAAAAGAAAGCATAGTTCATATGGTGGATTTCAACCATTAGAATTAAAACAAGGACAAGCGTATTATTCGGAAGATAAATATAATTTGCTGAAATATAACTCGGCAAAAGTAGGAATTGATATATTGATAGAAAAGGAACATATACAGAAAATATTCGTTCCTTTTTACTTATGCCCAAATGTATGTAGGGAAATTGAAAGGCATGACTTGGAGGTTGAGTATTACTCAATAGATGATAATCTACTTCCGATCATAGAACGAGCCGAGGAAGAAGACTGGATTTACATTGTTGATTATTTTGGAGTAATGGATACCAAGGTAGATACGTATATCAGTGAGCATCCAGAGCAGCATTATATTGTTGATAATTGTCATTCCTTTTATCACAAACCCAATGTAGGAGACAATTATATATATTCATGTAGAAAGTTTTTTGGTGTTCCGGATGGGGCTTATCTTATAACAAACGCTGTTATTGCTAGTCAGCCACGCCTTGTGTGTAATGCCAAGCAAGCGGGATATTTATTGACTTGTCTGGAAGAAGGAACCAATGCCTGTTATCAGGGAAAAAAGAAGATGGATCAATATATTGCAGAACGATATGAAGGAATGTCTCTTTTGGCGGATGCAATCATGCAGAGTATTGATTATGAAAGTGTAAAGCAACGACGGCGAATGAATGCACAGGTATATGAGGAGAGATTTAGAAAAATCAATCGTATTTCCGTTGAGCCAGAGAGTATACCCTATATTTATCCATTAAACATAGGAAAAAACATAAAAAAGGAATTGATTGAGAATAAAATTTTTGTGCCAACTTTATGGGATCAATGCGGCGATGAAAAATATAAAGAAACATGGGAGTATGATCTGACGAAGAATACAATATTTCTTCCTGTAGATCAAAGATATGATGAGGAGGATATCCGCTATATTATTTCTGTAGTGGAGTCATTAATTTAGAAATTATGAAAATACTTGATACAACAATCCGCGATGGCAGTTATGCAGTTGATTTTCGATTTACGTGTAAAGATGTTGAGCATATTTGTTCAAGATTAGAAAAATTAAATATTGAATATATAGAAATAGGGCATGGACAGGGACTGAATGCAAGTTCTCAGGAACATGGCTATGCTTTGCATTCGGATGAAGAGTATTTAAAAGCAGCAAAGTCAGTTGTAGGAAAATCAAAAATAGGATTTTTCTGTATTCCGGGTATAGCGCGTCTGGAAGATTTGGATATGGCAAGGCAAGGTGGGTGCGATTTCGTACGTATCGGTGTTAATGCAAATATGCCGGAACAAGCAGGCGAATTTATCAAGCATGCAAAAAACCTGGGCTTGATAATAATGGTCAATTATATGAAGACATATATTGTATCGCCGGAAGAATTTGCAAAAAATGCATTGTGGGCACACGAGCAAGGGGCTGAATGTGTGTATATCGTAGATTCGGCGGGCAGTATGCTGCCGGATGAATTGAGACGCTATTATGAGGAAACAAGAAAATTAACAAATGTGAAATTGGGATTTCACGGGCATAATAATTTAGGGCTTGCTGTCTCAAATAGTATATATTGTGCAGATCTTGGATTCGATATGATCGATACGTCTATGCAGGGACTGGGACGGAGTTTGGGAAATGCATCTACAGAAATGACGATAATGGCATTGAAGAAAAAAGGATATGATCTTGACGTAGATATCCCGCGCTTATTGGAATATGGTTATGTTTCACTGCGAGATATTACGGATGGCAAGGTACAAAATCCGCTGGATTTGATTTGTGGATACGCAGGCTTTCATTCCAGTTATATTAAGGATATTTACAAGTGTTGTAATGAGAAGAATGTAGACCCACTGCGACTTATTTTAGCATATAGTGAGGTGGATCAACGAGATATGGATTATAAGAAACTGTGCGATATTGCTGAAAAATTGCCAGAGGATTTAGAGGATAACCCATATACGTTTAGAGAGTATTTTTCGAGTCGATACATCGACTAATACAGTGTTTGAAGTAATAGAAAGGTTTAGATATTGAGAGAAAAAAAGATCAATCCATTCGTAAAGGCATCTGTGGTGTATTTTATAGCGACTGTTATTGGTCAAGGCATGACATTTCTGGGGATTATTGTTTTTACTCGCTTGATGAGTCAGGCTGATTACGGGAATTACAGTACCTATTATGCATATGTTTCAATTTTTACGGTGCTGATAGGAGCAAACCTTTTCTATGCCTTAAATAATGCGTATATAGATAAAAAGAATGAAATTAAGGAATTTCGAAAATCGGTATTGATTTTATCTACCATTATTATGGTTATTATGTTGCTGATCGCCTTGATAGTTGGCTGTGCAGTAACGCACCAATTCTCAAGTTTTACGGTCATCATGGGGGCGTTGCATTCTTATGGTTTTTTCCTGATTAATTATCGGATGTATTCTGCCAATATGGAAAACGACTATAAGACTAAAAAATGGCTTTTGGCATTACCGTATGCATTGCAATTTTTAGTAGCCTTAATTTTTGTTTTAGTGTTTCCTGATATGTCATATGAAGCAAGGATTATTGGAAGTGTGTTGGGCGTTGGAGTAATAGCAGCCATAGCATATATCGAAATCATGAAGTGTGAAGGCAAACTTATAGTCCTAGATTATTGGAAGTATGCTTTAGGAATTGCATTGCCCACAATTATCATGTCAATATCATATATGTTGATGCAACAATGTGATAAGGTAATGATTACCAATCTTTGTGGTGCAGAGGAAACGGCGGTTTATTCGGTTATTTACTATTTGGGGTACGCTTTGATGGCTGTTGACCAAGCGGTAGCACCAGTGCGTCAGGCATGGATATTTAGAAAATTAGACAAGAACGATACATCTGAGACGTACATTTTGCAAAAATGGTATTTGGTCATAATTGCTATTCTGGCAAGTGTCTTGATTTTGGCAGGACCAGAAATAGTAAGAATCATTGCCCCGAGAGACTATTGGAAATATGAATATATTGTTCCGTTTGTATTAAGCGCCTGTATGATGGTGCTGTATCGATTTTACACAGAAATATTGTTATTTTATAAAAAAAATCTATGGTTGTCAGCAAGTGTGTTGGGTGGGGCGATCATTAATATTATATTAAATGTACTGTTAATCCCGCGATTTGGTGCAGTGGCGGCATGTTATACAACCGTTGTTGCATATGGAGTGATTTTTGCTATAACGAAAATGATTGCAAATATGCAGGCAAAAAGATTGTATGCGAACAGATTTTTTGCTAGTTTTATAGCGTACTTGATTGTTATTGCAACGATTTATTCATTGTTGGTAAATCATATACTGGGACGTTATGTTGTTTTAATCGTATTATTTGTTATGTTCGTAATATATATGTTGCGCTACAAAAGAGAGTGGAAAAGTTTTTTGGGCAATAGAGAGGCATAAAATGAGTAAGGGCTTGGCGGTAATATATGACCCGCATAATTTATATCAATTTGTGTGGTATTATTGTAATCATGGAAAACAGAAAAAGTGGGATGCATTAAGTTTACCCAATGGAGGAAGAGGGGAATATATGCATTCATTCTGTGAAGACACTGGAATCTTTGAACATGTTTATCGGAGCGATAATGATTTTTCGGTCATGGAAGCAAAGAAAAAATGTGTAATCGTTGCTCAGATGTTTGTGAATTGTATATTGGGAAAACAAAAGGATTTTTGTAAAAAAATGCTAAACCAATACGTGGATTTGTCGGAATATGATGAAATTGTTGTCATTGCAGATGTGGGCATCATATCTGGGGCGTGTGTTGTACTGGGCGAGGAGAAGGAAGTCGTTATATTGGAAGATGGTATAAATGACTATAGCATCCGTCCTAGATGGATACCTAAAACAAAATTATTTTCGACATATATGTGGCAGGGCTTCATTTTGGCTAGGATGGGATATTGTAGTCCGGGATGGTTTGCTTTTGATGCAGATAGGTTCTGCATTAAATATTGCAGCCAGCCTGATAAAATGAAATATAGAAAATATAAAGAAATGCGGCAATTATATGCAGAACAGGGAACAGATTGGAAACTGTTTCAAGAAATCTTAAGAAGGATGTATCCGGCGCTTGAAAATTATGATTTAGATGCGGCTGATGCTGTGTTATTTACCCGACCATTAGAAGATTATGTGCCGGAGACGGACAAATATCAAAAAAAATTAGAGGATTATATTAACAAGAAATATAGCAATATTATCTTAAAGAAGCATCCACGCGAGTGCGGCAAATATGAATTCTCAGAAAAGATCAATGTGCAGGAAATTGATAATGCAATCCCGGCGGAGGCATTATTATCGTATTTGAAGGGGAAAGATATTTTAATGGTAACGCCAAGTGCGATTATCATGTATATGAAAGCGTATAATTTGAAATGCAAGATTATTACGTTTGCAGGGTTATATGAGGACAGTTTGAGTAGCAATTCAAATTATAAACCACTTACTGATAACGAAGTAGTGGAATTTGGAGAGACGTTTGCACAAAATTTCTATGAGGTCATTAATTTATAGAGGTAAGGAGGATAAATATGAAAGTATTAGGAGTAATCCCGGCTCGATATGCATCAGGAAGAATGCCGGGGAAACCATTGGCTGATATTTGCGGAAAACCAATGATTTGGTGGGTATATCAGGCTGCCATCAAGAGTAAGGATCTTTACGACGTTGTTGTTGCTACAGATGACGAGAGGATATATAAAGAATGCGAAAAGTGGCATATCAATGTAGTTATGACGAGAAATGATCATGATACACCGACATCACGTTTGTATGAAGTATCAACGATGATTGATGCGGATCTATATTTGATGTTGATGGGGGATGAGCCATTGATCAATTATGAAAGTTTCTCATTAATTATTCCTGAGAAGTTAAAGGAGTATTATGTGGCGGTATTGACTAACATAATTGATAAACCATCTGAAGTCATTGATTTTAGTAACCAAAAATGTGTTACAAATGCTAAGCGAGATGTTTTAATGATCTCTCGTAGTCCAATTCCATATCCAAAGGGAACATTAGATTTTGATTATGAAAAAGTGACTGGTATACAACTTTTTTCAAAGAAAGCATTACAATTTTATGACGAAACTGCCAAATCGGTTTTGGAAATTGCAGAAGAAAATGATCTGATGCGGTTTGTAGAAAATGGAATCACAGTAAAGGCTATACAATCAACATATAAAACTGTATCAGTAGACACCCCGAAAGATTTGGAATTAGTTAGAACAATAATTAGTGAGAGAGAAGCATATGATGCATAATGATTTAAAGTTATTAGATTGTACGCTCCGGGATGGAGGATATATTAATGATTGGCACTGGGGATATCATCAGGCAAGGGCAATCATTCGTTTTTTGACAAAGGCGAAGATGGACTTCGTGGAGGTTGGCATCTTACGAAATGTGGACAATTATGATGAAGATGTTACAGTGTGCAATACTATTGAAGAATTAAATAGGCTGTTGCCTAAAAATCCGGGTAATACTGTATATACAGCCATGGCGATGCAAAGTAATTATGACATCAATAAACTGAGTGAGTATTCTGGAACGGGAATTGAAATGATTCGTGTAACGGCTCATGATTATGATATCGTAGAAGGCATGGGATTTGCACAAACGGTCAAAGATAAGGGGTATAAACTGTCAATCAATCCAATTAATATTATGGGATATACAGATGAAAAGATATTATGGATTATTGAACAGGTTAATAAAATCCAGCCTTATCAGTTTTCAATCGTTGATACGTTTGGAAGCATGAAAAGAAGAGACTTAGATAGAATAGTAAGTTTGGTCGATAATAATCTGGACAAAAATATTCGTGTAGCGCTTCATTTACATGAAAATATGGCACTTAGTTGTAGTTTGGCGCAAAAATTTGTTGATAAGCATTTGGCAAGACCGGTTGCCATTGATGGAAGTTTGATGGGGATGGGAAGAATACCGGGAAATCTGCCGATAGAACTGATTGCAGATTATTGTAATGAGTATATGGATAAGGTATATGATATTGACTTTTTACTAGATGCCATACAAGAGTATATTGCACCGATAAAAGGTAAGACAGAATGGGGCTATACACCGGCTTATTTTTTGTCAGCGAGATTTAATGTTCATCGTAATTATGCAGAATACTACTTACAAAAGGGAGACTTGACACATAGAGATATGGATCACATTCTTGCTGGCTATGATAGAAGTAAGGCTACCGCATTTGATGAAGATTATGCTGAGTTAAAATATAATGAATATAAAAATCAAGTAATTGATGATAAAGAGGATTTCCAATATTTACAGCATATTTTGAGGGAAAAAAAGATTTTGGTATTGGCACCGGGAAGTTCTATTCGCTCTGAAAAGAATTATATAAGCGATTATATTACAAAGGAACAAGTGGTAACGATAGCAGTCAACTTTGTGCCGGAAGATTTTGAAGCGGATTATATTTTCTTTAGTAATTCAAAACGTTTTTCACAGGCAGCAGATACTGCGGCAAACCTTATCATAACATCTAATATTGAAACGGATAAAAAGGCGATTAAATTAAATTATAATGCCCTTTCGAGTTCGTTTGATCAAGGATGTAATAGTATGGTTATGTTAATCAAATTGTTAAAGGATATAGGAATATCAGAAATTGCCGTAGCGGGAGCAGATGGCTATGTAGAAGGAGAACGCAATTACTACAAGACGTCTTTGAGAAGTACAGCAGAGAGATCAGGAAATTATAACGTGGCAGTGCACAATGCCATTCACCGAATTGGAATGAAAATTAATTTTATAACGAGGTCGCTTTATGAGTAAAGGAGAAAAAATCCAATTATTAGTCATAGATGTTGATGGAACGATGACTGATGCGGGGATTTATTATGATCAAAACGGAAATGAATTGAAAAAGTTCTGCACCAAGGATGCAGCTGGATTTTTTGCAGCAAAAAAATCGGGAATAGAAATAATGGTTTTGACGGGGAGAGAGTGTGCGGCAACCCAGCGGCGAATGGAGGAGTTGAAAGTTGATTATCTGTATCAGAATGTTAGAAACAAAAAGGAGTTTCTAACAGAATTTATAGAAAAACATCATCTTAACGGAGAAAATATTGGATATATAGGGGATGATTTAAATGATCTGGCGCCAATGCAATTGTGTGGATTTATTGCTTGTCCATGTAATAGTTGCCAGGAGATTAAAAATATAGCGGATTATGTTAGCCCTGTTAAAGGTGGGGAAGGTGCAGTACGAGATATAATTGAACATTTTTTAAATGAGGCTGGTATATGGGAAAAACTGATAACAGAGATATATGATGTGGGACGATAAAACTTTTATCAAAGATATGCAGGTGTATTGACAAATCGGTGCAGTGCAATCAAAAGGTCTTAAGTATATGGGAAAATGTTTAAATAGAAAGATAATAGCAAGTGGTTTCACCATAAATAATTCTGTTTGGGAGAAACAAGGAAGAAAGAATTGCCCAGAAGAAAATAGAAAAAGTCTCATTGTGTCGTTACTATATAATGTCTGCTTCCTCAGTATTATCCTCTTGTGTTTTCAGATTCGATATGAAACAAATGATGATTTGTCAATGGCAACCATTGCTAATATGGGAGAGGAACATTTAATTTATATCAATATTGTTATAGGTTATTTGTTGAAGTTTTTATGGAACATATCTGCGGTAATTCCGTGGTATCCACTTTTAGAAGTCGTGAGCATTTTTTTTGCCAATGTTTTTATCGAGTATGTATTATTACGAAACATAAATAAGAACGCCATTAAAAAAATCATAGTTCTTTTTGTTGGTGCAGGTTTTTCTTACTTTTTCTATACACAACTACAATTTACAAAAGTAGCTGGCATACTTTTGGTAGCGGGAATTTTACTGGTTGTGGATAACCTGATGAGCAATGAAATCAACATAATAGAGATTGCAGTTGCATTCATGCAATTGACTATGGGCATTATGTATAGAAGATCATGTTTTTTTATGATTATTTGGGCGATGCTACCTTTGATCTGTATATGTTTCATTTATCTGCTGACACAAAAAAATATCAAAAAAATTATTGGCGCTTGTTGTTTGGCTATAACAGCACTTTTTTTGTTTTGGGGATTAAAGCAGATAGACACTCATAGTTATTCAACTCCGGAATGGCAAGATTATACAGAATATAATTCTGTGCGAGGACAGTTGTTGGATCATGGATTTCCTGACTATGAAGAAAATCAAGAGGTATATAAGCAGTTAGGCATGCAAAAGGAGGATGTGCAATACTATAGTAACTGGAATTTTGCAGACCCGCAGATCTTCAATGTGGAATCGATAAGTAAGTTGGTTGCTTTGCAGCAGGATACCAAAGAGCAAATGGTAGACAAAAAAGATTTTGTCCGAGTACTTACTACAGGATATACCAAATATGGATGGATGCCATTGTTCCTAATTTCTTTTTTAATGCTGGTCCTTATTAAAGGAAAAGAAAAGTATTTTCTGGGAGCACAAATATTAAATTTTATTCTCATCCAGTGGTATCTTTATGCTATTTTGAATCGCTACCTGCAACAGAGGGTGGATATATCAGTTGCATTTGCAATAGTATGTGTCAATCTTTTGGTGGTTATAAAAAATTGTGAAAATTGTTCAAAAGAGAAATGTATTGGTCTTATAACAATTTGCAGTGTGCTTATTACAACTTATATCGCGAATTCGTACGAATATATTCAATATGACAATGAAGACAGTGATTATTCCGCAGGGATGATGGCAGATGATGAACATTTATATTGCAACTTGGTTAATGGATCAAAAGATGAAATCATAAACGACATATGGTATCGCTCAGGAAAAATAGCAAAGAAAAAGCATACGATGGCGATGGGAGGAACGACAACCTATATTCCGTGGGATGCGGAAGCAATGAACAATTTTTTTATTGTAAATCCGTATGAGCAATGTATAGATAATGAACAAGTGTATATTGTTGGAGAAAATATGATAGATGCAACAGTAGCATATATACAAAGGCATTATAATATGGGGGCACATGCTTGTTTGGTAAAAAAAATAGATGGACGGGCAGTTTATAAAATTAAGACAGACCAATTTGATTTAAATACCGAGAATATGGTTTATAACTCAGAAGAATTGAAAAGTAAGGAGTCATATGAGATAAACGATCAGACCTGTAAACTGATGTTAGAGGCATACTTACAAGGAGAAAAATCCTATTTGGGCGAAGGATATGCAGAGATACAATATGCTGATGGAACAAGCCGGATATATCAGATGACGCAGTACACAAACGATGAATATGATAAAAATTCAAAATATAGATACTCAAAATACCTTTTAGATGCAGACTATATAAATGGTATGACTGTAAATTATTACTATAAATATCATGATCAGGTTTATTACATCAAGACTGTAGTTCTATAAAATCGGAAATAGTACGTGTTGAATAACACGATACGGGATATTGTGAGAAATATTATGAAAAAAGAGTTAATAATAAATAAAGCAAAACAATTATACAGCAAGCCGCAGGCAAGATCATTGTTACTAAATGTGCTTGCCCTTGTTGTCGTGTTATTGATTGGGGCACCACATTATGAATATGATATGGATGTGATGATGCAGGCACAACTATTTAATATTAGTGGGGCTTGGTCTACGGGAATGATCGTATTTAGCAATATATATGTGGGGCGTTTCTTGAAGTTGCTTTGCGAGTTTATGACAGGTGTAAATTGGTATACCGTATTTCAGTATGTGCTCACATTCATGTCACTCTGGAAAATAGGGCAACTATTTTTGAAAAGAAATTTTTCACGAATTGCAAACCTGACCTTTCTGATCTTTGCTTTGTTTATAGGGTATGAATGTTATATTTGCCCAAGTTACATGAAAACGGCTGCAATATTAAGTGTGAGTGCTTTATATGTGTGCTGGGGAATACTTGTAGGAGAATTTACTCAGAAACGCTGGCTGCAGCATTTTTATATTGGGGTGGCATTATTGTTGGCAGGCTTAATCAGTTGGAAAGCCTTGTTATTAAGCGGAAGCCTGACGATCGTATATATTATTCTGTATATGCTTGTTAGAAAGGTGAAAATTGATAAAGAACTGGGCAAAGAATTATGGATGCCATTTGTCAGTGCATTGGTTCTGCTTGTCATTTTGCAGGCACTGGACTATAGGGAATATCAGAAAACGGATGATTGGGCGCAGGTAAACCAGTACAGAAGTGCTGTGGAACAGGTGGGAATGTTTAGAGCACCGACCTATCGGGCAGATCTGGGGGAAAAATTAGAATTACAGGAATATCAATATAATATACTGGTAGATGGTCATTATATTACTTCTGAATGGAGCGCCTTTGAAAAATTGGAAGAGTTGACCCAAGCGGGGCATGATCTGTCAGGAAAGAATATTTTGCGTTTTATGCGAACCGTTCCGGTGAGTTTGATTCAGGTCAGTATGTTCTATGGGATGTTCGTATTGTGGTTGTTGCTCTTTTTTTCACATATGGATAGAGAGAAGGTCATGTTGGCAGCAACCGTTATTGTCACAGGTTTAGGCTATCTCATTATGTTTATTTTAGCATCTTGCAGTACATCCATGGTTCATTTCCTGATTTTATTACCGGTGGGAATATGCGCATTGATGAATGGCAATGATATGCAGGCGACCAAGGAAGAAAGACGCAGCGCCTTGATCTATCTGGTACTGGGAACAATCGTTTTATATCAGGGTATGGGAAGCAGTATTATAACAGTAACAAATAAGGAAAATATCAACGAAGATTTGACACGGACAGTGGAAGGATTAGGACAACCGTGGCATGCTGTTTGCTTGAATGAGTATTTGAAATCCTATTCTGCTTTCTGCCGTTATGATGAAGGCTTGATCGCAGATAAGAATTTAGTTGTGATCGATGGTGCGTATACGTTGATACCGCTTTACAATATATGTACCTGCCCGGCGGGCTGGAACGTTGATCAGCCGATAGACAATGTCAATATAGGAGACGATTTCATGATATGGATGCATGTAATGTAACAGATAAGAAAATACAAAACCGAATATTGGCAAAAAACATATGTATTTTGCTTATGCTGATTCTTATTTTTGCTGGCTTTCTAAAGTGCATGGATTTTTCAAACCAATTGGAAGTCTATTATTATGGCAACAATAGTAGCAGTTATCAGGGTGAGATGGCGCAGACCTTTTGGGACACCGGGAGTGGTTACAGCGAGGAAAAATCCTCCTTTTATTCTGTATTCAAACGTTTAGCGGTGTTCCCTTACAAAAATGAAGGACAAGGATTGCAGAGCGTGCGCGTGGATTTTTCAGCCAGCGATGAAGAGATTGGCATTGCAAGGATCCAGGTGCGCAGTGGGATGTTTGCGACTTATACAATCTCTGGGGCAGATTTGGCAAGAAGTGCCCTCTGGCAGAATTGTAGCCTACAGGTAGAGGACGATCATGTCTGGATCACACCGACCTCGGGTGATCCTTATCTGGTGTTGGATCAGAATAATGCACCTGATTTTATGGCACGTTTACAATCTGACCGCTGGTGTAAAATAGGTCTGTTGGCACTATTTATTGTTAGTCTTTTCTTATTGGCAGGTCTGGAGATTTGGTTAAAGCCAGAAAAGAGTGACCGTGTCTATAAACTCTTTTCTTGGCTTAGCATTGCTATTGTTATTGCTGTTTTTGTCATGTCCTTATTTAGCATCACCTATGGACATCCGGATGAAGATGAGACGAGAGGTAGTGTTGACTACTATCTGACCCATTGGGGATTACCGGATTTTGATGATATATCTCTACAAAATGCTTATTCCAATTATGGCACAATCCGATTGGCGGAACGGAGTTTTTATTATATTTTAGCCGGGAAGTTTGGATGGATTGGTAAAAATATTTTTCATATTTCAGCCTACTATCGGATGTTTAATGTGTTGCTGCTGGTTCTTTTGGTTGCCTGGATTCTTATAAAAGGGCGCAAAGACAAATGGATGTTTGCATTCTTGTTTGCAACGCCGCAGTTATGGTATCTGTTTTCCTATGCCACGTCGGATGCCTGGGATATTTTTATCGGATTTTTTGTTGTGACAGAAGCCATTCGCGAAGACGGTCTGATCGCCGGTGTGTGGAAAGAAGGTTTTTCGTGGAGACAATTTGGCGGGATGTTTTTGTATGCCTTCCTCTGTGCGCAAACCTTAATGGGAAAGAAAAATTATCTGATCATCCTTCTGTTTGCCTTTGTGGTTTTATTGTTTAAATTGTGGGATGCGGAGAACAAGAAGCAGTTATTCTTAAAGTATATGATGATTTTGGGAATGGTCTTTGGCTTTTATGCGATACGAGCGGGAATTGACCTGTGGAGATATCCGGAGGGAAAGGGCTATTTGTATCGAGCAGAACACCTAAAACATCAGTCACAGGAAATCGTCGAAATGCAATCCTTGAAGCAGCAGGGCTACACTTATTTGCAGACTTTGACGGCAATTGATGATGGATTGTTCCCGACCATGTTTAACTCTTTCGTGGGACGCTATGGTTGGATGTCTTTGTATAGCGCAAATATCTATGTGTATATCATGTTGGTTTTATATATTGTGAATATAGTATCGACATGGAGAGCCTGCAAAGAAAGAAAACACATTGTCGCCATCGTGGTAACAATCTCTTTCTTGTGTGTAGGAACCGTATACCAGATGTGGACGCAGGACTATCAGGCACAGGGAAGATATATGTTGCCTTGTATTTTGGGAGAGGTTTATCTTTTGTCAGATAGTCAGGTTTGGGAGAAAAAGACATATACGGTTTCGCAGACATTGATCGTGGGTGCAGGTATGTTGTCTTTTGTGGTATGGGGCATTATACCATTGTGTCTGGAACTGGTACACTAAAGGGATATTTGAGGAGAATAGATTGAAAAAGAAATTCTGGATCGGACTGGTAGGAGCGGTCTGCGTGTTGGGGATTGTTGTGTCCCTCTTTGGTATGGCGCAGCGACCAAGTTATATTTATATGGTACGCCATGGGAGAACCTATGCAAACGAGCAGGGATTGCTTATGGGTGGAGACGGCAACGCTGATCTGACACCGGAGGCAGTAGAGCAGGCCAAGACAGTGGGACAGGATTTAGCGGATGTCTCCTTTGGAAAAGTCTACACCAGTACTTTGGGAAGAACCATTGATACGGCAAGTTATTTTTTAGAAGGAGCAGGGCAGGAGAGTGTAGACCGGCAACAGATGGAAGCCTTGGATGACATTTCCTGGGGAGATGCGGAAGGCTATACCAGTCAGGAGTTTATGGAGCAAAATCAATTAGATGTCTTTCCGGATGCTTTTGGTTCGGTGGACGATGCAGATTATGTGTCTCCTATCCATGCAGAGACCAAGTATCATTTTTATCAACGGTTTGATAATGGGATGCAGCAGATCATTGACGCTATCAAGCCCGGGGAGAATGTCCTTGTTGTGGCGCATTCTTCGATGCAATTTTGGCTGGAAAAGCAATTCCCGGAATTGGAAGGGCAGGAAATAACTAACTTGGGTGTGACCGTAATAAAGGTTACACACGGAAAGATGGAGTTGGTGGAGTATAATCGGGTGATGTACTGATGTTTTGAAGCGAATAATTGATGGAGATCAGAAGGAGCCTACGCATGGGGAAACAGAAGAAAAATAGCAATAACACTATCTATCTGAATCGCCCGATCCAGAACGAAGACGAGGACTGGATCGGTATATCTACATATGTGGATAAGTTGGATGCGGCGGTGGATGCAGATGCAAGAATCGTTGCCGTGACATCTGATTTTGGTACAGGGAAATCCAGTTTGATATCCCTGTATAAAAAACGTGTGGAGCATCCGCTGTGTGCCTGTTTCGGATTTGGGAAAAAGGTACTCAGTATCAATATGTGGGGGACTTATGCGCAACAGGAGGAGATCCCTGCAGATAAACAGGGAGATTGGGGACATGAAAAAGAAGTTATGCCAACAGAATTGCATAAGGCATTTATTTATCAATTGGTCAGCAGGATCAATCCGCACGATAGAAGAAAAAGTCATTATATCAGCCGTAGATTAAGCAAGGATTTTGGCATATGGGCAGTCAACGGGAAGAACGCAATGTGGTCATTTTTGGCAATGTGTTCTCTTGTTGGCTTCTTTTTATCTGGGCTTCTATATAAATTTCAAAAGTATATACAGGCATTTTGGCAGTTAAAGAATGAGACTTTCTTTATGCTGACTATTGTAGTGTTTATCGTTTCTTTAGCGTGCTTCGTATTGGCAGTTACAGATTCTGAAATTATTTTTAGTTCAACAAAATCGGAAGGAAAGCGGACGCTGGATGAGAACATTTTGATTGATCTGTTCAAGCAGGAAGTGTTGAATCATAGAGGAAGACAACATTATATTGTTGTGATCGAGGATTTGGATCGCATTGATGACAAGCAAAGTGTACTACAGTTCTTACGCGAATTGAGAAAGTACTATCTTACGGATGGTGGCAGGCACAAGATTACCTTTGTTGTGTGTATCAAACCGGAGGTCATGTTGGTAGATGGCAGAGAGGAGCAGATTCCGGAGTACAAGAAGATCTTTGATTATGTGATAAATCTCCAAAAAATTAATATAGAGAATTACGATACAATCCTAAAAGGTTTATTGTCTGAAAAGAAGGACTGGTTAGCCTCATTAGATCTGCAGGCGGAGATTGAAACCCCTGGTATGGATTGGATGATGCATGGGCGGAATATTGATATCCGGGAAATTAAGAGCCGGCTCAATGAATCCCTGACTTTGTATGAAAGTCTTCTGAATAGATTTCCAGGGCGTGCAGGTGATGAGGTGATTACATTTGAAAAATGTGCAGTTGCTACCTATTTGAGAAGAGAATATGAGAACGATTTCTATCTGCTAGAAGATAATACCTTAGATGTGTTGGTTTCACAATACGGTATGCGTGGCATGGAAGTAATGGAAGAAGAAAATCAGCCGGAACAATGGGAGCAGTTCAGCGAGCGTTTTAAATATGAAATAGAAAAACTCATAAAGAGCAAATTGGTTGATGCAAACTATCGGCTATACTTCTATAACTATCCTGCAAACAGTATATTGTTTTCACTGGCAGAGATGCGCGTATATAACAGCATTGTTTATCAGGAAGCACCCAAGAACAGCGAAGAATATGAGGAATATCTGGAGCGGACTTCTGAGAAAGTTATACAGGATGCCTATAAAAAAGTCGGTTCTCTAGGTGTTCGAATACCTTCATTTATACTGGATTATGACAAATTGTTTGTTCTTTTGTGTGAAAATGCAAAGGATAAGATCTATGAAATGATAGCATCACTACACTTTGACGAGCAGAATGAAGCACGAGCATGTGAGACGATTGAAAAATGTATCAGACCAAGAAAAGGTGATTATGACCGGGATGGCTTGATCTATGAAATATCTAACCAGTTAAATGAAAACGTTGAGGATAAGAATATATTGTGGACGATCCGCAAAAGAATGTGTCAGACGATCCCGGACAAAGTGAGATTGTACCGTTGCCTTTTCGTGGGAGATAATCCATTCTGGAGTAAGGAAGAAGTGGA
Organism: Roseburia lenta; assembly: GCF_014287435.1. Taxonomy (GTDB): domain Bacteria; phylum Bacillota; class Clostridia; order Lachnospirales; family Lachnospiraceae; genus Pararoseburia; species Pararoseburia lenta. The sequence continues at coordinate 280,647 of NZ_JACOPG010000003.1, forward strand.
GGCGATAGACGATATTTCAAATATTTTTGCGGTCACTAATTTAGATGCACTGGATCAGGATGACGAAAGCCCGGAAAGCATACATAGGAGAATCATAAAGCAGAAAGATTGGAAACCGGAATATATAGAATTTTATCAGCAGGTGATTGCGCGTCAGGGAATAGAGCAGTGGTTTGAAGCACTTGCTCAAGCATGTCAATGTTTTGGCAGCATACCCGAGCAGATGGTTGCTGTGTATAAACAGCAGATTGCATCGGGAAAATTGGAAATTGCAGATTATGTATCCTGCATGGAACAAGTGAAGGAATTGGGAAAAACGCAGTTGCTGCTTTTGCGGGATTACCTGTGGGTGAACGGACTATCCGAACGTTTATGTCAACTTTTATATGAGAATGGATTTTATTTGGAATATGTCTGCAATTATTTGCTGCAAGAGGATGCAAAAATAGATTACGAGGATCAAAATGTCTATGGCACGATACAGTGGAATGCAGAGTGGATACAGGCGCATGCCAACACTGTTTTTATGCGCATCCGAAAAGAAGTCCTGTGTGAGTCTGAACTGTTGGAAAAATATATTTTCTTATATGAAGCCCCATATGCAATGCCGGATAAGGATGAACTGGCATTAGTTGATGATATGGCAGATGCATTGAAACTGTTACAAAACCGCATCTTAACGGAAGTACAGGCAAAATATGTGTCAGAGTACTTTAATGCCAAATATAGAAATCCTGCAATCGCCTATGATATTATGCAGTTTATTGTGGGACAAACGGCAGAGATCGCACATGAAATGTTTTATCAATTGCATCTGGAGAAGGTAGCATATAAGAAAATGAGGCGGGATCGACGAAAAGCGATGAACCGGAAGTTATATGAGATCTTTGAGATGGAGGATAATGCAGAGGAAAAAGTACAGTTTTTGCATTTCACGGAAACACCGATAGAATATATTGAGAAAAATCTATGGCAGGATCTGAATCAGGATGAAAATCTAAGAAAATTATATGTGGAATATGTCAACTGCCTGCATCAGATTCCGGGTTATACTTTGAATAATATTGTGAAACTGAATACAGTTTATATTTATAGCAATGTCATTATCAGTCGGCTTTGGAATAACAGATACTATAAATTGTATGTGGTGTCGAAAACGATGCGTGAGAAACAGTTTACAATGGAGAGGGATAAACTGGAACTTCTCTGGAAGGTTTATGTTGAAATCTTTCACACAAGGGACGGTTGGTCACAAACTAAGATCTATATGCGGGAAAATCAAGAGTTTCTGCATCGTCTGGTAGAACAAAAGGAGTATGAGTTTCTGGATGAAGAGGACATTGTTATGTACGCTGATGCCAAACAAACGGTGGCACTGATGGATTATGTGACCAGTTATGATAATGCTACACAGGTGGCATATTTCCGGAAGATAAAAGGCTTTGAAGGCAAAGATGCGGCACATCATTTCTGTGAAATCGCAAGAGATAATAAGGCAATCGGTAGAGACGATGCGGTGTATAAAAATGTTAGTGGTACTTTGGTGAATCCGGGATATGAAGGATGGCTGACGAGAATCTGGAAAGGCAAGAAGTGACAGACTGCCACATCAATTGCAAATACAGAATAGTGGTAAACAACACATTGAGAATTTCGCAGAAATTCGAGAGAGTGGCTTTTATTATGTGGATAAAACGATGCTGATTGAGCAACTCTTGCAAAATTGGAGTTAACGTGGCAAAAGCCGTCTCATTGTATTATGAGACGGCTTTTGTTATAATGAGACACAGTAAGAAATCAGAAATGGAGTTTCGGAATGAAAGAGACAAAAAGAAACTACTGTGTTGCATTAGTAAGCATGGTGGTTATAGCGATACTGTGCTATCGGGCATTTTATTTTCCGGAGAATATGTTCGTCAAGCGCCGCATTGCATTATATGTAGGGTTGGTAGTTCTTGTGGTCTTGGTGCCAGTCTTGATGATCAAGATCTCAGGTCTGAACCGGTGGCTGACACATGTGATCGATCGCTTTTGTGCATTAGGACACAAGCTGCAGCAGAATAAAAAGGCGGTTCTTTTAGGTGTAGCAGGCACCTTACTGGGAGCCCTTCTTGTATATCCGATCACTTATGCCATATGTCATATGTCGGGAACTGCAATGAACAACCACCGTTATTTGATCGCGCTTGCTATATACGGCACGCTGATCCTTTGTTTTATCATGCGTCGTATTGCTTATGCACGCGCTGATCTCCTAGTCTTTCTGGCGATTATGATCATGGGGACTTGCGCTATTTTCGTGACACTGCGTATTCCGGGGACTGTACCGGACGATGAGACCCATTATCGCCGCACGACGGAGGTTATTGGCTTTTTTACCGGCAGTATTTATGAGGCAGAAGAACAGACCTTGCGTGAATATGTAGGAAATGTGCAGGGACATTTGTATTATGATGAGACATCGTCAGGAGCCTATCTGAAAAGTCTGAACGATTCTTATAAAAAGGGTGAAGTGATCCCTTACGGTGTCACCAGATTATCCTACTATCACATTGCCTATATTGTTCCGGCGTGCGGAATTATGCTGGGACGAGCTCTGGGCTTACCGTATGCATATACCTTTATGATGGGAAAATGGTTCACCTGTCTATGCTATGCGCTTTTAGTCGGGGCAGCAATGCGTCGTGTCAGAAGGGGAAAGGCAGTATTTGCGGCGGTTGGCATGATTCCATCCATGGTCTTTTTGGCGAGTGCCTATAACTACGACTATTGGATCGTTGGATGGACGTTGTTGGGATTTGCAAAATACCTTGCTTTGTATGAAAATGATGAGCCGATCACAACCAGGCAGTTAGCAGATATCATTGTTACAATCATTATAGGAATACTACCAAAGATCGTATATTTCCCATTACTTTTTCCGCTATTATTCTTGCCAAAGGAGCGTTTAAATAAGCGGCAGAAAGTTGTGATCCGTGTTTGCGCGATCATGGTGGTTTTGGGTATATGTGCAGTGCTATTGGCACCGATCGTTACGAATCCGCAGGCATATGCAGATACGCGAGGCGAGGGTGTGATCAGTACCAGCGGACAGATCAGTTATATTATGTCGGATCCGCTTCGGTATATTAAGTTACTGTTTACCTTTGGCTTAGAGTATTTTTCTGCATCTGTTCTGGGAACAAAACTGCAATTCTTCTATTATGTTGGTCAGGGACAGTACTGGGGCATACCGCTGGTAGTTATGATCATGGCGGCATTTTTGGATAGAGACGAAGATAGTCGTATGACGGTAGGAACCCGCATTGCAATCATTATTGGCGCGCTTGGAGGCTATGTGTTGGCTGCAACGGCAATGTATCTGGCATTTACAGAAGTGGGAAGTGACACTATTTTGGGAGTGCAGTCCCGATATGCCTATCCTTTATTAGTGCCATTATTGTATGCCATCGCTCCGAATAAGGTACGGCTGACAGGAAAGAAAGAAAACTGGATGATTGCTCTGGTGCTCTTGATGAGCCTGCCAATGATATGGAATCTGAATACATTAAGTGTTGCCCTTTATTAGAAAAGTATGAAATGTGGAAAAGGAGACGATCATTAAAGATGAACAACACATTACTGATCATCCCTGCCTACAATGAGGCAGAGAATATTGAACGTGTCGTGGACAATTTAATAGAAAATTATCCGCAGTTTGACTATGTGGTCATCAATGACGGCAGTCGTGATGATACGCGAAAGATCCTGTATAACAGAGGCTACAATTACCTGGATCTTCCGGTCAATACCGGACTTGCCGGAGCCTTTCGGTGTGGTGTCCGTTATGCGAATGCAAAGGGCTACGATTATGTTGTACAGTTTGACGGCGATGGTCAGCACAGACCGGAGTCAGTTGACAAGATGCTGACAAAAATGCAGGAAACAGATGCAGACATTGTCATCGGTTCGCGTTTTTGTGAGCAGAAAAAGGATCATAGTGCACGTATGATGGGAAGCCGTCTGATCACATCTTTGATCCGTATGCGCACGCATCAGACCATCACAGATCCGACATCCGGACTTCGCATGTATAATAAACGCATGATCAAATTGGTTGGATATGATGTGGCATATACACCGGAACCGGACACTTTGGCATACCTGATCGGATGTGGGGCAAAAGTAGAAGAAGTCCAGGTGGAGATGGATGAGCGCATGTTTGGTACAAGTTATCTCAATCTTTGGAATTCCATCAAATACATGGCAACAGTTGTAATGAATATTATCGTATTGCAATGGGTTCGGAAAAAGGAGGTCTTGTAATGTCAGTTGCTCTTAGAATTTTATTGCTTATTGGCGCGCTTGCAATGCTCATGTTTGTTGTGAAGTCTATCCGCAAGTCGCGTATTCAAATGAAAGATGCTCTGGTATGGATGTTGATCGCACTTTTGATCGCGATATTTGGAATTTTTCCAAGTGTTCCGATGTGGATCGCGGGCATCTTAGGTATCGACTCAGCAGCCAATATGGTATTTTTGATTTTTATTGCCATCTTACTGTTATGTATTTTTTCATTGGCGCTCCGCGTCTCTATGCTCGAGGATAAATGTACGACACTGGCTGGGGAAATTGCGATTCGAACACATCAGGAAGAGGATGAGGAAAAGTAATGGACAAACATAATTTTGTGATTTGTGCCTATAAGGAAAGTCCGTATCTAGAAGAATGTATCCGGTCTTTGAAAAACCAGACGATACAATCACCAATTAAGATGGTGACATCAACACCATGTGTATATATCAAAACATTAGCAGAGAAATATAACCTTCCCCTGTATGTGAATGAGGGCGAGGGAGGGATCGCGCAGGATTGGAATTTCGCTATGTCTCAGTGCGATGCCAAATATATAACGATCGCACATCAGGATGATATCTACGAACCGGCATATGCAGAGAAGATCATAGGTCGGTTAGATCAGGCAGAGCGTCCCTTGATCGCTTTTTCGGGATATGGCGAATTGCGAAATGGTCAGAAAATATGGGCGTCACCCTTGATCAACATAAAGAAGACCATGTTATTACCAATGCGGATCAAAGAATTTTCCGGCAGTAAGTTTATCCGGCGGCGTTGTATGTCATTGGGCAATTCTATTTGCTGTCCGGCAGTCACTTATGCGATGGATAATTTGCAAATGCCGGTATTTCAAGTGGGCTTGAAAAGCAATCTGGACTGGGAGACCTGGGAGCGCATATCGCGGGAACGCGGTGAGTTCTTATACATTCCGGAGCCGCTGATGTTGCACAGACTGCATGAAGAATCGACGACTTCGCAGTTGATCAATGAGCATAAACGTGGTGGAGAAGATCTGGAAATGTTCTTGAAGTTCTGGCCAAGTGGGATCGCGCATTTGATCAACAAGTTTTATGCGAGAGGAGAAAAGTATAATGGATCGTAAGCCGATGGCAACCATTATCATTCCTGTTTATAATGCACAGGCGTATCTGGAAAAGTGTTTAGACAGTGCCTTACAGCAGACCTATGACAATTATGAGATCATATGCGTGAATGATCAAAGCCCGGATGACAGTCAGCGTATTTTGGAAGAATACGGGAAGAAATACTCGGAAAAACTGCATTACATCTGCAATGAAGAAAATATTGGACAGGGCCAGAGCCGGATGCGTGCCATCGCTATGGCAAAGGGCGAGTATATCTTTTTCCTTGATAGTGATGATTATCTGGATCAGGATTATCTGGAAACTTTTATGCGCGAGGTGCAGGAGGAAGACTACGATGTGGTGGTTGCCGGCTTTAAACGTATTATGCCGGATAAAACGGTAGACCACGATATTATAGAGAGTGAATTTACGCGCGTGTGCTACACGGTAGCCTGTTGTAAGATGTACCGAAAAGACTTTATATTACAGCACCGGATAGATTTTACGGATCAACGTATAGGTGAGGATATATTCTTTACCTTATCTTTTTATTGTAGCAAGGCAAGGACAAAATTCATTCATTATTTTGGATATAATTATCTGTATAATCCCAAGTCTACCACGGGGGCATTGCGTTATAACAAACATTTCGAGAGAGTGGCAGCGGATATGTTTGCCCGCTTGATGAACAGATACCCTATGGAGTCGTTGGAGGAAGAACAGCGCTATCTGGTAGAGTATGCTTATGTTTCTACGATGACGGATGCACTTTTACATTATGGACGAGGGGCAAAGCCGGCATTGATGAAAGAAATGCATGCTTTTGTCTTACAGGATATGTACGAAAAATTCCCGGATATAAAGAGCAACCCATATTTTAGGATCCGGGGACTGGAAGGGCCGAGCCTGATGAACAAGATAGGTGTTGCCGTATTTATGGGAAGTATCAGGTTGCATCTGGATGGTGCATTGTGTTGGCTGGTTTCATTGATATAGGTGGAATATGGTTAGTGTAGTGATCCCTGTTTATAATGGGGCAAAGTATATAGAAAAAACGATTCGTACAATTTTAAATAGCACATACCAGAATCTTGAGATCATAGCGGTTGTTGATGGAAGCCCGGATAATAGTCTGGCAGTCTGCCAGAAACTGAGTCAGGAAGACGCCAGGGTAAAGACTTTTTATAAGGACAATGGTGGTATTCCGGATGCGCGTAATTATGGAATAGAAAGAGCCACCGGAGAATATATCTGTGTCTGCGATCAAGATGATCTTGTGCAGCCGGCGATGTATGAACATATGGTGGAACGTCTGGATGCAGAAAAGGCGGATCTGTGTTTTTGCAGTACCGGTCAGATGGTCAATGGCAGTGTAGTTCCATTTGAAAGTTTTGAGGATGCGACATTTACAGAGGATGAGATCCGAACGCAACTTTTATATCCGGTTATTTTTGAAGGCTATGATATACCGGTTGCAATGAGTAGTGTAAACCGTCATCCGAGTATTTGGAAAGCCCTGATACGGAGATCTTTTTATGAGCAGTATCACTTACGTTTTCATGCATATGTGAGTTATGAAGATGATCTCCTCATGATCGTACACCTGTTATCCGTCGCAAAAAAAGTATGTACGGTAAAGTATAGAGGATATCTTTGGTATATCAATATGGCATCGGAGTCTCATGCCAGAAAATATATTGACGATATGGGACAAAAGCAGCGAAAGTGGGTAGATGATATCTGTGCGTCTGTCGCACTGACAGATGCGTCACCGGAGATAAAAAATTACACCCGTCAGGTTACCAACTGCAAGGTGTTTGTAGATGCCATACTCAATCTGTGCAGCCCTTACCGCAGGGAAACATTTTCCGATATCCCTCAATATTATGCACAGAATATCTATTGCTATGATTTTGAGGATGCAATGCAGGTGGCAGGTTATGCGCAGAAAAAGTTTCCTATGCAGCGGTATATCCTACATTCGCTGGCAAAGCATCATACATATCGGAGTTATTTTGTCGCACGGATATTAGTTTTTGCATTGGACAAAGTGCTAAAGAGCAAAATGATGATAAAACTGGATAGTCTCCTGAAAGGAAATGGATGAGATGTCATTACTGAGTAGTGTGCGTAATGCGCTGTATAGCGCTATACAGGCAAAGAAAATAGGTCAACTGCATGGCAGGTTTTGGACGAATGGCAGGGTTTCGATCATTGGCGGCAGGCATATTACTGCCTATGGAAACTTTTTTGTGGGAGATGGCTTTCGTATAGAAGCAGTAGAACAGCATTTAGGCCATCATTACGAGCCACAGATCATCATAGGAAAGAATTTCTCGGCGGGAAATTATGTGCATATCGGAGCCATGAACCGGGTAGAGATCGGTGACGATGTTTTACTTGGTTCCAAGATCTATATTACCGATCATCAGCATGGAAGCACTTCTTATGAGGATATGTCTCTGGCACCGGAGGCGCGGGAACTGTCAAGCAAGGGACCGGTGATCATTGGCGATAAGGTGTGGATTGGAGATAATGCGGTTATCATGGATGGCGTGACGATCGGTCATAATGCCCTTGTCGCAGCAGGAGCGATCGTGACAAAAGATGTTCCGGCATATGCTATCGTGGGCGGTGTGCCGGCGCGGGTATTAAAACAAGTTGGTAAGGATGGAGAAGATTAAATGACAGAGCAAATCAAAGTTTCCTTATGTATACCGACCAATGGTATCGTAAAGTGGGTCAGACCTGTTTTGGATAGTATCTACGCCAGCCGGTGTCGGGAATCGGAATATGAAGTGATCGTTACGGATAATGGCAACGATCCGGAATTTCAGTCCATGATGGAACAATATGCGGCAAGATATCAGAATCTGATCTATAAAAAAACAGATGCAGTTCAGTTTTTGAACCAGATCGAGGCATTCAAATTAGCGCGTGGCAACATGATCAAATTTATCAATCACAGGTATGCGTTAAAAGAAGGTGCTTTGCAATATCTTATTGATTTCTCAGAGAAATATACAGACAAATGTCCGGGCATTTATTTTTTAAATCAGGCGGAAAAACGAAAAGAGACGCAGGCGGTTTATGAAAATTTTGACGCGTATGTGGGGGCATTATCGCATTGGTCCTCCTGGTCGGCGGGTACGACGATCTGGAAAAAAGACTTAGAGGAATTGGACTTTACACAGACATTCAATAAGATGTTTCCGCATACAGATGTGATCTTTTCGGCAAGAAAGAAAGATATGTATATTATTGATAATACAGCACTGCTTACGGATCTGGAGCCGAACGCGTCACAAAAAGGAAAGTACGATCTGTTTGATACTTTTGCAGTAGAGTATGTCAAGATCATTGAAAGATTATATAAGGATGGCGATATTACACTGGAGACTTTTGAAAAGGTCAAAAAAGAAAATCTGGATCTGGTGATGTCATTCTATGTTTCGTTTGTTATGATAAAACGACCATGTTCTTATGATCTTAGTAATTTTAGTGATTCTATTGTTGTTTATTATAAAAAGGGTGCAGCATTTTGGAGTGCTGTGCGCTATATTGTAAAAGAATGTTTCAAAGCCGCGGGACGGATATTGCATATCATCAAGTGAGCAGGCTTTAGGAGAATATCATGCAAAAAGAAATGAAGCAGACACGGTATTTGATGTTAGATCAGCCGGCGAATGGAAAACAAGGCAGATGGATGCATCTGGCATATAAGGGGATGGCAATGCTGTATCAATGGGCGTGGAGGATCAGTCCTAAGAAGCGCGATATGGCGGAGAGACAATACAAGGTCTCTATAGGGGCAATTTTTAAGAATGAAGCCCTTTATCTCAAGGAATGGATTGAGTTTCACCGCATTGTGGGGGTGGAGCATTTTTATCTTTACAATAATAATTCTGATGATAACTACCGTGAAGTCTTAGAGCCGTATATCAAAAGAAATATCGTGACTCTGGTAGACTGGCCGAAAAACCAGGCGCAGATAGAGGCGTACAAAGACTGCATCCATAAGTATGCAAAAGAAACGCGCTGGATGGGATTTGTGGATATTGATGAGTTTGTCGTGCCACGAAAGACAGATAATATTTACGATTTCTTACAGGCATTTGAAAATAAATATGGCGCGGTCAAATTATACTGGCGTATGTATGGGACATCAGGGCATATGGCGCGTGATGTGAAGGGGCTTGTCACAGAAGATTTTACGGTGTGCTGGTCCAAGTATTATGACGTAGGAAAATGTTTTTATAATACGGCATTCGGATTTGACGAAAAATCGCCGAAGAATGATTATTTGCATCACAATTTATGGACCAACAATGGCAGACGTAATCTTCCTCCGGTCAATATTTTTGGCAAAGTATGTTTTGGGGATGTCAATGTGATCCCGACAGCGGAGTTTCCGATACAGATCAATCACTATTTTACAAAATCATATCAGGAGTATGCATGGAAAAGGGCAAAGGGGGATGTATATTTTAAAGTAAATCCTCATGACGAAGAATACTTTTATAACCATGAAAAATGGTGTGAAGCGACAGATTATGCTGCATACAGATATTTGATTAAACTAAAACATGCAATGGCACAAGGGCAGCAGCCGGTGTCAGCAGAAGATGAGCAGGAGATCTAAGAGAGTATGGCAGAACCATCATTGAAAAAACAGATCATGTCAGGTATGGTATGGAAATTTGCAGAGCGTTTTATCGCACAGGGAGTTTCCTTTATCGTATCGCTGGTATTGGCGCGCATATTGATGCCGGATGATTATGGTGTTGTATCTATCATTAATGTCTTTATTACAGTGGCAGATGTTTTCTTGACGAGTGGCTTAAATACAGCCCTGATCCAAAAACAGGATGCGGATGAACTGGATTTTTCAACAATCTTTTATTGTAATTTAGGTCTGGGAATTTTATTATATGCCATTTTGTTTGTGGCGGCACCTTGGATGGCAAAAGCATACCATATGCCGATATTGACATCTGCCGTGCGTGTATTTGCATTGCGCCTGCCGATTTCCGCCTATCAATCCATACAGACGGCATACATTTCCAGACGTATGGATTTTAAACGCTTTTTCTTTTCTACGATCATAGGTACTTTGGTGTCTGCTGTCGTTGGCATTGTTATGGCGCTGCAAGGATATGGGGTATGGGCATTGATCGCACAGTATCTGACAAACACGATCATTGACACCCTGTTTTTAGCAGTTACGGTTCGCTGGCATCCGCGCCTGATGTTCTCCTGGAAAGCGGCAAAGCCTATGATCCGCTACGGCGGAAAGGTTATGATGACAGACCTGCTTGGGACGGTATGCAACAATTTGGGAGATTTCATTATCGGAGCCAAATACACGTCAGCGGATTTGGCGTATTATACGAAGGGAAAACAGCTGCCAACATTGATCAAGAGTAATATTTACACCTCCTTGATCAGTGTTCTGTTTCCGGGAATGTCAAAGATCAATGACGAGGGCGAAAAAGTGAAGGCTTTATCAAGAAAGAGCATCCGTGTATTGACCTATATCATTTATCCCTTGATGACAGGGCTGTTAGTAGTGGCAGAGCCATTGACGATCTTTTTGTATACGGAGAAATGGATCGCTATGGTTCCGTTTGTCTGGGTCGTATGTATTGAGGCAATTTTTTCAGTGCCCGGAACGATTACCCTACAGTCAGTTAAGGCAATGGGCTACAGTGATAAAATGCTGAAGGCAGAGATCTTCAAGAAGCCAATTCTGATCCTTTCGATCATCATTGCCATGCAATATGGCGTGATGGCGATTGCGTTGACGCTTCCTTTAAATACCTTGTTGGAATTTGTGATCAATGGTGTAATGGCGCATAAGACCGTCGATTATTCGATCAGAGAGCAGTTATGGGATTGCCTGCCGGCAACCATTATGTCAGTCCTTATGGGAGCAGGCGTGTTGTTGGTAGCCCATTTACCATTGGGACTTGGGACGATAGCATTACTGTTTGTAGAAATTCTGGTGGGTATTGTTATTTATGTTTTGCTCTCCGTGATAACGCGCAATGAGGAGTTCATGGCATTGGCTTCTATGGCAAAACAATATCTTAAGAGATAAAGGGGTTAAGTATGATAAGTAAAGGGGAAAAACGAAATTCCAGTTTGGACTTGTTAAAGATCATTGGTATGTTCCTTATCATTGCACATCATTATTATGTGCATGGAGGATTTGCACCGGTCAGCGTGGATAATATCAGCAAGGGACGCATCTTTTTGGAGCAAGTCTCTATGTACGGATCATGGAGTTGTGATCTTTTTGCGCTGATCACGGGCTTTTATATGATCGGATCTCGGAATGACGGAAAGAAACGTTTGAAAAAGATCTTACAATTAGTAGTGGAAATATATTTCTATGCGATTGTAATCTTTGCAATATTAGCCTACAAGGGATTGGCGGCATTTTCTTTTTTCAATATGCTGCGGGTCGTTTTCCCGACCTTGTGGGGAAATTGGTATATCATAGCATATTTGCTGTTCTATCTTTTGGTGCCATACATCAATCCTTTATTAAATCAGTTGTCGCAAAAGGAGTATAGACGGCTCCTGCTGATCTTATTCCTTTGTTGGTCTGTTGTACCAACGCTGACACAGTTGGATAAATCATGGGAATTTAGCAATGTGGACTTTTTCTTTGTCATGTATGCGTTTGGAGGTTACTATCGTTTACATATATATGGAAAGAAAAAGTATGCAAACGTATGGAATGCCCTTGTGGGAATGATCTGTTTTGGCATAGCCATAGGATCTGTGGCACTTTGCAATTATGTGGGGATTAAGTGGCAGAATAATTCAATTTTGGGATGCGCACAGTATCTGATGCCTTTGTATTCTTTTGTTGGCGTGATCTGGGCACTATCCTGGTTTGCCTTTTTTGCCAATGTCAATTTCTATTCGAAACTTGTGACATATATTGCGGGCTCAGTTTTTGGTATTTATATGATACATGAGAATGACTTCTTGCGACCTGTGGTCTGGACCATATGGAAACCGAATGCATTGCAGACAGTTGAACCATATGGTCAGTTTGCAGAGAAGATGTTAGTAGTTTTCTTTGGATGTTTATTGATTGATATGGCTCGTAGGTGGCTTTTCTGGGGCATTGGAAAACTACTGGGCAGTATAAGGAATCTTATAAATTAGGAATGAGCTTTAAGAAAATCAGCAGTACGCCGGATGCCATCATCGATTGGAGTGTGAACTAGTGTACCAAATTCCGTTTCGTATCGTGTGATGTCCAGATAATTTGCGGGGAGATCGACACTGCGCTTTTTTTCATAATTTACGTCTATTCTGATATCAAGCACAGAACGAAGATGATCAATTAAGTCGTTGAGACTTGTTCCGGTGCCACTACCAATATTATAGATATGATATTGGGGGGATCCAAAGGCGATTTTTAACATTGCGTCAATGGCATCATCAATATAGATATAATCGCGAACAACAGATCCATCTCCATAGACATGAAGTGTCTCTTGGTGAAGAGCCTTGTAAGTGAAGGTGGTGAGGGCACCAAGTTTTCCGTTTGGACGCTGATATGGTCCGTATGGGTTCGCTAGACGCAAAATACTATAGTCAATCCCATGCATACAATGGTAGAGATGACATATCTTCTCGATTGTCAATTTCTGGATGCCATATGCGGTAATGGGATTTGTAGGGGCATTTTCTGTGATTGGACATGCGACATTTCCATATACGGTTCCACCAGAGGAAATAAAAATAATTTTGGAAACATGATGCTTTACACTGGCTTCTAGTAAGCGAGTGGAAAAAGTAATATTTTCGTTTAATTCGGCTTCAATATCATTATTAGAAGAAGACGGATTTGTCGTACTGACGAGATGAAATACAAGATCTATATTTTCCAGAATATTCTCGAAGTTGTGTGTCTGTGTGTGGAGCGCAAGGCAAGAGACATTATTGGCAGCAATAATTGTCTCATTAGTGAAATATGAAGTGTCTGTGTCGGTAATTGTAATGTGATTTGCAGGATTTTTCATCAGTGCTAATGTAAGGTTTGTTCCTATAAAACCAGCGGCACCAGCAATTAGAATGTTCATGATAATACCTCTATTCATATATTGTATAAGGGTAGTTTACATGATGAGATGAATGTTGTCTATGAGAAATTGGTTATAAATATGTATACTATTTAATAGAATCAGATGCATACAGACATACAAAGAAGCAACAACTAAAATAAATAGAGAGGGGACAAATCATACATGGATTTCAAAAAATCAGTAGTTGGATTACGAGATAAATTTGCAACAATACTATTCTCCATTGGCTTGTCGGCTGTGATTATACTTGGAAAACACATACATCTTACTGATCAGGTTTACCAGGGTACAGGGAACACAATTGATAGTTATCATAGATATGATCTGGCAGAAGGATTATTATTTGCATGTTGTATTTACATTGGTATCTTATTGTGTGAACGAATGATTAAGAAAAGACCTATTGAAATAAAAGGAGTTTCGGGAGAGCGCATTCCACTGGGGAAAATCACAGTAAGTAGTATCGTCCTGATGCTTCTATGGTCACCATATTTATATGTTTATTATCCTGGATTTATCTTTGGCGACAGTACAGCAAATATTGCGCAAGCCTTGGGACAGCAACCGCTTACCAATCATCATCCGGTTGCATATGTGTTGTTCATTCGATTATGCCTTCGTTTGGGGCAACATCTAGGCGGATTGACAATGGGCCTTGCAATTTATTCTGTGATACAGATGGGAATTATGGCTCTGGGAATTGGATTGATGGTTCAATGGATACGGACGCGATTTCGATTGAACCGATGGCTTACTTGGCTGATGCTTGTAGTCTTTGGATGTTCGCCATATATTGCTCAGTATTCGATTGCTATCTGGAAAGACCCGATTTTCTCAGTTACAATTGTTTGCGTCACAATCTTGTTATTTGATATACTATATGTAGAAACAGACAAAAAACAAAATATTATAAGAAATATCTTATTACTAATTTCGGTATTGGCTATGATCTTTAGCCGGAATAATGGCTTTTATATTGCAATAGCGATAGTATGTTTGTCAGTGTTCTTGCTGTTTAGAAAAATGACCAGGCAAAAAGGCATACAGATATTGGTAATATGCTTGATAGTAATGATTGCTTCCAAGTTTATTACTGGACCGGTTTATGATGCATATGGTATTGTAAAGGATGATGAAAAAGCGGAAAGTTATGGAATCTTTCTGGCACAGATGGCACGCGTTGTTGTTGAGAACGGAGAACTTTCTGCAGAAGACAGTGATTATATGGGGCGTTTGTTACCTATGGAGGAATATCAGTCAGCTTATACACCATGTTTGGTAGATAATCTGAAGTGGAACCCCAATTTTCAAAAAGAAGTGCTGGAGGATGGATTTTTTCGTACATATCTATCCATTCTGAGAAAGAATCCGCGTATTTGTTTTGAAGCGTGGGAATTACAGACCTTTGGATTTTGGTCGGTGAATCAGAAGTGGGTCAATGGATTTACAGGAAATATCTTGAATGGTGTGCCAAGAAATATCTATCCTGAGTATGGAATGGGGGTAGAGGGAATTGAAACTAAATTGGTAGATAATAATTCATTCTTGACAAAAATGTTCCCATATACAGCACGATGTATACCAATTGGATATATTCATTGGTTATTGATTGGAGTGGCTCTTTTTGCCTTGTTGCGCTTGGATTTTCGCCGGCTTACTGTGCTTGCACCGGCGCTTGGACTTATGGCTACACTTATATTAGCTTCGCCAATATCTTACTGGCCGCGCTATGGACTTGCCCAACAATTACTGTTACCATTATTTATAGTAATGATATTTCTACGAGAAGGAGAACACCAAAATGGACAAAATTGCAGTTTTAATACCTTGCTACAATGAAAGCAAGACGATCGAAAAGGTTGTTACAGATTTTAAGAAAGCCTTACCGGAGGCAACCATTTATGTATTTGACAACAATTCCTCTGATGGTACGGATGAGATTGCCAGAAAGGCAGGGGCGGTTGTTAAGTATGAATACCAGCAGGGCAAAGGTAATGTTATCCGCCGTATGTTCCGCGAGATTGATGCAGAATGTTATGTGATGACCGATGGGGATGACACCTATCCGGCAGAGAGTGCCAGAGAGATGGTGGACTGTGTGTTAAATCATCATGCAGATATGGTGGTGGGAGACCGCCTCTCATCCACATATTTTGAGGAAAATAAGCGACCTTTCCACAATTTTGGGAATTCCATTGTGCGATCTTCCATCAATAGCCTTTTCCACACCAATATCAAGGATATTATGACAGGCTATCGGGCATTCAGTTATCAATTTGTAAAGACCTTTCCGGTTCTCTCCCAGGGCTTTGAGATCGAGACGGAAATGAGCATTCATGCAGCAGATAAGAATATGTTTGTAGAGAATGTGATTATTGAATATCGAGACAGACCTGAAGGCAGTGAGTCAAAGCTAAATACATACAGTGACGGATTTAAAGTGCTTCGTACCATTGCAAGCCTGTTTCGTACGTATAAACCAATGGCATTCTTTGGCGTGATTGCATTGATTTTGGCGGTATTAGGCGTTGGGTTTATGATACCTGTTTTGGTTGAGTTCAATCATACAGGTCTGGTGGAACGTTTTCCGACTTTGATCGTATGCTGCTTTGTTATTTTAGCGGCGATGGTTTCCTTTTTTGCGGGACTGCAACTCCAGACGATCACGCGAAAGAACCGGCAGGATTTTGAGATGGAACTGCAACATGTGCATTATGAGTACGAACATTTGGAAAAGTAGACTAGACGAACGTTTTATGTGTCTGTATAATAGATAGCAGATAAGACTAGAATCACAGGAAGGTGTTAATCATGGGAAAAATAACAGTAACAGATGATTGCAATGGAATCAAAGGATTGAAGGTCATTGAACCGACCGTTTTCGGTGATGACAGAGGATATTTCATGGAGACTTACAACTACAATGATTTCGCAGCAGCAGGGATCGATTGTCAGTTTGTGCAGGATAATCAGTCAGCATCCAAAAAAGGCGTTCTTCGCGGACTTCATTTTCAGATCAATTATCCACAGGATAAGTTGGTGCGTGTGATCAGCGGAGAAGTATTTGATGTTGCAGTGGATCTCCGCGAGGGTTCCGAGACATTTGGCAAGTGGTTTGGCGTGACTTTGACAGCTGAGAACAAAAAGCAGTTCTTCATTCCAAAGGGATTTGCACATGGATTTATCGTTCTCTCCGATCACGCAGAGTTCTGCTACAAAGTAACCGATTTCTATCATCCAAATGATGAAGGTGGTCTGATGTGGAATGATCCGGATATTGGTGTAGAATGGCCGATGCCGGAAGGTATGACAGCAGATGATCTGATCCTGTCTGATAAGGATAAGGTAAATTCCTCATATAAGGATTATGTTGTAGGTAAATAAAAGCATCGTGAATATGATGAGATGATAAGCCAGCCCGATGGGGCTGGCTTTTTTGCGCGAAAAATTAAGGCATTGACGCGAAAAATCTGGGTAATGTAATAAGAAAAGTTATTGTCTTCTTGAATTTTTGAAAGGAGGACAGTGACTTATGAGTATGTTTGATGTTATCGAAAACTGGATCAAAAATCTTGTTCATGGTAAGTAGAATTTAGTACCCCTTTTTCCGTTCTGTTGGTATAATTTAAGAAAACGGGAAAAGGGTGTAAAATAATGAATATCATCTTTTCATTTATTAGCAATGTGGAATATGTAGGCTTGATTATTACAATTATCTCATTGATATCTCAAATATCGCTTAAATGGAACAAGACAAAGGCATTATGGACAATAGGAGTGATTTTTGCATATACACTGGAATCTGTGTATGTGAAAGATGCAAATAAACAAATGCTCATATATGTAGTGACAATCATAGTGATCTATAAAATTATCTTAGTGGGAAACCCTATTAACATCTTATTTAGTACAGTAATAGCAATGGTGTTGATCAGTATCATGACACAATTGTTAAAAGTAACAACAATTACATTTCTGTCGATCTTTTCTATTTCAGTAGCAGAAATCATGGTTAAAATTGTTACGCAAACCATTTTGTGGATCGTAATAGGTCTGCTTTACTGGTATATATTGAAAAATTATGCGTCAGAAATGAAGAAAATACCATTGAGATATATCTTTGTTTTTATGATTGTCTTGGCTGCGGAATGTTTTAGTATCACCTTTTTAGGGGAATTTGTATTAAAGGCGTTAGATTATGAACGAGCATGGATAGCAGAACTCGCCTACGTCCTTATGGGACTTGGCGTCTTCGTCCAACTCGGACTTCTCATCGCTCTCTATTTTTCGCGCAACACCTACCGTACCCAGCAGGCGCTGGCGACAAAGTATCTGGAAGAACAAGTGGCACATTATCAGTATCTGAGTGAGCGCGAGCAGAATACCAAGCGCTTCCGTCATGACTTCAAGTCGCATATGGCTATGGCGAAACAGTTATATGAGGAAGGCAAGCGGGAAGAGTTTGAAGCCTATTTTCACAAGATGACAGAGCAGATCGCCGCCATTGGCAATCGTGTGACCGTCAACAACGATATAGCGGACGCCATCATCAACCGCTACTATGATGAAGCGGCACTGGCAGGCATTACCATGGAGGTGGAAGGTCACTTCCCGGGAGAATGTTATGTGTCTGCTTACGATCTTTGTACCGTCTTATCCAATCTTTTGAGCAATGCTATAGATGCAGAGAAAGAAGCGGGCGGTAAGACCATATACTGCGGCGTACGTTATGATGAGACACAGATTTTAATTGTAGTGAAGAATGATTATGTCAATCCGATCAAAAGGACTGACAATCGGTTTGTATCAACGAAAGGAGATTTACGACATCAGGGGTTTGGGATTGCCAATATCAACGAGGTGGTCCGTAAGAATAACGGACACATCTTTTATGATACAGCAGATGCCCGATTCGTCGTTCGGTTAAGTTTATGCAATATGAAGCAGAATTCTTGAAGATTGCGGTAGTGGACGATGAACCACTATGGCAACAGAAGACAGTAGATGTGATCGAGAATAAATATGGTCTGGATGCACCACATATCGACCGCTATTCCAGCGGCAGGGAACTTTTAGACCGGAACACCTATTACGATATTCTGTTTATGGATATCGAAATGGAGGGGCTGGATGGTTTTGAGACAGCAAAACGTTATCAGAAGCAATACGAATATGCAAAGATAGCCATGCTGACCTCCCATACCGAGTTGAGCCGCAGAGGCTATGTGGTCAATGCTTTTCGATACATTGATAAAGCCTGCATGGAGGCGGAGATCACGGAGGCGCTGAGTGCAGTGCGCAAAGCCAAAGAAAAGGAGCGGTGTATTGAGGTTAATATCGTAGGACTCGGAACCATGCCGATTCTGATAAAGGACATTATCTATGTCAATATGAACCGCAGAAATATCCTGATCCACACGCGAAAGGGGGATTTCATCAGTTCTTGTACCATGCATGAGATGGAGGATCTGGTAAAGGGCTGCGGCTTTTACCGGAGTCACCGTTCCTATCTGATCAATTTAGATGAGACCATCAATTACGAGGGTATGAATATCATCATGAGTGATGGGACCAAGGCATATCTGAGCAAGGATAAACAATCCGAATTTAAAGAAAAACTGTTGGCACGCAAATTTGAAATGGCAAACGGATAAGATGTGATTGCAGAGATTGACGCAGAAAACGACAGGTTTCGCGCATGCAGACTGGAGGGAAACGAGAAAAAATGATAAGGTTTCCATGGGTTATGAAGTTGATATAAGGAGACTGGGCGTTATGGACAAAATTACGATTGCTATCGCGGATGACCAGGAGATGACAGTGGAGATGCTATCCAATATCGTGGCATCGCAGGATGATTTCGTTTTGGCAGGAACTGCCGGAAATGGAGAGGAAGCATTGGACTTGGTGCGCCGGTGCAAACCGCAGATCTTATTGCTAGATATGATCATGCCGCTGGTGGACGGAAAAGAAGTAATGCGGCAACTGCAATCGGATGAAACTATATCACCAGACACCAAAGTGATCGTCGTTACCGCGGCAGACAGGCGGGCATTAGCAGAAGAAATGTTTGCGCTGGGGGCTCTTTATTATATTATCAAGCCTTTTGATTCGGAGACGATCATTCAAAGCATTCGTGCGGCATTGGGTCGGGAATTGATCTTGGAGAGTTCGGAAAATGCAGGCACGAAAGAAAACACACCGGGCAAGCCCTTGGAGCATCGCATTACGGAATTGATGCTCCTCTTGGGGGTGCCGGCGCATTTGCGTGGATACCAATATTTACGAGAGGCCATCTTTATGGTGGCGACCAGACCGGATACCAGGCATCAGATGGCAAAGATCGTCTATGGACAGATAGCAAAAAAGCATGACGTGTCGAACTACACAGTAGAACGGGCGATACGTCATGCTATTGAGATAGCCTGGAGCAGGGGGGATATGGATACCATGGATCGGATCTTCGGCTATACCGTACAGGCATCCAAAGGAAGACCGACCAATACGGAGTACATTGCTGCCGTTGCGGATTATCTGATCTTGGCAACCACATAACCGAATTTGACCCACTGGTACATATCATTGTAATCATAACTGTCGACTGTGATCGGCTCACCATACGCGGTGATCGGTTCCAGACGGCAGGGTTCTGTTTGACGAAATCGCCGGATATACAAACGGCGATTTTTCTTGTTGAGAAAAAGTCCGGTGTCACCATCTCTTGGAGGACGCTGGCAGACCAACAAAATATCGCCTGCATGATATGCAGGATGCAAATGGTTGGTCGTGACGCGCACACCACAGGTAATCTCATCCCCATAAAAGGCGCGGTAAGGTGCTACATTAAAATATTCCACATTGGAGGTATCGTAATACATGCCATCTTCCATATTGCCAAGGATGGTGTAAAGCGGCAGGAGTTCCTCCGGCGTGTCCTTTGCTTGGGCGATGGCCTCTGGTGACTGGGCAGCGATCGCGCGTTCCATTGCAATAGAGGTACGAATCGCCTGCTGACGCTCTTTGGACAGTTGACGGTAATCCATGAGAAGACTCATCTCGGGTACAATGTCGCCACAGAGTTCAAAGAAAAATTTCCCTGTCGTCTGATAGACCAGATAGGCAACATAAATAGGGATTTTGGCAGATTTGCCGGATATCATATACTTATAAGAAGAAAGGGACATCTGTAACTTTTCCGCCATCTGTGCTTGTGTCCATCCGAGTTCTTCTCTTGCTTTTTCCAGATTTTCGATAAAATTTTGTGTAATTTCAATATGTGTCATCGACTTTTATCTCCCCGAAGTCTAAAATTTCTACTTACGTTACCATTATAATTGAGTAAAGTACAAAAATCTAGGTGAGATTTTCGACTTTTGGGTCTGATATAATACACAGATGTGAAAAAGTCCATAGGGAAGATGGAATCATGGAATGTTACTTGAGTCAGTATGGATAGGGTGTTAAAATGGTAGCACGAAAAGACGAGGTGGCATAAATGATAAAAAATAATGCAAAAACGATTGCAATCTTAATGGCAACCTACAATGGTGAAAAATATGTAGAAGAGATGCTACGGTCGCTGGAAAAACAGACAGAAGACGATTTTTTCTGCTATATCCATGACGACGGTTCGACAGACCAGACGATGCATATTCTCAAAAAGTGGGTGGAAGATCATCCGTATCACTTTATGATCCTTGAGGGTCAAGCACAGGGATCTGCAAAGGATAATTTTTTTTGGATGCTTGCGCAGGTGGAATCCGACTACTATATGTTTGCTGATCAGGATGATGTATGGATGCCGGACAAGGTCGAGAAAAGTTTCAGAAAGATGAAACAGACGGAGACGCTTTGTCAGGATAAATACCAGGCATTCTGTGTTTTCACGGATATGCAGGTGGTCGATGAGAATTTGCAGGAGATTGCCCCGTCTTTCATCCGCTATATCGGACGGGATCCTTACCGTACGTCTATGGCAGAGATCATCATGGATAACCCGGCGGCAGGATGTACCATGCTGTTTAACCGCCCGCTGCGTGATGCGGCGCTAGAGTTGCGGGATCCGACCAAGATTGAGATGCATGATGTATGGATCTTGGCTTTGGCGGCGGCATATGGCACAGAACATGTCGGAGTAGTGGATGAGGCCTGTGCATATTACAGGCAGCATGCCAACAATGAGATGGGAGCCAGGACGGAGAGCAAGGCAGATAAGATCAAGCGCAATCTGATAGATTTATGCAGCGGTCGTTTTATGCAGCAGAAGCGGGCTTTTTTGCAAAAGGGAAGGGATCTGGCAGGGCAGATGTATTTGGTTGATGCCCTTCCGGAAAAACAAAAGAAAATATTGGAAGAATTTTCCGAGATCGGAAAATTGTCCAAATGGCAGCGTATAAAATTCTACAAAAAATATGGTTTTACGAGAAATCAGGGAACCGGATGGATGTATCTGTGGATATAGGTCTGCTTTTTCGTAAACGGTGGGAAAAGGAGAACATGAAAAATGAAGAAGATCAGGGTTGGTATAGCAGACGATAACGAACTTTCGCGGCAGATGCTTCGTGCGATCGCAGAAATGGACACAGATCTGGAGATCGTTGGCGAAGCGATGAGCGGTGTGGAAGCCCTGGCTTTGGTAAAGAGCCAGAAGCCGGATGTCATGTTATTGGATGTTGTCATGCCCTTAGGGGATGGTTTAGAGGTTTTGAGTCAGGTAAAAGAGGAGGAAGATATTCCGACCAAGTTCATTATGGTCAGCGCACTTGGGGACGAGCGTGTGGCGGCTGATGCTTTTGCCAAAGGGGCAGAATATTATATTGTCAAACCTTTCCACGCGGATCTGATTCTGCGCGAGATCAAGCGGAGTGTCGAAGACCGGATGCAGGGGCAAAAACAGAATGTCTTAACGCGTGTCTACAGTAATCCGCAGACGGATGAGGCGGCATGTATCCGCAGGGAGATCACCAGACTCCTGCTGGCAGTCGGTGTTCCGGCACAGTTGAATGGTTATCAGTATCTGCGCGAAGCCATTTTTATGACTTTGCAGAGTGTTGAGTATATATCATCTGTCACAAAGCGCTTGTATCCGAGCCTGGCAGACCAGTTCGGTGTGACGGCTGCTAGCGTCGAGCGTGCGATCCGTCATGCGATCGAGACATCCTGGGCGCGCGGAAGTGTGGAGATGATCGATTACATTTTCGGTTATACGGTGGATGACTGCAAGGGGAAACCAACCAATTCGGAGTTTATTGCCATGCTGGCGGATCACATCCGCATGGGCTATTGCAAGTCGGCATAAGAGGTCAGGCAAGGTTTTTGACACTCTCTTACAAAAGTGGTAAAATGCATTCATTCTGTAGATAAATACTCCCTGTAGGAGGGAATGGATGAGAAAAGAAGATATATTTGATCGGGTTGTATCCGTATCATGGCTTGGCTGGTTTCGTCCGATTTATTACAAATATCGGGAGATGTGGCTTTATGCCTTATTTGGATTAGGTACAGTACTCATCAATTTATTTGTATATTCCTTATTTACTGAGACGATAGATCTTGGTGTATTAGTGGCAAATGCGATCGCTTGGATCTTTGCCACTTTGTTTGCGTTTTATACGAACCGCCGCTGGGTATTTATTTTTCACCCCAAGGGCGTGTATGCCTTTTTTGTGCAGTTGGGCGGATTTTGCTTAGGACGTCTGCTGACACTTGGCATCGAGGAGATGATGCTATATTTCTGCATCGAGGTTTATCATTTGCCAAACATGTTGATCAAGATGTTGGCGCAGATCATTGTGATCGCACTCAATTATGTGTTCAGCAAGTTGATCGTATTCCGTGGGAAAAAGTAGGAGAGTCAGATATGACATTGATACACAAAAAGGAGAACCGCTTTGTATGGGCGGTCTTTTGGATCAGCGTGATCGTTCGAACGGTGCTGGGATGTTACTATCCCCGTACCGTTAATTGTTATCCGGACGAGGCTTTATATTTGTCGGCAGCAGCCAGTCTGTGGAACCAGCACAAGGTTTTGGCATTCAATCTGCCGACAGACTTTGGAAAGATCGGTTATTCGCTTCTGATCGCACCGGCATTTGCCTTTTCAAATCTCAGGGTGCGGACTATGGTCATAGGCTTTATCAGTGCGCTGGTCATGTCCTTGGGACTTTTTCCGGTTAATGCTCTGGCAAAGAAACTTCTGAAAGAGGAAAGATTTCGCAGATGGAGTCTGCTTTTTTATGCCCTGTCTGCGACCATGACCTATTCTATGACCTATGCCAGTGAAGTCCTCTTTATACCGGTCATGGTACTTTTGATCTATTTGATCTATCAGTTGCTGACAGATGCCTGGCATGGGAAAAAGAAGATACTCATGCTGGTTGTGACGGTGCTGGTCTGGCTGCTGGCATATCTGGTCAAGGAACTGGTACTTGTGATACCGGTGGCATTGGTCTTATATTTTGTGACAGACCGCCTGCTGGGCTGGAGACAACGGAAAGGGATGGAAAAGGACGACGTGGCACCGGGCAAAAAGCAGACCTGGAAATTTCTTCTGGCACTGCTTTTGATGGCGGTCGCCTGTATCGGGATCTACCTGTTTTCCAATGCGGGAACACAGTATTATCAACTGGGATTTGATTTGACGCTTTTACAGGAACGATTCTGGTATCTTTTATACGGAACCCTCTTTTTTATCGTGAGCACACTGATCGCCTTTTTGTTCTTGCCGATACTTTATCCGGTCATCTTTGGCAGAACGATGGAGAAAAATGCCAGAAAGTTATGTCTCTTTCTGGTCTATGTGATCGTGGTTACAGCGGCAGTTGTGTCCTATACGATCTATATCTATGAGGATTATCCAAGCCTGACCCCACGTGCGCATATCCGCTATGTGGAGTATCTTTTTGTACCGTTTTTGATCCTTCTTTTTCATCTGCTGGAACAAAAAAGACCGGTCTTTGCTTTTCGCCATGTTTTGGCGTTAGCGGCAGCCCTTGGCCTATGCCTGGTCTCCTTTGTCGGTTTTAACGGACAGACGATCGACCACACCATGCTCTTTTTCGTTCAGGTATTTTCGCAGGACGGACATACTTTTTTGCCATACAAGGCAAGGCTTTGCGTGCTGCTTTTGATAGTAATAGTGGCAATTTTTACCTATCTGTTTTATAATAAGAGCAAGTTTTTTATCACATTATTATTGTCGGGAATTTTGATCGTATCACTTGGCAATAATATATTATCCACATATGTCCAGTATAAAACACATACGCATACGCAGGCGGAAACGACCGAGGCGGAGCAGGTATGTGATTTTGTGCGGGAACATGCGGATGTCGGTATTGGGGTCATAGAGCCGGTTACCCATGAAGAATTGCTCGACACATTTCTGATCGATTGTGATAATGTGCGCAATATCGGTATTGCCGGGGGCTGGTATTTTGCCTTGACGCAGGGGAATATCAAAAAGTATGGTTTGTGGAGTGAGGGCGAAGTAGCCAAGTATGCCGGCTACGGGGCACCGCAGACGCTGGATTATATTTTGGTGTCAAATGATGCCTATACCATAGAGGAAACCGATGCTATGACGCAGGTGGCGGAGTATCCGAATCTGGGCTATACGCTCTACAAGTTAAAGGACCCTACGCATTTGCCGGTCATGTATGACAGGTCGGTAGAATAGATACGATCTATACCAGATATGAGATAGGAGAGGTATCGTAATGACAAGAAATGAAGCAGAAGAGATTTTAAAAGAACATGGACAAGAACATGTCCTCAGACATTTTGATGACTTATCCGCGGAGGCACAGGAGGGACTTCTGACCCAGATCTCCGAGGTGAATTGGGACGATCTGGCACTGGCAGGTGTGCAGGAAAAGGTGCCGGTAGGAGAGATTTCTCCGCTCAGTGCCGTGGATATTGATGAGATCAATGCGCGCCGTGCAGAGTTCGAGGAAGCAGGTTATGAGGCAATCCGGGCAGGCAAGGTTGCAGCGCTTTTACTGGCAGGCGGTATGGGAACGCGTCTGGGGCTGGACAAGCCAAAGGGCGAGTTAAATGTGGGCATCAACCGTACTTTGTACTTATTTGAAAGCCTCATCCACAATCTGATGGATGTGACAAGTGTTGCCGGTAAGAGTATTCCGCTTTACATCATGACCAGTGAGAAGAACAATGACGAGACGATCCGCTTTTTCGAGGAACACGACTATTTCGGTTATCCGAAAGAGGATGTCGCCTTCTTCGTACAGGAGATGGCAGCGGCTGTCGACTATGATGGCAAGTTGTTATTAGAGGAGCCGGGACGTCTGGCAACATCACCAAACGGTAATGGCGGCTGGTTCTCATCTTTGAAAAAGGCTGGATTGCTGGAAGATGTACATAAGCGTGGGGTAGAATGGATCAACATTTTCGCGGTAGATAATGTCTTGCAGCGCATCTGTGATCCTGCTTTTGTCGGAGCAACCATTCTCAGCGGCAAGGTCAGCGGCAGTAAGGTGGTGCGCAAGGTAGACGCTTATGAGAAGATGGGAGTTCTCTGTCTGGAGGATGGAAAGCCATCTGTTGTGGAATACTATGAAATGAGCAAGGAAATGGCAGAGAGCACCGATGAAAAGGGAGATTTGCTCTATGCTTTTGGAGTGATCTTAAATTACATTTTCCGTGTAGATAAGTTGGAAGAGATCGTGGGACGCCATCTTCCGGTACATGTGGTGGAGAAAAAGATCCCATATATTGACGAGGCGGGGAATCTGATCAAACCGGAGTCACCAAATGGTTACAAGTTTGAAACACTGGTTGTAGATATGATCCGTATGATGGATGACAATCTGCCTTATGAGGTCGTCAGAGAAAAGGAATTCGCACCGATCAAGAATTTACATGGTGTGGACTCTTTGGATTCGGCAAGAGAATTATTGGAGAGGAATGGAGTAGAGTTATGATGAAAGTTTTCATCTGTCCGGAATGTGGATGGATTCGCACAGTATCACGCAGAAAAGAAGTTGAATGTCACAAATGCAGTGGCGTGCAGATGCTGCCATCCCGTCTGACCTTTGTAGAATACTCACAGATGAGCGACGAACAGCGCGAAGATTACGCGCAGTCTTGGTTGTTTATCCACGGCAAGGCAAAGGCATAAGAGATTTTTACACGACAGAGAAAACACGCAGGGAGCATGAAAGCATCCTTGTAGAGAGTTATGGGCGTACAGGAGGCATGAATGTACCGAGACGAAAAACGTAGTTGGATGAAGCATCTGGATTTTACGATCTTAGATATGCTCATGATGGAGTTGGCGCTCATTTTGGCGTATGGCTGGCGCTTTGAGCATGCATGGCTTTTTAATCACGAATTATATGTGCGTATTGCGGTGATCGCGCTTTTGATCGATGTGTGTGTGGTCTTTTTTTCAGAGGCATACACGGGTATCCTGCGGCGAAACAAGTATCAGGAATTACGCTCGACTGTGACGCATTGCGCCGTGGTCTGGGGCGGTGTTCTGGTATATATGTATGCGACAAAGACCTCTGTGGAGTATTCCAGACAGATGCTTTTTGTCTTTTTGGGACTTTTTATCATCCTGTCCTATTTTAGCAGGGTGGTCTTAAAAAGAGTCATCCGCAAGCGCAAGTTGGAAGATCAGAATAAGGCATGGATGCTGGTTGTGGCAGATACGCATACGGTAGAACAGTGCTTAAATGAGATCGCACACGACAAGTACACGGATTTTAAGGTGTCAGGTGTCGTTGTTATTGATCAAGATATGCGGGGGCAGATGATACAGGGGATCCCGGTCGTTGCCAGTGCGGATACTTTTATGGAGTATCTGCGAACCAATGTGGTGGACGAGGTCTTTATCAACGGCAATACCAGATCTTCGTCTGAGGCACTTGCGGCAGAGATGGTGGAACTTGGCATCACGGCACACATCAGCCTGATCAATACCAAGCAGATGGTTCCAAACCGTCGTATTGAAAATTATGGAAGCTTCATTGTCCTGACATCCAGCATGCACATTGCCAATGCCAGACAATTATTTGTAAAACGCCTGATGGATATTGCAGGCGGTATTGTGGGTCTGGCACTGACGGCGATCGCTTTTGTTATCTTTGCACCGATTATCAAGATCCAGTCACCGGGACCGGTCTTTTTCAAACAGGTGAGGATCGGCAAGAATGGCAGACGCTTTAATTTCTACAAGTTTCGTTCCATGTATGTAGATGCAGAGGAGCGCAAGGCAGAATTGATGAAAGATAACGAGATGAGCGGCAATATGTTCAAAATGGAGAATGATCCGCGGATCATACCGATCGGTCATTTTATGCGAAAGTATTCCATTGATGAACTGCCGCAGTTCTGGAATGTCCTAAAAGGCGATATGAGTCTGGTGGGTACGCGTCCGCCGACAGAGGATGAATTTTTAAACTATGAATATCATCACAAGGCAAGACTGGGGATCAAACCGGGGCTGACCGGTATGTGGCAGGTCAGCGGACGAAGCGACATCACAGATTTTGAAGATGTGGTCGCATTGGATACCCAGTATATTTCCAACTGGTCCTTGGGACTGGATATCATGTTGTTATTTAAGACCATTGGTGTTGTACTTACGGGAAAGGGATCAAAATAATGGAGATGCCGGGAATTTCAGTCATTGTTTGGCTGCATGAAACGAAAGAAGCATATTTTCGTGATCTGCTGGAATCACTGGTTTCCCAGACCTATGACAGATGGGAACTTTATGTGTTGGATCAGAATCCGGCCTATGGTTTTTCTTCCATGGTAGCCGAATTTTTCCCGGAAGATGACCGGGCACATTACAGACAATTAAAGAATTCTAAGGGGAGAGCCTATGCGTATAACATAGGCTCTCATTATGTGATGGCAGACTTTGGAAAAAAAGGACGTGACCTGGAAGGTAACTATATTTTCTTTGTAGGACAGCACGATAGACTACAACCGGATGCCCTTTTGCAGATCGCCGGCGCATACAACCGCTTTATGCAAAAGCAGGAGAAAGCACCGGAGCTGATCTATATGGATCACGATATGCTGGTAGGACAGGATCGCATGGAACCGCATTTTAAACCGGAACTGAACATGGAACTTTTGCGGCATTGCAATTATATTGGGCAGCATTTCCTGGTTTCCTGTTCGGCGGCATATGCCTTGGGCGAGTTTCGCCAGCAATTGTCCTATGCCTGTGTTTACGAATATCTGCTCCGGCTGGTGGAAATGGGGGGAGCAAGTCTTCGGATTCCTATGCTTTTATATCATGAGAGAATGCGGGAAAAACTACTGCGGAAAGAGGAAAAAGTCTGGCAGAAACGTTTTGCGGCAGAACACATCCTTGCGGTAGAAGCATCTTTGCGACGGCAGGGTATCCTGCTGGACGGTTCGATCACGCCGGCAGCCGGTGGAGCATGGTGGCAGATTCCTTACGATGGCAAGGGTGTGGCGACACAGCAGCGGGACTATATGTTTTTGCATGAGCCATCGGTGCGTGCCCTGACACGGTCGAATTTGCAGAAAATGTACGGGCATTTGTGCCGGAAGGATGTTGCTGTTGTGGGAGTACGCTTTTTAAAAGGCGGATTTGCCATGGAAAACTGTGGCTTTTTATTTGATGCGCAGGGAGATATCTACCCGGCATTTTACGATACGAAGATCTATCAGACGACATACGATAATCTGGCAGGCATTCCGCGGGAGGTCAGTATGGTCGATTTCCGCTATTGCATGATCGATGCCAAGGTTTATCGAAAACTGGGAGGACTGGATCCAAAACTTTCCGGCAGAGACCAGATGCTGGATTTCTGCCTGCGTGCAAAAAAAGCAGGCTATCGTACGATCGTAGATCCGGGGATCATTGTCAAAAGTCCCGGCAAACAGGATGAGAGCAGTCGGGTTTCGCATGAAGCAATGCTGGAAAAATGGGCAGATCTGCTGGCAGAGGGAGATCCTTACTATAATCCAAATCTGCCGATGGGATTACTCAATTATCGCCTGGATGCGATCGGATCCGAAGAGGAGAGACTGGCATAGCATCTGTGAATAATGAGTGGTATTTCTTGACGACAAACTTGTTATGGTATAAAATTCTAGTTTGATATGTGCAATTTTGTAAAGAGGATTCCACAAGGGAGAATAAAATGGCAAAAAAAGAGATATACAATATAGAAATGCCGCAGGAGACATCCGACAGAAGGCGCAGTAGTGGCAGCCGTGGTGGCTCACGCCGCGACCATGAGGAAGAGGTGCGTGGCAAAGGCAAGAAGGGTAAAAAATGACCCGCAGCCAGAAACGGAGAAAGAGAAGAAAGACAATCCTCATCATTGAGGTAATTGTTTTACTTTTGCTCTTGGCAGGTCTTTTCCTTTGGTTAAAGGTCGGTCTGATCAACTGGGATGATCTGAAGAACTTAAAGACAAATAATCTGGATGAAGAAACACAGGATCTTTTGGATGACTATACGACGATTGCCCTGTTTGGTGTGGACAACCGTGCGACCGGTAATTATGATTCCGGTAACAGTGACAGCATCATGATCTGCAGCATTAACAACAACACCAAGGAAGTAAAACTGGTATCTGTTTACCGTGATACCTGTCTGGATGTGGATGGTGATGAGACATTCCGTAAATGTAATTATGCATACAATCATGGCGGACCGCAGGAAGCCATTGAGATGCTCAACCGCAACCTGGATCTGAACATTCAAAAATATGTATCCGTTGACTTCTATGCACTGGCTGAGGCGGTAGATGCCTTGGGCGGCATTGAATTGGACATTACGGATGAAGAAGCATCTTATATGAATGGTGTCGGCGGCTACATCGCAATGACCGCTGAGATCACCGGACGAAAGGGCGGCAATGTATCCGTTGGTCATCAGACGGTCAATGGTGTGCAGGCAGTTGCCTATTGCCGTATCCGTTATACTGCAGGCGGTGACTTCGGTCGTGCGGAGAGGCAGAGAACCGTCTTAGAGCAGATGGTGGCAAAATTAGATGGCGCAAGCCTGAGTGAACTGAACGATCTGGTAGATGCCGTATTTGATGATATCGGCACCAACTTTACCATGACACAGATCATTTCCATGGCAACATCCATGAAAGATTATCAGTTGGCAGGAACCGCAGGATTCCCATTTGCTAAGCGAACAGGTAACTTTGGTTCGCAGGGAAGTCTGGTCGTACCGTGTACACTGGAATCCAATGTAAAATATCTGCATGCATATCTGTTTGGAAATGAGGATGCACAGTTGTCTGATGAACTGGTCAAGATCAGTGATGATATCGTAAACTTCACCGGTTACACGCAGGATGATGCGTTGGATTACGGCTTCTAAATCTACAGAAAAAAATCCGAGGGAATTGCCCTCGGATTTTTGCGTTCCTAAAGAATGCGGATTGCATGGGTGCGTGTACAGCTGGGGCTGAACCAAGGGGGAGGCAGGGGAGGATGTATTTGAGTAAAAATTCGTCGTATCTCTGAAAGAGACTGTTTGTTTGAAAATGAACTGTCTCTTGCACAGCGCCTGTCTAACTTTGCAAAGACAGTTCTAAAAGATAAAAACAAATAGTCTCTTTCTAGAGATACAGAATTTTATGACACATCCTCCCCTGCCTCCCCCTTGGTTCAGCCCCAGCTGTACACGCGCCCATCCAATCCGCCGCTTCACAAGACTTCAAAAAATGTCCTATCTTTCATCACAAAGTTATCACATTTAACCCCTACACTAAGTGACATAAGCAAGGAACCGAAAGGAGACGATACAAATGAGCGAGTTCGATCAGAATACACAAGGCGAGAACACGCAGAATAATAATGGAGAACAGGCGAGTTCCGTTTATTCTTATAGTTACTCTGACATCAATCAGGGAGAAAATGCTACAGCAGATCAGCAGAACCGGCAGACCTATACGAGCGGTGCAGGGACCGGCTATCAGCAGAATGCTTATCAAGACCAGAATACCTACAATTACAATCCCTATGGCGGACAGAATGCAGGTGGTCATGAGAAGCATCATAGAAGTGGCAATGGCAAGATCAAACAATTCTTTTCCAAGGGCAACTTTGGCAATAAGTTGCTGAAGGTCGTTGCAATAGCCCTTGTCTTTGGTTTGGTAGCAGGCGGCACCTTTAGCGGTGTGACCTACGCAGTCAGCAAGAAGACTGGTGTAGATCTGACAGCGGCAACAGCAAAGACACTGACGACCAATGACAGTGTGGACAGTACCGCAGTTTCTACGGCAACGACGGTATCCGATGTTTCCGACATTGTAGAAAATGTTATGCCGGCGATTGTGGCAGTTACCAATATTTCCTATACGGAATATCGCAGCATGTTTGGGCAGACCAAGACCTACGAGAGTGAATCCGCAGGATCCGGTATCATTGTCAGTCAGGATAATGATTATCTTTACATTGCAACCAACAATCATGTAGTATCCGGTGCAGAATCACTGACGATCACCTTCAACGATGGCAGTGCAGCCCCGGCAACCATAAAGGGAACAGATTCTTCTGTAGACCTTGCAGTCGTAGCAGTTGCGCTTTCTGATGTGGAAGACAGCACTATGGATGCGATCAAGGTGGCAACACTTGGCAATTCCGATCAGGTACAGGTTGGTGAATCCTCTGTTGTTATCGGTAATGCACTTGGCTATGGACAGTCTGTTACTACCGGTGTTATCAGTGCGCTCAGCCGTGAAGTTCAGTTAGAGGATGAGTCCGGCAACACGGTCACCAGTACCCTGATGCAGACCGATGCAGCCGTAAACCCTGGTAACAGTGGTGGAGCACTTCTGAATATGAAAGGCGAGGTCATCGGCATTGTTTCTGCAAAATATTCAGATACCAAGGTTGAGGGCATGGGCTATGCCATCCCAATCTCTACTGCAAAGAATATCATCGAGACCATCATCAACCAGGAAGTAGTTTCCGATGATGAAGCATCTTACTTTGGCATTTCAGGTGTGGACGTTGCCAGCGATGTATCAAAGCAGTATGACATGCCGACCGGTGTGTATGTCACAAAGGTAGCGGCCAACAGCGCAGCAAGCAAGGCTGGCATCCAGAAAGGCGACATCATCGTATCTTTCAATGGCAGAGAAGTAAGTTCTATGGATGAGATATCCAATGTGATGCAGTATTTGAAGGCAGGTACCAAGGTGGACGTTGTTGTGGCACAGGCATCCAACAACTATGAAGAAAAGACCATGGAAGTCACGCTTACCAAGAAAAAATAAGGCAGGAAGAATATGGGAGGGGCGAAAATTTCTGATAAAGAGATTTTCGCTCTTTTTTTGCTTGTTGCAGGCAGGCTATTATGATAATATTTAACTTGGTAAAGAAGTGTTATTTTCTTTACGAACAGTAGGATGGAGGTCTAGCAGATGGAGAAGAAAAGAATCGTAATTGCATTAGGTCATGATGCTTTAGGGACAACACTTCCGGAGCAGCAGAAGGCATTGGTCAAGACTGCAAAGGCAGTGGCTGAATTTATCAAACAGGATTATCAGGTGGTTATCACCCATAGCAATGGCCCACAGGTCAGTATGATACATACGGCTATGTCTGAGTTTTGCAGATTATACCCGGAATACACCGCGACACCGATGTCGGTATGTTCTGCGATGAGTCAGGGATATATCGGATATGACTTACAGAATGCGATTCGTAGTGAACTTCTGACCCATGGAATATACAAGACGGTTTCTACCGTTCTGACGCAGGTCATGGTAGATCCTTATGATGAAGCTTTTTACAAACCGAGCAAGGTGATCGGGCGTGTGATGAGCGAGGCAGAGGCTGCGGAAGAAGAAAAGAAAGGCAACCATGTCGTTGCTGTTGAAGACGGCTATCGACGTATCGTGGCAACACCAAAGCCAATGGATATCGTGGAGATCGATGCGATCAAGGCACTTTGCGATGCAGGACAGGTCGTGATCGCCTGCGGTGGTGGCGGTATCCCGGTATTGCAGCAAGATAACCACTTAAAGGGCGCAAGCGCAGTCATTGAAAAAGATACAATCGCCGGACAACTGGCAGATCAGTTGGATGCTGATATGCTTGTTATCTTGACCGGTGTAGATAAGGTGTGTCTGGGCTTTGGCACAGATCATGAGAAACCTCTGGACTATATGAGCATTCAGGATGCGAAAAACTACATGGCAGCCGGTGAGTTTGAGGAAGGCACAATGCTTCCAAAAATCCAGGCGGCAGTAGATTACATTGGAGATTCTGCGATCCGCAAGGTGCTGATCACAAAACTCTCCGCAGAAGATGCTGCGATTGGTGGCGAGAATGGCACCATGATCGGCAAATAAGAATTGAGAATAGGGATAGGAAAAGGAAATGGAACAGGTCAGAAAGACAAAGATTATTTGTACAATGGGTCCTTCCACAGAAAAGGAAGGCGTACTGGAAAAGTTGATGTTGGCAGGTATGAACGTTGCTCGTTTTAACTTTTCACACGGAGATCACGAGGAACAGATGGGACGTTTGACCCAACTGCGTGCAACACGAGAGAAATTAGGCTTGCCGGTAGCGGCACTTTTGGATACCAAGGGACCGGAGATTCGTCTCCGCGAGTTCGCAGAAGGCAAGGTTATGTTAGAAGCAGGACAGACCTTTACGCTGACGACAGATGAGATCATGGGTGATGAGAACCGTGTCTCTGTCAGTTACAAAGATCTGCCAAAGGATGTAGCACCGGGGACACATATTTTGATCGATGATGGTCTGATCGAAATGACAGTTACGGATGTTACCGATACCGATATTATCTGTAAGGTCATCAACGGTGGTAAGGTGTCCAATAAAAAGGGTGTCAATGTACCAAATGTGGAACTGTCTATGGATTATGTCAGCCCGAAGGACTACAAGGATATCGTATTTGCAGTAAAGGAAGACTTTGATTTTATCGCTGCTTCCTTTGTTAGAACCGCAGCAGATGTCAAGGAATTACGTGATATTTTACATGAGCATGGCGGCGACGACATCAAGATCATTGCCAAGATCGAGAACCATCAGGGAATCCAGAATATCGACGAGATCATTGAAGCAGCCGATGGTATCATGGTTGCCCGTGGTGACATGGGTGTTGAGATTCCGATTGAGGAAGTGCCGATCATCCAGAAGATGATCATTAAAAAGGCATATCATGCCGGTAAAGTGGTTGTTACAGCGACACAGATGCTTGACTCTATGATGAGCCATCCAAGACCAACCAGAGCAGAGGCGACCGATGTTGCCAATGCGATCTATGACGGTACAAGTGCCATCATGCTTTCCGGTGAGACTGCTGCCGGTGATTATCCGGTGGAGGCAGTCGAGACTATGGTGCGTATCGCACTGCGTACAGAGGCGGACATCAATTATATTTCAAGACTGCGTGCCCGCAAGACCAATGAAAAGCCAAGCATTACTGATGCGATCTCGCATACTGCTTGTCTGATGGCTGGCGACTTGAATGCGACCAGTATCGTGACGGTCACCAAGTCCGGACGAACTGCCCGCATGATCTCCAAGTATCGTCCGCAGAGCCCGATCATCGGTGGCTGTATGTCAGATAAGGTCTGCCGCCAGTTAAATCTTTCCTGGGGCGTCATTCCTCTGAAAGTCGAGGAAAAGCAGGATGCAGATGAACTTTTCGATCATGCACTTGAGCGCTCTAAGGAAGCTGGTTTAATCCAGGAAGGAGATACCGTGGTCCTTACCGCTGGTGTGCCACTGGGAATCGCAGGTACGACGAACCTGTTAAAGGCTCATATTGTGTAACTAATATAAAATGTGCAGTTGCCATAGACTAGCATCTTGTGCAACTGCACATATTTTTTAACCTAAACTATATTTATCAGGAGGAACAAAATTATGCCTTGTACTACAATTTTAGTTGGAAAAAATGCATCATATGATGGCTCGACCATGATCGCCCGCAACGACGATTCCGGTTCCGGTCATTTTACTCCAAAGAAATTTATTGCCATGGATCCGGCAAAACAGCCAAAGGTATATACTTCGGAACTTTCCCATGTAAAGATTCAACTTCCGGAAGATCCGATGCGCTATACTGCCGTACCAAATGCCTTGAAGGGCGAGGGTATCTGGGCAGCCTGCGGTGTCAATGAGGCACATGTTGCCATGACGGCAACAGAGACGATCACTTCCAACCCGCGTGTCCTGGGAGCAGATCCTCTGGTCGTTTATCAGGAAAAGACTGAGGATACCGAGGAGATTGTCGGAGGTATCGGCGAAGAAGATATCGTCTACATTGTACTTCCTTATATCCGTAGTGCCAGAGAAGGTGTCAAACGTCTTGGCTCTTTGCTGGAGCAGTACGGCACCTATGAGATGAACGGCATCGCTTTCCAGGATCTGGATGAGATCTGGTGGCTGGAGACGATCGGCGGACATCATTGGATCGCCAGACGTGTGCCGGATGATGCTTATGTCGTTATGCCAAATCAGTTAGGCATTGACTATTTTGATATTGAGGATGGTTTGGGTCAGCAGAAAGATTTTATGTGTTCTGCGGATCTGGCAGAATTTATCGAGAAAAATCATCTGGATCTTTCTCTGGACGGCGATTTTAATCCAAGAGATGCTTTTGGCAGCCATGATGATTCTGACCATGTGTATAATACGCCTCGTGCATGGTATATGGAGCGTTATCTGAATCCGAATTCTGCCAAGTGGGATGGACCGGATGCAGACTTTACACCGTTTTCAGATGATATCCCATGGTGCGTGGTACCGGAGAAAAAGGTCACGGTAGAGGATGTCAAATATGTGCTTTCTGCGCATTTCCAGGGGACACCTTATGATCCTTATGCAGCCTACGGCGACAAATCCCTGGCTGGTGCGTATCGTTCTATCGGCATTAACCGCAATGACTTTTTATCTGTCGTACAGATGCGCCCATATGCGACGGAAGATCAGTGCGTCATCCAGTGGATCGCCTTTGCTTCCAATGCCTTTAATGTACTGGTGCCGTTCTATGCAGATGTGACAGAAACACCGGCATATATGTCCAATACGACCAAGGAGGTTTCGACCGACAACTTCTATTGGAACAGCCGCATGATCGCAGCCATGGCAGATGCTTCTTATGGCAAGTCTATTTTCCATATCGAAAGATATCAGGAAAAAGTGGCAGCAAAGGGACATGAGTTGATCGGCAGATACGATGCCTTGATCGAAAAAGAGCAGGATGCGGCAAAACGTCGTCAGTTGCGCCATGAAGCAAATCAGGCGATCGCGGATATGCTGCAGAAAGAAACGGCAGACACACTGGATAAGGTTCTTTATGAACTGAGCAATCAGATGAAAAATGCCTATTCCAGATCGGATGCATAAAAGCAAAAGTCAGGTCATAGGATAAACCAAGTGAGATCTTGGGGAAACATATGGCTGATTATCAAAAACATAAAAACAATAAAATCAGAGCAGGCCTGGTCGTACTGGGGCTGCTCTGTCTTAGTATAGGGCTGATCGGACAATATCAGACCAATGCGCTGACAACATCGGCGAGCGTTGGCGGCAGGGAACTGCCCATCTACTGTGTCGATACGGATGAAAAGAAGGTGGCATTGTCCTTTGATGCGGCATGGGGAAATGAGGATACGGCGCGGATACTAGAGATTTTGAAAAAGAATGATGTGCATGTGACCTTTTTTATGACCGGAGGCTGGGTTGAGTCCTACCCGGATGATGTAAAAGCCATTTATGAAGCGGGGCATGATCTGGGAAACCATAGCGAAAATCATAAGAATATGTCACAACTGTCCGTGGAAGAATGTAAATCGGAATTGCAGCAGGTGCATGACAAGGTCAAAGAGATTACCGGCTATGATATGTTTTTGTTCCGCCCGCCTTATGGCGACTATGACAATGAGGTCATCACGACGGCGCGTGAGATGGGCTATTACCCCATCCAATGGGATGTTGACAGTCTGGATTGGAAAAATTACGGGGTATCTTCCATCGTGCAGACAGTCACAGAGCACAAGCATCTGGGAAATGGATCTATTATCCTGATGCACAATGGTGCGACCTATACGGCAGATGCCCTAGAAACGGTCATCAATTCCTTGCGCGACCAGGGCTATGAGATCGTGCCGATCTCGGAACTCATCCACCGCGACAATTACCATATGGATCACGAGGGAAGGCAGATTAGCGAGCAGACGGAAAAATAAAACAGTTTTGTTAAAAAATATTTTTATTTGCTTTGGCTTGAAAGAGCATAAGTTGATACATTTCTTCCGGTGTCTCCGGACATCCGTCTTCCAGCCACATGCGGATCATGGCAGTTAGCCCGGTGTAGTAAAAGGTAGCACAATAATTCGCCTGACGCGCAGAGGTGATACCATGGCGGACGGCGTATTGGTGAATGCCATCTGTATGTTCGAAGGTGGCAACAACAGACAGAAATGGTAACTGTGATACCCGTGTGATATAGACCTGATAAAAGGAGCGGTACTTCAAAATATGTTCAAAGAGCGATAGTATGGAAGCATGGTGGAGTTCGCCCTGTGAGTCCATCTTTCGAAAGTTTGCACAGTCCTCATCCCGCAATTCGAGAAAAAGCCGTTGGGCTACAGCATCAAAAAAATGATTCATATCGCCAAAATGAGAATAAAAAGTGGCGCGTGTAATGCCGGCTTTCTGACAGAGCAGGGAAATGGAGATGTTGTCAAAATCATGCGTATCTAACAAGTCTAAAAAAGTAGCGCAGATGTGAGCATCTGTTTCCTGAAATTTTCTGTTGTTTTTCGTGTTCATCTATAATCCTCTTATCTTAAATTTGATCAATCTGCTATCTCGCAAGGAGATAGCCATAAACTTATGATGACATCATAGCACGGATTTTGCAAAAATGGCATTAAATTTCGGAAAGTGTGCGAAGTTTTTTGTAGTGATGCAAGGCGAAAATCAGCGCCAGCCCAAGGGCAATAAAGGTCGCAAGCGGCTGCGCCCACACGATACCATGGAATCCGTAAAGGGAATCCAGAAGGTAAAGTGCCGGGATAAAGATCACGCCCTGCCGCAGAAGAGATACAAAAAGCGCATAGGATGGCTTCTCGGTTGATTGCAAAAAGGTGGTACAAAGTTGGTAGAGACCGATAAAAGGTCCGGAAAGTGTGCCAATGCTGATCACGTAGACACCAAGCGGAATGATCGTCGTATCATCCAAAAATGCCTTGACAAGAGTAGTGGAAAAACCACGGCACAAAAGCGTGAGCGCAAGACCGAGAATAACGGTTACAAGGGAAGTTTTTAAGATCGTCTCGCGCATACGTTTCCAATTTCTTGCACCGTAACTGTAGGCGATGATCGGCTGGACACCCATAGCAACGCCGATTTGCAGCATGCCAATGATCATGGTGGCACGTCCGGCAAC
The DNA here is from genome assembly GCF_014287435.1 of Roseburia lenta. Classification (GTDB taxonomy): domain Bacteria; phylum Bacillota; class Clostridia; order Lachnospirales; family Lachnospiraceae; genus Pararoseburia; species Pararoseburia lenta. Next base: position 319,586 of record NZ_JACOPG010000003.1, read on the forward strand.
GGATAAGGCGGCTACATAATGATCGCCGTGTGCGACCAGAAGATTGTTTTCAAAAATGCCGGAGATACTGTTGAGCAGCGTACTGACACCGGAGGGAAGACCGATGGCAAGCACACCGGTCGCAACGCCTTGCCCCAGTGTAAAATCGTGCAGATGAATGGTTACGTGTTTACATTTTCTTATGATGAAAACGATATAGTAAATACTACTGCTGGCGGTGCCGATCAAGGTTGCGATGGCAGCACCCGGAACTCCCATGCCAAGCACAAGAATAAAGATAGGATCCAAAATGATGTTTAATATGGTTCCCAAAAGGTTTCCGACCATAGCAGATACAGAGGCACCTTCACAACGGATGATCTGACCGGTCGCAGTATTTAGCATGGTAAGCGGTGCACCCAGCATGATCAGACTAAGGTAGGAGGCTGCGTAGCCTCTGGTATTAGCACTGGTGCCGATCAGATCCAGAATGGGGGTCTGGAATATGAGAACGATGGCGGTAAAAACAGCGCCGATGAAGATGGAAAAATAAAAAGAAAAACTGGAGTAGTGTGCTACCTTGGAGTCATCTCCGCGTCCCATGGCAACGGAAATGCAGGAAGAAGCACCGGTGCCTATCATACTGCCCAGTGCAGATAAGAGTGTGGTGATCGGCATGCAAAGGGAAAGCCCTGTGACCTTGTAGGGGTCCTTTAACTGTCCGATAAAGTAGATGTCTGCCATGTTATAGATGACCATGATCAGAATGGTGATAACCGCTGGCAGACACATTTTGACCATGAGTTTCCAGATAGATTCCTTTGCAAAAATGTCCGGATTGAGTCTTTGTTCTTTCTTCATGTAAAAACCTCCTATTAGTTAAACAACTGTATAAATAATTATAAGCATTTTTCCAAGAAGTGCAATAGAAAATGGAAAAATCATACAGGAAACCGCTTACTGGACCGGAAAATTTATGAAATTTTCTAAAGTGAGGCGATTGACACTGTAGTTAGATTGTGCTAACATATCAATGTAGTTAGAAAGTGCTAACCATTGTTGCTCACATGGAACAGGCATTTTCTTTTTTGACCGTGAGTTAGCGGATACTAACAAAAGTTTTATTTGTGCACAAAATGAGGAAGGTGAGTAAGATGATGCCTTTGGCTATGGTAAACAAAGGAGAAGAGCAGCTGATCAAAAAGGTCGGTGGCAAAGAAGAAACGAGATTGTTTCTGGAAAAATTAGGATTTGTGCCGGGATCCAAAGTCAGCGTCGTTTCGGAGGCAGATGGCAATGTGATCATCAATGTCAAAGATTCGCGTGTGGCGATCGGAAAAGAAATGGCACTTAAGATCATGGTTTAAATGGTACGCGTAAGACGTGCTTTTTAAATAAAGGAAAAAAATGGCAAAGGAAAGGAAGTCACAAGATGAAAACATTACGTGATGTGAAGGTAGGCCAGTCCGCAGTCGTTACAAAATTAAACGGAGAGGGCGCTACCAAGAGAAGAATTATGGATATGGGTATCACAAAGGGCGTAGAAGTATATGTGCGCAAGGTCGCACCACTTGGTGATCCGATTGAAGTTACTGTAAGAGGATATGAGTTGTCTCTTCGCAAAGAAGATGCAGCCATGATTGATGTGAAGGAGGACTAAAAGGTGGGAGTACGTATTGCATTAGCAGGTAATCCGAACTGTGGTAAGACCACATTGTTTAATGCCCTGACCGGAGCCAACCAGTTTGTAGGAAACTGGCCGGGCGTTACGGTAGAAAAGAAAGAAGGAAAATACAAAGGAGATAAGGAAGTTACCATCACTGACTTACCGGGTATTTATTCTTTGTCCCCTTATACATTGGAGGAAGTCGTTGCAAGAAATTATCTGATCGACGAGCATCCGGATGCCATTTTAAATATCGTTGATGGTACCAACTTGGAAAGAAACCTCTACCTGACAACACAGTTGGTAGAACTTGGAATCCCGGTTGTTGTTGCGATCAACATGATCGACGTTGTTGCCAAGAATGGCGACCAGATCAATTCCAAGAGACTTGCCGAAGAACTGGGTGTTGAGGTTGTAGAGATCTCCGCATTAAAGGGTACCGGTGTAGAGGATGCAGCAGCAAGAGCCATCGCCGCTACTTCTAAGAAGTCTCAGAAGGCTAAGCATTCTTTCAATGGTTCTGTAGAGCATGCATTTGCTCATATCGAAGAACTTTGCTTACATAACATTGATGATGAGAATCTGCAGCGTTGGTATGCGATCAAGTTATTTGAGCGTGATACCAAGGTACAGGAAAAGTTAGGATTATCACAGGATATCATCGCACATATCGAAAAAGATATTGTTTCCTGTGAAGAAGAACTGGATGATGATGCAGAATCCATCATCACAGGTGAGAGATACAACTACATTGGAAGCATTATCAATGATTGTATCAAGAAGGCACATGCGGGCGCCCTTACCACTTCAGATAAGATCGACCGTATCGTGACCAACCGTATTCTTGGTCTGCCGATCTTTGCAGCAGTTATGTGGCTTGTTTATTATGTATCTATCACAACCGTTGGTGGATTCCTGACTGACTGGACCAATGATGTACTCTTTGGCGAGATCATTCCTCCGGCAATTGAGAACTTCTTAGTTTCTATCAATTGTGCTGACTGGTTGCAGGGATTGATCTTGGACGGTATTGTTGCCGGTGTTGGTGCAGTTCTTGGATTCGTTCCGCAGATGTTAGTTCTCTTCATCTTCCTGGGATTCCTGGAGGGATGTGGATACATGGCGCGTGTTGCTTTCGTTATGGACAGAATCTTCCGTAAGTTTGGTCTCTCCGGAAAGTCCTTCATTCCGATGCTGATCGGTACCGGATGTGGTGTTCCTGGAATCATGGCTAGTAGAACGATCGAAAATGACCGTGACCGTAAGATGACTATCATGACAACAACCTTTATCCCATGTGGAGCAAAGTTGCCGATCATCGCTTTGATCGCAGGTGCTTTCTTCGATAACGCAGGATGGGTTTCATGGAGTGCATATTTCGTGGGTATGGCAGCAATTATTTGTTCCGGTATCATCTTGAAGAAGACAAAGATGTTCTCCGGCGATCCTGCTCCATTCGTTATGGAACTTCCTGCTTACCACTGGCCAACCGTTGGCAGTGTACTTCGTAGTATGTGGGAGCGTGGCTGGTCCTTCATCAAGAAGGCTGGTACCATCATCCTCTTATCCACCATCGTACTCTGGTTCCTGATGAGTTTCGGATGGGCAAATGGTTCCTTCGGAATGCTCGAGGCAGAGCAGTTGGATGCAAGTATTCTTGCTAAGATCGGCACTGCGATCGCATGGATCTTTGCACCGCTTGGATGGACACAGGCAGGTCAGGGCTGGAAGATGGCAGTTGCAGCCGTATCTGGCTTGATCGCAAAAGAAAACGTTGTTGCTACCTTTGGTATGCTTTATGGATTTGCAGAAGTTGCAGAAGATGGTTCCGAAGTATGGGGCAATCTGGCGCAGGTGATGACACCAATCGCCGCTTACGGCTATCTGGTATTCAACCTTCTCTGTGCACCATGTTTCGCAGCAATGGGTGCTATCAAGAGAGAGATGAACAATCCAAAGTGGTTCTGGTTTGCAATCGGATATCAGTGTATACTTGCTTACATTGTAGCAATGTGCATCTACCAGATCGGAACACTCTTTACGGCTGGTGTCTTTGGATTTGGAACCGTTGTAGCATTTATCTTTGTGATCGGCTTTATCTATCTGCTCTTCCGCAAGGATAAATATGCAGCAATCAATAAATAAAAATGTGGCTCTTTTGAGCCGGTTTCGAGGTGAATGATATGGGAACAATCATTGTATTACTTGTACTGATCGCTATTGTTTCAGCAATCTTACACAGTTTGATCAAAAAGAAAAAATCCGGGAAAGGCTTATGCTCCGGTGACTGTGGATCGTGCGGCGGTTGTAGTTCTTGTGCTCCACCGGAAAAGAAATATAAATAAAATGTGTGAAAATGCCAGAGGGTTTTGCCTGCTGGCATTTTTCGTTGTTGGAAATAGGGGCGAGCCGGAAGCAAGCAGAAGTGGGCAGGACCGAAGGGGCGGGGAAGAACGCGTCGTGAAATTCTGTATCTCTAGAAAGAGGCTGTTTGTTTTTATTTATAAGAACTGTCTTTGCAAAGTTAAACAGGCTCTGGGATAGTGTTCGTCGGTGGCAGATATGAATGCAAAGCGTATTAGAGGTGCTTTGAACTTGTTATTACCAGGTAATGAGGGTACACGGATGTACCCGAAAGGAGCAACCAAACAGGACGTTTGTTTGCTCCGGTTACCACAATTTTCTGTAGGTCTAATGACAAGTTCTTAGCACCTCTTATGCGCGGCGCCCCTGAATATCTGCCACCGACGGACATATCCCGCCGCCTGTCGAAGCTGTGCAAAGACAGTTCAATTTCAAACAAGCAGCCTCTTTCAGAAATACGACGAATTTACACTCCAATACATTCTTCCCCGCCCCTTCGGTCCTGCCCACTTCTACCTGCTTCCGGCTCGCCTCAGTACATAACGGAAAGAAAGCAGTAGACGAAAGCGCATCCTATGCATTATGATAAGAAGTAGCAAAGATAAGGAGCAAAAAGATGACAGGACAGATCAAATTTTCCGTGGTGATCTCGGCATACAATGTAGAAGAATATCTGCCGGGATTGTTGCAGGATCTTTTGGAACAGACCTATAACAACTTTGAGGTGATCCTGGTAGATGACTGTGCTACAGATCAGACGGGAGCGGTCGCGGAGTCTTACTTACAGGCATTTCGCGGCAAGCAGGCAGACTATGTCGTGATCCATAAGCCGGAGAACGAGGGGCTTAGTATGGCGCGCAATACCGGGATCTCTCATGCTGCCGGAGACTATATCCTGTTTCTGGATGCGGATGATGGCGTGGAAAAGACCCTTTTGGAAAGGCTCTATCATGCTTTGGACGAGCAGCCGGCGGATATGGTCGTCTTTGGCTACACCGAGGACTACTATCAAAAAAATGCCTTGTCCTATCAGGTGCAGAAGACGCCGGAATTATATTATTTTTCAGATCATATCCATGATGGCGCACAGGGGTGGAAAAGACCGCTTGCCTATGCCTATCCTTATATCATAGAACTGGAGCATGAGACTATGTTTGGCTATGCATGGAATAAGGCATACCGGCTTTCTTTCTTACAGGAACAGAAGTTGCAGTTTCAGAATATCGTCCATATTGAGGATATTTTATTTAATGTGCAGGCAGCAGGAGCATTGCAAAGTCTTTTGACGTTGCCGGATGTCTTGTACCATTATGCCAATCGCGGACAGAGCCGCCTGACGGACAAGTATCTGCCGGAATATTTTGCCCTGCAAAAGACCAGAGTACAGGCATTCCTTAATATGCAGATGCGAAAGATCCAGACGGTGACCGAGGGCATGACCAAAGGAGAGACAGGGGGGTTGGAAAATCTGGACGTTGGAGCATGGCGCATGCGCCTGCATGAAGTCATGGCTGGGGTATATTTCCGGTCTTTCCAGTCATCCATGGTCAGAGGCATACAGCACGGCGACAGCAAGCGCGAGGTCATGGCAAGGGCAAGGGCTGAACTGGAAGGTCCTTTGTATGGCAGACTGCGCCGCCACTTATCGGAGGATGGGCGCGTGGCAAAGATCCTCTATGCCCCATTGGTGCGGGGAGATATCAGCGGAGCCTATCGCAGAGCCAAAGAGATCGCCTGGGCGAAAGAACATATGGCGGGAGCCTATGTAAAGTTAAAACAGAATCGGTAAAAAGAAAGAAACTGACGCGGAATACTTACTTTCCGGTCAGTTTCTTTTTGTAAGGAGTATGAAAAAAAGTTACGTTATATTTTGCCACGCATCAGATAATCCATGATGCGCTTGGAGTCATCTGCTTCATGGGCGATGATCTCCATTTCCGGGATAGCGGAACTGGAAGAAAAAATGGTCGTCAGGGAAATAAGTTGACACAATTTTGACTTTAAGTTCAAACGGTCGCCATCAGCGGTGACGAGTTCTACCTGTCCTTCACAGGCATCAATGACTTTTAAAAATTCTTCCGGGTTTTCAATATTCATTACTTTCATAAACAGCGGCTCCTTTTGTCTGTATTTGCCAAAGGATGTGTACTTTGGCAGGCTTTCTGGCATCATCATACAACTTGCAAAAAAGCAGTGTCAACGAAATTGAAAATATTACCCTATCTTCATAAAAAAATGAAAAGACAGGATCTGGACTTTAACATAAGATAATCAGTAAGAGAGTAATGATTACGCTAAAATAGCGAGATATAGGAAAGGAGCAGACATGTTAGAAAAGAAGAATTATCAGTTTTGGTTTTGCACCGGATCACAGGATCTGTACGGAGAGGAGTGCCTGGCACATGTGGCAGAACATTCGAAGATCATCGTTGAGGCTTTGAACAGATCCGGCAACCTGCCATACGAGGTCATCTGGAAGCCGACCATGATCACAAATGAAGTGATCCGCAGAACTTTTAACGAAGCAAATACGGATGAGAATTGCGCAGGTATCATTACCTGGATGCATACGTTTTCTCCGGCAAAATCATGGATCCTGGGCTTACAGGAATTGCGCAAACCACTTTTGCATTTACATACCCAGTTCAACCGGGAAATCCCATATGACACCATCGATATGGACTTTATGAATGAGAACCAATCCGCGCACGGTGATCGTGAATATGGTCATATCTTCAGCCGTCTTGGCATGGAGCGCAAGGTCATCGCCGGCTATTGGGAAGATGCGGATGTCCAGAAGGAGATCGGCGCATGGATGTGTACGGCAGTGGGCGTGATCGAGAGCAGCCATGTCCGCGTGATGCGTGTGGCTGATAATATGCGAAATGTTGCTGTTACCGAGGGCGACAAGGTCGAGGCACAGATCAAGTTCGGCTGGGAAGTAGATGCCTATCCGGTCAATGAGATCGTAGAAGCCGTGAATGCCGTATCACAGGCAGATATTGATACTTTGGTAGAGGAATATTACAGCAAGTATGACATCCTGCTTGAGGGCAGAGACGAAAAAGAATTCCGTCAGCATGTAGCAGTGCAGGCGGGCATAGAGATCGGTTTTGAGCGTTTTCTGGAAGAGAGAAATTATCAGGCGATCGTTACACACTTCGGAGATCTGGGCGGACTCAAACAGTTGCCGGGACTTGCCATCCAGCGTCTGATGGAAAAAGGCTATGGATTTGGTGCTGAGGGTGACTGGAAGACCGCGGCTATGGTGCGTGTCATGAAGATCATGACCCAGGGAGTCAAAGATGCCAAGGGAACATCTTTTATGGAGGACTACACATACAATCTGGTACCGGGTAAGGAAGGCGTTCTGGAAGCACATATGCTTGAGGTTTGTCCGACGATCGCGGACGGCAGGATCGCAATCAAGGAGCAGCCACTGAGTATGGGCGAGCGTGAGGATCCGGCAAGACTGGTATTTACATCAAAGACCGGACCTGCTATTGCAACATCACTGGTTGATCTTGGCGACCGCTTCCGTCTGATCATCAACGATGTGGATTGCAAAAAGACAGAAAAACCAATGCCAAAACTTCCGGTTGCAACTGCATTCTGGACACCGCAGCCAAATCTCAAAGTTGGCACCGAGGCCTGGATTCTGGCAGGAGGTGCACATCATACTGCCTTCTCCTATGATCTGAGCGCAGAGCAGATGGGGGATTGGGCTGCCAATATGGGCATTGAGGCAGTTTATATTGATAAGGACACCAACATCCGTCAGTTTAAGAATGAAATGAACTGGAATTCTATTTATTACAGAAAATAAAACAAACATGTGTAATTTCCATCCCGGTGTGTTATACTGTGCTTAGTTGTTTTTGGAGGTAGGTAAAATGACAGAGATGGGGTTTTTGATTTTTTTTGCCATACTGATCTTGTTTGTTGTTATCGTTGCAGTGGTTGTGGTGGTATCGGCAGTGGCAGGCGCGAGCGCAGCGGTTGCCAATACGATCGCAGATGACGACGATGGCGATGCGTGATGGCATGAAGATCGGAAAAATTAAATAAGTGTTTTAGGAACAGCCGTCATTATTTGCAGTAATGACGGCTATTTTCATATCCCCTTGAACAATTCACCTGCATAGTATGCTATAATGTAAAAAACTATGATTTGGAGAAAATTATGCAAACAAAGATCATCATTGCCATGCATAAGCCATACAAGACACCGGCAGAATCCGTCTATCTGCCCCTACAAGTGGGCGCAGAGGGAAAGGACAGCATCCCGGGACTTGTGTGTGACAATACAGGCGAGAATATATCAGCAAAAAATCCAACTTACTGCGAACTGACCGGGCTCTACTGGGCCTGGAAAAATCTGGATGCAGATGCCATCGGTCTGGTACATTACCGCAGATACTTTACAGGAAAGAGCCGCTCTTATCGGAAGGCGCATGCAAACGACCTGATGGATTGCGTATTGACGACAGCAGAAGCCGGGGATCTTATGGAGGCTTATGACATCGTCGTGCCGGCAAAACGTAAGTATTATATTGAATCCCTGTATTCACACTATGCACACACGCTGGATGCCAAGCACCTGGATCTGGCACAGGAGGTCATTCACAGCAAATGCCCGGAATATGACGCAGCATGCAAAAAGGTCTACGCATCAACCTGGGGATATATGTTTAATATGTGCATTATGCGGCGGACCTATCTGGATGCCTACTGCAAATGGCTTTTCCCGATCCTGGCAGACTTAGAGGATGCCATGCAGGATGATCTGAAAAACATGAGCGCCTTTGAGGCGAGACTTTTTGGACGTGTCAGTGAGATTCTTTTTAATGTCTGGCTGTTAAAAGAGCAAGAGAGCAAAGAAGCACCGCGCATCAAGGAAGTGGCGACCATGCACATGGAACCGGTCAACTGGCTGAAAAAGGGCGGCGCTTTTCTCAAAGCAAAGTTCTTTGGCAAAAAATATGGAGCAAGTTTTTAATGAAAGTAAGTATTATCACTGCCTTTTATAAGGGAAATGCTTATATGGCAGATTACAAAAAAATGATCCGCGCAAACCAGAAAAATCTGGAGAGTGCGGATGAACTGGAATCCGTGATCATAAATGACAGTCCGGAGGAGAGCGTTGTCCTGCCGGAAGACGGTGGCGATTGCAATATCTGGATCTACGACCAGAAGCAAAACGGCGGGATCCATGCGGCGCGCGTACGCGGGCTTTCTCTCTGCACCGGTGACTATGTGATCTTTCTGGATCAGGACGACCGCTTGCGGGAGGATGCAGTCGCTACCTTTATTGCGACTATGAAAAAATACCAGACGGAGGCAGATAAGGTGCATGCGACGCTGGGGCAGGAATTTTCCCGGACAAAGATCGCGCAGATCATGCGTTATCCGGTACTGGTCTCCAATGCTCTTATGGAGCAAAAGGACGGAGAGGTCTTATGGTATCGCACGGATTACCATAAAAAGTTGGTCGGTGATTACAGGACCTATCTTCGCATTGGCAACCAGATCGTTTCACCGGGACAGTGCCTGATCCCAAAGGCTATGATCCCTGCTGTCTGGACACAGCATATAGGAAAAAAGAACGGATCGGACGATTATTTCCTCTGGTTGCTTCTGCTTTGCCAGCGGACACCGTTTTCTTTTGTAGACCAGCCGCTTTATGTGCATGGTTATACGGCACAGAATTTGTCTGCGGACGCCAAGAAGATGGATGACTCCACCTATGAGTTTATTCATGTTCTGGAAGAAGAAAAGGTCATGGATCCCAAAGATATCCGGCTTTTGCGGCGGACGATCTCCTATAAAGATAAGTTTCGAGGTGGCAGTGCCGGGGCAAAGGCGTTTTCTACCCTGCGCAATCTGGATATTTTCCTGCCAAATCTGATTTTTAAATGGCGGAGCAAAACACCCTATGGATTTAACCGGGAATGAGAAAAAGGCAGTTGATTTTTCCCCTGTTTCCTTATAAGATAATATAGATAAGATGGTAACATAGGCAAGGAGTAGATCCGCCTATGCGGAAAGGAATAATAGATAAAATGAGTAAAGAATTAGCAAAGACGTATGACCCGAGTGGGTTGGAAGACAGACTTTACAAAAAATGGGAGGATAATGGCTATTTTCACGCTGAGGTAGACCGCAGCAAGAAACCATTTACCATCGTGATGCCACCTCCAAATATCACAGGTCAGCTCCACATGGGACATGCTTTAGATAATACCATGCAGGACATTTTGATCCGTTACAAGAGAATGCAGGGATACAATGCCCTCTGGCAGCCGGGGACAGACCATGCAGCCATCGCTACAGAGGTCAAGGTCATCGAGCATCTGAAAAAGCAGGGCATCAACAAGGATGACCTGGGACGTGACGGATTTTTAGACGAATGTTGGAAGTGGCGCGAGGAGTACGGCGGACGTATCATCCGTCAGCTCAAGCGTATGGGATCTTCTGCTGACTGGCAGAGAGAACGTTTTACCATGGATGAAGGCTGTTCTAAGGCAGTCGAGGAAGTCTTTGTCAAATTATATAATGAGGGCTATATCTATAAGGGCAACCGTATCATCAACTGGTGTCCGGTCTGCCAGACCTCTATTTCTGATGCAGAGGTAGAGCACGTAGAGCAGGCAGGACATTTCTGGCATATGAAATACGAGATCGTTGGAGAGCCGGGCAGATATGTAGAATTTGCTACGACCCGTCCGGAGACCATGCTGGGAGATACCGCAGTGGCTGTCAATCCGGCAGATGATCGTTACAAGGATATCGTCGGCAAGACCGTTATGCTTCCGTTTATGAACCGTGAGATCCCGGTTATTGCAGACGAGTATGTAGATATGGAATTTGGAACCGGTGTCGTTAAGATCACACCGGCACACGACCCGAATGACTTTGAGGTTGGCAAGCGTCATGATCTTCCGGTCATCAATATCTTAAATGATGATGCGACCATCAATAGCAATGGTGGCGAATTTGAAGGCATGGATCGCTATGAGGCACGTAAAGTCATCGTTCAGAAGATGGACGAGATGGGACTGCTGGTTGGTATTGAAGATCATGTCCACAATGTCGGTACCCATGACAGATGTAAGACGACGGTTGAGCCTATGGTAAAGCCGCAGTGGTTTGTTGCCATGGAAGAATTGGCAAAGCCGGCGGTTGAGGCGATCAAGACAGGCGAATTGCAGTTCGTGCCAAAGAATTATGATAAGACTTATTTGCACTGGTTGGAGAATATCCGCGACTGGTGTATTTCCAGACAGTTGTGGTGGGGACATCGTATCCCGGCATACTACTGCCAGGATTGTGGGGAGACTGTGGTTGCACGCGCATCCGAAGCACCGACCAAGTGTCCGAAGTGTGGCGGCGTACACATGAAACAGGACGAAGACACGCTGGATACCTGGTTCTCATCTGCTCTATGGCCATTTTCAACTCTGGGTTGGCCGGATAAGACCGAAGATCTGGATTATTTCTATCCGACCGATGTACTTGTGACCGGATATGACATTATCTTCTTCTGGGTTGTCCGCATGGTATTTTCCGGTTACGCACACACAGGCAAGTCACCTTTCCATACGGTATTGATCCATGGACTCGTGCGCGACTCACAGGGACGCAAGATGAGCAAGTCTTTGGGCAATGGTATCGATCCACTGGAAGTCATTGATAAATACGGCGCAGACGCCCTGCGTCTGACCTTGATCACCGGTAATGCACCGGGCAATGATATGCGTTTCTATTGGGAGCGTGTAGAGCAGAGCCGCAATTTTGCAAATAAGGTATGGAATGCATCACGTTTCATCCTGATGAACTTAGAAGGTGTAGAACTGACCCAGCCAGAGGAAGCAGATCTTGCCGTTGCAGATAAGTGGATCCTTTCACAGGTCAATACACTGGCAAAAGATGTGACCGAGAATATGGACAAGTACGAACTTGGTATTGCGGTACAAAAGGTCTACAACTTTATCTGGGATGAGTTCTGTGACTGGTACATTGAGATCGTTAAGCCTCGTATGTATCGCAAGGATCAGGATATGGTATCTGCAAATGCTGCACTTTGGACTTTAAAGACCGTCCTTACCGATGCTCTGAAACTTTTGCATCCGTTCATGCCGTTTATCACAGAAGAGATCTTCTGCACCTTGCATCCGGAGGAGGAGACCATTATGCTGACCGACTGGCCGGTATATGATGAGAACCGTCATTATCCAAAGGAAGAGGCTATGATCGACAGAGCCAAAGATGTCGTTCGTGGTATGCGAAATCTCCGTACCGATATGGAGGTACCGCCAAGTCGCAAGGCAAAGATCATCATCACATCGGATGATGCGGCAGTGCGGGGGATCTTTACCGAGATCACAGAGTCTTATCAGACACTTGCCGGTGCCAGTGAGGTATGCGTACAGGCAGGTACAGAGGGCGTACCGGAAGATGCCGTTTCGGTTGTTATCCCGGATGCGGTCATGTATATTCCACTCGAGGATTTGGTAGATTTTGAGAAGGAAAAGGAAAGACTGACCAAGGAAAAAGAAAAACTGGAAAAGGAACTTGCGCGAAGCAAGGGCATGCTTTCCAATGAGAAGTTCCTGAATAAGGCTCCGGCAGAAAAGGTGGCTGAGGAGCGCGCGAAGATGGATAAATACCAGCAGATGATGGATGATGTGCTCGCACGTCTGGCACAGATGAAGTAAGGCACATTATTTTAAGGAGGATATGCAATGGATGCAGCACAAGTAAAGCAGATTCTTACAAAGGTAGATCACACATTACTGCGTGTAGACAGTAGGTGGGAGGAGATGCAAGAGGTTTTGGATGATGCAATGCGTTATGAGACTGCTTCCGCCTGCATACCTCCTTCTTTTGTAGAAAGAGCAGCAGCCTATGTGGATGGCAGACTTCCAATCTGTACGGTCATAGGATTTCCAAATGGCTACGCTACAACGGCTACCAAGTGCTTTGAGGCATCCGATGCTGTGGCAAAGGGCGCAAGCGAGATTGATATGGTCGTCAATGTCGGTTGGGTCAAGGAAGGACGTTTTGATGACATCTTAGATGAGATCGATCAGGTCAAGGCAGCGTGCCAGGGAAGACTCTTAAAGGTCATCATCGAGACCTGCCTCTTGACAGACCAGGAGATCATTTCCATGTGTCAGGTGGTGTCCGAGTCCAAGGCAGAATATATCAAGACCTCTACCGGCTTTTCAAAAGCAGGAGCAACAAGAGAAACTGTATCTCTGATGGCATCGCATGTAACAGATGGAACACTGGTTAAGGCGGCAGGTGGTATCGCATCCTTGGAGGATGCAGCAGATTTTATTGCACTGGGAGCAAGCAGACTTGGTACCAGCCGCGTGGTAGCGGCGGTCAAAGAAGGGAGTCGTAAATGACAACTCCGATGAATCCATATGCCAAGAAACCGATCATTCGTGTTGACAATAAGGCTATGTTTGCGACGATCCGTTTTCCGGCTCCGGCTGAGGGGGAAAGTGCGCCTCAGTATGATGTGGATACACTGGAGAACATGCTTGCACAAGAGGGGATAGTCTATGGAATTGATAGGAATATGCTTTCCTCTTTGTGCCAGGAGATCCTTTTTGATACTGAACTCATCGTTGCTGTGGGAAAAGAGCCCATGGAAGGGATCAATGGCTACTACGAATATCATTTTAGTCAGGATTTCTCCAAGAAGCCGACCATCCGACCGGATGGATCTGCGGATTTCCTTAGTATCAAGGTGATCGAGGTCGTGCATGAGGGTGACCTGATCGCCACTTACCATCCTGCGGTCATGGGTATGCCGGGCATGAATGTGCGTGGCAAAGAGATCGAGCCGCGCATGATGCGTGATATGCCACCGATCGGTGGACGTGGTTTTCATCGTTCGGATGACAATCTGTACTATTATGCGGATATGGATGGTAAGATCGTCCTAAAGAACAATCGGATCAATATTTCTCCTGTCTATGAGATCGACCAGGATGCGGATATGAGCATTGGCAACATTGATTTCAAGGGCGATGTGGTAATTCATGGCGGTGTCAAAAACGGTATCCGTATTCATGCGACAGGATCGATCACAGTGGATGGTCTGGTGGAATTGTGCGACCTGCGCGCCGGACAAGATATTTATCTTTTGAGCGGTGTCAAGGGTGGAGAACGTACCACGATCCATGCAGAGGGTGCGATTACGGCAGAGTTTATTGAGTATGCCATTGTCTCCTGTAAGGGAATGTTGCACGCGGATGTGCTTTTCAACTGTCTGGTAAATTGTGATTCCAAGGTCATCACGACCGCAGGCAAGCGTTCTGCTATCATCGGCGGCTATGTGACGGCGGTGCAGGGCGTATCTTCCCTGGTGATCGGCAATAAGTTTGGGACCGTGACCCATGTTATGGTTGGGATTGACGAGGAGCGCATCAAGGAAATGTCAGATCTTGCAGACAAGATCCGGTCTTTGGATGCCAATCTTGCCAAGATCAAACAGGGGATCGAGGATTTTGAACTTCTGGCACAAAAGAAGGGAATTTCCTACAAGGAAGATCCGAGGCGTATGCAGTTGCTGCGTATCCGTATCCGCGATGAAGCGGTGGTTGCGGAAGCCCGCGTGCGTTTTGATGAACTGAAAGCCTTGATGGAGGCAGGACGAGGAGCGACTGTGCGTGTCTATGATACCGTATATTCCGGCGTGACGGTGCGGATCATGGATCAGTATGCACAACTGACGGATTTTCAGAAGCGCGTGGAATTTGTCAAGACCATGACCGGTATCCGTATGGATCCGCTCTTGGATCCGGTTCCGGATGAATAGAGCATCTGCTGACAGATTTTGACGGAATGTTCACAAAGAATCATTATGATAGATAGAAGAAAGCAGTAGTTTGGAGGCTGAAATGATAGATTTTGAAGAAGAACTGAAAAAGTTTGAGCCAAGTATGGAAGTAGAAGAAGCGGAAGAAGAGATCCAGAAGCGAGATCTGACGGATATGACGGATATCCTTCGGCAGATGACAGAGCAAAAGAGAGGGAGATAGAAGCAGACATGAAATGTTATATGTGTGGCACCCTTGTGGATCATGAAAACGTATGCCCTCATTGTGGCAGTGATTTGAAGATCTATCGCACCATTCTGGCATCGTCCAATACCTTGTATAATACCGGTCTGGAGCAGGCGCAGGTACGCGATCTGTCCGGTGCGATCGTTTCTTTGAAAAAGAGTTTAAAATACAACAAATACAATACCCAGGCGAGAAATCTCCTGGGACTGGTATATTTTGAGTTGGGCGAGACTGTCATGGCGCTGAGCGAGTGGGTCATCAGTAAGAACTTAGAGCCGGACAATCCATTGGCAGACCGCTATCTCGACGAGATCCAGAATACACCTGGCATGCTTGATAAGTTAAACCAGACAACCAAGAAATACAACCAGGCACTTTTGTATTGCAGACAGGGCAGCCGCGATCTGGCGACTATCCAGTTGCGCAAGGTATTGAACCTAAATCCTAAATTTGTTGCCGGACATCAGTTGCTGGCTCTTTTGTATATTCAGGATGGCAAGTATAATGAGGCGCGCAAGGAGTTAAATGCAACTAACAAGATCGATGTGCGAAATACCATCACACTGCGTTATTCCAGAGAGGTGCGCGAGAAATTAAAAGAACTCAACCAGAACAAAAAGAAGCGTAAGAAGGATGATCTGGTTTCTTTTCAGGATGGCAATGATACCATCGTTATGCCGAGCAATTCCTTCCGGGATATGATCGACAGCACCAGAGCCAGTGTGGTCAATATTCTGGTAGGACTGGTCATAGGACTTTTGATCTGTTTCTTTTTGGTCATCCCGACCATTCGCCAGCGGGCTTCTGAGAATGCGGCGGCATCTTTGGTCGATACCAATGAACAGTTGACCAACAGTGCATCCAATGTCAGCAGCCTGAAAAAGCAGGTGGAAGACCTCAACAAAGAACTGGAACAATATACCGGAAAGTCAGATGCGGTAGGCTCCTATGAAAAACTCATGGAGGCAAAGGAGGCTTACGACGCATCCAATCTGGATCAGGCAGGGGAGGCACTTTCTTCCGTCAATCGGGATCTGCTTGAAGAAAAAGGGCAGGCTATGTATGATCTGATCCATACGGCAGTCTATGCCAAGGTTTTGGAAGATGCCTATAATACGGCTTATCAGGCATACCAGAGACAGGATTATCAGACTGCCAAGGATAGTTTCGGTCAGGTGGTATTTATCGACCAGACCTATCATAACGGTGATGCGCTTTTTTATCTGGCAGAGTGTCAGTGGAATACCTGGGAGTTTGACAGTGCCATAGAAAATTACCAGAAGGTCATTGAGCAATACCCGGATACATCCCATGCAAGAACGGCACAGGAACGCATAGATTCCTATGCACAATCTAATGGCGGGGATGACAATACTACCAATAACTAAGAGAGAATTTCATATAAGAAAGCATACAAAAGACGTAAGGAAAATATTTCCCTACGTCTTTTTCTATTTCATAAACAGGAAAAATAGGAGGACAAGCAGATGGAATACAAATTTGAAATGGGGCAGGGAAAATTGCGTGTGGTCGTGCCAAAGGAACTTGACCATCATCTGGCAACCCAACTCAAAGAGGAGGCGGACCTTTTGATCGAGACTTATCATGTGAAGACCCTGATCTTTGATTTTACCAATACGGAGTTTATGGACAGTTCCGGGATTGGTGTTTTGATCGGCAGGAGCCGGAATCTGAGTTTTTCCGGTGGACAGGTGGTGGCGACCAATTTGAGCCCGCGTGTGGAGCAGATCTTTCGCATTTCCGGTCTGCAACGGCTGATCACTGTTGTGCCGTCAGATCAGGAAAATCAAAAAAGTGAGGTGTAGGCATGGAAAATCATATGACAGTAACCTTTGATGCAATCTCAGAAAATGAGGCGTTCGCACGCATGGTTGTTTCTGCTTTTATGGTGGGGGCAAATCCGACTGTGGGGGAGATGGATGATGTAAAGACAGCGGTATCCGAGGCAGTGACGAATGCCGTGATCCATGGCTATGACAAGAAAACAGGTAATGTCATGATGCGTTGTAGCATGAAGGAAAATCTGCTGACCATCTGTGTGCAGGATTTTGGTAAGGGGATCTTGGATATCAAAAAGGCAAGGGAACCCTTTTATACGACCAAACCGGAACTGGAGCGGTCGGGCATGGGTTTTGCTTTCATGGAAACCTTTATGGATAGTGTGGATGTGATGTCGGTTCTGGGAGTCGGTACGACGGTTACGATGACGAAATGCTTGCAGGATCAGGTCTAGTATGGATGGAATCACGGAAAGAATCGAACGTGCGCAAAAAGGAGATAAGGGAGAAAGAGACAGGCTGGTTGTGGATAATATGCCCCTGGTATGGAGCATGGTGGGGCGCTTTTCATCTTCCGGTAAGGATAAGGAGGAATTGTTTCAAATTGGCATGATCGGACTCATGCAGGCGATCGATCGTTTTGACACTACATATGACGTACGCTTTTCCACCTATGCGGTTCCCCTGATCTTAGGGGAAATCCGCCGTTTTTTGCGGGATGACAACCCCATCAAGGTGTCTCGGACTATCGCAGAACACAGAAAGCAGATCCAGACCCTGCAGCAGGGGCAGGAAGATATTTCTGTGGATCAGATCGTAGAAAAAACGGGATTGACCAGAGAAGATGTTGTCCTTGCCATGGCAAGTGCCAGACCGGTCACCTCCATCTATGAGACTGCCTATGATTCGGGGGAAAGTCAGGTGCTTTTGGTGGACCAGTTGGAGGGAAAGGAAAAGCCGATGGAGGAGGAAGTCTTGGAAGAACAGATCCTTGCCTTGGCCATGCAGGCATTATCCGCGGAGGAAAAAAATCTGATACAAATGCGCTTTTTTGAGAATATGACACAGACAGAGATCGCGGGCAGGCTGGGCATGACCCAGGTACAGGTTTCTCGCAGGGAAAAGAAGATCTTACAGAAAATGCGGGAGTTTATACTTTTTTAATAAAAAATTTCTGATTGCCTTCTTGAATATTCCAGTTTGAACCTATAGAATTGAGCATATGCAAAATCGTTTGATTATGGAAGTTTTTTACATAGGAAAAGAAGGAGAAAGAAAAAGATGAAATGGATCAAGGAGCATAAGAAAGTATGCATCATTATCGCGATTGTGGTGGTCGTTGTCATCGCGATCATCATCGGTGTTGTTTCCGGTGGTAAGAAGCAGATGGATAGCAATGAGGAGACGGCGACTGTCGAGAAGCGTACACTGATGGAAAGTGTTTCGGCGACAGGTACTTTTGTGGCGGCAGATGAGGAAAAGATCACTTCCGATACGACCGGCGTGGAGGTTCTAGCCGTCAATGTCGAGGTGGGAGATAGGGTTAGCGCCGGAGATGTCATAGCCGTTCTTGACAGTGCAGACCTTCAGGACAATCTCGCTGATGCCAAGGAGAGTTTGGCGGATACCAATGAGCAGACGCAGCGCACCAAGGATAGTGCTAAACGCAATCTGGAACAGGCAGGAAAGACCAGGGATGAGGATCTGGCAGATGTTGATACCAATATCCAGGATGCCTATGATGAGTGGCAGAGTGCGGAAAACAATTACAATGAATCGGTAGCAGCCTACAATGAGGCGGTGGCGATGGCAAACAGCATTATGGATAAGACAAGCACTGCATATACCAATGCCAATTCACAGGTCAATACTTTAAAGCGTCAGATGGATACGGACCGCAGGACGGCAGACAGCAGAAAGTCCTCCTACGATCGTCTGGTCTCTCAGCGTGAGGATACGATCAAGCGGATCAACGACACCTATCAGGATCAGGTGGATACTTACAACAATACCATGGATTCTACCGAGGATTCCGGCAAGACCCAGCAGGAACGTATTGATGACTTACAGGAGCAGATTGACGGAACTGTAGTAAAAGCAACGGCAAGTGGACTGGTAACGGCGGTCAATGTGGAGGTGGGTGACACCTATAATGGCAGTGTGATCGCAGTGATCGACAATGTGGATTCCTTTGATATCACGACCGAGATCGATGAGTACGACATTAACAGCATTGCGGTAGGGCAGGAAGTCGTCATCAAGACCAATGCAACCGGAGACGAAGAACTTTCCGGTACGGTCAAAAAGGTATCACCGATCGCAACCGGAAGTTCCAGTGGCGATCTTTCCGGCAGTCTTGGAGGACTCGATTTAGGAAGTATCATGGGCGGTAGTGGCTCGTCATCTTTTAGCACAGGAAGCAGCAATGATGACGTTACCTTTACGGTTACCATAGCTTTAAACACACAGAGTGATAAACTCCGTATTGGTATGACCGCAAAATTGAATATCGTTTTACAGAAAAATGCAGATGTTCTTTCTGTACCATATAATGCAGTGCAGACAGATGATGAGGGAACTAGTTATTATGTGCAAAAAGTAACAGGTACAAACGAAGACGGCACTTACAAGACCAAGAAGATCAAGGTAGACAAGGGAATCGAGAGTGACTATTATACGGAGATCATCAATTCCGGTTTAGAAGAAGGGGATCAAGTGATCGTTCCGGCAGCAGAGAAGCAGAATAGTTTAGAGGATATGATCAACCAGTCAAGTTCTATGGGAGGTGTATAATGAGCCGCACGATCATAGAACTGGAAGATATCTTTAAGCGTTTTTATATCGGAACACCAAATGAACTCGAGGTCTTGCACGGCATATCTTTAAAGGTTATGGAAGGTGAATTCGTTGCCATCGTGGGTGCATCCGGCTCCGGAAAGTCAACACTGATGAACATTATCGGTGCGCTAGACCGACCGACAGAAGGCAAATACATTTTGGATGGTGTGGACATGATTGCGGCAAAGGATGCAGAACTTTCCAAGATCCGCAACCGCAAGATCGGTTTTGTTTTCCAGACATACAATCTGATCTCTAAAACCAATGCGATCAAAAACGTGGAGATGCCTATGTTATATGCGGGGATTCCCGGCAAACAGCGCATTGCCCGTGCCAAGGAATTGCTGGAACTGGTCGGTATGGAGGAACGTATGAAACATTTGCCGGAGGAATTATCCGGCGGACAAAAGCAGCGTGTCGCCATAGCCCGTGCCATGGCAAATGATCCGGCGATCATTCTGGCGGATGAGCCGACCGGTGCCTTGGATTCTACGACGGGACGTATGGTCATGGATCTTTTTCACAAACTGCATGAGGAGGAGGGCAAGACCATCGTGCTCATTACCCATTCACCGGAACTGGCAGAGGAGACCGAGCGTATCATTACGATCAAGGATGGAAATGTCCTTGGAGAGAGGAAGGGTACGGCAAGATGATGATGATTTACGAAAATATCCGTCTGGCGCTTTTTAGCCTCAAAGCCAATAAGATGCGGGCGCTTCTGACTATGTTAGGCATCATTATTGGTATTGGTTCTGTTATTGCCATTATGACGGTAGGAGACTCCGTTACCAGCACAGTCGCAGATTCCATGAGTTCGCTGGGGGCTAACAATATCACTGTAACACTGGAAGAGCGAAAAGATGATGAAGAGGCATCCGATTCCATGTTTGGTATGAACTGGGGATCTTCGCAGGATGACAATGCCAAGCAGCCGACACAAAAGGATTATATAACGACGGATATGCTTCGCCAGATGAAGGAAGCCTTTGGAGATTCTATCACTGCCTATTCCATCACGGAACAGGTGGGAAACGGTTCTATCCAGCAGAATGCAGAGAGTGGAAAAGCCAATGTATCCGTTATGGGAACAAGTCTTGGCTATTTTCTGGCGAATGATGTGCAGTTGGTACAGGGATCTTATTTTAGCGAGGAAGAGTTGGAAAATGGTGCTATGGTAGCCCTGCTTTCGGAAGAGGCGCTGGATGATCTTTTCCATGGAGATGCGGATGCGGCTGTCGGCTCTACCATGACAGTTTCTGTCAACGATAAGTATTACAATCTCATCATAGAGGGCGTTTATGCCAAGGACGAAGATGAGACTATGAGCATGTATTCCATGTTTATGAACAGTGATGCAACCAATCTCTATATTCCGCTAAAGACGGCACAGGATATCAATCATGCCAGTGGTTATCAGACGTTGACCGTGGTTGTAGATCCAAATCAGAATCCGGATCAACTGGCGGCAGATATTGAGTCCTATTTTGACAACCTCTACCGTAATAACCGCGATTTTATCGTGTCGGCGACCAGTATGGCATCTATGGTATCTATCATGGAAACCATGATGAGTACGATCACAACGGCGATTGCTTTGATTGGTGGTATTGCTCTTGTCGTGGGCGGTATCGGGGTCATGAATATCATGCTGGTATCCATTACGGAGCGAACGAGGGAAATTGGTACCCGAAAAGCACTCGGCGCACCGAACTCCTCCATCCGCCTGCAGTTTATCATCGAGTCCATTGTGATCTGCCTGATCGGGGGCGCGATCGGTATTGTAGTCGGTTGCGTTGGCGGTATTGCAGCCGCTAATTATATCGGAGCCAGTGCGGTACCGTCTGTCAAGAGTATCCTGATCTCGCTTGGATTTTCCATGGCAATCGGTGTCTTTTTCGGTTATTATCCGGCAAATAAGGCAGCCAAACTCAACCCGATCGACGCACTTAGATATGAGTAAGGATAATGATTGTAAAAACATTGGTTTCCGAATTTGTCTGTGCTACAATAAGGTGTAACACAGGATAAAAGGAGTGAGGTATTAGAAGATGTATCGTGAGATTTCAAAATTGATCATGTATGGTGACATGGATAAGGACTGTATTTTATACCAGTTCGGTGAGATCTTCCGTCACTATGAAAATAAGACAAAGGATCAGGCGCAGTTGATCCAGGACATTTACACGCAGGTCAAGAGACTTCTGGTGGTTGCGACAGATTATGGATTTGACCATAACCTTTGGCACAATTATCTGGCATTTTATCTGGTGACCAATGAAAACCCATTTTCCATCACTTGTGAAAAGGTGGGAGCCAACGATGGCAGTGTGAATCACTTTGCAAAGAACGATTTTACTGTGATTAAGAATCTCTTTGATTATGATTTTTCAAAAATTGAGGCAGACCTTGGCATTGACTGTTTTTCGCAGTTATCCGATTATCATGCCATCCAGAAAAAGGAACTCATGTATAATAAAAATGTGAGCGAAAAGATCATTGCACTTTCTGCCCAGTTGGAAGCCGCAGAGGATGTGGACGCTTTCTTTGCTGCCGTGACCGGATTTTATAAAGACTATGGTGTTGGCATGTTTGGACTGAATAAGGCCTTCCGTATCAAGGAAAAGGATGGAGGCGATGTTGAGTTTGTTGCCATCAACAACATGGATAAAGTTATGCTGGATGATCTGATCGGTTATGAGATCCAGAAAAAGAAATTGGTCGACAATACCAAGGCGTTCGTGGAAGGCAGAGCCGCCAACAATGTCCTGCTCTTTGGTGATAGTGGTACCGGAAAGTCGACGAGCATCAAGGCGATCGTCAACGAATTTTACCCGGATGGTCTGCGCATGATCGAGATCTACAAGCATCAGTTCAAAGATCTGTCCAATGTCATTGCAAGCATCAAGAACCGTAATTACAAATTTATCATCTATATGGATGATCTTTCTTTTGAGGAATTTGAGATCGAGTACAAATTCTTAAAGGCTGTTATCGAGGGAGGTGTGGAGACAAGGCCGGACAATATCCTGATCTATGCCACATCCAACCGCAGACACCTCATTAAGGAAACCTGGAATGACCGGAATGATGTGCAGACACAGAACGGTATGCATCACTCCGATACCATGGAAGAAAAACTGTCTCTGGTCAACCGCTTTGGTGTTACGATCAATTACTCCAAGCCGAGCCAGAAAGAGTACTTCCATATCGTTGTGGAACTGGCAAGAAAGAATGGTGTGACCGAGGAGCAGATGAGTGACGAGACACTGCGTGCAGAGGCAAATAAGTGGGAACTCAGCCATGGTGGTATCTCTGGAAGAACTGCCCAGCAGTTTATCAATTACATATTGGGAACCTTATAGGATGATCCTGCGAGGAAAAAACGGATGCCAAGAACGGCATCCGTTTTTGTATAAAAGGTACATTCTTTCTGAGTTAAATAAACAATAAAATAATAATAAACACAATACCTTAAAGGATATGTCACTGGACGAAAAACTGGGGCAGATGATCTGCCCGGGAGAGTTTTTCTGTCTGGATGATCTGCTTAAAGGTCTTGCCGGTGTTTGCCGACCGGGGCAAAACGATCCTGCTTGGATGCCTGAATCGTGTTGGAGAATTTGGCAGAGATGTAAAGAAAGACGTAAAAATGAGATTTTATTTGTTGGAAAAAGTAAGTATAATACAGGTAAGATAAGCGAAGAACAAAAGGAGAAGATCAAGTATGGGAAAAGTAGTAGAACAGTTACTCACAGGACAAGTCACCAACCATATGCTCCCATTTTTCTGGCAGCATGGGGAAGATGAAGCCACATTACGGGAATATGTAAACGCCATCCATGATGCAAACTGTATGGCATTTTGCGTGGAAAGCCGTCCGCACCCGGATTTCTGTGGATCAAAGTGGTGGCAGGATATGGATGTCATTTTAGATGAGGCAAAAAAATTGGGAATGAAAGTCTGGATACTAGATGACAGTCATTTCCCGACAGGTTTTGCTAACGGTGCCTTAAAGGATGCACCGCAGGAAGTGTGCCGACAGAGCATTTTCTGTAAATTCCTTTCCTATGAAGGGGATGCCAGAGAGGTGGTCTTCCGTACAGAGAAACTGGCAAAGCCACCAAAATATAAACTGAACTTTATCCAGAAGATGATGATGTCAGGCTCTACCAAGGATGCCAGAAAGTATGATGACGATCAGGTCTATAGCATTACCGCCTATGGACCAAAGGGTGAGAAGATCGATCTTTCCGGCGGTACCACATGGAAAAAGCCGGCAGGCACCTGGCAGGTGGCAGTCTGTGGTCTGTCGCGAAACTTAGGACCACATCGTGTTTATATCAATATGATGAATGAGGTCAGCTGTCATAAGTTGATCGAGGCAGTTTACGAACCGCACTTTGCACATTATGGAGATCTTTTTGGCAATACGATCGCGGGATTTTTCTCGGATGAGCCGGAACTGGGAAATGGTATTTTGTATGCAAAGCACAATGTGCTGGGAACCGAGCAGGATCTGCCTTGGAGTAAGGAATTGGAGGAACGCCTGCAAAAAACCTTGGGCGTAGACTATCGCAAGAATTTACCGCTTCTTTGGAAAAATGATGGAGATCCGCTTCTTACGGCACAGGTGAGAAGAACTTATATGGATGCGGTATCTAATTTGGTGAAAAAGGATTTTTCGGAGCAGATCGGCGGCTGGTGCCGGGAAAAGGGCGTCATGTATATCGGTCATTCCATCGAGGATGATGATACTCATGCCTGCACCGGAAGCGGTTTGGGACATTATTTCCGTGGACTTTACGGACAGGATATGGCAGGCATTGACGATATCGGTGGTCAGGTTATGCCGCAGGGCGAAGAAGAACCGACGACCGGTATGTTTGGACCGCGTAATGGTGCCTTTTATCATTATACTTTGGGAAAACTCGGTGTGTCTGCTGCCTATTTACAAGAAAGCAAGCAGGGACGTACCATGTGTGAGATATTTGGAAATTACGGTTGGAAGACAGGCGTTACCGATATGAAATATCTGGCAGATCATTTTCTGGTGCGTGGTGTCAACAATTTTGTGCCGCATGCTTTTTCACCGAAAGCATACCCGGACCCGGATTGTCCGCCACATTTCTATGCGCACGGACACAATCCGCAGTATCGCCATTTCGGTCACTTGTGCGCATATATGAACCGTGTGGCAAGCCTGATCAGTGGAGGAAAGATCGTACAAAAGGTGGCAGTTCTTTACAATGCCGAAGGCGAGTGGTCCGGTCAGTGTATGCGTCTGGATCAGGTGGCAAGACCTCTTTATGATGCACAGATCGATTTCTCTTTCCTACCGCTGGATCATCTGGATCAGGCAGACAAGTTTATCTATGTGATCGTGCCTTATGCAAAGTACCAGCCGATCGAGATCGCCGGTCTATCCAATGTCATCTATGTGGATGCCCTGCCGGATGCCTATACCATGGGAGAAGATGCCATGCAAAAAGAGGCAGAAAACAAGGCGAAAAAGGCGGATGATTTAGCCGGGGATGCCAAGGTGCTAGCCCTTGGTGATCTCGTGGCATATCTTGAAAAAGAGGATATCAAAGATGCTGTGATCGCACCGGAAAATCCATATATTCATATCATGCATTATCAGACCGACTGTCATATGTATATGCTGATCAATGAGTCGGCGCAGACCTATCGGGGAAAGGTAAGCCTTCCAATGAAAAAGAAAGGCTATGTTTATGATGCGTGGGATAATTCCATTGCAGATATAGATCAGCAGATGACGGATATCGGTTGTCAGGTGTCCTTTGTTTTGGAACCAAGAAAGAGTCTGATCATGGTATTTGATGAGGAAGCCGATACACCATCTTTGGAAGAAAAGACGGTTGGCAAGCGTTTGTCAGACTGCATGTATGAAAAGAAAGAAAAGCAGGAGCAACCGACAGAAATAAAGACATGGAAGCGCAGTATCTGCTCTGCCTTAGACCATCCAAAGTTTGCGGATGCAAAAGATGTCAGCCTGCCGGATCATCTGGAAGAAGAAAAGCCGAAATTCTGTGGTTTTGTGCGTTATGAGACCAAGATCACAAGCGATGGCGGTGATAAGATCTTAGAGATCACAGACGCCGCAGAAGGTCTGGAAGTCTTTGTGGACGGTCAGAGCCTTGGCTTGCAGATCGTACCGGAGTATCTGTATGACTTGAGTGGATATTTGAAAGCGGGTGAGCATGAGATCGTCATTGAGGTTGCCACAACGCTCTGGCGTGAGAATGCCAGTGGCATGCGTGCCAAGATGATGGGCGAGAGCAAGCCGACATCAAAGTCCGGTCTTTGCGGTAAGGTATATCTCTGGAATAAATAAGAAAAGTAAGACAAATGAAAAGACTACAGGGAATGTGGAAAATACATCCTCTGTAGTCTTTTCGCTTGCTTAGATTACAGAAATCTGTCGTAACTGGTTGTCTAAGGCTTTTAGTTCATCATCTGAAATCTTACCATAGGCAAGTAAGTCGCGCAGTTTCATATCGCTGACCATAGAAGTTCCGTTGCTGTCATCGAAAGCAGCACTCATACCTTTTGCCTGCTCGGATAGACCGGCAATCAAAGCATCAATCATTGGTGCTAAGAGTGTAGCAGCTTCTGGAATAGCCATCACGTGTGCAAAAGTACAGTCAACGGTCAGATAATCCAGGTAATTGTCATTGATATGGGCAGGGCAGAGTGGATCTGTCATGCCTTCGAGTGTGCATTCACCAAAAATGTCTTTTAACCAGCCAATACTGTCTTCCACCCAGTGTGGTACACGCGAGCAGATGGTTTGTGGACGTGTGTCCTGAATACTGCTTTCGCATGTGGAAAAACCATGTGGTCCATAAGCATAAATATGACTTTCAAAGGCAACGCCATTGTCTGATAAAGCGCGCATAAAATCAATGGAATTGTTGATTGGAACCATGCTGTCTGTACGTGTTGCAAAGACAAAGCAAGGTGGTGTTTTCCGGTCTACAGCGGAGATCGTCTCCGGTGCATTTGGATTGCAGGCCTGTACATGCTGACTGGTTACGGCATAGCCTAAAATAGCAGCATTTGGGCGGTTCTGTGCAAGTGTTGCGGCAGCGGTTGCCAGATGTCCACCGGCAGAAAATCCGATGACTGCAATTTTATCTTCGTAGATGTGCCATGTATCTGCATGGGAGCGGATCAATGTTATCGCCTGCTCGTAATCATTGAGTGGATTTGGCCATGTGCAATCATCCATAACAGAGTAGCGTAGAACAAAAGCGTGATATCCGGCTTTTGCATAAGCAAAGGCGACAGGGTCAGCTTCGCGGTCAGAACACATCTGATAAGCCCCACCCGGAAGAATCAGTACAGCCGGGCGCTTAGCAACACAGCCGAATCCTTCCCCGCAATCTTGTATGTAAGTTGTCAGTGTGACATTTCTTTCTTCATTTAAGGTCAATACTTCTGTATTCATGAAAAATCCTCCTTGTATCTATCAATCATTTACTAAGATACCATTATAAATGATTTTCTCTTTTTACACCAGATAATATATGAGGCGATGCCGGTGATGGTCTCCGCAATCGGAAATGCCATCCATACACCTGTGGCACCAAAGATACGGCTGAGCACAAATGCAGCAGGCATGATAACAATAGAGTAGCGCAACAAGGAAATCATTAAGGATGGAAGTCCCATGCCTATACCTTCGAGCGCGCCGCAGGTGGTCACGGATATCGCAGAAACGATAAAGCCAATACTGATGATGTGCAGGGCTTCTACGCCAAGCGATAGCGTTGTGGCATTTGTGGTAAAAAGTCCAAATAAGCGCTCCGGCATAATCCAGGAGAGCGTTGTTCCTAATACCATGAGAAATACGGTAAGTACAAGACCGGTTGCATAGATTTTGCGTACACGTTTGCCTTCGCCTGCGCCGTAATTGTATCCAACGAGAGGTCGGATACCCTGAACAATACCAGTGGCAGACAGATAGATAAATGTCTGTAATTTGTAATACACACCAAGTACCATGACATACGTTTCTGAAAAACCGGCTAAAATAGCATTTAACACAGAGATTAAGAAGGACGGCAGTGCCATGTTGAGTGTTGCCGGGATTCCTACGCCGTAGAGTCTTTTCAGAATCGAAGCATCTGGTTTGCAGTCAGCAACAGTAATATGAACAACGCGGGGCTTGCGATAGTAAAAAATAAAATATGCAACCAGCGTCAGAACCTGACCGGATCCGGTTGCGAATGCAGCACCCCAGATGCCCCATTTTGGAAAAGGACCAATGCCAAAAATGAGAAGTGGATCCAAAATGATATTTGTTACAAAGCCTACCAACATGCAGACCATAGTTTCTTTCATCCAGCCGATTGCCTGGAAAATTTTTTCATAGGTAATCCCAACGGTGACGACAGGTGCAAACAAAAAGACCAGATTAGCATACGTCAAAGCGAGAGAGAGCACATTGGTATTGGTTGTGTACATGGACAAAAAGCTCTTCATGCCAAGAAGCCCCAAAATGGTCAAAAGAACACCGTGGATGAGGTTGAAAAATACGCCCTGGCTTGCAGCGAGATCTGCTGTCTTTTGTTCCTTTGCACCGAGGAAAAAGGCAATGGCAGCATTGATACCGACACCAAAGCCAACGGCGACTGAGGTGATGATATTTTGTGCGGGAAATACAAGAGAGAGGGCTGTCATGGCATCCTCACTCAGCTTTGCGATGAAATAGCTGTCAATGATGTTGTAGAGAGAATTGACTGCCATGGAAACGACCATGGGAAGTGCCATGGAAAGTACTAAGGGAAGTATTTTCTTTTCTTTCATAAACGTTTGATTCATTTTCGCGCATCCTTTCAAAAATAAATATTTTAAAGCATAAAAAGTCGCCACAAGTAAAATGCAATGCACATTCTACTGTGGCGAAAAAGACTATGCCTGAAAAGTCCACATCCTACAAAGAGTATGTAGGTTTTAGGAGTTTATTATAAGGGGAGAAGTTGACAGTGTCAATGATTTAGACTATATTCTTATTAATCTTAGGGGGAATACCATGATAGGGAAAAAAGAAATATATATTGGCTTGAAAAATGAAAGATATGATAGCATCTTACGGATATTGGATGAGAAGAAAATTAAATATGAGGTAAGAGCAATGGAAGAACATCATGTTCTGGATATAAATCGTGGTGGAGCGGTAGGACGTTTTGGCGAAAATAATGAAAGCAATAAGTGCGTAAGAATACTTATATCCAGAAAGGATTACAAAAGGGTAGGGGAGTTATCACAGTAATTTGCAACACAGGACACTTTTTCTAGTTAAAAGGTGTCCTTTTTTTGTGCCCTGACAGACAGTAGAATACAAGTAGAAATCAAAAATGGGGGTAGCAAATGAAGTATTATTTAGCGATTGATATTGGCGCATCCAGTGGACGCCATATGTTAAGTTGGATAGAAGACGGCAAGATGCGCTTGCAGGAAGTCTACCGTTTTTATAATGGCATGGATCAGGTGGACGGACATCTTTGCTGGGATGTGGGACGTCTTTTTGCCGAGATTGTCGCCGGTATGAAAGAGTGTAAAAAGATCGGCAAGATCCCGACCTCTATGGGGATCGATACCTGGGCAGTTGACTATGTGCTTTTGGATGACAAGGATCAGGTACTGGGAAATACCTATGCCTACCGCGACAGTCGGACGGATGGCATGGATGCCCTAGTCTATGAAAAGATCCCGCAGGAAGATCTGTATGCCAGGACCGGTATCCAGAAGCAGATCTTTAATTCCATCTATCAGTTGATGGCACACAAGACACAGGAGGCAGAACTGCTTGGAAAAGCCAAGACTTTCCTTATGATCCCGGATTATTTCCACTTCCTGCTCACAGGTGTAAAGAAGCAGGAATATACCAATGCATCCACGACTCAACTGGTCAATGCCAAGACCAATGATTGGGACTATGATCTGATCGCAAAACTGGGTTATCCGAGAGACATCTTTTTGCCGATCGAAATGCCGGGTACAGAGGTCGGACATTTGAGCCAGACGATACAGGATCAAGTGGGCTTTGATTGTAGCGTGGTACTTCCGGCAACACATGATACGGGGGCGGCGGTCATGGCAGTGCCGAGCCTGTCGGACGATACGCTCTATATCAGTTCCGGCACATGGTCTTTGATGGGAACGGAATTAAAGACAGCAAATTGCAGCCCGGACAGTATGGCATGCAATTTTACAAACGAGGGTGGCTATGACCATCGCTATCGCTATCTGAAAAATATCATGGGACTTTGGATGATCCAGTCGGTACGCAAGGAGTTATCCCCGGACGAGGAATTCGGTTCTATCTGCGAACATGCGGCAACTGAGACAATCACATCGATCGTGGATGCCAATGACGACCGTTTTTTAGCACCGCAGAATATGACAGCAGAAGTACAGGCGGCTTGCAGGGAGTCCGGACAGAAAGTACCGGAGGGCATCTATCAGGTGGCAGCCGTGATCTACAACAGTCTTGCCAAATGTTATGCCGATACGGTTAGGGAAATCGAGAAGATCGAGCATGTGACCTATCCTTGCATCAACATTGTAGGTGGTGGTGCCAATGCTGCTTATCTGAATGAACTTACGGCAAAGGCTACCGGAAAAACGGTCTATGCCGGTCCAACGGAGGCGACAGCCATCGGCAATATCATGGCGCAGATGATCGCAGCAGGCGAACTGCAGGACTTGGCAGAAGCAAGAAAATGTGTATTCCATTCATTTGAAATAAAGGAGGAAAAAGGATGTTAGTTGAAACAAAAGCAAGAGTTGGTGTATTTGCCATCGCATTGGGAGCCTATTTACCACAGTTCCCATCACTGGTTCCTGAATTTGAAGGACAGTTTGCAGATTTTAAAAAGACCATACCGGACAGTGTCGAACTGGTAGACGGCGGCATTGTCACAACAAAAGAGGCAGCCATGGTAGCCGGAGACAAGTTCCGCGCAGCAGATGTTGACCTTGTTATCTTACAGATGCTTACCTATGCGACCAGCTACAATATGCTTCCGGCGATTCGTGATCTGAATGTGCCGGTCGTACTGGTCAATGTGCAGAAGAAAAAAGCACCGGACTATGCCAATACAGATACAGCCACCTGGCTGGGCGAACTTTACGCCTGCGGCGCTGTTGGTGAAATGGTTGCAGACTTGGAGCGTGCAGGAAAGAGACATGCTGTTATCACAGGTGTTGTTGAGGGCGGCGATCCTGAGGTGGAAAAGCAGATTGCTGAGTGGTGTACCGCAGCACAGGTAAGACGTAGATTTCGTGATACCAATATCGCCCAGATCGGTCGTCCGTATCCGGGCATGATGGATCTTTATATCGACGAGACCAATCTCTACAACCGTATGGGCTTATATACCAAGCAGTTTGACTGGGAAAAAATGTGGGCGATCGCCGACGACATCACAGATGAAGATGCTATCCGTGCCAAGGCAGAAGACATCTTAGATACCTTTGACATCGAAGGCGGTGCGACAGTTGAGACGGTCTGGGAAATGGCAAAATATGTAGTGGCTTTTGAAAAATGGGTCAAGGACGAGCAGTTAGCACTGGTTGCTTCCCATTATGACGGTTTTGCACAGGGCGTTGCCGGAAAACTGGACTCTATGCTGATCCCTGCATTTTCTATGCTGATCAAGCAGGGGACGGCATGTGCTGTAGAGGGTGACATCAAGGTTGCTATGGCGATGAGCATCTTAAAGACCATTGCCGGAACCGGTCAGTTGTCCGAGATGTACTCTATCGACTTTAACGAGGACATCTGCATTATCGGACATTCGGGCTCAGGTGATGCCGATATTTCCGTAGACAGAAAGCCGACCATGAAGATCGTACCGGTATTCCATGGCAAGACCGGCGGCGGTTATCTGACCCAGTTCTATCCACCGGCAGGCGATGTCACTTATCTTGCCATCACACAGGATAAGGACGGACATTTCAAGTTTGTGGTGGCAGAAGGTGTCAATGAGGAAGGACCGATCTTTACGTTTGGAGATACCAATATGAGAACCCGCTTCTCTATTGGTGCCAGAGAGTTCTGCAATCGCTGGAGCGAGGCTGGTCCGACACATCATATGGCAGCAGCCATTGGCAGACATATCGATGTCATTGAAAAGGTTGGAAAGATCTTAGACATTCCGGTAGAAGTTGTTTGTAGATAAAATATATTTATATAGAAGAGAGAGGAAATAAAAATGAAATTTTTAGACGCAGAATTTGTACAGGGATTTATCCGTATGGCTAACGATGGCTGGGAACAGGGCTGGCATGAGAGAAATGGCGGTAACCTTTCTTACCGTGTAAAGCCGGAAGAAGTAGAGTCTGTCAAAGAGAACTTTGAGCCAAAGGAGTGGCAGCCGATCGGCACAAGTGTGCCAAACCTTGCAGGAGAGTATTTCCTTGTAACAGGCAGCGGCAAATATTTCCGCAATGTCATCATTAAGCCGGAAGATTCCATCTGCATGATCGAGTTGGACGAGGCAGGCGAGAATTACCGTATCGTCTGGGGGCTTGTCAATGGCGGCAGACCAACCTCTGAACTTCCAAGCCATTTGATGAACCTGGAAGTAAAGAAGTTACAGGATCCGAAGTATCGTGTTGTTTATCATGCACATACGACCAATATCATTGCCCTTACCTTTGTTCTTCCATTGGAGGACAAGGTCTTTACAAGAGAGTTGTGGGAAATGGCAACCGAGTGTCCGGTCGTATTTCCGGATGGTATCGGCGTTGTACCTTGGATGGTTCCGGGCGGCAGGGAGATTGCTGTGGCGACCAGTGAACTGATGAAGAAATATGATCTTGCCATCTGGGCACATCATGGTACTTTTGCAGCAGGCGAAGACTTTGATCTGACCTTTGGCCTTATGCATACGGCTGAAAAGTCTGCTGAGATCTTAGTCAAGATGCTGTCTATGCAGCCTAACAAACGTCAGACTATCACACCGGATGATTTCCGTCATCTGGCAAAGGATTTCGGGGTAACCCTCCCGGAAGAATTCTTATATGAAAAATAAGATCGCATATAAGATAGGTAGAATATAGAAGAAAAAAAG
This sequence comes from Roseburia lenta, assembly GCF_014287435.1. Taxonomy (GTDB): domain Bacteria; phylum Bacillota; class Clostridia; order Lachnospirales; family Lachnospiraceae; genus Pararoseburia; species Pararoseburia lenta. The sequence goes on from NZ_JACOPG010000003.1 coordinate 352,422, forward strand.
AAGTCCGAAAATGCTAGTCATGTTCGGACTTCTTTGTTATAATGGATGGGCTTTATATAGAACAGAGGAGGATAGAAGGAGTTAAAGTGCAAAAGACAGTAGGCAAAAACAGCATTGATTTTGGGCAAGATGGGATCATGCACATCCTGTTTATTTTCAGGCGATCGGCGCACCCATCAAGAGTTCCGTTCTTACGATCGTCAGAACGGTAGTCCTCTTTGTGCCTTTGGGCTGGGTGTTTGCACACTTTGGATTAAATGCATTTTGGCTGACCTGTCCTCTGCCAGAAATAATTACGACGATCACAGGTTATGTACTATATCGAAAGCAACTCAGGCAGATGAAACCTGCTAAATTGGGTTAGGAAAGGAAACATTATGGACAAAAAAAAATGGAAACAGGCAAAAAAAGCCTACAAAAAAGCAAAACACCGTGCAATCCGTCCTTGGAAAGGCATGAGCATTTTTTCTGCTATCTTTGCGGTTGTCTTTATCGCAGTCTTTGTCATTTGCTCCACATTTGACAATACCTTAGCAGCCTTTAACGGCGGTACTTTCTGGAAACTGGAAAATGAGGATGCGGATGCACAATACTTCACATCAGATTTTGACAAGGTGGAGGACAACGTAGCATACGGCACAGATTTATGCCAGCGCGTGGAAGCAGAAGGGGCAGCCCTTCTCATGAATGAAAATGACGCACTTCCTCTGAAGGAGGGAGCCAAGGTCAGTACTTTCTCCAATTCCAGCGTAAATATCGTTTATGGTGGAACCGGATCAGGAAATATTGACGCATCTTCCGCAGATACCTGGAAAGATGCCTTGGAGAGTGCGGGATTTTCGGTAAATAAGAAATTGTGGGATTTCTATGAGTCTGGCGACGGTGCCGAGTATGCATCCGACCGTGGCGGTACGGTAACGACCGCAGGTGCAACGACATCGGAGGTACCTTGGAAGGTATACACGGATGATGTCAAGAAATCCGTAGAAAAATATGGTGATGCAGCCCTTGTTATGATCTCCCGTGTGGGTGGTGAAGGCGCTGATGCAACCTATGATAAGAGCAATTATCTGACATTGGATGACAATGAAAAAGATATGCTTTCCAATCTGGCACAGATGAAAAAAGACGGACAGATCAAAAAGGTCGTTCTTTTGATCAACTCCGCTAATGCTTTACAGGTAGATTTCTTAAAGGATAACACCTATGACATTGACGCAGTACTTTGGATCGGCGATGTCGGTATTAGCGGTATCAACGCTGTTGCAGAAATTTTGGCAGGTAAGGTCAATCCATCCGGTAGTCTGGTAGACACCTACTGCTATGACAATTATTCATCACCGGCAATGGCAAACTTCACACCGGTACAGTATGAAGGCTACGAAGAAGGCGTGATCCCGGACAGTGCGGATACCTATATGATCTATCAGGAAGGTATCTATGTCGGTTACAAGTATTATGAGACCCGTTATGAGGATGGGATTATGCAGACCGGTTCCGCAGGCGACTATGTTTACGGTGACAATGTGGCATTCCCATTTGGTTACGGTCTTTCTTACACGACTTTTGACTATAGCAACTATAGCCTTTCTTATGATGAGGCAAATCATCAGTACCATGCCAAGGTTACCGTGACTAATACCGGTAAAGTGGCTGGCAAGGAAACCGTACAACTTTATGTGCAGTCTCCATATACCACTTATGATGTCGAGAATAAAGTGGAAAAGGCATCCGTATCTCTGGTCGGCTTTGATAAGACACAGGAGTTGGAGCCGGGCGAATCTCAGGAACTTGAGATGGTCGTAGACGGCGCAGACATCGCATCTTATGATGCTTATGGCGCAGAGACTTATATCTTAGATGCAGGTACATATTATTTTACAGCAGCAACCGATGCCCATAATGCCGTAAACAACATTCTGGCAGCCAAGGGCTACAGTGCAGAAAACGGTATGGACGGACAGGGAAATGCAGCCCTTGTAGGCTCATGGAACAATCCGACATTGGATACCACGACCTATGCGGTTTCTGCCAACGGTACAGAGATCACCAACCAGTTGTCTGATTCAGATCTTAACCTCTATGAAGGTACAGAACAGAATGTGACTTACCTCAGCCGTAGTGACTGGGAAGGAACCTGGCCGACAGATACCGTAAAGATCGCCCTGACAGATCAGTTGATCGAGGATCTGCAACTGGTACAGTATGATGCCTCAGATTATGACGAGGTGGAAATGCCTACCATGGGGGCAGCACAGGAACTGACCCTTTACGATATGATCGGTCTGGATTATGAGGATCCACAGTGGGATGCTTTGCTTGACCAGTTGACTTTCGATGAGATGGTTTCCCTGATCGGCGATTCCTTCCATTGGACCATGCCGGTAGAGTCTGTACAGGCACCGGGATCCCGTGATGAGAATGGACCGCAGGGACTGACAGCCTCCCTCTTTAATGCAGATTCTGCAAAGATGGCTGCAACAGCCTTTACCTCCGAAGATGTCATGGCTGCAACCTTTAACCGTGACCTTATGACGGAGATCGGGAAGGTAATCGGTAACGACTGCCTGTCTGCAAATGTAGCCATTTTATACGGACCTGGAAACAACATCCATCGTTCCCCATATGGCGGACGTAACTTTGAGTATTATTCCGAAGATGGATTTTTGTCCGGTGAGATGTCACTTTATGAAGTGGCAGCCATTGAGTCTAAGGGCGTGCATGTCGTTATGAAGCACTTTGCCTTAAATGACTGTGAGCAGGATCGTCTGGGACTTGGTGTATGGCTTCCGGAACAGGCAGCCAGAGAGATCTATCTGAAAGCCTTCCAGGCACCGATCGAAGAAGGAAATGGCGGTGGTGTCATGGTTGCTTACACACGTTGGGGTGCGATCTGGTCAGGCGGCAACAAGGGCCTGATGACCGGTATCCTGCGTAACGAGTGGGGCAGCCAGGGACTTACCATCACCGATAATGTATTGACTAAGTATGTCAATGGTGTGGATGGTCTGATGGCAGGCGGTATCTCTACCTTTGATGCCATGCTTCCATACATCACCAACCAGTTGCCGGAATATGAAAATGATCCGGTTGTGGTCAGTGCTATGCGCGAGGCCTGCCACCATGACTTATATGCGATTGCCAATTCCGTTGCCATGAACGGCGTGGGAGAGAACACTCTGGTCAAGGCAGTGGAACTGAAACTGGTAAGAATCGTAAGAATTGTTATGATCGTCTTTATCCTCTTGTTTGTGGTATCTTTGTTACTCTTTATCAAGAAGAAAAAGGAATTTAAAAAGAGTCAGGCTTACGCTGACTTTCAGGAAGCAAAGAAAGCGCGCAAGCAAAAATAAATACAATCCTATAAAATGATGTAGAAAAAGATCCGAGGTCAAAAGGCTTCGGATCTTTTACCATATTTGTCCGGTTGCCGTTTTTTATGGGGAAATCCTTGGCACATTCTTTTCCAAGCCTTGCGAAATTAGGAAAAATCATGCATTATAGAAAGATGAAATCAGGAGAGAAAGGAAAAAGACATGTATCGGATTGCAGTAGTCGAAGATGAAGAACAGTACAGGGATGAAGTGTGTCAGTATATTCAAAAATACGAAGAAGAGCATAAACTGGAGTTTTTGGTCACGACCTATGCGGACGGACAGGAGATCGTGGATGATACAGAGGCGCGCTATGACATTATCTTTTTCGACATCGAAATGGCGCAGTTAAATGGCATGGATGCAGCCAAAGTAATCCGTGGGCGCGATGCAGATGTGGTCATGGTATTTATCACCAATATGGCACAGTACGCCATCGAAGGCTACGAAGTGGGCGCATTGGATTTTGTCTTGAAACCGATTGACTATTATGGCTTTGCCTTTCGATTGGAACGTGCTATCGGCCGTGTGCATGGCAAGCGTGATAACTTAGAGTTTGCCATCAATACGCAGGGCGGTATGAAAAAACTCAATTCTAACGATATTTACTATATAGAGATAGAAAATCGATTTTTACATTATCATACAGCAGAGGGAGAGTTCGCCCAGCGTGGTACTTTGCAGAGTGCGGAAGAAATGTTTAAGGATTATCATTTTGTCAAATGTAATCATTGGTATCTGGTCAATCTCAAATATGTGACCGAGATTGAAGACAATGTGGTACATGTTGCCGGTGCGCAACTGGAGATCAGCAGACGAAACCGGGCGCACTTTTTGAAGGAAGTGACAGACTACATCGGAGGAGGCTTTTAACATGAATTTTTTACCTTATGCAAATCTCCTGGAGCAGATTTTTGTTGTTTTATCCGGTCTGGTCTATCTGTTGCCTTTACAGAAACGTGAACCGATCGAAGTTCGTTTTTTATCGGGACTCATCATGGGGGGCGCCCTCATGGTTGGACCAGCGGTGGTCTTGCCGCAGAATGGTTCAACAAACTTTTTGCTTGTGGCCTTAGATCTGGTCGTTATGTCTTTTGTCGTCTATTATTGTGCCACCATAAAAAAGAGTGCGGCTTTTTATGTTGCGATCTGGTCCCTTGTGACTTCGCAGTTTTTTATGAATTTATGGCATGTTCTTTATCAGTTGTCTCCTTTTCGCAATAATGGCAGTCTGGCTGCCTTGCTCTGGGGCGTGCTTGGATTCTATGCCGTGGGGCTGACGATTGTTGGGCTGACAACGGCGAAGTGTATGCCGGAAAAGGGAAAGTACCATATTGGACCGCGCCAGATGACATCCGCAGTTTTGTTCTTAGCAGTTTTTGAAATGCTGGATCAGATGATGCGCATCGTGCATTTTGGCAGATATAATCTCATGTATTATGTGGTACTGCTGGTCGTACAACTTTATTGTGTGTCTCTGCTTTTTATCCAGTCGGAACTTTTCAAAAAATCTGCCTTGGAAAAGGAACTTTTTACCATGAATATGCTGATGAAGCAGCAGGAAGAACAGTATGAGATCACGCGCGATAACATCGACATGATCAATCAGAAATGCCATGACCTCAAGCATCAGGTTCGAGCTTTGCGTGGGCTTGCCGATGATGAGAGCAAGGAACGTTATCTGAAAGAATTGGAGCAGTCGGTCGAGATCTATGGTGCGATCGTCAAGACCGGAAACGATGTATTGGATACGATTCTAACGGAAAAGAGCCTTTCCTGTCAGGCAAAGGGCATCAAGATCAATTGTATCGCGGACGGTAGCAAACTGGAATTTGTTGATCCGGTCGATCTCTATGGTATTCTTGGCAATGCCGTGGATAATGCCATGGAGGCGGTGGAAAAGATCTCGGATGCCAGAATGCGTCTGATTGATATTGCCATCTTTACCAGAGACCGTTTTCTGGTTATCAATATCACCAATCCTATGACCGGTCAGGTGAAATTAAAGAATGGACTGCCGGTCTCTACCAAGCCTCACAATGGCTATCACGGCTATGGGCTGCGCAGTATCCGGCATAGTTTGGGACGCTATGACGGCACGATGAGCGTGAACGTATCTGACCATACCTTTGAACTGAAAATGCTCCTGCCTTTGCCGTAAAAGGTGGGGCAGACCACTTAGGGAAGTCTGACTACCACTTACGATAAGTATGTTGTTATTTGTTTTAGGAGCGTTTAAAATGCACATATATAAGCATGTTTTATAAAGGAGGAAGTATGAGAAATAGCATTTCCCTGAACCCAAATTGGAAATTTTCTATAAAAGATCAGCCTGCTATTGAGGTCAACATTCCACATACTTGGAATGCCATAGATGGACAGGATGGTGGCAACGATTATTACCGTGGTATCGGCACTTACGAAAAGACTTTTGCAAAGCCTGACTTTGATGCCAATACACAGGATGTTTATTTGGAATTCTGTGGTGTCAATGCGACGGCTACAGTCTTATTGAACGGTCAAAAAGTCGCTTCTCATGACGGCGGCTATTCTACTTTTCGTGCCAATGTGACAGCGCTTTTGCAGGAAGAAAATGATCTTCGCATTGCAGTGGACAACACAGTCAACACGAGAGTCTATCCACAGAAAGCAGATTTCACCTTTTATGGTGGTATCTATCGTGATGTCAATCTGCTGGTGGTATCCAAGAATCATTTTGAATTAGATTATTACGGTATGTCCGGTATGCAGATCACGCCGGAGGTAAAGGGCGATGCCGCAGACATCAACATGGAATCCTATGTGTATCTGGAGGAGGGCGCAGATGCCTCTGCTTACACTGTAGAACTTTCCATTTTAGACCATGAAGGACAGGTCGTTTTAAAAGAAGAAGTATCGCTTGCTGATTTTACCTTTGACCAGCCTCGCTTTGGCGCTATTACAGACGAAAACTGGCTCAAGGGCAAGGGGCGTGCTGCTGACCTTGTGGCGGATGTCAGAGTGGATCTTGCCCATACAGCCAGGCAGGCAGCATCCCATGTATTCCACATGGACCAGCCACATTTGTGGAAGGGCGTGGTTGACCCGTATTTATATACCGCTAAGGCAAGCCTGCTATTTCACGGGCAAGTTCTAGATGAAATCAGCCAGCGTTTTGGCGTTCGTTCTTTTGCAGTATATCCGGATAAAGGATTTTACCTGAACGGAAAGCCATATCCGCTTCATGGCGTTTCCCGCCATCAGGATTTCAAGGGCATCGGAAATGCCATTCCCAAAGAGCAGCACAAGCGTGACATGGAACTGATCAAGGAGATCGGAGCCAACACCGTGCGTCTGGCACATTATCAGCATGATCAGTACTTCTATGATCTGTGCGATGAGGAAGGTATGGTCGTATGGGCAGAGATCCCATATATTTCCGAGCATATCCCGTCAGCCCGTGCCAATACGATCACACAGATGCGTGAACTGATCTTACAGAATTACAATCATACCTGTATTGTGACCTGGGGACTTTCCAATGAGATCACGATCTCTACCAAGAATAAAAAGGACATGTTAGACAACCATCATGTTTTGAATGATCTTTGCCATAACATGGATGCGACAAGAAAGACCGTACTTGCCTGCTATGCTATGTGCAATCCGTTTGGCAAGGTCGTACATATCTCCGATATTGTAAGTTACAATCTCTATCTGGGATGGTATGTGCCGGGCTTGTTCTTGAATGATATTTTCTTTGCCATCTTCCACACCAGATATCCGAAGCGCGTGCTGGGCTATTCTGAGTATGGTGCAGAGGGTATGCCAAACCTCCACAGTGAGCATCCGCACAGAGGAGATCACACGGAGGAATATCAGGCAAGATATCATGAATACATGGTACGCTGCTTTGCCAGATTTCCATGGCTTTGGGCAACCCATGTGTGGAATATGTTTGATTTCGCGGCAGATGCCAGAGATCAGGGCGGTGAGCCGGGCATGAACCACAAGGGACTGGTGACCTTTGACCGCCAGACCAAGAAGGATTCCTTCTACCTTTACAAGGCATACTGGAATGCAGAGCCTATGGTCCACATTTGCAGCAAGCGCTTTGTAGACCGTAAAAAGAACCGTATCACGGTCAAAGCCTACTCCAACCAGCCGAGTCTGCAATTCTACTGCAACGGAGAACTGGTTGCGACAAAAGAGGCAGATCATGTCTTTACCTGCAAGATCGATTTGAAAGACGGAGAAAACGAGATCCGCGTGGTAGCAGGAGATCTGGAAGATACGGCAACTTTTGTACGCACAGACACGCCGGCAAATTACAAACTTTCAAAGAAGCGTTCTAAGAGCGCGAACTGGGTATAGAAAAGATATTTATTTAAGGAGGTTTTTTCATGAGTGAAAAACAAAATGTGGAAGCAAGTGGACTGAACCGCGCAAAGCCGTATCAGTTGGTACTGTTTCCTCTGAACAATGGTGCTACCAATGTCTACTATGTATTGGTACTTTCCTATATTGCGACATTCGGTTCTAACGTACTTGCACTTGGACTGATGTTTGCATCTATTATGGTAACAGCCATGCGTCTTTGCGATGCTATCACCGATCCGATCATTGGTGCATTGATCGACCGCACCAATGGCAAGTTCGGAAAGTTCCGTCCATTTATGGTGATCGGCAATCTGGTCATGGCAGTCAGCATCATCTTACTTTATATCGTAACGCCGTATATTCCGGCAGATATGATGCCGCTGCGTTATGTGGTCTTTGTCCTTTTGTATTTTGTATGGGTTATCGGATACACTTTCCAGACTTCCTGTACCAGATCCGGACAGACCGTACTTACTAACGATCCAAAGCAGCGTCCGCTCTTTACCATCTTCAATACGGTGGGATCTTTAGTCGGTATGGGTGTGATGCAGTTCGTTGCGCCGATCCTGCGTGCCAACGTTGCGGATTACTCAAGTGCAGACTTTTACCGTGTATTAACACCAATTGGTGTTGTTATCTCAATCGTTTTGACCCTGCTTGCCGTGATCGGTATCTGGGAAAAGGATCAGTCGAAGTACTTTGGTGTCGGTGGAGAAAAACAGAAAAAAGTCAAAGTTTCCGAGTACATCGAGATCATCAAGAACAACAAGCCGATGCAGCGTCTGATGATCGCCGGAGCCGGATGCAAACTTGCGCTTTCTATCGCGACAAATACAACGGTTCTGTGTATGCTTTACGGTTGTATGATGGGCAATTATGACAGCCTCTATCTGCCGATGATGATCTTAGGCTATGCAGCGAGTGTACCATTCTTCCTTTTGACCGTCCGTACTTCCCAGAAGAAGGGACAGAAAGCATCCTTAGTCCGTTATGTATCCGTAGCACTTGTCTGCTATGTGGGCGTACTGGCACTCCTCTTATTGTGGAATCCGTCAAATGGCATGAATCTGATATTCCCGAGCGTCAACGTATATACGATCCTCTTTATCATCTGCTTTGGTGTGGGTTATGGTGCTTACTATGCAACCGCCGATATGCCGATCCCGATGGTAGCGGATTGTTCCGACTACGAGACATATCGTTCCGGCAAATACATCCCGGGAATCATGGGAACTCTGTTTTCGCTGGTAGATAAACTGGTATCTTCCCTGGCTGCAACGGTCGTAGGTATCGCCGTAGGTGTGATCGGACTTTCCAATCTGCCGACCGCAGATACGCCATATGCACCGGGCATGAACTGGGTTGTTATCGTCCTCTTCTGCCTGATCCCAATGATCGCGTGGGCAGTGACCCTGATCGCTATGAAGGGCTATTCTCTGACCGGAGATCGCATGAAAGAGATTCAGGAAGTAAATGCCAAGCGTAAGGAAGCCATCGCAGAAGGCATGAGTTTAGAAGAAGCAATGGAAAAATACAAATAAATTTCACAAATACCCCCTTGTCTTGGCAGGGGGGCTTTTTGTATATTAGAGATAGAATTTGTTGTGACAAAAGAGGTGGGAAGATGGAGACATTTGACTTTTATTTTTTTACACTGACAGCAGAGCAGTTGATGACCTGTCTAAAGACTTTGCAACTGGCGGGCATCTTTATTCCGGTGGTCAGTATCGTTGTGATCTTACAAAAGGAGCAGAGTAAGGGGGCAACCTATCTCATGCTTGCCAATGCCGCCTGTTCCATTGTCAACTGTGCTTATCTGATGATCCTGGAAACGGACAATTCTCAGGCGTTGACGACGGCGTACCGCATGGAGTATGTCGGCATCTCACTTTTCTTTTTCCTCTTTATCCTCTTTATGATGGAATACCAGCATATGCGCTTTTCCCGCGTCGTTTCGATCGGGTGGCCTCTGTTTGAACTGATCGAGGTACCACAGATGTGGATGCGGTCTTCGACTTATATCATTTTAAATGAGGAAGGACAGGAGTTAGGCCAGGCGGCGCAGAAAGTGTCAGAGGCAGTTGGCAATGTTGCGGGTGCAAATGGCAACACATCCGATGCAGTTCAAAACGGGCAGCGTATGATCGGTGAGATGGGCAAGCAGTGGATGGGAAATGTGCATATCGCTCTGGATGAGCGCCTTGGCATGTATCAGGTCAATATGGATGGCGGTGTTCTCTACTATGTACGTTACGGCTTGATCGCATCCATGCTCTTATTCCTCTTTGTCTATACGCTTTGCCGTTTTATCAAAATGAAGAATAAGACCGAGCGACACAACCTTTTTCATCTGATGCTGGCACAGGGCTTCCTATTGGTCATGCTCATCTTTTCCCAGTTTGCAGATATTCCTTTCGATATCATGCCGATCGCATCCTCCGTCGTGATCTGCGTCATGACCTTGAGTGTCATGGTGGGTGAATTTTTCACGGTGACTGACCAGGGGCGTGACTGGGTATTTGAGCATACTAACGATGTCTTTTTGATCGCGGATGATGCCTACGGTTATCTGGATGCCAACCGTTATGCCAAGAAACTTTTTCCGGTCTTACGCCGTTTTCACAAAAATCAGGAACTTCCGGAGGAAGTTTTGCAACTCTTTCAGACGACAGAGGATGAGGTGGAACTGGATGGCAGATTTTACGAGCGCCGTCTGGCGACCTTATATCAGAATGAAAAGCACAAGAAAAAGATCGCCGGTTATAGCCTGATCTTAGTAGATGTGACAAAGCAGTTACAACTGGTGCAGGAGGCAGAGGCTGCCAACGAAGCCAAGTCTGCCTTTCTTTCCAATATGTCACATGAGATCTGTACCCCGATGAATGCCATTGTCGGCATGACCGAGATCATGCTGCGCGGGGATGTGACGGAGGAGCAGGAGGAGTACCTTTCCAATATCAAAGTATCCGGGGATGCCCTTTTAAATATCATCAATGACATTCTGGATTTTTCCAAGATCGAGTCCGGCAAGATGGAACTGGTAGAAGAAGACTATGCACCCATGTCTATGATCAGTGATCTGGGTATTATGTTTTTGACCAGGATAGGCGAGAAAAATGTAGAACTCCTCTACGACATTGACCCGACCCTGCCAAAGACTTTACGTGGGGATGGTCTGCGCGTGCGCCAGATCATCATCAATATCTTAAACAATGCCGTCAAATTTACAGAAAGAGGCTATGTGAAACTTTCGATCAAGGTGGAGGATAAGACGGAGCAGGATCTTGTCCTTGCCGTGAGTATCAAGGATAGCGGATCCGGCATCCGCGAGGAAGACCAGAAGAAACTTTTCCAGTCCTTCTCCCAGGTTGACAGCCGGAAAAATCATTCCAAAGAGGGAACCGGTCTGGGGCTTGCCATTTGCCGTCAGTTGGTTGAAATGATGGGGGGACAGATTGGTGTCAGAAGCACTTACGGACAGAGCAGTGAGTTCTACTTTACCATCCGCCAGAAGATCGCAGAGGAGAGTCCAGTTGCCAGTCTGCCGGAGGAGAAAAAGACCCTGCAGATCGGTGGTGCTTTTTCCAATACCTATTTGCAGGAGAACTTCGAGCGTCTGGTGCGTGCCTACGGCATAGAACCGATCGCGCCGGATGTCATGGCAAAAAAACGCCCGCATGTAGACTTCCTCTTTACGGATACCCTGGTCTACGAGGAGCACAAGGATGCCATCCATGGTTCTTTGTTGGGAGATAAGCAGATCTGCGTTCTGCAAAATCCGGTACAGGAGGCTTTGCGGGATGCCAAGGTCATGGTCATGAACAAGCCGCTCTATTCGCTCAACTTCTGTCAGGCGATCCGCAGAGAGGGACAGGTGACCTACGCGGGCACTTCTGAGGTCTTGAATTTCAAGGCACCGGAGGCAAAGATCCTTCTGGTCGATGACAATAAGATGAACTTAAAGGTTGCGATTGGTTTGCTGGCACCTTTGCAGATGCAGATCGACACGGCAGAAAACGGAAAACAGGCGCTGGAAATGCTGGAGGCGCATACCTATGATCTGGTCTTTATGGATCACATGATGCCGGTCATGGATGGTGTGGAAGCCACCCGTCGGATCCGTGAGTGGGAAAAGGGCAGTCAGGAGCATGAGATCGTGATCGCCCTCACGGCAGACGCCATGAGCGGCGCCAAGGAGGAGTTTGTAGCGGCAGGCATGGATGATTTTGTGGCAAAGCCGATTGAGATCAAGGAGATCTGCGGCAAGTTAAAACAATATCTGCCTGAGGATAAGATCATCAAGACAGAGGATGTGGCAGCAGAGGCGGAGGAAGAAGAACTGCCTGTCATTGAAGGACTTAATGTAGAAGAAGGCGTGCATTACTCGGGAGGCAAGAAACTTTTCTTGAGCCTCTTGGGAGACTACTACAAACTGATCGATACCAAGACGAAAAAGATGCAGCAGTGTCTGGCAGATGGTATGATCCGGGATCTGACCATCGAAGTCCATGCCCTCAAGAATACCTCCCGCATGATCGGTGCAGACCGTCTGTCTGCCCTCTTCAAGGCAATGGAAGACCTGGGCAATGCCAATGACCGAAAAGGACTTGAAGAAAGACTGCCGGAAGTATTAGAATTATATACAAGTTATAAAGAAGTCCTGCGTCCTTACGGAAGTCTGGACGAGGCAAATTTACAGGAGACCTCAAAGGAAGAACTGAGCCGTATCTTAGGTCAGATGGCAAATGCCATGGATGACTTTGATCTGGACGGCGTAGATGCTGCCATGGCAGAATTGGAAGGCTATCGTATGCCGGAAGATCTGGCAGAGGATATGGATGCACTGCGGGCAGCGGTTGCGGATGTCGCCATGGAAGAAGTCATGGATCTTTGTCATGCCATGGTGGATAAGTTGGGGTAAAAAAGAAAAGTAAGTGGAGAAAATGATGAAGGAAACGTATAAGATTTTGATCGTGTCGGAGGTACAGGGCTATCTTATCCTGTCACTCAAGGATAAGATAAAAGAGGCGGGCTATGATGTGAGCGTGGTCGAGCCGGATGTGGCACAGATCTCAGCCGAGCGTGATACCATCGGTGCCTATCTGATCTGTGGATCGGACGGGATCGGAGATATGCAGCAGGCTCTGATCTATCTCAAAGACCAGTCAGCCGAGCGCGACATTCCCATCTTTACGGTGGGAAGCAGGGAAGAAAATGACGCTATCGGACGTGTGATCTCAGGCCACCTCATCCGTCAGTTTTTTGAGCGCCCGGTCAATGTCAATGAATTGGTGGAAGTTATCGATGCCTATATCGCAAAGTTTGGCGCACAGCACAAGAAAAAGGTTCTGGTCGTAGATGATTCCGGGGCAATGCTGCGCAATGTCAAAGGCTGGCTGGAAGACCGCTATCAGGTCATCTTAGCAAATTCCGGTGCCATGGCGATCAAGTATTTAGCGACCAACCGCCCGGATCTGGTACTGTTAGATTATGAAATGCCGGTCGTAGATGGCAGACAGGTGCTGGAAATGATCCGTACAGAGACAGAATTTTCCGATGTTCCGGTCATTTTTTTGACAAGTAAGGATGATAGGGAAAGTGTGATGCAGGTCATGGCACTCAAGCCGGAAGGCTATCTGCTCAAGACCATGGAGCCTGCAAGGATCATCGCGGAAGTCGATGCTTTCTTTGAACGCCAAAAGGCAAAATTATTTGATTAAATGATCTCTTCGACATAGAGATCCAGACGTTTGGACAGATCTACAAATTCTCCGCTTTCTAATTGGATGAGAGGGCGGAGAAGTTTTTTTGTGTCGATCATGCTGATCTTGCCCTGACTGCCATCGCTCAGACGGACAGAGTTGCCGACATAGGTCTGGGCGATATGTTCCAAAAAGGTCAGGATGAATTTGGGGTTGTATTCGGTTAGTCCATTGCTTTCAAAGAGGGCGATCACTTCAAAAGGACAGACTGCCGAACGGTAGCAGCGATCCGAAGTCAGTGCGTCGTAGACATCCGCAATGGCTACGATGGAAGCAAAGGTGTCAATACGGTCCCCGGTAAGACCGAAAGGATAGCCCTTGCCGTCAAAACGTTCGTGGTGCATGAGAGCGGCATTCTTGATCCGCTTGTCGATGCGCTCCCGTTCCATCATGCGGTAGCCTAAAACCGTATGTGTCTTCATGATCTCATATTCTTCCGGTGTCAGCCGGTCAGGTTTTTCCAAGATCTCATCCGGGATCTGTACTTTTCCCACATCATGTAAAAGCCCACACAGGGTCAAAACATCCAGATTGGCTTCGTCCAGATCTGACCACATACCGATCAGGCGTGAAATGACGGCGACGTTGATGCTGTGCACATAGGTGGAGTCGTCCAGATCGCGCATATTGTGCAGCATATCCAGTAAGGAAAAGGAAGCACGATTGTGGTCGAAAAGTTCCAGCGTGTCCTGTAAAAGGGCAGAGGTATCCAGATGCGCATCGCCGGCAACAAAACGACTCAACTGTTCCTGAAAAATGCTGGCACTCTGCGTATAATGCTCCCTGAATTCTTTGAAAGATTCGCTCTGGCGGATACGTTTGGCGTAAGTCGGTTCGCTACGGTCTGCCTTTTCAAAGGACATTGGATCAATTTCATTTGGCAGGATCGTAACGGACGGCACATGGTAGTATTTCATGTGCTGGATCATCTGCTGACTTAAAATGGAGCCTCTGAGAACGATCAACTGTCCACGGGGCGTAAAGACATCAGCCGCAACGATCATGCCGGGTTGTAATTCGTTCAGTGGATAGGTAACCATGGCAAGTTTCCTCGCTTTATCTACTACTATCGATCATTTTAATATGAAGAAATTATAACATGTTTCCCTCTTTAATAAAACCTTAACAAAAGTAAAATATTTGTGCAATACTGACGCTCTATGATACTACCTGTAACAAACAAAGAAAGAAAAATTTAAAAATAGAAAAGGAGCAGAAAGATCATGAGTAGAAAATATTTAGTAACAGGAGCAGCAGGATTTTTGGGAAGCACGGTATGCAGGCAGTTGGTGGAAGAGGGGGCTGACGTGAGAGCCTTTGTTCTGCCAAACGATCCGGCAGCAAAATATATCCCGGAGTCCGTGGAAGTCGTAGAAGGAGATCTGTGTGACAAGAAATCCTTGGAGCCATTCTTTGCCGTAGAGGATGGCGTGCACACGGTAGTCCTTCATGTGGCAAGCATGGTAACGACCAATGCAGATTACAGCAAGAAATTGGTTGACGTTAATGTGGGCGGCACCAAGAATATCATTGCAAAGTGCTTAGAGCATAAAGAATGTGACAAACTTGTCTATGTCAGCAGCACTGGAGCCATCCCGGAAGCACCAAAGGGAAGAAAAATCCATGAAGTAAAGAAATTCGATCCGGATCAGGTCGTAGGCTGGTATTCCAGAACCAAGGCAATGGCAACACAGGCGGTTTTGGATGCAGTCACGGAAAAAGGTTTAAATGCCTGCGTCGTTCATCCAAGCGGAATCCTTGGACCAAATGATTTCTCCATCAGCGAGACGACCGGAACCATCATCCGTATCATCAACGGAGATATGCCGATGGGTATGGAGGGATCCTTTAACCTGTGCGACGTCAGAGACTTGGCAGATGGTGTGATCGCTGCTGCGGATAAGGGTGTGGCAGGCGAGTGTTATATCCTTGGAAATGAGGAAGTGACCATGCGTCAACTCAGTGATATGATCGCGTCCGAGACCGGCTGCACACCGATCAAGCATTTTCTGCCATTGCCGGTAGCAAAGGGAATTGCGAAGATTGCAGAAAAGACAGCCAGCTTATCCGGAAAGAAACCGGTCATGACCTCCTTTGCCGTATATAATCTGGAGAGAAACAATACGTTTGACTATAGCAAGGCTAAGAAAGTATTAGGCTACCATACCCGCCCATATACCGAGACCATTCGTGATGAAGTACAGTGGTTACAGCAGGAAGGCAAGATCAAGACTGCGTAAATCCCGGGAAAAGAAGTAAACAGAATTTTACGAAAAAGCAAGAAAATTCTGAAAAACTCAAATTGTTTGAAATTTCTCGGGGGGGGGTAAAACTATATCATATAATTTAAAAACGCTTGTTGAAATATCTGACAATAAATGGTAATATTTTCATGGGTTACAAGACCTTTGAGTAGGACAGCAGAGGCTGAAAATCCTTTGTGCTGCGCAGGAGGCATAACAAAGGATGAAGCACAGGAGGATATTACATGAAAGATAAGATGATTTCTCAGGAATTATTGGAGATATTGGGAGAACCCCAAGAAGCAATCACACACGAGCATACATCGGACAATGAAGGGGAAAAGGAAGTTTTCCTCTTCTTTGAGCGCGCAGCAGAATTGTTTTCTACCTGCATGAATGATTATCTATATGTTTGGGATCTGGAACATGACGTTTATTATATTACAGAGAGGGCAGTGGCACGTTTTGACCTGCCCTCTAATGTTTTCCAGAATGTAGATGAGGTGCACAAACGTGTGGTTCACCCAGATGATTATAATCTGCTACTTACAGATATGAGCGAGATGCGCAGTGGGCGTAAGTTCTGGCACAATCTGCGTTATCGCTGGATGAGTGTCAATCAGGAACCGGTCTGGATCAACTGTCAGGGGCGTACGATCCGTTCGGAGGATGGCAAAGTCTTTCTTATGATCGGCTGCATCAATGAGATCGGCGAGAAGAAAAAGGCTGACAATGTCAGCGGACTTCTGGGTGAAGTGACCTTTCAGGAGCAGATAAAGCAGTTCCATAAAATGCCGCGATGCTATATTTTACGTTTGGGGATTGATGATTTTAAAAATATCAATGAAACGCTGGGCATAGGTTATGGCGATCACGTTCTTTTTGATGTTGCTACCTGTATCACGGATTGTCTGGAACCGGGGCAGGCCGTTTATCGGATGACATCGGATGAGTTTGTGGTCTTTGATCTTATCAGTAAGACCAAAGAAGATGCCAAGGCTTTGTATAGCAATATCCGATATCATGTGGCAGAACATATCAAGGAGCACGAATATGAGGCTTTATATACCTTGTCTTGTGGGGTGATTTCTGACGCAGATTTAGAAACGCTGGACTACGAACAGATTACCAAGTTATCGCAGTTCTCCCTCAGCCGCGCCAAGGAGCGTGGTAAGAATCAGCTGGTATTCTTTGATCGAGAGGATTATGATACCTTTGTTGCCAACCGGCAGATGACGCGCAATCTGCGAAAGGCGGTTTCAAAGGAATATCAGGGCTTTGAGTTGTATTTTCAGCCGATTATGCGTGTGGGATCCGAGGAGATCTTCGCGGCAGAAGCCTTGCTTCGCTATCGCGATGCCGAGGGAACACTTATTCCACCATACCGTTTTATTGATCAATTGGAGGAAAGCGGTCTGATCGTGCCGGTTGGCAGATGGATCATTGATACCGCATTGCGGGCATGTGTGGAATGCCAGAAGATACGGCCTGATTTTAAGGTCAGCATCAATTTCTCTTATGTACAGATTTTAAAGAGTTCTGTTTATGAGGATCTGACAAGCGCAATAGAAAAATATCATTTGAAGCCGGAGAGCGTCATTGTGGAATTGACAGAAAGCGGATATTTGGCGCGCAACGCTATTGTGACAAAACTCTGGAGAAAATTAAAAGAATATGGTGTGCAGATGGCACTGGATGATTTCGGTACGGGCTATTCCAACCTGATCAACTTATCCCAGATGCAGCCGGATATCTTAAAGATCGACCGTGAGTTCACCTGCAAGGCACTGAATAGTGATTACGAACACCAACTTCTAAAGCAGATCATTGAGATGGTTCATAGCCTCAATATCAAAGAAGTGGTCGAGGGTATCGAGGAAAAGGACGAGTTAGACCGTATTACGGCGATGGGACCGGATTATATTCAGGGCTATTATTACAGTAAGCCTTGCCCAATCGACGATTTCATGGACAAGTTTATTGATAAAGAGTAGATGGAGAAGATCTATGGGGGATATAGGAAGATCTGCAGAGCAGGTAAAAGATAATACAATGCATGCCCTAGACACGACCGGTCTGTCCGATCGTGTCTTTGATGTGTTTGCAGCGACGGCCAAGAGAGGATATCTCTTCCTCTGCAATATGAAAACCAATGTGTCACGCTGGTCCAGACGTGCTATGGCGGATTTTGATATGCCGGGAGAATATATGTATGATGCCGGCGCTATCTGGGAAAAACGGGTACATCCGGACGATCTTGCCATGTATCAGGAGAGCATAAAGCGTATTTTTGATGGTACAAGCATGAGTCAGAACCTTATGTATCGTGCAAAAAACACTGAGGGCAAATACGTCATGTGCTCATGTGAGAGTGCTGTCTTCAAGAGCAAGGACGGGGAGATAGATTATTTTGCCGGTACCATTACTAATTATGGTATCATGGATGAGGTCGACAATGTGACACATCTTTCCAGCAAATCCGCCTTTTTAGAGCGCTTGGAAGAAATGACAGAGGAAGATAGGTCAACTACGGTCATGATGCTGGTCATTGACAAATTGAGCAGTATCAATACCTTGTATGGCTACCGCTTTGGAGACGAGGTGCTGCGGTTTTTCGGGGCAGAACTGCAGAAGATTGTTGGTGAACGAGGAACGGTCTATCACATGGATACGTCCATGTATGGGGTCTGCATGCATGATATGGATCGGGCACAGACCAAACTGCTCTATGAGGCAATTCGAGCCATGGCATATCGGGGGTTTGACATCGGTGACAAGCATGTAACCTGTCGTGTGCTGGGGAGCGCTGCTATTTTTGGCAATGCACATGGAGAGACAGATCGTATTACAGCCAATCTGGGTTATGCGATCGGACAGTCCATGACCATCTATCATGGAGATATTGTTTTTTACAATATGGAAAAACATAAGCATGAATTTGGCGATCGGGATATGATCGGCACGATCTACCAGCAGATTATGACTGATTTTTCCGGATTTTCCCTCTACTACCAGCCGATCGTAGATGCCAGAAATAATCGGATCATAGGTGCAGAGGCTTTGATACGCTGGCAGGATGACAAGTATGGATTTGTATCGCCAGACCGTTTTATTCCTTTTATTGAGCAGAACGCCTGTATTTTTGAACTGGGTAACTGGGTTATATGGCAGGCTTTGCAGGATGCAACAGAGATTCGTCGGATCATTCCTGATTTTATTATCAATGTCAATATTGCGGCACCGCAACTGGAACGTCCTGATTTTCATTATGAGGTGCTCAATGCTTTACATGATACCGGTTACCCGCCGCAGAATCTTTGCCTGGAACTGACGGAACGCTGCCGAGAACTGGATACTGACTTCCTGCGAGGAGAGATCGAATTTTTCCGCAGCAATGGAATACGTGTTGCTATGGATGATTTTGGCACAGGAAATGCGTCATTACAACTGATACTGGAATTACCGCTGGATGAGATCAAGATCGACCGGTCTTTTGTGCAGAATATACAGAATCATCCTATGAATCAGATCATTGTATCGGCAATTGCTGATGGGGCAAGGACGATTCATGCAGATATCTGTATTGAGGGTATTGAAGATCAGGCGCTGGAGTTGTATCTGCAGCAGTATCATCCAACCTATTATCAAGGTTATTACTATTCCAAGCCGGTGGCTAAGGGGGATTTCTTATCCTTGATTTCATCTTAGGAAACCATTATAATCGTATGGATAGATGCGCATAGACAAGCAGAAAACGTGCATACTATATTGACAGCAAATACAAGACCAAAGGAAGATTATGATATGTGTGGAATAAGTGGATTTATTGGAAGAAGCAAAGAGGATTGGGATCGAGAAGCCGTCTTAAAGAAGATGATGGACAAGATCATCCATCGTGGACCGGATCAGGAGGGCATGTATGTCAATGATCAGGTGGCGCTGGGCTTTCGCCGGTTGAGTATCATTGATCTGGATCACGGTATGCAGCCGATGTTTAATGAGACAGGGGATGTCGTTATCGTATTTAATGGCGAGATCTACAATCATCTGGAATTGCGTGAGGATCTGATTGCCAAGGGGCATGTCTTTGCTAACAATGCAGACACAGAGAGCCTGATCCACGGCTATGAGGAGTACGGTGTAGACCTGCTTTCTAAGGTGCGTGGCATGTTCGCTTTTGTGATCTATGATATGAAAAAGGATCTGGTATTTGCCGCTAGGGATTTCTTCGGCATCAAGCCGTTTTATTATACACAGCAGGATGGAAATCTGGTATTTTCATCTGAAATCAAGAGTATTCTGGCATACCCAAACATCAAGCGCGAGGTCAATGAGGCAGCCTTAGAGCAGTATATGTCTTTCCAGTATTCCGTATTGCCGGAGACCTTCTTCAAGGGGATCTTTAAGTTGCCGGCAGGACATTATATGCTCATGCAAAACGGTGAGATCGAGATCCATCAGTATTACGATCCGCTCATGCAGCCGGCAAAAGAACCGGAGTCTCTGGAAAAGACAGTAAACGAGATCGAGGAGATCGTACACGAGTCTACTATGGCGCATATGATTGCAGACGTAGAGGTCGGCGCTTCGCTTTCCAGTGGTGTGGATTCCTCTTATCTGGTGGCTGAGTTCCCGGGAGAAAAGACCTATACCGTTGGATTTTTGGATAAAGAGAGCAAGTACAACGAGATCCGTTACGCAGAGAGCCTGACGGCAGAACTCGGCAAAAAGAACATCAATAAGACCATCAGTGCGGATGAGTATTTTGACAGCATTCCAAAGGTTATGTATTACATGGATGAGCCTTTGGCAGATCCGTCCTGTATCGCACTTTATTTTGTAGATGAACTGGCAGCAAAGGACATCAAGGTTGTCTTGTCCGGTGAGGGCGCAGACGAATTTTTCGGAGGCTACAATATCTATCATGAGCCTTTGTCTTTGGCTGGTTATCAGAAACTGCCATTGGGACTCCGCAAGGGCTTGGCATCCATTGTCAAGAAACTGCCTAATTTCAAGGGCAAGAACTTTATCATTCGTGGAAGCAAGAGCGTGGAAGAACGCTTTATCGGCAATGCCAATCTTTTCTCTGTGGAGGAGCGTGAGGAGATCTTACAGACCAAACTGACCCATGTGACACCACAGGAGTTGACGGCACCTTACTATGAAAAGTGCAAGGGCTTGAATGACATTGCAAAGATGCAGTATATTGATATGAACTTCTGGCTGCAGGGGGACATCCTTCTGAAAGCGGACAAGATGAGTATGGCACATTCTTTGGAGGCACGTGTTCCGTATCTTGACATCAGGGTATTTGAATACATAAAGAATCTGCCGATCGATTATCGTGTGACAGATGAGGCAACCAAGAGAGCCTTTCGTATTGCGGCAAAACGCCATTTGCCGGAGTCGACGGCAAATAAAAAGAAACTGGGATTCCCGGTTCCGATCCGTGTGTGGTTGAGAGAACCGAAGTATCTGCACAGGGTTGAGGAGGCATTTTCTTCGGATGTAGCGGCACAGTATTTCGATCAGACCCTTTTGACGAAACTGCTGGCTGACCACAGAGATGGCAAGGCTGATAACAGCCGCAAGATCTGGGCAATCTATGTATTCTTAGTATGGCACAAGATCTATATTGAGTCTGATGAGGTAGACATTCCGGCATAGGATGAAAATAAAAGACCCGACATTCTGCTAAGCGTTATGGCGCTGACAGGTTGTCGGGTCTTTGTTTGTATGACAGAAAATGCTGCTTATCCGATGCGGTAGGACGCGACCTCCTGCATAAGGGCATGATCTTTGGCGGATGGTGTGAAGGTGACCTGCATATAAGTGCCGTCATTTTGGTATTCCGTCTTGGCGACTTCGCCGGCTTCCGAGATTCTGTGCACAAGCGAACCCTGGCTGTAAGGGATCAAAAGTTCCATGGTCACAGGCTTGCCAAAGAGGTTGGATAAGATCAAGTCGGCAAGGGCATCCATGCCAAGGTCTGCACCGGCTGCCATATGGATATGGTTTCCGGTAACGATCGGAAGATCATGAGCAAACTGAGGCAGGCGGTCTGCCTTGTTGTAGGCGATGATCATAGGAATATCGCCGGCACCCAGATCATTTAAGGTATCCTGGGTCACGCGCATATGCTCGCGGTAGTAAGGATCTGATACATCCACCACCTGCAGCAAAAGATCTGCACCGATCGCCTCCTCCAAGGTGGAGCGGAAGGCATCGATCAGATGATGGGGAAGTTTATCAATAAATCCCACGGTATCGGATAGGTAAAAGGCAGGCTTGCCGGGAATGGTGATCTTGCGCACCGTAGTATCCAAGGTGGCAAAGAGCATATCTTCCTGCAAGACTTTTTTGTGGGAGATGTCTGTGATCTCATCATTGCCGTAGTGCGACAGCATGGCGTTTAAAATGGTGGATTTGCCTGCATTGGTGTATCCGACCAGAGCCACGGATGGGGTCTGGGAAGCGTTGCGGCTCTTGCGCTGGGTCACCCTTTGCTTTTTGATCGTCTGGAGTTCTTTTTTACACTCAGTAATGCGGTGACTGATATGTCTGCGATCCAGTTCCAGTTTCTTCTCCCCGGCACCTTTGTTGGAGCGTGATCCACTGCCGCCGCCCTGCCTTGACATGGCGGTTCCCATACCGGATAAACGAGGCAGAAGATATTGGAGTCTTGCCAGTTCTACCTGTAATTTGGCTTCGCGGCTGCGCGCTCTGGACTGGAAGATCTCAAGGATGAGTGCTGTGCGATCCAAGATGGGAAGTCCGATCTCGAGGTTTAAGTTGCGTGCCTGCGATGGGGATAAGGCATTGTCAAAGATGATAAGGTCTGCATCCAAATTGGCAGCAGCCTCCTTGACCTCGTGTACCTTACCGGAACCGATGTAGAGCGCCTGGTGCGGGGCATCCAGGGATTGTGTGATGGTAAAGACCGGCGCAATATCACAAGCCTGACAAAGACTTTCCAGTTCTTCTAAGTTGTGTTCAAAAGAAGATCCGTCATTTAATTGTAAGCCAACGAGAATGGCTCTATCTTTTTCTTCGTTCATGTTTTGTGTTCTCATTTCTTTTTTGTGTCTTTTATCATACCATAAATCCCATGCTTGTGCTATGATAGGATATTATGTGGCGTAAAAGCCGGATATCTGTGAGGTGATCGAATGGAAAAAACAAAATGTTTGTATGATAAATTCCCATATGAGACGGAGTTTGATGCCAATGTCCTTGCGGTAAAGGCATTGAAAGAGGCACAGGATCGTTACGAAGTGATTCTGGATCAGACCCTCTTTTTCCCGGAACAGGGGGGACAGACACCGGATCAGGGATGGTTGTCTGTTGGACACGGACTGCGCCCGGCTACTAGGTGTGAAGTCTTGGATGTGCAGATTCGGGACGGTGTGATCGTGCATGTCATAGAACAGAAGTTGGAGCCGGGAGATCAGGTGCATGGACAGATCGATTGGGATTATCGCTTTTCCAACATGCAGCAGCACACGGGAGAACATATTTTTTCCGGTATCGTGCATTCTACCTTTGGCTATGAAAATGTGGGATTTCATCTGAGTGATTCCGTGGTGACCATGGACTTTGACGGCGTCTTGTCCCCGGAGGATGTGACGGCGATCGAAACGCGGGTTAATCAGGTGATCGCGGATGATCTGGTCTTGGAGATCGCTTTCCCGACACCCCAGATGCTAGAGAGCATGGAATACCGCAGCAAAAAGGAATTGGAAGGTCAGGTGCGGATCGTTACGATCCCGGGAGTTGATGTCTGTGCCTGCTGTGCGCCGCATGTCAGACGTACCGGAGAGGTCGGCGGACTCAAGGTCATGCATGTGCAGAATTATAAGGGCGGTGTGCGGATCAGTATCTTATGTGGCTTTCGTGCGTTGGATGCTTTTCGGCAGAAGACAAAGACTGTGGATGAAATGATGGGATTGCTCAGTTCATCGGAAGAAGAACTGAGAAGTCATATCAAGCGTTTACAGACAGAAAACCAGAATCTGGCGTATGCCCTCAGGCAGGCACAGGAGAAGATCCTGGCGCAGGAGGCAAAAGGTCTGGATGCGGATGCAGAGGATGTGGTCCTTTTTGCGGATGCCTGTGATAGTAAGGCAATGCGCAGCATCGTCAATGACATGGTAAAAGACCATGCGGGCTACTGTGCGATCTTTGCGGGCGGTGATGAGCAGGGATATCAGTTCATCGTGGGAAGCCGGACGAAAGACTGCAGGCAGGAAGCCGCGCATCTGCGGGAGACTTTCGATGCCAGAGGCGGTGGCGGAACGCAGATGATCCAGGGAAGTGTCCGGGCAGCCAAGGTACACTTGGCAGAAAACTGGATGGCTTAGTTTTTTGATAGAAAAAATAGATAAAATCAGATAGCATAAACGAGTGGAGGATAAAAAGATGAAAAGAGCCTATGAAAGATTGTTAGACTATGTCGTGGTATATACGACAAGTAACGAAAAGAGCCAGACTGTGCCGTCAGCAGAAAGAGAGTTTGATCTTGCGCACAAACTGGTGGCGGAGATGAAGGAGATCGGCATTGCAGATGCCCATGTAGACGATAAGTGCTATGTCTATGGTACCCTTCCGGCGACCCAGGGCATGGAGGATAAGCCGGTGATCGGCTTTATTGCGCATATGGACACGGCACCGGATTTCTGCGGACAGGGAGTTAAGCCTGTCTTACATGAAAATTATGACGGTGGGGATGTCGTGCTTGGCAAGAGCGGCAGGACTTTGTCCGTCAAGGATTTCCCACATCTGAAAAATTATGTGGGCAGAACCCTCATCACGACCGATGGCACAACTTTACTTGGCGCAGACGACAAGGCGGGCATTGCAGAAATTATGACGGCAATGGAGTGTATTGTGGCAGACAAGATCCCGCACGGCAAGATCTGTATCGGCTTTACCCCGGATGAGGAGATTGGCGAGGGGGCAGATGCCTTCGATGTGGCGCATTTTGGCGCGGACTATGCCTATACCCTGGATGGTGATCTGGAAGGCAACATTGAATATGAGAACTTTAATGCTTCCGGTGCCAAGGTAACCGTGCATGGCAATAATGTGCATCCGGGCAGTGCGAAAGATATTATGGTCAATTCCCAGACTCTTGCCATGGAATTTCACAGTATGCTTCCGAAGGAGGAGGTACCGGAAAAGACAAGCGGATACGAAGGTTTTTATCATCTGACCGATATGCAGGGAGATGTGGAAAAAACGGAACTTTTATATATCATTCGTGATCATGATCTGGATAAATTTCACGCCAAGGAAGAAAATATGCGCCGTATTGCCAGAAAATTAAATGAAAAATACGGACAGGGAACAGTGGAACTGGAGATTAAGGAGTCTTATCGGAACATGCGCAGCCAGATCGAAGGATGTATGGAGATCATTGACTGGGCAAAGGAGGCCACCAGAATGGCTGGTCTGACACCAAAGACGGTTGCCATCCGCGGAGGCACAGACGGCGCCAGACTTTCCTTTATGGGCTTGCCATGTCCGAATCTGGGTACCGGCGGTTATGGATTTCACGGTCCTTATGAACACATTACCGTTGAGGGGATGGATGTCTGCACAGATATTGTATGCAATATCGTAAAAAGTGTATAAATATACCATTTAATAAGAAGAAACTGGTAATAAATGAATAGATATACAGTTTGTGAATATTATGGAAATCCTGCGGGGCAAAAAGCCCCGCAAACGCCGTAAATACGCGAAAAAACAAATATGTTGAAAATGTGAAAGCATGAAAATTTGGTGTAGACTTTAGCACAACACTGTGCTATAATAACCCTCGATTGAACGCAATGGGGCGGAAGCGAAACGCTGTTTTTGCGTTCTTTTTAGGTATTAAGATTTACCTTGGAAGGAGAATATTAACAAGATGTTAAAGTACATTGTAAAGAGAATAGCGCTTGCAATTGTAACGATCTGGGCAGTAGCCACACTTACTTTCTTCCTGATGAACATGGTTCCTGGTGGACCATTCCTTTCAGAGAAAGCGATCAGCCCGCAGGCAACCGCAGCGCTTGAGGCAAAATATGGCTTGGACAAGCCATTAGGTGAGCAGTATGTCACTTATATTTCAGGGGTAGCTCACGGAGATTTTGGTGACAGTTTAAAACAGAGAGGGCGTACCGTCGCAGGTATCATTCAGGCGAAGTTCCCGGTATCTGCAAAGATTGGTGGGATTTCTGTATTGGTTTCCCTGATACTTGGGGTACTGCTTGGAAGTATCGCTGCTTTGAAGCGTGGCAAGTTCCTCGATAGTCTGATCAGCGTCATATCGACCATGGGTATTGCGGTGCCGAGTTTCGTTATCTGTACCGTGCTGATGTATTTCTTTGGTGTGAAGTTCAAGATACTTCCTACCATGGGACTTTCTTCATGGCAGAACTACATTATGCCGGTCGCAGCATTGGCATTTTACCCGACAGCATATATCATGAGACTGATGCGTTCTTCTATGCTTGATGTATTAGGACAGGATTACATGCGTACAGCAAAGGCAAAGGGTCTTTCCGGTAAAGTACAGTTGTTTAAGCAT
The DNA here is from genome assembly GCF_014287435.1 of Roseburia lenta. Classification (GTDB taxonomy): domain Bacteria; phylum Bacillota; class Clostridia; order Lachnospirales; family Lachnospiraceae; genus Pararoseburia; species Pararoseburia lenta. Next base: position 378,733 of record NZ_JACOPG010000003.1, read on the forward strand.
GCACTTCGTAATGCTATCTTACCGGTAGTTACCTATGTAGGACCTATGCTTGCTTACACAGTAACCGGTAGTTTCGTAGTTGAGAAGATCTTCACGATCCCGGGACTGGGCGGCGAATTTATCGGAGCCATTCAGGGACGTGACTATACACTGATCATGGGAACAACAATCTTCCTTGCAACCCTTATCATTGTCATGAATGTGGTTGTAGATATCGTGTATAAATTGATCGACCCACGTATTACACTCAAGTAAGGAGAAATGAGATGAAGAAGAATCCATTAAGTTTTCAGTTAGATTTGAATCCTGATGATTTTCTCCCTGCATCTGAGGAGGAAAAACAGAGTCAGGTCATCATGCGGGAAAGCGTTAGTTTCTGGAAAGACGGTTTCCGCAGATTGAGAAAGAACAAAGTGGCAATGGTATCTATCGTTGTTATCATTTTGGTCATGATTTTCTCATTTATTGTTCCATCGTTCTATCCATATACATACGATGAGCAGATCAAGGGTGCCAACAACCTTGCACCGTTTACATATTCCGCAGACGAGCAGGCAAGAATCGATGCCGGGGAATCCGTATTCCCACATGTCTTCGGTACAGATAAGATGGGACGTGACTACGCCATCCGTGTTATGATGGGTAGCCGTATCTCACTTCTGGTAGGTTTGATCGCTACAGCGATCATCCTGGTGATCGGATCTATTTACGGATCTATCGCAGCCTTCTTTGGCGGCTGGGTCGATCTGATCATGATGAGAATCGTAGATATCATATATACGGTTCCTGACGTGCTTTTGATCGTACTTTTATCTTTCGCTTTGAAAGATCCACTGAACAATCTGGCAAATGCACCTGGATTTAAGTGGGTACAGACAGTCGGAACCAACCTGATCAGTATTTTCATCGTATTCGCACTTTTGTACTGGGTAGGTATGGCACGTATGGTACGAAGCCAAATCCTCATGTTAAAGGAAAGCGAGTATGTTACCGCAGCCCGTGCACTTGGTGTCAGCAATGGTAAGATCATCAAGAACCATCTGCTTACCAACTGTATCGGTACATTGATCGTTACAACAACCTTGCAGATCCCATCCTCTATTTTTACAGAGTCTTTCCTGAGTTTCTTGGGAATGGGTGTTGCAGTTCCGCTTCCTTCACTGGGAAGTTTGGCAAGTGATGCAATCAATGGTATCGGAACTTATCCATACCTTTTGTTCATCCCTGCTGTTGCGATCAGTTTGATCATTTTGAGTTTTAACCTGTTAGGTGATGGACTTCGCGATGCATTCGATCCGAAGTTAAAGAATTAGAAAGGGGACGCGTCATGGCAGAAGAATACTTAGTAGATATAAAGAACGAGCGTCTTTCCTTCTTTACTCCGGCAGGAGAGGTTAAAGCGCTTAACGATGTATCCATTCATTTAAAAGAGGGAGAAGTCCTTGGTATCGTTGGAGAGTCAGGTTCCGGTAAATCCGTTACGGCATATTCTCTGATGGGACTGACGGCTCATCCTGGTAAATTGATAGGTGGTACATTACAGTTTAACGGTCACGAGATTGAGGAAATGGGTGAAAAAGAGATGCGCAAGATCCGCGGTAAAGAAATCTCTATCATTTTCCAGGATCCAATGACCAGTTTGAATCCGGTTTACACCATCGGTAATCAGATCACGGAGGTTATCCGTCTGCATACCGACAAAGATAAAAAACAGGCATATGCCCGTGCAAAAGAATTGCTGGAACTCGTTGGTATCAACGAGCCGGAAAAGAGATTAAAGCAGTATCCGCATGAGTTGTCCGGTGGTATGAGACAGCGTGTTATGATCGCTATCGCACTTGCCTGCGAACCAAAGTTATTGATCGCAGATGAGCCTACAACCGCATTGGACGTTACCATTCAGGCACAGATCCTGGAACTGATGATGGAACTCAAGGACAAACTCGGCATGGCGATCATCATGATCACACATGATCTGGGTGTTGTTGCTTCCATGTGTGACCGCATTGCGGTTATGTATGCAGGAAGAATCGTCGAGTATGGTACGACAGATGATATTTTCTATCGTCCACACCATATGTATACCAAGGGATTGATCCGTTCTATCCCTAGACTGGATACCAAGGAACATGAGAGACTGGTTCCGATCGAAGGAACTCCAGTGGATCTTTTGAACCCTCCGGCAGGTTGTCCTTTTGCACCTCGTTGCGAAGCATGTATGAAGATATGCCTGCGCGAGATGCCACCGGTAACCCAGTTTGATGATGTTCACTATACACAATGTTGGCTCAATCAGAAAGAAGCCATGGAGAAGGGAGAAGCAAATGAGTGATAAATTTATCGAAGTAGAACATTTGCGTCAGTACTTTCCAGCAGGAGGCCATGGTAAGCATAAAAAGTACATTCAGGCGGTAGATGATGTTTCTTTTAGCATCAATCGTGGCGAGACACTTGGTCTCGTAGGTGAGTCTGGATGTGGTAAGACTACCACAGGTCGTGCACTGTTGCGTTTGTATCAGCCAACAGGCGGACGTTTTACATATGACGGCGACGTTGTATTTGATGTAGAAAAGAATCAGTGGGCACAGATGCTTCCATATCGTAAGAAGATGCAGATCGTGTTCCAGGATCCATACGCAAGTCTGGATCCACGTATGACGGTAGGAGATATCGTTGGTGAAGCGATCGATACACATAATCTTGCTGCAAATAAACAAGAAAGATATGAATTAATTATTGACATGCTTCGTAAAGTTGGATTAAACTCTGAACATGCGAACCGTTATCCACATGAATTTTCCGGTGGACAGAGACAGCGTGTTGGTATTGCAAGAGCCCTTGCAGTCAATCCAGAATTTATTGTCTGTGATGAGCCGATCTCCGCACTGGATGTATCCATTCAGGCACAGGTCATCAACATGTTTGAAGACTTGCAGGAAGAAATGGGTCTGACCTATCTTTTCATTGCACATGATTTATCTGTAGTAAAGCATATCTCAGATCGTATCGGTGTTATGTATTTAGGAAGAATGGTAGAACTGGCAGACAGTTATGAATTGACAACACACCCGGTTCATCCATATACAAAGAGTCTGATTTCTGCGATCCCGATCGCAGATCCAAAGATCGCGAGAACAAGCAAACGTATTGTTTTGGAAGGGGATGTACCAAGTCCGTTGAATCCACCTTCCGGATGTCGTTTCCGTACCAGATGCCCATATGCCACAGAACAGTGTGCGCGGGAGGTTCCTGAATTCAGGGAGATTTCTCCGGGACATTATGCAGCATGCCACAACCTGGATAAGGTACAGTAATTTATGGTAAACCTTGCGAGGTTTTTCCCCTCGCAGTGTTTATATAAACCTGGCAGTATAAAAGAAACTGCCCATATTTAAGGAGGAAAAAATATGAAAAAGAGAGTGATTTCCTTATTACTCGTTGCTGCAATGACAGTAGGTCTTGTAGCATGTGGATCATCTTCAGGAGATGGTAAGAAGTCTAGTGCTTCATCAGATGAAAAGATTTTATCTGTTGAGACTGGTCCAGATCCAGAGACAGTTGATCCAGCACTTAACTCCGCAATCGACGGTGGTGAGATGATCTTACACGCATTCGAGGGTCTTTTGAAACTCGATGAGAATGGCGATCCAGAAGCTGGACAGGCTGAAAAGTGGGAAGTATCTGATGATGGACTTACCTACACATTCCATTTAAGAGATGGTCTTAAGTGGTCAGATGGTTCTGATTTGACAGCAGAAGATTTCGTTTACAGTTGGCAGCGTGTCTGCGATCCTAACGTAGCAGCTCCATATGCATCAACTGTTCTTGGAATGGTTGAAGGATTTGATGAGGCAGCAGCTGGAGACATCGAAAAGCTTGGCGTTGAAGCAAAGGATGACAAGACATTTGTTGTACATCTTGCAAATCCATGCCCATACTTCGAATCTATTGCAGCATTTGCTACATTGAACCCAGTTCAGAAGGCAACAATCGATGCAAATGGTGATGCTTGGGCAACAGCAGCAGATACATATATTTCTAACGGACCTTTCTATGTAACTGAATGGGTTCCAGGATCTTATGTATTAATGAAGAAGAATCCTAATTACTGGGATGCTGATTCTATTAAGTTAGACGGAATCAAGTTCAACTTGATCGAAGATGCAAACGCTGCATACAGCGCATACCAGACAGGTGAATGTCAGATGATCAAGGATGTTCCTACAGAAGAGATTCCTTCACTTAAGGATTCTGATGACTTCCATGTAGAGCCAATCATCGGAACATACTACTTAAGCTTGAACCTTCAGAAAGAGCCATTTAACAACAAGCAGGTTCGTCAGGCACTTTCACTTGCTATCGATCGTGACTATGTTGCAAACACTTTGATGCAGGGAACATATTCTCCAGCTGGTAATCTTGTAGGACCAGGATGGAAAGATACAGATGGTTCTGATTTCTCTGAGAACGCTAATGGCGGTAAGGAATATATCAGCACAACAGATTATGATGCAAACCTTCAGAAGGCAAAGGATCTCTTGAAAGAAGCTGGATATGCTGATGGAAAGGGAATTCCAAAGATCACATATTCTACAAATGATGCAGGATATCATAAGGTAGTTGCTGAGTACTTACAGAAGGCTTGGGGCGAACTTGGTATTGATGTTGATGTAGAAGTCGTAGAATGGGCTTCCTTCACACCAATGCGTCGTAATGGTGATTACATGTCATCTCGTAATGGTTGGGTAGGTGACTACTCTGATCCATCTAACATCCTTGAACTGTTCACAACAGACAATGGTAACAACGATGGTAAATACAGCAACCCTGAATTCGATGCAGTAATCGAGAAGTCTAGAACAACTACAGACGCAGCAGAGCGTTCTGCAGCACTTCACGAAGCAGAAGATATCCTTATGGATGATGCTGCATGTATCCCAGTTGCATACTACAATGATTTCTATCTCATGAGCGACAAGGTTACAGGTGCATGGCATGCATCTAACGGATACTGGTACTTCATGTACGCTGACATCGCTGAGTAATCCGCACGGAAACTTGGTTACGTTGTATCCGAAAGTAATTTCATAAGAGTTTTAAAGGAGCTGTCCACAACTTGGGCAGCTCTTTTTTTACAAATTTTGTAATCCAGAAACATCGAAGATTTTGCGAGGTGCGGATTGCAAATTTTGTGGAAAACATTGCACAAGTTGTGGTGTTGGTAAAAAAGTAAAACAAGAAATTCGTTTCGTGCTATACTCCACCTTGTAAGTTATGTAGAAAAAGATGTCTAGGTAGGCATCGTAATATTTTAAATAAAAGGAGAAGAGAAATGGATTTGAATTTAAGACCAGCAAGTGAGTGCAAGTTTGACGCAGTTTCATTGGGTGAAGTTATGTTACGTCTGGATCCGGGCGAAGGCAGAATTCGCACCGCAAGACAGTTCCGTGCATGGGAAGGCGGCGGAGAATACAACGTAGTTCGTGGTCTTCGCAGATGCTTTGGCATGAATACCGGTGTTATCACAGCATTTGCTGATAACGAAGTAGGTAAGTTGATGGAAGATTTCATCCTTCAGGGTGGCGTTGATACCTCTCTGATCAAGTGGATGGATACAGACGGAATCGGAAGAATCTGCCGTAACGGTATCAACTTTACAGAGCGTGGATTTGGTATCCGTGGTGCAGTAGGATGCTCTGACAGAGCAAACACAGCAATCTCTAAGGCAAGGCCGGAAGATTTCGACTTTGATTATATCTTTGGTGAACTTGGTGCTCGTTGGTTGCATACAGGCGGTATCTATGCAGCACTTTCAGAGCAGTCATGCGAGACTGTTATCGCTGCGATCAAGGCTGCTAAGAAGTACGGCACGATCGTATCTTACGATCTGAACTACCGTCCATCTATGTGGAGCGCTATTGGCGGACAGGCTAAGGCTCAGGAAGTCAACAAGGAGATCGCTAAGTATGTTGACGTTATGATCGGTAACGAAGAAGACTTTACCGCATGTCTTGGATTTGAAATCGAAGGAAACGATGAGAACTTAAAGGAACTCAACCTTGACGGATACAAGAAGATGATCAACGAAGCAGCTAAGACATATCCTAACTTCAAGGCTGTTGCTACAACACTTCGTGAAGTTAAGACTGCAACTGTAAATGACTGGAGCGCAATCTGCTGGGCAGATGGTGAAATTCATAAGGCTAAGGATTACAAGGGACTTGAAATCATGGACCGTGTAGGTGGTGGAGATTCTTTCGCATCTGGATTGATTTACGGTCTTATGACAACAGGCGATGCAGAGTTGGCTGTTAACTATGGTGCAGCACATGGTGCACTTGCTATGACAACACCTGGTGATACCACTATGGCTAGCAAGAAGGAAGTAGAAGCAATCATGGGTGGTGCCGGAGCCCGCGTGCAGAGATAGACCGAAAGCAACTTAATGAGAACGAGCGTAAGCGAAGTTTGAATTTAGTGCGAGGCTAAGAATTTTAAATTACAACATAAATACTATGTCATCCCCGCAGAGATTTTCTCTGTGGGGATTTTTAATGTCTGATGAAGTGGTACAATGATTTTTAGAGTGTTATAATGGGTTAAAATCAGAGAGAAAGAGGACGGCAATGTATCGTATATTTATTGTGGAAGATGATCCAACCATGGCAAACGCCATGAAAGAAAAGATAGAGTCCTGGGGCAACGAAGCCAGGATTGTAGAGCATTTTCAAAATGTTATGACAGAATTTACGGCGTACGACCCACATCTTGTTTTGATGGATATTATGCTTCCGTTTTTTAATGGATATCACTGGTGTACGCAGATTCGCCAGGTTTCGCAAGTGCCGGTCGTATTCTTATCGTCAGCTTCTGATAATATGAATATTGTTATGGCAATGAATATGGGGGGAGATGATTTCCTGGCAAAGCCTATTGATCTGGATGTGATGATGGCAAAAATCACTGCAATGCTTCGGCGGACATATGACATGGGAAACCAGCTTCCTATGTTGGAGCATCGGGGTCTGATGCTGGGATTGATGGATTCTACCATTACCTATGATGGACAGAAAATCGAACTGACGAAGAACGAATTTCGCATTTTGCAGACATTGATGGAGCGCAAAGGTGAAATCGTCAGTCGTGATACGCTTATGATGCGTCTGTGGCAGATGGATGATTATGTAGAAGAAAATACGCTGACAGTCAATGTGAACCGCTTGCGAAAAAAATTAGACAGCATTGGCCTGCATGACTATATTGTGACAAAGGTTGGCGTCGGCTATCTCTTGCCCTTGGAATAGGAGGTCATATGAAGAAATATTTACAATATCGTCGGGGATATCTATGCATATGGCTGCTTCTTTGCAGTGTTCCAATTCTGGTCCAGCTGCTTTATGGACAGGCACTGGAGAGCATTTTGTATGGCGTTGGTCTGGCAACTGTTTTGGTATTGCTTTTTATGGTGCATGATTTTTTGCATTTTCGCGAGAAAGAAGAAAAAAGAAAACAGGTTGCCCAGAATATGGGAAGCCGGGAATTGTGTTTGTTTGAAACGAATGATCCGGTAGAAAAAGAGTATCTCGATTTGCTCGGTCAGCTTACGGAACGCTATTGTAAACAGGCAGAACAACTGCAGACTGCAACAAAAGAAAGACAGGAGTATTATACGACGTGGGTGCACCAGGTGAAGACACCGATGGCAGCGATGAATATGTTACTGCAAAAAAAAGATACACCGGAAAGCCGACAACTGCAGCTGCAGCTTTTTCGTATGGAAGAGTATGTTGAGATGATTCTTCATTTTACAAGATTAGAGGAATCGGGAACGGACTTTGTTTTTGATTCCTATGATTTGGATGAATTGATACGAAAAACGATCCGTAAATATGCGTCCGTTTTTGTGCAGAAAAAGATTGCAATCTGTTATGATACGATCTCGGCACATGTGCTTACTGATGAAAAATGGTTTTGCTTTGTGCTGGAACAGGTGCTTTCCAATGCACTCAAATATACAAATCAGGGAAGTGTAACCATTGCCATGGAAACGCCGGGACTTCTTACCATTCGTGACACAGGAATCGGGATTGCGCCTGAAGATGTGCCACGCGTTTTTGAAAAAGGATACACAGGGTATAACGGCAGAGCAGATCACAAATCCACCGGTCTGGGATTGTATTTATGTAAGCGGACGATGAACCGCCTGCATCATAGTATTTCATTGACATCCGTTGTGGGCGAGGGAACAACCGTCACACTGGATCTTCGCAGAGAAGAGCGGGTAATAGAATAATTTTTGCTATCTTACAAAAATGTCACATAAGAAGCCTTATATGTCACACGATTCGATGGTTGACTTATAGGGCTTTTGTTAAAGTATGCTTGTAACCAGAAAGGCAGCATACACGCAGTGGATGAACGTTTATGCGTGTAGGACAGGAGGAAAATATGGCTATGTTAGAAGTAAATTGTCTGGAAAAGATATATAAAACGCGTCTGGGCGGAAATCAGGTGCAAGCATTATGGGATGTTTCTTTTTCTGTGGAACAGGGAGAATATTTGGCAATTATGGGAGAATCCGGAAGTGGTAAGACAACACTTTTGAATATTTTAGCAGCACTCGACCGACCAACGAGCGGCAGTGTTCTTTTAGATGGATGTGATATTACGGACTTGCCGGAAAAAGAAATTTCTAAATTCCGTCGTGATCATTTGGGATTTGTATTTCAGGATTTTAATTTGTTGGATACCTTTTCTCTAAGAGATAACATTTATTTACCAATGGTGCTCGCGGGGAAAAAACCAGAAGAGATGAAGGCAAAAGCAGAGCCTCTGGCAAAAAGACTGGGCATAGAGGATGTTTTAGATAAATTTCCATATGAGGTGTCTGGTGGACAGAAACAGCGTGCGGCAGTGACACGTGCACTCATGATGGATCCGGAACTGCTTCTCGCAGATGAACCGACAGGAGCTTTGGATTCGAAGGCAACAGATGAATTGTTACAGGTATTCTCAGAGCTGCATACGGCAGGGCAGACGATCTTGATGGTAACCCATTCGACCAAAGCGGCATCGCATGCAAGTCGTGTCTTGTTTATTAAGGATGGCGAAGTGTTTCATCAGCTGTATCGTGGCAACAGTACGAATGAGGAAATGTATCAAAAGATTGCCAATACACTGACACTCTTGACGACAGGCGGTGATGAAAATGAGTAAAGGATTTTACCGCCAGTTGGCAAAAACGAATATGAAAAAGAATGGAAAAACATACACTCCTTATATACTCAGCGTGATTGCTGCTGTGGCAATGTTTTATATTATACAATCATTGGCACTGAATCCGGGATTTGAGAACATGCTCGGCTTTGATACAATGAATTCTATTTTGATATTTGCCTGTTGGGTTGTCCGCTTTTTTCTAGTGATTTTCATGTTATATACGAACAGCTTTCTGATCAAGCAGAGAAGAAAAGAGTTTGGTGTTTACCATATGCTTGGCTTAGAGAAAAAACATCTGGCGATCACCTTGTTCTGGGAGAGCTTAAGTGTACTTGTGATAGGACTTTTCGCAGGAATTCTTTTTGGCATGCTTTTGGATAAACTTTTGTATGCAGTTCTGATACGCATGCTAGGTTTCTCTGTTCCGCTGGGCTTTTTTGTATCGCCGCTTGCGATTGGACGTACGGTGGTATTGTTTGTTGTCATAATGGCACTAAATTATTTTTATGATATCGCGCAAATTCATGCGACATCGCCAATCGAACTTTTACATGGAACGGATATGGGCGAAAAGGAACCACGTGCAAAATGGCTGCTTGCCATTCTTGGCTTCATACTTTTGGCGACCGGCTATACTATTTCACTGAAAATAGAAGATCCGGTGTCTGCGCTTGCTATGTTTTTTGTAGCCGTTCTCTGCGTCATTTTTGGCACATATCTGCTGTTTACAGCGGGAAGTATTGCGTTACTAAAATTGCTGAAAAAGAAGAAAAGTTTCTATTATAAGACAAATCATTTTGTGAGTGTTTCCGGTATGATGTATCGTATGAAACAAAATGCGATAGGATTAGCGCACATTTGTGTTCTTTCTACCATGGTGCTCGTGATGATTTCCACGACATCTTCTATGATGTTTAGCATGCACGATATTTTATATACGCGTTATCCGATGCAGAACATGTGTTATGTTTCCGGTACAAGTCGCAGTGACGATCAGAAGATGATAGAAGCCATTCATCAGATGGCGAAGGAAACCGGCTGTGATGTCAAAGATGAGATTTATGTACGCGGTTGTATTATTTATACCCGAAGACATGGAGATGCATTTGAAGCAGATGCGTCTGCCATGGGAACGTCTGCGGGAGTTCTTTTTTGCATGAATCTGGAGGATTACAATAAGAGCATGCATACAAAGGAGACGTTAGAACCGGGAGAGGTTTTGGTATATGCGGCTCATGAACGTTATGGAAAAGACATGATTGAGATTATGGGACAGGATTATCGTGCAAAAGAAGTGAAAAAGGCACCGTGCAATGGAATACTGGCATCTTATATGTCAAGTGGATATTACATTGTTTTCCCAGATGAAGCAGCGGTAGAGCAAATAGCAGAGCACATACCATATCAGTATGATGACTGTTTTAACGAGTTGCGATCATATTATGGTATTGATATCGATGGAGATGCTGATCAGCAAAAGGAACTCTATAAGAAAATACAAAAGTATCCATCCACAAACATGAGCAGCTTTTCTGTGGAAAATCGAAACGTGAATGAGAAATCGTTGAATGCGCTTTATGGTGGTTTGTTCTTTACGGGTGCTTTTCTTGGTGTACTCTTTATGATTGCAACAGTTTTGATCATTTATTATAAACAGATGTCAGAAGGATATGATGATCGAAAGAGATTTCATATTATGCAGCAGGTCGGCATGACGCATGAGGAAGTGTCCTCTGCCATTCGTTCCCAGGTGTTGATGGTATTTTTTATGCCGCTTGTAGCTGCCTGTATCCATACCTGTTTTGCTTTTCCAATGATCCGTCGTATGTTGTCACTCTTTAATATGCGCAATACAGCGCTTTTGGCAGGGTGTATGGTTGGCTGTTTTGTGGTATTTGGTATCATCTATGTGCTGGTGTATCTGATGACTGCCCGGACATACAATCGTATCGTACAGGAATAACCAGAAGGAATAACCGAAAAGTTTTTCCATTGCATGCACTTGACAGGATATGCTATAATCGAGAGCGGATATATTGTAGCAACGCAAGAAGAAACAGTATAAGATATAGTATAAGATATAGAAAGCATCTGATTTGATCGGACGATTTTTATATATACACGAGTGTTAAGGAGTAAGACAATGGTTAAAGTAGTAAAATTTGGTGGAAGTTCCCTGGCAAGTGCAGCACAGTTTGCCAAGGTAGGAGATATTATCCGCGCGGATGAGTCACGTCGTTATGTTGTGCCGAGTGCGCCGGGAAAACGTAATGCAAAGGATACGAAAGTAACAGATATGCTTTATTCCTGTTATGCATTAGCAGAAGCCGAGGAAGACTTTAAGGGTGCACTGAAAAAAATTAAGGAACGTTACAATTCCATTATCAATGGACTGAATCTGACACTTTCTTTGGAAGACGAATTCAGAACAATCGAAAAAAACTTTGCAGATAAAGCCGGAGAAGATTATGCAGCCAGCCGTGGTGAATATTTAAATGGTATCATCATGGCAAACTACTTAGGCTATGAATTTATCGATGCAGCAGAAGTGATCTTCTTTGACGAGAATGGAAACTTTGATGACTATAAAACAGATAAGGCGATGGCAGAACGTCTCTCGCATGTAGAAAAGGCTGTGATTCCAGGTTTTTACGGAAGTGATAGCAATGGCAATGTAAAAACATTCTCCAGAGGTGGATCTGATATTACAGGATCGATCGTTTCCAAGGCAGTACATGCCAGCGTCTATGAGAACTGGACAGATGTTTCCGGTTGTCTGGTCGCAGATCCTAGAATCGTTGAGAATGCACAGCCGATCAAGGTGATCACTTATAGAGAATTACGAGAACTTTCTTATATGGGCGCCTCCGTGCTGCATGAAGATGCAATCTTCCCGGTACGCAAAGCGGGCATCCCGATCAATATCAAGAATACCAATGCGCCGGAAGAACCGGGAACCATGATTGTGGAAAGCACCTGTCAAAAGGCAGATTATACGATTACCGGTATTGCCGGCAAGAGAGGCTTTGTAGCAGTCAATATTGATAAAGATATGATGAACTCAGAAGTGGGCTTCTGTCGTAAAGCACTGGAGGCATTTGAAGAGAATGGTATTTCCATTGAACATATGCCATCTGGTATTGATACCATGACAGTTTTTGTACATCAGGAAGAGTTCGAAGGAAAAGAGCAGCAGGTTATTTCTTCCATCCGTCGTCTCGTAAATCCGGACATCATTGATCTGGAAGCGGATCTGGCACTGATCGCTGTCGTTGGCCGTGGCATGAAGTCTACCCGTGGTACAGCAGGAAGGATCTTCTCTGCACTGGCACATGCCAACATCAATGTTAAGATGATCGATCAGGGATCTTCCGAGTTGAACATCATTATCGGTGTCAGCAACAATGATTTTGACAATGCTATCAAGGCTATTTACGATATCTTTGTGATGACACAGATCTAGATATATGGATCTTTTAAGGCACCTTTTGATAGGTGCCTTTTGTTTGTGAAAAATATCCATTTGCGTTTCAGATATACTTTGTGAAAATTCGCCCTTACATTTTTTGCCAAAAGTTGATAAAATATATATGTATATAGGTAAAATGTGTGTAAATTGTCGTGGACTCGATGGAGTTGTCGAAATTGGTGAAAGGATGTGTCAAGATGTTTGAAGTGGGCGAACGAGTAGTGTATGGTCATCATGGTGTATGCGAGATTGTAAAGATCGACACCCTGGATATGCCGAATGTGCCAAAAGACCGGCAGTATTATTATTTGTCGCCGACGACAGATGGCACCAGCATCATGTATGCGCCGGTGGACAATCCCAAACTTTCCATTCGCCGGGTTATGACCAAGGATGATGTCATGTCACTGATCAAGGCGATGCCGCAGATCGATATGTTAAACGTGACCAATGACAAGCAGCGTGAGAACGAATACAAGGAGTGCATCCGTAGTCTGGACGGCAAGGAATGGGTTCGTCTTTTAAAGACTGTGCGGGAGCGTGGACGCGGACGTATGGAAAAGGGCAAGAAGATGACGGCTCTGGATGAGCGCTACATGAAGATGGCGGAGATGCAGTTGTACTCGGAGATTTCCGCGGTGCTGGAGATCCCGCGCAATCAGGTGGAGGGTTTCATCGAAGAACATATGGTAGTCGCATAAAATAAAGAAAGAGTAAACAGCAATCCCCAGATGGAAAAGATCCGTCTGGGGATTTTTGTGACGATTTTGTGAATTTTCAAAAATTATTAGCACTCACTATTGACGAGTGCTAATAAAGGTGCTATAACATAATTGTCAAAAGAAAAGACATTAAAACAATGAGATAAGAAAACAAATAGTTTTGATGATATGGAAGGAGCGATGACTTATGTTAATGCCTAGTATTTTTGGAAATGATTTTATGGATGATTTCTTTGTATTCCCACAGGAGAGAAAGACCACACCGACTGCTAAGGCAAACCTGATGCAGACGGATGTCAAAGAAACAGAGACAGGTTACGAAGTGGTGATTGATCTTCCGGGATATAGTAAGGAAAATGTAAACGCGGAATTGAAGGATGGCTATCTGATCATCAGTGCTACAACGAGCACGAATGACGAGGAGAAATCCGAAGATGGCAAGTACATTCGCAAGGAGCGTTACAGTGGTTCCTGCCAGAGAAGTTTTTATGTAGGTGAAGATATCACCCATGAGGACATCAAGGCGAAATTTGAAAACGGTACTTTGAAGTTGGATATTCCAAAGAAGGAAGCCCAGCCGAAGGTAGAGCAGAAAAAAACGATCGCCATTGAGTGATCGATGATAGGAACAAAAGAGGCTGGCTACAATCCGTAGCCAGTTTTCTTTTAAATAAGAAAGTAGGTGAGTTGGGATGTCTGCCAAGAGAGATTATTATGAAGTCTTGGGTGTCGACAAGAAAGCGGATGAGAGTACGATAAAGAAAGCGTTTCGGCGATTGGCAAAGAAATACCATCCCGATACCAACGCGGGGGATGCAAAGGCGGAAGAAAAGTTTAAAGAGATCACAGAAGCCTATGATGTCTTGAGTGATAAAGAAAAAAGAAAGTTGTACGACCAGTTTGGACACGCTGCCTTTACAGAAGGCTTTGATCCGAACCAGGCAAGTGGTTTTGGCGGCTCCGGCTTCGGGGGAACCAAGTTCTATCGCAATGGTGATGGCATGGAGTTTCATTTTGAAGGCGGCAATATGGATGATATGGGAGATATCTTTGATTCCATCTTTGGAGGTGCTTTTGGTGGTGGCTCCGGTTTTGGCGGCAGATCACAGGGCTTTGGCAACCGTGCAATGAAAGGAAAAGATCTGCATGCAGAGATCACCATATCCTTTGAAGATGCAGCCTTTGGCTGTGACAAGCAGATCACGATCTCTGATCCATCCGGCAGACAGCCGCAGACTTTGTCGGTGCATATTCCGGCAGGAATCGATGAGGGGAAGACTGTACGACTTGCAGGAAAAGGTCAGCCGGGCATAAATGGTGGCAAGAATGGTGATCTGATGCTGGCAGTCCATGTGCTTGACAGTAAGGCTTTCCGTAGGGAAGGCATGGATGTCTATTCGACCATCCGTGTGCCATTTGTAACGGCAGCCCTGGGCGGATCTGCCAGAGTCCACACCTTGTACGGCGATGTCGAGTGTCAGATCAAAGAGGGCACCCAGTCCGGCAGCAAGATCCGTCTGAAAAATAAGGGTATCGTCTCCATGCGGAATGCGCAATTCCACGGCGATCAGTACGTGACCGTGGAGGTCGATGTGCCGAGACATCTGAATGCGATGGCAAAACAAAAATTAAGAGAATATGCAGGTGCAGAAAGAGCGTCTGCGTGATAAGATAAGATTTAGGAGGTGAAGCATATGAACATCCAGAAATTTACACAAAAGTCAATGGAAGCAGTGCAGGACTGTGAGAAATTGGCATATGAATATGGAAATCAGGAGATCGAACAGGAACATCTTTTGGTCGCTCTTTTGCAGCAGGAAAATGGACTGATCCCGCAGATGATCGAAAAGATGGAGATACAGTTAGAACATTTTAAGGATAATGCCATCCGGCATCTGGAGGCAAGGACAAAAGTTTCCGGGGGGCAGGTCTATGTCGGTAAGGACTTAAATCAGGTACTCATCCATGCAGAGGATGAGGCAAAGGCGATGGGGGACGAGTATGTCTCCGTCGAGCACCTTTTCCTTGCCATGATCCGTTACCCGAATCGTGCCATCAAGGAAATCTTTAAGGAGTATGGCATTACCAGAGACCGCTTTTTACAGGCACTTTCTACCGTGCGGGGCAACCAGAGGGTGATGACGGACAATCCGGAAGCAACCTATGATACCTTGGAGAAATACGGTTATGATATGGTCGAACGTGCCAGAGACCAGAAACTTGATCCGGTCATCGGACGAGACGCAGAGATCCGCAATGTGATCCGTATCCTATCCCGTAAGACCAAGAATAACCCGGTACTGATCGGTGAGCCGGGTGTCGGCAAAACGGCAGCCGTAGAGGGTCTGGCACAGCGAATTGTCCGCGGGGATGTACCGGAAGGACTGAAGGACAAGAAGTTGTTTGCCCTGGATATGGGTGCACTGGTCGCCGGTGCAAAATATCGTGGTGAGTTTGAGGAACGTCTGAAAGCCGTTTTGGATGAGATTAAGAATTCCGATGGCGAGATCATCCTCTTTATCGATGAACTGCATACCATCGTTGGTGCCGGAAAGACAGACGGTGCCATGGATGCGGGCAATATGTTAAAACCAATGCTTGCGCGTGGAGAATTGCATTGTATCGGTGCAACGACTCTGGATGAATACAGGGAATACATTGAAAAAGATCCGGCGCTGGAGCGACGTTTTCAGCCGGTTATGGTGGATGAACCATCGGTCGAAGACACCATTTCCATCCTGCGTGGTCTGAAAGAACGTTATGAAGTATTCCATGGCGTTAAGATCACAGATGGTGCGTTGGTTTCTGCGGCAACTTTATCCAACCGTTATATCTCAGACCGTTTCCTGCCGGATAAGGCGATCGATCTGGTCGATGAGGCGTGTGCCCTGATCAAGACGGAATTGGATTCCATGCCGACAGAGTTGGACGAACTCAACCGTCGTATCATGCAGCTTCAGATCGAGGAGACTGCGCTGAAAAAAGAGGACGATCATTTGAGTCAGGAGCGTCTGGAAAATCTGCAAAAAGAACTTTCCGAACTGCGGGAGAAATTCTCCGGACAGAAAGCCCAGTGGGATAACGAAAAGCACGCAGTAGAAAAGGTTTCCCAGTTACGAGAGGAACTGGAGAGCCTGCGCAATGAGATTAAGATCGCCCAGCAGAATTATGATCTGGAAAAGGCGGCAGAACTCCAATACGGCAAACTGCCACAGTTGGAAAAGCAGTTGGAGCAGGAAGAAGAACTGATCAAGAATAAGGATATGAGTCTTGTCCACGAGAGCGTGACCGAGGAGGAGATCGCCCGTATCATCTCCCGCTGGACCGGTATTCCGGTGGCAAAATTAAATGAGAGCGAGCGCAATAAGACCCTGCACTTAGCAGATGAACTCCACAAGCGGGTCATCGGTCAGGATGAGGGCGTGACCAAGGTCAGTGAAGCCATCATCCGTTCCAAAGCGGGTATCAAAGACCCAGACAAACCGATCGGATCCTTCCTTTTCTTAGGACCTACCGGTGTAGGTAAGACGGAACTGGCAAAGACATTGGCGGCAAGCCTGTTTGACGATGAGAACAACATGGTACGTCTGGATATGAGCGAGTACATGGAGAAGTATTCCGTTTCCCGTCTGATCGGAGCGCCTCCTGGATATGTCGGCTATGATGAGGGCGGACAACTGACAGAGGCAGTCCGCAGAAAACCTTATTCCGTTGTTCTCTTTGACGAGGTGGAAAAGGCGCACCCGGATGTCTTCAATGTCCTCTTGCAGGTCTTAGACGATGGACGTATCACAGATTCACAGGGCAGGACGGTTGACTTTAAAAATACCATTATCATCATGACCAGTAATTTGGGGTCTTCTTATCTGTTGGAGGGCATTGATGAAAATGGCAATATCCGACCGGAAGCCGAAGATGCCGTGATGAACGAACTGCGTCAGCATTTCAGACCGGAATTTTTGAACCGTCTGGATGAAACCATTTTGTTCAAGCCGCTTACCAAGGATAATATCGGTCATATCGTGACGCTTCTCATGGAGGAGTTGAACGGACGTCTGGCAAACCGTGAGATCCGTGTGGAATTGTCACCGGAGGCAGAGACCTACATTGTCGATCATGGTTATGATCCGATCTATGGTGCAAGACCACTCAAGCGGTATCTGCAAAAGTATGTAGAGACCATGGCAGCCAAATGCATTTTGGCAGATGAAGTGGATATGGGCGATACCATTTATATTGATGTAGCGGGTACAGAATTGACCGCTGTCGTAAAGCATCAGGCATAAAAGAGCACATTTTTCATATACTATAGTATGAAGAATAAGAGCAGAGCCAGTCTTGGCAAAAAGTCAGGGCTGGCTTTTTTTATGAAAAAGAAGTATATCCTGACGGGACTTTTTGGACTGCTTGTGACGTGTGGCGGACTTTTCTGGCAGTATGCGGTCTATGAAGGATCGGACCCGGTGCGAAAGACTGCGACAGTCATAAGCAATGCAGACTGGGCAGACCCGGCGGAAAAACTCGTAGCCCTGACTTTTGATGACGGTCCCCATCCGGTCTATACAGAGGAGATCCTTGATGTCTTGGATCAGGCAGGTATAAAGGCGAGTTTTTTTATGATGGGAAAAGAAGCTGAACTCTACCCGGATGTTGTAAAAAAGGTAAGCGATGCCGGGCATCTGATCGGAAATCACACTTATACGCACGCCAATGTCTGCCAGATCTCCGCGGATGAGACAACAGAGGAGATAACAAAGACTAATGATATTTTAGAAGGTCTGACCGGAAAACGTCCGCAATTTTTCCGCCCGCCGTTTGGTTGCAAAAATGAGACCTTGGAAAAGCAGACAGGCATGTTCTGGATCTTCTGGGATGTGGATACTCTGGATTGGAGCCTACAGAACGCGGAGCAGGTTTATTGTAAGGTAGTGAAAAATGTGGGAGAAAATGATATTATTTTAATGCACGACGCTTATCCGTCCACTGTGGAGGCAGTCCGGGAACTCATTCCGGCTTTGCAGGAAATGGGCTATACCTTTGTGACAGTCGACCGCCTTGTGGAACCGTGATAGGTTTATGACATGCAAGTGATAGAAAATATATATGACAAAAGACTTGTACTTTTTCCCATTATTTAGTATCTTATTAGGTGTGACGCATAATCAGATACGAAATCCTGCATTTTAAAACGAAAATGCAAGAAAAAATAGGAAACATGCAAGTAAATATGCAAGATTTTATATTTTAAAATGCAATTTCGGAGGAAACATGGATTTATTTGATTACATGCGACAGGAAAATGGAAAAAAGGAATCTCCTTTGGCATCCCGTATGCGGCCGACGAGTCTGGATGAAGTCGTCGGACAGCAGCATATCATAGGAAAGGACAAACTCTTGTATCGTGCCATCATGGCGGACAAGATATCATCCATTATTTTCTATGGACCGCCGGGAACCGGAAAGACGACCCTTGCCAAGGTCATTGCCAATACGACCAGCGCGGAATTTACATCCATTAATGCGACGGCGGCAGGCAAGAAAGACATGGAGCAGGTCGTGGAAAATGCCAAGAACATGCGGGGCATGTATGGCAAAAAGACCATTCTTTTCATTGATGAGATCCACCGTTTTAACAAGGGACAGCAGGATTACCTCTTGCCTTTTGTGGAAGATGGGACGGTCATTCTGATCGGAGCAACGACGGAAAACCCATATTTTGAGGTCAACGGCGCGCTTTTATCCAGATCCATCATCTTTGAACTAAAGCCATTATCCCAGGAGGACATCAAGACTTTGATCCGGCGCGCACTGACCGACAGTGCAAAAGGACTTGGCTCTTATGGAGCGGTCATTGATGATGATGCGCTTGATTTTCTGAGCGATATGGCAAATGGAGATGCCAGAAGTGCACTGACAGCCATTGAACTTGGCGTCCTTACGACAGAGCCTTCTGCGGATGGGAAGATCCACATTACTTTATCCGTGGCGAGTGAATGTATCCAAAGGCGTGTTGTGAAGTATGATAAGAGTGGGGACAACCACTACGACACAATCTCAGCCTTTATCAAGAGTATGCGGGGATCTGACCCGGACGCAGCTATCTATTATCTGGCGCGGATGCTCTATGCCGGAGAGGATGTCAAATTCATCGCACGACGCATCATGATCTGTGCAGCAGAGGATGTGGGAAATGCAGACCCGCAGGCTTTGCAGGTTGCCGTGGCAGCAGCACAGGCAGTGGAACGCATCGGCATGCCGGAGAGCCAGATCATCCTGGCTGAGGCTACCAACTATGTGGCATGTGCACCCAAGAGTAATGCCTCTTATCTGTCCATTGATGCAGCCATGCATATGGTGGCAAGCGGACAGACACCACCGATCCCGGTACATTTGCAGGATTCACATTACAAATCCGCCGGTAAACTGGGACATGGCATTGGTTATCAATACGCACATGATTTTAAAAACCATTATGTCGCACAGCAATATCTGCCGGATGCTTTAGCAGGCGCACGTTTTTATGAGCCGACAGATATGGGCTACGAAAAACAGATCCGGGATCATCTGGAAAAGATCCGCAGAGAAGCGGAGTAAGAGGAAATGACCTTTGCGGGCGATGACAGCGGTCGGCAAAGTTTATTTAATAAAGGAACAAGCAACAGGAGGAACAAATAGCATGCAAACATATGCAGACATGACAAAGGAACAGTTGCAGGAAGAACTGACAAAGGTACGTCAGATCTACAAAGAGTATCAGGACAAGGGTCTGAAACTCGATATGTCCCGTGGTAAACCATCCAGCGGGCAGTTGGATCTGGGCATGGGGCTGCTCAATGCAGTGGATGCAGAGTCTTTGATGCAGGCAGAAAACGGTCTGGATACACGTAATTACGGCGGACTGGACGGCATCCCTGAGGCAAAGCGTCTTATGGCAGGTATTATGGAAGTCAGACCGGAACAGGTCATTGTTTGTGGCAATTCCAGTTTAAATACCATGTATGACATGGTGGCTCGTGGAATGCTTTTGGGTTATTTGGGCCAGACCCCTTGGTGTAAATTAGATAAAGTAAAATTCTTATGTCCGGTGCCTGGCTATGATCGTCATTTTGCAGTGACCGAGCATTTCGGCGTGGAAATGATCAATGTGCCAATGACAGAAGAAGGACCGGATATGGATATGGTGGAAAAATTGGTAGCAGAGGATGATGCCATCAAGGGTATCTGGTGTGTACCGAAGTACTCCAATCCACAGGGCGTGATCTACTCTGATGAGACGGTGAGACGTATGGCAGCATTAAAGCCGGCAGCAAAAGATTTCCGTATCTTTTGGGATAACGCTTATGCCGTACATCATCTGTATGGCGCAGAAAAGGGAAAGATCTTAAATATTTTGGATGAATGTGAGAAGGCAGGCAACCCGGATATGGTATTTGAGTTCTGCTCTACCTCCAAGATCTCCTTTGCCGGAGGTGGCATTGCAGCCATTGCAGCATCTGAGGCAAACCTTGCGGATATCAAGAAGTCACTGACTATTCAGACGATCGGTTTTGACAAGGTCAACCAGTTGCGTCATGTCCGTTTCTTTAAAGATGCCGATGGCATTGCAAAACATATGGAAAAACATGCAGAATTTTTAAGACCTAGATTTGAACTGGTACTGGAAACTTTGGAAAGCCAACTTTCCGGTCTGGGAGCAGGATCATGGATCAAGCCGATGGGCGGTTATTTCATCACATATGAGACAAATGAGGGCTGCGCCAAGCGTGTCGTTGCACTGGCAAAAGAGGCTGGTGTTGTGCTGACACCGGCAGGTGCGCCATTCCCATATGGAAAGGATCCGAAAGATTCTGTCATCAGAATTGCACCATCTTATCCTACGATGGAAGACTTAAAGGCAGCTGCAGAGATCTTCTGCGTATGCGTCAAGGTGGCAACCTTGGAAAAGATGTTGGAAGCGTAAGATTAGTATGGAAGCAAAACATGTACGCAGAATAAGTTTTGCTCCTCATAGATGTCGAGCATACCATGATATTGCTCAGTCAACAATGAAATACTTTTTAACCCTAAGCCGTGTTCGTGAGAATGCGGCTTTTTTGATAGCAGATCAGGGTTATGTTCCAATACGGAAGAAGATATTCTGTTTTGGGAGACAATACTGATATTCTGTTCGGTCTGAATGATTTCAAATCGTATCAGGCGATTGCCGGCAGGTTCTTTTGAGGATGCCTCTATCGCATTATCCAATAGATTGAGAATGAGAATCATTACTTGGATATTGTCGTATAAAGGATCTAAAACAATGTGTTGCTCAAAGATAATATTTTCCTTAAGGCAACGTTGTTGTTTTGCATGCAAGAGGGCATTTAACAGCTGATTATCGGTATAGATAATGTCCGAAGATGACGGAGCATCAGAGATAAATTCGGTGATATTATCCATAACCTGTTGCTGCTTCCCTTCTGCCAATAAAATGCGGTAATTGAGGAGAAGATGTTTGATATCGTGTTTTAAAATCCGAGATTGCTGATAATGTTCTTCACTTTCTAAAATAAGTTCTTTTTGCTGCTGTAACTGCAATTTTAAGAGAGCCATTTCTATACTGTTTTCCTGTTCTTGTTCCTGCGCTTTTAATAGATAAAGACCCATGAGCGTCGTAGCAATCAGGCACAATGCTATAGATAGACAAATGCCATAGAGATATGGCAACTTGGGGGCAAAAGAAACCAAAATAATATGAAGCAGAAATGCTACGATAAAGTCACAGAAGAAAAACAAAAAAGATATCCATAGTGATTTTTGCGTGAGAACATTAGAAAATGTGTGGAAATGGTTCAGGTAGTAGACGATGGCAAATTCGGTCATATAGATGACAAACAAGTATAAGAGTCGCAGGTAAGAGCCTTTTGTAAATAACATACTGGCAGTTGTGTGACCGGATAGCAGGAACAGATTGGTTATGATGTTGGAAATGAGCAGGTCAACGATGTTAAAGAGAATCAGCATTGTCAGTTTTTTCCATAATGTACCATCAAAGCAACATAGGAGTACAAGCAGAGATAGGAGCATGGATAGCAGAGAAAAGATCGTATTGGGCAGGAGAGTAGGCGGAAGCAAACCGAGAATTACTTCGACAGTTCCGAAAAATATTAAATATGTGACATGATAGCGCTGAGATTTTTGAAAAAAAGTATTTGCGACCAGGCAGAAAAAGACATAAGTGAGTATAAGTGCAGCGATTTCGAAAAGATTAAATAGTAAGGACATGGGTTTGGCTCCTTTCAAATTTTAAGTATGCAGAACGAAAAGCAGCTTTGTAACTGCGTGAGAGGAATAGTTCCTGCCCGTTGCGTAGTACGATGGAACTATTGGAGACCACACGGATATAATCAAGATTGACCATGCAACTCTGATTGATCCGACAAAAACTATGTTCGCGTAGGATGGATTCATATGCGGATAATTTACCGCGCACATGATAGGTCTGCTGTGTGCAATGAAAGTCAAGATAGTGCAAATTAATCTCTAAATATTGTATCTCATTTAAGGATACCATGTGAGAACTGCCTTTTTCGACAAGCTGTATCTGGCAGACCGATGTATTGGGGGCATGGTATTTTTGCAAAAATGCGGTCAATGCCTCTGGCAGTTCTTCTGCTAGAAATTCTTTTCTAAGAAAACGGAATGGTGCATAATGGATCGCCTCAAAGACATAATTGGAAAGACTGCTGATAAATATGAGAATTGGTGTGGAAGCGGCGCCGTTTGTCTGCAATGTCTGCGCAAGTTCCAGACCGGATTTTCCGGGAAGTCGTATGTCTAAAAACAAAAGTTGTAGTGATGTAATGTCATAAGCAAATAGTTGCTCGGCATCTTCGAAAAGATGACAGCAGATGTCTTGCGTGGTATTTGTAAAATATTTTGCTATTTCTTCTTTCAGATGATTTCTGAAAACAGAGTCATCATCACATATTCCAATATGAATCATAGTGAATCTCCCAATATCTTTTTCTTTTATTATATCGTAAAGAAAGTATGCAACAAGAACAGAATTCAGCCAGAAATGTGCAGGATTCAGCCAAAAACTTGTCATGTGATGAAGGAATTGGTAAAAAAGAGGAAGGGACGGATTGTTGCAAGTGGGGAAAGAGGTAGTTTAAAATCATGAGGAAAATAAAAACGGATGAGCAGGCGAAGAAACTGCGTGAACAATTAGATGAAACTGCAACGTTTCATGGAGTACAGATTGTCCTAATGGTCGTGCTGACCTTGCTTATAGCGATATTGATAATGAATTTCTGGGCACGATTTAATGTCAGAATGTGGCTGTTGTTATCGGATGCATTGAAAAACTGTGCAGACGATTATTATCGCTGTGAAATGCAACAATCATACTTTGATGAATCAAAGTCTACTAAAATTTATTATGAAATGCAATCAGACTTTCTGAATAGCAAAGGGTATTCGAAAGTAGTTATAGAATACGAAAAGTTAATTAGCAATGCGGTATGCGAGGATAAAGCATTTGATGCATCAGAGGTGGATATTACAGGTTATGTTTCTCGGATAGGGAAAGAAATGGAATCCCAGGCGAAGAAAAGATATCCGAATGATAATGTGAATTATGTCACAGAAGAATGTAATGAGGATGTCGAGAAGACATTAACAGAACGTGCACAAATGCTATACGATGAGTTGAGCAAAAATTACAGAAAGGAAGTAAAGCTGTATTATAGGTTTGCGTCGGGTTATAATGGTCTTGCAATCGAAGCTTTAATATTTATAATTGCATTGTTATGGTATCGAAAAACAAAAAAAGTCTTGTGGAAGAAAGGTGTTGTTTTCATCTGGTGCAGTGCTGGGCTTTTGTGTGCGGGGATGAATTATGAAATATATAGTTGGTTCTGCACGACCGTGGTACAGCATAGGGCAAATTATAGTATGGGTATGAGTTTATTTTACATTATTCCTATGTTTGCGATTGCTTTTATCCGGTATAACATGGAAAAATACAGGGAAAAGAGACTCCGAAGAAAGTTATATGAGTATGAAAGCAGGCAGGATGAAAAATAGCATTTTACATTTACTAAAAATACCAAACAATGAGTTTTCAAAAGAAGATGCATATAGGTTACAAAAGGCACTGACAGAGCGAAGATGTAGCTGGAAACAAGAAAGAGTACTGACATGTATTGTTATATTCTGCTTTTCAATTCATATTATGCAAATTATGACGGCGTCCAATATTCAGTTCTGGGTTAGTAATGCCATGGATAGTTTCCCGTTTGTTGCAATTTTTGAACATTATACGGAAACATCTTCTGAGGAAGATGATAGGAGTATGGGGGACTTGCAGCAAGATATTACGCGGGCAATCTACAGTAGTTCTGAATATCCGACTATTATTGACACCTATATTCAATCTGCTGAAAATGCTATATATGAGAATAAAGATTGGTCTGCTGGTGAGGCAGATGTAGAAGAACATATAAATCAATTTGAATCTGATGTAAAGAAGAGTGCTGGTTTGCATTATTCAGATACAAGCGAGATATATAAGGCTCGAAAGACAGAAAAGTATGAAAGCTTTCGTAGAAGATTTGACGAAGAAGCGGAAAGACAATATAGGGCGGTCGAGGAAAAATGTCCATGGGCAGTGAAGGCGCAAAGATGGTTCTCGTGGTTTGGTACTTCTATCTTTTTGGCATGTATAGCATTAGGTATGGCAGGAATTTTGATTAGAAAAACATGCATTCTTTCCAGAAAAAAGATGATAATCAGGACATGCTTGGGAATCATGATTTTGTGTAGCAGTACAACAATAGTTATTGATTGGTGGTATCAAAGCGTAATCCTGGAACAATCATATACTTACAATCTATACTGTGTGCTACGCTATTGGGGAGTGGCTTTTGCAGGAATGATATGTTATATCGCGTGCTCACTTATTGAAAAGAAGGCAATCCAAAAATTGCAGGAAAAAATGTAGTATTTACATTCTAAGCCGTGTTCGTAAGAATGCGGCTTTTTCTTTTTGCAAAAGAACAAATTTATACAAAAATCATACCAAAAACAGCAAAATAGGACTTGTTTCAGATGAGAAAATTGCATTAAAATATGTAATATTTTTGGCGCGCCGTGTTGGTCAATCGGGAGACAGAACAAGAACTTACCGTGCGTCATATGTGTGAAGCAGGAGGGACAATATGCAAAAAGCAAGTGAAATTTTAAAAAGATATAAAAATGAAAACGGACCGGATATTTCCATGGTAACAGACCGTCTGATTGAAAAAGATGGCCTATATTTTAAGGATATCGATGGCTCCGGACAGTTCAAGCCTTTTGATGACTGGCGTCTGCCGGCAAAGGAGAGAGCCGAGGCATATGTCAGGGAACTGACCTTAGAGGAAAAAATAGCCCAATTGTTTATCTCGGACTGGCGTATGGGAAAATATCCGTGTGGCGTAGAGGGTTATCAGCCACAGTTGGATGAATCCGGTGTTTTAGATAACGGGCAGTTAGATGGAAAAACCATTTTCGGCGAGCAACATTTACCGGGCACGGAGACGATGTTAAAGGACTGGTTTTCCAGACATCTGATCCTGCGTGCAAACCCAACGCCTACCGATCTGGTAGATTTTTTGAACCAGTTACAGGCAGTGGCAGAGGAGTGCGATCATTTTGTACCGGTACAGGTCGTATCCAATTCTCGAAATGAAAATGCCGAGCCTGTTTTTGGTATGAATGATGCAGCCGGTGTGTTCGCAACCTGGCCGGGAACTCTTGGCATTGCAGCAGCAGTTAAGGGAGACGGCAATTTTGATGTCATTGA
Organism: Roseburia lenta; assembly: GCF_014287435.1. Classification (GTDB taxonomy): domain Bacteria; phylum Bacillota; class Clostridia; order Lachnospirales; family Lachnospiraceae; genus Pararoseburia; species Pararoseburia lenta. The sequence continues at coordinate 404,972 of NZ_JACOPG010000003.1, forward strand.
TACATTCGGACAGATTATCAATCGTGAATGGAATGCATGCGGTCTTCGCAAGGGCTATATGTATATGGCAGACTGTATGACCGATCCAAGATGGCAGAGAACTTATGGCACTTTTGGTGAGGATCCGGCATTGATTGAGGAAACGTTTGATCATTTGATTCCTGCCATTCAAAATGGTTCAGATGGGGCAGGTTTCGATGGAACAGCCATGACAGTCAAGCATTTTCCGGGTGGCGGAGCAAGAGAGAATGGCTTTGATCCGCATTATGCTGCCGGACAGTGGAATGTCTATGCAACAGAGGGCAGTCTGGAGAAATACCATATCAAGGGATTTTACCCGGCAATCCGCCACAATGCAGCGTCTATCATGCCATATTACTCAAAGCCTTCGAAGGAAAAAAGTTTTGTGCAACAGGATCCAAAAGGACAGGATATTGATTTTGCTCCTTACGGATTTGCTTATAACAAATATTTTATTGATACCATTTTGCGTGGACAGATGGGCTTCAAGGGCTATATCAATTCCGACACCGGTATCGTGCACAATATGTGCTGGGGCGTAGAGGCACTGGATAAGCCGGAGCGTATTGGTTTTGCTGTGACGCAGTCCGGTGTTGACCTGATCAGCGGTCTGTTTGACAATGACCTTGCCATGGAAGCCTATGAGAGGGGCAAAAATGGCTATTACGACAGTCATGAAGTGCCGGAGGGCTTTGTAAAAGAAGACCTTATCTTAACAGATGCATCCATTGACCGAGCTGTGATACGCACATTGACAGAAATGTTTGCCCTTGGCATGTTTGAAGATCCTTACCGAGATGCGGCTGAGGCAGAGCGTGTCATTGCAGATGAAACTGACCGGACAGCGGCAGCACTGGTGCACAGAAAGTCTGTTGTACTTTTGAAAAATGATGGAACTTTACCATATGATGCAAACGGTAAAAAGATTTATGTTGAGGCATTTTATAAGAATAAAGAACAGGCAAAAAAAGAAAACCAGACCTTGCGGGAACTGGTAGCAGGTTATGGCACGTTGACAGACTCCTACGAGGAAGCCGATCTTGCGATCCTGATGGTGCATCCGTCATCCGGCGCATATTTTTCTGCAACACCGGGCTATCTGGAGTTGGATCTTTGCGAGGATAAGGAAGTCTGCGATGTGGATGAGAATTGTAGACCGCTTGCTACGACTCATAAGGAAACGACAGTCAGCGGTATGAAGCGTCTGCAGAAAATCGCCGCAAGTATCCATGCACATGGCGGAAAGGTCGTATCCAATGTCAATGTGACGCTTGCATGGGAACTGGGAAATGTGGAGACAATTTCAGATGCGCTTACGGTCGGATTTGATACCTATGATGAGGCAATCATGGATGTGATCTTTGGCAAATATGCTCCGACGGGTAAACTTCCGATCACCTTCCCAAAGAATGATGCCGTCATCAAAGTGGGAGCAGATGGCAGGTGTATCAGCCCGAATGATGTGCCGGGCTATGACAAGGATCTGTATATGCCGGATGAACTCAAAGATGAGAATGGAAGGGCATACGCATATCGTGATGCAGCAGGTAATTATTACGAACTGAACTTTGGGTTGACTTATTAGGCTTTTTCATGCCATTCAAATCAAACGGCAAATGTGGTAAAATGGAGCAAATGATAAAAAGCAGGAGGACAATATGGCAAAGACAGTTGGATTTATCGGTAGTGGAAATATGGGCAGAGCCATCATGGGCGGCATGATCGCGGCAGGGCTTTATGCGCCGTCGCAGATCCTGGCATCTGCAAAGACCAAGGAAACGGTTGAAAAAATAGAAAAGGAACTTGGCATTGTTGCAACGACGGACAATACTGAGGTGGCAAGAAAGGCAGATATTTTATTCCTTGCCGTAAAGCCGGGGGTATTTGCCACGGTGATCCCACAGATCCGGGATGTCTGTAAAGAAGGTCAGGTGGTCGTATCGATCGCAGCCGGACAGACACTGGCGTCCATTACAGATCTGTTTGGACGGCAGATCAAACTGGTGCGTTCTATGCCAAACACACCGGCACTGGTGGGTGAGGCAATGAGTGCCGTGACACCGAATGAAAAGATCAGCCCGGAAGAATTGCAGGAAGTCATGGCAATCTTTGAAAGTTTTGGCAAGGCAGAGATCGTGCCGGAGACTATGATGGATGCCGTTGTTGGCGTGAGCGGATCTTCCCCTGCCTATGTCTATATGTTTATCGAGGCAATGGCGGATGCTGCAGTTGCCGACGGCATGCCAAGAAAGCAGGCTTATAAATTTGCAGCCCAGTCTGTCCTTGGGGCAGCCAAGATGGTATTAGAAACAGGAGAGCATCCGGGCGTTTTGAAAGATGCTGTTTGTTCACCGGGTGGCACGACCATTGCAGCCGTAGCCGAGTTGGAAAAATCGGGACTGCGTTCCTCTGTGATCGAGGCACAGCGGGCATGCGTGCAGAAGTCAAGGGATATGAGTAAGGAATAAGATTTACTGGAAAGCAGTTTTCGATGGCTAAAGTATGCTGGCGTTGCTATCGCAACGATCAATGCTACGGAACCAAGAATGTCCCTCAATCAAAATGCAAAATTGATGGGGATTAAGAGTCAATCTTTGTGACTTTGTAAGAGTAAAAGAGCATCAGAACGAGCGCGTTCGTCAGCAGAACGCGCTTCTTTTATGCATTGCATGAGTGATGCGTATTTGGCAGATGAACTAGTCATGGAGTATCAGCAACACAATTCATAGCCCTCTTGCCAATTCTTTTGGTCTTGCTCAATGGCGGCATGCACGCTTTCTTTGAAAAACTTGGTATCACGAAACCATCTTTATCGGTGCTGACATGGGCATATCAGAAATATCCCAAATAACCTCTAAATAAGATTGACAAAAAATTATCAAAGTAGTATAGTGAGGATAAGTGATAATTGACAGATAATTTGATCTGTCGTCAATCGAGGAGGAAAGAAACATGGGAGAATTCAAAAATTTAAAATTAGACGTAGAAGATGAAATCGCTGTCCTGACCATCAGCCGTCCGGCAGCCCTCAATGCCTTAAATAGTGAGACATTGGACGAATTAAATGTAGCACTGACAGAGATCGAGGCTAGAGATGATGTCAAGGTTCTGATCCTGACCGGTGGTCCTGATAAGAAGGGCAATGAGTTCAAGTCCTTTGTAGCAGGGGCTGATATCGCAGAGATGGTCAACTTTAGCGCAGCAGAAGCAAGAGCCTTTGGTATGAGAGCATCTGTTCCATTCTTCAAGTTGATGAATATGCGTCAGGTTACGATCGCTGCTGTCAATGGTTTTGCTCTTGGCGGTGGATGCGAGATTTCCATGGCATGTGATATCCGTATCGCATCTGAAAACGCTAGTTTCGGTCAGCCGGAGACAGGCCTTGGTATCATTCCTGGATTTGGCGGAACCCAGCGTCTGGCTCGTCTGGTTGGTATGGGACGTGCAAAGGAAATGATCTTTACCTGTGACTCTGTTGATGCACAGGAAGCATACCGCATCGGTCTGGTAAATAAGGTTGTTGCCAAGGAAGAACTCATGGATACCGCAAAAGCAATGGCTAAGAAGATCTGCAGCAAGGGAAGTTATGCAGTATCTGTTGCCAAGGCTGCGATCAACAACGGCTATGACATGGACATCAAGAATGCTGTAGAGATGGAGGCAAACCTCTTTGGTGTGGCATGTTCTACACATGATAAGACAGAAGGCATGACTGCATTTTTGGAAAGACGCGCAGCAGATCTGACAGACTTCTAAAAAGCAAATTGACAAACGATACATAAAATGACATGAAAAAAGACCATGGTGCTTTGTAAAGTACCATGGTCTTTTTGACATATCTCTGACATATCTTTTACATCAGTAATTGCAAGATGATCTGGACCAGCCACCATACGATAAAAAGGATCATGCCGCCATTGAGAAAATAGGTCCGGAAGCGTGCGCCGGGAGCAACGCTGTTCGGCGAGGTCAGCAGGTGGATCTTTTTGATATTTTTAAAGAATAATACGATGCCTACGATCACCAGAATGATCAGCACAAGTGCATAGAGGCAGAGCAGTAACATACCGCTCAGATGCGACATAAAGATATTGGTCAGGTAAGAGACATCAGCCATCTTTTCGGGATCTGTGGCGGCAAGCGCCAACTGATCCATACCAGACAGTTTTAGAAGTCCCATGCTGACGGCGGAACCGAGGAAGTTGACCAGCATATGCATATAGATGGTGTATTTGACATTGCCAGTCTTGACATAGACAAAGGCAAAAACGCCGCCGATCACAAAGGCATAGGCAAACTGGTTGAGATTGCCGTGGAAAAGTCCGAAGAAGAGGGCGGAGATCAAAACGGAAATGCCCTCGCCGTATTTGATGGTGCGGTCAATAAGCATCTTACGGAAAAGCAACTCCTCTAAGACAGGCGCAAGCAGCACCATAACAAGGATATTGACCCAGGCTGCATTTGCAAGGGCTGTCTCCACGATCTCATTCGTGACGGTGGAACCCTTGAGATTGCCGACTATATTGGTGATGATATTTCCGGCGATGTTTGCCAGGTACATGCCGGCATAGCAGATGAGAAAGGTGACGATCCACTGTTTGCCGGTCATGGTACAAGGCTGGATGCTGCCTTCTTTTGGAACGCGCTTGATGACAAGCATCATGAGCGGCACGGCGATGATATAGGTTGTCAGCATAGAAATCAGAAAACTCAGGGTCTGATCTGCGGCGAGCGTGGGCGCCAGATGTGTAAGGGCGAGCGGTGTCAAGGTGCGGACACCGGCAAAAAGAAGTGCACCGATAAAGTAGGCTATGCCGATGCGGGAAAAATGTCTGCGGGTCTCTGTATTCATATGTTTGTCCTCCGTGTGCTATCTAAAAACTATAAGTATAGTATTACACATTTTGTTTGACGTGTCTATTATTCCGCCAACTCTTAAAATTTCTTAAGATTGTTTGAAAAATTATGGAAGTCCGACCAAGGTAGGCGGGGATATGCTATACTAGGTACAAGAAATCAGATCAAGAGACAGAATGTGCAATTTATGACAGAAAGTATAACAGGCAGACCAGTCCTGTTATAATAGGATAGAAGATGATAGAAAATACAGATTTATCGGTTTTGGTAGAGCCGACCCTGACCTGGTATGAGGCAAATAAGCGCGACCTTCCGTGGCGAAAAGATAAAGATCCCTATCATATCTGGGTTTCGGAGGTCATGTTACAGCAAACCCGTGTGGAAGCCGTGATCCCCTATTACGAGCGCTTTATGACAGCCCTGCCGACCATCGAGGCACTGGCAAAGTGTCAGGAGGACCCACTTTTGAAACTGTGGGAAGGCTTGGGCTATTACAATCGCGTCCGCAATATGCAAAAGGCGGCGCAGACCATTTGTGCAGAATATGGTGGTCAGATGCCGCAGACCTATGATGGAATCGTGGCGCTTTCCGGCATCGGACCCTATACAGCGGGGGCAATCGCTTCCATCGCCTTTGATGAGCGGGTGCCGGCGGTGGATGGCAACGTACTCCGTATCTTATCGCGCGTCAGTCAGGATGACAGCGACATTTTAAAAGATGCAACAAAAAAGCGCATGACGGCGCAGCTTTCCCAGATTATGCCCAAGGAGGCAGGAGCCTTTAATCAGGCATTGATGGAGATCGGAGCCTTGGTTTGCATACCCAATGGACAGCCAAAATGTGATCTTTGTCCCTGGCAGCCTTTTTGTCTGGCATATAAAAACGATACTTACGACCGTCTGCCGGTCAAGACCAAGGCAAAACCCAGACGGATCGAGGAGAAAACCGTCCTTCTGATACAGGATGGACAAAAGATCGTTCTGCGGAAACGCCCTTCCAAGGGACTTTTGGCAGGACTGTACGAACTGCCTAATATCGAGGGATATTTGACGGAGGAAGAAGCGCTTGCCTTTGTGCGCGGACAAAATCTGGCTCCCTTGCAGATCAAGAAACTGCCGGAGGCAAAACATATTTTTTCTCATATTGAATGGCTTATGCAGGGCTTCTTGATACAGGTGGCAGATGTCGACAGTTTCCAGCAGGATGAGGATCTTTCCAAGGGGCCACAGGACTACTTGCTGGTTGATATCGATAAGACCCGAAAGGAGTATGCGATCCCGTCAGCCTTTGATAAATATGCGGAATTTATTGCTTTGCACCGGATGGACTAAAAGAAATACTTTATTTTACAAAAGTTTTGTGTATATAATAAGAGACGGTTGTTAGGAGGAAGAAACATGAAGATAGTTTCCTTTGCCATTCCGTGTTATAACTCGGAAGGCTATATGTCAAAATGTATAGAATCATTGCTCCCGGGTGGAGAAGATGTTGAGATTATTATTGTAGATGACGGATCCAGTGATCGCACGGCGGAGATTGCGGATGCTTATGCCGAGAAATATCCGACCATCATCAAAGCAATTCATCAGGAAAACGGTGGACACGGCTGCGCAGTCAATACCGGACTTGCCAATGCCAGCGGTATTTATTTTAAGGTCGTTGACAGTGATGACTGGGTGGATGTGGATGCCTACGCGAGGGTCTTGGAGACTTTGAAGAAATTCGTTGCAGACGATACGCTTGTGGATATGCTCTTGACCAATTATGTCTATGAAAAGATCGAGGGCGATTATCATCATCAGCGCACCATGTTTTACACCCTGCTTTTCCCGCAGGAGAGGATCATGGGCTGGCATGATATGAAGCATAACATCAAGGGATTTTCTATTTTGATGCATTCCGTGACCTATCGCACGCAGTTGCTTCGTGATTGTCACTTGGAACTGCCAAAACATACCTTTTATGTTGATAACCTCTTTGTGTATGAGCCATTGCCGTTTGTAAAGACACTGTATTATCTGAATGTAGATTTTTATCGTTATTACATAGGACGTGACGGACAGTCGGTCAACGAAAAGAACATGATCAAACGTATCGACCAGCAGTTGTATGTCAACAAGCGTATGGTGGATGCTTATGACCTGTGGCAGATCGAGGAAGAACATCTGCGTGAGTATATGCTTTCCTATCTGGAGACGATCACGGTTGTTTCTACCTGTATCGGCTATGTATCCAATGATCCGGTCAATTTGAAAAAGGTCAAAGATCTTTGGAAATACATCAAGGATAAGGATCCGCGCACTTATCATCATCTGCGCTGGGGTGCACTGGGGCATGCCATGAATCTGCCGGGCAGATTTGGTCGTTACTTATCTGTAAAAGCATACAAGATCTCACAGCGTTTTATGGGATTTAATTAAGAAAAAGCAGTAGTGAAGGATTTTTCACTACTGCTTTTTTGCTCCTTTTAGCGGCTCATCTCAGAGAGGAGGGACTGCTTCATATCATATAATTTCTGTGACAGATCCACATGGATCTTGGACGGGTTGGTAAAACGCTTGTTTTCTTCCCATAGGGTCTCTTTTTCCTGATTGCAGATCTTCTGGATCTCCATAACAGGCGGGGTATCATAGACACGCTTGCCCTGGCAGATCACAGGAACGAGCATTTCTTTCATGGTATAAGACCCACCGGGCAGGGTCGTCTTTTTCCAAGGCTCGTTTGGATCAAAGAGTTTCATATCCTGATCGGTGTCAAAGGTTTCATCGTGAAGACAGATCAGATCGGCTTTGATCTTGCCACTTTCCTTATCATAGATACGGAAGAAGGTCTTATTTCCCGGATTGGTCACTTTTTCGGTGTTTTCAGATAATTTGATCTTAGGGATAAAGCCTCCCTGATCATCAGCAATGGCTGCTAACTTGTAGACCCCGCCGAAAGCAGGGCAATCCTTGGAGGTGATGAGGTTTGTCCCAACACCCCAGGAAGTAATGGTAGCTCCCTGACTTTTCAAACTCTGGATCAGATACTCGTCCAGGTCATTGGAAGCGGAAATGATGGCATCGGTAAATCCGGCATCATCTAACATCTTGCGCACTTTTTTTGAAAGATAGGCGAGATCGCCGCTATCCATACGGATGCCGTAATTGGTCAGGTTGATGCCTGCTTCGCGCATTTCCGTGAAAACGCGGATGGCATTTGGAATGCCGGAACCAAGGGTGTCGTAGGTGTCTACCAAAAGTGTGCAGGCATTTGGATATAGTCTTGCGTATTCCTTGAATGCCGTATATTCATCCGGAAAACTCATGATCCAGGAATGGGCGTGGGTGCCAAGCACCGGCACGTCAAACATCTGTCCGGCAAGTACGTTGGAAGTCCCCTTGCAACCGCCGATGATGGCGGCTCTGGCACCATAAGTACCGCTGTCCGGGCCCTGTGCACGGCGCAGACCAAATTCCATGACGCCGTCCCCCTCAGCCGCATAGCAGACGCGGGCAGCCTTGGTCGCGATCAGGCACTGGTGGTTCATGATATTTAAAATGGCGGTTTCAACTAATTGCGCTTCCATGATCGGCGCGATGACCTTGATCAAAGACTCGCGCGGGAAAATGACAGAACCCTCCGGCACGGCATAGATGTCACCGGAAAAATGAAAGTCTGCCAGATAGGCGAGAAAGTCCTCATCAAAGATGTGCAGTCCGCGCAGGTAGTTGATGTCATCCGCATCAAAATGCAGGTTCTCAATATATTCAATGACCTGTTCCACTCCGGCGCAGATGGCATAGCCACCACCCGAAGGATTGGTGCGGTAGAAAGCGTCAAATACAACGGTGTGATTGTTGTTGTTTTTGAAATATCCCTGCATCATGGTCATTTCATACAGATCTGTCAGCAGGGTCAAATTCAATGTGCTCATGAAATATCCCCTTTTCTTCTTTTACAAATGGTATAATTGTCTTACATTATAATCCAATTTATAAAAATAAGGAAGAAAAAATGAGGGATGGCATTTTGAAAGATTAAGTGGTAAGATTAAAAGCAAATTCCAGAGGGCATAAGAAGCATATGAAAGATCAGAAATTATCTACAATTTTATCGGTCATCAGCATGATATGTGGCATATTGGCACCATGTCTGGTCTGTTATTGGTATGTGGGGATGGTCTTTGCAGTGGCTGCGATCGTTCTTGGGATTTATGTGCAAAAACATTTTGGTAAAAATGGTATGGTCGTGACGGCTTATATATGTGCAGGCGTGTATCTGGCATTTTTTATTTTACTTGTCGGGACCATGGGCATATATTATAACATCATCGACTTACACAAATAGATTTGGAGGAGCATCATGGATAATAACGAGCATATGTTTGAAGACGAGACTACAGAAAATACATCAGAACATTCTGGTAATACATACGGAGACAATGGAACGAACAACAATCCATACGGTAATCAAAGCAATCCATACGGAAGCAATCAGGGAAGTGTCAATGGTAACCCATATGGCAATCCATATGGAAATCCTTACGGAAATGCCGGTCAGAATAACGGAAACCCTTATGGAGGCAGTGGACAGAATAACCAGTATTCCTACAATAGCAATCCATATACCAACGGGCAGACCGGACCGCAGGTGGGACCAAATGGCAAGAAACTGGGTGTAGGCTTTGGCGTGGCATCCTTAGTCCTTGGTATCATATCCCTGCTTTGTTTTTGCAGTGGCGTCAATGTGATCTTAGCCATCCTGGCGATCGTCTTTGGTGTGATCCAGATTGTTACCTGTGAGAAAAAGGGCATGGCAATCGGTGGTATCGCGACGGCTGTCATATCAGTGGTACTTTTAGTTATCACATGGGGGCTTTTGTTCAGTAATGCAGCATTTATGGATATGATGCAGGAAGAAATGCAGAATGATTTTGAAGATGACGAGGACATGCAGCAGTTCTTTGAGCAGTATGGCATTGATATGAACGGAGAAGACGATACGCTGTAATTCGCCGGCAATCCTTGACAAACGCATCTACACTAAGTATAATTTTTAACGAAATATGATTTGACAAATGCGTTGAGGAAGACAGTACGCAGAGGTGAGAACGTCGAGCGAGTCGGGTATGGTGTGAGCCGATATTAGTATCTATCTGTGGAAGATCACTTCTTAGCAGCGGACTGAAGGAGTTTATCTGGTAGGAAAGCCGTGAGTCTCTACGTTACAGAGAACATGTATGCAAAGGTGCGGGGCACTTTTAAGTACAGCGTTATAGGTGGTATACGAAACTTTCGTCCTATACGGACGGAAGTTTTTTCTTTTATGCACTGCATTTGTTCAGAATAAGAAATGATAGAAAGGAAGTCGACTATGTACAAGAAAGTCAACACGGAACTCAACTTTGTTGAGAGAGAAAAAGCCACAGAGAAATTCTGGCGTGACAATGACATTTTCAAGAAATCCATGGAGAATAGAAAAGAGGGAGAGACTTACACCTTTTATGATGGACCGCCAACAGCCAACGGCAAGCCGCATATCGGTCATGTAGAGACACGTACCATCAAAGATATGATCCCTCGTTATCAGACCATGAAGGGCAAGTATGTTCCTCGTAAGGCTGGATGGGATACCCATGGTCTTCCGGTCGAGATCGAAGTAGAAAAGAAACTGGGTCTGGACGGCAAGGAGCAGATCGAAGAATACGGTATGGAGCCTTTCATAAAGCAGTGTAAGGAATCTGTTTGGAAATACAAGGGCATGTGGGAAGATTTCTCCGGCACGGTTGGTTTCTGGGCAGACATGGACAACCCATATGTTACCTATGATGACAATTTTATCGAGTCCGAATGGTGGGCATTAAAAGAGATCTGGAACAAAAAGCTACTTTACAAGGGCTTCAAGATCGTGCCTTACTGCCCTCGTTGCGGCACGCCGCTTTCCTCTCAGGAAGTAGCGCAGGGCTACAAGTTGGTTAAGGAGCGTTCTGCCATCGTCCGTTTCAAGGTCGTAGGCGAAGATGCTTATTTCCTGGCATGGACAACGACCCCTTGGACACTGCCTTCTAACGTTGCACTTTGTGTCAACCCGAATGAGACTTACTGCAAGGTCAAGGCAGCAGACGGTTATACCTATTACATGGCAGAAGCACTCTTGGACAAGGTTCTCGGAACTTTGGCAAAGGATGACGAGAAGGCATACGAAGTTTTGGAGACCATGACCGGTAAGGATCTGGAGTACAAGGAATACGAAGCCCTCTATGCATGTGCAGCAGAAGCCGCTGCAAAGCAGAACAAAAAGGGACATTTCGTGACCTGTGATACCTACGTTACCATGAGTGATGGTACCGGTATCGTTCATATTGCTCCTGCTTTTGGTGAGGACGATGCCAATGTCGGACGCAACTACGACCTGCCTTTCGTACAGTTTGTTGACGGCAAGGGCGAGATGACGGCAGAGACACCTTATGCCGGAAAGTTTGTCAAAGATGCAGACAAGGATGTATTGGTCGATCTGGATAAAGAGGGTAAGTTATTTGCCGCACCGAAGTTTGAGCATGATTATCCACACTGCTGGCGCTGTGATACACCACTGATCTACTATGCAAGAGAATCCTGGTATATCAAGGAAACAGCCGTAAAGGATGATCTGATCCGCAACAATAACACCGTAAACTGGATCCCGGAATCCATCGGCAGCGGACGTTTCGGCAACTGGCTGGAAAACATTCAGGACTGGGCGATCTCCCGTAACCGTTATTGGGGAACACCACTCAACATCTGGGAATGTGAGTGCGGACACCAGGAATGTATCGGAAGCCGTGCAGAATTGGCAGAGCGTGCCGGTGATCCAAAGGCAGCAGAAGTAGAACTCCATCGTCCATATATCGATGCCGTGACCTTCACCTGCCCGGATTGTGGAAAGACCATGCACCGTGTACCGGAAGTTATCGACTGCTGGTTCGACTCCGGAGCAATGCCATTTGCACAGCACCATTATCCATTTGAAAATAAAGACTTATTTGAACAGCAGTTCCCTGCACAGTTTATCTCTGAGGCAGTGGATCAGACCCGTGGATGGTTCCATTCCCTGATGGCAGAGTCCACCCTGCTTTTCAATAAGGCACCTTATGAAAATGTTATCGTACTTGGACATGTACAGGACGAAAACGGACAGAAGATGTCCAAGTCCAAGGGCAATGCGGTAGATCCGTTTGATGCATTGGAGACCTACGGCGCAGATGCGATTCGCTGGTATTTCTATACAGCAAGTGCACCATGGATCCCGAAGAGATTTTCCGGCAAACTGGTACAGGAAGGTCAGAGAAAGTTCATGGGAACCCTGTGGAACACCTACGCATTCTTTGTACTATATGCTAATATCGATGAATTTGATGCAACAAAATATACACTGGAATATGACAAATTATCCATTATGGATAAGTGGATTCTTTCCCGCCTCAATTCGGCTGTAAAGGATGTGGATGACAATCTGGCAAACTACCGTATTCCGGAGGCAGCAAAGGGATTGGATGCTTTTGTTGATGACATGAGCAACTGGTATGTACGCCGCAGCCGTGAACGTTTCTGGGCAAAGGGCATGGAGCAGGATAAGATCAATGCATACATGACACTTTACACCTGTCTGGTTACCATCTGTAAGGCAGCAGCACCAATGATCCCGTTCATGACAGAGGAGATCTATCAGAACCTTGTCAGAAGCATTGATGCAGCAGCGCCGGAAAGTATCCATCTGTGCGACTATCCGGTTGTTAATGAGGCATGGATCGACAAGGAACTGGAAAGCAACATGGACGAACTTTTGAAGATCGTCGTTATGGGACGTGCCTGCAGAAATACAGCCAACATCAAGAACCGTCAGCCGATCGGTCAGATGTATGTCAAGGCAGAAAAGGATCTGCCGGCATTCTATATGGATATCATTGCAGATGAGTTAAATGTCAAGAAAGTGACCTTTACAGGTGACGTGGCAGACTTTACTACCTATACCTTCAAGCCGCAGCTTCGTACCGTAGGACCAAAATACGGCAAGTTCTTAAAGGGCATCCAGCAGGCACTTGCAGATCTGGACGGCAACGCTGCCATGGCAGGCTTAAAGGCTGATGGCGTGCTCAGACTGCCGGAGGTAGATGCATCGATCGAACTTTCTGAGGAAGACCTTTTGATCACCATGACCCAGAAAGAGGGCTATGTGACAGAAAACGATGCAGATATGACGGTGGTATTGGATACCAACCTGACCGAAGAATTACTGGAAGAAGGATTTGTAAGAGAGTTGATCAGCAAGATCCAGACCATGCGTAAGGAAGCAGACTTTGAAGTTATGGATCAGATCAAGGTATTCTATCAGGGAGCCGAAAAAGTCGGTCACATCTTTGCCGAGAACTGTGATACAATCAAGAAAGAAGTTTTAGCAACAGAGATCACAGCAGGCGACCAGGGCGAATACAATAAAGAATGGAACATCAATGGCGAGAAAGTTACTCTGGGAGTTTCAAAACAATAATGAGATTGCTGAGAAGAAAGGAGCCTGAGCAGATGGTTCATACTTTTGACAAGAAAGCGTTTAAGAAACAGATCAAGGAAAATGTCAAACTCTTATATCGCAAGGAGTTTGAGGAGGCAAACGATCAGGAAGTCTATCAGGCAGTTGCGCTGGCAGTCAAAGACGAAGTCATTGACAACTGGCTGGCGACCCAGAAGACCATGGAGAAAAAGGATCCCAAGACCGTATATTATATGTCTATGGAATTCTTAATGGGCAGGGCATTGGGCAACAATATGCTCAATCTCTGCTGCTATGATGAGATTTCAGAATGTCTGGATGAATTGGGATTTGATATCAATGCGATCGAGGATCAGGAACCGGATCCTGCACTTGGAAATGGCGGTCTGGGAAGACTGGCAGCCTGCTTTATGGATTCCCTCTCTACTTTGGGATATCCGGCATATGGCTGTGGCATCCGCTACCGCTATGGTATGTTCAAGCAGAAGATTGAGGACGGTTACCAGAAAGAAGTGCCGGACAACTGGTTAAAGAACGGTTATCCGTTTGAGATCAAGCGACCGGAATATGCACATGAAGTCCGTTTTGGCGGCTATGTCAGAACCGAGCAGGGCGAGGACGGCAACCTGCACTTTATCCACGAGGGATATTCTTCTGTGATCGCAGTTCCTTATGATATGCCGATCGTCGGCTACGACAACAATATGGTCAACACCCTGATGATTTGGGATGCAGAGCCAAAGGAAGTCTTTCGTCTGGATTCCTTTGACAAAGGGGAATATGATAAGGCAGTCGAGGAAGAAAATCTGGCACGCAATCTTGTCGAGGTTCTCTATCCGAACGACAATCATATCTATGGCAAGGAACTCCGCCTAAAGCAGCAGTACTTCTTTGTATCTGCAAGTTTGCAGCGTATTCTCTGCCGCTACAAAAAGCATCATGACGACATTCGTAAATTATACGAAAAAGTCACAATCCAGATGAACGATACCCATCCGACCTTGGCAGTTGCAGAACTCATGCGCCTGCTTTTGGATGAGGAGGGCTTGAGTTGGGATCAGGCTTGGGAAGTGACGACCAAGACCTGTGCCTATACCAACCACACCATCATGTCAGAGGCTCTGGAAAAATGGCCGATCGAGATCTTCTCCCGCTTACTGCCGAGAGTTTACCAGATCGTTGAGGAGATCAACCGTCGTTTTGAGATCGAGATCCGCAACCGCTTCCCGGGAGACGAGGGTAAGGTAGCCCGCATGGGTATTATCCGTGACGGACAGGTCAAGATGGCGCATCTTGCCATTGCGGCAGGCTATTCTGTCAACGGTGTGGCAAAACTCCATACAGAGATCTTAAAGACCCAGTCTTTAAAAGATTTCTATGATATGTACCCGGAGAAATTCAACAATAAGACCAATGGTATCACACAGCGCCGTTTCCTCTTACATGGAAACCGCCTTTTGGCAGACTGGGTGACAGATCACATTGGCAAGGAATGGATCACCGATCTGTCCCAGATGAAGAAATTAGAACTCTATGCGGATGATAAAAAGGCACAGCATGAGTTCATGAACATCAAATACCAGAACAAACTGCGCCTGGCAGAATATATCAAAGAGCACAATGGCATCGAGGTCGATCCGAGATCTATCTTTGATGTGCAGGTAAAGCGTCTGCATGAGTATAAGAGACAGTTGCTCAATATTTTGCATGTTATGTATCTTTACAACCAGATCAAGGAGCACCCGGAAAAAGAATTTTATCCACGCACCTTTATCTTTGGCGCAAAGGCAGCAGCAGGCTATAAGAATGCCAAACTGACGATCAAACTGATCAACAATGTGGCAGAGGTCATCAATAACGATAAGAGTATCGAAGGCAAGATCAAAGTTGTCTTTATCGAGGACTATCGCGTATCCAACGCAGAGTGGATCTTTGCAGCGGCGGATGTATCTGAACAGATCTCTACCGCCAGTAAGGAGGCATCCGGCACCGGCAACATGAAGTTCATGTTAAACGGCGCGCTGACCATCGGTACCATGGATGGAGCCAATGTGGAAATGGTTGAGGAAATGGGCGAGGAAAATGCCTTTATCTTCGGTATGAGTGCAGAGGAAGTCATTGCGCATGAGAAGAACCGTGATTACAACCCAATGGATATATTCAACAATGATCAGGATATCCGTAAAGTCCTGACCCAGTTAGTCAACGGATTTTACAGTGGCAGCGATTCTGAACTCTTCCGTGACCTTTACAATTCACTCTTGAATACACAGTGTACGCAGTACGCGGACACCTATTTTGTACTTGCAGACTTCCGTTCTTATGCAGAGGCACAGCAGCGTGTCATGGAAGCCTATATGGATGAGACCGGATGGGCAAAGAAGGCACTTTTAAATGTTGCCAATGTTGGTAAGTTCTCATCTGACCGCACCATTCAGGACTATGTGGATGATATCTGGCATTTGGATAAGATCACAGTAAACAAATAATAAATATTTTTACGCACATATGACAGCGGTCGCTTTCCTGCGGCTCGCTGTTATATTGCGTCTTATAAACGTGTGCTTATGGCGTACGCTATCACAAGGAGCAAAGAGATGAAAACGGGATTGATCGTTGAAGGGGGAGGCATGAAATGCGCATACAGCGCAGGAGTTTTGGACATCTTTTTAGACGAGGGGATTCAGTTTGATTACTGCATCGGTGTATCTGCGGGCGCGGCAAACAGTGCGTCTTTTCTGGCAGGGCAGCGTGAGCGAAACATGCGCTATTACACCAAACATGTCAAGGATCCGCGCTATATCAGTCTGCGCAGTCTGCTGACAACAGGATCCTTATTTGGATTGCAATACATTTATGGAACGATGACAAATGAGGGAGGCGGCGATCCGCTGGATTATGATGCTTATCATAACAATCCGACGGAGGCTTATCTGCCGGCAACGGATGCCGAGACAGGGCTGCCTCACTATTTTAATAAAAATGAGATCCGGCGCAACGAATACCAGCCGATCATGGCGAGCTGTGCCCTTCCGGTGGCATGCCGTCCGATTTCTTATGAGGGACATGTCTATTATGACGGCGGGGTATCGGATTCCATGCCGATCGAGCATGCCCTAGAGCATGGCTGCGACCGTTTGATCGTGATCTTTTCCAAGCCGCGGGGCTTTCGCATGAAGCCGCAGGGCGGCAAGATCGCCTATACGCTTGGGCTCAAGCATAAATACCCAAAGATCGTAGAGGATCTCAACCATCGCCACGAAGTCTATAACCGGCAGATGGATATGGTAGACACATTAGAAAAAGAAGGAAAGGTTATGACTTTCTGTCCGTCCGCAGACATCAAGATCGGCACCTACACCACCGACCCGGCGGTAATGATGCAGTTGTATGATAACGGGATCGCGGATGCCCAAAAACAGATGAGTCAGATAAAGGAATTTTTAAATGGAAAATAAATTGTCAAATATTTGGAAGTGCTTTCTGCCGAGCGTTTGTATCTTTGTTTTACAGATGGCGATTTCTTTTGTGGGGATGTTTTTTGTCTTTTGTTATAAGGCACACACTTATACCAGTGGAAGTTTTTCGGACTTCTTTCAGGGTTACTATAACGCGGTGACATCAACGGACTTTAACGTGGGCGTTATGTTGGTATATGCCGCTATTGCAGCCGTATTGTTTTTCTTCTGGTACTACAAAAAAGTGTGTGATAAGAGTGCAAAAAAGGGAGCCTTTGCGCTTTTGAAGGCAAATCCGGCGACCTGTATTGTGGGCGTGATCCTGCTTTCTTTTGGGATGCAGTATCTGTGTACTTATCTGATGAATGTAGTTTCCGTTCTTTTTCCCAGCTGGCTGACCCAGTATGAGACCTTGATGGACGGCATGGGCTTGTCAGAGTCACTGACCCTGCCGTTGGTACTCTACACGGTCGTGATCGGACCGATCTGTGAAGAACTGACCTTCCGCGGACTGACCTTTTCTTATGCCAGACGTGTTATGCCGTTTTGGGCAGCCAATGTGGTACAGGCACTGCTTTTTGCCGGTATGCATATGAATCCGCTGCAGGCAGTATATACCTTTTTATTTGGCTTAGTGCTTGGATATTTTGTGGAAAAGGCAGGCAATCTTTCCATGGGCATCTGCCTGCATATGAGTTTCAATGCTGTGGGCGTTTTGAGCGGTGGTCTGGCCTTAGGCGGCAATGGACCGATGCAGTTCTTCTGTATCTTATTTGGCTCTATGGTGGCTACTTATCTTGGCATTTTGCTCTTGAACAAGAATGCCAAAAATATGGCGTAATTTATCATAACTACGAAAGGGAAAGACATGGCATTTGTACATTTACACACACATACGGAGTACAGTCTTTTGGACGGCTCCAACAAGATAACTGAATATGTGGCGCGCGTGAAAGAACTTGGCATGAATGCGGCTGCCATTACGGATCATGGTGTCATGTATGGTGTCATTGATTTCTATAAAGAATGTAAAAAACAGGGCATCCGGCCGATCTTAGGCTGTGAGGTCTATGTGGCACCGGGTTCCCGCTTTGACCGTGAGTTGTCGCATGGGGACGACCGCTATTATCATCTGGTGCTTTTGGCAGAAAATAATGTCGGCTATCAAAACCTGATCAAGATCGTTTCCATTGGTTTTGTGGATGGCTACTACTACAAACCGCGTGTGGATATGGAGACACTGGAAAAATACCATGAAGGCATCATCGCCCTGAGTGCCTGCTTAGCAGGCGTGGTACCCCGTTATCTGCAGCGTGGCATGTATGAGGAGGCAAAGGAGATCGCTCTTAAGCACCGTGCCATCTTTGGAGAAAACAATTATTTTCTGGAATTGCAGTGCCATGGGATCGAGGCGCAGGAACTGGTCAACCAGCAGTTGGTGCGCATGAGCAAGGAGACCGGCATTGAACTGGTCTGCACCAACGATATCCATTACACCTATGCAGATGATGCGGCGCCGCATGATGTCCTTTTGTGTATCCAGACCGGCAAGAAACTGACCGACACCGACCGTATGCGTTACGAGGGTGGACAATATTTTGTCAAATCCGAAGAACAGATGGCGGCACTTTTTCCTTATGCACCACAGGCGCTTGCCAATACGCAAAAGATCGCTGACCGCTGTAATGTAGAGATTGAATTTGGCGTGACAAAACTGCCGCATTATCAGGTGCCGGAGGGCTACGACTCCTGGACCTACCTCAACAAACTCTGTTTTGAAGGCTTGCAGGAACGCTACGGAGACCGGGCAGAGGAATTGAAACCGCGTCTGACTTATGAATTAGAGACCATCCAAAAGATGGGATATGTGGATTATTTTTTGATCGTCTGGGATTTTATCAATTATGCCAGAACACATCATATCCCAGTAGGACCGGGACGAGGCAGTGCAGCCGGAAGTCTGGTGTCCTATACGACCGGTATCACCAATATCGATCCGATCCGTTACAATCTATTGTTTGAGCGATTTCTGAACCCGGAACGTGTATCCATGCCGGATATTGATATCGACTTCTGCTTCAACCGCCGAGGTGAGGTCATTGATTATGTCATTGAAAAATATGGCAAGGACTGTGTGACCCAGATCGTCACCTTTGGAACCCTCAAGGCAAAGGGCGTCATCCGGGACGTTGGACGCGTCATGGATATGCCATACAATTATGTGGATTCCATCGCAAAGGCAGTGCCGGATGATCTTGGCATGACATTGGATCTGGCTTTGAAAATGAGCCCGGATCTGCGCAAGATGTACGAGGATGACCCGGAGGTCAAGCGGCTGATCGATACGGCAAAACGTCTGGAAGGTCTGCCGAGGCATACGGGAATGCATGCGGCAGGTGTCGTTATCTCCCAAAAACCAATGGATGAATATGTGCCGTTATCGCGTGGCGGAGACGGTACGATCACAACCCAGTTCGTCATGACGACGATCGAGGAACTGGGACTTTTGAAGATGGATTTCCTGGGACTTCGTACCTTGACCGTCATTGATGATGCTGTCCAGTTGGTCAAGAAAAATTATGGCGTATCGCTGGATATGGATCATATTGATTATGATGATAAAAAGGTCTTAGACCTGATCTCATCCGGTAAGACGGAAGGGATTTTCCAGTTGGAAAGTGCCGGCATGAAGAATTTCATGAAGGAACTGCGCCCGGAGAGTTTAGAGGATGTCATCGCTGGAATCTCTTTGTATCGTCCGGGACCAATGGACTTTATCCCTGCCTATATCAAGGGCAAGAACGACAAGGCATCCATCACCTATGACTGTCCGCAACTGGAACCTATCTTAGCCCCGACCTATGGCTGCATCGTATATCAGGAACAGGTTATGCAGATCGTGCGTGATCTGGCGGGCTATTCTATGGGTCGGAGCGATCTGGTGCGCCGTGCCATGTCCAAGAAAAAGACCCAGGTCATGGAAAAGGAACGCCAGAACTTTGTTTACGGAAATGAGGAAGAGGGCGTCAAGGGTTGCATTGCCAACGGGATCAGTGAGGCTGTGGCAAATAAGATCTACGACGATATGATCGATTTTGCCAAGTATGCTTTCAACAAGTCCCATGCGGCAGCATACGCAGTTGTGGCATATCAGACAGCCTTTTTGAAATATTATTATCCGGTTGAATTCATGGCAGCCCTCATGACTTCGGTGCTGGATAATGCAGGCAAGGTTGCTGAGTACATCATGGTCTGCCGGGAGATGGGCATTGACGTCCTACCACCGGATATCAATGTGGGAGAGGGCAAGTTTGCCGTATCGGACGGAAAGATCCGCTATGGCATGTATGCGATCAAGAGTATTGGACGTCCGGTCGTGGATTTCATTGTGGCAGAGCGTCAGCAGAACGGCGATTACAAGACTATCGAGGATTTCTTAAAGCGTGTCAGTGGCAAGGAAGTCAACAAGCGTGCGGTGGAAAACCTCATCAAGGCGGGAGCCATGGATGGACTGGACGGCAACCGCCACCAGATGATCACGGTATTCCCATCCATCATGGATCGGATTAGCAGTGATAAAAAATCTTCCATGGCAGGGCAGATGACTCTCTTTGACATCGCATCGGATGATATCAAAGAAGAATTTGAGATCAAGATGCCGGATCTGGAAGAATACGATAAGGAAGAATTTCTGGCATTGGAAAAAGAGGTGCTGGGTGTTTATATCAGCGGGCATCCTTTAGAGAAATATACAGAACTTTTAAAAAAGAACGTGACTGCAGGCTGTCGAGATTTTATGCTGGATGAGGAGACTCATAAGGCGACTGTGGCAGACGGGGCAATGGTCATTATCGGCGGCATGATCACGGACAAGACCATCAAATATACCAGAAACAACCAGACCATGGCTTTTATCACCATAGAAGACCTCTTGGGCAGTGTGGAAGTGATCGTCTTTGCCAGAGAATACGAAAAATACCGAAATCTTCTGGAAGTGGACAACAAGGTCCTGATCAAGGGACGTGCCCAGGCAGAGGAAGAAAAGAATGCAAAACTGATCTGTACGGAAATGCATGGATTTGACGAAGTGCGCAAGGAACTCTGGATCCAGTTTGCGACCAAGGAGGAGTTTGAAGCAAAACAGCAGACTCTCTTCGATGCCATTGCCGATATGGATGGGGAAGATAACATTGTGGTATATATTTCTGCTATCAAGGCGATGAAGCGCATGCCGACAAATTGGAATATTTCCATAAATGAGGATGCGATGGAGAAAATATCACAGATTTTTGGCAGACAAAATGTAAAAGTTGTGGAAAAGAATGTTGAATTTCAAAGAAAAAGATATTAGAATATAAGTCGAGTGAATGGATTAAATTATAGGAGGAAGTTACGATGGCAAAAGAAGTACAGACAATTGGCGTCTTAACAAGTGGTGGAGACGCACCGGGAATGAATGCAGCCATCCGTGCAGTCGTGCGACAGGCGATTGCCAGAGGTAAAAAGGTCAAGGGAATTAAGCGTGGATATGCCGGACTTTTGCAGGAAGAGATCATAGATATGGATGCGCATAGTGTATCTGAGATCATCCAGCGAGGCGGTACGATCTTGCAGACAGCCAGATGCTTGGAGTTCATTGAACCAGAAGTACAGAAAAAAGCAGCAGACATCTGCAAGAAGCATGGAATAGATGGATTGGTCGTTATCGGTGGTGACGGTTCCTTCAAGGGAGCGCAGAAGTTGGCAGCACTGGGGATCAATACGATTGGTCTGCCGGGCACGATCGATCTGGATATCGCATGTACAGAGTACACGATCGGATTTGATACAGCCGTAAATACAGCAATGGAAGCCATTGACAAGGTACGTGATACTTCTACTTCCCATGAGAGATGTTCTATCATCGAGGTTATGGGACGTGGTGCCGGTTACATAGCACTCTGGTGCGGTATTGCCAACGGTGCCGAGGATGTATTGCTTCCGGAGAGATATGATTATGACGAGCAGGCACTTGTCAACCATATCATCGAGGGCAAGAAAAAGGGCAAGCAGCATCACATCATCATCAATGCCGAGGGTATCGGACATTCTGCTTCTATGGCAAAACGTATCGAGGCTGCTACCGGTATTGAGACAAGAGCAACGATCTTAGGACACATGCAGCGTGGCGGAAGCCCGACATGTAAGGATCGTGTTTATGCATCTACCATGGGTGCATTGGCAGTTGACCTGCTTTGCAAGGGAGCATCTAACCGCGTTGTAGGTTATCGTCATGGCGAGTTCGTTGATTTTGATATTGATGAGGCACTTGCAATGACAAAGGGAATTGATGAATATCAGTTCGAGATCTGCAATACGCTTTGCAATTCATAACAGGAATGATATGAGGGGTGGTGCCGCGTGCATCATCCCTTTTTTGGTTTTCTACCATACAGAAAGGCAGGAAGTATGATCACAAGCACCGCAAATAAGCAGGTAAAACACATTATACAATTACAGAAAAAAGCGCGGCTTCGTCGCGAGGAAAATGTCTTTATCGCAGAGGGCCCGCGCATGGTCATTGAGACGCCAAAAGAAATGCTGGAAGAGATCTATGTGGCAGAGTCTTTTGAAGATACCTGGGATGGACCGGTAGATGAGATCGTCAGTGACGCGGTGATGAAGGCTATGTCGGATACACAGACCCCACAGGGAGTGCTTGCTGTGGTAAAAAGACCTTCCTATGATCTGGAGGATATTCTTGCCAGGCGCCCGGCACATCTGCTTTTGGTGGAAGGAATTCAGGATCCGGGAAATCTGGGGACCATGTTTCGCACCGGGGAAGGCGCAGGCGTTACCGGTGTGATCATGCACAAGACGACGGTAGATCTTTTTCATCCCAAGACCGTGCGCTCGACCATGGGAAGCCTTTACCGGGTGCCTTTTTATGTGGCAGAAGACTGGGAAAAAGACCTGCATAGGATCTCGGAGGCAGGCATATCTTTATATGCAGCGCATTTGCAAGGAAAGCAAATGTATGATATGTTTGACTATAGGTCTGATTGCGGATTCCTGATCGGAAACGAGGGTAATGGTCTGATGGATGCGACGGCAGCGATGGCGGACGCTTATCTGCGTATTCCGATGGAGGGATCGGTAGAATCTCTGAATGCGGCAATGGCGGCAGGCATACTCATGTATGAGGTCAACAGGCAGAGAAGACAAAAGTAGGAGGACGTAAGAAGTTGCGTATATGGTTCAAACAGTGGAAAGACAGCCGTATGGTGCGGGATCTGGTCATTGAGGACAATTCGGATGAGACGAGAACGCACAAGGTATTTGGCGCACTGGATCAGGCGTGTTATGATATGGATCTGGGCAGACCTTTATGGCTGGATGTTACGGTGCGTGATTTTAAACGCCAGGCAAAAGCCAGATTTACCAAAGATTGTTTTATGGAAGAAGTTCCGTTTGATTATTTAGAGATCGATGTCATTGAGGAAGACTAGGATGGGTCGAAAAGCAGGGGGTAGTTAGAAATGGAAAGCATAATGATGCAGGACGATTCGGTTTTGTCGTGGAATACGGCAATGCTTTTATACAATTCAGCACTGAAAGAAATGGGAACAAAGATTGAGATCTTAAATGATGAATTCCAGCATGTGCATCAGTACAATCCGATTGAATACGTCAAGACCAGATTGAAATCGCCGGAGAGTATTGTCAAGAAATTGAAGCGCTATGGATACGAGGATTCCATTCAGAATATGATCGAATACTGTAACGATATCGCAGGTGTGCGTATTGTCTGTTCCTTTACATCCGATATCTATCGTCTGGCGGATATGATCGGCAGACAGAGTGATATCACCGTTTTATCCATCAAGGATTATATCAAAAACCCAAAGCCGAGCGGCTATAAGAGTTATCATATGATCGTTACGATCCCGATCTTCTTGTCCGATCGCATGGTAGATACCAAGGTGGAGATCCAGATCCGTACGATCGCCATGGATTTCTGGGCGAGTCTGGAGCATAAGATCTATTATAAATTCGAGGGGCATGCACCGGCGTATATCAGCCATGACTTACAGGAGTGTTCCAAGATCGTATCCGAACTTGACGAAAAGATGCTCATGTTAAATGAGGCGATCTTAAAGGCAAAAGAGGAGCAGGAGAAAAAAGAAGCAGAAGAAAAGTAGAATTGCTTACCCAGTCAACAAGGAAGGTTGACTGGGATTTTTCTTGTCTGTAGCATTGCATATTGTTGTTTTTTGAATACAAAAATAGGTTGAACTGTTGGAAAGAGAATGATACAATAGGGATTGTACTAAAATAAATACATCGCTAAAGCGATGAGGAGTTTATATGGATGAGATGACAGTGAAGGCACTCGCCAAGATCAATATCGGTCTGGATGTGACTGGCGTGCGGGAGGATGGATATCATCTGGTGCGCATGATCATGCAGACGGTGCATATGTATGATCTGGTGACGGTGTCTAAGAGTGCAGAGGCAGGCATTTCCATGACGAGCAATGCCAAGTATCTGCCGACCAATGAGGATAATCTTTGTATTAAGGCTGCCAAGTTGCTGGCAGATGAATTTTCCATTACGGATGGTACACAGATCCGACTCAGCAAGAGGATTCCGGTTGCGGCAGGCATGGCTGGAGGCAGTTCAGATGCGGCAGCCGTTTTATATGGTATGAACCGGATCCATGGACTGGGACTTACCAAAAAAGAACTGATGGAGCGAGGCGTAAAGATCGGTGCAGATGTACCTTATTGCCTGATGCGGGGGACGGCTTTGGCAGAAGGGATCGGTGAGGAGTTGACAGAACTTCCCCAGATGATGCGTTGTCCGGTTTTGATCGCAAAACCGCCCATCTCTGTTTCTACCAAGTATGTTTACGAGCATCTGGATGCGATCGAGGATCCGGTGCACCCGGACATAGATGCCATGATCGCAGATATTACAGCGGGAGACCTGCATGCGTTGGGATCCCATATGGGAAATATCTTAGAGGATGTGACTATTCAGAAATATCCGGTGATCGCACAGATCAAGGAGTTGATGCGGCAGAATGGAGCCGTGGTTTCCATGATGAGCGGCAGTGGTCCGACCGTCTTTGGTTTTTTTGATGATGAGGAGACTTTACAGAGAGCAAAGCGTGCAGTAGAGGCATCGGGACTTGCCAATCGCGTACAATGCACGACCATATATAATAATAGGAGATAATAGAGAATGAGTGAAGAATTACAGTTGGACATGGATTCCTATTTGCCCCTGCGAGACGTGGTATTCAATACCCTGCGTAATGCGATCCTGCGAGGGGATCTCAAGCCGGGCGAGCGTTTGATGGAAATGCATTTGGCAAATAAATTGGGAGTCAGCAGAACACCGATCCGTGAGGCGATTCGTATGCTGGAGCAGGAAGGACTTGCCGTGACGATTCCGCGCAAGGGAGCTCAGGTTGCTAAGATGACGGAAAAGGATCTGCAGGATGTCTTAGAGATCCGGGATGCTTTGGATGAACTGGCGGTCAGCATGGCATGCCAGCGTATGACACTGGAATTGTTATTGGAACTCAAAGAGTCTATGAAGGATTTTGAGATCGCAACGAGATCCGGGGATGTGCGAAAGATCGTGGAGGCAGATGAGGCATTTCACAATGTCATTTATCGCATGGCGGACAATCCAAAGTTGGAGACTATCGTCAATAATATGCGTGAGCAGACCTATCGTTATCGCTATGAATATGTCAAGGGCAATAGCACTTACAATCAGTTGATCGATGAGCATGCCAAGATCATCGCGGGCTTTGAGAAAAAGGACAGCGAGTATGTCAAGGCGATCATGCATACGCATCTGGAAAATCAGATCGAGGCTGTGCGCGTGGTTATCCGTGAGCAGGAATAAATTTCAAATTATCAGACCATACTAAGAGACAGGCGAGAGCCTGTCTCTTTTAATGTTTGAGAGGTAGTTAGGATGGAGCAAGGATATAAATTCACAGGAAAGATCGCAGAAGACAAAGGTGCAATGCAAAAGATCTTCGCAAATTGCGACGACATCCTGCAGCGGGATATGACGCTGGGAGCAGAGCACGGCATTGACTGCTTTTTACTTTACATTGAGATCACCATGTCGTCCGTTATGTTTGAAACCACAGCCATCGGGCAGTTTTTGACCCGGTTATCTGTCATGCCGGAAAATGAGATTCGGCGGCAGTTGGCAGAAAATGGGCAGGGACTTTCGGACATGGTCTTATATGACACGGCAGAGGAGGCAGCCGCCGGTCTTTTGACCGGGGATGCTATCTTGGTGATCGACGGCTTTGCCCATGCCATGAAGATCCCGGACAAGGGCTATCCGGGGGCGACTGTGCGGGACACAGACTCAGAGAAAGTCCTGCGTGGCTCTAACGAGGGATTCAATGAAAATGTCAAGATCAACACAGCCCTTCTACGCAAACGCCTGCAATCCACAGATCTGAAAGTGGAAAATATGAGTCTGGGCGTGCGCACTAACACCCTGGTCAACCTGGTGTATATGGATGGAATCGTGAAAAAAGGACTACTGGAGCATGTCAAGGCAAGACTATCTGATTTTGTCATTGATGGGATCCTAGACAGCGGGATGGCAGAGCAGTTGACGGAAGAAACCTGGCTGTCCCCATTCCCGCAGATCCAGTCGACCCTGCGCCCGGATCGGGCAGTCATGGCAGTCTTGGATGGAAAAGTCCTCATCCTCTGCAATAACTCTCCAGCGGCGCTGATCGTGCCGTCAGACTACAACTCCTTTATCCAGACCGCCGATGACTACTATCAGCGTCCGATCGTGGCTTCCTTTGGCAGGATGCTCCGCTATGTGGCGTCCTTTCTGGCAGTCGCTATGCCGGGGCTGTATCTGGCGGTTACTAATTTTCAGACCGGCATCCTGCCGACGACCCTGCTGATGTCCTTTGCGGCGGCTCGTCTTGGCGTGCCTTTTCCTGCTGTCGTAGAAGTCCTTTTGATGGAATTATCCTTTGAACTTCTTCGGGAGGCGGGCGTGCGTTTGCCGGGAGCCATGGGTAATACCATCGGTATCGTGGGCGGACTCATCATCGGGCAGGCGGCAGTGGATGCCAATATTGTCAGTCCTATCGTTGTGATTGTGGTGGCGTTTACCGCCCTGTGTTCCTTCTCCATCCCCAATGAGGAATTCGCAGGAGCCTTTAGGATGCTTAAGTTTTTTGTCATCCTTATGAGCGCGTGGCTGGGCTTCTTTGGCTTCCTATGGTCCATGTTTGCCATCCTCATTCATCTGGCACTTTTGAAAAGTTTCGGTCAGCCTTATCTGTTACCTTTTATCGGGGCCAAAGGGGATGAAGAGACCAGACGTAAGGACTCACTGATTCGCTTTCCACTGGGAAAAATCTTCTACCGGTCGGTACATGCAAAATGGGATCAGAAAAGAAAATTCCGTCGGAAAGGAGACGAATAGCCATGCAGATGCAAAACGGAAAAATTTCCCTGCGCCAGTATAAAAGACTGCTCTTTTTTGACATGGTCGGTCTGGGACTGGTCATCCTGCCGGATCTTCTGGCAAGACACGCAGAGCGTGCAGGCGGATGTTCTATCTTCCTGGGAGCCCTGCTCGCCAGCCTGTATGGCGGGCTTTTGCTTGCCTGTATGCGGGGCGGGGTACGTGATCGGTCCTGGCTCTATCTTCCCTATGGGATCTATCTGCTTTTCGTGGGAGCCTTTGGGCTATACCTTCTGGCAGACCTGGTGCATACCTTCCTGCTGTCGGAGGAGTCCTTTCTCCTGCTCACAGTCCTGATCCTGCTTCTGGTGCTCTATAGCAGGCGCGCCGGTCTGGAAGGGCGGGGACGGACCTTTGAGGTCTTGTTCTGGCCTATGCTCCTGCTTTTGATCATCCTATTGGCACTGGGGGCAAGCAGCCTGCGTGGCATGAATCTTTTCCCACTGCAGCTTTCCAAAAAGGGCTTTGCCTTTCTGGGCTGGTATCCTGCTTTTTTGGTCTTTTCCTCCTGCCAGTTTGTCTTTTTTATGGGGGATGGTCTGGAAGACGGCGTGGACCAGAAAGCCCAGTGGAAAGGAACCTGTGAGATGATCTGGCTGTCAGCCCTTGTCCTCTTCCTGACTTATGAGATGCTGCTTGGCTCTTTCGGCAGCCAGGCATTGGCGGCAGCGGAGACACCGATCATGATCTTTACCAGCAACATTGTCATTCCCGGCGGTTTTTTGCGGCGGCAGGAAGCCCTGGTGGCAGGCGTGTGTTTCGCGGGGCTGATCGCTTTTTGCGGCAGTGGTCTGCATTATGGGATCTTCTGCATCAAGCGAGGGCTGGGACTGGAAAAAAAAGCACACAAGAAAGGGGAAAAGGCAGTTGTCTGGCTGTCAGCCCTTGCCATGCTTCTGATCAGTCTGGGACAGTATTATTACGGTAGAAAAAGCGGCGGACTGGTGGTGCTTCTGGCTTGGCTGTCAGCCCTTGCCCTGTGTTTTCCTTTTTTCCTGATGGAAAGGAAAAAGCGAAAAAGAGGGATGGCACTGGCGGTCCTTTGTCTGGGAATGGTCTTGTTTGGATGTGGCTGTAGTGTGCAGGAACTGGAAAATAAGAGTTTCCCTATGGTCATGACCCTGCGCGCGGAGGACGGCGACTGCGTGCTTACCTATAAATATATGGATCTGTCCCGGGTGTCCGAAAAAGAAAAGACCAAGCAGGGCAGTGATGAACTGACTGTACGGTCATCCTCCGTGAGAGGTGTCATCCGCCGTATGGATGAGAAAAACGGAAAGATCCTAGACCTCAACCATGTCAAAGTCCTTTTGCTGGAGGCAGAATTTCTGGAAGAAAAGGATTTTATGCAGGAACTGGTGGAGATCGGAAACAGCGGTGTGGATCTGCCGGGCAACATGATCGTTTTTGTGGCGGAGGATGTGGATGCCATCAGCAATCTGCAAGAAGAAATGGACGAAGATCTGGGCAATTATCTGGCAGAGATGCTGGAGGGCAATCCCAATTACGAGGATACCAGCGGAGCGACTTTTAAGAGCCTGATCTGTGACTGGTACAATGGGGGCAGCAGTACTATCCTGCCGAGTCTTGGCGTGCAGGACGATCTGCCGGTCGTGGAGGGCTACTATCTCATGCAGACCGACGTCAGTGGAGATGACCAGATCTTGCGAAAAGTGACCGCAGAAGAAGGCTATGTGGCAGGACTGTGCAGTGGTGCTATTGGCATGGTGGATATGGACGTGGACGGCGGGCAGATCCATCTGGAAAATGTCAAAGTCTCTTATGAATATACGGCGACAAACTCCGGTGTCGGCTGTCAGTTGACCTTTCGCGGAGACATCATACAAAAGGACAGCATTGATCTTTCTGCCCAGAAATTGCAGGAGGCTGCCGCTGCCTATCTGGCGGGCATGATCCAAAATGCATACGAGCAAAAGGGGCTGGATCTTGCCAACTCCTATGGACATCTGCGCTGCCATGATCTGGATCTTTATGAAAAATACCAGGGGCGGGCAGGGGCTTATCGGAAAGATCTGCATCTGGAAACAATCTGTAAATTCCGTGTCGTGGAATAAGGATTGTATAAAAGAAAAATTTGGTTGCATACTTTGGTTAGAAACATCGGATGGATGTCCGGTGTTTCTAATCTTAAGACAGAAAGAGCAGGAAGCAGATATGTATGCAAAAAGGAAAAATATAAGGATCGTGGCAGGACTTTTGATCGTAGGACTACTTGTCCTCATAGGGCAGAGCCGGCATTTGCAGGAGGACTACGCCAGTGAAGTCTTTCGTTTTCATGTGATCGCCAACAGTGATACTGAGGAAGATCAGGCACTCAAATTGCAGGTGCGGGATCAGGTGGGGGCTTATGTTTCGGGATTGCTTGCGACAGCAAGCGATAAAAAGGAGACAGAGAGCATCATCCGTGCGCATCTGAAAGAGATTGAGAAGGTCGCGGGGCAGGAGATCGCAAAAGAAGGTTATACCTATCCGGTCACGGCGGCGATCGAGGATGTGGATTTTCCGGAGAAGTTTTACGGCATTTATCATTTGCCTGCAGGTAATTATACTTCCCTACAGGTGCGGATCGGTCAGGCGCAGGGCAAAAACTGGTGGTGCGTCATGTATCCCAATATGTGTTTTCGGGACAATACATATGAGGTCGTGGGAGAGGATGAAAAAGAGCAGATGTACCAGGTCTTTACCTTATATCAGTATAAAAAACTCATCGAGTCCGAGGACAAGCAGATCCGTTTCCGTTATCTCTGATGTCCGTAAAATGTGCAGATAAAAATGCCATGGAAGAGAAGATAGGAATAGGGTATAATCCTATATGAGCCATCCGGGAAGCACCGGGGCTGACAGACTAAGACAGAAAGACAAAGGATATACCAATGGATAATCGTATTCTTATAGAAATGACAAGTATACAGACCGTGGATGGGCAGGCGGATACCAATCGGCTTACCTACCACGGCAGATATCAGGAAACGGATGGAAAAGCAATCCTTCAATATATGCAGGTGGATGAGATGGGGCGTACCCGCAATAAATTGGAAGTCTGGGACGGCGGCTGCCGCATGACGACGACAGGAGATATGGGACGGGTCATGGAATTTCTTCCGGGGCAGCGCACAAGCACGCAGATGCGGACCCCTATGGGATGCATGGATATGGATATTGTCACGCATGTCTATGAATTGGATGTTGTCAAGGAAAAAGAACCACACATGCAGATCTTACTGGTCTATGATCTCTATGTCGGTGGAAATACACTGGCAGAGAACCGGCTGGAAGTCCGTGTGCAACCGGCATAAAGAGAGCAAAGAAAAAGGCTTGTCCGTATCGGACAAGCCTTTTTGATATGTCTTATTTGCTGGCATTGAGTTCTTTCTGCTTGCGCAGTGCCCAAGCACGAAGCCCCTTTTTCTTCTTTTTGCCATCTTCGGATTCTGTTTTTCCGTGCAATCCGCGAACACTTGTGATGTAAAGTCCGCTGACTCTTGCCTTGACTTCCTTCTTTACAGGAATCTCATCAAAGATCGTCGCATCACAGATCAGTGACATGACCTTTGGACCAACCTTGGCCTTAACGATCGGCAACTTGGACAACTTTGCATAGAAAGGTGTCTGTGCGATCACTTGCTCCGGCAGACCGGAATCTTTGATCCGTAACTTTTTCTTGTCGATGATAAGCATTGTCACATTCTGGGCGGTTGCCTCCACCTGTGCGTTTTGCTCTTCCTGTTTCTTTTCGGCACGCTTGCCAAGGAAATACAATCCAATGATCAGCGCAACGAGAATGACCAATACAACAATCAATACAATCCAACCAGTACTCATTCCGTTATCCTCCTAAAAATATCGGAGTTCATTGTAGCATTATTCCCCTAAAAAAGCAATGGATGTGTCATATTGTAGATGGAATTTACATAAATTCATAGTGGATGATGGGACGGATCCGATCCCAGTGTGGAGAAAGGATGGAAAAATGAAAGAGACAAAGGTGCGAAGGGGATGCGTTGTGCGCAGCCTGCTTGTCATGTATATTATCAGTGGATTATTGTTGGTACTTTTAGCCCTTATCGTGTCACGTGTGGAAAAAGAGGATGCAGTCGCCCAGGTCGGCGTGATCGTCATCTATGTGCTTTCCTGCGGTATCGGGGGCTTTGTCCTGGGAAAATGGAAGAAAAGGCAGAAGTTTTTGTGGGGGCTTTTGGTTGGGATCTTATATGTGGCAACCCTGCTTGGGGCAGCCCTCTGGATCCAGAAAGGAAGCCTGCCGCCCATCCCCTATATGGGAACTGCATCTGCCATCTGCATCGGATCGGCAATGCTGGGCGGTATGCTGAGTTGAGGAAGCAGAAAAAATGCTTTTCCTTTAGGCACTTGTATGCTATAATATAGCGTAATCAAGCAGTAAAGGAGAGATATTTACAATGAAACATGTACAGACATTAAATACAAAGAAGTTACAGAACACAGTAAAGAAGGGTGGATGCGGCGAGTGCCAGACATCTTGCCAGTCTGCATGCAAGACATCTTGTACTGTAGGTAACCAGTCTTGCGAGAACAATCGCTAATCATCATATTTGTACAATGCGGAGCGTCCTACTTTTCGTGGGAGGCTCCATTCTGTAGTTAAAACAAGAAAAAGTACACGCGACCGTACGCTTGATAGCGTTCGGTCATTTGTGCGTTTATAGAAGGAGGACTATTTTGGTTCATCAATACAAAATGGGCGGTTACAATATCGTGATCGATGTCAACAGCGGAGCCATTCATGTGGTGGATGACATGACCTACGATATGATTGAGATGTATGAGTCATCCGATAAGGACAGCATTTTTGCAGAGATGGCAAAACGCTACCCGGATCACAAGGATGAGATCGCAGAAGTCTGGGACGAGATCGCAGAACTGATCGCCGCAGAGGAATTATTTACAAAGGACTCATACGAGCCTTATATCACAGATTTTGCCAAGAGACCTACGGTTGTCAAGGCACTGTGTTTACATATTGCCCACGATTGCAACCTGGCATGCCAGTATTGCTTTGCAGAGGAGGGCGAGTATCACGGCAAACGTGAACTCATGTCTTACGAAGTCGGCAGAAAGGCATTGGATTTTCTGGTTGCCAATTCCGGCAATCGCCGCAACTTAGAGGTGGATTTCTTTGGCGGAGAGCCGCTGATGAATTTTCAGGTTGTTAAGGATCTGGTCGCATACGGCAGGAGTCTGGAGGAAACACATGACAAAAAGTTCCGCTTTACGCTTACGACCAATGGCGTGCTTTTAAATGATGACATCATGGAATTTGCCAACAAAGAGATGGGCAACGTGGTCTTGAGTATCGACGGCAGAAAAGAAGTCCATGACCGCATGAGACCTTTCCGCAAGGGGGCAGGATCTTATGATCTGATCGTACCGAAGTTCCAGAAGTTCGCGGACAGCCGCCATCAGGAAAAATACTATGTGCGTGGAACCTTTACCCATAACAATCTGGATTTCTCTAAGGATGTCCTGCATTTAGCAGACCTTGGTTTCAAGCAGATCTCGGTAGAGCCGGTCGTTGCACAGGAGACAGATTCCTATGCGATCCGCGAGGAGGACTTGCCACAGTTGATGGAAGAATACGAAAATCTGGCATTGGAGATGGTAAAACGTCATGGAAAAGAAAATGACTTCAACTTCTTCCACTTTATGATCGATTTAGAAGGCGGTCCTTGTGTGGCAAAACGTTTGTCAGGTTGTGGATCAGGAACGGAATATTTAGCAGTAACACCGACAGGTGATCTTTATCCTTGCCATCAGTTTGTTGGAAATACCGACTTTTTGATGGGAAATGTGGATGATGGCGTGGTCAATACAGACCTGCGTGACGAGTTCAAGTCCTGCAATGTCTATGCCAAGGACAAGTGCAGGGAATGTTTTGCAAGGTTTTATTGTAGTGGTGGATGTGCAGCCAATTCTTACAACTTCCATGGCGATATCCATAATGCATACGATATAGGATGTGCACTTCAGAAAAAACGTGTTGAATGTGCCATTATGATAAAAGCGGCATTGGCTGCAAAAGAAGGAGAAGAAGTATGAAACGATTAAAGAAAGGGCAGGGAGTAGCGTGGCTTGTAGTCCTGCTTGCCTGCATTGTCGGATTTGGTTATCTGGCATGGAATATTGTGACAGCGACCGTTTCCGGCAAAGATGATTTTGACATCCGTCTGGGTCTTGACCTTGCAGGTGGTGTCAGCATTACTTATCAGGTTGTGGGAGATACCCCGTCCAGCGAAGACTTAAACGATACGGTCACCAAGTTACAGAAGCGTATCGAAAATGAACTGGGATCCGACTCCTCTACAACAGAGGCGAGTGTTTATCCGGTCGGTGATGACAGAATCACTGTTGAGATTCCAGGTGTTAAGGATGCTAATGCACTTTTAGCAGAACTGGGAACGCCGGGCTCTATTTATTTCATCGCGCAGACAGATGCTGCTGGAAACCAGAACTATTCTTATGACAGCACGACCGGTGGTTATAAGTTGAATTATGACCTGAATGATCTGATCGCAAATGGTTCCGTTATTTTGCAGGGGTCTGATGTAAAAAATGCTACGGCTACCAATCAGCAGAACCAGACAACAGGAGCAACAGAGCCGGTGGTATCTATTAGCTTGACAGATGCCGGAACAAAGGCATTTGCGGATGCAACCACAACGGCTTACGCAAGAGGTGAATCTATCGGTATCTACTATGACGGACAGTTTGTCAGTGTACCAAAGGTAAATGCAGCCATCACAGATGGCAAGTGTGTTATCGAGGGTATGAGTGATTTTGATGAGGCAGACAGTCTTGCTTCTTATATCCGTATTGGTGGTCTGAATCTGGAACTGGAAGAGTTGCAGTCAGAAGTCGTAGGCGCACAACTGGGAAGCAGCGCATTATCTACCAGTTTGCTTGCAGCAGCCATCGGTCTGATCATTGTCATGATCTTCCTTATGATCATGTACCGTGTGCCGGGTGTGGCAGCGTCCCTTGCTTTAGCACTTTACACAGGACTTATGTTATTTATCCTGTGGGCATTTGATATTACCCTTACATTGCCGGGTATCGCCGGTATCATCCTTTCCATCGGTATGGCGGTGGATGCCAACGTTATCATTTTTGCCCGCATCCGTGAAGAGATTGCGGCAGGCAAGAGTGTGATCGCAGCCATTGAGATTGGATTTAAGAAAGCACTTTCTGCCATTGTTGATGGTAATGTGACAACATTGATCGCAGCAGCGGTTCTTGGTGTTTTAGGTTCCGGTACGGTAAAGGGATTTGCCATTACC
This sequence comes from Roseburia lenta, assembly GCF_014287435.1. Lineage (GTDB taxonomy): Bacteria > Bacillota > Clostridia > Lachnospirales > Lachnospiraceae > Pararoseburia > Pararoseburia lenta. The sequence continues at coordinate 439,663 of NZ_JACOPG010000003.1, forward strand.
TTAGCGCTTGGTGTTGTTCTTTCTATGTTTACCGCCTTGGTCATCACAAGAATTTTGATGAACGCTCTGTATGCAGTAGGACTCCGTGATCAGAAGTTCTATGGCAAGGCAAAGGCAATGAAGAATATCAACTTCATGAGCAAGAAGGCAGTCTTCTTTGCCTGCTCTATCCTGGTGATCTGTGTCGGCTTTGTCGGCATGGGCGTACATGGTGCAAAGGGAGATAAGGCATTAAATTATAGTCTGGAATTTTTGGGCGGTACTTCAACAACCGTAGAATTTAACGAAGCCTACACTTTGGCACAGGCAGATGATGAAATCGTGCCAAAGATCGCTGAGGTCATCGGCAATAATGACGTCCAGACACAGGTTGTTGATAATACCAATCAGATCATCTTTAAGACCAGAAGTCTGGATCTGGAGCAGAGAGAAGCACTCAATACCATGTTAGAAAATGATTATGGTGTAGACGAGAGCGCGATCACTTCTTCCAATATTGGTTCTACCATCAGTGGAGAGATGCGTTCACAGTCTTTGCTTGCTGTTATCGTAGCAGCATTCTTTATGCTTCTTTACATCTGGTTCCGCTTTAAAGATATCCGGTTTGCAAGTAGTGCCATCATTGCCCTGATCCATGATGTGCTTGTGGTACTGGCACTTTATGCAGTTGCACGTATTTCTGTGGGCAGCGCATTTATTGCATGTATGCTTACGGTTATCGGTTATTCTGTCAATGATACGATCGTTATCTTTGACCGTATCCGTGAAAATAAAAAAGTACTTCGTGATGAGACACCGGAGAGTCTGCAGACACTGGCAAATGAGAGTATCACGCAGACACTTTCCAGATCCATCAGTACCTCCTTTACGACAGTTGTTATGGTACTTATGCTTCTGATTCTTGGTGTAACAAGTATCCGCGAATTTGCATTGCCACTTTTGGTTGGTATTGTATGCGGTACTTATTCTTCTATCTGCATCGCTACAGAATTATGGTATGTGATGAAGGTACATATTAAGGGAAAAAAGAAGGCAAACTAAGATAGGTTACTTGTAAACATGCACATCATAAGGAGGAAAGGATGTACACATTAGAAGATATCAAAGCAGTAGATCCACAGATTGCAGATGCCATTACGGCAGAGTTTGGCAGACAGTCCAGCCATATCGAACTGATCGCTTCGGAAAACTGGGTGAGTCCGGCCGTGATGTCGGCAATGGGCAGTGTACTGACCAACAAGTACGCAGAGGGTTATCCCGGAAAGCGGTACTATGGCGGATGTGAGTGTGTTGATGTGGTAGAAGAATTGGCAAGAGAGCGTGCTAAAAAATTATTTGGATGCGACTATGTCAATGTACAGCCACATTCCGGGGCTCAGGCAAACATGGCAGTGCAGTTTGCCGTACTAAAGCCGGGAGATACTGTGATGGGTATGAATTTGGATCACGGCGGTCATCTGACCCATGGATCACCAGTCAACTTCTCAGGTACTTATTTCCATATTGTTCCTTATGGTGTGAATGATGAGGGATTTATTGATTATGATGAGGTGGAGCGCCTTGCAAAAGAATGTCATCCTAAGATGATCATTGCAGGTGCATCTGCTTATGCAAGAGCCATTGATTTCAAGCGTTTCCGTCAGATCGCCGATATGGTAGATGCGGTGCTCATGGTTGATATGGCACATATTGCCGGTCTTGTTGCAACAGGTTTGCATGAAAGTCCGGTTCCTTATGCGGATGTTGTTACGACAACGACCCATAAGACTTTACGTGGTCCGCGTGGTGGTATGATCATGGCTACCGCAGAGGCGAATGAAAAATATAACTTCAATAAGGCTGTATTCCCTGGAACACAGGGCGGTCCGCTCATGCATGTGATCGCAGCCAAGGCAGTCTGCTTCCAGGAAGCCTTGCAGCCGGAGTTTAAGGTCTACATGAAACAGGTGGCTGACAATGCACAGGCACTTGCAAAAGGCTTGCAGGATAGAGATATCAAGATCGTATCCGGTGGTACTGACAATCACTTGATGCTTGTCGATCTGACCCCATATGATCTGACAGGAAAGGCAGTTGAAAAGTGGCTGGATGATGCACACATCACCGCCAATAAAAATACCATTCCGAACGATCCGAAGAGCCCATTTGTTACAAGCGGTATCCGTCTTGGTACACCGGCAGCTACAAGCAGAGGCTTGAAGGAAGACGACTTTGATCGTGTTGCAGAGGCAATCGCCAGCGTGATCAAGGAAGGCGAAGATGGCGTGGCAAAGGCGCGCAAGATTGTGGACGAACTCACAGATAAATATCCGTTGAAGTAATAACTTTGCTGCGAAGCAGTGGGATTACCAATAGATTTTTGATAATGGAAGGAAAACAAAATGATCGATATTAAGTTTTTAAGAGAAAATCCTGAAATTGTAAAACAGAACATCAAGAATAAGTTTCAGGAGCACAAACTTCATCTGGTAGATGAGGTTATCGAGTTAGATGCGCAGGCGAGAGCTGCACAGCAGGAAGCAGATGAACTCCGTTCCAAGAAGAACAAGATCGCTAAGCAGATCGGTGCTTTGATGGGACAGGGCAAGAAGGAAGAGGCAGAAGCAGTCAAGGCTGAGGTTGCCGGTATTTCTGCGAGACTTGCGGAGTTAGAGCCGGAAGAAAAAGAATTACAGGAAAAGGTTACACAGATCATGATGAACATTCCAAACATTATTGATCCATCCGTACCGATCGGCAAGGACGATTCCTGCAACGTCGAGATCGAGAAGTTTGGCGAGCCGGTCGTTCCTGATTTTGAGGTTCCATATCATACAGATATCATGGAACGCTTTGACGGCATTGATCTTGAGAGCGCTGGAAAGGTTGCTGGAAACGGCTTCTACTATCTGATGGGAGACATTGCAAGACTGCATTCTGCAGTGATCTCTTATGCAAGAGACTTCATGATTGACCGTGGATTTACCTACTGTGTACCACCGTTTATGATCCGTTCTAACGTGGTTACCGGTGTTATGAGTTTTGAAGAAATGGATGCCATGATGTATAAGATCGAGGGTGAAGACCTCTATCTGATCGGTACATCCGAGCATTCTATGATCGGTAAGTTCATTGATACTTTGAATGATGAAGAAAAATTACCATATACCCTGACTTCTTATTCTCCTTGCTTCCGTAAGGAAAAAGGTGCCCATGGCATCGAGGAACGTGGTGTTTATCGTATCCATCAGTTTGAAAAGCAGGAGATGGTCGTTGTATGTAAGCCGGAAGATTCCAAGGCTTGGTATGACAAGTTGTGGCAGAACACCGTTGATCTCTTCCGCAGTCTGGATATCCCGGTTCGTACCCTGGAGTGCTGTTCCGGAGATCTTGCAGATCTGAAAGTAAAATCATGTGATGTAGAGGCATGGTCACCTAGACAGAAGAAATATTTCGAGGTAGGCTCCTGCTCAAATCTTGGGGATGCACAGGCTCGCCGTTTAAAGATCCGTGTAAAGGGTAAGGATGGTAAGTATTTTGCCCATACCTTGAATAACACGGTTGTTGCACCACCAAGAATGTTGATCGCATTCTTAGAGAACAACTTAAATGCAGATGGTTCTGTTAATATTCCAGTGGCTTTACAGCCATACATGGGCGGTAAGACAGTGCTTGTTCCAAAGCATTAGTGTGTCAAAAAGAAACATATCGAAGCACAGTGAGCCAATCGCTGTGCTTCTTCTTTTTTATGGGACAAATATCTGCCAACTAATGTACAAGCGATAAAAAAACAGAAAATTCTGAAAAAAGAGTGGTAATATGCCATCCACCTTGCTACAATAGCAGTAAGAGAAAACGAAGCGAGGAGGACATGTGACATGAAGGTTTTTACAACGGACAAAATTCGTAATGTGGTTGTTCTGGGGCACAGTGGGGCAGGCAAAACCAGTCTGGTGTCCGCGATGAATGGTATTGCAACCGCATCCAAGCAACGCATGACAGAACCGGTGGCAACAACGCAGATGCTTGTGCAGCCGATTTTGTGGGACGATCACAAGATCAACATTCTGGATGTGCCGGGAGCATTCGATTTCGTGGGGGAGATTGAAGAAGCCGTAGGCGTTGCAGATGCTGCCATCATCGTTATTTCCGGTAAGAATGGTGTGGAGAACGGAACGCGCAAGGCATGGGCTATGTGCGAAAAATACCATTTACCGCGTATCGTTTATGTAAGCGACATGGATATTGATGATGTCTCTTTTAAAAATGTTGTACTGGGTTTACAGGAATTGTATGGCAAGTGTATTGCACCTTTTCATTTTCCGCTGCGTGAAAATGAGGAATTTGTGGGTTATGTCAATGTGATCCAAGAGCGGGCAAAGCGTTGGCAATCCGATGGAACGGTTGTAAAGTCAGAAGTGCCGGAATATTCTATGGAAAATCTCTCTATCTATCGGGAAGCCCTGATGGAGGCGGTAGCAGAGACCAGTGAAGAATTTCTGGACCGCTATTTTGCAGGCGAGACTTTCTCGGAGAACGAGATCCGACAGGCACTCCGCGTCAATGTATCCGAGGGAACGATCGTACCGGTCATGATGGGCTCCAATACCATGGAAAGAGGTATGTATACACTATTGGCAGACATCATCAAATATCTGCCGTCACCGGATCAGCGCAGTGCAACCGGTATGAATGTTCTGACCCAGGAACTTTTCGAGGCAAATTATAATTTTGCTAAGGCAAAGACAGCCTATGTATTTAAGACTATCATGGATCCTTTTATTGGAAAGTATTCCCTCTTTAAGGTCATGTCCGGTGTTATCAAGTCAGACGATAACCTATACGACCCAGTCAAAGGACAGGAGATCCGCATCAGTAAGTTGTATGTCATGAAGGGAAGCAAGGCAGAAGAAGTAGAGGAACTGCACGCGGGCGATGTGGGTGCCCTCAGCAAGGTGTCGGGCTTGCAGACCTCCACGACACTTTCGACCAAGGCAACGCCGGTTCTTTATCCGGCGACCGCAATTTCCACGCCATATTGTGCAATGCGCTATTTTGCGGCCGATGCCAAGGAGGATGACAAACTGACGCAGTCGCTTTTAAAACTGGCAGAAGAAGACAGGACACTTCGGGTGGAAAATGACAGTGAAAACCGTCAGACGCTTGTATATGGCATCAGTGAACAACATTTGCAGGCGGTCGCAGACCGACTAAGAGCCAAATATAATGTCGAGATGCAATTAGAAGCACCGAAAGTAGCATACCGTGAGACTATCCGGGGCAGTGCGGATGTCGAATACAAGCACAAGAAGCAATCCGGTGGACATGGACAGTACGGGCATGTCAAAATTAAAGTATCTCCGTCAGGAAATCTGACCAGCGCATATGAATTTGAAGAGACTGTTGTCGGCGGAGCCGTACCGAAGAATTTCTTTCCGGCAGTGGAAAAGGGTATTGCCGAGGGAACGCAGGCAGGACCGCTCGCAGGATATCCGGTGGTCGGCATCCATGTCAATCTTTACGACGGCTCATCTCATTCGGTGGATTCGTCAGAGGCAGCCTTTAAGACAGCAGCCACCATGGCTTTAAAGGATGCCCTCATGAAAGCCGATCCTGTCCTTTTGGAGCCAATCGCATCGCTTCAGGTGCGTGTACCGGAGGATAAAGTTGGTGATGTTATGGGAGAACTCAGCAAGCGCCGTGCCAGGATCATGGGCATGAATCCGGAGCAGGAGAATGGCAGGCAAAGGATTGAGGCAGAGATTCCCTATGCAACACTCTATGGTATCGGGACAACACTTCACTCTATTACAGGAGGGGAGGCAGAGTATTCCTACGAATTCCTGAAATATGAAGTTGAAAATAAGGGATAACTTAAGAAAGTCTTAAAGACTTCCCTACTTGGAAATTAAATGATGAACCGCTACAATATGTATATGATTAATCAATACATGTTGTGGCGGTTTTTGTGTGTCGGATGCATAATTTTGCAAGGCATCAGATATCATCTTAAAAAACACAACAAAATTCTCTGGAGGATAAAATGGTAAACGTACTGGTTTGTGATGATGAAAAAGATATTGTTTCTGCACTGCGGATTTATCTGGAAAGTGAGGGCTATCAGGTCTATACGGCATATGACGGTTTAGAAGCGCTGGAAGTGCTGGAAACAAAAGAAATACATTTGGTGCTCCTGGATGTGATGATGCCACGGCTGGATGGGATCCAGACCATGGCAAAGATTCGCGAGACATCTAATGTTCCGATCATACTTTTGACAGCAAAGAGTGAGGATACGGATAAGGTTTTAGGACTCAATGTCGGCGCAGATGATTATGTGACAAAACCTTTCAATCCGGTAGAATTGCAGGCAAGGGTCAAATCACAGTTGCGCCGCTACATGCAACTGGGGGGAAACCATGCAAGCGCTTCCGGTGATGATGGCATCATCGCGATCGGTCCGATCGTATTAAATGATCGGGCTAAAGAAGTGACGTTAGATGGAGAACTGGTCAATCTGACAAGGACAGAATATGATATCCTGCATCTTTTGATGGAAAACCCGGGAAAAGTATTTTCCCCGGCACAAATTTATGAACAGGTCTGGAAGGAAGATGCCTTTGGCACAGAAAATACCGTTGCTGTTCACATTCGTCATCTGCGTGAAAAACTGGAGTATGATCCGGCAGAACCAAGGTATGTTAAGGTTGTGTGGGGAAGAGGGTACAAGGTTGAAGACAAATAGAGCCCGTCCGTACAAACTGCCACGATGAAATAAAACAGGAAGAAATGTGAGGAATTTGATATGAAAAAAAATTGGAAAGGACAAACGGCGTATAAGGCTTTTGCGCTTTTGATTGCTTGTATAACCGGAATAACTACACTGCTTGCCGCTATCATGATGATCTTCAGTATCGGTTTACGTGCCGAATATGGGAATCAAAATGATACGATCGCAGAACTCATGCAGGAACATATGGTTTCCAACTATGCAGCCTATTTGAAGGAGAGTGCAACCGAAGAGGGCGGCTCCTGGGATGCTTTGGATGGCTCTTTGCTGACCTACGCAGTAGAGCAGATTGATTTTCAGGTAACAGGAGATGGCGACAAACTCAATGTTGTGCGGAACAATAATTTTGTCTATGGATCTCCTTATCTGATCCAGTGGCTGCAGGATAAAAACCATCGGGAAATGGATGGCGTGTATGAAAATGTATTTTTCAATAAAAATGAATACCATTATAACACGGATACCTGGTTGGGAGCCATGCAGACCAATGTCTATGGGTATGTTGGAAATGATGAAGTCTATCTGGATGAAAGCAAAAATGGAGATCGGTTGGAGTATTATGATTATGACGTAGACAGTGAAGATGCAGATAATATAGGAGAAAATCTGACAGATGAAGACAATATGTCGGATGATGTCGAAAATGAAGGGAATAATGCAGGAGACCTTCTTGCAGGAGAACTGCCGCCGGAAGGAACGTATACTTTCTACCGTATTTATATGATTCCAAATCTGGAAGATGTATTTTGGGAGGCAAATGATACAGCGCAATTGACGGATGAACAGCAGGATGTAGTCAAAGAGAATTACCGCGATGCGGCAATCACCATTATGGGATCTTTTTCTTATGGGAAAAGCGCTTTGGATTCAGGCAATTTCTTTGAAGTCATCAATCGTCTGCAAAAATATGAAGATGATCTGGTCTTTGCCAATGGCATGAGTGATTATCTGTGGATTCCGTATATACTTACTGCCATACTGACTATGTTGCAGAAGGTTTATCTGCCGCTCCTTCTGGTATCGTTGCTCTTGTTTATCGTTTCCTTTGTTTTTCTGATGACCATGTCCGGACATCGCAAGGAAGATGATGCGATTTACCTACGATGGGCGGATCGCGTACCTTATGGTATTTACGGCATTGTAGTTGCAACAGGTGTATGCTTAGGCGTGATAGGGAATATAGGATTGTGGATGGCCTATTATAGTGGGGTTCTGGCATTGGCAGAGTTCGTTACTTTGTCCATTGTGCTTGCAATCCTTTGGACATTGCTTGCACTGGCATTTTGCATGAGTACGGCAACGCGTATCAAGTCAGGTCAATTCTGGAAACATACACTTTGGCATTATATTGCAGCCTTTTTTAGAAAATGGCTGATCGATCCTATCAGACGGCTGCATCGTGCAATACATGAAAATACAAAACTAAGCACGCGTTTAGGCCTGGGGCTTGCCATTTTAGCCTTGGTGGAACTGATGGCCTTACTGGCAACCGGTATTTATGGCGCAGGCGTTTTCCTTTTCTTTTTATATAAGATAGCCGAGACAGCCTTGATCTTCTATCTGGTCTTGATGGCAAAGAAATTAAAAGATGGTGGAAAGCGTGTCGCCAGTGGCAATTATAATGAGCCGATCGATACCACACATATGATTGCTCCTATGAGAGAACACGGCGAAGATATCAACCATGTGGGCGAGGGAATTGCGATTGCAGTGGCAGAACAGATGAAGAGTGAACGCTTCAAGACAGAACTCATCACGAATGTGTCGCATGATATCAAAACACCGCTGACCTCTATTATCAACTATGTAGATCTGATCAAAAAGGAGGGTATTTCTGAGGAAAAAGTAAGAGAGTATGTCGAGGTCTTGGATCGCCAGTCAGCTCGTTTGAAAAAACTTATTGAAGATCTCTTAGAAGCATCCAAGGCATCCACCGGTAATGTAGAGATGCATATGGAAGCCTGTGATGCCGCTGTGATGATCTCGCAGGTGGTCGGAGAGTATCAGGATAAACTGCAAGCACAGGATATTGAGATTGTGGTAAATGAAGCAAAGAATCCTGCCAACATCATGGCAGACGGCAGACATCTGTGGCGGGTATTTGATAATATCATGAGCAATATTTGCAAATATACACAGGACCATACCAGAGTCTATGTCAATGTGGAAGATGCAGGTGACCAGGTGCGCATGATCTTTAAGAATATTTCCAAGTATCCGCTCAACATCAGCAGTGACGAGTTGATGGAACGTTTTGTCAGAGGTGATGCATCGAGAAATACCGAAGGTCACGGCTTGGGACTTTCCATCGCATCCAGCCTGACCGCACTCATGGACGGACAACTGACCATCGATATTGACGGTGATCTCTTTAAAATCACGGTTGCGATGAAGAAGCAGGCTTAGAAAGGCTCTGCACATATGCGGATGGGGGCAGCCCGGTGCGCTTCTTAAAGACAGAAGAAAAATAAGACGGCGTGGAAAAATGTAATTTGGCACTCAGATCAGTCAGGGAAATGTTGTTATAGGTCAACATTTCCTTGGCTTTTTCTATGCGCAGATCTGTCATGTAATCGCCGATGGACTGCCCGGTCTGTTTTTTAAACTGGGAGGACAGGTAATAGGTGGAATAGCCTAGGGCTTCTGCCAGATCCTCCAGAGTGATCTTTTCATAGATGTTGCGGTGGATCAGTGCGATGCAGTCATTGACAAAAGGAGAGTATTCCTTTCCCTGTAACTGGATCTCATGCACGCGGTGGATAAAGGTATCATAGGCAAGAAAATGGATATCCATGATATTGTTGAGGTCTGTGCAGTCAGGGGATTCGATCTGCTGGATATAGTAGTCACTGAGAGAGTAGGCTTCGTCCGGATCCATACCGCCACGGATGGCGGCGCGGGTAATGAGTGCCACAAAGACAATGATCGCATCCTTTTCCTGTCTGACGATATCGCCCGGGCTCATAAGTCCTACCAGGTAGTTGTCTGCAGATAATTCCGTATTTTGCAGTTCGTCCTGATAATGGATGTTGCCGGTCTCGACATGTTTTAGCATAGCACATTCCATGGCATAACTACTGTGTTCGGTGATGGTAATATCGTGTGCTGTGCTGCCATTTTTCTTGGTTGGAGCCAAGGTATTTTTGGAACTGAGTGGATTGAGGGTGGGAAAAGAGGTGGTGGTCAGATTTCCCGGTGTTTTTCCATAAAGAGTGTAGTAGAGCATGCGCACGCTCTGCAAAAAGAGGCTATAGGGAATGACCGGAATCTCCTTCTGCACTTCCATCATGCGGTGCTGAGAGGATATGGACATATGCCAGTCGTCCAGCAGGCGCTTGAAATTGATCTCCGATACGGAGGAGTTTAAAAAGGGACCTAAGACGTAGAAAGAGTCTAAATTGTCATCTACAATATAAGGCTGGATCGCCCAGGTCAGGCAGAGGCGGTCCGGGTAGAGGATGGGCATGGTGGAGTTGGAAGCATAGGTCTTTAAGGCATTATCCTTGGAGTCAAAAAAGAAGTTGCGGACTTCGTTGATCCAGGGACAGTTGGTATCCAGGAGTTCCCAATCCTTTGTATAGTGCCAGAAGCAGATATTATTTACTGCATATAAAGAGTCGAATAAATAAGTAAGTTTTTGTGTCTGATACATGCTAAGTCCTTTCTTTCTCATCTTGTATTATCCATATCCTAGCACGCTTTTGTTAAATTTTCTATAATGTTTAATGAAATATTGTTAGAAATATCGAAATTTTAACAGGGTAAAACACAAGGAATTGGTATGATAAATACAAGAAATGGTCATGTGAAAGCACATGATCTTACAAGGAGGGTATTACTTATGAAGAAAAAAGCAAATTGGCTGGATCCGAGTACAACAGCCGAAAATGAAGTCCTGCCGGGCTATCTGAAGTGGGCATGGACATCCAGAGGACTGTCTCTGGCACTCAATGTTATCTTGATCATGCAACTGACCTATTATTGTACCGACATGCTGGGCATGGGGGCAACACTGGTCGGAACCTTGCTTCTGGCATCCAAGATCTTTGACGGTGTGACAGATTTGTTTGTTGGTTTTATCATCGATGCGACGCATACCAAATGGGGCAAGGCAAGACCGTATGAGATCTTTATCGTCTTTGTATGGGGACTCACCGTACTTCTTTTCTCTGCACCGGAGATGAGTACGACCGGAAAAGCAATCTTTGTATTTGTACTTTATACACTGATCAATTCCGTCTGCGCTACTTTCTTAAATGGTGGCGATGCCGTATATCTGGCAAGAAGTATTCGAAGCGAGAAGAATCGTGTATCCGTTATGTCCTTTAATGGTGGTATCATCATGCTGTTTTCTATCGTAATCAGCATGCTTTTGCCACAGTTGATCGCAGGCATGGGATCTACCAAGGAAGGCTGGACGACCATGGCACTGATCTTTGCCATTCCATGTGCTATTATCGGTATGTTCCGTTTCATCTTTGTCAAGGAAGTGGTAGATGACAATCAGCCATCCGACCAGCAGAAAGAGGAGGTACAGAAGATCCCGCTCAAGCAGAGTTTAAAGTGTGTATTCTCTAACAAATACATCTTTATTCTGGCTGGTATGACCTTAGTCGTACAGTTGGCAACCAATATCGGTACAGCCGTAAATACATATTATTTCAAGTACATCATGGGTAATATCGGTCTGGCAACACTGGTTTCTATCGGTAGTATGCTGACACCGGTCATCATGCTGATCTTCCCGGTACTTTCCAGAAAGTTCGGAACCGTTCCGATCCTGCGTGCAGGTGCTGTTTTAGGCGTTGTTGGTTATGGCATCCGTATTCTTGGTGGAACCAATCTGGTTACTCTGACACTTGGTTCTGTTATTGGTGGTGTTGCGATTTTACCGGTTACCATGATGATCTCTATTTATCTGATCGATACCATGGACTATGGCGAGTGGAAGACCGGAACCAGAGTAGAAGGTATGCTTGCTTCTGTCAACTCTTTTGCTTCTAAGTTGGGAAGTGGTATCGCATCTGGCCTGGTAGGACTGATTATGGGACTTGCCGGATATGATGGAAGTCTTGCAACCCAGTCAGCATCCGCTCTGACCTCTATCCAGGTACTCTTTAACTATGTACCTATGGTTCTGATGGTTGTACTTTTGATCCTTGGTATTGCATACAAGTTGGATAAAGAACTTCCACAGATCAAGGCTGACCTTGCAAAAAAGCATGAGGCACAGTAAGAAGAAAGCGAATAATTAAAAAAAACGTAAAAATTTAATAAGTCAAAAGTGCAATGTCTGTTAGAATGCGTGTAACAAATAGCAGAGACTGTACTTTTTGAAATATAAAAAGCGCAGAGATAGGAGAGGTTTATGTCATTTACAGCAAAGATGTTTCGCATGGTATCCGGAAAGGCAGATGCCAAGCGTGACGCAAACTTAGTCGTACCGGAGGATGTAACCGCAGTCTATGATATCAATTACGCCGGGAATGCGGATGCTTATAACTTACTGGATGTGTATTATCCAAAGGACACCGATCATCTTTTGCCGGTCATCGTCAGCATCCATGGGGGCGGCTATGTCTATGGAACCAAAGAAATCTACAAATATTACGGTATGTATTTAGCCCAGCAGGGATTTACTTTTGTCAATTTCAATTACCATCTGGCACCGGAAGCCAAATTTCCGACCCAGTTGACGGAAACGAATATGGTGATGGAGTGGATGTGCGATCATGCTGATGAGTATCATCTGGATCTAAATAATGTCATTTTGGTGGGCGATTCTGCCGGATCCCAGATGACAAGCCAGTACGCAGCCATCGCGACCAATGCAGATTACGCAAAATTATTCCCCTTTACGGTGCCGGAGGAAATCAAGATACGTGCCCTTGGTCTGAATTGTGGTATGTACACCCTGACCATTCTGGGTAAGGATGGCAAGGTCAACAAGATGAACAAGGAATTATATGGCGATTATCTGGGCAAAGATTTTGATTTTTCCAATGAAAAAATAGATGTGCTGGGGCATATCACCGCCGATTATCCGCCGACTTATGTCATGACATCCTATTATGACTTTTTGAAGGAAAACGCCCAGCCTATGTATGAATTTTTAAAAGGCAAGGGCATCCCTTGTGCATGGAAATGCTATGGTTCAGAGGATAAAAAATATATGGCGCATGTCTGCCATGTCAATATGAATCTGGAAGAGGCAAAAGAGATCAATCAGGATGAATGTGCATTCTTCCGAAAATATCTGGTGTAGAAAATTCAGACTGCAAGCAGCCTTGTATGAGAATAAAAGAAAAGGAGACAAGAAGATGGTACATATTACAGATGCAAGTATGCAGAAATTTGAAAAAGAGCATATCGCAAAGGTGCGCGAGGTTGCACCGGAATGTGCGATACTCTTAAAGAGCAATGGAGATTTTCCTTTGGATGCAGCAGGCAAGATCGCGCTCTTTGGCAGTGGCGCCAGAAGGACGATCAAGGGCGGAACCGGATCCGGGGATGTCAATGTCAGAGCCTATACGACCGTAGAGCAGGGATTGGAGAATGCTGGCTTTGAGGTGGTGAGCAAGGCTTGGCTGGATGCTTACGAAGAACATATGACAAAGACAAGAAAAGAATGGATCACCGCCATGAAGGCAGAGGCGGCAGCCGCAGGCATCAATGGTATTATGTATTGCATGGGAAAGGTCATGCCGGAAACTGCCTATGAATTTTCATTGGAAAGCGACGCGGACATCGCCATCTATGTACTGGCAAGAAATTCGGGTGAAGGCGCTGACCGTACCATGGTAGCGGGCGATATCAATCTGACCGAGACCGAGATCCGCGATATTCTGGCATTACAGAAGCAGTATGACAAGTTCCTTTTGGTATTAAATGTTGGTGGCATGGTAGATCTGACACCGGTAAATACCGTAGAAAATATCCTGCTCTTAGGACAGTTGGGAACACCGACCGGCGATGTTTTGGCAGACCTTGTCCTTGGCAAGTCTTACCCATCCGGTAAACTGGCTATGACCTGGGCGCCGATCGCAGAATATCCATCAACCGAGGGCTTTGGCGATCCGGATGATACCTACTATCGTGAGGGTATCTATGTGGGCTATCGTTATTTTGATACTGTCGGAAAAGAAGTGACCTATCCGTTTGGTTACGGACTTTCTTACACGACATTTGCTGTTGAGACAAAGGATATTGTCGCAGATGAAAAGCAAGTCACAGTCACAGCCCAGGTGATAAATACAGGAAAATGCGCAGGCAAAGAAGTGGTACAGGTCTATGCCAGCCTGCCGGAAGGAGACCTTGACCAGCCTTATCAGAAACTGGTCGGCTATGCCAAGACCAAGGAAGTGGCAGCCGGAGAGAGCACAGAAGTTTCTGTCACTTTTGCAACCCAGATCCTTGCTTCCTTTAGTGAGAAGGACAGCGCCTATATCATGGAGGCAGGTGAATATGTCATCCGTCTGGGAAGTCATTCCAGAGATACCATGGTAGCAGGCATCCTGACCTTAGATGACAAGGCAGTCCTGAAAAAGACCAAGCACATCTGTGAAGGCTGGGGCTTTGATGATCTTGTGCCGGAAAAAGTTGCTTTCAACCCAGATGGCGAGGAAGAACAGAAAGAGGCTGTAAAACATATTGCATTATCCGCAGCCAAGTTTGAGACCGTGACTTATACTTACCCGGAAGTGGCAGCGGAGATCCCGGAGGGACAGACTTTTGATTTTGCAGAAGTGCTTTCCGGTAAAAAGACTTTGGAGGAATTTGTCGCAGGACTTTCGGATAAGCAACTGGCTTATCTTGCCATTGGCAATTATAAGGATGTACCGGAAGGCGCGGGGGTAGAATCAGTCATCGGTGCAGCAGGATCCCATGTGGCAGGTGCCGCAGGCGAATCTACCAGCCGTCTGGAAGATCTTGGCGTTGGCGGACTTTACATGGCGGATGGTCCGGCAGGACTGCGTCTTGCTACTTCCTACAAGATCGTGGATGGCGAAGTCAAGGGCAATGCCAATGCTTTTGCCAACTTTATGGAATTTATGGGCGAGGAAGAACTCGAGATGATGGCGTCTATGGTACCAAAGCCATCGGAAGCGGAACTTGCAGCACCGGAAAACTACCAGTACTGTATCGCAATCCCGATCGGCACGGCTTTGGCACAGGCTTGGAATGATGATGTCGCGGAGATCTGTGGCGATATGGTCGGACAGGAAATGGAAATGTTCGGTGTGCATCTGTGGCTGGCACCGGCACAGAATATCCAGCGTTCCCCGCTTTGCGGACGAAACTTTGAGTACTATTCTGAGGAACCGATCGTCAGCGGACGTACCTCAGCTGCCGTGACGCGCGGTGTGCAGAAGCATCCGGGCTGCGGGGTTACCATCAAGCATTTTGCATGCAACAATCAGGAGACCAACCGCTTCTTATCCAACTCTGTTGTCAGTGAACGTGCCCTGCGTGAGATCTATCTCAAGGGATTTGAGATCTGCGTCAGAAGTGCAAAGCCGGAGGCTATCATGTCATCCTATAACCTGGTAAATGGCGAGCATACCTGCAACAGCAAGGATATCCAGACCCACGTACTTAGGAATGAATGGGGACATGAGGGCATTGTCATGACAGACTGGTTTGTGACCGGTGGAATGGGCAATGGTGCAGAACACCGTGATAACAAGTATGAGACAGGATCTGCCGCAGGCTGTGTCAAGGCTGGCAACAATATCACCATGCCGGGCGGATCGAGTGATCTTGCGGACATTCTGGACGCATTGACCAATAAGGAGCATGCATATGCCCTGACCAAGGCAGAATTGCAACAGAATGCCATGACAGTCTTAAAGGAAGTCATCAAATTGAGAAAATAAACAGAAAAAATAAATTCATACGACGGATACGTTTGGAAACCCAGACGTATCCGTTTTTTTATACACTAGATGCTCTACTGACATAAAACATATACACTAAGCATAGAGATAAAAGAAAATATGCAAAAAGTACAAAGACTTATGCAAATTTACTGTATTTATGTATATAAATTACAGTGGAAATACCATACACTAAGCGTTTTGACGATAAAAACAGGTCATGGTAGATTTCTTATTGTATAAAGTGTATAGTTCTTCTTGTATATACAGTAACAAAACCGGCAGAGGAGATCCGCTTATGAAATCAAACAAAGAAAAGATCTATGACTTTATTCAGATGCATGATACGGCAGAAAAAGAGGGAGGTGTGTCAACGACATATATCGCACAGGCGCTATCTTTACAGCGAACCAATGTCAGCAGTCTTTTGAATGCTCTCGTGGAAGAGGGAAGGATACATAAATCCAATGGCAGACCAGTTCTTTATTCCATTGCCGGTGTCAGCCGGGGGGATGAGGAAGAATGTTTTTGCAAGATGACAGGATGGCAGGGCAGTTTACAGCATCCGATCCAGTTAGCCAAAGCAGCAGTCTTATATCCGGGCAGAAGCCTGAATATCCTGATCGTGGGAGAAAAGGGAACCGGAAAGAAAGAGTTCGCACACCTTATCTACGAATATTGTCTGGTAAAACAAATTTTTTCAGCGGAGAGTCCTTTCTTACAGATGAATTGCAGGGACTATCAGGGCAGTGCCAAAGATGCCAGGGAAAAACTCATGGGCGAGCGGCAGAGTGGCATGTTAAAGGATGCGGAGAGCGGTATCTTATACATGGATAATGTGCAGTATCTGGACGGTGGACTCTTGCGGGAGATCGCCTCCTACAGCGGAAAGCCCGGAAGGAAAGGGCTTTTGATCGCCAGTTGCACACCGGACGCACAGCCGGCACAGGAGGAGTTTCAGAGTGAATTTCCAATCGTTATTACAATGCCGAGGATCACAGAACGACCGATCGAAGAACGTATGGAAATGATCCAGACACTTTTTTCGACCGAAGCCTCGCGGGTAGGCAGGGAACTGGTCGTAAAGGAAGAATTGATGCGCTGCCTGCTCTTATATGAATGTCCTGAAAATTTTCAACAGTTGAAGCGGGATATCAAGATCGGTTGTGCCAATGCTTATGTGAGGGAACTGGCAAATGACCGGAGGATCACCCTCTATGTCAGCGATTTTGAACCGACCATACGTCAGGGCATGTCCCGTTTCGGACAGATGAGGGAGGAGATCGAAAGACTGATCCCGGAAAACAGCACCTTTACCTTTGACGGCAGTCGGATGCGTGTCAGTGAGACAGAGACCAAAAATATTTACAAGGAATTGCGGCAAAAGGCAAAGCAACTGGAGTCGGAGGGCATTGAGGGTGAGGATATTAAGATGCTGCTCAGCACCGAAGTGGAAAGAGCCTTTGGCAAATATCAGCAAAAACTGATCCATGAAGTCCGCAGCCGGAAAGAATTGGAACTCATTGTAGATGAGGAACTGATCGACATGGTGGAGGGATTTCTGGCAAAAGTGGAGAACGCAAGGAACAAAAAGATTGACGATGCCGTATTTTTTGGACTTTGTGTGCATATGAAAAATGTAGTGAATGGTACAAAGACGACAGAATCCATGGATCGGCTGGAAATATCTGAGGTCGTTACCAGATACAAGCAGGAATATATGCTAAGCCTTGCCTTTGCGGAGGAGATACAGGAAGTCTATGGCAGACAACTGACCATAGACGAGGTCATTTTGATCACCATGTTTTTGTGCTACGAACCGCCAAAGCAGACGGACAAGGGACAGACGGTTATCCTCTACGCCTTTTATGGCAAGGACATTGCAGCATCCATTGTGCGTACGATCACCGAGATCACAGGATTTAACCATATTTTTTCCTTTGAGGTATCGCACCGTCAAAGCGAGACGCAGATCTATGAGTCTTTGAAAAAATGTATTTTGGAGATTGAGCAAAAACAAGGGGTGTTCATAGTCTATGACAGTGATCTGGTGTCCAAAGTGGCAGAGGAGATCTCTGAGGAGACAGGTATTATGATCCGTCTTTTCCCGGCACCGGTGACGACCCTGGGGATCGAACTGGCGAGAAAGGCAATGATCTCATCCAATCTGGATGCCGTTTATCGGGATGCCATGAAAAGTGTCGGTGATTTTGCCACCAGCCATGAGAAGTATCTCATCACTTTATGTACTACGGGCAAGGGTGGCGCGGAGGAATTAAAGACCTATATTGAGCGCTACGGTCACATGGAGGATGTGCAGATCATTCCTTTATCCATGAGTAATCCCAAGGCTTTGCAGGAGGCATTTCGTGACCTGATGCGGCGTGGAACCATACTTTGTGTGGTAGGAACCTTTGATCCAAAGTTATATTCCATTCCTTTCTGCTCGATCACGGAGGTTTTTACGACACCCAAAGAACGTTTGCCGGAACTTTTGCGAAAGACCGAGTCTAAGGATTATGAGGTCGATCATCAGGAAGTCTTTCATTATCTTGCCGGGCAGTTTAGCCATGTGGAGATAAAAAAGGTAGAGACATCGGTAGAAGCATTTTTACAGGAGGTCGATCAGAAATTAAAACATATGACGCAGGATGCACAGATGGGACTATTGGTTCATACTGCCTGTTGTATTGAGCGTTTGGCATCCGGGGAGACTTCACCCGAAAATCCAAAGCGCAAGGCAATCCTGCATCAATATCACAAAGAATTTCAGCAGCTGCTTCGGATGCTAAGACCGATGGAAAAAGCCTTTCACATTATCTTTAGCGACGACGAGGTGGCAAATATGCTGATGATCATATATCAGATATAAAACAAAGGAGGTTACTATGAGCGAAGAATTACAGGAAGCATTGGAAGAGATTTCCATGTTGATCATTGCTAATTCCGGAGCAGCCAGATCGGCGGCATTTGAAGCCTTACAGGCTGCCAAAAAGAAGGATTTTGCACAGGCGGATCAACTGATGGAAAGCGCGGAAAAGAGTTTACAGACAGCCCATGAGGCGCACCGGAAACTCTTGCAGATGGATGCAAAAGGTCAAGTGGACAGCGTCAGCATTCTGCTTTGCCATGCACAGGATCATCTGATGGGAAGCGCATTAGCGGGGGATCTCATCAAGGAAATGATCCTTTTATACAAGGAAAAATAAGGAGGGGCATATGGAAAGGAAAGTGTTATTGATATGCGCTGGGGGCATGTCAACCGGGATTCTGATGAAGAAAATGGAAAAGTATGCAGAGGACAAAGGCATTGAACTCAAGATCGACGCAGTGGGGATGTCCGCATACGAAGATTCCTACAAAAATTATGATGTGATCCTTTTAGGACCGCAGGTGTCTTACAAAAAGGAGGAGATCGCACAGGTAACGCAGATGCCGATCGCCGTGATCGCAGCCTATGATTACGCTATCGGTAATGTAGACAACATCATGAAACAAGTGGATGAGATCTATCCACAGTAACATCCGGTAAGGGTTTTTAGGGAAAGGAAAAGGAGAAGGATATGAGTAATTTATATGAAAGCAAATTCATGCAAAAAGTAAAATCCATAGGCGAAAAATGTGCGGGTAACAAAGCGATCGCAGCAGTATCTGCCGGTATGATGATGGCAATGGGCATCATCCTGATCGGCGCTATTTTCCAGTTGATCGCGATCATCCCGACTTTCTTTGGGGCGTGGACGACGGACGATGCGATCTATAACATCTTATTGGTACCATATGATCTGTCTATGGGGCTGATCTCTGTTTATATGGCATTTACCATTGCCTATTCTTATGCCAAGTCGCTTAAGATGCAGGCACTGACCAACGCATTAAATGCCATGTTGATCTTTTTGATCGTTGCAGGACCGATCAAGACGGTAGAACTGGCGGACGGAAGCAGTTTTACCGGTATTGACAACTCCTGCCTGGGTGCTGTGGGTATGTTCACAGCCATCATCATTTCGCTCTGTACCGTCAAGATGGCGCATTTTTGTGAAAAGCATCATCTGATGATCAAGATGCCGGATGTCGTGCCGAAATTTTTGCAGGACACCTTTGCATCTTTGATTCCACTGGTTATCAACATCGCGATCTGGCATACGATCGGAAGCATCTGCTTGAATGTCATGACGATCTCTCTGCCATACGCGATCTCTTATCTCTTATCTGCACCGCTTGGCGCACTGACCAGCGTACCGGGTATCATCATTGTCGTATTGGTTGCAAATGTCCTCTGGACTTTTGGTATCCATGGAACCATGGTTGTTTATATCGCCATTATGGCACCGCTCATGGAGTACATAGCCAACAATGCTGAGCATGTATCCAAGGGTGAAGCACTCGTCTTTGTACCGGTTGCTTTGTTTGGTATCATGAACTGCTGTGGCGGAACGGGAAATACCTTGGCACTTTGCGTCATGGGTCTCTTCTCCAAGTCTGAGCAGATCAAAGCAGTCAGCAAGGCGGCTGTTGTACCGGGTATCTTTAATATCAATGAACCGGCAACTTTCGGTTATCCGATCATGTATAATCCGACACTTGCTATTCCATTTGTGATCAACCCATTGATTACCATGATCATTTGCTACTTTGGTTATATGGTCGGCTTCTTTAAACCGGCGTTTACCATGATTACAGCGACCTTACCGGTCGGCGTATCACCATACCTGTGTACCTTATCCTGGACCAATATCCTGATTCCGGTCATTGCCTTTATCGTGGCATGGGTGGTATATCGTCCATTCTTTAAGGTATATGAGCGCGATCTGATCGCAAAGGAGCAGGAAGCAAAAGAGGTGGCTTAATGAATGCAGACTTTTTATGGGGTGGCGCGATCGCTGCCAACCAGGTAGAAGGTGCATGGAAGGATGATGGGAAGGGAGAGTCGATCTCAGACCATATCACCGCGGGGACAAAAACGTCTCCGCGGCGATTTACCAAAGAAGTGAGGGAAGGCGAACACTATCCCAGCCATCATGCCATAGACTTTTACCATCATTATAAAGAGGATATTGCCCTGTTTGGGCAGATGGGATTTCAGGTACTGCGTCTGTCTATTGCGTGGACACGCATCTTTCCTATGGGGGATGAGGAAAAGCCAAACCAAAAGGGATTGGATTTTTACCACGCCGTATTTGCTGAGTGTAAAAAATGGAACATCCGTCCGCTGGTGACACTGTCACATTATGAAATGCCTTACCATCTGTGTCAGGCATATGGCGGTTGGCAAAATCGTAAAGTTATAGACTTTTTCCTGCGTTATTGCCGGACGGTTTTTACAGAGTATCAGGATGAGGTCGATCTGTGGCTGACCTTTAATGAGATGAATACTTTAGTCAGTCGTTTTGGAACCCTGCTGGGAGCAGGAATTTTGCCGGAAGATGGAGCAGATATGTTTGGGCTTGGTCGTATGCAGACGCCGGAGACAAAGGAAGAAATGCAGGCGCGTTTTCAGGCACTCCATCATCAGTTTGTGGCAAGCGCAAAGGCGGTAGCCTTAGCCCATGAGATCAATCCGAAAAACCGGGTGGGCTGTATGTTGTCGGCGGCAGGAGTCTATCCATATACCTGTTCACCGGATGATATGTTAGAGGCACAGTGGCAGATGAAAAAAAGCAACTGGTTCTGTGGGGATGTCTGCATCCGCGGGGCATATCCTTATTATATGGAGCGTTTTTTTGAAGAAAATGCTATTGCCATTGTCAGCAAGACAGAGGATGCTGACATTTTAAAAAAGGGCTGTGTGGATTTTTTCAGTTTCAGTTATTATACTTCGCGTTGTGTGACAAGAAATGCCGAGGTACAAAAGACTGCCGGCAATATGATGCTGGGCGTGCAAAATCCGTATTTAAAGGCCAGCGAATGGGGATGGATCATCGACCCCAAGGGGCTGCGCTATCTGCTCAATGCGATTTATGACAGGTATCAGATTCCGGTCATGCTGGTAGAAAATGGCTTGGGAGCGGTCGATCAGTTGACGGAGGACGGATGTATCCATGATGATTACCGCATCGCATATCTCAAGGCACACATTGAACAGATGAAGGAAGCCATGAAAGACGGGGTGGACCTGATCGGTTATACGCCATGGGGCTGTATCGATCTGGTCAGTGCCAGCACAGGAGAGATGAAAAAACGTTATGGTTTTATCTATGTAGATCTGGATAATGAGGGCAAAGGATCCGGAAAACGTATAAAGAAGGATTCCTTTTACTGGTATCAGAAGTGTATTGCCAGCCATGGCGAGGAATTATAGAAATAAGAGGGTGGATCATATGGTTACAAAACAAGTGGTATTTATCAATAAGACAGGACTTCATGCAAGACCGGCATCGGATTTTGTCATGCTGGCAAAAAAATATGAGTCTAAGATCACGATCTGTAAGGAAGGTGGAGAGCCGGTCAATGCCAAGTCGGTCGTGCGTCTTTTGGCAGAAGGAATCGGGCAGGGAACAAAAGCGGAACTTGCAGCAGAAGGTCCGGATGAGGCAGAAGCGATCGAGGCTTTGGCAGTTCTGGTTGCCAGCGGATTTGGAGAATAAGGGGACAGCGACTATGGGCGAGAGACAGAAGTTTTTATGTGGTAATGCCGTATCCAAAGGGATTGCGATCGCAAAAGCATATAGATATGAACCATTGGATCTGAAGGTCAGCAAAAGCAAGTGCGACAAGGAGGAGACAGAAGCCGAGTGTCGGCGCTTTCAGTCGGCAAGGGAACAGGCAAAGGAGGAATTGCAGACACTTTATGCAGCCTTAGAGGAGGAACACCCGGACCAGGCGAAGATCTTTGTGGCGCATCAGGAAGTCCTGGAAGATGAAGAAATGACCGAGGAGACGGAGAATGTCATAAAAGAGGATTGTCTGACGGCTGAAAGTGCAGTTGATACAATATTCAACCAGTATGCCGATCTCCTAAAGCAGGTGGAGGATCCCCTGATCGCAGGCAGAGCTGCAGATCTTTTGGATGTTAAGGCGAGAGTGCTTCGTCTTTTACTGGGAAAAGAAGAAAAAAGACTGGATCATTTTGCTGAGGATGTGATCGTGGTGGCACATGACCTTTTGCCGAGCGACACTGCCAATCTGGATCGCGACCATGTCAAAGGTCTGATCACGGAAGTGGGTGGTTCCAATTCGCACTGCGCGATCTTAGCCAGAAGTTTTTCACTTCCGGCGATACTGGGAGCAGAAGATGCCATGACGCAGATCCAGGACGGACAAGACCTGATCCTGGATGGTCTGAGCGGTCAGATATGGCTGGATTTTTCCCAAGAAGAAAAAGAGCAGTATGAACAAAAGCGACAGTTGTGGAAAAAACAGATAGAGGAGGAGCAGACCTATTTGCTTCGTCCGGGAGCAACCAAAGATGAGGTAAAGATCGCGCTGGGGATCAATGTAGGATCGGATGCGTACGATACAGCAGGGGCGGCATATGATTTTATCGGTCTTTTCCGGACGGAATTTCTGTATATGGAAAACGACCATATGCCGACGGAAGAAGAACAATTCAGTGTCTACCGTCGTATCTTAGAAGGTGCAAAAGGCAAGCCGGTGACCCTGCGGACGCTGGATATCGGAGGGGATAAGACCCTGCCGTATTTTTCCCTGCCAAAAGAGGATAATCCATTTCTGGGAGAGCGGGCGCTGCGTTTATGTTTTTCCCACATGGAGATCTTTGAGACGCAAATGCGTGCGGCACTCAGGGCATCTGTCTATGGAAATTTACAGATCATGTTTCCCATGGTAGGCAGTATGGAGGATATCCGCAGGGCAAAGGAAGCGGTAAGAAAGGTCATGGATGCACTGAAGCAGGAGGGGATTGCCTATGATCCAAAGGTTAAGATCGGTGTCATGATCGAAGTCCCAAGTCTGGCTTTGCAGGCAGATCTTGTTGCGCAGGAGGTGGATTTTGCCAGTATCGGATCGAATGATCTGACCCAGTATGTATGTGCGGCAGACCGCATGAACGCTGCCATGGAGCCTTACTATCAGACTTATGCACCGGCGATGGTTCGGCTCTTGGGCTTTGTTTTTGAAAGTTTTCAGAAGGCAAACAAGCCGATCTCTGTATGTGGTGAGATGGCGGGAAATCCCAAGGGGGCGGCACTTCTGGTCGGACTTGGCGCGAGAAAACTCAGTATGAATGCTGCCATGCTGGCTGCAGTAAAAGCAGAATTGGCAAGGCACAGGATAGACGAATTAGAGAAAATGGCAAAGACCTGTCAGAAACTTTGCACAGAAAAAGAGATTAAGGAGCAGATGGAAATGTAAAAGAAAGTTAAGAGGTTTTTTATGAAAAGAAGAATAGCAAGCAGATGTCTGGCTGGTTTATTGACCCTTATTCTTACAGTGACGACTTTGGGAACATCTTTGGTCGAGGCGTCTACAGGGGACATTGATGCCGCAATCGTAGCGGAATCATTACAGGTGGCAAAGCAGGTCGAAGCAGAGGGAATCGTTCTTTTGAAAAATGAAGACGGGGTGCTGCCACTTGCAGCAGAGCAGGCTGTCAGTGTCTTTGGAAGCGCAGCGATCGATCCGTATTATGGCAGTTCCGGTTCCGGATCGATCAAGTCGGATACCATGATCGGATTTTATGATGCGCTTTCTGCAGCAGGTATTACATATAATGATACCCTTTATCAATCTTACCGGACTTGGTATGGAAAGAACGGCAATCATAAAGAAATGCCCGTCAGCGAGTTGGATATGACCCAGGCAAGGGAATATGCCGATACAGCGATTCTTATGATCGGAAGATCCGGGAGCGAAGGAAATGACCTTACCCTGGAAGAATTGCAGTTGAGCGCGGATGAAAGCAGTCTGATCGATACAGTGGCAAAGACTTTTGATCATGTGATCGTATTGTTTAATATTGCAAATATGATGGAGATGGGATTTTTAGAAAATTACCCATCGATCCAGGGGGCTGCGATCATATGGACACCCGGTGAAGCGGGCATGGAATCGGTCTCACAGATGTTGGCAGGGCAAATAAATCCATCCGGAAAACTACAGGATACGATCGCATATCATGTATCGGATCATCCATCTACAGCAAATTTTGGCGATTATACTTATGCGGATCAGAAAGCCAACTTTGTGGAGTATGAGGAAGGCATTTATGTCGGCTATCGCTATTTTGAGACCTTTGGGGTTCCGGTCCAGTATCCGTTTGGCTTTGGACTTTCTTATACAGAATTTGCATGGAGCGATATCAGCTTTGATAAAAACGGAAGGGACTGTCAGGTGGCAGTGACGGTGACGAATTGCGGAGAACGTGCCGGTAAAGATGTGGTCCAGATCTATGTCAGCCTGCCATATCAGGCAGGAGGTGTGGAAAAAACGGCGACACAGTTGGTGGCTTTTGTCAAAACGGATCTTCTGGAGCCGGGAGCAAGTGCACGCTATACGGCAACCTTTGACATATGGGATTGTTCTTCTTATGATGCTGACGGCGAACAGGCATATATTTTAGATGCCGGTGATTATACGGTGCGTGTGGCACATGATGTAAAAGATAGTGAGTGTGATTTCTCTTATGCACTTGGGGAAAAACTGGTAAAGAAAACGGATGAAGTATCCGGTGCAGAGATCAAGAATTTATTTTCGGATGCTTTCTGTGATCAGATGACGGTTCTGTCAAGAATGGATCCGGTGGGGACTTATCCGACCACACCTGTCAATGAGACCTGTCCGGTTGATATCAGTGATATGGATGCTGCTGTAGCACCGGAAACGGATGCGGATGCCGTGGCACCGACGATCGGAGCGATTTATGAGGATAAGATCATGCTGCAGGAAGTGGCTGTGGATCCATCATTAGAGGAGGTATTTTTAGATCAGTTGACTTTGGATGAGATGATCGATCTGATCTGTAACTGCGGCTATAAGACACCGGGCGTAGATCGTCTGGGAATCCCAAAGACAAATGATAATGACGGACCGGCTTCCGTAAAAGGAGCAGGCGGTCTTTTGTATCGGGACTCCGGTGTGGCATGGCCGGCGGGAGTGTGCCTTGCCTGCACATGGAATGTAGATCTTGCTTATGCACATGGCGTGCGCTGTGGTATCGAGGCAAAAAATATAGGTACAAATATCTGGTATGCACCGACGGCAAATATACATAGAAATCCAAAGGGCGGACGAAATTTTGAGTATTTTTCCGAAGATCCGATCGTTTGCGGAAAGATGGCAAGTGCCATTGTGCAGGGGGCGCAGTCACAAAACCTGACAGTTACAGTAAAACATCTGGTCTTAAATGAGCAGGAGAAAAACCGCTGGGGGATTTTGACCTGGGCGGATGAACAGACGATACGGGAGATATACCTAAAGCCTTTTGAGATAGCGATCAAGGAAGGCGGAGCAAGAGGTGTCATGTCTGCTTACAGCCGTTTGGGAAAGACCTGGTGCGGCGGAAATGATGTACTGTTAAAGGATCTTTTGCGTACAGAGTGGGGCTATTCCGATTATGTGATCTCAGACTTTTCCGTACATGGTCTGTATGGAAGTTATATGAATCCTTTACAGGCGACATATGCGCAGAATGATGCAAATCTGACAGGTATTTATGCAGTCCAGTTTTTATCTATCAAAAAGGCGATGAAGCAGGAGTATAAAGAAAATCCGGTAGCCTTTGGTACAGCCATGCGAGCGTGTGTGAGAGACATTATCCATATGAAAATGGCATCCAGTGCATTCTCTAGGCAGGTGGGCACATCGGAAAGCATACACATTGAGGGTGAGATAGCAAAGGTTAAGGGCAAGTCTGTCAAGAATGCCGGGTTTACGGAAAAAGCAGATGGTGCAAGTCAGGGATATGTGCTCTGCAATCTGTCCAAGAAAGGCAATGTGGCAACATGGACATTTGATGTAGCGGAGGCAGGAACCTATGATTTGACTATGGCATTGGCAAGTACAAATCTGATTGGGAAAGATGTGGCGTTAAGTAAGCAGATCAATATGCAGGTCAACGGCGTGGAAACGGATGTATCGGAGATAGAAATTCTGGGTAGTGGTGTTTTGAAATATAATCAGTTCGCTACATATGGTCCATTGCAGGTAGATCTGCAGGCGGGGACGAATACGATCACTTGGACAGTGATAGGGTATTCGGTACCAAATGTAGACTATGTGGAATTATATAAAGTAACAGAGTAATTAGGATGCTAAGATCATCCATGGCGGATCAGGCGTATGCTTTCCGTCATGGATGCTTTTGCCATTTCGGTAAACGCATCTAAGGACAATTCCGGGTTGTTCTGGCGGAACCAGTAGGCGTACAGTCCCATGATGCCATTGGCTATGTATTCGGTATAATACTCCTTTTGCTGATCCGAAAGTGTACTGTCCGGATTGGATGCGAGGATACAGTATTTGATGGCAGCGACACCATCCTCGAAAAAGGCAGAGCAGCTTGGCTCTGTAAAGATCACGCGGTAAAAATCCATTTTGTCCCGCACGACATTGGTCAGCCCATCAAATAATGTATCGAGCTGTACGTTTTCACAATTCTTTAACTGTTCTGCAATCATGTTACGTGCAAGTTGCTGCATTTCTGAAACGAGGTCTTCAATACATTCATAATGCAAATAGAAAGTCCGCCGGTCAATATCTGCTTCACGTGTCAATTCTGAGATTGTGATTGCATTGTAAGGCTTTTTTTTGAGTAATTCTACGAAAGCATGGCGCATTGCTTGTTTTGTTTTTTCGATGCGTCTGTCTGTTTTTCGTGCTTTTTTTCCTTCCATGATAAAAACTCCCCCAAAGTTAATGCACAGAAATGGTACAGGCTGTGCATTTCTACTCATTTGTATGATGGTTGGCGATTGTTTTATTCGCCCATATGTCTATATAATAATAACATAAAAATGCACAAAGTGTGCAGAAATTATTAAGGAGGGGTTTGGTATGGGTATTTTGTACAATGTACCGGATTTAAAGACCTGGGGCTTTATGGCGTTTGTTTTATTAGCACTGATCGCTTTTAATGAACTGGGCAGAACAAAAAAATGGGGAGGAATCTTATTATTTGTTATTGTACCATTGGTGCTTACCATTGCAATCTGGCCTACAACAGCTGCACCGGGTAATGAATATGGAACAGGTAACTGGTTTAACTGGGTTAAGACTTACTCTGCACTGGCAGGTTGTGTCGGCTTTATGTTGATTCGTTTCTGTCCAAAGATTGAGCACAGCAAGTTTGCTATGTACTTCCCACCAATTATTTTGGCAGCAAATATCTGCGAAGCAGTTATGCGTGATTTCCAGGTATTCTCATGGGGATTGACAGAAGGCGGATACGTTGACAACTTATGGACTATTTCCGGACCTTGGAACGTAATGAATGGTATTGCAGGTATCTTCAATATCTTATTGATCTGTGGTTGGTCAGGAATCTTCGTATCAAAAGAAAAATCTCGTGATATGATGTGGCCAGATATGGACTGGATCTACATTTTGACCTATGATTTGTGGAACTTTGCATATACATACAACTGTATTTCAGACCATTCTGTATACTGTGGAATGTTGCTTCTTTTGTCTTGTACTATTCCTTCATTCTTCATCAAGAGAGGATGCTGGTTACAGCACAGAGCACAGACATTGGCACTTTGGATTATGTTTATCATGACAGTACCTACTTTCGCAGATCGCGTAGCACCAGTACCAACAACACACAATCCAACAGCATTCTTTATCGTAAGCTTCCTTGCACTTGCAAGTAACGCTGGTCTTTTCATCTATCAGGTATACGTTATTCGCAAGAATAAGAAGAACCCACTTAAGGATGAACTTTATACAGAAACAGCACATTACAAGAAGATTGTTGCTGAAAACTAAAATTTCATAATTTCACTTATATAGTTGAGCTGCCTTTTTTTTGGTGGCTCAGCATTTTTTCGCTTTCATGGTAGAGGTGTTGTGAGGTTTCTGATTTTGAACAAGGGAAAGTGTTTTGCTCGTGTTATACTTGTATAAAATCGAAAAGTGCATCTATACTAAATGGAGGATAAAATATGAATCAACATGTAGATAAAGCAATGGAGTTAAGAAACGAGATGCCAATGGTAAATAACTGTGCACAGACCATCATGCGTGTCTACGCAGATGAACTTGGCATGAATGAGGAACAGGCGGCGGCCATCGGCTGCAATTTTGGCGGTGGCATGAAATGCGGTGGTACTTGTGGAGCAATCACAAGTGGACTGATGGTGTTAGGCGCTATGGGCATAGATTCGCCAAAAGTTGTTGGAGAATATCGCAAACGTATGGCAGGTATGCATGATGGATTGACAGACTGTGCGGCGTTATTGCAGGAAAATGCCAGAAAAGGTGGCGAGAAAAAGGTACATTGTGATAATATGATTAAGGAGTCCATCGAACTGATTGATGAACTCACAGAGAATAAATAAGGAATGGAGCATCAAAATGGATATTTTTGATAAGGTTGAATTACAGGATTGCCCAATCTGCGGAGGCGCAGGATTGTTGGAAGAGGAGAATGGCAACAGCTTTTATGTAGCATGTATGGACTGTGGCAGCCGTTCTGTAAATATTGATTACAAAGAAGAAGCAAAACGCGAAGATGCAGCACAGCGCGCTGCAGACTTGTGGAATACCGGAAAAGTAATCTCCAGTCATCCGGGAGAATAAAAAAAGAAGCCGCGAGGCTTCTTTTTTATATGCTTTATATGTGCCGTAGATATTTTTTATTGTATAGCATTATGCAGCAGAGTAAGCACTGTATTTACGTCATCCACATCCATTTGACCAGGGGCAGAAATTTTATTGGCAGCGGCAAATGTCATGGAGGAACCGAATACCTCACCGCAGAGACGACTGAGGACACCGGTATCTGCCATAGACATGGTTATAATTGGACTTGTGGCATGACAGCGTGTCATTTCTTCTGTTGCGGAGAGGAGTGTCAAAACATCTTTTTTGCTTTGTGGCATGACAGCGATTTTGGGGATATCAGCCCCCATGTCCTGCATTTTACATAGACGCTGGAGGATGTCCTCTTTGGAAGGTGTTTTGTAAAAATCATGATTAGAAGCAATGACTTTTACACCAGCAGCGTGCGCACCGGCAATGATTTCGGATACTGTATCATCACCAATAAAAATCTCAACATCAATAAGATCGACATTACCGGTTTGGGACGCATGAATATTTAATTCTTTATAGGCATCAACGGAAATAGATTTTTCGCCACCTTCTGCGGAAGTCCGGAAAGTCATGAGCAGTGGTGTTTCACCAAGGATGTTACGAAGTTCTTTTAATACATCTTCTACTTGCGTAAAGTCAAAGACGCCCTCAAACCAATCAGCACGCCATTCTACTACATCAAGTGGAATGGTATGAAAGGAACGTGCTGTAGTAAGAATTTCTTCCTTTGTCACACCGACGATGGGAACGATAATCTTTGGCATTCCAGTACCGATTTCGATATTTTTTACTTTTACAGGATTCATAATGTATTCTCCTACTATAATATGCATGTAAAACCTAACTATAATGAATGTACTCGTTGTTTTGCATAAATGCAACTGCCTTTTGATAAAAAATGACTTTATCACTTTAAAGTCAAAGAGTACTTGAATTCAGACCTGCCATACGTTATGATGGAAGAAATTCGTGAAGTCATATAGATATCTGTGATTTTACATAAAAGAAGGCAGAGGACTTGAAAAATGAAAGATTTGGAGAAGTTAGATTTTAATATTTTTCTGATTGGCTTTATGGGCGTTGGAAAAAGTACAGTTTCAAAGGCTTTACAGCGTATGTTCGCCATGGATGTGGTGGAAATGGATGAGATTATTGCAAAACGCAATGGTATGAGTATATCAGAGATTTTTGAGCTACACGGAGAGGAATATTTCCGTAACGAAGAGACTGCGTTTTTGCGAGAAAGTCGCGAAAAAAAGAACATGATCGTGTCGTGCGGCGGTGGTGTACCGATGCGCCAGGTGAATGTGGATGAGATGAAAAAGAGTGGTAAGGTAGTGCTTCTTACAGCCAACCCGGAGACGATTTTAGAACATGTCAAGCATAGCCATGACAGGCCACTTCTGGAAAATAATAAGAACGTAGATTATATTGCAGAACTGATGGAAAAGCGCCGGGAAGCTTATGAAGCAGCTGCTGATATCGTCATTGCTACCGATGGTAAGAGCGTCTATGATATTTGTGAGGAAATCATTACAAAGGTCAATCAGTAGCACATGATGTTGTTGATACGAGAATAAACTACAACATATAGAAAAGAGGAAAAAAGATGGGAAAAGAGATTACAGGACATACAGGGCTTTTATGTTTGCTTGGAAGCCCGGTGGCACACAGTATATCGCCGGCAATGCACAATGAAGCATGTAAGCAGTTGGGATTGGATTACGCGTACTTAGCGTTTGATGTGCCGGAAGAGAAGATGCCGCAGGCGGTAGAGGGACTTCGTACCATGGGAGCGCGAGGTTGGAATATTACGATGCCGGGAAAGAATATTATGTGTAAATTAGCAGATAAGCTTTCGCCTGCATCTGAGATTTCCGGTGCATGCAACACCATTGTTAATGAGGATGGTGTACTGACTGCATATACGACGGATGGCGTAGGTTTTATGCGTGCTGTTAAGGACAAGGGTGTAGATATCATTGGAAAGAAGATGACACTTCTTGGTGCCGGCGGAGCTGCAACAGCTATTTTGGTGCAGGCAGCGCTTGATGGTGTGGCTGAGATTCAGGTATTTAATATCAAGGATGCTTTTTGGGAGCGTGCGCAGGATATTGTGAACCAGTTGAATGAGCGTACCACGTGTAAAGTGACGCTGCATGATTATGAAGACCCAGAGGTGCTTCGCGCAGCCATTGCGGACAGTGCGATTCTTGTCAACGGTACATCGGTTGGCATGGCTCCAAAGACGGATGCAACCATTATTACAGATACGACAATGTTCCAACCGGATCTTTTCGTATTTGATGTCATCTACAATCCAAAGGAGACGAGACTTCTGCGCGAAGCAAAGGCAGCAGGATGTAAAACATCCAATGGTATGTATATGCTTTTGTACCAGGGAGCAGCATCTTTTGAACTGTGGACAGGACAGGAAATGCCGGTGGACATCATAAAAGAAAAGTATTTTTCATAGGACGCTGTGAAAAGCATGGAGGAAGTTAGTTATATGAACACAATGCCAATAGCGGAAGTTATTGATCATGTTGCAACTATTTGCAAAAAACATGGATGCAAACGATTAGATTTATTTGGATCATTCGCGACAGGAACAGCAGTACCTACGAGTGATATTGATTTTGTGGTGTACGATTGTGATAATATAACAAAATTGGAAGAAGATTTGGAGCAGATTGATACATTGCGAAAGATAGATATTTTCGATTATAATAGTATTAACAATGAGTTCTTGTTGGAGGATATTCGTAAGTATGGAAAACAAATATATTAATCGTTATCGTACATTTTGTAAATGTCTGGATAATTTAAAAAAAAGCAAGCAGGCAAATCCAAATGAAGATTTTGTGTTGGAAGGAACCATCATGAATTTT
Organism: Roseburia lenta; assembly: GCF_014287435.1. GTDB lineage: Bacteria > Bacillota > Clostridia > Lachnospirales > Lachnospiraceae > Pararoseburia > Pararoseburia lenta. The sequence goes on from NZ_JACOPG010000003.1 coordinate 471,912, forward strand.
AATCTCACTTTTGACATTTCATGGAAAGTAATGAAAGATATATTGGTAAAGCAATTGGGAATCCTTGATTTCGCAATCGGATCACCCCGCGATACCTTGCAGCAGGCATTTACCAATCGTTTGATTGATGATGATAAATGGATGCAGATGCTCCGCATTAGAAATCAGTTAGCACATGACTATGATGGCAGTTTGGCTACAGCGGAATTTTCGATAATTGTAAATGAATATATACCGTTATTTGAACGATTCAGAGTTTGCGCAGAACAATATTATATATGATGAAGAGGAAGATCCGCGGGATCTTCCTTTTTTTATATAAGTCAAATATAGTTGATATATGCAAAAAGCATACATGAAAACATAACTGTGAAGACATATGCTTTTCATGTACATAAATTAATGGATAGTCAGACGAAAAAAGTTCATTTAGACTATTAGTAGAACGAAGGGAGGTTTAAAGATGAATTATATCGTAGATAAGAAAAAGGTGGGCGCATATTTAAAAAAATTAGTGAAAGAAAATCAATATCCCTCAAACAGACAATTTGGCAAGGCATGTCTGAAAATGATGGGATGCACTGATCCAGATGATGTGGAACTCAATAGAATGAATAACCGACTATCACAGATTTGTAATGGACAAAATGGAATACAGATGGAGGATATGTTGATTTTTTCAGATTTACTGGGGGTATCCTGCGAAGAAATATTAAGCGCAGGAGAAAGGCGTGTTCCGATATCTGGTCATATGACAAATTATGACATTGCTTTTTCACAAGATGAAGAATTATGGTCTAGTTACATGAAGCGTGAAGATAAACTGTTTTTGAATAGTGATGAGTATGGAAAAACCGTGATTGACTATGCAATAGAGTTTAAAAATTATCCATTTATTAAGTGGTTGTTGGATGAAGAATTTATATGGCTTGTAGATAATAGTGAATATCGTCAATTTGGTTATTCATATGGTGGTGGAACAAGCATAGAAAAGCGTGCTCCATGGGACATGGATAATGCTGTACCATTACAGGTGAAATATGATGATCAGTTAAGAACGCAAATTCTAACGCTTGCATTGGAGAATAAGGATTATGGTATTCTAGACAAATTTTTGGCCAGAGAAACTCCTTTTTTACACCGGGTAACATTTTATAACGATAGAGATAATGCATACCAATATTATAGCGAAGATTATGTCAGGATGATCGCCGGTGCGCCATTAGATATTTTGGATTATTTCTCTCAGGAATTTGAAGTTGAAAATTGTCAGAAGTGGAAAAATACATATATATATCCTTTTTGCGGTGAATTGTTAGGAATGTTGACATGTCTGCATGAAGAAAAAAAGGCAAAATTTCTGGCAAAACGTGTTTTAGAACATAATGAAAAAACATATAAAAAAGTGGTTTCCATGCTGGATGCTGCATATGAAATTGAGTGGAAAGAAAAGCAGAAGTGGTGTGGAACGTGGGAGGAGGACAATAAAATATATAAAGACATTCAGAAAAGTATTAAAGTGGGAACTTTAAATTACTTTAACTTTTCGAAGGATAATCACATAGTTTCTTTTTTTTACAGCAGCAAAAAAGAAATGGAATATTTTCTGACAAATATGATAAAAGTAGATTTGCAAAAAGTGCCATCATCATTAAAAGAAACATTTTTAGAAATTAATATGTGGTATGACCGAGTTGCAGCATTAAAGGAGACATGGGGATGCGAATGAAAAAGAAAGTGAAGGTAATCATAGGGATCATCATTGTAGTGGTGCTGGTGATAGCCATTGGAAAGATTTCTTCACATCGTGTGAATACATTAGCAAACTGGTCTTTTCAATATAATGACAGCACAGATGATTATAGTCTCTTCTTCGCGCTATGTGATACGAAAGAAAGAGAAGTTGCGGCATCCGGAAAAGTTAGTATTCGAATAGAAAATGAGAATGGTCAGGTTGTTTATGAGGGAAAGAAGGCATTTGATAAATCAGATTTCGGAACCTATGACAGCAAGGCGGCTGGTGAACATTTTCTGGCTGATGTTAGAATTGGCACAGATGAAATGGCAGAAGGAAGTTCAGAGAATGGTACGGTCTATTTTACGGTTAGTGGAAGTGATTATGTATTTGACGAGGTTCGTTGCGAGGCATATAACCTGCCAACGAAAGAAATAACGATAGATGTACAGGAATTGCCACAAGAAATATGCCAAAAGGATTGGGATGGCTCTGTGAAAGCAAAACTTATGATCACGGATGTAACATATAGTACATCATCTGATATGATGGCAGGTATTACTTTTAGTATATCTGGAGAAAAGACATTTGGAAGTCGTACGAGTTTGGGCTATGACATGATAGATTACCAGTTATGTGACGGAAATGGATATGTGGTAGATTCTGGTCAAATTTTTATAGACAAAGCACTTGGAACCGGAGATAAATTTACGGATGATTCATTGACAATTTATGACTTGATTCCGGGAGAAACATATGTGCTGACTTTTCAAGATGGTGCGTGGTAGATGAAGAAAAAGGATAAAAGTAGCCAACCTGTTTGTTGGCAAAATGATACGGTGGAGAATAAATAAAAAACGCGTTGGGCTGATAGAAATCTATCAACCCAGCGCGTTTATTTCGTTTCCTTACTTTTTATTAAAGTTGGCTCTCTTTCTTAAAGTAGGATCCAGGATACGCTTGCGGATACGCAGGCTTTCCGGTGTTACTTCAAGCAGTTCATCCGTATCGATGAAGTCCAGCGCCTGTTCCAGACTAAGGACTTTTGGTGGAACCAGTGTCAGTGCTTCATCCGCAGAAGAAGATCGGGTATTGGTCAGATGCTTCTTTTTGCAGACATTCAACTCGATGTCTTCCGCACGGGAAGAAGATCCGATGACCATACCGGCATAGACTCTTTCGCCAGGTCCGATAAAGAGGGTTCCACGATCCTGGGCAGAGAACAGACCATAAGTTACGGATTCGCCGGACTCAAAGGCGATCAGAGATCCCTGCTTACGGTAAGCAATGTCGCCCTTGTATGGTGCGTAGCCTTCAAAGATCGTATTGATGATACCATTTCCCTTGGTGTCGGTCATGAACTCGCCACGATAACCGATCAGACCTCTTGCAGGAATCAAAAATTCGATTCGTGTGTAGCCGCCGGTGATCGGGGTCATGTTCTGCAATTCACCCTTGCGCTGGCTGAGTTTTTCGATAACGGCACCGGTAAATTCGTCCGGTACATCGACATAAGCGCGCTCCATTGGCTCTAATTTCTTGCCGTTCTCATCGGTGTGATAAAGTACCTCTGCCTTAGATACGGCAAATTCAAAACCTTCACGGCGCATATTTTCGATCAGAACGGACAAATGCAGTTCTCCACGTCCGGAAACCTTGTAAGCATCCGGAGAATCGGTCTCTTCTACACGCAGGGAAACGTCCGTGTTTAATTCCTTGAACAGACGATCGCGGATATGACGGGAGGTAACGTATTTACCTTCCTGTCCGGCGAGCGGGCTGTCATTGACGATAAAGTTCATAGAGATCGTCGGCTCAGAGATCTTCTGGAATGGGATCGGCTTTGGATCGTCAGGGTTGCAGATGGTATCTCCGATGTGAATGTCCGCGATACCGGATACGGCAACGATAGAACCGATGCGGGCTTCCTCGACGTCAACCTTTTCCAGACCGTCAAATTCATATAACTTATTGATGCGGACTTTCTTTAACTTGTCCGGCTCATGATGGTTGACAACGGCAACTTCCTGGTTGATACGCAAGGAACCATTGTCGACCTTTCCGATACCGATACGTCCCACATATTCATTGTAGTCAATCGTGCTGATCAGAACCTGTGTACCAAGGTCAGGATCACCGGTTGGTGCCGGGATATAATCTAAAATGGTCTCAAACAAAGGAACCATGTCTTTTCTTTCGTCGTCCAGATTTAAGACAGCAAAGCCTTCCTTTGCGGAAGCATAAACGAATGGACAGTCCAGTTGTTCGTCAGAGGCATCTAGATCCATGAAAAGTTCCAATACCTCATCAATAACTTCGTCCGGTCTTGCCTCCGGTCGGTCGATCTTGTTGATACATACGATAACCGGCAGATCCAGATCCAGTGCCTTCATGAGCACGAACTTGGTCTGTGGCATAGCACCTTCAAAGGCATCAACGACTAGGACAACGCCGTCTACCATTTTAAGGACACGTTCTACCTCGCCACCGAAATCTGCATGTCCCGGTGTGTCAATGATGTTGATCTTGGTATCCTTATAATAAACGGCTGTGTTTTTGGATAAAATGGTGATACCACGCTCACGCTCGATATCGTTAGAATCCATCACGCGTTCCGCAACTTCCTGGTTGGCACGGAACACACCGCTTTGCTTTAATAATTCATCTACAAGTGTCGTCTTACCATGATCGACGTGAGCGATAATGGCAATGTTACGAATGTCATCTCTTGATTGCTTCATGTCATCCTTCTTTCTATAAGGTCTTTCCTTAATATAATACAAATTTACACATACTGTACTAGTTTACCACAAATTTAGGGATTTACAAGTTTATCGACAAAATGCCTGTCACTTTTTACCTTGCACATGGTAAACCATAATGGAGAAAAGATTGAAAGATCCAAAAGAAGGGAGAGGCTAATCAAATGGCAGATAAAGTGTTAGAAAACAATCAGGTATCAATCGTGGGAGAAATTGTTTCGGATTTTTCTTACAGTCATGAGGTGTATGGGGAAGGTTTTTTTGTGGTGGAAGTAGCCGTGAACCGTCTGAGCAATTATGCAGATTACATTCCACTCATGGTATCTGAAAGATTAATTGACACGACACAGTCTTATATTGGTGAAAAGATCCATGTGACGGGACAATTTCGCTCGTATAATCGCCATGAAGAAACAAAGAACAGATTGATCTTATCTGTCTTTGTCAGGGAACTTGAATTTGTAGATGAATATATGGAAAACGAGGATGAGGAAAGAAAGAGCAATTACATCACACTGGATGGCTATGTGTGCAAAGCCCCGGTTTATCGTAAAACGCCGCTGGGACGGGAGATCGCAGATCTTCTGGTGGCAGTTAACCGCTCTTATGGAAAATCAGATTACATTCCATGCATCTGTTGGGGCAGAAATGCCCGTTATGCCACGACATTTGAGATCGGTAGTCATGTCAGCGTGATCGGTCGTATCCAAAGCCGGGAATATGTAAAGAAATTATCGGAGGACGAGGCAGAACGCAGAATTGCATATGAGGTATCTGTATGCAAGATTGAAGAATTGGACTAAAAATTCACATAATTGCCATATTTTACAATCTGTGGTAAACTGAGTGCACTTGGTGATGTATTTTTAAATTTCAACCGTCGTAGGAGGAATTATGGATAAGGGTATTATTCAGATTTATTACGGAGAGGGACAAGGAAAGACATCTGCAGCACTTGGCAATGCCATCCGCAAGGCAAGTAACGGACAGAGTGCCTATGTGGTGCAGTTCATGAAAGGACAACTGGATACGGAATATCTGACAAGGCTGGAGCCGGAGGTCAAGGTCTTTCGCTTTGAACGTTGCAGCGAGGGATTTGATGCGCTGGATGAGGCAGAAAAGCAGGAGCAGAAGCAGAACATCCAAAATGGCTTGAATTTTGCAAAAAAAGCCCTTGTGACCGGACAGTGCGATATGCTGGTTCTGGATGAGGTCTTAGGACTGGTAAAGGAAGGCATGGCAACGGAAGATCAGATCTTAGAGGTCTTGCAGGCAAAGTCCTTATACACAGATGTGATACTGACAGGCAGGGATTCATTACCGCGTGTATTTGATATGGCAGACAACATTTTAAATATCGTACCGGAGAAAGTCTGAACCGTCGATATTTATTGACAAGGTAATAGCGTAATGCTATAGTTTAAAAGTATTATATAAAAAGGTAGAGGTTGCGTAATTCATTAGTAATTCACAGGATGTGGCAGGCACAGTGGAGTGTGAAGGAAAGGGAGGCACGCCGAAAGGATACGTCTTCTGCGGATGTTTTCTTGGGCGCAAGTTTAATAGGCTTGTGACTGTCATCTCGTAAGAGATGGGGAGCTATCATGGATGCGTATGTATTGACCAGCTCCTTAGAGCTGGTCTTTTATGTGCAAGACCTTATGACAAGATAGAGATAAAACATATATGCATTGTTTCACGAGGCAAACAGGTCGCATATACTGTATAAAGGAGGAGAAGAATATGGCTATTTTTACAGGCTCAGGAGTTGCAATCGTTACACCGATGAAGGATAATTTAGAGGTAAACTACGATAAACTGGAAGAACTCATTGACTTTCATGTAAAAGGTGGCACGGACTGTATCGTCATCGCCGGAACGACAGGCGAGGGCGCGACCTTATCCATGGAAGAACACAGAAACGTGATCCGCGCGGCAGTGGAGTTTACCAGACATCGTATTCCGGTGGTGGCAGGGACCGGTTCTAATTGCACAAAGACAGCGATCCAGCTTACCCAGGAAGCAGAGGAAGACGGTGCAGACGGTGCACTGATCGTGACACCGTATTACAATAAAGCAACACAGACAGGCTTGATCAAGCATTACAGCCAGATCGCATCAGAGACAAAACTGCCGATCATTCTTTACAATGTACCGGGACGTACCGGATGCAATATCCAGCCGGAGACCGTGGCAACGCTGGTTCGCGAGAATGAAAATATCGTAGGCTTAAAGGAAGCAACCGGCAATATGGCACAGGCATCCAAGACTATGTACCTGTGTGACGGCAAGTTGGACCTTTATTCCGGCGAGGACGGACTTGTTGTACCGTTGATGGCGATCGGCGGTATCGGTGTGATCTCCGTTATTGCCAACATTGCACCACAGCAGACACATGATATGTGTGCAAGTTATATGGCTGGCGACCGTGAAAAGGCTTTAGAATTACAGATGAAGTCTTTGCCGCTCGTTGATGCACTCTTTAGCGAGGTCAACCCGATCCCTGTAAAACGTGCTCTGAACCTGCTTGGCATGGAAGTTGGTTCTCTGCGTGCGCCACTTTGCGAAATGTCAGATGCTAATGCGGCTGTCTTAAAGCAGGCAATGGTAGAATACGGACTGCTGTAATCGGGCAGACTAGATAACGGAAGAGGAGATTTTAAGCATGGTAAAAGCGATTATGCATGGCTGTAATGGTCATATGGGTCAGGTCATTACAGCCATTTGCAAAGAAGATGAAAATATTGAGATCGTAGCAGGCATTGACTTAAATGACAGCCTGCCAAACGACTATCCGGTCTATAAGAGCCTGGCAGAGTGTGATGTCAAAGCAGATGTTGTCATTGATTTCTGCAATGCCAAGGCAGTTGATGCACTCTTAGATTATTGTGAGACGACAGGGACACCGGTGGTACTTTGCACGACCGGACTTTCGGACGAGCAGTTTGCCCGTGTAGAGGAAGTATCGAAAAACGTAGCAGTCTTAAAGTCTGCTAATATGTCACTGGGTATCAATACCTTGATGGATCTTTTGAAAAAGGCAACCGATGTGTTTGCGGAGGCTGGATTTGATATCGAGATCGTAGAAAAGCACCACAACCAGAAACTGGACGCACCGAGCGGTACGGCACTGGCACTTGCAGATGCTATCAACGAGGAGTTGGACAACTCCTATGTTTACAAGTTTGACCGTTCTCAGGAGCGCAAGAAGCGTGAAAAGAAAGAGATCGGTATTTCTGCTGTGCGTGGCGGTTCCATTGTGGGCGAGCATGAGGTCATCTTTGCCGGTATGGACGAGGTCATCACCTTCAAGCATACGGCATATTCCAAGAGCGTATTTGCCAAAGGTGCTGTAGAGGCAGCCAAGTTCTTAGCAGGCAAATTGGCAGGACATTATGATATGAAGGATGTCATTGCAGCCAAGTAGGAGCGGGAAGTTATCTTCCCTACATAATAATATAGGTTTTTATTTGAGGTACTCTGTAGGATGCAGAGTACCTTTTTTATGAGACAATGAAAATATGCATCTTGACAAAAGGAGGTAATTTTCTTAAAATACTTCAAGAATGAACAATTCAATTTTGAAAGGAAATGCATATGAAAACAGGACTTGAATTCAGCAGAAAAGTGGACACTGCATATATGGCACTTTGCAAACCTTTGTGCAAGAAGTGGCATTTGACGCAGACAGCCCTGGATATTCTTATGTTTCTGGCAAATAACCCGGAGTTTACAACTGCCCGTGATATTGTTGAGATCCGAAAATTGAAAGCAAATCTGGTATCGGTCAATGTAGACCGACTGGTGAGGGAAGGCTATCTGGTGCGACAGGAAGTGGCAGAGGATCGTCGCAAGACGAAACTTTTATGCACATCCAAAGCCGATGAGATCATCACACAGGGAAGAAAATTGCAGCAGAATTTTGTTGCACTTTTATTTGCGGGGATTGATGAAGAGACAAGGGATATCCTTTTAGGCAGTATGACAAAAATGGAAGAAAATCTTGATTATATACTTGAGGAGGAAGCGTAAAGATGAATTTGTTGCTTACGATCTTAGTTACTTTTTTTGCGGGAATGGGAGCGGGGCTCGGAACCGGATTTGCGGGGATGAGTGCAGCCGCGGTCATCAGCCCCATGCTGATCACATTTTTGGGGATAGACCCCTATATGGCAGTCGGCATTGCTTTATCGTCTGATGTCTTGGCGAGTGCAATTTCTGCCTACACCTACGGAAAACACAAGAATCTGGACATAAAAAATGGCTTGATCATGATGGCAAGCGTTCTGCTCTTTACGGTCGTGGGAAGTTACATTTCCAGTTTGGTACCATCGAAAACCATGGGAAATTTCTCTGTCTTTATGACTTTTTTACTGGGAATAAAATTTATTGTCCGACCGGTCATGACGACAAAAGAATCTATGGAGAGTGTTTCACCGAAAAAACGTGTGATCCAGTCGATCATCTGTGGCGTTTTGATCGGTTTTATCTGTGGATTTGTCGGCGCAGGAGGCGGCATGATGATGCTTCTGATCCTGACATCTGTCTTGGGTTATGAATTAAAGACCGCCGTAGGCACCAGTGTGTTCATTATGACATTTACAGCACTGACCGGGGCAGTATCACATTTTGCGATCGGTGGCTTGCCGGACGTGACCGTGTGGATCCTCTGCATTGTCTTTACCCTGATCTGGGCGCGGATCGCTGCCACTTTTGCAAATAAGGCAAAGCCAAAGACTTTAAACCGAGTAACCGGGATCATTCTGGTTGTCCTGGGCATTGCCGTTATGGGATTTTCCCTTTTGTCTTAAATGAAAACCCTACAAAAACTTGCGTAAGACCGGAGCGAGTTTATCGGTGTGCTCGACATAAGAGCCGTGTGTCTCGCCCTCAAAGATATGCAGGGTCGCCTGTGGCAGGTGATCGGCGATCGTCTGGGTCTCCTTGGGCTTTATCATATCCTTGCTGCCAGCACAGACGAGAGCAGGAAGGTTGATGGAACGCAATTTGTCCGGCGCAATGTCCGGCTCTAACAGCATCATTTCCACCAGTGGACTGTTTGTCTTTTTGTAAAGAGATTTGATCTCGCGTCTGGCAGAGCCGGTCAGACCCTTAGGGCTCAGGTTGGCTCCGCACAGAACAATGGCGGAAAGCAGATCCAGGCGTTTTAAGGCTACGAGCAGTGTGATGATGGCGCCGTCACTAAAGCCGCACAAGACCGGCTTTTCAATATGTAAGGACTCGATAAAGCAGATGACGTCTGCTGCCATATCTTTATAATGATATTCTTTTGGGGTGGCACTTTCACCCTGTCCGCGGCTGTCGATGGCATAAACCGTATGATCCATGGACATTTCTGCGATCATGCGATCCCAGATCGCGTGTGTTTCTCCATTGCCGTGCAAAAAAATGATGGGGCTGCCTTCTCCCTCTTTTTCATAAGATAATATCTGTCCGTTTAGTTGAATATACATAGTAAAACCCCGCATCTGAAAATTTCTATCTAAATTCTAGCATGATGGGAAAAAAGTTACAACTCCGGGATGGAAACTATGGCTATTATTTAACGTTCTTTTTACTTTACCCACATGGGGCGAAATGGTATAATCTTTGTGTATTATTAAAAAATAAGGGGGTTTTTTACAAATGAAACTAAACGTAAAAAAGACGGTCCAGGTCGGATTCGCGTTTTTATCCATCTGTGCATTCTGGCAGATGTATAATGCCATCATTCCGATCATCCTGACCTACACATTCCATATGAATGAGACGATCTCCGGTGCCATCATGGCAGCGGACAATGTACTTGCCTTGTTCTTACTGCCGCTCTTTGGTGGTATTTCCGACCGGTGCAAGTGCAAATGGGGCAAGCGTAAGCCATTTATCCTGTTTGGAACGATCGCAGCAGTCATCCTGATGCTTTTGATCCCACTCATCGATAATTCTTACTATGAGAACCCGTCGACAGCCAAATTGGCACTCTTTATTGGGGTATTGGGAGCACTTTTGGTTGCCATGGGAACCTACCGCAGCCCGGCGGTTGCTTTGATGCCGGACATCACACCAAAGCCACTGCGAAGCCGAGCCAACGCCATCATCAATCTGATGGGAGCACTGGGCGGTATCATGTATCTGGTGATCGCCAGTGTGACTTTGAATTCCAAGAGCGAGCATGAGAACTACTTCCCGATCTTTCTGATCGTAGCAGGTATCATGGTCGTAGCCGTCATGATCGTTATGATCACGGTAGATGAAGTAGACTTAAATAAGCAGATGCGCGAATATGAGGCTGCACATCCGGAAGAGAATCTGGAAGTACAGGATGAGTCCGGTAATGCAGAACTGCCAAAGGATGTCAAGAGAAGTCTGATCTTCTTACTCCTTTCCGTAGCTTTCTGGTTCTTCGCATACAATGCTTTGGAGACATGGTTTACCACTTACGCAAAGAGCGTATGGGAAATGACGACCGGTCAGGCATCCCTTTGCCTTACCGTTGCAACCGGTGGCGCCATCTTAGCCTATGTTCCGGTCGGCTCTATCGCAGCCAAGATTGGACGTAAGAAGACCATTTTGAGTGGTATCATCCTGATGCTGATCAGTTTTATCGTGGCACTTGCATTTTCACTTATGAGTGACACCTTCAGCCCGGTTCTCTATGTTCTCTTCTTGTTAGTAGGATTTGGCTGGGCAGGCATCAATGTCAACAGTCTGCCGATGGTTCTGGAAATGTGTAAGGGAAGTGACATCGGTAAGTTCACCGGCTATTACTATACCTTTAGTATGTCAGCACAGATCGTTACACCGATCGTAGCAGGCTTTTTGATGGAGCATGTCGGCTACAAGGCGCTGTTCCCATATGCCGCAGTCTTTATGGTGATCGCATTTATTACCATGCAGTTTGTAAAACACGGCGACAGCAGAGAAGGTATCAAGCAGGGGATTGATGCATTTGATTTTGAAGATTAAGAGAGAGGAAGTAATACATAATGAGCACAAAACCACTTGTATGGGCGCATAGAGGAGCCAGCGGATATGCACCGGAAAACACACTTGCCGCTTTTCAGAAGGCGGTAGATTTAGGCGCTGACGGAGTAGAACTGGATATCCAGTTGACAAAGGACGACCAGATTGTCGTCATCCATGATGAGACGATCGACCGTACCAGCGATGGCAAGGGATGGGTCAAGGATTATACTTTGGAAGAATTGCGGGCATTCAATTACAACCGCACCAAACCGGAGTATAAGCATGCTGATATCCCTACCATGCGAGAAGTGTTTGAACTCTTAAAGCCAACCGGGCTTTTCATCAACATTGAGATCAAGACCGGTGTGGTATTTTATGAAAAGATCGAGGAAAAGATCTTAGCCCTGACCAAGGAAATGGGCATGGAAGACCGCGTTTGCTATTCTTCCTTCAATCATTACACAGTGACACGTATCCACGAGTTGAAGCCGGATGCAGAGGTTGGATTTTTATATGCAGACGGTCCGATCGATATGCCGTCTTACGGCGTAAAGCACGGTGTCAACGCACTCCATCCTGCACTTTACAATCTGCAATATGACGGATTTGTCAAAGAGTGCAAGGAAAAAGGACTCAAACTCAACGTATGGACAGTCAACGAGAGACCATATATGGAAATGTGCTGTCAGTACGGCGTGGATGCTATCATCACTAACTACCCGGATATCGCAAAAGAGGTAGTCGGCTAAGACAATATACAATAAGGGGACGACATGGAAATGTTACAATATTTAGAGCAGTTTAATTTGCTCTCTGTATTTGTGCGTCTGGCGCTTGCGACGGTCTTGGGGGGATTGATCGGCTTGGAGCGTGGATCGCATGGGCAGCCCGCAGGTCTGCGCACCTTTGCGCTGGTCTGTCTGGGAGCCACCATTGCCATGATCACAGATGAATATCTGGTTGTGACATATGGCACGGGAGATCCTGCCCGACTGGCGGCACAGGTCATCAGCGGCATTGGTTTTCTCGGCGTAGGTACGATCATTGTAACCGGAAAGAATTACGTCAAGGGATTGACGACGGCGGCAAGTCTGTGGACGACCGCCTGTCTTGGCATAGCGATCGGCGCGGGATATATCGCAGGAAGCCTGCTGGCTTTCTTTTTCATCGCTTTCGTTATGACTGTGCTGACAGCTTTAAGCCATTATGTGGATGAGCATAACACCAAGATTAAGTTGTATCTGGAAGTGGATAAATCAGACGGCATTGAGGTGCTGTATGATTATGTGACCAAGAATGGCTACGAGATTGCTGCCGTTGACAAGCAGAAGCGGCAATCTTTACAGGGCAAGGACACGGTGCTTATGGTCGTGATCGATCTGAACAAGCGATGTTCGCATGCAGACTTCATCAATGGACTCAATCAGAACGATTCGATCCATTACATAGAAGAAATTCGATAACAGAGATGCAAATATGGGGAAACTCGGTTGAGTTTCCCCCTTTTTTGTTTTATAATTCTCTAATATAAGTAAAAACAGAAAGTAGGAAAAAATATGTCAGAACACGATAATGATTTTCGAGAAGTAATAGATGAAGAAGAAGACAAGAATGCGGATGTCGTAGAAGTGACAGGCGATACTACGGTAGACCCAAGCGTCGCAGATCCGAATAACGACAAAAAGGATGATTATGAGGACATCTGCTATATCTGCCGCAGACCGGAGTCTGTTGCCGGCAAGATGATCCACATTCCAAATAACATCTGTATCTGCAACGACTGTATGCAAAAGACCTTTGATTCCATGGAAGGTTTTGGCTTTGGCAGTGGGGACAATGCAAGTTTAAACAACATTGATTTTTCCAAGATGCCAAATATCAGCATGGTAAATCTTTCGGATCTTTCTGATTTCATGCCGAACATGCCAAACTCACAGCGTCTGAAAAAGAAGAAAAAGAAAGAAGACAAGCAGGAAGCACCTGTGCTGGATATCAAGAATATTCCGCCACCACACAAGATCAAGGCAGAACTGGATGAGTATGTGGTCGGACAGGAATACGCCAAAAAGGTTATGTCCGTTGCCGTTTACAATCACTACAAGCGTGTGGCAACCGGGACCATGGATGAGATCGAGATCGAAAAGTCCAATATGCTCATGATCGGACCGACCGGTAGTGGTAAGACCTATCTGGTAAAGATACTTGCGCGCCTCCTGGATGTGCCGCTTGCCATTACAGATGCGACTTCTCTGACCGAGGCAGGTTATATCGGTGATGATATCGAAAGCGTTGTTTCCAAACTTTTGGCGGCAGCAGACAATGATGTGGAAAAGGCAGAGCGCGGTATCATCTTTATTGATGAAATCGACAAACTGGCAAAGAAGAAAAATACCAATCAGCGTGATGTCAGCGGGGAATCCGTACAGCAGGGCATGCTCAAACTCCTAGAGGGAGCCGAGGTTGAGGTTCCGGTCGGAGCCAGCAGCAAGAATGCCATGGTGCCGATGACCATCGTAGATACCAAGAATATCTTATTTATCTGCGGCGGGGCCTTCCCGGATCTGGATTCTATCATCAAGGAGAGACTCAACAAGGCATCTTCCATGGGCTTTATGGCAGATCTCAAGGATAAGTACGACAAGGAAGAAAATATCCTGATGAAGGCGACAGTCGAAGACCTCAAGAATTTTGGCATGATACCGGAATTTCTGGGACGTCTGCCGATCCTCTTTTCACTGGAGGCACTGGATGAGGATATGTTAGTCCGTATTCTGAAAGAGCCAAAGAATGCCATCATCAAGCAGTATCAGAAGTTACTGGAACTGGATGAGGTCAAGTTGGAGTTTACGGATGAGGCACTGCATGCCATTGCAAAACAGGCAAAGCAGAGAGAACTTGGCGCAAGAGCCCTGCGTGCCATCATAGAGGAGTTTATGCTGGATATCATGTATGAGATCCCTAAGGATGACAACATCGGGAAAGTCATTATCACAGAGGACTATGTGACGAAAAAGGGCGGACCAAAGATCGTTATGCGCGGAGCAGAAGCCAATCTGATCGAAGGATAATTTTTTACGGTATTGAGGGAGTAGATATACATGAGATACATCGCACTGACGGAAGCAAAAGCAGGGATGCAGCTGGCGACCAGCCTATATGATAGTAATGGGCGAACGCTGGTTGGCAGTCATATCCTGCTGACGGACAATTACATCGAAAAACTGATCGAATACGGCTATGCGGGTATCTACATCGAGGATGAACTGACACAGGACATTGAGGTGGAGGATGCCATTTCGCCGCAACTGCGTGCGGAGGGCATGGATTGCATCGAAAAAAGAGATATTGACGGCTGCAAGGTCGTGGCAGAAAAGTTGGTCGAAGAGATCCTTTCCAAGGGAAGGATTTCTTTGGATATGCTGGATCTGCGTTCCTATGACGATTATACCTATGCACATTCCGTGAATGTAGGTGTTTTTTGCGGTGTGATCGGCATGGAAATGCACATGAATGAAAAAGAGATGGCACAACTGGTCACGGCAGCCCTTTTGCATGATCTGGGCAAACTTGCCATCCCGGGGGAGATCCTCAACAAGCCGGGGCGTCTGACCCAGAAAGAATACAAGCGCATGCAGGAGCATCCGGTCATTTCCTATGAACTCATCAAGGATCGTTTTGACCTTTCTGCACAGATCAAGGTGGCGGTTCTCTTTCACCATGAAAATGTCGATGGGACAGGCTATCCTAATGGTGTCATGGGTGAGGAGCAGACTCTTTTTACCAAGATCTTACATGCGGCAGATGTCTATGATGCGCTGGTTTCCAAGCGTCCTTACAAAGAGCCTTATGCGCCGTGTGAAGCGGCAGAGTATCTCATGGGCGGTTGCGGGATCCTTTTTGACCGGGAGGTTGTTGAGGTCATGCTGCGTTCCATCCCTCTTTATCCAAAGGGCACCGAGGTGGAATTGTCCGATGGCAGGGTCGGTGTGATCAAGGAGAATGCGGATGCCCACAATCTGCGACCGATCGTGCGGCTTTTGGATGGCACGACACTGGATCTGTCTGACCGTGCCAATATGTCGATCGCCATCTTACCGCCAAAGGGCAAGCAGGAAGTTTCTACTTCTTCTGAGGCCGAGCGGAAGGAAATGATCAAGCATCAGCGGGAGGTTCATATCATCGCGGTGGATGATATGAAGACCAATTTACAGATGATCTATGACATTTTAAAGGATGATTACAAGGTGACGCTTTTGAAGTCGGGCGCACAACTGATCAAATATTTAGAGAAGAATCCATACCCGGATCTGATCCTGTTGGATATCGACATGCCGCAGATGGATGGCATCGAGGCGGCAAAGCGGGTCATGGATATGACAAAGGAGAGTGTGCCGATCATGTTTGTATCTGCACTCTGTGACACCAAGACGATCATGGCATGCAAGGACTTAAATGTGGCGGGCTATGTCGTCAGACCATACAAGCCGGTTTACATACGTTCTGAGATCGAGCGTATCATAAACCGATGGGAGGCAAATTAGATGGTATTTGGATTTCAAGTGGTATGTTTGCTGGTGACACTGGTCACGGTATTTGCCTATATCGCGCATCATGTGTATTCCAGAGAACATCGTCTTTTGCCTCTCTTTTTAGGCGTAATCGCCGTCTTTGATTTTTATCGGATCGTTTTGATGCTGACGGGAGCCGTAGGTCTTTTTGCCCAGTTGGAAAATCTACTGATACTGACGCTGACGACCGTTATCTCTTATTATGCGGTCGATTATCTGCATATCAAATTGCCTCACGCTATCCATGTGGGCTTATTTCTTTATCTGATCGTTTTACTTATCCTGATATTTTTACATTTCGACCAGCCGGATACCTATGTGGTGGCATTTCGTTTCTTTACGATCTCTAACGCGCTTTTTGTATCGGCGGGAGCCTTATATTCATATGAGACACAGCATTTTTCCAAACGCGACAGCATCACGAATGCCCTTATGTTTATCGCCATTTGTCTGCCGTCTGTGGTGGGCAGTACCTGGCAGGTCAAATCAACACGGGGACATTCCCTGCTCTTGGTGGTATGTCTGGCAAGTTGTCTTATCATCTTATATCTGATCTTTGCCAATCGTCTGGTGGCGACCAGCGTGGTCATGCAGCAGAATGCTTTTGCAAATTCCAGTGTGGCGCAGTTTTTGCTGGATAAAAACCTGGAATTGATCGATGCCAATGGTATGGCGATGGATATTTTCCTGGATGGCAAGGAGTTTTGCAATTTTGAGGATATCCATGACTTCTTCTGGAAACATAAGGATATGATCTTTGTGCAGGACGGCGGTGTGGGCGATTATGTCTATCGGGACAAGACTTATGAATGTAAAGAGCGTATCGTCTGTCAGGGCAAGCGGCTTTTAGGCTATCAGTTGTCGGTTGCAGATGTGACGGCAGAGCGGGCGCGTCTGGAGCAGTTGACCGAGGAGAGCAAGGCGGCACAGTGGCAAGCACAGATGAAAAGCCACATGCTTGCGACTATGAGCCACGACCTGCGGACACCGGTGCATGCCATTATAGGAGCCAGTGACATCCTCATGACCAGCCATGCCATTTCTGCCAGAAACCGTGCCATGATCTCTTATGTGCGAGGGGCAGGCAATGATCTTTTAGAAAAGATCGATCAGATCCTTTTGTATTCAAAGATGGAAGTGGGACGTTTGGAATTGGAAGAACACGCTTATTCCATGGAACACCTGATCACGGAACTCATGCAGATGCTCTTATACAACTTGCATGGGCATGATGTCGGCTGTCGGGCGCGGTTTGCAACGCCGATCCCGCAGACAGTCATTGGGGATGAGGAACATGTGCGGGAGATCCTGCAAAATGTGATCTCCAATGCGGTCAAATTTACCAAATCCGGTCAGATCGACCTGACCCTGTCCTGTCAGGATCTGGAAGATGACCGGGTGCGTTTCTGCTGTCTGATCGAGGATACCGGAGCGGGCATGACGGAAGAACAGATGGCGCATATGTTTGAGTCCTATCGGACCTATACCGTGGACGGACAGGAGGGTACAGGACTTGGCATGACTATTGTCAAGGAATTGTGCAAACTCATGCAGGGCGATTGCAAGGTGGAGAGCCAGCAGGGAAAGGGTACAAGGGTAGAGGTGACCTTCTGCCATAGAAAGGCGGATGAAGGCAAAATCCAGCCGGGTGAGATCAATCACTTTACTTTGGTTGATAGAATAGTCAACTACAAGGATGATGTCTGCCCGGATTATGTCTATCCGACGGCGCGGGTCTTATTGGCAGATGATATGGTCATCAATCAGCAGATCTTCCGCCATATGATAGCCCCTTGGAAAGTACAACTGGACATCGTGGCGAACGGTATGGAAGCAGTTGAGGCTGCCAGACATGAGGACTATGATCTGATCTTTTTGGATTATCTTATGCCGGAAGTCAATGGGCTGGAAGCGGGAGCCGAGATCCGCAAATACAGTCAAGTGCCATTGGTGCTTTTGACGGCGAGCGATCAGGAAGATATTTTACGGGCTGTTAAGGACAAGGGATTTGATGCCTTCCTGGGCAAGCCGATCGATATGTTTCGCTTCAAAAACACGCTGGAGGAATTGCTGCCCAAAGAAAAGCAGACGCCGGTCGTCTTGCGGGACAACGCAGGGCAGGCACATCATATCGAGATCTATGCGCGGGCTTTGCAGACCTATCTGGATGAGATGGAAGAACTGCGGGAGGAACTACCAGTCTATGCTAAGGAGGACCGGGAACTTTTCCGTGCCAAGGTGCATGGTGTCAAGAGTGCCAGCCGACAGATCAAGAAGGAATATCTCAGCGAATATGCGGAAGTTTTAGAAATGGCGGCGATCGTAGGCAATCAGAAATACATCGATCGCCACATCGAGGAACTCCTTTCCTGTATGGATGATGCCTTAGAGGAAGTGCGGGCGGAACTTTCCTATATGCAGGATGCTCTGGCAAAGACGGAAAAGGAGTCGGAGCAGAAAAAGGTCATGTCTTGCGACAAAAGGCAGTATCTTTGGCAGGAGATCAAGGAGGCTTTTGCTTCCTATGATACAGGATCGATCGAGCGGGGCTTGGAGACCTTGGGGCAGATCGCCCTGCCGGAAAGCGAGCAGGCTGCCTATGAGCAGACCCATGCGTATTTTATGGATTTTGCCTATGAGGAAGGCGAGATTTATCTGGAAGAATTTTTGCAGGAATTGGATATAGAAAGCAAATCATAGCATAAGATATCATATGAATTGTTATGATATGATCTATGGAAATGATTATTACGATCTGATCGTGCGCAACACGGCATATTTGCCTCCGCTTTCGGATGGCATCTGTGGTCTGGATGTGGGGAACAATTACACCATTCTTTTTGTCTCGCGCGATCGCTATCCCGACTTTCGGGTGGCAAATTACCACTATAATGCCATACCAAACTGCTACCAGCCTCTGTCCATGGAAGCCCTGGATGCAGCAGGGATCCTGCAGGTGCGGGAAAACCCGGCGCTGGGCTTGGATGGAAAAGGCGTTTTGATCGGCTTTTTGGATTCTGGGATCGATACGACCCATCCGGCATTTTTGGATGCCGCTGGGGAAAGCCGAATCGTCGCGGTCTGGGATCAGAATTATGTGGAAGAAAACGAAGGCACGGTCAGAACGGCGGATGACCTGCCACAGCCTTATTACGGCAGAGTGTATGGAAAAGATAGCCTTTCTGTCTATGGAAATCGTGATGCGACCGGGCACGGAACTTATGTGGCGAGCGTGGCTGCAGGCAGTGACGTAGGAGATCACAGTGGGGCGGCACCGGCGGCGGACATCGCCATGGTGCATTTAAAAGAGGCAAAACCTTATCTGCGCCAGTATTATTTTATCCCGGAGGATGCGACCTGCTATGCGGAAAATGACATCATGTTCGGCATACAGTTTTTGGATGAACTGGCAAGGATGCGGGGGCAGGCGCTCGTGATCTGTATGTCTTTGGGCTGCGGGCTCAGCAGCCACAGCGGCAACAATTCCCTGGCACTTTATCTGAATGATCTGGCGGTTGCCTACCGCAGATGTGTAGTGACGGCGACCGGAAATCTTGCGGCGGCAAGAAAGCATTTTCAGGGAGTCTTTACGGCGGAGGACATAGAAGAAGGACTGGGGAAAAAGGCCTACCGGCAGGTGGAAGTTGTGGTGGAAGAAGATGTCTGCGGTTTTGTCATGGAACAGTGGTGTCTGGCACCTGCCCGCTATGAGGTGGCGATCGTTTCGCCTTCCGGGGAGGTACATCCGGCGGTCGGGATCCAGACGGCGGGTAGTCAGATCTATGATTTTCCTCTGGATGGAACGACGGTGGAAGTGGACTACAGTTTCCCGGAAGCCACGGCAGGCAACCAACTGATCTATTATCGTTTTACAAAACCGGCGCAGGGCATATGGCGGATCCGGGTCTACAGCGAAAACGGACAGCCGGGAGAATTTCATATGTATCTGCCGGGGCAGGCGCTGACATGTGGGCGCATCTACTTTCTGGCATCCAACCCGGATACGACCATTATGAATCCGGCGAATGCCAACCGCGTTCTGACCATTGCAGGCTACAATGCCGTGGAAAATGCTATTCTTTTGGAAAGCGGGCGTGGCTATACTATAGACCGGCGGATCAAACCGGATCTGGCGGCACCGGGCTATGCGGTCGAAGGAGCAGTAGCAGGCAGGGGCAATTTCCCGGCGGAAGCCCGGTATGAAAGGCAGACCGGTACCAGCGGGGCTGTGGCGATCGCATCAGGGGCCGCGGCACTTTATCTGCAATGGTGCGACAGACGGCAGGATACTCTGGTCAATACGACACAAGTTAAAATTTTTTTGATCCGGGGGGCAAGGGCGATCCCCGGTGACCTTTATCCCAACAGGCAGTGGGGCTATGGGGCGCTGGATCTGTATGAATCTTTCCGGCGTATATAATAAGGATAGGCGGGAAGCAGGAGTTCTGTTAAAATAGAGGCAGTGACCTATCACAGATACCAAGGAGAGAGAATGTTAGCACTTAAAGTATTAGATGTAAAAAATTGCATGAATGACCTTTTGGCGTCGGAAGCCTTTGATCGTTTCTTGTTGTCAGATGCGACGATCACGACCAGGATGACTTATTCTCTGGACGGACATCTGACCAAGGGCTATCTAACCGAGGAGGAACTTTTGGAGGAAGGACTGTCCGGGGAGCGCTGTGTGCCTTATGGCTATGTGCGCAAATTGTGCTTTGATATGATCAAGGGCAAGCGCAAACCGGCATCTTTTCATTTTACCTTTCTATGTCCGCAAAAACTTTTACGCGAGATCATAGAGGGACAGAGTCTTTCCGTCCAGCCGTCCGAGGTAGCCAATCTGACCCTGAATTTACGCTATGTCGGGGAAGAATTACTGGTGACGGCAGGTTGCACCATGCAGGGATTTTCTCTGGATCGAAGCATGGAAGAAGCATGGAAAACATGGGTATTAGCCTTTTTTGGGAGACTTTCGATCGCAGTGGAAAAAGCCGTGTAAGAAAGACCGAAATGCCTTTACTTTTCGGCGCTTGTGTGCTACTCTAATCACATATTGGTTTCCAATATAGATAATTTTTTTGGAGGTACTTGTAATGAGCAAGGGTACAGTAAAGTGGTTCAACAACCAGAAGGGTTACGGATTCATCTCTGACGAAGAAGGTAATGATGTTTTCGTACACTACACAGGCCTTAACATGGAGGGCTTCAAGTCTTTAGAAGAAGGCGCTGCTGTAGAATTTGATGTTACAGATGGTGCTAAGGGACCACAGGCAGTAAACGTAACAGTAGTAGGCTAATCTACGAAGTATTAATCAGACCGTTTTCAATGTACCTTTTTAGTTTATACATCTTGATTTAAATTGAGCAGGAAATTGGGATACAGCATGATTAAGGAAAGGCGGCGTGCATAGCATGTCGCCTTTTGCTTTGCGGCGGCTGAGCAGGATGGGAACATCAGTGCCCCCGGTCATACTTGCCCTAGATTGTTTCCTATACAAAGAGTGTTGCCCGTCCTGCGCAGATAGGACATATGACAGTAAGAAAAGGCGATATGCTATATATGGAGGAAGTAGAATGAAGAATGAGATCTTAGTGAAATATTTGAAGGCGGGGATCACGCCGTTTCATCTGGTGCAGCAGTGCGCAGCAGACTTAGAGGCGGCAGGCTTTGCACCGCTTGCCATGGAAGAAGCATGGCATCTGGAAGAAAGCAAAAAGTATTATATCAATCATCATGGCACAACGATCCTGGCATTTACCGTGCCAAAAAAGGATGAGATGCTGGCAAGTCAGGATAATATCGCACTCCGCATTGCTGCGGCACATACGGATTATCCTTGTATGCGGATCAAGACCAGCCCGGATGTCAAGACCAAGAAATATCATAAACTGAATGTGGAAGTCTACGGCGGAGCCATTCTGAACACATGGCTGGATCGTCCGCTGGGGATCGCCGGACGCGTGGCACTGCGGTCAGATAAGTGCCTACATCCGCAGATGCGCCTGTACGACAGTAAAAGACCATTGGCAACCATCCCAAACCTTGCCATCCATATGAACCGTGAGATCAATAAGGGCATAGAACTCAACCGCCAGGCCGATATGCTGCCATTGCTTGGCATGGGCGAGGATGAGGATGCCTTTATGACATTTCTGGCAAAAGAACTGCAAGTGCCGGTGGAGGATATTCTGGACTTTGAACTGTCTATCTATGTCTGGGAAGAACCGGCTCAGATCGGTCTGCGAGAGGATATGATCTCATCGCCGCGTATTGATAATATCAGTTCCTGTGCTGCGATCATGGAGGCTATGTGTCAGGCAACTTGTGACAAGCATTTAAATATCGGCATTTGTTACGACCACGAGGAGATCGGCAGCCGGACCAAGCAGGGCGCAGGATCTGCCATTCTCACCGATGTCATCGAAAAGATCTATGAATCTATGGGATGGACGGCTCGGACTGCAAAAGATGCCATTTATCAGGGACTGATGGTCTCTGCGGATGTGGCGCATGCCCTGCATCCAAATCATGTGGAAAAAGCAGACATCACATCACAGCCGATCATGGGAGATGGTTTTGCCATCAAGGAGGCTGCTTCTCAATCTTATGCTACGGACTGCGAAGCCATTGGCATTGTAGAACAGATCGCACGGGCAAATGGGATCGCTTACCAGAAATATACGAATCGATCTGACATTGTGGGCGGCGGTACTTTGGGAGCCATTTCCTCTGCACTTTTACCGATGCGCACGATCGATGTGGGTGTACCTATGCTTGCCATGCATTCCGCAAGAGAATTGATGGGGCAGGCAGATTACGGCAACCTGAAAGATCTGATCGTATCTTTTTATGGAGAAGCCTGAACTTTAACGATTTTTTAACCTTTGGAAATTAGAATGAGAAAAAATACAAAAGGACATAATAGAATATATGCCTGTCTGGGGCTTGTATGCAGTCTTTGCCTTTTACTTCTTACTGCCTGCGGTCCGGTGGATTTTTTACAGGAGACCGTCAATGGGCGGCTGGAAAAGGTCGTTGTGGGCGAGGCAAAAGAGGTTGAGACCATTTCGGCAGACCGCTTTGCCTACCAGCAGTTGTCGGCAGAGGAGCAGACAGTCTACGATCAGATCTTAGATTGCATCCAGCATCATACCGATTGCGTGACGGTATCCACCAAGGATCAGGATGTCTTAGACAAGGCATATCGCTGTGTGATGGCAGATTACGGCGGGCTTTTCTGGACATCCGGTTACCAGTACAACACCTATTCCAGTTTTGATCAGGTGATCGGCATGGAATTTATGCCGACCTATATCTATACCCAGCAGGAGCGGGAGGACTTGCAAGCGCAGATCGATGATGTTGCAGACCTTTGGCTGGCTGGGATCGACAGCGATGCCTCCGATTATGAAAAAGTCAAGTATGTCTATGAAACACTGATCAGTCAGGTGGATTATGATGCCGATAGCCAGAATAATCAGAATATCATCAGCGTATTTATAGGTAAGAAGACGGTTTGTCAGGGCTATGCGGATGCGACGCAATATCTTTTGTGGCAACTGGGCGTGTCGTCTATCGTGGTGACCGGTCTGGCAGGTGGCGATAACCATGCATGGAATCTGGTCAATCTGGACGGAGAATACTATTATATTGATACCACTTGGGGCAACACCCATTTTCTGGGAGAATTGCAGGGTGCCAAGAAGATCGATTACGGCTATCTGGGCGCCAGTACGCAGGATCTGGCGGCGACCCATACGGCGGATATGCCCTTTGACCTGCCTGCCTGTGAATCCGTGACGGACAATTACTTTTATCAGGAAGGTCTGTATTTTGAGACAGCAGATTTGTCTGCTATTGGCAGCCGGATCAGGGAAAAATATCGACGAGGTGCGACAGAAATCTCCCTTCGTATGTCAAATTTGCAGGATTACCTGCAAGTAAAAGACGATCTGATCGGGCAGGATAGGATCTTTACATATCTGGAGGGGCAGCAGGAACTGACCTATTTTGAAAATCAATCGCTCTATATTTTGACTTTTGTCTTGTAAAAGAGTAGGAAAAAGCCACTTTTGCTGGAAAATGCGCAAAAAGTATTTACAAAAGTGGTTTTATATATTATTATGATGTGGTGATGAAAACCACGTGAGAAATAAAACAAAACCACAAACAGGTTGGGAGGCGTTTTTATGTATAAAATAATCATTGATTCTTGTGGAGAATTATCAGAAGAAATGAAAGAGAACGGACATTTTGCCAATGTTCCGCTGACATTACAGGTCGATGATGCAGAGATCGTTGATGATATGACCTTTGATCAGGCAGATTTTTTGAAAAAGGTCGCTGCCAGTGAGGAGAGCCCAAAGTCAGCCTGTCCTTCCCCGGATGCCTATATGCAGGCGATGGATTGTGATGCAGACCATATTTATGTGATCACCCTGTCATCACAGTTGAGCGGATCCTACAACAGTGCCTGTCTGGCAAAGGATCTTTTCTTAGAAGACCATGAGGATAAGAAGATCTGTGTGATCGATTCCAAGTCCGCTTCTGTCGGGGAATCTTTGATCGGACTCTATATTGCATCCTGTGAAGAAGCCGGTATGGATTTTGAGACAGTGGTTGAAAATGTCGGTAATTACATCGAAAACCAGCACACTTTCTTTGTACTGGAGACCTTAGAGACCCTGCGCAAAGCAGGTCGTCTCAGCAATCTGAAGGCAAAACTTGCCAGCACCCTCAACATCAAGCCGATCATGGGATCGACCGAGGAAGGCTCCATTCAACAGTTGGCGCAGGCAAGAGGCATGAATAAGGCATTGGATCGTATGGTCCAGTCCATGATGGAAGTGACCAAGAACTGTGAGAACCGTGTTCTGGCAATTTCCCATTGTAACTGTAGGGAGCGTGCGCTACAATTAAAAGAAAAAATAGAAAAGGTAGCCTCCTTTAAGGATATTTTTATTGTTGATACGGCAGGTGTCAGCAGTATGTATGCCAATGATGGAGGCATTATCATGGTGGTATAGCGCACATGCAATACGAAGAAATTATCGAAATCATACAATCAAAAAGAAGATTTGGAAAGGCATATGGAAGAGATGTGACCGCGGAAATGATGGAACGTTTAGAACATCCGGAAACGGGCATGAAAATCATTCATATTGCCGGAACCAATGGAAAAGGATCAACGGCAGCATTTGTAAGTAGTATATTACATGCTGCCGGTTTTGTTGTAGGAAGATTTACATCACCACATCTGATCCGCTTTACAGAACGTATCGTTGTTGACGGAGAAGAAATTGGAAAAGATGATGTCATACGATTAGGAGAACGTGTGTTAGCACTTCCGATGAGACAGGAAACAACGATGTTTGATTTGTGCCTGGGAATGGCAGTGCTATATTTTAAAGAGAAGAATTGTGACTTCGTTGTTTTAGAAACGGGACTCGGTGGGGCGAAAGATTCGACTGCGGGATTATCAGTTGTTCCTGAGGTTTGTGCGTTTACAAATATTGGATATGATCATACGGCAATTCTTGGAAATACCATAGAAGAAATTGCAGCGGAAAAAGCCGGGATTTTGAAAAAAGGTACCCATGCTGTTCTTGGAATTATGGATGAAAAAGCAGCGGATGTGATAAAAAAACAGGCGGAGATTTTGGATGTCCCCATTACAAATGTGGATAACTTGTTGACAAAAATCTCAACCTACGAAATACCGCTAAACGGCGTATTTCAGAGGGCTAACGCCACATTGGCTGTGGGGGTAGTGGAAACATTATTCAATAACCATTGTGGATATCTCGGGGATAACTTTTTGTCGAAAAAAGAGGAAATCATTCGACAAGGGTTAGCGGAAGCCAAGTGGCCAGGACGAATGGAGGTTTTGTCCGAAAAACCGTATGTTTTGGCAGATGGAGCTCATAATCCACAAGGAGTTGAAGCGTTATTCAACTCACTAAAAAATATGTTTCCGGATGAAAAATTTGTCTTTTTGGTAGGAGTTATGGCAGATAAGGACTACAGAGCCATGATGCGGACCATGTATCCGCTGGCGGACACCTTTTTGTGTGCTACGGTTGATACCAGTCGCAGTTTACAGGCGGACGAGTTGTGTCAGAATCTTTTGGAAGATGGAATGTCTGCTGTGGTAAGTGGAGATCTTTTGGATGGGCTCCAAAAGGCGATCGCTTTAGGAGAAGAAAAAGGAGAACGTATTATTATTTTTGGATCTCTTTATTTTATAGGAGAGGTCAAGGCAATATTTGAAGGCGGAAGCATACATCTGCCGGAGTATGAGTAGAGGAGAAAAGGATGCGAAAAAAAGAATTAGCAAAACTTGTCATAGAAAGATTAAAGGAAGAATACCCGGAGTCTCATTGTAGCCTGGATTATGATGATGCGTGGAAACTGCTCGTCAGCGTGCGTCTGGCTGCCCAGTGTACGGATGCCAGAGTCAATGTTGTAGTGCAGGATCTTTTTGCGGCTTATCCTTCCGTAGAGGCGCTGGCGGAGGCGACCCCGGAAGAAATCGAAAAATATGTCCATCCGTGTGGACTGGGCAAAAGTAAGGCGCGGGACATCAGTGCCTGTATGAAGATGCTGCGCGATCAGTATGACTGCCATGTGCCGGATGATTTTGATGCCCTGCTTTCTTTGCCCGGCGTGGGGCGAAAAAGTGCCAACCTCATCATGGGGGATGTCTTTGGCAAGCCGGCGATCGTGACGGATACCCACTGTATCCGGCTCTGCAACCGGATCGGACTGGTGGACGGCATCAAGGATCCGAAAAAAGTGGAGATGGAACTTTGGAAGATCGTGCCACCGGAGGAGGGCAGTGAACTCTGCCATCGTCTTGTCGATCACGGGCGTGCCGTGTGTACCGCGCGGACTGCACCTTATTGTGATAAATGCTGTCTGGCGGATATTTGTAAAAAGAGGATATAAATTATGAAAACTGCACATAAGAATTGCGTATCTTTTCTATTCGTTGTAGAATATACACATATAATATGGAGAGTAGGAAAGGGGTATTTTTTATGGAGAATGAAGAAAAACTCAGAAAGCGGAATTTGATTACTTATCCGCTGGGAACGATGGGACGTGATGCGGTTTACGCACTGATTAACAGTTATCTTTTGACCTTTGTCTTGTTTACCCATTCGCTGACAGCAGCGCAGTTGACCGCCATCACCGGTATTATGATCGGAGCGCGTGTCTTTGATGCCTTTAATGATCCGATCATGGGCAATATCATCGAGTGCACCAGAAGTAAATATGGTAAGTTCAAGCCATGGCTTTTGGCAGGCATTTTATCGACCTCGGTGGTTATTTATCTGATGTTTAATGTGCAGTTGCAGGGCTGGAAGTTCGTGGTATTTTTTGGTGTCATGTATTTTGCCTTTAGTATTACCTATACCATGAACGATATTTCTTATTGGGGCATGGTTCCGGCGCTGTCCTCCGATGCAGATGCGAGAAACCAGTTTGCCTCGAGAGCTACGCTTTTTGCCGGTATTGGTGGTACGGCGGCAACGATCCTGATACCGCTTTTTACGACAGGCAAGAATACCATTGGCGGTAACGCTGCTTACGCATACGGTAGGATTGCGCTGGTGATCGGTATCTTAGCACCGCTTTTTCTTTGTATCACCATTTTTGGTACTAAGGAGCACCGCGATACGGCGCAGGAGAATAAGGCAAAAGAGAAGTTCAGTTTCAAGAAACTGGTACATGCGATCTTTCGGAACGATCAGTTGATCTGGGTAGCAGTCATCTTTTTGATCCAGCAGATCGGCAATGGATTGATCGTGGGAGGTATCGGTTCAACTTATATTTATTCTATCTATGGATATGAAGGTGGACTTTATTCTTTGTTTACGACCGTCGGTATGTCGGTTACGGCATTTTTGATGATCTTTTATCCGACCATTTCACGCCATATCCATCGTAAGAAACTCATGGGCTATATGGCTGTGATCGCAACCATCGGTTATGTCATGATCTTTGCCTCCGGGCTGATGCCGGGCAAGGGCATGGGCAAATTTGTGGTGCTTATGATCGGCTATATGCTCTGTAATTTCGGACAGTATTGCTACTATCTGATTATGATGATCTCTATTATGAATACGGTCGAGTACAACGAACTCAAATTTGGTTCGCGTGATGAAGGCATCATCACATCCCTACGTCCTTTTATCACCAAACTGGGTGGAGCCATCATTGTAGCGGTCACATCAGCCGCATATATTTTGCTGGGGGTTACCGATTATACCAACCAGATTTCAGAATTAGAGCAGCAGTGCAATCAGAACCTGATCACAGAGGCAAGCAAGTTGTCCCAGATCGACGCGGTGCTTTCTCATGTGACCAATCAGCAGGCTATGGGGCTTTTGATCTTTATGTCCATCGTGCCGGGCATTTTGATGCTACTTTCTTATTTCCTCTATAAGAAGCATTACAAGTTGGATGAGGAAGAATATGACCGTATCTGCAAGGAGTTGGGAAAGACGGAGTAGGATCACCTTCGTATATCCCCCGGCAGCAGACCGTAGCGTTCCTTGAACTTTCGGTAAAAGAAGCCCTGATTATGGTAGCCGACAGCCTCGGCAATGGAGGCAATGGATCGGTCTGTCGTGTGTAAAAACTGCATGGCTTTGGCAAGCCGGATCTCCTGTATGTAGGCAGAGAGGGTAATATCTTCTGCCCCGCGAAAAAGACGGTTCAGATAGTCCGGGCTATAGTGAAAGGCATTGGCAACGGCAGATACTGACACAGTGGCAAGATGGGTATTGATGTACTGCTTGATATCAGAAAGCAGGGCATTGTGCCATGCCTTGGTATCTTCGGTCATGACCTGCATACGAAATTCCTGTGTTAAAAGGTCAATGATGCGCTCGACATAGCCGATGATGATATGTTTTTTGCCGGGGCGGCAGGCGATCAGTTCTTCCAATATGGTATAAAAAGCATGATAGGTCAGAGGTGTCTGATCAAAAGGAGAGAAGCGGATATAGAGATATTCGCTTCTTTTTTGGTTGAGAAGTTTTCGGAGTGCCTGCATATAGTCGGTGCGGCGGTCGGCGCCAATATATTGATCAAAGAAAGAATCGTCTACATCCAGACACAGGATGGTGCAGTCTCTGGCGAGAAGATATTCTCCGTGCATGACACCGGCAGAGATCAAAAGCATTTCTCCCTGTGAAAGGCTGACGTCCTGATCTTCGATATGGATGCGCAAAGACCCCTCGACAATGTAGATGAGTTCAATATGTGTATGTGCATGGAGGGCACAGCGCATACCGTTTTCAAAAGGAATCAAAAAAGTGTAAGCGTCCGGTGCAGAGATCGTGGCATAGAAAAACTCCTGCTTAGACCGAGGACTGGTGTGCCAGCCGGTCAAGGTGACCAGGTCGTAGGTCAGGCGGCGCGGAGAATTTTGGAAATGGTAAGTCGTATCTAAAAATGCCTGATGCTCGGCGTAAGAATTGACGACAGGCTGATCTACCGTGCTTTTTTCAACTGTTTTTGAGAGTAATTCTGTAATGTTCATGGGGAAAGTATAACATGCCGGAGGAAAAAAGAAAATACCATGTCGGATTTGGTAAGTGAAAAGCGACAGAGTGTGCGTCAATGGAAATTACAATCGATGGAAAATGAGGTTAGGATAGGAGTCATCATAAAGAAAGTAAAATAGAAAGGATAGATAGGATTATGACAAGTAAAAGAACCGTATTTACCGTAGATGGAAAACCTTTTATCGCAATCGCCGGAGAGTCACACAACTCCAGTTCATCCGATGCCGCCTATATGCAGGGCGTATGGGATAAGGCAGAAGAGGAAGGCTTAAATACCTTACTGCTCCCTGTGACATGGGAACTGACAGAACCGGTGGAAGGACAATTTGATTTCACATTAGTTGATACACTTATCAACCAGGCGAGAGAAAGAAAAATGCATCTGATCTTCCTCTGGTTTGGTACATGGAAGAATGCCCAGTGTATGTATGCGCCGGAATGGGTGAAAAAGGATATGGTGCGATTCCCGAGAGCCCAGATGGAAAAGGGCAAGAATAAGACCAGACTGATGGCATTTTACGGCATGGAATACACGACGCTTTCCGCTTTTGGTGAGGAGACAGTGAAGGCTGATGCGAATGCTTTTGCTCATCTTATGGCACATATCAAGGAAGTCGATGAAAACGTGGGTACTGTAATCGGCATGCAGGTAGAAAACGAGACCGGTATGCAGGGATCTGACCGGGAACATTCCGATTTTGCTGATGAAAAATTTGCAGAGGAAGTTCCGGCAGAATTTGTTTCTTATATGAAGGCTCATACAGACAGCATGGAGGCCGATGTCAGGGAAGCCGTGGAAAATGGCGCTCATGCCGGAAACTGGGAGCAGGTCTTTGGAGCATGTGCTGGAGAGATCTTTACTGCATACTATGTGGCATCTTATGTGGAGAAAGTGGCTGCCGCAGGCAAGGCAGTATATGACCTGCCGTTTTCTGCAAACTGCTGGCTGGATAAGGGCGAAGAAGCTGGAAAATATCCGACCGGTGGACCGGTAGCTAAGGTCATGGAGGTATGGCGCTACGCAGCACCGTCGATCGATGTGATCTCTCCGGATATCTATGTGCCATACTTTACCGAGATCTGTGATACCTACACCAAGATGGACAATCCGCTCTTTATCCCGGAGACAGCGACACATTCACATTGCGCACCGCGTCTGATCTATACGATCGGCCATTATCACGCAACCTGTTTTGCGCCGTTTGGCTTTGAGGATATGGGGCAGCCTTTCGATGATATTTCTGCCTATCTGTTTGGGGTGGACGTATCCGATCCGCTCTTACAGACACCACAGAATGTCGAGGACTATCGCTGGTGTGCATCAACCTTAAATGACATGATGCCGCTTCTGACAGGGGCTTATGGCACAAACGATTTGCAGGCAGTGATCTCCGAAAAAATGGATATGACGCCGAGCGATCCGTCTAAGGGCTTTGCCGGAATGATGGCAAATAGTGATCCGGAAAATGACACCATGATGTTTGGCGGCTTTGGCTTCAAGGTCATGATGAACATACCGCTTGTGACAAGAAAAGACGGTGTGTGCCTGATATTGAAGGCAGAGGAAGATACCTATTATATCCTGGCGAATGGCTGCATGATCACGCCATTTTCTGCAAACCCGGAAAAACCAAACTATGACATCATCGCACTGGAAGAAGGCAAATTTGTAGATGGACAGTGGAAAGCCGGTCGTCGTTTGAATGGCGATGAGGCATCCCGTTTCTGCTACAATGACTATACTCTGGTGAAATTGAAGGTATTTGCTTATAAATAAAATATGAAAAACAGAGGATTTCAGTTGATCCGTTGCATTTTTTTTCGATACTGCAATGGGGTCAACTGAAATTTTTTCTTAAAGGCATTTTGAAAATAACTTTGACTGGAGTAGCAGAGATAATTGCTGATCTCCGTCAAAGACATGTTGGTATACATTAAAAGGCTCTTGGCTTCTTCCAATTTACAACGTGAAATGTAGGCACCCGGAGAAATACCCAGTTCTTTACGGAAACAATTTGTAACATAGGAAGTGCTGTGTTCGATATTATCTGCAACATCTGTTACGGTGATCGGTTCGTTTGTATGGCTGCGAATAAAATTCATGCTATTGAATACATCACTGGATACCCCAAGTGGGATGTGGCTCTTGCCGGAAAGTTGGCAGAATTTAACCAGCATATTGTAGCGTAGAGTCTCAATCTCGTGGATAGATTGGAGTTTTTCACATTCCTGCACATATTGTCCCATCAATTCAAATGCAACTTCTGTTGAAACACCGCCGGGAATGGCTCCGATCATAACGATATTGGTGATGGTGCTAATGAACATATTTTTTGCCTGGCGCAGCGCCGATGTTGCCATAGGCTTTGCCAGAATACTCAATGGAATCTGATTTAAATAACTTTCTAATTCCTCCTCATTTCCCATTTTAATAATTTCATAAAGTCGCAGTTCGTTGGAATAGGTATTGAAATATTCTTTGGCTTCGTCTCCGATATTGGATCTGGTATTGGTCGCCATGTCATCTGCTGACGGGGTATAATCCGGAAAAAAGTGTGATAATTCACAGGTTTCATTATTGATTGCCTGATGAAGAAAAATTAAGTGCTTGGCTAATTGTAATTGGTTCATACGCGGGATAGAGCATAAAAAATCCTGGATCTTATCTCTTTCAGAGAATGGGATTTTATTTTCACGAAGGTAGGCATTTAGGATCTCAGGTGTGATCTCAGTCTCGAACACGGGACCAATCACGATGTGTATGGAAGTGTCTTGGACGCGGACAATGCCATACTCGATCGAAGGATCATAGTGACTAAAACAGGGGAAGTTTGGAAGATCATCCGGGACATAATAGTCATTATATTGAGGAATATTGGTTACTGTCCGTACGGAAGAATAAAGTATGTTCACATTGTCTAAAAGATTGACAGGAATACTTGTGGCAGAAAAATAACTTTTACAAAAATTAAGATAATCCATAAAATATATCCTCCGATCATGATTTTAAAGTCAGTTTAAATGAAAAAAAAGAAAAATCAATAATGAAAATCATAATAACAAAATGAAAAGCGCAATATTGAATAAAAATCCTATGATATTCTTGTATCATCAAAAAGATGACAAGCGCGCGAAAATGGAATCTACAATTTTAGGAGGTTTTTATGAAGAAAATAACTTGGAAGAGAATGCTATCGGTAGCACTTGCTGCAACCATGGTAGCAGGGGTTTTTACCGGATGTGGTAAATCGAGTAGCAAATCGAATGATCCGGATCATTTCTCAATGTGGATCTTTCAGACAGATGGCGCGGGCAAGTATTATACGGATTACAACGATTCCGCAGCAGTACAGTACATAGAGGCGCAGACATGGGATACGGAAAATGGTGGTATTGGCGATGGTGAGAGCCTGGATTTTGATTTTCAGGTGCCGGTTGCCGGATCAGAATCAGATAACTTTAATACACTGCTCTCCACAGGTGATTATCCTGATCTTTTGGATCTTACGGTTTCATCTGAAAATGCAGAAGCCTTGGCAGATGACGGAATCCTTATGGATATCACAGAATATGTAGAAAAATATATGCCAAATTATGTTGCATATCTGGAGCAGAACCCGGAACTCAAGATGCTTTGCACATCAACAGATGATGAAGGCAAGACACATTATTATCAGATCTGTATGTTGGGCGATTCCGTTAGAGATCCTTGGCAGGGCTATATGTATCGTCGTGACTGGATCGTAAAGTATGCTACACCGACCGATTATGTATGGGATTGGGATAGCGATACAGTAAAGAAAAATGGTCATCCGGAAGTAACACCTCTTTCTGAGGCAAAGAAACAGAACAATCTGACCGGATGGAAGAAAAATGAAGTGACTTCCTTTAGCGCAAGCGATGGAGATGATCCGGACAATACCTATGAAGATAATGTTATCTTCCCAAGTGGTACATCAGATCCTCTGACCATCAGCGACTGGGAGTGGATGTTTGAAGCATTTGACAAGGCAATCGCAGAAAGAGGCTGGGATGATGCTTATGACATTTCTATTTCTTATATGGGAAATAGTACCTTAGGCGATCTGGTTTCTTCTTTTGGTGGTGGTAACGGCTACTATTACATCAATGATGGAACGGTAGAGTATGACGGAACTTCTGAAAACTTTAAGACATACACAGAATGTATGCAGAATTGGTACGATCAGGGATGGTTGGATAAGCAGTTCTATACCAGAACAGATATCTTCTATATGATCAATACCACAGGCGTTAGTCAGGGTAAGGTAGGTCTTTGGTCTGCTTACACAGGAACCGCTTTAGGTTCTGTGATCCGTGATACCTGCATGGATGAGTCAGATAAGGAAGATGCCTATGCAATGGCTGCACCACTTCCAATCAATGATACTTACGGTAGCGATGCACAGAAATTTAAAGATCCTGACTGCATGTATCATGACAGCAGAAAGGCAGCAGCACTTGGTGTTACCAACAAATGTGAGGATAAGGATTTAGCAACACTGTTTACCTTCTTTGATTGGACTTACACAATGGAAGGCGCTTTGCTTACAAACCTGGGACTGACAGAAGAGCAGATCAGCGAAACCAAGTTGGATCCAAACTTATATGAAGAATATGGATACAAGGGCAGTTATGAATTGACAACAGGGGATGATGGAAAGCCGCTTTATACCCAACTGATCCCACTTGACGATGCTGTAGGTGGTGCTGTGACTGCAACCAGAATGTGTGTAGGATTGCAGCTGAATGGTAATACAGATGACTATACCATAGAGCAAGACGAATCCGCAGTGTTAAAGCATGCATATGAATTATGGACCAAGTATGAAGATACCGGAAGTGCATCTGATTATGCATCCTTATTAAATTCGGATGATTCACAGACATGGAGTACAATGCAGACTACAGTTAGAGATTATATGAGCCAGAATCTGCCGCAGGTAATCCGTGGAGAAAAGACATGGGATGAATATGTAGCAGGTATGGAAGCAAATGATCCATCCAGCGTTTGCGAACTCTTGCAGAAACAGATTGACAAAGCAAAATAAAAAGATATTGCCTTATAGGATATTTAAGACCGTCATACCGGTATGGCGGTCTTTTTATACCAAAATTTCAGGAAAAAGGAGAAAAACATGAAGCAGCATATCAAACTTTCTAAGACACAAGTCAACAAGGGAGTCTTGGATTTTTCACATTTACTGGATGCGCCTGCGGGCAAACATGGATTTTTGCAGATAAAAGATGACCATTTCTATTTTGAAGATGGTACACGAGCACGTTTTTTGGGGTTTAACATTGCAGCGAGATCCAACACACCGAGTCACGAACTGGCAGAAAAATTGGCAGACCACTTTGCAAGCATGGGAGTAAATATCATCCGCATGCATGCAGCAGATGCACCGATCGGTCAGGAGGAGTGCACCTGGAGCAGTTGTAAAGAGGCACCTCTCCTAAAATATAGTGAGGGGTCCAGCATAGAGTTTAACCCGGAAGGTCTGGATCGTTTTGATTATCTGGCAGCTAAATTAAAGGAAAAAGGCATTTATCTGCATTTTGATCTTCTGATTGCCCGCCAATTTCTAGCTGGAGACGGACTGGAATATCCGGGAGATATGGTTCCTTGTATCAAGTGTTTTCCTATGTTTAACCAGCGTCTGATCGATCTGCAAAGAGACTATGCAAAGAAGTTTCTTTGCCACGTCAATCCTTATACAGGGCTTGCCTATAAGGATGATCCGGCGGTAGCTGTCGTGCAGATGAATAATGAGGATTCGGCGATCAAAGGTATTGATGAAGTAGACCAGAATCCACAGTTATTGCCTTATATGGAAGAGGTACAAAGGCGCTTTAATTATTTCCTATTGATGAAGTATGACAACCGGGAAAAACTGGCAAGAGCATGGACCAGTGATGGAGTATGTGCCCTGCGCGAGGATGAGGATCCGGCAAAGAATACGGTTAAGATGGTGCGGGGATCTTTTTACCAGCCAACCAACAATGCATGGGATGACTGGGCAGGCGATGTCAGCCCGGCGCGTTATGCAGATTATATGGAATTTGGACTTTGGTCCAATCGACGTTTTTACCGGGAATATAAAAATTATCTGCTCTCTCTGGGAGTCAAAGTACCGATTGCTGCCAGCAATCTGATCGCGGGTGCCGCGGATGTCTATGGACATATTGACGGTGATTTCATGGAGAATAATACGTATTTTAATCACCCGATCCTGCCGGTCTATGGAAGGACATTTATGACGGGGCGGCCCTCGGAAAGTGTATCAGTGAATCCGCTCACGGTACAAAAATATATTGGACAGATGGCAACAACGCTTTTATCACTGGGATCTGTGTCCTGTGTCGAAGGGAAACCATTTATGATTACGGAATGGAATGATTATGGATTACATCCGTTCCGGTCGACTTCTTTTGTGCAGATGATCGCCTACGCTTGTTTGAATGATTGGGATGGTCTGATCCTCTATAATCATCATACATCGGACAAGGACAACC
This sequence comes from Roseburia lenta, assembly GCF_014287435.1. Lineage (GTDB taxonomy): Bacteria > Bacillota > Clostridia > Lachnospirales > Lachnospiraceae > Pararoseburia > Pararoseburia lenta. Next base: position 508,055 of record NZ_JACOPG010000003.1, read on the forward strand.
AACCGGATGATGAGATCCATGATGTCTTTGATTGCTATAATGACCCGGCAGTTATGTGCCAGTGGGGGTTCATGGCAAATGTGTTTTTGAAGGGATTGGTAGCCAAAAGCAATGTCAAAGTAGAGCAGGTCTTTTCCATGGAGGATTTGGAGACATTGCCAAATTGGTACGCCATGGTCAATCTGATCGCACCATATATTACCGGTCTGCGTGCGGCATTTGTGGAAAATGGGCATAAATATCGGGGAGATGCGGATCTTGCGATCAATGCGGGCTACTTTAATACTGCAGATTTATCTGAAGCAAAGCATGCTGTGCAGTTTGCATGGTCAAAGGATAGGGATGCTTTTCGAAGATTCCCGGATGACCAGCGACTTCCTAAGGCTAGTAAAGGCTGCATGGAAGAGGATGCCAAGATTTATCTGGACGAAAAAAATCTTGTCATTAGAGATATCCGTCAGATGGCAGGTATGGGAGATTATACAGAGTTTGCAGAGAAACTGGATCAGGCAATGAAGTGTTGGAAACTAATCCCGGAGGATACAGGTCTGGTGGATGGAAAATTGATTTCGGCAACAGGAGAGATCTGTTTCGATCCGGCATATGCAAGATTTGAGGTACATACACCGTATGCCGCATACTTTAGTGGTGCGCCAGAAGAAAATATTGTGCTGGATGATCGTATTCTGGTCAAGGCATGCAATGACCGAATCTCACTCTCCGTCATGCCGCTATATCAAGAGGAAAGGGACAAAATGAAGCTGGCAGATGCCAATGAATTTGTGATTTCTGCGTTTGGACGATGTGGCAATGATGATAACGTGATCTCAGACGGACCGGAGTATGCACCGGGTATCACGATGACTTGTATCACAATGAACGGAAAGTTATATGCGGAGACCTTAGAGGGAAGCATGATCATAAAGGCACAGAATAAGGCAGTCCTGGAGTTTTTAGATACTGAGGGCAATGTGATCTCTTCTGTGGAGAAAGCAGCGAAAAATGGTCAGGTTGTCTTTGACTTGCCGGGAAATGTAGCCAGTGTATTTTATCATCTGTGGATGGATTAGAAAGAGGTAATATATGGAAGATAAATTATATGAATTTTCGGAAGATGAAAAAGCCTGCGTGATCTATCAGCCCAAACTGCCACGCTATTGGTTTAATTATCTTTGGAGTGAGAAAGGCTACTGTGCGCAGATTTCCCAGAATGGGCATGGACGAAGTTATTACCTGAATGAGAAAGCGGATATGTGTATGCTGAATAATAATGATGCACGCTATGTTTATATCCGTGATGATGAGTCTATGCAGAGTTGGAATATAGGTGCGGCACCGCTCAATGAAGAAGTGGAAAATTTCAAATGCACGCATCATCTGGGATATACAGAGTTGTCTTCTCAGGTGGATCAGATCACATCTTTCTGGTGCCTGTATGTGCCGAAGGATGCTTATCACGAGGTTTGGCGGATACGCATAAAAAATGAGAGCCAGCGGACAAGAAAATTGAGTGTTTTTGAGGCGACCAGTTTTGAACTGGAAGGCTTTTCCTATCCCAGATATTATGAAAATTATCGATGCATGGAAACACATTTTGATAGGGATCTGAATGGGATTTACTGTTCTTCCGATCATCCTTTTGCTCCGCATAAGCGGTATAACGCATTCCTTGCCTCGTCGGAACCGGTCTTTGCTTTTGACGGAGATCTTTCAAAGTTTTGCGGCGGCGTAGGAACGATCACTAAGTTAGATGCGTCGGCATATGCACTCTTTCAACGTCCGGACATTGTTGTGAAGGGACTGGATTGCAGTAATTCCGAGGCGGCCTTATTTGTCCTAGGGGCAGTCCTGCAACATAAGATCGTCCTTGCGCCGGGTGAAAGTAAAGAAATTTATATGGTCATGGGAGTGAGCGAATCCGTAGAAGAAGCCATTTCTGTGGGCAGACAGTATAAAGAGAAAAAGGCTGTGGAGGACAGTCTGCAAAAGGCGATCGCCTATAATGTGGATAAGTACAGTTCCCTTATACTGGAAACCCCGGATGCAAAAGTGAACCATATCATGAAAGAGTGGATCAAAAAGCAGGTGGATTGCTGCATTGTCGGTAAGAAAGGAGTTCGAGACAATTTGCAGATTGCGGTAGGACTTTTGAATTACCGGCAGGAAAAGGCAAAAGAAGAGATCTTAGAATGTTTACGCCATCAGTTTCAGAATGGTCATGCTGTCTTGACATGGTATCCATATGATGATACCCGCTATTCGGATCAGCCGTTCTGGATCATATGGGCAGTGTGCGAACTGCTCAAGGAAACGGGGGATCTTTCTCTCCTGGAACAAAAGATCTCTTGGCAGGATGGCGGTCAGGCAACGGTCATGGAGCATCTGCGCGCAGCGGTATCCTGTCTGATCCGTGATAAAGGAAAGCACGGTCTGGTCAAGATCTATTTTGCAGATTGGAACGATGCCTTAAATATCACGACCGATCCGGAGGCAGAAAGCGTGATGCTGTCGGAACAGTTCTGTATGGCACTGCTGGAGATGGAAGCCTTGATGCATTATATCGGCAATGAGGAATATGCCGTCTTTTTGCGACAGGAATATGAAAAATTGGCACAGGCGATCAACACCTATGCGTGGGATGGCAAATGGTATATGCGTGCCCTCAGTCAGGTGGAAAATATTGGTTCAAAGGATAGCGATGGGAGCAAGATTTATCTCAACGCGCAGACATGGGCGGTGCTGGCAGAGATTGTACCGCCGGAGCGTATGGCAGATGTGGTTGCTTCCGTGGATGGCATGGAAGGAGATTTCGGCTTTCCACTGAATATGCCAGCCTATGAAAAATATTCACCAAATGTAGGGCGTATGTCCGGTATGCTTCCGGGCTTGTTTGAAAATGGCGGTGTATATTGCCATGCGACCAGTTTTAAGATCTTTATGGATTGTAAATTGGGACGCGCCAATAAGGCAATCCGTACTTTGAAAAAGATCATGCCGGATAGTGAGCAAAACCCATCCAGCAATTCCGGGGCAGAACCATATGTGTTTACAAATTGCTACGCTACGCACCCGGGATATTATGGAAAATCCTACTGGTCATGGACGACAGGTACATCGGCATGGGCTTTGCGCAGTATTTATGAAGGAATCATGGGTTTACAGAGAACTTACGAAGGTTTAAGGATCGCACCGTGTTTTCCGTCAGATTGGAATGAGGCGACGGTAGTGCGGCATTTCCGCGATGCAGATTATCGGATCTGCATCCATAATCCTATGCATCTGGAGCAGGGAGTAGCACATATTCTTATGGATGGCCAGGAGATTACAGGCAATATCCTTCCGGATATGCAGGACAACAAGGTGCATGATGTACAGGTTACCCTGTGCGGAAAATGATATTTACAATCAAAAAATGAAAAACATAATACATAGAATGATGCCTATGATAAAGTATAAGCAGAAACAAGGAGGAAGGTTCTATGGCAAAAACAAAATCTAAATCGGCGACGTATAACCCGAAAAACACATGGAAATATGATCTGAAGAAAAATGGAGTGCTTTATCTGATCTTCTTGATCCCATTTACATTTCTCTTGATCTTCAAATATATTCCGATGGTGGGGATTTTGATGGCATTTCAGGATTATAAAGTCGCGAAAGGCTTATTCGACAGTCCGTGGGTCGGACTGGATAAATTTCAGGAACTGTTTGCGGGGGCACAATTTGGTTATGCTTTTCGCAACACGGTCTATATGGCACTATTGAATCTGACATTGGGATTTATCATTCCGGTTATCCTGGGACTTCTGATCAGTCAGGTCAGAAATAAAAGAAGATCCCGTGTGGTACAGACCATCACATATATGCCATATTTTGTTGCACCGGTCGTTGTGTGTACTTTGGCAAAGGAGTTTTTAAAAGAAGGTGGGGCCATCACCATGTTCCTGACTATGTTTGGACTTCCAAACCAGAACTGGCTGGCAGTCAATTCACCGGTGTTCTGGTTCATTAACTGTTTCCTTGGCATTTGGCAGGGGGCAGGCTATGGAGCTATTGTTTACATAGCAGCCATCAATGGCATTGACCAGAATCTCTATGAAGCAGCCTGTATTGATGGAGCAAGCAGATGGCAGCGCTTATGGAATATCACAATCCCAAGTATTGTGCCACTGGTTGTTATGATGTTTACCATGCAGATTGGATTGGTATTTATGACAGGATTTGATAAGGTATTGCTTTTGTATATGCCGACAACTTATGAATTTTCAGATTGCCTGAGTACATACACCTATCGAATGGCATTTTCTTCAGGAAATGACTTTAGTTTATCAACAGCATCCGGTTTGTTGCAGTCTATTATCGGAACCCTGTTACTGATCTTTGGTAACAAAATGTCTGAAAAAGCAACGAAAATGTCGCTGTTCTAAGGAGGAATGAGAGATGGCTAGAAAACCGAAATACAAAGAAGGAATGGTCGTACACCCGAGCCTTGGAGAGAGGGTAGCAGACGTCATTATCGGGATTATCTTATTGGCTTGCATGGCATTGGCAATTATTCCGATGTGGCATACCCTGATGGCGTCTTTGTCCGATGGCAATTTACTCCTGGCACACAACGGAGTCTTATGGAAATGGGTAACAGCGGACGGAAAACCAAACTGGGACGGATATATTAAGACTTTATCTTATGATGATATGGCGATTATCAAGAGTTATGCCTATACCATTTTATATGTGGTGGGCAATGTCCTGGTCGGTTTGGTATTAAATGTGATCGCAGCTTATGTGATCTATCGTAAGCCAAAGGCATCCGGAATTATGATGCTCTTTATCATTATTTCCCTTATGTTTAATGGTGGAACGGTACCGACCTATATGGTCATCCGGAATCTGGGAATGACCGGAACCGTATGGTCTATGATCCTGCCGGACTGTACCAATGCCATGTTTATCATTTTGACCCTTAATGCATTCAAACAGGTGCCAAAATCAACGATCGAAGCAGCCGAGTTGGACGGGGCAGGACACTTTACCATCATGTTCCGTATTCTGCTTCCGCAGGCTATGGGACTGGTAACGGTAACCATGATCAACACAGCGATCATTTCTTGGAATGCATGGTTCAATGCAATGCTTTATGTTCCAAGTGATAAGAATTTGTGGCCTTTACAGTTGTGGATCAAGCAGATCGTGGCAGATAATGCGACACTTACTACAGCAACATCACCGGATTGGAACCGTTATCTGGTATCTTACTGTGTGATCATCATTGCCACTTTGCCGGTACTTATCGCAATGCCATTTGCACAAAAACAGTTACAAAAAGGATCTCTGATGGGAGCCGTGAAAGAATAAAGGATAGGAAAATATGATTAAAATTAGTGATATTACGATCGACTATCGTTCTTTATTGGAAAGGAAAGATACCATTTATTATACGGATCAGTCAAAGCCAGTGCTTGGATTTTGCATGGAAAGTGATGAACAAAAGATTCGTGTAGAGAAGGCATGTATTTCCTTAAATGGATGGCAGGAGGAAATAGACGAAATCGCCTATGTTATCTATGGGGGAGAAGAACTCCTGCCGATGCAGACATATACGATCCGTGTGCAGGTAAAAACGACAGACGGTAACCATACAGAAGCCCATGCGACCTTTGAAACAGGTCGCATGGAACTACCTTGGAAGGGGAATTGGATCACGGATTCATCGATCATTAATACGTCACCCTTATCACCGAGACCTCTGGAATTTCGCAAAAAGATCATTTTGCAAAAGTCGGTAAGATCCTTGAAAGTTATGGCAACAGCCATAGGGATCTATGATCTGTATTGGGATGGAAAACGGATCAATACAGAATACTTTGCACCGGGATTTACGGATTATGATCATCATTTACAATATGGTATCTACCCATTGGAAAATATCCAGCCGGGCACTTATGAGTTGCGGGCGATCGTCGCCGCTGGCTGGGCAGTGGGACGGTCTACCTATATACAGGATACCAATAAGAGCAGATCTCTTTTGATGGCAGACAGGCAGGCTTTTTTATCTGACGTTTTTGTGGAATACATGGATGGAACAAGTGAATGTGTCGGTACCGATGCGTCCTTTGAAGTGGCGCAAAGCGGGACATACCTTTTTGCAGATTTCTATGATGGTGAGATTTATGAGGCAGATCCAAGCCGTGCTGTCTACGCATGGAAAAAGGCAGAAGACACACAGTTGAAAGAAAAACCAACTATTCAGGTTCGCTATGGAGAGCCTGTTTTGGGACATGAGATCTTTGCGGGAAAGTATATCGGACAGACCAGGGATGGAGAATTTTTATATGACTTTGGACAGAATTTAGCAGGAGTCATAAGAATGACGGTGCAGGCAAAAGCAGGAGATGTCATTACCATCCGTCATGCGGAAGTTCTGGATGGTGATGATCTTTATGTGCAAAATCTTCGTTCTGCCAAGCAGATCATAGAATATCACTGCAAGGATGGAGAACAGACATATTCGCCGCGTTTTACCTATATGGGATTTCGTTATATTGCTGTCAAAGGCATCCGGCCGGAACAGATGCAGATAGAGGTACAGGCGGTTTATTCCGATCTTCTGGGAGATGGCGGTTTTTCCTGTTCCAATGAGGATCTGAACCAATTACAGAACAATATTGTATGGAGCGGAAAAAGTAACTTGGTGGATATTCCGACAGATTGTCCGCAACGCGATGAGCGGCAGGGCTGGACAGGAGATATTGCTTTGTTTGCTTCTACCGCATGTTTTAATTTTGCCATGGATCACTTTTTGATGAAATGGCTGAAGGACATGAAGGCAGAGCAGGGAAAAACGGGATCCATTCCTTTTGTTGTTCCCGTTAGAAAAGGTATCACACCGAGCATGACGACCAGTTGCTGGGGAGATGCCTGTATTATCGTTCCATACGAATTGTATCGCTATAGTGGAAATGTGCGGATTTTGGAAGAAATGTATCCGGTCATGAAAAAATACATGAAGGATGTCCGCAGGTGGGCTAATATGGGGCTTCTTGCCAACAAGACACCTTATGTATTTTCCCTCCCATTTCAATTTGGTGACTGGTGTGCACCTTATGGCAGCCTGCCGGACTGGCTTGCAAAAGGAAAATGGACGGGAACTGCCTATTATGCGCATGCCTGTGATTATATGGAAAAAATTGCACGGATTCTGGGAAAAGACCGGGATGCGGATGAATACCGGAGATTAGGTGAGAAAGTAGCAGACACTTATATAGATAAGTTTATGCAGGGCAAGGGGAAAATGCCGGACACGGAGGCTTTTCAGACGGGCTATGTCTTGCCTTTATATTTTTCCTTGGCAAAGGCTGAGAAGGTCAATCAGACAATGGTAGAAGAACTGTGGAAGTGTATCCAGGCGGATGGTGGACATCTGAAGACAGGATTTACGGCAACACCTTATTTATTGTTTGCGCTTGCGGATCATGGTTATGTAAAAGAGGCATACAAACTTTTACTGGAGGACACCAATCCGTCATGGCTATATCAGATCCGAAAAGGTGCCACAACGACATGGGAGCAGTGGGACATTATTACAGAATCCGGTGAGATAAAAGAAGGATCCATGAACCATTATGCATATGGCGCTGTCGGAGATTTTCTCTACCGCAGGGTGTGCGGTCTGGAAGCCGAGGAGGCAGGCTATCGCCGGTTCCGGGTACAACCATTGGTGGGCGGCGATCTTACTTTTGCTGAATGCTGGCACAGGTGCCCTTATGGGATCATCCGTGTGCGCTGGGAAAAGCGGGAGGATGATCTGTATGATCTGCAAGTGCAGGTTCCGGTGGGGACAAGCTGTCGGGTAGTACTGGCAAATAAAGAAATTGAGATGGTGGAGAACGGAAAGTATGAGTTTACATGGAAAGAATAAAATTTATTTGGATGAAACGAGATCTGTAGAAGAAAGGGCAAAAGACCTGCTTTTGGATATGTCGCTGGAAGAAAAGATGGCACAGGTCAACTGTGTTTTCCCATTCGATAAAAAAGCCATGGATCTTGCATGGATCGCTGAGAGAGTGCCTTATGGTATCGGCGAGGTCAGTACCTTGGAAATGCGGCGCATACCGACCTTACAAGGCGCGGCGCAGTGGGTAAAAGATGTGCAGACGCTGGTTATGGAAAAGAGCCCGCATCATATTCCTGCGATTTTTCACATGGAGGGACTTTGCGGAGCCTTTATCCAGGAGGCGACCAGTTTTCCGTCCGGTATTGCCAGAGGGGCATCTTTTGATCCGGATCTGGAAGAACAAATAGGATCTTGTGTAGCCGAGCAGGAATTGGCTTGTGGTATTACCCATATTCTGGCGCCGGTTCTGGATATATCTAGGGATTCCCGCATGGGTCGGCAGGGAGAAAGTTATGGAGAGGATCCTGCTCTTGCAAGTGCCATGGGGGTAGCCTATACCAAAGGAATTCAGGAAACAAGTGTAGATGGCAGACAGGCGGAAAGTGTGGCGAAGCACTTTTTGGCATTTCATAACTCGCAAGGTGGAATCCATGGAACCCATAGTGATACACCCGAAAGACTTTTACAGGAAATATATGGAAAACCTTTTCAGGCGGCGATCAAGGAAGCCGGATTAAGAGGAATCATGCCTTGCTATTGCTCCATTGATGGAGAGCCGGCTTCTCTTTCTCATAAACTTTTGACAGACTTGTTGCGGGAACAGATGGGATTTGATGGTCTGTGCATCAGTGATTATGGTGGCATAGAAAATAGCCATAATTATCAGCGTATTGGTGAAAGTATGGCAGATGCAGGGGAGATGGCACTGGCTGCCGGTATGGATGTGGAAATGCCAAGTCCTGCCGGTTATGGCAAGGAATTACAGGAAAGATTTGCAAATCAGGCATTGGATATTGGCGTGTTAGATCAGGCGGTATATCGTGTCCTTTGTGCCAAGTTTCGCATGGGTTTGTTTGAACATCCTTACCCGCTTATGGATGACAAACTGGAAAATGTTTATCGGAAGGCGGATAAAGGAAAGCAGCTGACCAGACAGTCAGCCATGGAATCCATGACACTGCTCAAGAACGACGGTATTTTACCTTTACGTAAAGATAAGATAAAAAAGATCGCTGTGATCGGTCCCCATGCGGATAATGCGCGTATGTTCTTTGGCGGTTATACGCACATATCTATGATGGAATCTATTTATGCGGTGGCGAACAGTATTGCAGGGGTTGCCGGGATTGAAAATACGACCGGTAAGACTATTCCAACGGTTCCGGGGACTGATATCCAGTTGGATCAGGGGGAAGAGTATGATGCTATTTTGCGTACCCAGAAACCGGACTGTCCGTCTCTTTTGGAATATTTGAAAGCGTATGCACCATCCTGCGAGATCGTATATGCCAAGGGCTATGATATTGCCGGTCAGGATCAATCAGGATTTGATGAGGCATTGCAGATGATCGGGCAGGCAGATCTGGCAATTCTTACTCTGGGAGGAAAATACGGCACCTGCTCTCTGGCATCTATGGGAGAAGGTGTGGATGCAACAGATATCAATCTTCCGGAGTGTCAGGTTGCATTTATTGAACAGGCAGCGGAAATAGGCAAGCCGCTTGTGGGTGTCCATATCTTTGGTAGACCGATTTCTTCTGATATAGCCGATGAAAAATTGCATGCTATCCTTGAGGCATGGAATGGTGCTGAGTGTGGTGCGGAGGCGATTGTGCAGACCTTGTTTGGTGAGAATGATCCGGCGGGACGTTTGCCGGTATCGGTAGCATATAAAAGCGGACAGATCCCTATTTATTACAATCATCCGTGGGGGTCTGCGGAGTCACAGAGTGGCAGTATCGGCTTTGCAAATTATGTGGATATGTCGCATAGTCCGCGCTATCCGTTTGGACATGGCTTAAGTTATGCAGAGTTTTATTATCGGGATCTGCATATAGAAAATAGAGAAGTAGATACCATGGGCGACATTGTATGTAGTTTTTTCTTGAAAAATGTGTCAGACTGTGCAGGTGATGAAGTGGTGCAGATTTATGTATCAGATCGATTTGCATCCCGTACCAGACCGGTCATGGAATTGGCAGCCTTTGAGCGTATTCCTTTGCAACCGCATGAAGAAAAGGAGATTATCTGTCACATTTCGCCGTCTCAACTTGCATTTTTAGATAAGGATATGAAGTGGAAGATAGAAAAGGGTGATATTGATCTTTTGATCGGAGCCTCCAGCAAAGATATCCGTCTGAAGGATAGCATTCGGATCACAGAAAATGCATGGATTGATGGCAGAGACAGAAGTTTCTATGGAAAGGTAGAGGTCAAATGAGAGTATATTGTAATCCGGTAAATGTACCCTATGCTTATCAGTTTAAAAAGGATCCACGGGATCGGTATAAAATGACAGTCAACCGGGAGGCGGCAGATCCTTCGATGGTTATGTTTCAAGGCAAATATTATCTGTTTGCTTCTATGACAGGTTCGGTGTGGGTCTCTGAGGACATGGCGCATTGGGATAGTTATCCTTTGCCAGAAAATATGCCAATTTATGACTATGCACCGGATGTGCGTGCCATAGGTGAGTATCTGTATTTTACGGCATCTAGCCGGGATGTAAAGTGTAGTTTTTATCGCACCAAGGATCCGATCCATGGGCCGTATGAAGAAATACCGGGCTATATGGATTATTGGGATCCGAACCTGTTCCAGGATGATGATGGCAGACTCTATTTTTACTGGGGATGCGCAAATGCGACACCTATCTGGGGGATAGAGTTGGATCCTGCGACCATGGAACCTATGGGCCAGAAAAAAGATTTGATCTTTGGTGACCCATATCATATTGGTTATGAGCGCTTTGGGGAAGATCATTGTGAAGAACCAAAGAGTCAGGCTGAGATTGATGCCCTATTTCAGGAATTTTTAGATCAATGCGGAGAAGATGCAGATAAGATCCCGGAAGCCAACAAGGCGATGATACGGGCAACCTATGCCGGAATGCCTTATATCGAGGGTGCATGGATGACAAAGCATGCCGGAAAATATTATTTACAATATGCTTGTCCGGGAGCGGAATTCAATGTTTATGCGGATGGGGTCTATGTGGCGGATGCACCGCTGGGACCTTTTCATTTAGCAGAGAATAATCCATTTTCGTATAAGCCGGGTGGCTTCCTGCCGGGAGCCGGACATGGATCTACCATGCAGGATCGCCGGGGTCAGTGGTGGCATACGGCAACCATGCGTATTAGTAAGAATCATGTATTTGAAAGACGAGTAGGCATTTGGCCGGCAGGCTTTGATGATGTGGGAAATCTCTATTGCAACCAAAGATACGGTGATTGGCCTTATATTATAGAAGATATAGAAAAGGATCCATGGGCAGATCCGAGGTGGTATCTGCTCAGTTACCGGGCGAAGGTGACTTCCTCCGGGTGTGAAAAGGGACATGAGGCGGCATTGGTTGTGGACGAAAATGTGCAGACATGGTGGAAAGCAAAAGAGCTGGATGTAGAACCTTGGTTGTGTCTGGATCTGGAGACCTGTGATCATGTGCATGTGGTGCAGATCAATTTTGCTGATGATATGGAAAACAGGATAGACTGTCCGGGAAGTCTGGTGGCAGGACCCGATATGGAACGTTATATAGACTGCAATATACATCCGACAAGATGGCTCTTAGAGGGATCTGCGGATGGCAGGGACTGGACGGTTTTGGCGGATAAGCGGCAAGCCCAGACAGACCTTCCGCATGATTATGTGGTATTTGAAGATGGCATAGATCTGCGTTTTATCAAATTGACGATCATAGATGTGCCTTATCATGTTTTACCGAGTGTCTCAGGAATACGAGTCTTTGGAAACGGGGATGGTAAACGACCGGAGATGGCGAGGGTTCAGGTAGAACAAACCGATGCAAGAGATATGGTAGTATCTGCTGTTTCAGATGAAAGCGTTTGTGGATATAACATTTTATGGGGGCATGCACCGGGAAAACTTTATCATAGTTGTATGGTTATGGGAGCATGTCAGGCATATAAAGTGGGAGCACTCGTAGAGGGGCAGTCCTATTATGTAAGAGTGGATGCTTTTAACAAAAATGGCATTACGCATGGAAAAGAAATTTGCCTTCCTATGGTATGATAGTAAAAACGTTATACACAGGAGGATATAGAATGCATCCAGTATATTTTGTGAGACATGGAGAGAGTGAATGGAATGTTGCAGACCGTATCTGCGGGCAGACGGATGTAGCCTTGACAGACCTGGGGCATGCGCAGGCAATTGCGACCGGGCAGAAGATCGCCAAAGCAGGGATTGTCATAGATGAGATCCTGTATTCGCCGCTGAGCCGGGCTGCGGAGACGGCGCGGCATATTTCGGAGATGACAGGTGTGCCTATGCGCATGGAACCGCGTCTGGTGGAACAGAATTTCGGCAAATGGGAAGGAACTTCGCCAAGAAATGCTGCGGACTTCTTTGAGGCAAAAAAGCAGTTTGTATGCCGCCACGAGGGCGGGGAGTCTATGCTGCAGTTAGCCCAGCGCATTTACAATCTTTTGGATGAATTGGGCAAAGAGGCGGATAAGACCTATATGCTCGTTGCTCATAATGGCATTGCCCGCGTGGTCTGTTCGTATTTTCACGATATGACAAATGAGGAGTATGCCTCATATGGCGTGAAAAATTGCAGCCTGACAAGATTTGATTTTGACTAAGGTTTTATTTTGGCATGGTCGAGGGCATCCTCGATCGCCATCATAAGGACCTCGGTCGTGTACTGGTTGTTGGCTTCGTATGTAATATTGTCCAGAGACTGTGACTCATAGATCTGCTGGCTGATGTTACTTAGCGCCGGCTGCATGAGTGGGTACATGGTTGCAACGGACTCCTCCAGATTGACAAAGGAAATGTCATTGATATGGTTGGAATCGACAACGACCTGGACTTCGATGGCACTGTCGTTCATGGTAAATCCGGCAGTATATACGCCGGGCATGTAGATGGTTTCCTGCACAGGCTCCGGTTTCTCGTGGCTGGAAAACATCCAGCATAAGAGAATGACAAGCAGTACGCCAAGACCGGCAAATACCGCAGTATATATTAATTCTTTCAGATGAAATACGACGATTTTGGTTTTCTTGCTCACGATAATTCCCCCAGTTTTCGGTGTCTAGTAGAGTATATGAAAAAAAATTAAAAAAATTCTAATTTTTTTGTTGACAAACAATATAAGGTTATATATAATAATTTTTGTCGTCACGGAGAGGACACAACATAATAAATGCGACAGTGGCTCAGTTGGTAGAGCACCTCCTTGCCAAGGAGGAAGTCGCGGGTTCGAGTCCCGTCTGTCGCTCTTGTATGAGGAACGAATTTGATTCGTTCCTTTTTTGCGTAATAAGGAGATTGTTAAGACAAAGAAAAACCATCTCGCCCCGCTTAGTGCGGTCGCGAAGATGGTTTTTCTTATATTATGGTAACTTATATTTTACTCATCAGTAAACATATAGACTTCCCCTGCTGTGGATAGGGTCAGATCATCGGTGTTTGTGATCATGCCCATGTCGATCATCGCCTGCAGGGTATGGGTGCAGTCCGGTGTCGGGTGGATATATAAATGTGCGGTCATATCTCCATTTGCGGCAACGGCTTCCTTGGTCTCCTCAGCGACCGCCATTTTGGATACCGGAGACAGGGCGCCGGTGACGCTAACGTAGTTTGTAAATAAACTTAAGGAAGAACGACCGGTGTAGTAGAAGGAATACTTGGTGCGATCCAACAGGATCGGTTCCGGGGATCTTAGGACAAGAGCGAAGGAATCCGAGTAGCATGGCGCGCTGGCGTCCAGATCTGTGATCTTGTAGTTGCCTTCCTTAATATCCTGCACAAATGCCTCATAGAGATTTTGCAACTGGGCATTCGTATAAGTCTTTTCTTCAGATCCATCGTCCGGGGCGTCAAAAGGATAAAAAGTCACATCCTCTGCCTGAAGTTCTGCATAGTTTTTTGAAATACCATGGGTCAAGATGGCATCCTTGTCGTTAAAGAGTGACAGGAGTTTTTGACAGGTATTCTGATATGCTTCGGACTTGCCGGCATAATCCGGCAGACGGTAAGAACGGCTCAGTGAACTGCCGTCTTTTAAATGGTAGGAAATATCCAAAAATCCATAAGGCTCGCTGCAATGTCTGGAATAATCTAAAAGTTCTTCTTTTTCATTTATGATCTCTTTGTGGATCGAAATGAAATCCGCAATCTCATCGGCATCTGTAAGAGCATAGGTGGTTTCTCCCATCGTCATGTCTACTTCAAAAACATCGGATGCTGTCGGAACCTGTCTTTCGATACCAAATACATCAAAACGCACGCAGAGCAGGAAGGCGAAAATGACGCCGGTGTAAATGCAGCAGTATTTCATGTACCGCCTTTTCCATACATGTCTGGTTCGGTCGATCAGCATCTGTATTATGAAATAAAGGATCACACCGATGCCGAGACATAGGATCATGATGCTGATAAAAAATACCGTCTCATTCTCGGAAAGGAGATTGGTTAAGGCATAACCGATGCCGACGGTTGCCAACAATGAGGCGAAAAAGGTCATACCCAGTGTAAATACCGGTTTCATAAATGGCACTGCGATAAAATCACCACAGGTTTCCAAGGCTTTATGCTGGTAAAGCAGGTAAGCGAGTCCGGCAAGCCCAATGCCGACTAAGGCATAGACCAGCAGGGTAGGCAGAGCCTCCGGCAGGATATGATAGATCCGGTAGGTGGCATCATTGATATAAATTCCGGTATGATGCGGCAGATAGGCTGACGGCGTCATACAGAGCAGTTTGTTCCGGTAAATATCCGAAGAATAAACACCGAAACAAAGGAAGGATAAAAGCACGCGGATCACGACCTCAGCCGCCATAAACATAAAATTGAAGATCCAGTAGAAGATGAAATTTGTAATTAACTGTCCACTGATCATGGCGGTAAACAGGGCTATGCCTAAAAAGCATAGATCATAAGCAATCATGCAAAGCATCCAATACCATGGAATCCATACCAGACTTCCGGCACCAAAGACAAGATAGAGGATGGTATTGATCAGGGTTACTGCCAGTTGCGGCAGGAGAGTAAGCGTCAAAATAGAAGCAATACCGGTTGAAAACATGATCTTACGGTTGACCGGGAAAGCATGCATCATGTTGCAGGACCGTCTTTGGTATAAATAGGAAAAGACAGCCAAGGTCACTAAGATCATGTAAATAGCAACAAAGATTGGTACATTTCTGTTCATCACCCCTTCATACAAATCCTGATGTGTTTTTAGGGTCTGGATATAGGCGTCCGGGGACTTTTGCATATTCAGGCGGTTTACGAGCATATTGCAGGACATACTGATAAAAAGAAATGCAAAGTAAAGAAGCGGAAAAGCCACAAAGCGAGTCAGATTTTTCTTGTATATGGTCTTGTTAAAAAAGGATGTTTTTGACTTCATAATGTTCTCCTTCCATTTCATAGATAAAGATTTCTTCCAGGCTCAGAGGAAGAACATCTAAAAGCAGTGGATGCAAGGCTGCCATTTTTTCCTGCGCCTCCCGTGGCTGACCTTTTAAGATCAGGGTAGAAACACGCCCGTTGGTCACGGAATGTAAAACCTGCAGTCCCTCCGGGATCGGTGGAAGATCGCCGTCAAAGGCAACCTGCACTTTGGTGACACTGCTCTGTAAATTGTCTAAAGAGCGTTCCAATATGATATGGCCATGGCTTAGGATGCCGATGTGATCGCAGACGTCTTCCAACTCACGCAGATTGTGTGAGGAGACAAGTACGGTCGTCCCACGATCAGCAACTTCGCCCATGATCAGGCTCCAGATCTGTCGGCGCATGACCGGATCCAAGCCATCGACCGGTTCATCCAAAACGAGCAGGGCAGGATGGATGGACAGAGCCAGAACAAATGCCACCTGCTTGATGGTACCCTTGGAAAAAGACCGGATAGGTTTCTTGAGGTTTAACATAGGAAAACACTTGCAGATCTTATAAAAATACTGCTCGTCAAAACTCGGATATAAGCCCTTGTAGTAATGCATCATATCAAGCGTGGTCGCCTGTGCAAAATAAAAGATCTCATCTGGGATGTAGGCAATTTTTTCCTTGATAGACGCATTTTCCCGGATGTTTTCACCGTCAATGAGGATCTCGCCTTCGTCCGGGCGGTAGGCACCGACGATATGACGGATGATGGTGGACTTTCCGGCACCGTTGGGACCGACCAGACCATAGATGGCACCCTTAGGCACATGCATCTGCAAATGGTCGAGGGCTTGTGTGCCATGGAAAGATTTGGAAACATTATCGATCTGAATCATCTTTGCCACCTCCTTTTGCCAGCACTTCAATGCGTTCTTTTAATTGCTCCTTGTCTTCGCTTAAGAAGAGAAGTTCTTTTACGATCTCGTCAAATTTTTTTAGCAATTCGTCATTCCTCCCGGCTGAAATATCTTTTCTGTCTGCAGCAAAACTGCCACGGCCTGTGATCGTGTAGATGTAACCCTCCTGCTCCAATTCACGGAACGCCTTGGCGATGGTGTTGGGATTGATCGCCAACTGGCTTGCAAGTTCGCGCACGGAGGGAAGTTTTTCATCGGTAGCAATCGCTCCGGTGATCACGAGACGCTTTAAGCCATCCTTGATCTGTTCGTAGATGGGTTTGGAGTCCCGATAGTTTAGTTGAATCATAAAAGGAATCACCACCTTTACCATTTCTGAAACTGTATTAGTTGTACTAGTACACTTATAACACGCTTTGCTAGGATATGTCAATAGCCTGTGAAAAATGCATAAAAAAACACTTCACAACATGAATTTGTGAAGTGCCTGTATGTCTTGTATCAATATGTATATGAACTAGTCTTGCAAAGAAGAAAGATACTCTGTCAGATCTGAGGTATCTACACTGTAATAAGTAGGGGTTTCAGCCTTTTTCTCCTCGTATTTTGTGTGTGCAGAAAATCCTGCCCATACAACGATAGCGACTGCCACAACAATACCGCCTACAGCAAGAAGGATGTGTTCCATCTTTTGCTTTTTGAGGATCTTCTTACGGTTGTGTTTCTGTTCTTTGCGTAAGTCAACTTTTTCCTGGCTCATTCTGTCTTACTCCTTCGATTAATTTCTTCTATAAATATAATCCTTTTTGCGACAAAAGGCAACTTCTTTTGTTGCGCTCCTGGGATAAATTCGCTACAATAAATAATAATATGGCATTGCTATACATTGATTGAAATGATATATGATTTGACATAAAGATGGGAGGAAATGACAAGTGAGTCTAGCAGATCAGATTTTTGTAGATATGTGTAATGATATCATTACGAATGGAATTAGCACCGAAGGAGAGAAGGTGCGACCAAAATGGGAGGATGGCACAAGCGCTTATACCGTAAAAAAGTTTGGTGTCGTGAACCGCTATGATCTGTCAAAGGAATTTCCGGCTATCACACTTCGTAGAACAGCCATCAAAAGTTGTACCAATGAGATGCTCTGGATCTGGCAGAAAAAGTCCAACAATATTCATGACCTCAAGAGTAGTGTCTGGGATGAATGGGCAGATGAGACAGGCTCAATCGGCAAGGCTTATGGTTATCAGATGGGGGTAAAGCATAAGTATAAAGAAGGTATGATGGATCAGGTAGACCGCGTGATTTATGATCTGAAAAACAACCCTTTTTCACGTCGTATCATGACAAATATTTATGTACATCAGGATCTGTCAGAGATGCATTTATATCCTTGTGCATATTCGATGACATTTAACGTGACGACAAGACCGGGCAGTGACAAACTGGTGCTCAACGCCATTTTAAACCAGCGCTCCCAGGATGTGCTTGCCGCCAACAACTGGAATGTATGTCAGTATGCCGTGCTTATGCATATGTTGGCACAGGTGTGTGATATGGAAGTGGGAGAACTTGTACATGTGATCGCAGATGCACATATTTACGACAGACATATTCCACTCGTGCAGGAACTGATCACCAGAGAGCAGCATCCGGCACCAAAGTTCTGGCTGAATCCGGAGATCAAGGATTTTTATGCCTTTACCGAGGATGACATCCGTTTAGATGATTATGTGACAGGACCACAGATTAAGAACATACCGATTGCAGTATAAGGAGTAGATATATGAACATCATCGCATCAGCAGACAATAATTGGGCTATTGGCAAGAACAACGAACTTTTGATCCGTATCCCGCAGGATATGAAGCGTTTCCGTCAGATGACAACAGGAAATGTCGTTGTCATGGGACGAAAGACTTTAGAGAGTTTTCCAAATCAGGCACCCCTCAAAGACCGCATCAATATTGTATTGACGGCAAATCCAAATTATGAGGTCAAAGGAGCTGTGATCGTACATTCCATGGACGAATTGCAGGAAGAATTGCAAAAATATAATTCCGAGGATATTTATGTGATCGGTGGAGACAGTATTTACCGGCAGATGCTGGATCTTTGCGATACAGCCTATATCACAAAGATCGATTATGCCTATGAAGCCGACGCACATTTGCCAAATCTGGAAAAAGATCCGGCATGGTCGATGACTGAGGAGAGCGAGGAGCAGACTTACTTTGATGTAATCTACACCTATCAGATATATAAGAGAGGTTGATCATAATATGGACATCACGGGAAGAAAATTATTTGTAAAAGCATTACAGGAAGAAGGCGTAGATACTATTTTTGCTTATCCGGGCGGAATGGTAACCGATATTGTGGATGAGTTGTACAAGCAGGATTCAATCCATGTTGTTTTGCCTCGCCATGAGCAGGCGCTGATCCATGAGGCAGAAGGATACGCTAGAGCAACAGGACGCGTCGGTGTATGTCTGGTGACCAGTGGACCGGGGGCAACCAATACGATTACCGGTATCGCAGATGCACATTACGACAGTATTCCGCTTGTCATCTTTACCGGTCAGGTGCCGCAGAGCCTGATCGGAAACGATGCCTTTCAGGAAGTTGATATCGTTGGTATGACGAGAAGCATTGTAAAATATGGTGTGACCGTGCGTGACCGCAAGGATCTGGGAAGGATCATCAAGATGGCATTTCAGATCGCAAGTTCCGGCAAGCCGGGTCCGGTATTGATCGATATCCCAAAGGATATCCAGACCCAGAACGGACCGGCAGGATATCCGGATCATGTGGATATCCGCGGCTACAAGCCAAATGAGACCGTACATATCGGGCAGTTGAAAAAAGCGTACAAGATCTTAAAATCAGCCAAGCAGCCTTTGCTATTAGCAGGCGGCGGTGTTAATATCTCAGGGGCACAGGAACTTTTGACGACCTTTGCGGAAAAGATGCATATACCGGTTGTCACGACCGTTATGGGTAAGGGAGCCATCCCGACAGACCATCCTCTATATGTGGGGAACAGCGGTATGCATGGCAGATATGCCGCAAATATGGCGGTCAGCGAATGCGATGTTCTCTTCTCGGTTGGCACAAGATTCAACGACAGGATCACGGGCGATCTGAACGAATTTGCACCAAAGGCAAAGATCGTACATCTGGATATTGATGCATCTTCTATTTCACGAAATGTCGTTGTGGATGTGCCGGTCGTTTCGGATGCCAAGATCGCGCTGGAACGTCTGGTGGAATGGGCAGAAGCCAAGAATACGGACAAGTGGCTGGCAAAGATTGGCATGTGGCAGGAAGAAAATCCGCTGGAAATGCGACGAGACCATGGACTTTCGCCACAGATGATCATGGAAGCCATCAACGATACTTACCCACAGGGAATTGTCGTGACGGATGTCGGACAGCACCAGATGTGGGCAACGCAGTATATTACCATGCCGAGAGGCAAGCAGATGATCACTTCCGGTGGTCTCGGAACGATGGGGTTTGGTTTCCCGGCAGCAGTGGGCGCCAAGATCGGAGCACCGGACAAGGATGTTGTCTGTATTACGGGGGACGGCGGCATGCAGATGAACATGCAGGAAATGGCGACCGCTATTTGCGAAAAAGTGCCACTGACCATCTGTATTTTGAATAATAATTATCTGGGCATGGTGCGCCAGATGCAGCAGTTGTTCTATGGCAAGCGTTATGAGATCACCTGTCTGCGCCGACAGATCGGATGTCCGGACGGTTGCAAGGGACCGAATGAAGCGTGCCCGCCATATGTCCCGGATTTTGTGAAATGGGCTGAGAGTTATGGGGCGCATGGACAGCGCGTGACTTCTTTGGAGGAGGCAAAAGCGGCGCTGGCTGAGGCAAAAGAGCGGACAGATGCACCTACGGTGATAGAGTTTATGATTGCAACAGAGGAGATTGTTCTTCCTATGGTAAAGAGCGGTAATCCTATGAGCGAAATGATTTTGAAGTAGGAGGTGTCAGATATGGGAATGAAAAATCGATGGATTGCACTCTATGTAGAAAATCAGGTGGGCGTTCTGGCGAAGGTGTCCGGCCTTTTTTCTGCAAAGTGCTATAACTTACAAAGTCTTACCGTTGGCACGACCGAGCATGAAGATGTCTCGCGCATGACTATTTGTGTTACCAGTGATGACATCACCTTTGAACAGATCAAAAAGCAGTTAAACTGCATGGTGGAAGTCATCAAGGTGATCGACCTGACGCATGTGCCTTTGCACATGAAAGAGATCCTTTATGCCAAGGTCAAGGGGCTTGACAATGAGGGCAAGGAAGAAGTCTTTCGGATCGCGCAGGTCTTCAACGTCAACAATGGCAATGTTAAAGTGGCGGACATCGGCGAGGACAGTGTACTTTTGGAATGTACGCTGACAGACCACAGAAATGACGATCTGATCACACTTTTGAAAAAGCAGTTCAAGAGCAAGGTTGAGATCGTGCGGGGCGGTGCGGTTGCGATCGAGGCAATCTCTACATCCTGCCGATAAAGATGAGGTTTGATATGAAAAAACTTTGGAAAAAGTGTCTGGTTCTTTTCTTGTGTTTCTGCGTGATGTGGAGCGCAGGGGGCATAGGCAATGTCTACGCTAAGTCTCTGGAGGAGATCAGACAGGAACAATTAGAAAACAAAAAGAAAAAGGACGAGGCAGAGAGCCAGAAGAACGATGCACAGAAAGTTGTTGACGATCTTCAGGACGAGGCAGATGATCTTGGCGCGACCTATAACTCATATAACAAGCGTTTGCAGAGCGTCAACCAGGAGATCACGGATACGCAAAATGCGATCGAATCTGCCAATGCCAGCATTAGTCAGTTGGAAAAGGAACTGGCTGAGGCAGAGGCGGCAGAGGCTGAACAGTATGAGGGGATGAAGACCCGTATCCAATACATGTATGAGAACGGATCCCAGTCGCTTTTGACCACCCTTCTGGAGAGTGGCTCCATGGTAGAATTTTTGCAGAGAGCCGAGTATGTGTCCTCTATCACTTCCTATGACCGAAAGATGATGAACTCCTATGCAAAGTTGCAGGAGACCATCAAGGAAAAGTCGGCAGCACTTAGTGATAAAAAGACAGAACTTTCTGCCTATAATGATACGCTTTCTGCAAAGCAGGATGAACTTGACGATCTGGTCAATGATGCCGGCAATGCCTACAGTGCCAAGAAGGGGGAAGTATCAGCGGCACAGATGTCCGTGGAAGAATACAATGCCAAGATCCAAGAGTTCCGGGACAATGAGACAGCATTAGAGGGAGAGGCAGCAGCAGCGCAGGCTGCCCTGGCACAGCAGATCCTGCAGCAGCAACAGCAACAACAGCAGCAAGGGGGAACTACAGGTGGAGACGGCAGTGATGGATCCGATGCAGGTAATGCAGGAGATGCGGACAATACACCGCAGATTCCTACGGAAAATACCGGTGGCTCGATCTCTTATTCGGATGCTGACTTGAAACTGATGGCTGCGATCATCCAGGCAGAAGCCGGAGGCGAGTCCTATGCAGGACAGTTGGCAGTCGGAACCGTTATTATGAACCGAGTCAAGAGTTCCCTGTTCCCCAATACCTTATCGGGGGTCATTTATCAGACCAACCAGTTCCAGCCGGTACGAGACGGGCATCTAGCCCTGATCCTGGAGCGTGGACCGAATGAATCCTGCACCAATGCCGCCAGACAGGTTTTGAATGGCTACCGGTCGGGCGACTGGCTCTTTTTCATGACCAAGAAGTGGGCTGATTATTACGGCATCACGGGATATACTATGATTGGAAATCATGCGTTCTTTAGAAATTGGGGAGCAAATTAGAAAAAACGTGGATACTTTTCTGAGGGAAGGTGTCCGCGTTTTTGTGCTATAAGAAAGAGAAAATGATTTATTAAATTTTGATTAGTGTTTATAATAAAAAAAGACTTCTATATGAAGCCTTTAAGCACACCCTGTGCTGCTGGAAAAACCAGTGAATTGAATAAATTTTTATTTGAACTCGCAGTGTAAATTTGTAGGGGAACTACAATTTACATTTGTATGGTAGCGCAAAGATGGAGGAATGTCAAATGAAAAATGAGAAAAAGTACTATTTAGGATTGGACATTGGAACGGATTCTGTGGGCTATGCTGTGACAGACACAGAATATCGTTTGTTAAAGTTTCATGGGAGTGATGCATGGGGGAGTCATGTGTTTAGTGCTGCTGCCCTTTGTGATGAGCGTAGAAATTTTCGCTCTGCGCGGCGCAGATTGGATCGAAGACAACAGAGAGTGAAACTTTTGCAGGAAATCTTTGCGGATGAGATTGCAAAGATTGATCCGCGCTTTTTTATACGTTTATCAGAGAGTTATTTGTGGCGTGAAGATACAGCAGACAGGTATATTTTCTTTAATGATAAGGAATATACAGATGTTCAATATATGGGAGAATATCCGACAATTCACCATCTTATTTCGGATTTAATGCATGATAAAAAGAAACATGATGTGAGGCAGGTATATTTGGCATGTGCATGGTTAGTTGCGCATAGAGGACATTTTTTGAATCAGATCAGCGTGGAACATATGGATTCATTGCTAGATATTCAGGAAGTATATCAGAATTTTCTGGGATTTTTTATAGATAATGGCTTTGAAAATCCGTGGTCATCAGATGCGCAGGCTATTGGTGCGATTTTAAAAGAGCATGAGAGAGTGACAGAAAAACATAATCTTTTAGCGGCATCTATGTTGGATGATAGAAAGCCAAACAAGAATGTAAGCGAAACTTTTCCATACAGTGAATATCATATTATTCGTTTACTGGCAGGAGGAACTTGTAAATTACAGGATTTATATGGAAAAGATGAGTATGAAGCCTTTGGCTCCCTTTCGCTTGAGATGGATGATGATAAAATGGCGGAGATCATGGTCAACATTGGAGATGACTATGATCTGATTTCTGTATTACGCAATTTACATGATTGGAGTGTACTGGCAGAAGTTTTAGATGCGGAATCCGGAATTACAACGATTTCGGAGGCAAAAGTGAAAATATATGAGCAGCATAAAGCGGATCTTAAGACATTAAAATACTTTATACGTAAGTATTGTCCAACAAAATATGATATGGTTTTTCGTGAAGCACGAAATGACAACTATGTGGCCTATTCCTATCATGTCAACCGAGATATAGCAGACCAGGTCAAAAGCAAGGCGGATGTTGAAACTTTCTCGAAGTTTCTTGAAAAAATAGTAGGGAAAATTCAGCCAGATGAGGAGGATGAAGCCGCTTATCAGGGGATGTATGGGCGGCTGGAATTACGACAGTTTTTGCCAAAACAAAAAAATACGGATAATCGTGTGATTCCGCATCAGTTGTATGAATATGAATTAAAGAAAATTCTGGACAATGCAAGCAAGTATTTACCATTTTTAAAACAGAATGAAGATGGAATTTCAAATAAAGATAAGATATTAAGTGTATTTAAGTTTAAAATCCCATATTATGTTGGACCACTGAATACAAATTCTGATTTTGCATGGATTCAGCGCAAAGCAGGAAAAATTTTGCCTTGGAATTTTCAGAGCATGATCGATGATGATGCGAGCGAAGAAGCATTCATAAAAAAGATGACAAATCAATGTACATATCTTCCAGGAGAAGCAGTTTTGCCGAAGGATTCTTTATGCTATCAGAAGTTCATGGTTTTGAATGAGATAAATAATCTAAAAATAGATGGTAGAAAGATACCGGTAGAAGCCAAGCAGGGACTATATACATGTCTTTTCTTAAAATATAAGCGTGTAAAGAAAAAGCAGATTGAGGATTATTTGATCAGTAATGGATATTTAGATAAAAATCACAGAGAGAGTCTGAGCGGAATTGATGTGACGATCAAATCATCATTATCTTCCTATCTTTCTTTCAAGCGATTGTTGGATAAGAAGATACTGAGTGAACAGGAAGTGGAGCGGATTATTGAGAGATCTTCGTATGCAGAAGATAAAGGTCGTGTAGGAAAGTGGTTACGAAAGAATTATCCGGATTTGTCAGATGAAGATGTCACATATATTTGCAAAATAAAAACCAAAGATTTTGGAAGACTATCACGCAAATTCCTAACTGGCATGGAAGGGGTTTGCAAAGCAACAGGAGAGATAGCGACCATTATCAACATGATGTGGGAAACCAATGATAATCTGATGGAATTGTTATCAGAACGATATACTTTTGTAGAGACAATTGATGCATGCAGAAAAGAGTATTATACGGGAAGAAAGCAGACATTAGAAGAACGTTTAGATGAAATGTATGTATCAAATGCAGTTAGAAGACCAATATATCGTACCCTAGATATCGTAAAAGATATTGAAAAAGCATTTGGAACACCTGAAAAAATCTTTGTTGAGATGGCGAGAGGAGGAGTACCAGAGCAAAAAGGGAGACGGACAAAATCACGTTATCAGCAGATTCTGGATTATTATGCAAAGTGCCGGGAAGAGGATGTTCGCGATTTGAAACATCAGTTAGAGACCATGGGCGAATACGTGGATAATCGTTTGCAAAGTGATCGGTTGTTTTTATATTTTATGCAATTCGGGAAATCGGCATATAGCGGAACTCCTATCTCGATTGAGCGTTTAATGGCAGGTTCCAAAGAATACGATATCGATCATATATATCCACAGGCATATGTTAAGGATGACAGCATTATCAATAATAAGGTATTAGTGCTGTCAGAGGAAAATGGTGCAAAACAAGATGTTTATCCGATCAAAGCAGAAATTCGCAACCAAATGCAAAGTACATGGGCATACTGGCATCATTTGGGAACCATTTCAGATGAAAAATACAAACGACTGATTCGCTCAACTCCATTTACAGAGGACGAAAAGTATGGATTTATCAACCGTCAGTTGACAGAAACGTCGCAGTCCACAAAAGTAGTAGCCGAATTGCTGAAGGAAAGATTTCCACAGACGATAATTGTTTATTCTAAGGCAGGACTGGTTTCTGAGTTTAGACATGAGTTTGATCTGTATAAATCACGTACATATAACGATCTGCATCATGCGGTGGATGCGTATTTGAACGTGGTGGTAGGAAATGTGTATCATATGCGATTTTCGCGTCAATGGTTCCGTGTCGAGTCCAGGTATAGTGTTAAGACGAAAACCTTATTTACACACACTGTTAAATGTCAGGATCAAATTGTTTGGAACAAGGAAGAAATGTTACCGCGAGTACTTAAAACAGCAAAGAAGAATACGGCTCACTTTACCAAGTATGCAAGTTTTAAGACTGGTGGATTATTCGACCAGCAACCAGTAAAGAAGGGAGCAAACTTGATACCATTAAAGGCAGGACTCCCAACGGAAAAATATGGTGGCTACAATAAGGCGGGGGTTATGTTTTTTATTCCGGTACAGTATAGGACTGGAAAAAAGTCGACCTTAATGGTATTGTCGGTGGAACTTTTATATGGCAAGAGATTTCTGGAAGACACGACATTTGCCAGAGAGTATGCGAAAGATCGTTTACAGCGCATTACGGGAAAGCCCGTGGATATTGTGGATTTCCCAATGGGAATGCGACCATGGAAGGTAAATACCATATTGTCTTTAGATGGATTCCGCGTGTGTATCACGGGAAATGCGAGTGGAGGTAAGTGTTTGATTGCACAGCCGGTTGTGCAGTTTTCATCGGATGAGTATTGGAAGTATTATCTGAAAAAAGTAGAGAGGTTAACGGAAAAAGTATCCAATAACCCACGATACGTTTATGATGTGGACTATGATGTAGTGCAGGCAGAGGATAATTTGAAATTATATGACCTCTATATAGATAAATTGCAAAATACCATTTACAAAAAACGAATCAACTCTCCATTACAACTTCTTATAGATGGGAGGGAACGGTTTATAGGATGTAATGTAATAGAACAGTGTCAGGTGTTGTTAAATATTCATCAGGTGTTTGGCAGAATGACGGCGGGATGTAATCTGGAAAAAATAGGTGGAAAAGCGCATAGTGCTGCGACAGTAAGTTTTAGTAGCACGATGTCAAACTGGAAAAAGAATTATTCAGATGTACGCATTATTGATCAATCGGCATCTGGATTGTGGGAAGTGGTTTCGGATAACATTTTGGAGTATGTATGAGTTGGCGAGTGGTAGTCATTGAAAGTCAATCCAAATTAGATTACAAGATGGGGTATCTGGTCGTACGTGGATTGGAGACAAAACGTGTTCTTTTAGATGAAATAGCGGTGCTTCTTATAGAGAATCCTGCAGTTTCTATGACAGGTGTCTTGATTGCGGCGTTGACGGAAAAGAAAATAAAAGTAATCTTCTGTGATGCAAAACGAAATCCTATTGCGGAATTGGTACCTCATCATGGTTGCCATGACAGTTCAGCCAAGATTCGTTCACAAATAGCGTGGGAACAGACGGTGAAAGATAGTATCTGGCGAGATATTGTAAGTGAAAAAATACGAAAACAGGCAGATTTTCTCCTGGAAATAGGATGTTCGGAGCAGGCAAGGATGCTATCCGGTTATACAGAACAGATTGAACTTGCGGATACGACGAATCGTGAAGGACACGCTGCAAAGGTGTATTTTAATGCACTTTTTGGAATGGAATTTACCAGAAGTGCCGATATAGCCATCAATGCTGCGCTAAACTATGGTTATAGCATGATTCTTTCGGCATTTAATCGGGAAATCAGTGCGAAGGGATATTTGACACAATTGGGAATCTTTCACAATAATATGTTCAATCATTTTAATTTGTCCAGTGATCTGATGGAACCATTTCGTATTTTGGTCGATCGGCTTGTATACCAAATGCAGCCGGTGGAATTTGATACAGAAGAAAAACATGAAATGTGGCGCATCATGGATCAAAAAGTGAGTATTGATGGACAGAGTCAGTTTGTAATGAATGCTATTAAGATATATACAAAAAGCGTATTGGATGCAATTAATGATGGAGATGCTTCGCTTATAAAGTTTTATGGTATGTTGTAGCGAAAGCATTTGGGAGATAAAATGGCAGGGTTTCGATTTATGAGGATGTTAGTCTTTTTTGATTTACCGACACTTACAACGGAAGACAAACGGCAATATCGGCAGTTTCGAAAACTGTTGATAAAAAATGGATTTATTATGTTGCAAGAATCTGTATATTGCAAAATGATGACAAGCCCATCTATGGAAAATTCGATTAAGTTGCTTATTCATAAGAATAAACCGTCACAGGGAATCATACAGACGCTGGTTGTAACAGAAAAGCAATTTGTCAAGATGGATTATGTAGTCGGAGAGTATACAGGCGATGTGATCGATACAGAGGAAAGGCTGGTTGTGCTATGAAAGTATATATTCCACAAATAGATAGCACAGTTACGTGTGAAGCGGGGTGTTGCCAGACAATCGTGATTGAGAATCAAAAAGGACTCATAACAAAGATTGTCAATCGGATGCAACAACGGGCAATAGGAGAAGATTATTTTTTGAAGATGTCAACCCTGGTAGCAGAATGGGAGCAATTACTTTTGGAATTATCCACGGAGATGACAGGCCATATAAGTTTTTCAAAGGTTAATATAGAATCCCTGATCAAGGCAGCAGGAGTGGAAGTGGAGAATGTTTATGATAATCTGGGGGAAAAGTTGTTGGATTATTTTGAACTGGTGCAGATATACGATCATAATAAGTTGTTTTTCCTGATCAATCTGAGAAGTTATTTATCGGATGGAGAGATGGAAGAATTTTTTGAAGATGTGCAAAATCGTGGATATACGGTTTTATTCATAGATGCCATGGAACATCCAATTTCAGAGCGAGAACATAGAATTATAGTGGATGCAGATCAATGTATTTTATGTTAAAATAAAAGTGTTTCCAATAAACTATGAATGTTACGCAAATATTTCGCAGATATTTTTCTTGAATGATTTGAGGTTTGAGAGCAGTGTAAATTTGTAGGGGAAACAAACTTTTCGGCAAATTCATCAGCACCATAGCTGTTTGAGAGCAGTGTAAATTTGTAGGGGAAACAAACCGTCACCCTCTGCGATTGTCAATTCTTCCGGTTTGAGAGCAGTGTAAATTTGTAGGGGAAACAAACCAGCACCCGGAAATCTTCTCATCCAGAGGGTTTGAGAGCAGTGTAAATTTGTAGGGGAAACAAACAAATACCACCGTTTTTATACCAACTGATCCGTTTGAGAGCAGTGTAAATTTGTAGGGGAAACAAACTGGATGTCCGGCCTTAGAATTTACAAAGGGTTTGAGAGCAGTGTAAATTTGTAGGGGAAACAAACCGTTTGACGAATTATTCTCTCAGCTTGACGTTTGAGAGCAGTGTAAATTTGTAGGGGAAACAAACCGTTGTAGTCACAAAACTTCATGAACTTATGTTTGAGAGCAGTGTAAATTCGTAGGGGAAACAAACCATCGGTCTGCTCTGTTTCCTTTACCTCGGGTTTGAGAGCAGTGTAAATTCGTAGGGGAAACAAACGGGAGGGGGAACAGGAAATTATAGACATGAGTTTGAGAGCAGTGTAAATTCGTAGGGGAAACAAACAAAATGCATACATAAAAATGCGCCATATGTGTTTGAGAGCAGTGTAAATTCGTAGGGGAAACAAACACTGGAAAATGTTCAGCATTATGTACAACCGTTTGAGAGCAGTGTAAATTCGTAGGGGAAACAAGCTACAAAAGATTTTTCCGTATTTGTACCCGTGTTTGAGAGCAGTGTAAATTCGTAGGGGAAACAAACATTTGGCAGCGTCCGTAAATACAAGGGAAAGCTTGAGAGCAGTGTAAATTCGTAGGGGAAACAAACGCTGCATAACTGATAGCCTCTCCTTTTTTCGTTTGAGAGCAGTGTAAATTTGTAGGGGAAACAAACCAAAAGCAGTATTATAACTCATCGAATAATGTTTGAGAGCAGTGTAAATTCGTAGGGGAAACAAACTAAAATGGCAGATGTATTAGCACAAATAAGAGTTTCGATAAACTGTGGAATAGATGTTTGACATAGAGCAGAAGCGATGTTAATATAATAATAGAAAAGGTGCTACCTATGACGGTTCGCCTGAAAAATGGGTAAAAATAACCGCTTAACTTGTCAGGTTGGGGCGGTTATTTTTGTGCCTTGGAATCACGCTTCCCATGAGCGTAACCCAGACTGTAAAAAGTCGCACACAGTGAAATCACTGCGATTAAGTCACTGATGGTCAGCATATGCACATACCTCCTTTCGTAAGATTTCCCTCAAAAAGAGAGATAAATCTATGTAATCGGAGCTATGTAATACTCTCCGCGCAAAGCGAACCGCCATTTCACGTCAAGTGAAGTAGCACCTTAGGCTGTAAAGCCTATAATTATCGTATCAAACATTTGTTCTGAATACAAGATATGTTATTGAAAATCCTAAAATAAAGTTTTGACTGTTCGCCTGCTCAAAATAGTAAAATCCCAGTTCTTTTTTTGTAATAGATGCAAGAAAAATAATTCCGAAAATTACGCAAATTGTGTTTGGATAAGACACAATTATAAGGCGAAATTCCAACGCTAAGATAGAAAATGAAAATGGCAAACCCCCATATATTGATAATTTTTTAACAAAGATAAGAAACAGGTCAAAAAAGTATGTGGCGAAAAACTTGTGAATATTC
This sequence comes from Roseburia lenta, assembly GCF_014287435.1. GTDB lineage: Bacteria > Bacillota > Clostridia > Lachnospirales > Lachnospiraceae > Pararoseburia > Pararoseburia lenta. The sequence continues at coordinate 538,167 of NZ_JACOPG010000003.1, forward strand.
TGACAATTTTATTTTGCAAGCCGCAAGTGTAAAAAAGTTGGCTTGCATGAAGAATAATTTTGTGCTACTATAAGTTCATGCGGAAACGCTGTTTTCTTTTTTTTACTTTCGCTTGTTAAAAAAATAACGAATGGTAAAAAAAGAGAAGTAGCAAATAAGAAATAAAAAGGAGAAAGAACATGGGAAAGAAAGTCGTTTTAGCAGGTGCATGTCGTACTGCAATCGGAAAAATGGGGGGAGCACTCAGCAACACACCAGCAGCAGATCTTGGTGCTATTGTTATTAAGGAAGCATTAAATCGTGCAGGTGTAAAACCAGAGATGGTAGACGAAGTTAAGATGGGATGTGTTATCCAGGCTGCACAGGGGCAGAACGTAGCCCGTCAGGCAGCGATCAAGGCAGGACTTCCGATCGAGGTTCCGGCAATCACGATCAACGTTGTTTGCGGATCCGGTCTGAAATGTGTAAATGATGCAGCAACCATGATCATGGCAGGAGAGGCTGATATCGTTGTAGCAGGTGGTATGGAGAATATGTCAATGGCTCCTTACGCTATGACAAAGGCTCGTTTCGGATATCGTATGAACAATGCAACGATCATTGATACTATGGTAAATGATGCTTTGACAGATGCATTCAATCATTATCATATGATGATCACAGCAGAGAACGTTTGTGATAAATATGGCATTACAAGAGAAGAACTTGATGCATTCTCAGCAAACAGCCAGCAGAAATGTGAAAAGGCTATCGCAGAGGGCAAGTTTGATGACGAGATCGTTCCTGTACCGGTTAAGGTTAAGAAGGAAATGGTTGATTTCGTTAAGGATGAAGGTCCAAGACCTGGTACAACACCGGAATCACTTTCTAAGTTGCGTTGCTGCTCAGGTAAGGAAGGCGGACTTGTTACAGCAGGTAATGCTTCCGGTATCAACGATGGTGCAGCAGCAATCGTTGTTATGAGCGAGGAAAAAGCAAAAGAACTTGGTGTTACACCAATGGCTACGTGGGTTGCAGGAGCACTTGGCGGTGTTGAGCCGGAGATCATGGGTGTTGGCCCTGTTGCTTCTACAAAGAAAGTTCTTGCTAAGACAGGACTTACCATTGATGATATGGATCTGATCGAAGCAAACGAAGCATTTGCAGCACAGTCAATCGCAGTTGCAAGAGATCTGAACTTTGATATGAGCAAGGTAAATGTAAACGGTGGTGCGATCGCACTTGGTCATCCGGTTGGAGCTTCTGGATGTCGTATCCTTGTTACATTATTACATGAGATGCAGAAGAGAGAGTCTAAGAGAGGTCTTGCAACACTTTGTATCGGTGGTGGCATGGGCTGCTCAACAATCGTTGAAAAATATGAATAAAAATTTTTAAAAGTATATTTTATGGAGGTGCTAACATGAAGGTTGGTGTTATTGGAGCAGGAACAATGGGACAGGGCATTGCAAAGGCATTTGCCCAGGTCGATGGATATGAAGTCGCACTTTGCGATATCAAGCAGGAATGGGCTGAAAGCGGAAAGGCTAAGATCGAAAAAGGCTATGCCCGTCTGGTAGAAAAAGGAAAATTAACACAGGAAGCTGTAGATGCTATCCTTGCTAAGATCACTCCTGGATTAAAGGAAGACCTTTGCAAAGATTGTGACCTCATCGTTGAGGCTGCTTTTGAAGATATGGATGTTAAGAAGACAACATTTGCAGAGTTGGATAAGATCGCAAAGCCGGAATGTATCTTTGCATCAAACACATCCAGTCTTTCTATCACAGAGATCGGTAATGGTCTGACCCGTCCTATGGTTGGTATGCATTTCTTCAACCCGGCAGACCGTATGAAACTGATCGAGGTTATCGCAGGTGTGAACACACCGGCTGAGACTGTAGATGCCATCAAGAAGATCGCAGAGGAGATCGGCAAGACTCCTGTTCAGGTAAATGAAGCAGCAGGATTCGTTGTAAACCGTATCCTGATCCCAATGATCAACGAAGCAGCATTTATCAAGATGGAAGGTGTATCTGATATCGCAGGTATTGATGCCGCTATGAAACTTGGCGCAAATCATCCAATGGGCCCTTTGGAGTTGGGAGATTTCGTTGGTTTGGATATCTGCCTTGCTATCATGGATGTTCTTTATAAGGAAACAGGCGACAGTAAGTATCGTGCATGCCCACTCATCCGCAAGATGGTTCGTGGTGGAAACTTAGGTGTAAAGAGTGGTAAAGGCTTCTATGTTTACAATGCAGACCGTACCAAGACACCGGTAGACGCACAGTAAGATTAGGATTTTAAAGCCCCGTCCATGCAGGCGGGGCACATCATCGAATATTATTTATGAAAGACGGAGGAATGATGATCATGGATTTCGGTTTAGATAAGAAACATGAAATGGCGCGTACTTTATTTAAAGAGTTCGCTGAGACAGAAGTAAAGCCTCTTGCACAGGAAGTTGACGAGACAGAGCAGTTCCCTGCTGAAACAGTTGCAAAGATGGCAAAGAGTGGATTTATGGGAATCCCGGTACCAAAGGAATACGGCGGACAGGGATGTGATCCTTTGACCTATGTTATGTGTGTAGAGGAATTGTCAAAGGTATGTGCAACCACAGGTGTTATCGTTTCTGCACATACATCACTTTGTATCGACCCGATCATGACATACGGAACCGAAGAACAGAAGCAGAAATATGTAAAGCCTTTGGCAACCGGTGAGAAACTTGGTGCATTTGCTCTTACAGAGCCGGGTGCCGGTACAGATGCACAAGGGGCACAGACAAAGGCTGTTCTTGATGGCGATGAGTGGGTATTAAACGGATCTAAGTGCTTTATCACAAATGGTAAAGTCGCAGACGTTTACATTGTTATCGCTATCACAAGTGTGACAGAAGACAAGAGAGGCAGAAAGAAAAAGAACTTCTCTGCATTTATCGTAGAAAAGGGAGCACCTGGATTCTCCTTCGGAACAAAGGAAAAGAAGATGGGTATCCGCGGTTCATCTACATATGAATTGATCTTTGAAGATTGCAGAATTCCAAAGGACGCATTACTTGGACCGGAAGGCAAGGGCTTCCCGATCGCTATGCATACTCTGGATGGCGGACGTATCGGTATCGCCGCACAGGCTCTTGGTATTGCAGAGGGCGCATTGGATCGTGCGATCGCTTATACAAAGGAAAGAAAGCAGTTTGGTCGTTCTATCGCCCAGCAGCAGAATACACAGTTCAAACTGGCTGATATGGCTACCCGTGTTGAGGCTGCACAGTTTTTGGTTTACAGAGCCGCTATGGCAAAGGCAAACCAGAAGGTTTACTCTGTAGAGGCTGCTAAGGCAAAACTTTTTGCTGCTGAAACAGCAATGGCTGTTACAACCGAGGTTGTTCAACTCTTTGGTGGATATGGTTATATCCGTGAATATGATGTAGAGCGTATGATGAGAGATGCCAAGATCACTGAGATCTATGAAGGAACTTCAGAAGTTCAGCGTATGGTTATCTCTGGTGCATTACTGAAATAGAAATAGGAGGAAATGAATACATGAAAATCGTAGTATGTATTAAACAGGTTCCTGATACAAAGGGCGGCGTAAAGTTCAACCCGGACGGAACACTTGATAGAGCAGCAATGCTTGCCATTATGAACCCGGATGACAAAGCCGGCTTAGAGGCAGCACTTCGAATCAAAGACGAGATCGGTGCAGAAGTTACCGTTCTTACCATGGGTCTTCCAAAGGCAGATGACGTACTTCGTGAGGCATTGGCTATGGGAGCAGACAATGCGATCCTTGTTACAGACAGAGTACTTGGTGGAGCCGATACATGGGCTACATCTACAACCATTGCCGGTGCACTGAGAAACATTGACTATGATCTTATCATCACAGGTCGTCAGGCAATCGATGGTGATACTGCACAGGTTGGACCACAGATTGCAGAGCACTTGGGAATCCCGGTTATCTCCTATGCAGAAGATATCAAGGTAGAAGGAGACTCTGTTATTGTTAAGCGTCAGTATGAAGACAGATACCATATCTTAAAGGCACAGATGCCATGTCTGGTAACCGCCCTTTCTGAATTAAATACACCAAGATATATGACTCCTGGCGGAATCTTCGATGCCTATGACAAAGAAGTTACCGTATGGGGACGTGCAGACTTAAAGGATGTTGATGATTCTGACCTTGGATTAAAGGGATCACCTACCAAGATCGCTAAGGCATCTGACAAGGTACGCAAGGGCGCAGGTGAGAAAGTTACATTAGATCCATCTGAATCCGTATCTTATATCATGGACAAATTAAAAGAGAAACATGTAATCTAATTTGGAAGGAAAACGGTGAATAAAATGGCATTAGAAGAATATAAGGGCGTATTTATTTACGCACAACAGGTAGATAATGAAATTAGTTCCATTGCCTTTGAATTGATCGGAAAGGCAAAAGAACTGGCTGCTGATCTTGGAACAGATGTAACGGCAGTTCTTTTGGGACACAATGTAGGAAATCTCGTTGATTCTTTGGCTGAGTATGGTGCAGACAAGGTAATCGTTGTAGATGATCCGGAACTTGAAACATACAGAACAGAACCATATGCACATGCACTTGCTTCTGTTATCAATGAGTATAAGCCGGAGATCATGTTGGTTGGAGCAACTGCCATCGGACGTGATCTGGGACCTACCGTTTCAGCAAGAGTAAAGACAGGTCTTACCGCAGACTGTACCATGCTTGAGATCGGTGACTTCCCACTTTCTGTTCCGGAAGGAAAAGAGGATACACAAAAGCATGGTCAGTTACTTATGACAAGACCTGCATTTGGTGGAAATACGATCGCAACGATCGCCTGCCCGGACAATCGTCCACAGATGGCAACCGTTCGTCCTGGTGTTATGCAGAAGATCGAGCCGATCAAGGGTGCAAAGGCAGAAGTTATCAATTACAACCCTGGATTTACCAAGAACAACAAGTATGTTGAGATCCAGGATATCGTAAAGGCAGTTGGAACCGTTGAAAATATCATGGATGCCAAGATCTTAGTATCCGGCGGACGTGGTGTTGGCAGTGCTGAGAACTTCCAGATGTTAAAGGATCTGGCAGATGTTCTTGGTGGTATGGTATCCTGCTCACGTGCTGTTGTTGAAAATGGCTGGTTGGCACAGGATTATCAGGTAGGACAGACAGGAAAGACAGTTCGTCCGAATGTATATTTCGCAATCGGTATTTCCGGAGCAATCCAGCATGTTGCCGGCATGGAAGAATCTGACATCATTATTGCGATCAATAAGGATGCAGATGCACCGATCTTTGATGTTGCTGACTATGGTATTGTCGGTGATCTCAAGAAGATCGTACCAGCGCTGACAGAGGCTTTAAAGGCTGAGTTAGCATAATAATTGCTTTCCCATCATTTCTTATTTTCAAAAGACGAGTCGATCATGCGATCGGCTCGTTTTTGCGTCGGAGAAGGTGCCCGTGCACACTTACCCGGCTTTGCACTTTCCGAGGAACACATTTGTATATTTCGGGTAAATTCAGTACAATATAGGTGTTGATAATAATAGGGGGATAAATGAGATGGGTGGTAAAATTACAGAAATCGATACAGTCTCATTGGATGAGGCAAACAAGGCTCTCGTGATCATTGATCAGACCAAGTTGCCGGGGCAGATCCAGATGCTTTCGCTGACAAAGGCAAAGGAGATCTGGGATGCTATTTATCTTTTACAGGTCAGAGGGGCACCGGCGATCGGTGTTGCGGCAGCCATTGGTATGTATGTCTTAGCGTCGCGTTATGAGGTGGATGACTATGATGCATTTTATGCTGCATTTTGTCGGGACAAGGAATATCTTGATTCATCCAGACCGACAGCAGTCAATCTATCCTGGGCACTAAAGCGTATGGAAGGTGTGGTGACAGCCCATGCAAATGAGGATATTCCTGCCATCGTTGACGCATTGCATCAGGAGGCAATGGTCATTCGCGACGAGGACATTGCCGTATGTCACAAGATCGGTGAATATGGCATGGAACTGCTGAAGCCCGGCGATGGTGTTTTGACCCATTGCAATGCAGGCAAACTTGCAACCGTCCGTTTTGGTACGGCAACGGCACCAATTTATCTGGCAGAAGAAAATGATTATCATTTGCATGTATTTTGCGATGAAACAAGACCTCTTTTACAAGGGGCACGATTGACTGCATTTGAATTGCAGGAATCTGGTGTGGATACAACACTGATTTGTGATAATATGTCAGCAATGGTTATGAAAAACGGCTGGGTGAATGCTGTATTTGTAGGGTGTGATCGTGTCGCTGCCAACGGTGACACAGCAAATAAAATTGGTACATCTGTTGTTGCCGCTGTGGCTAAGCAGTACAATGTTCCGGTATATATTTGTGCACCGACATCTACGATTGATATGGCAACCGCCACGGGAGATGATATTGTCATTGAGGAACGTAAACCGGAAGAAATTGCAGAAATGTGGTATGAAAAGCGCATGGCACCGGAAAATGTTAAAATCTTTAATCCGGCATTCGATGTGACAGACCATGAATTGATTGCAGGCATTGTGACAGAATATGGGGTTGCACGAACTCCGTATACAGAGTCTTTAAAAGCAATTATGGATAATAAGCAAAAACGCGTATAAAAGGGAGGAAATTAGTATTATGGCAGAAGAAAAGAAAGGATGCGCTAGTGCATCTACTTGTTCAAAAGAAAGTTGTGCCGGCTGTGCATCAGCAAACAAAAAAAATCCATTTGAGGTAGAAACAAACCCAAATGCACGTATTAAACATGTGATTGGTATTGTCAGTGGTAAAGGTGGCGTAGGTAAATCTTTTGTGACATCTTCACTGGCATCTATGATGGCAAAAGCTGGATATAAGGTAGGAATTTTGGATGCAGATATCACAGGTCCATCAATTCCAAAGATGTTTGGTGTACACGGCCCGGCCATTGGTGATGATAATGGTACATTCCCAATTGAAGCAGAAGATGGAACAAAGATTATGTCTATTAATCTTCTTTTAGAGGATGAAGAACAGCCGGTAATCTGGAGAGGACCTGTTATTGCAGGTGCAGTAAAGCAGTTCTGGACAGATGTACAGTGGGGCGATGTGGATTATTTGTTTGTTGATATGCCACCTGGAACAGGTGATGTTCCACTTACGGTATTCCAGTCACTTCCGGTAGATGGTATTGTGATTGTGACATCTCCACAGGAATTGGTACAGATGATCGTAAAGAAAGCTTATAACATGGCAGGAATGATGGACGTTCCGGTACTTGGTGTTGTTGAAAACTACAGTTATGTAAAATGTCCAAACTGCGATGAAGAGATTCATATTTATGGCGATAGTCATATTGAGGATGTCGCAAAAGAACTCGGTATTTCCGTTCTCGGTAAACTTCCAATGGATCAGAAATTTGCCAAGGCAGCAGACGCAGGTGAAATCTATGCAGTAGAGAATGACTATCTTACAGAGGCAAAGACAGTTCTGGAGAAATTGTAGCAAAGAATAAGGAGATCATAGTATGATACTGGGCAAAGAGATCTTCCTTGCTCATGGTCTCCGGATGTAGGAACCAGGATTTGGAAAGTTGGATGATTCCACCAGCGCAATAATTATAAATCACGTAACGGTGCACGGGAAGTGCACCGTTTTTTCTTCAAAAACAGTCAGACTGCCCTCTAAGTTGGACTGGATATCTTCCGTCAGCATAGGCATGAGGGTGGAAAAAAGATGGCTGGATACATTGTTGGGCGAAAAATGCTGGTCTTCGATAAAGGTAATAAATTTTAAGAACATATTTGTACTCAGATCAACAATGTTCTCCGCCTGATGGTGTTCTGTGGAAAGGTTGAGATCGCCGAGGACGGCAGTGTAAAGGGTATCGCAGATGCTCCACATTACAAGCCGATGGAGATCCAGGGAAACTTGCAGGAGATTGCATAGGCAATAGAAACTATCGTAGAAAAACATGCTGAGGAGAGGTGGACATGGAGAAGAAAGAAACGAATGTGATGTTGAAAATTGCCAACATCATCGTAGATAAGAGAAATCTTATTTTTCTAGTCCCTATTTACATTTGTGTGTCTGATGTATCAACAGTATAATTATACATTTCACGAATTGCGTATGTAATTAGAAAGTCAAGTAGTCCAAATTCCATAAAATGAAATTTTAGGGCAAATTACAGACATTGGCTTGGCTGTAGTATTTTTAAACAACGTGTGTTAGACTGCTGTTATACAAATCGGAATTTATAAAGGAGAATATTGATGAAATTATTTTTATGTTCGCACTTTTCAAGTGTAGGAAGTCTGATAAAGGAAGAAATTGAAAATAAGAAAGTCGCATTTATTCCAACAGCTTCACTGCGTGAAGGCTACACCGGTTATGTCGGCTCGGCTCGAAAATTATTCAAAAAGTTGGGAGCGATCGTAACTGAAATTGATATTTCAACGGAGGCTTATTCAACGATACAGTCTGTTTTTGAAGAAGCAGATGTGATATATTTTACCGGCGGAAATTCTTTCTTTCTTATGGACCAGCTCCGTAAAACGGGAACTGATGGACTGCTGAAAAAGGAATTGGCAAATGGAAAATTGATGATCGGCGAGTCGGCAGGCGCAATTATATGCGCTCCAAGCATCCAATATATCGAGCAAATGGATGAAAAGCCGGAGGACTACTCACAAGAAGATGATGCAGGGATTGATTTGATTGATTTCTATGTTCTTCCGCATTATCTTACAGCACCATTTAAGAAAGTTACCGAGAAAATAATGACTGAGTTTTCGGATTTGAATCTATGCCCAATTAACAACCGTCAGGGAATTGTAATTGATGGTGAAGATTCAAAGGTTATTTGCAAAGACTAATTTGAAAATTCCAGTTGATATTTCACATATTTTAGGAAATTTAATAACTGTTATATTTGATTATCAAATTCTTCGCAAACCCTTGAAAATACTAAGTTTGTAGCAAGTGAACTTTCCCTTACTCTTTCCCTTGTGTTACATTTTCCCATTGCTTTTCATGAACCTTAATATGGGAAAAATTAAGGGAAAGAAAATTTCATAACACAATATAACATATAACAATAACGACATGGTGAACTGATTGAAATGTTTTCGATATTTAACTCTGTAACTGATTATCAAAAGAAAATGGAGATAAGATACGATGAGAACAATTTATGCAGAATATAATATAAACCACGATAGTATTGATGTTTACACAAGTGCTGGATATATGCTTCGCATTGATTGCTGGGAAGCTGAAAAAAATTTAAAAACCACATATGGATCAGAATGTGCGCTTACTTCATTGGCTGTGGATGAGCCTTTGGAATATGCAAGATTATATCTTGATGGCAATTTACAGATGTGGGTGGATACAGAAGATTCATTAGAACTTTATTAAGCAAGAAGTGAGATAGTGTTGTAGGGAGTTTCCTGTAGTTAAAGATACCACACCCGATATGATGAACCCACGCTTATACACTACCAGCTATGATAAAAGAAAGGACAGCAATTTGACACTGCTGTCCTTTCTTTTATAAAATTGCAGTACACAGAAAAAAGCTGTAAAATGAAAAATATATTTGTCCTTGTAACAATTCTCGGACATTTGCCTGTTATACTATCTGCAAAAAGAAAAGGAAGTGATAATATGAAGCATATTTTAATTGTCGAAGATGATAATCTTTTGAATAAAACGCTTACTTATAATTTGGAATTGGACGGTTACACAATAACTTCTGTTCTGAATGCAAGGACAGCCGCTGAATCATTAAAAACAAACATTTTTGATTTGGTATTGCTGGATATAAATTTACCAGACGGAAATGGTTATGACCTATGCCGTCTTATCAAGCCAGAGCATCCTGATACAGTAGTTATATTTCTAACTGCCAACGATCAGGAAAGCAATCAGATACGGGGATATGAAGCTGGTGCAGTGGATTATATCACGAAACCTTTTTCGATTAGTGCTTTGCAGCGAAAAATCAAAGCCATGTTCGCTATGTTGGAGCATCACAAACCAGCTAAGGATATTTACGAGGATGGTAGCTTGTTTCTGGATTTTTCGGAACAATTTGCAAGTTTGAACGGGAAACCATTAGCACTTTCTGCGATGGAATATAAAATGTTGAACCTATTTCTTAAAAATCCGAAGCAGGTACTTACTCGCCAACAATTTTTAGAAAAACTGTGGGATGTTGATGAAAAATATGTAGATGAACATACCCTTACTACTTCTATCAGCCGTATTCGCAGTAAGATTGAAGCGGATGGCGACACATATATCAAAACGGTTTATGGTATGGGGTATCAATGGACAGGAGGCGAAAAGAAATGAATCTGAATAACCTTTCTGCTAAGAAAATTTGTAGACTGGTTAGTGCTGGCATGGTTTTCTCTATGCTGGTAATTACCGGTATTTTCGGCGGTATAATGCAGGATATACGAATTTTTATAGTGGGTGGAACATTGACACTCTGTGCGTTTTTCTGGATTTGGCTATTGGTGCTGATTTTTGGAAAACGCCTTTCTCATTTTACTTCTAATTTGTGCCGGACACTGGACAACATGATTGATGGAAACGAGGAATTACAAAAGTCAAATGATAGTGAAACTCTTTTTGCCCGTATCAACCACCGCTTAATTCGGTTGTATGAGATTATGCAGAAAAACCGGCACAAGGTAGACATGGAACGACAGGAGCTTCAAATGCTGATTTCTGATATTTCACATCAAGTTAAAACGCCTGTCAGCAATTTGCAAATGGTAACGGACACACTTTTAACAAAGCCTGTTTCAGAAGAAGAACGGATGGACTTTTTACAAGGCATACGTAGTCAGACTGATAAACTGGATTTTCTGTTCCAAGCACTGGTTAAAACGTCCCGGTTGGAAACCGGAGCAATACGATTAGAAAAGAAAGACAGCAGCTTATTCCATACGCTTGCACAAGCCATGAGCAGTATTGTATATGCCGCAGAGAAAAAAGAAATTGCTGTATCCGTGGATTGCCCGGAAAATTTGATAATCTCCCATGACAGCAAGTGGACAAGCGAAGCCCTTTTCAATCTGCTGGACAATGCAGTAAAATACACTCCGTCAGGTGGAAAGATTTCTGTATCAGTGGTTCAGTGGGAAATGTACGTAGAGGTCAAAGTGACCGACACCGGCAAGGGCATTTCAGAAAGCAATCAGGCTGCCATCTTCCGGCGCTTCTATCGTGAGGAAGAAGTACACGATCAACAGGGTGTGGGAATAGGTTTGTATTTGGCTCGTGAGATTGTAACAAGGCAAGGGGGCTATATCAAGGTTGTTTCAGAGCTGAGGCAAGGCTCAGAATTTTCTATTATGCTTCCTGTAAGGTAAGATATAACCACTTTTTTTGAAATGTCCGAGCGTTGTAACATTTCACTCTGATTTTCGATAAAAATTTTTTCTATCTCGGACATTTGTGTAACATTTGTGGTTTACAATGGCTTTATCAACAGATAGAAAGCCTTGAAAGGAGCATTTGAATATGAGCATTTTACAAACAATCGACTTAAAGAAGTATTACGGCACAGAACCAAATATTACTCGTGCCCTTAATGGTGTAAATTTTACTGTGGAACAGGGAGAATTTGTTGCCGTAGTTGGAACTTCCGGCAGCGGTAAGTCTACATTGCTTCACATGATGGGAGGACTTGATACCCCCACTTCCGGCAGCGTGATTGTACGGGGAGAAGAACTCGCAAAAAAGAATGATGATGAATTGACAATTTTCCGCCGTCGTAACATCGGATTTATCTTCCAAAATTATAATCTGGTTCCGATTTTGAATGTATATGAAAATATCGTCCTGCCTGTGGAACTGGATGGCGATACAGTAGACCAGAAATTTATGGACGAAGTTGTGTATATGTTGGCTTTAGAAGATAAACTGGAAAATATGCCGAACAATCTTTCAGGCGGTCAACAGCAACGTGTAGCGATTGCACGAGCTTTAATTACGAAGCCTGCGATTATCCTTGCTGATGAACCGACCGGAAATCTTGATAGCAAGACCAGTGCAGATGTGTTAGGGCTTTTGAAGCATACCAGCGGAGAATTTAATCAGACCATTGTAATGATTACTCACAACAACGAGATCGCTCAACTCGCAGACCGCATTGTACGGATTGAAGATGGTAAAATTGTTGGCTAAAGGAGGTGGGAATTATGAATTATCCTTTTGAAAATGATACCAGTGCAGTAATTAAAAAATTAGCACGAAAAAGTGTGCGTTTTGATAAGAAGAAAAACTTATTTTGCCTTTCGGCAATTATTGTAGCCGTTGCTATGATAATGATGTCGTTGCTCACAGTGCAAAATATCATTTATCAAAATCAGAAAGAAATCGAAGGATTACATCAAGGGATTTTCTTTGACATTACGCAGGACAGTAAAGAAAAGTTGTTAGCAAACGAAGAAGTAAAAAGTGTAGGACTTTCCTGTAATATCAAAACAGTGAAAGAAAATTCTAAAGAACTGTCTCTGATTTATTATGATGATGACATGCTTAGTTTGATTCCTGCCTTTGACGGAAAATATCCAGAGAAAGCAAGTGAAATTGCTGTTACAGATGCCTTTTTTGCCAGTGAAAATAAGTCTCCGGAAATCAACGCCATAGTTCAGTTGAATCTGGATGGTACTTTGAAGAATTATACTATTGTTGGTATTTATCATGATAAAACTTCTACCGCTTATCCTGTTTTTGTTTCACTTGAAAAATGCCGGGAATTACGTGGAAATAACCTGCTTAATGGATATGTTTGGCTTGAAAATGCAGATACCCTTACAAAAGACGAAGCAACAGAAATATTATCTCAAATTTCAGAGGAGACTGGACTGAATAATTGGACAGTCAGCAGTTACTATGATTATGTAAATACAACTTTGTCCTTCAGTAATTATGCGGTATATGGTGTAGTTGCTGCCATTTTGTTTTTAGCTGCCGCACTTGTAATTTACAGCATTTTCTATATTTCGGTTGGACAAAAAGTTGCTGAGTTCGGACAGCTTCGGACAATAGGGGCAAGTAAAAAGCAAATTTATAAAATAGTTCTTAAACAGGGTTATATGCTTGCAGTTCCGGGGATTTTAATTGGTAGTATCATGGGAACGATCATCAGCTATTGTCTGCAATCAAAAGGCTGGTCAGTATTTGCATTTATTGTTTCTCTATGTGGCGCATGCCTTTTTGGAATACTGCTTGTTTATATTAGTGTTCGTAAACCAGCAAAAATTGCAGCGAATACTTCTCCAATTTCCGCCCTGAAAAATCCAGTGGGAATTGTAAATTACCGCACTCACAAAAGACATCGTATTACGCCTGTATATTTAGCGAAAATCAGCTTTTCCAGAAACAGAAAAAAATCTCTATTGACCATTTTATCATTGGGACTGTGCGGAGTTATATTTTTCCTTGCAGCAAGTTATCAGAGTTCTTTTAATGCCGAGAGTATGGCTCGTTATTGGGATATGAAGTACGGAGATTTCAAAATCAGCATTGATTTAGAAAACGAAAGTGAAAATTTGGATGCTCTCTTGCAGAAAGAATATTTTTCTGATTATGTAAAGCGTGTTGGAGATATAGAGGGAGTTAGCAATATATTTACTTATGCTACCGTACCAGTTGATTTCTCAACAGACAATGATATTTCAGATAGCACCTTGATGCTCGGCTATAATGAAAAGGATTTGGCGTCGCTAAATGCAGCGGTTTTGTCTGGAAATATTACTGATGATACAGAATTAGTTGTAAGTGATCCCGAACGTATTTATGATGTTTACCATTGGAAACCTCAAATTGGGGATACTGTGACCTTTAATTTCAAAAATCATAGTGGTAAAACAATAACAAAAGCATTCAAAATTGGTGCAATCACTTCCAGCAATGATGGAATGGGTGGCTATATTTTCAGAATGCCGGAAAATATGCTCAAAGAACTTGCAGGTTATGACTGTACATACGCAATCGAAATACAAGCAGAAACTGAATATCAGGAGATAATCGAGCAAGAACTCAAATTACTCGTTTCTGACAATAGGGATGTTCGCTTACAAACCCTTCAAGATTTTATTGTAGAACACCAATCAGACAATCGTGCAGGTTTTACATTAGCTTATGCGATTGCAGCCATCTTGTGGATATTTGCGGTCATCAATCAAATCAATCTTACTGTGACAAATCTTTTATCACAGAAACAGGAAATGGGCACACTAAAATCTATTGGTATGACAAATAAGCAGTTGAAGCAAGCATTTATGATGGAAGGTCTTTTTACTACTTTGATTGCATTGCTTATAACTGCTGTTGTTGGAATCCCCGGCGGATATGCAATCGGTATATTTTTGAAAAATGCAGGCATGTCTACGGGATTTGTATTTCCGGTTGTTGCTTTTACTCTTTTTGCTGTTGCTATGTTTATGCTTGAAAGTTTGATGACAATATTGCTTATTCATTCATGGAAGAAGCAATCTGTTATTGCAATAATGCGAAATTGATGATAGAAAGCTTTTCATATCTCGGTCAGCTCCACAATTACATTACTCTGCTGATACAGCCAGTCCGTAAATTCTTTCGGGCTGGCTGTTCCTGTTTTTACAGCCTTTTTTCTCTGTAATACTTCTTTTCATACAGTAAATTTTCACTAGGCTGGTATGGAGTAATTTTACTGTCTATACAGTAAGTTGAAAATACTAATATGGTCTTTTTTCTAACCAAACTTTAAGATAACATCTAATTCCAACATATGCGCCCTGCGAAAGTACGAAAAGCAATAGAAGATTTACTGACAGTACTTTTTTGATTGATTCTCCAAAATAAATGACAATAGCAACACTTGTCAGTATCATTAGTAGAGTAATAACATCCCAACAGTTTTTCTTATATAATTCTATAACCTTTATTTCTATCAGTATCGCCAGCATCCCTGTTCCTGCCATACATATTCCTACAATCAATATTAGCAATAACCAATATACCATTCCGGCTATAAAAGCATTTGGAATTTTTGTACTAATCTGTGCCGCAGAATGCCCGGCATCAATCGTCCATCCGACAAAGGTTTGTATGAATGATGCTAAATCATTGAAGAATGATTTACAATCGACAAGGAACATATCTGACTGTACTGCCTGAAAAAGAGTGGTTGTCAACGAATACCATGCAAGAAGGAACAAGGTTGTTTGGAACATTACCGTTTTTGCTTTATACTGTCCTGCAAGTCGCTCTTTTTGTGTTTCGTATTTTGCTTTTGCATTCTGATAGGCTGTCCGGTTACAGGCTTCACATTTTTCATAGAGTACCGGCTTTTCTACCGGTATTTCTACGATTTTCTGATGTGTCCGGGCATAATCCCGTTCCTGTGTTAAATAGCATATTTTATCTTGACATTCCTCTATCATGACGTTTGCGCTTCGCAACTTCTCTTTCTCGATCCGCAATGCTCTGTCTGCCAGCTTCAAGTCGTTCTTTAATGCTTGAATATTCCCGGCTCTGTTCTCTTTGTTTAATTTCTCGTTCAAGGTCAGAGATTCGCTGAGCTGCGTCTTCAGTTCCACGATAAGCTGTTCTTTCTGTTCTAGTTCTTCTTGTATCTCCTCGGTCAAGAGCAGAAGTTCTTCCAACTGTTCGGCGTTCTTTGATTCTCTGGATTCGTTCATCTATATCACGTCCTTTCTCTATCTGCTGTTCCAGTTCAGCAATTCGGTGTTCTGTTTCAGTAATAAACTGTTTTCGCTGTTCAGCTTCTGTGCCAATTTCTGCCATTGCTGATTTTCGTTTTCCAAAAGCTCTATCTTCGTTTTCTGTTCTTCCATCTTGGAAAGCAGTTCCTCGGTATTTGGCAAAATGTTGAGCAGCTCGGTTAACTCGTTGTTTAATTTTTGTAATTTCTGATTCTGTTTTTGCATAAGAGAGAGTTGAGTGTCCCGGTTCTGCATTTCCAGAATCATTTCTGCCATTAGGTTCTGCTGTTCTTCGATTTGACCAATCATGGATTCCATTAAGGGTATAATTTCCCGGCTTTCTTCTAATGTCATTTAATCGCTCCTTCCATAATGATAATGCACCCGATACTTTCCCAAAGGTGTTTAGTATCTTTTGCAATAACGTGTTTTGTTGTTTTATGATTTGATTTTCCGCTACTTTCCACGAGCCTTTTATTTCCTGCCCGGCAAAAAACTTTTGTTCAATCTTTCTTGCGTCAGCTCCTTCATGGATGGTAGGAATCTGGAGTTTTCCCTGCTTTTCATAAGAACGATGATCAACTTGATTATGCAAAGGCAGATGTTCATTACATACCTTTGCCCATTCACTCCGCCACAGTTCACAATTTTTTGGATTGTTCCATCCAGTAGCATCGGTCAGCACCCGTTTCCATTGCAGGCGGTTTCTTGCTCCAATCTTCTGAATTCCGTTTTCGTCTAATACAGGGATACGGATTCCATGACGGTCAGGGTTTTTCTTATCCTGCCACCAGTTCGGATGGGATTCATCAATCACGATATTTCCGTTTTTATCTCTGACAAAATCCCAATCCTTGACTTCTTTCTTTCCCCAAGAATGATCCGGGTTAAAAGGACGCATAGTTAGAAGCAGATGGACATGGGGGTTGCCATCCCCTTTGTCGTGGATACTCCAATCAGCGCACATTCCTCTATCTACAAAAGTTTTTTGGATATAGTCGGTTGTATATTGAATTTGTTCCTGTCTGCTCCATTCTTTGGGGAGGGCAAATTCAAATGACCTGCCAAGTTGGGCATCTGCATTTTTTTCAATCTTCAATACCTCATTCCATAACCTCTGTTTTTGAAATGTGATTTTAAATTTTTTTATAGCAGCTTCTTTATCTTCTGACCTTTTGTATCGGACAGACTTTTGAAAGCGTTTTATATTTTCCTCTGGTACTATCTGCCATTCAGAAGGTGCGTTTTCGCACATCATCAGACTGGTGTAGACCACTTCTTTTTTAGAAGTGTAATAACTGATACTCCCGGTTTCTTCGTTTTTCATCACATCCCCATTGAGATATGCAGAAGCGGAGATAACAGATTTTCCTTTACTTCGTCCGACTATTTTGATTGTGTAATGAAAAATCGCCATGTCTGGATTCCTCCTTTCTGCACATCCGGCATAGATTTCCGGCAACATTGCTTTCAATTTTAGAAAAAGCAGCATTGCCGGAACGCCCTCTGCGTAAGAGTGCCCTGCGCATAGCAGTCTGCATGGAATGCGCCCCTCTGGCGAAGAGTGCCTCCTGCGGCATGAGCAGGTCTGGCTGAAAGCCCCGCCGACGGAACGAGCCCGGCAAGCGTGAGCGCAGACCGGTTGCCACTTGTGGCAAACTTATTGGGACGACCTCTGGTTGTCCATAAGTGCGCCCTTCATGAAAAAGCAATGAAGGGAATGAAAAACTCATCCCCTCCGCCATTACACTTCCTCCATATCGGTATTGGCTTCTTTCTGCATTGCCTTTGAGAAAAACTTCCCATTGGCTTCCTGCCTTTTCAGAAAACCAATCAGCTTTGGGATGTCTTCCTCCTCAATAGGTGCACCAAGAACGGATTCCACTGCACCGCCAATCTGACAGAGCCTATGGGTTCGTTTTTTACTTTCTTCGGCTTTCTTTCGTTTCAGAAGTTCTTTCTTCTGTGTTGCATATCTTTTCGCCTTTTCAAGGCTTTCCTGTTCCTTCTTTTCCATTTCAAGCATTCGTTCTTCATAACTTTTTGTTGATTTTGCCATGATTACATTCCCCTTTCTTTTGCAAACATAAGTTCTCGGTTGCGTATCAGAAGAAGCACATGGTATAATCTTCTTGCGTGTAGGTATATCATGGCTTCGGTCTGATAGAACCTTTGGCGGTTTCTTTGGAAGCCGCCTTTTTAATTTGCCGCAGTTCTTGTTACGGCTTTTACATTTCCTCTATCCCTCAAATCACGACCTTCATTCGCTTCCATAAACATTTCCAGAATATCGGTTTTAATCAGGACTTTGCGACCAACCTTTAATACTGGAAGTTTCTTCCATTCTACAAGCTGTCTTAAGGTATTTCTGCCGATTCCCGTATAATCAGCAGCTTCTTCGATGGATAATGCAATTTTTCTTTGCGTCATATAATCACCTCCTTATAAATTGCATTATGCAATTCTTGTGATGTAAGTATATCCTTTCCAAATCTTTTTGTCAAGCGTTACGAAATATTAAAAATAATTTTTATATTGCATATTGCAATTTTGGAAAAACAATGCTATAATTCATACATACCGAAAAAGGAGGCAGTCAGCATGAAAGATAAAGAACTACGCAAGCTGATAGGCAGCAGAGTAAAACAGCGCCGTCTGGAATTGAATCTGACACAGCCTTATGTTGCAGAAAAGATGGGGGTTACCGCTTCTACAATCCTGCGTTATGAGAATGGTTCGATTGACAATACGAAAAAAATGGTGCTGGAAGGTCTTTCGGAAGCACTCCATGTATCTGTGGAATGGCTCAAAGGGGAAACAGATGAATATGAAACCGACATTACGGATAAGAGAGAGTTACAGATTCGTGATGCGATGGGAGATATTCTGGAACAGTTACCGCTTGCCCTTACCAAAGAAGAAGATGCTTTTTCAAAAGATTTATTACTGCTGATGTTAAAACAATATGGTCTGTT
>NZ_JACOPG010000004.1 GCF_014287435.1 Roseburia lenta
GCAATGGATGATTATGAGAAAAAGAAATTTGTTGCCAAAGCGGAAAATCTCACAGTCGGACAACTTCTGGATGTGTGGGCAGAGGAGGAATTAAAAACAGGTACGCTCAGCAATGGTACGGTGGAGAATTACCTCGGAACAATCCGAAATATTAAGAAACACCCATTGGCAGAACGGAAACTGAAAAATGTAACCTCTGAACATTTGCAATCCTTTTTTGATTTGCTTTCCTTCGGGGGAGTTCATCCCGACGGAAAAGAGAGAAAGGGTTACAGCAAAGATTACATCCATTCTTTTTCCGCAGTCATGCAGCAGTCCTTCCGCTTTGCAGTATTTCCAAAACAGTATATTACGTTTAATCCCATGCAGTATATTAAACTGCGGTATCAGACGGATGAAGTTGATTTGTTTTCAGACGAGGACATGGACGGAAATATCCAACCAATTTCACGAGAAGATTATGAAAGATTGCTTGCTTATCTGAAAAAAAAGAACCCAGCCGCAATACTTCCAATCCAGATAGCCTATTATGCCGGGCTTCGTATTGGAGAAGCCTGCGGTTTGGCGTGGCAGGACGTAAATCTGGAAGAACAATGCCTTACCATAAGACGTAGCATCCGATACGATGGCTCAAAGCGCAAATATATCATCGGACCAACCAAGCGGAAAAAAGTGAGGATTGTTGATTTTGGAGATACGCTGGTAGAGATTTTCCGTAATGCCCGGAAAGAGCAGTTAAAAAATCGAATGCAGTACGGAGAACTTTATCACACGAACTACTACAAAGCGGTCAAAGAGAAAAACAGAGTGTACTACGAATATTACTGCTTAGACAGAACAGAGGAAGTCCCGGCAGATTATAAAGAAATTTCTTTCGTCTGCTTAAGACCGGATGGTTGTCTGGAACTTCCGACTACTTTGGGGACGGTATGCAGAAAGGTGGCAAAAACATTAGAGGGATTTGAAGGCTTTCATTTCCACCAGTTACGTCACACCTATACAAGCAACCTTTTGGCAAATGGAGCTGCTCCAAAAGATGTGCAGGAATTATTAGGACACTCAGATGTAAGTACCACAATGAATGTCTATGCTCACTCCACAAGAGATGCGAAACGAAAATCGGTTCGGCTTCTTGATAAAGTGGTAGGCAATGATTAAAAAAAATTCCCTTATTTCCCTTGTGATTATCTCATAAGGGCAAAAATAAGGGAAACTACATATCATTTCACTAATGGACAGGCAGGAAAGCCTATAAAATGGGGAAAGTTAGAGGAATAATTATATAAATTCAAGTTTGCAGGGATGACATGAAAAATGAAGTTTAAGGAACAGAACTTTACCCTGTTTGCCTATACAAATTATAGGACAATTCAAGGTTATCGCAGGCTCGAAAGCCTAGATTTTAAGGGAAAAGGTGCGTTCCACCATTTCCTTGTACAATAGGGGGTGAGTATGTTTTTCGTTGAACAACCGAGCCATGTGGAGACGGTAGTATTGATGTCAAAAATGAACCCTGGGGTTCACTTTATAACGATAAGAAAAGTGAGAAAAACAGCGGCTGGAGAAGTTTCCGACCGCTGCACGTCATTAACGATAATTCTTATTGTAGAGCTCTTTTTAATCAACTGGTAGATTTTGGAGTATGAACAATTTGTAAAATATTGATTTTGTATTGCCCTTGTCAGGACAAATGGATATAATATAGTTAGAAAAAACTCGAAAGGAGTGTTTACTATGGCAACAAAATCAGCAAATTTATACGCACGCATAGAGCCTGATGTAAAAGAACAGGCAGAAGGAATCTTAGCAGCATTAGGAATTCCTGCATCCAATGCAATAAATATGTTTTACAAACAAATTATTCTTCAAAGAGGGCTTCCTTTTGAAGTGAAAATGCCATCCACTCGTCCTGTAGACGTTAGTGCATTATCAGAAGCACAGATGAATGCAGAACTAGAAAAAGGATATGCGGATATGCAGGCTGGTCGTACTAGATCAGCAAAATCTGTTTTTGCTGATATCCGCAATGATTACAGTTTATGATTTATGATATCGAGATTTCAGATCAGGCCGAGATAGACCTTCGTGGAATCTTCGAATACATTGCTTTTGAACTGCAGGCACCAGAAAATGCAAGTGGTCAACTTGATAGGCTTGAAGCATGTATTATGGATCTTGATCATATGCCGAAGAGATATCGACAATATGAATTGCAACCATGGAAAAGTCGAGGGCTACGCGTAGCGCTAGTAGACAATTATCTTGTTCTATATATTCCGGATGATGATACACAAGTGGTTACGATTATCCGTGTTATGTACGGTGGAAGAGATGTAGATACGCAATTAAACAGATTTACAAAAACAAAGTAATTTGAAAGCATCAATCAGAAATGGTTGGTGCTTTTTTATGCCTGGAGAGATCGGGGCTTTTTTTATGCCCATTTTTACGGAAGGAGGTATCGGCCGTGGCTAACAGAATTATCCGATGTGGTGGCAAGGCCCTCACCAGATGCCGCAGCAAGGTTCATGATACCTTCGATACCATCCAGCATGTCGGAGGTTTTCCATCCGGCCATCGCCATATAGTTCATGGCATCCGCAGCCTCGGATGCAGAGAACTTGGTCTTCGCACCCATCTCACGAGCCTTTGCGCGGAGCTTGTCGAAATCCTCTCCGGTTGCACCGGACACGGCGGCTACCTGGCTCATAGAAGAATCGAAATCGGATGCTGTTTTTACAGCAGCAACGCCAAGAACTGTAACTGCAGCAGAGGCAGGAAGGAACTTTTCACCGGCGGAGGAAACCTTATCGCCTGCAGACTTCAGGCTTTCACCAGCAGTAGCAATCTTCTGCACAGCAGTGGCAGACTGATTTGCCTGCTCTGCAGCAGTCTTGAGAGTAGTGAGTTTTTCCTTTGTTTCACTGACGGCGCTGGAGAGGAACTTCTGCTTCTGCGCCAGCAGCTCGGTGTTGCCTGGATCTAGTTTCAGGAACTTTTCGACATCCTTGAGCTGGTTCTGCGTATTCTTGATTTCTGAATTTACACCCTTTAAGGCTGTCTGTAGTTTGGTGGTATCGCTGCCGATCTCGACAGTGATACCCTTGATTCTACTTCCCGCCATAGGCTCCTCCTCTCTGCAAAATGGGTATAAAAATTGCCCGGCATTTTTGCCGAGCATAAAGAAAGCACCTATCAGATTTCTCCGACCGATGCTAATAAACTGCTATTCTATTGAGGTTTACAAACTGGAAGTTAGCGATTTCTTTTTCCTGTATTCTCTGTCCCTCGGATTTCCTCATGATAAAAATAATCTACGATCACCGGATGTCCCTGCGGGACTCTGCCATAAGGCATTTCATTATCCACAAAGGGACAATCATACTTCTTAGCCATTTCCGCAGCTTTTACTTCAAGCGCTTCAAAATAGCTGCGGTTATGCTTGTTATAGATCTCATCGTAAAGCGGTACAAGATCAGAATATTTTTCGGCGATATAATCCATAATTGTCTTTTTGAAACCGCCTCGAAGATTGAGATTTTCGAGCCAGAACAGATCGCACTGATCCTTTACCCTCTCAAAGATTGCTTCAAAATTCGTGATACCGGGGAATACCGGAGATACGAAACAGACTGTACGGATACCTGCTTCATATACCTGCTTCATTGCAGCGATACGGCGCTCAATGCTAGAAGCAGAGTCCATATCGTTCTTGAAATTTTCATCTAGTGTGTTAATCGACCATGAAACGGTTACTCGTCCAAGCTTCTTTAGCAGATCAATATCTCGTACCACAAGATCCGACTTTGTGCAGATCAGAATATCTGCGTCACTGCCGATCAGCTGCTCCAGAAGTTTTCTGGTATTCCCGAATTGCTCCTCCTGTGGATTGTAGCCATCTGTCACAGAACCGATGACCACCCGCTGTCCGGCATATTTCTTCGGATTCTTAATTTCCGGCCAATGCTTCACATCAAGGAAAGTGCCCCATTCCTCCTTGTGCCCGGTAAAGCGCTTCATAAAAGAAGCATAGCAATACTTGCAGGCATGTGTACAGCCCACATAGGGATTGACCGAGTAACCGCCTACCGGCAGACTAGACTTAGTCATGATGTTCTTTGTTTCCACCTCACGAATGAGGATTCCATTTATTACTTCTTCCATGATTTCTGTACCTCTAACACTTTATTGAATTCATCCGGCATTTCCTGAATCATATTTTCATCCCCTATGATAAGGACAAGGTCTTCCTTCATAAACACCGGAATGCCGAGCTTATGTGCCTGGTCCGCCAGAGACCATGCCCATTCCGGCTCCGTATGAATCTTCCTGCTCTGAGCTCCGGTCATGGTGCCGACAACGATCCAATTGATTCCGGAAAGGTCAACTGTGCCGGGATCGTCGAATAACGGCTCAAAGGTAACATGGTAATGTTTTGCTCTGACGTTTTTCCGAAGGGCGTCGATACGCCACAGTTCTGCTTTCCTCGTCACCGTAACGCCAAACCATGCGTTTTCCAGATCGGTATCAAAATCCAGCAAATCAGGTCGCTTGGTAAGGAACAGGAACTGATGCTGCGGATTTTCACGGATCTTTGCAAATACTTCGTCTCTCCATTCCGGCTTCCATCCGGAGAGATCGCTCATCCCGGTAAGAAGAAAGTTCTGCGGACGTTTCTTTTCCATCATCTTGAGCTTACCCGGAAAGAATTCAGGGTCAGCGAAATCATCAATCATATGCCAGCGTTTCACGTTGTTGCGGGCATAGCAATATGTACACCCCACTGTGCAGCCAATGACGATATTCATGTTCTGAATCTGATCTTTGATACAAATACTCATGACTTCTGCCACTCCTCAAGATTCTTTCTGATGCGGTCGAGGCATTCCTCAAACCGGGTAATTTCTTCCTCTGAAAAACCTTTGTAGTAAATACTGCCCATCTCATCAGATACAGAATCGTACTCGCCCTTTAAGGCATGTGCTTTCTCAGTCAGAAACAGGAGTGTTTTCCTTTTGTCCGTTTCAGACTGAACACGGCTTATCAGCCCTTGATTTTCCATTCTTTCCAGCATCGTAGTAAGAGATGTTATCGCTAATCCGCATTTAGTCGAGAGTGACCTGATTGAGATACCATCCTCCTGCCACAGCACATAAAGAATACGTCCCTGAGCTCCATTAAACGCATCAATATTCTTTTCACTGAGAATCTTCTCGAAAATCCGGTCTCCAAGCTGTTTTATTTTGGTCACAAGAAATCCGCCATTCATTTTCACACAAAAACTCCTATATAGTATTTTATCAAATAATACTATATAGGAGTTTTACTGTCAACAGTTTGTATGTCTAAGTAGAAGTAAATTTCGATTTGTACTTATTTCTTAAACAACTCAGAATGTGAACCAAGTCGGTAGAGCATTAAAACAAGCACATCTCCGTGAATCTCATAAATAAGCAACCAGTCCGGTTCAATGTGACACTCACGCGTTCCTTTATAGTTGCCTGTAAGATCATGATCCCTGTATTTTGCATCCAGCGTACCGCCATTCGCTAAAATATCGATTACCTCAAACAGCTTATCAAGATTTTTATTTTGCTTTTTGGCAAGCTTCAAATCCTTTTTAAACTGATTGGTAAACTGAATGTCGTATTTCATACGTCGAGAGCTGCCTTAAGCGCATCCATACTGGAATAACGTGGAGCAGAAGGATCCTTCATTATTTTTCTGCCTTCCTCAATGGCAGCGGCTGTAGTATCATTCGGTACTTCCAGTTTTAATTCAAAAGGAATACCATTCTCACGGATAGCGGTTCTCAGGAACATATTTACAGCAGTTGTCATATTCAGACCAAGCTCATTGAAGATTTCTTCCGCCTGATCCTTGATTGCCTTGTCTGTACGAATATTTAAATTAGTTGTTGCCATACAGAACACCTCCATTCAAGTATAGTATATGCAGAAATTCGGGCGATGTCAACACAATGTCATTATACAAGCCGTGAATTTTCTGTTAAAATGCATCGAAATCCAATTCAGCAGTCGCCTTTTTTTCGTCGGATAATTCATTTCTTTACGTTTCTATACTCTGTAAGAGTTAAGGAATACCTTCTCTTAAATGTTTTACAGAAATAATCTGTATTACTGAATCCAGTTTCTATTGAAATGGCACTTACTTTTTTTCCTGTATTGGTAAGAAGTAATGCTGCCTTCCTTAACCTGTAGCATATCAGATAGTTGACAGGAGATGTATTCAGTACATTACGAAACAAATTCAAGGCAGTACTGATACTCACTTCCCCAACTTTGGCAAGTGCATATATTATGTTCATTAAACCAATCCTCTTTTCTGTAAAATTCAAAAAGCATTTCAAGCAGTTCACACAGTCCGTTCATATTATGCTATAATGTGGTATGCGATTTTGCTTCCCTTATTTTTTCTCTTATGAGGGTTCGTAAAGCCTTGTGAAACGATATAACACAAGGGAATATCTAAGGGAAAACTCACCTACAGAAAAGTTAGTGTTTATAAGGGTTAGCGGGGAGTTTATTAATAAAATATAACAGCTAATGAAACCCTTAAATTAAGTGATTATACAAATCGGAATTTGATGAGATTGTCTAAAAGTTGCAATTACACTTAAATACATAGTTAATAAAGAGAGGTGCATATGCTATGCCAGGTATACTCGTGGTTGAAGATGATGAAAATTTAAATCGTGGAATTACATTCTCACTGAAAAAATCCGGATATGAGGTTTTTTCAGCAGAATCAATGAAAAAAGCGAAAAGAATTGCAAGTGATAATAATGTGGATGTTACGATCTGTGATGTGAATCTTCCGGATGGGAATGGACTGGAATTTATAAGGTGGATGAGATGCAATTATAATACATATATTATTTGCCTTACAGCACTAGATCAGGAGATGGATCAGGTTATGGGATATGAAGCAGGGGCAGATGATTATATTACAAAGCCGTTTAGTCTTTCGGTACTTCTTTTGAAAATAGAAGCACATTTCCGCCGCAGACAGGAGAAAACGGAAGCCCGCAAGATGATTTCGGGAGATATCGTATTTATTGCAGGAGAAATGAAAGTCCTGATAAAGAGTCGTGAAATCAGTCTGACAAAAACGGAATTGAAAATGCTGACTTTTTTTCTTCAAAATCCGAAAAAGATTCTTTCAAAAACACAAATATTGGAAAATGTGTTTGATCTAGAAGGGGATTTTGTGGATGAAAATACAATCGCTGTCAATATCAGAAGACTCCGTGAGAAAATCGAAGACAATCCGGCTGCACCGGTCTATATAAAGAATATCAGAGGTCTTGGGTATATATGGAATCAGGAGGTAAGGCAGTGACAAAGAGATATCGCAAGAAGATTACAGTAGTGCTCTCCTTGGTATTACCTGTCATAGTATTGTTTGCAATATTAAATTGCTTTACCACGTATGTGTTTTATGAAGATTATAAAGATAAAATGAATCTTATGACAGAGATTGCTGCAAAGGAAGAAATTTCCGGGCTGGATGCTGTTTCGGAATTGCTTAAGGATAAGGATATTGAAACCAACGAACAGGGCAGGCAATTATTGGAGCAATATGGATACTGGGAGAATAAAGGGAATGCATTTTATTCGCAATTCCGGCATCAGGTTATGGTGACCAGTGCTGTAAGCACTGTGATATGCGTGCTTCTTTTGACTTTTTTACTTTATTGGAGGAAAAAAGAAGATGCGTGTCATCAGAAAATTTTAGACCAGTTGGAAGAAATTCTGATCAGATTTCGTGAAAATAAATTTGATGATTTACTGCAAACGGAAAATTACGAAGAACTGGAAAAATTGAATGACCAGCTTGAAGCAATCGGACATCATATTCAGTTGCTAAAGGAAGAAGCACGGGCAGAAAAAGAGAGCACGAAAGAAATGGTTTCTGATATCTCTCACCAGTTAAAGACACCGGTTGCAGCTTTGGATACATGTTTTAGTGTACTGATGCAGAATGACTTAAGTGCCACAGAACAGGAGGAGTTTCGTATCCGTTGTCGGAGTGCTCTGGATGGACTGGAGACATTATTGCAGTCGCTTCTTGAAATATCCAAGATGGAAACTGGGCTGATTCAGATTAATAAGAAAAAACTTCCGCTTATGGATACTGTCATATCTGCTGTGAACCGTACTTATCCCAAAGCGGATGAGAAAGGAATTGAATTCGTTTTTGACTATGAAAAAGAGTTGGAAACATGCATGGTTATGCAGGATAAAAGATGGCTTGGTGAAGCTGTGATCAACGTTTTGGATAATGCAATCAAGTACAGTCCGGGTGGTTCAAAAATATTTATCCGGTTACAAAAAAGAAACAATCTTGTAAGAATGGAAATTGAGGATCAGGGAATCGGTATTCCGCAGAATGAGTATCACAAAATTTTTCAACGATTTTACAGAGGAAGTTCCAAGGAGGTCAGGGAAGAGAGTGGTACAGGAATCGGACTTTTTCTATCGAGAGAAATTATCGAAAAACACGGAGGAACGATTACGGTAGCCTCTGGCAAAAAGAAAAAAGGAAGCACGTTCGTGATTCAATTACCATATGTTGGTTAAATTTTAAGCGAGCAGAAATCTTACAATTTTGTAAGACTTCTGCTCGTTTTTTGAAAGTGAAATGAAAGATTGTCCTGCTACAATCTGGATGTAGGTTGAAAAAAGACCAAAGAAAGCGTACTGAAAAGATACGCTTTACAGAATTGAGAAGGAGGCAACACATGAGTGTGATATTAGAAACCAAGCAGCTTTGTAAGTTTTATGGCGCAGGTGAGAATCAGGTCAAAGCGGTCAATCAGGTGGACATTCAGATTGAGCAGGGAGAATTTGTCGCAATTGTTGGAAAGTCAGGTTCCGGTAAAAGTACATTACTTCATATGCTTGGAGGGCTTGATACCCCGACAAAAGGCAGTGTTACTTTAGCAGGGAAAGATTTATACAGGATGAAGGAAGATGCCCTTGCTGTTTTCCGCAGAAGAAAAATCGGATTTGTTTTTCAGGCATTTAATCTGGTTTCATCTGTTAATGTCTGGGAAAATATTGTACTGCCCCTGGGACTGGATGGAAGAAACGTGGATGAAGCATATGTAAATGATATTATTGCAACTCTGGGGATTGAAAACCGGATTTATAATCTGCCAAATCAGTTATCCGGAGGACAGCAGCAGAGAGTAGCGATTGCAAGAGCCCTGGTAAATCGTCCGGAAATTATATTTGCGGATGAGCCGACAGGAAATCTTGATTCTAAGACCAGTGATGAGGTAATCGCTTTGCTTAAGATGACAGCAAAAAAATATGGACAGACAATTGTAATGATTACCCATGATGAAGAAATTGCACAGGTCGCTGATCGTATTCTGGTAATTGAGGATGGACAGGTGGTGGATTTCAGATGAAGACAATAAGCAGGATTGCATATAGCAATGACAAAAGGAACAGGACAAGAAGTATACTGATCATGATGGCAATCTGTCTGGCCACGATGCTGCTTGTTATCATCAGTACTGTGGGAAATGGGGTAATTCATTTACAGAAAAGTCAGGCGGCAGGATCATATGGAAGCAATTATGGTCTGTTTGTTTCCGCAGACGGAGCGCAGTTAAAAGAAGTAAACCGCCGTGCGGAAATAGATGCTACAGGCACTATGTGCACCGAAGGTATCATAAAAGGCAATGAAAAAGGCGGGTTTGTTTGCATGGATGAGACTGCAAGAAAAATGCTTCCTTATAATAAAGAATATGAGTTGAAGGAAGGAAAGTATCCGGAAAAAATGCAGGAAATTGCCGCAGGAAGAGCATTTTTTCGTGCAATGGGGTATGGTGATGTAAAGATCGGAGATACGGTTACACTGGATTACCGCGCAGGGATGCAGTCAGAATATAAGCCGGAAGAATTTGTTGTCAGCGGAATCCTATATGATCGGGATGAGTATACCATCGAGGCATCTTATGTTGCTTTCGGGTCACAGGAGTTTTATGATGAGCACGTCGCAGAGAATGACAGACAGTATAATATTTATTTTACTTTAAATGATTCTGCAAATGTATCTATGAATAATATTGATTCGGTTATAAAGCAGATTGCAGCAGCTTGTGGGATCGAAGAAAAAAACGTTATAGTCAATGATCTCTATTTGCAATGGGTCTTGCAGCCGAGTTATGAAACGATTGCGGTATGCGGGGTTTTGATTCTTGCAATTGTACTTTTCTCTGTTGTGGTCATTTATAATATTTTTCAGGTCGGTATTGCCAACAAGATACAGGAGTATGGAAAAATCAAGGCTCTGGGAGCGACAAAAAAGCAGATGAAACAACTGATCTTCAGAGAGGGTATTTTTTTGGCAATTTCTTCCAGACCGGTTGGATTGCTTCTTGGCTTTCTGATTGCAAAATGCGGTTTTAACTGGCTGGTAGAACAGGGGAATCTTGTATCAACCGAAACTGGCTCTATGGGAGTTCAAAATCAGCAGGTGCCACTGTTTTCCCTGCCTGTTATGCTCCTATGTATTTTCGTATCATTTCTTACCGTTGCTTTGGCACTGCGTAAACCAATGAAAATTGTTTCACGGATTTCACCTATCGAAGCAACACGGTATTTAGAAAATGCAGAAACACACAAAAAAGGAAAACGAAATGGCAGAAAAAATGTCACTGTGTTTTCTATGGCAATGGCAAATGTAATGGGTAACCCAAAAAGAACCATTGGTACCATCCTCACACTGGGGCTTTCCTGCGCATTGTTTGTGATTATTTCTAATTATGTGGGAAATATTGACACGGAGCATGAAGCACGTCTTTCCGTTAATCATGGACAATTTGAACTGCAGCTTGACTATTCTGCTGAGTATGATGAAAGATATCCGGAGAATAATCTGGATACGATTCTGACGGATGATCCATTGAATGATTCGCTGATTGAAGAAATCAAAAGCATTCCGGGAGTGACAGATGTCATGACGAGAGAGATTGTCTCTGTAAATCTGAACGGAACAAGATATCCGGCTGCTGTTGTGAGTAAAAAGGATTTTGATTTTATGCGCCAGGACGGGGATATTGGCTCTATGGACTATGATCAGGCGGTAAAGAATGGTGAAATTTTCTTTGGTTGGTCGATGTGGATGGAACAAGATGGATATGCTCCGGGTGAATCCATTGCATTTGACTTTGAGAATGGAAGTGGAACCTATACCTATCAGGGAAAGATTGCAGGATCCTTTGTAAGTGCGGACACTTACCTTGTCATTCCGGAAGGCGTATACCGTTCCATGAATCCGAGAGGAACAGCCTATGGCTATCTGTGGGTGGACTGTGACAAAAAAGATGTGGCATCTGTGGAGCAAAATCTGAATACATTGATTTCTAATACTTCGCATATAAAAATGGATACTTATCATGCGCAGTTACAATCTGCAGAATTCTCAGCTCGCACGATGAAGCTTGGCTGTTATCTGTTTATGGCGGTTGTAGGATTCATCGGTTTTATGAATATGGCAAACACCATGATCATGAATATTACGACAAAAAAGCAGGAATATGGTGTATTGCAGGCTGTGGGCATGACAAATAAACAATTAAACTTATGCCTGCAGTTACAGGGACTGATTTTTACGGTTGGCACTATATGTGTAGCACTTATCGTTGGTCTGCCACTTGGCTATGCACTTTTTTCCTATGCAAAACATAATGGAATATTTGGAATGAATGTCTATCATGTTCCAATTACACCAATTCTTGCTATGATTTTGCTGGTCGGTCTTTTACAGATTGTGCTTTCCCTCGTTTTAAGCAGTAATCTGAAAAAGGAAACGCTGGTAGAAAGAATAAGGTATCAGGGATAGCAAAGAGGTAGTGGTCTTTTTTTGATCGCATGCTATAATAGAGGACAACAAAGTGGTAACAGGAGGCGTAAAAGACATGCATTATCAAAAGATAAATTACCCGGACAATGATAAGGTCTGGCTGGAGTGCTATATACAGGATAGCGGTCTGAAATTAGGACAGGATCTGGTGCGACCGGCTCTTGTGATCTGTCCCGGCGGTGGTTATGTGTATTTATCACCACGCGAGGCAGAACCGGTGGCTTTGGCATATGCAGCCAAGGGCATACAGGCATTTGTCCTGCATTATTCCCTGGGCTGGGAAGTCAAAGGTTTCCAGCCATTAAAGGAAATGGACTGGGCGATCGGTCTGATCCGTGAACATGCGAACGACTGGTATGTGGATGCGGACAAGATCCTTGCCTGTGGTTTTTCGGCAGGCGGACATCTGGCATTATCCAGCGGTCTGCTGGGAAAGAACCGACCGAATGGGCTGATCTTGGGCTATCCGGCGACAGACATGAGCGGACAGGGCTCGGAACTGATGCAGATGCTCTTTTTCGGAAAAGAGGGACCGGCGAAAGAAGAAAAGATCTGGCTGAACCCGGTGCAGGCAGTGACCAAGGACGCACCACCACTATTTATGTTTACGACCGCAGAGGATACGCTCACCAGGAGATCGACCCTGGATCTGGTGATGGCATATGAAGAAAAGGGCTGTCTCTTAGAGTATCATCTTTTCCAAAAGGGACCACACGGCTATAGTCTTGCCAACGAAGCATGTGCAGATGGCTCATCCCAGGTCATCGATCCGCATGTGGAAAAATGGCTGGATCTTTCGGTAGAATGGATTTTTTCTGTATTCGGGCAATTAGAATTTCGGGACATATCCACCAGTCACATTATGGATGCGATCAAAGAATTGGGCATCCCATTGCCGCAGGAAGCCACAGGCAAAGGGATAGAAAACGCATAAAGATAACAAGTTAAAAGGAGAGACATCATGGAAAATGCATTAGAATATTTTAAGAGCCTGGTCGATCAGGACCGTTGCGACGTGGTACTTTGCAATCTGGAGCATGAGATCATCTACATGAACCCGGCTGCCATCAAAGATTATGTAAAGTGGGGCGGGGCAGATCTGATCGGGCGCAGTCTGCTTGCCTGCCACAATGATAAGTCAAAAGAAATGATAAAGCGTGTGGTGGACTGGTTTGCGGCAGACAAAGATCACAATATCGTGCATACCTTTTTCAATGAAAAACAGCAGAAAGATATCTATATGATCGCCCTGCGTGCCGAGGACGGACATTTGATCGGCTACTATGAAAAACACGAATTCCGTAACCGTGAGACCATGCCGTTTTACGATCTCTGGTAGGAGGATCTATTTCTAAAGTTTTCTTAATTTTCTTCCAAGCCGGCAAAAAATTGTTATACTGTAGGCAAATACAGACAGAAAATGGGGTTGGGAGAAGCGACAGATGAGCGAGATACAGACAAGGACAATGGAAGAACAAGGGAAGCCGGCGGCTTCCCATATTTTGGTGGTGGATGACAATCCGGAGATCCGGGAGGTCATCTATCTTCTTTTGGGGGGCGAGGGATATGAGGTGACCGAGGCGGCAAATGGCGAGCAGGCGATCGAGGCTTCGGCAAAATATGCTTTTGACCTGATCATCCTGGATATCATGATGCCGGGGATGAACGGCTATCAGACCTGTGTGGAGATCCGAAAGAACAGCAACGCGCCTATCCTTTTTCTGAGTGCCAAATCCCAGGAAGATGATAAGATGCTGGGATTTTCCAGCGGTGGGGACGACTATCTGGTAAAGCCCTTTTCCTATAACGAACTTGTCAGTCGGGCAAAGGCACTGATCCGCCGCTATCATGTATATCAGGGGAAGAATATGTCGGTCAGGGAAGCGGCATCAAAGAAGGGCACGGCAGAGCGCATCATTTCTTATCAGGATATCGTCCTCAATGAGACAAGACGGGAAGTCAGCCGGAATGGGCAGGTCATTGAACTGACCGATACGGAATATGCCCTTTTGCATCTGCTTTTGACCAACCGCAAGCAGATCTTTTCGGCGGAGCATCTGTATGAGAGTATCTGGCAGGAAGAATATTATTATGGAGCCAACAACACGGTCATGGTGCATATGCGAAATCTCCGCTGCAAGATCGAGAAGGACCCGAAAAATCCGACCATAATCAAGACGGTCTGGGGAAGGGGGTACCGCTGTGACTAAAGAGAAGAAAAATGCCATGCTCCACTGCTTAGAGGAACATCGTCCGGGCAAATGGAAGATCCGCACCAAACTCTTTGTGGTTATTCTTATTATGCTGGCGGTCAGCATTCTTCTTTTCTGGGGACTTTGGAATCTGCAGGAGTCGGTCTGTCATGTCTTTGAAAACCTGCATCTGATCAGTTGGTTTGACGAGGATACCTATATTGAACAGATAAAGGAAGATGCCGTCAATTACAATGTGCCGGAATTGGAGAGCGACAAAACAGCGCAGAAGGCATTTCGTCCATTTTTGAAAAAACATACCAGTTATTATATCGGATGTTATATCTATGGCCATGATGACGGACTCTTTCGTGCGGGACACGCGGCGAAAGTCATAGAAAAGATCATGTACGGATCCATCATATCAGACAGCATGGACATTTTGGGAGAGTACACTAACATTGTGCCGGTGCAATTTGCCAACGGTACCTATGATGTCGTCTATTCCTCCTTTATGCGGACGAGGTTTGTCTATCCTTATGTGATCGCATCTGCCCTTTTTAGTATCTTCATATTTTTCCTGGGGGTACTTTCCTATATGGGGAGCGTCATCAAGCGCATGGACGGACTCAAGGATGCTGTCGTTAATATGTCCCAGGGCGATCTGACTCATGCCATTCCCCAATGCGGCGAGGATGAAGTCGGGATCGTGGCAAAAGAACTGGATATCCTGCGCAAGACCCTGGATGAAAATATCAAGCAGGAAGATGCCATCCGCCAGACCAATCAGGAACTGATCTCCGCAATTTCACACGACCTGCGCACCCCGCTTACAGTATTAAACGGCTATCTGGAAGTTTTGCGCATGGATAACGCGGATGAGGAAAAGAGGGCTTTATATCTGAACAAGTGCCTGCAAAAAACAGCCGATATCAAGGCACTGACGGATCACATGTTTGAGTATGCTTTTGCCTATGAGACTAATGAAGAAGCGGTCTTAAAACGCATGGAGATCGGGCAGGTAAAAGAAATCCTTCTGGGCAACTGCGAGTTTGTGGAACTGGCAGGCTTTACGATCGAGGGGCAGATGGAGGATATCGAGGGGATTATGTATGCGGATGAGATGATGTTAAAACGTATGTCGAGCAATCTCTTTTCCAATATCCTAAAATATGCTGACAAGGGAAAGCCTATCTATGTGCGCCTGCGGGTGGAACAGGGCATGCTCGGTATTCTTTTGATCAATACGATCAAGCAGGATGTCGGCACGGTGGAAAGCAATCATATTGGACTGCGCAGCAGTCAGAAGATGGTAGAACTTCACAAGGGACAGATGCATGTCTACCATGAAAAACAGCAGTTCCGCGTCCATATCCTCCTGCCGGTTATCAGCATTTCAACTCCGCAGTCCTAAGTGGCTCTCAGACAGTTGCGGGCATTTTATACTGCAGGCTGGCGGCAGCCATGATGTGTTGATGGAACGAGGAGGATTCTATGCAGAGATATACAAGATTATCGTGCGCAATTCGTGGCTACGCAGTGGATGCTTTTGGTTACATATTCAAACCGATTTCCTAACCCTCTACACAATTACCCGCAAGACAAAGTAATTCCCATCCACTGTAAATTGGCAGTTTCCACCTGCTTTTTCTGCAATGTAGCGGATGCTCTTGGTGCCAAAACCATGTCCAAGCTTTTTGCTTTGTGGCATGCCATCTTTGATTTCAGGCAGAGTGGCACAAGGATTTTTGATGGAAATGAGCAGCTTCTCATCGTGCATGCGCATATGGAGTGTAATAATGCGCTGCTCGATGGGAAGTTTAGATACAGCGTGCATCGCATTTTCCAAACCATTGGATAAAATTGCTGTCACATCCACATCGGATAGTGGCAGAGTATTTGGGATTTGTATGGTATGTTCGAGGCGGATATCCTGCTTTTTTAAGAGGTCGTCCTGGGCAGATAAAACGGTATTGACCAGTTCATTGGTGCAGTATTTCTGGATTGCCATTTGATCGGAAGTAGACACGAGCTCATGGATATAGTTCAGTGCATCCTCCTTTTTGTCGTTTTCAATCATGGAAGAAATGGCAAGGAGAAAATGCCGCATATCGTGTCGCATGATGGAAACAGACTGTTGCGCCTGATGCAAGGTGACGAGATCTTTTTGAGACTGGTCGCGCATAAGTTCCATCAACTGGTTTTGATGCAGGGTTTCCTGTTGCTCTTCGTATTGTTTGAAATATAAAAAGAGAAAGAGCAGATAGGTGGTGCAGAGAACAAAACCTAAAAACTCAACGACAACTTTGCTTCCAGAATATAGAAGTGATGTATAGACGTTCGTTGCATAGTCAAAAATATAATAGACAAAGGGAATGATACCCAAAATGGCAAGTGATTCTGTTGATTTTTCCAAGAGCCTTGCTGTTGCGTCTGATACATGCAGCAGTAAAAATAAGAAAACCATCACAGTCACAACGATGCGGATAGCATAATAGCACCACTGTTCGTGGGTCAGTGTAAGAAAAGCTATGCCAACCCAGTTACTAATCTGACAACAGAGATAAGCCGTCAGAACGGAAATGGCTGCTACCAGAGGGCGATATTTATAATATAAGACCAGTAAGAGAATCAAGGGCAGATGTACAATCAAAGGATAGAGCTCCCTCGTCATGGCTTCGCCTAAGGTTAGAAACACACCGAGATAAAGCAGCCCGGTTGCACAGGAAAATCCAAGTAACCGCAGGATATTAGAGCGTTTCATCACAATGCCGAGAAAGGCAGCGGAGAGGTAAACGCCAAAAAGTAATGTAGTCGCATTGTGGGTAAGTTGTAGCATTCCTAAAATCATACAATAATCTCCATAAAAAATCATTCAGCAAACAGGGTTGAAAAATAAGCTTCTTTGAAAACTTTTCCGTATCCTCGGGCAATCGGAATGGTCTGCCCGGATCGTGTTGTGAGTTCGTTATTGTTGAAATGATTGACATTGGGCAAATAAACCAGATAGGAACGATGGCATTTGAAGAAACCGTCTGTGTTCAATAGCTGTTGTTCAAAGTGGTTCAGTGGCTCTGGTATTTCTAAAGTCTGCCCGGAACAAAGATGAAAGAGAACGCGTTTGTTCTGGGCTTCTATATATTCAATATCGTGAAAATATTGTTTCTGATAGCCAAAGGCTGTTTTTAAAATCAGATGCTTTGGCTCTTCGTCATATTGTATGGCAAGTTCATTTAATTCTTTTGTTAATTTTTCCTGTGATACGGGCTTGAGGATATATCCCTGTGCCCTTACTTCATAAGATTCTAAGGCAAATTCCGGCGATGATGTCAAAAATATAATCTGAACAGCACGGTCGTGCTGACGCAGTTCGCGGGCAGTATCCATCCCGTTCAACAGAGGCATAATGATATCAAGAAAAATGATATCCATATGACAGTCCTTGTGTGCTTCGATGAGAGCATCACCATTGTCGTAGGTAAAAATCTGAACCGCATGTCCGGTGTTGGCAGACCATGTTTCTATGTATGTTTTTGTTTTGTTTAAAAAGATGGGACTGTCGTCACAAACGGCAATCCGTAAGCTTGTCCGTGCCAGCATTTTATAGTTCCCTCAAAAAATGATCTATCAGTGATAGTTCTATCTTAGTATATGTAAATTTCTTTTTCAATGACAGCGATTGCATTTCACACCCTAAAAACGACACTTCGCGCTGAGCGAAATTTTAAGCCCCAAAATTCGGTATGATAGATACAAGATATGGTGGCTACTACAATGTTTGACACCAGTGAAACGGAGGAGAACGCTTATGAAGTTGAAAAAGTTATTCGGAAAAATACTTGGCGCAGGTCTATGCATGGGCATGTTGATTGGATGTATGCCTGGCGGGGCATTACAGGTAAAGGCGGCTACGGAGCCGAATTATCTGACCTTTACGGCAGAGGAGGCAGGCTCGACCTTATCCTTGTCATGGGCGAGCGCAAGTGATGTTCAGACCAGCACAGATCATGGCACAACATGGTCTGCCTATGCAAGGGGTACGACAATTACATTGGCAAATGTAGGCGATAGCGTTTCTTTTAAAGGCAGAGGTTTTGTGGCAAATAACAGAGCCAATGTCAATCATGTAAGGATGACCGGTAAGATTGCGGCATCCGGCAGTGTGACCAGCCTGATTGACGAAAATGGTGGAGACCCGAATGTAACGTTGCCTAGTGATTGTTTTGCACATATGTTCCAAGATTGCACCAGTCTGACACAGGCACCGGAATTACCGGCAACGACTTTATCAGGTATATGTTATGTTTTTATGTTTCAAAATTGTACATCATTGACACAGGTTCCAAAACTACCGGCAACCACATTGGCAACAGCTTGTTATCGCGGTATGTTTGATGGTTGTACTGGACTTTCTCTTACGACCACAAAGGATGCAGATCATACATTAGCATGGTCGCTTGCGGATGCCACTGAGGAGTTGAATTGGAATGCAATCATGTTTGAGGGATGCCCAAATGTTGATCTGGGAAATGGCTCTAAGGAACCACAGATGAATACCGTTTATTATCAGACCTGCAATCATTCCTATGGTAGTGATGGAAAGTGCATCTACTGTGGCACAGAAAAGGCTGTGGACATCGTGACACCAACGCCGGAAGCAGCACCAGCCGCAGGCATTACAAATGCCCAGCCAAATGGTGGAACGCCGACTACACCAAATACCAATAATCAGGCAGCACAGAACACAACAGCAAATGTCAAAGCACCGGTAACGGGAGAAGCATCGTCGATGGCATCTGTGATACTTGCTTTGCTCATCGCAGGAGGACTTGCTGTAATCCTTGTGGGAGTCTGCAAGATGCGTAAACATTGTAAATAAGGACGAGGAGAACGATTATGAAAAAGACATTTGGAAAAATTCTAGGAGCTTTCTTATGCTTAGGAATGGTGCTTGGATTGATGCCAAGTCAGGCATTACAGGTGTTTGCAGAGGGAGAGACAACGCCGAATTATCTAACTTTTACGGCAGAGGAGGCTGGATCGACCCTGTCATTCACATGGAACACAGAAGAAAGTGTGGAGATTAGTAAAGATAGTGGTACGAATTGGACAACTTATGTGAAAGGAACAAAAATCACCTTAGCCAAGGTAGACGACAGTGTGCAATTTAGAGGAGAACTTACCAAACTTAATATAAATACTTATATAAACCCAGCTTTTACCATGACGGGAAAAATCGCTGCGTCTGGCAGTATAACTAGTCTTAAAGATGGGAATGGTGGAAATCCTGATACAGTAGCGTCTGGCTTTGGAGGCATGTTTATGAATTGTGATGGTCTTACACAAGCCCCGGAATTACCATCAACACGGGTAGGGAGTAATGGATATGCGTGTATGTTTCAGAATTGTAAGAACTTAGTCACAGCCCCGGAATTACCAGCAACTACGCTGGGGTATAATGCCTATATAAGTATGTTCTCAGGATGCACGAATATGAAAACAGGACCAGACAAGTTGCCGGCAACAACTCTGGATGACTGGTGTTACTCTAATATGTTTCAAGATTGTATATCCCTAACAAAAGCTCCAGAACTGCCAGCAACGACATTGCGGCAGGAATGCTATTATGGCATGTTTCAGGGATGTACATCGCTACAGCAAATTCCAAATCTGCCAGCTACAAAATTAGCGCTAGATTGTTATAGATGTATGTTTAAGAATTGCAAGAATTTATCCATGACGAGTACAAAGGATAGTAGTCACACGATAGCATGGACATTACCAAATGCTACATTGCCGAGTGCTACAATGTTGGGATCAGACTGGAACACAGATATGTTTAAAGGGTGTACAAATGTAAATATTGGAACTCCACAGTTGAACAAGACATATTACCAACTGTGCTGCCATTCTTATAATGAGAACGATAAATGTATCTATTGTGGTGAAGCAAAACCAAAGACGTATAGTGTGACACTCATTGCAGGAGAAGGATTAACGCGTCATCCATATCATGGCGCAGAACAACAGACCAATTTGTTGGGTGCAATGGAGCCGGTATATTATACCGCAGACGAAGATTACTATATTCAAGATGATTATCCGATGATTACAAAAAATGGCATTACAGTGGCAAGATATGTATTGGAAGGGTGGGGACCGGTTATCGTTGTAAATGGAACGCCTACGGCTGATACTACAATTACATTGCCAGCAGCAATAGCACGCAATGTAACACCAACACCAAATCCAGAACCGAATCCGAAACCAACACCGAATCCAGAACCAACACCGAATCCGGAACCGACGCCGAATCCAGAGCCAACGCCAGCTCCTGAAAAGCCGGTAATGAAGGATGGAGATAACGGACAGCATGTTATAGGCAAGGCAGAGGCACTTACCTTCCGTTCTAGTGCGCCACTCAACGAATTTGTAGCTGTATTGGTCGATGGCGTAATAGTGGATCCGTCCAATTATGACGTGTCGGAAGGTAGTACGATTGTACGTCTGAAACAGTCTTTCCTAGATATGCTATCTAAGGGAAGCCATACGATTGCTATTCAATCAATCGGCGGAACAGCAACGGCAAACTTTTCAGTTACAGCATCTTCTAATAGTGGAAATACTGGCTCTGTCACAACACCAACCCCTTCCACCCCGACTGCAGGCATTACAAATGTCCAGCCAAACGGTGGAACGCAGGCGGCATCAAATACCAATAATCAGGCAGCACCGAAAACAACAGTAAATGCCAAAGCACCGGTAACCGGAGAAACTTCACCGGTATCATGCATGGCACTTGCCCTCATTATTGTTGGT
Organism: Roseburia lenta; assembly: GCF_014287435.1. Classification (GTDB taxonomy): domain Bacteria; phylum Bacillota; class Clostridia; order Lachnospirales; family Lachnospiraceae; genus Pararoseburia; species Pararoseburia lenta. Next base: position 20,913 of record NZ_JACOPG010000004.1, read on the forward strand.
GGATTTGCACTTTTGATTGCAGAACTTCGCAGAAGTCGACAGATGCAAAAGAAGCACTAAAATTGTTGATAAAAAGTAAATAAGATATTAAAATCAGGGACGTTCCTTTTGCCACAAGGAGCGTCCCTTTTGTCATAAGGAGTGTCCCGTTGGCTTATAAAAAAGTAATTTTGTAATAAATACAGACATATGTGGCATAAACGACGCATAGTAATTATGTATGAAATTAATGGACATAATTTGTGCAATATGACATTTTTACACAATCGTGGCATTATGTGTCGAAAAAGCGCATAGATTATGATAAACTTTAAATAATCTTTTTATAAACTTCTTATAAAGGGCTATGCATAAGTAAAGTAAGGGAGACAGCAAATGAATACAGACAAGATTGATGCCAAGATCCTTGCCGTTGCCGGTAAGGGTGGCGTTGGTAAGACCTCGCTTGCAGCAGTTATGGTCAAACTCTTGGTGGCAGCCTATCCGGATAAGCGGATCCTTGCCATTGATGCAGACCCGGCTGTTGGCTTGTCTACCGCCTTGGGTGTGGACGTGAAACTCACGGTAGACGATATCCGCAAAGAGGTGGTTGCAAACGCAGAGGACGGCAACGCTAAGGCGGCAATTGAATTATTAGGAGAAGCCAGATACCGTATTTTCGACGCGCTCGTCGAGATGGATGGCTTTTCTTTTATTGCTATCGGAAGACCGGAGGCAGCAGGCTGCTATTGCAAGATCAATAGTTACCTGAAAGAAGTTATTGGTCTTTTGGCAGAGAATTATGATTATATCGTGATCGACGGCGAGGCGGGGATCGAGCAGATCAACCGTCGTGTCATGGAAAAGGTGACACACCTCATGCTGATCACAGACTCTTCCAAGAAGGGGACACAGGTCGTAAAGACCATCAAGCAGGTAGCAGACGAACTCGTTATGTACGACAAGGTCGGCGTGATCGCAAACCGCCTTCCGAATTTAGACGTCAAACAGTACATGGACGTGGGCGATATCCCGGTACTTTCCTACATATTATCGGATGCCTCTTTGGCAGAGTTCGATCTCAAGGGAGAGAGCGTATTTTATTTGGATGATGATGCGGCAATCGTCAGGGGAGCCAAGGAAGCTCTGATCGGTATAGGAATCTTAGAAGCGTAAAGGAGGGCAAGCGTGAAAGACTTAAAGCACTTATATTATTTTGAAAAGTTATTGGAAGATGCCAATAACGAACTTGTGCGTCAGGCACAGGACGAGGGTCTTAAGTGTATCGCAACGACTTGCGAGAATGTACCGGAACCACTCTTAAATCTTCCGGGCACATTTTCGGTAAGACTTCGTGCACCGCGTACAGGCTCTATGGAGATGGCTACTTACTACATGACAAGTTTCTTGTGCGAGTACAGTAGAGCACTTTTGGAGAGAGCCATTGAGGGCGGCTACAACTTCGTAGATGGTATCGTGACACCGGACGGCTGTACCATGATGAATCGTTGCGTAGAGAACATGGAACTGCTTAAGACCATGGGTCAGGGCAAGGACGGATTTTTCTGGGAATACATGGAGATTCCACAGAAAAACGATGACAATGCGCTGGAAATGTATACCTTACAGTGCCGCAACCATATCTTAAAGCCTCTGGCAGAAAAATATGGTATCGACACATCCGATGAGGCGATCCGTGCAGCAGTAGATCAGCATAATGAAGTATGCCGTCTGATCCGTCAGATCGGAGACTTCCGTAAGGAAGCCAATCCGCGCGTGACAGGCTATGAGTTCCACATCCTTACCATGGCAAGTTACGTGGCACCAAAGCATCTGATCCTAGACAAACTCCGCGAGACCTTGGAGGAGATCAAGACCAGGGAGCCGGATGCGGCTGACAAGTACCGTGCTCGTGTTGTTTTTGTCGGCTCTGAGGTGGATGATGTTGATGTCATCAAACTGGTAGAAGAATCCGGCGCTTATGTATGTGCAGACCGTTTCTGCTACGGATCTTTGCCGGGACGTGATGAGATCATCCTAAATGACGAGGAAGACGTGGTAAAACAGATCTGCCGTCAGGTGCAGGGCAGAGCACAGTGCCCGCGTTATTGGGATATGGCAAAGATGACTGGCAGACGTGATTACGTTGCAGATCTTGCCAAGGAATACGGCGCAGACGGTATTATCTACGAACAGATGAAGTTCTGTGATCCATGGGCTTATGAGCGTATGATCGGTACGATCGTGCTCCGTGATGAGCACGGCTATCCGGTACTTGCTGTGGATCGTCCATATTCCATTGGCTCTTCCGGTCAGATGCGCACACGTGTGCAGGCATTCGTAGAGAGCATTGAGATCAAGAAGATTCAAGGAGGTAAGAAATAATGGCAAAAGAAGTAGGCGCAGAAGCGCTGGGTAGATTTTTTACCGATGGAAAAGTACGAAGCAGACGTGAGTGGCGTGGATTCAAAGATACCTTTTATGATTACACACGTTGGCTTTATATTATGAAGCAGTTGGCAGGCTTTATCATCAAACCTAGAAATATCAAAGCCATGTTCCGTTACCGCTGGATGGCAAACTATCTGGCAGTACCGATGATGGTAGATAAGCATACACAGGGACTGCGTGGACCATACCTTCGTATGTGCCATTTAGAGCAGGATCTGGTCGTTTATGACGTAGCAAAACTTCTCGACAATCTTTTCCGTGGCGACCGCCGCATCGGCAATGATGAGGAGTTTTCTAAGAAGGTCGTTTTGGTAGATGAGAACGAAATGACAGCCGTTATGATGGGATTTCCTACCTTGAAGGGACTTTCCCGTGAGACGCCGTCCACCTATGTATCCGTTCTTCTGAACCAAACAGCAGCCCTTCATTATATTGATGTGGCACAGGAATACGGACTTGCCGGTGATGTTTGTCCGATGCCGGAGGCAGAACTTGGCGTTTCCATTGATGATGATGCACCGATCCTTGGTGCCTGCGCCGTACAGTGTAATACGACCTGTGACGGTTCCCTTATGAGTAACGGTGGTATTGCTAAGCGTCTGGAATTAGAAGACGGTATCCCGATCTTCCAGTTGGCAGCCCCGATGCGCCACAGAGAGGACGACGTACAGGATTACGCAGCACAGGAGATCAAGAATTGTATCGCCTTTATCGAAGAAAAGACAGGCGAGAAATGGGATTGGTCTTACTACTTTGAGTGTGCAAAGCGTGTCAATGAGTCTACCAGACACCGTATGGAGTGGCTGGACATGAACAAGACCGATTATCCACAGGTCTTTGGTTCCAACCTTGCGCTTTATACAGAGACCAACTACATGGCTATCTGTGGTAAGGTACCGGAGTTCGTCAATGTAGACCGCAAACTGACCGCACTTGCCAATCAGGCATACAAAGACAAGATGATGATGGCAAGAGAGTATCGTCACCGTGCTATCGTATGGGGCGTACAGTCACACTTTTATATGGACTTTTTGCTCTGGATCTTAAACTGCTGGGGCATCGTTCCGCTGACCGATATGCTTTCCATGGTCAATACCGAAATGATCGCAGAGGAAGATACACCGGAGAACCGCGAAAAGGCATATTATGATATGGCTTGGCTGACAGAGAATATGATCATGAGAAACCGTACCCACGGTGGTTACAAGGTTCTCTTAGACGAACTCTGGGAGTTCTGTGAAGAGTTCAATGCCGATGTGGTCATCCTTTGGGAGCACATGGCATGTAAGGCACTGGATGGTATGCATGGACAGTTCGAGGAAAAGGCAAGAGAAAAAGGTATTCATCTGATCTGGGTAACCCACGATCTGTTCGATCCTCGTATCGTATCCCGTCAGGGTGTTCGTGATCAGGTCAATCGTTATATGAGAACTGTATTTAAGGAAGAACCACTGGATCCGTCGCTGGAAGTATTGCACGACGAGCATTCATGGTAAAAGGAGGAACAAGATGAAATATTATGGCGGATGTGATTCCGGATCAACTTATACAAAATGTGTCATCATCGATGAGACAGGAAAGATGGTAGCAGATGTAACACTACGCAGCCGTATCAATGCGGTACTTTCCTGTGAAGAATCCATTGAAAAGGCAGTTGCCCAGGTGCCGGACTTAAAGTCAGCAGATGATCTGGCTTATCTGGTAGGTACCGGATACGGACGTAACAAGGTACCTTCCGCAGACGAGAATATCTCAGAAATCTCCTGTCATGCCATGGGCGTGCATGTAGCAGACCCAAATGTCAAGGCAATCATCGATATCGGCGGACAGGATGTCAAGGGTATTGCCATTGATGCTGACGGAACCGTTTTAAACTTTGCCATGAATGACAAGTGTGCAGCCGGAACCGGACGTTTCTTTGAGGCAATGGCAAAGGCATTTGAAATGGATCTGTCTGAGTTTTCCAAGTTATCTTTGAAGGCAAAGAATGTGATCCCGATCACGGCACAGTGTACCGTATTTGCAGAGTCAGAGGTTATCTCTTTGGTAGGAGAGGGCAAGCCGATGGATGAGATCGCAGCAGGTATCGAGTTATCCGTTGCAAAGCGCTGCTTCGTTATGTCAAAGAAGGCAGGTGCTGTAGATTCCATCACTTTGACCGGTGGATGTGCCAAGAACGACGGCTTGAAGGAAGCCATCGAAAAGGTATTGAATTTGAAAGTCATCGATCTTCCGATCGACCCACAGTTGATGGGAGCACTTGGGGCGGCAGAGTTTGCACGTCAAAAGGGAATGGCTAAGGAAGGAGCGGTTTAATATGGCAACATTTCTTCATGTACTTTTGATCATTGCAATCGTTTTGGTTTGCCTCTTTGTTTTGAGTTTTATCGTATATTTCTTCAACTTGGATATGAAACTTACGGCAGCGATCGAACCGTTGATGTTAAAGCATTACGATAAGATAGAAAGAGACACACATCTATGAGACTTTATGATGAGATTATCAATGACATTCTGACTGACCTTTCAGGTCAGGATGTCGTGAAACTTCCGGTCGGTGACGCTGCAGATCCGATCAGCAGAGACTGGCAGGATGCCGGAAAAGCAATGATGATCTTACAGGCAGATATGGCATATGAACTGGGCGGGCATAATCTTCCTGCCGTGGGCAATACCTTAGTGACGACGGAGACAGATCTGGTAGGAGAGGATGAGATCATCCTCATAGGAAAAGATCTGCCACAGATCACAGAGGACACCCCATATGCAAGGATCGCCCTGGTACGTGTTGCCGAGGATAGTATTGGAACGGGAGACAAGTTATACAATACCATCCAGAACATCGGCTACTTCCGTTACCACATCTACCCTAAGGGCTTTATGCTTCGCGTTTCATCTTCCAATGACAGGGAGAGCGTGCGCGTGGCGGCAGATGCACTGGAACAGGGGCTGAATTTTACGGCGATCGGTAATGCCATGCAAAAGGCACTCCACCTGCACAAGGAAGTCGAGGCAGTAAAGATCATCTTTATCACAGATCCGGGTGCTGATTACGCCGGTCTGCAGGAAGGGCTCAAAAAGACCAAGCAGATCACGGCGACCATCGATCATATGCTAAAAGATGTCAATATGGATTGTGGTTCCTGTGGCTTACAGGAGATCTGCGACGAGGTCGAGGGTCTGCGGGAAATGCATTTTGGCATGAGTGAAGAACATACATAAGTAATTACAAGAGAATGTTTAGCACCGCATCGGTGCAGACAATAGAAACAAGTAATAAGAAATGAGAAAAGGAGAGTATAGACATGGACATGAATAAGTACAATGAGTGGCCTGCGAATCACAAAGGCGACAAGAATCCAAGTCCAAAGATCATCGCTTTAGGAAAGCGAATCACAGATGTTGCCGGTCATATGATCGGTGGCGTTACCGCAGAGGATCCGGAATACTGGGGACTCGCAGAGATCATTACAGAGGAAATGGCAGAGGTAGGTCTTACCATGAAAAGACGTGTGCATTACACGTTTGATCAACTCTGTGAAATGAACAAAGACAAGGTAGCAGAAAAAGGGAAAGAAGGCTTTCAGAAGTTATTGGATGAAATGTCTTATATCGGACTTTTGGAGTATGATTACGGCTATCATTATGACCACAATGGCCGTACAGCACCACAGTCAGAAAGACGCTACACACTTCCGATGTTTGTACCTGGTTCTGCTGAACTTTTCAACATGGAAGAAATCCCGGGGGATGTCAAGGGCAATCCTAGATTGGAACAGCACCCGGATGTTGCTTCTTTCTTCGAGCGTATGACTTATATCCCATTGGATGGTATTACACAGATGGTACCTCCTGGTGGTGCAGGTGTCGGCATGCACGTTATCCCGGTAGAGAAAGCAATCTCTATGGAAAATGAGGCCATCGACATCGAGAAATTATCTTACTGGCTGTCTAAATACGAAGGCAAGATCGGTGTAGGACGTTGTTCCTGCCGTGCTTCCCGTAAGGCGATCGGTGAAGGTGTTGCAGATGATGATTACGGCTGGTGTATCGGCGTCGGCGATTTCGCAGATTACTGCCGTGAGACCGGTAAGGGTCATGACATCACAAAAGAAGAAGCACTTGAGATCTTACAACGTGCTGAGGACAATGGTTTCGTACATCAGATCACCAATATCGATGGCGAGAACAAGATCTTTGGTATCTGTAACTGTAACGTAAATATCTGTAATGCACTCCGTACATCACAGTTATTCAATACACCAAATATGTCACGTTCCGCTTATGTGGCACACGTAGACAAGGACAAGTGTGTGGCTTGTGGACGCTGCGTAGAGTATTGCCCGGCAGGTGCAACCAGACTGGGACAGAAACTCTGCAAGGCAGACGGAACCGAAGTGACCTATCCAAAGCAGTTGCTTCCGGATAAGGTAAAATGGGGCAAGGAATACTATGACCCGGATTACAGAGACAACAACCGTATCAATTCCCACAAGACCGGTACTGCTCCATGTAAGACAGCATGTCCTGCACATATCGCGGTACAGGGATACTTAAAGAAGGCAGCACAGGGTGAGTACACAGAGGCTCTGGCACTGATCAAAAAGCAGAATCCATTCCCGGCTGTCTGCGGACGTATCTGTAACAGACGTTGTGAGGATGCTTGTACCAGAGGAACCATTGACGAACCGATCGCTATCGATGCAGTAAAGCGTTTCATCGCAGAGCGCGATCTGCATGCAGATACCAGATACGTTCCTCCAATCGTTGTTCCAGCCAGCATCCACAAGAACGGATGGGAAGAAAAGATCGCTATCATCGGTGGTGGACCAGCCGGACTTTCCTGCGCATTCTACTTGGCAGAGAGAGGCTACAAGCCAACCGTATTTGAGAAGAACGAGAATGCCGGCGGTATGCTTCGCTATGGTATTCCATCTTACAAGTTGGAAAAAGACGTCATCGAGGCTGAGATCGACATCATGCGCGAGATGGGCGTTGAGATCAAGACCGGCGTAGAAGTTGGTAAGGATATCTCCTTAGACGAACTTCGTGCACAGGGATACAAGGCATTCTATATTGCTATCGGATGCTCTGCAGGCCGTCGTCCTGGTGTACCGGGGGATGATGCAGAAGGCACCTTTACAGCCATTGATTACCTGAAGAATGCAAACTGCGGTGGTGCAGACTACAATGGCAGGGTTGTTGTTGTCGGCGGTGGTAATGTTGCTATCGATGCAGCTCGTGTCAGCGCAAGAAACGGTGCTTCAGAAGTTACACAGCTTTGCTTGGAGTCAGAGAAGGAAATGCCTGCATCTGATGAAGAAGTAAGAGAAGCAGGTGAAGATGGTGTTACCATCAAGTGTGGATGGGGACCAAAGGAAGTTCTCGTTACAGACGGAAAGGTATCCGGCATCATCTTCAAGAAGTGCGTATCTGTATTTGAAGAAGTAGACGGACGCAAGAAATTTGCTCCAAAATATGACGAAAGCGAGACCATCACGATCGACTGTGACCGCGTGATCTTTGCCGTAGGACAGCAGTCTGTATGGGGCGATCTCTTAAAGAGCGAAGATGTAGAATTCAGAGGACCGGCTCTGGTAGCAGACGGACTTACCTATCAGGTGCAGGGTGCACCGGATCTCTTTATCGGTGGTGATGTCATGACAGGACCGAAGTTCGCAATCGATGCGATCGCAGCAGGTCACTGGGCATCTGAATCCTTACATAGATATGTGCAGAATGGTCATATGACCATCGGACGTAACAAGTGGGAATTCATCGAACTCAACAAGGATGATATCTTAGTAGAGAGTTACGACAATTCTTCCCGTCAGTCAGAAGGATTTGACGAGACACTTGGCAACAAGTCCTTCAAGGATGCGCATATCGCACTTACCGAGGAACAGGTCAAGATCGAGACTTCCCGTTGCTTAGGCTGTGGTGCTACGATCGTAGATGCCAACAAGTGTATCGGTTGTGGTGTATGTACGACCAAGTGTGCATTTGATGCTATCACACTCCACAGAGATCACCCAGAGTGCTCAACCATGGTGACAGCAGAAGACAAGTTCAAGGCTATCATTCCTTATGAGTTGAAGCGTGCCGTTAAGATTGTCTTTGCACCAAAGACAGCAGAGGAAAAGGCTGCAATCAAGGCGCATAAAGAGGCAATGCAGAACAAATAATTTTTACCAGAAATAAAAATATGGTGATAATCAGCCGTCTACCTGCGTAAAAGGATGCAAGTAGGCGGCTGATATGTTATACTGGTACAGCGTCTGCAAGATGCGGATGCCTTACGAGGCAGGCGGGGATGAGAAACTGCGCTTGTCCGGGGAATATGGAGATTAAAGAGGAAAAGAACATGCATGAATTAGGAATCGTATTTCATATTGCAAAGAAAGTAGAATCTCTGGCAGTGGAAAACCATGTCAATCATGTTGCCAAGGTTGTCTTAGAGATCGGAGAAGTATCTACCGTCATTCCGTCCTATCTGGAGGACTGCTGGAAGTGGAAGTGTACCAAGAGTGAGATCTTAAAGGATTGCCAGTTGGAAGTGGAGATGATCCCGGCAGTTACTTTCTGTGAGGACTGCGAAAAGACTTACGGTACGGTAGAACACGGAAAGATCTGTCCGTACTGCGGAAGTGAGCATACCTATCTGGTGCAGGGAAATGAACATGCGATCAGGGAGATCGTAGTTTATGATGAGGACTGCGAGGAGAATGCGGATGCAGAGGCCGAAAGCGAGGCATTAGAGGAAATCGCACACGAGGATAACGGTGCCATGCCGATCGCAGATGAAACAGTAGCAGAGTAAAAGGAAGCATAGAAATATCTTCACCTGCTATCCTAAATATGTTATGATAGTCATATCTAAAGAGTTTTGACATCAGAATCATTTGAAAAAGATTATTTGCTACTCTCAGAGTCAGTCATAGATTTTAGGAGGTTGAAATTGTATGCGAACATTTATTAATGAATCAGCTGAGAATTATTTGGAAACCATTTTGATTCTTAGTAAGAGATTACCGGTTGTCCGAGCAGTTGATATTGCAAATGAACTGGATTTCAAAAAGTCAAGTGTCAGTATTGCAATGAAAAATCTGCGTGAAAAGGAGCAGATTACGGTAACAGATGCAGGATATATTTATCTTACAGATGCAGGACGTGAGATTGCAGAGATGATTTACGAACGCCATGAAATGATCTCACAGGGACTCATGGCACTGGGGGTTCCGGAAGAAATTGCTTTGGAAGATGCCTGTCGTATTGAGCATGTCATTAGCAAGGAGAGTTTTGATGCTGTAAAGAAACTGATTCAGAGTAAACTTCAACTTTAGATTGTGGTCTTGCATCGCTTACGGCGCTAAACTGGGTAAGTTGACGTTGGTTTAGCAGAGAAGTAGAGGCAGAAGATGAGACAGGGGATAAGAACAATCGAAGAAAAAGGCGAAAGTCGTCCAGTGCCAACTTCATAATCGTGGCATTGGATGGCTTTTTTTGCTTTGCTGGGCATTGGAGACAGCGAAGGGGATGTATATCTTCTGGCGGCTGGTATTTTTGCCTTTGTTGCAATACTGATGTTTGGCACAGCTGGAACCAAGAAGAAGCGCATCAAAGCCCAGTTGAGGGAAATGGAGGAGGAGGGAAGCCTGCAAATTCTTTACAATGATTTTTCCTATACGGGAGCAAAATTTTCCAAAAAATATCAGGTGGCATATGGACGTCGGTATCTTTTGGATTTTGCAGCGGCTAAGGAGGGCTTTCGCATCATGGACTTACAGGAGATTCACAATGTCTTCCGCTGTAATATGGTCGATGGCGAGCCCCAGGAGACGATTTACATAGCATTAGAAACCGCCGATGGCAGCCGAACGCTGGTGGGAAGTGCCGCTAAGATGACCGAGGAATTCAGCGGTATGATTGCCAATCTGAAACAGATCACACGCTTGAACGGAGGTGCGCAATGGCAGTAGTACATGGACAGAAAATGGTATTCAAACGCGAGGGACATGTAGGAAGAGGTATTTGCAAAAACTGTGGACACGATGCATATATGACCTTGTGTCGCCACTTAAACCAGGGCACTTTATTTTGGATACCGGTTGTAAATATTGAAAAGGAACGCGGCATTATGTGTGAAAGTTGTGGCTATATCTATCCGATGGACAGGCAGGAGTATAAAGAAGCCAGAGATAAGGTAAAGAAAGGTATTGACAAATAAAATCCTATCCTTTAAACTACAAATCATAGAAAACCTACTATTTGACTAGGAATATAGGAATTGTGAATTTTGTGATGAAATGAAACATGTTGATACTTAGTTGCCTGCATCAGCGGATGTGAGCAGACAGGATTTGTAGGAGGAAAAGCAAATGGCAGACATTAAGAACAGTGCAGTAGAATTGATCGGTAACACACCTATTTTGAAATTAAATCGTTACACCGAGGCAGTCGGTGTCAAGGACGCAACCATCCTAGCAAAGTTGGAGTACTTAAACCCGGCGGGTTCTGTGAAGGATCGTGTGGCACTTGCGATGATTCAGGATGCGGAGAACAAAGGCCTCTTGAAGGAGGGCGCGACCATTATTGAGCCTACTTCCGGGAATACAGGAATTGGACTTGCCGCAGTTGCGACAGCAAGGGGATATCGCACCATTATTACCCTTCCGGATACGATGAGTGTAGAGCGTCGTAATCTTTTGAAAGCGTATGGGGCAGAACTTGTTTTGACCGAAGGTGCAAAAGGCATGAAAGGCGCCATTGAAAAAGCGGAAGCGTTAAAGAACGAGATTGCAGATTCGATTGTGTTAGGACAATTTGTGAACCCGGCAAATCCGGCTGCGCACAAAGCTACAACAGGTCCGGAAATATGGAAACAGACAGATGGGGCTGTGGATATCTTCATTGCCGGTGTTGGTACGGGTGGAACGATTTCTGGTGTTGGTGCGTATTTAAAAGAACAAAATCCTGGCATTCAGGTAATTGCAGTAGAACCGGCGACAAGTGCAGTTCTTTCCACAGGTAAGGCCGGCGCACACAAGATTCAGGGAATTGGTGCAGGTTTTATACCAGATACTTTGGATACAAGCATTTATGATGAAATCATTCCAATCGAGAATGAGGATGCATTTACAGAGGGTAAAAAGTTTGCAGTAACGGAGGGCGTTCTGGTTGGAATCTCTTCCGGCGCAGCACTAAAGGCAGCTACGATTGTGGCGAAGAGAGAAGAAAACAAGGGTAAGAATATCGTTGTTCTTCTTCCGGATTCCGGTGACAGATATCTGTCTACACCGTTATTCGCAGACTAATCGCATCGGTTTGTATGTTGTTGTCCTGTCGCACTTGCGGCAGGACATTAGATTTATTGATAGAAAAAGAGGTTCATATGAGAGTTTCAACAAAAGGCAGATACGCCATTCGTTTTATGTTAGATCTGGCACTCCACAATACTGGTGAGCCGGTACGCATCAAGGATGTATCTGGAAGACAGGGGATTTCAGACAAGTATCTGGAACAGGTGGTATCTATTTTAAACAAGGCAGGCTTTGTCAGATCGATCCGTGGACCCCAGGGCGGTTACGTCCTGACACGTGATCCAAAAGATTACACAATGGGTCAGATCCTGCGCCTGACAGAAGGAGATATGGTGCCGGTCGCATGCTTGGCAGATGACATCAATCAGTGTGATCGTGCGGACAACTGCGTGACACTGCATTTTTGGAAGAAACTGGATGCCGCCATCAGCAGCGTGATCGACAACACGACGCTGGCTGACCTTGTCGAGGAAGAACAGGGAATGATGGCGAATAATTATGTCATTTAAAGTTTTTTTGAAAAAGTCCTAAAACCTATTGACATACTAGGAATTATAGGATATGATTCTAACATCACAATTCCTAGTAAGTTAGTATGAATATAGGGAGAGGAAAAGATCATGAATTATTTTGATGAACTGGTTCATTTTCGAATGTGTTCCTGGCGATGTTGCCGCAAGGCAGAGATGAGATAAGAAAGAGCGAGTAAAAACCAAGAACAGATTTAAAGGAGAAAATGAAAATGAGTGAAGAAAGAAAATACAGATTTGAGACATTACAGTTACACGTAGGACAGGAAGAAGCAGACCCGGCAACCGATGCAAGAGCCGTTCCGATCTACCAGACAACATCTTATGTATTCCGCAATTCACAGCATGCCGCTGATCGTTTCGGATTGGCAGATGCAGGTAATATTTATGGAAGACTTACCAATTCAACCCAGGGTGTATTTGAAGATCGTATCGCAGCCCTGGAAGGTGGTGTGGCAGGTCTTGCCGTTGCATCCGGTGCAGCAGCCATCACTTATACGATCCAGGCACTTGCTAAAGCAGGCGACCATATCGTAGCACAGAAGACCATCTATGGTGGAAGTTACAACCTTTTAGCACATACCCTGAAACTTTACGGCATTGAGACAACTTTCGTAGATGTTCACAATCTTGCAGAAGTAGAGGGTGCTATCCAGGACAATACCACAGCCATCTTTATCGAGACCTTAGGAAATCCAAATTCAGATATTCCTGATATCGATGCTATCGCAGAGATCGCACACAAGCATGGTCTTCCGCTTGCGATCGACAATACCTTCGGAACACCTTATCTGATTCGTCCGATCGAGCATGGTGCAGATATCGTTGTTCATTCCGCAACCAAGTTCATCGGAGGACATGGCACCAGCCTTGGTGGTGTGATCGTTGATGGTGGTACTTTCGATTGGAAGGCAAGCGGCAAATATGCGCCGATCGCTGAGCCAAACCCAAGTTACCATGGTATCTCATTCGTAGATGCGGCAGGTCCGGCAGCTTTTGTTACTTACATCAGAGCCATCCTGCTTCGTGATACAGGAGCAACCATTTCTCCGTTCAATGCTTTCCTTTTATTACAGGGAACAGAGACATTGTCACTCCGTATCGAGCGTCATGTAGAGAATACCAAGAAAGTGGTTGAATATCTGTCAAAGCATCCGCAGGTTGAGCATGTAAACCATCCTTCTCTGCCGGATCATCCACAGCATGATCTCTATGAGAAGTACTTCCCGAATGGTGGCGGTTCTATCTTTACCTTCGAGATCAAGGGCGGACAGAAGGAAGCACATGAGTTTATCGACAATCTGGAGATCTTCTCACTGCTTGCGAATGTAGCAGACGTAAAGAGCCTTGTGATCCATCCGGCAACAACAACACATTCACAGTTGTCACCGGAAGAATTAGCAGATCAGGGCATCAAGCCAAACACGATCCGCTTGTCTATCGGTACCGAGCATATCGATGATATTATCGCAGATCTGGATCAGGCATTTGCAAAAGTAAAATAATCCATGATAGAATAAGAGGTGTCGCAAAAGCGGCACCTCTTTTACAGTGTAAGAAAAGGAAGAAACGTATGCGAGTAGTCGTAGTAGATGATGAAAAAAAGATGCGGGATGAGATCGCTGATTATCTGAAAACTTTTGAAAAAGAGCAGAAGGTCAGCGTGATCGCACAAGTCTATGAAAGTCCGGAGGATTTTTTGGAGCATTATCAAAAGGATGCAGACCTGATCCTTCTGGATGTGGAAATGCCGGGCATGGACGGCATTTCTCTGGCGCGCAGGATCCGACAGGATGACAAGGAAGTCCTGCTTATGTTTATTACCAATATGGCACAGTATGCCCTGCATGGCTACGAGGTCGAGGCAATCGATTATGTCATCAAGCCGCTGGGCTATCAGGAGTTTGCCCTCAAGATGAAAAAGGCAATGCGCTATATGGGGCGGCATGAGAAAAAGCAGATGATGCTGCAGACGTCAGATGGTATACAGCCGGTGGCGATCGAGGACATCCTGTATGTCGAGGTTATCCGTCATTATCTGCAATACCATACGACCGGGCAGGTCTATGAAGTACGCGGCGCCATGAAAGAGGCTGAGGAAGAACTGGAACGCTATCATTTTGTCCGTTGTAACCAATCTTACCTAGTCAATCTTGCAAAGGTAGCCTGTCTCCATGGAAATACGGTTACGGTAGGGTCTGACCAACTGCCGATCAGCCGCAACAAAAAGACAGCCTTTGTGGATGCCTTGACCAGATATATCGGAGGTATGGCATGATGGGAATTTCTGCACTGGATGTCTTTGAAGAACTCCGCTTTATCTGGGAACTGCTTTTGGCAGAGATCCTCTTTGCCGCCTGTTTTACCAAGAAGCGTACGACCGGGAAATGGCTGCTGCCGGTGGGCTGGCTGGTCTTTAGTCTGTCCGCAGGGATTTATGTGACCTATGTATTGGATCTGACCAAACAGGTATCGGGGATCTGGATCAATGCCGTAAATATTTTGTGGTATGTCCTTTTGTCCGCGGGAACCATCCTCTATATTTATTACAGTTTTGATCTGAGCAAGGCGGATGCCATGTTCTTGTGCGCGGGAGCCTACAGTCTGCAGCACATTGAATATGTCATCATCAATGAAGTGATCGCACGCGGTGTCTGCAAGATTTTGTTGGAAAGACTATGGGATTACGGACTTATGTGTATCTTTACAACAGCGCTCTTTTATTTTATTTTTTACAAGGTCTTTCATCAGAAACTAAAGGACAGCGGGGGGCGGCTCTTTGAAGATAATCCAAGCAATATCGCCTTTTGTGGGATGTTGTTTGGCATCGTCTATCTGGCAACCTTTATGTGTCAGGCAATTTTCGTGAGCAATTCCAATACCTATGATCATGTAAATTATCAGGGGGCAACGGTAGATTTTCTGATCTGTATCCTGCTACTTTGGGTGCAGCATGGGATCTTGCAGATCCGCAATATCAATCAGGAAAAGGAGATCGTGGAGCACCTCTTATATGAGAGAAAACGCCAGTACGAACTCTCCAGGGAAAATATCGAGACCATCAATCACAAGTGCCATGACCTCAAGCACCAGATCCGTGCCTTAGAGCATGTCAGCGAAGGGGAGCGCAGTGATTATATCCGGGAACTGGAGGATGCCATCGGTATCTATGATGCTGTTGTTGAGACCGGAAATGAGGTGGTAAATACCATTATTTCCGAGAAGACCCTGATCTGTGGCAGGCGTGATATCCGCCTGTCCTGTATCGTGGATGCCAGTCATCTGGATTTTATGTCGACACTGGATATTTATGCATTGCTGGGAAACGCTCTGGATAATGCCATAGAAAATGTCAGCAAGTATCAGGATACCGACAAGCGTATCATCAGCCTGACCATCCGGGCGGTCGGGGATTTCCTTAGTATCCAGATCAACAATTATTGTGAGGAAAAGGTAGCCTTTGCGGACGGGCTGCCGATCACGACTAAGCGCAACAAAGATTATCACGGCTTTGGGATGAAGAGTATGCGGCATATCGCTAAAAAATACGGCGGTTCCATGGCAACCTCGGTCGCCGATAATATGTTTACCCTGCAGATCCTCCTGCCTATGCCGGCGGAATTTTTGCGCCTTTATAAAGAAGCGGAACATAGATAATCTGCCAAATATGTCAGAAATCGGTCAGATGTGCCAGACCCATTGTAGGGTCTGGCTTTTTTTATTATGGTAGGCATAGAAAGATTGAGCCAAAGGCTTAAAAGGAGGAAACAATGAAGACAAAACCATTTAGCAAAACAAAGTCCATAGTGACTTATGTTGTGTGTGGTGTATTGATCGTTGCACTTGCCATCGGCAATTATTACGCATCTTTGTATAAAGATCTGATTACGGTCTACACCAGTGGTTCCGATGTGGTTACGACAGATGAATCTGCAAAAGTCTGCCAGACCATTGAGGAAGAGGGCATGGTCCTTTTGAAAAATGAGGACGGATTGCCATTAAAAGAAGGCGCAAAGGTATCTTTGCTGGGACAGGATTCCGTAGACTTTGTCTATGGCGGTTCCGGTTCCGGCTCGGTTGATACTTCCCTGGCTCTTAATTTGAAGGAGGCGATGGAAGCATCCGGTTTTGATGTCAATGAAACCTTGTGGGATTTCTATGACAGCGGTGCCGGTAAGGATTATCGCAAGAGTGTGCCGGATGAGACCGGCGCAGGCGAATTTGCCGTAAATGAGGTGCCGGCAAGCGTCTACACAGATGATGTGAAGGATAGTTTCAAAGACTATAATGATGCAGCTATCGTTTGTATCGGACGCAGTGGCGGCGAGAGTGCAGATATCCCAACCGAGCCACTGGCAAACGGCTACAAATATCTGGAACTGGATCAGGATGAAAGAGACATGCTGACCATGGCTTGTCAGAATTTTGATAATGTTGTTGTGCTTGTCAATGCCAACAATGCCATGGAACTGGGCTTTTTAAATGACGAAGCCTACAAGAATGTCAAGGCTTGTGTATGGGTTGGCGGTGTTGGTCAGGAAGGTATCAAGGCTGTTGCAGAAGCACTTGCCGGAAAGACTAACTTCTCGGGACATTTAGCAGATACCTATGCCTATGATTCCCTGAGTGCTCCATCGGCAGAAAACATTGGTGACTTTACCATCACCAACAGTGATGTGACAAACGGTAACAAATATACCGTTTATTCTGAGGGTATCTATGTTGGTTATCGTTATTATGAGACACGTTACGAAGATGCCGTGATGGGAAGCGGAAATGCAGGCGATTATGACTACACTTCTACCGTACAGTTCCCATTTGGCTATGGACTTTCCTACACCGACTTCAAGTGGTCTGATTATTCCGTAGAGGATAAGGGCGATACATACGAAGTCAGTGTGACCGTAAAGAATACTGGAGATGTGGCAGGCAAGGATGTTGTAGAAGTCTACATGCAGTCGCCATATACCGACTATGACAAGGAAAACGGTATTGAAAAATCAGCCGTAGAACTGATCGGATTTACAAAGACAGATTCCATTGAACCGGGCAAAGACCAGACAGTTACCGTATCGGTGGATAAAGAAGTCATGAAAGCCTATGATGCCGCAAATGCAAAGACCTATGTGGTAGATGCCGGAGATTATTATTTTACGGCAGCAAGCGATGCACATGAGGCACTCAATAATATCTTAGCAGCCAAGGGCTATACCACAGAAAATGGTATGGATGCAGACGGCAATGCGGATATGACTTATAAGACGACTGTAGATACGCTGGATACTACAACTTATGCGAAATCTACGGAAACAGGAAATGACATCACAAACCAGTTTGCAGATGTCGATATCCGTTACTATGATGATTCCTTTGCTTATCTTACCAGAAGTGACTGGAGTGGATCATTCCCAAGCACTTATGCAGATGGAAACATGACGGCAAGTGATGCCTTGCTTTCTGATCTGCAATGGGATCGAAGCGATGACGTGGTAAATGACGGCAGTGCTATGCCGGAATTTGAGCAGGATAGTGAAAAAAAGGTATCCGATGCAAAGGATGCATCTTATGATGATGAGATCTGGTCAGAACTTGTCAGCGAATTATCCGCAGACCGCGCAATGCAACTGGTACGTCAGGGTGGTTATGCAACCATTCAGGCAGATGATATCGGACTTCCGGCAACCACAGATAAAGACGGTACCTCCGGTATTTCCGGAACACTGGTCGGTGGGCAGTCTGCTATGGCATATCCGGTAGAAGCCGTGATGGCTTGTACCTGGAATACAGATCTTTTGTATGAAATGGGACTCAGCCTTGGCGAGGACTCTATCAACACAGGCGTTGCCGGCTGGTATGCACCGGGTGTTGACATTCATCGTTCTCCATACAGCGGACGTAACTTTGAATACTTCTCAGAGGATGGTTTCCTTTCCGGTCAGTTGGCAGGAAATGAGGTTAAGGGCGCAAGAGAAAAAGGCGTTATCACTTATATGAAGCACTTTGCTTTGAACGATCAGGAGACCAACCGTTATGGCGGTGCTATGTTTGCAAATGAGCAGGCAATCCGTGAAATTTACTTAAAGGGATTTGAATATACCGTTACGATCGGAAATACCAACGCAGCCATGGCTGGTATGAACCGTATCGGTGCCCGTTGGGTCGGCGCACACAAGGGACTTATGACCAATGTACTCCGTGGTGAATGGGGATTTGAAGGTATGGTCATCACAGACCAGGCTTCCGTACCGGCAATGTTCTATCAGGATATCGTATCCGGTCTTGCAGCAGGAACCGACCTGTGGCTGAACACCAACAAGAGTTACTGGGCACTGGATTCCTACGCAGAGGAAGATGGAAGTACGACAGACTGGACATCCAATGCGACCGTTATGAACAATGTGGCACGCGCTGCAAAGAATGTGATCTATGCAGTTGGTACATCCAATGCCATGGACAGCGTTTCCGATGACGGAACGGTGGCAAGCCAGAAGGCTCCATGGGAGATCGCACTGATAATCTTAGATATTATTGTCTTTGGTATTTGTGGACTTTTGATCATCTTGACCAGCATCCGTTGGGCAAAATATGCAAAGAGTCTGCCAAAGCAGGAAGAAGAAGGAGATGATATTGTGAAGAAGAATAAAGTTGTTGTATTAGTAGTTGTTGCTGTCTTGCTTGGGCTTCTTGTGGGCGGCTTTGGAACAAGGCTGATTGGTGGAACAAAGGGTTCCGGCAATGCAGGAAATTCCGCTGCATCTGATGCTGGTGCGGCAAAGGGTAGTGTATACATTTTTGGTGAAGATAAGGAAAATTCCTATGGCGGAACCGATTATGATGAATATCAGTTGACCCTGAAGGAAGATGGTACATATGAGATGGTGATGACAGAGGCAACATTTGCGTATGATATGCTTCTTGGGCATACCTCTGTGACGACATATGGTACATATGAAAAGGGAGATTCTTCTGACGGAGCAACGGCATGTAAGTTGTCAGAGGCAACACGTATTGTTTACAATAGTTATTCTGATGTTGGAGGATACAATTTGTCGTATGATACCGACAGCATCGACGAATATCCGATCGAACTGCCGGGTGGCATCATGACAGAAAAGGAAGATTTCTTTGCACAGTACGGTGCTGAGAGAACGGCTTATCTGGATGATGCAAATCCAAGCCAGATGTCTTTTGAAGAATAGTTAGAAAGTTTGAAAAAAAGGGTGTCGCTTTTCTATGGCGATGCCCTTTTTACAAAATTGAAAACATAAGTACAAACGATTGCCTGCGGAATGCTTTATTCTAACTAGGAAAGAAAGTTGCAATTTATGACGCAAAAGATACAGATTGTGCCATAAAGATAGCAGGGGAACCAAAACATGTTATGATAGCATCAACAAAGAGGATGAGAGGAAGAAGGATATGTTACAGTATCAGGAAATCATTTCCAAAATGACGCTGGAGGAAAAGGCATCCATGATGTCAGGACAGGACATCTGGCGTACCAAGGATTATAAGAAAATGGGCATCCCAGCCATGTTTTTATCCGATGGCCCGCACGGACTGCGTAAGCAGGCGGGGGCAGGAGATCATCTGGGACTCAATGCTTCCCTGCCGGCAACCTGTTTCCCGACAGCGGCGACTATGGCGAACAGTTGGGATACATCGCTTGGCGAAAAACTGGGCGAATGTCTGGGCGAGGAGGCAGCAACTCTTGGTGTGAACATGGTACTTGGACCGGGACTGAACATGAAGCGAAGCCCCCTCTGTGGACGTAATTTTGAATATTTTGCAGAGGATCCTTATCTGGCAGGAAAGATGGCTGCGGCATATATCCGAGGCATCCAGAGCAAAGGAGTAGCAGCCTGCCCGAAGCATTTTGCGGCTAATTCACAGGAAGAACGCCGTATGGCGATGGACTCCGTGGTAGACGAGAGAACCTTCCGCGAACTTTACACGACAGGCTTTGAGATCGCTGTCAAAGAGGGCAGGGCAAAGGGCATTATGACCGCCTACAATCAGGTCAACGGCACCTATGCAAATGAGAGCAAACATCTGCTGGGCGACATACTGTATGGTGAGTGGCAGTATGACGGCATGGTCGTATCGGATTGGGGCGGAAGTAATGATCACGTCGAGGGCGTGCGACAGGGCTCTCATCTGGAAATGCCTTCCACCGGAAAGATGGGGGCAAAGCAGTTGATTCGGGCTGTTGAGGAAGGACGTCTGGATGAGGCAATTTTGGATCAACGTGTAGATGAACTTTTACGTGTTGTTTTTGCCACACATGAGGCGACGGCACAGCATGAGGGCAAGGGCTTTGATGTCAAAAAGCATCATGATTTTGCCAGATGCGCAGCCGCACAGAGCATTGTCCTTTTGAAAAATGAGGGAAAGATCCTGCCGCTTGCCAAAGACAAGACGGTCGCAGTGATCGGAGATTTTGCCAAGACACCGCGTTACCAGGGCGCAGGATCATCTCTGGTCAATCCGACTAAGGAGCCGGAGAATATCCTGGATCTGATCGCGAATTATCCGGTCAATTATTTGGACTATGCCAGAGGCTATGTGCGCAACAAAAAGACAGACGCAAGACTTTTAGAAGAAGCAAAGGAACTGGCGAAACGTGCGGATATCGTATTGCTTTGTGTGGGGCTGGATGAGATCAGTGAATCGGAAGGTCTGGACCGGACCCATATGCGTATGCCACAGGCACAGATTGAATTGATCGAAAAGGTATCGGCGGTCAACAAAAATGTGGTGGTTGTCCTATCTGCCGGATCTTCGGTGGAAATGCCTTGGGCAGACCGGGTGGCTGCGATCGTGCACGGTTATCTGGGCGGACAGGCGGGAGCATCCGCTATGCTGGATGTCTTGACCGGAGCGACTTGTCCTAGCGGAAAGTTGAATGAGACTTATGCTTACAGTCTGGAGGATGTGGCTAGTACATCTTACTATCCGGCTATCGAGCGCAGCAGTGAATACCGTGAAGGACTTTACATGGGATACCGCTATTTTGACACGGCTGGAGTTAAGGTGCGATTCCCATTCGGCTTTGGGCTCAGTTATACGACGTTTGCCTACAGTGATCTGGCGGTCGATGGAGGTGGCGTGACCTTTACGATCACCAATACAGGCGAGTGCGATGGTGCAGAGATCGCCCAGATGTATGTCGGGCATGAGCGCAGCCATCTGTTTGGACCGAAAAAGGAATTAAAGGGCTTTGTCAAAGTATTTTTGAAAAAGGGAGAAAGTCAGCAGGTGACCATCCCATTTGATGATAAGACCTTCCGTTACTACAATGTAAAGACGAATGGCTGGGAAGTCGAAGGGGGTGCTTATCAGATCTACATTGGAGCCAGTGTAGAGGATATCCGCCTGCGCGCAGAGATAGAAAAAGAGTCTTCCGGTGCGCCCCTTCCATACGATATGAAGTGCCTGCCTTCCTATGCGAGCGGTCAGGTCAAGGCGGTATCCGATCAGGAATATGCTTATCTGTATGGACGCGATCTGCCGCCGGCAAAGTGGGATACTTCCGGTAAATTGGATAAAAATGATGCCATTTGCCAGATGTATTATGCCAAGTCTTATCTTGCCAGATTTATCTGCTTTATCTTACGCAGCATCAAGAAGGCAAGTGAGAAAAAAGGAAAACCAAACTTAAACATTTTATTTATTTACAATATGCCCTTCCGTGGGCTTTCCAAGATGACGGGCGGAGCCATGAATGAGGACATGATCGATGGACTGGTGGAAATGGTCAACGGTAGAGGTATGATCGGTCTGGGGCATTTCCTGGCAGCAATTTTTAAGGGATAAAGGAGTAGAGTATGAACGCAGTAAAAAACGCATGGGCAGGATTTGCCGAAAAACATCCGGGAGCGTCCAAATGGATCCGCGAGGGTGGTTTGTTTGTGATCGTCAGCAATCTGATCACAGTATTAAAGTATTTGATGTTATTGTTTTTGCCATTGGCATTTGCCGGACTGCCAAATATTGATTTTGGATTTCCGGGGATTGATATTACCCTGTTTGGAGAGACATTCAAGTGGAATATTATCGGATATGATGCTCAGCACGGAGGACTGCCATATTTCTGCGCTTATATGGTAGCCATGGTGCTCGGCGAATGTATCAACTTCCCGATCCAGAGAAGTTTTGTATTCCGCAGTAAGGGAAATATCTGGTATCAGGGCTTGTGGTATCTGATCGCATTTTGTATCGTTACCTGTATCGTCAATTCCATCAACTGTATCTGGGTTGCTGTGGCAGCACTCTTTGTACCGGATTGGCTTTACAATATCGGAACGACTGTCTTAAACGGTGGCGTTTCCATGGTGGTATTCTTCTTCGTAAATAAGATCATCTTCCCGGAGGGAGAAGCCAAGAATAACTAAGTTTTTTCATTAAATCCTTTCCTTATATAGGGCGGTATCTTCGGATACTGCCCATTTTTGTTGTGGTGACGAGGAAATACACGTATAAATTTCCTACGAAATATTGCGAAAATACAGGCAATATCGTATGATATGTGCATGAAACTTTTGGATAAAACGAGTCAAAAAGAGGGGTTAGCATGACATTACAGGAAAAGCAGTTAGGAGAAAAGAACCGTACGGGATTTATTGTCGGAATGATCATCACAGGAGCACTCCTGATATCGTCCTTTACGGGCATGATAGATGTAGGCTTTGATGCCAAGGGTATCGCCGCACTTTTGGCAGGGGTGGCAGCCATGGTGGTACAGGTGATTGCTTATCGAAAGTTTAAGTATCAGGATATTTTCTATCATTTCAGTTGTTATTCTGTTTTCCTTTATTACGTGATCGAATTGTTTACAGGCGGTATTTTTATGCGCTATGTAGTTATATTTCCGATCGCGGTCTTGGTCCTCATGTATCGCAAGGTCAAACTGGTCAAGGTAGGATCCTTCTTTGCCATTGCCAGCAATATCGCATTTGATATTTTTTATGCCATGCATTACGGCTTGAGTGGGATGCAGGAAGATGTGGGCTATCAGTTGGCAGCGATCGTTGTTGCCGCAGCATCAGAACTCTTAGTCTGCGCGCAATGGGAAAGACATCAGACGGAGACCTATGAGGAAATTCAGGAGCGCACGGCAAGACAGGCAAATATTGCAAAAGAGATCATGGAACATTCCGAGGAACTGACAGAGCAGTTTGATCAGGCAATGGATGTCTCCCGGATGTTAAATGAGAGTATGGATAGCAGTCATACTTCGGTCAATGAGATCGCAGACAGTACAAGACTTACAGCAGAAGCCATTGAGTCGCAGACAGCCCAGACCATGGATATCCAGAATATTTTGGAAAAGGTAGAAGAACAGGCACACCGGATGAATGACCTGTCGCAGACGACAGCACAGGCGGTAGAAGAGGGCGTTGATCTGGTCAATGCATTGGAAGAACAGGCAAAGGTGATCGCTTCCGTCAATCGTGAAGCAAGTGTTTCTACCAACAATCTGAACGACCGCATCAAGGAAGTGGATGCCATCACAGAGACCATTCTTGGTATTTCTTCCCAGACCAATCTTCTGGCACTCAATGCGTCGATCGAGGCGGCAAGAGCAGGAGAAGCAGGCAAGGGATTTGCCGTTGTGGCAGATGAGATCCGCAAACTTTCCGAGGAGACCAAAGAAGCAACGGAGCAGATTGGTGCCATCATCAGCAAACTGACGACAGAAGTCGGCGCGGCAACGCAGAGCATGACAAAATCGACGGATTATGCAGAACGCCAGAATGAAAAGATCTTATCTACAGGAGATAAGTTAAACAGCATCCAGACCAATACCCAGGAACTCAATGAGAGTGTCAGTCATGTAACGACTTCCGTGGAGCAGGTACTGACAGCAAATACAAAGATCGCGGACAGCATTGCTAATTTATCTGCCACATCACAGGAAGTAGCGGCATCTTCGGACAATGCTTTATCACTCAGTGATCACAGCATGGCGACTTTACAGGATATGAACCGCAATCTGGAAAAGATAGACCAGATCTCACAGGCGATGCGGGAAGCAGCGCAGGAATAGCAGTTTTTTGAAATAGGACGGATACGAAAGTTACAGAAAATGTAACTCTCGTATCTGTTTTTTTGTGCATAAAAATCCATTTTTTATGCAATCTTCTTATTGAAATGCATATGTAAATACTTTATTATAGTAAAGTATAGAATCTTCTATGAAATGTGTTGTTTTTGCCACACAATATAGGAGGTGTGCTCGGGATAAGGAGGACATAAAATAATATGGAATACAAAGTAGGCGTCATCAGTGG
Source organism: Roseburia lenta (assembly GCF_014287435.1). GTDB lineage: Bacteria > Bacillota > Clostridia > Lachnospirales > Lachnospiraceae > Pararoseburia > Pararoseburia lenta. Next base: position 45,486 of record NZ_JACOPG010000004.1, read on the forward strand.
TGACGGAATCGGACCGGAAATTGTTTCGGAAGCAAAGAAAGTCTTGGATCGTATCAGTCAGGTTTACGGACATACGTTTCATTATGAAGATATTTTGATGGGAGGCTGCTCGATTGACGCAACCGGCGTACCGTTGACCGATGAAGCGATCGCAGCGGCAAAGGCATCGGATGCCGTATTGATGGGCTCGATCGGTGGCAATACCGCGACTTCTCCATGGTATAAACTGGCACCGGAACTCAGACCGGAAGCCGGACTTTTGAAATTGCGCAAATCCCTGAATTTATTTGCAAATTTAAGACCGGCATATCTGTATGAGGAGTTAAAGGCAGCATGTCCGCTCCGCGATGATATTATCGGGGATGGTTTTGACATGATGATCATGCGTGAACTGACCGGAGGACTTTATTTCGGTCAGAGAAGCACAGAGGAAGTAGACGGTGTCTTAACAGCACATGATTCGCTTACATATAACGAAAACGAGATCAGACGTATCGCAAAGCGTGGCTTTGATATTGCAATGAAGCGTCGTAAGAAGGTAACCAGTGTTGACAAGGCAAATGTTTTGGATTCTTCCCGTTTGTGGCGCAAGGTCGTAGAGGAAGTGGCAAAGGATTACCCGGAAGTCACTTATGAGCATATGCTGGTTGATAACTGCGCAATGCAGTTAGTCAAAGATCCAAAGCAGTTTGATGTGATCTTAACGGAAAACATGTTTGGCGATATTTTATCCGATGAAGCCAGCATGGTGACAGGATCCATCGGTATGCTTTCATCCGCAAGTTTAAATGAGACTAAGTTCGGTCTTTACGAACCGTCCGGCGGATCTGCACCGGATATTGCAGGAAAGGGCATTGCCAATCCGATCGCAACCATACTGAGTGCAGCCATGATGCTCCGATACAGTTTTGATCTTGATACCGAGGCAGATGCCATTGAACAGGCAGTCAAAGCTGCCCTTCATGATGGCTATCGCACGATCGACATCATGCCGCGCGAAGGCGAATCCATGGAAGGCATCACACAGGTCGGAACCGCCGAGATGGGTGATCTGATCTGCCGCTACATCGTGGAGTAGATAAAGGAAGAAGTATCATTTTTAGTATATCCAGCCGTATGATAAGGTGTGATTGTTTGCATTCTGACCTTTAAAAAACGTCGTCACTTAATGAGCGATAGCGAATTTAGTGAGGCTACGTTTTTTACAGAGTGAGAACGTGTCAGAAAGCAAACAATCGCACCTAAGATATACGGCGTCAGACAGAAGTAAAGGAGAAATAAAAAGATGAGAAGTGACAATGTGAAAAGTGGTATGCAACAGGCACCGCATCGAAGCCTATTCAATGCCTTAGGCTTCACCGAAGAAGAAATGAAAAAACCTATGGTAGGTATCGTTAGTTCCTACAACGAGATCGTACCGGGACATATGAATCTGGATAAGATCGTCAACGCCGTAAAACTTGGCGTAGCAGAAGCAGGCGGTGTGCCGGTGGTATTCCCAGCCATTGCAGTCTGTGATGGTATTGCCATGGGGCATTCCGGCATGAAGTATTCTCTGGTGACCAGAGATCTGATCGCCGACTCTACCGAGTGTATGGCTTTAGCCCATCAGTTTGATGCCCTGGTTATGGTGCCAAACTGTGATAAAAACGTACCGGGACTTTTGATGGCAGCAGCCCGCGTCAATGTACCGACCGTATTTGTTTCCGGTGGTCCGATGTTAGCAGGACATGTTAAGGGCCAGAAGCGTTCTTTGTCATCCATGTTTGAAGCCGTCGGTGCTTATGAAGCAGGCACTATGACAGAGGATGATGTCAAAGAATATGAAGAAAAGGTCTGCCCGACCTGCGGTTCCTGCTCCGGTATGTATACCGCTAACTCTATGAACTGTCTGACTGAGGCTCTTGGTATGGGACTTGGTGGCAATGGTACGATCCCTGCTGTTTATTCTGAGAGAATCAAACTTGCCAAGCATGCAGGTATGGCTGTCATGGATATGTACCGCAAGGACATCCGTCCGAGAGACATCATGACAAAGGAAGCCATCATCAACGCATTGACGGTGGATATGGCACTTGGCTGTTCTACCAACTCTATGTTGCATTTGCCGGCAATCGCACACGAAGTTGGATTTGACTTTGATATTTCCTATGCAAATCCGATCAGCGAAAAGACCCCGAACCTCTGTCATCTGGCACCGGCAGGTCCTACCTATATGGAAGATCTCAACGAGGCGGGCGGTGTCTATGCTGTTATGAAAGAACTGGCAGATATCGGACTTCTCAACACAGACTGCATGACCGTGACTGGTAAGACGGTGGGAGAAAATATCAAAGATGCTGTAAATAAAAATCCGGAAGTCATCCGTCCGGTTGACAATCCATATTCCAAGACTGGCGGACTTGCTGTATTAAAGGGAAATATCGCACCGGATGGCGGTGTTGTAAAGCGTTCTGCCGTTGTGGATGAAATGCTGGTACATTCCGGCCCGGCAAGAGTCTTCGACTGCGAAGAAGATGCTATTGCAGCCATCAAGGGCGGCAAGATCGTTGACGGCGATGTGGTAGTCATCCGTTACGAAGGACCAAAGGGGGGGCCTGGTATGCGTGAGATGTTAAATCCGACATCTGCGATCGCCGGTATGGGACTTGGTTCTACCGTTGCCCTGATCACAGACGGACGTTTCTCCGGTGCATCCAGAGGTGCATCCATCGGACATATTTCACCGGAAGCAGCCGTAGGCGGACCGATCGCATTGGTGGAAGAAGGCGATATTATTTCCATTGATATTCCAAACATGACGATCCATATGGAAGTCTCTGACGAAGAACTTGCCAAGAGAAAAGCGGCTTGGCAGCCAAGAGAGCCAAAGATCAAAGAGGGCTATCTGAGACGTTATGCAGCACAGGTTACCTCAGGTAACATGGGCGCTATCTTAAAACAGCCGGAATAAGTCGAAAGAAAAGGGGAAGAATCATGGAACTGACAGGAGCACAGATCGTTATTGAGTGCTTGAAGGAGCAAAAGGTAGACACCGTTTTCGGGTATCCGGGCGGTGCGATCTTAAATGTTTATGATGAATTATATAAGCACAGTGATGAGATCCATCATGTGCTGACATCCCATGAGCAGGGAGCGAGTCATGCAGCGGATGGCTATGCAAGAAGTACAGGTAAGGTGGGCGTCTGTCTGGCAACGAGCGGACCGGGGGCAACGAACCTTGTCACCGGTATTGCAACGGCACAGATGGATTCAGTGCCTATGGTTGCCATTACCTGTAATGTTACCGTACCGCTTCTGGGAAAGGATAGTTTTCAGGAAGTGGATATTGCCGGTATTACCATGCCGATCACAAAGCATAACTTTATCGTAAAAGATGTGACAAAACTTGCCGACACCATGCGGCGTGCTTTTATGATCGCAAAGACAGGCAGACCGGGACCGGTCCTTGTGGATATTCCAAAGGATGTGACCGGTGCCAAGTGTGAATATACTTTTAAAGAGGCAGAACCGGTCGGGCGTGTGACAAAGGATCTGACAGAGGAAGCCTTAGAAAGAGCAGTAGCCCTGATCGAGGCAGCAAAAAAACCATACATATTTGTCGGTGGTGGAGCCGTGATCAGCGATGCCGCAGAAGAATTAGCAGACTTTGTATCGCTTGTAGATGCGCCGGCCTGTGATACCCTGATGGGTAAGGGTGCTTTTGACGGAACCAAGCCTGCCTATACCGGTATGCTTGGCATGCATGGTACCAAGGCATCCAATCTGGGCGTCAGCGAATGTGATCTTTTGATCGCTGTCGGATCGCGTTTTAGTGACCGCGTCCTTGGCAATCCAAAGACTTTTGCAAGCAATGCCAAGTTATTACAGTTTGATGTAGATCCGGCAGAGATCAACAAAAATGTCATCGCGACCGCAGAGGTGATCGGGGATATCAAGGAGATCTTAAAACGGATCAATCCAATGTTAAAGAAGCAGGATCACAGCGACTGGATGGCGCATGTGATGGATCTGAAAGAAAAGTATCCGGCAAGTTATTGCACGGATGGACTGTCCGGTCCATTTGTGGTCGAGGAGATCTATCGTCAGACAAAGGGCGATGCCATCATGGTGACCGAGGTAGGACAGCATCAGATGTGGACAGCACAGTATTATAAATATGCAAAGCCGCACAGACTTTTGACTTCGGGCGGACTGGGAACCATGGGCTATGGTCTTGGTGCAGCCATCGGCGCACAGATCGGAAACCCGGATAAACAGGTCGTCAACGTAGCAGGCGACGGATGCTTCCGTATGAATATGAATGAAGTCGCGACTGCGGTGCGTGAGAACTTACCGCTGATCGAGGTCATCATCAACAACCATGTACTTGGTATGGTACGCCAGTGGCAGACTTTATTCTATGACAAGAGATATTCATCCACTGTCTTAAATGATGGTGTGGATTATGTGAAAATGGCGGAAGCTATGGGGGCTACCGGTTTCCGTGCGACCAGCAAGGAGGAATTTACAGAGGTCTTTGCAAAAGCACTGGATATGAAGACACCGGTAGTGATCGATTGTGTGATCAACTGCGATGACAAGGTATGGCCAATGGTCGCACCGGGTGCACCGATCAGTGATTGTTTTGATGACAAAGATATAGAAAAGAAAGGAATGTAAAAATGAGCAGAGTGTACAATTTTTCAGCAGGACCTGCGGTACTTCCGGAAGAAGTACTGAAAGAAGCAGCAGACGAGATGATGGATTACAGAGGATGTGGAATGTCCGTGATGGAAATGTCGCACCGCTCGAAGGTCTTTGACGATATCATCAAAGAGGCAGAGGCAGATCTGCGTGATCTGATGCAGATTCCTGACAATTATAAGGTACTGTTCTTGCAGGGCGGTGCTTCTCAGCAGTTTGCAGCCATCCCGATGAATTTGATGAAAAACCGCAAAGCAGGCTACATTGTGACAGGACAGTGGGCAAAGAAGGCTTTTGCAGAAGCAAAGATCTACGGCGAGGCAGTGGAGTTGGCATCATCGGCAGACAAGACATTCTCCTATATCCCGGATTGCTCGGATCTGGATATTCCTGAAGATCTGGATTATGTGTACATCTGTGAGAATAACACCATTTACGGAACAAAGTATAAGACTTTGCCAAATACCAAGGGACATACCCTGGTGGCTGATGTTTCTTCCTGCTTCTTATCAGAGCCGGTAGACGTGAGCAAGTATGGCGTGATCTATGGTGGCGTGCAAAAGAACATCGGACCGGCAGGCGTGGTCATTGTGATCATCCGTGAAGACCTGATCCGCGATGATGTGCTTCCGGGAACACCTACCATGCTCAAGTACAAGACACAGGCAGATGCAGATTCTTTATACAACACACCGCCATGCTACGGTATTTACATCTGTGGCAAGGTATTCAAGTGGTTAAAGAAGATGGGCGGTCTTTCTGTCATGAAGGAACGCAATGAAGAAAAGGCAAAGATCCTTTATGATTTCTTAGACCAGAGCAAACTTTTCAAGGGAACCGTCCGCAAGGAGGACAGATCTCTGATGAACGTACCTTTTGTAACCGGAGATGCAGATCTGGATGCCAAGTTCGTAGCCGAGGCAAAGGCAGCAGGCTTTGAAAATCTGAAAGGTCACCGCACGGTTGGCGGTATGCGTGCCTCTATCTACAATGCTATGCCAAAAGAGGGCGTAGAGGCGCTGGTTGCTTTCATGAAGAAGTTTGAAGAAGAAAATGCATAAATCGTAAAGGAGAGATGACCTATGTTTTCATATCATTGCCTGAATCCGATCGCCGAGGTGGGATTGGATCAGTTTTCAACAGATTATAAAAAGGTGGAGGCAGCGGTGACTGCCGATGCTATCTTAGTCAGAAGTGCAGCCATGCACGATATGGAGTTTGGCAGAAATTTGCAGGCAATCGCAAGAGCGGGGGCTGGTGTCAACAACATTCCGCTGGAGCGCTGCGCCAAGGAAGGTATCGTCGTATTTAACACACCCGGTGCAAATGCCAATGGTGTCAAGGAACTTGTTTTCGCCGGTATGCTTTTGGCATCCCGCGATATTGTCGGCGGTATTGAATGGGTCAAATCCCAGAGTGGCGAGACTGATATCGCAAAGATGGCAGAAAAGCAGAAAAAGGCATATGCAGGTACGGAACTTGCAGGCAAGAAACTGGGTGTGATCGGTCTGGGCGCCATCGGTGTCAAGGTTGCCAATGCGGCAACCCATCTTGGCATGGATGTCTATGGATACGATCCATATATCTCTGTGCAGGCGGCTTGGAATCTGAGCCGTTCCGTAAAGCATATCGATGCTGTGGAAGACATCTACAAGGAATGTGATTTTATCACCATCCATGTGCCGCTTCTGGATTCGACCAGACAGATGATCAATAAGTCTGCTATCCAGATGATGAAAAAGGATGTCATCATCTTAAACTTTGCAAGAGATCTGCTGGTGGATGAGCAGGCAGTTTTAGACGGTATTGCAGCAGGAAAGATCCGCAAGTATGTATCCGATTTCCCAAATCCGACGACAGCAGGTCAGGATGGCGTGATCGTCATCCCACATCTGGGGGCATCTACCGCCGAGGCAGAGGATAATTGTGCTATCATGGCAGTGCAGGAGATTTCCGATTACATGGAAAACGGTAATATCACACATTCCGTCAATTACCCGGATTGCCAGATGGGCATTTGCCAGACGGCAGGACGTATCGCACTTTTGCACTACAATCGTCAGGGCGTGATCGCACAGTACACGACCATTCTTGGCGATGCCAATATCAACGTTTCCGATATGACAAACAAGACCAGAGGAGACTTTGCGTACGCACTTCTTGATATTGATGCGCCGGTGACACCGGAAGTTGTCGAGAAACTGGATGCGATCGAGGATATGATCCGTGTGCGCGTTGTAAAATAAAGGTTCTGATCCTACATAGGTATAGAAAAAGAAAGCAGGAGAGCAGCATTTTTTTGTTGCTCTCCCTTGTGGTTTTAGCGAGACTGTTGTAACATGGCAGAGGAAGTATTTTCAAAATACACAGATGAGAATTTATGATTTTTAACCAAAAGAAGGGGATACAAAATGATTTTAATGTCACAGGTATTATCTGATAATCTGATTAAAAATTTGGACGAAGGCGTAATGAAAAGTTGGCTGCAATCGGTGCTTCCATCGGTACTGGGCTTTTTCTGGAGTGTGGTGCTGGCACTGCTTATCGCTTACATTGGTGGTAAGATCATCAATCTGGTGCGACGTATGTTCCAAAAGTCTTTGCGTCGCCGGGATGCAGAAGAGGGGGTTTGCCAGTTCGCAGATCAGGTGCTCAAATATTTCCTGTGGATCGTAATTATCGTGATTATTTTGGGCTTGTTTGGATTTACGGCATCCTCGCTTGCAGCCGCAGTGGCATCTTTGGGTGTGACGGCAGGTCTTGCTTTACAGGGAAGTTTGTCGAACTTTGCGGGTGGTCTTTTGATTCTCGTTTTGCATCCTTTCCGCGTGGGAGATTATATCATTGAAGATACACATAAGAATGAGGGAACGGTCATTGAGATCAGTGTATTTTATACAAAATTGCGCACAATTGATAATAAGATCATTGTTATTCCAAACGGTACACTTGCCAATACGAGTCTAACCAATGCGACCAAGAGCGACCGCAGGCAGATGGATCTGGTCGTGCCGATTGGTTATGATGCCGACATCAAAAAGGCAAAGGATATCTTAATGGAACTGGTGGAGGCAGAAAATAGACGCCTGCCGGAGGATGTCAATGTCTTTGTCAAGGAATTGGGGGCAAGTTCCGTGGATCTGGGACTTCGTTTCTGGGTGCCGACCGATCAATACTGGCCGGTGCGCTGGCAGTTGTTGGAAGACATCAAGATCCGCTTTGACGCGGAGAAAATCTCCATTCCATTCCAGCAGGTCGATGTCAATATCAAGCAATAGAGGTGGAATTTCCACACAAGATAGAAAAAGAGTATGGGAGGAAGACAAATATGCATAATGCGTATGAGTTGATCAAAGAAGAAAATCTGGGGGACTTAAATTCCAAGGGCTATGTGCTGCGTCACAAGAAAAGTGGGGCACATATCAGTTTGATTGAGAATGATGATGACAATAAGGTGTTCTACATTGCTTTTCGCACACCGCCAAAGGACTCTACCGGTGTAGCGCATATCATTGAACATACCGTGCTTTGCGGTTCTGACAAATATCCGCTCAAGGATCCTTTTGTAGAACTTGTCAAAGGTTCCATGAACACCTTTTTGAACGCCATGACTTACCCGGATAAGACCGTTTATCCGGTGGCAAGTTGCAACGATCAGGATTTTAAAAACCTGATGGATGTTTATATGGATGCTGTTTTTCATCCAAACATCTACCATGACCCGGAGATCTTTATGCAGGAGGGCTGGCATTATGAACTGGAAAGCCGAGAGGACGACCTGACCATCAATGGTGTTGTTTATAATGAAATGAAGGGGGCTTTTTCTTCCCCGGATGATGTGGTTAATCGCGAGATCTTAAATTCTTTGTTCCCGGATAATACCTACAGTGTGGAGTCGGGTGGAGATCCAAAGGTCATACCGGAACTGACCTACGAAGATTTTCTGGGATTTCATAAGAAATATTACCATCCATGCAATTCTTATATCTATCTGTATGGAAATATGGATATGGATGAGCGGCTGGATTATCTGGATCGTGAATATCTGTCGAAGTACGACAAGATCGAAGTGGATTCTGAGATCAAGAAGCAGGAACCTTTTACCCGCCCACGCGCGGTAGATAAGACTTATCCGATTTCTTCAGCAGAGGATGAAAGAGACGCAACCTATTTGGCATACACCTTTGTTATCAGTGATGCGCTGGATCAGGAATTATACCAGGCATTTGACGTTTTGGAGTATGCGCTTTTCAGTTCTCCGGGTGCGCCGGTGCGTACAGCACTTTTGGAAAAGGGGATCGGAAAAGATATCATCGGTTCTTTTGATACCGGTATGCTGCAGCCTATGTTTTCTGTTATGGCGCGCGGTGCCAACCCGGAAGATAAGCAGGCTTTTGTCGATGCCATTCAGGAAGTTTTATTGCATCAGGTAGTCGATGGTATTGATAAAAAGGCACTCCTCGCAGGTATCAATGCGTCACAGTTCCAGTTCCGCGAGGCAGACTTTGGCAGTTTCCCTAAGGGACTGATCTTTGGCTTGCAGTGCATGGATAGTTGGCTGTATGACGAGGATCAGCCGTTTGTCCATATGCATGGTATCGATGTCTTAGACGGACTTCGCAAAAAGGTGGATACCGGTTATTTTGAGAAATTGATCGAAACCTATCTGCTTGCCAATACCCATGCATCTGTTCTTATGGTTGAGCCAAAGAAGGGGCTGACCACAGAGGCAGAAGAAGAGTTAAAAAAGGAACTGGCAGAATATAAGGCAAGCCTTTCAGATGAGGCACTGGATGCTTTGGTCGAGCAGACCAAGACCTTAAAAGAACATCAGCAGGAACCGTCCTCCAAGGAGGCTCTCGAGTGTCTGCCGATGTTAAAGAGAAGTGATCTGAAAAGGGAAGCACGTCCGCTTGATCTGATCGAAAAAGAAGTTGACGGTATCAAAGTCCTGCATCACAAAGTCTTTAGCAATGGCATCCATTATCTGAATCTGGTCTTTGATGTGACAGGTATTGGGCAGGAGGATTGGAAGTATCTGTCTCTTTTGAGCCGTATGCTCGGACTTGTGGATACCGAGAATTATTCTTATGCAGACCTTGCCAATGCAGTCAATATCTACACCGGTGGCATTGGGGCATCCTTGAATGTCTATGATCCGGCGGAGGGTAAGACCCACTTTATGTGTGAAGTGCGTGCCAAGTTCTTATATGGCGAGGTAGAAAATGCCATCAATCTTATCGAGGAGATCATTTTACATTCTGACTTTTCGGATGAAAATCGTATCCGCGAACTGGTGGCTGCCCAGCGTTCCCGTCTGGAAATGCGTATGAGCAGTGCAGGTAATGTACTTGCCGCAGGGCGCGCTATGTCATGCTTCTCCGTGCCGGCACTCATCACGGATTCCATCAGTGGTATTGCCTATTATCAGTTTGTCAAGGATCTGGACGAACATTACGAGGAAAAGAAAGACGAGATCCGCAGCAAGTGTCAGGAACTGGTAAAGAAAGTCTTTACCAGGGATCATCTTTTGGTAAGTTCTACCGGAGACGATCAGGCATTTACCCAGGTAGAGACCTATCTGCCGGGCATTGCAGAGCATCTCTTTGCAGGCGGTAAAAAGGAAGCGGCACAGGAGATCAGACTGACTCGCAAAAAAGAGGGATTCAAGGATGCCTCTCAGGTGCAGTATGTATGCCGTGCCGGTAATTTTACCAAGGATGGCTATGAGTTTAACGGCGCACTCAATATTCTGCGCGTTGCCCTTTCCTATGACTATTTCTGGATCAATGTCCGTGTCAAGGGCGGCGCCTATGGCTGCCGCAGTGCCTTTGGAATGAATGGGGATACCTATTTTGTATCTTATCGTGATCCAAATCTGGAAAAGACCAATGAGATCTTTGCGCACACGGCAGACTATGTCCGAGATTTTGATGTGGATGAACGAGATATGACTAAATATATCATTGGTACGATCAGTGAGATGGATACGCCGCTGACACCGGCACAGCGCGGCACGAGAGCCCTGTCCTGCTATCTAAGGGATGTGACTTTTGCAGACTTGCAGCGCAACCGTGACCAGGTCTTGAATGCCACAGTAGAGGATATCCGTGCGCTGGCACCGCTGGTACAGGCAACCATGGATCAGGATTATTTCTGTGTTGTCGGAAACGAGGATACGCTGACGGCAGCCGCAGATATGTTTGACGAGTTATACAATTTATACGAATAAGAGTAAGGAGCATTACATGCAAGATAATTTTAAATCAGGTTTTGTCACCATTATCGGACGACCAAATGTTGGAAAGTCTACCCTTATGAACCATTTGATCGGACAGAAGATTGCGATCACTTCCAACAAGCCGCAGACGACCCGCAACCGCATCCAGACGGTTTATACGGATCCGGAACTGGGGCAGATTGTATTCTTAGATACGCCGGGCATCCATCAGGCATCCAATAAACTTGGCGAATATATGGTCAGCGTGGCAGAACACACGATGCAGGATGTGGATGTGATTCTCTGGCTGGTGGAGCCGTCTGATTATATCGGTGGCGGCGACAGACATATCGTAGAGCAGTTGCAAAAGACCAAAACCCCGGTTATCCTTGTGATCAACAAGATTGACACGGTAGACCATGATGCGGTCTTTGGCGTGATCGAGGCTTATCGCAAACTATATGATTTTGCTGAGATCGTGCCGCTTTCTGCCTTACGCGGAAAGAATTGCAATGTCCTTTTAGACCAGATCTTTAAGTATCTGCCTTACGGACCGGCATATTATGATGAGGACGTGGTAACAGACCAGCCTCAGCGTCAGATTGTAGCTGAGATCATCCGTGAGAAGGCGCTCCATGCACTTTCCGAGGAGGTGCCACACGGTATCGCGGTTTCCATCGATCAGATGAAATGGCGTTCGGGCAAGCAGGGCATGTATGACATTGACGCAACCATCATATGTGAAAAAGACTCACACAAGGGCATCATCATCGGCAAAGGTGGTGCCATGTTAAAAAAGATCGGAAGCAATGCCAGATACGAGTGTGAAAAAATGCTGGATGCCAAGGTCAATCTCAAACTCTGGGTCAAGGTCAAGAAAGACTGGCGCGACAGTGATTATCTGATCAAAAATTTTGGTTATCGTAAGGACGAGATCTAATTCCATTTTTTATCTGGTATATCTTCTTTTTTGCTGGAGAATCTAAAGAATAGAGAAGCGAAAAAGAGGTGTGCGTCTATGGATGAATGGTGGGAGAGATTTACGGCAAGCGGCAAGGTAAGTGACTACCTTGCTTATTGTAAAATGGCGGAGGAAGAGTCCCATGGGATTCAATATTGTTCTGACAGGGATGGTTCTTTCGGCGATTCCTGTGGGAGAGTACGACAAGAGAATAACGATACTTACCAGGGAGCGCGGCAAGATCACGGCTTTTGCTAAAGGGGCACGTCGTTCCGGTAACCAACTTTTGGCGGCAGCCAATCCTTTTGCCTTTGGTCAGTTTGAGGTCTACCAGGGCAAGAGTACATATACCGCGGTGCGTGCGGACATCAAGAATTATTTCCGGGAACTGGCAGAAGATTTTGATATGGTCTGCTATGGTTACTATTTTCTGGAGATGGCGGAATACTATGCACAGGAAAATGCAGATGAAGTAGAACGCTTACGGCTTTTGTACCAGACACTTCGGGCGCTTGAGAGCCGTAAGTTTTCTTTTGCGCTGATCCGGGGCATCTACGAGTTAAAGACCTGGACGATCAATGGGGAATATCCTAATGTCTTTGAGTGCTTATCCTGTGGTAGCAAAGAGCATCTGGACTTCTTTTCCATGCGGCTGCGGGGCTGTGTCTGTGCGTCCTGCCAGGGCAAGACCGGTGGCAATCCGATAGACGGATCGACCCTTTATGCCATGCAGTATATCATTTCCACTTCTGTGGAAAAATTATACACCTTCCGTCTGACACCGGCGGTGGAGGCAGAGTTTCTGAATTTACTGCAATCCTACCGGAATCATTATGTGGGACATAAGTTTAAGAGCGAGGACTTTATCTGAGCCACAGGGACGTTCCTGTGGCACAAGGCGGTTGAAAAAATAATTGTGTCATAGTATAATAGTGCAGATTGTTAAGTGCTTCAAATAGGAGGACCATTGATACATGGAAAATAAGAAAAAGCATTCTGCCAAGGCAGCACAAAATGCGAGAGAAAATAAGATAAAGGCGAGAAACCAAAAGATCGTCCAGCACAGGATCGCGATCCTGATCGCCGTCATTATCCTTGTGATCGCTGCGATCGTTGCGGTTGTCAAGTTTAGCGGATGGTTTGATAAGATACCGGATCAAAGTACCCTTACGATCTCAGATGACGGCAAGGTGATCTGTGAAGAATTGACAGACTTTGCGGAGGATTACTCCCGAAGTGAGTTAAAGACTTACATGAAGGAAGAGATCAAAGAATACAACGATACCAAAGGCAAAGACAGCGTCAAATTAGACAAAATAAAGTTTTACAGTGACCTTGCCCATGCCAAGACTACCTATGCGTCTGCAGAGGATTACAGCAAGTTTACCGGCTATGGACTTTATACCGGTACGATCAAGTCGGCAGTCAAGCAGGGCTTTGATTTCTCAGATGCTTTTGTCAGTGTTACGGACGGAGAAAAGGGGACATCGGTTGATACTTTAGACATTACTTCCCAAAAGAAGTTAAAGGTGGCCATCATCAAAGAGAATATCAATGTCACGGTAGACGGCACCATCCTTTATGTTTCCGATGCCTGCACGACCATGGTGGATAAGAGTACCGTCTCAATCGAACAGCCGGATGGCAATGCAGATGCTACACAGTTGACCTATATTATTTATAAGTAGAGTGTTATACAGGAGATTGCCTGTACACAATAGAACAAGAAATGAGAGGATCAGATTATGGAAAAGACAATGGACAAGATTGTTGCTTTATGTAAAGCAAGAGGATTTGTATATCCGGGTTCTGAGATCTATGGAGGTCTTGCGAACAGTTGGGATTACGGAAATCTTGGTGTGGAACTGAAGAACAATATCAAAAAGGCATGGTGGCAGAAGTTCGTACAGGAGAGCCCATACAACGTAGGTATCGACAGTGCGATTATCATGAACCCACAGACATGGGTGGCTTCCGGTCATTTGGGCGGATTTTCTGATCCTTTGATGGATTGTAGAGAGTGTCATGAGCGTTTCCGCGCGGATAAGATCATCGAAGATTTTGCGCAGGAAAATGATATTACCTTAGAGACATCCGTAGATGGATGGACCGCAGAAGAAATGATGGGATTTATCAAGGAACACAGTGTTCCATGTCCTACCTGCGGCAAGCATGATTTCACAGATATCCGTCAGTTTAACCTGATGTTCAAGTCTTTCATGGGCGTTACCGAAGATGCAAAGAATACCGTTTATCTTCGTCCGGAGACAGCACAGGGTATTTTTGTAAACTTCAAAAATGTGCAGCGTACTTCCAGAAAGAAGTTACCGTTTGGTATCGGTCAGATCGGTAAGTCTTTCCGTAACGAGATCACACCGGGTAACTTTATCTTCCGTACCAGAGAGTTTGAGCAGATGGAACTTGAGTTCTTCTGCGAGCCGGGAACCGATCTGGAATGGTTCCAGTATTGGAGAGGCTTCTGCCGCGACTGGTTACTTTCTCTTGGCATGAAAGAAGAAGAATTACGTCTGCGTGATCATGATCCTGCAGAACTTGCTTTCTACTCCAAAGGAACGACCGATATCGAGTTCTTATTCCCATTTGGATGGGGCGAACTTTGGGGTATCGCAGATCGTACCGATTATGATCTGACCCAGCATCAGAATACATCCGGTCAGGATCTGACCTACTTTGATGATAGCAAGGGCGAGCGTTATATCCCTTATGTTATCGAACCTTCTCTTGGCGCAGACCGTGTACTTTTGGCATTCCTTTGCGCTGCTTATGATGAGGAGAATATCGGAACAGAAGAAAAGCCGGATATGCGTACGGTGCTTCATTTCCATCCGGCAATCGCACCGGTCAAGATTGGCGTGCTTCCACTTTCCAAGAAGTTAAATGAGGGCGCTGAGAGCGTATATGCCCAGTTGTCCAAGAAGTACAACTGTGAATTTGATGACAGAGGAAACATCGGTAAGCGTTATCGTCGTCAGGACGAGATCGGAACACCATTCTGTGTTACTTACGATTTCGATTCTGAGGAAGATGGAGCCGTTACTGTTCGTGACCGTGACACTATGGAGCAGGAGCGTATCAAGATCGAGGATCTGGATGCATACTTTGCAAAGAAATTTGAGTGGTAATTTTATCCATAAGAAAACAAAAGGTCTTTCCCATAAGGGAGAGGCCTTTTTCTGTGCTTGGGATATCCTATCTATGGGATCTTCGATAGTCGGTCGGCGTGCAGTTCATCACAGCCTTAAAATCACTGCAGAAATGCGTGTAAGAAGAATAATGAAGATATTCGGCGGCATCGGCGATGGATATTTCGGATTCCAGCAGCATCCTGGCGGCATAGTGCATCTTGAGATCGCGGTAATACTGTTTTGGGGAAATGCCGACTTCTGTTTTGAAAAGGCGGTTCAGATAGTAGGGCTCGTAGCCGGTCTGGTCTGCCAACTGTGCGGTCGTGACGCCACTTGTGATGTTGTTCTTCAGATATGTCATGCATTTTCTTATCACAGGGCTGTATTGCTTTTTCTCGTCCATCGCTTCTTGTACCAGTGCGCAGTAGGTCTGGTGAATGTCTTGGTGTAACTGGTTCATGCCGAGTGGAGAGTGCGTATTTTCAATTTCCTCGATGAAGGACTCCTGTGCGCGGTAGGCGGTGGAGATCAGTACACCGGCTTCTATGGCTTTATGGCATTCTAAAGCGTTCAGGATGAGTAATGAGTCCTTACGGCTGCGTGATGGTTCCGCTACATTGGCATATTCGGTTGGCACGGTTGCAAGCCGACCCTTTTGCACCATGTCGTTTAATTCTGCAGCATAAAGGCTGCTTTGTCCCTGTGCAACCTCGTTTAACAGCAGGTTTTCAAAATGATAGATGTTTTCGTAGACCACATCCCGATCTTCGGAAACATCACTTGCCACGGGAAAGGAGGCTGTAGCAAGAAAGGAGGTATCCTGCATATGGTCAAAATCATTCATAGAGATGCGCTGCCCATTGACCAGATAATGCAGCATCATGCCATAGTGGGCAAATTGGCTGTATTTCATGACGGGGAGTTCTTGCATCTGGGCAATAAGTTTGTGCTTGTCGGAAAAGGACATACCAAGCGACTCATATTGGCGCAGACAACGCTCCATAGCCTCGTTGGAATAGGGACTGTAGAAGATGGGACCGAGCACATGTACACGCACCAAGTTTCCCTCTCTTTTTTCATAGACAGCTTCCCAGACAAAGCCGATGTAGGCCGCCAGAACAAAGGGGGTGTCATGGTTCTTTCCGTGGGAAAAAATCATTTCCATATATTCCTCAGTACTTAAAAAAGCACTAAAAATACGACCTATGTTATCGTTTGATCGTATCATTCGCCGGTCTGCGTCGAAAGTAATCAGATGCAGTTGGGGAATGACCGAGAATAATGCGTAAATATCCATTGCATTTTCATCTCCTTTTTTCTATCGTAACCATACTTTACTAAAAATAGAATAAAAAAGCAAATTTTAGTATTAAAGCATGTGCAAAAAGGTCATATGATAATGCCAGAGGGTGTATCAAATTGTGAAAAGATACAGAAAAAAGACAACTCAAAGGAGGAGAACAATGGGGAATAAAAAGTTAAGCGCGGCAAGCGTGAGAGATGGTGTAGAATACCGCACCGCCAGTAAATTATCTATGGCACTTGGTGTCGCAACCAATGGTGGAGGTATGTGTTTTTATCTTTTGATGATGTACGCATCCTACATAGCCAATGCCGGTTATGGAATCGCAGTTGCGGTTGCCGGAATTATTATTACAGGAACACGTATTTTTGATGGTATCACAGATCCTTTAGTGGCATTTGTTTTTGACCGCATCAAGGCTGGAAAGCATGGAAAGATCCGAATCTTCCTATTCGCAGCATGGGCGGTTATGGCACTGGCATGTTTCATGATGTATGACTGGATGAGTGGCAAGTACACAGGTGTAGCCGGTGTGGCATGGTTCATCGGCATCTATGTGGTATATATCATTGGTTATACCATGATGAATATGTCATCCGGAGCTGTCGGCAACCTGATCACCAACGATCCAACCCAGCGTCCTTTCATGAACCTGATCGGAACCATTTATTCATACTGTGTACCAATGGTATTTAACACCATTATTTCATTTGCAGTTTTACCAAAATATGACAATCAGTATAATGCAGCCTGTCTGCGTGAAGCATGTGTGTGGTATGTTGCGGGTGCCTTTGTATTTATGATTCTTGCATGTATCGGTCTGACACCATGTGACAAACCGGAAGTGTTAAACAGTGTGACTTTTGGTGATGATGGTAAGGAAAAGAAGATCGGATTTAAGGATATGTGGAATCTGCTCAAGGATAACAGAAATATGCAGATGTGGATCATTACTGGTGCTTCTGATAAACTGGCACAGACCACAGCCGGACAGTCTATCGTTATGACACTCTTAAGTGGTGTGCTGATCGCGAACTATCAGACAGCAACTATGCTTGGTAATATCACGGCGATCATTGGTATTGCCTTTGCGACAATTGGCGGTATGTATGTTGCAAAATTCGGAGCCAAGAAAGCAACATCTGTCTGGTCATGGGCATGTATCGGCTTGTCTGTTGTGATGGTTGTATTCTGTACCATCTTAGGACCAACCGGTATGTCAAGCATTGGTAAGTTCGGTGTTCCAATGATCATTTATCTGGTTCTTAATGTTGGATTGACCGGTTTTAAGATGATCCTTTCTACAGCAAGTGGTGTTATGAGAGCTGATGTTTGTGATTATGAGTTTGAGCGTTCCGGCAATTTTATGCCGGGTACCGTAGGCGGTGTGTATTCCTTCCTCGATAAGATTATTTCTTCACTGGCATCAACCATTGCTGCTCTTATGGTATCTCTGATCGGATATAAGACCGTGATGCCACAGATGGGAGATAAGGCAACACCTGCAGTATTCTGGATGACTATGTTCTTAGCATTTGGACTGCCTGTCATTGGCTGGATCTTTAATGTTATTTCTATGAAGTACTATGATCTTGACAAAGAAAGAATGGTTGAAGTACAGAAGAACATTGTAGCCATGAAAGCAGAACAGGAAGCGAAGAAAGAAGCATAATTTAGCAATTTACAAAACCCTTCATTATAGAGACTTCGAGATTTGATTTCGAAGTCTCTTTTTCAAAAAGAGAGAGGAAGAAAAATATGAGATTGTATGATGTGACAGTGGAATATCAGAAGGAACCGATTGGCATAGATGTCTGCCCACGTTTTTCCTGGAAACTGGAAAGTCAAGAGGAAAACACCTATCAAAAGTCTTATGAAATAAGCGTAGCAAAAGAGGGAAAGAGTGTCTGGTCAAGCGGCAGGGTGGAAAACGGACAGTCCCTGTTTGTGACTTATGAAGGCAGTGCCTTGGAGGCCTTTAGCCATTATGATGTCAATATCTGTGTCTGGGACAACCATGGAAACGCTGCGGAAACGACCACTTTTTTTGAGACCGGACTGATGTCAGAGGACAATTGGGAAGGTGTGTGGATCACTACGAAAGAGGAATTGCCGGCCGTTAAGACTTTCTCCAAAGAGGTCTGTCTGCAGAAAGGAAAAAAACTGCGTCAGGCAAGAATCTATGCATCTGCACTTGGTGTCTATGATCTGGAAATTGACGGCAAAAAAATGGGGGATGCATATCTGGCTCCCGGCTGGACGTCTTATGGCAACCGCGTCCAATATCAGACTTACGATGTGACGGATGAGTTACAGGAGAAATCCCTAGTGTCTTTGGTTGTCGGCAATGGTTGGTATGCAGGCTACTTAAACGGCGAAGGGGAGCATCATCTCTATGGAAAAAAGACAGCCTGTATCGCCATGATCCGTATTACATACGAAGACGGTTCGGTGGACGTCATGGGAACCGATGCCTCATGGCTGGTATCAGAAAATGCGATCCGGTCGTCGGAAATCTATATGGGTGAGACACTGGATCTGACCTTGCCGTTATCCGAAAATTATGCCGGTGACAGTCAGGCAGTGCTTTTGGAAAAAGATGCGATTCCGAAACGTTTGCTTTCGCAAGAGGCAGAGCCTATCCGTATTACCAAACGTTTCCCGGTGGTTCAGAAGATTCTTACGCCAAAGGGTGAGTTGGTGTTTGATTTCGGTCAGAATATGGCAGGACTGGTGGAAGTAGAATTACCGCCGCTTTCTCTGCTTACCGGTGAGAAGAAAGAAATCCGTATCACACACGGCGAAGCCCTGGACAAAGATGGCAATTTTTACAATGAAAATTATCGGACAGCAAGATCAAAGGACCTTTACCGATATGGTGAGGGAGATGTCGGGAAAAAAGTCATGCCGCATTTTACCTATCACGGTTTCCGTTATATTTGCGTTGAGGGTGTAGATAGCAGTGTGGATCCCAAGTATTTTACGGCCTGCGCCATGCATAGTGATATGCACAAAGCGGGGACGATGACAACATCAAACCGTCTGGTCAACCGCCTGATCCAAAATATCGAATGGGGGCAGAGAAGCAACTTCTTTGATATTCCGACCGATTGTCCGCAAAGGGATGAAAGACTGGGCTGGACCGGGGATGCCATGATCTTCAGCAAGACCGCCATGCAGAATTTTAATGCGGGACTTTTTTTCAAAAAATGGCTGCGTGATGTGGCAGTGGAATCGGATGCAAAAACAGGCATTCCGCAGATCGTACCCAATGTGGTAAAGGGCAGTATGGGAACTTCTATTTGGAGTGACTGTGCTACCGTGATTCCATGGAATCTTTATATGACCTATGGGGATACCGGTGTGCTTGCCGATCAATATGATAATATGCGCCTCTGGGTGGACTGGATCTTTGGCCAGTGTCAGGGAGAAGTCCTATGGATGCATGGTTTCCAAAGAGGTGACTGGCTGGCACTGGACAGTGATGAAAGCCTGCATCTGATGTCGGGCGGCACAGATAAGAATCTGGTAGCAAATGTCTTTTATGCATATTCGACCAAGATCGTGTGCGATACGGCACATATACTTGGAAAAGAGGAGGATGCAAAGATATACGATGGGCGCTATCAGGCTATCGCGGATGCCATCTTAAGAGAGTATGTAACAGCAACCGGACGCTTGGTTTCAGAGACACAGACCGCCTGTGCCCTGCTCCTTTATTTTGATTTGGTCGAGGGAGCAAAAAAGGAGCGCATCGTACAGACACTGGAACAAAATCTCAAACAGCACAAAAACAAGTTGACGACAGGCTTTGTCGGGACGGCATATCTGTGCCATGCCCTTTCTGAAAATGGACTTCATGATCTGGCGGCGGAACTTCTTTTAAATGAGGATTACCCGGGCTGGCTCTATGCAGTGAAGATGGGGGCAACGACGATCTGGGAGCGCTGGAATTCTGTTTTGCCAGATGGAACTTTTGATACATCGGGCATGAATTCTTTGAATCATTATACTTATGGTTCTATAGGAGATTGGCTTTATCGGAAAGTTGCCGGGATTACGCCGACCTCAGCAGGCTATGCGTCTTTTGACATTAGACCTTATCTGACCAAAGGATTGGAAGAAGTGCAGGCCTCACTGGAGACCATGTATGGCAGTATCTGTGTCCATACAATCTGCAAGGATGGACAGATTCAGGTTGATGTAAAGGTGCCGGTAAATACGACCGCTACACTTTATCTGCCGGAAAAGGAAGATGCATTGGTGCTTGGCTCCGGTCAATATCATTATGTATATGAGACAAATACGGTGCTTATCGCGGGAAGATACAACATGAATACAAAATTCCGGGATATGGTCGAAGATCCGGCAGCGAAAGCTATTCTGGATGCGGCACTTCCGGGTATGCTGGATGGCCCTATGGCATCCTTTATACTGAATCAGTCGCCAAATGAAATGCTTGCCTACGATGCGGGGAAAAAGGATATGTTTGAGCAGATCATAGGACAATTGAACCAGTCTGTTTAAAGTTTTTATGGAAAAGTGATAAGAAAGAAAAGATACCGATAAAAATACTTGGATAAATTTGTCAGAATAAAACGGATTTTGTACATTAGTTAATGATGTGACACCAACTTTTGAAAAATAAAAAGATTGGCATGGTACTATAGAATCTAATCGGTAAGCATAAGATACTATACCTCATTCTTGTTCTGTTTGATTACTTTTTATCTGCAAGATTTTATTGAACAAACGGAATAAGAATTATTGTGTCTCGAGTTCGAGACGTTTTTCTAAAGGTGATTTCCAGCCTAGAACCTGCATTGGTATTTTATTAGAGCGATTTAGGCATCGTCTCATTTGAATCATTAGATCATCATAACTGAAAAACGACATATGATTGTAGAATCGTTCTTGATCATTACGATGGCTACGTTCAACTTTACCGTTATGTCGGGGTGTTCTAGGGCGAATTTGCTTATGCTTTATTCCGATTTTTCCACAGATAACATCAAGAGGATGGATTCGGTCTGTTTTCTTCAAGTGGGTGAATTCGCCTCCGTTATCTGTTTGCAAAATCTGTGGCTGATAGCCAAAGTAATCGATCGCACGCTTTAAAAAGTCAACAGTGGAATAGCTGCTTTGTTCCATGTAAGGATAAATAAATCGTTCTCGAGAAGCTTCATCAATAACGGTGTATTGATAGAACTTTTGCGGAATAGATCCTGAGTAGCAGGCGGCAGGGACGTACTTTACATCCATTTGCCACTTGATTCCAAGCGTAGATGGAGTGTCATAAGGCTGAGGTTTGCGCTTGTTCTTAGTAGAAGGTGCAGAACTAGAATAACCAAGACGACGATAAACGCGGTACAATGAGCCTGGATGTCTGGAATACCCTTTATTAGAACGGAGCTTACCATAAAGCTCACAGACGGAAATTTTAGGGTTGCGTCTGTGATAGTCCTGAATCCATTTTAGTTCTTCGTCTGTATGAGCATTGGGATGCTTGGAGAGAGGACGATGCGACTTGTCGATTAAGGATTCTTTTGTACCATCGAATTTCTTATTCCATCGCATCAAAGATGATTTGGAAATATGATATCGACGGCAGACAAACGATACACCTACACCGGTACGATAAAGTTTGACTGCATAAAATTTTGTATTAAGTTCATGTGGAAAATATCGTTGTGAGTATGTTATTGTATTCATGACGGTTGATAATCCTTTATATAGAGTTTTGGTTTGGCGATTAAAATTCTATAGGACTCAACCGTTTTTGTATAGGGGTAGGTGTCACATCAATTGTAACCCTACACAGGAAAATGATATTACACTTGAGACTTCTGTAGACGGCTGGAGCGCAGAGGAAATGATGGGATTCATCAAGGAACATAGCGTTCCATGTCCTACTTGTGGTAAGCATGACTTTACAGATATTCGTCAGTTTAACCTGATGTTTAAGTCTTTCATGGGTGTAACCGAAGATGCCAAAAATACAGTATATCTTCGTCCAGAGACAGCACAGGGTATTTTTGTAAACTTTAAGAATGTACAGCGTACATCAAGAAAGAAATTACCATTTGGTATCGGTCAGGTAGGTAAATCATTCCGTAATGAAATTACACCGGGTAACTTTATTTTCCGTACCAGAGAGTTTGAGCAGATGGAACTTGAATTCTTCTGTGAGCCAGGAACAGACCTGGAATGGTTCCAGTATTGGAGAGGCTTCTGCCGCGACTGGTTACTTTCTCTTGGTATGAAAGAAGAAGAATTACGTCTGCGTGATCATGATCCGGCAGAACTTGCATTCTATTCTAAGGGAACGACAGATATCGAATTCTTATTCCCATTTGGATGGGGCGAACTCTGGGGAATCGCAGATCGTACCGATTATGATCTGACACAGCATCAGAACACATCAGGTCAGGATCTGACATACTTTGATGATACAAAGGGTGAGCGTTATGTGCCATATGTTATCGAGCCTTCTCTTGGTGCAGACCGTGTGCTTTTAGCATTCCTTTGTGCAGCATATGATGAAGAAAACATTGGAACAGAAGAGAAGCCGGATATGCGTACCGTACTTCACTTCCATCCAGCACTTGCACCAGTTAAGATTGGTGTGCTTCCACTTTCTAAGAAATTAAATGAAGGTGCAGAAAGCGTATACGCACAGCTGGCCAAGAAGTATAACTGTGAATTTGACGACAGAGGTAACATTGGTAAGCGTTATCGTCGTCAGGATGAAATCGGAACACCATTCTGTGTTACTTATGATTTCGATTCTGAAGAAGACGGTGCTGTTACCGTTCGTGACCGTGATACCATGGAACAGGAGCGTGTTAAGATCGAAGATCTGGATGCTTACTTTGCTAAGAAATTTGAATGGTAATTGGATTGTTCTTTCCGATATTTCCCAGCGGAAGTACCAAAGTATTTCTTGAAAATACGACAAAAATAATTATAATCATTAAAACCAACCCTGTCTGATATTTCGTGAACGGACAGGGTTGTTTCTTTTAAAAGTCGTTTGGCCTCTGCCAAACGTAATCCCCGAATGTGTTCTGCAATACCATTTTGCATATATTTATTACATGATTCATAGAGCTTATTTTTGCTAATATGAAATTCTTTTGTCAGTCTTTCGATTGACAGATCCTCCGCCAAATGTGCCAACAGAAAACAATCCAGATTTTGTACAAAATTTTGACGTTGCAGGGATACCATGTCCCGAAACAATACATAGAGAGTACATGCTTCAAGGATTCTGACCGTGGCTTGGATTTGTTCCGAACTTTTGTATACCATGTTAAAAATAGGATCCGAATCGCAAAAAGTATGAGAGGTATAGGAGTGTAGGTAGAGACGGAGGGAAGAAATGAGTTTGTCATGATCCGGGTTTTCCGTGAATTGCCCAATCATGATATAGCCAATGATTTGTCCATTGTCAATGAGTGGTGCCGTAGTTTCTAATAATCCAGCATGACAATGAAAGATTTCTAAGGTCTGTGTCTGCTGACATCGCGCAAAAGAATTTCGATTGCTTTGCATACAATTAGCATTGCCTTTTTTATAAGAGCGTATCTTGGCGCAAAAGGCGCAATGTTCCTTTGGATAAGACAGAATCTCATATCCATCCAAGTCGAAAAGGGCGATTTTGATATTCGTAAGTAAATAAAAATTTTTCATAAGATCTAACAAAGCATCCTTGTTAAGATTTAAAGTCAACATATCCATTTATAGCATTTCTCCAAAACAAATTTACAGTTTTTAAGTACATAATACACTATTTCTTTTTAATGTCAAAGTCTATGATGCAGTATATAAATATGGATAAAGGAGTGATGGAAATGTTAGTAACGTTAAAGGAAATCTTGGAAATTGCAGAGAAGAAAAAGATTGCGATTGGATCATTTAATGCTTCCGGGCTAGAAGCGATTGAAGCAGAACTGGCTGCAGCAGAAGAATTGCAACTTCCAATTATTATCCAGTTTGCACAGTGCCATGAACCATGGGTACCATTGGATACGATAGGACCAATTATGGTACATATGGCAAAAAGGGCAAGCATACCGGTTTGTGTACATTTAGATCATGGAGAAACACTGGAATATCTGGCAAAGGCACTTGAAATTGGTTTTACCGGTATTATGTATGATGGGTCTGTCCTCTCATATGAAGAAAATCTTGCGAATACAAAAAAGGCAGTTGCAATGGCAAGAAAATATGGGGCTGGCGTAGAAGCAGAACTTGGCTCTATGGGAAGGAGGGAGTCGGGAAGTGGAGACCATAGTGGTGAAGAAGATGAAACTAAAATTTATACAGACTCGGAACAGGCTTCTTCCTTTGTGACGGCGACAGGAATCGATGCGCTGGCATGTTCTTTTGGTACGACCCATGGTATTTATCTATGTGAGCCAAGATTGGATTTTGATGTGGTCAGAAATGTTAGAAGAAAGTGTGGTAATATTCCCATCGTTATGCACGGTGGTTCGGGAGTTAGCACAGAAGATTATCATAAGGCAGTAGAAGCCGGTGTAAGAAAGATTAATTATTTTACTTATATGGACAAGGCAGGTGGAAACGCTGTTGCAGATTATCTTGCTAAGCAGGAGAAAAAGGAACCCATCTTTTTTTCATCTATGTACATGGTGGCAAGAGAAGCAATGAAAGAAAATGTACAGAGTGCTATGCAGACGTTTGCATTAGTAAAATAGCCGTTGGATAGAAAATAGAGATTAGGAAAGGACGGAAAGAAAAATGAATAAGAAAATGACATTTGCACTTGCTTTTTGTAATAGGGGATTTATGCCGGGAGAACTGATTTACGGTGCAAGAGAGGATATGATCCAGGCAGTGACAGAAGCAGGATATGATTATATAGCGATGGATGCAGAGCTGACGAGATATGGTGGAATTGAAACCAGAGAGGAGGGTGCTATGTATGCAAAGTGGCTAAAAAAACATGAGGGAGAGTATGATGGTGTCATCTTTTCTATGCCAATTTTTGCAGACGAGAATGGTGCGATTACAGCTCTGCAGGATGCAGGCGTTCCAATTTTGATGCAGGCATATCCGGATGAAATAGGGAAAATGGATTTTGCACATCGACGTGATGCTTTTTGTGGTAAGTTTTCTGTGACAGATGTTTTTACGCAGTATCAGGTGCCATTTACAGTGCTAAAGCCTCATGTTGTGCATCCATTGTCACCAAAGTTTCAAGAAAATCTGCGGGATTTTGCAGCTATTTGTCGCGTTGTCAATGGCATGAAACGTTTTACTATTGGTTGCATAGGTGCTCGAACAACTGCTTTTAAGACGACGAGGTTTGATGAAGTGGGGTTACAGAAGAATGGTATTACGGTGGAATCGTTCGATCTGTCAGAATTAATCTTTAAAGTAAATGCACTGTCTGATCAGGACGATGCTGTTTTGACGAAAAAAGCACATTTGATGCAGTACGCAGATTTTAGTGGTGTTCCGGAGAAAAACAGGAACATTTTGGCAAAGATTTCTGTTGTCATTGACTCGTATATTGAATGCTATCATCTGGATGCGCTGGCCATTCGTTGTTGGAACGAAATGGAAACAATCCTTCGTGTGTGCCCTTGTGTTCTGTTATCGGAATTGAACGACAGAGGTATTGTGACTTCTTGCGAGATTGATCTGACGTCCGCCATTTCTATGCGTGCTATGGCATTGGCAAGTGAAGAACCAACTGCAGTTCTAGATTGGAATAATAATTATGGGGATGATGAAAATAAAGTGATTTTATTCCATTGCGGATCGACAGCGCAGGGGCTTATGACAGAAAAGGGTAAGGTCACAGAGCATAAAATGTTCGCAAAGGAGGATCCGGGTTCTGGCTGGGGAACGAATGAAGGAAGAATCCGCCCAATGAAGACAACAATTTCAAATTGTCTGACAGTGGATGGTAAGATTGTGATTTATGCCAGTGAAGCAGAGTTTACGGATGATCCAATTGAAGATGCGTATTTTGGCTGTGCAGGTGTGTGTAAAATGGAAAATATGCAGGACAAGATGATACGACTTGCAAGGGGAGGTTTCAAACATCATACTTGCGTTGGTGTTGGACATATGAAAGAAATTTTAAAAGAAGCATTTACGACGTATTTAGGCTATGAGTGGGTAGATATTGATGCATAAAAGTACTTGGCGAGGTGAAGAAGATGAAAATTGCTGGACTTGATATTGGCACAACCGGATGTAAATGTACGGTTTTTGATGAAAGGGGCAAGTATCTGGATCATGCTTATCAGGATTACCCGGTAAAGCGAAGTATGTCAGGTCATGAAATTGATATGTGGGTACTTCGGGATGCAGTTTTACATGTCGTTTCTGAGATGGCATTCAGATATCCGGATATTATGGGTCTGGGGGTGACATCTTTTGGAGAAACGTTTGTACTGACAGATGAAAAAGGAAATCCTTTGGATGTCGCTATGCTCTATACAGACCCAAGAGGGAAAGAAGAGTGTCAGGAACTGATAGAAAAGTTAGGAGATATGCACATTGCTGAAATTACAGGATTACGTCCTCATGAGATGTATGGTATCTGTAAACTGATGTGGATGAAAAAGCATAAGCCAGAGATTTATCATGCTGCCAAGCATATGTTTCAGGTGGAAGATTTTATTGTCTTTGTGTTAAGCGGCGTGGCGCAGATTGACTATTCGCTTGCAACTCGTTCTATGGTATTAGATGTGACTCATCTTAGTTGGAGTGATGAGATTATACGTGCAGCAGATGTAGATAAAAAACTATTTTCCAAGGTTGTGCCGACAGGAACACCAGCAGGAAAAATAAAAAAGCAGATGGCAGAACGAACAGGTTTGTGCGAAAATACGATAATTGTGTCAGTGTCGCAGGATCAGGTGGCAGCAGCAATCGGTGCCGGAGCGTTTACCTCAGATGTTGCGGTGGACGGTGCAGGAACGGTGGAATGTATGACACCTATTTTTGATACCAGACCAGATATAAAAGAATTGTACAAGGGATATTTTGCGACAGTTCCGTATGTCGTTCCTGGTAAGTATGTGACTTATGCATTTTCATATACAGGGGGAGCCTTGACACAATGGTGTACAAAAACCTTGGCAAAGCAGGAAATCATAGAGGCAAAAGAACAGAATAAAACAGTAAATCTGTTATTGGAAGAAAAATATGCCGCCAAAATGAAAAAAATGGGATTTGCAGAGGATGAACCAAGTGGTCTTTTAGTGTTGCCCCATTTTGCAGGGGCGGCCACACCCTATATGGATACCGGTTCCAAGGGGGCTGTGATAGGGTTGACTACCGATACGACTGTGGAAGAGATTTATATGGGATGTCTGGAAGGCGTTTGTTATGAGATGTTCCAAACCTATCAATATTTGAAAACAACAGGTATTTGTTATAAAAGGTTTCATGCAACAGGCGGAGGCGCGCATTCAGCTGTCTGGATGCAGATGAAGGCAGATGTATTAAATGTTCCTTTTGTGGCACTTAACACGGTAGATGCTGGAACCGTGGGCTGCGCCATGATGACGGGGATTGCCATAGGAATATTTCGTGACTTGGAGGATGCAGCACAGCATATGGTAGAAAAAACAAAGACTTATGAACCACGAAAGGAACAGCATGAAAAATACATGGCACATTTTGCAAGATATGAAAAATTGTATGATGCTATCCGACCGTTGGTATAAATGCATGGTGTGAAGAAGAGGAGGAGAGAATAATGAATCCATATATAGGTCATAGAAGTCAGGTCTGTGGTGTAGAAGAGCATCGGCTTGTTGGAGCAAAAGGTGATGGTATGCGCCTTTATGAAGCATACAATGGAAAAGGAATAGAATTGACGGTGTCTCCTGATCGTGGTGGAGATATTACGAGATTACGTTTTCGGGGCATACAGATGAATTATATGAGTCCTTGTGGCTATGTAGCCCCAGCCTACTATGATGCTATAGGAGATCACTGGCTTCAATCTTTTACAGCAGGATTTTTGACAACATGTGGATTGCAGGGTGTAGGTACTCCCTGTTGTGATGAAGGAGAAGAAATTCCTTTGCATGGAAGTATTGCAAATCAACCCTGCGCGCAGTCTTATGTGACAGAGAATGAAGAAGAAATTTGTTTGCATCTGGTGACATACGACGAAACAATCTTTGGCAGAAAACTAGCATTAAGAAGGGAAATTTGTTTGTCTAAGACAGAGAATACATTTACAATTTCTGATGAAATTGAAAATACAGGGGATCAGGAAATACCATTTGAAATATTATATCATATGAATATGGGATACCCGCTATTGGATGAAGACAGTGAACTGGTAATTCCTTCGGTAGAAGTAAGACCAAGAAATGAACATGCAAAAGATGATATCGAACATTGGATGCAGATGGAAAAGCCAACAGCAGGCTATCAGGAACGCTGTTACTATCACCGGTTTGCAGATGCGCGTGGAATGGCAACCATTTATCAACCGAAACTGAAAACAAGACTTAGTATATCTTTTGATGCAAATGAACTGGATGGTTTTGTGGAATGGAAAATGATGGGGGTACGGGATTACGTGCTGGGTTTAGAATGCGGAAATTGTTATCCTGATGGAAGAGATGTTATGCGTAATACAGGTATGTTAAAGTTTATAAAGCCGGGTGAAAAAAAGAGATATCAGGTAAAAGTGACACTTGAATAGAAGAAGATAAGGGAGATCCGTTTGATAGGATTCTCCCTTATTTTTTTGGAGAAATTTTTTCTATAGGAGAAGTGGAAAAATCTCTACGATATTCTGTAGGTGTTTTGCCGGTGGAAGCTTTGAATATTTCGGTAAAATGACTAGGGGAGGAAAAAGCAAGATAGGATGCGATTTCGGTGATACGATAGTCTGAGTAACGAAGTAGGTTTCTGGCACGATGAATGCGTTCTTCGGTAATGTATTGTTTTAAAGTAATTCCCTCTGCATGGTGAAAGGTACGAGACAGATGCCCGGAGGTAACCCCGAGATAGGAGGCAATATCTGTTAATTTTATGTCGCCATGTAGGTGCTGATAAATATATTCTTTGGTGGCTTTGACTAACGGATGATATTGTCTTTCCCGGTATTGCTTCATTAAATCACTGATTTTAGCAAGACCGGCATAGGCGCATTGTAATAATTCAGGATAGGAATTGGTTTCTTCACACATGAGAATACATACATCTGCAGCAGTAAGTACAAGTTCATTATCAACCAGACGATCTCGGGCTGCCCAATTGGAAACAGCTGTTATGAGGCCTATAAATAGGTTTTTCTTGGAACGAAGATCGTTGACAGCCAATCTGCCTGGATGATAATCAACTGTGACAGTGCTTAAGGCATCAATCATACTATCAATATCATTTTGTTTTAGACAATCGTAGATCCAGTTTCCCCATTCTACACTATTATGAAGATAACTAAGTTCTTGTCGTTCAAAAACCAAAGCTTCGTATCTTTTCTCAAAAGAAGCCTGATATTGATTTAAATAGGTTTTGCTAAGGGTGATTTTCTCTCTTTCCATTGTATTACTCCGTGTATTCACTAAAAATCTTTGTATAATGTGAAAAAAATTATATTTATATCAATTATATGATATTGAAAAGGTGTTTTTCAAGACATAATGAGATTAGAATAAATAATTCATTGGACAATGAAAGTGTATTGGAGGAAAACTATGGGAACTAAGTTAAAAGATATGGCATCTGTGGAAATGATACTGAATGAGATGTCATTGGTCGAGAAAGCAAGTCTGGTGATAGGAGGATCGCCGATGAGTTCCATGGCAATGGAAAAGTATGGAATTCCTAGTATATGGACGAGTGACTGTTGTAATGGCTTAAATATTTTTCAGTATACAGTAGAAAAGACATATCGTGCGCTGGAGGCTGCAAAGAAGGAAAAAGGAGAGAAATTTGATAGAGAGTCGTTTGGCACGATGGGCGGACTATTGGTCACGGTAAACGAAATGCAAAAAAAGGCAAAAGAAGAGGCAGCAGCTGGTATAGAGAGACAAAAGACGCATGACGTTATCAGTTATCCTACAGGAATTTCCCAGGCAAGCACCTGGAATCCGCACGTGGCAAATATATGTGCAAAAACAGTAGCAAAAGAATTTGTTAAATATGGCGTGGATTTGATTTTGTCTCCAAATATTAATATTCATAGGGATCCGTTATGTGGTCGCCTTACAGAAAGTTATTCGGAAGATCCATATTTGGTCAGCCGTATAGCCGAGGCAGTTGTCTGTGGTTTACAGGATGAGGGTGTTATTGCTGATCCAAAACATTTTGCAGCAAACTCACAGGAAAAGGATCGATTGAAGATTAATGAAAAGATTCCTATGCGGGCACTTCGTGAGATTTATCTGCCAGGATTTAAAGCATGTATTGACGCCGGAGCGCTTACTGTTATGAGTGCATATAATAAGATCAATGATGAATCCTGCGCAATGAATAAGTGGCTTCTTACAGATGTTTTAAAAGATGAGTGGAAATTTAAAGGGTGTGTAATTTCTGATTGGGGCGCTTCTTATGAACAGGTTCCTGCACTCGCTGCGGGAACAGATCTTACTATGCCAGGACCTCGTGGTATTCAGTGCATTTTGGATGCGATTGCTGATGGAAGTTTGTCAGAAGAAGTCTTAAATGATTCTTGTCGTCGCATCATGTATGTGATTTTAAAGAGTGGCATGCTTGAGAAGAAAGAGGTGTCATTTGATTTAGAAGAAGCAAAGAAAATTGTGGAAAATGCAGCCAGAGAAGCAATGATTCTGCTTAAGAATGACGGGACACTTCCGGTTCAATCAGAGCAGACAAAGATTTGTTTTTATGGAAAGCGGGCAAAACAATTTGCAGCTAATTCAGAAGGAAGCGGCAAGGTACCTTCCAGTTTCATTAGCAATCCGTATGACCGGGCAGTGGAAATATTAGGAAGCGAAAATGTGTCATATCAAACACCATCAGAAGATACAACTTTATATGTTGCTGTTGTAGGAGCAGACGGACAGGAAGGGGCAGACCGATTAACAATGGATATGGATGTAGAGGATCAGGAGGCTCTGCAAAATGCTATCAAAGCAGCAAAAGAGCATAATAGAAAACTGGTTCTGGTCTGCAACTCGTCAGGACCGATTACACTTACGGAATATGTGCAGGACTGTAATGCAATTCTGTGCCCATATTTTGCAGGACAGGCAGGAGGAAAGGTTGTGACAGATGCCATTTTTGGATTGTACAATCCATCTGGAAAACTGACGGATACCTGGCCAAAAGCATATTGTGATACACCGTCATACAAGAACTATGGTGGGGAGAACAAGGAAGTCTGGTATGGAGAAGGCATCTATGTAGGATATCGATGGTATGATGCCAGAAAGATTGAACCGCTCTTCCCATTTGGTTACGGACTTTCATATACAAGTTTTGCATTTTCTGATTTGCAGGTAGAAGATACGGACGTGGAAAAAGAAGATATTATGGTAAAGGTTTCTGTAGAAAATACCGGTAATATGGCGGGAGCAGAAGTCGTGCAATTATATGTGGCCTCTCCAAAATCATCCTTTGACAAACCGGAAAAAGAATTAAAAGGATTCCAAAAAGTATATCTGCAGCCAGGAGAAAAAACTGAAGTTACGCTGACAGTGTCAAAGGAGGATCTTGCACATTATCACACTGCTTTGGAAGAGTTTGTGACAGAATCTGGAACCTATAGAATTCTAGTTGGAAATTCGTCCAGAGATATTGTTTTATCGAAGGAAATCCAAGTGATTTGCCATGATCCTTTTGGCTGGAATGTGATTACCGGAATCGGAAAACTGGTATCTAATCCAAAGGCTGTAGAAATCATGAACCAAGCAATCGGAGATGATATTAATCTTGTGGCAGCAGTTCCAATCCAGTATGCACCGGACTATACATTAAAGGAATTATGGGAGACAGAAAGTTCGGCAGTTTCAACGCTTTTTAGCAAACAAGGTAAGACAGCAGAAGAGAAAAAGCAGGCGTGGGATTATATAGTAAAAGAATTTAAGAAACTATGATGGTAAAAGGAGGTTTCACTATGGCGAAAAATAAACAAGAAAAACCTTATGGTGTGACAAGTGGAGGGGAAAAACTGGCGTACGCATTGGGTGATCTGGGATCAAATTTTGTATGGACTTTTTGCTCTTCCTGGCTGACTTTATACTATACAGACAGTGTTTTATTAGCTGCGGGTATGGTAGGAACAATGATGTTAATCTTACGTTTATTTGATGGCGTTAGCGACATCCTATTTGGGATTATGATAGAAAAGACTCATACGAAAATGGGGAAAGCAAGACCATGGTTTGGTGCAAGTATTATCCCTTTGGTTGTAACCCAGTTATTGGTCTATAATGTGCCTTCACAGGCGTCTTTAGGTGCAAAAACAGTATGGGTTATCGTGACATATTTCCTTTTGACAGTTGTTTTTTATACAATCAATAATCTGAGTTATCATGCTATGTTATCCCGTTTTAGTTTGGATCCGGATGACAGATCTAAAGTTAGTTCTGTGAGAGGCATATTTGCCTTTCTTGCAGGATTGCTCTTATCAATTATGACACCGGCCATCTTAAATGGAAATGGTGGGTCTAAGGTGCAGGCGGCATGGACAAAAACGGCATTAATTTTCTCTATTCTCTGTTTGATTTTGCAGGCAATTACGTTCTTTACCGTAAAAGAAAAGAGAAATGTTGGCGAAGATAACACAACAGAAATGCCACATGGTGATATTAAGGTAGGTCTCAAGGCGTTGCTTCACACAAAGTATTTTTATATTTCTATTATTGTTTTCGTATGTACTTATATTTTAAATGGACTGGTTTTGGCAGCACACGTTTATTTTACAAGAGATGTACTTGGTAACGCAGATTTCTACAGTATTGTTGCGATTGTCAGTGTTGTGTCTACTATCATAGGAATTGCTATTGCTCCGAAAATGTTTGTAAAACTTACGAAACGTAGAACATTGATGTTTGGTTCCGTTATTTATATTATAGGTTGTGTTGTTGGATTACTTGGTGCACGAAATCTGCCGCTCGTATTATTAGCTACAGCGATTACCGGCCTTGGTCTGGCACCTTATGTTACTGGAATCTTTACCTTTGCACCGGATATTGTTGATTTGTTGGAAGTACAGACAGGGGAAAGATTTGAAGGAATGGTTACTGCTGTCAATAGCGTCGGTGTCAAAGTCGGAACGGGACTGGCATCTGCTTTTCTTGGATGGGGACTTGCCATAGGTCAATATAATGGAGCCCTTGATGTACAGCCGGCATCGGTTGCAACTGCAGAAACGGCATTGATTTATGGTCTTCCAATTCTGATGTGTATCATTTGCATCGTGGCAATGGCATTCTGGGATATTCAAAAAGTATTACATCAGGAACACTAGGAAGATTTTTATAAATATTTGCGATATTGGGTGGGAGTCATTCCCACCCGTTTTTTAAACAGATTCGTAAAGTTGTTTATATCATGTATACCAATCTCGTGAGCTATGGCATAGACAGGGAGAGTGGTGTTCTTTAAAAGCGATTTGGCCCGTTCTATGCGCAGGGAGATAATGTACTCATTTGGCGAATATCCGGTATGTTTTTTGAATTCTCTGGAAAGGTAAAATTTGCTTGTGTTGGCAAATGCCGCAAGAGAGTCCAGTGTTAGCGGCTGTGCAAAATTACTTTCGATATATTTGATGAGATAACGAATATTGTCAGGTGTATCATGTAAAACATTGTTGGCGTGTGAGAGAATTAACAGGTGGTTTAGCAATTGATCGATACAGGATGAGGCTTGCCAGTCGCGATAGTATTGGGGGTCTTGATAGGTCTTGAGAAGCTTATGGATATCCTGATGTAGTTGACCATTAAGCTCTTCATGAAAAATTGGCTCATAATGTTCCTGAAACATTTCATAGAAAGCTGGTAACAGAATACCGTTTATGTGCAGTATGCCAGTATCCCAATGGTTTCCCTCAACCTTATAAAGATGGTAGTTCATGCAATTGATAAAGAAACCGTCACCGGATTTTAACGGATAGGTTTTGCCTTCGTATGTAAGGGAACCGCTACCGTCATAGGTATAAAGCAATAAAAATGAGTCAAAACCGGAACGTTCTGTAAAGGAGCCAAACTGATAGTGAAAGATATCAAAATCTTGTATATAAAAGAGATTCTGTCTGGCAAAATCGGAAATGGGTGGGCGCTGGAAAGCATCTACACTTCCGGAAATACAAAAATTGGTGTTGTGCACGGCAGCTTGATTTACTTCTGCAGTCAGACAAGTCGTATCAATATGTTTGGAGGACAAGCGTCCTTGGGATACTGTAGTTAAAAAATGAATGTCAGGGAACAGATTTTCCATGTGAATGCCTCCTTTAAATGTTTTTTATTATCATAACAGATAGATTGAAAAAAGCAAGATAATATGATAAGACAACAAGATGACATGAGATGAACAAGTTTTGGAGAAGTAAGATAAGTATAGAAAAATACAAGAGTCTGGTATCGCATAGCAATGAGGAGAAGGTAAATGATGCCAGACAGAATGGAGAGAACAATATGAAAAGAAAAGAACGTGACATGTCGTCAAATGCAAAAATTGACATGGGAGAAAAACTGGCCTATGGATTTGGTGGCTCTTTTGGAGCCAGTGCCATTAATTTTTTTACGGCTGGTTTTATTTTGATTTTTTATACAGAGATTATGAAAGTTGACCCACTTTTGGCATCTTCTGTTATTGGTATATCCAAATTGCTGGATGGTCTGTCTGACCTTGTGGCAGGACGAATCCTGGATAATACCCATCATAAAATGGGTAAGGCCAGAATATGGCTGCTTCGAATGATACCATTTACTATTGTATCTGTTTTCTCAATGTATCTGATGCCAATGAACATGGGAAAAGCAGCTCAGGCAGTATATATGTTTATTACATATAATCTGGCATCAACTGTCTGCTATACGATGGTGTATGTGGCTTATATGACGCTTAACGGTCTGATCACAACAGATCAGAAGACGAGAGGTATGAATGCAGGATTGCAGATGATGGGAGCCGTACTCCTATCTGTTCTTGGTAATGCGACGATTATTACCCTTTTACATAAGTTTAGCGGGGACGTTCAGCATTCTGCCTACGGTGATCGTCGCGGATGGCTCATGGTTGTTCTGATCTATATGATTATTTATGTTATTAGCGAACTGATCCTGATCTACGGCACCAGAGAACGTGTGAAGGAAAATACCGGGGTAATGGAAACACAGGAAGAGATGACAGAGGATGAGAAAAAGAAGGCGCATGAAAAATCCTTAAATGTTCCATTCCTTCTGACGATGAAAGCCCTTTTTACCAACAAGTACTGGATTATCAATCTGGTGTGTGGACTCGTAATCAGCTTTTTGATGGGTCTGGAATCTACGGTTGCATCTTTGATTTGTACCTATGTGTTAAAGGATGTGGCCTTCTATCAGGTGTCTGCTTCTGTTAATGCTGTTGCCATGTTGCTTTCCATGCTGCTTGGCTTTGTTCTGCTTCGTAAAATGGGCAAGAGAAACGCAGTTTTACTGGGGCTCGTTATCCGCGTTGGTGGAGGACTGGTTATGGCAGTTAATATCAGCAAGATGACAATTCTGCTTGGCGGCGTCATGGCAGGTATTGGTTATGGTATTGCCGGTTGTGCATTTGCATCTGTCATTCAGGATACGTTGACATATGGCGAGTGGAAAAATGGTTTTAGTATGATTGGTATGGGAAATGCAGCCAATTCGTTCTGCAACAAAGTGGGAAATAGTCTGGGTACGATTGTCATGGGCGCTATTATGTCAGCTACTGGATATGTGGCTGGACTTGCCGTGCAGCCTGCCAGTGCTATCATGGGATTTAAGGCGATTTATATTTATATTCCGATTATCTTGGAATTCGTAGCTATTATTGCAGTTACCCGATATGATTTGGACAAATTCTATGATGATATTCAAAAGGATCTGGAAGAAGGAAAGTATGCACCGGGTGTGACATCATATTTTGAAAAGAAAGCACAGGGAGAAGATGAATAATCATGCTGGAAAAAGATAAAATCCAATTTTTTGACACATCAACATTGAAAAACACAGAAGGCATAGAAAAGAGGGCAGAGGTATCCTACATCAGAAAGGAATTAGAATGTAGATTTCCAGACGAAGTTTTTAACCGGATTCAGGTGTCTTTTAATGATACCGGCAGATATCAGGCAAAGGTAAGCCTGATTGAGAAGTTTTTTGGTGGAGGTAAGCCAATTGAGAATCTGCCGCCTTATTACGAGGTGGAACTCTTTCATAAGACGGGTGATTATGAAGAACAGCTTATCGTCTGGAGCCCTTTGGCCTGGAATGACCGCTTTGCTGGTACCGCCGGTGGTGGAACCGGTATAGGTGGCAGGGGGTACCTGACCAGACCCAATAATACCCAGAGAGGCTGGACCGTACCATTTGCTGTCATGAATGGATTTTCAGCTGCCACCATGTATGCAGGAAATATCGAAGGCTGGAATGACCACACGATTGATTCTAAGACAGGTGAATTGCAACAGGATTTATATGAAAACTGGCGTTTGCGCAGTACACATAACATGACAATGTTTGGAAAAGCCGTGACAGAGATTTTACACGACCGTCCTATACGCTATTCTTATATGAATGGTGGTTCTGGCGGTGGCAGACAGTGTCTGATGGAGGTGCAGAATTATCCGGAGGATTATGATGGCGTGTGGGCATCCTGTCCGGCAATTAACTGGCATAAGTTTCTGATGGGTGGTTATTGGCCGGAAGTTGTGATGCAGGAACAGAACCATTTTCTGAATGCAAAAAAGAATCAGTTCTTTTTGGAGGCGGTCTGGAATGAAAATGGTGGACGGGACAAGTATTTTCATCTGGATACATGCAAGGAATTTGATCCATACAGGTATGTGGGAACGAAGACAAAAGGTGGTATCATTACGGACAAGGATGCCGCGGTTATGAAAGACATTCTGGATGGACCGCGAAGGGCAAATGGAGAACAGATGTGGTATGGATTCCGCCCGGGTGTACAGAACTGGCAATGTGTAATTCCAATAGGCACCTATTACTATCCACTTTTTGGACATCGGATTAAGCCGTTTGCATTAGGACCGATTTATATACGATGGATTACAAATCATCCGAAAGACAATTTTAAACAAATGACAAGACAACAATATGAAACTTTATATGATACAGGATTGGAAAAGTTTTCTGACAATCTGGGCGATAATCCGGCTATTGATGCATTTGTTGAACGTGGAGGAAAACTGATGATAGATCATGGTATAGATGATCCTCTGATTCCGGTAGATGGCACATTAGATTATCTGCAGAAAGTTAAGGAGCATTTTGGTGGTTGGAAAGCTTTGGACAAGTTCCTGCGTGTTTACATCACGCCGGGGGATAATCATGGGAACTGTCAGGGGAATGGTCCTGGTCTGACAGAGTCGGATGGTATGCGTGCTTTGATGGCATGGGTAGAAGATGGGTGTGTACCCGAAGAAATGCGAAAGGTTCGCGTAGACAGGAAAACAGGTGAGACTTTGGAAGAAGGGATGGAAGCTCCTTTTCGTTTGGAGGATGAATAAATGGGAGAATTTATACCGGGTGGTGTGTGGCTCGATACCAATGGCAAACGTATCCAGGCACATGGAGGTTCTGTGATTTGCCTGAAACATGTTTATTATTGGTACGGGGAGAACAAGGAAAAAACGGACGGAAAAAATGGTATCTGGCATTGGGGGGTAAGGTGTTATAAATCCTCTGACTTATATAATTGGGAGGACTGTGGCATCATTATTCCGCCAGATACGGAAAATCCGGAGTCTCCCCTATATCCTGAAAATTGCATGGACAGACCGCATATCATTTACAATCAAAAAAGAAAAAAATTTATCTGTTGGCTCAAAATCATGGAAAAGGATGGAAGTCAGAGTGAAACAATCTTGGAAGCAGACGATATATTAGGTCCTTATCAGATTATTCATACGGGATTACGTCCTTTGGGAATGAGTGCGGGCGACTTTGATCTGGCTGTGGCAGAGGATGGAAAGGCATACTATTATTTTGAAAGGGTTCATAGTGAACTGATCTGCGCAGATTTAACAGAGGATTATACGAATGTGACGGGGTATTACAGTACCCATTTTCCGAGACTATATCCGCCTTTTGTAAGAGAGGCACCAGCGCACTTTATGCGAAATGGAAAGCATTACCTGATTACTTCGGGAACGACGGGCTATTATCCGAATCCATCCGAGGTGGCAGTGGCAGATACCTGGCATGGTCCATATAGAGAACTGGGACTTATTCACAGACAGGATGAGAGTAAGACTTCTTTTCATTCCCAAATTTCATCCGTATTCAAGGTGGAAGGAAAAAAGGATTTGTATATTGCGTGTGCTGATCGCTGGCTGCCGGAACATATGGATCGGAAATATGAAAACTACAGTCGGATTTTTGAACTTTTGTTTTCGGGGCGTAGGGATGAAATCAGTCCAGATATGATGGGAGAGGCAGTGATAGAGAATACAGCAATCGCAGATTATGTCTGGCTTCCCATTTTTTTCGATGGAGACAGACCGTACATAAAATGGATGGATACGTGGTCATTGGATGATTTTGCATAGTGTGGGAGGTACAACTATGAACAGACTACAAGAGACAAGGGCAAATAGGATTTTTGTAGGCATATTGTGTTTATATAGCGCCGGAGGATTATTTACCGCAATTGTACGTGCCATAAAAGGTGAAACAATTTTTGGAATATTCAGTATATGCAGCGTCGTTGCTTTATTGTTGGTTATTGTGACAGCAAATCTGGAAAAAGGAAAAAAGCTTTTTCTACCGGTATCGGTTGTTGCATATGCTTTGATCTATTTTGTGGGATTAAATATCAGTGGCGTACGTGAACTGCCTACAGCTGTTGTAGTTGTGATGGTATCTATGCTATATCAGAATCGTAAATTTGTGGGAGCTATGAACATAGTATATCTTATTGATTCCATTTTTTATGTGCAGTTTGTGGCAAAAGGAGGAGCAAAAGAGGCATTCATCTCCATGGTTTTTACACCATTGCTTATGTGCCTTATTTTTGCACAGTTGACAATCTGGTGCCTGGTAAAGCAGAACACAGAAAACATGTGTGAGATTGCTGAGGCCGCACGCCATGATCAGGACAGGGCAAGAAAACTCAAAAATGAGGCAAAGGGAGTTGTCCAGGAAGTGAATACCCTGAAAGAAAATCTGCAGAATGTAAAGGAAGCAACTTCTATTTCTGACGAGAATATGAAGAGTATTGGCGAAGGGAATGAAGTAACGGTAGGTGCTGCGACAAGACTAACAGAGATGGCTGGAGAAATACAGGAAGTGATTGTACATACAAACGATACGGTCTCTACGGCGGATACCTATATTGACCAGTTAGCAAAAGCTTTTGATAAAAACGCAGGTGTACTGACGCGGATTGTGGATCAGGAGAAGCAGTCTATGCAGACTGGTGAAAATATGAAAAAAGCATCTGCACAGTTAAAAGACAAAACGGAGGAGGTTCGTACGATTACTGATACGATATTCAATATTTCCTCGCGGACAAATCTTTTAGCCCTAAATGCATCCATTGAGGCAGCACGGGCAGGTGAGGTTGGCAAAGGGTTTGCAGTGGTGGCAGAAGAGATTCGTAAGCTGGCAGAACAGACAAAAAAAGCTACAGAAAACATTTCTAATCTTTTGAATGAATTGTGTGATGGAACGGATATCGTTCATACACAGATAACGGATAATAATAATGTGACAAATCAGCAGAGTGCATCTATTCTTGTCATGGTAGAGGATTTTGATGAATTGCAAAAGGAATTTAATCAGTTCCGCAGCAGTATGGACAAGATACGTGAGCAGATGGATTATATGGATAAGATGAATTATAGCATTTCCAGTCAATCGACGGATTTGTCAGCATGCAGTGAGGAAGTATCTGCTTCTGTATCTGAAGCAGAAAACAATAATGTGCATATTGATGAATGCATACAGACGGTACAGGAACAATTAGATAAGATAACAGAACTTGTTATCCATATGGCAGGATAACAAGTGTAGAAAAATAACAAACAAGCGCCCGGCTTTAGACCGGACGCTTGTTTTTGTTATGTAGCATGAAGTGTTTTATCTATGAAGATAGCTATTGGCATACTGATACGTGGTATTCCAGAATTGATCCATTACAGCACTATCAAACTCGCAGGTATGATTGGAACGAGGCATATACAGGTAGGCATAATCTATGCCGTTGGATGCTAATGCATCGTTCATATGTGCACCATGTATATTGCCGACGATGATATCTTCATCTGCATATACCATGATGGTAGGTACTGCCTGTGGCGAAATATAAGAGATTGGTGAAATCTCTGCCAGTGCAGATTTTCTTTCTGCATCAGACATGTTTTGATAATTTGGAATTAGTTTCTGCGCAAATGCGTTAAAAGTCAATGATGAAGACATCACGCCCGGAGCAAAGGCCTCTGGACATAAGTCGGCTGGACCGACCTGCTCAAATACCAGATTAACAGGTACACAGGCACTATTGGTACGGCTATAAGCGTATAGAAGAGCCAAGTGCCCACCGGCAGAATAACCGGAAGTAGCTACGGAATCAATGGTATAACCGAGTTCGGCTGCCTGTGCAACAATGGTGTTGATGCAGTTCTGCATATCATCCATGATGTCATTCATACTGGTTGCTGCATTGCGTTCTGCTTCAAAGAGACGGTAATCAATATCTGCAGTGATATAACCCTGACGTGTCATTTTGCCACAGGCATAGTCCATGGATTCTTTATTACCACTAATCCAGCTTCCTCCATGGGTGTAGAGGATAAGTGAAACTGGCCGATTCTTTGGCGCATTTTTTGGAATGAATAAATTATAGGTGTTTCTGGTATCACGGCTAGTGTCATAGACCTGATTGCGTAATACGATTGCCTCATCTTCCGTTGGCGCAGGTTCATTTTGTCTTGATGCAGCTGCAAAAGCATTGTACAATGTCAGGTCATCACCGGACAGATCAGAAGGGTTACCATCAGACATGAGCTTGAATCCATCCAGTTTATACCATTTTCCACCACCGTTGACGGAGTCATAAATCCAGTAGTAGGTAGAAAGCCCATCTAAGTTCAATTGATTGTTGGAAGCGTTGAGTCCTAGAATGAGACGGGAAAAATCAGTGGTTGGATTAGTAGTGTAGTCAGGACAAACAATTGGCACATTGGTTGTGACACCATTCATGTACATAAGTTCGGCTTCAGCCTCTAAGTTCCATTTTTCAAACCATGGTCTCAAACTGGAACGAGCTGCTCTTACGGCAGAACCGGAAGTGATGGTCAGTGCATCGGAACTGATGATAACAGAACCACATTTGATGGCTAGTACCGGGATATAGATACTACCTTTGATGTCAGACTCCGGTCCAACTGTCTGCTGGTAAACA
The DNA here is from genome assembly GCF_014287435.1 of Roseburia lenta. Lineage (GTDB taxonomy): Bacteria > Bacillota > Clostridia > Lachnospirales > Lachnospiraceae > Pararoseburia > Pararoseburia lenta. The sequence continues at coordinate 87,374 of NZ_JACOPG010000004.1, forward strand.
CCATATTCGTGACGGTAGAAGTGTCCACCTGCTTCTACGATGATTCGTCCTTTGACAATGATATCTCCCCAGCCTTGCAAGGCTCCACCATCATGGATGGTCACGGTTACATTTTCAGGAATCGTCAGGCACTTTCCCCAATTTACAACGCAGGTTCCGTAGATGTCTGTATCTTCGGACCAGGTCGTGTTACGTCTGATGGTTGTTGTATTAGTGACTTCCTGTGCATTTACGCAGGTTCCGAATGTCATGAATACCATGACAGCAGCAAATAGGATGCTGCATAGTTGTTTTCTTCTCCTTTTCATGAAAACCCCTTTCTAAAATAGTAATTATATGGTTACTCTGTGATTATAGTGGCGGAAATATGAGGACGAGCCATAGAAAATTGCTGTTCTGTCATAGAATGTTGCGCTTTTTTGAGCCTGATGAGATTGCGCAACATTCTATGAAATTAGGGCAAGAAAGGGAGAAACCGTCCCAAAAAGAGTAGTTAAAATAAAAAGGATCAGGGATGTGGGAGTGGCTTGGAGGCGGTGAGATAGAACGTTATGAAGAAAAAATTAAAAGGTGTGGACATTTTGTATATGGTTTTGCTAGGACTATGTGTGATTATGGTAGGAATCGTCATTGGCAAAACCCGATTATATGATATGTGGAATGAGGAGCTGATTTGCAACATTCTGCACCTGCAGCAAGAGGAACAAATAGCAGAAGACAGACACATGATGGAAAAAATACAAACGAAGATTCTTTATTATACATTGCCACAGTTGCCGGATGACCGTATGTCATTGTATGGTTATGTGCGCAATGCTAACGTCACCATTTATAAAGATTATCACATCATATATCAATCTCCGAAAATTGAAGAAGAGGATGGATGGTATTTCTCGGACACAGGAGATTACATGATATCTGTTCCTCTCAAGCAAACAGATGGAGGGAAAAAAATTCAGGTGCTTGTGACAGCCGGTAAGGATGAAATTAAAAATATACAGTTCTATTATGGTACAGGTGACGGTTTTATGCGCATGATTCTGAAAGATGAGATGACGCGTATGACCATACTGACCATAACGATTATATTAGGTGCTATTTCTATCATGTTATCTAAGACATTGGATCCGGGAATAGAGGCAGTTAGTGGTAATTTATATTTTGGAAAGTTTTGCATTTTGTTTAGCCTGGTGAAGGTTAATGATTTCAGAATGACCACCATTATGTATGATAATGCTATGGGTTTTCTGTACTTGTCAGTTCTACAAGGGATTTTGTGCGTGACGCCTTTTATTGGCTTTATGCAATGCAATACCAATATGAAGAAAAAGCATGCAACTATGTTAACAAGAGCAATGAATCTGCTTTTTGTTGGCATTTTGTGTCTGCATATGATCGGTGTACTTTCACTGGATGCCTGTATGTATGCTTCTTATATGGTTTTTGCAGGTCTGTGTCTGGTTTTTGCCATTTGTCTGTGTCTTCACTACAAACATTTGAATCTGGGGCAGAAACTAAAGAGTCTGCTCACCATACTAGGGGTTTTATTATTTCCCCATCTGGATCTGTTTGCTTTGTTGGTTCTTGATATTATGTTGTTTTTGATTACCGTCTGGATGGGTAATCATAAATTGAAGCAGGCTGAAGAGGGAGAACTTTACAAGCAGCTTGCGTATATAGATGAGATGACAGGGCTACATAACCGGTCAGCCTATGAAGAGTATCTGATGGAAAATTCTAAGACAGATGCAGCGTCCTATGTTCTTATGATGGATCTGAATAATCTGAAACAATGTAATGATATCCTGGGGCACAGGGTCGGGGATGATTATATTATGAAAGCAGCAGCAAGCATCCGTAAAATTTTAGAACCTCATGGGTGTTGTTACCGCATCGGCGGGGATGAATTCGTTGTTTTACTTTTAAATATTTCAAAAGATTCCTTTGCGAGTATGCTGGAAGAATTACAAGGGGAATGGGATAGGATTCGACAGCAGGAACATCGTTTTGTTTTTCAGATTGCCGTGGGATATGCACAAGCCAGCGATAAAACTACCTTGCAGGAAATGATAGAGCAGGCGGATAAGATGATGTATGAGAATAAAAAGGAACTGAAACAAAACGCAAAATTATATGATTTTTGAGCAAGATGGTATGTGCAGATGATAACCGGAATTATTAGAATAATACTATACAGGGAGGAAAAATCATGGGGATGGATAAAATCAATGAAGTCATGCAAGATTATGTGAAAAATCAGGAGATATCAGGAGCAGCACTTTTGGTACGCAGGGGGGATGAGATCCTGTACGAGAACCGGTGGGGATATAGCAGATGTGAGACGAATCAAGAAATCAAAGAGGACAGCATATATCGACTGATGTCTATGACAAAGTGCATTACTGCTGTGGCTGTTATGATTTGTATCGAAAAAGGATTGTTGGAACTCGATGCTCCATTATCAAGATATATTCCGGAATTTGCCGGAATGCAGGTTATGGAGGATCCACGGTATGAATTTTCTATGGATAAGATGAAAAAGATACCACTTTTGCTGTTGACCTTTTCTATGAATAAAGTGAAGAGAACAGACGCTGAACGTGAGATTACGATACGGGATTTACTTTCTCATTCTTCCGGTCTGCAGCAGGGGCTGGTAGGTCTGCTGGCTCTTATGAAAGAAAAGAAGCAGTATGACAACTTGCGTGATTTTGTGCTGCATTATACAGATTATGTTCTGGACTTCCAGCCGGGAAGAGGAACAGGATATTCTCCACTGGCAGGCTTTGATATTTTAGGTTACCTGGTTTCTGTAGTATCAGGGATGCCTTTTGAAGACTTTATGCAAAAGGAGATTTGCCAGCCGCTTGACATGAAAGATACAACGTTCTTTTTGAACGATGAACAGAAAAAACGTTTGGTAGATGTTTATAAAAGAAAGAAAGACAAACTGGTAAATGTTACAGGAACAAAAAAAGATATGCAGGGCATCATGCATCAGAAAGAAATACTTTTTGAACATGGCTGCGGTGGATTATTTTCCACACTGCATGATTATGACCATTTTGGTGATATGTTGTTGCATGAAGGTTCTTATCACGGTAAGCGGATATTAAAACCGGAGACTGTACAACTGTTACATACAGAAGCACCAAAAGAACATTTAGAGCCAGAACAGGGATTTGTATGGGGGCTGGGAATGAAGATCCGACAGGACAAGGAAAAAGGTGGATTTGCAGTATCAGAAGGTACTTATGGATGGAGTGGTGCATTTGGAACCCATTTTTTTATCAGCCCTGCAGATGACCTGGAGGTTGTGTTTATGACAAATCGTTCAGATCTGGAGGGGTCAGGATCCTATATTAGTGCAAAGATAGAAGAATTGGTTGCCTCCATCTGGGAGAAGGAGGAGAAATAAAACAGCATGGATGAGATTTATTTTACAGAGTATGGTAATGGAATTTATGCCTTGCGAACAGAACGATGGATGCAGAGACAGACGGCAGGAGGAGCCATTATGCAAAGTTGGGTCGTAACCGGAAGTCACGCAGTTATGGTGATAGATAGTCCGGTGCCGGAGAATCCTGCTTTTCGGGATAGTATAGAAACAACTTTTGGGCTGCCGGTTATTATGGTCAATTCTCATGGCCATATCGATCACATAGGATGCAACGCACAGTTTTCAGAGGTCTATATGGCAAAAGAGGATTGGGCTCTTGCCTGTGGCGGCGGTATTGCCCCGGATCCTGCTGGATACCAGGATAGCAAACTTCCCTACCAATTGCATCCGTTGGTGGATCGACAGATAATTTCGCTCGGAAACCGGGAGATATTGCCAATTCATGTGCCGGGGCACACAAGAGGATGTTATGTGTTTTATGATGCCATGACAAAAACCTTGTTTGGGGGCGATGCAGTTACACGGAGAGTATTGTATGGCATGTCTGATTGGACACCATTAGAGATATATTTGCAGCATCTGGCGGCTTTGCAGGCATTGCCGATTGCACGAGTCTTTTCTGCCCATGACGATGTGGAACTCCCGGCAGATATGCCGGCAAGGATGATTGCAAATATAAGAGGCAATATTGCGAGTACACAGGAAAAATGGGAATCTCCGGTGGATGGCAGAATCTTTCGCCGCATTCTGTTAGGGGAAACAGAAGAAGATGTGGAATTTTTTGATTTTGTTATACCGGAGGATCAGTATCAAAAAGGAGAAGAAGAATGAAAAAAGAAAAATTAGATGAAACTGTTACAATGACAGAAAAATTAGGTGCGAATCAGAAAATCGGAATCATGTTCTGCGCTATGGTCAGTGCAGTCGCAACCGGATATGTACCTGGGTATATCAATTTGTATTATACAGATACAGTAGGAATTTCTATGGGTGCAGTTGCAATGATTCTCATGATTACAAAGATTACTGATGGTGTGACAGATATTATTATGGGAATGATTGTGGACAGAACCAATACCAGATTAGGAAAGGCTCGTCCGTGGGTTTTAGCAGGCGGCATAGGAATTGGTGTATCGATCATGCTTTTATTTTCTTGTCCGGCATCGCTATCTACCAGCGCAAAGGTGGCATTTTGTGCAGGTATGTATTTTCTTGCCAATCCATTCTTCGGAACTATGGCAAGTGTTTCCTGTGGAACGCTAAACAACCTTTTGACTGCAGATTCTAAAAAGCGAGGTGTACTCGGTGTATTTTCTGCTTATGGTACTTTGGTTCCTGTTGTTATTATCGGATTGGTGGTTCCGAAGATTTTATCTGCTATGCACGAGAGCCAGGCAGCATATACTACGGCAACCTTAATTTTTGCCGTTATGTCTATTGTGGCTTCCATTATTGGCGTTGCCTGTGTTCGAGAGACAGTTACGGAAAGATCTAAGGAACAGTTGGTAGAAAAACAGCCGGTGAAAGAGACTTTACATGAGTTATTACATAACAAGTATTTTATTTTCCTTGCACTCGGGACAATTCTCTACAATTTGACATCTGCACCAGTGGCAACCTATTATGCAAAATATGTGTTCCATGATGTGGGGGTTACGACACTCATCAATCTGCCGGGAATGATTATGATTTTCCTACTTCCATTTGCTGTGCCAATGATGAACAAATTTGGAAAACGAAACTGCGTTGTTGGTGGTATGCTTCTTGCAGCTGTTGGACATACGATTATTTTCTTTGCCAACGATAATCTTGCACTATTTATGTTAGCGAAATCCGTTGCCAGTATAGCAGTGGTACCGTTTACAATTTCTTTAATCCCATTGACCGGTGAAATCTGTGATTATGCATTGTATCGTTGTGGAAAACCGATGGATGGAACAATCTCATCAGCCGCTACTATGGGTGGAAAAATAGGTATTGGTCTGGCAGCAGGTATTTCAGGCGTTATGCTGGCGGTGTCAGGATATGTCAGCAGTTCTGCCGAGACGCTGGTAAGTCAGCCGGTTTCTGCCATTTTCATGATTCGCATATTGTCCAGCTTCTATCCGGCTATTTTATTTGCCCTTGCAGCATTATGTTTTTATAAGATAGATCTGGAGAAAAATGGAATCGCAGAAATTCAGAAGGAACTGAGAGAGAAGGGATTACGTTGATGATTACAGAGAATACGAAGGTAGAAGACCTTAGAAAACATAAGGATTTAAAAACCTTGTTTCCTTATTTTATTTATAATCAGGTGGGAGATGGCGCCGGGAATTTTAAAAAAGATGCTACATGTCTGAAAGAGATAGAACAGAAAAATCCAACCTGGGCAGCCGAGGATATGGTATATGGTCTGCGCCAATTGGAACAAATCTGTGCATCTGGCGGTCAGGTGTTATTTGATGTGTACGATTCCAAAGAAGTGCAGGAAAGTCCGGATAAGGAATGTGTAAAACTAATCTATTTTCCTGCAAAACAATGCAATAATGGGTCGCGAAAGACGATTATTCTTGCAGCAGGTGGCGCTTATGGAAGTGTTTGTTCTATGGTGGAATCCTTTCCGGTGGCAGCCAGATTGGCTGAACTTGGCGTAGACGCTTTTTGCTTGAATTATCGGGTGGCAGATGGCAAGGCTTTGTTTCCACGTCCAATGGAGGATATGGGTGCAGCCTGCCAGTTCCTGATGCAACATCAGGATACACTGGGAATCAATATGGAACATTATGCAGTTGGAGGCTTTTCGGCAGGTGGACATCTGGCAGCCTGCTGGGGCACACCGGAACTGGGGTATGCTGCATATCAGGTGTCAAAACCGGATATCATCCTCCTGGCATATCCTATGATTGATGTATGGAAGACAGTCTCCCTGGCACCGCTTCCTATTCGCGCTATGATGCTTTCCGGTTATCTGGGAAAGGATCATAGCCAGAAGGTGTGTGACGTTTATAATGTTGAACAACATATGGATATAACATATCCACCGGCATTTGTGGTGCAGGCAGAAGACGATCCAACCGTACCGGTATGGAACAGTCAGGTGTTCATAGAACAATTACAAACGCTGCAGATACCATATTGTTATGAACATCCGCAGCATGGGTTGCATGGATTTGGATTGGGAACAAATACGGAGGCAGTTGGCTGGGTGGATCGGGCATTTGCTTTTTGGAACAAGTTGGAAAGGGACTAGAATAGTATGAAATTACACGAATTAAAAGTTTTGCACAGGAATCAACCGGTTATCGATGAAATGCCGGAATTTTCATGGAAGATAGAGAGTGATGCACAGAACGAATTGCAGGAAAAGTATCAGATTATTGTAAAAGATGCGCAAAAGACTGTGTGGGATTCCGGGATTGTCGTATCGCCAAAACAGAATTTTATCAAATACCAGGGAGATATGCTGGCATCCTGTGTGGACTACACCTGGAGTGTCAAAGTCTGGGATAATCATGGAGATATGGCAGAGAAGACGTCTGCTTTTACTACAGCCTTTTTGGATAAAAAGGACTGGAAAGCCTGCTGGGTGGAATGTCCGTTTACAAGAAAAGCTGCTAATGAGTATAAATTTGGTGCAACATATCCTGCGGTTATGTTTACCAGAAAAATTTCGTTGAACCGGAAAGTTAAAAAAGCAGTTCTATATGCATCTGCTCATGGGGTATACCGGTTATATGTAAATGGAAAGAGACCGGATAACAGAGAAATGGCTCCGGAATTTACACCATATGATCGTCTGATGTACTATCAGACATATGATGTAACAGAACTCTTACAGGATGCAGAAAATATATTGGAAATGTATGTAGGAGATGGGTGGTACTTTAGTGCCCAGGCAAGACCGGTTATGAAAGAACACCATGAGGAACCATCTGTCATTTATCAGATGCGGGTGGAATATGAGGATGAAAGCCGCGAGTGGTTTTTTTCAGATGGAAGTGAGACATGCCGGACCGATTATATTGTTTATTCGGATCTCTACCAAGGGGAAAAACAGGATTTTACGCTGGAAAAACAGGAAGAGCAGCCGGTTAATATTAAGGACTATGGGTATGAATTTCTAAAGGCCCAACCATTGGATCCGGTCATTCCTTACCGTTTGATTCCGGCAATTGATCTTATGGTGACACCGGCAGGGGAAATGGTGGTAGATTTTGGTCAGGTTATGGCAGGCAGAGCCAGAATCCACGTAGATGTGCCGCAGGGACAGCAAGTTGTTTTTGAATATTTTGAGACATTGGATGAAAATGAAAATTATATTAATACCATGTTTGCACCACAGAAAGATACCGTGGTATCGGATGGCAGACCGATAGAACATGAAGCGTTGTTTACATTTCATGGTTTTCGCTATATTCGTGTAACCGGTATGCCGGATGCAAGAAAGGAAGACTTTACGGCTGTTTTATTGACAAGCCAGAAAGAAAATGCGGGAGACTTTGTATGTTCAGATGAACGCTTAAATCGTCTTTACCAGAATATTCGCTGGTCACAGTACAGCAATATGATGTCGGTCCCTACCGATTGCCCTTCCAGGGAAAAGGCCGGATGGACGGGAGATATTCTGATTTATGCGAGAACAGCAATGTTGAATGAACAGATGACGCCATTTTTGAAAAGCTGGCTACACTCTGTGCGTATGGATCAGACAGCAGATGGAACGGTTATGATTGTTTCGCCTTATATGCAGTTATATGATGGCATGCTTCGGAATGTCTGTCAGACTTTTGGCGATGCGGATATTACCGGTGTTGCAGGATGGAGTGATGCCATTGTCTGGGTTCCATATGATATGTATCAGATGACAGGAGATACCAGTGTACTGACTGAAAACTATGATGCTATGAAAAAGTGGGCAGATAATATTATAAGAACTGCATCACAGAAGGAAGGAACCTGGGGGATTCCGAAGGAATATGATGAAAAAATATGGGATACAGGATTCCATTTTGGAGAGTGGCTGGTGCCAAGCAGACCGAATACAACCGGCGATCCGTATGGCATGTGTAAAGAGTCGGCATTCTATATTGCACCATTCTTTGGCTATATGACTATGGTTAAAATGCGAGAAATCTGCCATATTTTAGAAGATGAAGAGATGTCTTCCTATTATGGTGGGATTGCTGCGAAAATGAAGCAGGCGATTGTTGGGGGTATTATCCGCCGGGATATGCTGCCAGATTATCTGATGGGGGCGTATGTGCTAGCTTTTGCATTTGATCTTGTTCCGGATGATTTGAAAGAAGCTTATAAGGAAAAACTGATTTCTTTGGTAAAAAAGAATGGAAATTGTCTGGATACCGGCTTTTTAGCAACGCCGTATCTGATGGATGTGTTGTGCCAGTTGGGAGAAGAAAAACTGGCATATGAGATTTTGTGGCAGGATAAAAGACCTTCCTGGTTGTATGAGGTAGATCATGGAGCAACAACCATCTGGGAGGGATGGGATGCAGACGATGCTAAACATACAGGCGCATATATCAGTTATAATCACTACGCATTCGGTTGTGTTTATGATTGGATCTGCCGTTATGTGGCTGGTATCGACACCGATACACCAGGATATTCCCACATTATTATCCGACCAAATATGGATGACCGTTTGACACAATGCAAATGTACCTATGTCAGCGAAGCAGGACCGATTACAGTGGAATGGACACAGGATGTCTTGGATGTACAAATTCCATGTAATGCAAGTGCAACAGTTTATTGGAAAGGACAGATAAAAAATATCGGCAGCGGTAAATATCGTTTTTAAAAAATAATGTATCAAAAACCAGCTTTTTACACAAACAGGTGTTGAAAAGCTGGTTTTTGCTTGTGTGAATTCTTACTTATTTATGGAAGGTGAATAAGAAAGAGAAGAAGATGGCTCTGTCTGTTGGATAAATTTGTCATAATAAAGAAGATTAGATATTGAATAAATTGGAAATTATGCTAAAATCAATTATGTGCGGCTTAGCACATGGAGTGGTGTGTTCCATATGCATTCAGATACGAATGAGTTGAAGGACACAAAGTATTTTTTAGGAGGAAATTGAAAATGGCAAACAAATGGGTCTACATGTTTAGTGAAGGCGACATGACCATGCGTAATCTTCTTGGTGGTAAAGGTGCCAACCTTGCAGAGATGACTGATATCGGTCTTCCGGTACCACAGGGATTCACAATCACAACGGAGGCTTGTACTCAGTATTATGAGGACGGACGCAAGATCAACGACGAGATCATGGCACAGGCTATGGAAGGCGTTAAGAAAATGGAGGAGATCAACGGAAAGAAATTCGGCGATCTGAAGAACCCTCTTCTTGTTTCCGTTCGTTCCGGTGCTAGAGCATCTATGCCTGGTATGATGGATACAATTCTTAACTTAGGACTGAATGATGAGGTAGTAGCAGCAATGATCGCTGGTAACCCTGATCCGAAGTTCGAGCGTTTCGTATATGACTCTTACAGACGTTTCATCCAGATGTTCTCAGACGTTGTTATGGAAGTTGGTAAGAAGTATTTCGAGCAGTTGATCGACAAGATGAAGGAAGAAAGAGGCGTTCAGTATGACGTTGAACTTACCGCTGCTGACCTCAAGGAATTAGCAGAGCAGTTCAAGGCTGAGTACAAGAACCAGTTAGGACAGGACTTCCCTTCTGATCCTGTAGAGCAGTTGAAGTTAGCAATCGAGGCTGTATTCCGTTCTTGGGACAACCCACGTGCAAACGTATATCGTCGTGACAACGACATCCCTTACTCTTGGGGAACAGCAGTTAACGTAATGCCAATGGTATTTGGTAACTTAAATGATGAGTCCGGTACAGGTGTTGCATTTACACGTGATCCTGCTACAGGTGAGAAGAAGTTGATGGGTGAGTTCCTGATCAATGCCCAGGGCGAGGACGTAGTTGCCGGTGTTCGTACACCAATGCCGATCGCTCAGATGGAGCAGGAATTCCCAGAAGCATATGCAGAGTTCATTCAGGTATGTGAGACTCTTGAGAATCACTACCATGACATGCAGGATATGGAATTTACCGTAGAAAACAAGAAGTTATACATGCTGCAGTGCCGTAATGGTAAGAGAACAGCTCCGGCTGCTCTTAAGATCGCATGTGATCTTGTTGACGAAGGACATAAGACAGAAGAAGAAGCAGTAGCAATGATCGATCCTCGTAACCTGGATACACTTCTTCATCCACAGTTTGATGCAGCAGCACTTAAGGCTGCAACACCACTTGGAAAGGGCTTAGGAGCATCTCCTGGAGCAGCTTGTGGTAAGATCGTCTTTACAGCAGAAGATGCTGAGGCTTGGAACGAGCGTGGCGAGAAGGTCGTACTTGTTCGTCTTGAGACTTCACCAGAGGACATCACAGGTATGAAGGCTTCTCAGGGTATCCTGACTGTTCGTGGTGGTATGACATCACATGCAGCAGTTGTTGCCCGTGGTATGGGAACCTGTTGTGTGTCTGGTTGTGGCGACATTGCTATGGACGAGGAGAACAAGAAGTTCACACTTGCAGGCAAGGAATTCCACGAAGGAGATTACATCTCTATCGATGGTACAACAGGAAATATCTACGATGGCGAGATCAAGACAGTTGATGCAACCATCGCTGGTGAGTTCGGTCGTGTAATGGCTTGGGCTGACAAGTATAGAAAGTTAAAGGTTCGTACAAATGCAGATACTCCTGCAGATGCTAAGAAGGCACGCGAACTTGGAGCAGAAGGCATCGGACTCTGCCGTACAGAGCATATGTTCTTTGAAGAAGACAGAATCGCAGCATTCCGTGAGATGATCTGTTCTGATACAGTAGAAGAAAGAGAAGCAGCACTTGAGAAGATTCTTCCATATCAGCAGGGAGATTTCAAGGCTCTTTATGAAGCATTGGAAGGATGCCCGGTTACCATTCGTTTCTTGGATCCACCTCTTCATGAGTTCGTTCCTACAGAAGAAGCAGACATCAAGAAGTTAGCAGATGCTCAGGGCAAGACTGTAGAGCAGATCAAGACAATCATCGATGGACTCCATGAGTTCAACCCAATGATGGGTCACAGAGGATGCCGTCTTGCTGTTACTTATCCTGAAATCGCCAAGATGCAGACAAAGGCTGTTATCCGTGCAGCAATCGAAGTTCAGAAAGAGCATGCTGACTGGAACATTAAGCCTGAGATCATGATCCCACTTGTATGTGAAGTGGAAGAATTGAAGTATGTTAAGAAAGTCGTTGTTGAGACAGCAGACGCTGAAATTGCAGCAGCAGGCGTCACATTAGAATACGAAGTTGGTACTATGATTGAGATCCCAAGAGCAGCACTTACTGCTGACGAGATCGCTAAGGAAGCAGACTTCTTCTGCTTTGGTACAAACGATCTGACACAGATGACATTTGGATTCTCTCGTGATGATGCTGGTAAGTTCTTAGATGCTTACTATGACAAGAAGATCTTTGAGAACGATCCATTTGCTAAGTTAGACCAGACAGGTGTTGGTAAGTTGATGGAGACTGCTATCAAACTTGGTAAGCCAGTCAACCCGGCACTTCATGTTGGTATCTGTGGAGAGCATGGTGGAGATCCTTCTTCCGTTGAGTTCTGCCACAAGATCGGTCTTGACTATGTATCTTGCTCACCATTCCGTGTACCTATTGCACGTTTGGCAGCAGCACAGGCAGCAATCGCTAATAAGTAATTTAAAATTCAAATTCAAATAAGGATTTTGAGAGTCAGCCCTGCACTCAATGCAGGGCTGTTTTTTATACAGAAATGATTGATACGATATGCAAATTAGGATATACTAGGACTATGACGAAGGAGAGGAATATGCAGGTATTACAGGAGACCATCAGCAGATGTAAGAAATCACTACAGTGAAATTTCAAGACAGTGATACAAGAAGGAGAACAAACATGAAAAAGCAAGCATTTAATCCATATTTACCAAGTTATGAATATGTGCCGGATGGAGAACCACATGTTTTTGGGGACAGATTATATATTTATGGTTCTCATGACAAGTTTAATGGCAAAAGATTTTGTGAAAATGACTATGTGGCATGGTCAACTCCAGTTGATGATTTGGCTGATTGGAGATATGAAGGAGTTATATATAAAAAGACGCAGGATATTGACAATGCAAATGGAGATAAGGTGATGTATGCTCCGGATGTGGCAAGAGGAGTAGATGGAAAATATTATCTCTACTATGGTCTTGAAAACGACAACAAAATTGGTGTGGCTGTGTGTGATAGCCCGGCTGGAAAATATCATTTTTTAGGTTGTGTGCAGGATAAAAATGGTGAATACTGGGGGAGAAGACCGCAGGATTTTATGCCGTTTGATCCGGGTATTCTTGTAGACGATGGCAGAGTATATCTTTACGCAGGTCAGGGACCTATGATGGAAAAAATGGCCAAGAGTGAGTATAAGCGACATTTCAGAGATAGTTCTTATTTTGTGGAACTTGAGACCGATATGCTTACGATGAAACAAGAACCGGTTAGATTATTACCAAATATAATGGATTCTGCAGGCACGGGCTTTGAGAACCATGAGTTTTTTGAGGCAAATTCCATTAGAAAATTTGACGATAAATACTATTTTATTTATTCATCCGTGCAGAGTCACGAGTTGTGTTGGGCTGTATCTGACAGACCAGATGGAGATTTTACTTATGGTGGTGTATTAACTTCTAATGGTGATGTGGGTCCTCTTGGCTTTACATCTACAAAAAGTTATGCTAAGCCATTGGGATACGAAGTCAAGAATTACATTGGAAATAATCATGGTAGTGTAGAAAAGATAAAGGACAGGTATTATGTTTTTGGACATAGACATACTGCCAGAAATATGTTTTCCAGACAGGGGTATGCAGAGGAGATAAAGTTTAAAAACGGAAAATTTGAATATGCCGAACTTACAAGTTGCGGTCTTAATGACGGCCCTCTGATGGGAGTTGGTGAATATGAGGCAAGGATAGCCTGTCATTTGTATTCAAAGAAAGGTCCGACTTGGTCTGCTCATAAACTGGTCCAAAACAAAGAGCATCCAGCCTTTATGCAAGACGGATTAGATCGCGAGGACAATCCAAACCAATACATTCAGAATATGAAAGATGGTGCTGTTGCTGGATTTCGGTATTTTGATTTTGAAAGCTATGAGCCGGATTCGATTTCTGTAAAGATTCGTGGAAAGGCTAATGGGTATTTCTACATATACGATGACGCTGACAAGAAAAATATACTAGGAAAGATCGCTATAGTTGTGAATGACAAGAAGAATTTTTGCTGTGTAAAAGACTCTTTAACTGTTCCAAAAAAGAATAGTGCACTTTACTTTGAATACAAGGGTAAGGGATATCTAGATTTTTATAGTTTTGAACTAAAATAAATGTTCATACATGTCACTAAGGAGCCGAACGTAATGGCGCAAGGAATGTCTTGGATCAAAACGAATATGAGACTTGCGATGAATACATCGGATGAAACCATTGCGGAACTTATGACGGACGGATGTAATATGGGAGTGAAATCTTTGAGTCGGTATTTAAATCAGTATAAGGCAGCGGATGATAGGGCAAAGGCAATCACGAAGAAATTGATCAATTTGGAAACTGATTTGTGTAGTGATTTAAGAGTATATTTATAGCAAAGAGTGTGCGGTAAAGCACACTTTTTCTATATACAGAAATGATATATAAGATATGCAAATTAGAATATAATGTGACTATGAAGAAAGAGAGGTATTGTAAGAACTGATAGAGTGGCACCGATTAGTGGAACATTTGATGATTTAAGACAGATGCTGCGGGAGGGATAGGATTTGAAATATAAGGTCATTCGAACAGATACTGCAGATGCCTCGAGCATAAAGTACTTGGCAGAGTCCTGAAATTCTGTTTATAATATAGGAACATATGCAGTGCCGTAATGGTAAGAGAACAGCTCCGGCTGCTCTTAAGATCGCATGTGATCTTGTTGACGAAGGACATAAGACAGAAGAAGAAGCAGTAGCAATGATCGATCCTCGTAACCTGGATACACTTCTTCATCCACAGTTTGATGCAGCAGCACTTAAGGCTGCAACACCACTTGGAAAGGGCTTAGGAGCATCTCCTGGAGCAGCTTGTGGTAAGATCGTCTTTACAGCAGAAGATGCTGAGGCTTGGAACGAGCGTGGCGAGAAGGTCGTACTTGTTCGTCTTGAGACTTCACCAGAGGACATCACAGGTATGAAGGCTTCTCAGGGTATCCTGACTGTTCGTGGTGGTATGACATCACATGCAGCAGTTGTTGCCCGTGGTATGGGAACCTGTTGTGTGTCTGGTTGTGGCGACATTGCTATGGACGAGGAGAACAAGAAGTTCACACTTGCAGGCAAGGAATTCCACGAAGGAGATTACATCTCTATCGATGGTACATGAGGAAATATCTACGATGGCGAGATCAAGACAGTTGATGCAACCATCGCTGGTGAGTTCGGTCGTGTAATGGCTTGGGCTGACAAGTATAGAAAGTTAAAGGTTCGTACAAATGCAGATACTCCTGCAGATGCTAAGAAGGCACGCGAACTTGGAGCAGAAGGCATCGGACTCTGCCGTACAGAGCATATGTTCTTTGAAGAAGACAGAATCGCAGCATTCCGTGAGATGATCTGTTCTGATACAGTAGAAGAAAGAGAAGCAGCACTTGAGAAGATTCTTCCATATCAGCAGGGAGATTTCAAGGCTCTTTATGAAGCATTGGAAGGATGCCCGGTTACCATTCGTTTCTTGGATCCACCTCTTCATGAGTTCGTTCCTACAGAAGAAGCAGACATCAAGAAGTTAGCAGATGCTCAGGGCAAGACTGTAGAGCAGATCAAGACAATCATCGATGGACTCCATGAGTTCAACCCAATGATGGGTCACAGAGGATGCCGTCTTGCTGTTACTTATCCTGAAATCGCCAAGATGCAGACAAAGGCTGTTATCCGTGCAGCAATCGAAGTTCAGAAAGAGCATGCTGACTGGAACATTAAGCCTGAGATCATGATCCCACTTGTATGTGAAGTGGAAGAATTGAAGTATGTTAAGAAAGTCGTTGTTGAGACAGCAGACGCTGAAATTGCAGCAGCAGGCGTCACATTAGAATACGAAGTTGGTACTATGATTGAGATCCCAAGAGCAGCACTTACTGCTGACGAGATCGCTAAGGAAGCAGACTTCTTCTGCTTTGGTACAAACGATCTGACACAGATGACATTTGGATTCTCTCGTGATGATGCTGGTAAGTTCTTAGATGCTTACTATGACAAGAAGATCTTTGAGAACGATCCATTTGCTAAGTTAGACCAGACAGGTGTTGGTAAGTTGATGGAGACTGCTATCAAACTTGGTAAGCCAGTCAACCCGGCACTTCATGTTGGTATCTGTGGAGAGCATGGTGGAGATCCTTCTTCCGTTGAGTTCTGCCACAAGATCGGTCTTGACTATGTATCTTGCTCACCATTCCGTGTACCTATTGCACGTTTGGCAGCAGCACAGGCAGCTATTGCTAATAAGTAATTGCGGATTCATATGTAATTTATCTCCCTACCGTATGGTGGGGAGATATTTTTTTAGAAACCTCTTGACTTTACCGCACTAATGTATTATCCTGTCACTATATTAAAACCGATGATGCAGACGAGTATAGCATTTGGAAGTGCACAGAGAACTGTTGGTGGTGGGATAACAGTGGTGAAAGGGTGCTAGAATGGACTGCAGAGGGCGAACTGAAAGCACAGGCGAGTAGGGGAGACGTGGGATGCACGTTACAGCAGATTATGTATGTTGGTACATAAATGAGGGTATTCTGTCCGAAGCAGGATGAAATTAGGTGGCACCGCAGGAGTATAACTTCTGTCCTATGTATTTAGGACGGGAGTTTTTTTGTTATGGCAACGAGGAAAATACACGCATTTATATGGTGTATTTGACGACCGCTAATCAGATCAGGTAAGCGCACACTCTCATTCCATGTAAATAAATTTCGCAAAGCAAGGAAAGGAAGAAACATGAACAAGACAACAATTCCCTACAAGATTTATCTGGATGAACAGGAGATGCCAAAGCAATGGTATAACGTTAGAGCAGATATGAAGAAGAAACCTGCACCACTCTTAAACCCTGCAACCTTGCAGCCTATGACCGTTGAGGATCTGGAAGCGGTATTCTGCACGGAACTGGCAAAGCAGGAACTGGATGATACGACAGCGTATTTTGATATCCCGGAAGAGATCCGGAATTTTTATAAAATGTACCGCCCATCGCCTTTAGTAAGAGCCTATTGCCTGGAGGAAAAACTTGGCACACCGGCACATATTTACTATAAGTTTGAGGGCAACAATACATCCGGCAGTCACAAGTTGAACTCCGCCATAGCCCAGGCATATTATGCTAAGAAGCAGGGTCTGAAGGGCGTGACGACAGAGACCGGAGCCGGACAATGGGGAACAGCACTTTCCATGGCATGCTCTTATTTTGATCTGGATTGTCAGGTCTATATGGTGAAATGTTCTTATGAGCAAAAGCCATTCCGCCGGGAGGTAATGAGAACCTATGGTGCGACGGTAACACCTTCCCCTTCCATGACAACGGAGATCGGAAGAAAGATCAATGCAGAATTTCCGGGAACGACCGGAAGTCTGGGATGTGCTATTTCCGAAGCAGTCGAGGCTGAGACCAAGCAGGAAGGTTACCGATATGTGTTAGGCTCCGTTTTGGCACAGGTTTTGTTACATCAGTCTGTCATTGGTTTAGAGACCAAAACAGCTCTGGATAAATATGGCGTCAAAGCAGATGTTATCATCGGATGCGCCGGAGGCGGTTCCAATCTGGGCGGTCTGATCTCCCCATTTGTGGGCGAAATGTTAAGGGGCGAGAATGATTACCAGATCATCGCAGTGGAGCCGGCAAGTTGTCCGAGCCTGACAAGAGGTAAATATGCATATGACTTCTGCGATACCGGAAAGGTTACCCCGCTGGCAAAGATGTACACCTTGGGAAGTGAATTTATTCCGTCTGCCAACCATGCCGGTGGCCTGCGTTATCATGGCATGAGTTCCATCGTATCCGAATTATACGATCAGGGATTGTTGGAGGCCCGTTCCGTAGAGCAGACTGAAGTCTTTAAAGCAGCAGAGCAGTTTGCCAGAGTGGAGGGTATTTTACCGGCACCGGAAAGCAGCCACGCCATCAAGGTTGCTATTGATGAAGCCCTGCGCTGCAAGGAGACCGGAGAAGAAAAGAATATTGTCTTTGGCTTGACGGGAACCGGTTACTTTGATATGGTGGCATACCAGAAATACAATGACGGCGAGATGGGCGATTACATCCCGACCGATGAAGAACTGGCAAAATCATTGGCTGACTTACCACAGACCTAAAATATTTGTAGGAAAATCGTAAGATTTCACGGAGAAAAAACGAGGAAAAAGCATTGATGATCTTGATAAAATAGAGAACTCACCAATGCTTTTATTCTTTGTGTTATGATGGATAAAAAGTACATGACACGAAAGGAACAGGTATGCAATACAGAAAAAATTTGATCATGAAAAATGGACAGGCGGCAATTTTAAGAAGTGGAGTGGCTTCTGATGGGCAGGCAGCGCTGGAAGTTTTTAACCTTACGCATGAAGAAACAGATTTCCTTCTATCTTATCCGGATGAGTCCTCTATGGATGCTGAACAGGAAAGCGAGTTTTTGGAAAGAAAAACAGCAAGTGCAAATGAGGTGGAAATCCTTGCGTTGGTGGGAAATCAGGTGGTAGGAATGGCAGGGATCGATGCTGTGGGCGCATGTCACAAAGTCAGCCATCGGGCAGAATTTGGTATTTGCCTTGTAAAGGAATACTGGGGACTGGGACTTGGTACGGCATTGACCAAAGCCTGTGTGCAGTGTGCAAAAGATGCAGGCTATGCGCAAGTGGAATTAGATGTGGTAGCGGATAATGTATCTGCCATCCACTTATACCAGAAACTGGGTTTTGTGGAATATGGACGCAATCCCAAGGGCTTTTGTTCCAGAATGAGTGGATATCAGGAACTGATCTATATGCGCCTAGATCTGGAGGGATAGGTTTTTTCATTAAGAACCAATCTGATCAATTTTTCTGTATTTGTTGTATGAGATGAGTAGAATATTACTATCGCAGCTATTTCAAGGAGGTGCCAATATGAATATTCGTCCTTCAGCAGCAATCCGCCAGAACTACAGTAGCCTCTGTCTACGCCGACATGGAATATCGGTAGATTTATAAATTCTCCGGTGCGATCCAGTTGTCATCGATCCCGTCATGCAGCCAAGTATTGTCTGCCTCTGCGTAATCATCGACCAGTAGGTATTGAAACTTGCTGGTCGTTTTTAGTGCGTCATAAACGTAGGATAGGGGAACGCGCGACCGGTTGTTGGTCGGAGATCCCGGGTCACCTAGGAGAATCGTGTCATCCGTGGGGTTATAGAGGCAGAGCGTCACATAGTGACCCGGAACTCTTTGCCAGAGTTTGTCATCATTGGCACTGCTGACGAGGGCGATGGTCATCTTGCTGGTCTTTACCTGCTTTTGAAAATCTGCATAGTCGTTCGCCTTATAATACACATCGCAGTCCATTCCCATATCTCGAAGAATGACTTTCATATTGCCCCAATCCAAAGCTGCGGATGCCTTGGTAGGAGCATAGCCGGTTTCCTTATAGGCATAATCGTAGACGTCAAGGGGAGAGCAAGTGTAAGGCGAAAGGGTGCTATAGACATTGGCAACACAGCAGAAACCACAGCCAAAACCACTGAAATACTGTCCCTTGGCGTATTTCTGACACCATTGGCCAGACCATGTGGCACCGGCGCTCCAGGCACGGTGTCCCTGTAAAAAGGTGTAGACCTGGTCTTCGGAAAAAGGAGCAATATCATCGAGAGAAATCTCTCCGGTTATGATTTTGTGGTTGTATTGATAGGTCTGGGAAACAATGCCGGCATACAGTGAATCTGGCAAGAAATCCTCGGCAGCGTTTACATTTTGTGCATGCAGATGCGGTATTTTTTCTTCCAAACGCTCATGGAAAATAAGAGTAAGAGCGATGGTGATGATGCAAAGAAGTATGCTGAGTGTATTTTTTATCTTCATGTGTTTTTCTTTCTGTTAAAATGTGTTTTGGTTCAGTAATCTATGATAGCACAATGTGCATGGGAATACTACCGGGTCAATAGTGAATCATAAACATAGGGGCGTGCATGAGTGCTTATGATGATATTTTCCGATGCAGATAATCCCGGATAGAGTCTTTAAGTATACATTATGTTTATTAAGTAAATCAATCATATAAAATGAATATTCTTTTTGTATCTTTAAGATGTTAAAATAATAAAAAAACAGGCAGGAGGTTTTTATTATGGATATTCGGCAGGCGATTGGCTTTATCACCGGAAAAGCAGCAAAACATCCATATCCGGAGCATATGCAGGATGCAAGAAAGATCGCAGCAGACGGTATTGTGCTGTTGAAGAATGAGGGGGATCTATTGCCGCTGGCTGAAAAAGAACTGGCACTTTTTGGGGCGGGCGCAGTGGATACCATTGTGTGCGGATCCGGCTCTGGTTATGTTATGGCACCTTATACGATAAATGTCATGCAGGGATTGGAAAATGCAGGCATTCAAATTACATCAAAAAACTGGTTAAAGCGTTATCAGGAGGCCAGTAAAAAAGCAAATAAGGAAGATAAGACTTTGTCCAAACTGGATCGGTCATGGTCTGGCCTTAGCATTCTGATTGATGATATTGAAGTGACAGATGCAGATATCAAAGAAAGTAGTAGTGCAAAGACGGCGCTTTATGTTGTCCGAAGAAATGCCGGAGAGAATCATGATCGACGTGCAAAAAAAGGGGATTATTATCTGTCTGATCGGGAAATGGATAACATAAAAAAGATTGCAGCATCCTTTGAACATACCATTATCGTACTGAATACTTGTGTGATTGACGCTAATTTTATCGGGGAGATCGAAGGAATTGATGCGGCACTTCTTTTAGGACAGGCAGGTATGGAGGCCGGAAATGCGCTGGCAGATATTCTGACAGGAAAAAGCAGTCCATCCGGTCATCTGACCGATACCTGGGCAAAAAATTACCAGGATAATCCGGCAAGTGCTACTTTTGGTTCCAATGACGGCAACAATCTGCAGGAAGATTACGTGGAGGATATTTTTGTCGGTTACCGCTATTTTGACAGTTTTGGCGTAGAACCACTCTATCCGTTTGGTTATGGACTTTCTTATGGCAAACCGGAGTATGAACTGGTGGAGATCGCAGCAGATTGGAAAGAGGTCACATTAAAGGTTAAGGTAAAAAATGTTGGTCCTATAAGATCACGTTTTGTGGCACAGGTTTATGTGAGCACACCAAATGGTAAACTTTGCAAACCATATCAGGAATTAAAAGCCTATGGCAAGACGAAAGCACTTGCAGCAGGAGAAGCAGAGGAACTTACCCTTAAAATTCCAACGGAATCTTTAGCAAGTTATGATATGGAAACCGCAGCTTTTATCATGGAAGCCGGAGATTATCTGATCCGTCTGGGAAGCGATTCTAAGAATACGGCAGTGGCGGCATTACTTTGCCTAGATGCGACAGCAAGACTGCGTCAGGTAAGCAATCAATTGCAGGCAGATCGTGAGATGGATGTCCTTACGACACCACAGGCATGTATAGAACGTGTACAAAAGGAAACGGCAGAAGCAAGAAATCAGGCCGAGAGCGGAAACTTGAAAATGATCCAACTATCAGCGGCAGATTGTCAGACTGTTGACGGCGCAGCCAAGCCGGTTGAAAAACGTGTTTCCGGCAAAGGCAATGCCAAGGCTACTTTTATCGATGTTGTGGAAAAACGTGTGCCTATGGCTGATTTTGTGGATTCCTTGGACGAGGAAGTGCTTTTTCGTCTGGTAGCGGGCGCAGCTGATGAGGTGCCACATTCTGTTCCAAAGAGAACCAACAGAAAGTATAAGCCGGTAGGTGGTCCGACTTCTTCCGGCTCTACCACAGCATTGTATGTAGATTCTCTTGGTATTCCAAACTGGAAAGTGACGGATGGTCCGGCGGGCTGTCATCTGCCGTTTATGGGCGTGACAGGATATCCGGTAGGTATGGTTCTAGCACAGACATGGGACAACGACCTGTCAGATCTGATGGGAAGTGGCATTGGAAAAGAGTTGGAAGCATACAGCCATAGCATTATCCTAGGTCCTGGTATGAACATTCACAGAGATCCTTTAGGCGGTCGTGCCTTTGAATATTTTTCTGAAGATCCGCTTCTTTCCGGTAAAATGGCTGCTGCCATGACGATCGGTGTGCAGAAGACTCCGGGCGCAGGTGTTTCCATCAAACACTTTGCAACGAACAACCAGGAGGAGGATCGAACGCGGGAAAACAACACGGTGACAGAGCGTGCACTGCGAGAGATTTATCTCCGAGGGTTTGAAATCTGCGTGCGCGAAGCAGATCCAAAGACCGTGATGACCAGTTACAACTGCTTAAATGGCACGCACACATCATCAAGTTATGAACTGATCACAAATGTACTGCGCGGTGAGTGGGGATTCCGAGGACTGGTTATGACAGACTGGGGTTCAAAGAGTCAAAAACATCTTGACCTTGCAGCAGGAAATGATCTGATCATGGGAGGATATCGCAGCCAGTTTTTAAAGGTAGCCGTACACGGAACGCCGGCAGAGTTTGCAGACAACGGCTATGTGCGTGAACAGGAATTTAAGGTCTATGGTGGATTCTTTAAAAATGTAGTTGAGTTCTGGAATGCCTTTGAACCGGATGCACAAGGCCCGGACTGGGTCGCAACGACGGTTGCTCCTGGTGTGGAACTTTCCGACCAAGTGCAGAAAAAAATAGAAGAAGGAATCGCTACGGTGACAGAAAATGCAGACGGAAGTAAGACGGTTACTTATCGCGGTTACAACAGAGGACAGTATCTGGATATGGAGGATGTCAAGACCTGTGCTACAAGAACTTTAGAGCAGTTGGCGGATTCCGTATCTTATCGTCTGATGACCAAATAAAGTTCTTCCTTGCGGTGTGCCTTGTGCTGTGGTACTATCTCTATGGTAAATATTAACATTCAGCATAAGGGATAGAGAAATGAAAACAAAAAAATTATCAACAAAACAGTTGACGGTATTAGGACTCATGATCGCAGTTTTGGTACTTATGTCATACACGCCGCTAGGATATCTTAATATCGGACCACTTGCGATCACATTTAATATGATTCCGGTGGCAATCGCAGCCATTGCCTGTGGCCCATTGGGCGGAGCCGTGCTTGGAGCCGTATTTGGACTGACCAGTTTTGGACAGTGTATCGGTATCGGTGGTGTCAGTGCCATGGGGGCAACACTTTTTAGTATTAGCCCGATACTTGCTTTTATCCAGCGTTTTGTACCAAGATTTTTAGATGGCTGGCTTTTGGGCTATCTGTTCCGTTGGCTTCGTAAAGTAACCAAAAATACGACACTGGCCGGCTATATCACCGGATTTTTATCCGCCTTTTTAAACACGGTATTTTTCATGGTGGCATTGGTTGTTCTGTTCGGAAATACAGACTATGTGAAGAATCTGATCGGTGGACGTAACATCATCGTATTTATCTGTGCTTTTGTAGGTGTCAATGCCATCTGCGAGATGATCTCTGCAACCATTTTAACAGGTGTGATCTCCGTAGCACTCAAAAAAGCGCGGCTGATCTTACAGGAAGAAAAATAGCACATAAAGTGTGTCACAATTGAAAAAAGTTATTGGAAAAAGCCATCCAGTGTCGATTTTGTAATCGTGGCACTGGATGGCTTTTGGCATGCAAGGGCTAGAAAGCATGTTAAAATCAATTAGTTGTCGGCAGCGTCATCATCGCTCATGGCGTAGACCTGACGTTTACGTGCCATTTCATCGCTTTCGAGATATTCGTCGTAGGTCGTGATCTTATCGATGATCTGACCATTTGGCATGATCTCGATGATACGGTTTGCGGTTGTCTCCACAAACTGATGATCGCGGGAAGAAAAGATTACAACACCCGGGAACTTGATCAGACCGTTATTTAAAGCGGTGATGGACTCCATATCCAAGTGGTCTGTCGGCTCGTCGAGCATGAGGACGTTGGATGCTTCGATCATCATGCGGGAGAGAAGAACACGCACCTTTTCACCACCGGAGAGGACGCGCATCTTCTTGACACCATCTTCACCGGCAAAAAGCATTCTGCCAAGGAAACCGCGGACATAAGTCGCATCCTTGATCTCGGAGAACTGTGTCAGCCAGTCTACGATGACATCATCGGTATCAAAGATCTCTGTATTATCCTTCGGGAAGTAGGACTGTGAAGTGGTCACGCCCCACTTGTAAGAACCTTCATCCGGTTCCATCTCGCCTGCAAGGATCTTGAAAAGGATAGTCTTGGCATGCTCATTTGCACCAACAAGAGCAACCTTGTCTTCACGACGCAGGTTAAAGGAAATATGATCTAACACAACTTCGCCGTCAATCGTCTTTGTCAGATTTTCAACGCTCAAAACTTCGTTACCGATCTCACGCTGTGGGCGGAAATCAATGTAAGGATATTTGCGGCTGGAAGGCTTGATCTCATCCAGTTCGATCTTTTCCAAAGCACGCTTTCTGGAAGTAGCCTGCTTTGACTTAGATGCATTGGCAGAGAAGCGGGAGATAAAGTCCTGCAATTCCTTGATTTTTTCTTCCTTTTTCTTGTTTGCTTCTTTCATCTGCTTCATCAGAAGCTGACTGGATTCATACCAAAAGTCATAGTTTCCGGCATACAACTGAATCTTGCCGTAATCGATATCCGCGGTATTGGTACATACCTTATTTAAGAAATAACGGTCGTGGGATACAACGATAACGGTATTGTCAAAGTTGATCAAAAATTCTTCCAGCCATGCGATGGCATCGAGATCCAAGTGGTTTGTAGGCTCATCCAAAAGCAGGATGTCAGGATTTCCGAAAAGTGCCTTTGCAAGAAGAACCTTGACCTTCTGGGCACCGGTCAGATCTGCCATCAGAGAGTAGTGGATATCCGGCTCAATGCCAAGACCGTTTAAGAGAGTAGCAGCGTCGCTTTCTGCATTCCATCCGTCCATGTCAGCGAATTCAGCCTCAAGTTCGCTTGCACGGATACCGTCTTCATCCGTGAAATCTTCCTTCATATAAATAGCATCTTTTTCCTTCATGATGTCATAAAGACGCTGGTTTCCCATGATGACAGTATCTAAGACCGTAAACTCATCATATTTAAAGTGATCCTGTTCCAGGAAAGAAAGACGCTGTCCCGGCGTGATGATGACATCGCCGCTGGTCGGCTCCAACTGTCCGGATAAGATCTTTAAGAATGTTGACTTGCCGGCACCGTTGGCACCGATCAGTCCATAACAGTTACCTTCCGTAAATTTGATATTTACATCTTCAAAGAGTGCCTTTTTCCCTAGACGCAGGGTGATATTACTTGCCTGTATCATTTTTTACACCTCATAAATTTGCTAAATTTAAACACCGTCTACTATTGTATCGTACTTTCCTTATTTTGCAAGGATTTTCGGGATAAAATGTGCTGGAATGTACTTGATTTTAAACAGTGGGAAGTATTGATTTTTTTTTGTCAAAATCTTATATTATTGAATTAGAGACATTACGCATTTACTGCGCCCTTTTTGGTGCCCGGCAAATGCTTATGTACATATTAAGAAAAGAGTCTTTTAGGAGGAAACGACATGGGAAGATCAAAACAATCTATGGATGGTAATACCGCCGCAGCTCATGTAGCATACGCCTACACAGAAGTAGCAGGTATCTATCCGATCACCCCTTCTAGTCCAATGGCTGATATGGTAGACCAGTGGTCTGCAGCAGGACAGAAGAACATTTTTGGAAGCACTGTTAAAGTAGTAGAGATGGAATCAGAAGCCGGTGCAGCAGGTACTGTACATGGTTCACTTGCAGCTGGTGCACTTACCACTACATTTACCGCTTCTCAGGGACTTTTACTTATGATCCCTAACATGTACAAGATCGCTGGTGAGCAGTTGCCATGTGTATTTGATGTATCTGCTCGTACAGTATCATCACACGCACTGAACATCTTTGGTGATCACAGTGATGTTTACGCTTGTCGTCAGACAGGTTTTGCAATGTTATGTGAGACAAACCCACAGGAAGTTATGGACTTAAGCCCGGTTGCTCATTTGGCAGCATTGGAAGGCAAGGTTCCATTCCTTAACTTCTTTGATGGTTTCCGTACATCTCATGAGATCCAGAAGATCGAGAAATGGGATTATGAAGATCTGAAAGAAATGTGTCCAATGGAAGCAGTAGAAGAGTTCAGAGCACACGCTTTGAATCCTAACCACCCAGCAGCTCGTGGTTCTCATGAAAACGGAGATGTATTCTTCCAGCATAGAGAAGCATGTAACACAGCATACGATGAGTTACCTGCAGTTGTAGAGAAGTACATGAACAAGGTAAACGAAAAACTTGGTACAAACTACGGCTTATTCAACTACTATGGTGCTCCGGATGCAGAGCGTGTTATCGTAGCAATGGGATCTATCAATGATGTTGCTGAAGAAGTTATCGATTACTTGACAGCAGCAGGCGAGAAGGTTGGTCTTGTTAAGGTTCGTCTGTATCGTCCATGGTCATCAGAAGCATTACTTAAGGTTATCCCTAAGACAGCAAAGAAGATCGCTGTACTTGACAGAACAAAAGAGCCAGGATCTCTTGGCGAGCCATTATACCTTGATGTTGCTACCACACTTCGTGAAGCAGGTATGAATGACGTTGTATTAGTTGGCGGACGTTATGGTCTTGGATCAAAGGATACACCTCCATCATCTGTATTTGCAGTATATAAGGAATTAGAGAAGGATGCTCCTAAGCATCGTTTCACAATCGGTATCGAAGATGATGTTACACATCTTTCACTTCCAGAGGTTAAGCCGGCTCCGATCACTTCTGCTCCTGGTACAAAGGAATGCAAGTTCTGGGGTCTTGGTGGAGATGGTACTGTAGGTGCTAACAAGAACTCTACAAAGATCATCGGTGACCATACAGACAAGTACATCCAGGCATACTTCCAGTATGACTCTAAGAAGACCGGTGGTGTTACAATTTCTCACTTGAGATTTGGTGACAACCCAATCAGAAGCCCATACTACATCAACCAGGCTGACTTCGTTGCATGTCACAACCCAGCATACGTTACACAGGGTATGAAGATGGTTCAGGATGTTAAGCCGGGCGGAGTATTCATGATCAACTGCCAGTGGTCTGATGAAGAATTAGGACATCATCTGAACGCTGAAGCAAAGAAGTATATCGCTGATAACAACATTCAGTTATACACGATCAACGCTATCGATAAGGCTATCGAAATCGGAATGGGTAAGAGAACCAACACGATCTTACAGTCAGCATTCTTCAAGTTAGCTGATGTTATGCCGATCGACGAGGCTGTTGAATTTATGAAGCAGGCTGCTAAGAAGTCCTACAGCAAGAAGGGTGACGCAGTCGTAGAAATGAACTACAAGGCAATCGACGCCGGTGTAGACGCTGTACATAAGGTAGAAGTTCCTGCATCTTGGGCTAACCCAGAAGCAGATGCTCCTAAGGCAGAGCGTACAGGTCGTCCGGAAGTTGTTAAACTTGTCAATGATTTACTTGATCCGATCGCAAAGATGGATGGTGACAGCCTTCCGGTATCTGCATTTACAGATTGCGTAGATGGTCAGTTCGTAACAGGTGCTTCTGCATACGAGAAGCGTGGTACAGCCGTTATGGTTCCAGAGTGGGATGCAGAGAAGTGTATTCAGTGTAACAACTGTGCATTTGTATGTTCACATGCAACCATCCGTCCATTCTTACTGAGTGACGACGAAGTTAAGGCTGCACCTTCAAATATCAAACTTGCTGATATGAAGCCTAAGGGTGGAGATTACAAGTACACAATGAGCGTATCTCCTCTTGACTGTATGGGATGCGGCGAATGTGTTACTGTATGTCCTACAGCAGCAATCGCTATGGTTCCACAGGAATCACAGGCAGATGAGCAGCCGGTATTTGACTACTTAGTTGCAAACGTTGGTAAGAAGGATGTTGGATTATCAGACATCACTCCTAAGGGATCACAGTTCAACCAGCCACTCCTTGAGTTCTCTGGTTCTTGTGCAGGATGTGCTGAGACATCTTACGCTAGATTGATCACACAGCTCTACGGTGAGCAGATGTTCATCTCTAACGCAACAGGATGTTCTTCTATCTGGGGTAACCCGGCAGCAACATCACCATACACAGTAAATAAGGACTCTAAGAAGGGACCGGCATGGTCTAACTCATTGTTCGAAGACAACGCTGAGCATGGTCTTGGTATGTACGTTGGACAGAAATATATCCGTGATATGGCTATCGAGTCTGCAAAGGCTTGCGCTGAAAGCGACAAGGCATCCGCAGAACTTAAGGCTGCATTTGCTAAGTTCGAAGAGACTAAGGATGATACAAAGGCAAATACTCCTGCAACAGAAGCACTTGTAGTTGAACTTGAAAAAGCAGCAGCTGCAGGATGCCCGGATGCTAAGGAAGCACTTGCTAAGAAAGATTACCTTGCTAAGAAGTCTGTATGGATCTTCGGTGGTGACGGTTGGGCATACGATATCGGATTCGGCGGATTGGATCACGTACTTGCTTCCGGTGAGAACGTCAACGTTATGGTATTCGATACAGAGATGTACTCTAACACAGGTGGACAGGCTTCTAAGGCTTCTAACATCGGTGAAGTATGTCAGTTCGCTGCAGCAGGTAAGGAGATCGGCAAGAAGTCTCTTGCAGAGATCGCTATGAGTTACGGTTATGTATACGTTGCACAGATCGCACTTGGTGCTAACCCTGCACAGGCTGTTAAGGCTATCGCAGAGGCTGAGGCATACAACGGACCTTCACTTATCATCGGCTATGCTCCATGTGAGTTGCACGGTATCGCTAAGGGTGGTATGAACCACTGCCAGGATGAAATGAAGAAGGCAGTAGCCGCTGGTTACTGGAACCTGTTCTCATTCGATCCTGCTAAGAAGGCAGAAGGAAAGAATCCATTCACTTTGACATCAAAGGCTGGAGACGGTTCTTACCAAGACTTCTTGAACAACGAGGCTCGTTATACTCGTCTGATCAAGCCATTCCCAGAGCGTGCTGAAAGACTCTTTGCTAAGTCTGAAGAAGCTGCTAAGGAACGTTACGATCACTTACAGAAGTTAGTTGATCTTTACAGTTAAAAAATAGAGACGTTAATCGTTTCAAAATAATAAATCCCGTCGGGGCATTTGCTCCGGCGGGATTTTTTTGTCCAGGGACGTTCCTTTTGCCACAAGGAGTGTCCCCTTTGGCATGGAGAGGGGGCAGACAGGCACAGGGCAGATAGACCGAGGCAGGCAGCAGGGGCTGGGGCAAGAAACTGTGCAAGAGACACTTTATTAAAAGAAAAAGGTTTCTCGAAGAGACTCACCTAACCTGCTCCAAAGTTGTCTTGCCCCAGCCCCTGCTGCCTGCCTCGGTCTATCTGCCCTGTGCCTGCTTGATCCAGCGACTACCATATTTAGTGTGTTTACAAAGGGGACATGCAATGATAAAATAAACTTTAGATTAAAGAAGGGACATGTATCATGGAAGAGATTAAGGTAGAAAATCAGGTAGACGAGATGTTGGAGGAGCCGAGTGGTGAAGATATGCTCCTTGCTCAGATTGATGCATTTCGAGATAAGGCAAAGCAATTACAGACCCTGATCAGTGCCAAGGAGCGCAAGGTCAAGGAATTAGAGGCGATGGTTCGCGCCAAGGAAGAACGCAACAACCAGTTGCAGGAAGAACTTGCCAAGAAGCAGGCAGAGGCTGACGGGATTGCCGCAGATGTCGAGACACAGGTGGATCGCATGATGCAGACCCTGCGCGGAAGCGTAGATGATTTAGAGCAGCGCATTCAGCAGCAAGTGGCGGACAATCAGGAGAATGCAGCCGTTCAGACACAGGCAGTCAAGGACACCTTGGAGGATATGACATCCGGCTTGGATGCGATCAAGGGAGAACTGTCTGAGAAGGTACACTCTGAGAATGTACTGCAATATCGCAATATTCAGGATCTTTTAAAGGAATTGGATAATCGCGAGGAAACAGCCAAGAAGAGCGAGGAGGAGTTCTCTGTTGTCAAGAAGCGCATTACTTTAGTGACAGTTGTTTCTATCGTCAATGTCGTTGCAGTTGTGACACTGATCTTAGCAACTTTTGGCATTATCTAATATCATACATAGTATCAGTATTTTGACAGGATGGGGCTTCTTTTTAGGAGCCCTTTTTCTAAGGAGGGTATTATGGCAAAACAGGAAAGATGTGTTTGGGTCGTAGGGCATAAGAACCCGGATACCGATTCCATATGTGCGGCTATTTCATATGCATATTTGAAAAATCAGACCGAAGACGGGCATTTTATCGCAAAGAGAGCGGGGAGCATCAACAATGAGACGCGTTATGTGCTGGAGCGTTTTGGGGCAAAAGAACCGGGGCTGATCACGGATGTCGGCGCCCAGATCAAGGATATTGACTATCGTCAGACCGAGGGTGTCAGTGGTCATTTCTCGTTGAAAAAGGCATGGGAACTCATGCGTTCTCTGGATGTTGTTACCCTGCCGGTCGTGGATGAGAGCAAACGTCTGACTGGTCTGATCGTCAATGGAGATATCGCATATTCCTATATGGATGTCTTGGATAACCGTATTTTGGGACGTGCCAAGACCCAGTATCGCAATGTCATCGAGACCATCAACGGCTGCATGGTGACAGGCAACGATCATGCCTATTTTACCAAGGGCAAGGTCGTCGTAGCATCTGGCAACCGGGAGACCATGCGTGATGAGATCGAGGATGATGATCTGGTCATTGTGGGAAATATCACGGCGCGCCAACTTATCGCCATCGAGCAAAATGCAAGTTGTGTAATCATCTGTGGGGAGACCAAGGTCAACCCGGGCGTGATCGAGCGGGCGCAGAAGAAGGAATGTGTGCTGATCACAACACCGTATGATTCCTTTACAACGGCGCGTCTGATCCATCAGAGTATGCCGATTCGCTATTTTATGACCAAAGAAAATCTCATCACTTTTGAGCCGGATGACTATGTGGATGACGTCAAGGAGACTATGTCAAAGATCCGCCATCGCGACTTCCCGATCTTGGATGAGCAGCGTCATCTGGTTGGTATGATGTCGCGCAGAAACTTGCTCAATATGAAAAAGAAACAACTGATCCTTGTGGATCATAATGAAAAGACGCAGGCGGTCGACGGGATCGAACAGGCGGACATCCTGGAGATCATCGACCACCATAGATTAGGCAGTCTGGAGACCATTTCGCCGATCTTTTTCAGAAACCAGCCGCTGGGCTGTACGGCGACCATCATTTATCAGATGTATCAGGAAAAGGGCGTGGAGATCAATTCGCAGATCGCAGGACTTTTGTGCTCTGCTATCCTTTCAGATACCCTGATGTTCCGATCACCGACCTGCACCGCTATAGACAAGATGGTAGCAGAGCAGTTGGCGCAGATCGCAGAGGTCGATGTGGAAGAATTGGCGACCGCCATGTTTGAAGCAGGATCCGATTTCAGCGCCAAGACGACCGAAGAGATCTTTTATCAGGATTTCAAGATCTTTGATTCAGATGATATTACCTTTGGCGTGGCACAGGTCAGCGCGGTCAGCCGCAGACAGTTGAATTCGATCAAGCCGGAATTGCAGGCATATCTGGAAAAGGTATTGGCAGAGAAGGGGCTCAAGATGGTCTTTGTCATGCTGACCGATATTCTTCAGGAGGAGACCGAACTCATCTATGCCGGAGGCATGGCAAAAGGGGTGATCGAACAGGCTTTTGGCGTGTCAGAGGAAAATGGCGGCTTTATGCTTGCAAATGTCGTATCGCGTAAAAAACAGTTGATTCCGCCTATGATGCAGGCAATGCAGTCATAGGGGAAAGAGAAGGAGAAAAATGGCAAAACAGTCATGGAAACCTGGAAATATGGTCTATCCACTGCCGGCAGTTATGGTGTCGGTGCGGGATCAGGCAGGGCAGGATAATATCATCACCGTGGCGTGGACAGGAACCATCTGTACCGATCCGCCCATGGCATATATTTCTGTGCGACCGGAGCGCTATTCTTATCATATGATAAAAGAATCGGGCGAGTTCGTGATCAATCTGACGACCAGGGATCTGGCATGGGCGACCGATTATTGTGGCGTGACATCGGGACGGGATGTCGATAAATTTGCCAAGTGTCATCTGACAAAGGAAGCCGCAGACGAGGTTTCGGCACCGCTGATCGCAGAAAGCCCGGTCAATATCGAGTGCAAGGTGCGCGAGATCAAGGAACTTGGCTCCCATCATATGTTTCTTGCAGATGTGGTGGCAGTTCATGCAGATGAAAAATATATGGACGAGACAGGCAGATTTTGTCTGGATCAGGCGGAACCGATCGCCTATTCCCATGGCACATACTATAGTCTGGGAGAAAAGTTAGGGACATTTGGCTATTCGGTAAAGAAGAAAAAGTAAAAAGACCGCAGGGTGCATATCATATCATAGGGCATCCTGCGGCTTTTTGATTTTTGGTACAAAAATTATTGGATCAAAGTATCCATGAGACTCATATAGACATCCTCATGGCGGACTTTCCAGTTATTGCAGATGGTCTCTGCCTGCTCGCTGGTAGAAGCGTGTAGTGACAGATCCAGCATAGTGTGTCCGTCCTGTGTGAATTTACAATGGACAATGTAACCACCGCCGGTTGCAAGGTCATAGTTGGCGGTTAGGGCATTGTCTTTTTTTATTTCAAATTTGTGGTTGGACAGATACTCGACCATATCCGCCTCAATGGCAGAACTGACCTTGTCACGCATGAGAGACAGGGTCTGACTTCCCTCATCTGTCAGGGAGTACAGGGTATTGTTGTGAGACTGGGAAAGACTCACAAGATGGGCTTCCTCCAAGTCACTGATGACCTGTTGGATGGTAAAATAGTCTGTGTATTCTTTATCTAAAAAAAACTGAACGATCTGAGCGTTGCTCAGAGGAATATCTACTTTAGAGAGAAGAAGCAGCACTGAAATTTTGTAGATCATATTAGGCTCGGCCATAAATTTCTCCTTTCTTTTTGCAGAGCCACAGGAACGTCCCTGTGGCATGCGGCATTTATCTTACAATGTGATCTTTGACGGCTTGGGATACCACCTGAGCCACTCTTGGATCAAAAGCCTCCGGTAAAATGAAGTCTTCGTTTAATTGATCAGGATCCACAAGGTTTGCCAGCGCATTTGCGGCAGCCAGTTTCATGTCTTCTGTGATCTGTGTCGCACGGCCTTCCAGCGCACCCTTAAAGATACCCGGGAAAGCAACAACATTGTTGACCTGATTTGGAAAATCACTGCGTCCGGTACCAACGACCTTGGCTCCGGCAGCCTTTGCCACATCCGGCATGATCTCCGGTGTAGGGTTTGCCATAGCAAAGATGATGGCATCGCGGTTCATGGAAGCGACCATCTCGGCGGAAACAATGTTTGGAGCAGAAACGCCGACAAAGATATCAGCACCGACTAAGGCATCAGCAAGAGATCCTTTTTTATTTTCCAAATTGGTGACCTCGGTCATTTCCTTTTGCATCCAGTTCAGATTTGGATAATCTTTGCCGATGATGCCCTCGCGGTCACACATGGTCACATGCTTGAAACCGTAGCGGAGCAGTAACTTGGTAATGGCGATTCCGGCAGAACCGGCACCGTTTACAACTACCTGACAGTCTTCTTTGTCTTTGCCGACAACCTTAAGACCATTGATGATGCCGGCAAGAACGACGATCGCCGTGCCGTGCTGGTCATCATGGAAGACCGGAATGTTTAATTCTTTTTTCAGACGTTCCTCGATTTCAAAACATCTGGGAGCGGAAATGTCCTCTAAGTTAATACCACCAAAGGTCGGTGCGATCGCCTTGACTGCGGCAACAATCTCGTCGGGATCCTGCGTTGACAGGCAGATAGGAAAAGCATTGATATCGCCAAACTCTTTGAAGAGGACACATTTGCCCTCCATAACAGGCATGGCAGCCTCAGGTCCGATATTGCCCAGACCAAGCACAGCACTGCCGTCAGAGACAACGGCAACGGTATTTGCCTTGAGGGTGTAAGTATATACGGCTTCTTTATCCTCTGCAATGATGCGGCAAGGGGCTGCTACGCCCGGGGTATAAGCAATGGCAAGATCCTCACGGCTCTTGACCGGAGCCTTTGCACAGGTCTTGATCTTTCCATTCCATTGTTTGTGTAAAAAAACGGCTTTTTCGTCAATACTCATGATGTTTTATCCTATCCTTCCTGTAAAAATATGAATTTATTTGTTTCCTTATTATAGCATAAAGGGGGGCAATCTAAAATAGGGTATTCCCATTTTGCCGCAAATAAGATATACTATATGCAATCGTGATGATCTAGGTCATTTCAGACAGGTTACCCATTGGATTAGAGATAAAGACAAAGAGTTTATCATAAATGAAGTAGGACAAGGAGTAGGGCATGAGAGAAAAATACGAAAGTTTATCTGCCAGTGTATTGCGTGAACTTGCAAAGTCAAGAGGCATTAAGGGGACTTCGACCATGAAGAAGGCACAACTTGTAGAAGCCATGCTTGCACTCGATGAGAGCGAGGCAGAAAGCAAGAAAGCGGAAGAAGCCGCAAAGCCAAAGACCGCTGCTAAGGCAGAGTCAGAAAAAACAGAGAAAACAGAGCGTACGACCAGCGTGCATCATAGCCGTGGCAGTGCAGAGGGCAGAAGAGAGCATAGAAGCGAGCATCATGATAATGTGCGCGCAGAACATGGTGAGGAAAACGCAGAAGCACCTGTACTGGAAGAACCGAGAGACTGCGCCGGTATCTTAGAGATCATGCAGGACGGCTTTGGATTTATCCGCAGTGACAATTACCTGCCGGGTGATAACGATGTTTATGTGGCACCATTGCAGATTCGCAAACTCAACTTAAAGACGGGCGACATTCTGGTAGGCAAGACTAGACGTAACAATCCGACAGACAAGTTTGGAGCACTGGTACATTTGGAGACCATCAATGGATTTGCACCGGAAGAAGCTGCAAAGCGTAAGAATTTTGAAGATCTGACACCGATCTTCCCGAACGAGCGTATCCGTCTGGAACAGCCGGGATCTTCCGTTGCTATGCGTATCGTAGACCTGGTTTCTCCGATCGGTAAAGGACAGCGTGGTATGATCGTTTCCCAGCCAAAAGCCGGAAAGACAACCCTTTTAAAGGAGATCGCAAAGTCTGTCACAACTTCTTACCCGGATATGCATCTGATCATCTTACTGATCGATGAACGCCCGGAGGAAGTAACGGATATCCGGGAAGCCATTCAGGGCAAAAATGTAGAAGTAATCTATTCTACCTTTGATGAATTGCCGGAACACCACAAGCGTGTGTCTGAGATGGTCATGGAAAGAGCCAAGAGACTGGTTGAGCACAAACAGGATGTCATGATCCTGATGGATAGCATCACACGTCTGGCACGTGCCTACAACCTGACGGTTCCACCAAGTGGACGTACTTTATCCGGTGGTCTGGATCCGGCTGCTTTGCATATGCCAAAGAAGTTCTTTGGTGCAGCCAGAAATATGCGTGAGGGCGGAAGCCTTACCATTCTTGCAACGGCACTGGTAGATACAGGAAGCAAGATGGATGATGTTGTATTTGAGGAATTCAAGGGAACCGGTAACATGGAAGTGATCCTGGATCGTAAACTTTCTGAGAAGCGCGTATTCCCTGCTATTGATATTGCAAAATCCGGTACACGCCGTGACGATCTGCTTCTGGATAAGGAAGAGCAGAATGCAATGGAGATCATGCGCCGTGGCTTAAACGGCATGCGCAAGGATGAAGCAGTGGAGAGCATCTTAAATATGTTTGCCCACACCAGAAACAATAAAGAATATATCGCCAAGGTACTCCGCAGCCGTATGTTCTAAAATTTCTAATAAAAAATGCGCATACATCTTGCAATCTGACAGACCCTATGCTACAATAATGGAGCTGTTTATCGGGATGTAAATAGTATCGTGTATGTCTTCGGACATAAAACATGCAATACAATAGATTATGTTTTTAGAGAGGTGTAAGTAATGAGACAAGGTATTCATCCAGATTATTATCAGGCTACTGTAACATGTAACTGTGGTAACACATTTGTAACAGGATCTACAAAGGAAGATATCCACGTAGAAATCTGTTCTAAGTGTCATCCTTTCTACACAGGACAGCAGAAGGCTACAAAGGCTCGTGGACGTATTGACAAGTTCAACAAGAAGTACGGTATTGAGCAGTAGGACACAGTCGCTTACAGGGGTCAGATCTTTCGGGTCTGACCCTATTCTTTTATGTCATGAGAAATGGCAAATAATATAGGGGATTTGCACATGAAATTTTCCGGTATTGGCGGTCAGGCGGTCATGGAAGGTGTGATGATGCGCAATGGCAATGATTATGCGATTGCGGTCCGCTTAAATGACGGCTCGATCCATGTAGATAAGAAAAAGACAAAAGGGCAGGAGGGCATCTGGTATAAGATCCCGATCATCCGGGGTATCTGTAGTTTCGTTTCCTCCCTTGTGATCGGTATGTCAACACTGATGGATTCGGCATCCTATTTTGAGGAGGAAGAACCAACGGTCTTGACGGAGGAAGAAAAGAAAAAGAAAGAAAAACAGGACAAGGCAGAAATGACAGGAACACTTTTGTTTTCCATTGTTCTGGCGCTGGTCATTTTCCTTTTGATCCCATATTATTTTTCCCGTTTTGTGGGAAGATTTGTAGATTCGACAACGCTGATGGCTTTGATCGAGGGCATATTCCGCATACTGATCTTTGTGGTCTATGTGAAGGCGATCTCCTGCATGGAAGACATCAAGCGGGTCTTTATGTATCATGGGGCGGAACACAAGTGCATCAACTGTATTGAGCATGGTCTGCCACTGACGGTGGAAAATGTGCGTAAGAGTTCGCGCCAGCACAAACGCTGCGGAACCAGTTTCTTACTCTTTGTGCTCATCATCAGTGTGGTCGTATTTATGTTTATCCGCTTTGACTCACCGGTCTTGCAACTGGTATGCCGTCTGCTCTTGATTCCTTTGATCGCCGGCGTTTCTTATGAGTTTATCCGTCTGGCGGGACGCAGTGAAAATCCTCTGGTGCAGATTCTCAGTAAGCCGGGCTTGTGGCTGCAAAATCTGACGACCAGTGAGCCGGACGATGCCATGATCGAAGTAGGGATGGCATCGGTAGAAGCGGTCTTTGACTGGAAAAAGTTCCAAGAAGAAAATAAGGAGTGCTTCGATGAAGTATAGAGAACTCTTAAAAGAGGGCATGGAAGAACTGAAAAAAGCAGGGATCACAGATGCACAGATCGATGCAGAGTACCTCTTGGAATATGTTTCCGGAATGAACCGGGCGTCTTATCTTATGTGTATGATGGAGCAGGCGCCGGAAGATGTGATAGAGCGCTATCGCGAGTTTATAAAAATGCGCGCGGCGCATGAACCTTTGCAGTATATCACCGGGGAACAGGAATTTATGGGACTGTCCTTTGCAGTTTCGCCGGAGGTTTTGATTCCAAGACAAGACACTGAGTCCTTGGTGGAAGAGACACTGTCTGTCCTTAAAGACGGCGATCTTATTCTTGATATGTGTACCGGAAGCGGCTGTATTTTGATCAGTCTTTTACATGAAAAAAAGACTTGTCAGGGTATAGGCGTTGATGTGGCAGCGACTTCTATTGCACTCGCCAGGGAAAATGCCGTGCATAATCAGGTGGAGGCAGAGTGGCTGGTCAGTGATCTTTTTACAGAAGTGAAGGGCGAGTTTGATGTCATTGTTTCCAATCCGCCTTATATTGCGACGCGTGATCTGGAAGAACTCATGCCGGAGGTTATCTGCCATGAGCCAAAGCGGGCATTGGACGGTCACGAGGATGGCTTGTATTTTTATCGCAAGATCATTGAACAGGCACCGCTTTATCTCAAACCGGGCGGCCGGCTTTTGTTCGAGATCGGCTACGATCAGGGCGAGAGCGTCCCGGATCTGCTGGCGCAGGCAGGCTTTTGTGACATCGCCGTCATAAAAGATTATGCCGGTAATGACCGCGTTGTCCGCGCCCGCCTGCACGACTTGTAGCGGATACTGATATGAAGCTGAACATCTGCCTAGAAAGATTATATAAGGAGTGAACCAATATGTTTGATAAATTAGACGACCTGATTCTTCGCTACGAAGAAGTCATGAACCTATTAAGCGAACCGGATGTTGCCAACGACACCAACCGTTTCCGCAATCTGATGAAGGAACAGGCAAATCTGGCACCGATCGTAGATGCCTATAAAGAATACAAGGCATGCAAAGAGACGGTTGACGATTCTCTTGCCATGCTGGAAGAAGAATCTGATGAAGAAATGCGTGATATGTTAAAAGAGGAACTTTCCACAGCAAGAAAGCGCATTGAAGAATTAGAGACACAGTTAAAAATCCTGCTTTTGCCAAAGGATCCGAATGATGATAAGAACGTTATCGTAGAAATCCGTGCAGGCGCAGGTGGAGAGGAAGCAGCCCTTTTTGCGGCAGAGATGTATCGTCTTTATGTACATTATGTGGAAAGCCGTGGCTGGAAAGTGGAACTTCTGGAAGCAGACGAGACAGGCATCGGTGGTATGAAGTCAGTCAACTTTATGGTAAAGGGCGAGGGCGCTTATTCCGTGCTCAAGTATGAATCCGGGGTACATCGTGTACAGCGTGTACCGGAGACTGAGTCCCAGGGACGTATCCAGACTTCAACCTGTTCCGTGGCTGTTATGCCGGAGGCAGAGGAAGTAGACGTACAGATCGATGAAAAGGATATCCGTATTGATGTTATGAGAGCGTCCGGAAACGGTGGACAGTGTGTCAACACGACGGACTCTGCGGTGCGTTTGACTCATTATCCGACCGGTATTGTTATTTATTCCCAGACAGAAAAATCCCAACTGCAGAATAAGGCAAAGGCATTTGCCCTCTTACGTGCCAAGTTATACGATCTGGAAATGCAGAAAAAGCAGGATGCAGAAGCGGAGGAAAGACGTAGCCAGATCGGTACGGGAGATCGTTCTGAGAAGATCCGTACCTATAACTTCCCACAGGGACGTGTGACCGACCATAGAATTAATCTGACATTGTACAAGCTGGATAAGATTATGAATGGTGATATTCAGGAAATCATCGATGCCTGTATCGCAGCCGACCAGGCAAAGAAATTAGCAAAAATGAACGAGGAAGCGTAAAACATTGATTTTGCTGGATTTTCTGAATAATATCGGTTCTTTTAAACTAAATAAAATCGTAAGAAAAACGGTCTTTGACACAGTCAAAAGACCGTTTTTCTTATATAGGCTAAGTTTTTTTACATGTTTTACTGTATAAAAGAAATTGAAAAAGGATATAATTATGGTATAATTATACCATATAGATGAGGAGGTGTTTATTATGCCACAAATAATCCCAATTAAAGATTTGAAAAATACGTCAGAGATTTCTGATATGTGCCACAAGGCAGAAGAGCCGATTTATGTAACAAAAAATGGTTATGGCGATATGGTTATCATGAGCATGGAGATTTATGAGTCAACGATGAAACAAATCACTATGTATAGAGATATTGAGATATCTGAAAAGCAGATAGAGGCAGGACAGGTAAAAGATGCCAGAACAGCACTGAAAGAAACGAGGGCAAAGTATGGCTTATAAATTGAACGTTACTGAGCATGCCGATGAACTGCTTGATAATCTTGTATATCATCTGGTTAATCGTTTAAAGAATAAACAGGCAGCAAGACATCTGTTGGATAGCATAGATATTGTATATGACAGGTTGGAAATTGATCCATATCAGTATCCGGAGTGTAGGGACACATATCTTGCCAAGAAAGGATATCGTGAGGCAGTAGTGCCACAGATGAATTATATTGTCATATTTGATGTGAGAGTGGATGTTGTGAATGTAGTTGGTATATTCCACCAGTTAGAGAATTATCAGAGCAAATTATAATATGTTTTGGGGTAGATCAGAGTCGGTCGAAAGGCTGGCTCTAATTTTTGCACTTTTTCATTTTATAAGAAACCATATGGAAATTATAGTCCTGACTGGGCGGTAGTTTGTCGCAAGGAGGCACTTGCAAATGTTGATGTTGGCATCTATTTTATAGTGGAGACAAAAACTGGTAAGACAGAGGCAACCCAGACAAATGTAATAAAAAGCGGTCTTTGCCATGCAGGCAGGACCGCTTTCTTAAACTTCCTTAATTTGCAGGATATACTACCACGCAAATGAAAAATTGTGTATAATGAATATAACTTATTTTTTACACAGGAAAGGAGCAGGCTTATGTGGGATAACAAAGTCTTGAAACAAAAAGCAAAGGAGCGTATGAAGGTCAACTACTGGAAGATGCTCTTGGTTGGACTTATCATTGCCTTGGTATCAGGAGGTACAGGAGCATCCTCCAGTGCCAGAAATTATGTCACAGGGGATAAAGAGACGACACAGTATGATGATTACGATGAGGATACATTCTTTTCCGGAGGAGATATTGATCCGGACATGATGGTGGATTCCCTTGGCTTCTGGGGTCTTTTTGGCGGAATGATGCTTGGTGTGGTGGTAGTTGCCGTTATCATTGGTATCTGCCTTGCTATTTTTGTATTGAATCCACTGGAAATTGGAGCACGTCGCTTCTTCTATCGCAATATAAATGAGAAGGCTGAATTAAAAGAAGTGGGATTTGGTTTTGACCGTAATTATCTCGGAAATGTGAAAACTATGTTCCTGCGCGATTTATATACGGTTTTATGGACGTTGTTATTTATCATTCCGGGAATTGTAAAAAGCTATGAATATCGTATGATGCCATATCTTTTGGCAGAACATCCGGACATGAGTACAGATGAGGCTTTTGCCACCAGTAAACGTATGATGGATGGCAACAAACTGGATGCGTTCTGGTTTGACCTTACCTTTATCGGATGGAATATCTTAGGTGCTATCACCTTTGGTATTGTTGATGTATTCTGGGTCAATGGTTACTACAACCAGTCAGCCGCTATGCTTTATGATGCGATCAAGATCGGTGATCAGAACCGCAGAATGCAGCAGGAGACGACAGCAGATCAGGAATTTGACCAGTACTAAAAAGGCGGGAATACAAGATGTCACTACAGTTTGTGATAGGAAATGCGGGAAGCGGTAAGTCTACCTATCTTTACCGGCATGTGATCGCGGAAGCGATCAAACATCCGCAAAAAAATTATCTGGTTATCGTGCCGGAACAGTTTACCATGCATACCCAGGAAGAACTTGTGGCTATGCATCCAAAGCATGCGATCATGAACATTGACGTTCTGAGTTTTGATCGTATGGCATATCGTATTTTTGATGAACTGGGGACGG
Organism: Roseburia lenta; assembly: GCF_014287435.1. Taxonomy (GTDB): domain Bacteria; phylum Bacillota; class Clostridia; order Lachnospirales; family Lachnospiraceae; genus Pararoseburia; species Pararoseburia lenta. The sequence goes on from NZ_JACOPG010000004.1 coordinate 128,450, forward strand.
ATACCTTAGAGGTCTTAGAGGAGACCGGAAAGAATCTGCTCTTGCGCAAAGTGGCACAGGAGCAGGAAACAGAATTACATGCACTTGGAAAGAATATGAAACGGCCTGGGTATATTGCCCAGGTCAAGTCTTTAATATCGGAATTTGCGCAGTACAATATCACACCGGACGCTCTGGATGAGATCATGCAGCGACCGGAACTCAGCCAGAGTTTCCGATACAAGGGAGCAGATCTGGTCACCATGTACCGGGCATTTGAGGAAAAGATTGCAGGTTCCTACATCACGACGGAACAGATCCTGCAAAAATTTTTGGATGTGGCGAAAGACTCTAAGATCCTGCGTGGATCGACCATCGTTTTTGACGGCTTTACGGGCTTTACACCCATCCAAAATCAGGTATTGGAAATGCTTCTGCGCATTGCGGACAAGATCATGGTAACGATCACCTGTGATACAAAAGAAGAATTCTTTGGCAGGATTCATGATGAGGAACTTTTTGCCATGAGTAAAAAGACCATGGCAAAACTTGTAGATCTTTGCAGGCAGACAGGCTGTCTCTTGGAGAATCCGGTCTTACTTGACAATGCGCAGGAAAGACGTTTTGTGGCAGGAGGAAGACTGGCGCATCTTGAGGCAAATCTTTTCCGCCCGTCGGCGCATGCCTGGAAACAGAAAGAAGCATCGGAAGATGCCATCCGCATCGTCAGTCTGAAAAATCCAAGGCAGGAACTGGCATATGCTGCCGGTGAGATCACGCGCGCCGTGCGGCAAGAGGGGCGCAGATATCGCGATTTTGCCATCGTGTGTGCAGATCTGGATACCTATCGTTACAGTGCTCCGGCAGTCATGGAAGACTACCATTTACCGTATTTTTTGGATGTCAAGGCGGAGATCGTCTTTCATCCTATGATCGAGTTTATCTATGGGCTTCTTATGGTACTGGAAGAAAATTTTTCCTATGAGAGCATCATGCGCCTGCTCCGTACCGGACTGAGCGATCTGAGCGTGGATGAGATCGACCGACTGGAAAATTATCTGCTGGCATCCGGTATACGGGGGCGAAAGAAGTACAGTGAACCTTTTACGATCGCGCCAAGAGGCTATAGCCCGGAAGACATGGTTGCCTTAAATGAGATTCGTTTGCGCCTGTTTGCCCCGATCGAGCACTTTGTGCAGAAGGTCTTTGCACAGGATGAAAGGACCCAGGAAAAAAAGGCTGGGGCATGGCTGACACCGGCAAAAAGCCTATCGGTACGAGCCCTTTCCTATGGGCTTTATGAGTATCTGGTTTTTTATCATGTGCAGGAAAAACTGGAAAATAAGGCAGAGGACTATGAAGCCGCAGGGCATGTGGTAAAGAGTCAAGAATATCGACAGATCTATGGCGAGTGCATGGATCTTTTAGATAAACTGGTCGCCATTTTAGGACAGGAAGCGATGACGGTAAGCGAGTATCGGGAGATCCTGTCTTCTGGTTTTGAGTCGATCGCGGTGGGCATGATCCCGCCGGATCAGGATTGTGTCGTTATTGGGGATATGGAGCGTACCCGTCTTTCGGATATCCATACCATGTATCTGATCGGGGCAAATGATGGTGCCATTCCAAAAGCACTTGGCAATGGCGGTATTTTGTCCCAACTGGATCGGGAACAACTGATGGCACTGGATGTAGAGGTGGCACCGTCAGACCGGCAAAAAGCCTTTATGCAGCGCTTTTATCTGTATTTTGTCATGACAAAGCCGTCAAGAGAACTGGTCGTGACCTATACGCGTGTGGATGGCGACAGTAAGGCGGTGCGCAGGTCTTATCTGATCCAGACCCTTTTACAACTTTTCCCGGATATCCGGGTGGAAGAATTAGAAGAACTTCCGGCAAGAAACCGCATCCTGACTGCGGAGACCGCCCGGGACTATTATGTAGATCTCTTGCGTCAGTATGTGGAGGAGGGCAGGACAGAGGATGCCTTTCTGGCATGCCTTGCATGGGAAGAAGCAAAGGACCAAGTGACTTTCCGCCGTCTGCGGGATGCAGCCTTTTATGAGCACAAGGAAGAAAGACTGTCAAAAGCCGCGCTGGATGCTTTGTATGGCACATCCATCACAGAGAGCGTCAGCCGGTTGGAACAGTATGCCAGATGCGCTTATGCGTATTTTCTGCGTTATGGTCTGGGGCTGCTTCCACGTCCGGAACATGCCTTTGAGGTGGCAGACATGGGAAATCTCTACCATGAAGCCTTGGAGGAGTATTCCAAGCGGCTTTTAAAAAGAGAGGATGTCAACTGGTACACGATCAGCAGGGAGCAAAGTGATGCTCTTTTGGCAGAAGCCATTGCCTACACCTATCAGACCATGGCAAAGACAGAGGTTTTGGAAGAAGGACGGGATCGTTATATCCTACGGCGTATGGAAAAGACCCTGCAACAGACCGTGCATGCCCTGACCGAACAGGTGCGAAAGGGTTCTTTTGTGCCGAGTGCTTTTGAGGTGGATTTCCGTCAGGTTTCCGATCTGGATGCTTTGCGTTTTCAACTGGATGAGATGCACACCATGCGCCTGCGGGGAAAAGTGGACCGTGTGGATCTATATCAGGACGGACCTTCTGTTTATGTCAAGATCGTGGACTACAAATCCGGTGCCAAAGATATAGACTTTGCACAATTATACCAGGGACTACAAGTGCAGTTGGTCCTTTATATGGATGCGACGGCGGAGGGATTAAAAGAACGCTATCCGCAAAAGAAGATCAGCCCCGGCGCCATGTTTTACTACCATATCGACCGTCCGCTGCTACTGGCAGGAGATCGTACAGAGCAGGAAAAAGAGCAGGCGCTTTTAAAAGAATTGCAGATGAAAGGTGTCGTCAATGCAGATCTGCATGTGATCGAGGCATTGCATCACGGACTGGAAGGGCGGTCGGATGTCATTCCGGCGGGGATCAATAAGGATGGATCTTTATCTAAGACCTCAAGTGCGCTTTCCGAAGATGAATTTGCCCTGGTGTCATCCTATGTCCGTATGCTGATACAAAAGACCGGCAAACAGATCGTGGACGGCAGGATCGATTGTGCGCCTTACCACATGGGACAGGAAAACGGATGTACCTATTGCGAATACCATGGCATTTGTGGTTTTGATGCCCGAATGGATGGTTTTGCCTATCGCAGGCTTTCCGACAAAGCAGATCGGGAGGAAATTTTGGCGCGCATGGAGGAGGATCTGCAAAAGGATCGTTACAGAGAAGAAAGAAAAGAAGGAGAGAAGTAAGGTGCCACAGTGGACAGACGACCAGCAGCAGGTCATTGATAGCAGAGAAAAGAATATGTTGGTTTCTGCGGCAGCAGGCTCCGGTAAGACGGCAGTTTTGGTGGAGCGTATCATCCAGCGTATCCTGGATGAAGAAAAACCGATCGACGTAGACCGTATTGTAGTCGTGACCTTTACCAAGGCGGCGGCAGCGGAGATGCGTGAGAGGATCCTCTTGGCAATCAACGGCAAATTGGAAGAAGATCCCGGAAATGTGCATCTGATGCGGCAGGCGACTTTGGTCCATAATGCCCAGATTACCACGATCGACAGTTTTTGTAATTATATCGTGCGCAATCATTTCCATGAGATCGATCTGGAGCCGGACTATCGTATCGGGGATGAGGGAGAAATGCTGCTCATGCGAAGAAGCGTTATGGATGCCATGATGCAAAAAGAGTATGAGGCGGCAGAAGAAGCAGGACAGGATACCTTTTTCTATTCTTTTATGAATGCCTATGTCCGGGGCAATTCGGATCAGGCGGTAACAGATATGATCCTGCGCCTCTTTGATAAGGCACAGTCCTATCCGTGGCCGAAGGAATGGCTACAATCCCTGGTGGATGCCTATGAGGTCACCTCGACACAGGATTTGCAGGAAAGTGCATGGTTTGCCTTTTTACTGGACAGACTACGCATACAGGTGGAGGAGGCAAAGGCTAAGACCGAGCGTCTGATCGATCTGTGCAGGCAACCGGAGGGACCTATTTTTTACGAAAAGGGCTTGCAGCAGGATCTCTTATTATATGAGGACATCCTGGCATTTGACGAAAAGATGCGTTTTTACGATGCCTTCCGGGATTTAAAATATGGTGCGATCGGGCGCAAGCCGCGCGGCTATGACGGCGACGAAGTCCTCCTCAATCGAGTAAAGGATGGACGGGATGCCATCAAAAAAAGCATGGAAAAAGCAAAGAGTGATTATGGCGCATTCTCTTTGGAAGAGATCGTCCGACAGATGCAGCGGATACAGCCCTTTGTTCGGGAATTGGTGCGTCTGACCATACATTTCATGGATGATTTTGCCGCCTACAAGCGGAACAAAAATGTCATGGATTTTAATGACATAGAACACTTTGCCCTGCAGATCTTAAAAGATCAAAGGACCAAGCAGACCACGCCGACTGCCAGAGAATTTCAGGCATACTATCAGGAAATCATGATCGACGAATATCAGGACAGCAACTATATTCAGGAAGAGATCCTAAGCAGTGTATCAAAGGAAGAGATCGGCGGGCATAATATGTTTATGGTGGGGGATGTTAAGCAGAGCATCTATAGTTTCCGTCAGGCATGCCCGGAGATCTTTATGGATAAATACGAGAGGTTCCACGGCAGGGAAGAAGGCAGTATTGCCATTGATCTGCACCAGAATTTCCGCAGCAGAAATGAAGTGCTGACCTTTACCAATGATGTCTTTTACCAGCTCATGCATGCGGATATCGGCAATGTGGAATATGACGATCTGGCGGCACTTTATCCCGGTGCGATCTATCCCGGGATTTTAAAATCGGAGGATTTCTTTGCGTCGGAAGATTATGATACTGACTTTCAGGGGGAGATACTGATCGCAGACCAGGACAGTGACCTTATGGAGGATGCGGGGATCGAAGACCGCATCGCCTTTGAGGCAAAGATCATTGCAGACAAGATCCGGGAAATGAAAAAGACGCAGTTTGTCACGGATAAAGCGTCGGGGAAACTCCGTCCTATGCGCTACCGCGATGTCGTTATCTTGTTGCGCAGTCCCGGAAGCATGGCAGAGAGCATGATCGCTGTCTTGGAAGAAAACGGCATACCGGCTTTTGCGGAAAATAAGACTGGTTATTTTGATACCATGGAAGTACAGACTGTCCTAAATCTGCTCCGCATCATTGACAATCCAAGGCAGGATATCCCTTTTGCGGCAGTCCTACATTCCGCCATGTTTGCTTTTTCCAGTGACCAGATCGCTCTGATCCGTATGACAGAGCCCAAACTGACCCTTTATGAAGCCATGCAGGCTTATGAAAAAGAGCATTCACAGGAGAAAAAGGTGGGAGATTTTCTGAACTTTTTGGAGGATATGCGCTCTAAAGTGGCAGATACGCCTATTCATTCTTTTATCGAGATGCTTTTGCAAAAGACAGGCTATCTGACCTATGTAAGTGCTATGCCGCGTGGCGAGAGCCGGCGAGCCAACCTGGAAAAACTCATGGCACAGGCAGTGGTTTATGAGAAGACCAGTTATAAAGGTCTCTTTCATTTCATAAACTATATCGGGCAGTTACAAAAGTATCAGGTGGATATGGGCGAGGCGGAACTCATAAACGACAATGATGATGCCGTGGCGATCCTGAGTATCCATAAAAGTAAGGGATTGGAATTTCCGGTCGTTTTTGTATCCGGTATGGGCAAGCAGTTCAATGAAACGGACCAAAAGGGTTCTATGATCCTGCACGGTGATCTGGGCGTGGGACTGGATCTGGTCAATTATGAAGAACAGACCAAGATGACACCGCTTTACAAACAGGTGGTTGCACGCAGGCTGCATGAAGATGCCTGTGGCGAGGAAATGCGTATCCTTTATGTCGCACTCACCAGAGCAAAAGAGAAACTTATCTTGACGGGCACACTCAAAAAAGCAGAGGAGACCCTGGAAAAATGGCAGGAAAACCGCGGAAAACTGACCTTTTTTGAAAGGGAGGGAGCCAGGTCTTATCTAGAGTGGATCGTGCGTGCGACAGCATCCGTGCGGGAAAAATATCCGATACAGGTCATTTCGCCGGAAGAAGTCGTTGTGGCAGAAGTTGCCGGACAGATGGATAAAGCGGCAAAAAAAGAGGCTCTGGAGGCTTTGAGCGGACAGGCTAAACCGTCCTGGGTAAAGGCGTTAGAAGACGAGATGGCTTATGTTTATCCCTATGCATCCGTCGGAAAGTACAAAAATAAATATTCCGTATCGGAGATCAAGCATGACCGGATGGAAAAGGCATTTGCAGACGACCAGAGTGTGCGTCCGGACTTTTTGAAGGAGGAGACAAAAGAGATCGTTCCAGCATTTATCGCAGAGAAAAAGACCCAGGAGGTCTCACGCGGAGCCCTGCGGGGAACTGCCATGCACAGGTTTATGGAGTGCTTTGATTTTTGCAATTATACAGGCAGAGCCAGTCTGGAGGAGCAGGCAGAGCGGATGCTTCATGAGGGACGCATGGACCCGGAGCAAAAGGAACTTTTGCAGATGGACCGCCTTTATACCTTTATGGAGACCGGGGTGGCAAAGCGCATGATGCAGGCGGCTGGTAGGCATGAACTATACGTGGAAAAGCCTTTTGTCATGAGCGTTTTTCCGCAGGAACTCTTTGACGAAGAGGAATCCGACAGCCGGAGTGATACGGTCTTGGTGCAGGGGATCATTGACGTATTTTTTGTGGAAGAGGACGGCATTGTACTGTTGGATTACAAGACAGACCGTGTGCAGCAGGCAGAGGAACTCGTCAAGCGTTATCAGGCACAGTTGCAGCTTTATGCACTGGCATTGGGGCGTACCATGGATCTGCCGGTCAAAGAAATTTTGATCTATTCCTTTTATCTGGAAAAAATGATTGCATTGTAAGGAGCAAGTATTTATACTATACATTGTTTCGTAGGAAATGAGATCGTGACACAGACCACCAGATCTGTGACATAGGAAGAAATAATAAGTAGGAGGACTTTTGAAATGAGCAGTTACGAATACGATGAGGCATGTATTCAGGCATTTCTTGAGCAGCAGTTGAAATTATTCCCGGAGGAGGTAGCCGAGACACCGGAGGAGGCAGAAGCCTTCTTAGAAGATTGTATGGCTATGGTCTGTGACAACAAGGACGAGGTCATCGAATACTTGGAAGATGAGATGGATATCGTAGGCATGGAAGAAGAGGAGATCTTGGAGGCGGAGGAAGTCTTTGCCATCGGAGACGGACGATATCTGGTAGTAGAAGGATAGTTGTATGAGACAGTATAAGAAGAGAATACCGGCACTTTTGCTGGTCCTGATCTTAGGGATTGGTCTGCTTTTTACAGGCTGTTCCATCGGAGACCGACAGGTGTATTTTGCCTCCAAGAGCGGGGGACACACGGTATTTAAGATTGGTCGGATGGCGTGTTCGCGTGAAGAGGCAAAGGTCTATCTGGCAAATTATAAAAATCTGTATGGAAAGATCTATGACACAGATCTGTGGTCGGAGGATTATGATACCAAGACCATGGAGGAAAGCATCAAGGATGCGGTCATCAGTCATCTGACCAAGGTCTATTCGCTGGATATGTATGCCCAGACTAAAGAGATCGAACTTTCCGAGGAGGAAAAGGACAAGGTGACGCAGGCGGCGGAGACCTATTACAAGTCTTTGAATCGGACAGAGCGCAAATACACCGGGGCGTCCAAAAAGGACATTACAAAGATGTATGAGCATTATGCGCTGGCGGAAAAGGTCTACAAGCAGTTGATGAGTGGTGTCGATGAGAATGTCAGCGAGGATGAGGCGCGTATCATGGAGGCAAATGTTATCTATGTGACGGATGAGACTCTGGCAAAGGATATTGCGACCCAGTTAAAGAACGGGGCTTCTTTTGACCGGCTGGCAAGTTCTTACAGTCAGGCAGACAGCATCCATGTGACCTTTGGCAGAAATACTTATGAGACTGCCGTAGAGGATGTGGTCTTCCAGTTGGATGATGGTGATATTTCCGATATGATCCAGGGGAAGGATGGCTACTACTTTTTTGAATGTGTCAGCAAATATAACGAAGAACTCTCAGAACAGAACAAGGTTGCCATTGTCAGCCAGCGACAGGAACAGGCGATGGAAGATGTGATCTCTGCGATCGAGACGGATTATTATTCGGATTTTAACCAGAAACTGTGGGATAAGATCACAATCGACAAGAACGACAAGATCACGACCGATTCTTTTTTTACTACTTTAGATGATAAAATAACCTTTTAAATTGGATATTATGGAAAGAATGTGTATAATAAAAGTTAGTAACAGATAAAAGTTATCAGAGGAAAAGGAGTGTTTGTTATGGCAGATACAAAAAAAGTTGATATGAAGAAAATGGCTGAGGAAGCAAAGAAAGCCACAGAGAGCGTAAAAGTTGCAGCAACAAAGGCAGCATCTTCTGTAAAGGCTGGTGCTGAGAAAGCAAAGAAGGCGACAGAGGCAGCCGCAACCGAGACCAAGAAGCAGGCAGAAAACGTGGCTACTGAAGTCAAGAAAGAGGCAGAAAAGCAGGCTGAGGCTGTGGTTACCGAGACCAAGAAAGCAAGCGAGACTGTAAAGAAGACAGCCAAAAAGGCTACGACCAGAAAGACTAGCAAGAAAAAGCCGGAAATGACCAAGTCAGCAGTATTACAGTTTGGCGGAGAAGATTTTAAGGTAGATGAGATCATCGCCAATGCACAGGCTGCATTCAAGGCAGAGAACAAGAGAAAGGCTATCTCTGATATCAAGGTATATATCAAGCCGGAAGAAAGAGCGGCTTATTATGTAGTGACTTCAGGAGAAAGCGAATACGCAGGCAGAATCGACTTATAATTTTATCATACATACGGACATCTTATAGTGATATAGAAGAACCTATAGACAGGTGTAAACTTGTCTATAGGTTCTTTTTTGATCTTATAAAGACCGCACGCCGTTTTCAAAAAAGTTGGCAAGTTTTTCTAAGTCTTCATCATTGATGGCGGGCTCTTTGACCTTGTGCAGGGCAATGATGCCGTTGATGGTAAAGGTGAGCAGGGCACCGACATAGTGGTAGTTGTCCGGCTGTAAGCCCTGTTCGATGGCTTTTGCATTTAGGGCGGCGGACAGTTGCTGGCTGAACTTCATATTGCCACTGCTAAAGGGCTGGATGTTATCATTTTTACAAATGGAAAGTGCATCATACATGTCTAAGAAAAAGGCATGGGGATCCTCAAACATATTGGCAAGATAGTGCATGGCGGATACCACACTGGATATGGCATCGTTGGAAAGGGCATCCATGAGATCATAGATGTCGCGATAATGGGCGTAAAAGGTAGATTTGTTGATCTGTGCCTCTGTTACGATATCAGTTACCGTGATCTTTTCGATCGGCTTTTTGCCAGTCATGCGAAGAAAGGCGTCGGCGATGGCTTTTTTTGTTTTTTGTACGCGGATATCCATAGAAATCCTCCTTTGCATTGCAGAAAAACAACGGATCGGACAGAAAGCGTTGCTTAACCAACGATACGGTGTCTATCTGCTGATTGTTTTACCCTTGTTTTGTCCTTATAATAACAACTGTAAGTTGGAAATGCAACTATGAGTTGGAAAAACAACCTATAGTTGAAAATATTTTATCAGGATAGAAAAGGAGTGGATCAAGATGAAGAATGAAGAAATGATGAAAAGCGGGTCTGTCTGGAAAGCCATTGCGTCTATGGCAATCCCGTCCGCGGTGATCATGATACTCATGATCTTTTACAATATCGCAGATATGTTTTTTATCGCAAGATTGGGGGACAACGCACAGGTGGCGGCAGTTTCTGTGGTATCTCCGGTATTTTCCATTATGTCAGCCATTGCCATGATGCTTGGAAACGGAGGCTGTACCATGATTGCCAAAGCCTTTGGGGCGGGAGAAAAGGATAAGGCCAAGACGTATTCCAGCCTTTGTATGTGGACCGCCATTGTGCTTGCTGTCGTATTTATCGTATTGGCACTGACCTTCGTCGATCCCCTGCTTGCCTTTTTGGGGGCGAAAGGTGACGTTGCCCTTTATGCCAAAAAGTATATGATCCCGATCGTCTTAGGATCCCCCTTTATGATGATCTCTACATCTGTTGCGCTTTTGCTTCGTGCGGAAGGTGCTGTCATGGAAGGGTTTTGCGGAAACCTCATTGGTACAGTGGTAAATCTGATTCTAGATCCCATTTTTATTCTTGTATTTCACTGGGGTGTTGCAGGAGCAGCGCTGGCGTCTGTAGCAGGAAATGCTTTGGCAACTTTTTACTATAGTTATGTCATTAGCAAAAAATCGCAGGCAATGTCATTTTCCTTAAAATATGCCAGAAAGGACGTAGGTGCGATCGGCCATATTCTGATCCTGGGACTTCCAAATGCCATTGCCAGTATCTTATCCGGTTTTGCATCCACCTTTAGCAACCAGATCTTGAGCGGTTACGGCACGGATGCCCTTGCCGCCATGGCTGCGGCTGGCAAATGTACCATGATCGCTACTACCCTTGTCATGGCAGTAGGAATGGGCTGTCAGGCACTGATCTCCTATAATTATGGGGCACAGAATATTCCGCGTCTCAAGGAAGTGGTGCGCAAATTATCTATTCTGGTCTTTGCTATCAGTATTGTGGCAGGTGCCTTTTGCTTTCTCTTCCGAAAAGTCATTATGGCACAGTTCTTAACGACGGATGTCTTAGACCTAGGCGTTCATATGGTGACCATCCTGCTTTTGACCAGTCCTATCATAGGCGTAGTCTATCTGGTGTCAGGCTATTTTCAGGCAATCGACCGGCCTATGGAATCTCTGGTCGTATCCATCCTTCGTCAGGGGCTCCTCCTGATCCCGGCACTTTATATCTGCAACCGTCTGTCGGGTCTGGATGGCGTTGTCTGGGCATATGTGGTCGCAGATGTCATCAGTACGATCGTTGCCCTGATCGTTTATCTAATGCGAAAAAACCTTTGTATTATAAGGTCAAAATAAAATTATTAGCACTCATTTTGAATGAGTGCTAATTTTTTGTTGACTTTTGCATTTGGCTGTCTTATTATATTTTCTAGAACGTGAGAGATGGCGACATCCGTTCTATTTTATAGAAAGAAGGAATGATAGAAATGGAAAACAAACGTGGAAGTTTATCAATTACAAGCGAAAACATTTTTCCGGTAATCAAGAAATGGTTATATTCAGATCATGATATTTTTTATAGAGAATTGATCTCCAATGGCTGTGATGCCATTACTAAGTTAAAGAAACTGGATATGATGGGAGAATACGAGCTCCCGGAAGACTATAAGGCAAAGATCCAGGTTATCGTCAGCCCGGAGGACAAGACCCTTACCTTTATCGATAACGGTCTTGGTATGACGGCAGAAGAAGTAGAGGAATACATCAATCAGATCGCTTTTTCCGGTGCTACCGACTTCTTGGAGAAGTACAAGGACAAGGCAAGTGAGGAGCAGATCATCGGTCATTTCGGATTGGGATTTTATTCTGCCTTCATGGTTGCGGATGAGGTACATATCGATACCTTATCTTATAAGGAAGGTGCCAAGGCTGTACATTGGGAATGTGACGGCGGTACTGAGTTCGAGATGGGTGACGGAGACAAGACAGAAGTCGGAACCAAGATCACTTTGTTCTTAAATGAGGACTGCCTGGAATTTGCCAATGAATACCGTGCAAGAGAAGTCATTGAAAAGTATTGCTCATTCATGCCGACGGAGATCTATCTTTCAAAGAAAGATGCACCGGAAGAATATGAGACCATCGATGTAGCAGACAAGCGCGACACCGATACCGTGATCGAGGAAATCCATACCGATGCCAAGATGGAAGAAAAGGAAAAAGAGGATGGCAGCAAGGAGATGGTCGAGGTAGAGCCTGCCAAAGACCAACTCAAGATCGTAAAGCGTCCGGTTCCTTTGAACGATACCAACCCACTTTGGACAAAGAACCCGAGCGAATGTACAGATGAAGATTATATCGCCTTTTACCGGAAGGTATTTATGGATTACAAGGAGCCGCTTTTCTGGATCCATCTGAATATGGATTATCCATTCAACCTGAAAGGTATCTTGTACTTCCCGAAGATCAACACCGAGTACGATTCGATCGAGGGTACGATCAAGTTATACAACAATCAGGTATTTATCGCGGACAACATCAAGGAAGTTATTCCGGAATTTCTGATGCTCTTAAAGGGTGTCATCGACTGCCCGGACCTGCCGCTGAACGTATCCCGTTCCGCTTTGCAGAATGATGGATTTGTTACCAAGATTTCTGAGTACATTACCAAGAAGGTGGCTGACAAACTCATTGGTATGTGCAAGACCGACAAGGAAAATTATGAGAAATATTGGGATGACATCAGCCCATTTATCAAGTTTGGCTGCTTAAAGGACAATAAGTTCTGTGACAAGATGAATGACTATATCCTCTTTAAGGATATTGACGGCAAGTACACGACCTTACCGGAACTCCTTGTTGCAGAAGAAAAGACCGAGGAAAAGGCAACGGATGAAAACGGCGAGACCGTGGATGTCGAGGAAGTAAAGGAAGATGCCGGTGCGGCTGAAGGTGAGCCGGAAGATAAGAGAAAGACCATCTTCTATGTGACTGATATGCAGCAGCAGAGCCAGTATATCAACCTGTTCCGTGAGCAGGGCATGAATGCGGTTGTTCTGGACCACACGATCGACAATTCCTTTATCACACAGTTAGAGCAGCGCAATCAAGACTACAAGTTCTTGCGAATCGATGCAGATCTGACAGAAAACTTGGTTGAGGAGGCTTCTGAGGAAGACTTGAAGGCTGCACAGGATGCCCTTTCTGCACTCTTTAAGAAGGCATGCGGCAAGGACAATCTGACCGTAAAGGTAGAGAAGTTCAAGAACAAGGACATTTCTTCTATGCTGACAGTTTCTGAGGAAAGCAGACGTATGCAGGAAATGATGAAGATGTACAATATGTACGGCATGGATCCGTCTATGTTTGGCGGAGACGAGACGCTGGTACTCAATGTGGACAACGACCTTGTCAAATACATGTTTGAGCATGCAGATGGCGAGAATGTAGAGATGTTCGCACAGCAGTTGTACGATCTGGCATGTCTGGCAAATAAGCCACTTGCACCGGAAGCCATGACAGCATTTGTTGCCCGTAGCAACAAGATCATGATGCTTTTGGCACAGGATAAGTAAGATATAAAATAAAAATGTACCGGATACAGAGAAAGGTCTGTATCCGGTCTTTTTTTATATTGACAGAAAAGAAATGCGTATTATGATGAAAGTAAGAGAAGTTTTTCATGGATGTGCATAAAAACAGGGGGATCAGATTATGGCAGAAAGAAATCATGAAGTGACAAAAAGACAGCCGCTCTTAGATGCCAGGGGAAACATCGCAGAGCCGGGCTGGTCGAGAAGACAGTTGCAGGTCTATGACCGGACAAAGATCAAGGCAGCCAGGTTCCGTATCAAGGAATGGGACTATTATCTGGTGGTAGGGGATGCATGTGCCGTGGCATTTACCCTATCGGATGATGGCTATGTGGGCTTACAGTCGGTATCTTTGCTGGAATTGGGAGAGCATCCTTGGGAGCACACAGAGACCATTTTGGATGCTTTTCCTATGGGAAAGTTTCACTTGCCGGGCAATTCTTCCGCCGGAGATATTGTCTATGATAAGGGCAGGCTACAATTATCTTATTGTCTGGAAGAAATAGAGGGCAAGCGGGTGCGGCATATCCGGGGCAATTTTGCAGACTTTTATCAGAAGAAGCCTTTTTCCTGTGATATTGTCTTGGAAGAACCGGACATGGATACCATGGTCATTGCGACCCCTTGGGATAAGGACGGACATTTTTACTACAATCAAAAGATCAACTGTATGCGGGCGAGCGGCTGGGCAGACTATGACGGCAAACGCTATGTCTTTGATCCGGCAAGGCATTTTGGAACGCTGGATTGGGGCAGGGGAGTCTGGACTTATGACAATACCTGGTATTGGGGATCCGGCAACTGTGACTTAGATGGGCATGCCTTTGGCTTCAATATCGGCTACGGATTTGGCAATACCAAGGCGGCGACTGAAAATGTCATCTTTTATGATGGCGTGGCACACAAGATCGATGATGTGACCTTCCACATCCCACAGGACGATTATTGCAAGCCTTGGACTTTTTCTTCCAGCGATGGACGCTTTGAGATGGAGTTTATGCCAATTCTTGACCGCAGTGCCTGTATGGACTACAAACTGATCGTCTCCGATCAGCACCAGGTCTTTGGCAAAATGAGCGGCGTGGCGGTCTTAGATGACGGCACGCATCTTCATATAAAAGATGTCTTATGTTTTGCGGAAAAAGTGCATAACCGCTATTAAAAAAACAGGTCAGTCTCTTGTGAGGCTGACCTGCTTTTATGTAAGTTTATTTGGAAGCAATTTCTTTTTTTAAGTTCTTGTGCGCCGTAGAAAGCATAAGTTTGATACGGTTGAGCTGGTTTACTTCCGATGCGCCCGGATCATAGTCAATGGCAACGATATTTGCCTTTGGATATTCGTGGCGCAATTCTTTGATAACACCCTTTCCGACAATGTGGTTTGGCAGACATGCAAACGGCTGGGCACAAATGATATTCGGCACGCCCTGATGCATGAGTTCTAACATTTCACCGGTTAAGAACCAGCCTTCACCGGTCTGGTTACCAATGGATACGATGGACTCAGCATTTTTGGCTGTGTCTTCGATATAGCAGGTCGGTTCAAAGTGCTTGCTCTTTGCCAGTTCGTCTCTAGCATCTTTTCGCATCCATTCAAAGAAACGGATGAGCATCTTATTGAGGCGGGCTGTCTTTTTGGACTCGCCCAGATTGTCTGCCTTGTAGATCTGGTTGTAGCAGCAGTAGAGCAGGAAGTCTGTCAGATCCGGTACAACGGCTTCTGCACCTTCAGATTCCAAAAGCGTTACTACGTCATTGTTGGCTGCCGGATGGTATTTTACCAGAATTTCGCCGACAACGCCGACACGCGGTTTCTTCTCATCTGTGATCGGCAGACAGTCGAAATCGCGGATGATCTGGCGGCACATCTGCTTGTACTTGCGATGGGAAAGGAAGCCGTCCTGGGTTACAAAGGCAATGACGCGCTCTTTCCATTTTTCATGCAGGGCATTGGCAGAACCCGGTGTCACTTCATATGGACGCATGCGGTATAAGCAGCGCAGGAAGATGTCGCCAAATTCCAAGGCGTATAGGCCATGCTGGATCAGAGCCGGTGTGATCTTAAATCCCGGATTCTTTTCCAATCCGACCATATTTAAGGATACGACCGGAACATCCGGGTAACCTGCCTTGGCAAGGGCACGACGGATAAAGGCGATATAGTTGGTCGCACGGCATCCGCCACCGGTCTGGGTGATGAGGATTGCTGTCTTGTTCATGTCGTAATTGCCGGAAGCAATGGCAGCCATGATCTGACCGACAACGATCAGAGACGGATAGCAGGCATCGTTATTTACATATTTCAGACCGACATCTACACATTCTCTGGCAGAGATCTGTGGGATGGATAAATGGTATCCTGCGGCAACAAATGCTGGTTCCAAAAGTTCAAAATGGATCGGCGACATTTGCGGACAGATGATGGTGTAATCCTTGCGCATTTCCTCGGTAAAGATGACACGCTCAAAGTTTGCCGGTTTGATCTCGCGCTTTTCGGCTTTCTTTTCTCTGACACGGATGGCAGAGAGGAGAGAGCGGATACGGATCCTTGCAGCACCCAAGTTATTTACTTCATCGATCTTTAAGCAGGTATAGATCTTGCCGGAGCCTGTCAAAATATCACTGACCATATCGGTTGTTACGGCATCGACACCGCAGCCGAAAGAGTTGAGTTGGATCATATCCAGATCGTCTCTGGTCTTGACAAAGTTGGCGGCAGAGTAAAGTCTGGAATGATACATCCACTGATCCATAACCAGGATCGGACGCTCCAGATTACCCAGATGTGACACAGAATCCTCGGTCAAAACACAGATGCCGTAAGAGTTGATCAGTTCCGGGATACCATGGTTGATCTCAGGATCGACATGGTATGGACGACCTGCCAGAACGATACCGCGTCTACCGGTTTCCTTCATATATTTGAGGACTTCTTCACCCTTTTTCATCATTTCCAGACGGGTCACTTCCTGCTCTTTCCAGGCATCGGTGACAGCCTCGCGCACTTCGGATTCTGGGATGTCAAATTCTTCCTTGAAGCATTTGACCAGTGTCAGGCTTGCCTTCTCCTCGCTGCCAAAGGACATGAAAGGATTGATAAAACGCACCTTGCCGGAAGTGATCTCGTCCACATTATTCTTGATGTTTTCCGAATAAGAGGTAACGATCGGACAGTTGTAGTGGTTACCGGCATCCGGGAACTCGTTTCTTTCATAGAAGAGTGCCGGATAGAAGATAAAGTCTACATTGCCCTCATCAATGAGCCACTGGATATGTCCGTGTGCCAACTTGGCAGGATAACATTCGGATTCACTTGGAATGGATTCAATGCCCATCTCATAGATCTTTCTGGAAGAAGAAGGAGATAAGACAACGGAAAATCCGAGTTTTTTAAAGAAAGTTGCCCAGAATGGGTAGTTTTCGTACATATTCAAAACTCTCGGAAGTCCGACCGTGCCACGTTTTGCTTCTTCTCTTGGCAGTGGTTCGTAATCAAAGATACGCTTGTTCTTATATTCAAAAAGGTTTGGAATATTTTCTTTGTTCTTTTCCTTGCCCAGACCCTTTTCACAACGGTTACCGGTAATGTAACTGCGGTTGCCGGAGAAACGGTTGATGGTCAAAAGACAGTGGTTGGTGCATCCCTGACAACGGGCAAGTTTGGTCGTATAGGTCAGTTCATTGATCTGGTCAATGGTCAGCATAGTGGTCTGATAGTCTTCTTCGTGGCGTTCTCTGGCAATCAGGGCACAACCGAAAGCACCCATGATACCGGCGATGTCAGGTCTTACTGCCTGGCAGCCGGAAATGCGCTCGAAAGAACGAAGCACGGCGTCATTGTAAAAAGTACCGCCCTGTACGACAACGTGTTCTCCGAGTTCTTTCGGATCGGAGAGTTTGATAACCTTAAAGAGGGCATTTTTGATCACGGAATAAGCAAGACCGGCAGAAATATCAGCCACGGTCGCACCTTCCTTTTGCGCCTGCTTTACCTTGGAGTTCATAAATACCGTACATCTTGTACCAAGATCAATCGGATTCTTGGCAAACAAGGCTTCCTTAGCAAAATCCGCAACGGTAAAGTTCAAAGATTTTGCAAAAGTCTCGATAAAGGATCCGCAACCGGAAGAACATGCCTCATTCAACTGCACGCTGTCAACGGTCTGGTTCTTGATCTTGATGCATTTCATATCCTGTCCGCCGATGTCTAAGATACAATCGACCTCCGGGTTAAAGAAGGCAGCAGCATAGTAGTGTGCCACGGTCTCGACTTCGCCTTCGTCAAGCATGAGTGCGGACTTTAAGAGTGCCTCGCCGTATCCTGTGGAGCAGGAATGAACGATGTGGGCATCCTCCGGCAACTTGCTGTAGATGTCTTTGATGGCACCGATGGCGGTAGCAAGCGGGCTGCCGTTGTTGTTGCTGTAGAAAGAGTAGAGCAGTGAGCCGTCCTCATCTACCAGTGCAATCTTGGTCGTGGTCGAACCGGCATCGATACCCAGATAGCAGTTGCCGTGGTAAGAGGCAAGGTCAGCGGTACGGACATGGTTGTTGCCGTGGCGCTTGATAAAGGTATCGTATTCTTCTTTTGAGGCAAAGAGTGGCTCCATGCGGGCTACTTCAAATTCCATATGAATATTGGAAGACAATTTTGCCATAATATCGGTGATGGCAAACTGCTTTTCTTCCTTATAATTAAGGGCTGAACCGATCGCGGCGAACAGATGTGAGTTCTCCGGCGTGATGGCATGCTCATCATCCAGATTTAAGGTACGGATGAAGGTCATTTTTAACTGATCCAGGAAATGCAAAGGACCTCCTAAAAAGGCAACATGACCGCGGATCGGCTTACCGCAGGCAAGACCGGAAATGGTCTGGTTGACAACCGCCTGGAAAATGGAGGCAGACAGGTCTTCCTTGGTGGCTCCTTCGTTGATGAGGGGCTGGATATCTGTCTTGGCAAATACACCACATCTGGCTGCGATCGGGTAGATCGCCTTGTAATTCTTGGCATATTCGTTCAGACCGGAGGCATCTGTCTGGATCAGAGAAGCCATCTGGTCGATAAAGGAACCGGTACCACCGGCACAGATACCGTTCATACGCTGTTCTACGTTACCGTTTTCAAAGTAGATGATCTTGGCATCCTCACCACCAAGTTCAATGGCAACGTCTGTCTGTGGTGCATAGTGGGTCAGGGCAGTAGAGACTGCGATAACCTCCTGGACAAAATCAATGCCCAGATGCTTGGCAAGTGTCAGACCGCCGGAACCGGTGATCATCGGAGATACCATGATCTCGCCGGTGCTGTCAAATGCTTTATGTAACAGGTTACTTAAGGTTTCCTGAATGTTGGCAAAATGGCGTTCGTAATCAGAAAAGATAAGATTGTCCTGCTCATCAAGGATTGCAATTTTGACGGTTGTAGAACCGATGTCGATTCCTAACTTGTACAATTTTTCATTCATAATGATGTAAACCCTTTCTAAAAACTTATATGATAACTGTTTACTCCCGTTAATCCCATAGATTGAAGTCTGTCTTTTCCTATTTATTATATAGAAAACAAACAGAGTTATTATACGACACAAATCGACAAAAAACAAGAAGCGGATTCGTTGACAAAAAGTGGGAAGCACCCTATAATTAAAATAATTATGCAATATCGTCGGTGACTATACCATTTCTTAAGATATTGCGAGAGTGAGGAGAATACTTTTATGCTAAATAAGTTAGAACGTGCTCTGGGTAAATATGCCATTCCGAATCTGATGCGTTATTTGATCGGGGGCTATGTGCTGGGGTATTTTTTGATGTTGGGAAGCCGCATTACCAGTGTAAACTTTCTGACCTATATGACCTTAGAACCTTATTATATTATCCATAAGTTCCAGATCTGGCGTATCTTTACCTGGATCATGATCCCGGAGACTCCCAATATCCTGTTCTTTGCGATCATGCTCCTTTTGTATTATCAGTTGGGAACGGCGCTGGAGAATGCATGGGGGACATTTCGCTTTAATGCCTATATCATTGGAGGCATGCTTGCGACTCTGATCGGTGCTTTTGTTTTGTATTTTATTTACGGTGCGGTGACCGGCAGTCCGGTAGCAGGTGTTGGCGGTTATTTTAGTATGCAGTACATCAACCTGTCGATCTTTTTAGCATTTGCCGTATGCTTCCCGGATATGGAAGTGCTTTTGTACTTTATCATTCCGATCAAGATGAAGTGGATGGCAGTGGTTTATGCCGTTATGATCGCGATCAGTCTGGTGGGATCCTCCTGGTCAGGTCGTGTGGCGATCATCTGCTCCCTGCTCAACTTCCTGATCTTTTATCTGTCATCCCGCAATTACAGACGTGTGGATCCGCGTGAGATCCACCGCAAGCAGGAATATAAGCGCAAGGCGGCAGCCGGTGCAGGACCAAGGAGAGACAGGAGCGGCGCACCGATCGCAAGACACAAGTGTGCGGTATGCGGCAGGACAGAACTGACAAACCCGGAACTGGAATTCCGTTTCTGCTCAAAATGCAACGGCAATTATGAATATTGTCAGGATCATCTGTTTACACACAAACACATCCAGTAGGCAATACCAAAGAGGAATATAAGTGGATAAGTCCACAGATGGAGAGGAATAGATCAATGGAGAACGAAAAAGAAGTAGTATCAAAGAATTTTATCGAGATGGAGATCGACAAGGACCTGGCAGAGGGGGTTTACGACACCGTATGTACCCGTTTCCCGCCGGAGCCAAATGGTTATCTGCATATCGGTCATGCCAAGTCCATCCTGTTAAACTATGGTCTGGCAAAAAAATACAATGGCGAATTTCACATGCGTTTTGACGACACCAACCCAACCAAGGAACGTGAGGAATTTGTAGAGTCCATCAAAAAAGATATTCAGTGGCTGGGCGCAGACTGGGGCGACCATCTGTATTTTGCATCCAACTATTTTGACCAGATGTATGAAGCAGCTATTACTCTGATCAAAAAGGGCAGGGCATACTGCTCTGACTTAAATGCAGACCAGATCCGTGAGTACCGCGGTACTTTGACAGAGCCTGGCAAGGAAGATCCGAATGCAGGCCGTAGCATCGAAGAAAATTTACAGATCTTTGAAGATATGAAAAACGGCAAATACGAGGACGGCTCCATGGTACTGCGTGCCAAGATCGATATGACATCACCGAATATCAATATGAGAGATCCGATTCTCTACCGTGTGGCACATATGCATCATCACAACACCGGTGATAAGTGGTGCATTTATCCTATGTATGATTTCGCACATCCGATCGAGGATGCGATCGAGGGCATCACACATTCTATCTGCACACTGGAATTTGAAGACCACAGACCACTCTATGACTGGGTCGTTCGTGAGGTCGGTTTTGCACATCCGCCAAGACAGATCGAATTTGCCAAGATGTATCTGACCAATGTCGTTACCGGCAAGCGTTACATCAAGCGTCTGGTAGAAGAAGGCATCGTAGACGGCTGGGATGATCCGCGTCTGGTATCCATTGCAGCCCTGCGCCGCCGTGGCTTCACACCGGAGTCCATTGCAAAGTTCGTAGAACTCTGTGGCGTGTCAAAGAGCAATTCTTCTGTAGATTATGCCATGCTTGAGTATTGTATCCGTGAGGACTTAAAGAACAAAAAGAGCCGTGTGATGGCAGTGCTTGATCCAATCAAGGTTGTGATCGACAATTATCCGGAAGGACAGATCGAGTATCTGGAAGCACCGAATAACCTGGAAAATCCGGAACTTGGCACCCGTCAGGTACCATTTTCCAGAGAGATCTATATTGAGCGCAATGATTTTATGGAAGAACCGCCACGCAAGTATTTCCGTATGTTCCCGGGCAATGAAGTGCGCCTGATGAATGCTTACTTCGTGACCTGTAATTCTTTTGAAAAGGACGAAAATGGCAATATCACAGAGATCCATTGTACCTATGATCCGGCATCCAGAGGCGGTAACAGCCCGGATGGACGAAAGGTAAAGGGCACTATCCACTGGGTATCCTGCGAGACAGCCGTTCCGGCAACCATCCGCCTCTATGAGAATATCGTAGATGAGGAAGCCGGCGTTTACAATGAGGATGGTAGCCTCAACTTAAATCCAAATTCTCTGACGGTTTTGGAGAATTGTTATGTGGAGCCATCCATCGCAGAGGCAGAGGCGTATGACAGTTTCCAGTTTGTACGTCAGGGCTTCTTCTGCGTAGATGCAAAGGATTCTTCCAAGGAGCATCTGGTATTCAACCGGATCGTATCTTTGAAGTCTTCCTACAAATTGCCGACAGCCTAAGTTGGTTTTAGCAGAAAGTGTGAAATAATGAATTTATTATCTGGATTAGAGAAATTTGGCCTGAAAGGCGATGGCGAGTTAGACATCTTAAATGATGGCAGCGAGGCGAAAAAGAAACAGACCGAAAAGGCAAAGGCAGAAGTGGTAGAATTGACTGAAAAGGATTTCCTTTTGGATCACAAGATGAAGTGCCCGATCTGCGACAAGGAATTTGTTGTCAAAGGGGTAAAGAGTTCCAAGGTCAAGAGAAAGGAACCGGATGCGGATCTTCGTCCAAACCATGAGTATGTCGATACCTTAAAGTACGGTGTATGTGCCTGCCCGTCCTGCGGATATGCAGCCCTGCGCCGAAATTTTGAACATTTGTCACCGACACAGCGCAAATGGATCCGTGAGCAGATCTCAGCCAATTTTAAGCCGGTCGAAGAGCCAAAGATGGAAGTCTACACCTATGATTATGCGGTAGAAAAGTACAAACTGGCGCTGGTTTCCGCTATGGCAAAAAAGGCAAAACTGAGTGAGAAGGCATACATATGCTTAAACATCGCGTGGCTGCGCCGTGCCGAGATTAAGACCATACCGGATGATACGCCGATGAATAAGAAACGTATCGAAAACTGCCAGAAAGAATATGAGGGATTTTACCGTCAGGCATACGATGGCTTTATGAAAGTGACCAGCACAGAGATGCCGCCTTACAATGGTATGGATGCCAATACGGTCGATTATATTCTGGCAAACATGGCAGTCCACTATAAAGATTATGACATTGCGTCCAAACTGATCAGTCGTCTGATCACATCTTCCGGCACATCCAAGCGCATGAAGGATAAGTGTCTGGAGTTAAAGGAACAGATCGTAGCAGACTTGAAGGCAAAGGCAAATTAGTATAAGACCGGGCAGAGTTTTTCTGTCCGGTTTGGAAGTTAAGAGGAGAAGATGGAGCAGGAAATTCGTTTTTACAAGGGTTTAGCAAAGCAGTATCCGAATGTCGCGTCTGCGGCAACGGAGATCATCAACTTACAGGCAATCCTAAATCTGCCAAAGGGGACAGAGCATTTTATCACCGATGTGCATGGCGAATATTTACAATTCCGTCACATCCTGCGTAATGCATCCGGGGCGATCCGAAGAAAGATCGATGATGTATTCGGACCGACACTGCGCATGGAAGAAAAAAAGGAACTGGCAGCGCTTATCTATTATCCGCGGGAAAAGTTAGAGCAGGTGGAGGCCAAGGAAAAGGACATCGAGGAATGGTATCAGGTGACCATCCACCGTATGATCCTGCTCTGCCGGAGTGCGGCATCCAAGTACACGCGTTCCAAGGTACGAAAAGCAATGCCGACGGATTTTGCCTATGTGATCGAGGAGTTGATGAGCGGCAGACCGGATGAGGCAGACCAGGAGGCTTATTACAATGAGATCATCCATTCGGTCATCACGACAGGCAGGGCAAGAGAGATGATCGTGGCATGTGCAGACCTGATCCGCCGTATGGTCGTCGATCATCTGCATGTGGTGGGTGATATTTATGACAGGGGACCAAGCCCACACCTGATCCTGGATTCTCTTATGAACCATCATTCCGTGGATATCCAGTGGGGCAATCATGACATCCTGTGGATGGGAGCAGCGGCAGGAAGCAGACCTTGCATTTGCAATGTCATCCGTATTGCGGCGCGCTACGGCAATCTGGCGACCTTGGAGGAGGGCTATGGCATCAATCTTTTGCCGCTTGCCAAACTGGCGATGGAATATTATGGGGATGATCCATGTCTCTGTTTCCGTGAGCAGAGTGCTTATCAGAATTTAGACCAGGCGAAGCATCTGACCTTAGATACCAGTCTGGAAGAAAAGATGCACAAGGCAATTACCCTCATGCAGTTTAAGATCGAGGGACAGATGATCTTATCCCATCCGGATTTTGGCATGGAAGACCGTCTGCTGCTGGATAAGATCGATCTTTCCCAGGGCAGTGTGACGATCGATGGCATTTCTTATCCGATGAAGGATAAGCATTTTCCGACATTAGATCCTGAGCATCCATATCTTTTGACCGAGCAGGAACAGGAAGTGATCGACCAGATCCAGCAATCCTTTATGCATTGCGAGAAATTGCAGCAGCACATACAGTTTTTGTACTCTCATGGAAGCCTTTACAAGGTCTACAATGGCAACCTTTTGTATCATGGCTGTATTCCGCTGACCAAGGATGGCAAGTTCTTACCGGTCCGCTTATTCGGAAAGACTTATACGGGCAGAGCCCTGTATGATGTATTGGATTCCTATGCCAGGAAAGGCTATTATGCGACGGACGACAGGGAAAGAATACGCGGGCAGGCGATCCTCTGGTATTTGTGGGAGAATCCGGATTCACCGGTATTCGGCAAGGAAAAGATGGCGACCTTTGAACGCTATTTCGTGGCAGACAAAGCCTTGCATGTAGAGCCGAAGAACCCATACTATCAGATGCTCAATGATGAAAAGATGGCAGATGCCGTCTTAAAGGAATTTGGTTTGTCGGGCGCAGATGCCCACATTATTAACGGACACATCCCGGTCGAGGCAAAGGCGGGAGAATCGCCGGTCAAATGTAACGGCAAACTGCTCATCATTGACGGTGGTCTGTCTAAAGCCTATCAGCCAAAGACCGGTATTGCCGGATATACACTGATCTACAATTCCTATGGACTGGTCTTGGCAGCCCATGAGCCTTTTACATCGGTAGCCAAGGCAGTAGAGCAGGGAAGTGATATCCATTCCGACCGTATTCTGGTCCAGCAGGTCTTGAAGCGCAAGCGCGTGGCAGATACGGATATCGGGCGGGAATTAAAAGAAAATGTTGCGGATTTGCAAGGGCTTTTGGAAGCCTATCGCACAGGGCTGATCCCTGAGCGGCATGAACGTTGATTATCTGTGTCTTTTTCTATATTGCATAGGTGTCATATACATTTGTTTTTTAAATAATTTTGTAAAGTAATTAGAGTCGTTGATGCCAACAGAGGCTGCAATATCAGCAATACTGGATGTCGTGCAACGCAGGAGCAAACAGGCTTCAGAGATACGACGGCAGAGCAGATATTGGGTTATTGTCTTTCCTACTTCTTTTTTAAAGAGCGTAGAAAGGTAGTTTGGTGTCAACGACAATTCTTTTGCAAGATGTTCTACGGAAATTTCTTCATTCATGTGCAGTTCTAAATAGAGGATACAATCTTGAATTGGTCTGGTGTAGGCAGCAAGGGAAAATGTGTTGGATAGCATACAATAGGTATCAATCATTTTTTCAATGATCTGTCCGACTTCATCAAAACTACTTGCTATCTCGATTAGATAGGTAAAGCGTGAGGCGTAGTGATTGATGTAGATATTGGGTACATAATTTTGCTCAATATCCTTGCGGAAAAGTGTATTCATTGAAAGGGCAGAATCTTTAAACTGACGCAGTGGGGAAATGGGAATAGAACAAATATGTCCATCACTATGTTGGAGCGTCTGCTTTGTTAAACGGAGTTCATGCTTGGCTTTTGCGGCATTCCCTTCCACGATCGCCTGATGCAGACGTTGTTCTGACGCATTGCGCTCGTTAATAAAACGAAGTTCTGCATAAAAGTCATCCATCTTATAATTCTGTGGAAAATTCTCCTTTGTTACATCATAAAAATTGTTATGGGTAGAAAAAATATCCTCTAGTAGGGAATCCAGATACATTTTTTTGCGCACTCCTTTTTGATAAAAAGATAATTCAATGATAATTTGGATAATAGCATAGAACTTTACTGTTTTTCAAGAGTTATCTTCTATTCCTTAGACTCCTTTACAAGTACAATGGATATCATCTTGGAACTATACATAATGCTTCTGGAATAAAAGGTAAAAAGAGGAGGAGAAAAGGATGTATTATTGCAATCCGATCAATATACCCTATCGCTATCAGTATGTAAAAAAAGACGATCGGGCGGTCATTTATAGAGAGGCGGCAGATCCGTCACTGGTAGTATTTCATGGAAAATACTATATGTTTCCATCCATGACAAAAGGATATTTAGTCAGCGAGGATATGGTAAATTGGCAAGTGAAAAAATTGCAGGGATTACCGGTTTATGATTATGCCCCGGATGTGCGCGTGATGGGGGAATACTTGTATTTCAGTGCATCCCGCAGAGATGCCAATTGTGATTTTTACCGGACAAAAGATCCGGAATCAGGTGTCTTTGAAAAAATAGAGGGGACTTTTGATTTTTGGGATCCGAATCTCTTTGTGGATGATGACGGACGTGTCTATTTTTACTGGGGATGTTCCTCTGTGGAACCGATTTACGGTGTGGAACTTGATCCAAAGACTATGAAACAGATTGGCCAGCCGATGGCTTTATTTGATAATCATAAGAATGATTATGGCTATGAACGTGTGGGAGAGGATCATAATGAACAGAAGCGGAGAGATATGGCATTTGAGCAAATGCTTATTCAGGGGTTGAGTGCACAGTTTGGGAAAAATCCGAGTGAGGTAGCAGACGTATATGAACTGATAGAACTTTTGCCAGAGGAAAGACGCCTTTTTATGGAACGCTTATTAGGTCCAACACCGAATATGGAAGGGGCGTGGATGACCAAATATCAGGGGAAATACTATCTGCAATATGCAGCAGCAGGAACAGAGTACAATATTTACCCGGATGGAGTTTATGAAGCAGACCACCCATTGGGACCTTTTACCTTGGCAAAAAACAATCCGTATTCATATAGCCCGGGAGGGTTTATGCCGGGAGCAGGACATGGATCAACAATGCAGGATCTAAAAAATAATTGGTGGCATACAGCAACGATGCGCATTTCCTGCAATCATGAATTTGAACGACGTCTTGGCCTCTGGCCGGCAGGATTTGATAGGGATGGAGAACTTTTCTGCAATCAACGTTACGGAGATTGGCCGATTCTTCTGGATGAAAATAAGGAGCAAGATCCGTGGAGAGAACCGGATTGGATGCTTTTATCCTATGGAAAACAGGTTAAAGCATCGAGTCAGAAAGAAGCAGGAAAATCTGCCGCCAATGTGGTTGACGAAAATTGTCAGACTTGGTGGAAAGCCTTGGATGAAGACAGCCAACCGTGGATTATGGTTGATCTGGGGAAAGCAATGGATATTCATGCTATCCAACTTAATTTTATGGATGATCATAAGGAAGTGGACATGCCGCAAGAGAGGATGGAGAAAGAGAATCCGGAGGAGTTGACCGAGCGTATCAAGGGAAGTCGATATATTGAAGATGAACTGGATCCGATCAATTATCTGTTAGAGGGCTCAGAAGATGGAAAAAACTGGGAGACACTGGCAGATAAAGAACAGGTAACAACAAGTTTGCCACACGATTTTTTGGTATGGGAGCAGGGAATTATGTATAGATTTATCCGGGTTACGGTCGTAAGTCAGCCACATGAACCGAGTGCCTGCATGGCAGGGATCCGTATTTTTGGACTTGGTGATGGGCAAGCCCCGGCGCCGGTTACGGATGTAACGGCGGAGAGAATAAGCGGCACAGATATGAATCTGGCATGGAAGGGGAGTGCAGTTGGGTATGAGATTCTCTGGGGACATGAAAAAGATAAATTGTATCACAGCTATCGGGTCTTTGGAGATAAGGAAAAAACCATACGTGCATTAGTTTCGCAGATGTCACAGTATTATGTGCGCATTGATGCTTTTAACGAAAATGGCATCACCCATGGTAAATGCCTGCCTGTTAAAAATAAAATGTAATCATTAAAAATACCCATCACAGTTTGTTTTTACTGTGATGGGTATTCTTATCATAGGCACCTTTTAGGTTATTTTGCCTTATTCTTTTCTAATTCCTGCATCTTCATAGCACGAACCTTGAGCGGAAGACCAAAGAGTGTGATAAAGCCTTCAGCATCATGGTGATCGTAGAGATCTCCGGTCGTGAAACTTGCAAGTGACTCACTGTAGAGTGAGTATGGAGAAGTCGTACCGGCCTTGATGATGTTGCCCTTGTATAACTGGAACTTGACTTCGCCTGTTACGTATTCCTGGGTAGAAGTAACGAAAGCCTGAATGGCTTCGCGCAGTGGGGTAAACCATTTACCTTCGTAAACGACCTGTGCTAATTTGTTGCCCATGTCTTTCTTGACTTCCATGGTAGCACGGTCAAGTACCAGTTCCTCTAACTGAGAATGTGCTTCCATGAGGATGGTTCCGCCCGGTGTTTCATATACGCCACGGCTCTTCATACCAACAACACGGTTTTCTACGATATCTACGATACCGATACCATGTTTGCCGCCCAGGCGGTTCAATTCACGGATGATGTCGGAAACTTTCATCTTTTTACCATTGACAGAAGTAGGAATACCCTTTTCAAAGGTCATAGTAACATATTCGCCCTGGTCAGGAGCCTTCTGTGGTGTAACGCCCAGAACTAACATATGATCGTAATTTGGCTCTAAAGAAGGATCTTCGAGTTCCAGACCTTCGTGACTGATATGCCATAAGTTACGGTCACGGCTGTAAGACTGGTCGGTAGAGAATGGAAGATCAATGCCGTGAGCCTTGCAGTATTCGATCTCGGATTCGCGGGAATCCATCTTCCACTTGTCATCACGCCAAGGAGCGATAACCTTGATGTCAGGGGCAAGAGCCTTGATACCGAGTTCAAAACGGATCTGGTCATTTCCCTTACCGGTAGCACCGTGACAGATGGCAACGGCTCCCTCTTTGCGGGCAACTTCCACTAATTTCTTTGCGATGCCCGGACGAGCCATGGAAGTACCGAGCAGATATTTATTCTCATAAACCGCACCTGCCTGCACACAAGGAATGATATAATCATCACAAAATTCATCCGTGATATCTTCGATATATAACTTGGAAGCACCGGATAATCTGGCACGTTCTTCCAATCCGTCCAATTCTTCGCCCTGACCGCAGTCGATACAGCAACATACGACATCGTATCCGTAATTCTCCTTGAGCCATGGGATAATGGCTGTGGTGTCCAGCCCGCCTGAGTAGGCTAATACTACTTTTTCTTTCATAATGAAATGTTCCTCCTTATTGATAGGCACGCGATCGTGCAATTTGTATCTGAAATATCGTCTTTTCTCTTACATCAGACCTAGAAATAATATACAACAAATACTTTGGCAGTGCAAGTGTAAAAATATGCATTTTAAAAGAATAAATAAACATGGTAAGATATATAAACTCACAAACTAAACAAAGAATAAAAAAGCGCGGTGCATAAATATTCATTAAAATTGTAAAAAACTTACATTTTCCTCTTTACGAACAGGGGAGAATGTACTAATATGAAAAAAGAGATTTTTCGATTAAGAAAAGAGGGCGAAAGATGATAAAAGCAGGAATTATTGGAGCAACCGGTTATGCAGGCGGTGAACTGGTCCGCCTTTTGCTAGGACATAAAGAAGTAGAGATTGTGTGGTATGGTTCCCGTTCTTATGTGGACGAGAAATATGCACATGTCTATCGTAATATGTTTGATATTGTGGATGCAACCTGTCTGGACGATAATCTGCAGGAACTGGCAAGACAGGTGGATGTGATCTTTACGGCAACACCGCAGGGTTATCTGGCATCCATATTGACAGAGGAGATCCTGAGTCAGGTTAAGATCATAGATCTGAGCGCAGACTACCGCATCAAAGATGTCGCTACTTATGAGAAGTGGTATGGCATCACACACAAGAGCCCACAGTTTATAGAGGAAGCGGTTTACGGTCTGTGTGAGATCAACCGCGACAAGATGCAGGGTGTGCGTCTGGTAGCCAATCCGGGCTGTTATACGACCTGTTCCATTTTGACGACTTATCCATTTGTCAAAGAGGGGCTGATCGATCACCACACCCTGATCGTAGATGCTAAGTCCGGTACATCCGGCGCGGGCAGAGGGGCAAAGGTACAAAACCTTTTCTGTGAAGTCAATGAGAATATGAAGGCATACGGTGTAGCGACACACCGCCATACCCCGGAGATCGAGGAACAGTTGGGCTATGCCTGTGGGGAGGACGTGACCATTTCCTTTACACCGCATCTTGTGCCTATGAACCGTGGCATCTTGGTAACGGCATACGCTTCCTTAAAAAAGGTGGCTTACCCGGATGGGCATGTTGACTATCCGACCGAGGACATGCTGCTGGATGTTTATCACAAGTATTATGATAAGGAATATTTTGTGCGTGTTTTAGAGGCTGGCATGACACCGGAGACCAAGTGGGTAGAAGGTTCTAATTTTGTGGATGTCTGCCTGAAAGTGGATCCGAGAACGCACCGCGTGATCCTTATGGGCGCACTGGACAATCTGGTTAAGGGCGCAGCAGGACAAGCCGTACAGAATATGAATCTTTTGTTTGGCTTTAAAGAACAGGAAGGATTGGAACTGGTTCCCATGTTTCCGTAAAAATGTGATAGCAGATCAGGAGAAGAAAAGATTGACAGAAAAAATGAGACAGAATAAGGATTTTCGATTGCCGGAAGGAGTGCAACTCCGCACTATGGAAAAAGGAGATTTTGCTGAGGTGCATGCGCTGTGGATGCAGATCAACGGATTTGCCATTCGCAGCATCGATGATTCCAAGGAAGGCGTTTTACGTTTTATCAAGCGAAATCCGACCACCAGTATCGTGGCTGAGGCGGACGGCAGGATCGTGGGATCCATTCTCTGCGGGCACGATGGCAGACAGGGATGCTTCTATCATGTCTGCGTGGCAGAGGGCTACCGCAAGCACGGCATCGGAAAAGCCATGGCAACGACCTGTATGCGGCGTCTGCAGGAGGAGGGCATCAATAAGATCTCTCTGGTGGCATTTAAGGACAATGCTTTAGGCAATGCCTTCTGGCATGAGGAAGGGTGGAAATTGCGTCAGGATCTGAATGTATATGATTTTATTTTAAATGAAGAAAACATAACACGATTTAACAAATAAAGGAGTGGCAAAGATGGAAAAGATAGATGGCGGAGTTACCGCAGCAAAGGGCTTTCTGGCAGCGCACACCGCAGCCGGAATCAAATATCAGGGCAGAGATGACATGGCTATGATCTATAGCAAGGTGCCGGCGGTTGCAGCAGGTACTTTTACCCGCAATGTGGTAAAGGCTGCACCGGTCAAATGGGATCAGCAGGTGGTAGGGGAGAGTCCTTTCGTTCAGGCGGTAGTCATGAATGCCGGGATCGCCAATGCCTGTACCGGACAGGAAGGCATGGGCTATTGTAAGGAGACGGCTGACGCGGCAGGATCTGCACTTGGGATCCCGAGTCAGGCAGTCTTAGTCGCATCGACCGGTGTGATCGGCATGCAGCTGCCTATGGATCGTCTGCGCGCGGGCATTGGGGCAATGGTGCCTAAGTTAGAGGACACGCGGCAGGCAGCAGCCGCAGCCGCACAAGCCATCATGACGACCGATACCCACAAGAAGGAAGCGGCAGTGACCTTTACGGTGGACGGAAAGACCGTGACGGTCGGCGGTATGAGCAAGGGAAGCGGTATGATCCATCCCAATATGTGTACCATGCTTGCTTTTATCACAACGGATCTGGCAATCTCCCACGAACTTTTGCAGGAGGCACTCAGCAGCGTTGTGGACGACACTTACAATATGATCTCTGTGGATGGCGATACTTCCACCAATGATACCTGTCTGGTGCTTGCTAATGGTATGGCAGGCAATACTGAGATTACGGAGAAAAATGCTGATTATCAGGCTTTTGTAGAAGTTCTTTTTGAAGTCAACAAGACACTTGCCAAGATGATGGCGGGCGATGGTGAAGGCGCGACCGCCTTATTCGAGGTCAAGGTCATAAATGCTTCCAGCAAGGCAGAGGCAGTGACCCTCGCCAAATCTGTCGTTACATCCAGTCTGACCAAGGCAGCGATCTACGGTCATGATGCCAACTGGGGCAGGATCCTTTGCGCGCTGGGTTATGCCGGTGTGGACTTTGATCCGGAAAAGGTAGATCTCTACTTTGAGAGCAGCAATGGCAGATTGAAGATCATAGAAAACGGTGTGGCAACCGGTTACAGTGAGGAAGAAGCCACAAAGATCTTGACGGCAGATGCTGTGACAGCCATCTGCGATATGAAACAGGGGGATGCCGAGGCAACTGCCTGGGGATGCGACCTGACCTATGATTATGTCAAGATCAATGCCGATTATCGTTCTTAATGAAGAATGTCATAGATCCGCGATAAGGAGGATACAAAAGTGGAAGAGAAAAATATGCAGGAAGTCATGGAAAAGGCACAGGTTCTGATCGAGGCTTTGCCTTACATCCAGCGTTTTAACCGAAAGATCATTGTTGTAAAGTATGGCGGAAGTGCCATGATCGACGAAGAATTAAAAAAACATGTTATTCAGGATGTGACACTTTTAAAACTGGTCGGATTTAAGCCGATCATCGTACATGGCGGCGGTAAGGAGATCAGTCGCTGGGTTGAAAAAACAGGCATGCAGCCGGAATTTGTCAACGGACTCCGCAAGACGGATGCTGCGACCATGGAGATCGCAGAGATGGTCTTAAATAAGGTCAACAAGTCTTTAGTACAGATGGTCGAGGAACTGGGGGTCAATGCCATCGGTATCAGTGGCAAGGATGGCGGACTGCTGCGTGTAGAAAAGAAATATTCCGACGGTCAGGATATCGGCTATGTAGGTGAGATCACAGAAGTCAATCCAAAGATCTTAGAGGATCTTCTGGAACGCGATTTTCTCCCGATTGTCTGCCCGATCGGTATGGATGCCAATTATGAGACTTACAATATCAATGCGGATGATGCGGCTTGTGCCATTGCGCAGGCAGTACAGGCAGAAAAACTGGCATTCTTGACGGATATCGAGGGTGTCTATAAAGATCCTGCGGACAAATCAACGCTGATCTCAGAATTGACCGTATCCGAAGCAAGAGAACTGATCGCAGACGGCTTTATCGGTGGCGGTATGCTGCCAAAACTGAATAACTGTATGGAAGCAATCGAAAAAGGGGTTTCCCGGGTACATATTCTGGACGGGCGTATCGCACACTGCCTGCTTTTGGAGATCTTTACCAATAAGGGAATCGGAACGGCTATTTTAGATGATAAGGAGAAAAAGTTTAATCATGAATAAAGAAGAATATATTGCTACAGCAGAAGAATCTTTGTTCCATGTCTACAATCGGTTCCCGGTCGTATTTGAAAAGGGGAACGGTGTGCATATCTATGATACGGATGGCAAGGAATATCTGGATTTTGCATCCGGGATCGGCGTTATGGCATTTGGTTACAATGACGGCGAATACAAACAGGCACTCATGGATCAGATCGACAAGATTACCCATACCTCCAACCTCTACTATCATCCGCCAATGATCTCGGCAGCCAAAAAACTTTGTCAGGTATCCGGCATGGATAAGGTATTCTTTACCAACAGTGGTGCCGAGGCGATTGAAGGAGCCATTAAGACTGCCAAGAAATATGCTTATCTGCGCGATGGATTTGCCGGACATGAGATCATTGCCATGGAACATTCTTTCCACGGCAGGACAGTGGGATCTTTGTCTGTGACCGGTACGGAGCACTACAGAGAACCATTTTTACCGCTGATGGATGGCGTGCGTTTTGCCAATTTTAACGATCTGGATAGTGTCAAGGCACAGATCACGGACAAGACTTGTGCCATTATCATGGAGACTGTGCAGGGCGAGGGTGGTCTGTATCCGGCAGAAGCGGACTTTTTACAGGGCGTCCGGGATCTGTGTGATGCGCATGATATCTTATTGATCTTAGACGAGATCCAGTGCGGCATGGGCAGGACAGGCTACATGTTTGCATGGCAGAAATACGGTGTAAAGCCGGACATCATGACCTGCGCAAAAGCACTTGGAGCAGGCGTGCCGGTCGGCGCCTTTGCACTCACCGACCGCGTGGCAGAGCACTCTTTGGTACCGGGCGACCATGGTACGACTTACGGAGGCAATCCGCTGGTATGTGCGGCAGTTGATAAGACATTGGATATGATGGAAAACCGCCATATTACTGACCATGTCAAAGAACTGACGCCATATTTTGAGAAGGCATTGGATGGTCTGGTCGCAAAATATGACTTTATGACAGGCAGACGTGGCATGGGACTCATGCAGGGCATTGTGATCGATGCGCGTATCCCGGTTGGTTCTATTGTGACAAAGGCACTGGAGGCAGGGCTGATCGTGCTCTCAGCCGGTGGGAATGTCTTGCGACTTTTGCCGCCACTGGTCATCGAAAAAGAAGATATCGATCATATGGTAGAAATTTTGACCGGGGTTTGTGACATAATTTCGTAAAACTCTTGTAATAATTGACGCTTTTGGATAAAATGATTTGCATAGCATTCATGTTTCCTTTCAGCGATCCAGAGGGGGTAGCAGACATTGCTGCTCCCTTTTCTTATTGTTTGAAAGGAGTGTAAAGTGAAAAAACAAATCATACTACTTGGTATTGTAGTTCTTATCTTGCTAGGATGTACGGCTTGCAAGTCTACATCTTATTTAGAAAAGCAGTCTGATCTTTCTAGTGAGGACACATCAGAAGATGCGACGGATTCCGCGGACACAACAGAAGAGACAGAGAAAAAGACAGAGATCTATGTGCAGATCAGTGGGGCAGTGGCAGATCCCGGTGTTTACACTTTTCCTGCAGACAGCCGCGTGTATGAACTGATCGAGGCTGCGGGCGGTCTGCTGCCAGAGGCGTATGATGTCTCTTTGAATCAGGCGGAGCGGCTTTCGGATGGGCAGAAGATCCATGTCTATACCAAAGAGGAAGCGGCAGAGGGGCTGGCACCGACAGAGGAAAGTTCTTCGACATCGGATGGAAAGGTCAACATCAATACGGCTTCCACGGAGGAACTGACAAGTTTAAAGGGAATCGGACAGACCAGGGCAGAAAGCATTGTCGCCTATCGGCAGGAGCACGGAGCCTTTGCGGCAGTGGAAGATCTAAAAGCAGTATCCGGGATCGGTGATGCGACCTATCAAAAGATCGCAGATGCAATTACAGTGAATTGAGGTTTTGAAAAATGGCAAAAAAAGTATTAGTGGTGGATGATGAAAAATTGATCGTAAAGGGGATCCGCTTTAGTCTGGAGCAGGACGGCATGGAAGTGGATTGTGCCTATGATGGACAGGAAGCGCTGGATAAAGCCATGGCGACACCATACGATATGATACTTTTGGATGTGATGCTGCCAAAGATGGATGGATTTGAAGTCTGCCAGCGTATCCGTGAATTTTCCAATATGCCGATCGTTATGCTGACGGCAAAAGGGGATGATATGGATAAGATCTTAGGCTTAGAGTATGGTGCAGATGATTATATCACCAAGCCTTTCAATATCTTAGAGGTCAAGGCGCGTATCAAGGCCATAATGCGCAGAACGACGCCACAGGTCGTCAAGGAACAAAAGATCACAGAGATCAAAAGCGGAGATTTTACCATCAATACAGAAAACCGCCGTCTTTTTATTTTAGATCAGGAGATCAATGTGACCTCCAAAGAATTTGATATGCTCTTACTTTTAGTGACCAATCCGGGCAAGGTCTACAGCAGGGATGAGTTGCTCCGTGCTATCTGGGGCGAGGACTATCCGGGAGATGCGCGTACCGTGGATGTGCATATCCGGCGTCTGCGTGAGAAGATCGAGCCAAATGCCAGTGAACCAAAGTATGTGCACACTAAGTGGGGGGTAGGCTACTACTATCAGCAGGTTTAGAGGTAGGACATGAAAAAACAGAAACTCAAAGAAATGATCAAAAGTCTTAGGGCACATATTGTAGTGGTGGTCCTTTTGGTGGGGATCCTGCCTGCTACGCTGTTTTCTGTGCTTTTTTCCAGTTTATATGTGAGACGCTCCGTGGAGAGCGACGTGACGGACATGGTTGCCAATGGACAGATCTTAGGTAAGCAGATCATGTCGAGCGGCTATCTGAATGAAAAAGATTCCAAAAATGTAGATGAGCAACTGAGTGCCTTGTCTTTGACCTATTCCGGTAGAATGATGATCGTAAATTCTTCCTTAAATGTCATCAAGGATACCTATGGGGTGGACGAGGGCAAGACGATCGTCTGGTCGGATGTCATCACGGCATTTACCGGCAAGACGGCATCCTATTATGATAAGGAAAATGCTTATCTGGTAGTAGCCATACCCATTTTATCTACGAGCAAGGATGATAATGAAGTCTTAGGGGTACTGGTGATGAATAAGTCCATGACTTATATCACGACCAATCTGGAATATTTCCAGTCGGTAGCCATCATTACCCTCTTGGTCTTATATGTGGTCGTGATCGCACTGGCGATTCTTTTTTCCGGCCGCTTTACCAGACCTTTTAGAAAACTTGGTACAGCCATTGAGGCAAGGGAAAAGGGCAGCGATAACGGAGAGGAGATCGCCGTAGATGATTATACGGAGTCGGCTGAGGTTTCCAAAAAATTAAACAGCCTGATCGCCCGCATGAAGGTGGTGGATGAGTCCCGACAGGAATTTGTATCCAATGTGTCACATGAATTAAAGACACCGCTGACTTCCATGAAAGTGCTGGCAGATTCCCTGAACGGACAGGATAATGTGCCGGTGGAACTCTACCGGGAATTTATGGCAGATATCGGCGAGGAGATCGACCGCGAGACCAAGATCATCAATGATCTTTTAAGTCTGGTCAAGATGGATCGTGCAGCGGCATCTTTGAATGTGTCCGCTGTCAATATGAATGAGTTGATTGAACTGATCTTAAAACGCTTACGACCGATCGCGGAAAAGCAGCAGGTCGAGGTCGTTTTTGAGAGTTTCCGTCCGGTTGCGGCTGAGGTGGATGAAGTCAAGATATCTCTTGCAATCACCAATCTGGTCGAAAACGGGATCAAGTACAACCAGGAGGGCGGCTGGGTGCATGTGTCCTTGAATGCAGACCATCAGTATTGCTACATTAAGGTCGAGGATTCCGGTATGGGAATCCCACAGGAGAGTCTGGACTTTATTTTTGAAAGATTTTACCGTGTGGATAAGTCACATTCCAGAGAGATCGGTGGTACTGGTCTGGGACTTGCCATCACGAAAAATGCCATCACCATGCACAATGGCGATATCAAGGTACATAGCGTCCTGGGTGAGGGAACCATGTTTGATGTGCGTATTCCGCTGAACTATATCAGCCCACAGAATAGTGCCGGAAGCCATAAAAACAGAAAACAGCATAAGATGGTACATGATTAAGGCAGGAAGCAATGTGATGAGGAGCACACTTCTATGAAAAAAAGAGGGATCGGGTGTCTCATGGCGCTCGTTATGCTATGTGGTCTGCTGACGGGATGTGGCGGATCCAAAGAAAAAGAGAATATGAAGATCTATTATATCAATGCCTTGGGAGATGGGATCGGTGCTGTCGGTTATCATATGGATGCGACAAAGACGGATGCTATGATCGATGAAGCCTTACAGGCACTTGCCACAGATCCGGACAGTGTCGACTATCGCAAGACGATCTCAGACAGTATCAAGATCACAGACCGTGTTCTGGATAATGGACTGCTCAGTCTGTATTTTGACCGGGAATATGAGGAATTGACCGGTTATACGGAGGTTCTGATGCGGGCAGCCATTGTAAAGACTTTGGTACAGATCAAGGGAATCGACAGTGTTGCCTTTTATGTTGGCGAAGATCCGCTTCTGGATGCCAACGGCTCGCTGGTCGGCAGTATGAATGATGATACTTTTATCAATGACTACGGTGCAGAGACCGGAAGTCTGGAAAAGACAAAACTGACATTGTACTTTGCCAGTGCAGATGGGCAGTCTTTGGTCAAGCAGGAAAAGGATGTTTATTACAATAAGAATGTAGCCAGAGAGCGCCTGATTATGGATTATTTGCTCAAGGGACCGGATTCGGATGATGCTAAGTCCGTTTTTCCATCCGGGACAAAGATCTTAAATGTAACGGTGACAGACGGTGTCTGCTATGTCAATCTGGATTCGGCATTTTTAAAGACGCCAACCGGGATCAACAGCAATGTTGTCTTGTATGCGATCGTCAATTCTTTGACGGAACTGGATAACATCAATAAGGTGCAGATCCTGGTAGACGGTGCGCAGAGCACATCGGATTCTACTCTGGAATTTTCACTGGGAACATCTTATGAAAGAGATACATCTATGGTCATGCAGGCGGTAGAGCGTGACCTGATGAAAGAAGGAGACTAAGGGGATCATGTTAAGAAGAAATCTATGCCAGATCGGCATGGCATTTCTCCTTGGGGTTGGATGGAAAATATATGACAGCCTTTACTGGTGTCCGGCTTTTGCGGTCTATGTTCTGTGGCTTTTGCTGGGGCTTAGACCATATTTGCCGATAAACATGCGAAAGAGGCGGATGCTGTTTTGGTGTATGGCATTTCTTTTGGGAAGCATCTGGGGCATGAGGGCAGTAGAAAGGCAGAAGAACATTCAGGATTTCTTGGCAGATGCAAAAGAGATCGAATTTCAAGGGGAGATCTACAAGAAAGAGAAAAAGGCGGATCAGCCAATCTATTATCTGCGGGATGTCATCCTGCGGGATCAAAAAGAGCAGATGACTTGCTCATCAGTTATTCTTTATCCGGGATCGGATGATGAAATCATAGGAAGCATTTATATAGGAAAGGCAAGGATACAGGCATTTCGACAGGCGCGTAATGACGGCAATTTTGATGAATTGTCCTATTATGAGAGTAGTGGGATCGCCGCAAAGTTGGAAGAGACAGCAAAAATAAAAAGCATAGTCCCGCGTTTTTGTCTGCGGCAGGTCTTATATGATCTGCGTGGAAATATGGCGCGCTCGTATGAAAACTGGCTGCCGGGCGAGGAGAGCGGTGTCATGAAAACGCTGGCATTGGGGGAGCGTGACGGACTGGATGCCGAGGTCAAGTCTTTATATCAGATGGCAGGACTGTCGCATATTTTAGCCATATCAGGTCTGCATATCTCGGTCGTTGGCATGGCAATCTATAATTTCTTACGACGCAGGGGCACAGGCTTCTTTACCGCCGGTATCCTTGCGGGGAGTCTGGTGGTCTCCTATGGCATCCTTTGCGGTATGGGAAGTTCGACCAAACGTGCTGTTTTTATGTATGGGATCTATCTTCTGGCAAATGTCTTGGGGGAGGTCTATGATTCGGGCAATGCCCTCATGCTGGCAGGGATTGTTCTGGTCGTGCAAGATCCGCTTTGTATGAAAAATACTGGGGTTATCTTTTCTTTTGTGGCTGTACTTGGTGTTATTTCCTTTGCATCACCTCTGGTGGAAGTGGTAAAAGGGAAAGGGAAGGCAGTGGATGCTTTTGTCTTTTCACTGGGGCTACAGTTGTTTACCCTGCCCCTTGTGGCAAGGTTTTATTATGAAATCCCGCTATACAGTATCGTTTTAAATCTGGTACTACTTCCTTTGCTGGGGCTTTTGCTGGGCTGTGGACTGATCGGTGGGTTGGTAGGTCTTTTTTGGCAGGGACTGGCAGGCAAGATCCTTACGATCTGTCATGTGCTCCTGTATTTTTACGAATGGATGGCAGATCTGACCCTGCGTCTGCCGGGGGCAAGACAGATCGTGGGCGCTCCGGCATGGGGAAGGATCTTTCTCTATTATGGGCTTTTATATCTGGGACTTTTTTTGCTCAAGGGTAAAAATGGCAGGACGAAGGAAAAGAAGAAGGAAAAAGTGGGGCGCAGATATGGGCAGGCTCTGCTTTGCGGACTGTTTGGACTTGTATTTTTGTTCTGTCCCAAAAAGACGCAGAATCAGATGGTCATGCTGGATGTTGGACAGGGGGATGGCATTTATCTGCAAAGTAGTGCCGGCGATCATTTTTTTATAGATGGGGGAAGTACGGATGTGACCAAGGTCGGCACGTATCGGATCCTGCCTTTCTTAAAATACCATGGCATCCGCAAGATAGACTACTGGTTTGTGTCCCATACGGATCTGGATCATATCAACGGCTTGCAGGAGTGTCTGGAGAGGGGTTATGAAATCGAGCACCTGGTCTTTGCTAAGGCGCAAAAGGAGGGGGTGGAAGATGGGGATGCCATGGAGAAACTGATACAGACGGCAAAAAAGCAGGGAAGCCAGATCCTTTATATGGAAGTGGGAGATCGGCTGATCAGCGGAGACCTGAGACTGCAATGTGTCGGACCGACTCAGGCGATCAGCAGGGATTTTGCCGCGGATTGCAATGCCATGAGCCTTTGTCTTTTATTGACCTGTGGAGATTTTCAAGGACTTTTTACCGGAGATATAGCCATGGACCAGGAAGCGTCTTTGGTGGCAGAGGTTCAAAGCGCGCTTGAAGAGAATGGGACGTTGGTCTTTTTAAAAGTGGCGCACCATGGCTCGAAGTATTCCAGTGGCGAGGACTTTTTGGATGCCTTGGCTCCGAAGATTGCCTTGATCTCCTGTGGAAAGAATAACTCTTACGGACATCCCGGCAAGGAGACCTTGGAGCGCTTGGAAGATGTGATGGGAAAAGATGATATTTATATCACTATGGATGCAGGACAGATCCGAATTTTATTCGATCAGGAAAGCCCTGCCCAAGTAAAATTTGCAAAATGATCATAAAACGGTAAAGCATTCATATATTAGACTATGGCTGAAGAACAAATGGACGAGTTAATGAAAATATTTCCGGTTAGGCTGCGGGAGATCCTGTCGCAGGTGACATGGTATCGGGAGGATTTAGAAGAGATCCGCATCCGCATCCAAAGACCGGTACAGTTTGTGACGTCGCAGGCATCCTTTTATCTGGATCCCCGGGAAAAGCGCCTGATGACACAGGCAAAAGGCGGACTTGCACTGGGGGAGGAAGACCTGCGGGAAATGCTGACCTATGTTTGTGAGTATTCCCGCTATGCCTATGCCAGGCAAATGCGGCAGGGATTTCTCGCCTTGGATGGCGGCATCCGTCTGGGACTATGCGGGCAGTATATGGCAGAGGAAGACGGACGGATAGGCATGGAATATCCCATGTATTTTTCCATCCGCATTCCCCATGAGAAGAAGGGATGCGCGGCGTGGATAGAGCCATGGCTCATAGAGGGGGAGACATTTTTACATACACTGATCCTGGCGGCACCTGGCATGGGAAAGACTACTTTTTTGCGGGATCTGGTACGGGTTCTATCCGACCGTCCGACCTGTCGGGGGCTGGCATTGATCGACGAAAGATATGAAGTGGCGGCAGCCAATTTTGGCATTCCGCAAAATGATGTGGGACTGCATACGGATGTCTATTCCGGTTACGCCAAGGAGGCGGGCTGTATGCAGGCGATCCGCACCATGGCGCCGCAGATCTTGGCGGTGGACGAGATCGGTGGGAAAAAGGATCTGGAAAGTCTGGTCTATGCCATGCACTGTGGGGTGGGCGTCCTTGCGACCATGCATGCCGGAAGCCTTTTGGAGTATCAGCAGAAAAGAGAGTGGGAGCCGCTTTTGGAAAAATGTCATTTCCGGCGTCTGCTCTGGATCGACAAAAAGTCCGGCAGACGGCAGTTTTTCTTATATGATGAAGCGGGGGAACTGTTATGTGTAAAGGAATCGGCATAGCCACCTTTCTTTTGGGGGGAGCGGGACTTTTGCTACAGCAGTGGTATAATTCCCGACAAAGATGGTACTTTTTACAGGAAATGCAGGCGAGTCTGCTTCGGATACGGCAGGCGGTAGCCCAGAGAAACCTGCCCATGCATGCCATCCTAAGGCAGGAAAGCGGGCACGGTATCCCGGTTTTATCCGATTACTTTGCGGCAGTGTTAAGGGAAATGCAGAAGCATAAAAAAGAAGATATGGAACCGACGCTCTGGCAAGAAATGACACCGGATATGCGAAGGCTTACGAAAGAGGAGGAAAGACGTCTGTTTGTACAGGCTCTTTGCTCCTTATTTTCTGCCTGCCTGCCCGGACAGGCGGAGGAATTTGGTATCTATTACGATTCTTTTGCAAAGTTACTGGAGAAGGAGCAACAAACAAAAAAAGAAAGGGGAAAGGTGACGGCGGCTACGACCGGGATGGGTCTCATGCTGGTTCTGGTGCTGTTACTGTAAGGATATGCCCATTGAACTCTTATTTAAAATTGCAGCAGTTGGTATTATCGTGACTATCTTAAATCAGGTCTTAAAACACAGTGGCAGGGATGAACAGGCTTTTTTTATCTCGCTGGGCGGACTTCTGGTCGTTTTGTTCTGGGTCGTGCCTTACATTTTAGATCTCTTTGAGATGATGCAAAAATTATTTGATCTTTAGGGGGCGGTACTTTGATAGGTGTTGCGGTGGCTGGCATTGTGACGGTCTTGCTGGCGCTTTTGTTCCGGCAGCAGAAACCGGAAATTGCCATGATGCTTTCCTTGGCTTGTTGCCTTTTTATCTTTTTTTGTGTGCTGGCAAAGATCAGGGATGTCATGGATTACATACAGAGTCTGGCAGACCTGATCCATGTGGATGCCCTGTATATGGGCGTGATCTTAAAAATGATCGGTATTACTTATATTTCAGAGTTTGCATCTGCCATCTGCAAAGATGCGGGTTATGCCAGCATTGCCGGGCAGATTCAGGTATTGGCGAAGTTGTCGATCTTAGCACTGGGGATGCCGGTTCTGATGGCGTTCTTATCGACGGTGGAGGCATTTTTATGACGGAAGGAAGCGCAGTGGATCGCCTGTTTTCCTCATTGGACTTAAGTGGTATTGAAGATGCCTTAAGGGGCAGTGACGGATGGGGAGATCTGCGGTTTGAACAAATTGTAGAAAAACTGATCTCTGGGGAATATGACATCAGTCAGGGCCTGGGGCAGATGGTCTGGCAGTTTTTTTGGGGCGAGTGGGAGACCAACCGAAAGTATCTGATCTATATCCTGCTTTTGACGATTGCCTTTTCCCTTTTGAAAAATTTTGCGCAGGTCTTTGAACAGTCCTACATATCAAATGTCTGCTTTTTACTGGTCTATGCACTTTTGATGGTGCTATTGATGAAGTCGGTACTGCTATTGGATCAGGTCGTGCAGCAGACCATTGCGGTGGTGCTGGATTTTATGACGGCATTTGTCCCCGTCTTTGCGACGACCGTTGTGGTGGCGGGCGGGGATGCAACGGCTATGGGATTTTATGAACTGGGTTTTCTTGTGGTCTATCTGGTGCAGTGGATCTTAGCGGACGGTCTGGTGCCGCTGATCCGCATATATGTTGTCATGGGGCTTTTGAATTATGTCATGGAGGAAGGAAGATTTTCCAAACTGACGGATCTTTTGGAAAATATGGTTTCCTGGGCACTCAAGATCTTAACATCCGTAGTTCTTGGGCTAAATATCATCAAGAATGCCATTGCCCCGGTCACAGATACCTTTGCCAGACAGACGCTGAGAAAATCGCTGGCATTTGTGCCGGGGATCGGTTCGACATTGTCGGCGGCATCGGATCTTTTTCTGGCGGCAAGCGATGTCATACGCAGCGGCATCGGGGCGGCGGCTCTGGTCGTACTTGTGATCCTGGTTGCCGTACCCTTGTCCAAAGTGGGAATCATGACATTTTTTTACCGGGTTCTGGCAGCCTTTGTGGAGCCGGTGGCAGATAAAAGGATCAGCAATGCTATACTGGTGGCGGCAAAGGGAGGCGGTATGCTTTTTAAACTGCTGACCAACTGCGCCATACTGATCTTTATCACGGTGGCAATGACGACATTAATAGGAGGCAGATGATGTGATCGCGTGGATCAAGGCGTATATTTCTCTTTTTCTGATCTTTGCCATGTTTTTGTACCTGCTCCCCTCCGGGCAGTATCGCAGATATCTGCGCTTTTTTCTGGAGATGGTCTTGGTACTCTTTTGCCTGACTTCCATTTTAGGGATCGGAAAACAAGATTACGAAAAGCAGTGGAATCAGACTTTTTCCCAGTATTATGCGCAGTGGGAGCAAAGAAAAAAGGAAGCCGAGGACTATTCCTATTTGGATCAGAATTATATAGATGCAGTGGTAAATGGGCAGGAGGAATGATGAAAAACTGGAAGAAATTGGCAGAAAAAATGCTAAGGAATATGGACAGACAGAAATGGATCGTGTGCATTTTGATCGGTGTGTTGCTCTTGGTTATAGCCATACCGGTCGATTCCAAGAAGCAGGATGCCGGAACGCAAGAGTCAGTACAGACCACGGAAACGGAAAGTTCTTCTTATGTGGAACAGATGGAGAGAGAACTGGAAGACCTGTTGGGGCAGATGGATGGCGTAGGAGCGGTCCGGGTCATGA
This sequence comes from Roseburia lenta, assembly GCF_014287435.1. Classification (GTDB taxonomy): domain Bacteria; phylum Bacillota; class Clostridia; order Lachnospirales; family Lachnospiraceae; genus Pararoseburia; species Pararoseburia lenta. The sequence continues at coordinate 172,334 of NZ_JACOPG010000004.1, forward strand.
TCACCTTGGAAGATCAGGGGGAGAATGTCGTGGCACAGGACATCAGCAGCCAGTCATCCACGACCAAAGAGGGGGAGACGACCAAGGAGGAGATGAGTTCTGACCGCACGACCGTACTCTCGCAGGATGCACCCTATGAGACCAAGACCATTGAGCCAAAGATCCGTGGGGTCTGCGTGGTGGCGGAGGGAGCATCGGACAATCGGACAAAAGTGGCGATCTATGAGGCGATTCAGGCATTATTTTCCGTGGACGCACATAAGATATCAATAGTAGAAATGGGATCACAGGAGGGAACATGAAACGTATATTCCGAAAAAATCAGATCGTGGTAGCAGCCTTGGCACTTCTCATTGCCGGAGCCGGTTATCTCAATTATACATATGAAAATGATGAAAAAGATATTGCGACTATGGCGGCAAAGGACAGCAAGGAGGAAAAAGCAAAAGATACGGAGGCGTCGGCATCCCTGAGCGAGGAGGAGATCCTGACCGATACGGAGGCAAGCAGTGATGATATGGGGGATGACAGTGCAGGGGAGACGGTACTGACGGACAGTACTAATGTGCAGGTGTCAAAAGCGGCAAGCCTTAAGATGGATCGGGAGCAGACCAGGGCAGCCAGCAAGGCAACGCTGATGGAAGTGGTCAATAATGCTGCTTTGACGGATGTGGAAAAACAGGCAGCCGTAGAAGAATTGGCGGCACTTACTCAAGTGGCAGAAAAGGAGGCTGCCTGCGAGATGATGCTGGCATCCAAGGGCTTTGAGGAAGCCGTGGTCTCCATCGCAGGAGAAAATGCAGATGTCATTTTAAATGCCAGTCAGGTGACCGATGCACAGCGGGCGCAGGTAGAAGATGTTGTCAACCGTAAGGCTGGCATTGCACCGGACCATATCGTGATCTCGACCATGAACTAGGAGGGCATCCGCAAGGCGTGGAGAAGCAGGCGGCAGGGGGCAGGCGTGTCCTGTTGGGCAGAAAATCTTTGGAGCAGGTTAGGTGAGTCTCTGTGAGAAAGTGATTGCTTGCCGTAAACTGTCTCTTGCACAGCTTCGACGGGCGACAGGATGTGTCCGCCTGTGACAGATATTCAGAGGCGTCACCCATAAGAGACTCTAATAACTTGGACGTTTTGCTGTATCCAAAGTCGGCAACCGGCGCAAACGAACATCCGTGTGCGGTTGCGCCTCTCGGGTACATCCCTGTACCCGAGTTGCCGGAATGCTTTCAAGTTATAAGAGTCTCTAATGCGTTTTGCATTCATATCTGTCACAGGCGAACATCATCCTAGGCGACTGTCTAACTTTGCAAAGACAGTTTTTATATGCGCAAGCAATGCTTTCTCACATAGAGACTCCCTGTTCTGCGACAGATTTCTGCCCAACAGGACACGCCTGCCCCCTGCCGCCTGCTTCTCCACGCCTTGCGGATGCCCGACGTAGACTTGACAAGGAATGTGAATGTAAGATAAACTAAATTAGTTTGAGATAAGATATAGATAGTATATAGATCCCGGCAATACCGGGAGCGCAGGATAAATGGGAGGAACATACTGTGTCAGATTTAGTGAAAGAGATTGAAAAGAGAAGGACATTTGCCATTATTTCTCACCCGGATGCAGGTAAGACGACCCTGACGGAGAAATTTCTCTTATATGGTGGAGCCATCAATTTAGCAGGCTCTGTCAAGGGAAAAGCGACTGCCAGACATGCGGTGTCTGACTGGATGGAGATTGAGAAGGAAAGAGGTATTTCGGTTACATCTTCCGTATTGCAGTTCCATTATGATGGTTATTGCATCAATATTTTGGATACACCGGGACATCAGGACTTCTCAGAAGATACCTATCGTACCCTTATGGCTGCGGATTCTGCCGTCATGGTCATTGATGCCTCCAAGGGTGTTGAGGCACAGACAAGAAAATTGTTCAAGGTATGCGTGATGCGACATATCCCGATTTTTACCTTTATCAACAAGATGGATCGTGATGCAAACGACACCTTTGAACTTCTGGATGATATTGAAAAGGAACTGGGCATTGCGACCTGTCCGATTAACTGGCCGATCGGTTCCGGCAAGGGTTTCAAGGGCGTGTATGACAGAAATACCAAGCGTGTCATGACCTTTGCAGATACCTTAAAGGGAACCAAAGAAGGAACAGAAAAAGAGATCGCTATTGATGATCCGGCACTTGTAGATGAGATCGGAGAAGATCAGAGACAGACCTTATTGGATGAGATCGAACTTCTGGACGGTGCCAGTGCAGAATTTGATATGGAACTGGTGTCCAAGGGCGAGTTGTCCCCTGTATTTTTTGGTTCGGCGCTTACCAACTTTGGTGTTGAGACCTTTTTGCAGCACTTTTTACAGATGACATCATCCCCATTGCCGAGAATGTCCGACCAGGGTGTGATCGATCCGTTTTCACCGGATTTTTCCGCATTTGTCTTCAAGATTCAGGCAAATATGAACAAGGCACACCGCGATAGGATCGCCTTTATGCGTATCTGCTCCGGCGAGTTTGATGCCGGTATGGAAGTCTTTCATGTGCAGGGAAATAAGGCGATGAAACTTTCTCAGCCTCAGCAGTTGATGGCGCAGGAAAGAAAGATCGTGGATAAGGCATATGCCGGGGATATCATCGGTGTATTTGACCCGGGCATCTTTTCTATTGGCGATACCATCGTCAGCGGAAAAAACAGATTTGCTTTTGAGGGTATTCCGACATTTGCACCGGAACATTTTGCCCGTGTGCGCCAGGTCGATACCATGAAACGTAAACAGTTCATGAAGGGCATCAGCCAGATCGCCCAGGAAGGTGCGATCCAGATCTTCCAGGAATACAATACCGGTATGGAGGAGATCATTGTCGGTGTTGTCGGTGTTCTGCAATTTGATGTTTTAAAGTATCGTCTGAATAACGAATATAATGTCGAGATCCGCATGGAAAATCTGCCATATGAGCATATCCGCTGGATCGAAAATGAGGATATTGATCTGGATAAGATCTCCGGTACCTCGGACATGAAGAAGATCAAAGATCTCAAGGGCAGACCGCTTCTTTTGTTCGTCAACTCTTGGAGCGTTGGCATGACACTGGATCGAAACGAGGGATTGATCTTATCAGAGTTTGGACGCAGTTAAGTTCATCCGGATAGGAAAGGCCGGTGCCAAGATGAGTCTTGACAGATGGGACGACCACTGGATATAATAAGGCGGTAGCGATTTGCTACTGTCTTTTTTCGTTTTACAATCCCCATGATACAGGATAATAACAAAGGAACACAAAATGAGGTTGACTTTTTTGTGGAAGTATAATAGTATTAGAACATGAAAACGAACAAAGGTTCGATATGGAGGTTTTTAGTTATGGCAAATGATGATAAGTTAAAGGCGTTAGACGCAGCGATTTCCCAGATAGAAAAGCAGTATGGCAAGGGCTCGATCATGAAACTCGGAGACACCAGCAACCAGATGCAGGTCGAGACCGTACCGACCGGTTCTCTCAGTCTTGATATTGCCCTGGGACAGGGCGGTCTGCCAAAGGGCAGAATTATTGAGATCTACGGACCGGAGTCCAGTGGTAAGACGACAGTCGCATTACATGCTGTCGCAGAGGTACAAAAGGCAGGCGGTATCGCAGGCTTTATTGATGCAGAGCATGCGCTGGATCCTGTCTATGCCAAGAATATCGGGGTGGATATCGACAATCTTTATATTTCCCAGCCGGACAACGGTGAGCAGGCTCTGGAGATCACAGAGACCATGGTGCGTTCCGGCGCGGTAGATATTGTGATCGTGGATTCCGTTGCTGCCTTGGTTCCAAAGGCAGAGATCGACGGTGATATGGGTGATTCCCATGTGGGCTTACAGGCACGTCTGATGTCACAGGCACTCCGTAAGTTGACTGCGGTGATCAGCAAGTCGAATTGTATCGTTATCTTTATCAACCAGTTGCGTGAAAAGGTTGGCGTTATGTTCGGTAATCCGGAGACGACGACCGGTGGTAGAGCGCTTAAGTTCTATTCTTCCGTACGTCTGGATGTCCGTCGTATCGAGGCGATCAAGCAGCAGGGAGAGGTCATTGGCAACCGTACCCGTATCAAGGTCGTAAAGAACAAGATTGCACCGCCATTTAGAGAGGCAGAGTTTGATATCATGTTTGGTCAGGGGATTTCCAAAGAGGGAGATATCCTAGATATTGCGGCAGATCTTGATATCGTCAACAAGTCCGGTGCGTGGTATGCCTACAATGGAGACAAGATCGGACAGGGGCGTGAGAATGCCAAGACCTATCTGCGTGAACATCCGGAAGTGCGTGATGAGATCGAACAGCAGGTCAGAGCACACTTTAAGCCGGAAGAGGCGGAGGAGACAGAGACTGTAGAAGAATAGGAGTGTCACAGTGTATATAGAATCGATTGACACAGCAGGAAAAAATAAATGTAAGATCCACCTCAGCAATGGGGTGGATCTTGCACTCTACAAGGGTGAAGTGCGGCAGTTGCATTTACAGGAGAATGACGAGATCACAGAGGATATGTATGAAAAGATTTTAGAGGAGATCCTCATACCCAGAGCCAGGCGCCGTGCTATGCACTTGCTGGAAAAGATGGACCGGTCGACCAGACAGTTGGAGACCAAACTGCGCGAGGGCGGCTATCCGGAACCGGCGATCGAGAGTGCCATTGCCTATGTAACAAGTTACCACTATTTGGATGATGAACGCCTTGCAAGATCCCACATCCGCTTTTATCAGACCAGCCGCAGTCGCATGCGCATGACACAGGATCTTTTGAAAAAGGGGATCGATCGTGAGATCATTGATCGTTGTATGGAAGAAGAATTGGAGCAATCCCAGATGGAGTTGATCGCAGTTTTATTGCAGAAGAAAGGCTATGCTCCGGAGAATGCAACGAGGCAGGAAGAAGCCAAAATGTATCGTTTCCTTATGCAGAGAGGCTTCGCATCCAGTGAGATCAGTCGTGTCCTGCGAGGCGGATTTTCGGAATGGGATTGAGGGATATATTCTTGACAAGCCATATAAGAAAGTATAAAATTTAATTGTTGTATTTATATGCAGATTAGTAATTTTTCATGATGTATGTACAATAAAATTAAATAAGGGAGGTGCTCCTGTGCTTACGATAATAATCACAGCGGTTGTTACGTTAGTCGTTGCAGTTCCGGTGTCTCTTGCCATCGCAAATGCTTCCTACCAGAAGGCATCTGCAAAGAAGGTTGGCAGTGCAGAAGACAGGGCTCGTGAGATCATTGATGAGGCTGTCAAGAATGCAGAGACCAAGAAGCGTGAAGCTCTTTTAGAGGCCAAGGAAGAGTCTATGAATACCAAGAATGAACTCGAAAAAGAGATTCGTGAGCGTAGAGCAGAAATTCAGCGCAATGAACATCGTGTGCTTCAGAAGGAAGAGAATCTGGATAAAAAATTAGAGGCTCTTGAGAAGCGTGAGGCTGAATATACTGCCAAGGAACGTGCGGTTAACAAGCAGAAAGAAGAAGTTGCGAAGTTAAATCAGCAAAGAGTACAGGAACTAGAAAGAATCTCAGGATTAACCTCCGAACAAGCGAAAGAAATACTTTTAAAAACTGTTGAAGAAGATGTAAAACTTGACACTGCAAAACTGATCAAAGAATCCGTTGCGCAGGCAAAAGAGGAAGCAAACAAGAAGGCAAAGGACATTGTGGTTACTGCAATCCAGAAGTGTGCCGCAGATCATGTTGCCGAGACAACAATCTCTGTTGTTCAGCTTCCGAATGATGAAATGAAGGGAAGAATCATTGGTCGTGAGGGACGTAATATCCGTACCCTTGAGACTTTGACAGGTGTAGAACTGATTATTGATGATACACCGGAAGCAGTTATTCTTTCTGCATTTGATCCGGTCAGACGTGAAGTGGCTAGAATTGCCTTAGAGAAGTTGATCGTAGATGGTCGTATTCACCCGGCTAGAATTGAGGAAATGGTTGAGAAGGCTCAGAAGGAAGTTGAGACTTTGATCCGTGAAGAGGGTGAGGCCGCAACACTTGAAGTTGGTGTTCATGGCGTACATCCGGAACTTGTCAAACTTCTTGGTAAGATGAGATATCGTACCAGTTATGGTCAGAATGTCTTAAAGCATTCTATTGAAGTAGCACAGTTAGCAGGACTGCTTGCCGCAGAGATTGGCGAGGATGTCAGACTTGCAAAGCGTGCTGGGTTACTTCATGATATTGGTAAGGCAGTCGACCGAGAGATGGAAGGTACACACGTACAGCTCGGTGTAGAACTTTGTAAGAGATACAAGGAATCACCGATTGTTATCAATGCGGTTGAAGCGCACCACGGCGATGTGGAACCGGAATCATTGGTCGCATGCTTGGTACAGGCTGCTGATACGATCAGTGCGGCAAGACCTGGTGCAAGACGCGAGACATTAGAAGCATATTCAAACAGATTACAACAGTTAGAAGAGATTACCGATGGATTTAAGGGAGTCGAAAAATCTTTTGCTATTCAGGCAGGTAGAGAGGTTCGGGTAATGGTAGTTCCTGAACAGGTCAACGATGCAGAGATGGTATTGTTGGCGCGGGATATTTCTAAGAGAATTGAGTCAGAATTAGATTATCCTGGACAGATCAAAGTAAATGTAATTCGTGAATCAAGAGTAACGGATTATGCAAAATAAAAAATAGTCAGCGAAAGCTGACTATTTTTTTACAAACTTATCGCGGCACGGGAATGTGCGGAAGGCACATTCTTTTTATCAGAAGGAGTGAGAAAGATGGAACACGTAGAGGTGGAAAAGAGAGAACTGGTTTATAAAGGCTCTATTCTGGATGTCTATGCAGACACCGTGCGCCTGCCAAACGGACACAAGGAAGCCTGGGATTTTGTGAGCCACAGAAAAGGGGCGGCGGCAGTCGTACCGGTTCTGCCGGATGGTAGGATTGTACTGGTACACCAGTACCGCCATGCCTTAAAACGTATGACATGGGAAATCCCGGCAGGATCCAGAGATTCCGTGACGGAAGATACTATGGTCTGTGCAAGAAGGGAACTGACCGAGGAGACAGGTTACACCTGTGACCGGATCGAGCCGCTCATCTCATTAAAGACCACCGTTGCCTTTTGCGATGAATTTATCGATGTCTATCTGGCAACCGGTCTCCATCCGGGACAACAGCATTTGGACGAGGCAGAGTCCATCGAGATCAAGGCTTGGAAGATGGAAGATCTTTTGACAGAGATCTATGCCGGGCGTATGCAGGATTCCAAGACGGTTTCGGCAATTCTGGCATATCAGGTCAAGGTCTTACAGCAAGGATAAGTAGCATAAAACGAGTACAGTATCATAAGATGAATAAGGATGATTTGGACAGGGAGTGAAACCAAATGAAGCAGTATTCATATTATGATGCATATCACAGACAGAGGAAATTCCCGATGACGATCCGCCTGCATCGCTGGCGGAGCAAGAGAGGGGTATTTCTTTTGTCTTTTTTTATTGCCCTGGTCTTGGTGCGCTTTTTCTTGTGGGAGGAGATCACGGAGGTGGCAGGCTGGAGCAGGATCTGTCTGGAACGGTTGGATGCCAATATCAGCGACAGCAGGAATTTTTTCTGGTATGTGGTCATACGAAGAAGTGAACTTCTCTTGCTCTTGACCTTGTGTGGGCTGACGAGAATGCGAAAAGCCTTATATTATATTGCCAGTGGACTGGGTGGCATTTGGCTTGGAATTTTCCTCATGTCTTTTCTAAAGATCTACGGTTGGAAAGGTCTGCTACTGGGAGCAGCAGCCTTGCTCCCACAGTGGATCGTCTACGGCATGCTCTTTGCTTATTTGTATTGGCTTTTCATTCGGCGTAAAGAGTTGGAGAGCAGGGAAAGCCTGCCAAGATATCTTTTATATGTGCTGGGACTTTTTGGGATGATGGCAAGCGGTATTTATTTGGAGTGTTTTGTCAATCCGCTTTTGATCGTATTCGTCAAAAATCTCTTTGTATTGTAAAAAGATGTCCGGCAAATACCGGAAAAGTGTTTTTCTACGCGTACACATGTACCTGTACAACGTACAAATAGTACGTGTATATATGAAAACAATATATAAAGACAGATAACAATATAAATATATAAAAATAGTCGAATAATCAGACAATATAAAAGAAAAAGTTGTTTACAAACGGGAAAAGCAGGAGTATATTAGTTAGCGACAGATGAATTTTCGGGAAGGAAAAGATATACAGAGAGGATGGATACGATGGAGAATAAGAATCAGAAGACGGGCTTATATCGACAGGAATTTGAACATGATAACTGCGGTATCGGTGCCGTTGTCAGTATGAAAGGGATCAAGACACATCAGACAGTGTCAGATGCTCTAAAGATCGTAGAGAATCTGGAACACAGAGCCGGCAAGGACGCTGAGGGGAAGACGGGCGACGGTGTTGGTATCATGTTGCAGGTATCGCATAAGTTCTTTAGCAAGATCGCGGGTAATCTTGGCATAGATTTAGGAGAGGAGAGAACCTATGGTGTAGGTATGTTCTTTTTCCCCCAGGATGAGTTGAACCGCAATCAGGCAAAGAAGATGTTTGAAATCATTGTGGAAAAGGAAGGCATGGAATTCTTGGGTTGGAGAGATGTACCGACCAATCCAAAGGTTCTTGGAAAGAAAGCAATCGACTGCATGCCTTATATTATGCAGGGATTTGTGAAAAAGCCGGCAGATGTTAAGACAGGACTCGATTTTGACCGCAAGTTGTATGTGGCAAGACGTGTATTTGAGCAGACCTGTGAGAATACCTATGTGGTTTCACTTTCCAGCCGTACGATCGTATATAAGGGTATGTTTCTGGTAGGACAGCTGCGTACCTTCTTTACTGATCTGCATGATGAAGATTACGAGTCAGCGATCGCTATCGTACATTCCCGTTTCTCCACCAACACCAATCCAAGTTGGGAGAGAGCACATCCGAACCGTTTTATCGTACATAATGGAGAGATCAATACGATCAAGGGAAATGCAGACCGCATGCTTTCCCGTGAGGAGACTATGTATTCTGAGTTCTTAGAGACAGAACTTTCTAAGATCACACCGGTTGTCAACACTTCCGGTTCTGACTCAGCAATGCTTGACAATACTTTGGAATTTTTGGTCATGAATGGACTGCCATTGCCGCTTGCCGTCATGATGACCATACCGGAGCCGTGGATCAACAATCAGGCAATGAATCAGGAGCGCAAGGACTTTTATCAGTATTATGCGACCATGATGGAGCCTTGGGACGGACCGGCATCCATTCTTTTCTCAGATGGAGATATCATGGGAGCAGTTCTGGATCGAAACGGTCTGCGTCCATCCAGATATTATGTGACCAAGGACGACTATCTGATCCTTTCTTCCGAAGTTGGTGTACTGCCGATCGATGAGAGCAGAATCTTATCCAAAGACCGTTTAAAGCCAGGCAAGATGCTTTTGGTAGATACGGTTGCCGGACGTCTGATCGATGATGATGAATTAAAGACCGCTTATGCGACCAAGCAGCCGTATGGTGAGTGGCTGGACAAGAACCTGGTACATCTGCATGATCTGAAGATCCCGAATAAACGTGTACCGAACCACACCAAGGAAGAACGTGCCAAGTTGCAGAAAGCCTTTGGCTATTCTTACGAGGACTTAAAGACTTCCATCCTGCCAATGGCACTCAATGGGGCAGAGGGCATCGGTGCCATGGGTATCGATACACCGCTGGCAGTACTGTCTAACCAGCATCAGCCGCTCTTTAACTATTTCAAGCAGTTGTTTGCACAGGTTACCAATCCGCCGATCGACTCCATCCGTGAGAAGGTCGTGACATCTACGACCATCTATCTGGGCGAGAGCGGCAATGTCTTAGAGGAAAAAGAAGAAAATTGTAAGATGCTTCGGATTAACAATCCGATCCTGACCAATACAGACCTGCTCAAGATCAAGAATATGGATGTGGAGGGATTTAAGGTTGAGACTATCCCGATCACATATTATAAGAATACATCTTTGGAAAAAGCCATCGATCACCTCTATGTAGAGGCAGATCGTGCGCACAGAGAGGGTGCTAATATCATCATCCTGTCTGACCGCGGCGTGGATGAGAACCATGTAGCCATCCCATCCCTGCTTGCAGTTTCTGCTTTACAGCAGTATCTGGTACAGACCAAAAAGAGGACAAGCCTTTCTGTGATCCTGGAGAGTGGAGAACCGCGAGAGGTACACCATTTTGCAACCCTTTTGGGCTATGGTGCATCTGCCATCAATCCATATCTGGCACAGGAGAGCATCCAGGAACTGATCGATCTCAACATGCTTGACAAAGATTATTATGCGGCAGTGGATTCTTATAATGAAGCCGTTATCAGCGGCATCATCAAGATCGCATCCAAGATGGGAATTTCTACCGTCCAGTCTTATCAGGGAGCCAAGATCTTTGAAGCCATCGGTATCAATGAGGATGTGGTAAACCGTTACTTTAAGGGAACGGTCAGCCGTATCGGCGGTATTGGTATCGAGGATATCCAAAAGGATGTAGAAATGCTGCATTCACAGGCATTCGATCCTTTGGATCTGCATACGGATAATACCTTGGACAGCAAGGGCGCACACAAGATGCGCAGTGGCAAGGAGGAACACCTGTATAACCCACAGACCATCCACTTGCTGCAACTTTCTACCAGAACCGGCGACTATGATACCTTTAAGGAATATACCTCACTTGTCAATAAAGAGGATGATACCATTATGAACTTGCGCGGACTTTTGGATTTCAAATATCCGAAAAAGGGCATCAGCATTGATGAAGTAGAATCCGTAGATGAGATCGTTAAGCGATTTAAGACAGGTGCCATGTCCTATGGATCTATTTCCAAGGAAGCACATGAGACTATGGCGATCGCCATGAACATGCTGCACGGAAAATCCAATTCCGGTGAAGGTGGTGAGGAAGAAGAGCGCCTTACCATCGGCAAGGACGGAAAGAACCGTTGCTCTGCTATCAAGCAGGTAGCATCCGGTCGATTTGGTGTTACCAGCCGTTACTTGGTAAGCGCCAAGGAGATCCAGATCAAGATGGCACAGGGAGCAAAACCGGGTGAAGGCGGACATTTGCCGGGCAAGAAAGTTTATCCTTGGATCGCCAAGACAAGACTTTCCACACCGGGCGTATCCTTGATCTCGCCGCCACCACATCATGATATTTATTCGATCGAAGATCTGGCACAGTTGATCTACGATCTGAAAAATGCAAATAAAGACGCCAGAATTTCTGTAAAACTGGTTTCTGAGGCGGGGGTCGGAACGGTTGCTTCCGGTGTGGCAAAGGCAGGAGCACAGGTTATTTTGATTTCCGGTTATGACGGAGGAACCGGTGCCGCACCGAGAAGTTCCATTCACAATGCCGGACTTCCGTGGGAACTTGGACTTGCAGAAGCACACCAGACCTTGACTATGAATGGTCTGCGCAACAAGGTTGTCATTGAGACAGACGGTAAACTCATGAGTGGTCGTGATGTTGCAATCGCTGCCATGCTTGGTGCCGAGGAATACGGCTTTGCTACAGCGCCGCTGGTTACCATGGGATGCGTGATGATGCGTGTCTGCAATCTGGATACCTGTCCGGTGGGGATTGCAACCCAGAATCCGGAATTGCGCAAGCGCTTTACCGGAAAACCGGAATATGTTGTCAACTTTATGCGTTTTATCGCACAGGAACTGCGTGAGTACATGGCAAGACTTGGCGTGCGCAGCGTAGATGAACTGGTAGGCCGCACGGATCTTTTGGAAGTAAAGGAGAGTGCAAAACAGGGCAGATATGCAAAGATCGACCTTTCTGCGATCTTGGACAATCCATATGCCAAGGATGCAGGAAAGATCTGCTACAACAAGAAAAATGTATTTGATTTCCAGTTGGAAAAGACGGTAGATGAAAAGATCCTTTTGAAACAGTTTAAGGACGCTTTGGAAAACGGAAGCAAAAAGGGTCTACAGATCGATGTGACCAATACCGACCGTTCCGTAGGTACCCTCTTTGGCGCGGAGATCACCAGACGCTTTGGCGAATCTTTGCCGGAAGATACCTTTACGGTACAGTGTAACGGTGCCGGTGGACAGAGTTTTGGTGCCTTTATTCCAAAGGGGCTGACGCTTGAACTTGTCGGCGACAGCAACGATTACTTTGGTAAGGGACTTTCCGGTGGAAAGTTAGTCGTTTACCCGCCAACAGGTGTAACTTATAAAGAAGACGAAAATATCATTATCGGTAATGTGGCACTTTACGGTGCGACCAGCGGTAAAGCCTTTATCAACGGTGTGGCCGGAGAGCGTTTCTGTGTCAGAAATTCAGGTGCAACTGCGGTTGTAGAGGGCTGTGGCGATCACGGTTGTGAATATATGACCGGCGGACGTGTCGTAGTCTTAGGGCAGACCGGAAAGAACTTTGCTGCCGGTATGAGCGGCGGAATCGCTTATGTACTGGATGAAGATGCATCCCTTTACCGAAAACTCAATAAGACCATGGTATCTTTGGAACCGGTGACAGATAAGTATGATGTCTTAGAATTAAAGGAGATCATTACGGAACATGTTGCTTACACCAATTCCAAGAAGGGCAAGGAGATATTTGACAACTTTAGCCAGTATCTGCCGAAATTCAAAAAGATCGTGCCTCACGACTACAAGAAGATGATGATGACTATTGTCCAGATGGAAGAAAAGGGACTCAGCAGTGAGCAGGCCCAGATCGAGGCGTTCAACGCTTTGACAAAGTAAGAGAAAGGAGATACCAATGGGAAAAGCAACAGGATTTTTAGAATATGAGCGTCGGGAGTCACAGGCGATCGACGCAAAGGAGAGAATCAAGAATTTTAACGAATTTCATATTCCACTTTCAACAGAAGAACAGCAGAGACAGGGATCACGTTGTATGGACTGCGGTGTTCCTTTCTGCCAGTCGGGTATGACGATCAAGGGGATGACCTCGGGGTGTCCTCTCAACAACCTGATACCGGAGTGGAACGATCTGGTCTATCATGGCAACTGGGAGCAGGCGTACCTGCGTTTGCACAAGACCAGCAATTTCCCGGAATTTACTTGCCGTGTATGCCCGGGACTTTGTGAAAAGGCATGTACCTGCGGGCTGAACGGAGATCCGGTCACGACCAGGGAAAATGAGCGTGCTATCATTGAATACGCCTATGCACACGGTCTGGCAGACGCAAAGCCGCCGGTCAATCGTTCCGGCAAAAAGATCGCGGTCATCGGTTCCGGTCCTTCCGGGCTTGCAGCAGCAGACCAACTCAATTCCAGAGGACATGCAGTGACGGTCTATGAGAGAAATGACCGTGTGGGTGGATTGCTCCGTTACGGTATTCCAAATATGAAACTGGAAAAGCAGATCATTGACCGCAAGACCGCTGTTATGGAAGAAGAGGGCATTACCTTTAAGACCAATGTAGATGTTGGTAAGGACATCAAGCCAAAGGAACTCCTGGCAGAATATGATGCTGTGATCTTAGCATGCGGGGCATCCAATCCAAGAGACATCCAGGCGCCGGGCAGAGAGGCAAAAGGTATCTACTTTGCGGTAGATTTTTTGACCTCCACGACCAAGAGCCTGTGGGACAATGGATTAAAAGAAGGAACTTTTATCTCTGCAAAGGATAAAGATGTGATCGTGATCGGTGGTGGTGATACCGGTAATGACTGTGTGGGTACCTGCATGCGTCATGGTTGCAAATCCATCACACAACTGGAAATGATGCCGAAGGCACCGGATGAGAGACGGGAGAGCAATCCTTGGCCACAGTGGCCGCTGGTCTGCAAGACAGATTACGGTCAGGAAGAAGCAATCGCGGTCTTTGGACATGATCCGCGTATTTATACAACGACGGTTAAAGAATTCAAGAAAGACCGCAGCGGCAACCTAAAGAGCGTTATCCTTGTCAGTCTGGAATCCAAGACGGACGAAAAGACCGGCAGACGCATGATGGTGCCGGTGGAAGGTACAGAAAAAGAAGTGCCATGCCAACTGGTGCTGATCGCCGCAGGTTTTTTGGGAAGCCAGTCTTATGTGACCGATGCCTTTAAGGTAAAGGTGGACGGCAGAACCAATGTCGCTACGGAGGCAGGAAAGTTTGCCGCTTCGGTAGACAAGATCTTTACCGCGGGCGATATGCATACCGGTCAGTCGCTGGTTGTGAAGGCAATTCGACAGGGACGTGATTGTGCAAGAGAAGTAGATGAATATCTGATGGGATATTCTAATTTATAATTTAGATTTACGGAAAAGACACCGACGGTGCAGAGTCAGAAGACGACTTTGTGCTATCGGTGTCTTTTTGTGTCCGGATATGTACACCGTGTATGGTATAAAGCCCATCCGTGGCTTAATTTATAAAAATTTAAGAATTGAATCTTATGTCCTTCCTTGTAAAAGATAGTCGCTATGCCTTAAAATTAAAGTAAGAAAATGGCAGGTGATTTATTATGGAAAAAGGAAAGAAATTATTGAAAAATAAAAAGGTCTGGGTATTTTTACTTCTGATAATTTTGGCGGTGGCGATCGGCTTTATCGTGGTTGTCCGCAAGCAGAAGCAAAAGGAAGAACAGGTGGCGGAAAAGGTCTATCAGGTCAAGGTCATGGAGGCGGGGGAGACCGGGAGTGATGTAAGTCTTTCCTATACGGGGATTGTCCAGCCGGAAGAAACCATCCAATGTACCTTTGAAACGGTTGGGACGATTGAGACCGTGAATGTCGAAAAAGGGCAGGAAGTCGCAGAGGGACAGATCCTTTGTACCATGGATGCCGGGGATGCAGAGGATCAGTTGGATAGTGCCAATCGGACTTTGGAATATGCGGACAAGACAAGAAAAAATGCGCAGGAATCTTATGAGAATGCCCAGGAGGACTATGCGACAGCCTGCGGTACCAAACGTGAATTGGAAAATCTAAATGATGCCATAGCAAGAAGGGATGAGCAGCAGAAAAAGGTGGATGCCCTCAAGAGCAAGTTGGATGGCATGTCGCAGTACAAGCCGGGCAACGGCAGCCTTGGCAATATGCCGGAGACCAATACCGAGTATTATTCTACCAAGTTGGAACTGGATTCTGCACAAAGCACCTTGGAAGTCTATCAGCGAAATGTAGACAGTGCTCAGGAAGCCTATGATAAAAAGGCAAAAGAAGGGGCAGATTCCGATGAGGCAAAAGCCCAGAAAGAACGGCTGGACTCTGCGCGTGATGCCTTGGATAATGCCAACGAAGCCTATGATAATGCTGCGGACAATGTGGAAAAGGCACAGAGTGCAGTAGATAAATGTACGCTGAAAGCACCCAAGGCGGGATATGTGGTCAATGTTTCTGCGACAGAGGGCAGTGTTTCAACACCGATCATGCCGGCGGTTGTTCTGGCAACGCATGATGTTGTGATCAATTTCGGTGTGTCACAGACAGATATTACATCCCTTTCTGCCGGTATGGCCGCACAGATCCAGATTGGAGATAAGACTTTTGCCGGAAATATTAAGAGCATAGATGTGACGCCGGATGAGAATACCAGGACTTATGCGACGGATGTGACGGTAGATACCGCGGATCCGGAGGTATATCTGGGAGAACTGGCAACCGTTGAGATTAATATAGGAGAACGGACCGGCATCTGGCTGCCTTTGTCGGTGATCCTAAATGATGGCAATGATTATGTTTATGTGGTGGAAAATGACAGGGCAAAGCGTGAGTATATCAATGTCCTGGAAGTCAGTGATGATCAGGTGCTGGTCGAAGGAACAAAAGCAGGGGATAAGATCATCTGCGAAGGCATGAAGCTGGTCCGTACAGGTAGTGCTGTGTCCTATGACAAGGCAGAATAAGGGGGCAGGGCATGGATAAATTAACAAAAGGTTTATTACATAATCGCTATATTGTGGTATTCTTTCTGGCGATCATTGTTTTACTGGGCGGCATTTCTTATTATCTGGTGCCAAAGCAGGAAAATCCGGACACGTCCATAGCGGTTGCGCTCGTGACGACTATCTATCCGGGAGCCTCACCGGAAGAGGTAGAGGAATACGTGACAGATAAATTGGAAGATGCCATTGGGCAGTTGGCGAATGTGGACTATACAACCAGTATGAGTATGGAATCTGCAAGCGCCGTGATCGTGTATTATACCACCGATGTGACGATCGACCAGGTGGAATCCAAGTTGCGAGAATGTGTATCGGATGTGCAGGGCGACCTGCCGGATATGTGCCAGACAAGTACAGTAAAAACGGATCTGGTCTCAAATAATCAATTTATCATTAGTTTGTCGGGAGAAGACTATTCTTCGGAGGAACTGGTAGCCTATGCAGATACGATCAAGGATCAACTGGAGGATATCGATCATGTGGCATCGGTATCCATTGAGGGCGCCAGCACGAAACAGGTTGTGGTGGAGGCTGACATCCAGAAATTGCAGTCTTACAATGTTTCCATTGAAAATATCTTATCCTTGATGCAGGCGCAGAACCTTAATATTCCGGCAGGAAGTATTGCTTATGATTCCGGTACGGTCACGGTGACCAGTGACGGACTTTTTACCAGCCTGTCAGATATTGAGAATACAGTGATCGGCGGTGCGGATGACAGTCTTTCTTTTGTAAAATTAAAGGATGTGGCAAATGTCTATGTGGAAAACACCAGTGATAAGCATTATGAGCAGGACGGAAAAGGCTGTATTCTTCTGGTCGGCAAGTTTGATGATGGTGTCAATGCGGTAAATGTCGGCAAAGATGTCCGCAGTCAGATCAATACGATCAAGAAGCAGTTGCCGGAAAATCTGGATTTCCATGAAGTCATGTATGCGCCGGAGGCAATCAGCGAAAATATCAACGGCTTTATCTTGAATCTGATCGAAAGTGTCCTGCTGATCATGGTGGTTGTCCTGATCGGTGTCGGTATCCGCAATGCACTTGTCATCAGTACGGCACTGCCAATCAGTGTTCTGGTGACTTTTACGGTCATGTATCTTTTAAATATCGAGTTTCAGTTTATATCGATCGCAGCCTTGATCATCAGTCTGGGTATTTTGGTGGATAATGCGGTTGTGATCAGCGAAGCGATCCAACAGCGCATGAACGCCGGACAGGAAAAAGAAGAAGCCATTGTGGGCGGTGTCAAAGAAACCTGGCTGCCGGTACTGACCAGTACACTTACAACGATCGTGACCTTTAGTATTATCTATTTTATCCCGGGGACGATCGGTAAGGTGGCAGGAACGATCCCTACGGTTGTTATCACATCCCTGATCGCTTCCTATATCATGGCGATGTGCGGTATTCCGGTTTTGGCATATTTCTTCTTTAAACCGGAAAAAGAAAAAGAAAATAAAAAGCCGAATCCGGTGCATAGATTTTTTGACCGCCTGCTGGGGATCGGGCTTCGCTATCCGAAGCGGACGCTGGTGTTTTCCTTTGCAACGCTTGGCGTGGCAGCACTTTTAGCCACACAACTTGGCATGCAGTTTTTCCCATATTCATCAAAGCCGGTGATCTATCTGGATGTCAGTGGAGAAACCATGAATCTGGATGCGACGGAAAAAGTCATAGATCAGGTAGAAGATGTCTTAAAAGAGGATGAACTGGTGGCACATTATACTACAGCCATCGGCGGCGGGCTGCCGAGTTTCTTCATATCGGTACCTTCCATGAATGATGCAGACAATGCCGGGCGCATCATGCTGGAGTTAGATGAGGATGCATTGAAAAAGGTTGGCAGTACGGAAAAGGCTGCCAAACAACTGCAAGAGGAAATCAATGAGAAGGTTACCGGCGCAAGCATTGAGGTCAAATGTCTGGAATACTCCCTGCCGGCAGATGATAAGATCGTTTATACGGTATCGGGGGATGATCTGGATGAAATCAATGCATTTGCGGCACAGATGGTAGAAGACCTGTCCCAGATAGAAGGAACGATGAATGTGCGTGACACTTCCGTAAATGCACAATATGAGTACAAGGTAAATCTGGACAGTGAGAGATTATCCAGTTATGGACTTTTGAAATATGATGTGGTCAAGCAACTCAACACCAGCCTTATGGGGGCAACGGCATCCACTTATACCGGCGCAGAGGATGAGATGGATATAGTCGTTAGGGCAAAGGTGGATAGTCTGGAACAACTGAAAAATCTGCCAATTTCCGGCTCCGTCAGTGATACCCATGTTTTGTTGGGGCAGGTGGCGGACATCACGCTGGAGCCGACTATTCCGCTGATCAACCATTATAACGGAAAGCGGTATGTCAATGTCTTATCCGGTGTGCAATCCGGCTATGTATCCGGTACGATCGAATCAAAATTTGAAAAACAATATCTGGACAAAATGGATAGCGAGGGACTTACCATTGTGGAACAGGGCGAGATGAGCAATATGATGACTCTGGTCGGAAATCTGATCAAGGCGGCAGGTGTGGCGATTTTGATCATATACATTATCCTGCTTCTGCAGTTTAAGGATTTTGGAAAGCCGCTCAACATACTGACTTCCATACCGTTGTCGCTGATCGGCTGTTGCTTTGGACTCTGGATCTTAAACATGAACATTCAGGCGATGGCGCTTTTGGGCATTGTTGCCCTCTTTGGCATTGTGGTAAATAATGGTATTCTTCTGATCGAGGTCATCGATGAGAAACGAAGGAATGGCGAGAGCGTCCGGGAAGCCTGTCGCAGCGCGGTGGCAGCAAGATTTCGTCCGATCATGATCTCTAGTGTTACGACCTGTATCGGTTTGGTACCGCTGATCGTATCACAGGATCCCATGTCAGCGCCGATGGCGGTAACGCTATTATTCGGACTGCTCTTTTCTACCATACTTACCATGGTGGTCGTGCCGACGATTTATTATTTGCGGGAGAGCAAGAAAGAAACAGAATAAGGAAAAGAAAACGCTGTGGGTCAAACCTACAGCGTTTTGTTATGATAGGAATATTTACTTCCAAGAAAAAGTCGCAATGCCATAAATATAAATGATGGCGATGATCACAGGTACCACGAAGGTAAAAATGGGCTTCTGCCAGTTCTTCATCTTAGGCCCGACACCGGTATTGGCTTCCTTAAAGAAATTATCCCATCCCCAGCCAAACTTATGACAGCAGAAGAGGGCAAGGACGAGAGAACCCAGCGGCAGTATGTTAGTAGAAACAACAAAGTCCCAAAAGTCCATCCAGGTCGTCCCTTCAGCAAATGGCTGGAAATGCAGGACATTAAATCCGAGTGCTGTTGTCAGTGCCAGTAAAAAGACGATGATGCCACAGACCAGACTTCCCTTTGGTCTGGACCAACCGGTCAGTTCGCGGACCATGGCAAGAATATTTTCGCAGACACCCAGTACCGTGGAGAGCGCAGCGAAGATCATAAACAAAAAGAATAAGGATCCCCAGACGCGCCCACCGGGCATATTATTAAAGACGGTTGCCATCGTATCAAATAAAAGGCTCGGTCCGGCACCGACTTCCAGATCATAGGTAAAACATGCAGGGAAGATGATGACACCTGCTAAAAAAGCGACCAAAGTATCAAGTGTGATGACATGCAGGGCTTCGCCCATGAGGGTGCGGTCTTTTCCGATATAAGAGCCAAAGATCGCCATGCTTCCCATACCGGTGGAAAGCGTGAAAAATGCCTGGTTCATGGCGGCAACCACGACAGATCCGTTGATCTTGGAAATATCCGGTTTCAGATAAAAAAGTAAGCCTTGTCCGGCACCTTTTAACAAAAGACTGTGGACTGCCAGTACCAGCATGAGCACTAAAAGTGCGCTCATCATAAATTTTGTGATCCGCTCAAGCCCGCCCTGTAAATGGAAGGACAAGATGAAAAAGGCAAGGACAACCGTTATGAACAGGAAAGTCACATTGATCGTAGGACTTGCGATCATGGAGGCAAATCCTAAAGTCTGCTGCCTACCGGCAACAAATTTACAGAAATAATAGATGAGCCATCCGCATACCACGGTGTAAAATGCCATCAGTGCCAGATTACCGATCAGACAGATAATGCCGAAACCACCCCATTTTTGACCCGGCTTTTCCAATTTTTTATACATATTGAGAGGACTGGTCTGTGCGGCTCTGCCGATCGCAAATTCCATGGTAAGAGCCGGAATGCCGAGGATAATCAGACAGATGATATAGACCAGCATAAAAGAGCCGCCACCATTTTGCCCGCACATCCATGGAAATTTCCACATATTTCCACAGCCGATAGCGCACCCCGCCGATAGCATGATGAAGCCCAGACGACTTCCTAATTGTTCACGTTTCATATAAATCTATAAATCCCCTCTTATTTATTCAACTCGGCGATCATATAAAGCAACTTCTCAGAATCCTCCCATCCAAGACATGGGTCGGTGATGGACTTGCCATAGACCTGATGATCGGAAATTTTCTGGGAGCCTTCTTCCAGATAACTTTCTACCATGACGCCCTTGACCAGGTTCTTGACATCGCTTGAGAACTGGCGGCTCATCATGATTTCACGGACGATACGGATCTGCTGCTTGAACTGCTTGTTGGAGTTGGAGTGGTTGGCATCCACGATCGTAGCCGGATTGACAAGATCCATAGAGGCATACATATCGGAAAGGCGAACCAGATCCTCGTAGTGGTAGTTCTGTACACAGTTGCCATGCTTGCTGACAGCCCCGCGCAGGATCGTATGCGCCAAAGGATTGCCGGTTGTGCGCACCTCGTAACCGGAAAAAGTAAAGTGGTGTGCATGCTGTGCTGCATATACGGAATTGAGCATAACGGAAAAGTCACCGCTGGTCGGATTCTTCATACCACTTGCTACATCAAAACCACTGACGGTCAGACGATGGTGCTGGTCTTCTACAGAACGTGCACCGATGGCAACGTAGGAGAGCAGGTCTTCAACATAAGGCCAGTTCTCCGGGTAGAGCATCTCATCGGCACAGGTAAAACCGCTTTCTGCGATAGCGCGCAAGTGCATTTTACGCATGGCGATCAGACCCTCGACCATATCCGGTGCCTTGGTAGGATCCGGCTGGGAAGCAATGCCCTTGTAACCGGAACCGGTGGTCCTAGGTTTATTGGTATAGATACGAGGAACGATGAGCACACGGTCTTTGATCTTTTCCTGTACGGAGGTCAGGCGGTTGACATACTCACAGACAGAATCTTCGTTGTCTGCGGAGCATGGCCCGATGATGGCGAGCACGCGGTCATCTTTTCCTGTAATGATATCTGCAATCTGCTGATCTCTGTCAGCCTTTAATGCCTTCATCTCCGGTGTTAAGGCAAATTCACTTTTGATGGTGTCCGGATCCGGCATCTTTTTTAAATATGAAAAACTCATGATAATCTCCATTCTGTCGCAGATTGCGACATAAATTTAACAATAACTATATTATAAGAAATTGTTGGCTCTGTCAAACATTGGAATGTTTCTTACATTGACTTTGGCTCGTGATTTTGATAGAATAAACAAGATTTGTATTAAGTAGGCGTAGCGTAGCTGGATAACGCATCGGACTCCGACTCCGAAGATCGCTGGTTCGAATCCAGTCGTCTACATTCAAAACACTTTGTGTTGGGGAGACTTTTTTGGAGGTGATATTGTTGAAGGTGAAAGAATTCTTTCAAAAGATAAAAATAGATAAAATTACAGAATTCCTTAAAAAGAATGCGAGATATTTTGGCGCAGCAGCAGTCTTTGTGGCTATGGTACTCATCCTTGCCAGATGTACAGATGGTACGACATCGGACAAGGATCCGATGGCAGGCGCATATCAGCAGTATGCGGAAAGTGACAATAAGGAAGTCAATGACCTGATTACCAAATATTACGAATATTATGCAGCAGGAGATACCGATTCTCTCAAGCAAATCGCTACGCCGATTTCAGATGCAGAAGTCAGTTATATCCAGTTCTATAGTCAATATATTGAAAAGTACCAGAATTTAAAGGTTTACACAAAGCGTGGCTTGGACAAGGATTCCTATCTGTGTTCCGTATATTTGCAGATCAAGTTTGCAAATATAGATACACCGGTTGCAGGGCTTGATTTCTTCTACGTCCAGACCAAGGATGATGGAAGCCTTTACATCAACAATGTATATGGTTCATTCAATCAGTCCAACGGCGAATTTGACATGGATACGGATATCGCATCCTTGATCGCTACCTTTGAACAACAGAGTGATGTCCTTGCTTTGCAGGCAGAAGTACAGCAGGAATGCAACGAGGCAATGCTTGCAGACGAAAATCTGAACACCTTTGTCAATACGACCTTACAGGATGCTATCAAGCAGTGGGCGGCAGATTATAAGGCATCCGTAGCCCAGGCAGCGGAAGAGGCAGCAGCAGCCAAGGCAGCAGAGGAAGAAGCAGCAGCCAAGGCGGCAGAAGAAGCCAAGGCAGCAGAGGAAGCAGCGGCAGCCGAAGCAGCAGAGGCAGCAAACGCTAAGACAAAGGTCACAACCGACAAGATCAATGTGCGTGATGCCGCATCCGAGGATGGAAACTTGTTAGGACAGTTGGCATCCGGTACGCAGGTTACCTGGTATGCAGATGAAAATGGCTGGGCAAAGATCGACTACAATGGCACCAAGGCATATGTAAAGGCAGATTATCTGGCAGATGTATCTGGTGACAGTACACAAGATACAAGCCAGTCAACAAATAGCAGTGCAAACCTGAGCCAGGGACAGGAGATCACACTTGCCAATACGGTCAATGTTCGCGAGAGCATGAGTGAGACTGCTTCCAAGGTAGCAGTTGCATACGCAGGCGAACAGGTCACTGTGATCGAGTCTTATGCGGATGGATGGACCAAGGTCGATTACAACGGCAAGCAGGGATACTGCAAGACAGAATACTTACAGTAAAAGCAGTTTTATAATGTATCTTTAGGGGCAGTCCATATGGTCTGTCCCTTTCGTAGCCTTATAGGAATCGGACAGAAAGGAGACCCATGGCAGAAGAAGAGATCCGCCTAAATAAATATTTGAGCGAAGCAGGTATTTGTTCCAGAAGAGAAGCGGACCGGTGTATCGAGGCAGGCAAAGTCTTAGTCAACGGCAAAGTGGCTGGCATGGGACAAAAGGTTAAAATGTCCGATTGTGTGGAATACTGTGGACGAGAGGTCATAGGAAAGCCCAAGGATGTCCTACTTTTATTCAACAAGCCTGTTGGGATTGTCTGTACGGCAGAAAAGCGGGAGAAACACAATGTGGTCGATTATATTGATTATTCGACCCGGCTTTATCCGGTAGGACGTCTGGATAAAAATTCCAGAGGACTCCTTTTGATGACCAATCAGGGAGATCTGGTCAATCAGATCATGCGCAGTCGTTACCATCATGAAAAAGAGTATATCGTACGCGTAGATCGTCCGATTGATGCAGTTTTTGTAGAGCGTATGGCAGCAGGAGTCTATCTGTCAGAACTGAAAGTTACGACCAGACCCTGTAAAGTAGAAAAGTTATCCAAATTTACTTTTCGCATTATTTTGACCCAGGGACTCAACCGCCAGATCCGCCGCATGTGTATGGAATGCGGTTATCATGTACGGGATCTGGAACGTGTGCGCATCATGAACCTGACGCTGGACGGTATCGCGGAAGGGCAGTATCGCCCGATCACTGCGGCAGAATTTGCTGAGTTACAGAAATTACTTAGAGGTTGATATGGATATTAAGGAAGAAGTAAAAACATTACGGGAACAAATCGAATATCACAGCAATCGTTACTATAATATGGATGCACCGGAGATTACAGACTATGAGTATGATATGCTCATGCAGCGTCTAAAGCAGATCGAAAAAGAGCATCCGGAACTGGTGGACGCGTCTTCTCCGACACAAAAAGTCGGTGGCAATGCCAAGAGAGAGGCAGGAGTACTGGTGCGTCACAATGTGCCAATGCTGAGTTTGCAGGATGTCTTCTCTAAGGAAGAGGTCATGAACTTTGTGGCAGAAATGCAGGAAAAACTGGAAGATCCTGAGTTTGTCGTTGAGTACAAGATCGATGGGCTTTCCATGTCCTTGCGCTACGAGCAGGGCAAACTTGCGCTGGCAGAGACCAGAGGTGATGGCATCAACTTTGGCGAGGATGTTACAGCAAATGCCAAGGTGATCGAAGATGTAAAGACGACCTTAAAGGACGCACCGGATTATCTGGAGATCCGTGGAGAAGTCTACATGACGGAAGCCGCCTTTTCCCATGTGAATGAGACGCAGGAACTGCTGGGAAAAAAGACTTTTGCCAACCCAAGAAACTGTGCGGCGGGCACGCTTCGGCAGTTGGACAGCAAGGTGGTAAAGGAACGCCATCTTTCCATGTTTATTTTTAATTTACAGCAATCGGTGGGACGGGAATTTTTGACCCACACCGAGGCATACGAATATATGAAATCCCAGCACATCCCGGTCATTGAGGATTACCGGGTCTGCCACAGTGGCGAGGAAGTCTGGGATGCCATCTGTGCCATAGGGGAGAACCGTGGCAATCTGGCGTATGATATTGACGGAGCGGTGGTCAAGATCAACCGTTTTTCCGACCGCGAACTTTTGGGAAATACATCTAAAGTGCCACGCTGGGCGATCGCCTACAAGTATCCGCCGGAGGAAAAAGAGACCAAATTACTGGATATCGAATTATCGGTAGGGCGTACGGGGCGTATCACACCGACTGCCATTTTTGAACCGATCCGTCTGTGTGGGACTTCGGTCAGCCGGGCAACCCTGCACAATCAGGATTTTATCAATGATCTGGATATCGGGATCGGCGATACCATCCTTGTCTACAAATCGGGAGAGATCATTCCAAAGGTCAAAGAGGTATTACATGACAAACGTCCGGCCGGGGTAAAGACCTTTGTGATCCCGGATAAGTGCCCGGTGTGTGGAGCGCCGACCTATCGGGAAGAAAACACGGCAGATATCAAGTGTTCTTCTGCGACCTGTCCGGCACAACTGGAACGCCATATCATCAATTTTGTGGGGCGCGATGCCATGGATATCAAGGGATTTGGCACAGCCTATATTGAGGAACTCATCCATCAGGACTATCTGCACGACATTGCGGATATTTATGGACTCTATGAATACCGGGACGAATTGATCGAAAAGGGTATCCTGGGCAAAGAAAAAAATACAGATAAACTCCTCGGAGTGATCGAGGCATCCAAGGAGAATGATGCCTACCGCCTTCTGACAGGACTGGGCATACCGGGGATTGGCAAAGCAGCGGCAAAATCGCTTTTGGACTATTTTGGTTCGATCGATGCGGTAGCAAAGGCAGAGCCGGAAAAACTGGTCGAGGTCAATGATATTGGCGAGATCAGTGCAAAAGCCATCTATGCTTATTTTCGTGATCCGGTCAGTCTGGGGATCTTGGAGCGAATGCAAAAGCACGGTGTCAATATGGCACGCCTTCAGGCAGCAGATAGTGACGATGTGCTGGCAGATCTTACATTTGTGATCACAGGAACACTCCCCGGCATGGGAAGAAAGGAAGCAGCAGAATTGATCGAACGCCACGGCGGCAAGGTCAGCAGTTCTGTTTCCAAAAAGACAAACTACCTACTGGCGGGTGAAAATGCAGGAAGCAAATTGGATAAGGCGAACGCTTTAGGAGTCACCGTGCTTACCGAGGAAGAATTATTAGAAATGCTTCAGGCCAAAGCCTAGAGAATAGAGATAGAAAGAGGGGGCAATTATGCCGATCAAAACACAGAGCGATCTGCCTGCAAAGGCGATCTTAGAGCATGAAAATATATTTGTTATGGACGAGGACAGGGCAGTGCATCAGGATATCCGCCCGATCGAGATCGGGATCCTGAACCTTATGCCTTTAAAAGAGGATACGGAACTGCAGATGCTGCGTTCCCTGTCAAATTCCCCGCTTCAGGTAGACATTACTTTTATCGCAGTGGAGAGCCATATTTCAAAAAATACGTCCATGAGCCATTTGAACAAGTTTTACCAGACCTTTGGTGACATCAAAAATCGCAATCTGGACGGTCTGATCATCACGGGAGCACCGGTGGAACTGCATGATTTTGAAGAAGTGGATTACTGGGATGAACTGGTCGAGATCATGGAGTGGTCAAAGACCCATGTGACCTGTACTTTTTACCAGTGCTGGGGCGCACAGGCGGGGCTATATTATCACTACGGTATCAAAAAGGAGATCTTAGATCAAAAGATCTTTGGTGTCTACGAGCACAAGGTGCAAAACCGCAAGATCCCATTGGTACGCGGTTTTGATGATTATTTCATGGCACCACATTCCAGACACACCAGAATGGACGAGGATGCCATCCGAAACAACCCGGATTTGATCGTGCTGGCAGAGTCGGAAGAAGCAGGCATCTTTTTGATCCTGTCCAAGGATAACAGCCAGATCTTTTGCATGGGGCATCCGGAATACGATCGTTTGACCCTGGATAAAGAGTACAAGCGGGATCTGGAAAAAGGCATGGATATCCAGATGCCGGTCAATTATTATCCTAATGATGATGTGAACGAAAGACCGTTTTTACAATGGCGTTCCCATGCAAATTGCTTATATACCAATTATCTGGATTATTATGTCTACCAGATGACACCGTACGATTTGCACTGGCTGCCAAAAGACAAAAGATAAAAAACTTCCCAATTTACGGGAGGTCTGATATAATAATGCTAAGAATATGTTTAGGAGGCTACCGATATGGCAGAAGATAGAAAGAGTTTTGTTATCAAAGAGAGTGAAAATGGTGGGGTCAATATCACAGATGAAGTAGTTGCAATCATCGCAGGACTTGCTGCTACAGAGGTGGAAGGTGTATCTTCTCTGGCTGGAAATCTGACCAATGAAGTGATCAGCAAGGCTGGGATGAACAAGTTATCCAAGGGTGTAAAGATCATCACAGAAGAAGAAAACAAGGTTGCAGTACGTTTGGGAGTGAATATCTCTTATGGCTATGAAATCCCAAAGATCTGCCAGCAGGTGCAGGACAAGGTCAAGAATGCGATCGAGAACATGGTCGGACTTGAGGTCATCAGCGTAGATATCAAGATTGCATCTGTAGCGGTTGCAGGGGAATGATTCTTTTGTTTTATCAAGGATTGCGCTATAATCAAGGGTGTCTGAAAAGACATCCTTTTTTACCATATTATCAATACATTGAGGGAGCGAAAAAGGTCTATGACAATGACAAGAAGACAAATACGAGAAGAGATATTTAAGATCATCTTTCAGGCGGATTTTCATGCGCAGGAAGATCTACCGGAACAGGTAGACCTATTCTTGCAGGATGAGAGCGAGCCGGAGAAAGAGACAGAAGAATTCCCGGTCAAGAGCGATAAGGAATTAGAACAGGAAAAATACATTGCTGACAAGAGCAGTGACATCTTTGCACACGTTGAGGAGATCGATGCGATCATCGATGAGGCAGTGGAGGGCTGGAAGACCAGCCGTATGGCAAAGGTCGACCTGTCTTTGATCCGTCTGGCAGTCTATGAGATTCGCTATGAGAAATTGCCAAAGGGCGTTGCTATCAATGAAGCCGTAGAACTGGCAAAGACCTATGGCACAGATCAGTCAGCAGGATTTGTCAACGGAGTATTAGCAAGGATTCATGAATGAAAATATCTATGGTGTAGGGCAGGTCAATGCCTATATCCAACGTATGTTTGCAGAGGATTTCTTACTCCGTGATATCCGTATCAAGGGAGAGGTCTCCAACTGCAAATATCATTCCAGCGGTCATATCTACTTCACCTTAAAGGACGCAGGCGGAGCGATCTCTGCCATCCTCTTTCGCGGGAACCGTGTCAAGGGTCTGCGTTTTCCTATGAAGGATGGAGATAAGGTCGTGGTCACAGGTTCCGTTTCCGTCTATGAAAAGGGCGGTACCTATCAGATCTACGCAAAAGAGATCACGTTGGATGGGGCAGGAGATCTGTATGTACGTTTTGAACAGTTAAAAAAAGAACTGGAAGAAATGGGCATGTTTGCCGCAGAGTACAAAAAGCCTATTCCCCGTTTTGCACAACGGATCGGCATTGTGACGGCACCGACCGGTGCAGCCGTGCGGGATATCATCCAGATCTCCAAAAGACGCAATCCTCATGTATCCATTGCCTTATATCCGGCTTTGGTACAGGGCGAGGGCGCCGTGGAGAGTATCATTTCCGGTATCATGGCGCTGGATGCCATGGGTTTAGACGTTTTGATCGTCGGCAGAGGCGGTGGCTCGATCGAAGACCTATGGGCATTTAATGAGGAAGCCGTAGCCAGAGCCATGTTCAACTGCAATACACCGGTCATTTCGGCGGTGGGGCATGAGACCGATACGACGATCTGTGATTTTGTGGCTGATCTACGCGCACCGACACCGTCGGCGGCAGCCGAACTGGCAGTCTTTTCCTATGAGGAGGTCGCTGGTGCTTTGACATCCGTCCAGGTCCGTATGCAGCAGTCCATGCAGATGCATCTGCAAAAGGACAGACAGATCTTGGAAGGGCTAAAAAGGCAGATGCTGCTTTTGAGTCCAATGGGGCGGCTCAATGAGAAAAGACAGTATGCCATGCATTTGGAAGACCGTTTGCAGCAGACGATGCGAAGGAGGCTGGACGGCTTTGATGGGCGGATGCGGCTTTTGGCAGAGCGTTTGGAGGGCATGTCGCCTTTGAAAAAACTGGCACAAGGCTATGCCTATGTAGCAGATGAGAGCGGACATTGCCTGTCTTCGATAAAAGGCGTAGCCATAGGAGATCCTGTGCAGGTTTATGTGCGTGACGGCAGGATGCAGGCTGTCATAAAAGAAATCGATGAGGATGTAGCATGGAAGAAAAAGAATTGACCATAGAACAGAGTTTTGCAGAAATTGAAGAAATCTTGAACAAGTTAGAGTCCAATGAAGTGACTTTGGAGGATTCTTTTTTGTTATATCAATCAGGTATGCAGCAGATCAAGCACTGCAATGACCTGATGAATGCCGTAGAGCAAAAGGTACAGATGTTGAACAGTAATGGTGAGTTAGAAACATTTGAAGAGGTGTAGTTATGGATATCAATAAGGAAATCGCCTATAAGGCAAGCGACGCAGACCGTATGATCTACCGTGTGTTACCGGCGGAAAAAGGTTATCAGAAGACAGTATTTCAGGCAATGAACTATAGTGTTTTGGCAGGGGGCAAGCGGATCCGTCCTATCCTCATGCTGGAGACTTACAAATTATTCGGTGGTTCCAACAAGGCAATCGAATCTTTTGTGGCAGCGATCGAACTGATCCACACATATTCTTTGGTGCATGATGATCTGCCAGCCATGGATGATGATGAATTGCGCCGTGGCAAATTGACGACACATGCCAAATTCGGCGAGGCTATGGGCGTTTTAGCAGGTGATGGCTTGCTCAATTATGCCTTTGAGATTGCGCTGGATACTTTGGATGAGACCAAGGGGGCAGACAACAGGGCTGTCATCCGTTCACTCAAGGTTCTGGCAAAAAAAGCCGGTATTTATGGCATGATCGGCGGTCAGGTCGTAGATGTGGAAGCCGAGAAACAATACGGTATCTCCAAGAATCGTTTGGACTTTATCTATGAGTTGAAGACCGGAGCCCTGATCGAGGCAGCCATGATGATCGGTGCTATTTTAGGTGGCGCGACGGATGAAGAAGTTGAACAGATCGAAGAGGTGGCAAAAAAGATCGGACTTGCTTTCCAGATCCAGGATGATGTCTTGGATGTGATCGGTGAGACAGAGACAATCGGTAAATCCGTTGGCAGTGATGAGAAGAACCAGAAGGCAACTTATGTTGTATTTGAAGGTTTAGAAAAAGCAAAGCAGGAAGTGGCAGATCTGACAGACGATGCGATCGCTATTTTACAAGAACTTCCATACGAAAATCCATTTTTGACAGAACTTTTACGATGGATGGTGCTTCGCGATAAGTAGAGGATGAGACTTATGGTGTTAGATAAGATACAAAAAGAAAATGATATTAAGAATTTGACACCGGCAGAGATAGATGTCTTACGACAGGAGATCCGTACTTTTTTGATCGAAAAGATCTCAGAACTCGGCGGACATTTGGCGTCCAACTTAGGAACCGTGGAACTGACGATGGCATTGCATCTTTTTTTGGATTTTCCAAAGGATAAGATCGTGTGGGATGTGGGACACCAGTCTTATACCCACAAGATCCTGACCGGCCGCAAGGACGACTTTGATCATCTGCGCCAGTATGGTGGTATGAGTGGCTTCCCAAAGCGGACAGAGAGTCCGTGCGATTCCTTTGATACCGGACACAGTTCTACTTCCATCTCCGCAGGACTTGGACTGGCATGGGCGAGAGAGTTACAGAATGAGGACTACAAGGTGGTTTCTGTGATCGGTGACGGAGCCCTGACAGGCGGTATGGCATATGAGGCGATGAATAATGCCGCCGCCCTCAAGAAGAATTTTATCATCATATTAAATGATAACAATATGTCGATCTCAGAAAATGTCGGCGGGATGTCCAGACATTTGTCAAAACTGCGTACCAGCACGAACTATGTGGAATTAAAAGAGGGCGTGCAGTCTTCTTTGGAAAAGATCCCGGTTTATGGCGAGCGCATTGTATCCGGTATTCGCAAGACCAAGAGCAGTATCAAACAGATGGTGATCCCGGGGATGATCTTTGAAGATATGGGGATCATGTATCTAGGACCTGTGGATGGGCACGACATATCCGCTATGCTCAAAGTCTTTCAGGAGGCTTCGCAGGTACAGGGACCGGTCTTAGTGCATGTTCTTACCAAGAAAGGATATGGCTACCGCCCGGCAGAAAGACATCCGTCCCGTTTCCACGGTACGGCACCTTTTGATATTGAGACAGGGATCCCGCTTTCCCATGGGAAAGCGACCTATACCGATGTATTTTCAACCGTTATGCGCAAGATGGGAGACCGGGATGACAAGTTAGTTGCCATCACCGCAGCCATGGCAGACGGTTGTGGACTCAAGCGTTTTCACAATATGTTCCCGGATCGTTTCTTTGATGTGGGGATTGCGGAAGAACACGCCGTGACCTTTGCCGCTGCACTTGCAGCAGGAGGCATGCATCCGGTCTTTGCGGTCTATTCCTCCTTTTTACAGAGAGGCTATGACCAGATGCTGCATGATGTCTGTATGCAAAATCTTCCGGTTGTATTTGCTATTGACCGGGCGGGACTTGTCGGCAGTGATGGAGAGACCCATCAGGGCGTTTTTGATCTGTCCTATTTGACTGAAATGCCGAATATGACTGTCATGGCACCAAAAAATAAATGGGAACTTTCCGATATGTTAAAGTATGCGATCGCTTATGATGCACCGATCGCCCTTCGTTATCCGAGAGGAGAGGCATATGACGGCTTGCAGGAACACCGTCAGCCGATCGTCTACGGCAAGTGTGAGGAGATCACAGTGGGGCAGGATATACTCCTGTTTGCTTTGGGCAGTATGGTAAAGACCGCCGAGGCTGTCTGCGGGCAGTTAAAGGAAAAAGGCATAGAGGCAACGCTTGTCAATGCCAGATTTGCCAAGCCTTTTGATGCGGCATATTTAAAAGAAGCCATGACCAAGCACTCTATGATCGTTATTTTGGAGGAAAATGTAGCCTTGGGCGGCTTTGGTGAGCATGTGGCATGTTTCCTTCGTCGGGAGGGCTATGAAGGACAGATCCTTTCTATTGCGATCGGAGACCATTTTGTAGAGCATGGCAATGTGGCAGTCTTGCAAAAAGAATTAGGGATCGATGCCGATGGTATCACGCGGCAGATCTTAGAAAAATTATAGGATAGATAAGCATGAAAGAACGTTTGGATGTTTTATTGGTGCAAAAAGGACTTGCCCCTTCCAGAGAAAAGGCAAAGACCATGATCATGGAGGGTAATGTCTTTGTAGACAACCAGAGAGAAGATAAGGCGGGCACTTTTTTTGATCCGTCCGTGAATATTGAGATCCATGGCAATACCCTGCGTTATGTCAGCCGTGGCGGACTGAAACTGGAAAAGGCAATGGCACAGTTTGGCATTACCCTAGATGACAAGGTCTGCATGGATATCGGGGCATCGACCGGAGGCTTTACCGATTGTATGTTACAAAACGGAGCAAAGAAGGTCTATGCCGTGGATGTAGGATATGGACAGTTTGCCTGGAAACTGCGGCAGGATCCGCGGGTGGTCTGCATGGAAAAGACCAACATCCGCTATGTGACACCGGAGGACATCGGGGACGCTTTGAATTTTGCGTCCGTGGATGTATCTTTTATTTCCCTGACCAAGGTCTTGGAACCGGCAAAGGAACTTTTAAAAGACGGCGGACAGATGGTATGTCTCATCAAACCCCAGTTTGAAGCAGGTAAGGACAAGGTCGGAAAAAAAGGCGTGGTAAGGGATCCGGCAGTACATAAAGAGGTGATCGAGCGCGTGATCTTATTTGCAAAGTCCATCGGATTTGGCATCCTGCATCTGGATTATTCACCGATCAAGGGACCGGAAGGAAATATCGAGTATCTGGTACATATCGTAAAGGATGCCGAGGCGGAGAGCCAAGAAGTGATTGATGTGGAGGCAGTCGTAGCGGCAGCCCATGGAGAACTGGATAAATAGGCATGAAACATTTTTTTGTTGTAGCAAGAGAAGATAAAAAAGAAATCTTAGAATTTGTGCAGAAACTGACGGATTATATCGAAAAAAGGGGCGGAACCTGCTCCTATGGGATCAATCCGGATGATGCATTAGAAGCAGAACTGGATTTGCCGGAGGACACACAGGGAATCTTAGTTGCCGGCGGTGACGGTACGGTGATCCGGGCTGCACAGAATATTTTTGGAAAAAATATCCCAATGATCGGGATCAACCGCGGGCATCTGGGCTATCTGTGTGATCTGGATGATGCATCGGTCTATGATGCCATC
Organism: Roseburia lenta; assembly: GCF_014287435.1. Lineage (GTDB taxonomy): Bacteria > Bacillota > Clostridia > Lachnospirales > Lachnospiraceae > Pararoseburia > Pararoseburia lenta. The sequence goes on from NZ_JACOPG010000004.1 coordinate 205,311, forward strand.
GATGCCATGATGGCAGGTGATTACAGTATTGAAGAACGGATGATGTTGTCCGGGCATATGGTAGATGCCCAGGGCAATGCGGGCAAAGAGATCCAGGCACTCAATGATATTGTGCTTTGTTCGAGTGCAGGCCTGCAGGTCATGCATGTTGTCGTTTATGTCAATGGGCAGTATCTTTATGCCTATAATTGTGATGGGGTAATCTTTGCGACACCGACCGGATCAACGGCATACAATCTTTCCGCCAATGGTCCGATCGTCAATCCTATGACCAATCTCATCCTTCTGACACCGATCAATCCGCATACCCTAAATGCCAGAAGTATCGTTCTGGATCCCTATGATGAATTGGTGATCGAGATCGAGTCGCGCAGGGAAGATGGGACAGAGGAAGCCGAGATCAGTTTTGACGGCAATCACAAGAGATTATTGCATCCGGGAGAAAAACTCGTTGTACATCGGGCAAAGGAGACCACAAAGATGATTCATTTGCGGGATGTGAGTTTTTTGGATCGCATCCGTACCAAGTTACAGGCGGATGACGATTGATGGAGTATAGATAGAGTTGTTTGATACAGTATAAGAGGTAAGGACATGAAAGCAGAACGTCAGGCAAAGATCTTGGATCTGATCGTAAAAAAGGAGATTGGCACGCAGGAAGAATTGACCATGGAATTGGAACGTGCCGGATTTGTGGCAACACAAGCCACGGTTTCCCGAGATATTCGAGAGATGAAACTGACAAAGGTAGCCATGAGCGATGGAAAACTACGCTATGTGGCATATCGTAAGACCGAAGAGAAGATGGCGGAAAAATATATCCGCATTTTCCGGGATGGGTATGTGTCTATGGACAACGCACAGAACATTCTTGTCATCAAGACCGTTTCCGGGATGGCGATGGCAGTGGCAGCAGCACTCGATCATATGGAATTGCCGGAGATCGTGGGAAGTATCGCCGGGGATGATACGATCATGTGCGCGGTCCGCAGTATAGACGATACCATTGTGATCATGAGTAGATTAAGGAAACTAGTTGAGAATAAAAATGCTTAAGAAGAGTGAAAGGAGCAAGTATGCTTGAAAATTTACACGTCAAAAACCTTGCACTCATCGAGGAGGAGGACATCACCTTCTTGGACGGACTGCATATCCTGTCCGGAGAGACCGGTGCCGGAAAGTCCATTATTTTAGGGGCGCTTGGTCTGGCACTTGGTGGAAAGGTGTCAAAAGACATGTTGCGGGATCCCGGAAAGGAAGCCTTGGTCGAGGCTGTCTTTCGCATCACCAGGGACTCGCAGAGAAAGCAGTTGGCAGAACTGGATATCGAGCCTTATGATGATGAGGTCATCCTCAGCCGTAAGATCACGGAGAGCCGCAGTGTGGCAAAGATCAATGGCGAGATGGTACCGGCGATCAGGATGAAAGAGGTGGGGGATATCTTTTTGGATATCCATGGGCAGAATGACCATCAATCCCTGCTCCACAAAAAAAAGCATCTGGAAATGTTGGATGAGTATGCCAAAAATGAAGTAGGACCGCTCAAAGAGCGTATGCAGACAGCCTACAAGACCTATGCCGCAAAGCAGCAGGAATGGAAGGAAGCCAACCAGTTGGATGGCGACAGGGAGCGCGAGATCTCATTCTTAGAGTATGAGATCAAAGAGATCACAGAGGCAAATTTGGAGATCGGAGAAGATGCGCGCTTTGAAAATCAGTATCGCAGATTATCCAACAGCAAACGGATCATGGAGGCACTTTCCGAGGCATACCAGCAGACCAGCGGCAGTGATGGGGCATCGGAACAGGTAGGAAGGGCTGTGCAGCGTCTGCATCAGATCCTGTCTTATGATGAAGCCTTAGAGCCTATGTTTGAAAGTTTAAATGACATCGACAGCCTGCTTGCTGATTTCAACCGTGATCTGTCACAGTATATGGCTGAGGCAGAGTTTGACGAGGAAATGTTTGCCCAGATCGACGGCAGACTCAATGAGATCAACCGCCTCAAGGACAAATATGGCGCGACCATTGAGGATATTCTGGCGGCAAAGCAGGAAAAGGAAGACCGCTTGGAAAAACTCATGCATCACGAAGCCTATCTTGCTAAGTTGACGCAGGCTTTAAATGACGCCAAAAAAGAAGCAGAGGATGCGGCATTTGCCCTGTCCGGTATGCGCAAACGCTATGCTAAGGAACTCTCCGGCAAGGTAGAAGAAGCCCTGATGGATCTGAATTTTCTGGATGTGCATTTTTCCATGGAATTTTTGCAGACAGATCATATCGGCGCAGACGGTTATGACGATGCACAGTTTATGATCCGTACCAATCCGGGAGAGCCGATCCGTCCGCTCAAGGATATAGCATCCGGTGGTGAGATGTCGCGTATCATGTTAGCAATCAAGACGGTACTGGCAGAGCATGATGATATTGATACTTTGATCTTTGATGAGATCGATGCCGGAATCAGTGGTCGTACAGCGCAGGCAGTATCGGAGAAACTCCATCTGGTCGCAAAGGAACATCAGGTCATTTGCATCACGCATCTGCCACAGATCGCAGCCATGGCAGATCATCATTATCTGATCCAGAAGGATGTGGTAGGCAATGAGACCATATCTTCGATCGAGGCACTTTCTTATCATGACAGCATCAAGGAACTGGCGCGTATGCTTGGCGGAACGACCATCACGCAGACGGTCTTAGACAATGCCAAGGAGATGAAAGATCTGGCACAAGGCAAGAAAGATGTTTAAAATAAGGCAAAACTAACATACTAAAGGAAGGACAAATGTCCTTCCTTTTCTTTTTCATGGAGGTTTTGCTTATGTTTGCATGGTATCAGAAAAATCGCAAAAAAACAGCCATAGCCTACGGCATTGTATATGTCATAGCCTGCTATTTTATGCTTTTATCCTATATTCCCAAAGAGGTTGTTTTGCAAAAAGCCAGTGATAAGATCTCACTGGCGGCACCTATTCGTGTGCAGGAAGCTCATACAGAAGAGACCGTGCAGACGGAGCGTGGAAGCGATGCCAAGGGCATACAAAAGACCTATACCTGTAAACTGTTTGGTCTAATCCCGATCGCGACCATGAGCGGGACCGTTGTCGGAGATCAGTCCGTGGATGCTGTGGGAAGACCGGTCGGTATTTATCTGCAGACTCAGGGCATCTATGTTGCCGGTTTAAAAGAGATCCAGACTGTATCCGGAGAAAAAGTATCTCCCTGTGCTTATATTTTGCAGGAGGGAGACTACATTACGGGGCGGGATGGAAAAGAACTTTCAGACAAGGAGGACTTGCAGGAGGCGGTAGAAGCGTCAAAAGGGCAGGCCATGGTCCTGTCCGTCGTAAGACATGGGGAAGAAATGGAAGTCAAAGTCCAGCCGCAGGAAACGGAGGATGGCTCATATAAGTTAGGCATTTGGGTCAAAGATGATGTGGCAGGGGTAGGAACCCTGACCTATGTCAAGGAGGATGGCTCTTTTGGGGCGCTGGGACATGGTATCAGCGCGACATCGGGAAGTCAGGCGCTTAGTATGAAAGAGGGCTATCTGTATGAGACCAGCATTACCGGGATCACGCCCAGCAGCATCGGTTCGCCGGGGGAGATCTCAGGTCTGATCCATTATGGCAGTGCGGCGCGGCTGGGAGAGATCACGCGCAATTCCAATGTGGGCATTTATGGCAAGATGAATGGGACGGCAAAGACGGCATATGCGGGAAACTCCTATGCGGTTGCTTATAAACAGGAGATCAAGCGGGAGGGGGCGACCATCCTGTTTGGCGAAGGCGATGCGGTGGAGGCTTATCAGATCATGATCGACCAGATCGATTATGAACCAAAGGAAAAGAATAAATCTTTTGTCTTTCATGTGACGGATGAAAAACTCATCGACCAGATGGGCGGGATCGTTCAGGGCATGAGTGGATCGCCCATCATTCAGGAAGGCAGGATCATTGGCGCAGTAACGCACGTTTTTATCAATGATCCTACAAAAGGATACGGCATTTTCATTGAGGAAATGCTATAGGATTTGTAAATATCATTTTTCGCGACTACTTTCGACAGCATACATACAAAATATGCTGAATAATGAGGAACGTAGATTTTGAAGAAAGTAGGAGGATGGTATGGACAAACTCAATGTGGCAATCGCAGACGATAATGATCTGATGCGTCAGTTGCTAGACACCATCGTACAGTCGGATGAAGAACTTTCAGTAGTTGGAACAGCAAAAGATGGGGAAGAAGCGTATCAGATGATCAAGGAGAAAGAGCCGGATGTGGTACTGCTTGATATCGTGATGCCAAAGATGGACGGACTGGGGGTCCTGGATAAAGTACAGCGGGATACGAGTATTAAAAAGACACCGAACTTTATCATGGTAAGTGCCGTCAACCAGCCACAGGTCACAGAGGATGCCTTTGCTCTTGGGGCAGATTATTTTATCATGAAGCCTTTTGATAAAGATACGATCATTCAGCGGATCAAAAAGACAAGAAGAACCCGTGCCTTTGTAGAGCCCGGTTTTTATCAGAAAAAGACGAAGGAGCATACCGAGGCTGCCTTAGAAGCAGATGTGACAAATATCATTCATGAGATCGGGGTACCGGCACATATCAAAGGTTACCAGTACTTAAGGGATGCGATCGTCATGTCCGTACAGGATATTGAGATGCTCAATTCCATTACGAAAGTCTTGTATCCGACGATCGCAAAGAAATATGATACGACCACGAGTCGTGTGGAACGTGCCATCCGGCATGCGATTGAAGTGGCATGGAGCAGGGGCAGGATGGATACTATTGATGCACTGTTTGGATACACTATCAATCATGGCAAGGGCAAGCCGACCAATTCGGAATTTATCGCCCTGATCACAGATAAGATTCGCTTGGACTACAAATTACGCTAGGCAGGAGGGACGTTCCTTTTGCCATGAGGAGCGTTCCTTTTGGACTTGGGACTGGCACAGACCAGCATCCTGTGCCCTGTCCGCCTGCTGGTCTGTGCCAGTCCCAAGTCCAAAGGAACGCATCTTCGATTTGCAAAAAGATAAAAAAATCGTTGCCAAAACAGAAAACTTTCGATATAATAATTTCGTTGCTCCGATAGCTCAGTTGGTAGAGCACTTCACTCGTAATGAAGGGGTCGTCAGTTCGAGTCTGATTCGGAGCTTTTTCCATTTGCGCATGTCTGAATCGGAGGGTTTATGACATACGAAATATTTAAAAAGGAATTGATTTCCTTACTTGAGGAGCGGATTGACGCGGATCAGGAGATTGATGTGCGCCCTGTTCTCAAGAACAACGATCTATGGTTAGACGGACTGAGCATCCTTCAGTCATCTGTCAACATTTCCCCAACCATTTATTTACATACGTGTTATGAGATTTTTCAAGAGGGATCGTCCCTAACAGAAATCGCAGACCGCATACTTTCCAGTTTTTCTGAGTATCGCCTGAAAGAGGATGTGGATCTATCTTTTTTCACGGATTTTTCCAAAGTGCGGGAAAATATTATCTACAAACTGGTCAATATGGAAAAGAACAAAGAACTTTTGGCAGAAGTGCCGTTTGTTCCCTATTTGGATCTAGCAGTGGTATTTTGCTATTATATTTTGGCGGATGAGACCTTCCCTGAGCAAATGACAAGGAGTAATGCGTCTATCCTGATCCGAAATGATATGTTAGATATCTGGCATATCACGCCGAAAGAACTCTTATCTTATGCCCGCCGCAACACGCCAAAATTGCTTGCACCAAAGATGCATTCCTTTTCGGGACTGGTGGATTCTATGCTGGAAGCAGCAGGGCAGAGTCTGCCGGAAATTGAAGACATGGAAGATCTGGCAGATTTTCAGATGTATGTGCTGACCAATGCCAACCAGTATTTTGGGGCGGCAGTCATGTTGTATCCGCAGATCATGCAAAAATGTGCGAAAGTGACAGAAAGCGATTTTGTTATCTTGCCGAGCAGTGTGCATGAGTTGATCTTGCTGCCTTATCAAAATCGCTTTGATCTGGAGGAAATGTCTGCCCTGGTACGTCAGGTCAATGCTACCTGTGTGATGCCGGAAGAAGTCCTTTCTGACCATGTGTATTATTATGACCATGTCAACAATCGCGTCAGTTATTCCTGATGAGAAAAGGTGGTAGTTGTTTCTTCTTTTAAAACTTGCTATAATGGGCTAAGTGAAAAGAACAGGAGAGGACACTTAAAATGACAAAAGCAATCAAAGTATTTAAAAATAAACCAATCATACCACTTGGAATTTTTCTGGCGGTGACCGTAGTATTGATCGTCGTGAGTTTTGCGGTATTAAATATTCCCATTGTGGCAATCTGTTCGATCGCCATTTTGGAAGTGCTGCTCAGCGCACTTTTAAACCGGATCCCGCTCTGGGTACATGGGCTCCTTGTGATCGCACAGATCGCGGCAGGATTTATCTTTGGCAGAGCCGTTTTTATGGTACTCATGGCAATCGTATATGTACTGGCAGTGGCATTTTTATATCTTTGGACATCTGAGGAAGCATAGTACATGAAGCAGAATTATCAACGTCTTTTGGATCAAACGATTCTTCAGTTGCAGGAGCAGGGCAGGGTGCCGAGACTTCTTTTGCACGCCTGCTGTGCGCCCTGCAGTTCTTATGTCTTGGAGTATCTGTCTGCTTATTTTTTGATCACCGTATTCTATTACAATCCCAATATTTACCCGGATGAAGAATATAACAAACGTGTGGCAGAACAAAAGGCTTTTATCGAACGTTTTCCGGCAAAGCATCCGATCTCTTTTGTGGAGGGAGACTTTGACAAAGAGCGTTTTTATGAAGTGACCAAGGGACTGGAGAAGGAGCCGGAGGGTGGAAAGCGGTGCCAGCAGTGTTTTCGTCTTCGGTTGGAAGAGACGGCGAAACTGGCAAAAGAAATGCAGATGGACTATTTTACGACGACACTTTCCATCAGTCCCATGAAAAATGCCCAGATGCTCAATGAAATCGGCGGAGCACTGGCAAAAGACTATGGCATTTCGTATTTGTATTCGGATTTTAAGAAACGCGAGGGCTATAAGCGCAGCGTAGAATTATCAAAAGAGTATGGCATGTATCGGCAGGATTACTGTGGATGTGTGTTTTCATATCGTAGCAGACAGCAGGAAAAAGAGGAAAGGAATTAAGTATTATGGCACAGTTATGGGGGGGACGATTCACCAAGGCAACCGATCAGTTAGTATATGATTTCAACGCTTCCATCGGATTCGACCAGCGGTTTTTTTCGGAAGACATCATGGGCAGCAAGGCGCACGTCAAGATGCTTGCAAAACAGGGCATCCTTACGGAAGAGGAAAGGGATGAGATCTTAGTCGGACTGGAAGGCATCGAAAAAGATGTGGCAGACGGCAAACTTGCCATCACATCCGAATACGAGGATATTCATAGTTTTGTGGAGGCAAATCTGATCGACCGTATCGGTGATCCGGGCAAGAAACTGCATACCGGACGCAGCAGAAACGATCAGGTGGCATTGGATATGCGCCTTTATACCAGAAGTCAGGTAGAACATACCAAGGATCTGCTCCATCATCTGCTTGAGACAATTCTTTCCATTATGGAAGATAACACAGAGACGATCATGCCGGGCTTTACCCATTTGCAAAAGGCACAGCCAATCACGCTTGCGCATCATATGGGGGCCTATTTTGAAATGTTTAAGCGTGATGTTTTGCGCTTGTCCGATATATACGAGCGCATGAATTATTGTCCTTTGGGCTCCGGCGCATTGGCAGGCACGACATATCCATTGGATCGTGATTATACTGCAGAACTGCTGGGATTTTACGGACCGACCGTCAACAGTATGGATGGTGTCAGCGACAGGGATTATCTGATCGAATACCTGAGTGCCATGTCTACCATCATGATGCATCTGAGCCGTTTTTCCGAAGAAGTCATCATTTGGAATTCCAATGAATACCGTTTTATTGAGATCGACGATGCCTATAGTACCGGAAGCAGTATCATGCCGCAGAAAAAGAACCCTGATATCGCGGAACTTGTGCGTGGTAAGACCGGGCGTGTCTATGGGGCGCTGATGGGACTGCTTACGACCATGAAGGGCATTCCGCTTGCCTATAATAAGGATATGCAGGAAGATAAAGAAATGGCATTTGATGCGATGGATACGGTCAATGGCTGCATCCAACTCTTTGATGGCATGTTAGAGACCATGACTTTCCGCAAAGACGTCATGGAAAAGAGCGCCAGACATGGCTTTACCAATGCGACCGATGCCGCAGATTATCTGGTAGGCAAGGGCGTACCGTTCCGGGATGCGCATGGCATTATCGGACGTGTGGTTCTCTATTGCATTGATAAGGGTATCGCGATCGATGATATGTCATTGGAGGAATTAAAAGAGTTCTCGGATGTCTTTGAAGAGGACATTTATGATGCCATTTCCATGTACACTTGTGTCAACAAGCGTCTGACGACGGGAGCACCGGGCAAGGAAGCAATGGAAACAGCCATTGCGTCTTACAAGGAATTTCTGAAAAAATAACCAAAAGAAATAAGGAAAAAGGCAGGCATTTGTGGAATTTGTGTAAAATTGGAAAAGTGCTTGCTTTTTTTTATGGAATAACGTAACATATTTTCCTAGAAAGACAGTTGTCTGCGCAGAGCGGACATGTGAGAAGGAGAGCATCATGAGCGAAAAATTAAAAGTTGGTATTTTAGGTGGAACAGGTATGGTCGGACAGAGATTTATCTCTCTGCTGGAAAATCATCCATGGTTTGAGGTAACTACGATCGCAGCCAGCCCAAGAAGTGCAGGCAAGCGGTATGAGGATGCTGTGGGTGGACGTTGGAAAATGGACACACCAATGCCGGAAGCCGTAAAAGATATAGTGGTAAAGAATGTCAATGAAGTAGAAGATGTGGCAGCGGAGGTGGATTTTGTATTCTCTGCGGTTGACATGACAAAGGATGAGATCAAGGCGATCGAGGAAGCATATGCTAAGACTGAGACACCGGTCGTTTCCAATAACAGTGCACACAGATGGACACCGGATGTACCTATGGTTGTACCGGAGATTAACCCGGAACATATGCATGTGATCGAATATCAGAAGAAGAGACTGGGAACCAAGAGAGGATTTGTGGCAGTAAAGCCAAACTGCTCGATCCAGTCTTACGCACCGGTACTTACCGCATGGAAAGAGTTTGAGCCGTATGAAGTGGTAGCGACAACTTATCAGGCAATTTCCGGTGCAGGAAAGACCTTTAAGGATTGGCCGGAGATGGAAGGAAATATCATTCCATACATCGGTGGTGAAGAAGAAAAGAGTGAAAAAGAGCCACTCCGTATCTGGGGCTATGTGGATGAAGAAAAGGGCGAGATCGTACCGGCAACCAGCCCGGTCATCACTTGCCAGTGTATCCGTGTTCCGGTATTAAATGGTCATACCGCAGCCGTATTTGTGAAGTTTAAGAAAAATCCTACCAAAGAGCAGTTGATCGAGGCGTTGGAGAAATTCTCCGGACTGCCACAGGAGTTAAACCTTCCGAGTGCGCCAAAGCAGTTTATCCGTTACATGGAAGAGGATAACCGCCCACAGGTCACATTGGATGTCAACTATGAAAATGGTATGGGTATCAATGTGGGACGTTTGCGTGAGGACACGGTATATGACTGGAAGTTCGTTGGACTTTCTCATAATACAGTCCGCGGTGCAGCAGGCGGCGCAGTTCTTTGTGCAGAACTTTTAAAGGCACAGGGATATATCGCAAAGAAATAGATCATGTGGATCGGGACGAAGTTCTTAGGGCTTCGTCCTTTTTTTCTTGTCAATTTTCTCCTGCAAAGATATAATAGAAATTGCGACTTGTTAAATGCAGATTTATGTATTTGAGATAAAAAGAAATGGGGAAACATAGATGATCACACGAGCCACAGAGTATAAGAAATTAGAAGAATTATATAAAAAGAGCGGCAACCAGTTGTATATTTTGTATGGCAGGAGCGGTTGCGGTATGGAACTGCTCTTACAACTCTTTGCAAGGGATAAAAAGTGCTTTTATTATCATGCCAGAAATGCCTCTGCCGAGGAACAACTGCACCAGATGCAAAGGGAAATTGAAAAACAGTACGAGGTCAATCTGACCCGCGATTCCTATGATGAGTGCTTTAACCGCGTTAAGAGTGGGGATGCGTCCAAACTGGTTCTTATGATCGATGCTTTTGACCGCATTGTAAAAAAAGATCCGCATTTTATGGAAAGCATCTTAAAATTAAAGGCGCGTAGGCTTTATCCGGGACCGGTCATGATCCTGCTCTGTCATTCGTCCTTAGCGTGGGCGCATAAGGATATGGCAACTTGTCTGGGGGATGCCATGGCGAAGGTCGATGAGGTCATGAAGTTGGATGATATGAGTTTTCTGGATGTCGTTCGTGCCTTCCCGGAGTATTCGGTGGCACAGTGTGTTGAGACTTATGGTATCATCGGCGGCGTGCCGGATTATCTCAACCGCTGGAATGGGAAAAAGAGCATCAAGGAAAATATCTGCAATAATATCCTGCGGCCGCATGGCTATCTGTTTTCGGAGGCAGAGGATTTCATTGGAAGCGAACTGCGGGAGTTGTCTGTCTATGACACGATCTTGGCATCGATCGCATCCGGACATGAAAAATTAAATGATCTTTTTATGGATACCGGCTATTCGCGGGCAAAGATCAGTGTGTATATGAAAAATCTGGCGGCTTTTGATGTTGTTGAAAAAGTGGTTTCCTTCGAGACCGGCGGCTGGGATAACTCCAAGAAAGGGGTTTATCACATTCGCAATCATTTTGTGAATTTCTGGTTCACTTTTATCTATCCGCATTTGTCAGATCTTTATGTCATGAGTGCGGAAGCATTTTATGAAACTTATATTGAAAAGGAATTGGATACCTATCTGCAGCAGTATTTTGTCAGTGTCTGTACAGAATACCTGCAACTGTTAAACCATGTGGGACAGGTGCCGATCAAACTTGTAAAAATGGGAACCTGGGTAGGAAAAGAGGGATCCATTGATATTATCGGGCAAAATGCGCAGCGGGAAAATGTAGTTGGCATCTGCAGCTGGACAGAGGATGAATTTTCCTATGGAAGATACGAAAAACTTTTGGTGCAGATGAAAAAGGCAAAGATTTCTGCAAATGTGATCTATCTCTTCTCTGCCAAGAAATTTGATGCAGAGATCGAAAAACTGGCAGCAGAACATGCAGAGATCGTGCTGGTAGATATGACGGAGTTATAATTTTATGGGTAAATCCTTATTTATCGCAGAGAAACCGAGCGTTGCACAGCAGTTTGGTGCGGCTTTGGGTGAAAATCTGAGCAGACGTGACGGTTATCTGGAGGGAGAGCATATGGTCATTACCTGGTGCGTCGGACACCTGGTGACTATGAGTTATCCCGATGTTTATGATGAAAAATACAAAAAATGGCGTTTGGAGACACTTCCTTTTTTACCGACGGAGTTCAAATACGAGGTCATATCTTCAAGTGCCAAGCAGTATGGTATTGTTACCAGCCTGATGAAGCGGGACGATGTGGATACCATCTATGTCTGTACGGACTCGGGACGTGAGGGAGAATACATATATCGTCTGGTGGAACAGATGTCTGGCGTGACCGGCAAGGTCAGAAAGCGTGTCTGGATTGATTCGCAGACAGAGGAGGAAATCCTGCGTGGGGTCAAGGAGGCAAAAGATCTTTCGGAATATGACAATTTGTCCGATGCAGCCTATCTGCGCGCCAAAGAAGATTATCTGATGGGAATCAATTTTTCACGCTTGCTCTCGATCCGCTATGGCAATTCCATGGCAAATTTTTTGAATGAAAAATATTGTGTGGTGTCGGTCGGACGTGTCATGACCTGTGTTCTTGGCATGATCGTGCGCCGGGAAAGAGAAATCCGCAATTTTGAAAAGACACCATTTTACCGCGTGCTGGCGGGGGTCGATGTGGCAGGTGCTAATCTTTCCATGGAGTGGAAAGCGGTCGTGGGATCGCGCTATGAGAATTCGCCTTTGCTTTACAAGGAAAATGGCTTTAAAGAGATGGCGAGTGCCGTCAAACTGATCGAGGAGACCTTGGAGATGGAGCCCGGCAGTGCGGTTTTAGATGAAGAACGGCGCATCATGGGACAGGCAAAGGGAAGCATCGAGAAGATCGAAAAGAAGAAAGAAAAGAAAAAGCCGCCGCTTTTATACAACTTAGCGGAATTGCAGAATGACTGTTCCAAGTTCTTTAAGATCAGCCCGGACGAGACACTTGCGGTCGTGCAGGAACTCTATGAAAAGAAATTGGTTACCTATCCGCGAACGGATGCCAGAGTCTTATCGACGGCTGTGGCAAAGGAGATCCACAAGAATATCCGTGGACTTTTAGGCATTCCGGGTGTCCGGGACTACGCGCAGACCATCCTGGATCAGGAGATGTATAAGGGGCTTGCCAAGACACGTTATGTCAATGACAAGCAGATCACCGACCACTATGCCATCATTCCGACCGGACAGGGCTTGTCTGCCTTAAAGGGATTAAATAGCAGGGCGGTTTATATTTATGAGACGATCGTGCGTCGTTTTCTGGCGATCTTTTATCCGCCGGCAGAATATGAAAAGTTAAATTTTACTATAAAAAGTGGAAGTGAATACTTCTTTGCATCCGAGAAATATTTAAAAGAGCCGGGCTATCTTAGCCTGATGGAATATTCTTTCCGCAAGAAAAAAACTGCCACGGCGGATGCCAAGGAGGCAGCAGCGGTGGATAATGGCTCGGAGGAAAACGAGGGCGAAGAGGACGAGAATTTAAACATCAATATGGCGGAAGTCCTTGCCCAGATCAAAAAGGGCGATGAGGTTGGGATCGGCAGCATGCAGATCAAGGAAGGCGAGACTTCACCGCCAAAGCGCTACAATTCCGGTGCTATGATCCTTGCCATGGAAAATGCCGGGCAACTGATAGAGGATGAGGAATTGCGTTCCCAGATCAAGGGAAGCGGTATCGGAACCTCTGCAACGCGTGCAGAGATCCTAAAGAAACTGGTAAATAACAAGTATATTGCCCTAAATAAAAAGACCCAGATCTACACCCCGACCTTACAGGGAGAAATGATCTTTGACGTCGTGAATGCTTCGATCCCGTCACTTTTAAATCCGGAGTTGACGGCAAGTTGGGAAAAGGGGCTGACCTACGTGGCAGACGGTGAGATCACGGCAGATGAATATATGGTAAAATTAGAGAATTTTATCAAACAAAAGACAGCACGTGTGCTGGCAAATAACAATCAATATGCCATGCAGGGTATGTACCGTGCAGCAGCACAATATTATAAAAAATAGAAAAGGATGGAAAAGAAAATGGAACATTGCAAAGTAAAAAACATGTATGACCTGACACAGACATTGGCAGCACCATTGCTTGAAACCGTGGATTATCCATGGGAGGCATTGCCAAAAATAGGAGAGTTCATTAAAGAAATCGGACCAAAGCTTGACCCGGAAGTTTTTGAACGGCGTGGAGAAAATATCTGGATTGCAAAATCGGTATCCATTGCAGCAACAGCTACATTAAATGGTCCGCTCATCATTGATGAAGACACCGAAGTACGTCCGGGCGCATTTATCCGTGGCAATGTTATTGTTGGTAAGAACTGTGTTGTAGGGAATTCAACAGAATTGAAAAATGTGATTCTGTTTAATGTTGTTCAGGTACCACATTATAATTATGTTGGAGATTCCGTACTTGGTTTCCATTCACATATGGGGGCTGGTTCCATTACCTCTAATGTTAAGAGTGATAAGACACTTGTGGTTGTAAAAGACCGCTATGAAAGCAAGGAAGAGATTGCGACAGGCCTTAAAAAATTCGGTGCAATGCTTGGCGATTATGTAGAAGTTGGATGTAACAGTGTATTAAATCCAGGTACGGTGGTATGCTCACATTCTAATATTTATCCAGTATCTTGTGTACGTGGAGTCATCCCGGCAAACTCCATTTTTAAAGATAAAGACCACGTGGTAAAAAAAGAAGCGTAGGAAAGCGCAAGGAAAGAGAAAAAGGTCTAGACGAACCGCAGAAAATGTGAGAAAATAAGCAGAGTGTGTTAGTTATTTTTTTAACTAAGCAAGGCATAGCCATATGATGCATGCTTTATGTATTATGAAAGGAGTCTTATAATGATTTACACAAAGGAAGTTGAAAACATGTGTCCTGTTGCAAAGGGCGCAAAACATGAACCAGCTCCAATTCCTGAAGAAGGAAAATGGGTGCATTCTAAGAAGATTGAAGATATTTCAGGCTTTACACATGGTGTGGGCTGGTGTGCTCCTCAGCAGGGCGCATGTAAGTTGTCTTTGAATGTTAAGAACGGTGTTATTGAAGAAGCATTGGTAGAGACAATCGGATGTTCTGGTATGACACATTCCGCAGCAATGGCAGCAGAGATCTTGCAGGGCAAGACAATTCTTGAAGCATTAAACACAGACCTTGTTTGTGATGCTATCAATACAGCAATGAGAGAGTTATTCTTACAGATCGTTTACGGACGTACACAGTCTGCATTCTCTGATGATGGACTTGCTATCGGTGCCGGACTTGAAGACTTAGGAAAGGGTCTTCGTTCCCAGGTTGGTACTATGTACGCAACCAAGGCAAAGGGTGTTCGTTATCTGGAAATGGCAGAAGGCTATGTTACAGGTATTGCTCTTGATGCTGACGACGAAGTTATCGGTTACCAGTTCGTTTCCCTTGGAAAGATGACAGACTTCATCAAAAAGGGTGATGACGCAAATACTGCTTGGGAAAAGGCTTCCGGTTCTTACGGACGTGTTACACCAGAGCAGGGCGCTGTTAAGATCATCGACCCAAGAGTAGAGTAGTAGAAAGGAGACGTAAGAAGATGGCTTTATTTGAATCATATGAAAGAAGAATTGACCAGATCAATGCTGTTTTAAATAGTTATGGTATCAGCTCTATCGAAGAAGCTGAGAAGATCACAAAGGATGCTGGACTTGATGTATATGAGCAGGTTAAGAAGATCCAGCCGATCTGTTTTGAAAATGCATGCTGGGCATACACAGTAGGTGCAGCGATCGCAATCAAGAAGGGATGCCGTAGAGCCGCTGATGCAGCAGCTGCAATCGGTGAAGGACTTCAGGCATTCTGTATCCCTGGTTCTGTAGCAGATCACCGTAAGGTAGGTCTTGGACATGGTAACCTTGGAAAGATGTTATTAGAGGAAGAGACAGAGTGCTTCTGCTTCTTAGCAGGACATGAGTCATTTGCAGCAGCAGAAGGTGCGATCGGTATCGCTGAGAAGGCAAACAAGGTTCGTCAGAAACCTCTGCGTGTTATCTTAAATGGTCTTGGAAAAGATGCTGCACAGATCATTTCCCGTATCAACGGATTTACTTACGTTGAGACAAAGTATGACTACAAGGAAGCAAAACTTAATGTAGTATATGAAAAGGCATACTCAGATGGACTTCGTGCATCTGTTAAGTGTTATGGTGCTGATGATGTTCAGGAAGGTGTTGCGATCATGCACTTTGAGAACGTTGGTGTATCTATCACAGGTAACTCAACCAACCCAACACGTTTCCAGCATCCGGTAGCAGGTACATACAAGAAAGAGTGTATCGAGCAGGGTAAAAAGTACTTCTCAGTAGCATCAGGCGGTGGTACAGGACGTACACTTCATCCGGACAACATGGCAGCAGGTCCTGCTTCTTATGGTATGACAGATACTTTAGGACGTATGCATTCTGATGCACAGTTCGCAGGTTCTTCTTCTGTTCCGGCTCACGTTGAGATGATGGGACTGATCGGTATGGGTAACAACCCAATGGTAGGTGCTACCGTTGCTGTTGCTGTATCCGTTCAAGAGGCTGCTGACGCTGGCAAGTTCTAAAAATAGACAATAATATCCCGGTCTGGGATCATGGGATCCCCGTGCTATTTGGCACGGGGATTTTATAGTACATATAAGTATTTAAGAGAAAGAAAAGGGAAGATCATGGGAGAATCAAAAGTATATTTCACATCTTTTAAAACGACAGAACATGAAAACCTGATCCAGAAACTGCATCGTCTTATGAAGCAGGCTGGATTTGAAAACATTGATTTTAATGAAAAATATGCTGCCATCAAGATCCATTTTGGAGAATATGGAAATCTTGCATTTCTTCGTCCAAATTATGCCAAGGTGGTTGCAGATTATGTCAAGGAACTCGGCGGAAAGGCATTTCTTACGGATTGCAATACCCTTTATGTCGGCAGCAGAAAGAATGCGCTGGATCATCTGGATACAGCCTATGTCAACGGATTTTCGCCCTTACAGACAGGCTGCCATGTGATCATTGGTGATGGCTTAAAGGGAACGGACGAGACGATTGTTCCAATCGATGGGGAATATGTAAAGGAAGCCAAGATCGGACATGCCATTATGGATGCAGATGTCTTTATTTCTCTGACACACTTTAAGGGACACGAGACGGCAGGTTTTGGCGGTGCGATCAAAAATATCGGTATGGGCTGCGGATCAAGAGCCGGTAAGATGGAACAGCACTGTGAGGGCAAGCCGAGTGCAGATAAGGATCTGTGTGTGGGCTGTGGTGCCTGCAGCCGTATCTGTGCACATGGTGCGCCGGTCATAGCAAACGGCAAGGCGACGATCGATCATGATAAGTGTGTGGGCTGTGGCAGATGTCTGGCAGTTTGTCCAAAGGATGCCATCACGGCGGATTTTGCAGATTCGATCGCAATGCTCAATTATAAGATGGCAGAGTATGCCTATGCCGTATGTAAGGACAGACCGTGCTTCCATGTGTCATTGATCTGTGATGTTTCACCGAACTGCGATTGCCATGCAGAAAATGATATTCCAATTATTCCGAATATCGGAATGCTTGCATCTTTTGACCCGGTAGCATTAGACCAGGCATGTGCTGACCTTTGCAATAAAATGCCTGCGATGTCAGGAAGTCTGTTAGATGAAAATGAAAAGAATTTACCAGAAGAAGAGCATGCACATTGTGGACACGATCATTTTAAGATGACGCACCCGGATACTGAGTGGGAGTCCTGTCTGGATCATGCAGAGAAGATGGGGCTTGGTACGAGAGCCTATGAATTGGTGCAGGTGTAAAGGGGCAAAAAGATGAATGAGATCATAAAAAGCCTTTATGACAGAAAGTCTGTACGTGTGTTTGAGGACAGACCGATCCCGGCAGACATGAAAAAGACGATCTTAGAGACGGCGGCGCAGGCACCTTCTGCCGGATGTCAGCAGTTATATACGATCATTGATGTGACGGATCAGGCGATCAAGGATACGCTGGCAGATTTTTGTGACCATCAGCCTTTTATCGCAAAGGCAGATATGGTGGAGGTATTTTGTGCAGATTGTAAGAAATGGTATGATGCCTATATAGAGGCAGGCTGCAGCCCAAGACATCCCGGTGTGGGAGATCTCATGCTTGCGGTCACGGATGCGACGATCGCAGCGCAAAATACGGTCGTGGCGGCAGAAAGTCTTGGCATTGGATCTTGCTATATCGGTGACATCATAGAAAATCAGGAAGACGTCGCAAAACTTTTGCATTTGCCGGACTATGTATTTCCAGCAGCCATGTTGGTCTACGGATGGCCGACCGACCAGCAAAAGATGCGCAAGAAACCAGAACGCTGCCCACAGGAATACATTGTGCATGAAAACACGTATCACAGTATGGATGGAGCAGAACTGCGTGGTATGTTGGCACACCATTGTAAGCAAAGATCTTTTGAAGATTGGTGCGCAGCATTCTGCGAGCGCAAATACAATTCAGACTTTTCTAAGGAAATGACAAGGTCAGTGGAAGTATATTTAAAGCAATATCATTAAAAGAAGAAAGTACAGTGAAAGGCAGGAAGAAATTCCTGCCTTTTTGTATGGGCACAGAAACTCCTTGACACATATATCGCACTGCGATACAATATGATATATCGAAGTGCGATATATATTCTGGAATATAAGAGGTTTTATCATGGATGCGCATATCAAAAAAGTATACGTGCCAATGACGGAGACAGGTTTTTACATTTTACTGTGTTTACAGGAACCCAACCATGGTTATGGCATTGTGCAAAAGGTAAAAACTATGACGGGTGGTGACATTGTATTGGCACCGGGAACCATGTATGGCAGTCTGTCAAAGATGGAAAAGGACGGACTGATCTCTTTTGTGCGAGAGGAGGACAAGCGGAAAATATACGAGATCACGGCACTCGGCAGGGAAGTGCTGGAAACCGAAAAGAAACGAATTGATCGATTGTACCGGAATATGAAGGAGATGTAGCTATGAAAGATAAGAAGATCACTTTTAAGTATTTTTCCATTGCAGAATATGAAAAAGAAGAAGCATATTTGCGCAAAATGCATCAGCAAGGCTGGAAACTGGTAAAGATATCACTCCGTTATCTCTATGTCCGTGCCTATATTTTTGAAAAGTGTCAGCCGGAGGATGTGATCTACCGCACCGACTATGATCAGACCGGTGGAGACGCCTATATACAGATGTTTGCGGACTGCGGCTGGGAATATTTGTTTGATTTTGATGAGAGTTCTTATTTTCGGAAGAAAAAAGAGGATATCGCAGAGGATGAAGATATTTTTTGTGACGATGCATCCCGGCTTGCCATGGTACGGCGTGTCTTTAAGGCAAGATATATCCCTTATCTTACCCTTTGCGTATCAGATATTATTTTTTGGATCGGCTTGGATTCACTGATCTACATGGGATCCGGAAAAAGCGGACTCATCATCACCACGATACTTTGGATAACCATTCTGCTGGCGCTCTTATACTTAGGAGTATTGACAATGCAGTTTTATAAATGTGAAAAGAAACTGGCAGAGGAAACAGAGGCGGCAGAAGGCGTTAAGTACAAATATATAGGATTGGCGGTACTTTGGGTAGCGCTGGCTCTGGTGACCGGTATTCTGATCCTATATGCCAATCGTTCCGATTATTCGGTCACAGACCGGGACAATGGTTTTTCCATAGAGAGCAAACGGATGAATACGGAACTGGAACGCGAGTATGAGGCGCAAAAAGGGGATCAGATCGCAATCGGGCATGATATTGATGATGGTTATATTGAGATCACGATCGAGGATAGCGAGGGTCAAGTCCTTGCAAGTCAATCTTATGAAGATTGGAGTGAGGATATCCAGACCATAGTGGTTCCTAAGGATGGCAGGTATCGCATTATTTGTAAGGGAAGACATGCGAGAGGCAGCATTCAGGTAAACCTGGAGTAGCAATTTTGCATACAGATAGAAAAAGTGCTAGAGTAGAGGATAGGATTTTTGACAAAGGAGAATACAAATGACTTTAGAGGAAGCAGTAGCATATTTAAAAGAAGAGGACTTAGCCACTATGGCAGTCGGCACATATGAAGTGGATGGAGATTTCTACTTTATGATCCAGGAGTATGAGACCAAGGAAGCGGCAGATTGTCGTCTGGAAACCCACAAGAACTATACGGATATTCAGTGGATCATTTCCGGCGAGGAAGCCATTGATACGGTAAATGTGGCAGGGCTTACTGTAGAGGAAGCCTATGACGCAGACCGTGACGTGGCATTTTGGCAGGAACCTGCAGAAATGTGCCATATGGTATTATCTTCCGGTTCCTACGCGATCCTGCCACCGAGCATCGCACATAAACCTGGCATGCGTGCAGGAAGTCAGGCATCCCCGGTCAAAAAATGTGTGGGAAAGGTGCGCGTTCACTAATTACCAGACTTCGCCCGGGTACTTTAGATTCCAGTCTTTACGGACCTTTGTCATGATATCCATGACATCTTTAGTCTGGGCAAGGCGCATGATGCTGTCATTCCCGGAAAGGATGGCATCTTCCATATCCTCCATTTCATAATAGAGGGCATTTGCCGCTTGACCGGCGCAGATCTCGCGTCTGTCGCCCGCTGCGGCATCGACGATAGAGGCTTTATCGGCTCGTGGGTATTCCATGATCTCGATATAGCCTTTTTCTAAACTGATCATGGTGCGTTTTGGCTGCTTGGAATGCATGGATAAGGCTACGGTAGCCATCTGCCCCAGATCATTTTGTAAAAGCATGGTCGCCTGCTCGTCGGAGCCGGTTGGGGAAGGCAAGGGCTTTTTCCTGTGTGCGGTTGGCGACACCGTAGAGTTTTTTGTCCATTTTTTGCAGTGCCTGTGCCATTTCATTAGCGATCACGCCGGTACCGATCACTGCCCAGTTCAATTCTTTCTTTATTGGAAATCAACCTCCTTTTTGCATCTTCGCGCTTATTAAATCACAAAATAAAAGGGGATGCAAGGCAGAGGAAAAATGCGCTATAATAGACGGGCATAAAAAGAATAAAATACATGACAAGGAAAAGATGATGAGCAGATATAAAAAACTAAAAAGAAATAAGATGACAGCAACCGCTATGGCGATCGTGGCACTTTTGATCGGCATGAATCTGGGACGCATGGGGCAGGATACCACGGACCAGAAACTCCCGAACGGCATTACGACAGAAGTAGGTGCGGAAGAACTAAGTGACATACCGGACTATAGTGGAGCCCCCTATGTAGTCTTAGGGGACAATGTGCCGGATTTTACAGAGGAGGAAAAGAAGACCACTGAGGCATTTACCTACTATGGAGATCTAGACGATCTGGGAAGATGTACACTGACCTTTGCCAATGTCTGTCCCCAGACCCAGCCGACAGAGAAGCGCGGGGAGATCGGACAGGTACGGCCGAGTGGCTGGCATACGGTCAAATATAACGATCTGATCGACGGCAATTATCTGTATAACCGCTGCCATCTGATCGGCTATCAACTGACCGGAGAAAATGCCAATGAAAAAAATCTCATTACAGGTACGCGTTATCTGAATGTGGAGGGCATGCTGCCTTTTGAGGATATGGTAGACGCGTATGTGGATGAGACCGGAAACCATGTTTTGTACCGGGTAAGGCCGATCTTTTCGGGAGACGATCTTGTGGCGCGGGGCGTGCACATGGAAGCATGGTCGGTAGAAGATGCAGGACAGGGCATCTGCTTTGATGTCTTTTGCTATAATGTGCAGCCGGGCATTGTCATTGATTATGTGACAGGCGACAGTCAAAGAGAGTAAGCATAGGTTGAGACAAGGGGCATTTTTTGGTACAATAAAGCATATTTTAGTTTTTATGAAGTCTTGTAAACGCCGTTTGAAATGAGAGGAGACTAGATGAAAAAAGACGTATTACAACCCAAAAACTTTGTTATGCTAACGATCGCAGGTTTGATCAACGCCTTTGGCGTGACCTGTTTTTTGTACCCGGTCAATCTGTATGACTCTGGGATCTCAGGGACTTCCATGTTGCTGGCGCAGGTGACACCGGGCTATCTGTCCCTGTCGGTATTTCTTTTGCTCTTAAACTTCCCTTTGTTTTTATATGGTTACAAAAAAATGGGCATATCCTTTACCCTCTATTCGGTCTATGCCGTTTTTGTCTATTCTATGGGAACCTGGATCATCACGGATATCCTGCCGGTGGATGTGACGATCGCCTCGCCTTTGGCAGAGCAGGATCTTTTGCTCTGTGCCATCTTTGGCGGACTGATCTCCGGTATCGGCAGTGGTCTGACCATACGCTACGGCGGTGCCATCGATGGCGTGGAGATCTTAGCCATCCTTTTTTCAAAAAAACTTGGCATTACGGTGGGAACTTTTGTTATGGGCTACAATGTTATTTTGTATGTGTTTGCGGGCATTGTCATGGGCAGTTGGATCCTGCCGCTTTACTCGATCATCACATATGCGATCGCGCTCAAGGCAGTGGACTTTGTTGCGGAAGGTCTGGATAAGGCGAAATCCGTCATGATCATCACCAACCATCCCGACAATATCTGCGAGGCACTTTCTTCTGAATTTGGTAACGGGATCACGCTTCTGGGAGCCAAGGGCTACTATTCGGATAAGGATAAGACCATGATCTATTTTGTTGTCAACCGTTTCCAGATCAATAAAGTGAGACAGATCGTGCAGGAACAGGATCGGCATGCCTATGTGACGATCACGGAGGTATCGGACGTACTGACGCATGAGGAGGCGTAAGAGATGGCGGTAACGTTACATTTTCTGCCCAGAGATCATTGGATGAATGATCCCAATGGATTTATCTACTACCGGGGCAAATACCACATATTTTATCAATATTTTCCCTACGAAAGCCGGTGGGGAACCATGCACTGGGGGCACAAGACCTCGACAGACCTTGTGCATTGGAAAGATGAGGGGATCGCCTTATATCCCAGCAGGGATTTTGACCGTAATGGCTGTTTTTCCGGGTCTGCCATAGAGATCGATGGGAAAATGTATCTGTACTACACTGCGATCGTCTATGCATCCATGGATCCGGCAAATATTCATGTGAGCGGCAGTGGGCTGATCGCATGTCAGGCAATGCTGGAAAGCCCGGATGGCATGCATTTTCCGGCGGAAGAAAAACGCATTATCATCCCGACGTTTTCGGAAAATGAGGTCGGTCATCCCGGAGATACCAGAGACCCAAAAGTCTGGCAGGAAAGGGAACAGTATTTTATGGTCCTGGGCAGCCGTAAGGGGGAGCAGGGAAATCTTTTGCTCTATAGCAGCAGGGATGGTCTGCACTGGCAATTTGCATCCGTGGTAAGCGACGAGCGCATCAAGAGCCATACCTGGGAATGCCCGGATATTTTTTCCATAGACGGAGAACATTATCTGATCATGTCGCCCATTGGCATAGAAAAGACCGGGACAAGTTATCCCAATCAGTCAGTCTGGACAAAATTGTCCTTTGATCCGGGAAAAAAGCAGGCAAAGATCCTGTCACACCCCCGTTTCATAGATTATGGCATGGATCTTTATGCACCGCAAAGTACACTGGATGAAAAAGGCAGACGCATTGTCATGGCATGGATGCGTATGCCGCGTCCGCTTGCAGACGGCAGGATCGGTATGCTGACCTTTCCGCGTCTGGTCAGGCAAAAAGAGGGTGACTTGCGTTTTGGACTGCATCCGGCGGTGGAGAGCCTTTTTACAAGAGTTTTGCAAAAGAAACAGGCAGAAGATGTCCTGCGGGATCAAAGACCATTAAAGATCAGTCTGGATCTTTTGGAGGGAGCACATATAGATATCGGGGGCTATGTCATCCGCTTTTATCAGGAAAAGGTCTATACGGACAGAAGCAAGGTCTTGGCCATAGAAAGAGCGGATCTTTTTGGCGAGGAAGCCCAAGTGGGCAAGGAGTTTTGCACGCCCATCTTGCAGGATGGCAGACATCTTGATATTTATGTGGATGCAAATATTATAGAAATCTATGTCAATCAGGATGAGTATGTCCTTTCCAATATCGTGTATGATCTGGGAAGTCAGATCTTGGCACAGGATGTGGAAAAGATAGCGTATTTTGGGCTGGATACAGAAGAGCCGGTATACGAGGGAGAAAAGAAATGAAGCATTTTCGTGTACATCACATTATGTGTACCAATTTATATCAGGGCTATGGTTACAGCGGGGCATTTTGCCAGAATATGACTAAGATGGTCACCTGGCTCAAAGATCACGCAGACGAGCCGCTTTTACTGGTGAGTGATCCGGATGAGATCTGCAAAAAATGTCCGAATCTGGTGGAGGGTAAATATTGCCTGGATGCGACCAATCATGTCAAGAGCAAGGATCAGCATCTGCTGGAACCTCTGCATCTTTTGGAGGGGCAGACCTACACATATGGTCAGCTCATGCAGCAGGCGGACAAGTATCTGACAAAAGAAGTATTTGAGTCGTCTTGCAGTAAGTGTGAATGGTACAAACAGGGGCTTTGTCATTATGAAGATTTCAGATTTTGCTGATCTTGGGCTGGAGCAGATCCCGCCTGCGGATACGGAAGAAGCGGATGCCAAGATCAAAGACTACTACGCATCGTTAAGTCCTGCCAGAAAAGAAAAGGCGGATGCCATAAAAAGCAGATCTTCCCGTAGGCAGAGCATTTGCGCTGGTCACCTTTTGGAAGATATGTTACGAGTCCGGGGGCTGTCTGCACCTTTTTCCTATGGCATGTCGGAGAGGGGCAAACCTTTTTTAGAGGACGTTCAATTTTCCCTGTCACATTGTAAAGGCTGGTGTGCCTGTATCGTGGCGGATCAGATGGTGGGAGTGGATGTTGAGATGCTGGGACGCTATCGGGACAGTCTGTGCAGACGCTTTTTTACTGAGGCGGAGCAGGTCTTTTTGCAAAAGACAACCGAGACCGATTTTTATTTTACCCTTCTTTGGACATGCAAGGAAGCACTAGCAAAATGTCTGGATATAGCATTGACAGAAGTGTGCCAAAATTGCAACATGAGTCCGCTTTTACAAACTTTAAAAACAAAGCCGTCACAAGGCATGCATGGACTTGGAAACCTGACCTACGGTGGATATGATATATATTTTGAGACCATATGTTTAAAAGATGCAGTTGCCACATATTGTCTATGCCGAGAAGAAAAGAGAGATAGAAAATGAAAAAGATTTGTATGATCGCTGTTGGCGGAACGATCGCTTCCGTTGAGACAAAAGAAGGATTGCGACCGGAGATCACCTCAGAGGAGATCCTGACCTATATACCGGAAGTGTCAAAACTCTGTCAGATCGACGCCATTCAGTTATTTAATATTGACAGCACCAATGTCTATGCCAAGCATTGGAAGGCACTGGTTTCCTGTATCGAGGAAAATTATGCGGCTTACGATGGCTTTGTCGTGACGCATGGAACGGATACGCTGGCTTATACAGCGGCAGCCCTGTCCTATTTTATCCAAAACAGCAGAAAGCCTATCGTTATTACGGGATCCCAGGTGACGATCGCGGCGGAGAATACGGATGCGAGAGACAACCTGCTCAATGCTTTTATCTATGCGGCGGATGACCGTGCATGCGGTGTGCATGTGATCTTTGATAACAAGGTCATCCTGGGAACGCGGGCAAGAAAATCCCGGACAAAAAGTTATAATGCTTTTTCCAGCATTGATTATCCACAGATCGCCATCTTTCGCAATCACCGACTGGTCTTTTATATCGAGGAGCCAAAGCCGGAGGGCAATCCTATTTTTTACCATGATTTTTCGGCGAGGGTATTTGTTTTGAAAATGATACCGGGGATCGATCCTGCCATTTTTGATTATCTGAAAGAGCACTATGACGCGGTCGTTCTGGAAAGTTTTGGTGTGGGCGGTGTGCCTTATTACGGTGACCATGCTTTTGAGGCGGAGATCAGCAAGTGGACGCAGGAGAAGAAAGTCCTGGTCGTCACCACCCAGGTGGCGCATGAGGGTAGTGATATGGAGGTCTATGCAGTGGGGCAGACCATCAAGCAAAAACTGTCCCTGATCGAGGCTTTTGACATGACAACAGAGGCGATCGTGACCAAATTGATGTGGATCCTGGGCATTACCAGAGATCCAAAAGAGATCGCGGAGATATTTTACACGCCTGTCGAAAAAGATATTTTATTGTGAGCCGGCATATATTTCATCATAGAATTTCGTTGACAAAACGAAGTGTTGTGCTAGAATAATTTTTAAGCGCGAGACGGACAAGTGTCTGTCTGCAAATGACAGAGGAGAGGTTTTTTCGTATGAGAAGTCAGGTAATGTCCATTTTGGTAGAAAATACACCGGGGCTTTTGAGCCATGTATCCGGGCTTTTTAGCCGTAGAGGCTACAATATCGACAGTTTTTCTGCCGGAGTGACAGCAGATCCGAGATTTACCAGAATTACCATCGTGGCAAGCGGTGACGAATTGATCTTAGAGCAGATTGAGAAGCAACTTGCCAAGTTAGAGGATGTGGTAGATGTCAAGATCTTAGAGCCGGGCTCATCCGTTACGAGAGAACTCATGATCGTCAAGATCTCCGCTAAGGCTGAGGATCGCCAGTCGGTACTCACCATTACGGACATTTTTCACGGCAAGGTAGTGGATGTGACCCATGATTCCATGGTCATTGAGGTTACCGGCCATCAGGACAAGTTACAATCATTCTTGGATATGTTAGCTGATTATGAGATTTTGGAATTGGCAAGGACAGGTCTTACCGGACTGACCAGAGGTACTAAGGATGTTGTTATAATTGATTGATATTAAAGGAGGAAAAAAGATGTCACAGGAAGCAAGAATTTTTTATCAGGAAGACTGTAATTTATCATTGTTAGATGGTAAGACGATTGCAGTCATCGGCTATGGTAGCCAGGGTCATGCCCATGCATTGAATGCAAAGGAGTCAGGATGCAACGTGATCATCGGTTTGTACGAAGGCTCTAAGTCTTGGGCAAAGGCTGAAAAGCAGGGATTTGAAGTATATACAGCAGCAGAAGCTGCAAAGAGAGCAGACATCATTATGATCTTGATCAATGATGAGTTACAGGCTGATATGTATAAGAAAGACATTGAGCCAAACTTGGAAGAAGGCAACATGCTTATGTTTGCTCATGGTTTCAACATTCACTTCGGATGCATCAAGCCACCAAAGAATGTAGATGTTACCATGATCGCTCCTAAGGCTCCGGGTCATACCGTTCGTTCTGAGTATCAGGCAGGAAAGGGTACTCCTTGTCTGGTTGCTGTAGAGCAGGATTACACAGGAAAGGCTCTTGACATGGCACTTGCTTATGGTCTTGCCATCGGCGGAGCAAGAGCAGGTCTTTTGGAGACAACCTTCAGAACAGAGACAGAGACAGACCTCTTTGGTGAGCAGGCAGTTCTTTGTGGTGGTGTTTGTGCACTTATGCAGGCTGGTTTTGAGACACTTTGCGAAGCAGGTTATGATCCAAGAAATGCATACTTCGAGTGTATTCATGAGATGAAGTTGATCGTAGATCTGATTTATCAGTCAGGTTTCGCAGGCATGAGATATTCTATCTCTAACACAGCAGAGTACGGTGATTACATCACAGGACCTAAGATCGTTACAGAAGACACCAAGAAGGCTATGAAGCAGATCCTTTCTGACATTCAGGATGGTTCTTTCGCTAAGGAGTTCTTACTGGATATGTCACCTGCAGGTCGTCAGGTTCACTTCAAGGCTATGAGAAAGTTGGCTTCTGAGCATCCTTCAGAGAAGGTTGGCGAGGAGATCCGTAAACTTTACAGCTGGAATAACGAAGAAGACAAGTTGGTCAACAACTAAGTCGACTGTACATAAAAGACAGTGCGCTCGTCGCACTGTCTTTTTTTCGTCTTGGGGATAGGGCGATGTGTTATCAGATATAGAGGAGCAGATGGCTGGCAGGGGGCAGGGGATGGGCTGGTGCAGTATGCGGGCGGTAAACTGTCGCAGAACAGGGAGTCTCTGACGAGAAAGATTTGCTTATTTTGATAAAAACTGTCTTTGCAAAGTTAGACATCCGGACGACTGTCGAAGCTGTGCAAGAGACAGTTTCTTCTAAGCAAATCCTTTCTCGAAGAGACTCACATAACCTGCTCCTAAGTTTGCCGCCCGCATACTGCACCAGCCCATCCCCTGCCCCCTGCCAGCCATCTGCTCCCGCGAAGTTTGCTGTCGCATTGCCTAGCCACGGCAAAAATCAAGAAAGCAGGACAACGCATCGTTTTGCAGATGCGTCTTTTTGTAGGCAAAGCCGACATCACGCTTATGGATGGGGATGTCAAGCGGAATCTGCTGCAACTGTCCGTCTGCCAGTTCCTCCTGCACAAAGTTTTTGATGACACAGGCAACACCGACACCGATCTTGGCAAACTCGATCAAAAGATCCATATTGGAGATCTCGATATAGTCCTTGGTCTGGATCTGGTTCCTGGCGAGGTAATCGTCAATGTACTGACGGGTCATATTATTTTTATCAAGGAGCATAAGGGTGGATGCTTCCAAGATCTCCCGCGTGGAAGTCATATCCTGCGGAAGATGCGACATATAGGTGGAAGTCGCCACAAAGATGTCCTCGATCTCCACTAAATTTTCATAGATGAAGCCAGTCTTATGCTCCGGCATGCCGACAAGCCCGATGTCAATGGCATCATCGGCTAACATCTTGAGGGTCTCATTGGAGGACTGACAGCGGATGCGGATATTGATCTGCGGGTGTTCCCGGATAAAAGCGGACAGGTAGGGAAGCAGGAGATATTTGCAGAGGGTCGTGCTGACCCCGATATGCAGGGTGCCGCCATCGGTCCGGGTCAGTGTCTCCAACTTGGTCTCTGCACTTGTGATTGCCGAGAAGGCGGTATCTAAATGCTGAAAGAGGAGTTGCCCTTCCGGTGTCAGCCGAACACCCTTGGAATTGCGCAAAAAGAGGCGGGTATGGAGAGCGTCTTCCAACTTCTGGATGGATTTGCTGATGGCAGGCTGGCTGATATATAATTGGTTGGTTGCCTTGGAAAAACTTCCGGCTTTGGCAACTTCATAAAAAATGTGATAAGCAGACAGTGGATTGTTCATGGTATTTCCTTTCTGATATTATATAACCTATAGTTATAGTAAATATATTTAATATGTATTTCTATTATATATACTTTCGTGGTAAAATCAATATTGAAAAAAAGAAAACTGCCTGAGATATGGGGTATGGCTGCAAACGTATCCGGTGTCACAGGCAGGAAAATCAGACATAAGAAGCACATAAGTATAGATCAGGAGAAAAAGGAGGAACATGTCATGGGAATGACAATGACACAGAAAATTCTTGCGGCACATGCCGGATTGGATTCCGTAGTGGCAGGACAGTTGATCGAGGCAGATCTGGATCTGGTACTGGGCAATGATATCACTTCACCGGTAGCCATTCATGAGATTGAAAAAATGAAGGTAGACGGCGTTTTCCACAAGGACAGGATCGCACTTGTCATGGATCACTTTGTACCAAATAAGGACATCAAATCCGCAGAGCATTGCAAATGTGTCCGTGAGTTTGCGTGCAGAAATGAGATCACCAATTATTTTGATGTGGGAGAGATGGGAATCGAACATGCCCTTTTGCCGGAAAAAGGTTTGACCGTAGCCGGTGATGTCATCATCGGAGCAGACTCACACACCTGTACCTACGGTGCGCTCGGAGCATTTTCTACCGGCGTGGGAAGTACGGATATGGCAGCAGGCATGGCAACCGGTAAGGCATGGTTCAAAGTACCGTCCGCTATCAAGTTCAATCTGGTTGGCAAGCCGAATAAATACATCAGCGGTAAAGACGTGATCTTGCACATCATCGGTATGATCGGTGTGGATGGCGCACTTTACAAGTCCATGGAATTTGTCGGCGAAGGCATCCAATACTTATCCATGGATGATCGTTTTACCATTGCAAATATGGCCATCGAAGCCGGTGGAAAGAACGGTATCTTCCCGGTTGACGATCTGGCTAAGCAGTATATGGCAGAACATTCCAAGAGAGATTACAAGGTATATGAGGCAGATGCGGACGCTGTTTATGATGAAGAATATACGATCGATCTTTCAACCTTAAAGTCAACGATCGCATTTCCACATTTACCGGAAAATACAAAGACCATTGACGAGGTCGGCGATATCAAGATCGATCAGGTTGTGATCGGCTCTTGCACCAACGGCAGATTTGAGGACTTAAAGACAGCGGCAGAGATCTTAAAGGGCAAGAAAGTCAAGAAGGGCTTACGCGTTATCGTGATCCCGGCAACCCAGCAGATCTATCTGGATGCCATGGAAGCAGGTTTCATCCGTACCTTTATTGAGGCTGGTGCCATTGTTAGTACACCGACCTGTGGTCCGTGTCTGGGCGGTTATATGGGAATTTTGGCAGCAGGCGAACGATGCGTTTCGACAACTAACCGAAACTTTGTCGGACGTATGGGACATGTAGATTCCGAAGTATATCTGGCAAGCCCGGCAGTGGCAGCAGCAAGTGCTTTGACAGGTAAGATCAGCGGACCGGAAAACGTATAAGAGGTGAGAATATGAAAGCAGCAGAAGGAAAAGTATTTAAGTTTGGCGATAATGTAGATACCGATGTTATTATTCCGGCGAGATATCTGAATTCATCAGACCCAAAGGAACTGGCAACACACTGTATGGAAGATATCGATGCAGATTTTGTAAAAAAAGTAACGCCGGGAGACATCATTGTGGCAACCAAGAATTTTGGATGCGGATCATCCAGAGAACATGCACCGATCGCGATCAAGGCAGCCGGCGTATCTTGTGTGATCGCAGAGACCTTTGCGAGAATTTTTTACCGCAATGCCATCAATATCGGACTTCCGATCGTAGAGTGCCCGGAGGCGGCAAAAGATATTTCGGATGGAGACGAGGTATATGTTGATTTTGACAGTGGTCTGATCACCAATAAGACGACCAATAAGACCTATCAGGGGCAGGCGTTCCCGCCATTCATGCAAAAGATCATTGACTGCGAAGGACTTGTCAATTATATCAATCAGAAATAAAAGAATATGAAAAGACCCGGTCTGTTTGACAGATCGGGTCAAGTTATATGACAAAGGAATCGATATAATCCAGATAAGTCTGGGAGAGTTTTAGTGCCGAATAAACATCGGCATATTCCCGGGCAGACAGGTCTGCGATATAGTTCTGGATAAAATTTTTCTGGATGCCGTGATCTCTGGCGTAGTCGACCGCCTTGTTGTAGGCGATGGCAGCCTTGATCTCCGTTGTATATTTTCCAATGATGACATCACCATTGAGGTGGAGCCTGGCAACAAAGAGGCGTTTGCCCTTTTTCTCGGTCTGGGTGATGCCGTGATAGGCGTTGATGATGCGGATATTGGCATAGCGGTAATCGGTCGGATCCCCGTTGACAAAGACATAATCCCGTCCGGCTACACCGTAATTCTTGATGCCATAGCGTTGGGCGATATTGTATTGCATGCCATAGTCATTGACAAAGAGGTGATTGCCGCGCCGCATGATCTTATGGCTGGAATAGTAGAAAAGATCGTCATTGTCAAATTTGAGATCATAATCTGCCTCCAGATAATAGGAAAAAAAACCCTTTTGCAGGTAGATCGGTGTTTTGATATACATGCCGTGATCCCGGAAATTCAAAAGGCTGATGGCTTTTTCAAAAGACAGGTGGCGGATGCGGGAAGTGTAGTTTTCCGGCGTGATCGCAGGGCTGGATAAGATGTCCATGGCTTCCCGATAGATGGCGTGGGCGATGGCAGCATCAGAAGAAGAACCAAGGCTGATATGCTTGGCATGATAAGTCAGGCTGGCACGATAATAAAGAGAGCCATCTTTTTTTGAGGTTTGATATACGCCGGTTGACATAAATTCCTTCCTTTCATTATTTATATGGCATTTATTATAGCATAAGGGTCTGGATTTGAGAAATCCTACGTTGACACGGCTTTTGGGTATAACGTATAATGGAAATCAGCGTAGTGACGTGTCAAAGTTACAAACGAAGTGAGTGAAGAAAAAGGAAGAGGTAAGAAAATGGAATTACAGTATGTAAGCACAAGAGATGCATCTGAAGTGGTGAGCGCATCACAGGCGATCTTAAAAGGATTGGCAAATGGTGGCGGATTGTTTGTCCCAACCTTTATTCCAAAAATGGATGTGAGTTTGGAAGATTTGAGCAAGATGACTTATCAGCAGACAGCCTATGAAGTCATGAAACTCTTTTTGACAGATTTTACCAAGGAAGAGTTGGAAAACTGTATCAACCGCGCTTATGATGCCAAG
Source organism: Roseburia lenta (assembly GCF_014287435.1). Lineage (GTDB taxonomy): Bacteria > Bacillota > Clostridia > Lachnospirales > Lachnospiraceae > Pararoseburia > Pararoseburia lenta. Next base: position 237,085 of record NZ_JACOPG010000004.1, read on the forward strand.
TTTGACACCGAGGAGATCGCACCTTTGGTATATGCAGATGGCGCTTACTATCTGGAACTGTTCCATGGATCTACCATTGCCTTTAAAGATATGGCATTATCTATCCTGCCGCATTTGATGATCACATCAGCCAGAAAGAACCAGATCAAAAATGATATTGTCATTCTTACTGCGACCAGCGGAGATACCGGAAAGGCTGCCCTTGCCGGATTTGCAGGCGTAGAGGGCACCAAGATCATTGTCTTTTATCCAAAGGACGGTGTCAGCCCGATCCAAAAGCAGCAGATGGTGACCCAGACAGGGGACAACACACTGGTTGTTGGGATCGATGGCAATTTCGATCAGGCACAGACCGGTGTGAAAAAGATGTTTGCTGACGAAGATCTGAAAAAGGAACTGGACGCAGCAGGCTATCAGTTCTCATCTGCCAATTCCATCAATATCGGACGTCTGGTACCGCAGATCGTATATTATGTCTATGCATACAGCCGTCTGCTTGCCAACGACAAGATCAAGGCGGGAGAATCGATCAATGTGGTTGTGCCGACAGGAAATTTTGGAAATATCTTAGCCGCATTTTATGCAAAAAATATGGGGTTGCCAATCGCAAAACTGATCTGTGCATCCAATGAAAATAAAGTATTATTTGATTTCTTCCGTACCGGTGTCTATGACAAGAACCGAGAATTTATCCTTACCAACTCACCGTCTATGGATATTCTGATCTCCAGCAACTTGGAGCGCCTGATCTATCGCATTGCAGGTGAGGACGCAAAGGCAAATGCAGCATTGATGCAGAGCCTTACGACAGAAGGACGCTATGAGATCACGCCACAGATGCGTCAGGCTTTGCAGGATTTCTATGGCAATTACAGCAGCGAGGAAGAGACCGGACAGACCATTCATGATCTCTATGAAAAGACAGGCTATGTGATCGATACCCATACCGCGGTTGCTGCCGGTGTTTACGGCAAATATAAGGCAGAGACAGGGGATGAGACACCGACGGTCATCGCTTCTACCGCAAGTCCTTTCAAGTTTGCCAAGAGCGTCATGACTGCCATTGATGCTTCCTATGCAAAGGAAGATGATTTCGCATTGATCGATAAGTTGAGCGAGATCTCCCGTGTCGAGGTGCCAAGAGCCGTAGAAGAGATCCGCAGTGCTCCGGTACGTCACAAGACCATTTGTGCCGTGGATCAGATGCCACAGGTAGTAAGAGATTTCCTGAAATAAAAAATATACAAGATACAAAAAAGAGGGTTTCCCAAGCGGAAGCCCTCTTTTTAAAATATGGATTTTCATACTAAGCATATAAACTGATGATCAAATGAATAGCACCAAACGGATAGATGACCGGCAGAATGAAAGTCGTAGAAGAAAGCGACAGTGCTTCTGTGGTATCTACGGAAGGTGGATCCAAGGATAACTCGATGGAGTGTTCATTGGACATATTGACCATAAAGAGTCCGTTGTGCAGATTGATAAAGTCCTCAATAGATGCCTGCACATATTCGTCAAACTCGGTAAAAGTTGTCTTGGCATAGCGCGATGCGAAAGCAATAGCAACATCTTCTTCCATGTCCACACGGGAAATGCAGTTTACCTTGCCGTGGATACGCTGGGAGACGCAGTAGTTGACCGGGAACTCATCACAAGGAATCGGTGTGAGAGGAGTGAAGTCATCCCCGATAAAACGCACCAGATTATTGAACATGAGTTCCATATACATGATGCTGTATTCCGTGATCGGGACCTCTGCCACCAAAAAGAAACGTTCGATCAACTGGGTGATCTTTTCTTTGCTTTCGATATTCAGATCGATGTCATACATCTCATTTTCGGCTTCATAGTCCAAGACCAGCGTTTGCAGTTCCTCATAGGAAATGGCACCATCATCGACCAGACATTGTCCAAAGAGGAGAAAGTCCGGGATCTGTGTCTTTAAAAGTTCGCGTACCTGGTCTTCGGTAAGATAACCGCGCTCTATGGCAATCTCGCCAAATCTGCGGTCTTCTCTGGTCTGCAGAAAGCATACTTCGTCCACTTCGGAGGCAACCATATAGCCCTTGTGCATGGCAAGGGTACCTAACTTGATGTGCGCGGCAGACAACTGTGAGATCGCGTGTGTCAACTGTTCAGGCGTAATGGCATCGCGTCTGAGCAGATAAGAGCCAAAAAACTGTGAATACATACTTTATTTTCCCCCTAAGTGTACCTCAATCAATCGATCAACCTGTGGCTGACTGATCGGCTTCTGAATGAAATCTTTTGCTCCGGCTTCGATCGCCTTCTTTAACTGCATCTGTGTGCCGACAGAGGAGACAATGATGATCGTTGCGTCAGGATCTGCAGCGATGATCTCCTTGGTCGCAGCGATGCCGTCTTTGAGCGGCATGACAATGTCAAGAAATACCATGTCCGGATGATATTTTTTGAACTGCTCAACGGCCTGCTCGCCGTTGACAGCATCATAATAGGTAGCCCCGGATGCGTATTCGCTGATGGCATCCTTTAGGTTTTTTCTGGCTAATATTGAGTCGTCGCATATCAGTATGCTTTTGTTCGATAAATCCATATCTATAACTCCTTGCAATTATTTCTTCCTAACTTATCTATATATACTTATAATACTACATCAAATGACATAATTATTCAAACAAATTGTGTAAAACCTTAGACTTTTATTGAAAGAAAAAAATCCTACCGTTATAATGATTACAAATAAATGAGAGAGGTGTAAAAATGACAAATGCAGATATGATGGTTATTTTTGATGTGATCATCACGATTATGGGATCTTATATTATCTTTTCTACGATAAAGATGAAAAAGGATGGCATGGTGCCGAATTTATTTGTGCCGGTAGAGGAAATGACCAAATGTAAGGATCAGCCGGGCTTTATTGCCTTTCTTTTCCCGCGGGCGATCATCTTTGGGATTGTGTCTGCTATCTTTGGCATCGAGGGCGTGTGCAATGATATGTTCTTGAATCTGGGACAGATCGTCAATGTCATCATGATCGTGGTCTTTATCGTCGCATGGGTATGGTTTTCCATGCAACTTCGCAAGGGAAAGGAGAAATTCTTTTGAGTGGCAGAATTCTTGTAGTAGATGACGAGGAGAAGATCCGTCTGATCATCCGCAAGTATGGTGAATTTGAAGGTTATGAGATCGATGAGGCTGCCAATGGTATGGAAGCCGTAGAAAAGTGCCAGAAGCAGGACTACGACCTTTTGATCATGGATGTGATGATGCCGGAACTGGACGGTTTTTTTACCTGTGCCGCCATCAAAAAGACAAAAGATATTCCGGTGATCATGCTTTCTGCCAGGGGCGAGGAATATGACCGGATCCATGGCTTTGAGTGTGGCGTGGATGACTATGTGGTAAAGCCTTTTTCTCCAAAAGAGTTGATGATGCGCGCCAAGGTGGTCATGAGCCGGCAGAAAACGACGGAATAAAAAATGGATATCTATACCTATGAGGGACTGGAAGTCAATTCTGGTAAGTGCGGAGGATAGTGACGATCTGTCGGAGGTTTTGGAGACACTGGCGCTGGATAATGGCGTATCACTTTTGGTCACAGATGCAGACGGTACTTCGCTTTACAGTGCACAGTACAATCCGCGGGGAACTATGAATACCCTGCCGCAGGATACCTTCAAAGAACTGTATGCCCAGGCACAGGCATCCGGCGGAGAAACACAGATCGAATATATGGGCAGTATGCAGTTTGATCTGACCGACCTGATGCGACAGGTCATGCTGCGTTATGGCAAATTAAAGGAGCTGGATGGTTATGTCATGGAATTTGTTGCAGATGGAGAAGTCTATATCATGGGAGATGCAGACAAGATCACCCAAGTACTTTGCAATCTGATAGGCAATGCCATCAATTATACCGGAGCCGATAAAAAGATCATCGTGCGGCAAAGCCTGCACGAACACCATGTACGCGTGGATGTGATCGACAGCGGAGAGGGGATTGCGGCACAGGATATTCCCTATGTGTGGGATCGCTATTATAAGGGAGATAAGGCGAGAAAACGTCTGGTGTCAGGCACAGATCTGGGACTTTCCATTGTGCAAAAGATCTTGGAATTGCACGGAGCAACCTATGGTGTAGAGTCAAAGCCCGGGATGGGGGCAGATTTCTGGTTTGCCTTTGAAATCGTGGAAAAATAGAAAAGACAGAAGGGATGTCCCTCCTGTCCTTCTACTTATCTATTCTCTTTCGTCCATAGGAGTTACTTCTTTGTGCGGACATACGGTCATGTAGGCAGGACGCATGATCTTGCCCTTGTGACATACTTCTTCCATACGATGTGCGCTCCATCCGGCGATACGCGCGATGGCGAAGATCGGTGTATAGAGTTCCAGTGGAAGACCAAGCATCTGATATACAAAACCACTGTAAAAATCGACGTTTGGGCTGACACCCTTGTAGATCTTGCGCTTCTCGGCAATGATCTCCGGTGCTAAGCGCTCTACCAAAGAGTAGAGGGCAAATTCTTTTTCATAGCCCTTTTCCTCAGACAGACGTTCTACGAAAGAACGGAAGGTAACGGCTCTCGGGTCAGACAGAGAATAAACGGCATGACCCATACCATAAATAAGACCTGCCTTGTCGAAGGCTTTTTTATCCAGAAGGTCACGCAGATAATTGCCGACTTCTTCTTCATTGGTCCAGTCTTTGACCTGTTCTTTCATATCTGCAAACATCTTGACAACCTTGATGTTGGCACCGCCGTGTTTTGGCCCCTTCAAAGAACCGATCGCAGCAGCGATGGCAGAGTAGGTATCCGTGCCGGAGGAGGAAACCAGATGTGTCGTAAAGGTGGAGTTGTTACCACCGCCGTGTTCCATATGCAGGATCAGGGCAACATCTAAAAGTTTTGCCTCGAGTGGTGTGAACTTACTGTCATCACGCAGACAATGCAGGATGTTTTCTGCGGTAGAATATTCTTTCTTTGGCGGATGGATAATCAGACTTTCGCCATTGTAGTAGTGGCGGTAGGTCTGGTAACTGTAAACGGACAGAAGCGGGAACATACTGATCAGTTGTAAGCACTGACGCAGGACATTGGCTTCGGATGTGTCGTCCGGTACTTCATCATAAGAATATAAGGTCAGAACTCCACGTGCTAATGCGTTCATCATGTCTTTGCTTGGCTTTTTCATGATGACATCACGGACAAAGTTCTGTGGCAGGGAACGATAATTGCTCAACAATTCACAGAATTCGCCCAGTTCCTGTTTGTTTGGTAATTTGCCAAAGAGGAGCAGATAGGTGCATTCCTCGAAACCAAAGAAGCAGTCATCCGGCAGTTCTGCGATCAGATCCTGCACATTGTATCCGCGGTAATATAACTCACCGTCGCAAGGAACGGATTTGCCATCCACGATCTTGGTGGAATTGACCTCGGAAATCTCGGTGATCCCGACCAAGACACCTTTACCATTTAAATCACGAAGACCTCTTTTTACATCGTATTTGGTGTATAATTCCGGGTCGATGTAAGAAGATTTCTTGGATAATTCTGATAAATGCACTAACTGAGGAGTAATTTCGCTAAATGATTGATTTGTCACAATGGTTACCTCCTTTTGCGTATATACTATTTATATTATCATGAGTTACCGTGTAAAAGCAAGATATGAAAAAAACCATAATTTACTATGGTAATTTATTTGAAGATATCATATAATAGCAATAGATTTTTTTAACCTGAAATGTGCGATTCAACCTGTTGTTTTGAACCTACATTTACTTTAAAAGGGATTCTTATATTGTCTGATGGATGTCAGGCCTCCGTTTGCAGTGGAAGGCAGAAGTCAGATTGCGGTTACCCACCTAGCATTGCTAGGAGTCAAAATATCAGGCCCGGCATTTTGGGGATACTTAAAAAGATAAAACACATAAGACAAGGAAGTTGCCGTCCGGTGACTTCCTTTCTTGTGTAATAAAAATTCCTGGGAGGGAGGAAAGAATTGAAAAAACGGACGCGTTATACATTACGAAAGCCAAAAGACTATCGCATGGTTATTTTTCTGACCCTTTTGTGTGTCTTTTTGATCTTATTGATTCTTTATACCCAAGGAAAAATGCGTATTTTACAGGATTTTATAGCAAGACAGACAACCAAGGAAGAGGATAAGATACAAGAGGAGGTCCCGGATACGCCGGAGGCAATGCCTTATTCTTCGGATCTTCGCATTGTACTTATGGATCGGGACAAAGATATATACCGGGGCTCCATCAGCCTTTACGGAGACAGCGATCTGACCATCAACCGGGCAGGGCAGACCAGCGATCTGGCGGCAGGGACGACCTATAGCATGAGCGCAGACCAGATCAGCGCCGGGGAGACGATCACGGTCACAGGCGCAGAGGGCAGCCAGTGGTATCTGGTCAATGAGGACGGCGTGACCTCCAATGGATATGAGGGGACGCTGGAGATCTGGGGGCAGGCGAATGGACTTGTGCTGGTCAACCAGATTCCCATGGAATATTATTTAAAGCGCGTCGTGCCAAGCGAGATGCCAAGGACCTATGGGGCAGAGGCATTAAAGGCACAGGCGGTGTGTGCAAGAACCTATGCTTATGGGCACAGCAATTCTTATGCCTATCCCGATGTCAAAGGAAATATGGATGACACCGTCTCTTTTCAGGTGTATAATCAGGGAACGGAATCTGCGGAGACCAATGAGGCGATCCGTTCTACCGCAGGGCAGATCCTTATGAAGGATGGAACTGTGGTCGATGCCCTGTATTATTCGACATCCTGTGGCTATATGCAGGACGGCACGCTTTTTGGTAATATGGATAGCAGCATCTTTCATACCGGCTATATCGGCTTACAGGAAAGCGGACAGGATTTTGATACTTATCTGCGCAGTGGGGACGAGCATGCCTATGAGGCAAACGAGCGTTATTTCCGCTGGCAGGCAAGCCTTACAGGGGATGATCTTTCCGGACTGCGGGCACATTTGCAGAATTACCTTGCCACGGACGATAGTATTTCCTGCGACAGGAAGATGAAAAAGAAGATCACAGACACTTCTTTGACAGATGATAAGGCATTGGGGCAGATCAAGAATATCACGGTAGAAAAACGCAATCCCGGCGGGGCAGCCATGTACATCAGCATTTCTTTTTCTGAGGGAAAGGTAGAGATAGAGGACCAGTTACATATCCGGCAGATCTTAGGTGATCTATGTGGCTATGTCATCTTGCAGGATCAGGAAAGGTTAGACAGCGTCAGCACACTTCCGAGTGCGGCGATCTCCATCGAAAAGCAGGGGGACGGGAAGTTTCTGGTCTATGGCGGTGGTTTCGGACATGGTGTTGGCATGAGCCAGAATGCAGCCAAAGCCTTGGCGGCAGCCGGTTATGCTTATACGGATATCCTGGGATATTTTTATCAGGGAACCGCCTTGCAGCAGGTATATTAAAGATAGAGGACAGATTATGATATGGATGGTCATCGGATATGTAAAGACATATCTGGATAAATGTAAAAGAGATAATATCGGTGCTTTCGCGGCACAGGCGGCATTTTTTATCATTATGTCGGCAATTCCTTTTTTGATGGTGTTTACTTCCTTGTTACAGTACACCAATATTTCACAGGAATATGTCACGGACCTGCTCTGTAAAGCCATGCCAAAATATATCGAACCGCTCTTGCAGCCGATCTTAAATGAAGTATATTCCCGGCCGGTCGGAATCATATCCCTCACGGCGATCGTTGCCCTGTGGGCGGCAGGAAAGGCCCTGCAATATATGACAGCAGGCATGAATGTCTTAAATGGCATTGATGAGACCAGAAATTGGTTTGTCGTTCGTTTCTGGGCGATTGTCTATACGATCGTATTTATTTTTGCCATTATCATCGTGCTGATCCTCATGGTATTTACGGAATATATCCAGAGCCTTTTAGATCAGGCGTTTGGTGTCTGGGGCATACTGGTAGCCATTGTCAGTGTCCGCCCGCTGATCCGAGGGCTGGTAGTCTTTGCCATACTGACCGGACTTTTTGTATGGCTCTTTACGACCCTGCCAAATAAGAAGATCAAGGCTTATACGCAGATCCCGGGCGCACTTCTTTGTGCAGCAATCTGGTATGTATTTTCGATTTTTCTATCTTTATATGTGAATTTTTACGATCGTTTTTCTATTTATGGCAGTATGTCGACGATCGTGCTCATGATGTTCTGGCTGTATTCGTGTATGTATATCATGTTTATGTGCGCGGAGGCAAATGTCTTCTTCGCCGAGGTGCTGGGGAGATTTATGCGCAAGCAGATGGGAAAAATACAGGATAAATGGAAAGCCTTTCGCTTGAGAAATAAATCTTGATGTTTTTTTCAGGCTATGCTAGAATGTCAGATGTTAAAGGCTTTGAATGCGCACAGTAGCATGTCATACTTTTTTCAGAGAGGATGGGTCATCGGCTGAAAGCCCGTCTAAGGTAAGGTGGCAGGTGAATTTCCCGCAGGAGCTGCGTGACTGAAAGAAGTAAGTCGCGACGGATAGTGCACGTTAAGCATATGAGTGTCAGAGAAATCTGGAATCAGGGTGGTAACGCGGAGTGATTTCGTCCCTATCGGGATGAAGCCTCCGCTTTTTTGTGTCATAGAAATCTGATACATTCCCTATCACAAAAGGCACTTCGTGCTAAAAGGACTTTTTGAAGAGAAAATAAAGAAAAGGAGATAGAAATGAAAGATAAGTTACAGGAAATCACAAAAAGAGCCATGGAACAGATTGATGCAGCAGAAGAAATGTCTGCACTTAACGATGTGCGTGTGGCAGTGCTTGGAAAAAAGGGTGAACTGACCGCCGTATTAAAGTCCATGAAAGATGTGAAGCCGGAAGACAGACCGGCAGTAGGACAATTGGTAAATGAGACCAGAAGTGCCATCGAGGAGAAACTCGCTGAGGCAAAAGAGCGCATGGAAGAGGCAGAGTTAGATCACCGTCTCAAATCCGAAGTCATCGATGTGACCCTTCCGGCAAAGAAGGCAAAGATCGGACATTTACATCCAAACACCAATGTATTGCAGGAAGTAGAAGATATTTTCGTTGGTATGGGCTATGAAGTCGTAGAAGGACCGGAAGTAGAATATGATTACTACAACTTTGAAGCATTGAATATCCCGGCAAATCACCCTGCCAAGGATGAACAGGATACCTTCTATATCAATAAGGACATTTTGCTTCGTACCCAGACCTCACCGGTACAGGTGCGCGTCATGGAAAAGGGCAAACTGCCGATCCGTATGATCGCACCGGGAAGAGTTTTTCGTTCCGATGAAGTAGATGCGACCCATTCTCCATCCTTCCATCAGATCGAGGGGATGGTTATTGATAAAAACATTACTTTTGCAGACTTAAAGGGAACTTTGCAGGAGTTCGTTAAGCAGTTGTTTGGCGCGGACACCAAGGTTAAGTTCCGCCCGCATCATTTCCCATTTACCGAGCCGAGTGCAGAGATGGACGTTTCCTGCTTTAAGTGCGGCGGCAAGGGCTGTCGTTTCTGTAAGGGCGAGGGCTGGATCGAGATCTTAGGCTGTGGCATGGTACATCCAAAGGTACTCAAGATGAGCGGTATCGACCCGAATGAATATCAGGGATTTGCTTTCGGACTTGGCTTGGAGCGAATCACACTTTTGAAGTACGAAATTGACGACATGAGACTCTTGTATGAGAACGACGATCGTTTCTTGAAGCAGTTCTAGGAGTAGGAGGAAGAAATAGCATGAGAACATCATTAAATTGGATTAAAGATTTAGTACCGGGGCTGGAAGCAACGCCTCAGGAATTTATGGATGCTATGACTTTGTCAGGCTCCAAAGTAGAATTTTATGAATGTATGGACAAGGATCTGGAAAAGATCGTAGTCGGACAGATCGAAAAGATCGAAAAGCACCCGGATGCAGACAAACTAGTCATCTGTCAGGTCAATGTAGGAAGCGAGACCATCCAGATCGTGACCGGTGCACCAAATGTATATGAAGGTGCAAAGGTGCCGGTTGTCTTAGATGGCGGACGTGTTGCCGGCGGTCATGACGGTGAAAAGACCGAGGGCGGCATCAAGATCAAGAAGGGCAAATTGCGTGGCGTAGAATCAAACGGTATGATGTGTTCGATCGAAGAACTGGGTTCAGACCGCAATATGTTCCCGGATGCACCGGAATACGGCATTTATATTTTCCCGGAGGATACCCAGGTGGGAGCCGATGCTGTCAAGGTATTGGGACTGGATGATGCCGTTGTAGAATATGAGATCACATCCAACCGTGTAGACTGCTTTGCTGTTCTTGGCATTGCAAGAGAAGCAGCAGCAACCTTTAAAAAAGAATTTGTACCACAGGTTGTTACAAAGACAGGAAATGACGAGGATGTCAACGATTATATCAAGGTGTCTGTAGAGGCGACAGATCTCTGCCCACGTTATACGGCAAGAGTGGTAAAGAATATCAAGATCGCTCCTTCACCAGAATGGATGCAGAAACGCCTGCGCGCACAGGGCATCCGTCCGATCAACAATATTGTCGATATCACCAACTATGTGATGGAAGAGTACGGTCAGCCAATGCATGCCTATGATATGGATACGATCGAAGGGCATGAGATCCGGGTTCGCCGTGCCAATGCAGGTGAGACTTTCGTGACTTTGGACGGACAGGAGAGAAATGTAGATGAAAATGTACTGATGATCTGTGACGGCAAGAAAGCCATTGGCATTGCCGGTATCATGGGTGGTGAAAATTCCATGATCACAGACAATGTTTCGACCATGTTATTTGAGGCAGCATGCTTTGACGGAACCAATATCCGTCTTTCTTCCAAGCGTGTGGGACTGCGTACCGACGCATCCGGCAAGTTTGAAAAGGGACTGGATCCAAACAATGCCATGGATGCTATGGATCGTGCCTGCCAGTTGGTAGAAGAATTGGGCGCAGGTCAGGTCGTTGGCGGTGCCATCGATATTTATACCAAGAAGATGGAAGGCAGACGTTTGCCGTTTGAACCGGATAAATACAACCATATGCTGGGAACCGATATTTCACCGGAAGACATGCTGGAATACTTCAAACGTCTGGACTTAGGCTATGACGAAAAGACCAATGAGGTATTGGTGCCGTCATGGAGACAGGATCTGGAAAGTTATGCTGACCTTGCAGAAGAAGTTGCCCGTTTCTATGGCTATGACAGGATCCCGACTTCACTGCCAAGCGGAGAGGCAACCACCGGTCGTCTTTCTGAAAAGTTAAAGGTAGAAAAGATCGTGCGCAATGTTGCACAGTTCTGTGGTTTCTCACAGGGCATGACCTACTCCTTTGAAAGTCCAAAGGTATTTGACAAACTCCTTCTGGACAAGGATGACGTACTGCGTCAGGCGATCGTGATCTCCAATCCTTTGGGAGAGGACTTCAGCATCATGCGTACCCTTCCTTTGAATGGTATGATGACATCTTTGGCAACCAATGCAAATCGTCGTAATAAGGACGTGCGCTTGTTTGAAATGGGAAATATCTATCTGCCAAAGCAGTTGCCACTTACTGAACTGCCGGAAGAAAGAATGCAGTTGACACTTGGTATGTATGGAGAGGGTGATTTCTTTACCATGAAGGGGGTCATTGAGGAGATCACTTCACAACTTGGCATGGATGCAAAACTGACCTATGATCCGGCATCCGGTAAGAACTTCTTACATCCGGGTCGTCAGGCAAATGTCCTTTATCAGGATAAGGTCATTGGATATTTAGGTGAGGTACACCCGAAGGTATGTGCAAACTACGGTATGAAAGAGCGCACCTATATCGCTGTTGTCGATATGCCGGCAGTGATGGAATTTGTATCCTTTGACAAGAAGTACGAAGGCATTGCCAAGTTCCCGGCTGCAACAAGAGACATCAGTATGGTGGTTCCGAAGGAGATCCTGGTCGGACAGATCGAGGAAGTCTTTGAGACCAAGGGCGGCAATTACCTGGAGTCTTACGAACTCTTTGATATCTACGAGGGCAACCAGATCTTAAAGGGGCATAAGTCTGTTGCATATTCTTTGACCTTCAGAGCAAAAGATAAGAACCTGGAGGAAGAAGATATCACGGCTGCCATGAACCGCATTTTAAAGGCACTGGAAGACATGGGTATTCAGTTGAGAAAGTAATTAAGGAAAAAGAAAATGGATGTAAAAGACTTTTATTATGATCTTCCGGAGGAACTGATCGCACAGGATCCTCTGGAAAAAAGATCAAATTCGAGACTTATGATCCTTGATAAAAAAAGTGGCGATGTGACGCATCGCCACTTCTATGATATCAAGGAATATTTAAGACCGGGCGATTGTCTGGTCATCAACAACACCAGGGTCATACCGGCGCGTTTGTATGGCGAGCGCGAAGAGACCGGAGGCAAGGTTGAGATCCTGCTTTTGAAGCGGAAAAGCGATGATGTCTGGGAGACACTGGTAAAACCGGGCAAAAAGGCAAGGATCGGCACACGCCTGACCTTTGGCGGTGGACTTTTAAAGGGCCAGGTCATCGATATTGTGGATGAGGGCAACCGCCTGATCCGTTTCTCCTATGAAGGAATCTTTGAGGAGATCCTGGACCAGTTGGGACAGATGCCCCTGCCGCCTTATATCACACACGAACTCAAGGATAAGAACCGCTATCAGACGGTCTATGCCAAATATGACGGATCTGCGGCAGCACCGACCGCAGGTCTGCATTTTACAAAAGAACTCTTACAGGAGATCCGTGACATGGGTGTATCCATTGCGGAGGTCACTCTGCATGTGGGACTTGGCACCTTCCGCCCGGTCAAGGTGGATGATGTCTTAGACCACCATATGCATTCCGAATTTTTCCAGATCTCGGAAGAAGCGGCAGACCTGATCAATACGACCAGAAAAAACGGCGGACGTATCATTTCTGTTGGGACGACCAGCACGAGAACACTGGAGTCGGCGGCAGAAGCGGACGGCACCTTACATGCCAAGAGCGGCTGGACGGATATCTTCATTTATCCGGGATATCAGTTCAAGGTCATCGATGGACTGATCACGAATTTCCATCTGCCGGAATCCACGCTTGTCATGCTGGTTTCTGCCCTTGCCGGCAGGAAACATGTCATGGCAGCCTATGAGGAGGCAGTAAAGGAACGATATCGCTTCTTTAGTTTTGGCGATGCCATGCTCATCATTTAAAATTGCGCTTTTTAAAATACAATCTTCCTGGTCGCATAGGAGAAATTTAAGAGGACATAATATTATAGTAGCTTGCATAAGGCAGGCTGCTATTTTGCATTCGCCCTATGGCGAGAAAGGAGTTTTTGTATGACACAATTAGATTGTAGAGCGACAGAGTGCCGTTACAATGTGGACAAGATGTGTGCCAGAGCAGGTATCACTGTGGAAGGTACAAGCGCAAAGAAGAGTGATGAGACATATTGCGGTAACTATGAAGTGGGCAAAGACGGATGCGCCTGCAACAGAGCCGGAGAGCCGGACGGTGTGACAGAGATCACCTGCGATGCCAAGAACTGCCATTACAATGCCTCTGGCAAGTGTGAGGCGGGAAGTGTGGATATTGCTGACAGTACAGGTGTCGGACAGACCATGTGTGCAAGTTTTGCCATGAAATAAGAAAAAAGATGAAAAAGATCCGCAAGTTTTTTTGCGGGTCTTTTTCTATGGCATAAAATGTGCTAGAGTATGGAAATAGGAAAAGGAAAGGCGGATTTTTAAAATGAATATGGATATCAATTTTCCAAACCTACATATCTGTCTGGAACATGTAGGAAAGAACATAAACGTCTTTGGCATCACGATCGCTTACTATGGCATGATCATTGCACTTGGCATGCTGCTGGGCGTATCACTGATCTTGCATCGGGCAAAAAAAGACGGACTGGACCCGGATCAATGTCTGGATATCTGCATTTTTACCATTATTTTTGCCGTGATCGGGGCGAGGATCTACTATGTGGTGTTTGCCTGGGATTATTATAAGGATAATCTGCTGTCGGTCTTTAATATCAGACAGGGCGGCCTTGCCATTTACGGCGGTGTGCTTGCCGGGGTCCTGATAGCCTATATCATGTGCCGGATCAAAAAGATCCCATTCTTACAGTTCGCAGATCTGGCGGCACCGGGACTTCTGGTCGGACAGATCTTGGGACGCTGGGGCAACTTCTTCAACCGGGAAGCCTTCGGACAATACACGGATGGACTCTTTGCCATGGAACTGCCATTAAATGCTGTACGGTCCATGGATGACATCACGCAGGAGATGCTGGCACACGCGAGAGTGGCAGACGGCGTGACCTATGTACAGGTACATCCGACCTTCCTGTATGAATCCCTCTGGAATCTGGCACTTTTGATCTTTATACTGGCAATGACAAAACACAAGAAGTTTCACGGAGAGTTTTTCTACTTTTATCTCTTCTTTTACGGCTTGGGACGCTTCTGGATCGAAGGACTGCGTACCGACCAGTTGAAGATGTGGGTCACCGGATTTCCGGTATCACAGGCACTGGCACTGGTTCTGATGGCGGTTGCCCTGATCCTTTTTGTCCTCGGTCTGCACAAGTCCAAACAAAATAATGCACAAAAATTATAATTAAATATTGTAAAAATTTTTATACACTGGAAGAAAAACGTATAAAAAGGGACAAAACCACAAGAACTTGTGCTTAAAAATAAAAGGACACAAGAAATAGTAGTGGGATTTGCCACCACCATCTACCACAAGCCCGAAAGCCTTGATTTTACAAGGTTTTCGGGCTTGCTTTTTGCCCTTTAATACCATAAAATAATCATAAAAGTGGTGCGAAGTGGTATGTAGTGTCATGAAGTGGTGGATAAGTGGATAATTTCGTGGATAAGATGCTAGGGGAAAGGAGGTACAGCAGTTATGTTCATGGGAGAATATAGTCATAACGTAGATGCCAAGGGCAGACTTATTGTTCCGGCAAAGTTTCGTGAACAGTTGGGCGATCAGTTCGTTGTGACAAAAGGCGTGGACGGCTGTCTGTACGTATATTCCCAGGAAGAATGGAAACGCATCGAGGAGAAGTTCCGCGAAGTCAATCTGACAACAAAAGACGCACGTAAATTTATGCGTTTCTTCTTTGCGGGTGCTGCCATGTGTGAGGTGGACAAGCAGGGACGTATTCTGATTCCGTCGGTACTTCGTGAATTTGCAGGACTGGAAAAGGATGTTGTCTTAGTAGGTGTTCTGACCAAGATCGAGATCTGGGACAAGGATCGTTATGCGGATGCAAGTTCTTATGATGACATGGACGAGATCGTAGAGCATATGGCTGAGTTGGGACTGAGTATTTAGGAGTGGAACATAGATGGACTTTAAGCATTATTCGGTACTCTTACCGGAGACAATCGAACAATTACATATCAAAGAAGACGGCATCTATGTAGACGGGACACTCGGCGGTGGCGGACATTCTTATGAGATCGCCAAACGGCTGACGACAGGACGCCTGATCGGTATCGATCAGGACTATGATGCGCTGGAAGCCGCAGGCGAGAGACTAAGACCATTTGCAGACCGTGTGACTTTGGTACACAGCAATTATGAAGCCATGGTTGAGAGAGTCCACGAACTTGGCATTGATAAGGTAGACGGTATTCTTTTAGATCTTGGCGTATCTTCTTTTCAGTTAGACACACCGGAGAGAGGATTTTCCTACATGGTCGAGGATGCACCTTTGGATATGCGCATGGATCAGGACAATCCGATGACAGCAGCGGATATCGTCAATGACTATTCCGAGGAAGACCTTTATCGCATCATCAGAGACTATGGAGAAGATCGATTTGCAAAGAACATTGCCAAGAATATCGTAAAAGAACGTCAAAAAGAGCGGATCACAAGAGCAGGACAGTTAAATCAGATCATTGAACGGTCGATCCCGAAAAAATTACAGGTTACCGGCGGACATCCGGCAAAGCGCACGTATCAAGCAATCCGTATTGAACTCAATCGGGAATTGGATGTGCTGGAGCAGAATCTGGATGCATTTATCGATCTTTTAGCAGAGGATGGCAGGATCTGTATCATCACCTTTCATTCTTTGGAAGACCGCATCGTAAAGAATACGTTTAAGAAAAATCAGGATCCATGTACCTGCCCGAAAGATTTTCCGGTATGTGTATGTGGAAAGAAGTCCAAAGGACGTGTGATCACAAGAAAACCGATCCTTCCATCCGAAAAGGAACTGGAAGAAAATACCAGATCACGAAGCGCAAAATTACGTGTATTTGAAAGAGGGACAAGCAGCAGATAGTTGGGAGTTTGAAAAAGGAGAGGACTATGACTGAGGTAAAGACTTATTATTATACAGACGGCAATACCGTACGACAGGTAGAACAGCCGCTTCCGGACCGCCATACCAGAGAGCGTGAGATCCGTGAAGAAAGAGAAAGAAAGAGAAGACAGGCAAGACGCAAGGCACAGGCAGCCATGCGCCGCAAACGTGTCTATTCTATGTATATTGTATCCGTGGCAGTTGCATTGGTGGGTCTTTTTGTAGGCTATATCAATCTGACCAACAGCATCACGACACATATGGATAATATTTCGGCTTTGGAGCAGAATATTTCTGATCTCAAGGCATCCAACAGTGCGACCGAGAGCCGCATCGCCAGTGCGACCAATTTAGGCGACATCAAGACGGCTGCCATCAATGAGATGGGCATGGTCTATGCAAATGCTGACCAGATCGTGTATTATGATATGGATAGTAGTGATTATATGAACCAGTATCACAATATTCCATAGGATAGGAGTTTTTTGATTGGCTAGACAGATACGAAGAAGCAGAAGGAAAAAACCGAAAAAGTTACTTAGGAGAATGCATAATAAGCTTTACATTGTTTTTGGAGTATTATGCATTCTTTTTGTGGCTTTGATCTTCCGGCTCATGTATATCGAATACACGAGTGGGGAGAAATACGAAAAGATCGTGCTCTCACAGCAGGAATATGACAGTACGATCATTCCGTATAAGCGCGGTGACATCGTGGATAGCAAGGGGACGGTTCTTGCGACAAGCGTAGATGTTTATAATGTCATCCTGGACAGCAAGGTCTTGCATGCAAACGAGGAAAAGATTTCATCTACCATCGCCTATCTGACCCAGTGCTTCCCGGAGATCACGGCGGACCAGGTCAATCAGGAGATCACAGACAATCCGGATCGGGAATATACAGTGCTGGCAAAGCATGTTTCCTATGAGGAAAAGGCGGCTTTTGAAGCCTTAATGAACGGCGAAGATACCAAGGATCAGATCGCGGGGATCTGGTTTGAAAAAGAATATACAAGGACTTATCCTTACAATTCGCTGGCAAGTGCCATGATCGGCTTTGCTAATGCAACGACCGGTGTGATCGGCTTGGAAAATCAGTATAACGATACTTTAAACGGTACCAATGGCAGATCTTATGGGTATCTGAATGCTGACAGCAATCTGGAGCAGACGGTCATTGAACCGGAAAACGGCTATTCTCTGGTGGCGACAATAGACACCAATATCCAGTCCATCGTGGAGAGTGCCATCTTACAGGCAAACGAGGAGATGAAGCAGGAGACGGAAGGACAGGCGACCGGCAGTAATAATACGGCAGTCCTTGTTATGGATCCACAAAACGGGGATGTGCTTGCCATGGCATCCTATCCGAACTTTGATCTGAATAATCCAAAGGATCTGAGTGCATACTTTACAGAGGAAGAACTGGCGGGAATGTCGGATGAAGACAAGATGAACCAACTCAATAAACTCTGGCAGAATTATACGATTTCAAATACCTTTGAACCGGGTTCTACCTTTAAGCCGTTTACCGAGGCTATGGGACTGGACTCCGGCAGCCTGCGTGGGGATGAGACCTATATCTGCGATGGTAGCGAGTGGGTCAGCGGACATGAGATCCACTGTGTCAACCGTAGTGGTCATGGTACCGAAGACCTGCGTGGGGCTCTGAGGGATTCCTGCAACGATGCCCTGATGCAGATGGTGCGCGCCATCGGACCTGCTAACTTTGCCAAATACAGCAGGGAATACGGGTTCGGACAAAAGACAGGCATCGATCTGCCGGGTGAGGCATCTACGGCATCTTTGATCTTTAGTGAGGAACAGTTGGCGCGGACGGAGTCAAACCTTGCCGTTTCTTCTTTCGGACAGGGCTTCAATGTGACTATGATCCAGTTGGCATCCTCCTTTTGCTCCCTGATCAATGGTGGCAATATCTATCAGCCGCATGTGGTAAAAAAGATCGTGGATGGCTCCGGCAATACCGTGCAGGAGATCAGTCCGGTCGTGACCAAGGAGACGGTTTCCCAGGAAGTCAGTGACACCCTGCGCGACTATATGTACACAGTCGTCAGTGAGGGAACCGGTGCCAAGGCAGCAGTTGAGGGCTATGCTATCGGTGGTAAGACTGGTACGGCGGAAAAAGTGCCGCGTGGATCCGGTAACTATGTGGTATCCTTTATCGGATTTGCTCCGGTAGACGATCCTCAGGTCGTGGTCTATGTGGTCGTGGATGAGCCGCATGTGGCAGACCAGTCACATTGCTCACAATCCTCCTACATTGCAAAGAATATCTTTTCACAAATCTTACCTTATATGAATATTGAACGTATGGATTCTGTGGCAGCAGAATAAAATGTGATAAAGCGTTTTATGGAGGCTTGGCATGGAACGATTGCGTGTGTACTCCCACCGAAAGGCAAAACTGATCGGTGGGACCTTTATCGTCGTTTTGCTGGCTTTAGGGCTGCGCGTAGGCTATCTGATGATCTTTCGGGCAAGCCATTACGCGGAACTGGCGGTAGAGGTGGAGCAGCGGGAGCGCAAGGTGAAGGCGGCAAGAGGACGCATTATTGATAGAAATGGCGTAATTCTTGCGTCAAATAAGACGGTATGCACAATTTCCGTCATACATAACCAGATCGAGGATCCGGAGGCGGTCATTTCCTGCCTGACTAAGGAACTGGGGCTGACGGAGGAAGAAATACGAAAGAAAGTAGAAAAGGTGTCCTCCATCGAAAAGATCAAGACCAATGTGGAAAAAGACATTGGGGATGCCATCCGTGCCTATGATCTTGCAGGGGTCAAGGTGGATGATGACTACAAGCGCTATTATCCCTATGACCGCATCTTATCTAAGGTCTTAGGCTTTACCGGTGGCGACAATCAGGGCATCATCGGGCTGGAGGCTTATTATGATGAGGCTTTGCAGGGAGAGGATGGAAAGATTCTGACCTATACGGATGCCAGAGGCGTGGAGGTCGCCGAACTGGGGGAGGTTCGGCTGGAACCGGAGGCAGGGGATGATCTTTATGTCTCGCTGGACTACAATATTTCACGTTTCGCCACCCAGTTGGCAGAACAGACCATGCAGCGCCATCAGGCATCCGGTGTGGAGATTATTGTCATGAATCCGAAAAATGGGGAGATCTATACCATGGTCAACGTACCGGAGTTTTCCCTGCAGGAACCTTTTACCTTAACGGAATACATGGCGGGGCAGACCGGGGAGAAGACCGATCTTTTAAATGAGATGTGGCGCAATATCTGTATCAGTGATACCTATGAACCGGGATCGACTTTCAAGATTATCACAACGGCTGCGGCACTGGAAGAAGGGGTAGTCACGCCGGAGGAATCCTTTTACTGTAATGGCAGTATCACGGTGGAGGATACGCGGATCCGTTGTCACAAGACAACAGGACATGGGAGCGAGGATTTTACCCATGCCATCATGAATTCCTGCAATCCGGTCTTTATCCAGTTGGGACTGCGCCTGGGAGCGCCGCGTTTCTTTCATTATTTTGAACAGTTCCAGATGCTTTCGACGACCGGGATCGACCTGCCCGGCGAAGGAGCGACCATCATGCACCAGTTAAAAAATGTAGGTCCGGTGGAACTGGCGACCATTTCCTTTGGTCAGTCTTTTCAATTAACGCCCATACAGATGGCATCTACAGTGTCCTCTCTGATCAATGGGGGAGAGCGCGTCACCCCGCATATCGCACTGACCTGCCGGGATCGCGATGGCAAGGTGACAAGAACTTACAAGACCAAGGACAAAGGCAGTGTCGTATCAAAGGAGACCTCTGAGATCCTGCGAGGTCTTTTGCATCAGGTGGTAGCGGAGGGGACAGGTAAGAACGGTCAGGTTGCAGGCTTTGCCGTAGGAGGCAAGACGGCGACATCGCAGATGCTTCCCCGCGGGAGCGGAAAGTATATCGCTTCCTTTATCGGGTTTGCCCCGGCAGAGGATCCCGAGGTCTTAGCCATCGTTATTATCCATGAGCCCCAAGGCATTTATTATGGCGGCACGATCGCGGCACCGGTGTGCAGCCAGTTGTTTGAAAACATCCTGCCTTATCTGGGCGTGGAAGAGACCGAAAAAAATACGGATAGTGCAGTTGCGCAATAGTGCCAAAACACTTATACTATTTAGTTGAAAAAAATGAAATTTGCAAAAGAATGCATAATAAACAAGGAGTCGTTATGGTTGAAAAAATTTTATTTCCGGTACTTATTTCATTTGGGATAGCAACGATTCTAGGACCTATTGTTATTCCTTTTTTACGAAGACTCAAGGTTGGACAGACGGAGCGTGAGGAGTTGGAGTCGCATCAGATCAAGACAGGAACGCCGACCATGGGCGGCCTGATCATTTTGGCAGCGATCGTGATCACATCTCTTTTTTATGTGTCACGTTATCCCAAGATCATACCGATCGTATTTCTTACGGTAGGTTTCGGCGTTATCGGATTTCTGGATGATTATTTAAAGGTTGTTCTGCGCCGTTCGGATGGACTTTTGGCATGGCAGAAGATGCTTTTACAGATCGTGGTGACAACGATCTTTGCCGTATATCTGGTGCGTTACACGGATGTTTCTTTGACCATGCTGGTGCCGTTTTCCGGCGGACATTACATTGATCTGGGCTGGCTTGCCATTCCGCTCATGTATTTTGCCGTGATCGGTACAGTCAACGGTGTCAACTTTACAGACGGACTGGATGGTCTGGCATCTTCGGTAACGGTATTGGTTGCAGTATTCTTTACGGTGGTAGCCGTAGGGATGAACAGTGGAATCGAGCCGGTGACCTGTGCGGTCGTGGGAGCACTCTTAGGATTTTTGCTCTTTAATGTCTACCCGGCAAGTGTCTTTATGGGAGATACCGGATCTTTGGCACTGGGCGGTTTTGTGGCAGCAACGGCTTATATGTTACAGATGCCACTCTTTATCCTGATCGTGGGTCTGATCTATCTGGTAGAGGTTTTATCCGTGATCATCCAGGTGACATTCTTTAAACTGACACACGGAAAACGTATCTTTAAGATGGCACCGATCCATCATCATTTTGAACTTTCCGGCTGGTCAGAGACCAGAGTTGTAGCCGTATTTTCCATCATCACGGCACTGCTTTGCCTGATCGGATATGCAGCACTTTAAACGAGAAAAGTCAGGAGGCAGATTGTGGATATTTCAAATAAGACAGTACTTGTCGTAGGAACAGGAAAAAGTGGCGTGGCAGCAGCAAAACTCTTGCTGCATCATGCAAAAAAGGTATATATACAGGATGGCAATGAGGCTTTGGATGTGGCAGCATTCCGCAGCAAGAACCCGGAACTGACACCGGTGGAACTGATCCTGGGGGATGTATCGGAGGATATGTTAAAGTCCTTTGATATTGCCGTTTTGAGCCCGGGCGTGCCGCTGGATATTCCTTTGGTAGAAAAGATGAAAACTTTGAGCATGACCATCTGGGGCGAGATCGAACTGGCATATGTCCTTGGCAAGGGGCACGTGGTAGCCATTACCGGAACCAATGGTAAGACGACGACAACAACCATGGTCGGTCAGATCATGGCAAGACATTTTGCACACGTGGCAGTCGTTGGAAATATCGGTATTCCTTATACGAGCGTGGCAGAGGAGACGACAGACGACACGGTTGTTGTGGCAGAGATCAGCAGTTTCCAGTTGGAGACCATTGATACGTTTGCACCGAAAGCGGCTGCGATCTTAAATATCACGCCGGATCATCTGAACCGCCATCATACCATGGCAAATTATATTGCCGCCAAGGAGAGCATCGTAAAGAACCAGACCAGGGATGATCTGTGTGTGCTCAATTATAATGATGAAGTCCTGCGTGCCTTTGGAAGGACCTTAGAGCAAAAAGTCGTCTTGTTTTCCAGCACCGAGACTTTGGATGCTGGGCTCTATCTACAGGAAAATGAGATCCTGTGGGCAAGAAATGGAAAGACCGAGCATATTATTTCGGTGGAAGAACTCAATATCTTAGGTGCACACAATTATGAAAATGTTATGGCAGCGGTTGCACTTTGCGATGGCATGGGCGTGCCGATGGAGACTATCCGGGAGGGACTGAGAGCCTTTCATGCAGTAGAACACCGTATCGAGTTTGTCTGCAAAAAGAATGACATTGCCTTTTACAACGATTCCAAGGGAACCAACCCGGATGCCGCGATCAAGGGCATCTGTGCCATGAACCGCAGGACAGTCCTGATCGGTGGTGGTTATGACAAGGAGTCCGTTTATGATGAGTGGATCGATAGTTTTGATGGCAAGGTCAAGCAACTGGTCCTGATCGGACAGACGGCGAAGAAGATCGCGGTCTGCGCCGATGCACATGATTTTCATGATTATGTCTTTGCAGATTCTTTAGAGGAAGCCATAGACATTGCCTATGAGACAGCAGAACCGGGCGAGGCTGTTCTTTTATCACCGGCATGTGCAAGTTGGGGCATGTTTGACAATTACGAACAGCGTGGAGATATCTTTAAAGCATATGTAAGAAATCTAAAGGAGTAATGCATGGAGAGAGCCGTGACTGCGCAAAAAAAGAAAAGAAAGCGCACCGGAACAACCAAATATATCGACTATACCTTACTGCTGATGATCATATGTATCTTAGGTTTTGGTCTTGTTATGTTGTATAGTACCAGTGCCTATAATGCAACCTTGAAGTTCGGCAGTTCCATTTATTATCTGAAAAGACAGGCGATGTCAGCAGGACTTGGTTTTGTTCTGCTTTATATCTGTGTCAAACTGGATTACCATTTTTTTGCCAAATTTGCGGGTGTGGCGTATCTTTTGGCGACGGTTCTGTGTTTGGCGGTAAACTTTGTGGGAACCAGTAGTCATGGATCCTCCCGCTGGCTCAACATTGCAGGATTTTCCTTCCAGCCGTCCGAACTGGCCAAGGTTGCTGTGATCTTATATCTGGCAACGGTAATCAGTAAACGACCGATGGCTATGCGCACCTTCAAGGGCAATATAAAACTGCTGGCAACGATCTTGCCTATCTTTGTGGTGGTTGCCTATAACAACCTGAGTACCGCCATCATTATTGTGGGGATCGCCTTTATCATGGTCTTTATTTCCAGTCCCAAGACGGCACCGTTTATCCTTGCTTTTGTGGGCGTTGCTTTACTGGCGGTTGTCTTTATTTTTGGAACATACCGGCAGGAGCGTGTGCAGATCTGGCTACACCCGGAAAATTACGACACCGGCTATCAGACCCTGCAGGGCTTGTATGCGATCGGATCCGGCGGACTTTTTGGCAAGGGGCTGGGCGAGAGTATCCAGAAACTGGGCTTTGTCCCGGAGGCGCAGAATGATATGATCTTTTCCATCATCTGTGAGGAACTGGGACTTTTCGGAGCCATCTGTGTGATACTTATGTATATTCTTTTATTGTGGCGCCTGCTTTTGATCGCGACCAATGCCAAAGACATGTTTGGATCCTATCTGGTGATCGGCATTATGGTGCATATCGCCTTACAGGTTATCTTAAACATTGCCGTTGTGACCAATTCCATGCCAAACACCGGTGTTACGCTTCCTTTTGTCAGTTATGGAGGAACCTCCATCATGTTTCTGATCGCGGAGATGGGCGTAGCCCTCAGCGTGTCAAAGAGTGCGCATGTGGAGACTTAGGATAGAAAGAGGATGGAGACTGTGATTGATGAAACGAAAAGGAAGAAACAACCAAGAGATCCCAAAGAAAAAAAAGAAGAAATTTTCCAAGTTCCGCTTTTACTTTTTTAATATAGTCCTGGGTGTGATCATCTGCCTGCTTGTCGCCGCTATGGCGATCTATGCTTTTTGTACGGTGCATACGGTGACGGTCAAAGGCAATACCGTCTATACGGAGGAGGAGATCAAGCAGTTGGTACTGGACGACTCCTATTCCAAGAATACGGTCTATGCCTGGGGCAAGAACCTCATCAAGCCAAAGACCGATATTCCTTTTGTGTCCGCAATCAAGGTAAAGATCAAGGGCTATGACAAGTTGGAGATCGACGTGACGGAAAAGAAACTTTTCGGATGCGTTTTGCTTTCGGACAACCGTATGGCTTACTTTGATGAAGACGGAAAAGTGGTGGAGGTGTCGGACCGCGTCATTGAAAATGTGATGCAGGTGTCCGGGATCACCCTGGATAAGGCAAAGGTCGGCAGTAAGGTCGGGCTGGAAAAAGACCAGTTATCCTTCATGTTAAATCTTTTAAAGATCTTAAAGAAGTACGACATTGCGATCAGCAGCCTTTCTTTTGATGAAAGAGGCCGCATTACGGTCGTTTACGGAAGTATTCTGATCTGTGTGGGAAATGATACTAACGTGGAAGAAAAGATCATGCGTCTGCCACATATCCTGCCAAATCTGGAAGGACAAAGCGGGACACTACATTTAGAAAACTGGACACCGGATAACACAGATATTGTGTTTGAAAGACCAAAAGAATAGCCTGTATAAATTTCAAATTTTTTGAAAAATAGGTTGATAAATGAATAAAATTTATATATTATAATCTATATGGGTTTGTAGAATAGGATTTATGGGTTCACTCATAGATTTTGAGATAGGAAGAAGGAGGATTAAGACCTTGCTTGAAATAATGACGAATGAAGCGGATACCAGTGCCAAGATTATCGTGATCGGAGTAGGTGGCGCAGGAAATAACGCTGTGAATAGAATGATTGATGAGAATATCGCAGGTGTTGAGTTTATCGGGATCAATACAGATAAGCAGGCACTTTCCCTTTGCAAGGCACCGACATTGATCCAGATCGGTGAGAAACTGACCAAGGGTCTTGGTGCAGGCGCACAGCCGGAGATCGGTCAGAAGGCAGCAGAGGAGACCGCAGAGGAGATCGCAGCCAATGTCAAGGGCGCAGATATGGTATTCGTTACCTGTGGTATGGGTGGCGGAACCGGAACAGGTGCAGCACCGGTTGTTGCCAAGATCGCCAAGGAGCAGGGCATCCTTACCGTTGGTGTTGTGACCAAGCCATTCAAGTTTGAAGCAAAGACACGTATGGTCAACGCAGAGTCCGGTATTGAGAGACTCAAGGAAAATGTTGATACTTTGATCGTGATCCCGAATGATAAATTATTAGAGATTGTAGACCGCAGAACGACTATGCCGGAAGCACTCAAGAAGGCAGATGAAGTATTACAGCAGGCAGTACAGGGTATTACAGACCTGATCAATCTGCCGGCTCTGATCAATCTGGATTTCGCAGATGTCCAGACTGTTATGAAGGACAAGGGTCTTGCTCATATCGGTATCGGTACAGCCAAGGGTGATGAAAAGGCAACAGAGGCTGTTCGTATGGCAGTAGAGAGTCCACTTTTGGATACGACCATCAATGGCGCAACACATGTCATTATCAATATTTCCGGAGATATTTCTCTTATGGATGCCAATGCAGCATCTACTTATGTCAAGGATCTTGCAGGAGATTCTGTCAATATCATCTTCGGTGCCAAGTATGATGAGTCCAAGCCGGATGAAGCAACGATCACAGTCATTGCTACAGGCTTAGAGGACGCACCGGCAGCAGCACCAAAGCCATCTATGGGCAGTTCTCTCTTAAATAATATGCAGTATGCCAGCGGGCTTGGCACACCAAAGCCATCCGTCAGCGGATTTGGCGCAGGCGTACATACACAGCCTACGACACAGGCACCGAGACCATCGGCAGCATCACAGGCTGGTGGAGCATCTGTAGGAGGCGGTATGGGCAACTTCCCACCACTGACCAAGCCACAGCAGCCGACCAGCACAGTCAAGCAGGAAGACATCAAGATTCCTGAATTTTTAAAGAACACAAGAAAATAATCTAGCAGGCTCGTTTCGACAGAATTTATAAAGCCACTTCCTTATAATTGATCTTATCAAAAGGAGGTGGCTTTTTATTTATGTCGTTTATTTGGATGTTCTTGTTCTACAAAATCTTATGCTGGATCTGGCAAGTCTTCTAGCTCTTGCGATCTGGCAGGAAAAATCTATGTCGGTGCCAAGGCTGGTCTTAGCGAGCCTGCTTGCTACGGGGCTTGGCTGTCTGGCATATCTGTTTTTACATTCCTTTTGGGGCTATGTCATTTTTGTCGTTTTTCTTGTCAATCCACTCATGCTGTTACTGGCATTTGAAAGGACAGCCCCTAAGGCATTGGCAGTCCTTTATTTTCACCTGCTGATCGTTTATGCAGGATTGGGCGGGCTGGTGTCCCTGTTGGATCTGTATCTGCCGGCGGAGATCCGGGACTTCTTATTGCCTCTGACATGTGCTTTGTTTTTTTTGCTTACGGTCATTGCATCGATCTTACAGGCAAGAAAAAGAGAGCAGCGGGAAGTGGCGATCCTGGTGTGTGGGCATGTGGAAAAAATGCAGGCACTCGCCGATACCGGAAATCTCTTGCGTGACCCCATCAGTGGCAGACCGGTTTGCGTGGTGTCGGAAGACTATAAGGAGAAATGGAAGATCCCGGCAGAGCGGATGCGTCTGATCGCTTATGAGACGGTGGCAGGGCAGGATTTTATGGAGATCGTAGCAGCAGATAAATTCCTGATGAAAGAGGCGGGAAAAATGGTCAGCCAGAAAGAGATCCTGCTGGGATTTGGCAAGGCATCCTTGTTTCAGGGGAAAAATTACCAGATGATATTACATAAAGATTTTTGTTGGGAGTGAGCATATGCGTTTATTGTTTCGATGGCTTACGAGAGAGAAACTGGAATTGCTTTACATCGGTGGATGTGAGGTGCTTCCGGAACCTTTGAATGCAAGAGAGGAACAGGCATGTATCGAGGCTATGCAGGATCATCAGGATAAGGAGGCAAAGGAAAAACTGATCGCCCATAACCTGCGTCTGGTCGTCTATATCGCCAAGAAATTTGATAATACCAAGGTGGGAACCGAAGACCTGATCTCCATCGGCACGATCGGTCTGATGAAGGCAATCAATACCTTTGATGCTTCCAAGAGCATCAAACTGGCGACCTATGCGTCGCGCTGTATTGAAAATGAGATCCTTATGTATCTGCGTAAAAATAACAAGCAGAAACTGGAGGTTTCGATTGATGAACCTCTCAATGTGGACTGGGATGGAAATGAACTTCTTTTGTCGGATATTTTAGGCACGGACGAGGATGTGATCTACCGGGATTTGGAGACGCAGGCAGATCTCAAACTATTACATCAGGCCTTAAAGACCTTAAACGGCAGGGAGAAGATGATCATTGAACTGCGTTTCGGGCTACATAGCAAAGATGGGGAAGAACTGACGCAAAAGCAGGTGGCAGACCTTTTGGGAATTTCCCAATCCTATATTTCCCGTCTGGAAAAAAAGATCATGAAGCGGCTGCATCGGGAGATGGCACGGCAGGAAAATGGTATGAAAGTAGTGTGATTTTTTGGAAAAATGTTATATAATATGGGTATGGAACAGAAGATTTTCTGACGAAACGGAGGAGAAGGTATGATCATTGAATTTCTGGGGGCAGCCCATGAGGTGACAGGTTCCTGTCATTATGTGGAAGTGGGCGATAAGAAGTTTTTGGTGGACTGCGGCATGGAGCAGGGGCCGGATATATATGAAAACCAAGAGATCCCGGTACAGGCGAGCAGTATTGATTATGTCTTTGTGACCCATGCACATATCGACCATTCGGGGCTTTTGCCACTTTTGTATGCGCATGGTTTCCGGGGGCAGATCTATGCGACAGAGGCGACGTGTGAACTCTGCAACATCATGTTAAAGGACAGCGCACATATCCAGACTTTTGAGGCAGAGTGGAAGAACCGTAAGGCAAAACGTGCCGGAAGGCCGGAGGTCACACCTTTATATACGGTTGAGGATGCCGCAGGTGTCTTGGAGCAATTTGTGCCGGTGCATTACCATGAGACGATCAAGGTCTGCGATGAGATCACGGTCCGCTTTGTAGATGCCGGACATCTTTTGGGATCATCGTCCATTGAAGTCTGGCTGACAGAAGGAAATGAAAAGCGAAAGATGGTTTTTTCCGGGGATATCGGACAGGGAAACCGACCGCTCATTAAGGAGCCGGAATACTTAAAAGAGGCAGACTATGTGTTAATTGAATCCACCTATGGAGACCGCTTGCATGAGGCGCCGATCGATTTTGCCAAGGCTTTGGCACAGATCATGCGATCTACGTTTCAGGCGGGAGGCAATCTGGTCATACCGGCATTTTCCGTCGGCAGGACACAGGAAATGCTCTACTTTATCCGCAGGATCAAAGAGGAGGGCATGCTGTCTGATTTAGAGGATTTTGAGGTCTATATGGATAGTCCCTTGGCGGTGGAGGCAACTGCGGTCTTTCATGATAATGTATCGGAATGTTTTAGTCAGGAAGCAAAGAGGTTGATCGCCGAGGGCAAGAATCCGATCCGTTTTCCGGGTTTAAAGATGGCAGTGACCAGTGATGAGTCCAAGATGATCAACTTTGACATGAAGCCAAAGGTCATTATTTCGGCATCCGGTATGTGTGAGGCAGGCCGTATCCGCCACCATCTCAAGCACAACCTCTGGCGACCGGAATCTACCATTCTTTTTGTGGGATATCAGGTGCCGGGGACTCTAGGCTTTAACCTTTTAAATGGGGCTAAGGAGGTCAAACTCTTTGGTGAGACTGTCCATGTGGAGGCACGGATTGAAAATCTGCCGGGGATCAGTGGTCATGCCGATAAGAATAAATTGCTGGATTGGATGGGCGGCTTTGAAAAGGCGCCAAAGAAGGTCTTTGTCGTACATGGGGAGGATGCTGTCTGTGATTCTTTTGCAGATGCCATCCATGAAAAATACGGCTATGAGGCGTATGCACCTTATTCCGGCGACCGCTTTGATCTTCTGACCGGAGCCTGCTTGGAGCAGGGCAGCCGACAGGTAAAACAAAAGAAGACGCCATCCTCCAAGGCATCTTCCAATGTATTCGCCAGACTGCTTGCCGCAGGAGAGCGGCTTATGCGCGTGATCCGGGACTGCGAGGGCATGGCGAATAAGGATCTGGCAAAATTTGCCGATCAGATCAATGCTTTGAGCGACAAGTGGAGCCGGTAAGATAGTGCTCCATGGATTTTAAGGCGTTTTTTTCGAGGCGGGAAACCTGGGCTTGGGAGATCTGGATCTCAGAGGCAACTTCCATTTGGGTTTTCCCTTCAAAAAAACGCAATTTTATGATATGGGATTCTCTTGGACTTAAGGTTCCAAGGGCATCATTTAAGGAGAGACTTTCGACCCAGTTCTCTTCTTTATTTTTTTTGTCACTGATCTGATCCATGACATATAAGGTATCGCCGCCATCATTGTAGATAGGATCATAGAGGGACAGGGGGCTTTGCATGGCATCTAAGGCATAGATCATATCTTCCACCGGGATGCCTGCGGCAGCGGCGATCTCGTCCATGGTAGGTTCTGTTACGCTGGTGCGCAGGAGATTTTCTTTGGCAACGATTGCTTTGTAAGCGGTATCGCGCAGGGAACGGGAAATGCGGATACTGCTGGAAGTGTCACGCAGATAACGGCGGAGTTCGCCTATGATCATGGGAACAGCATAGGTAGAAAACTTGACATTCATAGTCGGGTCAAAATTGTCAATGGATTTGATGAGCCCGATGCAGCCAATCTGAAAGAGGTCGTCCAGATTTTCCCCATGACCGGAAAAACGTTTTAAGACACTGAGCACTAGGCGCAGATTTCCCTTGATATAGGTCTCGCGTGCCTGCGCGTCCCCTGCTTTTATCTTATCCCAAAGTTCATTCTTTTCTTCATCGGATAGTAAGGGCAGTTTGGCAGTGTTGACACCGCAGATCTCAACCTTGTATGTGCTCATAAAAAAGACCTCCAACTTCAACTACTTTTAGTGTTGCCAAGTTGTAGGTCTTTTATGCGCCACAGGGACGTTCCTTTTGCCATAAGGAGTGTCCCCTTTGGCAAAAGAAACGTCCCTGTGGTATCTAGGTGCAATAGCGGAAGGTTTTGTCGGTGAGGATGCGGGCAAAGATCAGCCCAAGAGGCAGGGCTAAGATGACAAGGAGTGCGGATGCCAGCCAGGAAGCCGCAGCCGTCAGGTTCATAATGCCAAGATTATAAAAGCCCTTGTAAAGGTAAAGCCCCGGAACCATGATGACAATGGATGGCACGGTCAGGGAGATACGCGGATAGCCTGCCAATCCCTTTAAGGTGGAGGCTAAGAGGCCGGCGATAAAAGCCCCGATAAAGGCTGCAGCGGCAGGTGGCAGGGCAAGCAGGTCGATTAGTTCCAGCCTTACGGTATTGGAAATGGCACCGATCAGACCGGCGGCAAGTGCCAGTCGCACGGGACTGTTAAACATAATGGAAAAGCCAAAGACCCCGCAGCAACTGGCGAGCAGGCGGAGCAGGATCCATTGCCAGAGGACTAAGTTCAAAGGCAAAAAGTCCATAGGCTGTAAGCCCAAAGACATAGCCAGGATCCATGCGGTCATGGTAGCGACCGTAATGATGATCAGCGAGTAGACCAGACGCTCGGTGCCGGATCGCATATCCAGTTTGGCGAGATCGATACCGCTTGTAATGAAAGGAAAGCCGGGAATGATAAATAACATGGAGCAGATATAGCCGGCTTCGTGCTCCAGCCGTACCGCAAAGATGACCTCTAAGAGTTTTAATAAAAGCGTGTAGGACAAGCATGCGGCGGAAACGGAGGCAATGATGCACAAAAATAAGGTAAAGTGGTGCTTGGACAGTTTACAGCGGATGTAATTGCCGATGCCCGCGCCGACAAAGGCGCAGAGCATTTCCACAATGCCGCCGCCCAGCAGAAAAGTGAAGGCTCCGCAGGCTAGAGCGGCAGAGGCGGCTAGTGTGAGTGGTGAGTATAAGCCATGTATTTTTTCGATATCATCCAGAGCAGAATGAATCTGCTCACAGGTCTGCTGTCGTTCGTTTTTGGAAAAATTGGAAACAAACTTTTCCAGACGGTTCAACTGCGAAGTGTTGACCCCGGTATTGGTCAGGCAGAGAGACTGGCTGAAACTGTCGTTTCCGTCAATACAGGTATAGTTGATCGACATGAGTCCAATGTCCACTGTGCAGGTGATGTCCATGAGTTCGGATAGGGTATTCATGGAACTGCGGACACGCCAGGCTCCGGTTCCGCATGCTAACATCATGATGCCGACACGCCCGATGACAGATGCCTTGGCAGGCAGTGTGGCAGAGATGATCGGCATGGTATCGTTGGGGTCGCTGTAGTCATGCCATAAAATATCCATATGGTTTTTTTTGATGCCGGGTTGGGCTTGTAATGTATTCATCATGCTGCCTCTTTTCCTAGAACTCCAGACTGTCACTGCCGGCAGTCTTTATCATTTCTTCACGGCAGGAAAGTACCAGTCCGTCGATCACACTTAGGTGCTGCAGCATCTTATTTTCAAACTGATGGATGGGAAGCAGGACGCCGAGTTCATCAAACGATTTGCCGGAGCGGATGCCGGTTTCCTGTCCGTAATATACAATAGCGGAATAGGCTTCTTCCTGAATATCATGGAAAGTCGACCAGATTACATCATAAGCCTGGGCTTCGGTCAGACCTAATTTTTTGGTATCCGGCAGGGCATAGAGGATGAGGATGCCGCGCTCCCTGTTTTCCGCTTTCTCGCAGATATCCATACCGGAGGTGTAGTAGCGAACCAGATCATAGGCGTCGGCGAGATAGAGTTTGGAACGTGGGGCGGCATGATGCGCCTGATAGATCTCATGGAATTTCTTATATTCATGTCTGGAGACAAGGTCTGCCTTGTCATTGAGCAGGTTTCCGTCCACATCGGTCAAAAGGACAGGATTTTCTCCATTCTTCCCATGAAAACGCTTCGGGATAAGGTAAGTTTCCTTTAAAAGGTCAAACATGCTGCGGTTAAACAGTTCCAGCAGTAAGGCACTGACATCACCGTTTTTGTAAGCGCCCAGCAGGACTTCTGCAAAATGATGGGGATCCGGGTCCGTTGTGCGCTTGTCATCACACAGATGATCGTAAAAAGCATCCATCAATCGTTCACAATACTGGTCAGAAGACAGGATTCTGGAAAACATATTTTCCACTTCTTCTTCTCTTGGTAATACCAATGACATAAAAATCATCTCCTATTTTAGTTGTTTTCTCTTTCTAATGTGATTATAATTTTATGGTAGCAATAAATAAAAGATATCATTGATATGATAATAATCATGATTTGATATGATAGAGGAAGGCCTATGAATGTCAATTTTGAGTATTATAAGATCTTTTACTATGTGGCAAAATACAAGAACTTTACCAAGGCGGCACATGCCTTAAATAACAGCCAGCCCAATGTGACCCGGGCTATGAATTGTCTGGAACATGAGTTGCATTGCACCCTTTTTGTCCGCACCAACCGTGGGGTTTATCTGACTCCGGAGGGCGAAAAACTCTATGTCAGGGTGTCTGCCGCCATGCAGCAATTTCAACTGGCAGAGGAAGAATTGTCGGATTGTGTAGGCTTGGAACACGGAACGATCTCCATAGGCGCCAGTGAGATCGCCTTAAATATCTTTCTTCTGGACCATCTGCGGGTTTTTCACAGGGAGTATCCGGGGGTACGCCTAAAGATCAGCAACCATTCGACCCCGCAGGCGATCCGTGCGGTGCGCAGTGGAGAAAGCGATTTTGCCGTGGTGACGACGCCCATACAGGTAGAAGCGCCGCTCAAAGAAGTTCCTCTGGAGGATTTTCAGGATATTCTGATCGGTGGTCCCATGTTTTCAGATCTTTTGGGACAAAATAAGAAGTTGAAGGATCTGCGGGGCTATCCTTTGATCTGTCTGGGGCAGGAGACAACGACCTACCGCTTTTACCATGAGTGGTTCCGGGTGCAGGGAGAGGAATTTTTGCCGGAAACCCAGGTGGCGACGAGCGACCAGGTACTGCCTCTGGTAAAAAGTGATCTGGGACTGGCTTTTCTGCCACAAAAGATGGCGGAACCTGCCCTTATGGCGCAGGAGGTGATCGGGATCCGGCTGGAGGAAGAAATCCCGGCGCGCAGGATCTGTCTGGTCTACGATGCCAAACGCCCGATGAACGCTGCAGCACAGAAACTCAAAAAGATACTGATCGATAAAGAGGTGATGGAGGAGAAGAAAGCATGATACTGCAACAATTAAAATATGTCATCACCGTAGCGGAGGTGGGGACGATCACAGAGGAGGAACAGTGGGCAAAATTAAAACTGGTCAAGGAAGTGGCAGAAGAAGTATGGCAGGATGCATGATGATAGGATGCCAATACATCTTTTGCAGGAAAAAGCACAAGATCCAGTATATTTTTTGACGACAAAATACACTTATTAGTTGGAGAAACGAATAAAGGATGGTATAATATACATATTGCGATAGATAATTCCAAAGCAAAATGCAAGGATTTGGAGACAATACAATATGGGGAAAGGATATGAACTGGAAAAAAGGGTTCTGGCAATGATATCTGAACAATATGAGGGCATATATCAGTTGAACCTGGCGGACAAGAAGGTCATCTGCATCTATGACGGACGGGATGCATGGGGACCGGATGACGTTTTGGATCGTGACATCTGGAGAGATCGTCTGGTCGGACTTTGCCATCCGGAAGACAAAGAGAATCTACAATCTGTTTTGGCAGAGGATTCTCTTTTTCTGCTAGGGAAAAAAGAGGCAAAGACAGACAAGATCAGCAGGGATTTCCGTTTTATGATCGAGCAGGGCTACCGGTGGATCAACCTGATGCTGGTGCCGGATCCTGCGCATGGGCAGATCACGGTGACCTTTCGCGATGTGACCCATCGCTATGAGTATGATGAGATCATACGACGAAAGAATATGGAATTAAGGCGGATGTTACAGACTGCGGAACAGTATCGGGATGCTCTCTTGACTGAATCGGTTGTCTTATATCAGGTCAATTTTTCAAAAAACCTGATCGAGAATGAGATCTTCCAAAGAGATAAAAAGACCAATGGCATGGTAAGGGTATTGAATACCGTAGGCATCCATACACCATGTGCTTATGATGAATATTGCGCCAGATGGCAGGGCAGAGTGTCAAAGGATACGCTGGCGGAATACCGCAAGTTTTCCTCTGCGTCTTATATGGTGGAGGCTTATCAGGATGGGAAGACACTCTTGCGACAGGATTACCGCACCCTGGATTCCACGGGAGAAGAGATGTGGATCAATAAGACGATCTATCTGACCAAGGACAATATCCAGGGAGATATTATCGGTATTGTCAGCCTGCGCAATGTTACAGACCGCTATCGGCAGGATTACCTGCGGGAGTCTTTGGAAAAGCAGGCATCACTGGATCTATTGACCGGACTTTACAATCATGTGACTGGCGAACTTCTGATCAAGAGCAAGATCGATAACGAAAAGTACGTGGACGCTGCATTTATCATTTTTGACATAGATTCTTTCAAAAAGATCAATGATACCCATGGACATTATTTCGGAGACTGTGTCTTGCAAAAGGTATCCGATTGCCTCAAGGGCTGCATCCGTGAGGAACAGGACATTGCCGCACGATACGGCGGGGATGAGTTTGTCGTATTCATGACTTACAAGCAGGAGGATGACATCAAGGATATCGTTGAGCGCATCTTTGATAGTGTTTCCTGCCAGTATGAGGGGCTTGTCATCAGCGTCAGTATGGGCATCTGTCTTTCCAGCGCCTGTGATGGCGGCTATTATGACCTCTACAAGAAAGCGGACAAATCCTTATACGCTGCCAAGGCGGGAGGTAAGGGACAATATGTGTATTATGAGGCTTAGATACAGATAAAGGAGACTCTTTTTATGCAGACTATGACACTTTTAAATCAAA
Source organism: Roseburia lenta (assembly GCF_014287435.1). Taxonomy (GTDB): domain Bacteria; phylum Bacillota; class Clostridia; order Lachnospirales; family Lachnospiraceae; genus Pararoseburia; species Pararoseburia lenta. The sequence goes on from NZ_JACOPG010000004.1 coordinate 272,335, forward strand.
CAAAGATACCTGTTTTAGGATTTGGTACTTATAAGATCACGGATCCGACACTTGCAAAAGAATCTGTAACAGAGGCAATTTGTCGTGGATACCGGCACGTGGATACAGCGGCTTTTTATGAAAATGAAGTTGCGGTTGGTCAGGCTATCCGGGACACGATAGCAGAAGGGGGTCTGGCAAGAAAAGATCTGTTTGTGACCAGTAAAGTTTGGAAAACAGAAAATACTTATGATAAGGTGATGGCATCTTTTGAAAAGACCATGGAGAATTTGGGATTAGACTATCTGGATCTCTATTTGGTACATTGGCCGGCATCGGACGCTTTTGACCCAGATTGGAAGGAGACAAATCGGCAGGTTTGGCGAGCCATGATCGATATTTATCGGAGCGGACAAGTGAAAGCCATCGGCGTGTCAAATTTTTTGGTGCGGCATTTAGAGACGATTTTGGAGATGGAAGTGCTTCCTATGGTGGATCAAATAGAAATCAATCCTGGATTTTTACAGAGAGAAACTGTGGATTTTTGCCAGAAACAGGGGATTATTGTTGAAGCGTGGAGTCCTTTGGGCAGAGGACGCATTTTTGATGACCCGACCTTGCTGTCCTTGGCAAATAAATACGACAAAACAGTAGCACAGATTGCACTTCGCTGGGAACACCAACACGATATTGTTGTACTACCAAAGACGGTCACACCGAGTCGGATGACGGAGAATATGCAGATTTTTGATTTTGAATTGTCTTATGATGATATGGAAACGCTGGATGGCATGGATCCCGTGGGGGCATCGGGGCATAGTCCGGATCAGGCATAGGGCATTAAGATATAAAGGATGTATGGAGGAATGAAAGATGAAAGAAAGTAAAGCAAAAAAGAGAGGAACGATCGCGGTAAAAATTGATGCACTTGTGCTGATCATGGTTATTCTATCTAACATTATCTGTCTGAGTGTACTGGTGTCCAGCAGTAGAAAATACATCAGATCGGCGGTGCAAAATAGCATGCTGGATATGGTAGATTCTTATGCGAAGTTGATTGAAACGGATATTGAACAAAGTGGCAAAGATGATTTGGATTATGATGGCTATGCCGCTATCTTAGACGATGTCGGTGTAAAAGGGATGGAGAGTTCCTATGTCTATGTGGTCGATGAAAATGGCACCATGTTATATCATCCGACGGAGGATAAGGTAGGCAATCCGGTAGAGAATACAGTCGTCAAAGGTTTGGTACAGCAATTGGCAGAGGGAGAGCATCCAAAAGATGCGGTTGTGACCTATGATTTTAATGGAGTAGAAAAATATGCCGGATATTCCATTATTGGTAATAACAATATTGTTGTTGTCAGTGCGGATGAAGATGATGCACTTACCGGAATCAATACCACAACAAGGACAGCCATTGGTATTTTGATCGTACTCATTATTCTGGCCAGCATTGCGGCACTTATTTTTGGCAGAAGGCTGGTAAAGCCACTTGTGACCTTAAGCGGTATTATTGAGGAGGTTGCCAATGGTAATATGAATGCCGATTTTTCCGGTATTAAAATTACCAATGATGAGATCGGCATGATGGCAACCAGTGTAAAAGATATGACGGGTACACTGGGCGGTATCGTAGAAAAGATTCGTGCTACCAGCGATGCTATGGCACAACACAGCAGCAAATTAAATGATACCAGCGAACAGACTCTGGCTGCCAATGGAGAGATCAGTAAGGCAGTAGAGGATGTTGCGATCGGTTCTACCAATATGGCGACTTCTATTTCCGATATCAATGTGGATCTGGGAAGTATGCATGATGAGACACAGACGATCGATGCTTCTGTTCTGGATATCGAAACCCAGACACATTCTGTATTGGAGAGCAGTGCTATCATGAACCAAAAGATGCATCATATGCAAAGTAGCAGTGAAAAGATGGAAGAAGGCATTGGCGTTATTGCAGAGCGTGTGGAAAAGGTCAATGCGGTTGTGGAAAAAGTCAGTGATATCATCGGCGTAATTGAAGATATTTCCGGACAGACCAATCTTTTGTCACTCAATGCATCCATTGAGGCTGCCCGTGCAGGAGATGCCGGTCGAGGATTTGCAGTGGTGGCAGAAGAGATTCGTGTGCTATCTGATAATACAAGCGGTGAATTAAATAATATCAAAGAGATTATTTCAGAATTAGTAGAGGAGTGTCAGGCATGTATGCGGGCATCTCAGGAAGTTGTTTCCGATAATGCTGTGCAAAAAGAGGAGATCAGCAGCGTCTTGCAGGAGTTTGCTAGTTTAGATGATCAGATTGGTCGGACAGCGGACAAGGCGGAAGAAATCAAGGGCTTGGTAGATCAGATGGTTTGCTTGAATCAGAATATCACGGACAATAGTAATGGACTTACGGATGTAAGTTCTTCCAATGCTGCCGCAACCGAGGAAATGACAGCCAATATTGAGGAACTCAATGCCATGATGAATGGTGTGGCGGAAATGGCGGGACAGATGAATGAGCAGGCAGGATTCTTAAATGAGGCTTTATCTTATTTTAAATAGCATCTGTTCACAGAAATAACATGACTTTTACACAAAAGGTGGTATCTTTTTTACAGAGAACGTGGATAATGGTATATGTAAGGTAAAAAGAGAAAAGATGAGCGCGGGACTGGGCGCAGTGTGAAAGGGATGCAAAGCGTAAATGAAAACATTGAGTCACAAATATCTGGCAGAACATATCGCAGGGCAGTATCTGCGAGGTTTTTCCATGCTGGAAAAAAATGCATACATATATGGGGCAATTGCACCGGATGTCAACAAGGTCACCTATCTGCATGGATGGAAAGGTAATAAAAAGTTTTTCGGACACAATTATGAGAACAGCAGTCAGACCATGGATCATCTGATCAAAAAACTGGAACGGTCGACGCCGGGTGGAGGGATCTATTTTTACCGTCTGGGCAAGTTGACCCATTACATCGCAGACAGTTTTACCCATGTGCACAATGGCTATTTTACAGGCAGTCTTGCCGAGCATGTGCAGTATGAAAGTGCTTTGCACAAATGCCTGTTAGAACAGATCCCATTTCAAAAGATGGTCTTACCTACCTTTGATGTCAAGGCCCTGCATGAGCATCATGATACTTACGCAGACCTGTACCCATCCCTAGAGATCGATCTTTTATATATTTCATCCATGGTCTTGGCAGCGACCCTCTGTTATGCTGACAGACCCCAATACGTTGGCAGGATCTTATGGGATTTCCCAACATGGAGCGTACAGCAATTTCCGCGATTTTACAGACAGTTTACAACCTTTTAACAAAACGCAGATAGAAGCACCCTAAGGGGTGCTTTTATAATGTTATTTGTTATGGGAGATGAGTGCGCTGGCATGAAGCTTTTATCTCCTGTGACAGATACATTATTTTGCAGGTAAAAGGAGTATAAAATGAGTAAACTGAAACTGACAAAACTGGAAAAATCCTGGGTTTTGTATGATGTGGGTCATTCTGCATTTCTTCTGCTATATTGATGGCGTATATACCATTATCGATATGGCTACAGCGTATGGAACAGCACTGGGGCTGGATTCGACCGGACTTCTTTTAGCACTTCTGGTAACCCAGATCGTGGCATTTCCATCTGCATTGATCTTTGGAAGGCTTTCCCAGAAGTATGAGTCCAAGCATCTGATTCCGATCTGTATTGTGGCTTATACAGTGATCGCTGTTTTTGCCTTTTTCCTGGATTCCCAGACTAAAAGGCGCAGAGATCGGAGGAGAATTTCTTTGGCAAAAAAGAATATGTAAAATATCTGAAAATTGCGACCTCTCGCACAAGTTGTGGTATAATTATGACAACTTAGAGTGTGGGAGGTTTTTTCTATGGATCGTTTTTATGTGGAGGCTGCACCGATTGCAGAAAATAAGACCTATGTGAGCGGACAGATCCGTCTGAGTATTATTACAGACCATATTTTGCGTCTGGAGCGTGTGGAAGGAGATACCTTTGCGGATCTGGCAACGCAGAAGATCATGCATCGTGATTTTGGCAGCCCGTCTTTTTCGGTAAAGGATAATATGCTGGATATCGAAGTGACGACGGCAGACCGGGTCTTTCATGTGGATAAGGAGACCCTGCTTGTGTCCGTGAAATTGGAGAACTACTGGGTAGACAGCCATCAGGTACATCCGCTGGGTGGGACATTCCGAACCCTGGATAATGGCTTGGGCGACCGTATTTTATTTGGAGAAAATAAGGGACCGGTCAAATTATCGGACAGTATCTTTTCTCTGGAGGGGGTAGCGGAGATCGATGATTCCGCATCCTATCTTCTGGAAGAAAACGGCACCTTATCTGCCAGAAGATCAGGCGATATCGACCGCTATATTCTGGCATTTGGCAAGGATTATCTGGGCGGTCTGCGCGAGTTTTACGGTTTGACAGGATTTACACCGCTTTTGCCCAAATACGCACTGGGAAACTGGTGGTCACGCTACTATGCATATAGGCAGCAGGAATATATTGATCTGATGGATAAGTTTAAAGACAAGGGAATCCCGCTTACCGTTGCCACCATCGACATGGACTGGCATCTGGTAAAAAATGTGCCAAAGGATGCGACGACCCACAGCAAATTCTGGGGCAGGGGCTGGACGGGCTATACCTTTGATACAGACTTATTCCCGGACTACAAGCAGTTCTTTCGCGACTTAAAAGAGCGGGGGCTTGCTATTACCATGAACCTGCATCCCCATGACGGCATCCGCTATTTTGAAAAGCAATATCCTGCCATGGCAAAGGCGAATGGCATTGATCCGGCAAGCAAGGAGCCGGTAGAATTTGACTTTACCGACCGGACATTTGTAGATTCCTATTTTGATCTGGTCTTACATCCTTACGAAGAAGATGGTGTAGATTTCTGGTGGATCGACTGGCAGCAGGGGCGCAAGTCCAATCGTCAGGGGCTGGATCCTCTGTGGCTGCTCAACCATTATCATACCTTAGATGCCGGGCGGGATGGCAGAACGCCACTTATCCTTTCACGCTATGCCGGATGCGGCTCCCACCGTTATCCGCTGGGCTTTTCGGGCGATACCATCGTGCGTTGGAAGAGTCTTGCCTACCAGCCGTACTTTACCATTGCAGCATCAAATACGGGTTACAGTTGGTGGTCACATGATATTGGCGGGCATATGGGAAGCAAGGGCAATCCGGAACTCTATACCCGCTGGGTACAACTGGGCGTCTTTTCTCCGATCAACCGTTTACACTCTACCCGGGATAAATGGAGCAAGGAACCATGGCTTTATGGGACAGAGGCAGAAAAGATCGTGACCAAGTTCCTGCAGTTGCGTCACCGCCTCCTGCCATATCTTTATACGGCAAATGTCAGGACGGCGCGGGAAGGACTTCCTATTGTCATGCCTATGTATTATCTGCATGACTGCAAGGAAGCCTATGAGGCAAAGACCCAGTATTACTTTGGCACGGAAATGATCGTGGCTCCGGTTGTGACCAGGCAAAATAAAGAGGGATTGGCACCGGTCAGTGTCTGGCTGCCGGGGGGCAAGTGGACAGACTTCTTTACCGGTCAGGTCTTTGAGGGCAATCATACCTATGAACTCTTTGTGCCGCTGGACCGCATACCGGTCTTTGTAAAGGAGGGCGGTATCGTGCCGCTTCTTGCCGATTACAGGAATAATGATCAGGAATTTAGATCTCTGGAAGTGTGTTTATATGCAGGTAATGGAAAGTATCGCCTGGAAGATGAAGCAGGCGGTATCGACTTCTCCATGCAAAAGACAGAGGATGGCATCGAGATCTTTGTCACAAAAGAGGAGACCTGTCCTACCGAAAAATTGGCGATCCGGGTCATTGGGGCAAGCGATACGGTTTATCATGTGCATGGAAATATGGAATACAGCATACAGATATAAGTTTAATTTCATACTATTTTAGTAGGCGATAGGGAGTACATCCTAAATGCATATAGGAATACGGGAAATGTACAAAATACAGGACATGAGCGTAAAAAAAGGCATAAAAAGGGTGTATTTCCTATCTTTATGTGGTAATATATCTTCGTGTGCCGCAGGGACGTTCCTTTTGCCACAAGGAGTGTCCCATTTGGCGCAAATAGCCAATAGGGACACTCCTTGTGGCAAAAGGAACGTCCCTGCGAGAAGAGGAGATATAAAGGTGTTAGAGTTACAGGATATTTGTTATGAGACCGAAGATGGCAAGTTGATTTTAGACCATATCAATGCGACCATCGAGGATCATTTTGTTGTGATTACAGGACCAAACGGTAGTGGAAAATCAACACTTGCCAAGGTTATTGCCGGGATCAATAAGCCGAGCCAGGGGCGGATCCTTTTAAATGGAGAAGATATTACCGACTGGTCTATTACCGATCGTGCCAATCGTGGGATTTCTTATGCTTTCCAGCAGCCGGTCCGTTTTAAGGGGCTGACGATCAAAGATCTCATGTCACTGGCGGCAGGAAAGGATGCGACAGTCAGCGAACTTTGTGATCTCTTGTCTGAGGTAGGGCTTTGTGCCAAGGATTATATCAACCGAGATCTGGATGGCAGTCTTTCCGGCGGCGAGTTAAAGCGTATCGAGATTGCTATGGCATTTGCCAGAAATTCCGATCTGACCTTGTTTGACGAGCCGGAGGCAGGAATCGATCTGTGGAGTTTCCAGAAACTTATCCATGTCTTTGAAAAGATGGTGGCAGTTAGCGACGGAAACATCCTTATTATCAGCCATCAGGAGAGGATCTTGGATATTGCGGACAAGGTTCTTTATTTAAAGGACGGCAAAGTTGAAATGTACGATACAAAGGACAAGGTTCTGCCAAAGATCATGGGCATGCCGAGTTCGACCTGTAGTGTACTGACAGAAAAGATGAAGGAGGACTAAGGACGTGGGAACGATTGAACAGAATATTTTAAAAGAAGTTGCCGGTCTGGACGCACTTCCGGTGGGCGCTTACAATATCCGTACCAATGGCACATCTTCTGCCAGAAATACAACAGCCAATATTGATATTGTCACCAAAGAGGACAAGCCGGGCATTGACATCATCATCAAACCGGGCACCAAGAATGAGAGCGTGCATATCCCGGTCGTGGTTTCACAGGCGGGATTAAAGGATATGGTATATAATGATTTCTTTGTCGGTGAGGGCGCAGACGTGACCATCGTAGCCGGTTGCGGCATCCACAACTGCGGCAGTGCGGATAGCGGTCACGATGGCATCCATACCTTTTATGTAGAAAAAGGTGCTAAGGTGCGCTACATCGAAAAGCATTACGGCGAGGGAGATCCGGGCACGACAGGCAAACGTCTGATGAATCCAACGACCATCGTTCATTTAAAGGAAGATGCCGAGATGATCATGGAGACATCCCAGATCTCCGGTATTGATGATACACTGCGTATCACAGAGGCAGACTTATGTGATCGCGCAAAACTGGAGATCCATGACAGCATCATGACGACAGGTGATCAGAATGCAGATGCACAGTTTACGGCAGATCTTAACGGAGAGGACTGCGCTTGCAATATCGTCAGCCGTACCGTTGCCAGAGACCATAGCAAGCAGCATTATACCTCTACCTTGAATGGCAACAACCGCTGTGCAGGGCATACCGAGTGTGATTCCATCTTGATGGATCAGGCATATGTGCTCGCCACCCCGCAGTTGTCTGCGGCAACGACAGAGGCAAGTCTTATCCACGAGGCAGCCATCGGCAAGATCGCCGGGGAGCAGTTGATAAAACTTATGACTTTAGGCTTGACAGAAGAAGAAGCAGAGGAACAGATCATTTCCGGTTTCTTAAAATAAAGCGGGAGAAGTGCCATGGAAGCATTGATAGCGAAATTTATCGAATGGATCAAAGAGTCAGAACATATTGTCTTTTTTGGCGGAGCGGGGGTATCGACTGAGAGCGGCATCCCGGATTTTCGCAGCAAGGACGGCTTATACAATCAGCATGATGTGCAGTTTGACAAGTATCAGCCGGAATACCTCTTGAGCCATACCTGTCTGATGAGAGAACCGGAGGTTTTCTTTGAGTTTTACCGGCAAAAAATGGATAGCCGGGGCTTTGAACCCAATGTCACTCACAGGGTGCTGGCGAAGTTGGAAGAGATCGGAAAACTGGATGCTATCGTTACACAGAATATCGATGGGCTGCATCAGTTGGCTGGATCAAAATGTGTCTATGAGATCCATGGGACGACCCACAAAAATTATTGTGCATCCTGCGGAGAGAGAGTCGGCGAGAATTATATTTTTGAGACGACCGGTATTCCCAGATGTCCGAAATGCGGCGGCATGATCCGTCCGCAGGTCACCCTGTATGAAGAAGGTCTGCCGGAAGATGCAGTCAGAGGGGCAGTTGATGCGATCCGAAAAGCCGACACCCTGATCGTGGCAGGCACGTCCCTAAATGTCTATCCGGCGGCATCCTATGTCTATGAGTTCCGGGGCAACCATCTTATTGTCTTAAACAAAGAGCCACTGCATGTGCAGTTGAACCAGGAGAAGGATCTCTTTATCGAGGCAGCCATGGGGCAGGTCTTTGTTGCTTTGGAAGATGCACTTTTTTGATAAAAAGGTATAAAATTCTTGATATGATCTTGAAAAAAATATAATTTTGTGCAAGATGAACAGAAATATAGAGAAGAATATCGACGCTTTGTGTAATATTAAGTAAAATGTGTGCAAAGTGTTAAATGTTCGACAAAATGCGACATTTGTCCTTCAAAAGGACAAATACCCTGCAAAGGAAAACTGTAAATATTACCCGAAATTTTAATATTTTTCACGAATTTTTGATTTGACAAAGGAAAACACCTGTGTTTAAATAGGTCAAATGAAACGTTGGAAACGCTTTCATTGAATGTAGTTTCGCGGTTTTAAAGTGAAAAGGAGTGAAAAAAATGGAACTGAAGGTAATGCTTAAGGACGAAAAAGAAGTACAGGAATTCGTGCAGGCAGCATCCGTTTGTCCAGAAGCCATTGATTTAAAGAGTGGCGCCATATATTTAGACGCAAAATCCCTGCTTGGTGTTATGAGCATGGGGATGAAGCGAGAGATGCGGGTACTTTGCAGTAAATATGATCCGACCTTTGTGCAGGCGGTTCGTAAATTTGCAGTAGCCTAAATTGTATGGAAGATGCCCTCGGCAGGTTTACCTGCCGGGGGCATTTTATGTTATACTAAAAATATGAAGATCAGTAGGCTTTTACAAGAGGAAGAATTAAAACCGCAGATCGTGATCTCTGTCCGCAATCTCGTCGAATTTCTGATGAATGCAGGTGATATTGACGACCGGCATGGCGGGCAGATGCGCATGGAGGCTATGCAGGAAGGCAGCCGAATTCACCGCAAGATCCAGAGGCGGGCGGGAGCCGATTATCACGCAGAGATCCCGCTCAAGTTCATAGTCTCTTATGAGGAGTATGATCTTGCCATTGAGGGCAGAGCCGACGGCATTATTTATGAGGAAGGCTTGTTAGAAGAGACCAGCCGTTTTCTAGAAGATCCCCGGATGGATCTTGAAGAAGGGCAGGAAGAGGCAAAGCCGTCCGTTATGATCGACGAGATCAAGGGTGTCTATCTGGATGTGGAGCAGATGGCAGAGCCGAACGCCGTGCATCTGGCACAGGCAAAGTGCTATGCCTTTATTTTTGCAACCCAGCATGCCCTGCCTGCCATCGGCGTGCAGATGACCTATTGCAATTTGGATACGGAGGAGATTCGCAGATTTCAGATGCATTATTCCTATGATGAGATCGAGGCTTGGTTTTTGGAACTCGTTGCTTCTTATAAAAAATGGTCGGATTTTTTATTTCACCACAAGATGATTCGTCAGCAGTCCATCCGGGGTTTGGAATTCCCCTATGCCTACCGGCAGGGGCAAAAGAAACTGGTAACGGATGTCTACCGCAGTATCATGCGCGAAAAGACCTTGTTTTTACAGGCACCGACAGGGACGGGCAAGACTCTGGCTACCATCTTTCCTGCCATACAGGCGATGGGGCAGAATATGGGAGACAAGATCTTTTATCTGACTGCCAAAAATGCGACCGGTGTCGTGGCACACGATACCTTTCTTCTGATGGAAGAACAGGGCTATGAGGGAAAGACGGTCGTGATCACAGCCAAGGATAAGATGTGTCTTTTGGAGGAGAGATCCTGCAACCCGGACGACTGTCCTTACGCAAAAGGGCATTTTGACCGTGTCAACGATGCCGTCTATGACATTTTGCAGGAAGAAAATATGATGGATCGGGATTGCATTTTGCGCTGGGCAAAAGATAGACGGGTCTGTCCTTTTGAGTACAGTCTGGATATCGCATCCTGGGTCGATCATATCATCTGTGACTACAACTATGTCTTTGATCCAAATGTCTGTCTCAAACGCTTTTTTGCGGAGGGCATCCGGGGCGACTATCTTTTTCTGGTGGATGAGGCACACAATCTGGTCGAGCGTGCCAGAGACATGTATTCGGAGACTCTGGTCAAAGAAGACTTTCTTGCCATGAAAAAGAAGTTAAAGATCTATGGTAAAAAACTGGAAAATACCTTGGAGCGCTGCAACAAGGAAATGCTTGTCTTAAAGCGGCAGTGTGAGAAACTGCTTGTCTTAGAGGAGATGGATTCCTTTTTGTTTGCCCTTTTCCTGGCGGCAGCGGCGATGGATGAGTTGCTGCAAAAAGAAGGAAATATCGTAGACCGTGACGAGGTCTTAGACTTTTATTTTAAGGTGCGCAATTTTGTCAACCTGTCCGATGATTTTGACGAGCACTATCGTATTTACTGTGATTATGATGAGAAAGGACAGTTCTGCCTGCATCTTTTTTGTGTGGATCCTTCCTATATGCTGCAAAAGCGGCTGGATCGGTCGCGCGCCTGTGTCTTTTTCTCGGCGACCCTGCTTCCCATCCGCTATTATAAGGAACTGTTGTGCTGTGATGATGATGTCTATGCCATTTATGCGGACTCTGTTTTTGAACAGGAAAAGCGGGCACTTTTGATCGGCAGGGATGTCAGCAGCCGCTATACCAGGAGAACTTTTGCGGAATATCTGGCTTTTGCGGACTATATCGAAGCCATTGTGGAAAAGAAAAAGGGCAATTACATGGTTTTTTGTCCTTCCTATAAGATGTTGGAGGAGATCAGCCAGAAGTTTATGGCAAAAAGTCTGGGCTCCTGTGACGTGATCTGCCAGCGCTCGGGCATGAGTGAGCAGGAGCGGGAAGATTTTCTGAAAGAATTTGAAGAAGTAAGAGAGCGTTCTTTCGTTGCTTTTTGCGTGATGGGAGGTGTCTTTTCGGAGGGGATCGACCTGACGGAGGAAAAATTGATCGGTGCTATCATTGTCGGTGTGGGGCTGCCCCAGATCGGGAATGAGCGGGAAGTCATGAAACAGTATTTTGAGGCGACCGGGAGAGACGGATTTTCCTTTGCCTACCTTTATCCGGGCATGAATAAGGTGATTCAGGCGGCAGGCCGCGTCATTCGGACAAAAAGTGACGAGGGCGTGATCGCCCTCTTAGATGAGCGTTTTACAAAAAGTGAATACAGGCAGACCTTTCCGCGGGAATGGAATGACGGAAAGATCTGCGATCGTCATACGGTTGGAGATCTAGTGGATGATTTTTGGCAAAAGAGATAAAAAGGCTTCTGCTGAGGCGCCGAGAGGCAGGGACGGATGTGTCGCTGCGACCAGGCTTCTTGGTGGAAGTTTTTCTTTTGTAGAAACAACGGTCAGATCCCTTGAGGAATGTTTGATGCAGTAGTCCGGGATAAAGGCAATGCCAAGACCGATGCGCGCCAGGTCGATCAAAAGATCATTGGAATACAACTGAAAAGCCGGTACCAGATCCAGACGATGTTCCAAAAAGATCTGGTGGAGATATTCACTGGTCGTAGAATTTTTATCCAGCATCAGGATAGGCAGACCGGAGATCTCCTTGAAAGTCATTTCCTTGGTGACCTGCGGAAAATGTGTGGGATTGGCGATGAACACATCCTGAAAGGTTGTCAGGGTCTGGGTGATATAAGAAGTATTCATGCGGGAGTTGGGATGGTTGGTGATGATGATGTCAACCTTTCCCTGCTCCAAGAGGTCGACGCAGGACTTGCTTGTCGCATTGGTGATGCGGATGGGTACATCCGGGTAGAGTTCGTGGAACTTTTGGATATAAGGCACCAGAAAATAGCGGCAGATGGTATCGCTGGCGCTGATGTGGAGTTGTCCCAATCTGGTGTCGTTGACATTCTGGATCTGTTCTTCGCCGCGGCGTATAAGGTTCATGGCTGGTTCGATGTGCTGTAAGAGCAGTTCACCGGCAGGGGTCAGTTGGACTTTTTTGGTGCTGCGGATAAAGAGGGGCTGACCGATCTTTTTCTCCAAAGTCTTGATCGACTGCGATACGGCGGACTGGGAAATGAAAAGCTGCTTGCTCGCCTCGGAGAAACTGAGGGAAGATGCAACATGGTAAAATACTTTGTATAGTTCGTAATTGATATCCATAAGGTTTCCTTTCTTTTTTTGTAACGCAATGTTATCATTCATATTATATAAGCACAAATAATAGCAGTCAAGGATATAGATAAGATTTACTAATATATCTGATTAGGGATAATAATTATGTGCAGGTCAGCGCGATGTGCTATACTATGGGTAAATGTGATAGGGCATATCCTATGTCCAAGTGAGTGAAAGATGGAGGTATAGCATGGGAAACGTAAGAAGAGTTTATGCAGAGAAGAAACCCCAGTATGCAGTGGCAGCAAAGTCACTTTACAGTGAGATCAAGAGTTATCTTGGCATTACTACGGTAACAGGCGTCCGCGTCCTGATCCGTTACGATATTGAAAATATTTCGGAGGACACTTACAAGAAGGCATTAAAGACCGTTTTTTGTGAACTTCCGGTCGATGATTATTACGAAGAAGAATTTGCTTATGAAGGCAGGACGTTCAGCGTGGAATTTTTGCCGGGACAGTTCGATCAGAGAGCGGATTCCGCAGAGCAGTGCGTCAAGTTGTTAAAGGAAGATGAAGATGTCATCATCCGTTCCGCAACCACCTATGTCATTGAAGGCCAGATCACAGACGAGCAGTTTGAAGCCATCAAGAAGCACTGCATCAATCCGGTAGACTCCAGAGAGACCGGTATGGATAAGCCTGAGACTCTGACCGATCATTTTGAAGATCCGGCAGATGTTGCCATCTTTGATGGCTTTAGCAGCATGCCGGAAAAGGAATTAAAAGATCTCTATGATTCTCTTGGACTTGCCATGACCTTCAAGGATTTCTTACATATCCAGAAGTATTTCGCTCAGGATGAAAAGCGCGATCCTTCCATGACAGAGATCCGCGTGTTGGATACCTACTGGTCAGACCATTGCCGTCATACGACATTCTCTACCGAGTTAAAGAATGTTACCTTTGAGGACGGTTATTATCGTGCCCCAATCGAAGATTCTTACAATGATTATTTGGATAATTTCAAGATCCTTTACAAGGACCGTGATGATAAGTTTGTCTGCCTCATGGATCTGGCTCTGCTTGCCATGAAAAAGTTAAAAAAGGACGGCAAGTTGGACGATCAGGAAGAATCTGACGAGATCAATGCATGCTCTATCGTTGTGCCGGTAGAGGTTGACGGCAAGACAGAAGAATGGCTTGTCAATTTCAAAAATGAGACCCACAACCATCCGACCGAGATTGAGCCATTTGGTGGTGCGGCTACCTGTCTGGGTGGTGCTATCCGTGATCCGCTTTCCGGACGTACTTATGTATATCAGGCTATGCGTGTGACCGGTGCTGCAGATCCGACCGTATCCGTCAAGGATACCATGGAAGGCAAACTCCCACAGAAGAAACTGGTGCGTGAGGCAGCCCATGGCTATTCTTCTTACGGTAACCAGATCGGTCTGGCAACCGGATATGTCAAAGAAGTATATCATCCGAATTATGTGGCAAAACGTATGGAGATCGGTGCCGTTATGGGGGCTGCTCCAAGACGTGCCGTGCAGAGATTAAATTCTGATCCGGGCGACCGCATCATCTTGCTTGGCGGAAGAACCGGACGTGACGGAATCGGTGGTGCGACAGGATCTTCCAAGGCACACAACACCCAGTCTACCGCAGTCTGTGGTGCCGAAGTACAAAAGGGAAATGCACCGACAGAGCGTAAGATCCAGAGACTTTTCCGTCGTGAAGAAGTAAGTTATATCATCAAAAAATGTAATGACTTTGGTGCAGGCGGTGTGTCCGTAGCCATCGGTGAGTTGGCAGACGGATTGCGCGTACAGTTGGACAAGGTGCCAAAGAAATACGCTGGTCTGGATGGAACAGAACTTGCCATTTCTGAGTCTCAGGAACGTATGGCAGTGGTTGTTGCACCGGAAAATGTTGACCAGTTCTTAGCATATGCCAAGGAAGAAAACTTAGAGGCAGTCGAAGTTGCCATCGTTACCGAAGAACCGCGTCTGATCTTGGAGTGGAGAGGCAAGGAAATCGTCAACTTAAAGAGATCTTTCTTAGATACCAACGGCGCACATCAGGAGACAGATGTCGCAGTGGAAATGCCGGTAAAAGAGGACAATTATTTCCATACCTATGCAGTTGAGGGCGTTGCAGATGCTCTGGCTGTAGGCGATGTGAAAAAAGCCTGGGAGACTACTTTATCTGACCTGAATGTATGCTCACAAAAGGGCTTAGTGGAAATGTTCGATGGTTCCATCGGGGCAGGCAGTGTCTATATGCCATATGGCGGACGCTACCAGTTGACCGAGACCCAGTCTATGGTTGCCAAACTTCCGGTAGCCGAAGGCAAGTGCGATACCGTTACCATGATGGCATACGGCTTTGATCCATATCTGTCTTCCTGGAGCCCATATCACGGATCATCCTTTGCCGTACTCGAATCTGTTGCCCGTATCGTAGCTGCAGGTGGTGATTACAGCAAGATCCGCTTTACTTTCCAGGAGTACTTCCGTAGAATGTCTGAAGATCCAAAGAGATGGAGCCAGCCATTCGCAGCCTTGCTTGGTGCTTATCAGGCACAGATGAAATTCGGACTGCCGTCCATCGGTGGAAAGGATTCCATGTCAGGATCCTTCAATGAGATCGATGTACCGCCTACACTGGTTTCTTTTGCGGTTGATATTGCAAAAGAGGGCGACATCATCACACCGGAATTAAAGAAGACAGGCCATGCTTTGGTATTCTTCCGTGCAAAACGTGATGCTTATGATCTGCCGGATTATGATCAGGTCATGAAGTTATATGATGTCATCCACAGCTTGATCCAAAAGGGAGCCATCGTATCTGCTTATGCACCGGATGCAAGTGGTCTGGCAGCAGCACTTTCTAAGATGGCATTTGGTAATAAACTGGGTGTGACGATCGCAGATAGCGTAGCAGCAGAAGAACTTTTTGCAAACTGCATGGGCTCTATCGTAGCCGAAGTAAACGGCGCGGATACCACGGTCATCCTTGATGCCATGGAGGCGGCAGGACTTGGTCATGACGTAAGCGTGATCGGATCTGTAAATGATAGCCGGAACTTTATATATAAAGACATGAGCCTTTCTATAGAAGAGGCTTTAAAAGACTGGGTGACACCACTGGAAAAGGTATTCCCGACCAGAGCCACAGAGGACAAAGATCCTGTTGATACCGGATTGTATCAGGCAAAAGAGATCTATGTATGTAAGAATAAAGTGGCAAAGCCTAAGGTATTTATTCCGGTATTCCCGGGTACCAACTGTGAATATGACAGTGCAAAGGCATTTGAGCGTGCCGGTGCAGAACCGATCGTCAAGGTATTCAAGAACCAGTCAGCCGAGGACATCCGTGATTCGGTCGAGGTATTTGCAAAGGCGATCGATCAGGCACAGATGATCATGTTCCCGGGCGGATTTTCCGCAGGTGATGAGCCGGAGGGAAGTGCTAAGTTCTTTGCAACTGCTTTCCGTAACGAAAAGATGAAAGAAGCCGTTATGGATCTTTTGAACAACCGTGACGGACTTGCCCTTGGTATCTGTAATGGTTTCCAGGCACTCATCAAATTGGGACTTGTGCCATATGGTCAGATTCATACCCAGCAGGCAGATGCACCGACCCTGACTTACAATACGATCGGACGCCACATTTCCAAGATGGTCTACACCAAGGTGGTATCTGACAAGTCACCATGGCTGGCACAGGCTACGCTGGGACAGACTTATTGCAATCCGGCATCCCACGGAGAGGGACGTTTCGTTGCAAGCAAGGAATGGTTGGACAAATTGTTTGCAAACGGTCAGGTCGCAACTCAGTATGTGGACGAGGCAGGCAATCCGACCATGGATGAGGAGTGGAATGTCAACGGTTCTTATATGGCGATCGAAGGCATCACCAGCCCGGATGGACGTGTGCTTGGTAAGATGGCACATTCTGAAAGACGCGGAGAATCCGTTGCCATCAATATCTATGGCGAGCAGGATATGAAGATCTTTGAATCCGGTGTCGCATATTTTAAATAATAGAAAAATGAGAGAGCCTTTTATCTTTTTGATAGAAGGCTCTTGCAATATAGAAAATCATGTGATAACATACTATAAGTTTAGGCATTTTTAAAATTTAACATGTAGAATTTCGAAAGGACAGGGCAAAAGATGAGAGCATTTCTTATTCTGGAAGATGGCACTGTGTTCGCCGGTGAGAGCATCGGATCGACACGCGAAGTCATCAGTGAAATCGTATTTAATACATCCATGACTGGATATCTGGAAGTTTTGACAGATCCTTCCTATGCCGGACAGGCAGTCGTTATGACATATCCTTTGATCGGCAATTATGGCATTACACCGGACATGGAGTCAGAAAGACCGTGGGTGGACGGATATATCGTCCGCGAACTCAGCCGTATCCCAAGCAACTTCCGTTGTGAGGGGACCATTCAGGATTTCCTGAAAGAACATGACATCCCGGGAATCTGTGGTATTGATACGAGAGCACTTACCAAGATCTTGCGTGACAAGGGAACCATGAATGGCATGATCACGACCAACGAGGATTACGATCTGGATGAGATTTTACCAAGACTTGCGGCATATACCACAGGTGATGTGGTATCCAAGGTCACATGTGCTGCACCAAAGGTTTTGCCGGGTGACGGCAAGCGGGTGGCACTTTTAGATCTGGGAGCCAAGAGAAATATTGCCAAGTCCTTAAATGATAGAGGATGCGAAGTGACCATCTATCCGGCAGATACACCGGCAGAGACCATCTTGGCAGGCAATCCGGACGGCATCATGCTCAGCAACGGACCTGGGGATCCAAAGGAATGTACAGAGGTCATCAAGGAGATCAAGAAGTTATATGACTCGGACGTACCGATCTTTGCCATCTGTCTGGGACATCAGCTCATGGCACTTGCGACCGGCGCGGATACCCACAAGATGAAATACGGACACCGTGGCGGCAACCATCCGGTCAAGGATCTTTCCACCGGACGTGTCTATATCTCCTCACAGAACCATGGTTATGTGGTTGATGTCGACAAGTTGGATCCGTCCATTGCGACACCGGCATTTGTCAATGTCAATGATGGCACAAATGAGGGATTAAAATATACAGGAAAGAATATCTTTACGGTACAGTTCCATCCTGAAGCTTGCCCTGGCCCACAGGATAGTGGATATTTGTTTGACCGTTTTATTGAAATGATGGGAGGTGACCAGTAATGCCAAAGAATAAAGACATCAAAAAGGTACTTGTGATCGGTTCCGGTCCAATCGTCATCGGACAGGCAGCAGAGTTTGACTATGCAGGCACACAGGCATGTCGTTCCTTAAAAGAGGAAGGCATCGAGGTTGTTCTGGTCAATTCCAATCCGGCGACCATCATGACAGACAAAGAGATCGCAGATGAGGTCTATATCGAGCCTCTGACAGCCAAAGTCTTAGAGCAGATCATCTTAAAGGAAAAGCCGGACAGCGTGCTTCCAACCTTGGGTGGACAGGCAGGACTCAACCTTGGTATGGAACTGGCAGAGTCAGGCTTTTTGGAAGAGCATGGCGTAAAACTCATCGGTACAACGGCAGAGACCATCTTTAAGGCAGAAGATCGTCAGGCATTCAAGGACACCATGGAAAAGATTGGTGAGCCTTGTGCGGCATCTTTGGTCGTTAAGAACGTAGAAGACGGTATCAAGTTTACCAATACCATCGGTTATCCGGTCGTACTCCGTCCGGCATTTACCCTTGGCGGCAGCGGCGGTGGTATCGCCCACAACGAGACAGAACTCGTAGACATCTTATCCAATGGTCTGCGCTTGAGCCGTGTCAATGAAGTTTTGGTTGAGCGTTGCATCGCAGGCTGGAAAGAGATCGAGTACGAAGTGATGCGTGATGCAGCAGGCAACTGCATTACCGTATGTAACATGGAAAATATCGATCCGGTCGGTGTGCATACCGGCGACTCTATCGTTGTGGCACCGTCACAGACTTTGGGTGATAAGGAATACCAGATGCTCCGTAGTTCTGCTTTAAATATTATCTCAGAACTTGGCATTACCGGTGGTTGTAACGTGCAGTACGCCCTCAACCCGGATAGTTTTGAATATTGCGTTATCGAGGTAAATCCTCGTGTCAGCCGTTCTTCTGCACTGGCTTCCAAGGCAACCGGTTATCCGATCGCTAAGGTGGCTGCAAAGATTGCTTTAGGCTATACATTGGATGAAATCACCAATGCCATTACCGGCAAGACCTATGCATCCTTTGAGCCAATGCTTGACTATTGCGTTGTCAAGATCCCACGTCTGCCGTTTGATAAGTTCATCACGGCAAAACGTACCTTAACGACACAGATGAAGGCGACCGGTGAGGTCATGAGTATCTGCAACAACTTTGAGGGGGCCTTGATGAAGGCAATCCGTTCCTTAGAGCAGCATGTAGACTCTCTTATGAGTTATGACTTTACGGGACTTAGTGACGAAGAACTGGAAGACCAGTTACACGTCGTAGACGATAGAAGAATTTATGTGATCGCAGAGGCACTGCGCAGAGGCGTTTCCTACGACCACATCCATGAGATTACCAAGATCGATATCTGGTTCATCGACAAAATCGCTATCCTGATCGAGATGGAAGAAAAGTTAAAGAGCGAGGAACTGACACCGGAACTCTTAAAAGAAGCAAAGCGTATCGAGTTCCCGGATAATGTCATTGCAGATCTTACCGGCAAGACCAAAGAAGAGATCCGCCAGATGCGCTATGACAATGATATTGTTGCTGCATTTAAGATGGTTGATACCTGTGCGGCAGAGTTTGAAGCAAGCACCCCATATTATTACTCTGTATTTGGCAGCCAGAATGAGGCGGTAGAGACCAATCTGAAGAAAAAGGTACTCGTACTTGGATCCGGGCCGATCCGTATTGGACAGGGTATCGAGTTCGACTATTGCTCTGTACATTCTACCTGGGCATTTGCCAAGGAAGGTTATGAGACCATTATTGTAAACAACAACCCGGAGACGGTTTCTACAGACTTTGATATTGCGGACAAACTTTATTTTGAGCCGCTGACGGAGGAAGATGTAGAAAACATCGTCCGTTTTGAAAAGCCGGATGGAGCTGTTGTCCAGTTCGGTGGTCAGACAGCCATCAAGTTGACCGAAGCCCTGATGAAGATGGGAGTTACTATCTTAGGAACCAAGGCAGAGGATGTTGATGCCGCAGAGGACAGAGAACTCTTTGATGAGATTCTGGAAAAGACAGGTATCCCGAGAGCATCCGGCGGAACGGTATTTACCGCAGAAGAGGCAAAGAAAGTTGCCAATGAGATCGGTTATCCGGTTCTGGTACGTCCTTCCTATGTACTGGGCGGACAGGGCATGCAGATCGCTTTCAATGATGACGAAGTGGATGAGTTCATGGAGATCATCAACCGTATCGCACAGGATCATCCGATCTTAGTGGATAAGTATTTACAGGGTAAGGAGATCGAAGTCGATGCTGTATGCGACGGTACAGATATTTTGATCCCTGGTATCATGGAACATATCGAGCGTACCGGTGTCCATTCCGGAGATAGTATCTCTGTATATCCGGCACATACGATCAGTGATGCCATCAAGAAAAAGATTACCGATTATACTGAGAAACTGGCACAGGCACTGCATGTCGTAGGTCTGATCAACATCCAGTTTATCGTTATGAATGAGGAAGTATATGTGATCGAGGTCAATCCGAGATCTTCTCGTACCGTGCCGTATATCAGCAAGGTTACCGGTATTCCGATCGTGGATCTGGCAACCAAGGTCATCATCGGAAACACCTTAAAGGGTATGGGCTACACACCGGGATTGCAGCCGGAAGCAGAGTATGTGGCAGTTAAGATGCCGGTATTCTCTTTTGAAAAACTGCGTGGAGCAGAGATTTCCCTGGGACCGGAAATGAAGTCTACCGGTGAGTGTCTGGGTATTGCAAAGACCTTTGATGAGGCACTTTATAAGGCATTCCTCGGTGCAGGTATCGTACTGCCGAAGTACAAGCAGATGATCATGACCGTAAAGGATGCGGATAAGCCGGAAGCCGTTGGCGTGGCAAAGCGTTTTGCGGCCTTGGGCTACAAGATCTATGCGACCAGAAGTACCGCCAAGTATTTGCAGGAGCATGGCGTAGATGCACTCTGGGTCAACAAGATTACTCAAGAATCACCGAATGTCATGGATCTGATTTTGGGTCACAAGATCGACCTTGTCATTGACACACCGACCCAGGGACACGGCGATAAGACCCGTGATGGCTTCCTGATCCGTCGAAATGCGATCGAGACAGGCGTACACTGTATTACAGCAATGGATACGGCAAATGCACTGGCAACCAGTTTGGAATCTGCCACAGATGAATTTACCTTAGTGGATATTGCAAAAGTAAAGAACATCTAAATAAAACGCACTGGAATAAGTGTGAGTTTCATATTGCGAAACTGCTTTCTTTTGGTTACTATGGAAAGTGGTTTCGCTTTTTAAGTGACAGAAATCTTTAGATACGAGGAAAAAAGATGAAAATAGGAGAATTCTTAAAGGAACATACACTTCTCTGTGATGGTGCAATGGGAACCTACTATGCTGCGAAATTTCATAATGAAACATTGGTAGAACGTGAAAATTTCGAGCATCCGGAACGAATTGCCCAGATTCACGGAGAATATTTAGATGGTGGAGCGAGACTGCTCCGCACCAATACATTTGCTACCAATTTAAACTTCTTTGATTCTATCGAGGAGATGGAAAACAATATTATGATCGCCTGCCAGATCGCAAAAAGTGCAGTGGAAGCATACTATGAAAAAACAGGACTGACAAAAGAGACCTATCCTGTTTATGTGGCAGCAGACATCGGTACGATCTATGATATGGAGCAGAAAGATGATAGCAATGTTCTGGCAGAATATCATCATATCGTGGATACGTTTGTATCGGCCGGTATGGATATTTTCTGGCTGGAAACGCAGGTGGATGTTTACTATCTGAAGAGATTGCTTGCTTATATCAAGGAAAAAGCACCGCAGGCTTATGTGATGGTTTCCTTTTCTATGGATAAAACGGCCTATAGTAAGGGTGGCTTGCAATTTGATCGCATGGTGCGACTGATGAGTGAAATGGATGAAGTGAATGCCTATGGATTAAACTGTGGCATGGAAGCCGCCCATATGTACCAACTTTTGAAAAATGTAACCTTTCCATCAGAAAAACCTGTCATCGCCTTGCCAAATGCCGGTTATCCATATCAGTTGCGCGGCAAGACCATTTACGGAAAGAATGAATCTTATTTTCAGAAGATGGTATTGCAGATCGCAGACTTAGGGATTGATCTTGTTGGTGGCTGTTGTGGAACGACACCGGATTATCTGAAAGAGATTGCAGAACAGTTGAAAGGCAAGAAGAAAATAGAAAAAAAGACAGGCTCGCCGGAGACACCTGCTGTCTCGAGAACGGAGTCTGTATTTTGGAAAAAGTTACAAAGTGGGGAGAAGCCCTTTGTGGTAGAACTGGATCCGCCATCGGATATCAAGGTTGAAAAACTGGTATCGGGAGCGCAATTGTTAAAGGAACATCGTGTTGATCTACTGACACTTTCCGATTCTCCGATGGCACGCAGCCGTATGGATGCGTCCTTGCTGGGCAGTAAGATTCAGAGGGAGACCGGCATTTATGTCATGCCGCACTTGTCCTGCCGTGATCGGAATGTGATCTCTCTGCGCGGTACGATGCTCGGTGATTACGTCAATGATTTAAGGCATTTTCTGGTCGTTACGGGAGATCCGATTGCACAGAATGACAGAAACACGATCACACAGGTATTTGATTACAATTCTATCAAGTTTATGGGACTTTTGCAGGAAATGAATGAAGACCAGTTTTATCAGGATCGTATCGTTTATGGCGGTGCCCTAAATTATCAGGGCGTAGGTGTGGATGCCATAGCAAGAAGAATGAAACTGAAAATGGAACAGGGATGTAGTTTCTTTTTGACACAGCCGATTTATGCAGACGCGGATGTGGAACGTATCAAGGACTTGAAAGACCGTACCGGTGCAAAGATCATCGGAGGTATTATGCCACTTGTGAGCCGAAAAAATGCCTTGTTTATCGCAAATGAGATGCCGGGTATGCATGTGCCACCGGAAACGCTGGCATATTATGAGGAGGGCATGAGCCGTTCGGAATATGAAGAAGTTGCCATCCGTGTATCCGTGGAGATTGCCAGAAAGATGTCTTCGATTGTTGACGGTTATTATTTTATGACACCGTTTAACCGCGTAGAACTCATCTGTAATATCATTGAGCGTATCCGTGAAGAAAATTTATAGAAATGAAAATTTATAGAAATTTAATAAGTATGAACAGAATTTTGGATGACATTGGAAAAAAAGAGTTCTACAATAAGAAAGATATAAAAAATAAACACATGTATAAGAATTAGGGAGACAAGATGAAATTTTTATTTCAAAACTTATGGGAACGGAAAAAGGCAGTTGCCATAGTTATTGTGCTTTTGATCGCACAGGCATTATGTGAACTGTCACTTCCAAACTACACAGCGGATATCGTTGATGTCGGTATTCAGCAGAATGGTGTTGACTCTGTAGCAGTGGAGAAAATGCGTCAGGAGACACATAACTGGCTTCTTGCTTTTATGGATGATGATGAGATTTCTTATCTCGATGCTTGCTATGAAAAGCAGGGGGAGACTTATGTCCTAAAGGATGAGGTTTCAGAGGATAAAGATAAAAAAACAGCATTGGAAAAAGTTTTGCAGGAGCCAATGGTGCTGACTTACTTTATGGAATATGGTGCGCAAGCGTCCGGCGATTCGGAATATGCATCCATGATGGGGGATGCGGCTAAGATGCAGGAGCAGTTAAAGCAACTTGCACAGGCAGGTGCACTGACACCTTCCTCTTTGTATGATATGCGTGCGGCGGTGACAGAAAAGTTTGGTGATCTGGGTGACACGATGACCGACCAGATGTCCATTGCTATGGCACAGCAGGAATATGAGGCGTTGGGGTATGATATGCACCAGATGCAGATGGACTATCTGCTTCGTACCGGTGGTGTGATGATTCTGATGACACTTGGCATGCTGCTGGCAGCCGTATTGTTGGGATATGTTTCTTCAAGAACAGCGGCAGACATTGGACGTAGTTTGCGTAAAAAAGTTTACACCAGTGTTATTTCTTTCTCTGGAAAAGAGATTGATCAGTTCTCGACGGCATCACTGATCACCAGATGTACCAACGATATTCAGCAGGTACAGATGGTAGAAGTTATGCTGCTTCGTATGGTATTGTATGCTCCGGTGCTTGCCATTGGCGGTATTATCATGGTGACCAGGACCGATGCATCCATGAGTTGGATCATTGTTGTGGCGGTCGCTGTTATCATCAGTGTAGTTATGGTACTGATGAAGTTTTCTATGCCGAAGTTTAAGATGATGCAGAAACTCGTTGACCGCATGAATCTGGTTTCACGCGAGATCTTAACGGGTATTCCGGTTATCCGCGCATTCTCACGTGAGGAGCATGAAAAGGAACGCTTCAAGGATGCCAATACAGAACTCATGGAGACACAGTTATATACAAGCCGCATGATGGCATGGATGATGCCAATTATGATGCTGATCATGAACTGTATTACCGTAGCGATTGTATGGTTTGGTGCAAAGGGAATATCCGCAGGTCATATGCAGGTGGGAGATATGATGGCATTTATTACATATGCCATGGTCATTGTTATGTCCTTCCTATTGCTTACCATGATGTCTATTATGCTTCCTCGTGCAGGTGTTGCTGCAGAACGTATTCAGGAAGTCATCGGAACGAGATCATCCATCGCAGATGCTGAGCAGTTAGCAGATGATGAGATGGGAGATATCCGTGGAGAACTTGCATTCCATAACGTAAGTTTTGCTTATCCAAATGCTAAGGATAATGTACTGGATGGTCTTGATTTTGAGGCTGAGCCGGGAAAAACGACGGCGATTATCGGAAGCACGGGATGTGGTAAGTCGACACTTCTAAATCTGATTCCACGTCTTTATGACGTGACAGAAGGAAGTATTACTTTGGATGGTGTAGATATTCGTACCATATCACAAAAGAAACTGCGCGATGCCATAGGGTATGTTCCGCAGAAGGCTGTCCTGTTTTCGGGAGACATCCGCTCTAATATCAAATATGCGGATGAGACGATTTCGGATGACAGGATGGAAGAGGCTGCTGCCATTGCACAGGCAACAGAATTTGTCGAAGAAAAAAAGAAAAAGTACGACAGCCATATTGCGCAGGGGGGATCAAATGTATCTGGCGGACAGAAGCAGAGACTCTCTATCGCGCGAGCCATTGCGAAAAATCCAAAGATTTATCTCTTTGATGACAGTTTCTCAGCACTGGATTATAAGACAGATAAGGCACTGCGTGCGGCATTGTTTGAACATGCGAAAGATGCAACAGTTATCATTGTTGCACAGCGTATCAGCACGATCTTACATGCAGATCAGATCCTGGTCTTGGATGATGGAAAGATTGTCGGAAAAGGAACCCATCAGGAACTTTTGAAGCAATGCCAGGCATATCAGGAGATTGCGGCTTCACAGTTGAGCCAGCAGGAGATAGAAAAGACGAAAGGAGGCTTAGCCTAATGAGTGAGTCAAATGAAAGAGCAAAAGCACCTCGTCGTCATCATGGTCCTATGGGCGGAGGTCCGGGCAGACCGGCGGAAAAAGCAAAAGATTTTAAAGGAACACTAAAGAAATTACTGAATTATCTGAGTGTTTATAAAATAGGGATTGCAGTTGTAATCTTTTTTGCAATTTTAAGTACCATATTTAATGTAATCGGACCAAAGATTTTAAGTAAGGCGACAACAGAGTTGTTCACCGGTCTGGTCGCAAAGATTCAGGGGACAGGAAATATTCGTTTTGATGTGATCGGCAAGATTTTATTGATCCTGCTTGCAATTTATATCTTTAGTGCGCTGATGAGTTTTGTGCAGGGATATATTATGGCAGGGGTATCGCAAAAGATGACATACCGCATGAGATCGGAAATCTCCGAAAAAATCCATCGACTGCCAATGTCCTATTTTGAATCCAAGACCGTCGGTGAGATCCTTTCGCGTATCACCAACGATGTCGATACCTTAGGACAGAGTTTGAACCAGAGTGTGACACAGGTGATTACCTCGGTGGCAACAATGGTAGGCGTACTTGTCATGATGCTTTCCATCAGCCCGCTGATGACCTTGATCGCGCTTGTTATTTTACCGGTTTCTATTGCGCTTGTAATGCTGGTTGTTAAGTTTTCGCAGAAATACTTTATTGCCCAGCAGAGAACCTTAGGTGAGATCAATGGTCAGGTGGAGGAGACCTTCTCTGGACAGAGCATCGTTAAAGCATTCAACAAAGAAAAGGATGTTTTAGCGGAGTTTGATACAAGAAACGAAGAGCTTTATAACTCTGCATGGAAGTCACAGTTTTTATCCGGACTGATGCAGCCGATCATGACATTTGTTGGAAACCTCGGTTATGTTGCAGTGGCCATTGTCGGAAGTATTCTTGCAGTGGCAGGAACGATCACCGTTGGCGATATTCAGGCATTCATCCAATATGTAAAGAACTTTACGCAGCCGATCCAGCAGATGGCAAATGTTTCTAACCTCTTGCAGTCTACCGTTGCTGCCGCAGAGCGTGTTTTTGAGTTCTTAGAAGAGACCGAAGAAGTTGAGACGGAAAACCCAATGATTATGGATCATGTTTCGGGGGCAGTTTCTTTTGAACATGTCAAATTTGGTTACAACGAAGATAAGATCATCATCCACGATTTTTCAAGTCAGGTAAAACCGGGACAGATGGTTGCAATTGTAGGACCTACCGGTGCCGGAAAGACAACGATGGTAAAACTATTGATGCGTTTTTATGATGTCAACGAAGGCTGCATCAAGATCGACGGCCAGGATATCCGTGCGTTCGGCCGCAGCAATCTGCGAGAACATTTTGGTATGGTCTTGCAGGATACATGGTTATTTAAGGGAAGCATCATGGAGAATATCCGTTATGGAAAACTCGATGCGACAGATGAAGAAGTGATCGCCGCAGCAAAGGCAGCGCATGCACATCACTTTATCGAGACCTTGCCGGGTGGTTATGATTTCGTTTTGAATGAAGAAGCAACCAATGTTTCACAGGGACAAAGGCAGTTGCTTACCATTGCCAGATCTATACTTGCCGATAATCCAATTCTGATTTTGGATGAAGCGACAAGTTCTGTAGATACCAGAACAGAGCAGAGAATACAGAAGGCAATGAATCATCTGATGCAGGGCAGAACAAGTTTTGTCATTGCACACAGATTGTCTACGATCAAAGATGCAGACCTGATCCTTGTTATGAAAGATGGCGATATCATCGAGCAGGGCAGCCATGAAGATCTGATCGCTCAAAATGGTTTTTATGCAGAACTCTACAACAGCCAGTTTGAAGAAGTTGGATAATGTAATCAACTAATGTTTATACACACAATTGTCGAAAAAACACAAAAATGGATGACAGACCGGAAGATGAGTGTTATACTTTTCTTATAAATTTTGGTAAGGGAAGGGATGAATGACATGGAATTGATGCAACGGCAGATGAAGGAAAAGAATCGTGTCGCTTTTACAGTGGCGGTGATTATTACGGGCATTGAACTGGCACTGGCACTTCTTAGTTTTACACAGGCAGACACGCTGATCGCGAATGCAATCGTACGAACGGTAGTCTGTGCAGTGGCAATGGTACTTTTGATCGTTGTGTATAATAGAAATAAGGCAGATGAACGGTTTGAAAAGATATTTATGATTACATTGATCGTGGTATATGCTGTTTATATTCTTTCTGTTCGCAGTATCGGTATGTATGCTTTTATGTACTTGATCTTATTCTCCATGGCTGTTTATATGCATCCGAAGTGGATCATGGCAGGGGGCATTGCCTTTAGTATCGTCAATGCTATCAAGGTCGTGCAGTGCAAGGTCATTTATGCGGACGAATCTTTGTTTTCAACCAGTTTCGTTCAGTTGATCTTTGCGGTGGCAACGACGGTGGTTGCTTATATCGTAGTCAAGATGATGCAGGATCATCATGCACAGGACAAAGAAGAAGTAGAACGACGTGCAAAAGAACAGCAGACTGTGGCTGAGAATATCATCCGTATGTCCGATGAACTGGTGCAGATGTTTGAACAGGCGAAGGCGAAGGCAGAACGCCTGACAGAGAGCATGGAGACCAGCAACGGTTCTGTGCAGGAGATTTCTCTGGGTGTTAAGTCTACGGCGCAGGCGATCGAGCATCAGACCATGATGACCAGTGATATCCAGACCAGTCTGGAAAATGCCGGCAATGGTACGGAACTCATGAAAGAGGCGGTAGAGGTATCCACAACGACAGTTCAGAACGGAGCCCAGTTGATCGAAGAACTGCGTGAGCAGGCAATCGGAACAGCCCAGATCAACCGTCAGACAAAGGATACGACGGACGAACTGAACAACCGTATCAAGGAAGTAGAAGAGATCGTCGGAACCATTCTTAGTATTTCCGGACAGACCAATCTATTAGCCCTCAATGCATCCATAGAGGCTGCGAGAGCAGGAGATGCAGGCAAGGGATTTGCGGTTGTTGCAGATGAGATCCGCACCCTTTCTGAGGAGACCAAGGAATCTACCGGCAAGATTACGGCTATCATTGAAAAACTTACGGTCAATGTAGGAGAGGCATCGGAAAATATGCGCAAGTCTACCGAGTCCGTAGAAAAACAGAATGAGATGATCGCTACAACTGCAGAAAACTTCAAGTTGATCGAGGAAAAGATGCAGGAAGCATATACAGAGATTCAGAGTCTGAGCGGAGAGGTTAATGATATCCTAACATCCAACAGTCAGATTAGCGACAGCATTACAGACCTGTCTGCAACCAGTGAAGAAGTGGCTGCATCATCTGAGAGTTGTACAACAGTCTTTGGACAGAGTGTGGCAGATCTAGAGACACTGAATGAACAGTTGAATCAGATCTTCCGTATTGCTGAGAATCTCAAGGATGTGGCAGAACAGGAAAATGACATGATTGTGTCAGAATAGAAGGTTTGCCGGCCTACTGGCGAGCAAGTAAAGGGTTGCAGAAAGCAACCCTTTTTTTTATAATGAAGGCTGATTGAAAAACTGCAGAAGTATAACATATATAAAGATAAAAGGAAGAAACAAAGATGACAAAGCAGGAACTACAGGATCTTTTTCAAAAAGGACCGATCATATTGGATGGAGCAACGGGCTCAAACCTGATGGCAAAGGGTATGCCTATGGGAGTATGCCCGGAGGATTGGATCTATCATCACAAGGAGGCGATCGTTTCCTTACAAAAGGCATATGTCGAGGCGGGAACACAGATTTTGTATGCACCGACTTTTACAGCAAATCGCATCAAATTAGCAGAATATGGCATGGAAGACCGCTTAGAAGAATTGAATCGTGCCATGGTGCGCTACAGTAGGGAAGCGGCAGGAGATCGGGCATTTGTTGCCGGAGATCTTACCATGACGGGCAGACAGTTATATCCGGTCGGAGATCTCATGTTTGAGGATCTTGTGGATGTCTATAAGGAGCAGGTGAGGGCAATCTTAAAGGAGGGTGTGGATCTCTTTGTGATTGAAACCATGATGAGTTTGCAGGAATGTCGTGCGGCTCTTTTGGCAGTCAAGGAAACCTGTGATCTTCCGGTTATGATCTCCTTGACCTACAATGAGGACGGCAGAACTCTGTATGGCACATCGCCTGAGATCGCCATGGTTGTTTTAGAGCATATGGGCGCGGATATTGTCGGCGTGAACTGTTCGACCGGACCTCTTGCTATGATCCCTTTGGTAAAGGCTATGCTGCCTTATGCGGATATCCCGATCATGGTCAAACCCAATGCCGGCATGCCGGAACTGGAAAACGGAGAGACCGTCTATAAGATGACGCCGGAGGAGTTTGCGGATGCCTGCGAACAATTAGTAGATGCCGGAGCATCGGTCGTGGGTGGCTGCTGTGGTACCAGACCGGATCATATCAAGGCGCTGGCAGACTGTATGCGTGGCAAGAAAGTGGAGCCGATCCAAAAGAAGAACAGACCGGTGCTGACCTCGGAGCGTGGCTTTGTGGAGGTGACGCTGGACGGTGGCTTTAAGGTTGTGGGAGAGCGTATCAACCCGACCGGAAAAAAGGCATTGCAGGAAGAACTGCGGTCAGGCAGTATGCAGATGGTACGTCAGTTTGCCAGAGATCAGGAGATCGCAGGAGCAGCCATTCTGGATGTGAATATGGGAACGAACGGTATTGACGAAAAAGCGACTATGCTGGATGCCATCTATGAGGTGATATCGACGGTAGATCTGCCGCTTTCCATCGATACTTCTTATGTGGATGTCATGGAGGCAGCCCTTCGTATCTATCCGGGACGAGCCCTCATCAATTCTATTTCCTGCGAAGCAGAAAAAATGAAAGAACTTTTGCCGATCGCCAAAAAGTACGGAGCCATGTTTGTTCTGCTTCCACTTTCACAGGCAGGACTGCCAAAGGATCTGGACGAAAAGAAAGAACATATTACCCATGTATTAGAGGCGGCGCGTGCGATCGGATTGCAGGATAACGATGCTGTGGTCGATGTCCTGGTGGCGACTGTGGGAGCCAATCCGTCGGCGGCTTTGGAATGTTTTGAGACGATTTCCTATTGCAAGGATACTCTACATCTGCCTACTATCTGTGGACTTTCCAATATTTCTTTTGGTATGCCACAGCGTATCTTTGTCAATACGGCATTTTTGAATGTGGCTCTTTCCAAGGGACTGACCATGGCGATTGCCAACCCATCACAGGAACTCCTCATGTATACGGCGTTGGCTACAGATCTTTTGCTTGGTAAGGAAGGGGCATCAGAGCGCTACTTGGGAACAGTACCTACGACAGCCATGAAGATGGTCGGCTCCAAGGATGTCAAGGCAGATAGCCAGACGAAAGAAGAGGCTCATCACCCGATCTTTGACTGCGTGGTAAAGGGAGACAAGGAATCCATCATACGGGAAGTAAAAAAAGAGGTGGAAGCGGGAGAGAAACCGTCGGCTGTGATCGAAAAGTATCTGATCCCGGGCATCAATCAGGTGGGAGAATATTACGACAACAAAAAATATTTTCTCCCACAGTTGATCGCGGGAGCCAATGCCATGAAAGAAGCCATGGAGTATTTAGAGCCACTGCTTCTGGCAGGCAAAAAGGATGAGGCGAAGGCGACCGTCGTCATTGCGACCGTAGAGGGCGACATCCACGATATTGGCAAAAATCTGGTGGTGCTCATGCTCAAGAACTATGGTTATCGTGTCTTTGACATGGGAAAAGATGTGCCGGCAGAGTCGATCGTAAATAAAGCGATAGAAGAAAATGCACAGATTATCGGTCTGTCAGCCCTTATGACTACGACCATGATGCGAATGAAAGATGTCGTGGATCTGGCAAAGGAAAAAGGCTGTCAGGCAAAGATCATCATTGGTGGTGCCTGTATCACGGAGAGTTTTGCGGAGGAGATCGGGGCAGACGGTTATTCCAAGGATGCGTCAGAGTGTGTCAAACTGATAGATTCCCTTATCCAGTCCAAATTGTAGAAAAAGTTTGAAAAATAAAAAAATTGAAAAAATTTTTAAAAAAGTGTTGACGAAAGGGTACAAGTATAGTATATTTAATTTCGGTCGCGACGAGCGGCAATGAAATGGGATCTTAGCTCAGCTGGGAGAGCATCTGCCTTACAAGCAGAGGGTCATAGGTTCGAGCCCTATAGGTCCCATTCCAACACTTTAATATGGCGAGGTGGCTCAACTGGCTAGAGCGTCCGGTTCATACCCGGGAGGTTGAGAGTTCGAGTCTCTCCCTCGCTACTGAATGAAGCCTTGATCCTTTGGATTGAGGCTTTTTTGCATCACGTTCTTTTTTATTGAAAAGCAACTTGTGGATATGGTATCATATAGGGTGGTTTTTGAATTTGAAGATCATGTTATATTTTACGGATAAAGACCGTAGAATAGGAGGGAAAGACCTATGCGGATTGGAACAGGTTATGATGTGCATAAATTAGTGGAAGGTCGTAAGTTGATCTTAGGTGGCGTAGAGGTGCCGCATACGCTTGGTTTATTGGGACATTCGGATGCCGATGTGCTTTTGCATGCGATCATGGATGCTATCCTTGGCGCGGCAGGACTGGGAGATATCGGTAAACATTTTCCGGATACGGATGAGGCTTATCGCGGGATCTCATCTATGAAGTTATTGGAACATGTAGGTGCTTTGCTCGCAGACCACGGTTATGTGGTCGGCAATATTGATGCTACGGTGATCGCACAGCAGCCAAAACTGCGCCCTTACATCAGCCGGATGGAGGAAAATGTAGCAAGCGTGCTCGGGATTTCTGTGGATCAGGTCAATATCAAAGCAACGACTGAGGAGCATTTGGGATTTACCGGAAGAGAAGAAGGCATTTCTTCTCAGGCAGTCTGTTTGTTGGAATCTTTTTATGAGAGCAGCGTAGCCGTTGCTGATTCAGCAAATCGATGTTCGTCCTGTCAGGGATGTAGCAAAGAATTTTAAAAAGAGAATAGACAAAGAGGTTGTTAGTCATGTTTAAACATATAAAGGAAGAATTTGCGGTCATTCAGGAGAGAGACCCTTCTATCAAAAGTCCGATGGAAGTGATCCTGTATCCGAGTTTTAAGGTTATGATCAGTTACCGCAGGGCGCACAAGTTGTATCTGAAAGGTCATTATTTCTGGGCAAGATGGATTTCCCAGCGTGCCGCCAGAAGGACCGGGATCGAGATCCATCCGGGAGCAACGATCGGCAAAGGATTTTTTATCGATCATGGTACCGGCGTCATCATCGGAGAGACTACGATCATTGGAGATAATGTCACCTTATACCAGGGAGTTACCCTGGGTGGAACCGGTAAGGAGACAGGCAAGCGTCATCCGACTTTGGAGGATAATGTCATGGTCAGTGCCGGAGCCAAGGTCATCGGTTCCTTTACTGTAGGCAAGAATTCCAAGATCGGTGCAGGGAGTGTTGTGATCGAGGAAGTGCCGCCCAACTGTACTGTGGTTGGTGTGCCGGGGCATATCGTCAAGCAGAACAATGTCAAGGTGCCGACCAGCGATATGGATCAGATCCATTTACCGGATCCGGTACAGGAAGACATCAAGGTCTTGCAACAGGAAAATTCAGAACTGGTCAACCGTGTATTGCAGTTGGAAAATGAAATACGCAGTTTAAAGAAATAAGAACATAAGGAGAATTTCATGAAGATCTATAATACATTATCAAAGAAAAAAGAAGAGTTTGTGCCGATCGAAGAGGGCAAGGTCCGTATGTATGTCTGCGGACCGACGGTTTACAATTACATTCATATCGGTAATGCAAGACCTATGATCGTTTTTGACACAGTGCGCCGTTATTTAGAGTTTATCGGTTATGATGTCAACTACGTTTCCAACTTCACGGACGTGGATGACAAGATCATCAAAAAAGCGATCGAGGAAGGCTCTACGGCAGAAGAAGTGTCAAAGCGCTATATCGCAGAGTGCAAAAAAGACATGGCAGACATGAATGTCATGCCGGCAACGACCCATCCACTGGCAACCGAGGAGATCGGGGGCATGATCCAGATGATCTCTACCCTGATTGAAAAAGGCTATGCCTATGTGGTATCCGATGGAACCGTATATTACCGCACACGCAAGTTTGCTGACTATGGCAAACTTTCTCATAAAAATCTGGACGATCTGGAAGCCGGACACAGAAGCATCAAGGTAGTCGGAGACGAAAAGGAAGATGACTTTGACTTTGTGCTCTGGAAACCAAAAAAGGATGGCGAGCCATACTGGGAGTCTCCATGGTGCGACGGACGTCCAGGCTGGCATATCGAGTGCTCTGTTATGGCAAAGCATTATCTGGGCGATGAGATCGATATCCATGCCGGTGGCGAAGATCTGATCTTCCCGCATCATGAAAATGAGATCGCACAGAGTGAGGCAGCCAATGGAGTAGAATTCTCCAAATATTGGATGCACAATGGTTTCCTCAATATTGACAACAAAAAGATGAGCAAGTCTCTGGGCAATTTCTTTACCGTAAGGGAGATCGGCGAAAAATATGACCTGCAGGTTCTGCGTTTCTTTATGTTGCAGGCACATTACCGCAGCCCGCTCAACTTCAGCGCAGAACTGATGGAAGCCGCAAAGAATGGTCTGGAGCGTATCCGTACCGCAGCATCCAATCTGCAGTTCTTAGCAGATCACGCAGAGGCAGAGGCATTTTTGGACGGCGAGGAAGCAAAACTTGCAGAAGCAAAGAACTATGTAGACAAGTTCAAGGCGGCCATGGAAGATGATTTTAACACGGCAGACGCGATCTCTTCTATTTTTGAACTGGTAAAATATGCCAACCAGAATGCAGACGGATCTTCCTCCAAGGCATATGTGCAGGCACTTTTGGACGAGTTAAAGACACTTTGCGATGTGCTCGGTATTATCGTAGAGACCAAGGAAGAAATGCTGGATTCTGACATTGAGGCAATGATCGAGGAACGTCAGCAGGCAAGAAAGAACCGTGATTTTGCCAGAGCAGATGCCATCCGTGACGAACTTTTGGCAAAGGGCATTGTACTGGAAGATACCAGAGAAGGGGTAAAATGGAAAAAAGCCTAAATCAAGAGATCAAAGATAAATTTGCGATCGCTGACGTTGATATCCGTACCTACTCGCCGCTGACACTGGCTTATATCGGGGACGGGATCTTTGATGTGATTATCCGCTCCATTGTGGTAGGCAGGGGCAATACGCCGGTCAATCAACTGCATCACAAGACCAGCCATGTCGTCAAGGCACATTCGCAGGCGATCATGGCGGAGGCACTGATGGATGTGCTGACGGATACGGAAAAGGATATTTACCGCAGAGGGCGCAATGCCAAGTCACACACCATGGCAAAGAATGCAACGGTGACGGACTACCGCAGTGCTACGGGATTTGAGGCATTGATGGGATATCTCTATCTGACCGATCAGATGGAGCGCATGATGGAAGTGGTCAGCATTGGGCTGGAACGCTGTCATTTATTATAAGCAGGAAAGGATAAAGAATGGAAGAGACACAAAGCCTTACAATAGAGGGAAGAAATGCCGTGTTGGAGGCATTTCGCTCAGGCAAGACCATAGACAAGTTGTTTCTCTTGGACGGCTGCATGGACGGACCGATCCGGACGATCCAAAGAGAGGCAAAAAAGCACGACACGATCATTTCTTATGTGACCAAGGAGCGTCTGGATCAGATTTCTGAGACCGGAAAGCATCAGGGCGTGATCGCTTATGCGGCTGCCTACACCTATGCCAGTATCGATGATATGTTACAAAAGGCAAAGGATGCCGGCGAAGATCCGTTTTTGATCTTTTTGGATAATGTGGAAGATCCCCACAATCTGGGCGCCATCATCCGTACGGCAAATCTGGCGGGGGCGCATGGCGTGGTTATCCCCAAAAGACGTGCAGTAGGATTGACGGCAACCGTGGCAAAGGCAAGTGCCGGAGCCATCAATTATACACCGGTCGCAAAGGTGACAAATCTGTCCCAGACCATCGAAACACTCAAACAGGAAGGTATGTGGTTCGTCTGTGCGGATATGGGCGGAAGCACCATGTATGATCTGAACCTGACAGGACCAATCGGACTTGTGATGGGCAATGAGGGAAGCGGTGTCAGTGACCTTGTGAAAAAGCACTGTGATTTCGTGGCATCCATCCCGATGAAAGGGGATATCGATTCCCTGAATGTTTCTGTTGCAACAGGCGTGCTGACGTATGAGATCGTGCGGCAGCGGCTTTTGAAAAAATAGGGGAGCCCATGGACAGATATGACGAGATGACGGATGAAGTCTTGGTAGCAGCCTATCGCGCAGGCGATTTTGCAGCCATGGAGCATCTGTGCAAAAAATATCAAAAAGTGGTTTCTGCTTACGGCAAAAAGTTCTTTATCAAAGGCAGTGAAGAACAGGATGTCGTGCAGGAGGGCATGGTCGGTCTTTTCAAGGCGATCCAGGATTATGACCCACAGACGCAAGTGAGCTTTTCGCATTTTGCAAGGCTCTGCATCAGCCGGCAGATCTATAAGGCGATCGAGGCGGCGGATCGCAAGAAGAACCAGCCGCTCAATTCCTATGTGTCGATCTTTGATTCGGAGGACGAGGAGAGCCCAAACCGGCAGATCATCGAGAATATCTTGGCGGATGATGTGCAGAATCCGGAAAATGTATGGATCGATGCGGAAAAGACAGAGCAGATCGTAGAACAGATCATCAAAAATCTGAGCAAGATGGAACTGGAAGTCTTTTTTTACATGGTACAGGGACTGGACTATCATACGATCGCCGTAAAGATGGACAAGACAGAAAAGAATATTGATAACGCTATCCAGAGGATTCGACAAAAAGTTCGTCGCATTTTGGCATAATATGTATGATGTCAAGAGCGCGATGAATTTTTTTGTTGCACTTTGCGGTAACTGATGATAGAATCCATGTGGGAGTTTAATTAAAAATGTTAAATAAGATTTTAGAACACAAAACAGAAGAATTACCATCTTTAGAGCGTTTTAAGATGCTGGGATCCAAGGTGGTAGTGGAGATGAAAAAACCGGTACTTGCCAGTTTTAATCTGCGCAATCTCAAGTATTTTAATGAGATCTATGGGACAGCAAAAGGGGACTGGCTGATCACACTTATGGTGGATTATTTTTGCCGGGAAAACAAAAAGAGTATTTTGGGAAGCATGAGTTATGTGGACCATTTATTAGTTCTCTGTGAGGCGGGTGGAGATAGCGATGAGGAGATCTTAGCCTTTTATCAGGATATTGCAGACCGCTTCTTAGAGCGAGTCAGTGAGCATTATGACCGTGTCAAGATCCATGTGGAGTGCGGTCTGTACGTCATGCAGCCGGGAGACAGTTTTATCTATGCACAGGACAATGCACGCTATGCACGCAGGAGCATCCGGCATAGTTATTCAAATACGGTTGCTTTTTATTCCGAAGACCTGCGCCGCAGATCCATCAAGAAGGCAAGTATTATTCCAAATTTTGAACATGCCATTGATACAGACGGGATCCAGGTCTATTTACAGCCAAAATGTTCTGCCAAGAATGACCGTATCATTGGTGCGGAGGCTCTGTCACGTTTTTGTGACGAGGACGGCGAGATCTTGTCACCGGCGATCTATGTGCCGATCTTAGAGCAGGCTGGGATCGTTTCCAGACTGGATTATCAGGTGCTGGTAAAAAGCGTAGAACTTCTTAGTAAATGGCGGGATGACGGACATGAACTTTTCCCGATCTCGGTCAATCTGTCGCGCGTGGACCTTTTGGAAGATCGTTTTATTGAATCTCTGGATCATCTGGTGGAAGATGCAGGGCTGGACAAACAATATATCGAATTTGAATTGACGGAGACAGTGCTGGTCAAGGATCTGGAAATGATCATTGCTAAAATGAACCACCTGCGCGAGAAGGGCTACCGGATCGCTTTAGATGATTTTGGTTCCGGCTATAATTCCTTATATGTTTTAGGACAGGTTCCGGCAAATGTGATCAAGTTTGATCGTGGATTTGTTTTACATTCCATCCAAAATCAGATGGGAATGACCATTCTTTCCAATCTGGTCAACACCTTTAAGGAGATCGAGTTTGAGGTCTTGTGCGAAGGGGTAGAGACCGAGGAAGAAAAGCAGAAGATCGTTTCCTGCGGTTGTGATGTCATTCAGGGCTATCTGTATGACAAACCGCTTTGTATCGATGATTTTGAAAAGAAATATATTTATGCATAAAAAGCGCAAAAGATAGCATAAGATAAAATCGAAGTCAGGACCGTTGTAAGGACAGCCTTACAACGGTTTTTTTACGCATTCTTTTTGCATGTGATGGAAAGCAGGCGCAGGTATGCCATGAAAGCCGATACGACCTGACTGCACAGGACGCCAAGCAGGAAGGCGCGGAAGCCGTAAAGCGGGATGCCAAAGAAGATGAAGGCAAGACGGATCAGGGCACCGGTCATGCTGTTAAAAAAGGTATCTTTGACATTACCAA
This sequence comes from Roseburia lenta, assembly GCF_014287435.1. Classification (GTDB taxonomy): domain Bacteria; phylum Bacillota; class Clostridia; order Lachnospirales; family Lachnospiraceae; genus Pararoseburia; species Pararoseburia lenta. Next base: position 310,083 of record NZ_JACOPG010000004.1, read on the forward strand.
GACCGTTTAAGATGCTGTTCATGGTCGTGCCGAGAAAAAGAAAAGGACACAGCCAGGACAGGGTGCGGATGTAGATACCGGCGACTTCGTTTGCAAATATTTTCTGCCCGATCAAAGGGCTGAAAAAATAAAAGAAAAAGGAACATAAAAAGCCTAAGAACATGCAGAGGAAAAAGCCAACGGTGATGGAATGCCGGATATAATAGTTCCTGCCTTCTTCCTTGGCGCGCGAGATCGAGGGCAGGAGCATGACCGCGATGGAGTTGGAAAGGACGGTCGGAAAAAAGATCATGGGCAGAGCCATACCGCTGTAGATGCCATAGATGCTGAGGGACTGGGTATTGGTCAGCCCGAAGCGCACCAGACAAAGCGGGATCATGATATTTTCAATGCCGTGTAAGACAGTGAGGAGCAGGCGGGTGGCGGTCAGGGGACAAGCCATGGACAAAAGATCTTTGCAGGTGGTGTTGACTTGTGCGCTCGGCTTTTGCCGGATCTGCTTCTGGCTGAGGGACAGGAGATTTAAGTAATAAAAGGTTGCTGCGATCTCGCCCAGGAGGAGCCCTAGCATGGCATGAAATTTCGTGAAAGGCAGACCGCTATGTATGGTAATATAGTAGATGCCCATAACACTGCCGATGCGTACCACTTGTTCAATGCACTGTCCGATGGATGGAATCTTTGATTTTTGCAGACCATAGTAATAACCGTTGATACATCCATGGATGCATTCTAAGGGGATGCACAAGATGAGCGGATAGAGGAGTGTCTTTATGGAAGGCTCATGAAAGAGTCCGGCTGCGATGCTGTCAGCAAAAAGCAGACAGGGGATGCAAAAGACGGCGCTCAGGGCAAGGGAGAGGCACATTCCCATAGCCAGGTAGGATTTTTCCCTGCCATCTTTGGCGGAAGAACTTTTGGCGACAAAACGGGAGATAGCGGTGTGGATGCCGGAGTTGGCAAAGGCTATTCCTACTGCCAAGAGGGGCATTGCCAGTTGGTAAAGTCCGAGTTCCTTTGCACCGATGGCGCGTGACAAAAAGATCTTATAATAAAAGCCTAAAAGACGACAGAAAAGCCCGGTAATTGTAAGAAGTAATGCACCAGAATAGACGGGGTGAGTATTTTTTCGCAAGAGATTTCCATCCAAAAAACATTTTTAACATTATATGTTAGAATTTGGTTGACAGAACAAAATGGGAATGCTAGTATATCAATATCCTAGTAAAAAGGTAGGAAATAAAACGAGGTGAAAACTTATGAAAGAATTTGTTTATTTGGACAATGCGGCTACGACAAAAGTCAGACCGGAAGTTGTGGAAGCAATGCTTCCTTATTTTACAGAGATTTATGGAAATGCATCTGCCGTTTATGATTTTGGACAGAAGTGTAAGCAGGCGATTGAAGATGCCAGAGAGACGATCGGATCCTCCATCGGAACCAAGGCTTCAAATATATATTTTACTGCAGGCGGAAGTGAGTCAGACAACTGGGCATTAAAGGGTGTTGCAGAGGCCTACAAGGATAAGGGAAAACACATCATCACGACCAAGATCGAACATCATGCCATCCTGCATACTTGCGCTTATCTGGAACAGCAGGGCTATGAAGTGACATATCTGGATGTGGATGCAGACGGGCTGGTTTCCCCGGAAGATGTCAAGAAGGCAATCCGCCCGGATACCATTCTGATCTCAGTGATGTTTGCTAACAATGAGATCGGAACCATTGAACCGATCGAGGAGATTGGTGCCATCGCACATGAACATGGCATTTTATTCCATACAGATGCTGTACAGGCATATGCCCAGGTGCCGATCGATGTGGAAAAGATGCATATCGATCTTTTGAGCGCCAGTGGACACAAACTAAATGGACCAAAAGGTATTGGTTTCCTTTACATTCGTCAGGGACTTAAATTAAAATCCTTTATCCATGGTGGTGCCCAGGAAAGAAAGCGTCGTGCCGGAACGGAAAATGTGCCGGGTATCGTTGGACTTGACAAGGCGGTTGAGATTGCTATGGCAACCATGGATGAGCGTATCAAAAAGGAAAGCGAACTTCGTGACTATCTGATTGCAAGAATAGAAGATGAAATTCCGTTTGCAAAATTAAACGGACACAGAGTTAAGAGGCTGCCAAACAACATTAATTTCTGCTTCCGTTTTATTGAGGGCGAGTCAATGTTGATCATGTTGGATATGGCTGGTATCTGTGGATCATCAGGATCTGCATGTACATCAGGATCCCTAGATCCATCCCATGTCCTTTTAGCAATCGGTCTGCCACATGAGATCGCACATGGATCCCTTCGCCTGACCTTAAGTGATGAGATCACCAAGGAACAGTTGGATTATGTTGTGGATCATTTGAAAGAAATTGTTGCAAAACTTCGCAGCATGTCACCACTTTATGAGGACTATGCGAAAAAACATTTGTCATAAGTATTTAAAACGGAGGAAAAATTATGTATAGTGAAAAGGTAATGGATCATTTTCAAAATCCAAGAAATGTCGGAGAAATGGAAAATCCGAGTGGCGTAGGTACGGTTGGTAACGCTAAGTGTGGCGATATCATGAGAATGTATCTGGATATTGACGAAAATGGTATTATCAAAGAAGCAAAGTTCAAGACATTTGGCTGTGGCGCAGCAGTGGCAACCAGCAGTATGGCAACGGAACTTGTTGCAGGAAAGACGGTACAGGAAGCTTTGGAAGTTACCAATAAGGCAGTTATGGAGGCTCTGGACGGACTTCCACCTGTAAAGGTTCACTGTTCCCTTTTGGCAGAGCAGGCGATCCATGCAGCACTCTGGGATTATGCACAGAAAAATGGCATCAAGATCGAGGGCTTGGAGCCACCAGTCAATGATATCGAGGAACTGGAAGAAGAGGAAGAATACTAATTGAAACAAAAAGTAGTTGTTGGTATGTCCGGAGGAGTAGACTCCTCCGTGGCGGCATATCTTTTAAAAGAACAGGGCTATGATGTGATCGGTGTGACCATGCAGATCTGGCAGGATGAGGATGAATTTGTGCAGGAGGAAAATGGCGGCTGCTGTGGGCTTTCTGCGGTAGATGACGCCAGACGTGTGGCTGCAAGGCTGGAGATCCCTTATTATGTGATGAACTTTAAATCAGAGTTCAAGCATAAGGTCATGGATTATTTTGTGGAAGAATATTTACAGGGGCGTACCCCTAATCCTTGCAATGCCTGCAACCGCTATGTCAAGTGGGAGGCACTTTTAGACCGTGCGCTCTCCATCGGCGCAGATTATATCGCGACCGGTCATTATGCAAGGATCGCGCAGCTACCCAATGGAAGATATGCGATCACCAACTCTGTGACGGCTGCTAAGGATCAGACTTATGCGCTTTATAACCTGACCCAGGAACAACTGTCGCATACATTGATGCCGGTCGGTGTCTATCACAAGGATCAGATCCGGCAGATCGCGGAAGATCTTGGACTTCCGGTGGCACACAAAAAGGACAGTCAGGATATCTGTTTTATACCGGATAATGACTATGCATCCTTTATTGATGAGGCCGCACCGGATCGTGTACCGGGACCGGGGGATTTTGTCCTGAGCGACGGTACAGTTGTTGGAAAACATGAGGGCGTTACGCATTATACGATTGGACAGCGTAGGGGACTTGGCATTTCTGTAGGCAAGCGCATTTTTGTCAAGGAGATCGATGCGAAAAATAACCGTGTTGTTCTGGGCGATGATGACGATGTCTTTACGGATCATCTGGTCGCAGACCAGATCAACTGCATGGCTGTGCCGGAATTCTTGGACGGACAGGAATTCCTTGCCAAGATCCGTTATTCCCACAAGGGCACCAAGTGCCATGTGAAAATGCTTGCAGACGGACAGATGCGGCTGGACTTTGAAGAACCGGTACGCGCGGTCACACCGGGGCAGGCAGTTGTCCTTTATGATGGACATTATGTTGCCGGAGGCGGCACGATCGTTCAAGAGATGTTATATTAGAAATCAGAGAGCCATCTCATTACGAGATGGCTCTTTTTGTGCTTGGCGCGAAAATGTGCAGAAGCATTTTTTATATGCCGGAAAATTAGTAGATGCTATGTGGATGCGGCACACGGTGGAGATAGACCATATATTCGTCAAATCCACAGGAGGCAAGAAAGCCCGGCAGACGGTCAAAGCCTAATGCAATATCGCTGGGGTTGTGTGCATCTGCACCGATCGTGATCAGTTTTCCGCCGAGTTCATGGTAGCGCTTTAGGATCTGCGGGCATGGATTTGGCACAGAAAGCCCACAGCGGAAGGCACCGGTGTTGACTTCCAGTGCAATATCATGTGCAATGAGAAAACGCAGGATATCATCGATCAGCGGCGCATATGGCGTGTAAGTATCGTAAGGCTGGGCAGGATCCTGCGGTCCATAGCGAAAGACATAGTCCAAATGCCCCAGAGCGTCAAAATTGTGAAATGCCGCCAGGTTCTCATAGACGGCCTGATAATATTCTGTATAGGCTTCCGCAGGATCGCGCCTCTCAAAATAAACAGGGTAGTAAGGATCTCGCGTATGTACGACATGCACAGAGCCGATGACATAGTCAAAGGCATAGGATGCAAGCAGATCGGCATGCTTTTGTGCAAGATGCGGTTGCAGACCCAGTTCCAAGCCATGAAGTACAAAGAAAGGCGCAGCCTCTTTTTGCAAAGCCGGCATGGCTTTTTCGCAAGCATCCAGATCCAGATCGAAAAGATGCGGTTCTTCCTTATAGTCTAAATCCAAGTGGTCTGTAAATGTAATGCCGGACAGACCCAACTGTCTGGCTTTTTCTATCATATCCAAAGGATCCGCGTCACTGTCACCGGAAAAATGACAGTGCATGTGATTGTCCCAAAGTTTCATTGGCAAAGTACCTCCATTCACTTACCAATTATAGAAAAATGTCGCATAAAATGCAACGAATCCGCAAAATGTCAGGACAGAGGAAAAACCTTAGTGAAAAAATTATCAAACTTTGTTTTTGGGGTTGAAATGTAGGTAGAAATTGGTTAAAATGAAGTCAGTTTGGGAATGTTATTCCCTAGACATAGTATTTTTAAATCTTAGGAGGAATTTAAAATGGCAGTAAGAGTAGCGATTAATGGATTCGGCCGTATTGGTCGTCTTGCATTCAGACAGATGTTTGGAGCAGAAGGATATGAAGTAGTTGCAATCAACGACTTGACAAGCCCAAAGATGTTAGCACATCTGTTAAAGTATGATTCATCACAGGGTAAGTATGCTTTGGCTGATACAGTATCTGCTGGAGAAGATTCTATCACAGTTGATGGCAAGGAAATCAAGATCTACGCTTTCCCGGATGCAAACAATTGCCCATGGGGTGAATTAAAGGTAGACGTAGTATTAGAGTGTTCTGGATTCTACACAAGCAAGGAAAAGGCACAGGCTCATATCAACGCTGGTGCTCGTAAGGTTGTTATTTCTGCACCTGCAGGAAATGATCTTCCTACAATCGTTTACAATGTAAACCATAAGACATTGACTCCAGATGACAAGATCATCTCAGCAGCTTCTTGTACAACAAACTGCTTGGCACCAATGGCTAAGGCTCTTAACGATGCTTTCGGTATCAAGTCTGGTATCATGAGCACAATCCACTCATACACAGGTGATCAGATGACACTTGATGGACCACAGAGAAAGGGTGACCTTAGAAGATCTCGTGCAGCTGCAGTTAATATCGTTCCTAACTCAACAGGTGCTGCAAAGGCAATCGGTCTTGTAATTCCTGAGTTGAACGGAAAGTTGATCGGATCTGCACAGCGTGTTCCATGCCCAACAGGTTCTACAACAATCCTTGTTGCTACTGTTGAGAAGTCTTGCACAGTTGAAGAGATCAACGCAGCAATGAAGGCAGCAGCTACAGAGTCATTCGGATACAATGAGGATGAGATCGTTTCTTCTGATATCATCGGAAGCACATATGGTTCAATCTTCGATGCTACACAGACAATGGTTGGAGAAGACAACTTAGTACAGGTTGTTTCTTGGTATGACAATGAGAACAGTTACACATCTCAGATGGTTCGTACAATCAAGTATTTCTCTGAGTTAGCATAGTCCTAGCCAACATGGGGTCCGGTCGTTGGGACCGGACCTCTTTTTTATTAAAAGAGTGGAGGATTTAATCATGGGATTAAATAAAAAATCAATCGATGACATCAATGTAAAGGGTCTGCGCGTTCTTTGCAGATGCGACTTTAATGTGCCTCTTATTGATGGCAAGATCACAGATGAGAACCGTCTGGTACAGGCACTTCCTACCATCAAGAAACTGGTTGCTGACGGTGGCAAGGTGATCCTTTGTTCACATCTTGGCAAGCCAAAGGGAGAGCCGGTTCCGGAACTTTCTTTAGCACCGGTTGCTAAGAGACTTACAGAACTCTTAGGACAGGAAGTAAAATTCGCAGCAGATCCGGAAGTTGTAGGACCAAATGCTAAGGCTGCTGTAGAAGCAATGAAAGATGGCGACATCATCTTACTTGAGAACACAAGATACCGTGCAGAGGAGACCAAGAACGGAGACGAGTTCTCTAAGGATCTGGCATCCCTTTGTGATGTATTTGTAAATGATGCATTCGGTACAGCACACAGAGCACATTGCTCAAATGTTGGTGTGACAAAGTATGTTGACACCGCAGTTGTTGGTTACTTGATGCAGAAAGAGATCGATTTCCTCGGAAACGCAGTAGAGAATCCGGTTCGTCCGTTCGTTGCTATCCTTGGTGGAGCAAAGGTTTCTTCTAAGATTTCTGTTATCGAGAACCTCCTTGACAAGGTAGATACTTTGATCATTGGCGGTGGTATGGCATATACCTTTATGGCTGCACATGGCGAGCCTGTAGGAAAGTCTCTTCTTGAGAAGGATTACATGGAGTATGCACTTCAGATGGAAGAAAAGGCAAAGGAAAAAGGCGTTAAACTTTTGATCCCTATCGATACCGTTGTAGGTGATGACTTCAAGAACGACTGCAACTTCAAGGTCGTAGACCGTGGAGAGATCCCGGACGACATGGAAGGTATGGATATCGGACCTAAGACATGCAAACTCTTTACCGATGCGATCAAAGATGCAAAGACTGTTGTTTGGAACGGACCAATGGGATGTTTTGAAATGCCAAACTTTGCAAAGGGAACGATCGCTATTTGTGAAGCACTTGCAAATATCGATGGAACAACCATTATCGGTGGTGGTGACTCTGCATCCGCAGCAAACAACCTTGGCTTCGGCGACAAGATGACACATATCTCTACCGGTGGCGGCGCATCTTTGGAATTCTTAGAGGGTAAGGAACTTCCTGGTGTAGCAGCAGCAAACGATAAATAAGAAAAGGGGTTATTATAATGGCAAGAACAAAGATTATTGCAGGCAACTGGAAAATGAACAAGACTCCAAGCGAGGCAGTTGCTTTGATCAACGAATTAAAGCCGTTAGTAGCGAATGATGACGTAGATGTAGTATTTTGTGTACCGGCAATTGATATCATTCCTGCAGTTGAGGCTGCAAAGGGAACCAATATCCACATTGGTGCAGAAAATATGTATTTTGAGGAGAGTGGCGCTTACACAGGCGAGATCGCTCCAAACATGCTTACAGATGCAGGCGTAGAGTACGTGGTACTCGGACACTCAGAGAGAAGAGAATACTTCGCTGAGACAGACGAGACTGTAAATAAGAAGGTCTTAAAGGCATTTGAACATGGTTTGACACCGATCATCTGCTGTGGTGAGACTTTGACCCAGAGAAAACAGGGTATCTACATTGAATGGATCCGTATGCAGATCAAGATCGCATTCCAGAATGTCACAGCAGATCAGGCAAAGAAGGCAGTCATTGCTTATGAGCCAATCTGGGCAATCGGAACAGGCGAGACCGCAACAAGCGATCAGGCAGAAGAAGTATGCGGCGCAATCAGAAAATGCATCGCAGAAGTATATGATGAGGCTACAGCAGAAGCAATCCGCATCCAGTATGGCGGATCTGTAAATGCAGGCAATGCTGCAGAACTTTTTGCAAAGCCTGACATTGATGGCGGACTTGTCGGCGGTGCTTCTTTGAAGGCAGATTTTGGCAAGATCGTAAATTATAATGCATAATGGCATCGTTACAACTGCTATTGTAACTCTAGGAGACATCCAATTCTGGATGTCTCCTTTTTCTCTTGTGACACTTCTTTATATATGCTAAAATAAGCCGTGGTTAGGTGCGTATGGATCGAAAAGAAATGCGTATTTTTGACAGGAGGAATAGATACAAATGAAGCGTGGACTTGTTATAGGACTTATACTTACCGCCTGCTTACTGGCAGGATGCGGCAAAACAGATAAAAAAGAGACTAAGGAGACCGTCAAAGAAGTGGCAAAACAGGAAGTCTCCGACTACGGTCAGTTGTCGATCAAGGAATTGGAAGTGCTGGGTGCGGATAACGATGAAGAAGCCATGATGGAACTGGCAAATCGTTATGATTATGGCAGTGAGGACTGCGAACAGGATTTTACAGAGGCAAAAAAGTGGTATGAATCCGCAGGAGAAGTGGGAAATACCGATGCACTTTGTGTACTGGGATATTATGCCCTCAACGGTATTACGCAGGATGTGGATCTGGACCAGGCAGCAGACTATTTCCAGACGGCGATCGATGCCGGAAGTGAGCGGGCATATGTAGGCTTGGCGCGCACATATCTGGCAGGTTATGGGGATGAGGCAGACAGACCTGCTAAGGCATATGAAAATATCAATCTTGCCTACCAAAAGGGCATTCCGGTAGGGCAGTATTATATGGCTTATCTTTTAGAGAACGGTATCGGTTGTGCGCAGGATTATGCACAGGCGATGAGCATATATGAGCAGGTGGCAGAACTCAAAGACCTTACCATCTATGACGCTTATCTTCCAAATGCTGCGGCGACGGATCTTGGCATGATGTATATGCGTGGTGAGGGCGTGGCACAGGATTATGAGGAAGCCATGAAGTGTTTCAAGACAGCGGCAGGCAAGGATTATGCCATGGCACAGTATTATATGGGACAGATGTTTGAAAACGGTTTTGGCTGCGATCAGGATTATAAGGAAGCCTTACAGTGGTATCAGAGCGCCGCAGATCAGGACTATGCTCCGGCTTTGAACCAGATCGGCTACCTTTACTATAATGGATTTGGCGTGGAAACAGATATTGATCAGGCAATCTATTATCAGAAACTGGCTGCTATGCAGGGTTATGCGGTTGCACAGATCAATTTGGGATATTTGTTTGAAAACGGTATTGGAGTAGAGCAGAACTACAGCACGGCACTGGCATACTATCGCATGGCGGCAGATCAGGATAATGAGGGTGCCAAGGAAGCAGTCGTGCGTGTGCTCAAACTGATGGATGAAAAAGAGTAAGAATTACGTGGGCATCGTGGCGGCGGTCTTTGTGATCGCCATGATCGCTTTGGTCTGGTATCTGCTCTTTGGGGCAGACTTTATCCGGCGTGCACAAAAGTCCGACGGACAGGAAGAGAAGCAGGAGGAGACCACGGAAAAGGAAGAACTTTTAAACATTTCCAACGTGGATCAGGCCTATGATGCCATACTCAACAAAAGTACAAAAGAATTTATAGGAAACCATCCGATCGACGAGGAGTTTCTTTCCTGGTTCACCGGCAACTATGGTATAGAGCAGTTGGAAAAGATCGCTTCTTATGCCCAGTTGGACGATGGAGAGATTTGGTACGAAATCACAGGGAACAGTATCCATGTTTTGTGGTATGATTATTGTATGGAGACTGGGATCCAGCAGTATGCCTATGACAAGACGTATGTTAAAGAGTGTCAGGATGCAGATCGTATCGTGCTGGATTTTACCGGTGATTTTTCTCTGGCTGAGGGCGTGGGGACGACAGACTATTATCACAGTGTGGGGGATGATATCACCAAATGCCTGGGGGCAGATCTGCGTCAGGAAATGCTTAATGCAGATATCATGACCATCAACAACGAGTTTGTCTACTCGACACGTGGACAGGCACTGGCGGGAAAAGCCTATACCTTCCGCGGAGATCCAAAGACCTGCCAGAACCTCGTGCTCCTGGGCGTAGATGTCGCGGGACTTGCCAACAATCATGTCTATGACTTTGGAGAAAATGCCTTTTTGGATACCTTAGATACCTTAAAGGCGCAGAATATCCCTTATATCGGTGCCGGCAGGAACCTGGAGGAGGCATCGGAGCCGATTTTTTTCATTGCAAACGGCAAGAAGATCGCCATCGTGGCGGCGACCCAGATCGAGCGGAGCACCAAATACACCAAGGAAGCGACCGAGGACAGTCCCGGAGTCCTAAAGACTTTGGACTCGGCGAAATATGTAGCCCAGATCGCACAGGCAAAGCAAAATGCCGATTATGTGATCTGCTATGTGCATTGGGGCACGGAACACACACATCAATACGGCAGTGACCAGGTCAAACTGGCAAAAGATTTTGTGGCGGCAGGAGCGGATGCCATCATAGGCGCTCATCCGCACTGTTTGCAGGGGGCAGACATCATGGATGGTGTTCCGGTCTTTTACAGTCTGGGAAATTTCTATTTTTCGCAGGAAGCAGAAATGCCGGATGATTATGATACTGCCATGGCACAGATCATCATTGATGATTCCGGGACACTGAGTGCAAGACTCCTGCCGTGTCATTTTTCGGGAGGAAATCTGGAACTGGTATCCGACCCGGAAAAATACCGCCAGATCCTTGCTGATGTAGAAGGATATTCGGACCAGATAGCTTTTGATGGTGACGGCTATCTACTTGTCCATTAGTTCAAGTGTAAAGTGCATGTTTTTTAGTTATTGTGTCCATTGATTTTTACCATGAAATCGGGATAGAATAAATATAATTTCAGAGAAAAGAGGAAAAGAGAATGAGCAAGAAGCCAGTTGTTTTAATGATCTTAGATGGATTTGGTCTGAATGACAGACACGAAGCAAATGCCGTATATGAGGCAAATACACCAAATATCGATAGTTTGATGCAGAACTATCCTTATGTTAAGGGAAATGCCAGCGGACTTGCGGTTGGACTCCCGGACGGACAGATGGGAAACTCTGAGGTAGGACACCTGAATATGGGCGCAGGACGTATCGTATATCAGGAACTGACCCGTATTACCAAAGAAATCGAGGACGGAGATTTCTTCCAGAATGAGGCTTTGAAAAAAGCAATGGAGAATGCTAAGGCAAAGGATTCTGCCCTTCATTTATTCGGACTTTTATCAGATGGTGGTGTGCACAGCCACATTACCCATTTATATGGATTGCTCGAGATGGCAAAGCGCGAGGGCTTGAGCAAGGTTTATGTCCATGGATTTATGGACGGCCGTGACACAGCACCGACCAGTGGTATTGAGTATGTCAAGGCTTTAGAAGAGGAGATGGCAAAGATCGGTGTCGGTAAGATCGCCAGTCTTTCCGGTCGTTATTATGCCATGGATCGTGACAATCGTTGGGATCGTGTGGAAAAGGCCTACCGTGTACTTACTCTTGGCGAGGGCAATACAGCAAGCGATGCTGTCAGTGCTATGCAGGCATCCTATGATGATGGCAAGACGGATGAGTTTGTGATCCCGACCGTGATCACAGAAGATGGTCAGGCGATCGGCAAGGTATCCGCAGATGACAGCGTGATCTTCTTTAACTTCCGCCCGGATCGTGCGAGAGAGATCACAAGAGCCTTCTGCAGTGATGATTTTGACGGATTTGACAGAGGTCAGCGTCTGCCGCTTACCTATGTATGCTTTACCGAGTATGATGTGACAATCCCGAATAAGGAGATCGCTTTCCACAAGGTAGAGTTACACAATACTTTCGGCGAATTTTTAGCAGCACATGGAAAGACCCAGGCAAGAATTGCCGAGACAGAAAAGTATGCGCATGTTACTTTCTTCTTCAACGGTGGTGTAGAGGAGCCGAACCCGGGCGAAGACCGCATCCTTGTAAAGTCTCCAAAGGTTGCAACTTATGATCTTCAGCCGGAAATGAGTGCTTATGAAGTATGTGACAAATTATGTGATGCGATCACTTCTGACAAATATGATGTGATCATCATCAATTTTGCAAATCCGGACATGGTAGGTCATACCGGCGTTGAGGCAGCAGCCATCAAAGCGGTAGAAGCCGTTGACTCCTGTGTGGGACGTGCAGTAGAAGCCTTGAAGTCTGTAGACGGCACCATGTTCATCTGTGCAGATCATGGTAACTGCGAGCAGTTAGTAAACTACGAGACAGGTGAGCCGCTGACCGCACACACGACCAATCCGGTACCATTCATCCTGGTAAACGCAGATCCTTCCTATGGTCTTCGTGAAAATGGATGCTTAGCAGATATCATTCCGACCCTCATCGAACTGATGGGTATGGAACAGCCGGAAGAAATGACAGGCAAGTCACTTTTGATCAAAAAGTAAGATCCGCCTGTATTTTGCAGGCGTATATCATAAAAGCATAAATAATTAAGGATAATGGAGGAAAGACAAATGAAACCAATGAAAGAAGGCAAGGTCCGCGAAGTTTACGATAATGGTGACAGCATCATCATGGTAGCCACCGATCGTATCTCTGCATTTGACGTGATCTTAAAGAACAAGATCGTAGACAAGGGAGCAATCCTGACACAGATGTCCAAGTTCTGGTTCGATTACACCAAGGATATCGTTCCAAACCACATGATCTCAGTGGATGTGAAAGATATGCCGGAGTTCTTCCAGAATAAGGAATATGAAGGAAAGAGCATGATGTGTAAAAAGTTGCAGATGATTCCGATCGAATGTATCGTCCGTGGTTACATCACAGGAAGCGGCTGGGCTAGTTATCAGGAGAACGGCACAGTATGCGGCATCACCCTTCCGGTTGGTTTACAGGAGTCTGAAAAATTGCCGGAACCGATCTATACACCGTCAACAAAGGCTGAGATCGGTCTGCATGATGAAAATATTTCTTACGAACAGTCTGTAGAAGTATTGGAAAAGGCTTTCCCGGGCAAGGGAGAGGAATATGCTTCCAAGATCAAGGAATATACACTTGCACTTTACAAGAAATGTGCAGACTATGCACTTACCAAGGGCATCATCATTGCAGATACCAAGTTTGAGTTTGGTCTGGATGAGGATGGCAATGTCGTTTTGGCTGATGAGATGCTGACACCGGATTCTTCCAGATTCTGGCCATTGGAGGGCTATCAGGCAGGACAGGGACAGCCTTCTTTTGACAAGCAGTTTGTAAGAAACTGGTTAAAGGCAAATCCGGACAGCGATTATCTGCTTCCCCAGGATGTCATTGACAAGACCATCGCAAAATACAAAGAAGCATTTGAAATGCTGACAGGAAAGAAATTTGGAGCGTAGACAGGAGATGCAGATGACGACAACAGATTCAAATAAGGCTATGCCGTTTGAAGGACTGCATGAAGAATGTGGTGTCTTTGGCATGTATGATTTTGACGGCGGTGACGTGGCTTCCTCTATTTACTATGGCTTGTTTGCCTTACAGCACAGGGGACAGGAAAGCTGCGGTATTGCCGTTAGTGAGACGAGCGGACCAAAGGGCAAGGTCACTTCTTATAAGGGGATGGGACTTGTCAATGAGGTTTTTGACGGCGAGACCTTGGAAAAGATGCGGGGTGACATTGGTGTAGGACATGTCCGTTATTCGACCGCAGGAGAGTCCACCAGAGAAAATGCACAGCCTCTCGTTTTAAATTATGTCAAGGGAACGCTGGCGCTGGCACACAATGGAAATCTGATCAATGCCAAGGAATTAAAAAAGGATCTGGAATATACCGGAGCCATTTTCCAGACAACGATCGACTCCGAGGTCATTGCCTATCATATTGCCAGAGAGCGCTTGCAGTCTAAGACTGCAGAGGAGGCAGTACGCCGCGCCTGCATGAAGTTAAAAGGTGCCTATGCACTTGTTGTGGCTTCTCCACGAAAACTGATCGGTGCCAGAGATCCTTTCGGCTTTAAGCCACTTTGCATCGGTAAGCGTGACAATGCTTATATCTTAGCATCCGAGACCTGTGCGCTGGATACCATCGGTGCCGAATTTGTCCGTGATGTCTTACCGGGCGAAGTTGTTACAATCACACCGGAAAAGGGCGTTGAGTCCGATATGGAAATGGCACTTCCAAAAGAAAAAGAAGCCAGATGTATTTTTGAATATATTTATTTTGCAAGACCGGACAGTCATATTGACGGGGTCAGCGTTTATGGCAGCCGTATCAAGGCGGGCAAGTTCCTTGCCATGGACTCACCGGTTGAAGCAGACTTGGTTACCGGCGTACCGGAGTCGGGCAATGCGGCAGCCCTGGGCTATTCCTTACAGTCCGGGATCCCTTACGGAACTGCTTTTGTCAAAAACGGTTATGTGGGACGTACCTTTATCAAACCAAAGCAGAGCAGTCGTGAATCCAGTGTGCGTATCAAGTTAAATGTCTTAAAGGAAGCCGTTGCAGGCAAACGAGTCGTCATGATCGATGACTCCATTGTGCGTGGAACAACATCAGACCGTATTGTGCGTATGCTGCGTGAGGCAGGTGCGACGGAAGTGCATGTGCGCATCAGTTCACCACCATTCCTCTGGCCGTGTTATTTTGGAACGGATATTCCGGAGCGCGAACAACTGATCGCCTACAAGAGATCCATTGAGGACATCCGCAAGATCATCGGTGCAGATTCTCTTGGATATCTTGGCATGGAACGCCTGGATGAGATGGTGGAAGGTCTGTCGATCTGTCGGGGATGCTTTAACGGCAAGTATCCGATGGAGCCGCCGAAGGAAGATATCCGTGGTGAATATTTTGACAAAGAGATCGATATGGCAAAGAAATTGGAACGCAATTTATAGGAGGAGAGTATGAGTACAGATCGTTACAGTAGCCCACTTTCAGAGAGATATGCCAGCAGGGAAATGCAGTATATCTTTTCTCAGGATAAAAAGTTCTCCACATGGAGAAAACTCTGGATCGCACTTGCTGAGACAGAGATGGAATTAGGACTGAGCCAGGACGGCAAGCCGGTCATCACACAGGATATGATCGATGAGATGAAAGCACATGTCGACGACATCAATTATGATGTGGCAAAGAAAAGAGAGGCAGAGGTTCGCCATGATGTTATGAGCCATGTCTACGCATATGGCAAACAGTGCCCGAAGGCAGCAGGCATCATCCATCTGGGAGCGACTTCCTGCTATGTAGGTGATAACACCGATATTATCATCATGCGTGATGCACTTCTTCTGGTGCGCAAGAAACTGGTCAATGTCATTGCAGAATTGGCAAAGTTTGCAGATACCTATAAAGATATGCCGACCCTTGCTTTTACACATTTTCAGCCGGCACAGCCAACAACTGTTGGTAAGCGTGCGACACTCTGGTTAAATGAGTTCGTTATGGATCTGGAAGATCTGGATTATGTTTTGTCTAGTTTAAAACTTTTGGGATCTAAGGGAACTACCGGTACACAGGCAAGTTTCTTGGAACTCTTCCAGGGAGATCAGGAGACCATCGACAAGATCGATCCGATGATCGCAAAGAAGATGGGCTTTGAGAAGTGCTATCCGGTCAGCGGACAGACATATTCCCGCAAGGTGGATACCAGAGTCTGCAATATCTTGGCAGGCATTGCGGCATCTGCACACAAGATGAGCAACGATATTCGTCTGCTCCAGCACTTAAAAGAAGTAGAGGAGCCATTTGAAAAGAGCCAGATCGGTTCATCTGCCATGGCATACAAGCGCAATCCGATGCGTAGCGAGCGTATCGCATCCTTATCACGTTATATCATTATTGATGCCTTAAATCCGGCGATCACATCTGCAACCCAGTGGTTTGAAAGAACTCTGGATGATTCTGCTAATAAGAGACTTTCTATTGCAGAGGGATTTTTGGCATGTGACGGTGTCTTAGATCTTTGCCTGAATGTTGTGGATGGTCTTGTGGTCTATCCAAAGGTCATCGAAAAGAGACTGCGCAGTGAACTGCCATTTATGGCAACCGAGAACATCATGATGGATGCGGTAAAGAATGGCGGCAACCGTCAGGATCTGCATGAAAAGATCAGAACCCTTTCCATGGAAGCAGGAAAGACGGTCAAGGTAGAGGGCAAGGATAATAACCTCTTAGAATTGATCGCAGCAGATGATGAGTTCCCGATGGGCTTAGAGGAACTGGAAGCAACCATGCAGCCGGACAAGTACGTTGGACGCGCACCTCGTCAGGTAGTCAAATATTTAGAAGAAGTCATCCAGCCGATCCTGGATGAAAATAAAGACGTTCTCGGTGTAAAGGCTGAGATCAACGTCTGATCAGAATGCAGGAACTTCCTGTGCAATTATGCACGGGAGGTTTTTTTTGCATATTTTTATCGCGGGAAAAATCAAAAAATGCAAGTTAAAAATTTTAATTATGCATTGCACTTCAACACGATAAAGTATATAATGTCACTAGATTTTGTGAGAACAAGGTCGGAAAGAAGTTTTGAGTAGGAGGACACAATCAATGAAATTCGAGAGTAGTTATTTGCAGAGAGTGTATGACGGACTTGAGAGCCGTAACGCAGAGCAGAAAGAATTTTTGCAGGCAGTGGCAGAAGTTCTGGAATCTTTGGAGCCTGTTGTGGCAGCCAATCCGGAATTGGAGAGATGGGGCATCATCGAGCGTATCGTTGAGCCGGAGCGTATTATCCAGTTCAGAGTATCTTGGGTAGATGACAATGGCAAGGTTCAGGTCAACCGTGGATACAGAGTACAGTTCAACTCTGCAATCGGACCATACAAGGGAGGTCTTAGACTTCATCCATCCGTAAACCTTTCTGTTATTAAGTTCCTTGGATTTGAGCAGATCTTCAAGAACAGCCTGACAACACTTCCGATCGGCGGTGGCAAGGGTGGTTCTGACTTCGATCCTAAGGGCAAGTCAGACATGGAGATCATGAGATTCTGCCAGGCATTTATGACAGAACTTGAGAAGCATATTGGTGCTGATACAGACGTTCCAGCCGGAGATATCGGTGTTGGCGGACGTGAGATCGGATTTATGTATGGTCAGTACAAGAGACTGCGCAACGAATTTACCGGCGTACTTACAGGAAAGGGACTTACTTACGGTGGTTCTCTTGCTCGTACCGAAGCAACCGGTTATGGACTCTGTTATTATACACAGGAGGCATTAAAGAGTCTCAGAAATACAGACTTTAACGGCAAGACAGTCGCAGTTTCCGGTGCAGGAAATGTTGCTATCTACGCTATCCAGAAGGCATATCAGTTAGGCGGTAAGCCAGTGACATGTTCTGATTCTACCGGTTGGATCTATGATCCGGAAGGAATCGATGTAGACCTTTTGAAGGAAGTAAAGGAAGTAAAGCGTGCTCGTTTGACAGAGTATGCTGCTGCACGTCCATCTGCTGAATATCATGAGAAGAAGAACGGAGAGCATGGTGTTTGGTCAGTGAAGTGTGATATCGCGCTTCCTTGTGCAACACAGAACGAATTGGATGAAAACGATGCTAAGATGCTGATCGACAATGGCGTTCTTGCTGTATGTGAAGGTGCAAACATGCCTTCTACACCAGCCGCTATTGAGGCACTTAAGAAGGCTGGCGTCCTCTTTGGACCGGCAAAGGCCGCAAACGCAGGTGGTGTTGCAACATCAGCACTTGAGATGAGCCAGAACTCTGAGAGATTACATTGGACATTTGAAGAAGTTGACGAGAAGTTACAGCACATCATGACCGGTATCGTACACAACTCACTCGATGCTGCTGCAAAGTACGGCCTAGACGGAGATCTGGTTGCCGGTGCTAATATCGCAGGCTTTGAAAAGGTTGCAGATGCTATGATCGCACAGGGTGTTGCTTACTAAAATATAGCATTTTCAGAGGCGTTCCTTTTGAATAAAGGGACGTCTCTTTTTTTCTCCTTTCATCCGGGCGGTCTATAAAAAACTCTTGCGTATAAGGTATGACTGTGTTATACTTTGTTAAGTTGTGACGAATGGCTCGTAGTTACGGGCTTACATTAGGAGGTTCTCATGGAAGTATTAAAGACAATTCTTATGATTGCATTTATTATTATATGTTTGGCTATTATCGTGATTATTCTGATGCAGGAAGGTAAGTCAGCAGGTCTTGGTTCTTTGAGCGGACAGACATCTGAGACATACTGGAGCAAGAATAAGGGACATTCCAAAGAGGGAATGCTTGTCAAGATCACCAGTGTTCTTGTTTTATTATTCTTTGTGCTTGCCGCAGTTTTGAATATCGGAAGTTTTTAATCATAGGTATGTGAGCCATCGTGGAAACGGTGGCTTTTTTCTTTATGAAAAGAGTGAGGACGGGGCATCCTAGTGATGTCAGGGAGATTGGATATGAACGAGAAAAAATTGGAAGAACGCAAAAAAATGATATATGGTCTTTTGTGCGATGAACTTTATGTTCCTATGCGCACCAAAGAGATCGCTATGCTTTTAGATATCCCAAAGAGCAAACGTCAGGATCTACAGGAAGTGCTGGATGCTCTGGTCGAGGAGGGCAAAGCCCAGGTATCAAAAAAAGGCAAGTACCAGAAGGCAGAAAAAGTGGTAAAAGAGGGGGCTTTTATCAGCCATGCCAAGGGCTTTGGCTTTGTTTGTGTGGAGGATGAGGGTGAGGACTACTATATCCCGGAGGAATATGTCGGAAATGCTTTTCATGGTGATCAGGTGCGGATCGAACTTTTGCCACCGTCTAAGGGAAAGCGCAGAGAGGCTAAGATCATAGAGGTCTTGTCCCATGATATTTCGACGGTCGTCGGAACGTATGAAAAGTCAAAAAATTATGGCTTTGTCATATCGGACAATGCAAGGATCACGCAGGACATCTTTATCCCGCAGGGGAAGGACATGCATGCGGTGGACGGACATAAGGTGGTCTGTCAGATCACGAGTTATGGCAAAAAGAACCGCAACCCGGAGGGCGTGATCACGGAGATCTTAGGGCATCGTAACGATCCGGGCGTAGATATTATGTCGATCGTACGTGGCTTTGACCTGCCAACGGAATTCCCGGAAAAGGTCTTAAATCAGGCGACGCGTGTGGCGAATGAGGTGTCGGAAGCCGATCGTGCCGGAAGACTGGATCTGCGCGGGGTTACCATGGTGACCATTGACGGAGAAGATGCCAAGGATCTGGACGATGCCATTTCCATCTGCCACAAAGGCGACGGTTACGAACTGGGCGTGCATATTGCCGATGTGTCAAATTATGTGCAGGAGCGGAGTGCCCTGGATGAGGAGGCGAAAAAGCGCGGCACCAGTGTCTATCTGGTAGACCGTGTTATCCCTATGCTGCCGCATACACTTTCCAATGGGATCTGTTCCTTAAATGCTGGGGAAGACCGTCTGGCACTTTCTTGTATCATGACACTGGATGCCAAGGGAAATGTGATCGATCATACGATCGCGGAAACGGTTGTCAATATTGATGCGCGTATGTCTTATACATCGGTCAAGAAGATCCTGGTGGATAAGGATCCGGCGGAATGTAAAAAGTATCAGGACTTGGTGCCGATGTTTGCCCTGATGGAAGAATTATCCGGTCTGATTCGCAAGAAGCGTATGCAGCGGGGATCCATTGATTTTGATTTTCCGGAGACAAAGATCGTTCTGGATGCGCAGGGACATGCTGTGGATGTGATGCCTTATGAGCGCAATGTGGCAACCAAGATCATTGAGGATTTTATGCTGATTGCCAATGAGACGGTCGCAGAGCATTTTTATTGGCAGGAGATCCCGTTTTTGTATCGTACCCATGCAACGCCGGATGGCGAGAAGATCCGTAAACTGGCTACCTTTATCGGAAATTTTGGCTATACGATCAAGGGTGGCGCGGATGAGGTGCATCCGAAAGAATTGCAAAAACTGTTGGGTAAAATCCAGGGGACACCGGAGGAAGATTTTATTTCAAGACTAACGCTGCGGTCTATGCAACAGGCAAAATATACGGTAGAATGTACAGGACACTTTGGATTGGCGGCAGATTATTATTGCCATTTTACCTCGCCGATCCGCCGATATCCGGATCTGCAGATCCATCGTATCATTAAGGAAACCTTGCGTGGCAGATATAATGAGACAAGACGGGAACACTATGAATCGCTGTTGCCGGTCATTGCAACAGAGACCAGTCGGCTGGAGCGCCGGGCAGACGAGGTGGAGCGGGAGGTAGACAAGTTAAAGAAAGTAGAATACATGAGCCGACATATCGGAGAGACTTTCGAGGGTATTGTTTCCAGTGTGACCGGATGGGGGCTTTATGTGGAACTGCCAAATACCATTGAGGGGCTCGTGCATATCTCTACGATCCGGGGGGACTATTATCAGTTTGTAGAAGAAACTTATGAACTTGTCGGAGAGCGCACAAATCGACATTATAAACTGGGGCAGCGTGTTAAAGTTGTGGTAGACGACTGCGATACCATGGCGCGCACGATCGACTTTGTTTTGGCGGAGGATGAAGATGAGTAAAGAGAGCAAGAAACTCATAGCAAACAATAAAAAGGCATATCACGAGTATTTTCTGGAAGAAAAATATGAGGCAGGCATCGCGCTGCATGGCACAGAGGTCAAGTCGCTTCGTATGGGAAAATGTAGCATCAAAGAGGCATTTGTGCGGATCGAGAATGATGAGGTGATCATTTACCAGATGCATATTTCTCCCTATGAAAAGGGGAATATCTTTAACCGGGATCCGCTGCGTCCCAAGAAACTTTTGATGCACAAGGCAGAGATCAATAAGTTAAAAGCCAAGATCGCCGAGAAAGGTTATACCTTAGTGCCGGTGGAGGTCTATTTCAAGGGCAGTCTTGTCAAGGTTGAGATCGCGCTGGCAAAGGGTAAGAAACTCTATGATAAGCGTGCAGATATTGCCAAAAAGGATATGCGCCGTGAAGCGGAACGCGATTTCAAGGTGCGCAATCTTTAGCATATGGGAAATGTAACTCTAGAAAATGACAAGTTGACTTGAAAAAAAGCCATAACTTGTTATAATATATCTGTTCCGAGTCACCGATGTCTATAGTAGGAGGCTTGGAAGTTACAAGTGAATATGGGCTAGTAAAGGTTTCGACAGGGATTATGAAGCTGGAGAAGCGAGTCGTATGGTAATGCGTTAAATGGCCAAATTAAAATTAAACGCTGAAGATAATAATTTAGCATACGCTGCCTAATTTGGCAGTAGTCTGACCTAGTGCACTCACACATTAGGACCCAGGCTTCGACTATGTGAGAAACGACATGGACTAAGCTTTGCGTCCATGGGCGTATCATGAAGCTACTAAAACCGCAAGGGTGTTTGTTCCCGGGCGGCAGAGGGAATGTCAAAGAACAAACTACACTCGTAGAAGGACAGGGGATTGGTTTTTGGACACGGGTTCGACTCCCGTCTAGTCCACTCTAAAAGCCTTGAGTTTTCAAGGCTTTTTTATTTTTATGACATATCCTGTGTCATATTATGAACTCCCCATTGAACAGCATTTACAAAAGGTATCTGTAAATACTGCGGAGCAGGTAGAACCGGAGTTTGAAGAGAGAGCACCAAAAATGTAGCGTGCCAACAACCGGCACAAAATGGAAAATGTAAGAAAAGATACAGGTGGATCATATGAAAGAAAAAGTCTTTAACATCATCCAGATCGGGGATAAAAGTAATCGCATCAGCCGTGCGTTTGATGTCTTTATCACGATCACCATTTTTGCAAATATCGCAGTGACTGTCTTACTGACTTTTCAGGAATTGGCGGCATTTTTTTTCGTATTTCATATCATAGAATGGATCA
This sequence comes from Roseburia lenta, assembly GCF_014287435.1. Taxonomy (GTDB): domain Bacteria; phylum Bacillota; class Clostridia; order Lachnospirales; family Lachnospiraceae; genus Pararoseburia; species Pararoseburia lenta. The sequence continues at coordinate 331,972 of NZ_JACOPG010000004.1, forward strand.
CTCTGCTTATCTTTTGTGTAGAGTATGCACTGCGCATTTGGACGGCAGATTATCTTTATCCGGACAAGAGCGAATTGTGGTCTCGCCTGCATTTTCTGATATCTTTTGATGGAATTGTGGACTTGCTTACCATCATTCCGGCATTTTTCCTTTCCGGCATGGTGATCTTCCGCATGCTCCGCGTGGCGCGTATTTTCCATCTGTTCCGTCTGAATGCCAGATACGACTCTTTCAATGTGATCACCACTGTTTTATATGAAAAAAGAAATCAGATCATATCCTCGGTATTTATCGTGCTGATCCTCATGCTTGCTAGCAGTCTTTGCATGTATAGTGTGGAACATGCAGCGCAGCCGGAGGTCTTTCGCAATGCCTTTAGCGGTATGTGGTGGAGCATGAGTACCCTGCTTACGGTAGGCTATGGGGACATTTATCCCATCACGACTTTAGGGCGTGTCATGGCGATCGTGATCGCCTATCTTGGGGTAGGTGTTGTTGCCATCCCGACCGGTATCATCAGTGCAGGTTTTGTGGAGCAGTATCATAGGAAGAGCAGTATTTCAGACTGGGGCAGGGAAGATATCAAAGAGATCGCAGAGGTCATGGTGGATTCCTGTCTGGCAGGAAAATGTCTGGAAGATGTGGAGGATGAGGGAAATACCAAGGTCTACCTGATCCTGCGGGATAACCTGTCCATCCTGCCACAAAAAGATACAGAACTGCAACTGGGGGATGTCCTGATCTTAAGGGACGAGACTATAGATGAAAACTAACCATTTGTGGTATAGGATATGCGTGGGGAATAATCCATACTTTAGATAGATTTTACATGGATTTTACTTGAATTTCACATACAAATCTTATACAGTGTAATTGTGTGTGTAAAAATATTTTACATAGAATTTTTGACAATACTATATAAGAGGAGATAATGATGGACATTTTTAGCGTGTTATCCATGATAGGTGGTCTTGCCATGTTCCTGTATGGAATGGAGACCATGGGAGATGGACTTGCCAAGACGGCAGGTGGTAAATTGGAACACATCTTAGAGAAATTGACATCTACACCGATCAAAGGTGTACTTTTAGGTGCCGCAGTTACGGCAGTCATTCAGTCGTCATCCGCAACGACGGTCATGGTCGTCGGATTCGTAAACTCCGGTATTATGAAACTGTCACAGGCAGTTGGTATCATCATGGGTGCCAATATCGGTACGACGGTCACATCCTGGATTGTCAGTCTATCCGGCATCGAGAGTAGCAATATTGTTTTACAATTCTTAAAGCCGACATCTTTTTGCCCGATCTTAGCACTGATCGGTATCATCCTTCTGATGTTTACTAAGGATGAAAAGAAGCATGATATCGGTGGTATCTTGCTGGGATTTGCTGTCCTGATGTTTGGAATGGATGCCATGTCAAATGCGGTAAAACCGTTGGCAGATGTCCCGGAATTCACCAGCATCCTGACCATGTTTTCCAATCCGGTACTTGGTATGATCGCCGGTGCCGTCCTTACGGCAGTGATCCAATCTTCTTCGGCATCCGTTGGTATTTTGCAGGCACTTTGTGCTACCGGCAGCGTTACCTTCGGTACAGCACTTCCGATCATCATGGGACAGAATATCGGTACTTGTATCACGGCATTGATCTCTGCAATCGGAGCAAAGAAGAATGCCAAGCGTGCGGCTTTTGTCCACTTATACTTTAATATTATTGGCACGATCCTTTTTATGGTCGTATTTTACACTTTGAATGCATTTATGCATTTTGCCTTCTTGGGAACCGCGGCCAATGCGGCAGGGATCGCAGTGATCCACAGTGTGTTTAACGTGGTCGCTACGGTATGCCTGCTTCCGTTCCATCGACTTCTGGAAAAATTGGCTACCATTACTGTTCGTGGAAATGATGATGAGGAGGAGGACGAGGAGATGGAAGGACTTCCATCCGAACTTGCTCTTTTGGACGAGCGTTTTCTTGAGAAGCCGGCATTCGCCGTTGGACACTGTGTGACAGTTGCTCGCAAGATGGCAGAACTCACCGAGGAATGTTTAGTCCTTTCTACCGATCTTTTGGAACAATATGATAAAAAGACGGCAAAGAGGGTGGCAAGTTTAGAGAGCCAGATCGATACCTTTGAGGATATGCTTGGCACCTATATGATCAAATTATCTGCAAAGCCGCTCAGCGTCGCAGATAACCAGACCATTTCTACGATCCTGCATTGCAGTGGCAATTTTGAGCGGATCTCCGATCATGCCATGAATATCTGTGAAACGGCGCAGGTTATGAACAAAAAGGAACTGGTATTTTCCGACAAGGCAAAGGAAGAATTGCAGATTTACATCCGCGCCCTGCAAAAGATCGTTTCTATGACCATGCAGGCATTTAATACAGACGATTATGAACTGGCAAAGCACGTAGAGCCTTTGGAGGACGTGATCGACGGTATCAACGACAAGGCAAAGAAGCATCATATCAAGCGCTTGCAGAAGGGCAAGTGTACGATCGCACTTTCCGTACCGTTTGAAGATCTGCTGACCAACTTTGAGCGTGTATCTGACCATTGTTCCAATGTTGCCGTATGTATGATCCAGACCAGGGATGATGTCTATGATACCCATGAGTATCTGGACACCCTCAAGGAGAACAACACACCGGAATTCCGTGCTATGTATGACGAGTACAAGGCAGAATATGGTCTATAAGGAATAGAATATGGCAAAAACTTACAAAAAGTGACAATGAATTTTGTATATGTCAGTTATTTTGTATAAATTGTATACAATTTTAAATTTTTTATTGACATCGCCAAAGACAATGACTATGATGTAAATAAATTCAGATGGCAAAGGCGCCACAGATTAGTTTTAAGACTGATCTGTGGCGCCTTCTTTTTTTACAAAAATCCAGGCAGCGCTGGAAAGGGAAGGAGACAAGAAATATGTGTTCAATTATGGCATTGGCAAAAAAGCATATTTCCATGGAGGAATTTCAAATGCATTTTGCCAAGACGACTTCAAGAGGACCGGATATGAGCCGGGTAGAGATCGTCGGAGATTCGGTCTTAGGATTTCAGAGATTGGCGATCATGGGACTTAACGAAAGTGGTATGCAGCCATTTTCCCTGCATGGAAATTATGTCGTATGTAACGGCGAGTTATATGGTTTTCGTCAGGAAAAGGAAATCCTGGAAAATGAGGGATACACTTTCTTGAGTGATTCGGATTGTGAGATCATCCTTCCTATGTATGAAAAATACGGCGTGGAAATGTTTGAACGACTGGATGCGGAATTTGCAATGATCATCTACGATGCAAAGAAAGATGATCTGATCGCGGCAAGAGATCCCATTGGTATCCGCCCTTTGTTTTATGCATATGATAGCGAAGGCTCGATCATGTTTGCCAGTGAAGCAAAAAATCTGATCGGCTTATCCGATAAGGTCATGCCATTTCCACCGGGACATTATTATGAGGATGGCAAGTTCATCTGTTACAAAGATCTTTCCAAGCGACAGACCTACAGCAGTGATGATCTGGAAACGGCATGTAAGAAGATCAAAGAACTTTTGGTCAAGGGCGTAGAAAAGAGACTGGATGCAGATGCACCGGTCGGATTCCTTTTGAGCGGTGGTTTGGATTCATCTTTGGTCTGTGCCATTTCACAGAAGATCTTGGGAAAGCCGATCAAGACTTTTGCGATCGGGATGAACGAGGATGCAATCGATCTGAAATATGCAAAGGAAGTTGCAGATTATCTGCATAGTGACCATCACGAAATCATCATTAACAAAGACATTGTTCTTTCTTCCTTAGAAGAAGTGGTAAGGATCCTGGGAACTTTTGATATCACGACCATACGAGCAAGCATGGGCATGTATCTGATCTGCAAAGCCATCCACGAAGAGACGGATGTGCGGGTGCTTCTTACCGGTGAGATTTCAGATGAGATCTTCGGTTACAAATATACGGATTTCGCACCGGATGCCGAGAGTTTTCAGGAGGAAGCGGAAAAGAGACTGCGGGAGTTATACATGTATGATGTGCTTCGTGCAGACCGTTGCATTTCCGTAAATTCCATGGAAGCCAGAGTTCCTTTTGGAGATCTTGATTTTGTCAGATATGTGATGAGCATTGATCCAAAACTCAAGATGAACACCTACAACAAAGGAAAATACCTTCTCAGACATGCGTTTGAGGATGACGATTACCTCCCTTACGATATCCTCTTTCGAGAGAAGGCAGCATTTTCTGATGCGGTAGGACATTCCATGGTGGACTACATCAAGGAATATGCAAACGGTCTTTATAGCGATGAGGAGTATGAGGAGAAAAGAAAGAAATATACACACGCAAGACCTTTTACAAAGGAATCCTTTCTTTATAGAGAATTGTTTGAAAAATATTATCCGGATCAGGCGGATATGATCGTCGATTTCTGGATGCCGAATAAAAATTGGGAAAACTGTGATGTCAATGATCCATCTGCCCGTGTTCTTAAGAACTATGGACAGAGTGGTTGTTAAATAAGAAAAGAGAGTAGGAGGACAGCATTATGACAAAGAATGTACCAGAGTTATTTGGAAGTATGGTCTTTAACGACGAAGTGATGAAGGAGCGCTTGCCAAAAGACATTTATAAGGCATTGCAAAAAACCATCGCAGATGGCTTGCATTTACAACTGGATGTGGCAAATGTCGTTGCCGCAGCCATGAAAGATTGGGCGATTGAAAAAGGCGCAACACACTTTACCCATTGGTTCCAGCCAATGACAGGCGTGACCGCAGAAAAGCATGACAGTTTCATTTCCCCGGAACCGGGCGGAAAAGTCATTATGGAATTTTCCGGCAAGGAACTGGTAAAGGGAGAGCCGGATGCATCTTCTTTCCCGTCAGGCGGACTTCGTGCCACATTTGAGGCGAGAGGCTATACCGCATGGGATCCTACATCCTATGCGTTCATCAAGGACGATACACTTTGCATTCCGACCGCATTTTGCTCATACAGTGGAGAAGCATTGGATAAGAAGACACCACTTCTTAGATCCATGCAGGCTTTGGATAAGCAGGCAGTCCGTGTGCTTCGATTATTTGGAAATACAGACGTAAAACGCGTCATTACAACCGTAGGTCCGGAACAGGAATATTTTCTGATAGACCAATCCGTATACGACAAGAGACCGGATTTGATTTATACCGGCAGAACCCTTTTCGGTGCAAAACCGCCAAAGGGACAGGAACTCGAAGATCATTATTTTGGTACGATCAAACCGAGAGTTTCTGAGTACATGAAAGAGTTAGACGAGGAGTTGTGGAAACTTGGTATTCTTGCAAAGACCAAGCATAACGAGGTCGCACCGGCTCAGCATGAGTTGGCACCGGTTTTCTCAACCACGAACATAGCAACGGATCATAACCAGCTTACGATGGAAATGATGAAAACAGTGGCAGGACGTCATGGAATGGCGTGTCTGTTGCATGAGAAACCTTTTGCCGGAGTCAATGGTTCCGGTAAGCACAACAACTGGTCTATATCAACGGATACCGGAGCCAACCTGCTTGAACCCGGTGCAACTCCTTCCCAAAACGCACAGTTCTTACTGTTTTTAACCGCTGTCATTAAAGCAGTAGACGATTATCAGGAATTGCTCCGGTTATCTGTTGCAAGTGCAGGAAACGATCATCGTCTGGGTGCCAATGAAGCACCACCAGCCATCATGTCTGTATTCTTAGGAGATGAATTGTCAGATGTTGTGGATTCAATCGAAAAGGGCGTTGATTATCACGATAAAGAAAAGACACTCATGTCCATTGGAGCAACGGTTCTGCCGCATATTCCAAAGGATACGACCGATCGAAACAGAACTTCACCATTTGCCTTCACAGGAAATAAGTTTGAGTTCCGTTCTTTAGGATCAACGGCATCTATTTCAGGACCGAACGTTATTTTAAATACCATCGTTGCTGAGTCCTTGTCAGAATTTGCCGATGAATTGGAAAAGGCAGAAGACTTTGACAGTGCACTGGATAAACTCCTTCGCAGAGAACTGGTAGCCCATAAGAGAATCATCTTTAACGGCAACGGTTATAGCGAGGAATGGGTAGAAGAGGCAGAAAGAAGAGGGCTTTCAAACTTGAAGTCAACCGTAGATGCCCTTCCGGTATTTATTCAGGATAAGACGATCGAACTCTTTACCAAGAATAAGGTATATACCGAGTCAGAGATCTGTTCCCGTTACGAGATCTTGTTGGAGAACTATTATAAGACCATCAATATCGAGGCAATGACACTGATCTCCATGGCCAAGAAAGACATCATGGGAGCAGCCTTAGAATATCAGTACACCTTGGCCGAGGTCTTTAATGCAAAACAGGCAACGGGCGTAGCCGTCACGGCTAAGACAGAAGAAAAAATGCTGGCAAAGGCAGCAAGTCTGACCGAAGCCTTAGCAGAGCGCTTAGACAAGTTGGAGGCAGATGTAGACAAGGTAGACGAATCCGCAGATGCACTTGAGATTGCTAAATATTACCGCGAGGTCATCTTTAGTGATATGAGCAGTCTGCGCGAGGTGATCGACGACTTGGAAGTTGTGATCCCATCCGACATCTGGCCATATCCGACCTACGGAGAGATGCTTTACAGTATCAAATAAAGAAAAAAGGAAAAAGTAAATGCACAAAGGCGTGCACGTTTTCGCAGGAAATTCTCGAAACGTGCACGCTTTTAAAATGTAATTAAAGGAGGATAACGTTATGACACAAGAGATTATGGATGCCATCAGTTCGCAGACCTTTGGAGTCTGGTTCTTGATCGGCGCAGCGTTAGTATTTTGGATGCAGGCAGGATTTGCCATGGTAGAGACTGGTTTTACCAGAGCAAAAAATGCCGGAAATATCATTATGAAGAACCTGATGGACTTTTGTATTGGTACAGTGATGTTCATACTGATCGGTTTTTCGCTTTTACTGGGTGAAGATCTGGTAGGTATCATCGGAAAGCCGGGATTTGATATCTTCACCAACTATGCAAATTTTGACTGGTCAAACTTTGTATTTAACTTAGTATTCTGTGCTACGACGGCAACCATTGTTTCCGGCGCCATGGCAGAGAGAACAAAGTTCATTTCCTACTGTGTATATTCCGGTGTGATCTCAGCGATCATTTATCCGATCGAAGCACACTGGACATGGGGCGGCGGCTGGTTAGCCCAGTTGGGATTTCACGATTTCGCCGGTTCTAACTGTATCCATATGGTCGGTGGTATCTGTGCCCTCATTGGTGCAGCCATCTTAGGACCTCGAATTGGAAAGTTTACCAAGGATAAGGAAGGAAAGATTGTTAAAGTCAATGCTTTCCCTGGACACAGCATTCCACTGGGTGCCCTTGGTGTATTTATCCTCTGGCTCGGCTGGTATGGATTTAACGGCGCAGCAGCAACTTCTGTAGAAGAACTCGGCTCTATTTTCGTAACTACGACCATCGCTCCGGCGGTCGCAACCGTTGTTTGTATGATCTTTACGTGGATCAAGTATGGTAAGCCGGATGTATCTATGTGTCTGAACGCTTCTTTGGCAGGTCTGGTTGCCATTACCGCCGGGTGTGATGTAACAGATGCCTTTGGCTCTATCGTGATCGGTGCTGTTTCCGGTCTGCTCGTCGTCTTTGGTGTATGGCTTTGTGATTATGTACTGCATGTAGATGATCCGGTTGGTGCCGTTGCCGTACATTGCTTAAACGGTATTTGGGGGACGATCGCCGTTGGACTTTTCGCAACCGATACCGCACCTGCTTTTGCAAGAGGTCTGGGTGATGGCGTTACCTTTGGTGCAAACCAGATCGCCGGAAAAGGTTTATTCTATGGTGGTGGATTCAAGCAGTTGGGATTACAGTTGCTTGGTATGGGAACCACAGCACTCTATACAGCCGTTCTGATCACCATTACATTCCTGATCATTAAGGCGGTCATGGGACTTCGTGTTACAGAGGAAGAGGAGATCGTCGGCTTGGATGCAATGGAACATGGTCTTCCAAGTGCATATGCTGGATTTTCTATTACCGATACTTCTATGGCAATGGATGTCAACGAGAACACAGATCTTGGTGAGGGTGAGTACGATAAGGCATCTGATCTGCAAAAAGATACCGCAGTTCCGGTTGTTGCAGAAGCAGATGATCTGGATGCAAACGGTGTGCCGATCTTCAACACAGGTATGCATAAGATCGTTGTTATCGCAAAACTTTCCAAGTTTGATACCTTAAAGAAGGCAATGAACGATCTCGGCGTGACCGGTATGACGGTAACCCAGGTCATGGGCTGTGGCGTACAAAAGGGCGCCGGCGAATATTATCGTGGTGTTGAGATGGATGCAACCTTACTTCCTAAGATCAAGGTTGAGATCATTGTCAGCAAGATTCCGGTAACAACAGTGATCGAGGCAGCCAAGAAGGCACTTTATACCGGACATATCGGAGATGGTAAGATCTTCGTATATAACGTTCTTAAAGTTGTTAAGGTTCGTACCGGTGAGGAAGATTATGCAGCCCTTCAGGATGTAGAATAGGGATTAGGAAAAAGAAAAAAGAAAAATAAAAAAAGATGTGATAAGACCTGCGTCATTTTACTTTGACGCAGGTTTTTGTTATGATAGAACAGGTTTGCAGAAAAGAAAGGCAGTATGGCATGAAAATAAGAGAAATCGCAGAGACAAAAAGAAAAGCAAAAGAATGGTTTGCATCTTATACGGCAGACTATGATATGGAAGATCCCAAGATCGCGCTCAAAGCAGTGCATACCTATCATGTGGCAGAACTATGTCAGACGATCGCTGAGAGTCTGGCACTAAATGAGGTCGAGTGCATGGCAGCCTGGCTGAGCGGACTTTTGCATGATGTCGGCAGATTTGAGCAGATCCGCAGATTCAACACGTTTTCGGATGCGGATTCCATTGACCATGCGCTTTTAAGTACAGAGATCTTATTTGGGACAAAGGAGGATGCTTCTTGTGGCAGGATCCGTCAGGTCATCTTAGATCCGTCGTGGGACATTTATCTTTATAAGGCGATCAAATATCACAGTGCCTACCGCCTGCCACCGGATTTATCCGAGATGGAAAAGACCTATTGCCAGATCCTTAGGGATGCAGATAAGATCGATATTTTCCGGGTCAATCTGGAAACACCTATGGAGGATATTTATAATACAACGACAGAGACCTTGAAGCAGGCAGAGGTGACCTCGGAGGTCTTGCAGGCATTTAAAGAGCGGCATGCCGTGCTTCGTGCCTTGAAAAAGACGCCGGTCGACAATGTGGTAGGACACATCAGTTTATATTATGAACTGGTCTATCCAAAGAGCCGCCAGATCGCCTTGAGCCAGGGCTACCTGCTGCGTTTGGCAGAATTTGCATCGGAAAATGAAAGGACAAGAAAAGTCTTTGAAGATATTCGGACACAGTTACAAGAGGATATAGAGAATGGAAGTAAAAAGTAAATTAAAAATTATATTGCGGCAAAACTGCGCCGTCTTCTGGCATCCATGAAACTGGGCGTGGCAGCCTTTGTCGGAGAGTTCGCATCCGGGGTGACGACCATGGTATTTAATTACCTCTTGCTTGCTCTGGTAGGCAATGTTGCTGTGGCGGCTTACGGCGTGATCGCAAATCTGGCCCTGGTCGGGGTGGCAATCTTTAACGGCATTTCCGGTGACGGAAGGCATATGCATGATCGCGACTTTGGGCGTTTTATCACATATGAAAAAACAGGCTATTTTATAAAAAGTTAGGAAGACAGATGAAAAAGACACAGAGTCAGTATTCTTTTGGACTTGCATCAAACAGAAAAATGTTTCGTAAGGGTATGACGGAGGGAATCCCGATCGCCATGGGCTATTTGGCTGTTTCCTTTTCCTTGGGGATCATGGCAAAAAGGGCAGGACTGAGTCCTTTTGCCGCTTTTTTGGCAAGTTTTTTTAATAACGCATCGGCGGGGGAGTATGCAGCATTTTCCCTTATCATGGTGGAGGCATCTTATGTAGAAGTCGCCATTATGACGTTTATCGCCAATGCCAGATATCTTTTGATGAGCATAGCCCTAAGCCAGAAGATCAAACCGGAGGCATCGATCGGACATCGCTTTTTGGTGGCATTTGATATCACCGACGAAATCTTTGCCTTATCGGTTTCGCAGCCGGGCTATTTGAATCCAAATTATACCTATGGCATCATTACGCTGGCACTTCCGGCATGGGCATTTGGCACCATGTTGGGCTGTCTGGCAGGCAGCATCCTGCCGGCGAGGATCGTCAGTGCCTTAAGTGTTGCCCTCTATGGTATGTTTTTAGCCATCATCATTCCGCCCGCAAAGAAGGATAAGGTGGTCTTGGGACTGATCGTCATCAGTTTTGCATCCTCTTATCTGGCGAGGATTTTGCCGGGGATCGCATCGATCTCAAGTGGAACGAGGACCATTCTTTTGACGCTGGTGATCTCTGCGGTCGCTGCGATCGTATTTCCACACAAGGAGGAGGCAGAGCATGCGTCATAATATCTATATTTATATACTTATCACAGCACTGGTTTCCTATGGCATCCGCATGCTTCCCATGGTGCTCTTGCGCAAGGAGATCAAAAGTCCCTTTATCAGATCCTTTCTATATTATGTGCCTTATGTGACCCTGGCGGTCATGACCTTTCCGGCAATGGTGGAAGCCACACAGAGTCCGGTCGCAGGTCTTCTGGCACTGATCTGTGGGATCTTGGTGGCATGGTTTCATGGGGGCTTGTTTGAGGTGGCAGTGGTCTGTTGTGCCATCACTTTTGTGGCAGAATTATTTTTAAAATAGTATCTTTACAAAGAAAACATGATGTAGTAAAGTATTACTGTTAAACGAACAATGGCGTTCGAAGTAGGGCTTGGGTCTACAGGACTTTTGCCCTCTTCGGGCGCTTTTTTACATTCAAAACCGTGCGTTTTACTAATGGGATGGAGGTTACTATGGCAGACGATACGATGGAAGAAGTAATGGAATTTGTGGAAGAAAATGATGTCAAATTCATTCGACTGGCGTTTTGCGATATCTTTGGAAATCAGAAGAATATTTCTATTATGCCGGAAGAATTGCGGACAGCTTTTACAACAGGCATCAATTTTGACTCCTTTTTGATCTTAGGATATGATGATCCCGTTTATCAGGATCTTTATTTGAAACCGGTACCTGATACCTTAAATGTCCTGCCGTGGCGGCCGCAGCAGGGGCGGGTGATCCGTTTTTATTGTGATGTGGTCTTGCCGGATGGCAGTCCATATCCCTACGACAGCAGAAAGTTCTTAAAAGATACCCTGCAGGAATGTGCCAATATGGGATTTTCCTGTCGTATGGGACTGCGGAGTGAGTTTTATCTCTTTAAGACAGATGATGAGGGCAGACCGACCGATATTCCTTGGGATGAAGGTGGATATCTGGACATTGCGCCAAAGGATCGTGGAGAAAACATCCGGCGAGAGATCTGCCTGACCTTGGAAGAAATGGGCATCCAGCCGGAATCTTCCCACCATGAATCCGGTCCGGGACAAAATGAGATCGATTTCCGGTCTTCGGATGCGCTTGGAACCGCAGACAATTATATTACCTACAAAAATGTGGTCAGTGCCATTTCTAACCGAAACGGGGTCTTTGCTTCCTTTGATCCAAAGCCTCTCAAGGGAAAGAGCGGCAATGGTCTGCATATGAAGATCTCCACATGGAAAAACGGCGTCAATATGGATGAGATCGATCCGGAGTTTACCGAACACTTTATGGCAGGCGTTTTCCACCGTATGCGTGATATTACCTTATTTTTAAATACCCAGAAGCAGTCGTATGAGCGTTTTGGAGAGAACGAAGCACCAAAGTATATTACCTGGTCAGCCCAGAACCGGTCACGTCTTTTGCGTGTGCCGATCGTGCAGGGCAAGCGTACCTGTTTTGTACTGCGTTCGCCGGATTCCGGAATCAATCCTTATCTGGCATTTGCCATCGTGATCCAGGCAGGGCTTGCCGGGGTGCGTGGCAAAGAGATTCTGCCATCGCCGGTGGATAAGAGTAGCCGTTTGGTAAAGGATGAGGAAAAAGCATCCTACGATAAGCTGCCTTTGTCTTTGACAGAGGCGGTAGAATGTGCCAAGAAGAGTGCATTTTTACAGAATAGTCCATGCAAGGACATCGCAAATCGTTTCATAGAAGTGATCGAGCAGGAGGCAATGTAAGCAATTCATTTTTATGAAGGGAGGATGCGCGGATGGACAAAGCGTTGATCGTATGTGATGCGCCCAAGGGCATCGAGTTCTTTCGCGATTTTCTGATGCAAAATGATTATAAAGAGATCACCGTGGTGGATAGCGGCGAGGAAGCCAGACGCATGCTGGTCGACAAAGATTTTGATCTGTGTCTGATCAATGCACCCCTGCGTAAGGAATCCGGCGAGCAGTTGTCGATCGACATTGCGGAGAAAAATATCTGTCAGGTCATTTTGTTTGTCAAAGCGGAATACAGCGAGGAGATCATGGATCGGGTGGAGGATTACGGTGTGATCACCGTCAGCAAGCCGATCAGCAGGCAGATGTTCTGGAGCGCCCTAAAACTTGCCAGGGTCGCACAAAGACGTATCACAATGGCACAAAAAGAAAATGCAAAATTACAGAAAAAACTGGATAGTTTAAAGACCGTATCGCGCGCAAAATGTCTTTTGATCTCCTATTGTGGGATGTCAGAGGAGGATGCGCATAAATATATTGAAAGACAGGCAATGGATAAGAGAATGAGCCGTTTGGAGATCGCACAGGATATCGTGCGGACCTATGGCTAAAAAAGAGGAAGGAGAATTTTATGACAAAGCATGTATTTGTAACCGGTGGAGTAGTATCAGGACTAGGAAAGGGCATTACGGCAGCATCGCTGGGACGACTTTTGAAAATGCGTGGCTACAAGGTGGCATCACAAAAGCTGGATCCTTATATGAACGTAGATCCGGGAACCATGAGCCCATACCAGCATGGCGAGGTTTTCGTGACAGATGACGGCGCGGAGACAGATCTGGATCTGGGACATTATGAGAGATTTATCGATGAAAATCTGAACAAGTATTCCAACCTGACCAGTGGTAAGGTCTACTGGAATGTCTTAAACCGTGAGAGAAAGGGTGAATACTTAGGACAGACCGTACAGGTGATCCCACATATTACTGAGGAGATCAAGCGCTTTATCTATATGGGGGCAGAGAGTTCCGATGCAGATGTTTTGATCACAGAGATTGGTGGAACGACGGGAGATATTGAAAGCCAGCCGTTTTTGGAGGCTATCCGTCAGGTATCACTGGAGCGTGGAAGGGAAAACTGCTGTTTTATCCATGTGACTTTAGTACCATGGCTTTCCGGTTCCAACGAACATAAGTCAAAGCCGACCCAACATTCCGTAAAGGAATTGCAGTCCTTGGGAATCGCACCGGACATCATTGTATGCCGTGTAGACCGTCCGTTGGAGCAGAGCATCAAGGACAAGATCTCCCTCTTCTGTAATGTGCCAAAGGATTGCGTGATCGAAAATGATACCATGGACTGCCTTTATAAGGCACCTCTTATGCTGCATGAGCATGGTCTGGATACCGTGGTATGCCGCCGCTTACAGATCGAGGATAAGACACCGGATCTGGCAGGTTGGGAAAAGATGGTCGATACCATCGATCATCTGACCAAGACGACCAAGATCGCTATCGTAGGTAAATATGTAGCCCTGCATGACGCTTATCTGTCTGTGCATGAGGCACTTTTGCATGGCGGTTATGCCAATGATGCCAAGGTGGAGATCGAGTGGATCGATAGTGAGAAGATCACCAAGGATAATGTAGAAGAAATCTTATCCGGTCTGGACGGTATTTTGGTACCGGGCGGATTTGGAGATCGTGGTGTGGAAGGCAAGATCTTAGCCTGCCAGTATGCCAGAGAGCATGATGTGCCATATCTTGGCATCTGTCTGGGTATGCAGGTGGCAGCCATTGAGTTTGCCAGAGATGTGTGCGGCTTAGAGGATGCTAACTCCGGTGAGTTCAATCCGGGTGGCGAGCATCTGGTCATTGACCTTATGGAAGAACAGATGGCAGTTCTTAGAAAGGGCGGTACCATGCGTCTGGGCTCTTATCCATGTAAGATCAAGGCTGGTACGACCTTGGAACGTGCTTATGCCAAGGAAAATATTGACGAGCGCCACAGACATCGTTTTGAGTTCAACAATGCTTATCGTGATCTGATGACAGAAAAGGGTCTGACGATCAGTGGTACTTCACCGGACGATGCGATCGTGGAGGCAGTAGAAGTATCCGGCAACAAATTCCATGTGGGTGTACAGTTCCATCCGGAATTTAAGAGCCGTCCGAACAAGCCACATCCACTCTTTGCAGAGTTTATCAAGGCAAGTCTTTTATAGAAACAGGTAAAAAATACCGATCCCATGCATGCCATCATACAGGGGATCGGCTTTTTTATACCGCAAAAGATTATTATTTTACCTTTGTCTTTGGTTCGCAGGTCAGATACATGCCCAGTTTCTTGAAGATCTGTTCGTCCACTTCATCCAACATAACAGAAGAATGTACATTTAAGGTCTTTAAGTTTGGCAACTGGTCAAAAGCAGCCTTGGCATTGGCATCGGTATTGGAACTGATGGATAAGGCTACCAGCACTTCGTCACTGTGCAGGCTGGCATCATTGCTGCCGAGATAATTCTTTTTCAGACGGCTGATCGGCTGTAAGGCTTCCGGCGAGATCAAAAGTTTCTCATGGTCGATCCCTGCCAATTCCTTTAAGACATTTAAGAGGGCAGCAGCAGGTGCGCTGAGCAGATCAGAGGTCTTTCCATCGATGATACTGCCATCATCCAACTCGATGGCAACGGCAGGCTGGTGTGTCTGATTTTCTACTTCCATGGCTGCGACAGCAACCTTTCTGTCAGCAGGAGAGATCTCTGCCTGCTTCATCAGAAGTTCGATCTTGTAGAGTGCGTCTTTAGAACCAAGTCCCTTTTTGATATTGCAGATCTCAGTATAATAACGGCGGATGATCTCAGCCTTTCCGGCTTCGCGGCAGACCTCATCATCACTGATGCAGTTGCCGACCATATTCACGCCCATGTCTGTCGGAGACTGGTAAGCGCAAGTGCCGTAGATGCGCTCAAACATGGCCTTTAATACCGGATAGATCTCCACATCACGGTTGTAGTTGATTGTGGTCTTTCCATAGGATTCCAGATGGAAAGGATCGATCATGTTGACATCGTTTAAGTCAGCCGTAGCGGCTTCGTAAGCGATATTGACCGGGTGCTTGAGTGGGAGATTCCATACCGGGAAAGTCTCAAACTTGGCATATCCGGCAGAAACACCGCGTTTGTGTTCGTGATATAACTGGGAAAGACAGGTTGCCATTTTGCCGCTTCCCGGACCCGGTGCCGTTACGACAACGAGTGGACGGCTGGTTTTGATATAGTCGTTCTTTCCAAACCCCTCATCGCTGACGATATGCTCGATGTTGCTTGGATAGCCGTCGATCTTGTGGAGGATATAAGAAGGAACTCCCAGAGAGTCTAAGTGGTGGCGGAATTCATCAGCGGCTGCTTCACCGGTGTACTGGGTGATGGCAACACTGCCGACATAAAGCCCAAAACTGCGAAAGACATCCATCAGACGAAGTACATCCTCGTCGTAGGTGATGCCCAGATCGCCCCTGATCTTATTGGAGGCGATGGCTCCGGCGGAGATAGCGATCACGATCTCTGCCTGATCCTTTAATTGTAGGAGCATACGCAGTTTGGAGTCAGGCATGAAGCCCGGCAGAACGCGGGATGCATGGTAGTCGTCATACAATTTGCCGCCAAATTCCAGATACAGTTTGTCTCCGAAATGGTTGATGCGTTCTTTGATGTGTTCTGACTGCATATGCAGGTATTTGTCATTGTCAAATCCGATTTTCATAATGTGTTCCTTCCTATATAATATTTGCTTATGTATTTGAGGGACAAAATTGTCCGAACCTGTGATTACATACACGCTCATAAGTATAGCATGGTGGCGACTTTGTGACAAGGTACTCATAAGGCAAGATTATAAAAATTAAAGCAGAGTTATATATTTATAAGAATGACTGATAAAAAACATAAGGATAAATAATGGGACATATTTTTATCCCTTTGTCACTTTATCTTGAAAAAGGGCGGTTTTTCAAGTATAATCATCTGGTTGAACAAGGGCAGAACGCATCCTTACCTGCCCACGATAACGCGTGCAAGACACGTAGTAATAGGAGGAAAACATGTTAGAAAAAATGTTCAAACTCAAAGAGAACAACACTGATGTGAAGACAGAAGTCATCGGTGGTCTTACCACATTCATGACAATGGCTTACATCTTGGCAGTCAATCCTTCAATCCTTTCTGCATCCGGCATGGACGCAAACGCGATTGTTATGGCAACTGCACTCGCAGCATTTATCGGAACCCTTTGCATGGCACTTTTAGCAAATTATCCATTTGCACTTGCTCCGGGACTTGGACTGAATGCTTACTTTGCATACACCGTATGCGGAACCATGGGATATGATTGGAAGATCGCTCTTATGGCAGTATTTGCAGAAGGTATCATCTTTATCGTACTTTCTCTTACCAATGTGCGTGAGGCTATCTTTAATGCCATCCCAATGCAGTTGAAAAAGGGCGTATCTGTTGGTATTGGACTTTTCGTTGCATTCATCGGTTTACAGAACGGACACATTGTTGTAAACAGTGACTCTACGCTGGTTACCGTTGTAAACTTCACAGAGAATTTCCACACCGTAGGTATCGCAGCATTGCTCTGTGTGATCGGTCTGATCATCATTGCTGTTTTACATATCAAGAATGTTAAGGGATCTTTCCTCATTGGTATCTTCGCTACATGGATCCTTGGTATCATCTGTCAGTTGACAGGGATCTATACCGTTGATGTTGATGCAGGATTCTATTCTTTGATCCCAACCCAGTGGGTAAGTTTTGACTTCAGTTCTTTGGGAGAGACCTTTGGTCAGTGCTTCCAGGCAGATATGGGCAGAGTCAATGCTTTAGACTTCGTTGTTATCATCTTTGCATTCCTGTTCGTAGATATGTTTGATACGATCGGAACCCTGATCGGTGTTGCCAACAAGGCAGATATGTTGGATGAGAACGGAAAGTTAGAGAGAATCAAGCCAGCACTTTTGGCAGACGCTATCGCGACTTCTGCAGGTGCTATCCTTGGTACATCTACAACAACTACTTTCGTAGAGAGTTCTTCAGGTGTATCTGAAGGCGCAAGAACAGGTCTTGCATCTGTAGTTACAGGTTTCTTATTCTTACTGGCAATCATCTTTGCTCCGGTATTTACAACCATTCCTGGATTTGCAACTGCACCGGCTTTGATCTTTGTAGGATTTTTGATGGTATCTGCTGTTGTTGATATCGACTTTAATGATCCGGCAGAATCCATTCCGGCATACCTTTGCATGATCGCAATGCCACTTCTTTACAGCATTTCAGAAGGTATCGCAGTAGGTGTTATCTCTTACGTTGTTATCAACATCGTTGTTGGTAAGGCTAAGAAGATCCATCCACTTATGTATATCCTGGCAGTACTCTTTGTACTCAAGTATATCTTCTTATAAGATTGGTATAGGTAAATCAATAGGCTCATCCTTACAAATGTAGGGGTGAGCCTTTTTTCATTCTTTCATATGCAAAAATATAGGTTGACTAATCCTTGCATATGACCCACAATAGATAAAAGAAGAAAAGGGGTATTTATGGCAAAAGATTATATTCGGTGGGACAAATTAGATAACACAGCAAATCTCTTTCCGGTCATAGCGGGAGAGAGCATGACAAATACATACCGTATTTCCTGTGTGCTGAAAGAAGAGGTCGATGAAGGGCTCTTGCAGGAGGCACTGGATATGGTACTTCCAAAGATGCCGGGCTTTAACCTGCGTCTGCGCAGTGGCATTTTTTGGTATTATTTTGAAGAAAATGGAAAGAAGGCACCGCGGGTACATGAGGAGCATACCTATCCCTGCCGCCTGATCCATCAGTCCAAGAACAACAGTTATATGTTCCGTGTGACTTATTATAAGAATCGTATCAACTTAGAGGTCTTTCATGTACTGACGGATGGCATGGGAGGCATCAATTTTTTACGGGAACTGACCTATCAGTATCTGCGTCTGGCACATCCCAAGTTGCGCGAGACCCAGGGAGATCAACTCAGTGCAGATACGTCTTTGAACCGTGAGGATTCTTTCCTGAAAAACTATAAGAAAAAGTCTAAGAGCGTTTACCAGTCCAAGAGGGCATTTCTGATCAAGGGAGAGAAACTGGCATACGATGGTTTTGGGGTGATCCATGGCTATCTGCCGATCCCGCAACTGAAAAAAGTATGTCATGCTTATGGTGTCAGCATCAACGAGTATCTGGTGGCAACTTTTATCTGGGCGGCATATCAGGAAAATTATCGCCATATTACAGAGGACAGACCAATTCGTGTGGCGGTTCCGGTCAATCTGCGTCCGTATTTTGATTCTATTACGACCAAGAATTTCTTTGTCATGGTGTCTGCAGAATTTGCACCGCAAAAAAACGAATATACCTTTGCGGAGATCCTTGCCATTACAAAAGACAGTCTGCGTGCACAGATCAACAAGGAGCATCTGGAAAAGATCTTTTCCTACAATGTATCCAATGAGCTGATGGTCGTAGCGCGTGCCGTGCCGCTCTTTTTGAAAAATCTGGCTATGCGCCTGGTCTATACCCAGTCGGCGCTTGCCAACACGACGACGGTGACCAATATCGGCAATATCAAGGTAGAAAAGGTATATGAACCTTATATCCAGACCGTTCATTCTTTTTTATCTTTTTCAAAGGGGCAGAGTCTCAAGGCGACTATCACATCCTATCAGGACACCCTAGTCTATACCTATACCTCGGCATGGCAGGATACGGCGATCCAGCGCAGAGTTTTCCGTCAGATCGCGCAGGATGGGATAGATGTAAAGATTGAGACAAATGGAGTATATTATGAGTAAGTGTAAATATTGTGGAGTAGAGATTTTAGATGATGCCGTCAAGTGCCCGCTTTGCAGTGGGGTGTTGGATGGGAAAAAGGAAGAAGGACATACTTACCCGGATGTAGTATCGGGGGTGCGCAAGACGACCGTTTTATATCGGATCTTTAGTTTTGCCTTTATTGTGATCGCAAGTGTCTGCATCGCCTTAAATGTCTGGCTGACACCGACACTGCGTTGGGGAGAAATCGTGACTTGTTCCCTGGCGTACCTCTTGTGGCTGGGCTACATTATCTTAAAGGATAATGCAGGCTATCGTATCCGCATTCTTTCCGGTGTTGCGGGTGCCGTGCTTTTGATCATTCTGATCGATACCTTTTTGGGATTTTCCGGCTGGTCGGTCAGTTACGTGCTGCCGGCGGCGATCATTTTGCTGGATCTGGCATTGGCGATCCTTATGCTGATCAACCGTAGGAATTGGCAGAGTTATCTGATCCTACAGGTGGCGATGGTATTGGTCGGTATCGTACCGCTGGTTCTGATCCGTATCGGTATCGTGACCCAGCCGCTGGTTTCGGATATTGCCTTTTTGGTTACGGTTTTCATGTTTTTGGGATCAATGATCCTGGGCGGACGTACTGCCAGAATAGAGATGAAACGCAGGTTTCATATATAGTAAAAAATCACCCCATAGAAGTGCTGTGAGATAAGGCACTCTATGGGGTATTTATTTAGGAATGTGCTTAAGGCACATTCTTTTTTATAAAGAAGGATACAGATGCGGCAGCGGCAGATAGACCGGCATGCCATTTTCGTAGGTCAGGCTTGGCTGACCGACAATGATAGGGCGGAGATATTCTGCCATTTTTTCTGTCACATTGTTGCCGGAGGCGTTAATGAAATCACGCGGTACGGATCTGACTTCGTTGGCGATGAGAGAAATATCCGCAATATCGTAGGATACCCTATAAGGCTGGTTGGATTCGCGGCGGATAATGCTCATATAACCGCTGGCTCCTTTTAAGGCATGGGCTACGGCGATGCGTCCTAATTCCTTGGACTCCTCGATGTCCGTCAGGGAAGAAAGATGAGCGGCACATCTTTGCGGCAGATTTAACTCGATCGAGCGCACTTTGATGCCCAAGCGGTGTGCGATCAAAGTCTCTAAGGTCTTACCGGCACCGCTTAACTGGCTGTGCCCGAAAGAGTCAAGCGTCTTGGTGGAGGCGCTGATATATTTTCCGTCTTTGTCGCGGATGCCTTCGGATATGGCGATCAGGACATTTGGTTTCTTTTGCATGATCTCTTTGACATCTTCTAAAAATCTCTCGGTATCAAAGGCTGTTTCCGGCAGATAGATCAGGTCCGGCCCCAAACCATAATCGGTTCTGGCTAGGGTAGCGGCACCTGTGAGCCAGCCGGCATCACGCCCCATGATCTCGACAATCGTTACACTTGGCAGAGGATAGATCGAAGTGTCGTAAGCAATCTCCTGCAAGGTTGTTGCGATATATTTAGCGGCAGAGCCAAAACCCGGCGTATGATCGGTCAGACACAGATCGTTATCAATGGTCTTTGGCACGCCCATAATGGTGACGGATTTTTCATGAAGTTTTGCGTAAGTGGAAAGCTGCAGTACGGTGTCCATGGAATCATTGCCACCAATATAAAAGAAACCGGTGATATCATTTGCCTCAAAAAAAGCAAAGATCTTTTCGTAGAGTTCGATATCGTCTGCCATCTTTGGCAGTTTATAACGGCAGGAACCAAGGTACATGGCAGGCGTCGTAGCAAGTGCCTGTAAAAAAGTCTCGTCTTCTAATTTATCGTCAAAGCAGATGATATCATTGTTTAAGATGCCAAGAATGCCATGCAGGGATCCGTAAATATGATCGTAAGAGCCACTGGTATATGCTTTTTCGATCACGCCGGAAAGGCTGGCGTTGATAGCTACGGTCGGACCGCCGGATTGTGCGACAATGCAGTTTTTCATAAGTAATAATCCTCCGTTTTTTGATTATTTCATATCAATTATTTGATTACCGCTTGTAATCATAACGAAAATAAAAAAGGAAAACAAGATGAGACATTAATGGTACATAACATATGGTAGGATGATCCCATCAAATGAAGGGAGACGAAAAAGATGGAATCAAAGAAAAAGGGATTAGACAGGGAAATGATCGTGGTGTGTGGCTTGGTGGCGCTTTTGGTATCGATCAGCATTATTTTTTCAGTTGCTTTATGGATGGATCTGGATCTGTTAAAATGCAACAGCACGATTTTAGTGGCAGTCTTTTCTGTATTGACTGGTGGAATTTGGGGCATACTCTTATGCAGAAATTGTTGACGTAAGTCTTATAGTTTTCTATAATTTCATATGTAGAATACTCATTTGAGAAGACTTGTTGAGGTGAACATAATGAATAGAAAACATAAGAATTTCATAGGTATGCTTGTGGGCGTGCTTGCCCTTTTATCGACCTTGTCTTTTCCGTGTTTTGCGGATGGGACAACGACGATCCATATGAGTGCGGACAGTCTTTCTGTCGGTGATACCTTATCGGTTACGGTTACAGCGTCAGAGTCCGGCAGCATCAGTCTGCGCTACAATGCAGATGTTTTGCAGTTCGCCGGAAGTTCTGCTTCCTATACGACGGATGGCAACACGATCACGTTTGAGGGGACGAGTGCAACTTTGCAATTTACGGCAGCCTCTCAGGGACAGTCCTCTTTGATCGTATCATCCCCGACCATCACCGGAAGTTCTGCTTCCGTACAGGTTGCCGGAGGCACTGGGGATATGAATACACAGCAGACCCAGGATACACAGGATACTGCGACACAGGCGGCAGACGGACAGTTTGTCATTGATGGCGTTGCCTATGTGGTTTCCGAGCGTTACCCGGAGAGCGCGATTCCGGCAGGCTTCAGCCGTACCAGAGTGACTATTGATGGCTATGCCTATCGGGAATTATCCAATGGATCGATCACCCTTCTTTATCTAAAGAGAGCAGATAACACGGCAGGGGATGGTGTCTTTTATCAGTATGACGAAGCCATGAATAAGGTGACACCTTTTACCATGCTTGGTACAGCAGAACAGTATGTGGTTCTGGCAACGCCGGATAGTCTTTTGCGTGATTCTTTTACAGAGACAACACTGACCGTTGGAGATCAGGCCTTATCTGTTTACAAAGAGGGGGATGACAGCGATTTCTATTTTGTATATGGTACCAATCAGGACGGCGTGACCGGATGGTTCCAGTATGATAATACGGATGGCAGCCTCCAGAGAGTGAATGAAGACCTGTTATCACAGGATACGACGGCAGAGGAGCCGGTGACGACTGCTGCCGGCAGTGATGAATATTTTGGAAAATGGCAGAAGCAGCGCTATCTGGTAGCGATCCTTTTGTTCGTTATTGTTGTACTTGCGGTTGTGATCATCAATCTTTTGTTATCCCGCAGGCGCAGGGAGGAAGAAGAGGATTGGATGGATGAGGATGAGCCGAACGATCCGGATCTGGCAGGCGCAGAAGATGAAGCGATAGAAGAAGATCTTATGGATGATCCTGCAGAGGATGAGGATGCGGATCAGGGCGCGGAAAAGACATCGATCTTTGTCAAACTGCGCAGAAATCTGCGTGAGGAAGAAGAGGACGAGTTCGACGATCTGGAGGATGATCTTTTTGAAGATGATCTGACAGATATGGAGGCAGAAGAAACTCAGCCTGAGATCGAGACGACAGAGGAAGCGCCGGAGGTCAAACGCGAAACGGCTGGCAAGGCGGCTTCGGAAGATGCTTTACAGGCGCAGCCAAACAAGAATAGACAGACGGCACCGCAGGAGCCGATTTACAGTGACATCAAGGGAACCGAGGCTTTCCAAAGCAAGGAAAATACCCGCTATAAGGGGGCTGACCTTGATGCACAGTTGGATATTCTTGATTTAAATGACTTATAATATGGAGGCTTTATAATATGATGGAGTTGACGGAACAGGCGCAGGCAGCCTTGGCGGATGCCAAACGCTTAGCCAAACGTCTGGGAGATAATTATATAGGGACTGAGCATCTGCTGGTCGCATTGGTCAGACAGGAAGACAGTCTGGCTGCCAAGGTTTTACAGGGTCTTGGCGTATCAGAAAAGAATTTGATCGACCTGATCGAAGAACTGATCTCGCCGGAAGGCGGTATCGCTGTTGCAGAATGGGACGGCAATACACCAAAGTTAGATCAGATGCTGGCACAGGCAGAACAGGAAGCCATTGCATGTGGTATGGATGAGATCGGTACAGAGCATCTTTTGCTTGCCATGGTGCGTATGCAGGATACAGCGGGCGCACGCATCTTGGCATCCATGTCCGTAGATACACAGAAATTATTTGCAGAGTTGATCTCTGCTATGGGAAGAGAAGGCATTACATATAGAGAAAATAATGCCAATAAGAGAAGAAAACGCGGTGCCGGCGAGACATCTACCTTGGATCAATATGCCAGAGATCTGACAGATATGGCACGGCAGGGCAAGTTGGATCCGGTTGTCGGCAGAGAGGGTGAGATCCAGCGTGTGATCCAGATTTTGAGCCGCAGGGGCAAGAACAACCCATGCCTGATCGGGGAACCGGGTGTTGGAAAGACTGCGATCGTGGAAGGCTTGGCACAGAGGATCCAGTTAGGCATGGTGCCGGATTCTGTGGCAGATAAACGCGTGATGACACTGGATCTGTCCGGCATGGTGGCAGGTTCTAAGTATCGTGGCGAGTTTGAAGAACGTATCAAACGCGTGATCGCCGAAGTGATGCAGGCAGGAAATATCATATTATTCATAGATGAGATGCATACGATCATCGGTGCAGGTGGTGCAGAAGGTGCGATCGACGCTTCCAATATCTTAAAGCCGGCAATGGCAAGAGGCGAGATCCAGATCATCGGTGCGACTACGATCGCAGAATACCGCAAATATGTAGAAAAAGATGCCGCCCTAGAACGCCGATTCCAGCCGGTCACGGTGGAAGAACCGACTGAAGAAGAGACAGAGGCTATCTTGCAAGGCATCAAGGAACGCTATGAAAAGCACCATGGCATTACGATTTCGGACGAAGCGGTCCATGCTGCGGTGACAATGTCGCAGCGTTATATCGCAGATCGTTTCCTGCCGGATAAGGCGATTGATCTGGTGGATGAAGCGGCTGCCAGATTACGTCTGATGGAAGTGAAAGCACCGGATCAGATGCTGACCTTGGAAGAAGAGTGCAAGGAGGCGGCTCGCGGTGTAGAAGAATGCCTGATGGCAGGGGATGTGCAAGGAGCATCTGATTGCCGCAAACAGCAGGCGACTCTGGAAAAGAAAATAAAGTCTTTGCGAAAGAGATACGAACACAGAAAAGACAAACAGCAGTTAGTTCTGACAGAGGATGATGTTGCACAGGTGGTTTCTATCTGGACCAAGATCCCGGTATCCAGATTAAATGAAAAAGAAGCTGTTCGCCTGCGCAATTTGGAAAAGACCCTGCATAAGAGAGTGGTAGGACAGGAAGATGCGGTCAGTGCTGTAGCGCGTGCGGTCAGACGAGGACGTGTAGGTCTCAAGGAGCCAAACCGCCCGATCGGTTCCTTCCTGTTCTTAGGACCGACAGGTGTTGGGAAGACAGAGATCTCCAAGGCTTTGGCAGAGGCAGTCTTTGGAGACGAAAAAGCAATGATCCGCGTTGATATGACGGAGTATATGGAAAAGCACAGCGTATCCAAGATGATCGGTTCACCGCCAGGATATGTAGGACACGAAGAAGGCGGACAGTTGAGTGAAAAAGTGCGCCGTAATCCGTATTCGGTCGTTCTTTTTGATGAGATTGAAAAAGCACATCAGGATGTATTTAACATTTTACTTCAAGTCTTGGATGACGGACATATTACGGATTCTCAGGGACGCAAGGTTAGTTTCAAAAATACGATCATCATTATGACCTCCAATGCCGGAGCGCAGGCAATCGTTGAGCCGAAGAAACTGGGCTTTTCATCGGTCGAAGATGAGAAGAATAGTTATGAATTTATGAAAAACGGCGTTATGGAAGAGGTAAAACGCATCTTTAAGCCGGAGTTCTTAAATCGAATTGACGAGACGATCGTATTCCGTTCCCTGAATAAGGAGGATATGAAGGAGATCGTGACGATCATGACCCGTTCTTTGATCGAGCGCTGCAAGACGCAGTTGGATATCGATCTGACCATCCGGGATGCGGTCAAGAAGCATCTGGTAGAGGTTTCCTATGATCCGAAATACGGAGCAAGACCATTGCGCCGGCGCATCCAGACAGATCTGGAAGATCCTTTGGCAGAACTTATTCTTTCCGGGGATGTAAAGAAGGGCAGTAAGGTCGTTGTCACGATGAGAAAAGGCAAGATCGTCTTTACTTCATAATTCTAAAATTTTTATGAATATCCTTGGATTTACTAGATATTTTATATCTTGTATTATATAATGTTCATACATTGTAAGACAGAGAAAAGGCATTGCCTTAAAGAAGCAGGAGGAGAAGAAAATGGCTGTAGTTAGCGAATTAATTCGTTGTGAGTCAGATGGTACTATTAGTTTTGGAGATTACAGTTTGGAGACCAAGTCCAAACTGGACAATGTGAGTCATCAGGGAGACTTATACAAGGTAAAGACTTTCCAGGAGATCACCAAGCTGGAGCGAAATGGTATGTTTGTATATGAATCCGTTCCGGGGACTTCCGTAGAGCATTTTCAGGCTACCGAAGATGGCGTGACATTTACGGTAGAGGGACCGGAAGACGCGCAGATCACTTTGGAACTTGAACCGGAAACCGAATATGATGTCAAGGTTGCCGGGGCTGATGCCGGTACAATGAAGACGAATTTAGGCGGTAAGTTGAATTTGAGCGTGGAATTGGATGCCGAAAGTGCGATCTCTGTAGATGTAAAAAAGTGCTAAAAGCATACAAGATATAATAAAAAGGAGATCCCCGTCATAGATTGACGAGGATCTTTCTTATGTAATAGAAAGTTCACTCCGATTACATGAATACTTAATATATAGAAGAAACCGTGAGGAAATCGAATGGCAAAGGGAAAGAATAACGTATTTTTCTGTCAGGAATGTGGTTATGAATCGTCCAAATGGGTCGGACAATGCCCGGCGTGCAAGGCATGGAACACCATGGTAGAAGAAATCGTTGATAAAAAATCCAGTGTGACACATAGACAGATCACAGAAGTACAGGTGGCAAAATTAAATGATGTCCAGTCGTCATCGGAAAAGAGGATGGATACTCATATCGAAGAGTTGAACCGTGTACTGGGCGGTGGCATTGTGCCGGGCTCTTTAGTATTGGTAGGCGGAGATCCGGGCATTGGTAAGTCGACACTCTTATTGCAGACCTGTAAGAGTCTGTCAGACCAGAAAATCGCGGTCTTGTATATTTCGGGAGAGGAATCACTGCAACAGATTAAGATGCGTGCAGACCGGATCGGTATCTTTTCTGATGAAATGGCACTTTTGTGCGAGACCAATCTGGATCTGATACAGGGCGTGATCGAAGAGCGCAAGCCACAGGTGGTTGTCATCGACTCCATCCAGACCATGTTCCGTGAAAATGTCAATTCGGCACCGGGGAGTGTTTCGCAGGTACGAGAAGCCACCAGCGTGCTGATGCGCCTAGCAAAAGAACAGGGGATCGCTATCTTTGTCGTGGGACATGTGACAAAAGAGGGGACGGTGGCAGGCCCGCGTGTACTGGAGCATATGGTAGATACGGTTCTTTATTTTGAAGGGGATCGCTATGCCAGTTATCGTATCCTGCGTGCTGTTAAAAACCGATTTGGTTCTACGAACGAGATCGGTGTCTTTGAAATGTGCCAGTCAGGATTGCGGGAAGTTCCCAATCCGTCAGAATATATGTTG
Organism: Roseburia lenta; assembly: GCF_014287435.1. GTDB lineage: Bacteria > Bacillota > Clostridia > Lachnospirales > Lachnospiraceae > Pararoseburia > Pararoseburia lenta. The sequence continues at coordinate 358,989 of NZ_JACOPG010000004.1, forward strand.
GATGGCAAACCCAAGAATGCCAGTGGTTCGATCGTTGTATGTACCATGGAAGGTACAAGACCTTTGCTGGTGGAGATACAGGCGCTGGTATGCCACAGTGCGTTTGGTATGCCAAGACGAACGGCGGCGGGCGTGGATTACAACCGCGTCAACCTTTTGATGGCAGTATTGGAAAAAAACGTGGGAGTCAGACTGGCAGACCAGGATGCTTATATCAATATTGCAGGAGGCATGAAGGTCAGTGAACCGGCAACGGATCTTGGACTGGTCCTGGCGATCATATCAAGTTTTCGCAATCGTCCGATCGCAGAAGATATGATCTGTTTTGGCGAAGTAGGCTTGAGTGGCGAAGTGAGATCTGTAAATATGGTAGAACAAAGAATAGCAGAAGCGCACAAACTGGGATTTAAGCAATGTATCCTGCCTAAAGTGTGTATGAAAAATATACAAAAGCCGGATGGAATGTTACTAAAAGGGGTTGAGAATGTGCGCGAGGCATTGGAAATCCTGTAAAAAACGAGTTTGTGCAAATTGTCAGATAAAATAGCACAATTACTGCAATCGTGCCACTTTAACAAAGTTCGACATTTCTATTGACTTCTATAGGAGTGAAGTGGTACTATAACATGGCTGGCGGGGAGAGCGGTCAGGAAGATGAGATTCTACCACAGCATGACAACTTTTTAAAAGAAGGATTTAAAAGATTAATTAAAAAGTTGTTGACAAGCTTCAAATCATTTGATATGATAATGGAGTTGTTCGGGTCACAAACGACTCGAAAATAAATAAAAAAGTTGTTGACAAACGACTTGATACATGATAAGATATCAAAGTTGCTGTTAGCAACCAACCTTGATAACTGAACAGTGAAACAACCTTGAAAGATTCTAAGAGAATAATTCAAGTCGATCAGAAATGATCGCAAACGAACAGCTTTTTAAAAAGCAACCTTAAAACAGTAAGGAACGGAATGGCTCAAGAAATGAAGCCAGCGCGTTCATGAAACTGGGAAAACTTTTAAACAT
>NZ_JACOPG010000005.1 GCF_014287435.1 Roseburia lenta
GCAATGGATGATTATGAGAAAAAGAAATTTGTTGCCAAAGCGGAAAATCTCACAGTCGGACAACTTCTGGATGTGTGGGCAGAGGAGGAATTAAAAACAGGTACGCTCAGCAATGGTACTGTGGAGAATTACCTCGGAACAATCCGAAATATTAAGAAACATCCGCTGGCAGAACGGAAATTAAAAAATGTAACCTCTGAGCATTTGCAATCTTTCTTTGATTTGCTTTCCTTCGGGGGAGTTCATCCCGATGGAAAAGAGAGAAAGGGTTACAGCAAAGATTACATCCATTCTTTTTCCGCAGTCATGCAGCAGTCTTTCCGCTTTGCAGTATTTCCAAAACAGTATATTACGTTCAATCCCATGCAGTATATTAAACTGCGGTATCAGACGGACGAAGTTGATTTGTTTTCGGATGAGGACATGGACGGAAATATCCAACCAATTTCACGAGAAGATTATGAAAGACTGCTTGCGTATCTTCAAAAAAAGAACCCAGCCGCAATACTTCCAATCCAGATAGCCTATTATGCCGGGCTTCGTATTGGAGAAGCCTGTGGTTTGGCATGGCAGGACGTAAATCTGGAAGAACAATGCCTTACCATAAGACGCAGCATCCGATATGATGGCTCAAAGCGCAAATATATCATCGGACCAACCAAGCGGAAAAAAGTGAGGATTGTTGATTTTGGAGATACGCTGGTAGAGATTTTCCGCAATGCCCGGAAAGAGCAGTTAAAAAATCGAATGCAGTACGGAGAACTTTATCACACGAACTACTACAAAGAGGTCAAAGAGAAAAACAGAGTGTACTACGAATATTATTGCTTAGACAGAACAGAGGAAGTCCCGGCAGATTATAAAGAAATTTCTTTCGTCTGTTTAAGACCGGATGGTTGTCTGGAACTTCCAACTACTTTGGGGACTGTTTGCAGAAAGGTGGCAAAAACATTAGAGGGATTTGAAGGCTTTCATTTCCACCAGTTACGTCACACCTATACAAGCAACCTTTTAGCAAATGGAGCTGCCCCAAAAGATGTGCAGGAACTGTTAGGACACTCAGATGTAAGTACCACAATGAATGTCTATGCTCACTCCACAAGAGATGCTAAACGAAAATCAGTTAGGCTTCTTGATAAAGTGGTAGGCAATGATTAAAAAAATTCCCTTATTTCCCTTGTGATTATCTCATAAGGGTAAAAATAAGGGAAACTACATATCATTTCACTAATGGACAGGCGGGAAAGCCTATAAAATGGGGAAAGTTAGAGAGATAATTATATAAATTCCAGTTTGTAGAATTAAGAAAATCGGTATTTTTGAGGAGATAGATATAAAATGACCTTCCAATTAGTTTGTATAGAACCAAAAGAATTAACGCAATACAAGTCTGATATGCAGGAGGCATTTCAGAAAGGTTTTGAAGATGTTTTCGGGAAAACAGATGCTGTTATTCTGCCTGAAAAGGACATTGACCAGTCGGTGAATGCGGAGGGTTCTGCTGTCTATAAAGCTGTTGTCGATGGAGAAATGGTGGGCGGTGCAGTTGTTATTATCAATGAGAGTACACAGCATAACCATTTTGACCTGCTTTTTGTAAAGAACGGAGTTCAGAGCAATGGTATTGGTAAGAAGATATGGTTTGAATTGGAACGGATATATCCGAAGAGGACATTAGGGACGTTCCTTTTGCCATAAGGAGTGTCCCATTTGGACGTGCCTCGGTCTTTACTTGCAAAATCTGCCTCTTACCATCATAATAGTAGATAGTTAGTGTTATAGGAGAGCAGATAGGATGAAAAGGAACAAAAGAGATCAGGACAAGCATGAGCGACTACTTCGCCTGATCAGTGCGGTGATCGTACTGGCGGCAGCCCTTTGTCTGGGGATATATATTTATCAGCAGCATCAAAATGATTTTGCAGAGGCGGAATATGCCAAGATGCGGCAAAAGCAGGAAAAGACGGAAGAACCGGTAGCGGAGGCATCGCCTATCCATGATTTTGCATCTTTGCAGGAGCAAAATGCGGACGTGTACGGCTGGATCAACGTGGCGAATACCATTGTGGATTATCCGGTCTTGCAGACAGAAGAAGATAATTATTATCTGAGTCATGACATGAACCACGTCGAGACTACGGCGGGAGCCATTTACAGCAATGCCTGCAACAGCAAGGACATGTCGGATGCCATTACGATTCTATATGGGCATGATATGCGCGCGGATACGATGTTTGGATCCTTGCATTTGTTTGATGATGCTGATTTTTTTGAGAAGAATGAGACTATGACATTTGAGACCCCGGAGGCGCTTTATACCTATCAGATTTTTGGCGTCTACAATTACAATGATAATTATATTCCGGCAATGTTTGATTTGAAATCAACAGATGGTGTACAGCAGTTTCTCGATTCACTGAAATCATGTGCAGAAGAAGGGCGAAGTATTACCCATGTCAGAAAAGGTGTGGAAGTAACGGCAGATGACAAACTTCTGGTTCTTTCTACCTGCATTGGCAGTCAGAGTGACCGGCGTTTTCTTGTCGTAGGGAAGTTGATACATACGACATCCTATCGTTAGGAAAGCTAGACTTGAAAATCGATTGGTAATGTGGTAATCTTTCTAAGTAACTGTGAAACGCAGATATACGTGCGGGCATGGCGAAATTGGCAGACGCGCTAGATTTAGGTTCTAGTGGGAGACCGTGCAGGTTCAAGTCCTGTTGCCCGTATTATCATAACGGAACGTGTCACAATTGAAAAAAGTTTTTGCAAATATGCTTTGCCGGATGTTATAATCTAGCAAAGCATATTTGTTTCTGGTGTGATCTTTATATGAGCGAGGTTCATATTTCTATAGATTCAATTTATCATTCGAAAATCTATGCTTTTATTCCAAGAAAACAAAAGCAGAATTTTTGATGAGCTGTATTATAAAAAAGGCACATTCTTTCTTACTAATTTATACATAAAAAAACGAATTTTTGTATTAAAGAAATCTGCAAAACCGGCTATGATCAAATATATAAAAATGTAATCATACAAGTAAGATTATAATGTATAGCATAGGAGGTTGGTATGAAAAAAACAAGTTTGAATCGTGGCTGGGTGTTTATGGCAGGGGAAAAGTCAAGTATCCCTATGATGCCGCAGCAGACAAAGGAAGTCAATCTGCCACATGATTTCATGGTGGAAACAGATGTAACGCCGGATGCTCCGGGGAAGGCTGAGAGCGGATTTTATAAGGGAAGTGCGGGAACTTACTTAAAGACCATTACGCTGACAGAAGAAGAAATGACGGATACCATGCTTTTACATTTTGAAGGATGTTTTGGAAAGACAAGAGTTCTCATCAATGGCAATCCGGTCGGCAGTCATGCCTATGGTTATACGCCATTTACCATGGATATCCGCAAGTTTTTGAAGGTAGGAGACAACGAGATTCAGGTAATCGTTCATACCGATGATGATCCAAACGGTCGTTGGTATTCCGGCGCCGGCTTGTATCGCGGTGTCAACCTTTTAAGCGCACCGGCATTTCATATAGCACATGACGGGATCTTTGTATATACCGATCATATTACAAATGGCCATGCTTTTTGTAAGGCAGAGATTACCGTAGTCAATGATCTGGCAAAGGCAAGCGGCGATGCAGAAGGATTCTTAAAACTCAGCGCTGCAAAAAAGGACACAGGCGAGGAAGTGGCTGTGCGCTATCAGAAGATCAGCCTTCCGGCAGGAACAAGTCAAGTAGTTCCACAGGCTTTTGTTATTGAAAATGCAGAACTTTGGGATACCGAGAATCCTTATCTTTACGAAGTGAAGGCACAGTTGAGTCTTACATCAACTGGTAATGTTCATATGTCTCTGGACAACCGCCAGGATTTGATGGCACAGACCGATTACGAGGATGAGATTACGACAAGCTTTGGTGTTCGTACCATCACAGCAGATGCTAAAAATGGACTCCTTTTAAATGGAAAATCCATCAAGTTGAAAGGTGGATGTATCCATCATGACAATGGAATCCTGGGTGCGGCAAGTTTTTACGATGCCGAGTACCGCAAGGTAAAACTGCATAAGGATAATGGATACAATGCTCTTCGTCTGGCGCACAATCCGCAATCAGAGCAGATCTTAGATATCTGTGATGAACTGGGAATGATTGTTTTTGATGAAGCCTTTGATGTTTGGAATCTGCCTAAGAATAGTTTCGATTTCAGTCATCAGTTTGCAGAGGATGGTATCAAAGACATCGAGGCTATGGTAAGACGCGACCGCAATCATCCGTCTATTTTCTTCTGGTCCATTGGTAATGAGTTGACCGAACAGGGCGGTATGGCTGCAGGATATGAGGTTTCTGCTATGCTGGCAAAAACAGTGCGAAATATGGACAGCACAAGACTGGTCAGCGGAGCACTTTGTTCTTTCTTTAAAGGCTTGGATAATGAGGACAATGCAGCTTTTTGGCAGACTTTCCACAAAGAGATGCCGCAAGGTGGTTCTGTCATAAATATGGATAATTCTTACGGCAAGAAGATCTGGATGGAATATACTGCCCCATTTGTTAAAGATTGGGATGTGGTCGGTTACAATTACCTGAACTATCATTATGAGACTAGCCATGAACTTTTCCCGGATCGTGTGATTCTTTGTACAGAGAGCAAGCCGGGGCAATTTGAAGATTATTGGTCAGATGTAGAGCGCCTTCCGTATGTGATCGGAGATTTCCTCTGGACAAGCATGGATTACATTGGAGAAGCAGGTATTGGAAAGAGCATTTATTGTAGCGAAGAAGAAGTGCCACAGATGTCTCGAATGTTAAACTACGCAGCTTATCCTTGGCGTCTGGCACAGGCAGGAGACTTTGACCTTTGCGGAAATGTCAGAGCCCAGGGAAGATATCATCAGATCATCTGGGGTGCAAACGATACTTATATTTTTGCAAAAGATCCGAAAAACAATGGAAAGATCGCCCTGATCGGCCGTTATGGATGGGCAGAAGGCGGAAACCACTGGTCTTGGAATTGTGAAAATGGGACAGCAGTAAGCGTAGACGTATACAGCCGTGCTGAGGAAGTGGAACTTCTGTTAAACGGCAAGTCTCTTGGCAAAAAACCAGCGGGGGCAGAATGCCATTTCAAGGCAGAATTTGAAGTGACATATGAGGCAGGCACTCTGACAGCGATCAGTTATCAGGATGGACAGGAAGTATCCCGTGATGAAGTAAAAACGGTGGGAGAGCCGGTTGGACTTAAGATCACTATGGAAAAGAATCAGATTGCTGCAGATGGAGAAAGTCTTGCTTATGGCATCGTCGAAATCGTAGATGCAGAAGGTAACTGGGTACCGACAGCTGAGGATACGCTAGCAAAGGTTTCAGTAGAAGGTGCTGCAAGTCTGGCGGGCTTTGGAACAGGCAGAGGCCAGACCGAGGAAAATTACACCAAGGGAGAATTTACATCCTTTGAGGGCAGATGGCAGGTCATCCTTCGTGCCGGTACAGAAGCCGGAGAGGCAGGTGTACATGTGGAGGCAGAAGGATTAGGTCATGCAGAGAGCCGCGTGATCGTAGGATAAGTGTCTAATATTTTTGATGGCTGGTGCGGAACGCCGCCGGTGTTGTATGCATTTCTTCCTTAAAGGCACGGCAAAAGAAATTACGATTGCCAAAGTGGAGCATATCAGAAATCTCCTGAATACTCATTTTGGAAGAAACAAGTAAATAGGCGGCTTTTTGCACCCGGGCTTTTTTGATGTAGGCGTTGATATTGACGCCTACTTCTTTTTTGAATTTCTTTGACAGATAGTAATCGCTATAACCGATTTTTTCAGCCAACAGAGGAATATTTAGGTCATCGTCTGTATGAAGTTCGATGTAGTCGATGCAGGCTTTGATATTTTCAGAATATTGATTTAAGTGCAGATGGTTGTGAACCAGAAAGAGAAAATCATCAAAGGCCAACTGGGCAGACGCTGTGATATCACCATAGGATTTGGCATGAGATAGGTTGTTTAAATAAATATTGCCGCGGGAAAATGCCGTATCCGGAGATACGCCACCATCAATCGCAGCGCGGATACACAGACCGATAAATATGATGGTGTATTGACGGGTACGTTCCAACTCCTGGATATTGTGTGGCTGCATATTGCTAAGGTGTGCAGACGCCGGACCAAGTGATGATTTGCGATAGATATCGCCCGTTCGTATGATATCGAGCATGACATTTTCTCTAGCCCAATAGGAAGCATAATCTACCGATTTCGTCGATCTATCTGCAAAAGAATCATAGTTAAAGTCGGCATAGGTGATGTCGGATGGCTTCAAATGTTCGTTGTTTATGCTAAAGTGAAGCATAAGTGTGTATTTGATAAAATTTGTTGTTGTAACAACAGGAACCTGACGCAGATAATCGTATAATTTGACCTTCCAGTGTTCTCGTATATCGGGGCGCTTTTGCAATAGGGCAATCGTATCGTCGGAGAGCATGGCTGTAAAGACCGGACCAATGATATGAATGCGGCTTAGTTGATGAGCGATATCCTTTTGATAAACGACAGACCACATCATTCCGGTGAGTGACGTGATCATTAGAGGGGTATCATGATCCTGACCAAAAGCGATGATTTCATCGAAGTCTTTGGCATGGCGGAGCATGGTATCATAAATAGGAAGAGAAGAATTGGTCCAAAGACAATTGCCTTCGGTATCATACTGCCAAAGATACAAGACCTCATTACATTGGAGAAACTCCAACAGCAGTGAGAGGCGGTTTTGAATATCCACATCGGTCAAAGTAGGTTTTGTCAATGAATTCAATTCTTCCATGGATGATATCTTCCTTTCTTTTAGTCTAGATAATTCCATTCACTAGGATCTGTCCAACCACGTTTCCCTAAGAATTTTTCCAGAGGAATTTTGGCAATCTCTTCTTTGGATAGGTTGGATTGTGTTAGTCTTGCCCAGCCGCTATTGCCATTTCCGCTTTGGAAGGTATCGGTTGGTTTTAAGAGATTTAACATTGGTTCTCCTGCTACAAAGCGACGTGCGTTTTCTCGGATGATCTCAATGCTTCGGCCAGCGCGGTTGGGAACCTGAGGCGTCATATGTGGTGTGATATAGACATTTGGCATTCTCCAAAGAGGGTGGTCGGATGGGAATGGTTCTTCTTCTATTACATCGAGCCCGGCACCGCCAATCGCTCCGTCTTCTAGAGCCTGTGTCAGGGCAGCAGTATCCACGATGCCACCACGTGCCATATTGATGAGGACGGCATTGGACTTCATTTTACGGAATGCTTCTGTATCAAACATATGATAAGTTTCATCGGTTAGAGCCAGTGTCAGAACGATGAAGTCACATTCGGCTAAAATAGGATCTAAGGTGTCGCCATTCAGACCGCAGTATTTGTGAGAAATGTAATCATATCCTTTGACTGGATATTTGTCATAGGCATAGATTTCCATGCCAAGAGCCTGCAGGCGGTCGGCAAGCATACGACCGTTATTACCCATACCCAGTATAGCGACTTTTCTTCCGTACAGACCACGCCATTTGTCCGATCCGTCAACACCCCATTGACCTTTTTCCTGGGCAGTCAAAAGTTCTTTGGTGTGATAGCAGGATTGCAGCATAAAATAGATGCAGTGTTCTGCCAGAACAGGGGCACTTCTTCCGGCGGCACCCGTCACAAAAATATTTTTTGCAAATACCTCTGGGCGAGCAGAGCCATTCAGTCCGGCATGGTCGCAGGCAATCCATTTTAGAGAGTTCTCGCCTAGCAGGCAATCCGGGACATCGCCCAGTACAAGAGCCACGTCTGCGTCTTTTGCTTCCTGCTCCAATTTTTCTTTGTCATAAAAGTCTACATATACAAATTCTGCGTTTGGAAATACATTACGCAAGGTGTGGTAGTTATCTTTGTCGTACCACAATGTAGATACTACTTTTCTGATCTCATTCATTAGTTTAATCTCCTTTCAGTTACAAACGTTTTGGAATGGATGTGACTTTATTATACAAGCCACCGGAGATTTGTTTATACTTAAAATAGTTAAAATATATCCAGAAACGATACAAAATATAGAAAGGGAGAAAACAGATATAAAAAACAGAAAACAGATATATACAAGATCATAACACGTTTTTATAATGAGGGCAACTTCAAAGGAGGAGGTGAAGGAACATGAGCGACACCAGATGGTGGAAAACTTTTCCGTGGCGTATGGTGCAGACCAATTTACGTGAGATTGATATGGCAGATATGGATGCAAAATCTTATGTAGAGGAGTTGAAACAATATCATGCAACGGTTGTGACACTAAATGCTGCTGGTATTATTGCAAGTTATCCGACGGAAGTTACGCAACAGAAGCAGAGTGATTATCTGACAGGAGATACTTTGGCTGATATACTTCGTGAATGTCATAAGGCCGGCATTCGGGTGATTGCCCGCTGTGATTTTTCAAAAGTACATGAAACATTGTATGAACAGCATCCGGAGTGGGCATATCGCCAGAGTTCGGGACAGCCGCTGATTTATAATGGCTATGTGCAGACTTGTATCAATGGAGATTACCAACAGAGGTATGTATATGATATTCTGCGAGAACTTTTTTCAAAATATGACTTTGATGGTTTGTTTTGCAATATGAGTTCTACCTTTGTTGTGGACTATGAATTACAGGTTCATGAGCCATGTCATTGCAAGAATTGCAGACGATTGTTTCAAGAGCAGACCGGAATGGAGATACCGGATAGCCTGAATCCCAAAGATCCGGCTTTTGGACGCTATATGGCCTTTATTGGTGCATGTAGCAAAAAACAAAAACAGAGGATGTACGAAGTCGTGAAGGAAATCAATGAGAATAATGCTATCAATGGGTTTGATTATTTTCGGACAGAGTGCAATCAGGATGTCAACCATCACGCATGGGTTTATGATGCATCGGTCAATGCGAGAAGAATAGCAGGACCTTTACATGACAAGGTTGTGGATGATGCATCCGCTGTTTATATGGCTTTTCGATATCGCCACAGCAGCATATCCAGAGGGATTCTGGAAATACGACAATGGCAGAATCTGGCATATGCAGGAAGTACCAGCCTTTATTTGCTTGGAACCTTGGGAAAAAGTGCAGATCAGTCAGGAATAATAGCCTCAAAAAAAGCGTTCGATTTTTTTGCACAACATGAAGATCTTTTTCGGGGGCAGCAATCAGCAGCGCGTGTGCTTCTGATAGAAAAGCCTCTGATGGGAAGAAATGATCCGGAGGCAGATGGCTGGGTACAGGTATTGACGCAGTTGCACATTCCGTTTGATGAACAAAAGATTGGGGAAGTATCTGCGCCTTTGCTAAAGCGATATGATGCAGTTATTCTGGCTGATGTCGTGTCGATGTCGGATACACAGTGCGAGATGCTGGATTCTTTTGTGGAAAAGGGTGGAACATTGATTGCAGATGGATGTTCATCTGTGAGTGATGAGAGACATCAGGCAAGAAAGCATATGGGATTACAATGTCTGGGCATGGATAAAATCATAGAAAAGAAGAAAGTGCGCTCAGCAATTTTTCAATTTTCGGATGGAGAGAAAGAAGCGTGGGTGTCCTGTAAGGAATCGGGCGTGGATTGCATTGTGCCAGGAGATTTGGTTGTGACAGGCACACGTAGAAAAGGCGCAAAAACATACCTGCGTATGATTCCCGATCAGCCGTTTGGACCACCAGAGATCTGTTATTCCAAGGAGAAAACCGAGATAGCAGGAGTGTATGAGAGGGACTATGGAAGCGGGAAAAGCCTATATATTCCATTTCGCATAGCTGCTTTTTATTACGAATTTGGCTATGACAATTCTTATGATTTCTTAAAAGATATTGTTTGCAGTCTTGCAGGTATCAAGAGCATCGCTCCGACACTAACTCCTATGTGTGAGTTGGCAGTGACCGAAGGCGAAGCCGGAAAGGTGATACATCTTATCAATTTATCAGGCGCTTTTGCTCATCATACTTATTGTGAGCCTTTACCAATCCGCGATATTTTCATTGAGATAGCATGCGGTGCGGATAAAAACATGGATGCCTTAAATGGCGGTCATGTAATACGGACAGATAAGGGGATAAAACTGGATTGCCTGCATGGATATGAGGCAATTCGTATTTATTAAAGGAGGTTTTTATGAATTTAAAGAAAATATTTGCTGGAATGTTTGGTAGTAACGATCCCAAATATCGTACGGCAAAACCATGGGAAATGATATTTGCAGGAGGAACCAGTGCAGCGAAAATGGCATTTTATGTCCTTATGATGTATGCTTCTTATGCAATGAATGCCGGATTTGGTATTGCGGTCACAGTAACCGGTATTATCATTCAGGCTAAGACAATTTTTGACGGAGTGACAGATCCGGTTGTTGCCATTATTTATGATCGACTGCCCGTGTTTAAACATATAGGAAAGATTCGACTCTTCCTTTTGATTGGTTGGGGAACCTGTTCTATTGCGGCACTTTTGATGTTCCGTATTCTGGCAGGAAAATTTAGTGGCGTTGCGGGAATTGTTGTGTTTTGTCTGGTGTATGCTTTGTTTGTTATCGGCTACACGATCATGTCTATTGGTGGAGCATCTACCATCAGTTCTGCACTGACCAATGATCCAAAGCAGCGTCCGTTTGTTACCTTTGTTACCACGGTTTATCAGTACATTGGACCAATTCTTGTCAATACCATTCTGGCATTTGCAGTTTTGCCAAAGTATGACAACCAATATAATGTGGAGAGTCTGAGTGAGGCATGTGTTATCTTTATCATTACGGCTTTTATCTTCGTAATGTTTTCCTTCATTGGTCTGCACAGAATCGACACACCGGAAATCCTGGGAGAAATGGTTGCCATGGGTGGCAAGCAGACTAAGGTAGGTATTAAGGAAATCGTAAACATCTTTAAAGAAAATGTTCCTATGCGTTGTTATCTGGTGACAGGTATTACAGATAAAATCGCATCTAACAGCGCAACCCAGACGATTGTGCTTACCATGTTAAATGGTATTTTGATTGCCAACTATAAGGCGGCGACAATGATTACGAATGCGGGTACGATTATTAGTTTTGTCTTTGTATTTCTGGGTGGTGTTTATATTGCCAAGAAAGGAGTAAAGGTTGCAACTAAGGTATGGTCTGCTGTTAATATCTTTATCAATATAGCAATCTTTGCCTTTTTGTTATACCTTGGACCAACAGGTATGGCGCAGATCGGAAAAGGTGGCGTAGTCATGATGGTCTATGTGGTATTTACCATGGGTGTTAATGCATCCAAGATGATCCTAAATGTTGCTGAAGGAATGATGCGAGCAGACGTTATTGACTATGAATTGGAGCGTTCCGGAAACTATATGCCGGGAACCGTTGGTGCGGTTTATTCTCTGACAGAAAAAATAATTGCCTCCTTTGGCTCTACGATTGCAGCAGTTGCGGTTGCAGCAATCGGATATAAGACGGTAATGCCGCAGATGGGAGATGCGGCAACCTGGCCAATCTTCTGGGTAACGGTTATTCTAACGTATGGGTTTCCAATTCTCGGATGGCTGTGTAATATCATTGCCATGAAGTTCTATGAATTGGATTATGACCGCATGGCTGAGATTCAGGAGAACATTGCTGAAATGAAGAAGCAAAAGAGAAAATAAATAGAAGTGCTTGAGGTGAATGAAATGAAAATAGGATTTATTGGTCTTGGAATTATGGGAAAACCCATGGTGAAAAATATCATTAAGGGTGGATATACGGATGTCTTAGTGAACGGCAGACATCAGGATGTCTTGGATGAAATGGAAGCCTGTGGTGCAAAATCTGCTACTTATGAGGAAATCGGCAGACAGTGTGATGTTGTCATGACCATGCTGCCAAACTCTCCGCAAGTGAAAGAAGTTATGCTGGGAGAGAATGGTGTTGCTGCTTATATGCAGGAAGGTAGTATGTTTATTGACATGAGTTCTATCAATCCGGTTGCAAGCAAAGAAATTGCAGCAGTGTTGGCGAAAAAGAATATTGATATGTTAGACGCACCGGTTTCCGGTGGTGAACCAAAGGCAATCGACGGAAGTCTGAGTTTTATGGTTGGCGGAAAAGAAGAACTGGTGGAGACTTATCGTCCGCTGCTTGAAACCATGGGATCATCCGTGGTAAGATGTGGAGAGGTTGGTGCCGGAAATACTACCAAATTGGCAAACCAGATTATTGTTGCTTGCAATATACAGGCACTGTCAGAGGCTCTTACACTGGCACAAAAGGCAGGGGTTGATCCGGAACTTGTTTTTCAGGCAATTCGTGGTGGCTTGGCTGGTTCAACCGTCATGGATGCAAAAGCGCCTATGATGATTGCCGGAAACGATAAGCCGGGATTTAAGATTGATCTGCATATCAAAGATCTTAATAATGCTCTGGATTGTGCACATACTGTGGGCGCTCCGCTACCGATGACCGCTGAAGTGCAGGAAATTATGCAGTGGATGCATAATCATGAGGGCGGACAGAAGGATCATAGTGCAATTGTGCAGTATTATGAATACCTGACAGATATTCGGATTGGTAGATAGGAGATATAAAGAATGAATCAGGAGTTAAGAAAGGATGCGAAACAGATCATAGACGAGGCGATAGCATCCGTTCAACCTGATGCGGCAGTAAGACGTGCTCTGAGTAACATTGTGTTCTCAGAGCATGTTTATATTGTGGCGATCGGGAAAGCAGGATGGCAGATGGCGAATGCTGCGGTTTCCTATTTGCAGGAAAATGGAATCAAGTATGAAAAGGGTATTGTTATAACAAAATATCATCATGTTATGGGGCAGTTACCACGTATCCACTGTGTGGAGGCAGGACATCCGGTACCGGATGAAAATAGTTTTAAAGGAACGCAAGAGGTTCTTTCCATGGTAAAAGATCTGACAGAGGAAGACATGGTATTATTTCTGGTTTCAGGCGGTGGCAGCGCCCTGTTTGAAAAACCCAGAATCTCAAAGAAAGAATTATCGGATATCACAGAGCAGTTGCTTGCCAGTGGGGCTGACATCGTAGAGATGAATACCATTCGAAAACGTCTTTCGGAGGTAAAAGGTGGCAGGTTTGCGCTGGCTTGTATGCCGGCCATGGTAGAAACTGTTGTTCTATCGGATATTGTGGGAGACCCAATGGATATGATTGCATCTGGACCTGCATATCCGGATGCGTCTACCTGTGAGGATGCAGGAAAAATTGCAAAAAAATACAAATTACGACTGAGCGCGGCGGCAGAAAAGTGTCTGGCGGATGAAACCCCCAAAGAACTGCATAATGTCCATACGCAGATTATTGGCAGTGTACGACAGTTATGCAAGGCGGCACAGAAAGCCTGTAAAGAACTGGGGTATGAGCCGAGAATCTTAGCGGAAGATGTGACGGCAGAGGCAAGAGAGGTTGGCTGGAATCTGGCGCAGTTGTGTCTGAGGGAACATGACGATGCGGGGGAGAAAAAGATGGCACTGATTGCCGGAGGAGAGACTGTCGTACATTTGCGTGGCAAAGGAAAAGGTGGGCGGAATCAGGAACTTGCTTTTTCAGCGATGAAAGTTATCGCCGGACAGCAGAATATGGCAATCTTTTCTGTAGGCTCCGACGGAACGGATGGTCCGACAGATGCAGCAGGCGGCTATGTGGATGGAGATTCTTATGAAGCCTTAAAGAACGCAGGATTGTCTTACGAAAAGATTTTACAGGATAATGATTGCTATCATGGACTACAGGCCATTGACGGTTTGGTAATGACAGGACCTACCGGAACGAATGTCAATGACTTCTGGGTTGCTTTGATCGGATAGGGGGGGACAAGATGAAAGTAAAGACCTTATTGGAAGGTAAGCCCTTTATGACCGAATATGGAATTGTCGGTTACAGTACGGTTGTTCTGATAGCGTGTGATGACGAGAAAAACATACTGTATGACTGCGGATCAAAAGGATGCGCTTTGCAATTAAAAGAAGCATTGGAAAAGGCAGGGATGAAGCCGGAAGATATCACGCATGTGGTCATCAGTCATCTGCATTTTGATCATGTTGGGAACCTACCGCTGTTTTCCGATGCAGAAATTCTGCTTAATAAGATCGAGTGGGAGAGTGCAAATCAAACGCCGGATGAGTGGCATAGCATCCAGACGCTGGCGTATTTGGAGAAAAGAGGAAATCTGCGTTTTGTAAAAGAAGGAGATATCATCTCAGAGGAGGTGTCTGTCATGGAATTGCCGGGACACACACCGGGGCTTATCGGTCTGCGCTGTGGAGCGGAGACGATTTTATGCTCGGATGCCATGAAAAACCGCTATGAATTATGGAAGAATATTCCCTTGATGAGCCAGAATTTGGAGCAAAGCAGGAGATCCATACAACGGATCAAGGAGAATGCCAGATATATTTATCCGGGGCATGATGGCATGTTGGATTTATTACATGAAAACAGTGATGAATATCCAGCGGTTACGCTGCGTTATGCAGATGGAAGGCAGATAGATATAAAAGCATAGAAGAAATGCAAACAAAATTTACCGGGTTTTTCAGAAAATGATGCATATGACACCGAAGGAATATCAGAAAAAAAGTCCTCACCTTCAGACCCAGTATGTTCTCCATCAGCCGGACATTATGCAGTTGAATCAGTTTCAGACATTCTGGGAAACCGGATATGATGTGGAAATGTTGAAAAATGTGTATTAAAAAGGACAGCGCAAAAACGCTGTCCTTTATGGTGCCAAGGCACATTCTTTTTTATGCGATTGGTGTGATACCATCATCGGTGTAAAGTTCGTAATCGGCATCTGTATATCCGATATATTGCAGTGTTGTCATATCGATGGCATCTACATATTCTGCCACATCGACCACCGGGATCTTGTGATCTTTGCGGATAAAAAGCGGAACTTCATTCAAGGCAACTTCTGCAAAATGCCAGCCCTTTTCCCACTTTTCTTGTAAAATAGTGCCATCTGCAAGGAATTTGACAAAAATCATTTCTTCCGGCAGATAGACCGGGCGACCGGCAGCATTCTGGGTGTAAACCGGAGCGATCATAATCTCGTTTCCAAGCATAAGCTGATCTTCGATCTGTCTTGCCACGGCATCATCCGAATAAGTGAATGCCAGCGGCTTGAAATAAAGGTCATCGCCAAGTGCAGCTTTCATATACTCGCTGTAGAGATAAGGAAGCAGACGGTAGCGGACACCGATGACTGCTGCAAAGTCCTGAGGATCTTCAAACTGATAAAATTCCTGTTCGCGCGTTCTGGTTGCAGAATGGTTGCGCATGAGCGGTGTGAAGACGCCAAGCGCTAAGAAACGCAGGAGCAGATCTCTTGTGGTATTTTCTCCGAAACCACCTAAGTCACAGCCGACATAAAGGAAACCGCACATATTCAGCCCCGGCAGCATCTTCAGGCAGAGCAGAATGTGACTCCACCAGGACTTGTTGTCGCCGGTCCAAATGCCGCCATAACGGTGCATACCGATATAAGAAGACCGCGAAAATAATAGGATGCGTCGATCAGGAACAAGTTTAGCAAAGGCTTCGGATGCGGCTCTTGTCATGTTGTAACCAAACAGATTGTGTACTTTGTTGTGGCAGACTAATTTGCCGTCAATCTTGTGATACATACGGGCATAGTCCGAAGAAATATCATTTCCGGACATGAGATAGAAAATTGCCACTGGCGGATACTTGGAGTCGCCGGAGAGCAATTCTTTGGTTATCTTTTGCTTTTCTGCCATTCCTTCCGGTGTATAAAAGATTGCCGGTTCGTTCATGTCATTCCAGAAAGCGTCAATTCCCTGCGATAAGAGGCTATCATATTTTTGACCGAACCACGCTCTTGCAGCAGGATTTAAGACATCCGGGAAATGCGTCAGTCCCGGCCAGACCGCCGCCTCAAAATTAGAACCATCTTCTTTTTTACAGAAATAATCACCGGCAAGGCCTTCTTCATATGCATCATAGCCTTCTTCGATCTTAACTCCGGCATCAATGATAGGTACTAAATGGATGTGGTCTTCCTTCATTTCGTCAACAAATCCCTTAAAGTCAGGAAAAGCCTCTGTATTTACCGTAAAATCCTTGTAGCCGTCCATGTAATCAATGTCCATATAGACCATGTCAAGTGGCACATGAGCCTTGCGGTGTTCGGAAACGACCTTGCGGAAATCCTCCGGCTTTTCGTAACCCCAGCGGCTTTGACCGAAACCAAAGGCAAAGCGAGGCGGGATATAGGAGCGGCCGATGATGTGACGGAACTGGCGGGTGATGTCATAGGCATCGCTGCCGTCGATGACGTAGAGTTTTAAGTCTGCATCGGCACAGGTGATGGACAGGGTATCCTGTCTGGTGTAGCCAATGTCAAAAGTTAGATTGGTCGGGTAGTCAACAAAAAGACCGAAACTGTGATTGATTCCGTCAACAATGATAAAGTTATGGGCGCCGTAAAGGGACTGCTTGTCCTCCGTATGGTTGGGCTCGTCTGTGCAGTTGCTGACATAAAGGAAGCCTCGCTTGTTGATGCCGCGGTTGGACTCGCCCAGCCCATAGACGATATCCTCCGGCTGCATGATGTAGGTAAAGGAAAAGCCATCCTGCGTTGAGATCGTGCCATAAGAAGGATGCCCCTCGCTTGTCGGGATCTCTTTTATGACGGCATCCGTTTCGATCGGATCGCCATAGATATATTTTTGGATCATAGTAAAAACCTCCTTGTATTCTTTTGCCTATATTCTAACAAATGCATGGGAGGCTGTCTTACAAAATCCTGCGCTTTTATACAATTTTTCGTGGAAATGGGAAAGAATTTAAGTCTTGTAGAAACCGCCTCATCTGTGGTAAATTAGTAGTCGGTGAGGATAAATAACATGGATAAAAACCTATTAAAGGCTACCGAAGACTATTGGACCCGACGCGCTGACGGATATTCTAAGGTCAATCAGGAAGAACTGACAGGCGTGCAGCATACGAATTGGAAGCAGTTTTTGGTAAAAGAAATAGAAAAGACTTATCCGGGACACCAGCCATCCGATATCCATATTCTGGATATTGGGTGCGGACCCGGATTTTTTTCTGCCATTCTGGCGGAGTGTGGCTATGTGGTGACAGCCATTGACTACACACAGGTGATGTTAAAAGAGGCAAAGGACAATGCGGCGACTTGCGGTGTGCAGGATAAGATACGTTTCCTACAGATGGATGCCCAGGCGCTGACCTTTGCGGATACATCCTTTGATGTGGTGGTCTCCCGGAATCTGACATGGAATCTGCAGGAACCGGCAGTTGCTTATAAGGAGTGGTGTCGTGTCTTAAAAAAGGGAGGCCTGCTTTTGAATTTTGATGCCAACTGGTATGGCTATCTTTTTGATGAAAAGAAGCGGCAAGCCTATGAGGAAGACCGTAAGAATACACAGGAACTGGGCGTGGAGGATCACTATGTGGGGACGGACATTGATGCCATGGAACGGATCGCTTATCAGATGCCACTTTCCCCGGTGCAGCGTCCGACATGGGATGAGGCTGTTTTAAAAGAAGCGGGTGTGCAGAGCGTGAGCAGCAGGCGGGATATCGGTAGCCTGCTCCTATCCGAAGTGGAACAGATCAACTATGCGGCGACACCGATTTTTATGGTGCGGGCTGAAAAATAGGCATCAGAACTATGAGAAATATGCGGGATGCACCCGCTATAATAGAAGGGTTAGAAAGCGACAAGAATTCATATGGGCGAGTTAAAAAGAATTGCATTTGAAGAACAACCGGAAGAAGTGAAAGACCGGGTAAAGGGCTATTGGAGTAAACGTGCGGATTCCTTTGCCAAACTTCGCAAGCACGAGATGAAGAGCAACAAGGCAGATCGCTGGTTGACAGAGATCCTGACTAAGATCACAGATGCCGCCATGGAAGATGCTGATGAGATGGCAGAGGCTGTGGCTGATAAAGATACTTCACTGATAAAAGTATTGGATGTCGGCTGTGGAAGTGGCTTTTTTGAGGTGCTTTTAGGACAGCATGGATTTGAGGTCACAGGGATTGATCTGACAGAGGAAATGGTTGCAAAAGCCAATGGCATGATTGCAGAATATGGATTGGATGCAAAACGGGTAAAGGCACTTACCATGGATGCGGAAAATCCTGACTTTGCCCCAGAAAGTTTTGATGTGATCATCACCAGAAATCTGACCTGGACACTGCCACATCCGATCGAGGCTTATGGAAAGTGGTATGCCCTTTTGAAAAAGGGCGGTATTCTTCTGAATTTTGACGCGGAATATGCCAAGGGGGCACATAATCTGTCTCTGCCGGAGAATAAGGCACATAATATGATGAGTGATTTACTAAAGGAAGAATGTCACGATATCTATCACATGCTTTCCATCAGTGCGCTGCCACGTCCATCCTGGGATGAAGAAGTGCTGCGCAAGATAGGTTTTTCTTATGTGTCTATAGATCAGACCGTTGGAAAACGCATCTATGCAGAAATGGACGAGTTTCATATCCCGGATGCCATGTTTGGGATCGTGGCGAGAAAATAAGACCTAAATCTCATCAAACACAGCATGTTCTATGGTATCGGTTGCTTCTTTGTGTGGCTGGGCGACAATGCCGAAGGAGTCTTTATATTCCTTTGGTCCGATACCGAATTCCTTTTTAAAGGCTCTAAAAAAGTTTGTATAATCTTTAAAACCATAAGTCATGGCGACTTCACGCAGAGGCTCTCCGGCAAGAATATTGTTCTTGCAGGCGTAGAGCCTCTTTTTTAATAGGTACTGATGGACAGACATACCCATATTTTCCTTAAAAACATGTGAAATGTGATATTTGCTCACATAAAATTCGCGCGAGAGGGCATTCAGACTCAGATCTTCATCCAGATGCGTATTGATATATTCGCAGAGTCTGGTAAAAAGGCTTCCCTGTTCGCTTTTTGCAGCCGTTGGGCGCTCACCCATATAGACAATGCGGTTGATGCTAAGCAGCAGGGACGCGATGTAGCAGGAAATCATAGCTTCGTGAAAAGGAACATCGCGCTGACGTTCTTCTATGATGTCGATTAGTTTGTCAAAGAGAATCTGTGCATTGGCAAAGTCACAGGAAAAATGATGGCAGGAGATCTGATTCCCATAATTGAAACTGTAGGTAATATCCGGATGCAGTGCCTGCAATCGTGCAAAAAAGTCAGGCGACAGCCAAAGCACCATACGGCGGTAAGGCTTGTCATTGCTGTGAAACTGCGGACGATGAAAAACGCCCGGTGGAATCAGACAGATATCACCGTATTGGAGGGGGTAAATATTTTTTCCTATTTGATAGGAAAGATCTCCCTCCAAAAAGAAATATATCTCATAATAATCGTGGCGATGCATGGATACATCAGATGCTTCTTTGTCTTCATAATAGAAGATCTCGAAATCCGAGGTCTGCATTTCCTGTCGTTCGTCGAATTGTGAATGATAATGTTTTGCCATGGTTCTTTCCTTTTATCTGTGATTTGCGCGGTACAAATATCTTTTCTCCTATGATTTTACACCGCAACAACAACTTTTGCAATGTTTACAACAAGTTTTATGATTTCAAAGTCAGGGGAAAGATTGTACATTATAGGTACAGTAAATGAGACATAAGGGCTAACAAAAAAGCCCATAATATTTTTTAAAAATGAGGAGGGTCTATATGAAATTATCATTCCGTTGGTATGGAGAAGACGACAAGGTAACATTGGAGCAGATTAGACAGATTCCTGGTATGGATTCTATCGTAACAGCTGTTTACGATGTACCTGTTGGAGAAGTTTGGAGCAGAGAGTCAATCGCAAAGTTAAAGAAGCAGACAGAAGATGCTGGTCTTCACTTTGAAGTGATCGAGAGTATTCCGGTTCACGAAGACATCAAGTTAGGAAAGCCTTCAAGAGACAAATACATCGAGAACTACTGCGAGAACATCCGCCGTGTTGCTGAGGCTGGTATCAAGTGCGTATGCTACAACTTCATGCCGGTATTTGACTGGACAAGAACACAACTCGATCATCCGCTTCCAGACGGATCTACATCCCTTGTTTATTATCAGGAGCAGGTAGATCAGGTAAATCCACTCGAGTCTGACAGCGATCTGACACTTCCTGGATGGGATGCAAGTTACTCCAGAGAAGAGTTAAAGGACATCGTAGCACAGTATCAGGAATTGTCAGAAGATGATCTCTGGAACAACTTACAGTACTTCCTTGAGAAGATCATTCCTGTAGCAGCAGAATGTGACGTAAACATGGCTATCCATGAAGATGATCCATGCTGGAGCATCTTTGGACTTCCAAGAATCATCACTTGCGAGGAAAACTTAGATCGTTTCCTTAGCCTTGTAGACGATCCTCATAACGGCATCACACTTTGTACCGGATCTTTGGGATGCTCTGCAAAAAATGATGTTGTAAAGATGGCTGCTAAGTATGCAAAGATGGGAAGAATCCACTTTGCACACCTTAGAAACGTACAGGTTCTTGACAACGGATTTGAGGAGAGAGCACATCTTTCATCTTGCGGAAGCCTTGATATGTATGCGATCGTTAAGGCACTGCATGACAACGGATTTACAGGATATGTTCGTCCGGACCACGGTAGAATGATCTGGGGCGAGACAGGTCGTGCCGGTTACGGTCTTTATGACAGAGCACTTGGTGCAACTTATATCAATGGTCTTTTTGAAGCCGTTGAAAAAGCGGATAAGAACAACTAATAGTTTTAATAAATAACAGGAGGAATTTACAATGATGAAATTACCACTTAACACAGATCTTTCAGGAAAGGTTGCAGTTGTAACAGGAGCAGGCGGTGTGCTCTGCGGAATGTTCGCGCAGGCACTTGCACAGGCTGGTGCTAAGGTTGCAGTCCTTGATTTAAATGAAGAAGCTGCACAGAAGGTTGCTGACGAAATCGTAGCAGAAGGCGGTGTAGCAAAGGCATACAAGACAAACGTTTTGGAAAAAGACAGCCTGATCGCAACACATGAAGCAGTTGTTGCTGATCTTGGTACATGCGATATCCTTATCAACGGCGCAGGCGGAAACAATCCACGTGCTACTACAGACAAGGAATACTTCGAGCATGGTGATATCGACGCTGATACAATTTCTTTCTTCGACTTGGATACAAGCGGAGTAGAGTTTGTATTTAACCTAAATTTCATTGGAACATTGCTTCCAACACAGATCTTTGCCCAGGATATGGTAGACAAAGAAGGATGTAATATTTTAAATATTTCCTCAATGAATGCATTCACTCCACTCACCAAAATTCCTGCCTATTCTGGAGCAAAGGCTGCAATCAGCAACTTTACACAGTGGCTTGCCGTTCACTTCTCAAAGGCTGGCATCCGTGTAAACGCTATTGCACCGGGATTCTTCTCAACAAAGCAGAATGCTAAGTTGTTATTTAACGAAGATGGAACACCAACTCCTCGTACCGGCAAGATCCTTGCTGCTACTCCAATGGGACGTTTCGGTGAATCAGAAGAGTTGATCGGAAGCCTTTTATTCCTTCTGAACAACGATGCAGCCGGATTTATCACAGGTGTTGTTCTTCCTGTTGATGGTGGTTTCTCTGCATACTCAGGGGTATAAGCCGAAAGCGGCCGAAAGCAACTTAGTGAATCCGAGCCGAAGGTGAAGGACGAACTTAGTGCGAGGCCGTTCTGTGAGATTGGTGAGACCGAGCAATTGCGAAGGTAGAACCTAGCGAACAGAACTTCCTTAATGAGAACGAGATATGACATTGAGTTATAGAATAGAAAAGAGGTAATATATCATGGAAATGCAAGAATTATTAAAAAAAGTTGAAGAACTGAAGATCGTTCCGGTTGTTGTTCTTGAGGACGCAAAGGATGCGCTTCCCTTGGGACAGGCTTTGATCGATGGAGGACTTCCAGTAGCTGAGGTTACATTCCGTACAGCAGCTGCAGCTGATTCTATCAAGGCAATGAGCGAGGCTTTCCCAGAAATGCTCGTTGGTGCTGGTACTGTTGTAAACGTAGAGCAGTGCAAGCAGGCAATCGAGTGTGGTGCAAAGTTCATCGTAACACCGGGATATTCTGAAGAAGTTACAACATACTGCTGCGAGAACAATATTCCGATTCTCCCAGGTGTATGCACACCAACCGAACTTATGATGGTTGTAAACCATGGACTTCCGGTAGCAAAGTTCTTCCCGGCAGCACAGTTTGGCGGACTCAAGACCATCAAGGCTTTGGCAGCTCCTTTCCCACAGATGCGTTTCATGCCTACCGGTGGCGTAAGCGAAGCAAATATCTTAGAGTATCTTGCTGAGCCAAAGATCATCGCAGCTGGCGGAAGCTGGATGGTAAAGGGTGATCTTGTTAAGGCTGGTAAGTTTGACGAGATCAAGGCTATGACAAAGAGCGCTGTAGACCTTGTAAAGAACGCTTAATTCATTATATAGACTCATACAGAATCGCTCACAGATGCTAGAATCCGTGGGCGATTTTGTGATAAAAGAGAAGTGCGAGAGCAGAAAGGACACAAAATTATGAAAAAATTTATGGATAAAGATTTCCTTTTGACAACCGATACAGCAAAGCATTTGTTCCATGATTTTGCAGAAAATATGCCGATCATTGACTACCACTGTCATTTGAGCCCGCAGGAGATCGCTGAGGATGCACATTTTGACAATATCACACAGGTATGGCTGGGCGGTGATCACTATAAGTGGCGTCAGATGCGTTCTAACGGTGTA
Source organism: Roseburia lenta (assembly GCF_014287435.1). Taxonomy (GTDB): domain Bacteria; phylum Bacillota; class Clostridia; order Lachnospirales; family Lachnospiraceae; genus Pararoseburia; species Pararoseburia lenta. Next base: position 22,793 of record NZ_JACOPG010000005.1, read on the forward strand.
GAGGAGCGTTACATCACAGGCGATGCTTCTGACCGCGAAAAGTTCCAGAAATGGGCTGAGACACTTGAGATGGCTATCGGAAATCCACTCTATCACTGGTCACATCTTGAGTTGCAGAGATACTTTGGATATACAGGTGCCTTAAATGGCGATACTGCTGAGAAAGTATGGAATCTCTGTAATGAAAAGTTAAAGACCATGTCTGCAAGACAGCTGATTCTTGATTCCAATGTAGAAATGATCGGAACCACAGATGATCCAATTGACGATCTGTATTGGCACAAGGTGATTGCAGCGGATGAAAGCTTTAACGTAAAGGTTCTTCCATCATGGAGACCGGACAAGGCTGTCAATATTGAAAAAGACGATTTCGTTTCATATATGGAGAAACTGGGACAGGCAGCAGATATGAAGATCACATCTTTTGCGGATGTCAAGACTGCGCTTACCAAGAGAATGGAATACTTCAAGGAAGCAGGTTGCTGTGTCAGCGATCATGGTCTGGAATATGTTGCATATGCAGATGTCAACGAGGACGAAGTTGAGGCAGTATTTGCAAAGAAGATGGCAGGACAGGAGTTGAGCCGTGAGGAGATCGGTAAGTACAAGATGGGCGTGCTCATGCATCTTGGCAAAGAGTACCATCGTCTGAACTGGGTAATGCAGTTGCATTATGGCGTAAAGCGTGACAACAACCGCAAGATTTTTGAAGCCTTGGGACCGGATGCAGGTATCGACAGCATTTCTACCAGTGCACCGATCAACGAACTGGCTGATTTCTTAAATGCCCTGGCATATACGGATGAACTGCCAAAGACCATCATCTACTCTTTGAACCCGATCGACAATGCAGCGATCGGAACCATCATTGGATGCTTCCAGTCTTCTGAGGCAGTCGGCAAGATCCAGCATGGTTCTGCATGGTGGTTCAATGACAATAAGACCGGCATGATGGAGCAGATGACTTCGCTGGCGAACTTAGGACTCCTTGGCAACTTTATCGGTATGCTGACAGATTCCAGAAGTTTCCTCTCTTACACAAGACATGAGTATTTCCGCCGCATTATGTGCGAACTGATCGGAAATTGGGTAGAAAACGGAGAGTACCCGGCAGACGACAAGTCTTTACAGAAGATCGTAGAGGGTATTTCTTACCGCAATGCAAAACGTTATTTTGAAATCTAGTACAATAGGGACGTTCCTTTTGCCATAAGGAGCGTCCCTATTGGCTTGTTTATAAACCTTTTTATGCGCACTCGCATAAAGTGGCAAATTATCGGGTGATATTTCGTACCCAGACATATTTCTTGTAATGGATATAGACTGCCGGAAGTTTGACGATCTCATCCAGACTGATAATGATGTAGACCAGCCATACCGGAGCATGGAGGACAAAGGCTGCAATAAAGCCGAGGGGAACGGAGAAACACCACATGGCACCGAGGTTACCTTTCATATCGAATTTGGAATCTCCACCGGCACAAAAGATACCGTCCAGTACTGTGGTATTTACGGACTGTCCCATGAGGTTAAAGCCCAGTACGATCATCATAAATTGAAGATAGCCTCTGGCAGTATCCGATATTGGGGCAATGCGCGATATAAATGGAGACAGGATCATGAGGAGAGTACCGGTTACGATACCGATAACAATGGCGATATGCGTGATCCGACCGCCATAATTCTTGGCTTTTTCCAGTTGGTTGGCACCCAGCAGATTCCCGACCAGAATACCGGCACCGGCACTCACGCCACGGATGACGCACTGCACCATGCTTTTTACGATACTGGCAATGGAATTGGCGGCAACTGCATTACTGCCCATGTGTCCCAGAATGACGGAGTAGAGGACAAAGGCGATGCCCCAGACAAGGGAAGCACCAAGGACAGGTGTGGTATAGTGCCAGAAATCCTTGGTCAAAGTGCTGTCAGTATGCAAAATGCCAGCCCAGCGGATGGCAACGTCGCCACTGCGCCGTACAGTAAAATAAGCCCAAATCAGTTCTACAACACGGGCTGTGACCGTGGCGTAAGCGGCGCCGACGATGCCCAGACGTGGTGCACCAAGAAAGCCAAAGATCAAGATGGTATTGAGACAGATATTGATCACAACGGCAGTAGATGAGATCTTGGAACTAAGCGCCGCATGCCCTGTATTTTTTAAAAGGATCAAATAGATCTGCGAAATGCCACAGAGGACATAGGAAAATGCAACGGCTCTTAAATAGGAGGTGCCGTTGGCAATCAGGGTTGCATCGTTGGTAAAGATCTGCATGAGGTGGCTTGGAATACACAAAGCCAGTACGGTAAAAGTCCCTCCGAAGATCAGGTTGGTATAGAGCGCTACCGGCATGACCTTTTCGATGGAGGCGGTGTCTTTTTTTCCCCAGTATTGCGCGATAATGATACCGCATCCGGCAGCAATGCCTGCGATAAAGAGATTGAGGACAAACTGGATCTGTCCGGCAAGGGAAACTGCGGACAGGGATGCCTGATCGACAAAGCCCAGCATCAGGGCATCGGTCGCACTGACGAGTGCTAACATAAATTGCTGTATAGCGATAGGGACAACGAGATGCAACATTTGTTGCGCTAATTCGTTGTCTTTTATCTTGGTTTGTAACATAGGTAAACTCCTTCGTATTTTGTGAAACTTATGCTATTGTATTGGGAAAACAAAGCCTGTGTCAAGGGATTTTGTGGGGATGACAAGTTAGGTTGAAGAAAACGCAAAAATTGCTGAGAAAAGAGCAGGATATGTAAAATGTGCAAAAGGTCGTTTTTACATAACATAAGGATGCATATGCTCCGATTTGGATTGAAATTCCTTTAGATTGCAGGTTTCCATATGCTACCTCCATATACCAGGATTAACAATGAGAATATAGTAATTATGATAACAAAAAAGGAAACCTATTTCAAAAGGTTTCCTATCAGTAAATGCGGAAGATGGGACTTGAACCCACACGTTCGCAATGAACACAAGATCCTTAGTCTTGCTCGTCTGCCAGTTCCGACACTTCCGCATATCATCTCGCGACGACTTGATTATAATATCAAATCGGACACCAAATGTCAACGACTTTTTCGATTTTATTTGGAGGAAAAATTCCATCACAAGAAAATGATTTCATGGTAAAATGAGAACACAAAGATTTTACAGGAGAAAACGCATGGCACAGGAAAATGTTGGCGCATTCATGCAGAAAATGCGCAGAGAAAAGGGCATGACACAAAAAGAACTCGCAGATATCTTACATATCAGTGACAAGACGATCTCAAAATGGGAGACAGGCAAGGGCATACCGGATGTATCTTATCTGGAAAATATATGCACAGCCTTGGATGTTACGATCAACGAGTTGCTTTCTGGTCAAAAACTTCCGCCGGAGGAATATCCCCCAAAAGCAGAGGACAATATGCTTTATCTTTTGCAGGAAAATCACGAGACCAAAAAGCAAAACAGAATGTCTCTGCTCCTGGGCGGCATTTTATTGGTCTTGGGCGTGGCTGGACTTTTTCCGGTATCGGGATCCAATATGACCTGGTATCTTGATCTGCCGTCGCTTTTGGTTCTGGCTTGTATCTGTACGGCACTGACGCTCTTTTCCGGAAAAAGGACAAAAAGAGAAGTCATACCTTTTCTACGAAAGATCGTACTCCCGGTTGGCATATGCGAAAGTCTGATGGCGGTGGTCTGCGTTGTCGGAAACGTGCAGAACATCCCTTTACTGGGAGCTAATCTGGCAGTATGTATCTTGTCTGTCCTATATGCGCTGATTGCCTATCTTGTCCTGTTCGTGCTGGAACAACGTATGCGGTAGAGTCAGGAGTAGAGTTATTCTACGGTTCGTAGGTTTTCTCTACGGTGCCTATTCAGTATGCTTTTATCAAACGAAGGAAACGAGGAGTGATAAAAGATGAAACTGAACAAGGCTGGAATGATGGGATTTTTCTTATGCTTTATGGCGATCATTTTTGGCGTGGCAACCAACGGTGGACTTTCTACGATCGTGCAGTATCTGCACTTGCCATCCTTTATTTTGACGGCGGGCGGTGCCTTGTGTGCGGTGCTTACGACGGCTGATTCCTTTGAAGATTTTGCCTATGGGGCAAAAGGTATCTTGGTTGCATTTCAAAATAAGGAAGAAGATGCCGGACAGCTGACAAAAACGATCTTGCAAATGTCCGACACCGCGCGAAAAGAAGGTCTGCTGGCATTAGAGGAGACAACGCATGATCTGGGCAATCCCTATCTGGAAAAAGGTATTCGCCTGGTCGTGGATGGCTCCGACCCGGAATTGGTCAGAGATATTATGGAAGCGGAACTGACCCACACCTATGAATGTAACAAAAAACGTGTGAAGTTCTGGGAGGATTTTGGCGCCTATGCTCCGGCATGGGGCATGGTCGGCACCCTGATTGGGCTGATCAATATGATGAAGACCATGGGATCGGACTCTTCGGCAATCGGTTCCGGTATGTCACTGGCACTGATCACGACCCTGTATGGCTCCATCATTGCCAACTGGATCTGTATTCCCATTGCACGCAAGCTGGAAAAGAGCGGAGCGGCAGAAGCACTTTCCATGGAACTGGTAGTCGAGGGCGTCTTGTCGATCCAGGCAGGGGAAAACTCCCGCATCATCAAAGAAAAACTTTCCGCCATTGTGGAAAATGATGTCATGGACAAGGCGGAGGAAGCCGGGGCTATGGGATGATTGCAAAATGCCATCTTGTCCGCTATGATATTCTTATATTAGGAAAAATAAGGATAGGAAATAGACAATGAAACTGATTTTAGCATCGGCATCGCCGAGAAGAAAAGAATTATTGGAACAGATCGGACTGGAGTTTGAGGTTCGTACCAGTGGAGCCGAGGAGTTCACGACGGCAAGTCAGCCGGGGCAGATCGGACAGGAATTATCCGAGATCAAGGCGCAGGCTGTCTGGGATACTTTGACAGATGCAGAAAAAGAAGACGCCGTGGTGATCGGAGCGGACACCATCGTATGCGTCCGCCAGTCTGCTGACAGCAAGCAGTTGGAACAAGGACAGGAAGAAAAATTCTTTGTTTTGGGCAAACCAAAGGACGAGGCGGATGCCGCGCGTATGCTGCATCTTTTATCCGGTCGCGTTCATCAGGTCTTTACTGGGGTGACGATCTTATCTAAAGAAGGGAAAAAGACCTTTTACGAGTGCACGGATGTGCATGTCGCCAAACTCTCCGATCAGGAAATCGCGGATTATATTGCCACAAAAGATCCGATGGATAAGGCGGGAGCCTATGGCATACAGGGCATATTTGCAAGACATATCACAGGAATCGAAGGCGATTACAATAATGTTGTGGGACTGCCGGTGGCGTCAGTCTATCATGAGTTAAAGCCATTTTTGATGGAACGAAAATCATATTAGTTTTATAGGATATTTTGGCACATTTTTACATAGGATATATGATAGAATATATCTCAAAATGAAGAGTGCCGCGAAGAAGAAAAATCTGACACATTGCGGTGAGGTTTTTCTTTTTTTGTGTAAAAGAAAGGCACAGTATAAAAGAGGACGGATAAGCAATGCAGGACTATATTACAACATACACAAAGAAACATTTTACCATTATGGAGCCTGAGATGGCGGACATTGATATCAATGACATCGCCCATGCGCTTTCTCTGATGACACGCGCCAATGGGCATTTCAGCCAGTTCTATTCGGTGGGACAGCACTCGGTCGGATGTGCTTATGAGGCGTTGGAGCGCGGCTACAGCGCGCGGGTAGTTTTGGGCTGTCTGCTCCATGATGGCAGTGAGGCTTATATGGCTGACATCACCAGACCCCTCAAGCAGCACATGAGTGCCTATCTTGTGGCAGAGGAAAAACTGCAAAATATGATCTTTGAAAAGTTTTTGGGGCAGTGTCCGTCAGAGGAAGAAATGGCACAGATCAAGTCGGTGGATGATGCCATGCTTTTCCATGAGTTTAAATGTTTTATGAATGAGGAACTGGATATCCCGGAGCATGAGATCTTGACCAGACCGGCTTTTAGTACCAAGCCGTTTGAAGATGTAGAAGAAGACTTTCTTTTGATGTTCCACAAGATCAGCGCCCTGCTGTAGTATCCCTCAAAAAAATAAAGGAAAATGTCCTTTGGCGCGTAAGAAAGAATAAGAGAGTGTTTATTTTTTGAAAGGACATGACTATGACCATAAGAGAAACCATTGAGGATATGGAGCGTGAAACACTCAGTCCTTATGCAACCTTGAGTGAAAATTCAAGGGGGCGTGATCGGGAGGAACCACAGTGTGACATTCGTCCGGTCTTTCAAAGAGACCGCGACCGTATCTTACATTGCAAGTCTTTCCGTCGTTTGAAAAATAAGACTCAGGTTTTTCTGACCCCAAAGGGCGACCATTACCGCACGCGTATGTCGCATACGCTTGAGGTATCGCAGAATGCCAGGACTATCGGCAAGGCACTCCGCTTAAACGAAGATCTGGTGGAGGCGATCGCACTGGGACACGATCTGGGACACACACCGTTTGGACACGCGGGAGAGCGGACGCTCAACGAACTGTGTCAGGGCGGTTTTGTACATAGCGAGCAGAGCGTGCGTATTGTAGAGCATCTGGAAAAAGACGGCGAGGGACTCAACCTCACATGGGAAGTGCGCGACGGCATCCGCAATCACCAGACCAGCACCATCCCGGCGACACCGGAGGGCAAGATCGTCCGTTTATCCGATAAGATCGCCTATATCAACCATGATATTGACGATGCTATCCGCGGATTGATCCTGACCGAGGATGATATTCCAAAGGAACTGCGCAATACTCTAGGACATACGACAAGAGAACGACTGGATAATCTGATTCATGATGTGATCATGAGCAGTCTGCACAACATTGACATCATGGACAAAGAATGTCGCAATGACTTAGAGCCGATCGCTATGTCTGCGGAAATGGAACAGGCAATGTACGATCTGCGCAAGTTCATGTTTTCCAATGTATATCAGAACCCGGTCGCAAAGGCAGAGGAAGTCAAAGCCCAGCGTATGCTGAGCCAGTTGTTTGAATATTACATGGAACATATAGACCAACTGCCAATGAAATATACGCGCATGATCGAGGAAGGGCATGAGGCAAAAGACCGTGTGGTCTGCGATTATATTGCCGGTATGACGGATCAGTATGCCGTTACCAAGTTCAACGAATTTTTCATGCCGCTATCATGGCAAGTAGACGGATACTAATGGAAAAGAGGCAAAACTATGCCATATTATGATAACGATACCATCGAGGAAGTGCGTTCCCGCAATGACATCGTCGATGTGATATCACAATATGTTCATTTACAAAAAAAAGGCTCGTCCTATTTTGGACTCTGTCCTTTTCATAGTGAAAAAACAGGTTCTTTTTCCGTCACGCCGTCCAAGCAGATGTATTATTGCTTCGGCTGTGGCGCAGGAGGCAATGTTTTTACCTTTTTGATGGAGTATGAAAATTTCACCTTCTCGGAGGCAATGGAGGCACTGGCAGACCGCGCCGGGATCGAACTCCCCAAGCAGGAGATGACTTCCGAGGCCAGGCGGGAAGCGGATAAGCGAAACATCCTCTTTGAGATCAACAAGGAGGCAGCCAAATACTTTTACAGTCTGCTCCGCAGCGAAAAAGGAAAATTAGCCTACCAATATTTTACCAAAAGAGAATTGTCCCCGGAGACCATGCAAAAGTTTGGTCTGGGCTATTCCGACAAATACAGCAATGACCTATACCAGTATCTGCGCAAAAAGGGCTACACAGATGAAGTCCTAAAGGACAGCGGACTGGTGACCATAGACGAGGCAAGGGGAGCACATGACAAGTTCTGGAACCGTGCCATGTTCCCCATCATGGATGCCAACAATAAGGTGGTGGCATTCGGCGGGCGTGTCATGGGCGATGGAGAGCCCAAATACTTAAACTCCCCGGAGACCATGATCTTTAACAAGAGCCGGACTCTTTACGGTCTGCAACTGGCAAGGCGGACGAAAAAAGATCAGTTCATCCTTTGTGAGGGTTATATGGACGTGATTGCCCTGCATCAGGCGGGCTTTGACAATGCGATCGCTTCCCTTGGAACGGCTCTGACCAGTGGACATGCCAACATGATCAAGCGGTACGGCAAGGATGTCTATCTAAGTTACGACTCCGATGGCGCGGGAACCAAGGCAGCCCTGCGTGCTATCCCGATCTTAAAAGAAGCCGGAATCACCTGTAAGGTTATCAACATGAAACCGCACAAAGATCCGGATGAGTTTATCAAAGCCTTAGGGGCGGAGGAGTATCAGCACAGGATCGATGAAGCAGAGAATAGTTTCCTTTTTACCATCCGTATTTTGGAGCGAGACTATGACATGAGCGACCCGGAGAGCAAGTCAGCCTTTTACTATGAGGTGGCAAAGCGGATCTTGGAATTCCCGGAAGAACTGGAACGCAACAATTATATCGAAGCGATCGCCAGCCGCTATCAGGTTGGTTTTGACAATATGCGCCAGATGGTCAATCATCTGGGAACCAAAGGCGGGATCATCAGTGAGCGTGAGCCGCAGCGGCTCAAGTCCGGTGTACAAAAGAAAAAGACCAGAGAGGACGGCATGATGCAGTCACAGCGTCTGCTTCTGACATGGCTGGTCGAACGGCCGCAGATCTATGCAGCCATCCGGGATTATATCGAACCGGCGGATTTTACCGAGGGCATTTATGAGACAGTGGCACGGGAACTCTTTACCCAGTTTGCAGAGGGGGGAGAACTCAATCCGGCGCGTATCGTGAGCCTCTTTTCCGATGAGGAGAGCCAGAGGCAGGTGGCAGAGATCTTTAACACAAATGTGCAGGGGATGGAAACCGATGCCGACTGGGAAAAGGCCATCCGCGAGACGCTGGTGCGGATCAAGCAGAACAGCATGGAGCAGAGGCGGCGCAATTTAGACCCTACCGATATGAATGGTCTGAAACAGATCATAGACGATAAACGCAGACTCCAGGAGATGGAGAAATTGCATATTTCCTTTAAATAAGGGCAAAATACATGAGAGAGGATGTAGAAATGGCGAAAAAAAGCGAAAGCACAGTAGAAACACAAGAAGTGGTAGAAGAAAGCGTAAAGACAGAGGAAAAAGCAGAAACAAAGTCCGGCGCAAAGAAGACTACCGCCAAGAAAACGACTGCAAAAAAGAGCAGTAAAAAGACAGAAAATGCTGAAAATGCAAAAGAGGATGAAACCAAAAAGGCAGAATTTCAGAAGAAGTTGGGCGAGTTATTGGAACTTGCCAAAGACAGAAAGAATGTCCTTGAGTATCAGGAGATCAGTGATTATTTCAAAGATATGCAGTTGTTGCCGGATCAGTTCGAGGCAATTTTGGATTTCCTTGAGAAAAACAACATTGATGTCTTGCGTTTACAGGATAATGATGACGACATCATCTTGGATGATGACGATGATGTGGAAGTAGAAAAGATCGACCTTTCCGTACCGGACGGCATCAGCACAGAGGATCCGGTGCGTATGTACTTAAAGGAGATCGGTAAAGTACCGCTTCTTACCGCAGAGGAAGAGATCGAACTTGCAAAGCGTATGGAACTGGGCGATCAGGAGGCAAAGAAGCGTCTGGCTGAGGCAAACCTTCGTCTGGTTGTTTCCATCGCAAAGCGTTATGTAGGACGTGGTATGCTTTTCCTTGATCTGATCCAGGAAGGTAACCTCGGTCTGATCAAAGCCGTAGAAAAGTTTGACTATCGTAAGGGTTACAAGTTTTCAACCTATGCAACATGGTGGATCCGTCAGGCGATCACAAGAGCCATTGCCGATCAGGCAAGAACCATCCGTATCCCAGTGCATATGGTCGAAACCATCAACAAACTTATCCGCGTTTCCAGACAACTCTTGCAGGAGTTGGGACGTGAACCTACCCCGGAAGAGATCGCAGCAGAGATGGATATGCCGGTCGAGCGTGTGCGTGAGATCTTAAAGATCTCTCAGGAACCGGTTTCTTTGGAGACCCCGATCGGTGAGGAAGAAGACTCTCATCTGGGAGACTTCATTCAGGACGACAATGTACCGGTACCTGCGGATGCAGCGACCTTTACCTTATTAAAAGAACAGTTGGAAGAAGTGCTTGGTACACTGACCGAGCGTGAGCAGAAGGTTCTGATCCTTCGTTTCGGCCTTGAGGATGGCAGAGCCAGAACACTGGAAGAAGTTGGTAAGGAATTTAACGTTACCCGTGAGCGTATCCGTCAGATCGAGGCAAAGGCTTTGCGTAAACTGCGTCATCCAAGCCGCAGCCGCAAGTTAAAGGATTACTTAGAGTAATGGCGGTACGTTTATCAAAACGCATGGAGGCATTGGCACACCTGGTCACACCGGGCAGCCGGCTTTGCGATGTGGGATGCGATCACGGCTATCTGCCCATCTATCTGGTGCAGGAGCAGATCATTCCGTCAGCCATCGCTATGGATATCGGGGAAGGACCGCTTTTAGCGGCAAAGACCCATATAGCGGAAGTGGGCTTGGAGGATAAGATTCAGACGCGCCGTTCGGATGGACTGGCTGCCGCCAGTGCAGAAGAAATCGATACCGTACTGATCGCCGGTATGGGCGGAGGTATCGTCATACATATTTTGACTGAGGGAAGAAAGGTCGCGCAAAGTGTCAAAGACTTGATCTTGCAGCCCCAGTCAGAACTGAAAGAAGTGCGCCGCTTTTTGTGTAATGAGGGCTATGAGATCGTGGATGAGGACATGGTCTTGGAAGATGGCAAATATTATCCTATGATGAAAGTCAGATATGTGCCGGAGACCAAAGCCCGCAGGCAGAGCGTAGCAGAGCATGATTTCCTCTTTGGACCTATGCTTTTGCAAAAAAAGCACCCGGTCTTACATGCTTATCTGCTCCGGGAGGAGCGGATCCAAAAAGAGGTCTTGGAGCGTCTGGCAGGACAAAAGCAGACACCGGCGATCGAAAAGAGGACGCAGGAAGTGCAGGCATATTTGCAGGAGATACAAAAGTGTCTGTGGTAAACAGAAGAAATAAGAGGTGATCTTGCGATGAGAGTGATGGATCTGACAGAGCGGATCGAAAAAGAGATCCCGCGCGAGCAGGCGCTGGATTGGGACAATGTAGGACTTTTGGTCGGAGATAAGGAACAGGAAATCCACAAGGGCTATGTGGCACTGGATCTGACCGATGCAGTCCTAGAACACGCGATAGATTGTGGGGCAGACATGATCCTGACCCACCATCCGCTGATCTTTGGCGGCATCAAGCGTGTGAATGCAGATGATTTTATCGGCAGGCGGATCCTGGCACTGGCACAGCACGGCATTGCTTATTATGCCATGCATACCAATTTTGATGTCTGTGTCATGGGTCAGATCGCGGCAGAGCAGTTAGGGCTTATGGATATCGAGGCTTTGGAAGTCACCTCGCCGGAGGATGGCAGGGGCATCGGTTGTCTGGGCAAATTGACGCAGGCGGTCAGTCTTTATGATCTGGCAGAGCGTGTGCGGGATGCCTTTGGACTCTCCCATGTCAAGGTCTTTGGCGATAAGGATCGGATGGTGCAGAGTATCGCCATGTGTCCGGGTTCCGGCAAGAGTGAGATCGGTCTGGCAATAGAAAAAGGAGCAGATGCCTACATTACCGGGGATATCGACCATCATTCCGGGATCGATGCCGTGGCAGACGGACTTTCTATCATTGATGCCGGACATTATGGGATCGAGCACATTTACATGGAATATATGAAGAACTGGCTTGCAAAGGAGGCGGCAGAATTAGAGGTCGTCACAGAGCCTTTTGCAGAGCCTTTTTGGATCGTTACGAGGTGAGAGATATGCAGGAAATCAATGTATGCGTGCAGGGAAAAACTTACCAATATGAAAAAGGCACGACTTTTTTACACTTGGCGCAGGCGTGGCAGGATCAGTATGAGGATGCGATCATCCTGGCTGTCTTTAACAACAAGTTGATCGAACTGGGACAGGTCATACCGGGGGATGGCGACATTGCTTTTCTTACGACCAAGGATAAGAATGGCAGACGCGCCTATCGCAGAAGCGTTGTCTTTTTGATGCAGCGTGCCTTGCAGCAGCTGTATCCGGATGGGACAGAAATTTTGCATGTGGAACATTCTCTGGGAGCAGGCTATTATTGCCGGATGGAGGGCAGGAAGGTCATAGACTCTGCATGGCTGGAGAATTTGAAAAAGGAAATGCTTGCCCTGGTAGAAAAAAATCTTACGATCGAAAAAAAGACCATGAAGACCGAGGATGCCAGAAAACTTTTTGCCAAGTGCGGTATGCAGGATAAGGAACGCCTGATGCATTATCGCTCCAGTTCCAACTGCAATGTCTATGAATTAGATGGCTGTCTGGATTATTTTTACGGCTACATGGCACCAAATACCGGCATGTTGTCCTACTTTGCCCTTTATCCTTACGAGGAAGGCTTTATTTTGCAGTTCCCGGACAAGGTGACGACCGAGGTCGCTCCTTTTGCTCCGGCAAACAAACTCTTTCATGTCATGCAGGCATCCGAGCAGTGGGGCGCAGATATGGGGATTCCTACCGTTGGCGCTTTAAACGATGCTGTCTGTGCAGGAAAGACCAGAGAAATCATCCTGTCGCAGGAAGCCTACATGGAACGTCGCATCGGTGCGCTGGCAGAGCGTATCGTGGCAGACCCTGACAAAAAGTTTGTCATGATCGCCGGTCCGTCATCTTCCGGTAAGACGACCTTTTCCCACCGTCTGTCGGCACAACTGCGTGCCCTTGGTGTGACACCGCATCCGATTCCACTGGATGACTACTATCTGGATCGGGATCAGATTCCTTTGGATGAGTTCGGGCAAAAGGATTTTGAGTGCATTGAGGGCTTGGATGTGGGACAGTTCAATGAGGACATGGTGCGCCTTTTAAAGGGGGAGCGTGTGCTTCTGCCGACCTTTAATTTCAAGACCGGCAAGCGTGAATACAAGGATCACTATATGCAGTTGGGCAAACGCGATATCCTTGTGATCGAGGGCATCCATGGACTGAACGAAAAGATGTCCGGATCTTTGCCGAAAGAGAGCAAGTTCAAGATCTACATAAGTGCCTTGACCCAGTTAAATATCGACGAGCACAACCCGCTCTCGACGACCGACGGCAGATTGATCCGCCGTATCGTAAGGGATGCCAGAACCAGAGGCACCAGCGCAAAAGAGACCATTGCTATGTGGGATTCTGTGCGCCGTGGTGAGGAAAAGAACATTTTTCCATTCCAGGAACAGGCAGATGAGATGTTCAATTCCGCGCTCATCTATGAGATGGCAGTGTTAAAGATCTATGCCATGCCGCAGCTTTTGGCGATCGATCAAGACTGCCCGGAATATGCCGAGGCAAAGCGCCTGATCAAATTGCTGGATTATTTTCTGGGGATGCCAGCGGACGATATCTGCAACAATTCCTTAGTGCGGGAATTTATCGGTGGAAGTTGTTTTAACGTTTAAAATAAGATATACTAATTTCATAAAAAAGAAGTAAGATAAGTAATCGCGGCTGCAAATGCCGAAAGGCAGCAGGTGAGGAAAGTCCGGGCTTCACAGGGCAGGATGCCGGATAACGTCCGGTGGAGGTGACTCCAAGGAAAGTGCAACAGAAATATACCGCTGCGGGATTTCCCGTCAGTAAGGGTGGAAAGGTGGTGTAAGAGACCACCGCTTTGCTGGTAACAGCAAGGGTCCCTGTAAACCCCATCCGAAGCAAGACCGAATGGAAACGTATGTGGCCCGCTAGTTTCAGGTTGGTCGCTTGAGGCGATTGGCGACAGTCGTCCTAGATAGATGATTACTCCAGACATAACCCGGCTCATCGTCTTGCTTCTTTTTTGTTATTTATAAGAGATTACATTTGGGGATTGAGATAATTCCCATTCATGTGTATAATTTCAATATATTATTGTGTAGTTTTTACATTCTTGTAGGATTGAGGGGTACTATGAGAGTTGAACGTAAGAGAATGGGGGATATGCTCCTTGCAGAAGGAGCAGTGACAGCAGGACAGATCGACGAGGCCTTAGAGGCTTCCAAGCGTGAGGGGATCAAGTTAGGGGAAAGTCTGGTCAGACTGAGTTATGTAACGGAGGATACCATTGCGCAGGCGCTGTCCAACCAATTAAAGATCGAACGAGTGCATCTCGCGGAAGAATTTGTTGACGATAGTTTTGTCAAGATGATTCCGGGGGATGTTTTGCGTCGTTACATTATGATCCCGCTCTGCTATGAAAAGGACAATGTCAACCGTGTGCGGGTGGCAATGTCAGATCCTATGGATATGAGAGCCATGGATGAGTTTCAGATCATTACCGGATTGCAGTTAGACCCTGTGATCGCGACGCGTTATGAGATAGAGACAGCACTTGACCGTTATTATGCGGATGCGGAGACGGCAAAGGTGCTGGAGAGGTACAAGCGGGAGCATCAGGAGTTAGAAAAGACAGATGAAGCCAATAATACACAGGTGGACAATTCGCCTGTGGTTCTTTTGGTACGTTCTTTGATGCAGCAGGCGGCAAGACAGCATGCCAGTGATATCCATATCGAAGCCATGGAACGTGTGGTACGTGTCAGATTTCGTATCGATGGTGTCTTATATGAGCGCTTCCGTTATGATATCGAGATGCTGCCGGCGATCGTTGCCCGCATTACGATCGCAGCAAGCGATGTCTTGGCAGGACAAAAGACCTATACGGCAACTTTGGAGTCATCTTATACCCAGGAGGGCAAGCCCTATACGACAGAGGATACGGTCACCATACGCGCCATGGGCATGCCTTTGTTTGACCTGTATTAGAGGAAGATTTGTAATTGCGCAAAGAGGTATGTCTGTGATGGCTTTTTGATGAAATTATAAACTGGACAAGTGATTTGTAAACAGATTCTAAAATCTTTATTAAATCATTTGTCCTTTTATTGACTTTGCCCTGCAAAATGATAGAGTTAATTTTAAAGAAATGATAGAGCAGAGATTTTTTAGGAGTTTCTGGCTTGGAACGGAGTTGTCATGAGGGAAAAATTGGCTCGTTTTATGGTGGGGAGAAATGGCGCAGATGCGCTTTCAAAGTTCTTTTTATATGTAGCACTGGTACTTGTGATCATCACGATGTTTTCACACAATGCCATCATTTATCTGCTTGCGATCGCATCCTTAGTGTATAGTTATTTTCGGATGATGTCACGCAATGTATCCAAGAGATATTATGAAAATCAACAGTATCTTCGTATGACGGATAAGGTCCGGGACAAGTTCCGCGGTGCGTCTGCCAAGGCAAAGTACCAAAAGAGCAAGGCTGTCTATGAGAGAGAGCAGAAAAAGATCTACAAGATCTACTATTGTCCGTCCTGCAAGCAGAAGATCCGCGTGCCAAAGGGCAAGGGCAAGATCATGATCACCTGCCCGAAGTGTAAGATGGAATTTGTCAAGCGTACCTAGTGAGGTTGTTTCATGTTTGGATATATCAATGTTAATCGGAAAGAATTAAATGCAGAAGATGAAAAGACATATCAGGCATATTACTGTGGACTCTGCCGCCAGTTAAAGAATGAGGCTGGGATCAAAGGACAGATGCTTTTGAATTACGATATGACTTTTCTTTTGATCCTTTTGACCGGTCTGTATGAGTTGGAGCATGAGGAGATATCTTACCGCTGTGCCGTGCATCCGGCGGCAAAAAAGACAGCCTATATCAATGCGGCGACGGAATATGCAGCAGCCATGGATATCGTGCTCAGTTATCACAGTCTGCAGGATGATTATGAGGATGAGGGCAGCCATATCAAGCAGGCTATGGCAAAGGCTCTTTTGAAGGATTATAAACGCATCAGCATCCGTTATCCGAGACAGGTGCAGGCGGTAGAAGAATATATGAAAAAACTTGCTGTGGCTGAGAAGGCAAAGGAGTCCAATATTGACATCGTAGCGGGCTATACCGGCGAGATGCTGGGACAGATCTTTCAGTGGAAGCAGGATGAGTGGTCCAAGGATCTGGAGAGCATGGGCTTTTATATGGGCAAGTTTATCTATCTTCTGGATGCCTATGAGGATCTGAAACAGGATCAGAAAAAGGGCAATTACAATCCGCTAGCCTATGTGCAGATGGAGTCCAAGGAAGAATATGAGACTTTTTGTCGTTCCACGCTTACCTGTCTGATGGCAGAGTGCGCCAAATCTTTTGAACGTATGCCTATTTTGGAGCATGCAGAGATCCTGCGCAATATTTTATATTCCGGTGTCTGGACAAAGTACGAATACCTGAAATTAAAAGAGAAAAAGACGAAATCATAGAGTTGGAGGAAAATATTTATGTCGGATCCATATAGGGTGTTGGGCGTATCGCGAGATGCATCCGAGGATGAGATCAAGAAAGCATATAGAACACTGAGCCGTAAATATCATCCGGATGCCAATGTCAATAATCCGAATAAGGATCAGGCAGAGGAGATGTTCAAAGAAGTACAGCAGGCCTACGATCAGATCATGAAAGAGCGCCAGCAGGGAGCAAGTTTTGGCGGCTACCAGTATGGCTATGGTGGATTTGGCGGACAGGGCGCGCAGAGTAGCAGTTATGGTGGCTATGAGCAGACGCAGGAGTCCAACGAGATGCGTGCGGCAGCCAATTATATCAACAGCAGGCATTTTGCAGAGGCAATGCATGTCCTAAACAGTATGCCGGATGCGGCTCGCAATGGTCGTTGGTATTATTACGCAGCGATCGCCAGCGAGGGACTGGGGAATATAGTGGATGCCAAGGAGTTTGCAAGACGTGCAGTTGCCTTAGAACCGGGCAACTTCCAGTATCGCCAGTATCAGCAGCATCTGGAGTATGGCAGTGACTGGTATGAGACACGCGGTTCTGCTTATGAGAGACCATATGCAGGTGTGACAAGATGGTGTTTCAATATGTTTTTGTTGAATTTATTCTGCAATATGTGCTGCTTCGGACCTCGATGCATATAACATGAAGTCACAAGGGCGTTCCTTTTTGCAAGGGGGCATACATTAAAATAGGACTAAATCAAGAGAAACCTTATAAAACAAGGGTTTGAATGATTTACGTCCTATAACTCTGTAAAAAAGCAGACTGAAATCTGAAATGGTTTCGGTCTGCTTTTTCATCGCATTTCGTTTGTGATAGCGGCACATAATTACTTATTCGCCCAGTTTTTCATGTCCTGCATTACCATAATGGAAGCAGAATCATAGGTATCTTTAAAGTCGTGTGATACCTTTACTCTCATTACAAAATCGCCTGTAATCTCTGTGTAATAAAACGGAGCGTTACACAAAGATTCTGGTGTAATTCCTTCTTCTCCGATTGCGCCTTTGTTATAGTCCCATAGAAAACCTTTGTAAGTACACACTTTAGCGTAAGATACTTACCTCAAAGTAATAAATTGAAAAGTAGTTAAATGTTCGGAATAGAGGGGCTGCTGTCTACCTAATTCTTGTGTGTTACTTTATGCCACATATCACATATTTGGCGTATTAGAAGCATGAAGCATGCCTCGATATTCCATAGGCGTACATCCGTATTTCTTGCGGAACAGCTGAAAGAAAAAGCTGGTATTCTGATATCCGACGGCAAGGCTGATATCATTTGTGGAAAGTGCGGTGCTCTTTAACAGTTTTGCCGCCTGAGAGAGCCGCTGTGTCTGGACCAGCTCTTTGTAAGTGGTTCCGGTATGCTGGCGGATGTAGGCAGAGAGATAGTTTGGGTGCATATTAAAAAACTCAGCTGTAGAAGAAAGAGTACAGTCCGCAAAGTTTGTTTCGATATATCGGAGTATGGTATAAATCTGATCCAAAGAGGAGTGATCCAGAACCATATCGTGTTGGAACAGATTGATCATCTCGCAGGTAATCAGCGTAAAAAGACTGTCTAAAAAAGGTCCGGATGTTACGGATGGAGAATAAAATTCACAGAGAAACTGGTTGGCAAGATCTGCCAGCCGGTTTTGTTTTTGCTCCGGGGAAAAGACAATATACCTGCTTTCCTGCATCGTGGTGTTCAGAGTCTCAATGAAAAAGTGTGTAAGGTAATTATCCTGAGACAGGCGTTCAAAAAAGGTACCGTTCAGATATTCGCGCGTCAGTAGAAAATTGATGATAATATCATTTTCTGAACATCTTTTGACAGAATGAGGTGCATTCTGGCTGATCAGAACCATCTGCCCGGCTTTTAGCCTGAATGTAGTCTTATTTATCGTCATTGTGCAGGAACCAGAATAAACATAACTCAACTCCAGCCACTCATGGATATGCAGAGGTACGTTTTCAAAACGATTCTGTTTTACAACAGCGAAGTTGTAATAACTCGGAAGAACTTTCTTTGAAAGAACTAAAGAACGTATATCTTCAAGGTTCGTATCAAAACGGTAACAGGGTGTATCAAACTTACCGCTGGCAACAGGAAATTGTGAATAATCTTTCTTTATACCGTTCAGACGCTGGGTTTCCTCGGGAGTGTGCTGCTTCAGAAATTGATTCAATGTAGATAATGTCATCATATATATTCTCTCCTTTTCGAGATATGAATGAACTGTGATTATAGTCATCAGCCGTTTATTAAACCTGTCTAAAATATACCATATTGGGGGAAAAGGTGTACAGAGTAATCTCGGATATTTATTAAGTTTGGTCGGTAGATCACTTATGTTTCGTTGATGTAATTTTAGTCTGTATAAAGTAAGATATCAGTAAGAAAAGGAGGCATAGGTTAGGATGAAGATATTTTTTGCAGTAGTGGTGATTGTTTTATTATTTGTGATCGGTGCGACATTATATGTCTATAAAAAAAGTGCCATGTTTTTGCCGGCACTTCTTGGCATCTGCGGATTTCCAAAAATAAAGGGAAGCAGCTATTACGATGAAAATGGACATTTCCGTCCGGGAACGGGGGAGGACAAAGTTGGATTTTTCATGCAGCATCCGGTATTCGGCGGTTTTAAACATATGTTTTTCAATGTGGAGGACAACGTGCTGAAAGCCATTGCGCCTATAAAGTATAAGGATTTTTTAAAGGCGCAGGGCCGTGAGGAACAATTGGATGCAGCCTTGGAATCTTTCAACTATCTAACCGGACTTGTTGAGAAAGGTCAGGCAAGGCTGGTGCCGGATCTGTATCCTGCGGAAGCAGTTAATGGTCATCCGTACAGGTCACATCTGACGGGAATGTTTTATCAGGGACAACAGGGAAAACCACTTGCCATTGTAGTTCCGGGAGGCGGATTTATCAGTAATGTAACTGATTGCGAGGGGTATCCTGCGGCGATGAAGCTGCATAAAATGGGATATTCTGTTCTCGTCATAAGTTATCCGGTCGGCAGACAGCTGGGAGAAACAGAACAGATGAAACAGGGACAGGCTGCCGCGAGGGAACTGACACAGGTGATCCGATATCTGACGGAGCATCAAAAACAGTTTTCTGTAAACATGGATGATTATGCCATCTTTGGTTTTTCAGCAGGAGGACTTATGACCACGGCGTATTCATTTGCAAATTATGAGGACTGCTGCCACAAGAATCATCTGCCAAGACCGAAAGCGATCTTCCCTATGTATGGTCTGGACTGGAATATCAAAGCTTTGCCGGAGGACAAAGGACTGGCGGTATTTTCTATCGTAGGGCGGGATGATGAGTTCGGTTTTGCAAATGTGGAAGATAAACTGCCGGAATTAGAGAAGGTACTGGGCAAAGAAAATGTGTCAGTTAAAATCATTGACGGTCTGGGACATGGATTTGGCATTGGATATGAAACAAAAGTGAAAAACTGGCTTCAGGAAGCGGTATCCTTCTGGGAAGCCCACAGATAACAGAGGGTAAGATTTATTTAAGGAGGATTTCATAATGAGCAGAAACTTGAAAGAATTAATCAGAGAGATGACGCTGGAGGAAAAAGCAGGACTTTGTTCGGGCGCGGATTTCTGGAACACAATGGGAATCGAAAGATTAGGGATTCCGTCCGCTATGATGACAGACGGCCCGCATGGTCTGCGCAAACAGGAAGGAGCGGCGGATCATCTCGGCCTGAATAAAAGTGTGAATGCAGTATGCTTCCCGGCAGCCTGCGCCACGGCATCTAGTTTTGACGTGGAACTGATGGAACGTATGGGACAGATCCTTGGTGATGAGTGTCAGGCTGAGAACGTGAGCATGCTCCTCGGTCCTGCGGTTAATATCAAACGAAGTCCTCTCTGCGGAAGGAATTTTGAATATATGTCCGAAGATCCTTATCTGACAGGAAAGATGGCGTCAGCATATATCCGGGGCGTACAGTCGAAAGGAATCGGAACCAGTATGAAACATTTCGCTGTGAATAATCAGGAAACAGACCGTATGCAGATATCGTCGGAAGTATCGGAACGGGCTTTCCGGGAAATTTATCTGCCGGCTTTTGAGGAGGCGGTGAAGAAAGCGCAGCCAAAGACTGTGATGTGCAGCTACAATAAGATCAACGGAGTATTTTCTTCAGAGAATAAGAAGCTTCTGACAGATATCCTGCGGGATGAGTGGGGATTTGAAGGATATGTGGTCAGTGACTGGGGAGCTGTAAATGACCGGGTGAAAGGACTGAAAGCCGGTCTTGACTTGGAGATGCCGGGATCAGGAGGATATAATACAAGAAAGATTATCCAGGCAGTGGAGAATGGAGAGCTGGAGGAGGAGATTCTTGACAGAACGGTAGAGCGCATACTGAAAGTAGTCTTCTCCTACGCAGATAACCGGAAAGCAGAGACTGTATTTGACAGGGAAAAGGATCACAAGGCAGCGGCAGATATCGAAACAGAGTGTGCCGTACTTCTGGAAAATAAGGGGGCGCTGCCGCTGAGAAAAGAACAGAAAATAGTCTATATCGGGGAATTTGCAAAGAAACCGCGCTACCAGGGCGGGGGATCGAGCCACATCAATACGGACAGCGTAGTGTCAGCTCTGGAAACTGCGGTGAGAAAAGGCAGGGCAGTGGAGTATGTGAAGGGCTTCTCGTCAGAGCGTGACGAAATGACAGAAGAAGAACTGAAACAGGCGTGTGAAGCGGCTGCGGGAGCAGATGCAGTTGTAATCTTTGCCGGACTGCCGGACAGCTTTGAATCGGAAGGATATGACAGAACATCCATGGAACTGCCAAAGTGTCAGAATCGCCTTATAGAGGCTGTGGCTGAGATACAGAAGAATGTGGTGGTGGTTCTACATAACGGAAGTCCCGTAGAAACTCCGTGGGCTGAGTCTGTAAATGCCATTCTGGAGATGTATCTGGGAGGAGAAGGCATCGGGGAGGCCAGCGACCGGCTGTTATTCGGGGAGGCGAACCCGGGGGGACGTCTGGCGGAGACTTTCCCATGTCGTTTGGAAGACAATCCGAGTTACCTGAATTTCCCCGGAGACGGCAGGACTGTTCTCTATGGAGAAGATATCTTTGTTGGATACCGCTACTATGATGCGAAGAAAGTACCGGTGCGCTGGGCATTCGGACATGGTCTGTCATATACGGAATTCAGCTACAGCAATATGAAGCTCTCTTCTGTAGAAATGAAGGATGGAGATGTCCTGAGGGTAAGCATTGATGTGGAGAATACAGGAAAGATGGCAGGAAGTGAAGTAGTTCAGCTCTATGTCAGCGGCAAAGACAGCACAGTGCCAAGAGCAGTGAAGGAACTGAAAGGGTTTGCGAAAGTAATTCTGAATCCGGGTGAGAAGAAGACGGTTACAATGGAGCTTTGTGCGAGAGATTTTGCTTACTACGAGACAAAGATTCACGACTGGTATACTCCGTCAGGGATATATGAAATCCAGATCGGACATGCCAGTGATGATATTAGAGAGACTATTGAATTTACCTTTACTACTGATGTGCTATTGCCGTTCACTGTGGATATGACCACGACAATGGGAGAGTTAATGAGCCACCCGAAGACAGCAGGAAAAATGATGGAGTATCTTGAGGGGTTATCACAGGGAGAAGAACCTAAGAAAGAAGATGGGGAGGTACAGCTTGTGACTCCGGAAATTATAGCCCAGATGCCGCTGAAGTCATTTCTGAGTGTGATTCCGGGCGAAGCGATTGAACAGATGATCGTGGAGTTGAATTCTTTGTGCCAGTAATGGGAGAAACAGTTGGCTCATTATAGGATGAAAAAGTATCAGCATGGAAATGAGGAATAATTATGGGCAAGATTTATGCAGCGAAAACAAATCATATCACAAACCCTGTAGGGTTTTATCTGAAACCGCTGGTTTTTTCATGGAAAGTGAAAGGATGCAGAGGACAGGAACAGAAACATGCAAGGATTGTAATCAGCAAGAATAAAACCTTTACAGATATCTGTTACGATACAGGTGAAACAGAGTTGGACAGCCTCTCTACAAGAGTAGAATTTGAAATACAGCCGTATACAAGATATTACTGGAAGGTCATTGTTGTAACAGATTTAGAGGAAGTAATCGAATCAGATGTACAGTTTTTTGAGACTGCCAAAATGGATGAACCATGGACTGGAAGATGGATTACTTGTGACAGCAGTCAGGAACGTCATCCGATTTTTTCAAAAAGGATTGAACCGAAAAAAGAAGTGAAAAACGCAAGACTGTACATTTGCGGTCTGGGATTGTATGAGGCATATTTTCTCGGGGAAAACAAAGAAAATTCTGAGAAAATCGGTGATGAGTATCTGACTCCGTACTGCAATAATTATGACCAGTGGATCCAGTATCAGACGTATGACATCACGGAACAGGCAGAACAAGGCGGTGTGCTGTCTGTTCTTCTCGGAAACGGTTGGTATAAAGGACGGTTCGGTTTCAATGATCCGGAGCGGGAAGCATATTACGGTGACGAGTGGAAGCTGATTGCGGAGGTTCACATAGAGTACAAAGACGGAACGAAAGATGTAATCAGTTCTGATGAAACTTGGTCAGTTACAAGAAGCAATTTGTGGTTTTCCAATATCTATGACGGTGAGAGAAGAGATGATACGCTGCCGCCGGTTGAGGAGTCTCCTGCGCGGATCGCAAAGGCTCCGAAAGGCCGGCTTATGGAACGATTATCTCTTCCTGTTAAGGTACAGGAGGAGAGGAAGCCGGCAGAGCTGATCCATACTCCTGCCGGAGAAGAGGTATTTGATCTGGGGCAGGAGATCACGGGGATCTTCCGGCTGCGGGTGCATGAGCCGGCAGGGACAGCTATCAGGATCCAGACAGGCGAGGTGCTTCAGAATGGGTGCTTTTATAATGAGAATTTGAGAACTGCGCTGTCGGAGTATGTCTATATTTCTGATGGTACGGAAAAGGTGATCACTCCCCATTTTACATATTATGGTTATCGATATGTGAAAGTGACCGGGGTTAGGGACCTTTCGTGTGAGGATTTTACGGCGCTTGTTCTTTACAGTGATTATGAGAGCATCGGGGCAATTGAGACAGGGAATGATCTTGTGAACAAATTAATCTCCAATATCGAATGGGGAATGAAAGGGAACTTTCTGGATGTGCCTACAGACTGTCCTCAAAGAGATGAGAGGATGGGCTGGACAGGAGATACACAGGTATTTTCCGCGACTGCAAGCTATCTGGCTGATACCTATGCGTTTTACCGAAAATATTTATATGACCTGTATCAGGAACAGCTTCTGGCGGACGGAATGGTTCCAGAGATTGTTCCCACATTCGGACCGACGAAATGCTCCTGTGTGTGGGGAGATGCCGCATGTATTATTCCGTGGAACGTATATCTGTTCAGCGGAGACAAAACAATACTCGAAAACCAAATTGAGAGCATGAAAGCATGGGTTGATTATATCCGGAAGATTAACGGAGATCATCATGGATGGAGACAGGTTTTCCATTATGGGGACTGGCTGGCTCTTGATCGTATAGGTGCTGCAGCGAATAATGTGTACGGAGCGACTGATGAAGCGTATATTGCAGACATCTACTATGCGGCGAGTGCACAGATTGTTGCAAAAGCAGCAGAGGTGCTTGAACAGGAAGAAACGAGACAGGAGTATCAGAAAATCGCAGACCGTCAGTGGCAGGTGGTGAAAGAAGAATATTTTACTTCCACCGGCAGATGTGCGGTGAAGACGCAGACAGGGCTTATTCTTGCATTGAAGTATCATCTGTCTGAAAATGAAGATCTGACAAGGGAGATGCTGAAAAAACTTCTTCGGGATAATAAAAATAAACTAAATACCGGGTTTGTAGGAACACCGCTTTTGTGCAATGTCCTGACTGATCATGGAATGACAGATGCGGCATACAGGCTGCTTCTGAATGAAGAATATCCGGGTTGGCTCCATGAAGTGAAGTTGGGAGCAACGACGGTGTGGGAGCGTTGGAATTCACTGGATGAGAGCGGACATGTTTCTAGTACGGGGATGAACAGTCTGAATCATTATTCGTACGGAGCTATATTGGAGTGGATCTTCCGCCATGCAGCTGGAATTGATGTGATGGAACAGAGCCCGGGAGGCAAGGTGATGCGAATCAGTCCAAAAGTAAATAGCGAACTGAAATATGTAAAAGCTGTTTATGATTCGGCAAGCGGATGCTATCAGTGCGGCTGGGAGATATCAGAGGATAATAAAATCACGGTCACTGTTACGGTTCCGTTCGGCGGAAGTGCAGAAGTGGTTCTTCCATATGCGTCGGAATCTGTATATGAAGATAAAGAAAATCCATTATTTGAAGAGGTAGAAAATGGAATCTGCCGTGTGAGAGCCGGAGAATATGAAGTCGCTTATGAGGCGTCACAGCCTTTAAAGAAGAAATACAGCATAGACTCGACAATGGAAGAACTGCTGAACCATCCGGGTATCCGTACGTTTCTTTCGCAAATGATGGAAGTGGATATGATCCCGGATATTGCATATAGACTTTCACTCAGAGATGTCGCGAAAACATTCGCAAGAGAGATAAAAAAAGATGAGGCGCAGATGCTGGATGCGGCACTGGCAAAATTCTAATCAGGAGGGTTGCTATGGAGCTTATAAGGCTTAAAGTAAACAGTCAATACAGACCATGCGTGGACGAAGCACCTTATTTTTCATGGGTGATCACCAGTGGCAAAAAGAATGTGATGCAGACATCTTATCATATTACAGTGACAGGTCCGGGAGAAGTAGTGTGGGATTCCGGGGTGGTAGAAAGTGATAAAAGTACTTTTGTAGAGTACAACGGAAAACCATTGAAAAGTCTCAGTGACTATAGCTGGACAGTGGAAGTGACGGTTAATAACGGAGAAAAGGCGGCGGCATCCTCATCCTTTGAGACAGGATTTATGAAGAAAGAATGGACGGCCGAGTGGGTAAAATCTCCGTCCCCGATGAAAAAGGTTAAACCCGGAACCGGCGGGCAGAATATTTCCGCAAAGAATTTGATGCACGAGACGGTGTAAAACGGGCACGCGTCTATGCCACATGCCACGGAGCATATCAGCTCAGCGTGAACGGAATACGTCCGGACGACAGAGAGTTTGCTCCGGAATTTACCGTCTATTCTAAATATCTGTGCTACCAGACTTATGATGTGACTCCGTTTTTGAGAGAGGGAGGAAATGTCATAGGAATGCTGGTGGGGGACGGCTGGTATGACAGCGCGAACTTTAAACCGAGAAGCAGGAAGTTTAAAGCCGAACATTCTGTGTTATTTCAGATAAAGATTGATTATGAAGACGGAACGAGTGAAATGGTTGTGTCCGATGATGCGGTGAAAGTTTCGGAAAGTCCGGTCCGGTCTTCCGATCTGTTTGCAGGTGAACTCTATGACGCACGGATGGAACAGGAAAACTGGAACTGTTGTGGATTCGATGACAGCAGCTGGAAAGCAGGTATCTCATGCAAAAAATCTTACGCCAACCTGGTAGCTCAGTACGGGGAACCGGTGCGCCCGGTAAAGGAATTACCGGCAGTCGGAATGACGGTCAGCCCGAAAGGCGAGACGATCATTGACTTCGGGCAGAATCTGGCGGGTGTTCTGCGGGTAAAAACCAAACTGCCGGCCGGAACAAAAATGGTATTAGATCATTTTGAAACTCTGGATCAATATGGAAACTATTTCAACAATATTTTCATGTCAGAGAAAACAGGGCACAAGCAAAGTGATATTTATATTTCAAACGGGAAATTTACAGAATATATACCGCATTTTACATATCATGGCTTCCGCTATGTGAGAGTGACATGCGATCAGCCGGTGAGTCCGGAGAATTTCACAGCGATTGTCCTGTCTTCTGACAATGAGGATCTGGGAACTTTCGAGACGTCCAACGAAGATATAAACCGGCTTTACGAAAATACAAGATGGTCTCAGCGGTCGAATCTGTTCTCAATCCCCACTGACTGTCCGCAGAGAGAAAAAGGCGGATGGACCGGAGATATCCAGATTTATGCAAGAACAGCCATGCTCAACGAAAATGTAACCCCGTTTCTGACAAGATGGCTGCGTAATATGACCTGCAGCCAGCAGAAAAACGGAGCGATTCCCAATGTGATCCCCCTTACCGGAATCTATGAATTACTGGAGAAACTGAATCGGATCGTATACCGCAATTTTGAACCGGTGGGAGAAGCGGGATGGGGAGATGCCGCTTGTATCGTACCGTGGAGCATGTATCAGCTTACAGGAAATATCAGGATACTGAGAGAGCAGTATGACACAATGAAAAAGTGGTGCGACTATATCATCAACACTGCAAAGAAGCGTAGAGGCAAGATGAAACATCCAAAAGAAATTGACCAGTATCTGTGGAATACAGGACATCAGTACGGGGAGTGGCTCATACCGAGCCAGACAGTAGACGGAGCAGACCAAAGCGCTGCAAAACCTATCAATACTTCTGTATACTGCGCGCCAATCTTTGGATGGAATTCCTGTCGGATCATGGCAGATACGGCAGCACTCCTCGGGCATACATCAGACGAATTATACTATGATGACATTGCGTCCAGAATGAAATCTGCCATTCAAAAAGGACTGATCGATGATGACGGGAAGATGCCTCTTGATTTTATGGGCAGTTATGTGCTGGCAATCGCATTTGATCTTGCTCCTGAAAGGAAGAAAAAAAGTATCGCCGGACATTTGATCCGCAAGATAGAAGAAAACGGGGATTGTCTGGATACAGGGTTCCTGACGACGCCGTATCTGCTGGATGCACTCTGTAAGATTGGCAGGATGGACAAGGCATATAAAATCCTGCTTCAGACAAAGTGCCCGTCATGGCTTTATGATGTAGGACGGATTTTGCGGACATTCAAAATAAAAAAGAATGTGGAGGTAACAGACAATGGCAAAATCATTATTTGAGGAACTGGGCGGCAAATACGAAAGGCAAGGGGATTATTTGATACCGTGCTTAACTGTACCCGCCGAAGAAGAACAGGCAATAGGCATCTGGGGGCAACGGCATTTAGATTATCTAAAACAGTACCGTAAAGTTACATACACCAATCTTCTTACAAGCGGCAGGCTAAACGCCTACCTTGCCGACATCAACAGACAGGCACAGGAACGCTTTGAAAGGCTCATAGAGGGTATGAAACAGGCACAGGGCATAACGGAACAGCTAAAGGCAGAAAACGCCTTAGAATGGACAGGATGCCTCAATAACATAAGGGCTTGTGCGAGGGAGATTGTGGAAAAGGAAATTATTTTTGCATAAACAGATGATTAGTGGCAGGGGGAAATCCTGCCGCTTTTTCTGCTTTAGTTTGTCAGCTTGACAAATAAAGGGTTAAGGAATATAATTAGATTCAGTATTATACAAGGAGTTAATAAATATGCGGCAAGGTATTCTTAAATAAACTGTCAATTTGATAGTGGGAACAAAAAGTAGCAGTCTCGTTTCACTTTTAATATGGGGCTTAGTTTTTTGTACCCAGTTTAAGAATACTTTTATCATGTAATTTTATATGCCCGAAAACATATAAGTGTTTTGGGGCTATTGGAGTTATTTACCCAGTGATAGGAGTATTTATCACTGGGTATTTTTATGCCCTTTTTTGGGTGTTGATAGGAGGAAAATCACATGAAAATAATTAACTTAGGCATTCTGGCTCACGTTGACGCAGGAAAGACAACATTAACGGAAAGTTTATTGTATACCAGTGGTGCAATTGCAGAACTAGGGAGCGTAGATGAAGGCACAACAAGGACAGATACAATGAATTTGGAGCGTCAAAGGGGAATCACTATCCAGACAGCAGTGACATCTTTTCAGTGGGAGGATGTAAAAGTCAACATTATAGATACGCCAGGCCATATGGATTTTTTGGCGGAAGTATACCGTTCTTTATCCGTATTAGACGGAGCAGTATTATTAGTTTCTGCAAAGGATGGCATACAGGCACAGACCCGTATACTGTTTCATGCACTACAGACAATGAAGATTCCGACAATTTTTTTCATCAATAAAATTGACCAAGAGGGGATTGATTTGCCAATGGTATATCGAGAAATGAAAGCAAAGCTTTCTTCGGAAATTATAGTGAAGCAAAAGGTTGGGCAGCATCCCCATATAAATGTAACGGACAATGACGATATGGAACAGTGGGATGCGGTAATTATGGGAAACGATGAACTATTAGAGAAATATATGTCAGGGAAACCGTTTAAAATGTCAGAACTGGAACAGGAAGAAAACAGGAGATTCCAAAACGGAACGTTATTTCCCGTTTATCACGGAAGCGCTAAAAACAATCTGGGGATTCGGCAGCTTATAGAAGTAATTGCCAGTAAATTTTATTCATCAACGCCTGAAGGTCAATCTGAACTATGCGGGCAGGTTTTTAAGATTGAATATTCAGAGAAAAGGCGGCGTTTTGTTTATGTGCGTATATATAGCGGAACATTGCATTTGAGGGATGTTATTAGAATATCTGAAAAAGAGAAAATAAAAATCACAGAGATGTGTGTTCCGACAAACGGTGAAATCGTCCCGGCTGACCATGCCTGTCCGGGAGAAATTATTATTTTAGCTGATGATACTTTGAAACTGAACGATATCCTGGGAAATGAAAAACTCCTGCCTCACAAAACACGGATTGATAATCCCATGCCATTACTTCGGACAACGGTAGAGCCGCAAAAGCCGGAGCAAAGGGAAGCCCTGTTAAATGCCCTCGCAGAGATTGCTGATACAGACCCTCTTTTGCATTTTGACATTGATACTGTTACCCATGAGATTATGTTATCTTTTTTGGGGAATGTGCAGATGGAAGTCATTTGTGCCATCCTTGAGGAAAAATATCATGTGGAGGCAGAAATAAAAGAGCCTACTGTTATATATATGGAAAGACCGCTTAGAAAAGCAGAATATACCATCCACATAGAAGTCCCGCCAAATCCTTTCTGGGCTTCTGTCGGGTTGTCCATAGAGCCGCTCCCTATTGGAAGCGGAGTGCAGTATGAAAGCAGAGTTTCACTTGGATATTTAAATCAATCGTTCCAAAATGCGGTTATGGAGGGGGTTCTTTATGGCTGCGAGCAGGGGCTGTATGGATGGAAAGTGACAGACTGTAAAATCTGTTTTGAATATGGATTGTATTATAGTCCTGTAAGTACCCCCGCAGACTTTCGGCTGCTTTCCCCTATCGTATTGGAGCAGGCTTTAAAAAAAGCAGGGACAGAACTATTAGAGCCATATCTCCACTTTGAAATTTATGCACCGCAGGAATATCTCTCACGGGCGTATCATGATGCTCCAAGGTATTGTGCAGATATTGTAAGTACTCAGATAAAGAATGACGAGGTCATTCTGAAAGGAGAAATCCCTGCTAGATGTATTCAAGAATACAGGAACGATTTAACTTATTTCACAAATGGGCAGGGAGTCTGCTTGACAGAGTTAAAAGGATACCAGCCAGCTATTGGTAAATTTATTTGCCAACCCCGCCGCCCGAATAGCCGTATAGATAAGGTTCGGCATATGTTCCACAAGTTAGCTTAACAGCTTGCAAAAGTCATATAAAATGAGATTTGAAAGGAGAATGTAACTTCATGTTTGCTAAAAATTCAAAGGCATATTCTGTCTACCTGCTGTTCCGATTTGTCTGTTCCCTGGCGGTTTCTATGTCCACAGTGCTTTCCATCGTGTACCACCTGGAGGTGGTGCAGCTGGATGCTTTCCAGCTTGTCCTGGTAGGGACGGTTCAGGAGACCTCCTGCTTTCTGTTCGAGATGCCCACCGGTGTGGTGGCGGATTTGTATAGCCGTCGGCGCTCGGTGCTGATTGGAATGTTCCTCTACGGCCTGGGCTTTCTGATGGAGGGTGCGCTACCGTGGTTCGCGCCGGTTCTGCTGGCCCAGGTTGTCTGGGGTTGCGGTGATACCTTCATCACCGGCGCTCTGGAGGCGTGGATTGCCTCGGAGGAAGAGGACAAACCCATAGACAAGGTGTTCCTGCGGGGCAGTCAAATGGGGCAAATCGGCGGCGTTCTGGGCGTGGTGCTGGGCACACTGCTGGGAAACATAAACCTGCAAATGCCTCTCATCTTGGGGGGCAGTTTGTGCTTGTTGTTGGGGCTGGTGATGGTTCGCATCATGCCAGAAACCAACTTCTCCCCTGCTATTGAGGAACGGCAGGGCTTGCTTAAAGACTTTGTCTGCCTGTTCAAGCTCAACCTGGGCTTTGTGAAAGGCGCACCTGTGTTGCTGGCGCTCTTAGCAATCACACTATGCGGGGGACTTGCCAGTGAAGGCTTTGACCGGCTCTCCACCGCTCATTTTCTGGATGACACGGTAATACCCGTTATCGGGCCGCTGAACAGCGTCACTTGGTTCGGTGTTATCAGTCTTATCGGCAACGGCTTAGGTATTCTGGCTTCTCAGTTGCTCATCGCCCGCATGGAGAAAAAAGGGACTGTCAGCCGAACCAGTGTGGTCATGTCCACCAGCGCCGGGTATATCCTGTTCCTGGTTCTCTTCGCGGTGGGGCGGAGCTTTTGGTTCATGTTGTTGGTGTTCCTGCTGGCGGGGCTTATGCGCACCATCAAGGAGCCTGTGCTGGCCGCCTGGATGAACGACCAAGTGGATGAGAAAATGCGCGCCACAGTCTTTTCCACCAGCGGACAGCTGGACTCTTTCGGGCAGATCATCGGCGGGCCTATTGTGGGGCTGGTAGCCCAGCAGGTGTCCATACCCTGGGGGCTGGTCTGTACCGCTTTCCTGCTGTTGCCCGCGCTGTTCTTAGTGCCGGTGGCGGGAAAGAAGCGGGATTGATATGGCATAGTTAAGTTTACTGACGAGCGGGAGATTACTTCCGCTCGTCTTCATTTAGTAGCGCAAAATTTGAGGACTCTTTATTTCCTTATTCGGTATAGCGGAGGCGGCTGTCAATTCGACATAATTTTCTTGTGATACTTTACCGTACATGAGCATTTGTTTCGTATTTGAAAGAACAAACTCACCAAATAAAAAAAACGATATTCGGGTGGGTTATTTTGTTATACCCTAAATTACCCTCTGAATTTGTTTTTAAATTTGGAGGGATTTTTTTATGTCCTTTTTTCGGGCAGTTATCTATCTGCTCATACGAAGCAAAATTTATCAATACATAGCATATCAGAGAACGGCAGGAAACCAGTTAAAAAAATTTCTGCCTATGCAACGGCACTTCCTGCCTTGAATGTAGAAGTACAATCTCCATACAACAGAATTAATATTTCCCATAACCGTAAAGGTCATAGAGCCTTTGCGGTTTTTCTTTTGTCGATTTTTGTTGGAAAGTGCCATAGGGCTATTAGTGGTGTTAGGTGTCGTTCGCCACCTCTCCATCTGGATTTTGAACATTTCAAAAATTCAGATGGGAGGTACTTACAGTGAAATACGCACCGAGAAAGGTATATATCAAGGAAAGCGGCAGATATGTGGAACTGTCCTATACGGATTTCTGCCGCCGCAGGGAATCCGACCAGACCTATATGGACAAGCTGTTTATCCCCATTCAAGGCTGTCTGCTTGAAGTCGTGAGGGAGCAATACACGGACTTCTACCGAGATAAGGAACGGTGGCGTTATCTGAAAAAATTAGATACGAAGAACAGCCTGCTTTCTCTGGATGGATTTACGGACAGCGAGGGGAAGCCTTTAGACTTTATCGCTGATGAAGCGGCAGACATTGCGGAAACCGTTGTCAATGCGGTTATGGTGGACAGGCTGAAAGCCGCCCTGCCTTTGCTGTCGGATAGTGAACAGGAATTGATACAGGCAATCTTTTTTGACGGACTTTCTGAGCGTGAAGTCGGGGCGAGGTTCGGCATAACCCAGAGCGTTGTGAACAAACGCAAAGCCAGAATCCTAAGAAAACTAAGAAAGATAATAGAAAATTAAAATTTAAGGCGTTCAGCCCCCTTGTTTTTTCCTTTGGGAAAATGAGGGGGTTTTTCTCTGCCCTCTCAATCAATTCTGATTGGAGGAAAAGAAGCATGGCATATAACCACGGACGGGAGGACAGGAAATGGCGTATCTGGAAAGAAGCGGAGGAAAAGCTGCTGCGTGAGTGCGGCGTTGATGAAGCGACCATTGAGCAGATACGCATTGCGGACAGGGCAGACTTCAATTCCAACAGGCGGTTTTACCGATGGACGAATGACATTGCGGAATACCTTGAGGACATGGCAGACAGGGAGCGGCAGACGGAAGTGGGTACGGTTGCGGAGTTACTGGACGAGATTGAGAGCGAAAATCTCTATCAAGTATTAGTCGCGGTGGACGGGCGTACCTTGAAAATCGTCCTGCTGAAAATGCAGGGGTATTCCACAAAGGAGATTGCCCCGCTCGTGCATTTGACGACTGGTGCCATCTATGCGAGGTTAGACCATCTGCGGAAGAAGCTACGAAAATTTTATAGCGTCTAAAACAGCCTGCCGTCCTGCGGGCTACTGGGTGAGGGATGGAAATCCCCTCACTTATTTTTTGCAGGAGGCAAGCGGGATGGCATACAGAGTTAAGGCGTACACGCTTCGGGAGGAATCCACGGAAAGCGGCACAAGGTATTTTATCAGCTTTAAGGACGGGCAGGGCAAATCCCACGAGTTGGAAGTGTCGGAACAGTTCTTTATGGAGTTTCGGCAGATGGAACGCAGGAACAGGAATCTCCTCCAATGGGACGAGCGGCACAGGGAGTTTTCGGAAGTATGGGACGAAACGCTGAACAGGCGGGCGTTGAAGCTGCCTAAGAGCATAGAGGAACAAATGATTGAGGCAGAACGGGCAGAACTGCTCTGTAAGGCGGTTGACGGACTGCCAGAGATACAAAGGCGGCGTTTCCTGCTCTACTACGAGTATGAGTTCAATTTTTACCAAATCGCCGCTATGGAGCATTGCAACGCTTCGGCAATACAGAAATCTGTTGCGATTGCAAAGGAGAAAGTAAAGGCGGAAATGAGGAAGTATCTCCAACCGTGACCGACACCGCCCGAAAAAGAAATCTGTTTTTTATTTGTGTGGGATTGGCGGCATTACATACTCTCACTTTTTCTTCGTGGGAGTAAATCTATTTTTAAGGAGGTCAACGCCTATGTGCAACGAAAACAAAAACACCGCCCGAAAGGAGGAAAGCCATGCAGAAGTTACAGACAGTCAACGCCGAAACGCTCCTTTATGAACCGCTTGAGAAGCCGTCCTTTGTGGTGGACAGCCTTATCCCCACAGGCTTGTCGCTGTTCTGCGGCTCACAGAAGATAGGAAAGAGCTGGCTCATGCTGAAGCTATGTTTATGCGTGTCGCAGGGACTTCCCTTGTGGGATATGCCGACAATGGAGGGCGACGTGCTTTACCTCTGCCTTGAGGACACGTTCTGCCGTATACAGGACAGGCTGTTCCGATTGACGAACGAAGCGAGCAGGCGGCTTCACTTTGCCGTGGCAAGCTGCAAGCTGTCAGACGGTCTTATCGTGCAGCTTGAAGATTATCTGAAAGATTACCCAAACAGCAGGCTTATTGTCATTGACACTTTGCAGAAAGTCCGTACAGCTTCAAAAGACAATGCCTACGCAAGCGACTATGGGGACATCTCACTAATCAAAGACTTTGCCGACAGGCATTCATTGGCGGTCATTGTCGTACACCACATCCGAAAGCAGAATGACAGCGATGTGTTCAACAAGGTGTCTGGGACGACAGGCTTAACGGGGAGTGCGGACGCTACCTTTGTTCTGGAAAAGGAGAAACGGGCATCCGACACCGCCAAGCTGTATGTGACGGGCAGGGACACGCCCTATCAGGAATACACGCTGCGTTTCCGTGATTGCAGTTGGGAACTTGTGGAGAGAAAAACGCAGGAGCAGCTTGCGAAAGAAACGATACCAGACGTCCTTTTTCGGTTGGTGGATTTTATGAGGGATAAGGAAGAATGGGCAGGCACGGCAACGGAGCTGTTAGCCGCTATGAGGGAAACGGAAACCATACCCACGGTGATTACGAAATGGCTCAATGAATACCGCACCACATTTTTAAATGAGAACCATATCGTTTATCAGTACAGCCGCAAAAAACACGGCAGGCAGATTTCGCTTGCAAAGCGGGCGGGTGACAGCGGTGACGGTGGTGACAGCGATATTGGGATACCCCCTGTTACTGTCATTGACGCTTAAAGCCGTGTAAAGCTGGCGACTCTGCCCTGCGGGTGACAGCGGTGACGGCGGTGACAGTGATTTTAGGATACCCTGCCGCTGTCATCCCTGCGGGAGAACACCCCGTAAACGCAAAGTGCAGGCGTAGGATTTACCCGCCCTTTTCGGCGTGTAAAACCACCCCTGCGGTCAGAAAAATCCTTCCGATTTTTCCGACTGCGTTTACAGGGTGTAACACACTACACTTTGCCCTGCAAAGTCGTGTGCCAGACGTTCCCTCTGGACTCCCTTATGGCAGGTCTTACGCCCTGCTTATCCTACGCTCCACGCTTCGGATAAAAGAATGGCAGCATGACGGTGACGGCTCTTGCGAGGGGGTATTCCAAAAACACCGTCATCATCGACATGACCGTCATGCAGGGAATAAGGGTGACAGTTGAGGCAGTCGGTAGGGGGTATCCCAAAACTGCTGTCACCGCCGTCACCGCTGTCACCCAAAGGGCAGTTTACCCGCCGAAGAAAGGAAGATGATGAATTATGCCCTATGCAATCCTGCGTTTCCAGAAACGCAAAGCGGGCGGCGTTGCGGCTTGCGAACGCCACAACGAGCGTAAAAAAGAAGCCTATAAAAGCAATCCAGATATAGATATGGAACGCTCGAAAGATAACTACCATCTTGTGAATCCGCCGAGGTACACCTACAAGAAAGAGATTAACCGCATGGTAGCCGAAGCAGGGTGCAGGACGAGGAAAGATAGCGTGATGATGGTGGAAACGCTTATCACGGCTTCGCCAGAATTTATGAACAGCCTGCCGCCCAAAGAACAGAAAGCGTATTTTACGATGGCTCTGGATTTCATTTCAGAGCGTGTCGGGGAGAAAAATATCCTCTCCGCAGTCGTCCACATGGACGAGAGAACGCCGCATATGCACCTCTGTTTTGTGCCGATTACACCAGACAATAAGCTGTCTGCCAAAACAATTTTAGGCAATCAAAAGAGCCTGTCCGAATGGCAGACCGCCTACCATGAGCGGATGTCCTCACGGTGGAATCAGCTTGAAAGAGGTCAGTCCTCAATGGAAACGAAGCGGAAACATGTCCCCACATGGCTCTATAAGTTGGGCGGCAGGCTTGATAAACAGTATGAGGAAATTGTGTCTGCACTGTCCGACATCAACGCCTTTAATGCAGGGAAGAAGCGTGACAAGGCTCTGGAACTGATTGCGGCATGGCTCCCAGACGTGGAGAAATTCTCAAAGGAAATCAGTAAGCAGAGTGCCTATATCAATAGCCTAAAGGAGCAAATCGGGCAGGAATCAGACTATGCGGGGCGTATGCGTGATGAAAAGTATGAGCAGGAACTAAAGGTGCAGAAAGCGAACCAGAAGATATTTGAGTTGCAGAGAACCAACGAGCAGATGGGGCGGCTGCTCTCAAAGATACCGCCCGAAGTGTTGGAAGAATTGCAGAAAAACCATAAAAGCAGAGCGAAAGAAAGGTAGATATGTGAATGAAGAAACAGGATTTTAAGGTGTTAAAGACCAAAGACTTGTACCCGTTTCCCGACAATCCGTTTCATGTGGCAGAGGATGAAACGCTGTCAGAATTAGCGGAAAGCATCAAGGAATTTGGCATTGTCACGCCGATAATCACACGCCCGAAAGAGGACGGGAACGGCTATGAAGTGATTGCAGGGCAGCGGCGTGTCCGTGCGTCTGAACTTGCAGGGATAAATACCGTGCCTGCGTTTGTCCTGCCCTTAGACCGTGACCGAGCCATCATCACCCTTGTAGACAGTAATTTACAGCGTGAGAATATCCTGCCATCAGAGCGGGCGTTTGCCTACAAGATGAAATCCGAAGCCATGAAGCGGCAGGGTTTCCGCACAGACTTAACCTCGTCACAAGTTGTGACGAAGTTGCGGACGGACGACAAGGTGGCACAGGGCTTCGGCGTAGGCAGGATGACCGTACAAAGATTTATCCGTTTGACGGAACTGATACCGCCGATTTTGCGGATGGTGGACGAGGGGAAAATCGCCCTCACGCCTGCGGTGGAACTGTCCTTTTTGAAGAAAGACGAGCAGGAAAACCTCTTTGCCACGATGGAGAGCGAAGAAGCAACGCCCTCACTCTCACAGGCACAGCGGATGAAAAGCCTAAGCCAGAGCGGGCGGCTTGACATGGATACGATATTTGCAATTATGACGGAGGAAAAGGGAAACCAGAAAGAAACCTTGAAAATCAACACAAGCAAGCTGAAAAAGTATTTTCCGAAGAACACAACGCCGAAGCAGATGGAGGAAACCATCATTAAACTTTTGGAGCGTGAATTGCAGAGGAAACGGGGCAGGGACAGCCGCTAATCTTCTCTTTTCGGGAGGTAAATGCAGAAAATTGAGGTATGAAGAATGAAAGAAATCCAGTATGAGATTGTAAAGGAAATCGCCGTATTGTCTAAGGGCGACAGCGGCTACACAAAAGAAATCAATCTTATCTCATGGAACGGAAGAGAGCCGAAATATGACATCCGCAGCTTTTCCCCGAACCGTGAGAAGTGCGGAAAGGGTATCACGTTGAACGCTGATGAAGCAGCAGCACTCCTTGAAGCATTACAGAAAGAAGTAAACAGCGGGGATTGATGGTATCTGATTGACAGGGCGGGGCGTTTCCAGACGTTCTCCTGCCCTGTCTGGAAAGGAAGATTTAAGTATGGGCGAGGATAAGAAAGCAGATAAAAAGAGAAAGCGTATCGTGCCGAAAGCACCAGTTCAGATGATAATCAGCCGTGAATATGTCGGCACGCAGACAGTCACAGAAGCGTTTATCCCGATTATTTCCGAGGATATTCGGAAGAAGATTGCCGAGGGCGACACCTTCGACAATGAGGGGCTGTCCGCTTAGAATGTACGCAATGGAACATGAAAACAGATAGGACAGATATGGAGGTTTTACAGTATGGCAGGAATAAGAATGGAGAACAAGATTTATGAAGTCGGCATGTACTGCCGCTTGTCAAAAGACGATGGCACGGATAACGAGAGTGCGAGCATTGCGACACAGAAATCCATCCTCACGGATTATGTGAAAAAGCAGGGATGGCACTTAGCAAAAACGTATGTGGACGACGGTTACTCTGGTACAAATTTCCAAAGACCAAGTTTCCAGAACATGATTAAGGACATTGAAAGCGGTCTGATAAACTGCGTTATCACGAAAGATTTATCTCGTCTGGGGAGGAACTATCTTGATTGCGGACTGTATCTGGAAGTGTTTTTCCCAGAGCATAATGTGAGGTATATAGCGGTCAATGACGGCGTGGACACGCTCAATAAATCCGCTATGGACATCACGCCTTTCCGCAACATCCTAAACGAAATGTATTCCGCCGATGTGTCGGTCAAGATAAAATCGGCGTACCGAGCGAGGTTTCAGCAGGGGAAATTCATGGGGACGACAGCACCATACGGTTACGTCAAAGACCCCGCCGACCACAACCATCTGCTGATAGATGACAAAGTTGCCCATGTGGTAAGGGAAATATTTGACCTTGCGTTAGCGGGCAACGGAATCGCCAAAATCCGCAAGCACATCAACAAACAGCATATCTTACGCCCCGCCGCTTATGCGGCGGAGCAGGGGGCAACAGGCTATGAGAGGTATTTTGAGGAGAATGAGGAGAACCGTTATATTTGGAGCGAGAACAGCGTAAGGGGCATTTTAAGAAGCCCGATATATGCGGGAAACCTTGCAGGCTACAAGCGGATTGCCGCCAACATGAAAAGCAAGAAACGCCCCTCTAAGCTGCCCGAAGAATGGGAAGTGATACCAGACACCCATGAGGGGATAGTCACGCAGGAGGAATTTGATACCGTACAGCAGCTTATTACAAGCCGCAGATTACCAGAAAACAAGGGCGGCTTTGAGAACATCTTTGCAGGCGTTATTAAGTGTGCGGACTGCGGCTATGCGATGCGGGCTATGAGTGCCAACAGGAGGAAACGCCCCGACATCATCGACTGCGTACAATATTCCTGCAATAATTATGGCAGATACGGTAATATCATGTGTACCGCACACAGCATTGAAGCGAGGGACTTGTTCAACGCTGTCCTCACCGACATCAACCGATTTGCGGATATGGCAGTCAATGATGAAAAGGCAGTGAGGGCGATTGAAAAGCGGCTCACGGAAACAGACCAGAGCAAGGCAAAGGC
This sequence comes from Roseburia lenta, assembly GCF_014287435.1. Lineage (GTDB taxonomy): Bacteria > Bacillota > Clostridia > Lachnospirales > Lachnospiraceae > Pararoseburia > Pararoseburia lenta. Next base: position 61,655 of record NZ_JACOPG010000005.1, read on the forward strand.
ACTGGAAAAGGAGCAAAGAAAACTGAACAAACGCCTTGCAGAACTGGACAGGCTGTTTTCCTCACTCTATGAAGATAAGGTGATGGAGCGTATTACCGAGCGGAATTTTGAGATGATGTCGGGAAAATACCAGAAAGAACAGCTTGAAATTGAAGCAAGGCTGAAAGAGGTAACGGAAACGCTCAGCGACAGCTATGAGAAGACGCAGGGTGTCCGTGATTTCCTCTCCCTAATCCGCAACTATCAAGGCATTAAGGAACTGGACGCAACCATCATAAACGCACTTATAGACAAGATACTTGTTTCGGAACGTGAGAAACTTACAGACGGAATGGTGCGGCAGGAAATCAAGATTTATTATAAATTCATCGGCTTTGTCGGTGAATTACATATCACACCGACAAAGCGGTGGACTGCGTTAAAGCCTAAGAATTGTACGGTGTGCGGTGTTGAATATGTTCCCCGCTCTGGCATATCGAAGTATTGTCCTGCTTGTGCCAAGAAGATACAGAGGGAGAAATCAAACGAGAGCAAACGCAGGAGCAGGGAGCGAAACAGACAGGCATGTATTGAACTGTCCGCAAAAAATGACCGACTGAGGTGAAGCAGGGAGCGACAACAATTTGGGAAAACTACATTTCTTACAAGGAGGACGGGTCTCCGGTTATGACAAGCCTGAACCATTATGCCTTTGGATGCGTGGACGATTGGATGTTCCGGAAGATAAGCGGCATTGATATGGCTGCTCCCGGATTTAAGAAGATTGTGATTGCGCCGGAGACGGATGAGGCGTTTACCAGTGCAAAGCGTACCTATATGAGTGAGTACGGTAAAGTACGGACAGAGTGGAGCGTGGAAGAGGGAAAATTTGAGTTGAAGGTGGAGATCCCCTGCAACACGACTGCCACTGTAAAGATGCCGGATGGCAGATTGTATGAGGTAGGAAGTGGAACATATGAGTTTGAATGTAAGAAATTTATAGAATAGGAGAGATTATGAAAAAGAAAATATTGAAGATTATCTTAAGAATCGTTTTAATTGTGATTCTGGTCGCGGGAATCGGCCTGACATATTTAGTAGGAGCAGTAGGCGGTGGAGGACCGTTTGATTTTGTCTGGAAGAACAAACTGAAAAAAATGCCGGGAAACGCAGAAAAATACAGTCTGGAAAATATAGAACCGTTAGAAAACAGCCCTCTTAGAGGGAAGCGTATCTGCTACCTTGGATCATCTGTAACCTTAGGTCTGTACTCAATGGATGTTTCTTTCGCAGATTATATCTCTTACAGAAATGGCTGTGAGTATGTAAAAGAAGCCGTAAGCGGTACTACTTTAGTGGATAACGGAAAGACGTCTTATATCCAAAGGATGAAAAATAATATCGGTACAGATGAGAAATTCGATGCATTTGTCTGTCAGCTTTCCACGAATGACGCGTCGAAGGAAATGCCGATGGGAGAAATCAGCAGTTCAGAAAATCTGGAGGATTTTGATACACAGACGATAACAGGAGCAATGGAATATATCATTGTATATGCAAAGCAGACATGGAATTGTCCCGTGATCTTTTATACCGGAACAAAATATGACAGTAAACAGTATCAGCAGATGGTAGATGTATTGTTTGAGCTTCAGGATAAATATGGAATAGGCGTGATCGACCTTTGGAATGACGAGGAGATGAATGACGTTTCTGAAAAAGAATATGAAGTTTATATGGCAGATCCGGTTCATCCGACGCAGGCAGGATATCTGGAATGGTGGACGCCTAAGATGGAAGAATACTTATATCAGTTTTTAGAAAGATGATTATTATATTAAGTTTCGTCGGTAAACTGCTTATATATCGTTGGTGATTTGCCCTTTGGAATTATTTATAATTGAATCAAACAATGAAAGGACGGATAACGAAATGGAATATTCAGTTACAAAAAGAGAAAAAATCAGTTATGGTTTGTATTTTATGGGACAGAATGTATTCTACGGACTGGTAGGATATATGACTACATATTTTACAGATATCGGCATAACGGCAGCATTGGTTGCAATCGTGGCGCTTATCACGAAAGTGTGGGATGCCATCAACGATCCGATCTTCGGTATGATCATGGATAAGGTGAATTTTAAGAAAGGGAAATTCCTGCCGTGGCTTCGAATATCTGTCATAGCGATTCCGGTGGCAACTATTCTTCTTTTTATAATACCTACCGGGATTTCCATGACGGCTAAAATCATATGGGCAACACTCGCTTATATGTTATGGGATACAGCCTATACCCTTTGCGATGTACCGATTTTTGGTATTGTTACCACGATGACAATAGACCAGAAGGAACGTGTTTCACTAAACAGCATAGGAAGAATGTTTGCTATTTTTGCAGGTATTGTTACAGGAATTGTCCTGCCGTTGGTACGGCAGCGGTTAGGCGGCTGGTCAACAACAGTAATTGTGTTATCTCTTTTGTCATGTGTTATGATGATTCCGATTTGTCTGTTCGCAAGGGAGAGAGTAATTGAAAAAGAAAGAGTCCTGAATGACGGGGCAGAAGAAAGTTATACATTGCGAGATATGGTAGAATGTCTGCGGAAGAACAAATATTTATTGATTTTCTTTGCGGCTCCGCTCATCAGCAGCCTGCTTAATGTTGGTGCAAATTGGGGCTTATACGTTGCTCGGTACTGCCTTGGCGGTGAAGAAGCTGCCTCATATGTTTCGATGGCGGTAATTATTCCGACCTTAATCGGTGCGGTTATGGCAGTAGAATTATGCAAAAAATATGATAAATTTAAAGTCTTCTATATTTCATATGTTTTCGCTTTACTTCTGGGAATTGTAAGATTCATAGCCGGGTATGAGAATATGACGGTGTTTATGATTTTAAATGCTTTAGGAGGAATTCCGCTGGGAATAGCAGTTATACTGCAGTATCAGTTTACGCCGGACTGCTACGAGTATGGACAGTACAAGACAGGATTAAAAATGCGTGGTGTAACGTTTGCAGCGCAGACATTTTTTACAAAATTAAATGGAGCGATCGCAACAGCAGTCAGTGTGTTTGCGTTAACTTTAATCGGCTTCCGAGAGGGAGAAGGCGTTGTTCAGGCGGCAGGATTTGCCGATAAATTATGGACATTCAGCTGTCTTGGCGGCATTATCGGGGGTATTTGCACTCTGCTTATACTTCGTCTTTACAAGCTTAATGACCATGATGTCCAGCTGATGGCAAAATGCAACAATGGTGAGATCAGCCGTGAAGAGGCAGAGGCACAGATGATCAATCAGTATTAAGAAAAGTATGGAGGACTTTTGCGATGGACAGAATAAAGGAACTGATTTCTGAAATGACGCTGGAAGAGAAGGCAAGTCTCTGTTCGGGCGCTGATAACTGGCATACGAAAGAAATCAAACGATTGAACATTCCGTCAGTTATGATGGTGGACGGTCCTCACGGACTGAGAAAGCAGGAAGGGGAAACGGATCATCTGGGATTGAATGAAAGTGTGAAGGCCGTTTGTTTCCCGGCAGCCTGTGCAACAGCCTCCAGCTTTGATGTTGACCTGATGGAACGGATGGGAGAGACGCTGGGAGCGGAGTGTCAGGCCGAGAATGTAAGCATACTGCTTGGCCCGGCGGTGAATATTAAAAGGAGCCCGTTATGCGGGCGGAACTTTGAGTATCTGTCGGAGGATCCATATCTGGCAGGTAGGATGGCATCGGCATATATCCGCGGAGTACAGAGTCAGGGTGTGGGGACAAGCATTAAGCACTTCGCACTGAATAACCAGGAAACACTCCGTATGACGATATCTTCCGAGGTGTCAGAACGTGCGCTCAGGGAAATCTACCTGCCTGCGTTTGAGGAAGCGGTGAAAGAATCAGCTCCAAGAACCGTCATGTGTAGCTACAACAAAATAAATGGAGAATATGCTTCAGAAAACAGATATCTTCTGACAGATATCCTGAGAAAAGAATGGGGATACAAAGGCTGCGTCGTTAGTGACTGGGGCGCTGTAAATAACCGTGTGAAAGGACTGCAGGCCGGACTGGATCTGGAGATGCCTTATTCCGGAGGATACAATGACAGACAGATTGTGCAAGCAGTACAGGAGGGAAGACTGGACGAAGCTGTGCTGGATGAAGCGGTGGAGCGGGTATTGAATGTTGTATTTGCCGGTGAAGAGCAGCATCGTCCGGAAGTTATATCTGATAAGGAAACAGATCATAAAAAAGCAGCTGATATTGAGACGGAATGTGCGGTCCTGCTGGAAAATAACGGTATACTTCCGCTGAATACAGACAGAAAGGTTGCCTATATAGGGGAATTTGCCGAAAAGCCGCGGTATCAGGGCGGCGGCTCCAGCCATATCAATCCGTTCAGGGTTGTTTCGGCATTGGATGCTGCCGGAGAAAAAGGGCGTAGCGTGACTTATGCAAAAGGATTTTCTATGGAAAATGACGCGATGACGGAACAAGAGCTGGAAAAAGCGCTTCGGACTGCTGCAGAAGCAGACGTCGCGGTAATCTTTGCCGGGCTGCCTGAGATATTTGAGTCGGAAGGGTATGACAGAACATCCATGAAGCTGCCCAAATGCCAGGACCGGCTGATCGAAGAAGTGTTGAAAGTACAGCCTAATGTTGTAGTAGTACTCCACAATGGAAGTCCGGTAGAACTGCCATGGGCAGACCGGGTAAGCGCGATCCTTGAAATGTATCTGGGCGGTCAGGGCGTTGGCGAAGCCTGCGACCAGCTGTTATTCGGGGAAGCGAATCCGTCCGGCAGGCTGGCGGAGACATTCCCGTACCGGCTGGAAGATAATCCGAGCTACCTTCATTTTCCGGGAAATGGAAAGCGGGTGTTATATGGTGAGGATATCTTTATCGGATACCGCTATTATGATACAAAGAAGGTTCCGGTACGGTATGCATTCGGCCATGGGCTGTCTTACACGGAATTTGCTTATGGGGATCTGACTTTGTTATCGGCTCAAATGACGGACGAGGATATCCTGACAGTCTCTCTCAAGGTGAAAAATACAGGACAGACAGAAGGAAAAGAAGTCGTACAGCTGTACGTAGCTGACCTGTGCGGCACACCGGAAAGACCGGTCAAGGAATTGAAAGGATTTGCCAAAGTTCATCTCCTGCCGGGAGAGGAGAAAACGGTATCGATGGAAATTTCGGCGAGGGATCTTTCCTATTATGAAGAACGTCTCGGGGACTGGTATGCGCCATCCGGAACATATCGGATCCTAATTGGCCATGCTTCTGATGACATCCGATTACATGCGGATATTGTGTTTGAAACAAAGAAAAAACTGCCTCTTCGCGTAGATTTCACAACAACGTTCGGAGAATTATTGGATCATACGAAAACCGCTCCCGTTATTACGGAACTGCTGGCGCCATTGGCAGCAGCGGCCGCATCAGCAGAAGGGATGAGTGACGAATACAAGAAGCTGGGAGAGCAAGTTATCCGGGAAATGCCGCTGAAATCTCTGCTGGGGCAGATGCCGGGAGAGCAGGTGGAACAGCTGATCGGGCAGCTGAATTGTTTACTTGCACAATAGGATAATTCACGAGATAATTGAGATGAAAAGGTGTTGTGCCAGAGAGCAGTGCCTTATGAGCTTTATAAGGGTTTGACATTTACCACAATCTGGCTAGAGGTTAATCCTCGAAAGAAAATGTTAGAAGGGCTCTGCTTATGCAGAGCCTTTCTTAATCTAAGGAGCAAGTGGTCGATATCTGTAGATGGTTACGAGAATAGTATCAAACAAAGGGCGTTCCTTTTTGTAAGGGAGCGTCTTATTTACGTTCTGTATTAAGCGCTTGCCTTTACCTCAGTAGTGATACCAAAAAATGAATGATTTTCAAAAAGTGGGAATAGAATAATGACAGAAGGAACAGAGTATGGTAATATCAGCCTATAAAATATATTACCGAAAAATGAAAATAATTCAAAAAGTGGGAATAGGAGATTTTGCCATGCAGATTATCGTAAGAAAAAAGTATTTAGATGAACTGATTGAATTGTATGGAACACCGGATATAAAAGTAATTACGGGCATTAGACGAAGTGGTAAATCGGTATTGCTGCAAGAGTTTGTCTCTTACCTACAGTCATTAGAGGAACCGATAAATATTGTTATGATAAACCTTCAGGAGTTAGAGTTTGATCATTTGTTGGAATATCATGCGTTGCATCAGTATATTCTGGATCAGTACAAAGAGGGAATGGCGAATGTTTTACTAATTGATGAGGTTCAGTTGTGTCCACAGTTTGAACTTGCAATTAATAGTATTTATACAAAAGAAATTTATGATATTTATATTACTGGTTCAAACGCATTTTTATTAAGTTCAGATTTAGCAACGCTTTTTACTGGAAGAACGATGGAAATAAAAGTATATCCATTTTCTTTTGTGGAATATCTAACTTATTATGGAATTACAGATAGATATGATGAAGCTTTTGATCGTTATGTCCGAACTGGTGGTATGCCTGGATCTTATGTATATAGGATTGAGGACAGACAATATCATTACGTTAAGGATGTGTATGCAACCATTCTTATCAGAGATTTGGTTGAAAAGTATAAGATAAGAAATAAATCAGAGTTCACCAACATATCTGAATTCATGATGGATAACATCGGTAATTTACTTTCGCCTAATAATATCAGCAAAACTTTAAAAAACGACCAGAGCGAGATAACCAGAAAGACGGTATCAAAATACATTGGTTATTTGGAAAATGCATTTCTGTTCTATGAGGCAAAACGATACGATTTAAAAGGGAAAAAATATCTGGCAAATAATAGTAAATATTATCTTTGCGATACATCATTTCGTTATGCAGTCAATGGTACGCGAAACATGGACTTTGGAAGAACTTATGAAAATATTGTTTATCTGGAGCTGCGTAGGAGAGGATACGAGGTATATGTGGGAAAACTTTATAAAAAGGAAGTGGATTTTGTAGCGAAGAAACGTGAGACTCAAATATATATTCAGGTAAGCGATAATATTTCAGATGAAAAAACATTTGAAAGAGAATATTCGCCTTTGCTTGCAATAAGAGATGCATATCCTAAAATGATACTTGCAAGAACACATCATGAAACATATGATTACAAAGGAGTGCAAGTGGTTGATATCTGTAGATGGTTACGAGAATAGTATTTTTTACGTTTTGTATTAAGCGCTTGCGCGACGGCAGACTGTGTTATGAAAAAACGTCATAAGATTCTGTGTCTCTTTCGAGAGACACGACGAATCTGATTCCAATCTTTTTTCATAACACAGTCTGCCGTCACGCAAGCGTTAAACATAAATGCAAATAAAAAGACGCCCCTACAAAAGGAGCGCCCCTGTGATGATTATTTTCCGTTGTATTTCTCTTCACAGTACTTGCAGCGATACACTTCATTTTCTTCATCCGTCAGAATAAAGATCTGATCTAATTCCTGTTCGATCGAAGTAATGCATCTTGGGTTCTTGCAGGAGATCACATTCTTGATCTGACGAGGAAGGGTCAGAACCTTTTTATCTACGATCTTATCGCCTTGAATGACATTGACCGTGATATTGTGATCGATATAACCAAGGATATCAAGATCTAAGGCATCGATCGGACATTCTACTTTGATGATGTCCTTTTTTCCCATTTTGTTGCTTTTGGCATTCATGATGATGGCAACGGTGCAATCAAACTGATCTAAGTGCAGATCATGATAGATCTTCATGCTCATGCCTGCCTGAATGTGATCGAGAACAAATCCCTCGTGAATTCCACTGATATTTAACATGATCCCACCTCCAATAATGTATAGATAAGTGCCATTCGGATATAGACGGCGAATTGTGCCTGCTTAAAGTAGGCTGCCCTTGGATCATCATCGACTTCCACAGAAATCTCATTGACTCGTGGCAGTGGATGCAGGACGATCATATCCTCTTTGGCAAGAGCCATCTTATCGGCATTTAAGATATAGAAATCTTTCATGCGCAGATAGTCTTCCTCGTTGAAGAAACGTTCCCTCTGCACGCGGGTCATATAGAGAATGTCGAGTTCCGGCATGGCATCTTCCAGTTTTTCAACCTCTACATATGGAATGTGTTTTTTGTCTAAGACATCTTCACGGATATAACTTGGAACACGCAGTTCCTCCGGTGAGATCAATACAAATTTAATATTGGGATAGCGTACCAGTGCATTGATCAGAGAGTGCACGGTTCGTCCAAATTTTAAGTCGCCACATAAGCCAATGGTCAGATTATCCAGTCTTCCATGTAAAGAACGAATGGTATATAAATCTGCTAATGTCTGTGTGGGATGTTGGTGACCACCATCACCGGCGTTGATAACGGGAATACTGGAATGAGAGGAAGCTACTAAAGGAGCACCTTCCTTGGGATGACGCATTGCACAAATATCTGCGTAACTAGAAATAACACGAATGGTATCGGAAACACTTTCGCCTTTGGAAGCGGAAGAAGAATCAGCACTGGCAAAACCAAGAGTGGAACCACCAAGGTTGAGCATGGCTGCTTCAAAACTTAAACGAGTACGAGTGCTTGGCTCGTAGAAACAAGTGGCCAGTTTTTTGCCATGACAGGAATCCGCATATTTGTCGGGATGCTGTCTCATGTCATCGGCCAGATCCATTAGTTGCTCGATTTCCTCTGTTGAAAAATCCAGAGGGTTCATAAGATGACGCATAACAAACCTCCGTTTTTGGTATTTTTTCTATCATATAATAGCGGACTGCAAAATTCAACTCATAAGTGATTTTCAGACTATTCAGACGATAGTGCCGCAGGGACACTCCCTGTGGCAAAAGGAACGTCCCTCTAGCACATTTGGTCTGAATTTGCTATACTAAAGGTTATGAAAAAATCAGTGGAAAGCGGAAAGGAAATAGATATGAAGTGTGTTAGAAATTTACTGGAAAAACTGGATTATGAACTGCTACAGGGAAATCTGGATCAGGAGATTTCAAGCCTTGTTTATGATTCCAGAAAAGTAGAAAAGGATGCCATGTTTGTCTGCGTAAAAGGAGCCGCAGTGGATGGGCATGCGTTTGCGAAAGAAGTGGTGGAAAAAGGAGCCAGTGTTCTTGTGGTCTCAGAAGATGTAGAGGTCGGAGCGGACGTGACGGTCATCAAAGTGGCAGATACCAGAGAGGCACTTGCTTATCTGGCAGCAGCATATTTTGACCACCCGGCAGACACCTTAAAGGTCATCGGTATCACAGGAACCAAGGGAAAGACGACGACCACCTACATGGTCAAGTCCATCATGGAAAATGCAGGTTTTAAAGTTGGCCTGATCGGTACCATCGAAGCCATCATCGGGGATGAAAAGATCCCTGCCAATAATACGACACCGGAATCCTATGTGGTGCAGGAGTATTTCCGCAAGATGCTGGATGCCGGCTGTGATTATGCGGTCATGGAAGTATCTTCCCAGGGACTTATGATGCATCGCGTGGATGGCTTTACCTTTGATGTCGGCATCTTTACCAATATCGAACCGGATCATATCGGACCAAATGAGCATGCATCTTTTGAGGAATATCTGCAGTGCAAGTCCCTGCTTTTCCAGAAGTGCCGTTTGGGTATTGTCAATGCGGATGATGCCCATGTGGAGGCTATTTTAAAGAACCACACCTGTCAGGTGCAGACCTACGGATTTTCAGAAAATGCAGACATTCGTGCAACCGATATGAAATTGGTGCGAAAGGGCGGTCACCTAGGCGTTGCTTATCATGTGAGCGGTCTTTTGGAGGGGGATATCGAGACCAGTGTACCGGGACGCTTTAGTGTTTATAACTCGCTGACGGCAGTGGCTATCTGCAATCATTACGGGGTGGATATGGAAGTCATGAAAAAGGCACTTTTGAATGCTTCTGTCAAAGGACGTATCGAACTGGTGCATGTATCTGATGACTTTACGCTGATGATCGACTACGCCCACAATGCCATGAGTCTGGAAAGCCTGCTTACGACCTTAAAAGAATACGAACCGGGCAGACTGGTATGTCTCTTTGGCTGCGGCGGCAACCGTTCCAAATTGCGTCGGTACGAGATGGGCGAGGTGTCCGGCAAGTTGGCAGATCTTACGATCATCACATCCGATAATCCGCGTTTTGAAGAACCGCAGGCGATCATTGATGACATTAAGACCGGTATCGGCAAAACCGATGGCAAGTATATCGAGATCATTGACCGGAAAGAAGCCATCCGCTATGCGATCTCACACGGACAGCCGGGGGATATCATTGTCTTAGCTGGCAAGGGACACGAAGATTATCAGGAGATCAAGGGCAAAAAGTACCCGATGGATGAACGTGTTCTGATCGCGGAAGTATTGGAAGAATTAGGCTGGACAAAATAATTTTTACAGAAGGAAAGACAGATGTTGTATGGTGACGTGATAATCGACATATCACTGGAAAAACTGGATAAGACCTTTCAATATGAGATTCCGGAACATTTGCGGGAAACCGTACAGATTGGAAGTCGTGTCGTGATCCCCTTTGGCAATGGCAAAAGGCGCATTACGGGATATGTGGTCGATATGTCCACGGAGCCAAAGATTGATGCCGGGCGGATCAAACCCATTCTTGGTGTGTCAAAGGACAGCATTGCCGTGGAATCGCAGTTGATTGCGCTGGCTGCTTGGATCCGCCGCAATTATGGATGCACCATGAACCAGGCATTAAAGACGGTCATCCCCATCAAGAAAAAAGAGGCAGGCAAGGAAAAAAAGACGGTCACCTTTCTTCTGACGCAGGAGCAGGCACGGGACGAACTCTCTACCTTGCTTGCCAGAAAAAGGCATAGTCAGGCAAAGGAGAAACTTTTGCGGACTTTGATGGAAAGGTCTACCCTGCCATGGGAGGACATCACAGGCAAAATGCAGATCCCGGCGACTGTCATCCGTGATTTTGAAAAAAATGGCTGGGTGCGGATCGACGCCGAGCGTGCCTATCGAAATCCTGTGCCCATGACTTTGGAAAAGGAAAGACCGATCGTCCTCAGTCCGGCGCAAAGTGTAGCTGTTTCGCGTATCACGCAGGATATGGAAGCAGGCAGGCTGGGAACTTATCTTTTGTATGGGGTAACCGGCAGCGGAAAAACGCAGGTCTATATGGAACTCATTGCAAAGACTCTGGCGGACGGAAAAAGTGCCATTGTCCTGATCCCGGAGATTGCACTGACCTATCAGACCCTGATGCGTTTTTATCAGCGCTTTGGCAATCAGGTGTCGATCATGAATTCCCGCATGTCGCCGGGAGAGCGTTTTGACCAGTACGAGCGGGCAAAAAAAGGAGATATCCGCATTATGATAGGCCCGCGGAGTGCTTTGTTCACACCTTTTTCCGATTTAGGGATTATCATTATAGATGAGGAACACGAACCTTCCTATAAGAGTGAGACCGTTCCAAGGTATCATGCAAGGGAGACGGCGATCGCCAGGGCAAAGATGCAGGGGGCGAGCGTGGTCTTGGGATCCGCGACACCATCGGTGGAGTCTTTCGCCAAGGCAAAAAGTGGGGAATATACCCTTTTGACCTTGCCGGATCGTATATCGGGACGGACGCTGCCGACTTGTGAGATCGTTGACCTGCGTGCGGAACTGCGGCAGGGCAACCGTTCGATCCTATCGCGCAGATTACAGGAACTGATGGCAGACCGTCTGCAGAAAAAAGAGCAGATCATGCTTTTTGTCAACAGGAGAGGGCTGGCAGGCTTCGTTTCTTGCAGAGCCTGTGGGCATGTGATAAAATGTCCCCATTGTGACGTTTCACTGAGTCTGCACCGCGGGGATGTCCTGCGCTGTCACTATTGTGGCTATGAGACGAGAAAACCGGTGGTCTGTCCGTCCTGTGGCTCCAAATATATCGGCGGCTTTAAGGCGGGCACGCAAAAGTTTGAGGAGGTCGTCAGACAGACCTTTCCGATGGCGCGCGTTCTGCGTATGGATACGGATACGACACGCGGAAAGAACGGACATCAGGAGATCCTGGATGCCTTTCGCAGAGGGCAGGCGGATATTTTGATCGGGACGCAGATGATCGTCAAGGGACATGATTTTCCAAACGTGACTCTGGTCGGTGTGCTGGCAGCAGACCTATCGCTCAATTCCAGCGATTTTCACAGTGGAGAGCGTACCTTTCAACTTTTGACACAGGCAGCAGGCAGAGCGGGCAGGGGCGACATTCCGGGCAATGTCGTGATGCAGACCTACCAGCCGACCCATTACAGCATCCTTGCTGCAAAAGATCAGGATTACGAGGCATTTTATGAGGAGGAGATCGCCTACCGCGAGTTGATGGACTATCCACCGGCGGCGCATATGCTTTTGATCCTCATCACTTCCGAAAAGGAAGAAGAGGCTGACCGATGTGCCAAGGCACTGGCAGACCTGATCGAAGACAAGGCACCGCAGATCCGGTGCTTGGGTCCATCCGATGCCGTCGTGGCAAAGGTCAGGGATATATACAAAAAAGTGATCTACTGCAAGCACAAGGACTATGAGCAGTTGATCGAGATAAAAGATCGCGTTGCGCAGACCATACAGGCGGATGCGGGATTTGCAAAAGTAATGGTCTGGTTCGATTTTGATCCAATGAATCAGGCGTAATTTTATAGAAAGAGGGATAATTTTATGGCAATCAGACAGATTAGAGTACAGGGAGACGACGTTTTGACAAAGGTATGCCGTCCGGTAAAGGAGATCACACCAAGGATCGCAACCTTGATCGAGGATATGGTCGATACCATGTATGAATACGATGGTGTAGGTCTTGCAGCACCGCAGGTGGGCGTTCTGCGCAGGATCGCAGTGATCGATGTAGGGGACGGTCCGATCGTTTTAGTCAACCCGGAAGTGCTTGAGACATCCGGTTCGCAGACAGGAGAGGAAGGCTGTTTATCTCTTCCGGGCAAATCCGGTCAGGTTACCCGTCCGAATTATGCCAAGGTGCATGCTTTCAATGAAAATATGGAAGAATATGAGGTGGAGGGCGAAGAACTTTTAGCCAGAGCCCTTTTACATGAGATCGACCATCTGGACGGACATATGTATACCGAAAAGGTAGAAGGCAATCTGCATGATGTAAATTATGAAGAAGAGGAAGCATAGAGGAGAAGGGGAATGAAAGTTGTTTTTATGGGAACACCGGATTTCGCGGTAGCAACGGTGGATGCCATTGCAAAGGCAGGACACGAGATCGTCATGGTGGTGACGCAGCCGGATAAGCCAAAGGGCAGAGGCAAGGAGATGCAGTTTCCGGCAGTCAAGACCTGGGCAGTGGAACATGATATTCCGGTCTACCAGCCAAAGCGCATCCGCGAGCCGGAGGCAGTGGAAGTCCTGAAAAAACAGGATGCGGATATTTTTATCGTAGCAGCCTTTGGGCAGATCCTTCCAAAGGAAGTCTTGGAGATCCCCCCACTTGGCTGTGTCAACGTGCATGCTTCGCTTTTACCAAAATATCGTGGCGCAGCCCCGATCCAATGGGCGGTCATGAATGGCGATGAAGTCAGCGGTGTGACGACCATGCAGATGGGGGTCGGCTTGGATGATGGCGACATGCTTCTAAAAGAGGAAGTCAGACTTGCAGCCGATGAGACTGGTGGAAGCCTCTTTGATAAATTGGCGATCGTCGGTGGAGAACTTTGTGTTAAGACCATGGAAGGGCTTGCAGCAGGCACGATTACACCGGTTTCGCAGGAGGAAGCGGAAGCGACTCATGTCGGCATGATCAAAAAGAGCATGGGAAATCTTGATTTTACAAGAAGTGCTGTCGAACTGGAGCGCCTGGTCAGAGGCCTGAACCCTTGGCCGAGCGCTTATACCCATCTGGGAAATAAGACACTGAAGATCTGGAAGGCACGCGTGGAGAAAAATATCGTCCCGGATGCCGTGCCGGGACAGGTGGTAGCGGCAGATGCTGATGGCATCGCGGTAGTCACCGGGGACGGACTCTTAGTGATGGAAGAGATCCAGTTGGAGGGCAAAAAACGTATGCCTGTCGCAGATTTCCTGCGAGGCCGCGATATTCCGGCGGGCACGATTCTAGGGGAGCAGGAAAGTATGACGCAGGCATAATTGCTGATACACAATATATTTATTTAAGGAGCAAAATTATGTACGGATATTATGGATTTTACTGGGACCCGACCTATTACCTGGTCGTCATCGGCGCCATCATCTGCCTGATCGCATCAGCGCGGGTCAAAGGAACCTTCAACAGATACAACCGCGTGCGCAGTGCCTCCGGTATGACGGGCGCACAGGCGGCAGAGCACATGCTTCGCAGATCCGGTATTTATGATGTGACGGTGCAGCATGTATCCGGCAATCTGACGGATCATTACGATCCGCGCAACAAGACCTTGAACTTATCCGATCCGGTCTATAATTCTACCAGTGTGGCAGCCATCGGCGTGGCGGCGCATGAGTGCGGGCATGCCATCCAGCACCAGCGCAACTACTTTCCATTGACTTTGCGCAGTGCCATTGTCCCGGTAGCAAATTTAGGATCCACCCTGTCCTGGCCACTTATCATCATCGGACTGCTCTTTAACAGCCGTATGGGGCAGACCCTGATCATGGCAGGCGTGATCGCATTTTCTCTGGCAGTTTTGTTCCAGTTGGTGACACTTCCGGTCGAATTTAATGCGTCTGCGAGAGCACTTCGCTTTTTAAATGATACAGGCATGTTATCCCATGAGGAACTCAAAGGAACGAAAAAGGTCTTAAAAGCAGCAGCACTGACCTACGTTGCAAGTGCAGCAGCAGCAATCCTGCAACTCTTACGGCTCTTGCTCCTGTTTGGAGGAAATAGACGCGATGACTGATCCAAATCAAAGAGAAATCATTGTCGCCATCTTAGAAGAAGTACTGGAAGAAGGAAAATATTCCCATCTGGTACTGGGGGCGACCTTGGAAAAATATCAATATCTGTCTAAACAGCAGCGTGCTTTTATCACGCGTGTGACGCAGGGGACCATTGAGCGGCTTTTACAGATCGATGCCATTCTAGGACAGTTTGTAAAAAAGCCTAAAGTGCCAAAGATGAAACCGCTCATCCGGACAGTCCTTCGCAGCAGTGTCTACCAGATCGTTTTTATGGATGGTGTGCCGGATGCGGCGGTCTGCAACGAAGCCGTCCGTATCGTGAAAAATCATGGACTGGGCGGCCTTTCCGGTTTTGTCAATGGTGTGTTGCGCAATATTTCAAGAAACAAGGATAGCATCACTTACAAGGGTCTTTCAGAAGCCTATTCCATGCCACAATGGATCATTGATGCGTGGGAAGAACAGTTTGGCGGGGAGACCACAAAGCAGATCCTAGAGGAATTGTTAGAGGAAAAGAAAACCTGTATCCGTGTCAATACCGGCAATATTTCTGTGGAAGAGTTGACAAAAAATCTGCGGGCGCAGGGGATCACGGTAGAGCCTTGCGAGGAGATCCCATATGCCCTTTATATCAGTGGCTATGACTATCTGCGCGGTATCCCGGAATTTCTTGCCGGAGATTTTTATATCCAGGATTTTTCCTCTATGATGGTGGCACACAGTGCCGGTATTCAGCAAGGGGATCATGTGATCGATGTCTGTGCGGCACCCGGTGGTAAGAGTCTGCATGCGGCAGAACTTTTGGCAGGCACGGGACTTGTGGAAGCAAGGGATCTTTCGGATCACAAGGTTTCCATTTTGGAAGAAAATATCAGGCGTATGGGGCTTGCCAATATTCGGGCAGAAAAATGGGATGCGACCATCTTAAACGAAGAATCCATCGGGCAGGCGGATGTCGTGATCTGCGATGCGCCTTGCTCCGGGCTTGGTGTTGTGGCAAAAAAGCCGGACATCAAGTACCACATGACAAAAGAGACCCAGAAGGAACTGGCGATATTGCAGCGTCAGATCCTGGATGTGGTCTGCGCTTATGTCAAGGCAGGCGGGACGCTTATGTATTCGACCTGTACGATCTCGTCTCAGGAAAACGAGGATAATGTGACATGGTTTTTAGAGAAGCACCCGGACTTTTCGTTGGAAACAGAAAAGCAGTTTTTGCCAAAAGCAGGTAAGCAGGACGGTTTCTTTTTGGCAAAGATGAAAAAGAGATAGGAAGAAAGATGGAAGAAAAAAGAGATATCAAGTCTTTATCATATGAGGAAGTCTTGACCTTTGCAGAAGAACTGGGAGAAAAGAAATTCCGCGGCAAACAGTTGTATGAATGGATGCATGTACATAATGTGGCATCTTATGATGAGATGACAAATCTGCCAAAGAAATTCCGGGAAGTTTTAAAAGAGCAGACGACCTATACGGCATTGGAACAGATCGATTGTCAGATTTCAAGGGAAGACGGTACGCGCAAGTATCTCTTTGCTCTAGCGGACGGCAATATGGTAGAAAGCGTTCTGATGCGCTATCACCATGGAAATTCGGTCTGTGTTTCCTCACAGGTGGGCTGTCGCATGGGCTGTCGCTTTTGTGCATCGACTCTGGATGGGCTGGTCAGAAACCTGACACCATCGGAGATACTAGATCAGATCTATGCCATTGAGCGGGATACAGGGGAAAAGGTTTCTAATATCGTTGTGATGGGGACCGGAGAACCTATGGATAATTACGACAATCTCATACGTTTTATCCATCTGCTGACCGATAAACATGGTAAAAATCTGAGTCAGCGCAATATCACGGTCTCTACCTGTGGCATCGTGCCAAATATGCGCCGTCTGGCGGAGGAAGGTCTGCAGATCACACTGGCTTTATCTCTGCATGCACCAAACCAGAAAAAGCGTCTGGAACTCATGCCGGTTGCCAATAAATACGATATCCATGAGGCGGTGGATGCCTGCCGCTACTATTTTGAAAAGACCGGGCGACGCGTGACCTTTGAGTACAGCCTGGTGGGCGGTGTCAATGACAGCGAGGAAGATGCTGCGGAGTTGTGTGCGCTGACAGAGGGGATCAACTGCCATATCAATCTGATCCCGGTCAACCCGATCAAGGAGCGGGACTATGTGCAGTCGGGCAAGCGGGCGATCGAGACCTTTAAAAACAAACTTGAAATATACGGGAAAAATGTTACTATTAGAAGGGAAATGGGCAGAGATATTGATGGAGCCTGTGGACAATTAAGACATAGACATATTTCCGAGACATAAGAAAGGTAAAATACATGAACTATTCTGTTTTGACGGATATTGGACGTATGCGTTCGCAAAATCAGGATGCAGTGTTTGCCACGGAAGAGACCATTGGCTCTTTACCGAATCTCTTTGTGGTCGCCGATGGAATGGGCGGCCACAAGGCAGGAGAATACGCATCCAGCCAGGCAATCGCACTGGCAAAACGTGAGATCGCGTCCGATACGGGATCTGAACCGGTTCAGATTATCAATCAGGGAATTACAGCAGCAAACAAGAGCATATACGAGGAAGCGACACAGGATGAGGACAAATATGGCATGGGTACGACCATGGTTGTAGCAACGCTTTTGGAAGATCATCTTTGTGTGGCAAATGTTGGTGACAGCAGGCTTTATGTATATAGGGACGGACAGTTGAGCCAGATCACGCAGGATCATTCCGTGGTCGGAGAGATGGTGCGCAAGGGCGAGATGCCAAAGGAAGAAGCCAGAAGCCATCCAAAGCGCAATCTGATCACAAGAGCAGTTGGCGCGGAGGCAGAGGTCCGTGTTGATTTCTTTGATGAGACCCTGCAGGCTGGAGATCTGGTACTTATGTGTACGGATGGACTGACATCTATGGTCGAGGAGAGCGAGATCGAAGAGGTCTTGGCGGGATCCGGTCAGGTGGCAGATAAAGTAGCAAAATTGGTCGATCTGGCGAACGATCATGGTGGTAAAGATAACATTACGGTAATAGTAATAGAACCATTTTCTGATGAGGTGTAAAAATGTTGACAAAAGGAAATTATATAGCAGATCGTTATGAGATCTTAGATAAAATCGGTACCGGCGGCATGTCCGATGTCTATAAGGCAAAGGATCATATCTTAGGTAGAGAAGTAGCAGTAAAAGTACTCAAACAGGAGTTCGCAGAGGATGTTACCTTTGTGACAAAGTTCCGCTCAGAAGCACAGTCAGCGGCAGGCTTGGAACATGCCAATATTGTAAACATTTATGATGTCGGCAGTGAAAATGGCATGTACTATATCGTTATGGAATATGTCGAGGGTATCACCCTAAAGACCTATATCGAGAAAAAGGGACAACTCAATTTTAAAGAGGCGATCAGCATCGCCATTCAGGTAGGTCGCGGTATTGAGGCAGCCCACAATAAGGGCATTATCCATAGGGATATCAAGCCACAGAATATCATTATCTCCACGGAAGGTAAGGTCAAGGTTACCGATTTTGGTATCGCTAGGGCCACCACTTCCAACACCATTCATGCGGATGTGATGGGATCTGTGCATTATGCATCACCGGAGCAGGCGAGAAATGGTTATGTGGACGGCAAGAGCGACATCTATTCTCTGGGTATCGTTATGTATGAAATGGTGACCGGACGTGTACCGTTTGACGGAGATACCACCGTTGCCGTAGCCTTGCAGCATTTACAGGAAGAAATGGTCGCACCGAGTGCATATGCACCGGAACTGCCGATCAGTTTAGAAAAGATCATTTTAAAATGTACCATGAAGAGCCCGGATCGCAGATACGCTACGATCGAAGATCTACTTTTGGATCTGAAAAAAGCACTTGTCAGCCCGAATGAGGATTTTGTGACGATCGGTTCCGCAGATGATGTGGAAAAGACCCGCGTGATCTCACCGGAGGAGCAGGAGCAGATCCGGGAAGGACTTGCCGAGGGCGAGGAAGTCGATGAGGGCGAACTTTTAGAGGATGAGGAAGACGAGGAAGAAGATGGTCCGGTCAATCCAAAACTCGATAAGGCGATCACCATTATGGGAATCGCGGCAGCCGTTATCATCATTGCCATTGTGATCTATATTGTGGGCAGTTTCTTTGGACTTTTCCATTTTGGAACCAAGAAGAGCGACAGCGATAAGGACAGCAAGACACAGGCAGAGCAGGTAGAAATGATCAAGGTTGTGGGCATGACCGAGGATGAGGCAGTCGCAGCCTTAAAGAAGGCAGGCATTTCTTACGAGATCGTTTATGAGTCTTCCGATGATGCAGAGGAAGGCGAAGTCATCAAGCAGAGTGCTGATGAGGGCGACAAGGTCTCTACTACAGAAAAGGTCAAGATCACCGTTTGCAAAGAAGGAGATCTTGAAATACCAAGCGTGGTAGGCATGAACGGCGATGCAGCCATTCAGACCTTAAAAGATAAAGGATTTAAGGCAAACCGTACCTTTGAATACAGTTCTGATGTAGCAGAGGGGCAGGTTATCAGCCAGACACCGACCGGTGTTGGTAAAAAGGGTGATACTGTGACGATCGTTGTCAGTGCAGGCATCCAGTCCGTACAGGTACCGTCCCTGACCAATAAGACACAGCAGGAAGCAGCCAATGAACTTGCAAGTGTCGGCTTACAGGTTGGAAATGTGACAACCGAATACAGTGATAATTATGCGGCAGGCAGAGTTATCCGTCAGGGTATTACACAGGGCAAGACGGTAGATGCCGGAACCGCAGTTGATCTGGTGATCAGTGACGGCAAAAAACCGGAGTATTACAGTTATTCCGGCAGCGTCAGCAATACACATGATGTACCGGTATCCGTTGTCTTAAAGGATGCGGAAGGCGTTTCCATTGCGTCATGGGATCTGCAGGCAAACCAGTCATTGAATATCAGTGCAAAAGATATTGCAACTTCATCTGGAACAATCGAAATTACTGGTGATGGTGTAAACGAGACAAAAACGGTTACATTTACAAAGCAATAAAGGATGCACATGACAGGCAGGATAGTAAAAGGAATTTCCGGATTCTACTACGTTTTCGTAGCAGGATCCGGAATTTATGAATGTAAGGCAAAAGGTGCCTTCCGAAAACAAGGGTTAAAGCCTCTGGTTGGCGATCAGGTAGAAATCGATGTGCTGGATGAGGCAGAACATCTGGGAAACGTAGTCAGGATCTTACCGCGCAAAAATGCCCTGATCCGTCCGGCAGTTGCCAATGTCGATCAGGCACTTGTTATTTTTGCGACCGATTCTCCAAAACCCAATCTCAACCTTTTGGACCGCTTTTTGGTCATGATGGCTTATCAGGATGTGCCGGTGCAGATCTGCTTTAACAAAGAAGATCTGGGAAGCCGGGCGGACAAGCAGGTCTTAAAGGAGACCTATGAACTGGCAGGCTATCCGGTACATTTTACCCAGGCGATCACCGGGGAGGGCAGAGAGGAGATCAGGACACTCTTGCAGGGCAAGACGACTACGGTGGCAGGACCGTCCGGTGTTGGCAAGTCGTCGCTGATCAATGGATTGCAGGATCATACCCTGATGGAGACCGGTGCCATCAGCCAGAAGATCGGGCGTGGAAAACACACGACCAGACACAGTGAACTGATTCCCATTGGCGGGGATTCCTTTATCATGGATACACCGGGCTTTAGTTCCATGTATGTACCGGAGATCGAGGCAGGGGGTCTATGGGAATGTTTCCCCGAATTTGTGCCACATGAACCGGAATGTCGTTTTCAGGGCTGCGCCCATATAGGAGAGCCGGATTGCGGGATCAAAGAGGCGGTAGCACGCAAGCAGATCGCGCAGAGCCGCTATGACAATTACAAGTTATTGTATGAAGAACTCGTTCAGGCAAGAAAATATTAGTGCCTGGCGGAAACAGAGTAAACAGGAGAGAATCATGAATTGTTTGTCACCTTCGATTTTATCTGCAGATTATGGTAAATTGGCAGAGGAGATAGAGAGAATTGATGAGGCGGGAGCACAGTATATCCACATTGATGTCATGGATGGTATGTTTGTGCCAAACATCACACTTGGCGCACCGGTGGTCAAGTCTTTGCGTAAATACACAGACCGCATTTTAGATGTGCACCTGATGATCGAAGAACCGGATCGCTATGTGGAGGATTTTGCCAAGGCAGGAGCCGATATCATTACGGTGCATGCGGAGGCCTGCCGCCATTTGGATCGTACGGTAGCGCATATCAAGGAACTGGGGACCATGGCAGGCGTTGCGATCAATCCGGCAACACCGATCGAGGTTTTGCGCCATGTCATAGATCAGGTAGATATGGTACTGATCATGACGGTAAATCCGGGCTATGGCGGACAGAAACTGATCCCATATACCCTGGAGAAGGTGACAGAACTGCGTCGTATCTTAGGAGAGCGTGGCATCAAACTTGACATTGAGGTGGATGGTGGCATTACCTTGGATAATGTCGATCAGGCACTTATTGCCGGTGCCAATATCATTGTGGCTGGCAGTGCCGTATTTTCCGGGGATGCAGCAGCCAATGTAGAAGCATTTTTGACGCATATGTAGACCACAGGGACGTTCCTTTTGGCTTATGGAGTGTCCCGAATGGCTTGGTAGTATAGAGGTTACAGCATGAAAAACGAAGAAGTAACACTGATTTTGGCAGGGGGTAATTTATCCCTGCCTTTTTTGGAAAATGTCATAAAAGAACATGCGGGGGCTACGATCATCGCTGCGGACAGAGGCCTGGAAGCCTGCATGAAATTGCAGATTGAGCCGGACTATGTCATAGGAGATTTTGATTCACTGGATGAGCAGGTCAAGGATGCCTTTCTGGCAGACCGTCGCAATGTAACAAAACTCAATCCCATAAAGGATGATACAGATTCGGAAGCGGCGCTGCATCTGGCGTTTGAAAAGACAAAGGGTGATATCTTTCTTTTGGGAGGAACCGGAACCAGACTGGATCATGTGCTTGGCAATATTGCCATTTTAGGACAGGGCTTTGTACAGGATCGCCATATTTTTCTTTTGGATGAACATAACCGGATCCGTCTGATCCAGAAGGAGTGCCGGATCAAAAAGGAAGAACAGTATGGAAAATATGTATCCGTGGTTTCTTTTTGCGGCGTTGCAAGAGGTGTAAGCGAGAGCGGCGTATTCTATCCGCTGGATCATGTAGATCTGCAGCCGTTTACATCCTTAGGCATCAGTAATGAGATCGTGGACGAGGAAGCCGTGATCACGGTGGAGGATGGAACGCTGATTGTGATTGAGTCCAAGGATTGAGCACGGAGACAGGCACAGATAAGGACAAACGGATAGGTGCCTGCCCATTTGTCCTTATCTGCGCCTGTCTCAGAAAGCCAAAAGGGACGCTCCTTATGGCAAAAGGAACGTCCCTGACGTCAGCCGAGTGTGACCTCGACCTGATATTCTTTTTTACCTCTTACATAAGGAATGACATTGCCTGCAATTTCCTGTCCATCGACACGCAGACTGACCACACCTTTTTCTACCTGTTTCGGATTTCTCACCTGAATATGGTAGGTTCCTTCACGGAACTTTCTTGTTAGTTCAAAATCCCCAAAATCATGCGGAATACACGGATCTACCGATAAGCCCTCATGGGTTGGCAGAAGCCCTAAGATATGTTGGGATATGTTGACAAAAGTCCAGGCAGCCGTTCCGGTCAGCCAACTGTTCTTTGCTTCTCCAAAGAAGGCGGCATCGCGTCCGGCGATCATCTGTGAGTAAACATAAGGCTCTGTCCGGTGTATCTCACTGAATTCCTCCACATAGGCAGGGCAGGTCTTTTGGTAGATCTCAAAAGCACGGTCGCCCCTGCCGATCACGGTCTCGGAAATGGAAACCCATGGGTTGTTATGACAGAAAATACCCGCATTTTCCTTATATCCCGGTGGATAAGAAGTGATCTCGCCCAGTTCCAGATGATATCTGGTGTAGGCAGGCTGGAGCAGGACGATACCGTATTTGGTGTCCAGTCGTTCCTTGACAGAATCCAGCGCTTCTTTGGCAAGACCTTCCTTGACGCCGACACCGGCGAGAGGGCAGAAGCCCTGTGTCTCGATATAGATCTGTCCTTCCTCACATTCATGGGAGCCGACCTTCTGCCCGTGGGCATCATAGGCACGCAGGAACCATTTGCCATCCCAGCCATCCTTTAAGATGACATCATAGATCTTGGCAACTTCTTTCTCTGCCCGCGTGGCCTCGGACGTATTCCCGGTTAGCCGGCATAACTTGGCATAGGCATTTCCGTATTTGACAAACATGGCTGCAATAAAGACAGATTCCGCTACCGGTCCCTCACTTGGACCAAAGGTCTGGAAGGATTCACCCGGATGTGCGGAAAAGCAGTTTAAATTCAGGCAATCGTTCCAGTCGGCACGCCCGATCAGAGGCAGTCCGTGAGGCCCCTTATGGTTTACGATATAGTCAAAAGACCGGTGCAGATGTTCCATGAGTGGCGCGGCAAGACTGACATCATTATCAAATGGCACGGCTTCGTCTAAGATGGAAAAATCGCCTGTCTCGCGGATATAGGCATCTGTTCCAGCGATCAGCCAGAGGGGATCATCATTAAAACCACTGCCAATATCGGAATTTCCTTTTTTGGTCAGCGGCTGATACTGGTGGTAGGCACTGCCGTCGATAAATTGTGTTGCGGCAATGTCTAAGATACGCTCTCTGGCACGCTCCGGTATGAGATGGACAAAACCAAGCAGATCCTGACAGGAATCGCGGAAGCCCATACCGCGTCCGATACCGGATTCGTAGTAGGAGGCAGAGCGTGACATATTAAAGGTCACCATACACTGATACTGGTTCCAGATATTGACCATGCGATCGACTTTTTCATTGGAAGATGTGACATGATATTTGGATAGCAGGTCTTCCCAATAGGCAGCCAGGGCGGATAGAGCCTGCTCCACCTGTGCATCGGTCTGGTATTTGGCAAGGATCTCTTTCGCCGGTTTCTTATTGATGATGTCGGGCGCAGACCATTTCTCCGCAAGGGGATTTTCGGCATAGCCCAGAACAAAGATCAGCGATTTTTCCTGACCTGGAGCAAGGGTCAGATCGATCTGGTGGCAGGCAATCGGAGACCAGCCGCTTGCTACGGAATTGGAGCAGGCGCCTTTTTCTACAACTTGTGGATGGTCATTGCCCCGGTAAGCACCAAGAAAGGCATCCCGGCTGGTATCAAATCCGTCGATCGGTGCATTGACCCCATAAAAAGCAAAGTGATCGCGGCGCTCGCGGTACTCGGTCTTATGGTAGATGACCGAATCTTCAATCTCGACTTCGCCGATACTCAAATTTCTCTGGAAGTTCTTCATATCGTCATCCGCATTCCAAAGACACCATTCCACATAAGAAAAGAGGGAAAAAGTCTTAGGCGCATCGCCATCATTTTTTAAATGCAGCCACTGGAGCTCACAGTTATCTTCCAAAGGAACAAAGAAGAGAACCGATGCCTGCAGGTTCTTCTTTTTCCCGGTAAAACGGCTATAGCCCAGGCCGTGGCAACATTCGTAAAAATCTAGGTCCGTCTTGGTCGGCTGCCAGCCTGGATTCCAGATGCAGTCCCCATCTTTGATATAAAAGTATTTGCCGTTAGTATCGCAAGGTACGTCGTTATAGCGGTAGCGAGTCAGGCGCAGGAGTCTGGCATCCCGATAAAAGGTATAGCCGCCGCAGGTATTGGATATGAGGGAGAAAAATTCCCGGTTTCCCAGATAATTGATCCAGGGAAGTGGTGTTTTCGGTGTAGTGATCACATATTCCTTATGTTGATCATCAAAGTAACCAAATTTCATAATAACCTCCGATTTTTAACTATAAAATTGAATGAAGGTGGTGCAAAGAATTTAAGAAATACCTGGTAAGCGCTGCACCATACTGAAAACGATTAAGAGACTGAAAATAATGGAATATTTATTCTTGAGTCAGATTATAATGTATAAAACTTGGAAAATCAACAGGAAATCAACGAAAATACTACGAAAACCACAGGCTTTTTATGGGCTTTCCTTATATAAAATAATTACGAAAATGTAGTTTCGTAAAAATGGGCAAAACAAAAGTCCTTAAACTGTGAAACCTTGCCAAAAATAGGTGAAAACATCAAAAAAGGCTTGCAGACCATATCAAATTGATGTACATTCAACTTACGAAAACGATTAAGAGATTTTTCTTCAAAACAAATTACAAAGTCGAGAGGAGAAAGGATGGTATCACTCAAGGATATTGCAAAGGCTTGTCAGGTTTCCGTGGCAACCGTCAGCAAGGCACTCAACGATCACAATGATATCAGTGCTGAGACAAAGGAACGGATTCGGCAGGTGGCAAAAGACATGGGATATTTTCCAAACTCTGCGGCAAAGGCACTCAAGACAAATCGTACTTATAATATCGGTGTTTTGTTTGTCGATGAAGCACGTAGCGGTTTGACACACAATTACTTTTCACATGTGCTTGACAGTTTCAAGCAGACAGCGGAGCAGCAGGGCTATGATATGACTTTTATCAACTGTTGCAAGACCCGTCCCAACCGCATGACCTATCTGGAACATGCCAGATACCGTGGATTTGATGGCGTGGTGATCGCCTGTATCGATTTTAACGACCCGGAAGTGATAGAACTTGTAAAAAGCAACATTCCGGTAGTGACGATCGATCACCTTTTCCACAATCGCATCGCCATCATGTCGGACAATGCAAAGGGCATGGAAGACCTCTTTTCCTATGTATATGAAAGAGGACATCGGAAGATCGCTTATATCCATGGCGCAGATTCCGCAGTTACCCAGAGCCGCTTATCTACCTTTTACCGGATGGCGGAGCAAAAGGGCTTATCCATCCCGGATGCTTACATCAAGGAAGCGGCATACCGCAACGCGGATGAGGCATATGAAAGAACCAGAGAACTTCTGGCATTGGAGGATCGACCGACCTGCATCTTATATCAGGATGATTTCGCCAGTTTCGGCGGTATCAAGGCAATCCGACAGGCTGGACTCAAGATCCCGCAGGACATTTCCGTAGCCGGTTATGACGGTATACGGATCGCCTATCAGTTGGAGCCGCAGTTGACGACCTTAAAGCAGGACACGGACAGCATTGGACGATTGGCAGCAGAGCAGTTGATCAGTCTGATCGAGGAACCAAAGACAACGCTGATCCGTCCATACATTGTCGAAGGCTATGTGGAAAAAGGACAGTCCGTAAGGGACATCAATCATACCTAGTGCACAATTACAGTGGCGATGACTACTGTGGTTAGCAATAAATATTTATATGTAATGTATTTAAAAAGGAGGAAAACGAAATGAAAAAGAGAAAAGTGTTAGCGATGTTGTTGGCATTTGCCATGACGTTTTCGTTGGCAGCCTGTGGAAGTTCTGGGGGGAACGACGATCAGGCAAACAGTGATGCAGACACGGAGAGTGGTTCCGATGAGGATGCCATTCCGGATAATGAGATCACAGGTGATCCGAGTGCAAAAGATGCTTTTGTTGTCTGGGCGTGGAACACAGATTTTACGACCTTGCAGGACCTATTAGTAGAAAAATACCCGGATCTCAAGGATAGACTGGTATTTGTAAACTGCGGTGGTTCCAGTTACTATCAGGACAAGATCGATGCTTTGTTAGACGATCCGAGCAACGAACTTTATCCTGACATGATGCTTTTGGAAGTTGGTTATGTGCAGAAATATGTGCAGTCTGATTATCTGATGAGCCTTAAGGATCTCGGCATCACAGATGCTGATACAGCAGACCAGTTCTCTTACAATATCGAACTTGGTTCTGACAAGGATGGCGTTCAGAAGGCTTCTTTCTGGCAGGCAACACCCGGATGTATCCAGATCCGTGCTGATCTTGCAGAAAAGTACTTGGGCACGACCGATCAGGCAGAACTTGAGAAGACCTTCTCTAGTTGGGATTCTATCTTAGAAGCAGCAAGAAAAGTCAATGATGCTTCCGGCGGAAAAGTAAAACTCTTCTCCGGCTATGATGATCTGAAGTACATCTTCTTAAATGGTGCCCGTACCGTTGGCTGGTATGATGACAATGATGTGATCCAGATGGATCCTGCCATGGAAGAATACATGGAATACTCAAAGACCTTATATGATGAAGATCTTACCTTTAATACTACTATGTGGGGGACAGACTGGGCAGCATTAAAAGATGGCGATGGCGAGAAGTCAGAAGCATGTATCGCATTTGCAGGATGCCCATGGTACACCTATTGGAGCCTGACTGATACATGGGATAAGAACACCATCCTTGTAGACGCACCGGTTCAGTTCTATTGGGGCGGTACCGGACTTGCAGCAACCGCAAAATGTGCTGATACAGACGTTGCAGCAGAGATCATCAAGTCCTGCACTTGTGACAAGGACTTCATGACAAGCATTTATAAAGCAAATGGTGACTTTGTAAACAACCAGAAGGCTATCTCTGATATCGTAGCAAACAATTTAAAGGGTGCTTCTACCTTTAGCCTTTACGGCGACCAGAACATTCCGGAATTCTTCTCGACAAGAGGACAGAATGTAGATGTATCTTTGGTTACAGCAGAAGATATGACGATCAATGAGACCCTGTTCCCGGCAGCAGTTACCGCATATGCGACCGGCGAATCTGATAAGGACACTGCCATCAAGGACTTCAAGGCAGCCGTACATGACACATATTCTTATTTGAAAGTAGAGTAGTAAAAATCCTTTGCCCGGAGCAGGACTTGGGCTCCGGGCAATCATTTTAAATGAGGTGAAAACCATATGAAAGCAGGAAAAAAAGAAACAAAACCAAAGACGGTCAGTTATGGGAAGTATGGTTATCTCTTTATTGCACCGTTCTTTATCGTATATCTGGTTTTCTCCCTGTGGCCGCTGATCAATACCTTCTATTACAGCATGTTTGAGTACACCACCAGAAATCTGCGGACAACGATCACTTTTACAGGACTTCAGAATTATCTGAACGTGCTGGGTATTGCAGATGGTGAACAGGGATATTTCCTAAAATACCTGGGCAATACGCTTCGTCTGTGGTTGTTAAACTTTGTACCCCAGATCTTACTGAGCCTTTTGGCAGCCGCATGGCTGACCAATAATCGTGCAAAATTAAAGGCAAGAGGCTTTTACAAGGTTGTTCTTTACATGCCGAATATTATTACAGCGGCATCTATTTCCCTTCTCTTTTGTGCCCTCTTAAGCAAGTATGGTCCGATCATGTCGACACTGCGCAGTCTGGGTTGGATCTCACAAAATGCGGATATTATGATGAGCAAGTGGGGAACCGGCATATCCATTTCCATGATCCAGGTCTGGATGTGGTATGGCAATACTATGTTACTTCTGATTGCAGGTATCATAGGTATCAGTCCTGATATTTACGAAGCCGCCGAGTTGGATGGGGCGACAGGCAGACAGCAGTTCTTTTCGATTACCCTTCCGCTGTTAAAGCCGGTCATGTTGTATGTACTTGTGACATCAGCCATCGGTGGACTTCAGTTATTCGATATTCCGGCACTCTTTAATGTAGGGCAGGGCACAGGCTATGTGGGAGGACCAAACGATACTTCAACAACTGTGACCATGTACATTATGAGACTGCACAATACAGATACCGGAAGGGCGGCGGCAGTATCCGTACTTCTCTTTATCTGTACCCTGATCATTAGTTTGATCTTCTTCCGCGTCATGCAGACATCCGATGCATATGGCGGAGGCGGAAAAAAGAAGAAAGGGGGCAAGCGTCATGGAAAGTAATCAGCCATTGCAAAATAAGACAAAAGCCGTACGCAGGCAGAAGATCTTTCGGAACATCATTATGATCCTGCTTTGTCTGATCAGTTTGATCCCATTTTATCTGATGTTCGTCAATGCAACACGCACGTCGACCCAGGTACAGAGCGGTATATCACTTCTCTTTGGATCAAATTTAAAAAACAATATCGCAAATTTCGACAAATCCCAACAGGGTCTTGGTGTTACAGTCTTACAAAGCATGTTCAATTCCTTTAAGGTGGCTGTTCCATTTACCGTATTGTCCGTATATTTTTCTTCTATGACAGCATACGGCATCCACAACTACTCCTTTAAAGGTCGCAAAGCAGCATGGGCATTTATCATGGGTGTCATGATGGTGCCGACGCAGGTTTTTGCCATTGGTTTCTACCAGTTCATGATGAAACTGAATCTGCTGGATACATATTGGCCGCTGATCATCCCGGGTATTACTACTCCGGCGGTCGTATTCTTTATGAAACAGTACATGGAGGGAGCGCTTTCCCCGGAACTGGTAGAGGCGGCCCGCATCGACGGTTGCGGTGAGATCCGTATCTTTAACACGATCGTCGTACCTTTGATGAAACCGGCGATCGCAACACAAGCGATCTTCCAGTTTGTGGCTAGTTGGAACAATCTGTTCATGCCGACACTGATCATCAGCAGTTCTGAGAAAAAGACACTGACCATGTTTGTGCAGATGCTGACAAGCGAATCCTTCCGTACCGACTATGGTGTTGTATTCTTGGGACTCTCCATTACAATCTTGCCAATGCTTGTGATGTACTTCCTCTTATCCAGATTTATCGTGGAGGGCGTATCACTCGGTGGCGTAAAGGGGTAAAAGAAATGTTGAATTTTACATCTGAGAACAAAGTTATATGGATCTTGGGAAAGATTGGGCAGTTTGTACTGCTCAATTTTCTCGTGCTTTTGGGCTGTATCCCGATCGTGACGATCGGGGCATCGCTCAGCGCCGGGGCACGTTGTATGAAAAAAATGAAAGAGCCGGAGGGCGGTATTTTGACGTTAGAGTTTTTCCATGCCTTTGCCGCTGACGTTAAGCAGGCGACCGGTGCGTGGCTGGTCCTTGCTAGCGTCATGGTCTTGGGCGCTGGGGATATATATTATGCCATCAGGATCGCAGAGCCTGTCAATATGTTCTTTTTATTCTTTGGCGGCGTGCTTTTCTTTGTGGCAGTCAGTATGCTCTTTTGGATTTTCCCACTGGTAGCAAACTATGACAACCGGGTCAAAGGGCATCTGACCAATGCTTTTTTGTTTGCTTTTGGCAAACTGCCGGCGACCCTTTTGCTCTGGGGTATCTGGGGCAGCCCTGTCATTTTATGTTATTTTAGACCGGTCTTTACCAGCCTGGTCGGCTATATCATTGTTTTCTTTGGCGTGGCACTGCAGCTTTGGCTCTCTCATCTAATTTGGGATCATACACTTTGCCGGGAAGAGACTCTGGAAGTTCACAGCGTTGGCAGATAAGGTGTGATGTCGTAACCGGAAGCAAAGTCAATAAATTTGGAAGTACGAAGGGGCGTGAAAGAGAAGACGGTATCCTGCATGCAGGTCCGATCATCCGTCCGCTGGGTGATGAAAAATACGAAATGGTATCGGTTGGACCGACCACCTCTATGCGTATGGAGAAATTCGAGTACGAATTTGTCAAAGAGACAGGCGTGCGCGTTGTTGTCGGTATCAGGAAAGACTCTTGTGCAGGTGTGCACAGGAGTTTTTCTGTTTTACAAATCTCATCTTTTCGTTTATCTTAGAGGAAGAAAAAACAGAACCAAGGGGACACTCCTTGTGGCAAAAGGAACGTCCCTTATGGCAAGGAGAGCGTATGATCGAGATCACAGACCTGCATATTCCACAACTGGATATGTATATAGATAAGAAGGAAGCACAATTATTACATTATTTTGAGCCGGAGCCGGGTCTTTTTATCGCGGAGAGCCCCAATGTGATCCTGCGTGCTTTAGAGGCCGGCTATGAGCCGATTTCTATTTTGATGGAAAAAAGACAGGTGGAGAAAAAAGCAGGGGAAGTCCTGAAAAAAGTGGGCGATATCCCGATCTATGTGGCAGACCTTTCTGTGCTGACACAGATCACCGGTTTTCAGTTGGCACGGGGTATGCTGTGTGCCATGCGGCGCAAGCCCATGCCGACGGTGGAGAGCATCTGTCAGGGGAAAAGACGTATCGCCATTTTAGAAGAAGTAGTCAATCCGACCAATGTCGGCGCCATCTTCCGGTCGGCGGCAGCCCTTGGCATGGATGGCATTCTTTTGACCCATGGCTGTGCAGATCCTTTGTATCGCAGAGCCTGCCGGGTCAGCATGGGAACGGTCTTTCAGATTCCTTGGACCTATCTTTCCAAAGAGGCGTGGTATGAAGAGACGGGGCATCTGTTGCAGCAGATGGGTTATAAGACAGTCGCCATGGCATTAAAAGAGGATTCTTATGCCGTGGATGATCCAAAACTGCTTGCGGAAGAACGTCTGGCAGTGGTGCTGGGAACGGAAGGCGATGGGCTGGCAAAGGAAACGATCGCTGATTGTGACTACACGGTCTGTATTCCCATGATGCATGGCGTGGACTCCTTAAACGTGGCGGCAGCCAGTGCAGTGGCTTTCTGGGAACTGGGAAAAACCGGTGCGGATCAAAAAAATGTATAAATTTCGACAAAAAGTGGTGGAAAAATGACGCAGATTTTCGTACAATAGAAATGTATGGAAATTTGGGACATTTTGTATATAGGAAAGGATTTGTTGCTTTATGGGATTTAAATATGCAGATCAAGAAGAACAGTTAAAGAGAGCCAATCGCTTTTTGGTATCCGGATATCTTATTTTTTACGCAATCTTAATGATCATTATGTGGGCATGCTATTTCGTAGGCATCCGCTCTAAGGGGCTGACCATGATGGTTTCCGGTATTGTTTTGGTATCCTGTATTGCCATCTTTTTACTGTCCAGAAAGTTTTTGACATCCCAGAAATTAAAAATGATGGCATTGCCATTTTTGCTTGTTGTCTGCTATGTGACAGGATTTGCCTTTACACAGGGATTTATCCAGTTGCTTGGAATCTTCCCTTTGGTAGGATGCGTGCTTTTCTTTGACAAGAAGTTTTCACTCATCAGTGGGATTGCTTATGCAGTCATGGAAGTGCTCGTGACTACGGCCAAGATCGTACAGCATATCAATCTTGAGGGGGATTCTGCCTTAAATCAGATCTTTGTTCTGGTGATCTGTCTGGTACTTTTGGTATTGCTTTATTGCGTTACCAGCATTGCGGAGCAGTTTAATAAAGATACTTTAGGCGAAGTACATGAAAAGAATGCCAAGATGCAGACCATGCTTGACGATGTGATTGGCGTGGCTACTGAGGTGCGCAAGGGTACGGAAAGTGCCATGGATATCGTCAATGACCTCAATGGTTCTTCCGAGGTCGTAAACGGTGCAATGAAGAATATTTCGGAAAGTACCTTGTCGACCGCAGAAAATATCCAGACACAGACGACCATGACTGCCAATATCCAGCAGTCGATAGAAGATACTTTGACAAGTTCTGAGACTATGGTAGAGATCGCCAAACAGTCCGGTCAGATCAACCGGCAGTCTATGGATGTGATGAATCGCTTGAAGGAGCAGTCTCAGGTAATCTCCAATACAAATCAGGATGTGGCAAAGGCAATGGAAGCCTTGCAGGCCAAGACGGAAGAAGTACGAAACATCGCGGATACTATTCTTGGAATTTCCTCCCAGACCAATCTTTTGGCATTGAATGCCTCTATTGAGAGTGCCAGAGCCGGTGAGGCTGGCAGGGGATTTGCTGTGGTTGCGGATGAGATCCGCCAGTTGGCAGAGCGTACCAAGCAGGAGACAGAAGAGATCAGCAAGATCTCTGATGATCTGACAGAGAATGCGACCAGGGCAGCCAATGCGGTTTCCCAGTCTGTTAGCGCAACGGATGCACAGGACGTCATGATCACAGAAGCATCCGAGAGTTTTGAGGCGATGAATGATAATGTGACAGAATTGATTACCCATATCGAAAATATCGATGATCGTCTGAGCAGACTTTCCGAAGCCAACAATCAGATCGTAGATAACATTACCAACCTATCAGCAACGACCGAGGAAGTGACCGCATCTTCCAACCAGGCAGCTGAACTTTCCAATGCCAATATGGAAAATGCGGAGAGCGCGAAGAATCAACTGACAGGTGTATTGGATGTGTCACATCAGTTGGATAAATATTTGTAAAAGAGGCAACAACAGGCTAATAGATTAGGAATGTGAAAGAAGATTTGGACCGGCGAGAGTTGGTCCTTTTTTCAATTGCGTCATTATGAATTTTATTTCGTCATTTTTGGTAAAATGACGAAATTGGACTTGGAAATCTAACCGCCTACCGTGTATGGTAGAGATGTTTACTGATCTGACAGTATGGATGGGAATCAAGAAATTTATCGACCAGATAAATGCTAATGCAGTAGCGTAAATGATATCCTCCCCCCAAAAAAAAGAAAGAAATGTACATTCCTCCCTAAATGTGATAGACTAGATATTGCTGTATCAGGGCTTTTAAGAAGCATGACAACGGAAAAGATTTTAATAAAATCAATACTTTTCAAAGGAGAAATATAAATTATGAAACTAGGAATCGTCGGACTGCCGAACGTAGGCAAGTCTA
Organism: Roseburia lenta; assembly: GCF_014287435.1. Taxonomy (GTDB): domain Bacteria; phylum Bacillota; class Clostridia; order Lachnospirales; family Lachnospiraceae; genus Pararoseburia; species Pararoseburia lenta. Next base: position 95,102 of record NZ_JACOPG010000005.1, read on the forward strand.
CTTTATTTAATTCGCTGACCAAGGCAGGCGCACTTGCAGCCAACTACCCATTCGCAACGATTGACCCAAATGTGGGCGTGGTCAGTGTGCCGGATGAGAGACTGAAAAAACTGGCAGATCTTTACCAATCAAAAAAGGTGACACCGGCTGTTATTGAATTTGTCGATATTGCGGGTCTTGTAAAGGGAGCCAGCAAGGGAGAGGGACTTGGCAACCAGTTCCTTGCCAACATCCGTGAATGTGATGCGATCGTACATGTAGTACGTTGCTTTGAAGATACCAATATCGTGCATGTGGATGGAAGCATTGATCCGCTCCGTGATATTGAGACCATCAATCTGGAACTTCTTTTCTCCGATTTGGAGATTTTGGAGAGAAGATATGCAAAGACTTCCAAGGCTGCCCGTATGGACAAGTCTTTACAAAAGGAAGCCGCTATGCAGGAACGTCTGAAAGAGCATATGGAAGCAGGTAATTCTGCTCGCACTTTTGAACTTCTGGATGAGGATGAGGAAGCCTACTTCAAGGAGTATGGACTTCTTACTGCAAAGCCGGTCATCTATGCTGCCAATGTATCCGAGGATGAGGTGGCAAATGACGGCGCAGACAACGCAGGTGTTGCAGCCGTTCGTGAGTTCGCGGCAAAAGAAGGAAGTGAAGTCTTTGTGATCTGTGCGGAGATCGAGCAGGAGATCGCAGAACTGGATGATGACGAAAAAGCGATGTTCTTAGAGGAACTCGGCATGAAGGAATCCGGTCTGGATAAACTGATCAAGGCTAGTTATTCTTTATTGGGCTTGATCTCTTATCTGACTTCCGGCGAGGATGAGACACGTGCATGGACCATCACCAAGGGAACCAAGGCTCCGCAGGCAGCAGGAAAGATCCATACCGACTTTGAGCGTGGCTTTATCAAGGCTGAGGTCGTAAACTTCCAGGATCTTTTAGATTGCGGCAGCACTGCAGCAGCCAAGGAAAAAGGTCTGGTGCGTGTAGAGGGCAAGGAATATGTCGTACAGGATGGCGATGTGATCCTTTTCCGTTTCAATGTATAATTTCAAAGTGTGACTTATCAAGGCTTTCTACATATACTGTAGAAAGCCTTATTTTGTGGTGGACTGCCATGCTTTTGTGTGAATTACAGACAAAAGATGTGATCAATGTATGCACAGCCAAATGCCTGGGACGTGTGATGGATCTGGAGATCGATGAAAAAAGAGGCTGTATCTGCACCCTGATCGTACCATCCAAAGGAAAGATCTGCGGCTTCTTTTTACATGAGTGTGAATACTGGATCCCCTGGTGCCAGGTCTGCCGTATCGGTTCGGATATGATCCTGGTGGATGTCAATGAAAAGGAAGTCATGCACAAACCATAAGACATGTCGAAAATAGTGCGAATTGCTTGACAATTCATACAAAATCCGTGTAATATAAATCTATATATTGTGGTTTAGGCGAAGCGGATTCGCTAAGAAATGGAGGGAAGGCATGAAGTGTCCTTTTTGTAGTAGTGAGAATACCAGAGTAATTGATTCCAGACCGGCAGATGACAACAATTCTATCCGCCGCCGTCGTATGTGTGATGAATGTGGCAAGCGTTTTACGACCTATGAAAAGGTAGAGACGATCCCTTTGATCGTGATCAAGAAAGACAACAACCGTGAACAGTATGATCGTGCCAAGATCGAGGCCGGTGTGCTCAGAGCCTGCCATAAGCGTCCGATTTCTGCCAACGACATCAACAAACTGATCGATGAAGTGGAAACAGAGATTTTCTCCAGAGAGGAAAAGGAGATCCCGAGTGACGAGATCGGCGAGATCGTTATGGATAAGATCAAGGATCTGGATGATGTTGCTTATGTCAGATTTGCCTCTGTTTACCGTGAGTTTAAAGATGTCAATACATTTATGAGTGAATTAAAGAAAATGTTAGACAAATAAAAGGGTTAAGATTTTTTTACATGATCCGATATATTTTGTGTAAGGAACAAGAAGTTTTCGTGAGAGCGAAATTAGGAGTATAAGATGAATATATCAGGTATCCGACCAGCCGTTGGATTTTATGATTATAACAGCATAAAGCAAGTCGAGAGTGTACCGGTCGCATCCCAGTCTATTTATATAGATGGTACGACCAAGGTATCCGGCAAGGTCGCCGAGGCAGGCACACAGCAGGATGCATCAGCCAGAAGCAGACAGACCTTTGGAGCATACGACTATGCCAGCCAGTACGAGCCGAAGGCAACCTATGATCTCAAGGGCGCTGACAGCGATATCCGATCATTGGATGTGGCAAAGGCAGTCTCTGATATGCAAAAGGATGAATTGATCCATCAGTATCAGTACTTTGTAGGTCAGGATCTGGCAGTGGAAGCATCCCAGACACCATCTATGCGCGGCGCAGAAGACTTCTCACTCTAGGACAGAAAGACAGATTACATAGAGATTCTCATTTGTGGATGAGGATCTCTTTTTGTTTTATGGAAAATTCCCTTTTACTCATTTTTTCATGCGGGAAAACATTGTCTTTTACAGGTAATTTGCCTATAATTAAATTGGTATATTTTTCAACAACAGAAAGAGGTATAAGAAGATGAGAATAAAGGCAGAAGATACATTTGCGATCGTCATTGATTATCAGGAAAAGATCTTGCCGGCAATGAGCGGGCAGGAGGAACTGCTCCGCAAGAGCCAGATCTTACTGGGCGGCTTGAAGGCACTGGAAGTACCAATGATCCTTACCACACAGTATGCCAAGGGATTGGGCAATAATATCCCGGCGATCACAGATGCCATGGGTGTGACAGAAGCGATCGACAAGAATACTTTCAGCGTATATGACAATGAGAGCGTCCGACAGGCCATCCCGCATGGCAAAAAGAATGTCATCCTGTGCGGTATCGAGGCGCATATCTGTGTCTTACAATCTTTGATGGATCTGCAGGCAGCAGGCTATCAGACCATTCTGGTGGCAGACTGTGTAGCCAGCAGAAGCGACAGAGATCTGGCATTTGCCTATGAGAGAGCAAAGCAGGAAGGTGCGATCATCACGAGCGCAGAAGCCATCCTTTACGAATTGGCAGGATCTTCCAAGCATCCTGCATTTAAGACGATCTCTGCCTTAGTAAAATAAAAAGAAATGATGAATGGAGAAAAGAAATGAAAATAGGAATTGGAAACGATCATGCAGCAGTTACTATGAAAAATGAGATCAAGGCATACTTGGAGGAATTGGGACACGAGGTTGTAGACTTTGGTATCTCCAAGGAGGAAAGTTGCGATTATCCGGTATATGGAGAAGCCGTGGGACGCGCTGTTGTATCCGGTCAGGTGGAATGTGGCGTACTTATTTGCGGTACCGGTGTTGGGATTTCCATTGCAGCCAATAAGGTGCCGGGCGTGCGTGCAGCAGTATGTTCCGATACGACAACAGCCCGTCTGGTAAAAGAACACAACAATGCTAATATCATTGCTTTTGGTGCCCGCATCGTTGGTATCGAAGTGGCAAAAGATATTGTCAAAACATATTTAGATGCAGAGTTTCAGGGCGGACGCCATGAAAAGCGTATCGCTATGATCCACGATATCGAGAATAAAAGATAAGGAAATATAGCCTATGCCAAAGATGATTTATCTGGGAATCTTGTTTGTGCTGACACTTCTGGTGGTAGCATTCGCCGGTATGATCCGGGAAAAACAGGATCGGGTCAGTAAAAGCATATTTACACTTTTTGTTGCAGTCGTTGTTGCCGTTGTAGCCAATGGCATCTTTATCATGACAGATGAGAAAGCAATCGCTACGGTTTCTCACTCTGTCTTTTTGGCATGCATTGACTGGCTGCTCTTGTTCATGCTCCGCTATGTCTATTTTTACACGGACAATGAGGAAAAACAGGTCAAATGGATGACACCGTGTTACCTCGTGGCTGGTTTGGAAACGGTTAGTATGCTGCTCAATCCTTGGCTGCATCATGTCTTTATCTTAAAGGAGGCTTTTTCAAAGTCTTACGGGGCATATTTTTATCCGACAGGTTATTCCGGTATTTTTTATGTGCATTTGGCTTATTGTTATGGACTGGTTGCCTGGATCGTGCTTCTGTTGATGGTAAAGATCCGCCATACGGCGCGTTTGTACCGCAAGAAATATACATCCATCCTGGTGTCTTTTCTGGCAATCATCATATGTGATGCAATCGGACTGGCGCTCAATCTGCCAATCGATATTTCCCTGATCTTTTATGGGGCAGCGGCACTGATCATCTGCTTTTTTACCGAGTTTTATGTGCCACAGGCTATGCGTGACAAGATCCTTGCCAATGCGGTACAGATCGCAGAGATGGGCGTAGGCTGTTTTGACATCAGTGGAAAATGTATCTATGTCAATCGGCGTGGAAAGGACATGTTCTACCGCTACAAGCATCTTGCCCTGGACGAGGATTTAAGCGTTGCAGAGCAGTATTTTGAGGGCTGGCTCAAGCGGCATTGGAAAGAGGAATGTAGCGAGCAGGTCTATATGGAGCATTTTGAGGCAGATGATAAGACCTTCAATTATGAGTTTACCGTACAGCGTCTGACGGACGAGGAAGATGTATTCTTGGGCTATTTTATTACCTGTATTGACCGGACGGAAGAGACGGAGAAATACAGGGAAGAACATTTTCGTGCAACGCATGACCTTTTGACAGGTATCTATAACGAGCAGTATTTTGAGGAAAGGGTGACAGAGACCCTGCGCACGGCGGGCAAGCCTTACGTCATGATCACTTCCGATATCAAGGATTTCAAATTGATCAATGATATATTGGGAACCCAGCGCGGTGATGAGATCCTCAAGATGCATGCGTACTTTTTCCGGGAGCGTGCCAAGGAAGATGATCTTTATTGCCGTCTGAACGAAGATCAGTTTGCCTTTTGTATGCCCAAAGAGCGTTTTACGGAAGAACTTTTCTTAGATGTCATGGATCGTCTGGTCGACACCTTTGCAAACGAATACTTCCACTTGCAGATCTATATGGGCGTTTATGAGATAACGGATGTGACAGAGCCTGTTTTTGTCATGGTGGATAAATGTAATCTGGCGATCAACACGATCAAGGGAGATTATGCAAGGCGTGTGGCATATTTCGATGATGCCCTTTTGCAAAAAAAACTGGAGAAGAACCTGATCATCAATGAATTTGAGCAGGCATTGGAACTGGGGCAGATCCGGATCTATCTACAGGCACAGACGAGAAGAGACGGCAGTCTGCTTGGGGCAGAGGCACTTGCCAGATGGATCCATCCGATCAAGGGACTGATCGCACCGGATGAATTTATACCGGTCTTAGAGTCGGCAGGTCTGGTACACAAGTTAGACCTTTATGTATGGGATTTAGCCGCCAGACAGTTGGCAATCTGGCGGGATCAGGGACGGGATGATCTGTATCTTTCGGTCAATATTTCCGTGCAGGATCAATATTATCTGGATGTTTATGATGTCTTTACCCGTCTGGTCGAAAAATATGATCTCGACCCACACAAGTTAAAACTAGAGATCACGGAAACGCTTTTTGTGACGGAAATGGAAAATCACAGATATATGCTGGAAAGATTGCAGGCGTATGGATTTGAGATCGAGATCGACGATTTCGGCAGTGGCTATTCTTCTTTGAATATCTTAAAGGATATCAAGGCGGATGTGATCAAGATCGACATGGAATTTTTACAGGAAACGGTCAATGTCGACCGGAGCTGGTCGATCTTATCGGCGCTGATCCGCCTGATCGGGCAGTTACATATGGATGTGATCACAGAGGGTGTTGAGACAGAGGAACAGGTGGAAGCATTGGCGCAGATGGGATGTCAGCATTTCCAGGGATATTATTTCTGCCGCCCGATGCCGGTAGACCAGTTCGAGAAAAAATATCGTATCTGAGAGTTATGAAAAGAAAAATATCGTATGTGGACGAAAAGTTATCGAAATTTTGATAATTTTCGCTATTTTTTATATATGAAGAAAAAGCAATTATGGTAAACTTGGCACGGAAAATATTAAGATAGGAAACTTATGGAGGCATGAGAGATGGAAAAGAGGTCAAAGGATACAAAAAATACGACAAAGAATAACAAGAAAAAAATGTCGGGAATGATGGCAAAGATCGTTACACCGGTTGCGGCAATGGCATTGGTGACACTGGTTACCGTTTCGGGGCTGCGCATGGCAGTACAAAATCTGTATAATCAGGGAATGATGATTTCGGAGCAGATTGTATCCTGTGTGGATGCAGCAGGTGCGTTAGATACGGATTACACAAAGATGCAGAGTTATACCTCAAATGTAATTCATGAGCCGAGCGAACAGACCATAGGTGGATACTCAGATGCACTCGATCAGGCCTATGGACGTATGGTCAAAAACATCGAAGTATTCAAAAAATACGCAAATGCTAGCAAGGAAAAAGAAACGGTTTTGGATCTGCATGAGAAGTTAAAGGGTATGTATGACTATCAGCAGGCGCAGATGCAGAATGCTGTTTATGGCACAGAGATCCCGGAAGAAGTATTGGCGGCAGAGAGTGGATACAATACGGGTATTTTATCTGATATTTCGGAACTGGAGAAGATGATACAGGCGGATGAAAAAGAGGCGAAGGCAGCCTTGAAGCAGGCAAAGATCCTGTCTAATATAGTGATCGCCGGTTCGATCGCCTTTACGGTACTGATCTTTATTATTGTTGTATTGATCAGCGTGCGACTGATCGTGACACCGGTCAAGAAATCTTCCAAGGAACTTGGCGATATGGTGGATGAGGTCAACAATGCAGCAGCCGATCTGACCAAGCGAATTTCAGTCAACCAGAAGGACGAGATCGGTAGTCTGGTCGAGGGCGTCAATACTTTTATCGAGGCATTGCAGAATGTGATCGCCAAGATCCGCGACTCTTCCGTACATTTGAATTCTACCTTTGCGGCAGTGACTGACAGCGTGACGTCCGTCAATGGCAATGCGACGGATATTTCTGCCGTCATGGAAGAACTTTCTGCAACCATGGAGGAAGTTTCTGCAACATTGGCAAACGTCAATGAGCGTGTGGAAAAGGCGGGAACGGGCATGGATCGAATTTCCGAACAGAGCGAACATATACTGACCTATGCGACCGAGATGCAGGATCGTGCGACACAGTTGGAAGATACGGCAGTTTCCAACAAGGATACGACTTCTGCCATGATCCAGGAGATCCTTGGGACCTTGCAGCAGGCGATCGAGAATAGCAGGAGCGTAGAAGAAGTCAATGCGCTGACGGATGAGATCTTAAACATTTCTTCCCAGACCAATCTTTTGGCACTCAATGCTTCCATCGAGGCGGCAAGAGCCGGAGAGGCAGGCAAGGGCTTTGCGGTTGTCGCAGATGAGATCCGTGTCTTGGCAGACAGCAGCAGAGAAACGGCGGGCAACATCCAGCAGATCAATGCTAAGGTTGTTGCAGCGGTAGGAGATCTGGCAAAGAACTCTGAAAATATTGTTACCTATATTAATGAAAATATCTTGAAAGATTATGACGGATTCGTAGAGTCCGGTCATAAATATCGCGCAGATGCTGATTATATCAATGAAGTGATGACATCCTTTACGGAGTCCGTCGATCATTTGCGCCAGACCATGGATGAGGTCGTAGAAAACGTAAATGATGTATCCACCGCGGTAGAACAGGGCGCAGAGGGCGTGACCAACGCGGCAGAAAATACATCACAGTTGGTAGGCGAGATGGATACCATCATGAAGGAGATCGACGAAAGTAATAACATTATTTCCGAACTTTCGACCCAGACAAACCGCTTTATCAACGTCTGATCGTACTAATACTTGAAATATGTGGCAAGATATATTAAAATATAGAGCATAAGTGGGCTCGGGTCCATAGAGTATTAAGGAGGAAGAAAGAATGATTTCAGCTGGCGATTTTAGAAATGGCGTTACCATCGAATTGGAAGGCAACGTTTACCAGATCATCGAATTTCAACATGTTAAGCCTGGTAAGGGTGCGGCATTTGTTCGTACAAAGTTAAAGAATATCAAAAACGGTGGTGTTGTAGAAAAGACATTCCGTCCGACAGAGAAGTGTCCACAGGCACACATCGATCGTAAGGATATGCAGTATCTTTACAATGATGGAGATCTCTACTACTTCATGGACGTAGAGAATTATGAGCAGATCGCGCTCAGCACAGATGATATCGGTGATGCATTAAAGTTCGTTAAGGAAAATGAAATGGTTAAGGTATGCTCTCACAAGGGAAGCGTATTTGCAGTAGAACCACCACTTTTCGTAGAACTTGAGATCACAGAGACAGAACCGGGATTCAAGGGAGACACAGCAACAGGTGCTACAAAGCCTGCTACCGTTGAGACAGGAGCAACTGTTTATGTACCTTTGTTCGTTGAGCAGAACGATGTGATCAAGATCGACACCAGAACAGGGGAATACTTATCAAGAGTATAAGTAGAGACTAGACGTATGGATTTCAAGAAATTACCTTTTTCACAAATGTTACAGGACCGCAGGGTGTTTGGCATTTTTGATGATGTATTTCAACAAGGAACTTGGCTGAATGTTTCAGCACTTTTAGCCAGTGAATCATGTATTGAGGATGCTTACGCAGATGGCACGATTCCGAGCGAGACTTTAGATCTGATCGTGGAGCGCTTGGAAGATCTGCAGGCGTAGACTCATATTACAGGACGAAGACAGGATGTATCGAGAGATACATCCTGTTTGATATACATTACAGACCCAAAGGAGTTACCAATGAAGATATCTATCATAAACGGGGATGGCACGACCACCTATGTAGAAAATATGACTCCGGTTACCAGCCTTGAGGAATTTTCCGATTCCCTGACCAGTGCAACCCAAGCCTTAAATGATAGTCAGACAGAGACAAACGCGACTTTTGCCGGGACAAGTCTTACGGTACCGACAGATCTGATGAGCATTTTTGAAGAAGCAGCCGATACCTATGGCGTGGATGTCAATCTTTTGACTGCCATAGCCAAGCAGGAATCCAATTTTACAGCAGATGCCACGAGTTCCAGTGGCGCTATGGGCATTATGCAGCTCATGCCTGCCACTGCGCAGGGGCTTGGCGTATCGGATGCCTATGATCCATATCAAAACATCATGGGCGGTGCAAAATATATCGGTCAGTTGCTTTCCCGCTATGACGGGGACGTATCACTTGCGCTTGCCGCATACAATGCCGGCAGTGGGAATGTAGCAAAATATGGCGGTATTCCACCTTTTGCCGAGACACAGAATTATGTTTCAAAAGTGCTTGGTTATTATCAGAATGGAGTCGACATTCCGTCACAGACCAGCAGTGCACAGGCAAGTGCTACAGATACGGAAGGGCTGTCCGCAGATGAAAGGCAGAATATTTACCGGCAGATGCTCAGTCTGACCAATCAACTGATCTTAGATAAATTAGAAGCCTAAAGAAATAGCATATAGAAAAAAGACATCAGATCAACTGATGTCTTTTTTTAAAGCTAGCGACGAGAGTTGAACTCGTGACCTCCTCACTACCAATGAGGTGCGCTACCACCTGTGCCACGCCAGCTTGTCGTTTACCGACCTGTATAATATACTATAAAGCCATGAGCGTGTCAAGAGACTTTTTGCAATAATGTTTTGACCTTTTTAGTTGGGGGAATTGCGCAGGCTGGCATAGAATGATAAGATACAAAAAGAAAGTCTTGGAGGAAAGATATGCGGATCGGGATCAGTGCAGGCGTAGGAAAAAACAAAACAATCAGAGATGCCTTGCAGGAGCAGGGACTGAGTCTGGATTATGTCTGTGGCGGAATCGGCAGATGCGGAAAATGTGCGGTGCGCGTCATTTCCGGGCATGTGCCTGTTACAGGGGCCGACCGGGCATTTTTTTCAAAAGAGGCATTAGAGCAGGGCTGGCGTCTTGCCTGTCAGATGCAGGTGACAGATGATATAGAGATAGAAGTGGCAGAGGATCTGGTCTGTCAAAAAGAAGCCGGCATACAGGTCGCTGGTCTTTATCCACAGGATGAAAAAACAGATCAGGGGGTGCCAACAAAGGCTGCCTATGGCATTGCTATTGACCTGGGTACGACTACGATCGGCTTTTCCCTGGTCGATCTTGCTACAGGACAGGTCGAGTCATGCCTAAGCCGCATGAATTCCCAGCGGATCTACGGAGCGGATGTCTTGTCCCGTATCCAGAGTGCAAATGAGGGACATGGGGATGACCTGCGCCGGTACGCAGAATCGGATCTGACGCAGGGGATCAAAGACCTTTGCAAAAACCGGATACAAGTGTCTGATATCCGGCATATCGTCATTGCCGGCAATACGACCATGTGCCATCTGCTGCGGGGCTATTCCTGTCAGACCTTGGGCGTGGCTCCTTTTCAACCGGTTAGCATCAAACAGGAAGATTTTGTGCAAAAGGGGATCGCGGTAACGATCCTGCCGGGGGCATCCGCTTTTGTCGGAGGAGACATCATATCCGGTATCTATGGGATCCGGGAGCATATGGATGCTGACGAGCCATGGATGCTTTTGGATTTCGGAACCAACGGAGAGATGGTCCTTTGGACGGGAGAGGAGTATTTTGCCACGGCGGCTGCGGCTGGACCGGCATTTGAGGGCGGGAATATTTCCTGCGGCTGTGCCAGTATTCCGGGGGCAATCAGCAGCGTTATGATCGCCGGACGCAACTCGCATACCAGGACGATCGGCGGCCTCCCGGCGATCGGTATCTGTGGCAGCGGGATTTTGGAGGCGGTCAGCGGCATGAAAAAAGGGGGGATCGTGGACGAAAACGGCACCTTTGCGGCGGATAGCCCGGAGGATGGATTTGCCCTAAATACGCCGGGCAGTCAGGAAAAGATCTCTTTGACACAGGAAGACATCCGGCAGTTTCAGATGGCAAAAGCGGCGATCGCCGTGGGGCAGAAGACCCTGTTAAAAGCGGCTGGTATGGAGGCTTGGCAGGTAAAAAAGGTATATCTGGCAGGCGGCATGGGTACCTTTTTAAATGTGCGCGCAGCGGTAGAGACCGGTCTGGTGGAAAAAAGTTTTTTGCCGGTGGCAAAAGCCGGAGGGAATACTTCTTTACAGGGGGCAGTTTCCTATCTGAAAAAGACCGGACAGGAGCAGATTTTAGAAAAGGATAAATTAAAGGAAATCACGGAGAAAATGCAGGTTCTTATGCTTGCGGATATGCCGGACTTTGCGGATGCCTACATTTCGCATATGGCATTGACAGAGTTTAAGGCATGAGGCACAATAGGTGCGGTAACTTTGGCAGAGCATAGGATGTAAAATAGACGACAAGGTGGGACCGAAGATGGATACCAGAGAAATTCTTGAACAACTACAGAAGGAACAGATCACTTTGGATCAGGCAGATCACCTGCTGCGCAGGCAGCCTTACGAGGAACTGGGCTATGCGAAGTTGGATATGCACCGGAAAGTACGGTCGGGCTGTGCGGAAGTGATCTTTTGTCAGGGGAAGGCAGACGATCATCTGCTTTCCATTTTTTCACACTTGTATGAAGCAGATGGCGAAGTCTTTGGTACGCGGGCAAATGAGCACCAGTATGCCCTGATCCGGGAAAAGTTTCCTCAGGTTTCCTATGATGACAAGTCTCACATCATAAAGATTGAAAAAGAGGACAAAACGCACATTGGCAGCATAGCGGTATGCACAGCGGGGACGGCAGATATCCCGGTAGCGGAGGAAGCGGCGCAGACGGCAGAATATTTCGGTTCCCATGTCGAGCGTATCTATGATGTCGGAGTCAGCGGCATCCACAGATTATTTTCCCAGTTGGATCTCATACAGTCAGCAAATTGTGTGATCGCGGTAGCGGGCATGGAAGGGGCGCTTGCCAGCGTTTTGGGCGGACTTGTAGACAAGCCGGTCATTGCCGTGCCGACCTCGGTCGGTTATGGTGCCTGTATGGAAGGGCTGTCGGCACTGCTTACTATGATGACCTCCTGTGCCAACGGGATCGCGGTCGTCAATATTGATAATGGATATGGGGCAGGCTATATTGCTAACCAGATCAATCATTTGGCAAAATAGGACAGAAAAAAGGAGACATAGAATGGGAAAGCAGTTATATTTTGAGTGCGCAAGTGGTATCAGCGGGGATATGGCAGTGGCGGCACTGCTAGATCTGGGTGCACCGGAGGCACAACTGCAAGAGACACTTGCGACGCTTCCAATCACGGAAGCATATGAGATCAGGATCAGCCGGGTCAAAAAGTCGGGCTTGGATACCTGCGATTTTGATGTAATTCTGCCAAAAGATCTGGATACCCACGATCACGACATGGCATATCTGTATGGACATCTGCAGGAAAAAAACACTGCCCATGAACACCATACGCACCGCGGACCTAAAGAGATCGCAGCCATCTTTGATGCATCTGCCATGACGACAGGTGCAAAAGAGACCGCCCACCGCATTTTAGATATTTTGACAGATGCGGAGGCAAAAGCACATGGCATCGCGCGTAACCAGGTGCATTTTCATGAAGTGGGGGCTGTGGACTCCATCGTGGATATTGCAGCCTTTGCCATTTGCTTTGACGCTTTATGCCGGAAATACGCAGTGAAGGACTGCATCGTAAAAGAGATCACGGAGGGCTGCGGCACGGTACGCTGTCAGCATGGGATCTTACCGATCCCGGTTCCGGCAGTTGTCAATATTGCGGCAGCCGGAGGACTTCGTCTGCACATGACACAAGTGGCAGGAGAACTGGTCACGCCGACAGGGGCAGCCATAGCAGCAGCCGTAAAAACAAAAGACCAACTGCCTGCATCCTGTCAGATAGAGGCTGTTGGTCTTGGCGCAGGAAAGCGTGTCTATGAGACAGCCGGCTTCCTGCGGGTATTTTTGTTGGATGATTAAAAACTCATGGTCTCGCCGTTGATCTTGGCTTCCTCGTCCTCTTTCATAGGAATGACGAGGCAGCGCTTGCCATCGACGAAAGCCGTATGTATTTCTTCGACTTTCTCCGGTGTGACCTTTACGACAACATCAATATCGGTGCCGTCAGATGTGATGACACCGGCATCTTCTAATTTCTTGGTAAGATCTACGACTTTTTCCTGTAATTGTTTTTTCTCAACGCGGACTTCGTTGTTCTTGATCGCCTTGGCGTCCAAGAGTTCCTGCGCGTCCGGCAGGGTGTCCTCAAAGAAAGACTCATAGGAAGCCGTGATCTTTTCTGCCTTTGGCTCGGAAATGCCGGCATCGGTCAGGATCTCTGTGATCATCTCCCCATCCAGAAGGATCGGTTCATCCTTATCGACTTTTTCTTTTTCTACTAAGATAAAATCATTCAGATTTTGCTGCACATCAAGGACGGTGTCCTTGGTCTCTTCGTCATCCGGCCCCAAGGTCTGTACGACCATGTTTTCAAAGGCATCGCGCTTCTGGGTCGCAGTGCGTTTTGTCCCGCAGCCAAGTCCGTTTGCCCAGAATTCCGCATGCGGTTCCTTGGCATTTTTGGTATAAACTAAGGTAGAGTGGATATCTGTGGCACGTCCGTTAAAGGCTGGAAAAAGAAAAGCGGTATCCGTAGGACCAACAACCCAGTCCCGGATTCTGGCACCGATGCGGTGCTCGCCTTCCAAATAGCCCAGCCCCGGCTTTGACAGAGCGACCGGACAGATACAGCAAAGCAGGTATTCGTAGACTTCGTCCGACTCGTCCATTGCCAGTTCATCCGTTCCCTTGAGAGGAACATCATAGACATCATAATATAAGGTGATGAGATAATTGCCGACATAATCATAAGAATCAATAATAAGATCATAATAGGTGTCGAGCAGGGCATCATCCTCTAACTTACTGGCACGCAGAGCCATCAGGATCTGCTGCCTGCCGCCAACGGCTTCCTCATCGATCGGAAACTCGAGTTCCAAAAGATTGTTTCCAAGGGTACCGGAGAGTGCTTTTCCGGCGATCTCCAAGTATTTGTAGAACTCGTCCTCCTCCAGATTTAAGAATTTCTGGGAAAAGGTGACTAATTTATTCTTTTCAGCATCGACATAGCAGCCGCACATGTGCTGAATGGTGCAACTTTCTTTTTTTAACCGACGTTTGATCTCTGCAACTTCTTTTTTATTCATAATGCATTCCTTTCCAAATTTGTGAGCACTTCTTATTATATCGAAAAAAAGAAGTCGTGCAACACCTTGATTTTCACACTTTAGTGAGGTAAAATAAGGAATAGTTTTGTACGATAGATTTTGGAGGAATTAGGAAAATGATCAACATTAGAGATTTACATCATAACTACAAAGATTATGATGGCAAGGTCGTCACCATTGGAGGATGGGTTCGCAGTATCCGTGATTCAAAGACATTTGGATTCATGGTCGTAAATGACGGTACTTTCTTTGAGCCTGTGCAGGTGGTTTACGCAGATAAATTAGACAACTTTGAGACCATCTGCAAGTTGAATGTAGGTGCAGCCGTGATCGTGACTGGTCAGGTCAAGGTTACACCGGAGATGAAGCAGCCATTTGAGATCCATGCCGATGAAGTCGTGATCGAGGGCGAGTCTACACCGGATTATCCATTGCAGAAAAAGCGTCATTCTTTTGAGTATTTGAGAACTATCAGCCATTTACGCCCGAGAACCAATACTTTTCAGGCAGTTTTTCGTGTGCGTTCTCTGACAGCATATGCTATCCACAAGTTTTTCCAGGAGAGAGATTTTGTCTATGTGCACACACCACTCATTACCGGTAGTGACTGTGAGGGCGCAGGCGAGATGTTCCAGGTCACCACTATGGATCTAAGCAATGTGCCGACTAAGGATGGCAAGGTGGATTATTCACAGGATTTCTTTGGTAAGCCGACCAACCTTACTGTGAGTGGACAGTTAAATGGTGAGACTTATGCCATGGCATTTAAGAATATCTATACTTTTGGACCGACTTTCAGAGCGGAGAATTCCAACACGACCCGTCATGCAGCAGAGTTCTGGATGATCGAGCCGGAGATCGCTTTTGCAGATCTGACAGACGATATGATGCTTGCTGAGAGCATGTTAAAATATGTGATCTCTTATGTGCTGGAGCATGCACCGGAAGAGATGGCTTTCTTCAACCAGTTCGTTGACAAGGGACTGATCGAGCGTCTGGAGCATGTGGTTAATTCTGATTTTGGACGCATCACTTATACAGATGCGATCACAGAATTGGAAAAGCACAACGATGAATTTGACTATAAGGTATATTGGGGATGCGACTTGCAGACAGAGCATGAACGCTATCTGACCGAAAAGATCTTTAAGCGTCCGGTCTTTGTGACCGATTATCCAAAGGAGATCAAGGCCTTTTATATGAAATTAAATGAGGACGGCAAGACTGTTGCTGCCATGGATTGTCTGGTACCGGGTATCGGCGAGATCATCGGCGGCAGCCAGAGAGAAGATGATTATGAGGTCTTAAAGAACCGTATGGCTGAGTGTGGTCTGAAGGAAGAAGATTATGAGTTCTATCTGGATCTTCGTAAGTATGGATCCGCACGTCATGCCGGATTTGGTCTTGGATTTGAGAGATGCGTTATGTATCTGACCGGAATGGGCAACATCCGTGACGTGATCCCGTTCCCAAGAACCGTAGGAAACTGCGATCTATAATTTTGGCAGTGACTGTGCATATGCGAAAGCGTGTGCACAGTTTGAATTGTGGAAGGGAAGGAAGATAGAAATGAGCAAAATGTATATCCCGGAGGATTATGTGCCGGCTCTGAATTTAAAAGAGACACAGATCGCCATCAAAGAGGTCAAGGATTTCTTTCAGAGACAGATCACGGCAGAACTCAACCTGCATCGTGTATCTGCGCCGCTTTTTGTCACACCGGAATCCGGTCTGAATGACAACTTAAATGGTGTGGAGCGTCCGGTTGCCTTTGGTATCAAGGAGCAGGATGACCGCGAGGTCGAGGTCGTACATTCTTTGGCAAAATGGAAGAGAATGGCACTGGGGCGTTATGGCTTTTCTGTAGGGGAAGGCTTATATACGGATATGAACGCCATCCGTCGTGATGAGGATACCGACAATATCCATTCCATCTATGTCGATCAGTGGGATTGGGAAAAGATCATCACCAAAGACCAGCGCAATGTACAAACTTTGCAAAGCGTTGTTAAGTCTGTATATGATGCTCTCCGCGTGACGGAAAAGTACATGGCAAACAAATATGATTACATAGAATGCATTTTGCCGGAACAGATCTTCTTTATCACTTCGCAGGAACTGGAGGATATGTATCCGGACAATACGCCAAAGGAGAGAGAGTACAAGATCTGCAAACTGCATGGTGCGGTCTTTATCTCACAGATCGGTGGCAAACTGGCATCCGGGGAAAAGCATGATGGACGTGCGCCGGATTATGATGACTGGTCCTTAAACGGCGACATTCTGGTCTACTATCCGATGACGGATATTGCACTGGAATTATCCTCTATGGGTATCCGTGTGGATGAGGATTCGCTAGTCAGCCAGTTGGAATTGGCTGGCTGCAAAGAGCGCCTGGAATTGCCTTTCCAGAAAGCCGTATACGAGAAAAAACTGCCTTATACCATTGGTGGAGGTATCGGACAGTCCCGTATCTGTATGTTCTTCCTGCGCAAGGCACACATCGGTGAGGTACAGGTATCTGTATGGCCACAGGAAGATATCGATTATGCCAAGAGCAGAGGTGTTATTATTTTATAGAAAGCATGGGGAAAGACTATGAGCAAAAAAATTCGCAGTGAAGAGATGGACCGCCTTTTGGAAGGTATCCTTCTTTTGAAAGACAAGGAAGAAGCATATCAGTTCTTTGAGGATTTATGTACGGTCAATGAAATGGTATCTTTGTGCCAGCGTTTTTCTGTTGCGGCAATGCTTCGTCAGGAAAAGACCTATCTGGACATTGCTGAGCAGACAGGGGCATCTACAGCGACGATCAGCCGCGTGAACCGTGCCCTCAATTATGGCAATGACGGTTACGATATGGTGTTGCGCCGTCTGGAAGAAGCAGGAGAGTAAAAGATGCAGTCAGAAATGCGAAAATCGCTGAATTTGATATTGAAGCAGTTCTCAGAACTTGATTATGTGCACCCGGAAGACATACCCAACATCGATCTATATGTCGATCAGGTCACGACCTTTATCGAGTCGCAGTTGTCGTCCTTAAAGCGTGATGAGGATGAAAAGATCCTGACCAAGACCATGATCAACAATTACACCAAGAATCATGTCTTGCCGTCACCGGACAAGAAGAAGTATTCCAAGGATCATGTGTTGACGCTGATCCTGATTTACTATCTCAAGAGTTTTCTGTCGATCAAGGATATCCAGACCCTCTTGGAGCCGATCACAGACAAATACTTTGGCACGGAGTCAGAACTGTCTTTTTATGAATTGTACGAAGAACTGGTGGCGCAGGGCAATGGACAGTCCAAGGCATTGATCAAGGATGTGATCGCCAAATATAATGCCATGCAAAATGCTTTTTCCGATGCGCCGGAGGAAGATCAGGAGTTCTTGCGTAACTTTGGTTTTATCTGTATGCTGAGTTTTGATGTCTATATCAAAAAGATGATGATCGAGACTTTGATCGATTTTAACAGTCAGCAGAGAAAAGCGGCAGCCGATCAGGCGAAGGAGAAAAAGGATAAATCATAAATCAGGCAATGCATAAGCCCGGAGGTCATATGACCTCCGGGCTTATTTTATCATACATATCTTAGGTTAAAAATAGTGACTAATTATTGACGGTAACCGGTGAATAATAGAAACGGGTCGTTGCCATATTCAGTGTCAGTGTAGCCCCACCGTTCTTGGTGCCTGTTACGTCATATGCGCCCCAGACATCGGCACGATTGTAACTTTCGCAATGTGCACCAAGCAGGTTGGTGCCGTAGTTGCCGCTCTCCTTATTGAGTCCGGCAGACTGCCAAACGATATTGGTAAAGGTCGTCAAACTGAGATATGGTACCGGATCGGATGTGTCACCCAGACGTTTTACGGTGCCTTCTCTCTGGAAACCGTTGATCAAAGGAGAACCAAAGGTCACGGTGTTTAAGACATTGTAGTTCTTTTTGATGGTGCTGTCCGCAGCAACCTGCTGTGCGACCATACCGCCTAAACTGTGTCCGGTAACGACAAGGTTGGACCCCTTTGGAACGTTGGAAACGATAGCGTTTCTGACATTCTGGATGTATTTGTTGTCCTGCTCAAAGCCGACCAGAAGATCTGTCCAGTAACCGGTGGACTGATTTTTGACATCAGTATCCGTACCGGATAAGGCGATGACATAGACTGCCTTGGATGACTTTTTGCCAAACCATTTCTTTGTTGTCAAAGTGCCCTGTGTGATGGAGAAAGGTCCCTGATGCTGTGGCTGGTTACATGCATAACCCAACTGCACGAAACGGGAAAGTTCGGATGCATTGGTGTAGGTGTAAGTACCACGGGATGCCAACTGCTGATAGGTGGCATTAACGAGAGCCGTGTTGGAATCGGAAGCGAATACCGTGCCGCCGAATGCCATGGCAAGAACGAGTGACAGTGCCAGAATACGTCTGACTTTTGTAAATCTTTTCATGATTAACCCCCTTACATGAAATGTGATGATCGCTGACTTACGGACGGCGATCATGTTTCAATAAAAACCCTATACACATATTGTAGAATGGAAACTCTTTTGCAACAACAGGTTTATCGACAAAAAAGTCACCAAAATTTGAAATCCTAATTTATAAAAAATGAT
Source organism: Roseburia lenta (assembly GCF_014287435.1). Taxonomy (GTDB): domain Bacteria; phylum Bacillota; class Clostridia; order Lachnospirales; family Lachnospiraceae; genus Pararoseburia; species Pararoseburia lenta. Next base: position 113,906 of record NZ_JACOPG010000005.1, read on the forward strand.
GGTAAAAAAGTGGGGAGTGAATCTGGGGCTGACTTATGGTATAATGCTAAAGAATGTTGAAAAATCAAGGGAAATCGGAAACTTTGCAACAGGTGTTGCAAAAAATTATTATAGGAGAAATGGCATGAATACATACGATTCGTTAAATGAACAGCAGAAACTGGGCGTTTTTACTACAGAAGGACCGGTGCTAATTTTAGCAGGTGCTGGCTCGGGCAAGACCAGAGTTTTGACCCACCGTGTGGCATATCTGATCGAGGAAAAAGGTGTCGCACCATATCATATTATGGCGATCACTTTTACCAACAAGGCAGCGGGCGAGATGCGTGAGCGTATTGATTCCATGATCGGCATGGGATCGGAGAGTATCTGGGTATCGACTTTCCATTCTTCTTGTGTACGGATCCTACGTCGGTTCGCGGATCGTCTTGGCTATGATAATTCATTTACCATTTATGATACGGATGATTCCAAGACCCTGATGAAGGATATATGCAAACGTCTGGAGATCGACACGAAGATGTATAAGGAAAAAACATTTTTGAATGTCATTTCTTCTGCCAAGAATGAATTGATCTCACCGGAGGAATTTGCACAAAATGCAATCGGCGATTTCAATAAGACCAGACAGGCACAGGTTTATCGTGAATATCAGGCGAGACTAAAGGCAAACAATGCCATGGATTTTGATGATCTGATCATGAAGACGGTGGAACTTTTGAAATTTGACACAGAAGTGCGCAATTTTTATCAGGAAAAGTTTCAATATATTATGGTGGATGAATACCAGGATACCAATACGGCGCAGTTTGAGTTGGTGCGGCTTTTGGCATCCGGCAGGGAAAATCTCTGCGTTGTCGGTGATGATGACCAGTCCATTTACAAGTTCCGTGGGGCAAATATTTACAATATTTTAAATTTTGAAAAACATTATCCCAATGCGACTGTCATCAAACTGGAGCAGAATTATCGGTCGACAGCAAATATCTTAAATGCGGCAAACGGCGTGATCGCCAACAATCGGGGGCGTAAAGAAAAGCGGCTCTGGACAGAGTCCGGGGATGGAGAAAAGATCTATTTCCAGCAGTTTGACAGTGCTTATGAGGAAGCAGATTTTATCGCGAGAGATATTGCAGCTCGCGTGCGCCGCAGTGAATACCAGTATGGGGATTGTGCGATCCTCTATCGTACCAATGGGCAGTCCCGTATGCTGGAAGAAAAACTCATCATGTCGGGCATCCCTTACAAGATCGTTGGCGGGGTTAATTTCTATGCCAGACGCGAGGTCAAGGATCTTTTGAGTTATATGAAGGTGGTCGATAATGCGCAGGATGATCTGGCAGTCCAGCGTATCATCAATGTGCCAAAGCGTGGCATTGGGGCGACCAGCATCGGCAAGGCGAGCGATTATGCCTATCGGATGGGACTCAATCTTTTTGAGGCGCTTGAGCGGGCGGAGGAGATCCCGACTTTAGGACGTGCCGCAGGAAAGATCGCACCTTTTGTAGATCTGATCCATCACTTCCGTAAGGTGTGTGCCAATGAGGGGCTGTCAGCACTTTTACAGGAGATCATAACAGAGACCGGCTATGTCGAGGAACTGAAAGTGGAAGGCACGGACGAGGCACAGGCGCGTATCGAAAATATCGACGAATTGATCACCAAGGTGGTTTCCTATGAGCAGGAGACAGATGAGCCGACCCTGAGTGGATTTTTAGAGGAAGTGGCTCTGGTTGCGGATATCGACTCTCTGGATGACGACGGATCTTATGTGGTCCTTATGACACTGCACAGTGCCAAGGGATTGGAGTTCCCGAATGTCTATCTTTCCGGCATGGAGGATGGTCTTTTCCCGTCCTATATGAGCATCACGGCGGATAATAGCGACGAGGAGATCGAGGAGGAAAGACGGCTTTGTTATGTGGGTATCACCAGAGCAAAGGAGCGTCTGACCATTACCGGGGCGCGGATGCGTATGATGCGTGGCGAAACGCAGTATCATGGCATTTCGCGATTTGTAAAGGAAATCCCGGAAGATTTGATCCAGGGAAATACCTGGGAACCAAAGCCAAAGGATGATTTCTTTAGTGAGCGCCCGATGAGCAACCGGCAAAAAATGTGCAATATGAAAAAAACACCGCTGGCGGCGCAGACCTATCAGGCAGCCAAGGATTTTGGCACAAAGATCCAGAAAAATTCGCTGGATTATGGCGAGGGAGACCGCGTGAAACATGTCAAATTTGGCGAGGGAACCGTAGTACAGATCAACGATGGCGGTCGTGATTTTGAGGTGACGGTCGAGTTTGACGGAGCAGGACGTAAAAAAATGTTTGCATCCTTTGCAAAATTACAAAAAGTGTAAGTGTTTTTCTGTGGTAATTGGGCAGAATAAATGCTATACTATGAGCAAATATAGTTGACACATTCATAGCAGGAGGAGAAGCCTTATGATGAAAAAAGAAGATGTAATGGAATTGATCGATATGACAAAGTTGACAAACATGATCAATGGTCTTAAGGACAAGGAGATCGTGGTAAAAGAAAAGCATACCATCAACTGGAAAAAGGTTGCCTGTGTGGTTGGTGTGATCGCCGCAGTGGCTGGGGTTGCCTATGCGATCTATCGTTATTTCAAGAAGGACTATGAAGATGAATTCATGGATGATTTTGATGATTGGGATGACGATGAAGATCTTTTTGAAGATGATGCAGAAGAAGATGTAGAGGATTTAGAGGAAGAGTAATAGAGTGAAAAAAGGTCAACAGGTAGAAGGCGTTGTTACTCGGGTGGATTTCCCCAATAAGGGAATCGTGCAGACGGATGACGGTGATCTGATCACCGTCAAGAATGTGCTTGAGGGACAACGCATTCTTTGTGTAATAAAGAAAACAAGAAAAGGAAAAGCGGAAGGAAGACTGTTAGAAGTTGTCAAAAAATCACCATTGGAGATGGATGTACCTGCTTGCAAACATTTCGACAAATGTGGAGGATGTTCTTATCAGACGCTTCCTTACGAAGAACAAGTTGCATTAAAAGGCAGACAGATTAAGCGTTTATTAGAACCTGTTTTGCCGGAGAACAGTTTTGATGACTTATTTGAAGGTGTGATACCGAGCCCAAATCAGTTTGCGTATCGTAATAAGATGGAATTCTCTTTTGGCGATGCTTATTTTAACGGACCGCTTTCACTGGGGATGCATAAGCGTGGTAGTTTTTATGATATTGTGACCGTGGATGGTTGTCAGATCATCGATGAAGATATGCGTTGTGTACTGATGGAGACACTGGCATATTTTCAGGAACGAGGAGCCAATTACTATCACAAGATGCGCCATGAAGGTTATCTGCGTCATCTTTTGGTGCGCAAGGCGGCAAAAACAGGAGAGATTTTAGTGGATCTTGTGACAAGTTCGGATGCACGTTTTTTGCAGAAGGATGCAACAGAACCGGCAACAGAGGTGCAGGCAGATGCGTTAGAGGCACTTGAGTCAGAACTTTTACAGGGATGGAGCAAGCGCTTACAGGAAGTTTCCTATGATGGAAAACTTACAGGCGTATTACATACACGTAACGATCGCCCTGCGGATGTAGTAGAGGATCAGGGAACAAGGGTATTGTTTGGACAGGCATATTTTTATGAGGAGTTGTTGGGGCTTCGTTTCCGTATTACACCGTTTTCATTTTTTCAGACAAATTCACTTGGGGCTGAAAAATTATACGAGACGGCGCGAGATTTTATTACTGCAGAAAACGCAGATATTCTGGAAGGAAAGACCGTTTATGATCTCTACTCTGGCACAGGAACGATTGCCCAGATTTTGGCACCAGTGTCAGGGCATGTGATCGGTGTTGAAATTGTGGAGGAGGCCGTTGAGGCAGCAAAGAAAAATGCTCTGGAAAATGGTCTGACAAACTGTGATTTTATTGCAGGGGATGTCTTAAAGGTGATCGATGAGATCGAGGAGAAACCGGATTACATTGTGCTTGATCCCCCAAGAGATGGTATCCATCCCAAGGCACTGGACAAGATCATTGCCTATGGCGTGGAATCCATGATCTATATTTCCTGCAAGCCGACCAGCCTCGCAAGAGATTTGGAAGTCTTACAGGCGAGCGGATATCAGGTCAAGCGGATCTGCTGTTGCGACATGTTTGCCGGCACGCCGCATGTGGAGACGGTAGTCTTGCTTTCCAAGGGTATAATCGACTCTTAGAAAGTAAAGGTTGAAATGTCTCTCGCAGATATGGATATGTCCAGATTTAAGAAGGGAGCCACATACGAAGCGATTAAGGACTATGTGAAGGAACAGACCGGATACAAGGTATCAAGTCTGTATATTGCGCAGGTAAAGGCAAAGCATGGACTTGATATGAGGGAGAATTTCAATCTTCCGAAGAGTGAAGATGCTAGGCAGCCAAAGTGCCCGGCTGAGAAGGAGAAGGCAATTGAGGATGCTTTGAGACATTTTCAGATGATATAGGAGTACAAATGCTATTGATAGGACATCAACCATAGAGGGTTGGTGTCTTTTTTTGAGAAATCTAAACCATAGACTATCTTTTTTGTGTAGTCAGTTGTTATACATATTAGAATGGAATAAACGTTTATACATTACTGAAATGGGAAAGGAGGGTAACTTGAATGATTTTCTTTTAATCCTACAAATGAAACAGGGCAGCGAAAAGGCTTTTGATAAATTTGTACGGAAATATTATGCAGAAATTCTATCCTATTGCAGATATCATTGTTTGGATCAGGCAGAAGCAGAAGATCTCACACAGGAAACCTTCCTTCGATTTATGGAAAATATTGCATCTTATCAGCATATTGGGAAAGCAAAGAATTATCTGTATGTGATAGCAGGTAATTTATGTAAGAACTACGCAAAGAAATGGAAGGCAGAGAGTGTAGAGCAGGAAATATTGGAAAGAGAGCTGGTTTCGGATGGCGGTATTCATAGGAAAGAAAAACGAATGGATGTGGAACAGGCACTTGGCAGGTTAGCCCCAGAGTTAAGAGAAGTGATACTGTTAATTTATTTTGGAGACTGTAAGCTAAAAGAGGTAGCTGATATCTTACAAATTGGCTTGCCGCTGGTTAAGTACCGACATAAAAGGGCAAAAGAAGAATTAAAAAAACTTTTGGGAGAGGAGGACTCTGATGAATTTGGAAAAGATGATACAAAACTATAAAACGGAAACAAAAGTTATTCCAAGAGAAGAAAAGATTCTGGAAACGATTCAAAAATCGGAGGAAGTTATGATGGAAGTTCAGTCTGAACATACGATGAGCTATGGAGAGTTTTTATTTTCTCAATTTCGGCTGATTCGGAAGAGATGGTGGATGTTGCAGGCAGCATTACTGATAGTGACATTTTTTCTCATGAATTATCTGGATGATAGCGAATATTTGATGAGAACACTGGGAACTTCCTCTGTCCTTTTTATCGTTATGATCATTCCGGAATTTTGGAGAAACAAAGAAAGTGATTCCTTACAGATTGAGGCAGCGTGCCTATATTCCCTCAGACAGATCTATTCCGCACGAGTATTTTTGATAGGAGTGGCGGATGTATTTATGATAACGCTATTTATGTTCGTTTGCTGTGTGGGTATGAGAATGCAGTTTATGGATATTTTGGTGCAGTTTTTGTTCCCAATGGTCGTTGCTGCTGGAATCTGCTTTGCCATGTTAAACAGTAGCGCTTTGAATGAGGCAGCATCCATGTTCGGTTGCTTTTTGTGGAGTGTGATCTGGTGGATGGTTACAATGAATGATTTTATTTATGCTAAGATTACATTTCCTGTATGGAGTATCTTATTTGGATTAGCAAGCTGTTTCCTGATTGGTGCTGTGTATAAGGCAATACATGACTGCAACCGCTTATGTTCGACGATGGAGGGAAATCTATATGAAATTACAAATGGTTAATGTTACAAGAAAGTTTGGGGACTTTCGGGCAGTAGAGAACTTAAACCTGACGATAGAGAATGGAGTATATGGACTTTTAGGTGTGAATGGTGCAGGCAAGACAACGCTTATGCGAATGATCTGTACCCTTTTGCCACCGACAAGCGGACAGATTCTGTGCGATGGAAAGGATATTTTCAAAATGGATGGAGAATATCGAAATTTGCTTGGATACTTACCTCAGGAGTTCGGATTCTATCCGGATTTCACAGTAAAAGACTATTTACTGTATATTGCCAGTTTAAAGGGTATTCGACCTATGGTTGCTGGTAAACGGGTAAAGGACTTGCTTGCACAGGTTGGACTTACAAAGTCAGCAAATAAGAAGATGAAGAAGCTGTCCGGTGGAATGAAACGTAGAGCAGGAATTGCACAGGCAATGCTAAACAATCCCAAAATTCTTATTTTGGATGAGCCTACGGCTGGACTTGATCCGACGGAAAGGGTGCGTTTTAGAAACCTGATTAGTGAACTCTCAGAGGATCGGATTGTTATTTTATCGACGCATATTGTTTCAGATGTAGAGTATATTGCCAATGAAATCTGGCTGATGAAGGATGGACAAATCATGCAGCAGGGAAACCTTGATCAGACACTTGCTTCTATGCAGGAAAAGGTATATGCGTGTGAAGTATCACAGGCAGATGCAACGAAGATGATGAAAAAATTTAAGGTGTCTAATATGAAATCGGAAAGGGGAATGGTGGAATTGCGTATTATTGCCGGTGAGCCACCGATTGCTGGAGCATCTGTGGTGGAGCCGACATTGGAGGATGTGTTCTTATATTATTTCGGTGAAAAGGGTGGTGAGATGGAATGATTAGATATGAGATTAAGAAAATCTTTTCTAAGAGCCTCAGTAAAGTATCATTGGTCGTGTTGTTATTTTCACTTTTGATATCCTGCTATTTCGCAATCACGAATGTCAGTTTTTTGGATGAGCAGGGCAAATCTCATACAGGAATCGCAGCAGCAAAGAGTCTGCGGGAAGAAAAGCAGAAGTGGAAAGGTGTTTTAGATGAAGCAGCATTACAAGCGGTCCTGGATGAATATAAAAAGATTAGTGAAGAATATCCCATTCGCCCTGGAGATGATTCTGCTAACTTATTGCATGATTCCAAGGTACAAGGGTTTTCAGAAATCAAGGACATGATCAATATGGGATTTTGCGAATTTAGAGACTTTAATTATTATCGTATTGATTCCTTATCGAAAGAAGAAGTGGGACAGATCTATGAGAACCGTGGAAAGAGTTTGGAAAAATGGTTGAACTCCGAAGATGCTGATGGTTTATTCGATGAAAACGAGAAAGCATTTTTGATAGAGCAGTACCGTGAGATGAAAGCACCTTTATACTATGAGGACTACGATGGCTGGAAATCAGCACTGAGTTACGCTCAGACGATTATTATGCTCATTATGCTTGTGTCAGCATTCTTGGTGTCAGGTATCTTTTCCAATGAATTTAGTTGGAAATCAGATTCCATATTTTTCTCAACAAAATACGGAAGGGATAGGGGAACGAGAGCAAAGATCATGGCAGGATTTATCGTGGTATCAGTTATTTACTTTATTGTAATATCGCTGTATTCACTTGTGGTATTGGGATGTCTTGGAGCGCAAGGTGGAAATGTCATGATACAGACAGGCTTTTGGCATTGGAAATCTTTTTACAATATCACCTATATGCAGTTGTATTTGCTCACGGTAGTTGCCGGATATATTGGAACCGTATTTTGCCTGTTTCTGTCTATGCTTGTGTCAGCAAAGACGCATACAGCAGTTGTTGCGGTTACAATACCTTTTGCAATCCTGTTTTTACCACTGTTTGTATCAAATTTCGATTTCTTATCGGGAATATTGGGTGTGTTCCCAGACCGCTTGCTACAGATCAATGAGATTATCAATACATTTGATTTATATCATATTGGCGGTAAGATTGTCGGCTCGATACCAATCATGCTGGTCATTTATCCAATCCTAAGTATTTTGATGGTTCCGCTTATGTATCATGTCTATCATAAAACGGAGATTAAGTAGATGAAAAGGAAAAAGAACTTTCTGAAAAAGATAACTCTGTTGTTCGTTCTTTTCTTTCTTATTCATGTAGGACATACATTTGTAACCAATGATGCGGTCGGGCTACCGGAAAAGTTACAAGGTTTTGGGACTATAAAACAGGAAGAACATCCCATTGCAAGTGATAAGTATGGATGGGAACTGGTGTTGGTAAATCGGGATAATTATATTCCAGATGATTATGAAATGGATCTCATGGAATTGAGTAATGGTCAGAAAATAGATTCAAGAATCTATCCATACTTGCAGGAAATGTTTGATGATGCGAGAAATGCAGGTGTATATCCGTTTGTTAGAGATGGTTACAGAACAGCAGAGGAGCAGCAACAGATTTTAGATGACAAGATAGCCTCATATCGAAGTGAAGGTTATACAAAACACATGGCAGAGGAAACAGCAATGGAATGGGTAGCATTACCGGGGACAAGCGAGCATCAGCTTGGACTTGCGGTAGATATCAATGCAGATACTTCTAAATGTTCTCGTGATGATGTTTATAACTGGTTACTGGAGAATTCATACAAATACGGATTTATTCAAAGATATCCGTCCGGAAAGACAAGCATTACAGGAGTTGCTAATGAACCGTGGCATTATCGCTATGTGGGAAAAGAAGCAGCAGAGGAGATTCATCAGAGTGGATTGTGCTTGGAAGAATATGTGGAAAATCTTAAATAGAATAAAAAATTTTAAATATTCTATTGACTCCTACGTTGCGTAATAGTTTAAAGTAAGGTTATAATAATATCTAATCCTATCTAGAGAGCAGGAAGTATTCCTGCGTTGATGGGATAGGATAAGATCGAAAAGTAGTAATCATTTATAGTAATTTTATGAGTGGCTTGTTTTAGGAATTTCCTAAGGACAGGCTTTTTTATTTGGAAAACAGGAGGATTTTGATGACAAGATATTTTGAAGATGATAAAGACAATGTTGCTTTTGAAAGATGCATCGATGTAATGAGCAGGATGTTAATGAAATATGGTCCGCAGATTTTGCAGAAGCATAGGGAACAGATGGCAAGCGCTATAAGTTATGAACCATTCTGCAAAAACACAAATGGACGATTAATATACTATTTTAGATTGAGTACAGGTATGGATATAGGAGCAGTTAAAGTGGCGTAAAACAGAATATATGCATTGCATATATTCTGAGATGCTGATATATTATAAGTGAAGGTATACGATTAAAGAAGTTATGAGATATATTTGGAGGTACCAAGATGGATTGTGCAGATAAAATTAAAGAAATAAGAAAAATGTCGGGTATGAATCGCAGAGATTTTTGCGATACATATCAAATCCCATATCAGACGGTTACTGATTGGGAACTAGGTCATAGAAATGCACCAGAGTATGTGGTTCGGATGCTGGAGTATTATGTAAGAATGCACGAGATTATGAAGAAGGACGAAAAGTAGACTTGAGGTCGAAAATTGCGACATCAAATATATTGTAAGGATGAGGATGCACAATGGAAGAAAAAGTGGAATTAGTTATAGCTGATGATATTAAGATTCAGAATCTGATATATAACGTTCGCGGGAAACAGGTGATGCTGGATAGTGACTTGGCTATGTTGTATCAAGTTGAAACAAAACGTTTGAATGAGGCTGTGAAAAGAAATATATTAAGATTTCCAGAAAGTTTTAGATTTCAATTGACAAATGAGGAGTTTGAATTTTTGAGGTCGCAATTTGCGACCTCAAAGCCAGATGAAATGATAGAAGAACGTGGCGGCAGAAGATATATGCCATATGTATTTACTGAACAAGGTATTGCGATGCTTTCTGCGGTTCTAAGAAGTGAAATTGCCATCAAAGTTAGTATCAGAATAATGGAAACATATGTTGAAATGAGAAAATATCTTGCAAATAATTCTCTGCTGATTGACAAGGTAAATCATTTAGAAGCAAGACAAATAGAGTCAGATTTGCAGAGACATGCATTCGAGCAAAGAACGGATGAACGATTTGAGCAGGTATTTGCCTATATAGCAGACCATGAGGAATCAAATCAAAAAGTATTTTATGATGGACAGATATTTGATGCATTTAATTTATTGACAGAGCTTATAGCAAGGGCAGAACAAAGTATTATCTTGATTGATGGCTACATAGATGTTGTGACATTAAATATCCTGGCAAAGAAAAAAGATCAGGTATCTGTTCTGGCCTATACATATCCGAATGCAAGGATTACGAATCAGGATATCACAAATTTCAATGCACAATATCCAACATTGGAAGTGAAAAGAAGTACGGCATTTCATGATAGATTCCTAATTCTGGATGAGAAGGAAGGATATCATATCGGGGCTTCGATAAAGGATGCAGGGAAGAAGTGTTTTGCAATCAATCGAATGGAAGACATTGGTGTGATAAGGGATGTAATTCAAAGAGCAGAATTGACGGAACAATAGGAGCATGTTTAAACAGGGCGAATTCGATATGTTTAAACTTGAGGTCACAAAATGTGACATCAAATAAAGTTGAATTATAACTTGAGGTTCCAAAATGGAATCTTAAGTTAGGAAAGTCGGAATTTAAGGAGGTCTTGTATGAAGAAAATCGTATGTACAATGCTATGTATTATGCTTTTATTTGGTTTGAGTGCTTGTGGTGGAGATGTCAGTGAAGTAAAAACTCATAATGTTGAATCAGAGAACTATTCAGAAGAGGATATTAAAGCCGCTATTGACACAATAAAAAAGGAGTTTAAGAGTGACTGGAAAGGATGCACTCTCACAGAAATTTACTATGCCGGAGATGACTGCACGAAAGATCATAAAGATTGGGCAGACAGAAACAATGCAGATGAAGTCATTGTTTTATTATCTTCATTCGATGTTGATTCATCTGGTGGAAACGGTTCTTTGAATCCAAATAGTACATACAGTGATTGGAAGTGGATTTTAGTTAGAACAGATGGCGGAAAGTGGCAGCATGTTGACCATGGATATTAAGTCAAATTCAAGTTGATATTTCACTTATTTTAGGAAATTTAATAACTGTTATATTTGATTATCAAATTCCTCACAAACCCTTGAAAATACTAAGTTTGTAGCAAGTGAACTTTCCCTTACTCTTTCCCTTGTATTATATTCTCTCATTGGTTTTCATGAACCTTAATATGGGAAAAATTAAGGGAAAGAAAAATTCGTACATAGTATAACATATAACAATAACGACATGGTGAACTGAATGAAATGTTTTCGATATTTAACTCTGTAAATGATTATTAAAAAATGGAGATAAGATACAATGAGAACAATTTATGCAGAATACAACATAAACCACGATAGTATTGATGTTTACACAAGTGCCGGATATATGCTTCGCATTAATTGTTGGGAAGCTGAAAAAAATTTAAAAACCACATATGGATCAGAATGTGCGCTTACTTCATTGGCTGTGGATGAGCCTTTGGAATATGCAAGATTATATCTTGATGGCAATTTACAGATGTGGGTGGATGCAGAAGATTCACTTGAATTATAGGCAATTTAAACAAAAGTTTATATCTGATTTTCGATTATCCATATGAACACTTTACTTTCAAGCATTTTGAGAAATATAGAAAAACGCTAATTTTACCACTAATAAATGAGCCTTGATATGACACTAAAAACAATATGGGAGATAGCACAATATCTGTGTATCTCCCGTTTTTCATTTTTGTAATATAATTACTTCACTCTAATTTTTATATTTTCTTATTTTTCAATAATCATAGGACTTATTTCTAAATCTGCCATAGACTGCTTTGTTTGGTATGGCTTTCGGGATATGATTACACACATCATAGTGTGGATAGTAATAGAGCATAAAACATGTAGAGTAAAGTTGCTACAACTCATATTGCCATATATAATAACTAATGACATCGAAAATTAAAGAAATTGATTAGAAATAGATTTTTGTTTGATAATCTTAAATCAGATATTCACAATGGAGGCATATTTATGGCGCAGAGTATTTTAATTGTAGACGATGAAAAAGAAATTGTATCAATGCTGTATTGCTATTTCAGCAAACTTGGATATACGGTATATACTGCAACAGCAGGAAATGCTGCATTAAAAGAAGTAGAAAAAAAACCTGACATTATTTTGTTAGATGTCAATATGCCAGATATAGATGGATTTACTGTTTGCGAAAGGATACGGGATTATGTTTCATGCCCTATAATTTTTTTAACAGCACGCATTGAAGATAGTGATAAAATAAAAGGATTTTCTATTGGCGCAGACGACTATGTAATAAAACCATTTTCTGTTGATGAATTAGAAGCTCGCATTGCAGCACATCTTCGCAGAGAAAAAAGACACAATATATCTTCAAAGGTGCAATTTGATGAAGATATGGTTATAGATTATTCCTCACGTATTGTGTTTTATCATAATAAGGATATGGCTTTTACCAAAAAGGAATTTGATATAATATCTTTCCTTTCGCAAAACAAAGGAATTGTTTTTGACCGGGAAACTATTTATGAAAAAGTTTGGGGATTAGACGGCATTGGTGATAATACAGTTGTTACAGAACATATCAGACGTATTAGGGCAAAATTTTTATCTTTAGGCGATAGACCTTACATTGAAACTGTTTGGGGGTGCGGATATAGATGGAAAAATTAAAGAGAAGCAGATTGTTCAATCGGTTAAATAGCATGAGTATTAGAATGACCTTTGTTCTTTATGCTTTGTTTTCGTTGTTGATTGGAATAATTATTTGTATACTTTTAATTTCAATGGTTGACAGATACAGAATAAATTTAAACTATAAGTATGAAAATCTGTCAACGAGGTATGATATACCGGAAAATGGCTCATTTACCGCCACTTATAGTAATGACCAAACAAAATACACAATATTTGACACGAAAGGAAACGAGATATGCAAGTTCAATGTTGATTATCAAAAAGAACGCCCAGTACACGAATATGTCTATCCGAACCATGTTTCATATATCGAAGTTTTACCTAATTTTACAAACCGGGATAGGCTTATTGACAGTGCTTTAGGTTCATTAAATATTGCAATTATTCCTATCGTATTATCTATTAGTATGATATGTTGTGTAACATTTTTTTATAAAAAAAAATTATCGAAACCTATTAAGCTATTAACTAATGCGTATCATAAAATTGAAGCAAATGACTTAGATTTTACGTTATCATATCCATTAAATGATGAAATGGGGAAACTTTGTCATGCCTTTGAAAAAATGAAAGACTGTTTGTCGAAAAATAATGAAACTATGTTTCGACAATTTGCTGAACAGCGCCGTCTAAATGCTGCTTTTTCGCATGACTTACGCACTCCTTTGACTTTACTAAAGGGTCATGCTACTATGCTGCTTTCCTTTATTCCCAAAGGCTTAGTATCACAACAAGAAATATTAGATGAAATATCAGTAATGTCAAAAAATATTTCACGTCTTGAAAAATATGTAAATGCTATGACGAACTTATACAGGTTAGAGGATATTGATATTCCACGACAACAGATTACATTTCATTCACTTATTGATAATTTTAATAACACAGCAGAAGCACTTTGTTATGACAAACATTTTTCAATTACTACAAGCGGTAATAATATAACCTTGTTTATCAATTTAGATACAGTCATGCAGATTTATGAAAACTTACTCTCTAATAGTATTAGATACGCAAAAAGTGATATTGCTATTAGCGTAGTAATAGAGAATGATAATTTAGTTATATCTGTTTCAGACGATGGTTGCGGGTTTAAAAATATTGATATTGAAAAGGCGACATTACCATTTTATAAATCATCGAAAGATATAGCTACTGAACATTTGGGGTTAGGGCTGAATATTAGTAAGATTTTAAGTGAAAGACATGGCGGAAATATCCAAATTGCTAATAATAAAGCAGGGGGAGCATGTGTTACAGTGAAAATAAATTGCAATGAAAGTTGATTGAAAATAGACATTTTATTGCTATTATAAATTTAAAAGAAAGGAGATAAGGACAAATGAAAAAAATAATATGTATGTTTCTAACCTTATTGTTATTGGTGTGTATTGTTGGGTGTAGTCAAGCAAAGGACAGTGATAATCATGTAGTACAAGATTATTCCGAAGAATATGAGGTTTCTCCTTATGGAAGTGAAGAAGCGCTTGACACTTTGGGCGATTTGAAGATTTCAATGAGTACAGAAAAGGATTTAGACTTAAAGCACCTTTCATTTCTAATAGAAAATACTTCTGATAAAGAATACCAATATTCACCAGATTATTTTGAAATAGAAGCTGAACAATCCGGCACTTGGTATCAACTTAAACAGCTTGATGACCCCTCAAAGAGCAATGAAAAGGATTGCTTTATTAAGCCTAACGAACGATTAACATTAGAAATTGATGTTAAAAGTTTTTATGGAGAATTGCCTGCTGGACACTATCGTTTGATTAAACAATTTGCGTTCTTTGAAAGTGAAAGAGATTGGGATTACGATACATATAATTTATCTTGCGAATTTACGATAAGGTAAAAATTCTCTACTTCATAAGCATGAAAAAAAACCGCTTATGAAGTAGAAAGTTCTCATGCCATTTTAACGGCGGTTTTGAAATAACAATCAAAACCGCCGTTTTCTTTTGTAAAAATGAGAATACGGAGGGTGTGTTAAAGTCGCCCTTTTTCAAGGATACGGTGGTATCAAGGAGGTATTGCCATGTCCTTTTTTATGTACCATGTGGAGCATATTTATGTCTAGGAAGAAATACAGTAAAGCATTCAAACTAAGGCTTTTAAAAAAGCATAATGAAACAGGCATATCCTACTAGAAATTGGAAAAGGATAATATAATAGCAGGGGACGATGTGTGTTTTTATCCCCTGCTTTTATACGTTTTTTATCATATTTTGATCAATATAGCTTGGTATTTAACTGATTTTTCAAATAACATCTAAGTCCAACATATACTCCTTGCGAAAGTACAAAAAGCAATAGAAGATTTACTGACAGTGTTTTTTTGATGGATTCTCCAAAATAAATGATGACAGCAGCACTTGTCAGTATCATCAGTAGAGTAATAAAATCCCAACAGTTTTTCTTATATAATTCTATAACCTTTATTTCTATCAGTATCACCAGTATCCCTGTTCCTGCTACGCATATTCCGACAACCAATATCAGCAATAACCAATATATGATTCCGGCTATAAACGCATTTGGAATTTTGGTACTAATCTGTGCCGCAGAATGTCCGGCAGCAATCGTCCATCCGATAAAAGTTTGTATGAATGACGCTGCATCATGGAAGAATGATTTACAATCGGAAAGGAACACATCTGACTGTACTGCCTGAAAAAGAGTGGTTGTCAGCGAATACCATGCAAGAAGGAACAAGGTTGTTTGGAATATTACCGTTTTTGCTTTATACTGTCCTGCAAGTCGCTCTTTTTGTGTTTCGTATTTCGCTTTTTCATTCTGATAGGCTGTCCGGTCACAGGCTTCACATTTTTCATAGAGCACCGGCTTTTCTACCGGTATCTCTACGATTTTCTGATGTATCCGGGCATAATCCCGTTGTTGTGTTAAGCATCGTATTTTATCTTGACATTCCCCTATCGTGACGTTTGCGCTTCGCAGCTTCTCTTTCTCGATCTGCAATGCTCTGTCTGCCAGCTTCAAGTCGTTCTTTAATGCTTGAATATTCCCGGCTCTGTTCTCTTTGTTTAATTTCTCGTTCAAGGTCAGAGATTCGCTGAGCTGCGTCTTCAGTTCCACGATAAGCTGGTCTTTCTGTTCCAGTTCTTCTTGTATCTCCTCGGTCAAGAGCAGAAGTTCTTCCAACTGTTCGGCGTTCTTTGATTCTCTGGATTCGTTCATCTATATCACGTCCTTTCCTTATTTGCTGTTCCAGTTCAGCAATTCGGTGTTCTGTTTCAGCAATAAACTGTTTTCGCTGTTCAGATTCTGTGCCAATTTCTGCCATTGCTGATTTTCGTTTTCCAAAAGTTCTATCTTCGTTTTCTGTTCTTCCATCTTGGAAAGCAGTTCCTCGGTATTTGGCAAAATGTTGAGCAGCTCGGATAACTCGCTGTTTAATTTTTGCAATTTCTGATTCTGTTCCTGCATAAGAGAGAGTTGGGTGTCCCGGTTCTGCATTTCCAGAATCATTTCTGTCATTAAGGTCTGCTGTTCTTCGATTTGCCCAATCATGGACTCCATTAAGGGTATAATTTCCCGGCTTTCTTCTAATGTCATTTAATCGCTCCTTCCATAATGATAATGCACCCGATACTTTTCCAAAGGTGTCCAGTATCTTTTGCAATAACGTGTTTTGTTGTTTTATGATTTGATTTTCCGCTACTTTCCACGAACCTTTTATTTCCTGCCCGACAAGAAACTTTTGTTCAATCTTTCTTGCGTCAGCACCTTCATGGATGGTAGGAATCTGGAGTTTTCCCTGTTTTTCATAAGAACGGTGATCGACCTGATTATGCAAAGAAAGATGTTCATTACACACCTTTGCCCACTCACTCCGCCATAGTTCACAATTTTTTGGATTGTTCCATCCAGTAGCATCGGTCAGCACCCGTTTCCATTGCAGGCGGTTTCTTGCACCAATCTTCTGAATTCCGTTTTCGTCTAATACAGGGATACGGATTCCATGACGGTCAGGGTTTTTCTTATCCTGCCACCAGTTCGGATGGGATTCATCAATCACGATATTTCCGTTTTTATCTCTGACAAAATCCCAATCCTTGACTTCTTTCTTTCCCCAAGAATGATCCGGGTTAAAAGGACGCATAGTCAGAAGCAGATGGACATGGGGGTTGCCATCCCCTTTATCGTGGATACTCCAATCAGCGCACATTCCTCTATCTACAAAAGTTTTTTGGATATAGTCAGTTGTATATTGAATTTGTTCCTGTCTGTTCCATTCTTTGGGAAGGGCAAATTCAAATGACCTGCCAAATTGGGCATCCGCACTTTTTTCAATCTTCAATACCTCATTCCATAACCTCTGTTTCTGAAATGTGATTTTAAATTTTTCTAAAGCAGCTTCTTTATCTGCTGACTTTTTGTATCGGACAGATTTCTGAAAGCGTTTTATATTTTCCTCTGGTACTATCTGCCATTCAGGAGGTGCGTTTTCGCACATCATCAGACTGGTGTAGACCACTTCTTTTTTAGAAGTGTAATAACTGATTCGCCCGGTTTCCTTATTTTTCATCACATCCCCATTGAGATATGCGGAAGCGGAGATAACAGATTTCCCTTTACTACGTCCGACTATTTTGAGTGTATAATGAAAAATCGCCATGTCTGGAGGCCTCCTTTCTGCACATCCGGCATAGATTTCCGGCAACATTGCTTTCGGTTTTAGGAAAAGCAGCATTGCCGGAACGCCCTCTGCGTAAGAGTGCCCTGCGCATAGCAGCCTGCATGGAATGCGCCCCTCTGGCGAAGAGTGCCTCCTGCGGCATGAGCAGGTCTGGCTGAAAGCCCCGCCGACGGAACGAGCCCGGCAAGCGTGAGCGCAGACCGGTTGCCACTTGTGGCAAACTTATTGGGACGACCTCTGGTTGTCCATAAGTGCGCCCTTCATAAAAAAGCAATGAAGGGAATGAAAACCTCATCCCCTCCGCCATTACACTTCCTCCATATCGGTATTTGTTTCTTTCTGCATTGCCTTTGAGAAAAATTTCCCGTTGGCTTCCTGCTTTTTCAGAAAACCAATCAGCTTTGGGATGTCTTCTTCCTCAATAGGCGAACCAAGAACGGATTCCACCGCACCGCCAACCTGACAGAGCCTATGGGTTCGTTTTTTACTTTCTTCGGCTTTCTTTCGCTTCAGAAGTTCTTTCTTCTGTGCTGCATATCTTTTCGCCTTTTCAAGGCTTTCCTGCTCTTTCTTTTCCATTTCAAGCATTCGTTCTTCATAACTTTTTGTTGATTTTGCCATTATTACATTCTCCTTTCTCTTGCAAACATAAGTTCTTGGTTGCGTATCAGAAGAAGCACATGGTATAATCTTCTTGCGTGTAGGTATATCATGGCTTCGGTCTGATAGAACCTTTGGCGGTTTCTTTGGAAGCCGCCTTTTTAATTTGCCGCAGTTCTTGTTACGGCTTTTACATTTCCTCTATCCCTCAAATCACGACCTTCATTCGCTTCCATAAACATTTCCAGAATATCGGTTTTAATCAGGACTTTGCGACCAACCTTTAATACTGGAAGTTTCTTCCATTCTACAAGCTGTCTTAAGGTGTTTCTGCCGATTCCCGTATAGTCAGCAGCTTCTTCGATGGATAATGCAATTTTTCTTTGCGTCATATAATCACCTCCTTATAAATTGCATTATGCAATTCTTGTGATGTAAGTATATCCTTTTCATATCTTTTTGTCAAGCGTTACGAAATATTAAAAGTAAATATTATATTGCATATTGCAATTTCAGAAAAACAATGCTATAATTCATACATACCGAAAAAGGAGGCAGTCAGCATGAAAGATAAAGAACTACGCAAGCTGATAGGCAGCAGAATAAAACAGCGCCGTCTGGAATTGAATCTGACACAGCCTTATGTCGCAGAAAAGATGGGTGTTACCGCTTCTACAATCCTGCGTTATGAGAATGGTTCGATTGACAATACGAAAAAAATGGTGCTGGAAGGTCTTTCGGAAGCACTCCATGTATCCGTGGAATGGCTCAAAGGGGAAACAGATGAATATGAAACCGACATTACGGATAAGAGAGAATTACAGATTCGTGATGCGATGGGAGATATTCTGGAACAGTTACCGCTTGCCCTTACCAAAGAAGAAGATGCTTTTTCAAAAGATTTATTACTGCTGATGTTAAAACAATATGGTCTGTT
>NZ_JACOPG010000007.1 GCF_014287435.1 Roseburia lenta
AAATAGCACCTTGAAAATTTCATACAGATAGATTTTGATGAAAGAAAGTTGAATAAAATCAACTCTCAATATCAAGACATCCGAGAATTAACAAACCAAAAATTCAGTAAAAACTGAGAAAAGCTTTTTTAAGCAAAACAAAATGTTGCAACGCTATGCAACGCGAGGTTAAGCAAAGAAGAGCGCAGGGTGGATGCCTTGGCACTAAGAGCCGACGAAAGACGTGATAAGCTGCGAAAAGCCACGGGGAAGTGCAAATAACTTGTGATCCGTGGATATCTGAATGGGGAAACCTAACTGGATGGACTCCAGTTATCCTAACGCCAATCCATAACGTTAGGAAGGGAACCCGGGGAACTGAAACATCTAAGTACCCGGAGGAAGAGAAAGAAACATCGATTTCGGGAGTAGCGGCGAGCGAAACCGAAAGAGGCCAAACCGAGACGCGTGCGTTTCGGGGTTCGGACTGCATTTAGGATTCATCGATTTTAGCAGAATGGTTTTGGGAAAGCCAGCCAGAGAGGGTGAAAGCCCCGTAAGCGAAAAGAGAGATGACCGAGCAGGATCCAGAGTACATCGAGACACGAGAAACCTTGATGGAAAGAGCGGGGACCACCCCGTAAGCCTAAATACTACTTAGTGACCGATAGAGCAAAGTACTGTGAAGGAAAGGTGAAAAGAACCCCGGGAGGGGAGTGAAAGAGAACCTGAAACCCTGTGTTTACAAGCTGTGGAACATCTTTATATGATGAACCGCGTACTTTTTGTAGAACGGTCCGGCGAGTTACGCTTACTGGCGAGGTTAAGGACTAAAGGTCTGGAGCCGAAGGGAAACCAAGTCTGAATAGGGCGCATAGTCAGTGAGAGTAGACCCGAAACCGGGTGATCTATCCATGTCCAGGTTGAAGATGATCTAATCGTCATTGGAGGACCGAACCCACATCCGTTGAAAAGGGTGGGGATGAGGTGTGGATAGGGGAGAAATTCCAATCGAACCCGGAGATAGCTGGTTCTCCTCGAAATAGCTTTAGGGCTAGCCTCATATTAGTCTTGTGGAGGTAGAGCACTGAATTTCCGCGGGGGCGTCAAAGCTTACCAAAGAATATCAAACTCCGAATGCCATAAAGATGATGTATGGGAGTCAGACTATACGAGATAAGTTGGATAGTCAAAAGGGAAAGAGCCCAGACCACCAGTTAAGGTCCCAAAGTATGTGTTAAGTGGAAAAGGATGTGGGATTTCATAGACAACTAGGATGTTGGCTCAGAAGCAGCCATACATTCAAAGAGTGCGTAACAGCTCACTAGTCGAGAGGTCCTGCGCCGAAAATGTCCGGGGCTAAAACACAACACCGAAGCTGTGGATTTATACACAAGTATAAGTGGTAGAGGAGCATTCTTAATACCGACGAAGCTGTACCGAAAGGAGCAGTGGAGGGATAAGAAGAGAGAATGCCGGAATGAGTAGCGAGAGTAAGGTGAGAATCCTTACGGCCGAATATCTAAGGTTTCCAGCGTAAAGCTGATCTGCGCTGGGTAAGTCGGGGCCTAAGGCGAGGTCGAAAGACGTAGTCGATGGATAACAGGTTGAGATTCCTGTACCGCATGGTAACAGAACTGTGGGGACGCATGGACAAAGCTCGAGCCGGGAATGGAAAGACCGGTACAAGCGAAGGAGGAGTACGGTTGGCAAATCTGCCGTATAATCCAAGAGCGTGATGTGGAGTGAACTAGAAGTAACGAAGCGAGTAGAGTCTGTGCCGAGAAAAGCCGCTATTGTTTGCCATGTGCCCGTACCGTAAACCGACACAGGTGGATGAGGAGAGAATCCTAAGGCCGACGGAAGAAGCATTGTTAAGGAATTCGGCAAAATGACCCCGTAACTTCGGGAGAAGGGGTGCCTGAGAAATCAGGCCGCAGAGAATAGGCTCAAGCAACTGTTTAGCAAAAACACAGGTCTATGCGAAACCGTAAGGTGATGTATATGGGCTGACGCCTGCCCGGTGCTGGAAGGTTAAGAGGAGAGGTTAGCTTCGGCGAAGCTTTGAATTCAAGCCCCAGTAAACGGCGGCCGTAACTATAACGGTCCTAAGGTAGCGAAATTCCTTGTCGGGTAAGTTCCGACCCGCACGAAAGGCGTAATGATTTGAGCACTGTCTCGACAATGCATCCGGTGAAATTGAAGTACCAGTGAAGATGCTGGTTACCCGCGCCAGGACGGAAAGACCCCATGGAGCTTTACTCCAGTTTGGTACTGGGATTCGGTACTGCATGTACAGGATAGGTGGGAGACTATGAACTAGGGACGCCAGTTTCTAGGGAGTCGCTGTTGGGATACCACCCTTGTAGTATTGGATTTCTAACCAGTCACCGTAATCCGGTGATGGGACAATGCCAGGCGGGGAGTTTGACTGGGGCGGTCGCCTCCGAAAGGGTATCGGAGGCGCTCAAAGGTTCCCTCAGAATGGTCGGAAACCATTTAAAGAGTGCAAAGGCAGAAGGGAGCTTGACTGCGACACCGACGGGTGGAGCAGGTACGAAAGTAGGACTTAGTGATCCGGTGGTATAAAGTGGGATTGCCATCGCTCAACGGATAAAAGCTACCCTGGGGATAACAGGCTTATCACTCCCAAGAGTTCACATCGACGGAGTGGTTTGGCACCTCGATGTCGGCTCATCGCATCCTGGGGCTGTAGCAGGTCCCAAGGGTTGGGCTGTTCGCCCATTAAAGCGGTACGCGAGCTGGGTTCAGAACGTCGTGAGACAGTTCGGTCCCTATCCGGCGCGGGCGGAGGATATTTGAGAGGAGCTGACCCTAGTACGAGAGGACCGGGTTGGACGGACCACTGGTGTACCGGCTGTCAACCAATGGCATAGCCGGGTAGCCAAGTCTGGACGGGATAAACGCTGAAGGCATCTAAGCGTGAAGCCCCCCTCAAGATGAGATATCCCCTCCTTTAAGGAGATAAGATCCCTTGAAGACTACAAGGTAGATAGGACAGAGGTGGAAGTGTAGTAATACATGTAGCTGACTGTTACTAATAGATCGAAGGCTTAACCAAGAAGGTTTGATTCAAAGAATCTGTATGAAATTTTGAAGGTGTTA
>NZ_JACOPG010000008.1 GCF_014287435.1 Roseburia lenta
TTACAGATTCGTGATGCGATGGGAGATATTCTGGAACAGTTACCGCTTGCCCTTACCAAAGAAGAAGATGCTTTTTCAAAAGATTTATTACTGCTGATGTTAAAACAATATGGTCTGTTTTTGGATTCCTTTCAGTTCGCCTGCAAAAACTTCAAGGGGAATGCTGGTCAGACGGATATTGCCAAAACAATAGGGTTTGAATCGAATGATGAATATAATGAGATTATGTTCTTAAGGGAAATCACTCCTACCATCAATGCTTTTAATGAGATGGCAGACGTTGTAAGGCTCTATTCCAAGAAACCAAAAACAGCAGAACAAAGGCTTGCAAATCTTTTATCAGAAGTCTTATACGAAGATTCCGAATCGGTATAGTAAGACAACCGGAGTTATGATATACTTACACGCACGAAGCATTTCATCAGTTCCGATTGTCTAATATCGAAAGGAGACATACGATTATGGCAAAAGGATCTGTAAGAAAAAAAGGAAAGAAATGGTACTACCGCTTCTATGTAGAGGACGCAAGCGGCAATCTTGTTCAGAAAGAATGCGTTGGAACAGAAAGCAAAAGTGGAACTGAAAAGCTGCTCCGTCAGGCAATGGATGATTATGAGAAAAAGAAATTTGTTGCCAAAGCGGAAAATCTCACAGTCGGACAACTTCTGGATGTGTGGGCAGAGGAGGAATTAAAAACAGGTACGCTCAGCAATGGTAC
>NZ_JACOPG010000009.1 GCF_014287435.1 Roseburia lenta
TTTCTCAGTTTTTACTGAATTTTTGGTTTGTTAATTCTCGGATGTCTTGATATTGAGAGTTGATTTTATTCAACTTTCTTTCATCAAAATCTATCTGTATGAAATTTTCAAGGTGCTATCGAATCTTCATTATCTAGCGAAGATTCAGTGGAGACGGAGAGATTCGAACTCTTGACCCCCTGCTTGCAAGGCAGGTGCTCTCCCAACTGAGCTACGCCCCCATATGGTAAATATTTATTTGTTTGTCTCTTTCGAGACAATGGGCTCAAGTGGACTCGAACCACCGACCTCACGCTTATCAGGCGTGCGCTCTAACCAGCTGAGCTATGAGCCCATATAACTGGCAACCACCTACTCTCCCAGGTCGTCTCCAACCAAGTACCATCGGCCGCTTAAGTCTTAACCATCGTGTTCGGGATGTATAACGGGTGTTTCCCCTAAGCGCATCGCCACCAGCAATATTAGGTTATCTCTTGATAACTCAACAGCGAAACAACTGCTTTACTCGATTTCCTTAGAAAGGAGGTGATCCAGCCGCACCTTCCGATACGGCTACCTTGTTACGACTTCACCCCAGTTATCGAGCCTGCCTTCG
>NZ_JACOPG010000010.1 GCF_014287435.1 Roseburia lenta
CGAAGGCAGGCTCGATAACTGGGGTGAAGTCGTAACAAGGTAGCCGTATCGGAAGGTGCGGCTGGATCACCTCCTTTCTAAGGAAATCGAGTAAAGCAGTTGTTTCGCTGTTGAGTTATTAAGCTAAACTTAATAACAATTAACAATGCTGGTGGCGATGCGCTTAGGGGAAACACCCGTTATACATCCCGAACACGATGGTTAAGACTTAAGCGGCCGATGGTACTTGGTTGGAGACGACCCGGGAGAGTAGGTGGCTGCCAGTTATAGAAAAAAGACAGAAAATATTTCTGTTTTACATATAGAAGTAACGAGTCGAAAGACTTGTTACGACCTTAACAGGTTTTACCTGTGATTAGAGATTTCAAAGAAGATTGAGATTTCTAATGACTGGTAAAACAGTCAAAATAGCACCTTGAAAATTTCATACAGATAGATTTTGATGAAAGAAAGTTGAATAAAATCAACTCTCAATATCAAGACATCCGAGAATTAACAAACCAAAAATTCAGTAAAAACTGAGAAA